>NZ_CP080376.1 GCF_019443405.1 Brevundimonas sp. PAMC22021 | reverse complement strand
CCCGAGGCCATCGAGCAGGAAATCACGGCGTTGGAGCAGTGGACGTCAAACCTGAAAGCCCGACAGGATCAAGCGCGGCTTTAGTCGGATGCTCAGAAGGACCCTTGAGCTCTGGGTTGGTCGGCTTTTGCATGCCTCCGGCCTCCCGACCTGGGCTCGGGGTTAAAGCTTCAATGACCTCGTACCAGAGGCATGGCACGTCAACCTTTGCCGGCTCGGCCTTGACGTTCCTAAACTCTGCCCAACGCCTTCGGTCCTCCGTATTTCATGTCAGCTTGCGGACCAATACCGAGTGTCTTCTTCTGGCGCTTCGCGGAGGTTTCCCGGCGACGGCAGTTCCTGATCGACAACGGCCAAAGCCTAGGTTGGGGATCAAGGATTGGTTCAAACTGCGCTGGGGTGCACGGTTTAGCAGTCTCCTACAGCCTCAATGCGACTGCTCGCTACGCGATTATGCGCCGCAACAATACAAGAGGTGGTTGCGAAGCTATACAGGAAGCGGTAGATCTGCTTCCTGTAGGAGAACGACACTATGCAAGCTGCCAGCACCGCTAGCCTCCGTACGTCCGTGCTCACGACGACCGCGACCAATCCGGCACTTCAACGCCTTCAAGGGCGCGTCCGCCAGGACGCACCGGCGAGCGAAGTCATCACGAGCTACGATCGGATGCATCACCGCCACAATCGCTCGTAGTCGTGTGATGGAGCCGGCGAGGATCACATCTTTCCTCGTCAAGGTCGCGTCCAGGTGCAACTTGGACTGCGATTATTGCTATGTCTATCACCACGCCGACCAAGCTTGGCGAACGATGCCGCAGCTGCTGAGCGCGGCGGATCAGCGTGCGTTCGCTGATCGCTTGGCTGAGTACGTGGCGCAAGCCGGCATAACCAAAACCGCTGTGATTTTTCATGGCGGTGAGCCGCTCCTTGCCGGCGCGGAGGCGCTTTGCGAGTTCGCGCGATTGATCCGGGAAACGGTCGGAACCGGCGTGAGTGTGGACGTCGGTTTGCAGACGAACGGTCTGCTTCTTGACGAAGCCGCTTTGGTGCTCTTCGAGGCCGAAAACATCGGCGTTTCACTGAGCCTGGACGGTCCACGAGCCGTCAACGATCTGCATCGAACGTCGAAGCGGGGCCGGTCCAGCTTCACCAAAGTTGAGGCGGCCTTGGAGCGGTTGAAGCAGCACCCCAAGATATTCGCTGGCGTCATTGCGGTTGTGGATGCCAGCTCAGACCCTGAGGAGCTGCTCGCATTTTTTGCCCAACATGCTCCCCCACGGCTGGACTTCCTATTGCCAGACGCACACCACCAACGCTTACCTCCGGGTCGAGAGCTCGATCCTGAACTCTATATCCGGTGGCAAACTCAAGCCTTTGACGCGTGGTTTGACCGCTATCCAGCCCTGGCCATCCGCACGTTCGAGGGAATTTTGGATGCGGTGCTCGGTCTGCCTTCTGGCACCGACGCATTCGGGTTTGGGGATGTCAGCTTGATCTCCGTGGAGACCGATGGTTCGTACCATGACCTCGACGTTCTCAAGGTGGTCGGGGACGGCACCCAGCTTGGCGGGACGGTGCGAGATACGGCGATCATCACGGTCGCAGCGTCCGACGCCTTGCAGCAGCACCGCCGCCTCCTGTCGAAGGCGGGCTTGTGTGACGAGTGCCAAGCCTGCCCGATCGTAGAGACTTGCGGTGGCGGTGCAGTGCCTCACCGCTGGAGTAGTGCAGACGGGTTCGCAAACCCAACCGTCTACTGCGCCGAGATGAAGGCGCTTGTTGCCCATGCACGCTCTCGTCTGGAGGAACATCTCGGAGGGACGGCCGCTCCTGCGGCACTCGACATCGACGTTGGCAAGTTTGAGTTTGCGGAAGCCGGCGAGGCCGAGTTTGAGGCTCTTCGAGCCGCCGCCTGTGCCACCCACCGGGCGACGTTCACCGATGCACTTCAGTACGTCGGCAATCTGCCGAACCCTGCTGCCGGGCGGGCCAAACGCGTCCTGGATTGGCCGACGCCCGAGTTCGATGCGATGAGCTGGCAGCCCGGGTCGATTGCATGGAGCGAGGTTGTCCTTGCGACGCGCGACGGGCGGACCGTTCGCGACGTGACCGGCCAGCCGCTCGCACTCGACTTGGACTACTTGGCCGACATCGAGGCCCGCCGGCATACCACCGGTGAACTCCCGATCGTCGGTGCGGACGATCGTTGGCTTCGGGCTCCGTTTGGCTCCGCGATCGAGTTTGAGGATGAAGATCTCGCTCGGATGGCGAGGCCCCTCGTTGCCGAGGCTTTCGAACTCCTTCGCTCGTGGCGGCCCGCGGTGGCTTCCGAAATGCAGGCTGCTAGTCCCGCCGTGCAGTTCGTACGTGACCCGACGGCGCACCCGGACAAGATCGTATCCTTCAGCGACGACGCGGTGCCGGGAGCCCTGTTCGTTTCCGTGCGCCAAGGTGCGGGATTGATCGATGCCTACGATCTGGCCGACTCCCTGCTTCACGAGCATCGTCACCAAAAGCTCTATCTATTCGAGAGACGCTTCCCGACGACCCACCAAGGTGACTTGGTGGTCTCACCCTGGCGCGAGGATCCGAGACCGGTCTCCGGTCTCTTCCACGCCATCTTCGTTTTCGTTGAGCTCCGACGCTTTTGGGAGCACGTGCTCGCGACCGGCCCCACGCGCATGCACAGCCGTGCACGAAACCAGCTGCGAGACACGGAGGAAAACCTCGCGAGCGCGTTCGAAACGCTATCGGGGTGCTCACTCACGGAGGCGGGGAGCGCCCTAGCTGCGGTCTTGCGTGAGCGTGGGCCGCTCGACACCTTGGCGGCATGACGATCCGTGTTCCCATGGATCGTCTCCCCGACGAGACGCATGCCCGCCACGGGTTTTTGCGGGACTACTTCTGCGACCGGGATGCTCGGGCGACCGCGCGCAGCGGCGCGTGGGAGCTGGAGCTCTACTGGCCGGACGAACCGGAACGGCATGTTGATCCAGAGTTGGACACCCACCTTCGGCCATGGGGCGTCAGCCTAGGAGAAATGGCGCAAGCCGTCCGCCAAAGCGGGCGCGTGACGACAGCGCTCTACGATACCTGGACGCTTGTGAGTTGGTCGCATTGGTTCGCGACGGAAGAAGGGTCTCCCGACGCGCCCCTCATCATCCTTCATGTCGATGATCATCGGGACCTGATGCCGCCGCGTCTGTTTGGGACGGAGGGCGGTTGGCGCGATCCTTTCACCAACCAGCCCTTCGATATCCGCGATCCGGCGACGGTTCTCACTGCTCTGCAATCGGGCGGCGTCGGTATGGGCAGTTTCCTGACGCCGGTGCTGCATCACTATCGGCAGGCTGAAGTTCGCCATCTATGCCAGCCGCCGAAGGTGACCGAGACCCAGCGGTTTCAGGTCATTCCCGACACCACCGTCGACGATTTGATTGAGCCAGGTGCGCTTCGGCCCGCCATCACCCTCAAACCTGAATCGTCAGCGAGCGGGCCTCATAGTTACCTTCTGACGCCTGACATCGATGAGTGGCTCGCCGATCTCGGCGACGGTCCGATCCTGCTGCATATCGACATGGACTACTTCAATAATCGGTTCGACGGAGACGGCGACTGGCGGGATCGCCCCGAGGTGCTTGACCCCGATCGGGCGGAGGTCATGGCGCGGATCCGAGCGGTCGCTAGCGCACTGTCCGAACGCGCATTGCTGCCCCGGATCGTCGATGGCGTGGTGGCCTATTCACCTGGCTTTTTCCCCTCTGAGTTCTGGGAGGAGGCAGACGCCACTCTTCGTGCTACGCTTGGAGAGCTTTATGAAGAAGCCCTCTAAGCGGCGCTCAGGCGACCAGCCGACGCCCAAACCAAAGCCCGTGCGACCGTTGCCCCCTGACCAGCGTGTCGGGGTCTCAGACGTGGTGCTCGTTCGGGCAAAGGGCACGCCCGGCAAGGGGGCGGGCCCGGGAGGCGAGGCCTGGTCGATCGTCACGAAGGGCGTCAAATCCGGGCGCATCTTCATCAACTGGATCGATGAGCCGCCTGTGGGGCCCCATGCCTCCATCCAGATCTACCTGAACCGACAGAGCCAAGGCCGGGGCATTGGGCGCATCGCCTACCGGCTCGCCAGCGAAGACAGCCAGTACCCAACCATCTTCGCCCACATGCGGAAGTCGAACGAGCCCTCGAAACGCGCCGCCCAAGCGGCTGGCTACCAAGACGCGACGCCGCCAGATTACACCCAGCATCTCATGCGCTGGGATCGTCAGCAGTCGCTTTGATGGACGTCGCGGTCGTAATCCCCTGTCTGAACGAACAGGAAACGATCGCGGCCACGGCCCGTTCACTGGGGTTTGGAGAGGGTGTAGATCCTCCGGCAGGTGCGCAGCTCGTCCTCGTCGACAACGGCTCATCGGACGGCACGTGGGACGTGATGGGCCGCGTGGCAGCAGAAGCGCCTTCCGGGGCCGTACTAAGAATTGTGGAAGGCGAACGCGGGTTTGTGCCGCCACGCGACCGGGGCGTCAGGCACGCTGCTCTACTGGCCGCTGAGCGTGGCTGCCAAGCTGATCAGCTGCTGATCCTCCAAGCCGACGCGGACACCGAGTATCTGCCCTACTATATCGAACGCATGCGCGCGGCCGCCGGCGCAGATACGCTGTTGGAAGCCTCCATTGGCCGGGCAAAACCCGACGATCCGAGGCTCGCGACCTACCGCGCACTCGAGCTTGAAGTCGACGGTCGAACACGGTCGCTAGAAGTCGCCGATAGCGACGAGGTGCTAATCGACGACAAAGCCTGCGGTTACCGTCTGAGGGACTATCAGCGTTGGGGCGGCTTGAGGCGGGAGCACCTCCCGGACGGATCGGAGATCCATGCTGAGACCTCCCGAATGTATCTCCGTGCGCTCGCGACCGCGGGCGCGAAACGCCTGCGAGTAGAGCGGGCAGGAGCTCTTACGTCCGCCCGACGCATCTATGAAAACCCCACGCTTAACTTCGCGACTGCCGGCTTTCCCCGCGAGGCAAGCTGGCTGCACGCGTTTGCCGACGCTGCCCGAGCGAGTGGCGGGCCGCGCGTCAAGATGGATGAGACACGATGCACGGTCAGTCCGATGGCGCAGCGTCTTCGCGTTGGTCACAACGTCGTGCTGTTTTCCCTGCTGCCGCGCATTGTCGCGCATCTCTTCGGCCGAAGGCTCAACGGCGACGAGCGGCTGCAGGGCGTTATCGAGGCGTTGCCGCGGTTTGAGATCGAGGATCTGCGTCAGCGCCCCGGCTGGATGATCAGCTTACTCCTGTCGATGCTAGACGACCCTATAAGTCCTCTGCACACGCTTATCGACTCGATCAACGTCGGTGAGCCCCGGGCCTTTGACTTGAGTTGAGGGCGGGCGATCATGACCCATGCGACCGCTCTAGCCTTCTCAATGTTTGCGAACCGGGGTGTACATGCCTTGGTATTGGGTACCGGTGTCTCCCGCGCCGTTGAGATTCCGACAGGCTGGGAAATCACCCTCGACCTTACCCGCTGGCTAGGTCTGCTTGCGGGAAGGAGAGGCAATCGACAAAGCGGACGTTCGCAGTCTTAGACAGCTTGGTTGAATGTCGTGTTTTCGGCGCTGAGTGAATGTCGGCTTGGAGTCCGAGAAGCGACGTTGCCGGCCAACTGAGAAGCAGACGTTTCAGGCATGACCATGGAGGTCTGCCGGACGCCGCAACTGTTGACGTGAAGCAATCCCGGCCCCGGCGTCTTCCCCACCCTGATCTGCGAAGGCGGTCAAGGAGACGCCCTGCGTCTGTAAGATCATCGGCGAAGCAGGACCGGATGTTCCTAGCTCCCTGTCGCCTCGCACCCTGACGCTCTCGAGCGCAGCACAGGGCTAATGGGAGGCCGACTTCGAAAGGGCCGGAGAAGCCAATCCCGTGTTCCAGTTCCACGGCTGATCTCCAGTCGCGCGGCGACGCTCCACCGTAGCGTCGTGAAGTTCGAACATGCCCGGGGACAAGTCTTTCTCCGGGACCGGGCTGTCGCGGAAAGTCATAAACGCTTCGCCGACTCCATAGGATGCCCATGTGGGATACCCTTCCGCCTCTGGAGCCCCGCTGCGCATGAAACTGGTCCAGTAGGCGATCATCGCATCACTTAGGTGCGCCTCTTTCTGGGCGCTTGAGATCGCAGGCCAGCGGGGCGGAGTCCTTTGCAGGTTGCCGAACATGAAGGGCAGTTCGCTGGCGTGAAAAGCGCGCAGACCGGCGGCGTCGGCGGCCGGGTAGCCATGATCGAACAGGTAGAGGAAGGAGGACTGGCCTGCTGCTGTTTGGGAGCGGACGAGGCGCTCGGAAGTCCAACCATAAAGCGCGTCCCGTGTGGTGGCGAGTATGCTCTCCTCCATCTCCGACGAGGGATACAGGCGCAGGAACTCCTCCGCCAGATCGCCGTAGCGCTCCCGTATGACGCGCTCGTATTCTGCGGTGCTGCCTGGCACAGGCGGAGCCAGTATGCGGAGAGAGCGGATCTCGCCGCTGTTGAAGCCGGCCAGAACCGGGACCTTGGCCTGTTCGCCACGATCGAATACATCAACGATCTGTCGCGGCAGAACCACGCCGTCGATCACGCCAAAGGTGGCGAAGCCGCCGAGCGCAGCCCGATCCGTCAACTCTTGAGCGTCCAAACCGCGCAAGGCCCTCAGACTCGGCGCCTGAAGTGTGCGCGCGAGCGTGGCGCCGGCCGCCTCAGCGGCCGGGGCGCCGTGGCGCGCCTCCTTAAGCTCGGGCGTGGAGATCATGTAAGCGCTTTGAGCGACGGCCCGATCGAACAGCCCACGCGCCAGCGGTGAACTCATCAGATAGAGGACGCTCAGGCCGCCCGCTGACTCGCCGGCGATTGTGACGTTTTCCGGATCGCCGCCAAAGCTCGCGATGTTCTGCTTGACCCACTGGAGCGCGCTGACCTGATCCATCAAGCCGTAGTTGCCGGAGACGCTCGCAGGGCTCTCGGCGCTCAGGTCGGGGTGAGACAACCAGCCGAGCACGCCCAGCCGATAGTTGATCGACACCACAACCACGCCTTCGCGCGCGAGCCGCGCACCGTCGTACAGCGTCTCCTTGCTCGATCCGGTGACCAGCGCGCCGCCATGGATCCACACCATGACGGGAGCCTTCCCCGTAGCTGAAGGCGTCCAAACGTTAAGGGTGAGACAATCCTCGCTGGTTCGTCCCAGATCGGCTGAATAGATGGACGGCGCACCAGGAGTCGGCTGCACGCAGGCGGCGCCGTAGCGGGTGGCGTCACGTTCGCCGTTCCAGGCTCTGGCGGGTGCGGGCGGTCGCCAGCGCATCTCTCCCACCGGAGGCGCGGCGTAAGGGATGCCCTTGAAGCTGGCGATCTCGCCTTCGACCACGCCACGCACGGCGCCGGCGGGTGCAGTCACCACGGGCGGCGTTTCGGCGGATGCGGACGCACCGGTCAGCAGGGCTAGCGCCATTCCCAACGCGACGATCTTCGGGATCATTGTGCGCCTCCCGCGCGTGAGGTGTCGCGGCCCAGCACCCGCGCCAGCCCCAGGAACAGGCCGATGGCCGCCAGATACACGGGGATTAGGGTGTAGAGCGCGATCTGGAGCGAGTTGTCCGGGTGAGCCGCGCGGAAGAAGTCGCTGGCGGCGCCCACATAGGTCGGTCCAACGCCCATGCCGATGAAGTTCATCACCAGCAGCAGAAGCGCGCCGGCCATGACGCGCTGGTTCGGCCGCACTTCTTCCTGCACCAGGGCGACCGACGACGACAGATAGAAGTAGTTGAGGAAGTTCGGCCCCAGCATCAAGGCCAGGGCAAGCGGCCACGACGGCGCCCACACAAAGGCGACGTAGAGCGGCAGCGCCAGCGACAGCGAGATCGCGGGCAGCAGAGCGTAGGCCTTCTTGGAGCGCCGCGTGTAGCGGTCGATCAGCCAGCCGGAAGCGAAGATGCCGCCGCCCATGCCGACGGCCACCACCAGTGCGTACCACAGGGCCACATCGTTCAGGGTCATCCCTTTCTCGCGCATCAGGAAAAGGACTGCGAAGTTGCCGAGGCCGTAGGTGACGATCTGGGTCACGCCGCTGCCAAGAGAGGCAAGCACAAGCACGGGGTTGGAGAAGAACATCTTCACCGTCGCCCAGAAGCCGGCGCGAACAGGCGCCGAGGCCGAGGTCGCCTGATCCAGGCCGCCGCGCCGCGGTTCCTTAACCAGGAAGGGAGTGACCACGGCGACGATCAAACCGACGACGCCGATCGCGATAAACGCGTCGCGCCAGCTGAAGGCGGCCGCCACCGACGCGCCAAATGCGATGCCCAGCGCCGCACCCACCGGCGGTCCGAGGTTGTACAGGCCCAGCGCCATGCCGCGACGGCCCGGGGGGAAATAATCGGTGATGATGGCGTAGGAGGGCGGTACGCCGCCCGCCTCTCCGAAGCCAACGGTCATGCGCGAAACCGCCAGTTGACCGAAACTGCGTGACAGGCCGCAGGCGATGGTGGCCGCGCTCCATATTGCGCAGGCGATCGACACCACGGCGACCCGGTTGGTCCGGTCCGCGAACCAACCCACCGGAATGGCGATGAAACAGTAGAAGAACGCAAAGTACAGCCCGCCCAGCAAGCCCAGTTGGCCGTCGGTGATCTGCAGCGCATCCTGGATCGGCTTGGCCAGGATCGACAGCAGCTGGCGGTCCAGGAAGTTCAGCACATAGATGAACCACAGGACGCCCAACGCGACCCAGGCGCGACTGCCGACTAGGGGCTTGGCGGCGAGCGGCGGCCGATCGGGCTCTAGGGGCGTCGCACTCATGGTCGTTCCTCGGTGAAGCGAGCCTTTTGGCCCGTCTATTTTTCAGGATGGGTCAGGGCGGCGTAGGTCAGGGTCCGCGCCCGAGCGCGAAACTCGTTGCTGACCGGATCGGCCATGCGCTGGATCATGCCCACGAAGATCAGGTCGTTGGTCGGGTCGATCCAGAACCAGGTTCCCCCGCCCCCACCCCAGCTCAGTGTGCCCTTGCCTTCGACCATGCCGAGCGCCCGCGGATCAATTGCTACCGCGAGGTCCAGTCCGAAACCGAATGCCGGGTTGAAGGGCAGCAGGCGAAGGGGATTGGTCGTCCCGAGCACCGCATCGGGGATGACGTTGGTCGCCATCAGCGCGACGGTCTCAGGCTTTAGAATGCGGATCCCGTCCAGTTCACCGCGGTTCAGGATCATCTGGCAGAAGCGGGCGTAGTCGACCGCCGTCGACACGAGGCCGCCGCCGCCGCTCTCGAAGCGAGGAGGGCGGGTGTAGTCGTTGATGGGCATGTCGAAGGCCTTGGTGGCCACTTCAAGCTCGCCCGCGCCGCCATCGCAGTACATTTCCGCCAGCCGGTGGAGTTGATCCGCCGGCGCCTGAAAGCCGGTGTCCACCATGCCCAGTGGTTCGAGGATGCGAGTCCTAAGGAACTCCCCGAAGCTCATCCCCGCCAGGCGTTTCACCACCAGCGCCTGAAGGTCCGTGGCGATGGAGTAGAACCACTCCGATCCCGGCTGGAACATCAACGGGATGCGGGCGACGCGGCCCAGCAGATCGTCATGGCTGTCGGCGGTCATCACGCCCGCCTTCCGATAGGCGCGCTCGATCGGATGCACGTCGAACAGGCCATAGCCCAAGCCGGCCGTATGGCTCATCAGCTCGCGCATGGTCGGTGGACGCACAACGTCTTCGGTCATCATGGACCCGTCATCGGCCATGCCGACAAAGACCTTCTGGCCCTCCAGCTCCGGAAGATGATCGGTGACGGGATCATCAAGCCGCCACCGCCCTTCTTCGAACAGGATCATCATGGCCACGCCGGTGACAGGCTTGGTCATGGAGTAGATGCGGAAGATGGTGTCGGGGCTCAGTGGCGCCGCGTCGCCCAGGCGAGCATGGCCGAAGGTTTGGAAGGCGGCGACCTGCCCATGGCGCATCAGCAGAGTGGAGGTTCCCGCCACCAGCCCCGCCTCGACCATGCCCGACATGTAGCCGTTGAGGTCGGCGAGGCGGGCTGAGCTGAAGCCGAGAACCTCGGGGTTCTCCGCGAAGGGCAAGCTGCCGGCTGTCATTCACGCGCCTGCTTTCGACGTTCCTCGGCGCGGTCCCGGCAGACACCCATGAAACCGTGCGCCATGAAGGCGGCCATCCGCGCCTTGATCGCCTCGAAGTCGTCGGACCGGCACTTACCGCCGGAGAGGTGGTCGATCCGGCCCGTGCGCGCCAGGCTGAGCGTCAGGGCGCCGGTCACGAAGTGGTAGCCCCAGAAGATGTCCTCTTCGAGCGCGTCAGGCATGGCCTGCTTCAGCAGGCCGATGAGCCTGAGGACCACGGGGTCGTAAAGGCGATCCATGACCTCGGCGCCCCAGGCAGGCGTGTTGTTGATCTGAGCGCTCAGCGCCCCGAAATGGCGCCAGCCGTCGCCGCCGGTGGAATAGGTGTCCAGATCGGTGTCGAGGAAGGCGCGCAGAGCGCCCTCGACGGTCGGAGTGCCTGCGGCCGCCTTTTCATAGGCGTCCAGCGCGTCCATTCGGCGTCCGCTTGTGATCGGCGCACGACGCGCCATCACCTTGTCGAACACCTCCTGCTTGTCGGTGAAGTAGTAGTGGATCAACGACTTGTGGACGCCGACCTTGTCGGCGATGTCCTTGATCGTCACGCCGTAGAAGCCGTGGCGGGAGAAGAGCTCCTCGGCGGCGTCCAGCAGCTGCTCCAGGCTTTCGGCGCGTTGCTCCGCCTTGCGGCGCGGCCTGCGGGGCGATGTGGTCATGGTCTTGGCCTCGGGGCGTTCTGGCGCCCCGTGCAATGGGCGCGCCGACTCGATGATGGAGACGGCGGTCATCCTAGGCGCCTCCATGAGCGGCGCGAAGCACGGCCTTGTTGATCTTGCCCGTGGCCGCAAGCGGCATGGCCTCTACCCGCACGACCCGCTCGGGGATCCACCAGTCGGCTACGCGGCCCTTGAGCGACGCCTTCAGTTGCGCATCGTCGATGTCCTGTCCGCGCGCGGGCTCGATCACCATCAGGGGACGCTCGCCCCACTTCGAGTCGGCTCGGCCGATTACCGCCACGAGGCTGACTGCGGGCAGAGCGCCGACGATTTCCTCGATTTCGACGGGGTTGATCCATTCGCCCCCGGACTTGATCAAGTCCTTGGAACGGCCCGCCAGGGTCAGGTTGCCGTCGTTGTCCAGCTGGGCCAGGTCGCCGGTGTCGAACCAGCCGTCGGCGTCGACGGCCGGCTGGCTGGCGCCGAAATAGCTTTGAACAACGCTTTGCCCCTTCACCTTCAGGTGGCCGACGGCGTTGCGCTGGTCGGGCAGGGGGCGGCCGTCCGCGTCGGTGAGCAGCAGGTCCAGGCCCATGGGGGGACGACCTGAGCCTCGTGCGGCGCCCTGGACATCGCTGCGGGGGGAGATGGCGCCCAACGGCGACAGCTCGGTCATGCCCCAGCTGGTCTGCACCGTGGCGCCGAACCGTCGCTCCATTCTTTGCAGCAGGCTGTCGGGACAGCTCGATCCGCCGATGATGATGCGCTCCAAGCTTGGCGTTTCGCCGCCTGTGGCGTCGAGATGATCCAACAGGCCTAGCCAGACGGTGGGAACGCCCACGGCGACCGTCACACCCTGCCTTTCGATCAGGCCCGCCAGAGTGGCTCCGTCGGTCGAGCGCCCGGGCAGCACCAGATCGGCGCCTACGGCTGGCGCCGCAAAGGGCAGGCCCCACGCGTTGGCGTGGAACATGGGCACGGCGACAAGAACGGCGTCCTTGGCGGTGAGGGCGATGGAATCCGCCTGCAGAGCGCGAAGAGTGTGCAGGTAATTGGAGCGATGGGTGTAGGCGACGCCCTTCGGCGCGCCGGTGGTGCCGGAGGTGAAGCACAGTCCGGCAAGCGCGGTCTCTTCGAAACCGCCCCAGGAGACGGCGTGACCTTGCTCGGCGAGCAGGCTCTCAAGACTGAAGATCTCGGGGCGTCCGTTCTTAGCCGCGTCGTCGTCCAGCAGGATCAGGCGCTCCAGCGAAGGACAGGCTTCCAGCAGGGCTTCGGCGATGTGGCGCAAGCCTGCGCCGACGGCCAGCACGCGATCGTCGGCCTGGTCGACCATCGCAGCCAACTGCGCGACCGTCAGCCGCGGGTTTAGGGTGTGGCAGACGAGGCCCACGCCCATCGCGGCGTACCAGGCCTCAACATGGTGTTGAGTGTTCCAGGCCAGGGTGGCGATCCGGTCGCCGGGCTCCACGCCGCAACTCAGTAGGGCGCCGGACAGGCGATTGGCGCGCTCGCGAAGGTCGAAGTAGTTGATGCGTCGGTCGGCTTGCGCGCCCGCCGTCACCACCCCCGAGGACCCGTGCCATTTGGCGCCGTGGTCGAGGAAGCGGTCCACGGTCAGGGCGTAGTCCTGCATGAAGCTTGGCGGGGAGCCGATCATCCTTGAGCAACAATCCAACAGGTTACAGATGCTGGGGGCAGGGATTTGACGGGACGGCGATCGAGTGACCGCGCCCCGTCAGGGTCTGGGTCAGAACGTCTTCGTCAGATTGACGCCGAACTGCCGCGGAGCGCCCGCATAGCGAAGGCCCGAGTTGACCGCCGCGATATAGGTCTGATCCGTCGCGTTCAGCGCATAGGCCGCGAGTGTCCAGTCGCCCGTCTTGTAGCTAAGGAGAAGGTTGACCAGGTCGCGGGACTCCAGGCGGTCGCCCAAAGCCTCGTTGTTGAAGATGCTCGTCCAGGCCTCGTCAATGTGCGCGTAATCGATCCGCGGCGACAGGGTCGCGCCGTTCGGCAGTGCGAAGTCGTACTGGACTCCGATGTTGAACGTCAGTTCGGGCGCATACCCTTGAGTGTTCCCGTCGAGGTTCAGGCAATTGGCGGTCGCCGGCCCGGTGTTAGCGTCGCACGTGCCGCTGCGTGCGACGCGGGGATCGGCGGCGTAGAACTCGCCCAGTTCAGAGTTCGACACCGCAGCGCCGACATCCAAGGTCCAGGCGTTCAGACGGACTTGAGCCGAGGCTTCCAACCCCATCAGCACGGTCTCGTCAGCGACATTGACGATGGAGCTGAACAGCGGAACAGCCGGATCGCCGACCACGACCTGGAAGCCCTCATAGGTCATGTAGTAGGCCCCAAGCTGGGTGCGGACCTGACCGCCGAGCAAGGTCGACTTCCAGCCTAGTTCGTAATCGACCACGTCTTCCGGACCGAACGAACTTGCCGGAGCATAGAAGTTCGGAGCGTTCAGTCCGCCCATCTTGAAGCCGTTCGCCACAAAGCCGTAGACGAAGTTGTTGTCGTCTATCTTGTAGTTGATGCTCACCTTGCCGGTGGCCTTATCGGCGGTGACCTCGTCGTTCTGCAGCAGCTGCAGGCCGAGCGCAGGATAGGTGGTGTAGACGTTTTCGTTGCGCGACGTGCTTTCGGACCAGCGTGCGCCGACCTGGATCTGCAGGCGATCCGAGATGTCATAGCTGACCTGGCCGAACACGGCCTTGGTCTCCTTGGGCGTGTCGCCGAAGATGTAGTAGTCGAGCACGCCTTCCGGGAAGCCGACGTGGTACGCGCCCTCCGGGAAGGTGGTGACCGGGAAGGTTACGTCGTCCTGCTGCCAGAAGGCGCCCAGCAGCCAGGTGAGACGCTGGTTGTCGGGCGAGATCAGATTGATCTCCTGCGACCAGACCTGCTCTTCGACGCGGTCATAGAAGGTGTTGTTGAGAGCGCTGGTCCCGTCCAGATCGGTCGAGAACTCGCTTGTTCCATCCTGGTAGCCGGTAATCGAACGCAGGGTGATCCCGTTGTCGAAGACGTAGCTGACGTTCAGCGAGATGCGGGCCGTCTCGTCCAGGCCGGAGTGGGGGCCGTTCGCAGTGATCTCGAAGGGATCGTTGGTCGACAAGGCCGGATCAGCCGGATAGCCGCCGAAGTCCAGCTTGTTGTAGTCGCCCTTCAGCAGCACCCGCAGCGCGGGCGTCGGGGTCCACAGGAAGCTGGCGCGCACGCTGTTGGAGTCCACCTCGCCCGGGGTTCCACGGTAGGGCCCGGTGATGTCGTGGAAGCTGGAGCGTTGCTCGCTGTTCACGGCGAAGCGGGCGGCCAGGGTGTCGCTCAGCGGCACGTTGACCGCGCCTTGGAGCTTCAGATTGTCGTAGTTGCCGACCTGTCCCAGCACATAGCCGTTCACCCCCGTGAAATCCGGATTGCGTGAGGTGATGAAGACCGCGCCCCCCGTGGCGTTGGTGCCTGCGAAGGTGCCCTGTGGACCCCGCAGCAGTTCGACGCTGCCGATGTCATAGTAGGGTTCGGTCTGGAAGTAGCCGGGAAACACAGGAACGCCGTCGCGATAGGTGGTCACGCCCACGCCGATGGCCGTTGTCGCTTCCGACTTTCCGATGCCGCGAACGTTGAAGAAGTTGCCTTGGCCGTAGTTCTGCACCGTCGTCGACGGCGCCACGAACTGAAGCTGCTCCAGGGAGAAGACGCCGCGGTCATCCAGGCTTTCGCCGGAGAGCACAGTGGCGGCGACAGCCGTTTCCTGAAGATTGGTCGTTCGGCGCTCGGCGGTGACAAGCACCTCGCCTAGTGACGTCGCCTCTTCTTGACCGTCGGTCTCTTGTGGCGCGGTTTGAGCCTGGGCGGCTCCGGTCCACAGCAGGACCGCGGCGGATGTGGTCAGCCAGAGCTTGCGCCCCATGGTCTCTCTCCCTCGATGTTTCCTCGAGCGCTCTGTCGGCGCCATTCGCGGACCGTCTCACCGATCCCGTCCGCCGTCAATGTTCACCCGTCGCCTAGTGAATATTGACCTTACGGACAGTTTCTTCAGAGTGGGACGAAGAGAGGACGCGGCGACAGACCGCGAAGGGAGAGCCATGGCCATTGATCTCAACGGACGGACCGCGATCGTCACGGGTGCGGGCGGCGGCTTGGGCCGCAGTCATGCGCTTGCGTTGGCGCGGCATGGGGCAAAGGTGGTCGTCAACGACCTGGCGTCCGCTGCCTGCGAGGCGGTCGCTAGAGAGATACAAGAAGATGGCGGTGAGGCCCTGCCATGGACCTGCAGCGTCACCGACCGCGCAGCCGTCTTCGCCATGGTGGAGGAGGTGGTCGCGCGCTGGGGCGGTGTCGATATCCTGGTCAACAACGCCGGCATCCTGCGCGACCGAACCTTCGCCAAGATGGACCTCGACGACTTCGCGCTGGTGCTGGACGTGCACCTTATGGGATCGGTCAACCTGACCAAGGCGGCGTGGCCGCACATGCGCGACAAGGGCTACGGCCGGGTGATCTTCACCACCTCCTCATCGGGGCTCTACGGCAACTTCGGGCAGTCGAACTACGGCGCAGCCAAGATGGCGCTCGTCGGACTGATGCAGACCCTGGCGCTCGAAGGCCAAAAATCGGGCATCCACGTCAACTGTTTGGCGCCCAGCGCGGCGACGCAGATGACGGAAGGTCTTTATTCAGAGGACGATCTCCGCGGCCTTTCAACGGATCTGGTGAGCCCGGGCGTCGTGGCGCTGGCGAGCGAGAACGCGCCGACGCGCACAATCCTGCTTGCCGGCGCGGGCGCCTTCGAGCAGGCGCATGTCACCATGACGCAAGGCGTCCACATCGGCGACGCGCCCGGCGCCGCAGAGCGCATCGAGGCGCAGTGGGAGCGCATCCGAGATAGAGAGGGCGAGTTCGTGCCGGCTTCGGGGGCGGCTCAGTACAGCCATGAGGTGAACACGTCTTCCCACCTCGCGGACCGGACATTCGCTGGCGCAACGAACGAGACCTAAGGTCCTCGCAATCACGGGGCCCATGCCGTTCAAACGTCTAATCACCTTCGTCGCTTGCCGTTCTTGAACGCCAGGCGGCACTGGCCTTCAGGACCATCCATCATGACCGAGGTGTTCATTCTTTCCGGCGTCCGGACCGCCGTCGGCGCCTTCGGCGGCGCGCTGAAAGATACGCCGCCGACCGAGCTGGCGGCTCAAGTCTCGGCCGAGGCGATCCACCGGTCTGGTGTCGAGCCCAAGCAGGTCGGCCATGTGGTCTTCGGTCAGGTGATTCAGACAGAGCCGCGCGACGCCTATCTTGCGCGCTGGGCGGCGCTGACGTCGGGCTGCGCCGCGGAGACGCCCGCCTTCGGCGTCAATCGTCTGTGCGGCTCGGGCCTCCAGGCGCTGGTGTCCGCCGCGCAGTTGGTGAAGCTGGGCGAGGCCGACGTCGCCTTGGCCGGCGGCGCGGAGTCGATGAGCCGAGCACCGTACCTCGTGCCTTCCGCACGATTCGGCGCCAAGATGGGCGACACCGCTTTGATCGACGGCCTCACAGGCGCTCTGACCGACCCCTTCAACCGCTACCACATGGGCATGACCGCCGAGAACGTGGCGGAACGGTACGGCATCGACCGCACGGCTCAGGACGACGCCGCCTTTGAAAGCCATCGCCGCGCCTCGGCTGCCGACCGAGGCGGCCGCTTCGTCGAGCAGATCCTGCCGATCGAAGTGAAGCTGAAGGGAAAGCCGCTCGTCTTCGATCGTGATGAGCACATCCGTCATGACGCCTCTCGCGCCGATTTCGATCGGCTGAAGCCGGTGTTCAAGGCAGACGGCTCGGTCACCGCCGGCAACGCCTCCGGCATCAACGATGGCGCGGCGGCCCTTCTGCTGGCCGGCGAAGAGATGGTGAAGCGCGCGGCGCTTGCGCCACTGGCCAGAGTCGTGGCCTGGGGTCACGCAGGCGTCGATCCAGCCTATATGGGCCTCGGCCCCATCCCGGCGGTCAGGCAAGCACTGAAGCGCGCTGGCCTGTTGATCGCCGACATGGATGTGATCGAGTCCAACGAGGCCTTCGCCGCGCAAGCCTGCGCCGTCTCGCGCGATCTCGGCTTCGATCCTGACAAGGTCAATCCGAACGGTAGCGGCATATCCATAGGCCACCCCGTCGGGGCTACAGGAGCGATCAACAGCGTCAAGGCGTTGTATGAGCTTCAACGCACGAGAGGCCGTTACGCCTTAGTGACCATGTGCATCGGCGGAGGCCAAGGCATCGCCGCCATCTTCGAGCGCTGCTGAGGGTTGTTGCAGGGCTGGAACGTGTCTCATGCTGCTCATCACCGCACAACCAGATCCTTGTTGGAGGTTCGCTTCGCAACGGATTGTGGAGTGAGGCGCGAGACCAGAGTGTGCGGGTTGTGTTCGACCTAACAGCGTCATCCCGGCATCGGATGTGCCGAAGTCCATCATAGCTCCGCTTCCTGGAAGGCGGTCGACGCGTTTGTCAGCTGCTAGCCGTTTCGCTCAGGAAGACCATCCGTATTCACCGCTTGCGGCCAGGCATATCTCGCCCGCCCTGGTGCAGCACCACCCCCTGCACAGCGCCTGCTGGGTCACGCGTGAAGACGATCTCAGCATCCACGGCTTCCAAGAAGAATGCGTCCGTAGCATCGGCCCTCAACCGGTTCGCCTGCTGACCGGTGGCTTGCGCCATCAGCGCGCCGTCCACGACCGAGAACGTCAGGTCGAAGCCGGGCGCGAGCTCATAGACGCCGACGTAGGATTGCAGGACATCCGGCGCTACGACGATGGATCGGCGCTCGCTGGCCAAGGTGACGGCGCCCCCGCGCATCAGCGTCGTCAGATCGTTCCCGATCTTGTCCGGCGCCTCGCCGTTGAGGTTGCCCAGCACGATCACCGCGAACCGGTCGTCTGGATCGTAGGCCATGTAGGTGTTGAAGCCCTCGATCCCTCCGTTGTGCCAGATCAGGGTGCGTCCTTCCGAGCGGGAGACGACCAAACCCATGGCGTAGCCGTCGCGCACAGGCGTCGTTAGAGCGTCCATCGATGTCTCGCTCAACAGCCGGCCGCTGAACAGGCCTTGCTCCCACTTGAGAAGGTCGCGGGTGGTCGAGAACAGCGCCCCGGCGCCCTGGGGTATGCTCATGTCCACGTAGTCGGCATTGATGACGCCGCCAGCCGTCGAAGCGTAGCCCGATGCCCGTCGAGGCGTGATCACATCGTGGCGGTCGTAGCCACTGTCACTCATGCCCAGCGGCTGGAACAGGTTGGAAGTCACAAAGTCGGCGTAAGGCTGGCCGCTCGCCGCCTCGATGACCGCGCTCAATAGGATGTATCCCGAGTTGGAATAAGAGAAGCGCTCGCCGGGCGGGAATGCCAGCGGCTGGCTGCTGAACCGCGCGATAAGGCTGGCCAGCTTCGTCGGGCGCGTCTTCAGCGCTTCGTAGTCAGCCTGGCGCGTGAAATCCGGCACGCCCGACGTATGCGACAAGAGATGGCGGACCGTCACCGTGTCCCAGGCGGCTGGAGAGCCCGGCAGCAGGGTCTTGATGGGCGCGTCCAGATCGACCTTGCCCTGATCAGCCAACATCAGGATGGCGACGGCCGTGAACTGTTTGGTCAATGAGCCCAGGCGGAACTTGGTCTGGCTGTCGTTGGGAATGCTCCACTCGCGGTTCGCCAAGCCGTAGCCCTGGTCGAGCAGAACGTCGCCGTTCTTCGCGACCAGAACAGCGCCCGAGAAGGCGTCACGCTCTGCCGAAGCGCGGACCACCTGATCCATGCGGGCGACGTCCTGCGCTGCGGCGGGGGCGGACACCAACGTCAGGGCGCCCAGCGCCGCCATCAGAAGTGCGCCTCGTCGGCGCTGACGCGCCGGGACAGGAGAGAAGGCCAACATCGAGATCCCCTTTCTGCGCAACAGTCACGCTCTGGAAGAGGAGGCGGGGAACTGGGGATCCGGATGCACCAGCCTTTGAAATTTCGCATCCCTCCAAACGGCGGCAGGGCATCGTGGAGAACGGATCGCTGTGAATGCCCGCTTTAGGTCGGAGGTGAACTGCGGCTAAGGGTGGATGCCGGTCAAAGGCACAAAACTGAATGCTGGCGGTCTGACGACTGCTCGACCGAAATTCAGTGGCGTCGACTACTGACATCCTGAACTAGGGTCCGCTTAGTGCGCTGCGCCCTCCATACGTCTCGGCTGATCTCCCACAGCTCCACTTGATGAACGCCGGACACCAATTGTCTCGGGAAGCAAGCGATCACGCGCATGCCTTGCTTCTCCGAAATTCGGCGCGACGACGGATTGTCGACCGCCTTGGGAACTCGGAGAATTTCTCGTCCAAGAACTTCGAACCAGTAGTCTGTCACAGCGTCGCTAGCTTCAGTCATAAGCCCTCGCTGCTGCCATTCCGGGGTAAGCCAAAATCCTCTGTTGTCGTCAGGCTGATCTATTAAGCTGATCACCCCGATCAAGATATCAGGCTGTTCTCGTGGTCTTAGGCTCCAGTGCCAGGCTTTCCCGGCTTCTATAGCAGGAAGCGCAACGCCCCGCAGGTAACCTTCGGCTCCATCCTCGGGGTAGGGCCATGGCACTGCATCATTCATCCAACGCACAATTTCCCACTTCGGAAATGAGCGCTGAATTGCGGGCGCGTCGCCTATGGACAGCGGGATCAGGTGCAGACGCGTTGTTGCAAGGGACTGCATGGCGGGAGCCTACTTGATGTTGCGAGGTGCGCAACGGGTCGGAAGCGGACCTTCACCTCTGACCCTGGCGGTGTAGGTGGGTGACGATCCGCCCGTCCTACTGCAGCATGGCGTACGTGATCCCCGGATCGGCTAGGACGCAGCTCCAGGCGCCGTCGAAGGCCCTGCATCGTCCTGAGCGCTGATCGGTACCCGCTCCCCAACTGTCCGATCATCAACTTCTACGCAGCCGCCGAAGAGGGGTCTCAGCAGAAGCCACGCTCAAGCGGATCTTGCACGATTGAGTCCTGACGACAAACGCACCTCCTCCGCATATGCAGTCTCCGCCCCACCTTCTTAGCAGATTCATGCGACCGCGGTGGTCTGCACGTGCTGAGGAGATAGCGGACATTCGAACCCTCCTGTTGAAGGTAGATTCACCATTGAGCTCTGCGACTCGTTCTGCTCGTCACCGGCGACTTCACGCCCGCGCGATGGGCGTCTCCGACAGCTTCGTGGTGTAGGCCGGGCTCAGCATGTCGGCCCGCTTTGTCCACGCCTTGATCAGGCCCGCCGACGCCGGGACGAGTGCGCCTCGGCCAAAACGGCGATTCACGCGATCGAGCGCGACCATCAGCTGATCGCGGCGCAGGTCCGGCGCGTCGAGCAAGCTTCGAGGCGCCGCGTCCGGACGCACCAGGTCATCGAGCATCACGCCAGCCTTGGCGTAGCGGAAACCCGGAGCCCAAAGCCGGCGCACCACAGCGTTGGCCGCCTTCACCATCTCGAGCGTGTCGGACGTCGCCGCCCACAGCCCGGCGCGGCCGCTGACCGATCGCGGGGTCCCAGGCGCATGCGCGCCGGTGTGGAAGAAAACCGTCATGTCGGCGGAAGCCAGCTGGTGCTGGCGCAGCTTCTCAGCCGCGCGCGCAACATAGGTCGTCACCGCCTGCAGCATCTCGTGCTGGTCGGTGATCGGCCGGCCGAACATCCGCGTCACGGCGATGCCCTTCCGCACCGGCGGCGTCAACTCGAGATCCTGGCAGAGGATCCCGCGCAGTTCGAGCACTAGGCGCTCGCCCGACACCGTCAGCAACGACCGCGCCGCGCGAGGTTCCATGTCGCGCAGCGCGGCCGCCGTGGTGACGCCGATCGCCCTGAGCTTCGCAGCCGAGGCGTGACCGACGCCCCATACGTCACCGATTTCCACCGTCGGCAGCAAGGCCTCGCGCGTGGCGGCGTCGATCAGGTCGCACACGCCGTTCAGCTCCGGCCGTTGCTTGGCCAGGTGGTTCGCCACCTTGGCCAGGGTGCGCGTGGGACCGAGGCCGACGCACGTCGGGATCCCGGTCCAGCGCCGCACCACCTCGCGCATCTCGCGCGCGCGGCCCGCGGCGTCCGGCTCGCCGGTGAAGTCCAGGAAGCTCTCGTCGATCGAGTAGACCTCCACGTCGCGGGCGTAGGCCCGGTAGACCTCGTTCACCCGCCGGCTCATGTCGCCGTAGAGGACGTAGTTGGATGACCGCGCCACGACACCAGCGGCGGTCGCCTCGTCGCGGATCTTGAACCAGGGATCGCCCATGCGGATGCCCAGCGCCTTGGCCTCGGAGGTCCTGGCGATGGCGCAGCCGTCGTTGTTAGACAGCACGATCACCGGCCGACCTTCCAGAGCCGGCTCGAACACCCGCTCACACGAGCAGTAGAAGCTGTTGCCGTCCGATAGGCCGAAAACCCGCCCGCTCATCGCGGCGCTGGACGGTGCGGCGTCATCGACCAGGTGATGACGCCCCAGATCAGCGCCTCCGACGCCTCGTCCAGGACGAGCGGCCGCATGGCCGGATTGTCGAAGTCCAGAGCCAAACGGCCGCTGACCAGGCGTACAACGCGTTTGGCGCTGGGCTGGCCGTCGATCACCGCGACCACGGCGTCGCCGGCGCGTGGGACGAGTGAGCGATCAACCACGACGTAGTCGCCGTCGTTGATCCCGGCGCCCACCATGCTGTGGCCCGCGACGCGCCACATGAAGGTCGCTGTCGGATTAGTCACGACCAAGCGCGCCGGATCCAGCGCCTCCTCGACGTAGTCGTCGGCAGGCGAAGGAAAGCCAGCGCAGAGCCGCGAGCCCATCAGGGTCACCAGCAGCGGCGCGCCCAGTCTGACCTGAACGCCTATCCTCGTCTTCATGGGTCTCGCAGTCAGCCGGCTGCTTGAAGACGGACTTCGCGCAGCGTCCTCTCAAGGATGCGGAGCCGATCGTCCTCCGAGACGCGGTGGCTACTACGTGCGAAGGCCTGCAGATTAATCGCCAGCTGGCGCATGACGGCGTCAGGTTCAGGCGTGTTCAAGCCGTAGTTCGGCTGCGGCTCAGTGGCCCGGTGGCGTTCTTCAAGCGCCTGATCCAGCGCCTCCAGCGACCGCGCCAAATCTCCGTCGTTCATTCCGTCCTCCATCGAACCGTCGGCTCGCCCTCACCTACTATGAACATGAACGAAACAGGAACATCCTACATCGCCATCGGGAGAGAATCCTGTTCGCCGCTTGGGGATAAGGCGGGCTGCCGATGCAAAGCAGATCCACCCTGATGCGCTAGCTAGCGGTGGGCCCTGCCAGCCTGCGCAGAGAACAAGGTCAGCATCTTCAGCAAGTTGCAGGTTCAGCGGAGCAAGTATGGGTGTTGAGCTGAGCGACTTTGCCCGCCTGAGCTGAAAGCGGGCGCAGGATGAGGCCAAAGGAGCTCCACCCCATGATCACCCCTGAACATCTTACCGCCGCCGCAGCCCTCGTCTCGGCGATAGCCACCCTGGTCTGGGCCTTGCGGCGTAAGACGTGAGCCAGCCGCTGCGCACAGGGTAGATCGAGACTTGCTCCCAAGCCCGGAGATGCGCTCTCTGCTCCGTCAGATGACCCGCAGACCTCACAAGGGAAAGAAGACACGAAGCTCCGCACGAGCAAAGGCGTCGTCGGGCATGCTCACGGTGCTGCTGGTGGCAGGCGGCGCGTTCGGTGCGACATGGCTGGTGACCTCGCCGCCTGAACCAGCCGCAGCGAGATCGACCGTCCAAGGCCATGCCGCCCAGCCGAGTGCGGCGGAGCCGGATGCGGTGGAGTCAGCAGTGATCCAGCCGGGGGCGCTGACCGGGCGCGCTTCGGTCATCGACGGCGATACGCTGGAGCTGGCGGGCCGGCGCATCCGGCTGTGGGGCGTGGACGCCCCGGAAAGCCGCCAGACCTGCACCCAGGCGGGGGAACCCTGGCGCTGCGGACAGCAGGCGGCGAACGCCCTGGATGCCTGGCTGGGCGCACGGCCGGTCGCCTGCGTGGAGATCGACAAGGACCAGGATGGCCGTAGCGTCTCCCGCTGCACCGTCGGAGGCGAGGACATCGGGCGTTGGCTGGTGATCAACGGCTGGGCGATCGAGTACGCTGACTACAGCGACGGTCGCTACGCCGCAGCACAGCGGCAGGCCGAGCGCACCCATGCCGGCATTCACAACAGCGTCTTCACCGAGCCAGCACAGTGGCGGCGCGAGCAGAGAAGCCGATCAGCCCCGTCGCCGCGGACCGCACCTCAGGAACCGCCGCAGAGCGGGTGCACGATCAAGGGCAACATCAGCCGCAAGGGCGAGCGCATCTACCATCTGCCCGGGTGGTCTTCCTATGCGGCGACTCGCATCGACACTGCACGCGGTGAACAGTGGTTCTGCAGCGAGACTGAAGCCGCCGCTGCTGGATGGCGAGCGGCTCGGGACTAAGCGTGAATGGCGGATGCCGACGTGGAGCGGCGCACCCTTCCCTCGCCGCTGGCAAACCGGGGTGCTAGGCGGGATCAGCCAGCAGCCGGGAAGGCGGCTGAGCATCGAAGAGGCGATAGCGCATGGATGATCAAAGCCCCGAGTACCGTGCAGGCGAACTCGCCGGCCGCGCCCGCGCCGTGGCCGAGATGACGGACTTGGTGAACCGTCTATCGCTGAACGTGCAGCCGGAGCTCGGGCCCGAGGTGAGCCTGGGCACGCTGGTCGCGAACTGGCTGGAGGTGGTCGCTTGGTTGGACCAGGCGAGCCAGGAAGCCGAGGATGAACTGCATGTCCTCGTCGGCGAGCAAGCCTAGCCGTGCAGCGCGTTCGCGTCATCGATCTCGAGACCGGCGGCAACGGCTCCGCCGAGGTTTGCGAGATCGGCTGGCAGGACGTGGTGCAGGATGCTGACGGATCCTGGAGACTGGACGAGGAACGCGGCGCCCTGTTTGTCAATCCAGGCCGGCCGATCTCGCCGGACACCATGGCGATCCACCACATCCTGGATGAGCAGGTGAAGGACGCGCCGTTCTGGAAGGCGGTCGCGCCAGACGTTCTGCGGCCGGACGGCGGCGTGCTGGCGCTGGCGGCACATCGGGCAACGTTCGAACAACGCTACTGCACGCCTGTGCTCTCGGGCGGCGCCAGCTGGATCTGCACCTGGAAGTGCGCGCTGCGACTGTGGCCGCGCCTTGAGCGCTTCTCCAACCAGATGCTGCGCTATCAGCGCCGTCCTGAGGGGCTGGTGCACGAGCTGGGCCTGCCCGCCCACCGCGCCCTGCCGGACGCCTATGTCACCGCCCACCATCTGCGCGACATGCTGAACGAGACATCCTTGGAACAGCTGCTGGCGTGGAGCCGCGAGCCGGGTCTCCTGCCGCGTGTGCCCTCAGGCCCTGATCGCGGCAAGGCCTGGAAGACGTTGGACAGAGACGCGCTGGAACGACTAGCCCGCGAGCGCGACCTCGATGTGCGGTTCTCGGCTGAGACCGAATTGCATCTGCGCGGCGACAGGCCAGACGCAAAGCCACTGGCCCAAGCTCCGCCAACCCTGTTTCAGCTTTGAACCACCCAGATGGCTGTCAGACGGACGACTGGTCTTTCAAAGCGGTTATGTCGGCGATCTACGCTTCGGTACGTCAGGAAGCATCAAGCTAACTAAGCCCCCGTGTTCCTTATCGCCGCGACCGTAGCGCTTGTTGCGACGGCGGAACAAGCTGAGGGCGACTGGATGAAACCGTTCGGAGCCAGACGGACAGCAACAAGGCAAATTTCTCTGGCTTGCCCCACTCCCGCCCCATCCAAGCTGCGCGTCTGAACCGCAAGCTGCGGACAGTTCCTGTTGTGTCCAACAAACCGCTGGATAACAAAGGAAAAAGTGGTGGATGCGACAGGGATTGAACCTGTGACCCCCTCGGTGTGAACGAGGTGCTCTCCCGCTGAGCTACGCATCCGGCCGCTTGGGAGGCGGCGACATAGCCTGATCGGGCGGGGCGCGCAAGCGCCGCGGCGTCAGGAAAGCGCTTGCTCCGGCGCGGCGCATCGTGTGGAGGAACGACTGTTCTTCCGCTTCCCCGATCCGAGTTCCCGTGACCGCCTCCGACAATCCGCACCTCGATCGTCCCTTGCGCTCATTCGGGCGGATCAAGGCGCGTCCGATCAAGCCGCGCCAGGCCGCGCTGATGGACACCCTGCTGCCGGCGATCGCCGTGCCCGATCCCAGGGCCGGTCCCATCGACCCCCGTGCTCTGATGCCCGAGGCGCAGGAGGTCTGGCTGGAAATCGGTTTTGGCGGGGGCGAGCACATGGCGGCGCAGGCCGCGCGACGTCCCGACGTGCTGGTGATCGGCTGCGAGCCGTTTCTGAACGGCGTGGCCTCGGCTCTGCGTCACGTGGACGAAGGCGGCTTGAACAACGTCCGCATCCACGCCGACGACGCCCGCGACCTGGTGGACGCTCTGCCGGACGCATCGGTCGACCGGGTGCTGATCCTGTTTCCCGACCCCTGGCACAAGGCGCGCCACAACAAGCGTCGTCTGGTGCAGGACGAAACCGCTCAGGCCTTTGCCCGCATCCTGAAACCCGGCGGCCGGCTGCGCTTCGTCACCGACTGGAAGGACTATGCCGACTGGGCGCTGGAGCGCCTGGGCCGCACGGCCGGCCTGCGCTGGCTGGCGGACGAGGCCGACGACTGGCGCATCGCCCCGCCCGACCACGTCGTCACCCGCTATGAGGAAAAGAAGCTCGGCGACACCGCGCCGATCTTTCTGGAGTTTGAAAAGGAGTGACAAACGGCTCCGTCAGGATCCATCCCGCTCCCTTTCTGGCCTGCGCCCTGCTCGCCCCGGGAATGTCGGTCCTGATCTGTGGACTTCTGGCGCACCTCCTGCCGCAGGACGCTCAAGGCTTGAGGTCCATAGAACCCGAACTGCTGCTGAGTCCTCCCGCCTTTCTGCTGGTGTCGGTGCTAGGGGCTCCATCCAGCGTCATCTTCGGTTTGGCGGGGTGCTTTCTTGCGGAGCGATATCTGCAGGGTCGCCCCTTCTGGGTCTGGAGCGGAGCCGGCGTGGCGACGGCGGGCGTCTACGTCGCTCTGGCGACGCTGCTGCACCGCATCCCCGCCTTCGACCTTCTGGCGCCCTGGGCCGGCATGTTGCGCGATCCCGAGCCTTGGCGCGTCGACGCCTGCATTATGGCGAGCCTGTTGCTCTCGGGCGGGCTGGCCGGCGGGGCTTACCGCCTCTGGACTGGCCCTCAGCTCGGCTTCACCCGCTCATAGATCCCGGTCAGCACGCCCTTGGCCAGCACCGTCTTGACGATGGCCGTCTTGACCTCGTCCTTGCCGGGCTTGTCGTCCCAGTCGATCGCGCGGTTCAGGGCGAAGACCTGGAACAGGTAGTGGTGCGGTCCATGTCCCGGCGGCGGGTCGTTCGGCAGCCAGCCGACGCCGCCCATGGAGTGCTTGCCGAGGCGTGCGAGGCTCGAGCCTTCCTTCAGCCCGCCTTCGTCCACGCTGGTCACCGCCGCATCGAACACCGCGATCAGGTGAATAAAGGGCTGGGGCGCCGGTATGTCGGGATCCTCGACCACCACCAGCACCTGCTTGGTCCCTTCCGGCAGGTTGGACCACGACAGCGGCGGCGACGTTCCTTCGCCATCGGCGGTGAAGCGCAGGGGAATGGCGCCGCCGTCCCTAAAGGCCGCGCTTTCGACCTGGATGGTTTCGGGGGCCTGGGCGCCCTCCTCGTTCAGCAGCAGCTTGTCCACGCCCGCGCGCACGCCGCCCAGCGCCTTGCCGAGGCTCGCCGGTATCTTCTGGAACATGAGGTCCTCGCGTCTGATGGTGCAGACCAGCAGAACCCGGCCACGGCCGTTCGGTTCGCCGTGACCGCGCGAACAACAGGGCTGACAACCTCGCGAAAGCCGCCTATAAGCGCCTCACATCGTTAGACCGGCGTCCGACGAGACGCCGTTTCCAAGCGGCGGCCCTGGACGGCTCGCCGCTTTTTGTTTGGACCTGACCTTGCGCGCAAAGACCGCCGAAGACCGCGCCCTGCTGGAGCTGATCGACCCGGTGGCCGAGAGCCTGGGGCTTGAGGTCGTGCGGGTGCGTCTGATGGGCGGCACCCTGCGTCGTCGCCTGCAGATCATGGCCGAGCGCCCCAGCGACCACGACATCGCGGTGGAGGAATGCGCGCGCCTCAGCCGCGCGGTGTCCGAGGTGCTGGACGCGGCCGACCCCATCGCCGGCGAGTACCTGCTGGAGGTGTCCTCGCCGGGCATAGACCGGCCGCTGACCCGCCCGATCGATTTCGAACTGTTCGACGGCTTCGAGGCGCGGCTCGAGACCGACCGCATGATCGAGGGGCGCAAGCGCTTCAAAGGCATGCTGGCGGGCCTGGACGGCGACAACATCGCCATCGACCTTGACGGCGAGGACGAAACCGCCCTGATCCCATTCGACTGGCTGGCGGACGCCAAGCTGGTCATGACCGACGCCCTGCTGAAGCGCGGCGCCGCGATCCGCGCCCAGCGCGGCGAACCTGAAGACGACGGCCTGCCGGAAGGCTCGGCCGACGAAGACACCACCACGATCCCCTCTGAGGACAACGCCTGATGGCCGTCACCGGTATTTCCGCCAACCGTCTCGAACTTCTGCAGATCGCCGACTCGGTCGCGCGCGAAAAGAACATCGAACGCGAGATCGTCATCGAAGCCATCGAGGAAGCGATCCAGAAGGGCGCCAAGTCGCGCTATGGCGCCCACCACGACATCCGCGCCAAGATCGACCACAAGACCGGCGAACTGCTGCTGACCCGCCACGTCACCGTGGTCGAGGACGACTGGCAGCCGGAAGACGAGCTGGAAGAGTTCAACGACAGCGCCATGGTGCGCCTGCGTGACGCCTCCAAGCGCGACGCCGAGGCCGAGGTCGGCAAGGAATACGTCGAGGTCCTGCCGCCGTTCGAGTTCGGCCGCGTCCAGACCCAGATGGCCCGTCAGGTGGTGACCGGAAAGGTCCGCGAGGCCGAGCGCGCCAACCAGTACGAAGAGTTCAAGGACCGCGTGGGCGAGATCGTCAACGGCACGGTCAAGCGCGTCGAATACGGCAACACCATTGTCGACCTGGGCCGGGGCGAGGGCGTGATGCGCCGCGACCAGTCGATCCCGCGCGAGGTGTTCAACATCGGCGACCGCATCCGCACCTACATCTATGACGTGCGCCCCGAGGCGAAGGGCCCGCAGGTGATGCTGAGCCGCGCGCACCCCGGCTTCATGGCCAAGCTGTTCGCCCAGGAAGTGCCGGAAGTGTACGACGGCGTGATCGAAATCCGCGCCGCCGCCCGCGACTCGGGCTCGCGCGCCAAGATGGCGGTGCTGTCCAACGACAGCTCGATCGACCCCGTCGGCGCCTGCGTCGGCATGCGCGGCTCGCGGGTGCAGGCGGTGGTCGCCGAGCTTCAGGGCGAGAAGATCGACATCATCCAGTGGAACCCGGACGAGCCGACCTTCATCGTCAACGCCCTGGCCCCGGCCGAAGTGGCCAAGGTGGTGCTGGACGAAGAAGCCGGCCGCGTCGAAGTGGTGGTGCCGGACGAGCAGCTGTCGCTGGCCATCGGCCGTCGCGGCCAGAACGTGCGCCTGGCCTCGCAGCTGACCGGCTGGCAGATCGACATCATCACCGAAGCGCAGGACAGCGAGCGTCGCCAGCGCGAGTTCAGCGAACGCACCACCCTGTTCCAGGAAGCGCTGGACGTCGACGAGGTCATCGCCCAGCTGCTGGTCACCGAAGGCTTCGCCACGGTGGAAGACCTGGCCTATGTCGAACCCTACGAAGTGTCCGAGATCGAAGGCTTCGACGAGGAGACCGCCGAGGAGCTGCAGGCTCGCGCCCGCGACTTCCTGGATCGCCAGGCCGCCGAGCTTGACGCCAAGCGCACCGAACTGGGCGTCGAGGACGGCGTGCTGCAGGTGCCGGGCGTGACCCTGGCCATGGCCGTGGCCCTCGGCCAAGGCGGCGTAAAGACGGTCGAGGATCTGGCCGATCTGGCCACCGACGAAATCCGCGGCGGCTATGAGGTCAAGGGCGGTGAGCGGGTCAAGGTCCCGGGCGTGCTGGAAAGCTTCAACCTGGCTCAGGAAGACGCCGAGCTGCTGATCCTGCAGGCGCGCGTGGCGGCCGGATGGATCGACGCCTCCGAACTGCCGCAGCCCGAGCCTGAGTACGAGGACGAAGGCGAGTACGCCGAGGGCGAATACGATCCGGACCAGGTGTTCGGCGACGCGCCCGCGGGCGACGAAACGCCGGTCGAAGACGCGGAGGCCGCCGACGCCTCCGAGCCGACGCGCGACGCGTGATGGAGACCCTGACCGTTCATGAGCCTGCGCGACGCAACGATCGATAGGGAACGCCGGGACCTGGCTTCGCACCAGGTGATGGACGAATCTCGCTTGATCCGCTTTGTCGCCGGGCCGGACGGTCAGGTGGTTCCCGACCTGGGGCGCAAGCTGCCGGGCCGCGGCCTGTGGGTCGCGGCCGACCGCGCCTCCATCCAGACCGCGGCGAAGAAGAATCTTTTCTCACGCGCGGCCAAGACCCGACTGGCCGCGCCGGACGACTTGCCGGACCTGGTCGAACGGCTGCTGCATCGCCGCTGTCTCGACCAACTGGGTCTTGCCAGACGCGAAGGCGTGCTTATCTCCGGCTTCGAGAAATCGGCGGCGGCGATCCGGTCCGGACGCGCGGCCTGGGTGATCGAGGCGTCCGACGGCTCGGCCGACGGACGGGGCAAGATCCTGGCCCTGGCGTCCCATGGAACCGCTCGCGTCTGCGGCGCCTTCACCGGCGACGATTTGAGTTTGGCCCTGGGGCTGGAAAATGCGATACATGCGGTCCTGCTTGCGGGCGGACGCGCCGATCGCTGGACCGTGGAGGTCGATCGACTGGCTGGCTTCCGGCCGCTTCGACCAACTTCATGGGATCATCCCGGAGGCGAGGACGAGACGGCTGGAGCGCGCCCGACCCGTTCGACGGGACCAGAGGCGAGCTGAGGATTTCGGCGGGCTTGGGCCTGTCTCCTGCGACGGAGACGGGCTCACGCCCGTTTATTTGCATTGAGCGACGGCGGGCTTTTCCGCCACGAGTAAAGCGACCGGATGAGCGACGAGAACGACAAGACCAACGAAGGCCAGGGCGCCAACACCGGCGGAACGCCGTCCCAATCGGGACCGCGCGCACCGCTGAGCCTGAAGCCGCGGCAGACGGGATCGGTTTCGACCGGCACCGTCAAGCAGAGCTTCAGCCATGGACGCTCCAAGACGGTGGTCGTGGAAACCAAGCGCCGCCCGGGCGCAGCCGGCGGCCCGCAACGGCCGCAGGGCTTCGACGTCGCGCGTCCGCGTCCTGACCAGGGCCAGTCGCGCCCGCAGGGCCAGCGACCGCAGGGATCGCCGGCCGGCGGCGCCCTGTCGCCGGAAGAGCAGGAGGCGCGCCGTCGCGCCATCGCGCTGGCCACCCACGCCCAGGCCGAACGCGAAAAAACCGCCGCCGCCGACAAGGCGCGCCGTGACGCCGCCGCTCGCGAACAGGCCGAGGCCGCCGAACGCGCCGCCGCCGCCGCCCGCGCCGAAGCCGCCGCCGCCAAGGCTGCGGCCGATGCGGCTCGCGCCGAGGCCGCCAAGCTGGCCGCCGCCGCGCCGGCGCCTGCGCCGACCCGGCCCGCGCCGAGACCGGCCGCTCCGGCGACGCCGACCCCGGCGACGCCAACTCCGGCTCCAACGCCCGCTCCGACCCAGGCGGCCGCTCCCACCCCGACCCCGCCGGCTCGCCCGGCCGCGCCGCCGCGTCCGCAGGTCAACTTCGGCCAGCGCACGCCCAAGCCGAACAATCCGCAGCGCGCGCCGGTCGAACGGCCCGCGTTCGGCGGCCGCTCGGCCCGTGAACAGGCCATGGGCGGCGGCGAGCGCGCCTATTCGGATCGTCCGCAGGGCGCCGCCCCCGGCCGCCCGCAGGGCGCAGGCGCCGCCCGGCCCCAGGGCGGTCCCGGCGGTCGTCCGCAGGGCGCCAAGCCCGCGGAGCCCGTTCGCTATTCCGCGCTGAACCCGCGCCCGGCGCCCGGCGCCGCCCGTCCGGGCGGCCCGCGCACGGGTCCTGGCGGCCGTCCCAGCCCGAACCAGCCGCCGGCCGAACCCAACGTCGCCCGTCCGGTGCGCTCGGGCGTCGGCTTCGGCCGTCCGGTCGGTCGCGAGGACGATCGCGACAAGCGTTTCTCCGACGCCGGTCCGGGCAAGGCGGTCAGCCGCACCCGCGGCGAGCCCAAGCGCCGCGAAGGCCGCATGACCATCCAGTCGGTGGTCGGCGACGGCGACGCCGCCGAGCGCATGCGCTCGCTGGCTTCGGTCCGCCGCGCCCGTGAACGTGAAAAGGAAAAGCGCAAGGGCGGCTCGACCGACGCGCCGAACCGTCCGCGCGAAGTGGTCATTCCCGACGTCATCACCGTTCAGGAGCTGTCCAACCGGATGGCCGTGCGCGGCGTCGACATCATCAAGTTCCTGATGCGTCAGGGCTTGATGATGAAGATCAACGACGTGATCGATTCCGACACCGCCGAACTGGTGGCCGACGAATACGGCATGACCGTCAAGCGCGTGTCCGAGTCGGACGTCGAAACCGGCTTCATCGCCGAGGCGGACGACGCCGAGGCGTCCGAAGTTCGTGCGCCGGTCGTGGCCATCATGGGCCACGTCGACCACGGCAAGACCTCGCTGCTCGACGCGCTGCGCACCACCGACGTGGCGGGCGGCGAAGCCGGCGGCATCACCCAGCACATCGGTGCCTATCAGGTGCGCCTGGAAGACGGCCAGCGCGTCACCTTCCTGGACACCCCCGGTCACGCCGCCTTCTCGGCGATGCGGGCGCGCGGCGCCAATGTCACCGACATCGTGGTGCTGGTGGTGGCGGCCGACGACGGCGTCATGCCCCAGACGATCGAGGCCATCCAGCACGCCCGTGCGGCCGAGGCTCCGATCATCGTGGCGGTCAACAAGATCGACAAGCCCGGCGCGACCTCGCAAAAGGTCGTCAACGAGCTGCTGCAGTACGAGGTCATCGCCGAAAGCCTGGGCGGCGACACCCAGATCATCGAGGTGTCGGCCAAGGAACGCATCAACCTGGAAGGCCTGATCGAGGCCATCCTGGTGCAGGCCGAGGTCATGGACCTGCGCGCCAACGCCGATCGTTCGGCCGAGGGCGTGGTGATCGAGGCCAAGCTGGACAAGGGTCGCGGCCCGGTCGGCACGGTGCTGGTCAAGCGCGGCACGCTGCGTCGCGGCGACATCGTCGTCGCCGGCGGATCGTGGGGCAAGGTTCGCGCCCTGCTGAGCGAGCGAAACGAGCAGCTGCCCGAGGCGGGCCCGTCGGTTCCGGTCGAAATCCTCGGCCTGGACGAGGCGCCCTCGCCCGGCGACGTCTTCGCCGTGGTGGAATCCGAGGCCCGCGCCCGCGAGCTGACCGAATACCGCCAGCGGGTGAAGCGCGAAAAGGCTCAGGTCTCCGGCGGCTCGGTGTCGCTGGTCGACATGATGTCCAAGCTGCAGTCCAAGAAGGTCTCGGAGCTGCCGGTCGTCATCAAGGCGGACGTGCAGGGATCGGCCGAAGCCATCGTGGGCTCGCTGGACAAGATGAGCACGGACGAGGTGCGCGCCCGCACGGTCTATTCCGGCGCCGGCGGCATCACCGAGAGCGACGTCAACCTGGCCAAGTCGGCCGGAGCGCCGATCCTGGGCTTCAACGTCCGCGCCTCCAAACAGGCCCGCGACCTGGCCGAGCGCGAGGGCGTGGAAATCCGCTACTATTCGATCATCTACGACCTTCTGGACGACATGAAGGGCGTGCTGTCGGGCATGCTGGCGCCGCTGCAGCGGGAAACCTTCCTGGGCAACGCCGCCGTTCTGCAGGTGTTCGACATCTCCAAGATCGGCAAGATCGCCGGTTGCCGGGTGTCGGAGGGCGTGGTCCGCAAGGGCGCGCGCGTCCGCATCATCCGCGATGACGTGGTGGTGCTGGAACTGGGCACGCTCAACACGCTCAAGCGCTTCAAGGACGAGGTCAACGAAGTGCCCTCGGGCCAGGAATGCGGCATGCAGTTCCAGGGCTTCCAGGACATCAAGGAAGGCGACTACATCGAGTGCTTCACGGTCGAAGAGATCAAGCGCACTCTGGACTAGGCGCAGAAAAGGCCCGGAACGCAGGTTCCGGGCCTTTTTTCTTGTCGGTCGTCAGTGGGGAAAGCGGCCTTCGATGATGCTGGCGAACAGGCCGGGATCGACATTGCCGCCGGACAGGACAATGGCGGTCGTCAGGCCGCGCGTCTCCGCCTTCCCCGCCAACAGCGCCGCCAGCGACACCGCCCCGCCCGGCTCCACCACCAGCTTCAGCTGACTGAAGGCGAACCGCATCGCCTCGGCGACTTCCGCGTCCGACACAGTCATCGCGCCCGCCAGCCGTCGGTTGATGGGAAAGGTCAGCTCGCCGGGCATAGGCGACATAAGCGCGTCGCAGATCGATGGCGCACCCACGGGATGGCCGATGCGTTCGCCGGCCTGCAGCGACCTTGCGGTGTCGTCGAACGCCTCCGGCTCGACCACCATCACGCGCGTGTCCGGGCTTCGCTCGGCCATGACCAGATTGATGCCGGCGATCAGCCCGCCGCCCGAGGCGCCGCACAGCAGCTGGTCCACGGGCGCGTCCGCCTGTTCCAGCAGCTCAAGCCCCACCGTGCCCTGCCCCTCGATGACGAACGGATCGTCGAACGGCGGCACCAGCACGCAGCCGCGCTCCAAAGCCAAGGCCGCCCCGATCTCCTCGCGGCTCTCGGTCCAGCGGTCGTACATCCTCACCTCGCCGCCGAAGCCGAGCACCCCCTCCACCTTCACGCGCGGCGAGTCCGACGGCATGACGATCACGGAGGGTGTCCCGATCAGCGCCGCAGCCGCCGCCACGCCTTGCGCATGATTGCCGGACGAGAAGGCGACCACGCCTCTCTGGCGCTCGTCCTCGCTCAGCCGGCTGATGCGGTTATAGGCGCCGCGAAATTTGAAAGCGCCGACTCGTTGAAAGGTTTCCGCCTTCATCAGCACGCGTCCGCCAAGACGCTCGTTCAGGGCCGGGCTCTCGATCAGGGGAGTACGCACGGCGACGCCGGCGATCTGAAGGGCGGCGTCGAGGACGCCATCGAAGCTGGGAGGGGTGGTGCGCATCCCTCCCCTTACCGCACCGCCGATCCCGCGCGTAAGGTGAGCGGCAGGGAGAAAACACGACCATGAGCCTGATCCTCGCCATCGACCAGGGCACCACCTCGACCCGCGCCATCGCCTTTGAGGTGCGGAACGGTGACCTACAGCCGGTCGCCGTCAGCCAGATCGAGCTGACGCAGCACTTCCCCCGCTCCGGCTGGGTCGAGCACGACGCCGGCGAGATCTGGAGGGCCACGCTGCAGACCTGCCGGGAGGCGGCGACCAAGGCGGGCGGCGCCGCGCGCTTCTCGTCCATCGGCATCACCAATCAGCGCGAGACGGCGGTGATCTGGGACGCCGCGACCGGCGAGCCCCTGCACCGCGCCATCGTCTGGCAGGACCGCCGCACCGCCGACGTCACCGCCCGCCTGACGGCAGAGGGTCACGAGCCGGGGGTTCAGGCCGCGACCGGACTGATTCTCGATCCCTATTTCTCGGCCGCCAAGTTCGCCTGGCTGCTGGACGCGATCCCGGACGGACGCGCTCGCGCCCGGCAGGGCGAGATCCGGCTCGGCACGATCGACAGCTGGCTGATCTGGAAGCTGACCGGCGGGCGCGTCCACGCCACCGACGCCTCGAACGCCGCCCGCACCTCGCTGATGGACCTTGAGACGCTGCAATGGCGGCCGGACCTGTGCGCGCTGTTCGACGTGCCGATCGAGGCGCTGCCGGACATCCACGCTTGCGCCGGTCTGATCGGCGAGACCGAGCCGTCGCTGTTTGGCCGCGCCCTGCCGATCTGCGGCTCGGCCGGCGACCAGCAGGCCGCGCTGGTCGGCCACGGCGCGCTGAAGGCCGGCGACGCCAAGATCACCTACGGCACCGGCGCCTTCCTGGTCGCGAATGTGGGCCAGACGCCCGTCGCCTCCACCCGCCGACTGCTGGGCACGCTCGGCTATCAGGCGAACGGCGTCACCGCCTATGCTCTGGAGGGCTCCATCTTCTCGGCCGGTTCGGCCATCCAGTGGCTGCGCGACGGCGTGGGCCTGCTGGGCGAGTCCCGCCAGTCCGAGGCCATGGCGCAGAGCCTGCCCGACAACGGCGGCGTCTATCTGGTTCCCGGCTTTACCGGTCTGGGCGCGCCCTGGTGGAGGCCGGATGCGCGGGGCACGATCGTGGGGCTGACGCGCGACGCCGGCCCCGCCCACTTCGTCCGCGCCGCGCTTGAGGCGCTGGCCTATCAGACGCGCGACCTTCTGGACGCCCTCTCCGCCGACGGAGCCCCGCCGCTGACCACGCTGAAGGTAGACGGCGGGGTCACCGCGAACAGCTTCGCCATGCAATTCATCGCCGACATCTGCGAAGTGGAGGTGGTGCGGCCGGCCTTTCAGGAGATGACGGCGCTGGGCGCGGCCCGGCTGGCTGCGCTCGGCTGCGGCCTGATCGACGACCTGGAGGCGCGGCCCAGCGAGGCGCCGGCGGTGTGGCGTACCCGCATGGGGCATGAGGACCGCCAGCGTCTGCTGCAGGGCTGGCGTCGTGCGGTGCGGGCCGCCATGGTCGCGGCTGGAGACGATGGGGAGAGCGCCCGGTGACCGAGCCTCACGACGATGCACAGGCCGCCTTCTCCGGCGTCCGCCCGGTCGATCCGCGCCATGCGCTGGACGAGGCGGCGCTGGACCGCTGGCTGTCGGCCCATGTCGAGGGCTACGCCGGCCCGCTGACGATCCAGCAGTTCAAGGGCGGCCAGTCGAACCCGACCTATCGGCTGACCACGCCCAGCCGGACCTATGTTCTGCGGCGCAAACCGAGCGGCGCCTTGCTGGCCTCGGCCCATGCGGTGGATCGCGAGTTCCGCGTCATCTCGGCCCTGTCCGCGCACGGCTTCCCCGTCGCCCGCCCCTACGCCCTGTGCGAGGACGAGGGCGTGATCGGCTCGGTCTTCTATGTCATGGCGGAGGTTCAGGGCCGGATCTTCTGGGACCTGAAGCTGCCCGGCCTGCAGCCGCCCGAGCGTCGCGCCATCTACCAGGCCCAGGTCGAGACGCTGGCGCGCCTGCACGCCTTTGATCCGGCCACCCTCGATCTTTCCGACTTCGGCCGCGCCGGCAACTATTTCGAACGCCAGGTCTCGCGCTGGACCAAACAGTACCGCGCCTCCGAAACCGAGCCCGTGTCGGCCATGGACCGGCTGATCGCCTTTCTGCCCGACAGCCTGCCGCCGGACGGCGAGACCCGCATCGTCCATGGCGACTTCCGCCTCGACAACCTGATCCTGGCGCCCGACGCGGCCGAGGTGCGGGCGGTGCTGGACTGGGAGCTGTCGACCCTGGGCGACCCGATGGCCGACGTCTCCTATCTGCTGATCGCCTGGGCCATCCCGGCGTCCCTGCGCAATGGTCTCGCCGGAGCCGACCTGGAGGCGCTGGGCATTCCGTCCGTCGAGGAGATGGTCGATCTGTATGCGGCGCAGACGGGCGCCCGACCGGCGAACCTGCCGTGGCTGTTCGCCTACAACCTGTTCCGGCTGGCGGCCATCTGCCAAGGCATCGCCGGGCGGGTGCGCGACGGCACCGCCGCCTCCGACCACGCCCGCGCCATGGCGGCCCAGGTCCAGCCGCTGGCCGACGCCGCCTGGGGCTGGGCCAGAAAGGCCGGCGCCTGAGCGGCGATCACCGGCTGGAGGCGGCGCCCAGGATGCGGCGGTCGGACTTGCCCTGCACCATCACCACCGTCTCCTCGCCCGTCGCCGTGGCGGGCAGGTCGAACAGCACGGGCCGTCCCCGCCAGTCGCCCAGGCGCGTGATCTCGCGCACCACGTTCATGTGCCGCACGGTCTGGCCTCGGTTGTCGCCGCGCGCGACCTCGACCACCTGTGGACCCGGCCGGTAGGTGACGGCCACCACCTCGGCCCCGCCGGTCGGCGCCCGACCGGAGCCGACCCCGACCTGGCGGCCGGTCTCGCGGAACTCGATCTCAGGCGGCCAGGTTTCGCGCGCCGCCTCGCGCTGGATGGCGGTTTCCAGCTCGGGCTCGCGCGCGCCGGAGACCTGGCTGCGTCCGCCGATCACCACCTGCGGCGTCGATACGCCGCGCAGCCGCATGGCCGACCGATAGGCCCGTTGCCGCGCGCTGAAGGCGGGCTTGGCGAAGGTGTCGCGCCAGCCGAGATAGTCCCAATAATCGACGCCATAGGTCAGGGCGATCACGCCGGCCGTTTCGGCCGCCTCTTCCACCGCGGCGTTGGCCTCGGGGCAACCGCCGCATCCTTGGGCGGTGAACAGCTCCACCACCACCGGCCGCTCGGCCGTGCGGCGCGGCGCGGCCTCGCCCGAGGTCGCAAGCACGCCGATCGCGCAAGCGGCCGCAACCGCCATCCAGCCCTTTGCAGTCATGATCGCCATTCTAGCGGTCGCCCGCCTCGACGGGAGTCACGGTCGCGTGACACCGCGTCAGGATGATGGAGGCTTCGGCTGATGCTTGCGCTTGGTCACCTTGTTGGCGATCTCCTCGGCGTGCTTCATCGTAAAGGCCAGCGCCGCCGGGTTGCCGCGTCGGGCGCCCACGGTGTCGGCCACGGTGGCGCCCCGCCCGCCCAGCGGCTCGGGCCGACCGGTTGTGGTGTCCACCGCCGTCTGGTGCTCCACCTCGGCGTTCAGCTCGGCGCCCATCAGGATCACCTGCGACGAGATCCAGATCCACAGCAGCACGCCCATGACCGCCGCCAGCGGCCCATAGCTGTCGGTCTTGACGAATGTCGACAGGTACCAGCTGAACAGCAGCGAGATCGTCACGCTGACCACCGCCGCGAAAATGGCCCCGGGCGTCAGCCAGGACCAGCGCGCCCTCTGCCGGCACGGGCCGAAGCGGTAGATCAGCGCCAGCGCCCCCATGTAGCACAGCAGCAGCACCGGCCAGCGCAGCCAGGCGACATAGGCCCACTCCTCCTGCAGGCCGAACAGGGCCAGCACCACCGGCACGCCCACCACCAGGCCCGCCAGCGTCAGCACCGCCAGAATGCCGCCCAGCGTGAACGCCAGGCAGATCAGGTTGTATTTGATGATGTTGCGCTTCTCGACCTCGTGATAGGCGACGTTCAACCCGTAGAACAGCGTCTTGACCGCCCCGTTGGCGCTCCACAGCGACAGCGCCAGGGTCCAGATCAGGGTGATGGTCAGGTCGCTGCTGGAGTTCTCGGCCAGGCGCTGCATCTGGTCGCCGACAAAGGTAGCCACGTTCGCGGGCAACAGGCCGTTCAGGAACTGCAGCCGCTCCCACGCGCCCGCCGGATCGGCGAACAGGCCATAGATAGTGACAAACGAACCCAGGATCGGGAACAGCGACAGCAGGGTGAAAAAGGTCACGCCGCCCGCGACAAAGCCCACGCGGTCGCCGTTGTAGGCCGCGCCCGTCCGCCACAGGATGTCGACCCAGCCCTTTAGCGGAATGTGGTGGGGTCGCTGCGCCATCCGCCCGCGGCCGGGCTCATGCGCGTCGTAGTCGTGCGGCTCCATGGCCTTGGGCGGCTCGGGCGGCGGGACCTTTTCACGCAGGTCCAGGCCGATCTTGTGGCCCTGGGTATAGAGCAGGTGCGCCGCGCCCGCGCCGGCCGCCAGCCCGCCCGCCGCCGCACCCACGAACCGGGCGACGCTGGGTGCGCGCCTCGGCGGCGACCGAAAGGCGCGGGCGCGCAGGCGCAGGCTGTCGATGACGGAAGGGGGGCGCTGGCTCATGGAGGGGCGAACGGTCAAGCCTGCGGGCCGTTCCAGCCGGCGTGCGGTCGCGCTTGAAATCGCCGGCCGGGCGGGCGAATGACCGATCCATGACCGACGCCGCATCCTCCGCCGCCCCGACCCTGCTGACCGCCTGGAAGGCGGCGCAAGCGCGCCTGAAGCAGGGCGCGGTCGACAGCCCCGCCATCGACGCCCGCCTGCTGCTGGAGGCGGCGGCCGGCGCCACCCGCACCGACATCCTGACCGATCCCTACCGCGCGATGAGCGCCGATCAGCTGCTTGCCTATGACGCCATGATCGAGCGGCGGCTGCGGCGCGAGCCGGTGTCGCGCATCCTGGGGCGCAAGGGCTTCTGGAAGATCATGCTGAACGTCACCCCCGACGTGCTCAGCCCCCGCCCCGACACCGAAACCATCATGGACGTGGCCCTGGCCGCCTTTCCGCAGGGCGAGGCGTTCCAGATGATCGACCTGGGCACCGGCTCGGGCGCGATCCTGCTGGCCGTGCTCAGCGAGCGCCCGGCGGCCAAGGGCGTCGGTACAGACATCTCGTCGGAAGCTCTGGCCGTGGCGCGAGAGAATGCGGCGAACCTCGACCTCGACGGCCGCGCGACCTTTCTGCGCACGGAGTGGGCGACGGGCTTTGGCGATCACAGCTTCGACTTCGTGGCGTCCAATCCGCCCTACATTCCGACAGGCGACATCGCCGGCCTGGACCCGGAGGTGCGCGACCACGACCCGGTGCTGGCGCTGGATGGCGGGCCGGACGGCCTGCAGGCCTATCGCGACCTGGCGCCGGAGATCCTGCGCATCCTGAAGCCGGGCGGCGTGTTCGCGGTCGAGATCGGCTGGGACCAGGGACCGGCGGTCAAGGCTCTGTTCGAAGAGGCGGGCCTGCTGGGCGTCAAGGTGGTCAAGGACCTGTCGGACCGCGACCGCGTGGTCACCAACGGCCCCGACCCACGCACCACGCCGATCCCCAAGGCCTAGATTCTGCGCCGGAGCCCCAGCAGCCCCGGCCAGCCGCCGCTGCTCAGCAAGGCCACGTCCAGCAGGGCCAGCGGCAGCGGCGTCGAAATCGGCGCGGCGATGAAGCGCGGCTTCCAGTCGGGAAAGAACTTCGCCTTGTAGCTGCGCAGGCCCTGGAAGCCGTAGAGGGCGCCCCCTTCCTCGAACACCAGGGCGCCGACCCGGGCGAACACCGGGGCGAGGCGGCGATCTTCCAGCCCCGCCAGCGGCGCCATGCCGAGGTCCATCGCCGCCAACCCCTCCGCCCTGGCCCATTGGATGCAGCGCACGAACAGATAATCCATCACGCCATGCGGACCGTCGGGGCTGTGGCGCATCAGGTCGATGGCGGCCTCGCGCGCCGGCCCCTCGCCCATCAGGATGTTGGCGAAGGCGACGATCCGGCCCTCCTCCCGCACCACCGCCAGCGGCGTCAGATCCAGATAGTCGGGATCGAAGCGGCCGAGCGAAAAGGCCTTCTCCTCGCCCTGGTGCAGCCCAAGCCAGGCATTGGAGACCTGGCGCAACTCCTCGGCCAACGGCGTGGCCGACCCCGGCGGCAGGACCTCGAAGCTCGCCCCCTCCCGCTCGGCGCGGTTCAGTGCGGTGCGCAGGTTCTGCTTGCCCTTGCCCTCGGTGGTGAAGCGGGCGGCGTCCACCAGGGCGGTCTCGCCGACTTTGCGCACCGCGAACCCCATGGTGGCGACGTCCCCCAGCAGGCTCTCGCCGATCGAATAGAACACCGCCGAGCCGCCGTAGGAGTCCGCCAGTTCCGCAAAGGTCCACAGCAGGTCGCGCGCCTCTGATCTGGCGCCCGCCGGTCCGCCCATGGCGATCCAGCGCCGACCCCGGACGCGATAGGCAATGAAGCTGCGGCCCGACGGGCTGAACAACAACGCCTTGTCGCCCAGCATGGCCAGCCAGGCCTCCGGCGTCGACTGGTCGGCCAGTTCCAGCGCCGCTCGCGCCCGCGCCAGATCGAGCGCGGAGGCCGGGCCGTGGCTGCTGGCGCCGGGCGCCGCCATCAGCGACAGGGCCGCCGCCACCAGCGTCAGCAGCGCCAGCGCCGTGCCGTCGCGGACAAAGCCGGACACCTGGCGATCCACCAGAAAGGTCCACCACAGCTCGGTCGAGAGATCGACGCCGCGATAGGCGAACAGGCCGAGCCACAGCATGGCCAATACCGCAACACAGACCAGCATCAGCCATGAAGGCCGAAGCGGCTCGGCCAGGCGCGAGCGTCGGCGAAACGCCTCCCGACATGGAAACAGCATCAGGGCGACGGCCAGCAGCGCCGCCGCCTCTTCCCAGTCCAGGCCCTTCAGCAAGGAGAAGACCGCGCCGCCCAGCAGCACGACCAGGGCCGCCCAGTAGGCCCCGCGTCGCCTGCGCCACAGGCCCGCCGACAGGATCAGCAACAGAAAGCCGGCCACGCTGGCGGCGAAGTGCGACAGGTCGATCAGCAGCGGCGGCGCAGCGCCGGACAGCAGACGCAGCCGGTCGGTGAACGCCGGCGTCATGGCGGATGCAAGCATCAGCGATCCGGCCAGAAAGGCCAGCACCGCGAACACCAGCGGCGTCAGCTCGAAACCGAGCCCGGCGATTCGCCGCAGCAGACTGGCGGCGGGTAAAGGCTTGGCTGCGGACTTGGAGGTCAGCGTCGAATCTCCTGAAGCGAGGTCGCCGCCGCAGCTTAGCCCGATTTCCGACCGATCGCGGCGCTGCCGAGGTCATTTCACGACAGGCGAAACAAACGGAAACATGACGGATTGTTAATGGGCGGGCGATGAGCCCGAGCAATAACGGGGATGATCCCATGACGATCAAGACCGCTTTCCTCGCTGGCGCAGCCGCCGTGCTGATGACCTCCGCACCCGCCCTGGCGCAGGACGTCCCCGCCGCGGCGACGCCAGCGCCGGCCGCTCAGCCGCAGAGCCTGACCCTGACGCCCGGCGCGACGGTGCGCGGCTCGGACGGCGCCGAGATCGGCAAGCTGGTCGGCGCCCAGAACAACGCTTCCGGCGAGCAGGAACTGACGGTGCGCGGTGCGGATGGTCAGGTGCGCGCCGTGCCGCTGCCCGGCATCCGTCAGGAAGGTTCGGACGTGGTTGTCGGCTGGTCCACCGCCGAATATCAGGCCGCGCCTGCAGTCAGCGGCGAAACCGCTCCCGCCGCTCCGGCTGCGAGCTCGGCCGCCCCGGCCCAGCCTTCGGCTTCCGACTCGACCATGCCGGCCACGCCGGCCGTGCCGGACACTGCAGGCCCGGACGCCGCCGAGCCCGCGGCTTCGCCCGACGCCTCGACCGTGCCGGAGCCGACCACGCCTCAGTAAGCGCCGCGTGCGTCACGATTTCAGGAGGGCCGGTTCGCCGGCCCTTCTTTTTGCTGTTGTCCGATGGTCTGCACACGAAAAAAGGCGGCTCCATCCGGAGCCGCCCTCGTTCTTAGGTCGGATTGCGCGTCGGCTTAGCGACGCTTGATCAGGCCCAGCAGGAACAGCAGGATCACCGCGCCGATGGTGGCGACGATGGTGGAGCCGATCCAGCCGCCCCAGGCGAAGCCCAGCGCGTTGGCGATGAAACCGCCGATCAGGGCGCCGACGACGCCGACGATCAGGTTGGTGAGAAGGCCGTGGTTGCGGCCCATGATCTGTTCCGCGAGCCAGCCCGCGACGATGCCGATGATGATCCAGGCGATAATGCCCATGGTGGTGTCCCTTCCAGTTAAAAGCTTAGCCGGGACATAAATGCGCTTGGGGCCTCCGGGTTGCCCCGCTCCGAACACGGCTCGCCTCAAGGGCGAACTCGGCACGAGCTTTGCCCCTTCCGAGGCGAACCGTCCCGCTCCGGGACGACCTCGGACAGGGATCAGGCGCATGGCCACCGACATCGATCTTCACCTCGGCCGCCGGCTGCGGCGTCGGCGCCGCCTGCTCGGCCTGACCCAGCAGCAGTTGGCGCTCAAGGTCGGCATCCGCTTTCAGCAGATCCAGAAGTACGAGTGCGGCGCCAACCGCATCTCGGCCGCCCGCCTGTGGGAACTGGCCGAGGCGCTGGAGACGCCCGTCAGCTATTTCTATGACGGCCTGGCCGAGGCCATGGAGCGCAGGGAGGCCGCCGCGAACGGCGACTCCTTTTCCCGCAAGGAGACGCTGGACCTGATCCAGGCCTATTATCAGCTGGGCGAGCGACCACGCCGCCGCCTGCTCGATCTCGCCAAGTCGCTGCACACCGAAAGCGACGCCGCCTGACCCAATGGCGTTCGTGACTTGTCGAACGTCCGCCGCTATGGCCGGCGGATGACCGAACACGAAGCCTTCGCCCTCGAACTCGCGCATGTCGCGGCCGCCGAGACCCTGCCGCTGTTCCGGGGCGACTGCGAGGCCGACAACAAGCTCAGCAACGGCGGGTTCGATCCGGTCACGGCCGCGGACTGCAACGCCGAGGCCGCCATCCGCCGCCTGATCGGCGAACGATACCCGCACCACGGCGTCATCGGCGAGGAGTATGGCGAGGACCGCCCTGACGCCGAGCACGTCTGGGTGCTGGACCCGGTCGACGGCACCCGCGCCTTTATCGCGGGTCTGCCGCTGTGGACCACGCTCATCGCCCTGCGCACCGGCGGACAACCGAGCGTGGGGGTGATCGCCCAGCCCTATCTGGACGAGGTCTTCATCGGCGGGCCGTCGGGCGCCTGGCTGATCCGGGGCGAGGCGAAAACCCCGTTGAAGACGCGCGCCTGCGAACGGCTGACCGAGGCGGTGATCTCGACCACCGACCCCGACATCTTCAACGGCGCCGAACTGGGCGCCTGGACCCAGGTGCGGGCGGCGTCGAAGCTCGCCCGCCTCGGCTGCGACGCCTATGCCTACGCCATGGTCGCGGCCGGGCGCATGGACCTGGTGGCCGAAACCAGCCTGAAGCCCTGGGACTGGTCGGCCCTTGTTCCCGTGGTCGAGGCGGCGGGCGGCCAGGTGGTCAACTGGCGCGGCGCGGCCCCCGACGACGGCGGCCAGGTCCTTGCGGTCGGCGACGCACGCCTGATCGACCAGGCCCTGGTCACGCTCAGGCGCGCGGCGATCTGACCCTTCCTCTCCTTCCTGTCGCGCAGGACTGGAAGCCGAACCCTGGCGAGAGCCACCGAGACGAAGGGGTCAGACCTCGCCCAGGCACCTCAGCGCGACCTCGAGATTGCGCAGGCCGTCCTCGCCGGTGACGGCGGGCGTCTCGCCGGTGCGAATCGCGTGGGCAAAGGCCTCCAGCTCCTTGCGCAGCGGTTCGGCCGGCCAGCTGTTCAGCATGCGGGTGGAGTAGGAGCCGTCCGGCTGCTGGCCGAAATATTCGGTCACCTGACGGGTGATCAGGTCGGCGACCACGAACTTGGTCTTGGTGGCGACCTGAAGCGTGCGGGTCTTGTAGGGCGTGACCCAGTTGGTGGTGATGTGGGCGATGGCGCCGTTGTCCATGCGGAACTGGAGCAGGGCCGTGTCTTCGCGCTCGGCGCGGCTGCGGGCGAGCTGCGGCTGGACCTCGACGATCTCGGAGCCCGTCAGGTGGCGGATGATGTCGATGTCGTGGACGGCTAGGTCGATGACCACGCCGACCTCGCCCATGCGCGGCGGGAAGGGGCCGACGCGGGTGATCTGAATGGAGATGATGTCATCGTCGGCGACGGCGCGCTTGACGGTCTCGACCGCCGGATTGAACCGCTCGACCTGGCCGACCATCAGCACGCGGTTGTTGGCCTTGGCCGCATCGATCATCCGCTGAGCGTCGGCGACGGTGGCGGCGATCGGCTTTTCCACCAGGACGTGGACCCCCCGCTCCAGCAGGGCCACGCCGACCTGGGCGTGAAAGCGGTTGGGCGTGGACACGATGGCCGCGTCCAGTCCGGCGTCCACGAAGGCCTCGGCGGTAGTGACCGGCGATGCGCCATAGGCGGCGGCCACGCCCTCCGCCGTGATGGCGTCCGGATCGAAGATGGCGGCGAGGTCGAACTCGCGCATCTCGGCGGCGACCCGCGCATGGTTGCGGCCCATGACGCCGGCGCCGGCGACGCCGATCTTGAGCGGAGTGGGGTTCGGCATGAGGCTTTATCCCTTGTAGGCGGCGACGGCGGTGACGATGCGGTGCTGGGTCGCTTCGTCCAGGTCCGCGTGCATGGGCAGGCTGATCACCACGTCCTTCAGCCGCTCGGTGACCGGCAGGCCGCCCGCGCCGCGCGGGTAGTGTTCATAGGCCGGCTGCAGGTGTAGGGGGATGGGGTAGTAGACGGCGGTGGGGATGTCCTGCGCCCTCAGGTGCGCGGCCAGGCCGTCGCGGTCCGGGTGCTCGATCGTGTACTGCGCCCAGTTGGAGACGTTGCCGGCCGGCACGTCCGGCACGGCCGAGACGTGGGGGCGAAGGCCTTCGTTGTAGCGGGCGGCGGCGGCGTTTCGCCACTCGATCTCCTGGCCGAAGACCTTGAGCTTTTCGATCAGGACGGCCGCCTGGATAGTGTCCAGCCGGCTGTTCAGGCCGATGCGCATGTTCAGGTATTTGGGATCGTGGTCGAAGGTTCGGTCCTTCAGGTCCACGGCCACCGCCTTGCCGTGGACGCGGATCGAATCCATCAGCTGAGCCAATTCATCGTCGTCGGTCAGCACCGCCCCGCCGTCGCCGTAGCAGCCGAGCGGCTTGGCCGGAAAGAAGCTGGTGGTGGTCACGTCCGCCCACTTCAGCGGATGGGCGCCGTCGACGGTGCAGCCGAACCCTTGCGCCGAGTCCGAGATCAGCTTCAGCCCATGCTTGTCGCAGATCGCCTTGATCGCCGGATAGTCGGCGGGCTGGCCGAAGAGGTCCACGGCGATGACCACGCGGGGGACCAGACGCCCCTCGGCCTTGACGCCGTCGATGGCGGCCTCAAGCGCGGCCGGGCTCATGTTGTAGGTCTTTTCGTCCACGTCGACGAAGACCGGCTCGGCGTCGAACCAGGGCACGACTTCGGCCGTGGCGGCGAAGGTGAAGGAGGGCACGAAGACTGCGTCGCCCCGCCCGATCCCCCAGGCCATCAGCGGCAGGGCCAGGGCGTCGGTGCCGTTGGCGCAGCCCAGGGCGTGCTTGGCCTGACCAAAGGCGGCGAGGTCGGTTTCGAACTGGCGCACCTGCGGGCCCATGACCCAGGCGCCGCCCACCACAGCCTCGGCGACGGCAGCCTCGATCTTGCCGCCCAGGCGCAGGCGCTGGGCCTGAAGGTCGATAAAGGGGATCATGGCGCTCTCCGTTTCGAGAAAGGCGGCGGCCGATGAGGCCGCATGTCGGCGGCTCCTGTATCAAAAGGAGCCATGCGGACCAAATGGGCGAGACTCACTTCGCGTTGCGCCATGCAACGAGCGGATGTCAGTCCCGCGTCGGATCGGCCCTGGAGAGGTCGCCGTAAGTCAGGGCCAGGAAGACGTCCTCCAGGTCCGGGTCCTCGGTTGTTATGTCGGCGATGTGGACGCCGGCCTCGCGCACGGCGTTGATCACCTGTTCGACCGAAGACTGACCCTTCTTGTAGGTGACCGCAAAGGCGCCGTTCGGGCGCGCCGTCACGTCAAAGCCCGAAAGGGTCGGCAGTTCGCCCACGGGCGTATCCGGCGTGACCACCACATTGCGGGTGTCCAGGCGGCGCAGCAGCTGCGGCGTCGGCTCGCAGGCCACCACCTCGCCGTGATTGACGATGGCGATGGTGTCGCAGAGCTCCTGCGCCTCTTCCAGATAGTGGGTGGTCAACAGGATGGTGACGCCCTCGGCGTTGATGCGGCGCACATAGGCCCACAGCTGGCGGCGCAGCTCCACGTCCACGCCGGCGGTGGGTTCGTCCAGGATCAGGATCGGCGGATTGTGCACCAGGGCCTTGGCCACCATCAGGCGACGCTTCATGCCGCCGGACAGGGCGCGGACGTAGGCGTTGGCCTTGTCCGACAGGCCCAGCGCAGCCAGCAGCTCGTCCGAGCGCCGCTCGTCCTTGGGTACGCCATAGAAGCCGGCCTGAACCTCCAGCGCCTCGCGCGGAGTGAAGAAGACGTCGGCCACGATCTCCTGCGGCACCACGCCCAGTGCGGCGGCGGCGTCACGCGGCTCATGATCGATGTCGCGGCCCCAGATCTTGACCGAGCCTTCGGATTTCTTGACCACCCCGGCCAGAATGTTGATCAGCGTCGACTTGCCCGCGCCGTTGGGACCCAGCAGTCCGAACATCGAGCCGCGCGGGATCACCAGATCGACGCCGCGCAGCGCCGTCTTCGGCGCCGCCTTCTTGGAGCCCGCATAGGTCTTCTTCAGGCCCTGCACCTCGATGGCGTTGTCGGGCAGGCGGGCGGCGTCGGTCATCGGGTCTCGGGGCTCTCGCGGAAGTGCTGCGGCCACGTTTGACGCCGCCGGGCGGGCCGCATAGGTATGCGCCGCACCTCCTCCCGCCAAGGTCCCAGCCTCAAATGCCGCCTCGCCACCCGGATGCGATCATCCCGCCGCCCGAAGAGATCGTGGTCTCGACCAAGCGCGTGGCCTGCGACGGCGGCGGCGGGGCGCTGGGCCATCCGCTCGTGTACCTCGACATGGGCAAGCACGATTGGGCCGAATGCGGCTACTGCGACCGCCGCTTCAAGCTGTCGGATCATCCGCGCGACGAGAACGAGTATCTGAGCCCGGCCGTGCGCGGGTCCGAGGCGCACTGATCCTTTTTTCGGAGTTCTCGTGATGCGTTATCTTCACACCATGGTGCGCGTGAAGGACCTGGACGCGTCCTTGCGCTTCTATTGCGACCTCTTGGGTCTGCAGGAGGTGCGGCGCACCGAGAACGAGGCTGGACGCTACACCCTGGTGTTCCTGACGGCGCCCAGGAACCTGGAGCAGTCGGCGGCCGAGCGCGCGCCGGAGGTCGAGCTGACCTACAACTGGGACGCCGAGGATTATCAGGGCGGCCGCAACTTCGGCCACCTGGCCTACAAGGTCGACGACATCTACGCCGCCTGCCAGCGGTTCATGGACGCCGGCGTGGTGGTGAACCGGCCGCCGCGCGACGGCAACATGGCGTTCGTGCGCTCGCCGGACGGCATCTCCATCGAACTGCTGCAAGAGGGCCGGCCGCTCGCCCCGGCCGAGCCGTGGGCCTCCATGCCGAACACGGGCAGCTGGTGATGACACGCCTCGGCGTCGTCCTGACGCTGATGCTGGCGGGCGTGCTGTCCGCCTGCGCCTCGACCACCGAGACCAATCCGGGCCGCACGGCGACCGAGCAGCTGCTGGTGTCGCGCGCCGCCGACATGGCGGTGGAGGGGCTGGTGCTGCCGATCCCGGTGGGATCGCGCATCTTCGTGGACGACACCTATTTCCAGGCCGAAAGCGCGCGCTACGCCGTGGGTTCGATCCGGGCGGCGCTGTCGGAGGCCGGCTATGCGCTGGCGCGCGATCGCAACACCGCCAGCGTGATCTTCGAGGTCCGGGCCGGCGCCCTGTCGCTGGAGCAGATGCGGCGGGTCGTCGGCATTCCGGCCATGCGCATCCCGATCGAGGAATGGAACTTCGTTTCGGTGCCCGAGCTGTCGGTCTACAGCCAGCGCGACCGGGTCGGCGTGGCCGAGTTCTCGGGCTTCCTTTACGACGCCCAGACCGGTTCGCCGCTGGGCGCGGTGACGCCGATGATCGGCCGCTATCGCATCCGCAGCCACCAGGTGCTGATGGTGATCAACTGGGGCCAGCAGCAGGCCCAGCCCGGCGAGCGCGATCCGGGGCAGAGCTGGACCGCCTTCTGATCGGAAACGGCTGACGGACGCGCCGTCCGCCCCTATGTTGCGGCGCATGACCGACGCCCCCGCCGAAGCCGCAGATGCACTGCCTGAGACCGACCGCCCGCTGACCCAGGACGGGCCGGCGCTGAGGCTGTGGATGATCGACGCCTCGGCCTACATCTTCCGCGCCTATCACGCCCTGCCGCCGCTGACGCGCAAATCGGACGGCCTGCCGGTCGGGGCGGTGCAGGGCTACTGCAACATGCTGTGGAAGCTGTTGCGCGACATGAAGGGCGAGGACGGGCCGACCCACCTGGTGGCCATCTTCGACCATTCGGAAAAGACGTTCAGGAACGAGCTGTACGACCAGTACAAGGCGCACCGTCCGCCCGCGCCGGAGGATTTGGCGCCGCAGTTTCCGCTGGTGCGCGAGGCGACGGCGGCGTTCGGCGTCCACTGCGTCGAACTGCCCGGCTACGAGGCCGACGACCTGATCGCCACCTATGCCTGCAAGGCGCGCGACATGGGAGGCGAGGCGGTGATCGTCTCGTCCGACAAGGACCTGATGCAGCTGATCGGGCGCGGCGTGGTCATGTGGGACCCGATGAAGGACCGCCGCCTGGCCGAGCCCGAGGTCATCGAGAAGTTCGGCGTGGGGCCGGAGAAGATGGTCGATCTGCAGGCCCTGATCGGCGACAGCGTCGACAATGTGCCGGGCGCGCCGGGCATCGGGCCAAAGACGGCGGCGCAGCTGCTGGACCAGTTTGGCGACCTCGACACGCTGCTGGAGCGGGCCAGTGAGATCAAGCAGCCGAAACGTCGCGACACTCTTGTTCAGTACGCGGATCAAATCCGCCTCAGCCGCGAACTGGTCCGGCTGACGTGCGATGCGCCGGCGCCGGAAGCCATCGAGGACTTCGCCGTGCGCGATCCCGATCCGGCGACGCTCAGCGACTTCCTGGAGCGGATGGAGTTCCGCGGGCTGCAGCGTCGCGTCGGTGACGGAAAGGCGCCGCCCAAGGAGGGCTCGGCCTTCACGCGCCAGCCGAGCGCGCCGGTGCTGACGCCGCGCTACGCCCCGGCCGAGCCCGCAGAGGTGGAGGCGCAGACGGTCGATACCGACGCCTACCACTGCATCCGCGACTTGGCCGATCTGGATCGCTGGATCGAGCGCGCCCTTGAGGCCGGCGTGGTGGGGTTCGACACCGAGACGGACAAGCTTTCGGCGACGCACGCCGGACTGTGCGGCGTGTCCCTGGCGCTGGGGCCGAACGACGCCTGCTACATTCCGCTGACGCACGAGCATCCGCCGGTCGAAGGCGGCGGGCTGGACTTCGGCGGCGGGGAGGATGCATCGCGCGAGCCGCTGAACCAGCTGCACAAGCCCACGGTTCTGGCGCGGCTGAAGACGCTGCTGGAGGACCCCAGCGTCCTCAAGGTCGGGCAGAACATCAAATACGACATGGCGGTGATGGCGCGGCGAGGCATCCGCGTCTCGCCGGTCGAGGACACCATGCTGATCTCCTATGTGCTGGAGGGCGGGCTGCACGGGCACGGCATGGACGAGCTGGCGCGCCTCCACCTCGGTCACACGCCGATCACCTTCAAGTCGGTGGCGGGGACCGGAAAGTCGCAAAAGAGCTTCAAGCACGTCGAGCTGAAGCCGGCGACCTGCTACGCCGCCGAAGACGCGGACGTGACGCTGCGGCTCTACAACATCCTCAAACCCCGGCTGGCCGAGCAGGGGCTGTCCACCGTCTATGAGACGCTGGAGCGCGGATTGCCGGCGGTGCTCGCCGACATGGAACTGGCCGGCGTCCGCATCGATCCGGAACGGCTGAAGTCCCTGTCGAGCGAGTTCGGCCTGCGGATGGCCGAGCTGGAAGGCAAGGCGCACGAGCTGGCCGGCCGACCCTTCAACATCGGCTCGCCGCGCCAGATCGGCGAAATCCTGTTTGGGGAACTGAACCTGCCGGGCGGCAAGAAGACGGCCTCGGGCCAGTGGGGCACCGACGCCAGCGTGCTGGACGAACTGGCGCTGAGCCACGACCTGCCGCGCGCCATCCTGGAGTGGCGCCAACTCTCCAAGCTGAAGAACACCTATACCGACGCCCTGTCGGCGGCGGCTGATCCGAACACGGACCGGGTGCACACCTCCTATCAGCTGGCGGCGACCACGACCGGGCGGCTGTCCTCGTCCGAACCGAACCTGCAGAACATCCCGATCAGGAACGAGATCGGTCGCCAGATTCGCCAGGCCTTTATCGCCGCGCCCGGCCATGTGCTGATCTCGGCCGACTATTCGCAGATCGAACTGCGGCTCTTGGCCCACATCGGCGACATCCCCGAGCTGAAGCGGGCCTTCAAGGCCGGCATCGACATCCACACGGCCACCGCGTCCGAGATGTTCGGCGTGCCGGTCGAGCAGATGGACCCGGAGACCCGCCGGCGGGCCAAGGCCATCAACTTCGGCATCGTCTACGGCATCTCGGCCTTTGGGCTGTCCAACCAGCTGGGCATCGATCAGGGCGAGGCCGGAGCCTACATCAAGACCTATTTCGAGCGGTTCCCCGGCATCCGCGCCTACATGGACAAGACCAAGGCGGAGGTGAAGCAGACCGGCTTCGTCTCCACCCTGTTCGGGCGCAAGATCCACATTCCGGCGATCGGCGCCAAGTCGGCGGCCGAGCGCAGCTTTGGCGAGCGCGCGGCGATCAACGCTCCCATTCAGGGGGCGGCGGCCGACATCATCCGCCGCGCCATGATCCGCATGCCAGGGGCGCTGGAGGCGGGGGGCCTGAAGACCCGAATGCTGCTGCAGGTCCACGACGAACTGGTGTTCGAGGCTCCGGAAGCGGAGGCGGACACGGCCATCGCCCTGGTGCGCCGGGTCATGGAAGGCGCCGCCGAACCCGCCGCCGCGCTCAGCGTGCCCCTGGTGGTCGAGGCCCGCGCCGCCGCCAACTGGGACGAGGCGCATTGAGCGCCAGATCGGCGAACGCCCTTGATGTCCTGATCGTCGGGGCCGGTGCGGCCGGGATGATGTGTGCGGGCGAGGCGGGTCGGCGCGGGCGGCGGGTGCTGGTGGTCGATCACGCGCGGGCGCCGGGCGAGAAGATCCGCATCTCGGGCGGCGGGCGCTGCAACTTCACCAATACGGGGACGAGTCCGGCCAACTTCCTGGGCGAGAACCCGCGCTTCTCGACCTCGGCGTTGAGGCGCTACACCCAAGGCGACTTCGTGCGTCGCGTGGATCGGGCGGGAATCGCGTGGCACGAGAAGACGCTGGGTCAGCTGTTCTGCGACGAAAGCGCCAAGCAGATCGTCCGTATGCTGATGGACGACATGCGGGCGGGCGGCGTCGAGATGAAGCTCGGCGTCTTGATCGACAGGCTGGAGCGGACCGGCGAGGGGTTCGAGGCGCGGTTGTCGGACGGATCGGTGGTGCGCGCGCCATCGGTGGTGATCGCCACGGGCGGCAAGTCGATCCCCAAGATGGGGGCGACCGGCTGGGCCTATGAGGTGGCGCGCCAGTTCGGGCTGCGGGTCACCGATACGCGGCCGGCGCTGGTGCCGCTGACGTTCGAGGCGGGGCTGCTGGAGCAGTTGAAGCCGCTGGCGGGCGTGGCGGTCGATGCGGTGGCCCAAGCGGGCGAAGGCCGGTTCGCCGAGGCCATGCTGTTCACCCACCGGGGTCTGTCGGGGCCGGCGATCCTGCAGATCAGCTCCTATTGGAAGGAAGGCGATCCGATCACCTTGGCCATGGCGCCGGGGCAGGATGTCTTCGCCCGCCTGAAAACGGCCAAGGACGAGAACGGCAAGCAGGCGGTGCATACGGCCCTGGCCCAGATCGTCCCGCGCCGCCTGGCCGAGAGCGTCGCCGCGCGCGAAGGGGCGGCGGGCAAGCTGGCGGAGTTGTCGGACAAGCGGCTGCGCGCGCTGGATGCGGCTGTTAACGGCTGGACCGTGAAGCCGGTCGGGTCGGAGGGCTATCGCACCGCCGAGGTGACGCTGGGCGGGATCGACACGGCCGTGCTGGACCAGACCACCATGGCGGTGAAGAGCGTGCCGGGCCTGTTCTTCATCGGCGAGGCGGTGGACATCACCGGCTGGTTGGGGGGCTATAACTTCCAGTGGGCCTGGTCGTCCGGGTGGGCGGCCGGCCAGGCCTGCTGAGCCCGATCGCTTGCGGCGGTCGGCCGCATTGCGCGGGCGCGGGCTGCGCCTAGCTTTGTGTCATGCCCCTATTGATGTGCCCCAACGACGACGCCCCGATGCAGACGCTGGAACGCTCCGGCGTTCAGTTCGACATGTGCCCCAAATGCCGTGGCGTCTGGCTGGATCGGGGAGAGCTCGAAAAGCTGATGGAGGCGGCGATGGACGAGGGTCGCGCCAGCGCCCCGGCCGCGCACGCCCCGCCCCCGCAGCCCGGCTATGCGCCGCCGCCGCAGGCCCAGCCCTGGGGAGGCGGCGCCTATCGCGACGACGATCGCCGCTACAAGGACGAGCGGTATCGCGATGATCGCGACCACCGTCACGGGGACGATCATCGCTACGGCTACAAGAAAAAGAAGCGCGACAGCATCTTCGACATCTTCGACTGACCCCGCGCGCTTCCGCATCGACGCCGGTCAGTTCGAGGGCTGGACCGAGGTCGTGGGCGCGTTGACGTTGGGGGCTTCACCGGTCGCGGGCGTGGTCGGCTCTCCTGTCGAGGTGGTGGGCGCATCGGCTGTCGGCGCGGTCTGGCTGTCGCCCTGGAACGCCTGGGCGTCCACGACCTGACCACCGTCGTTGGCGTTGGTCTGCGACATGCCGTTCTGGCTGACGAACCACATGCCCAGCAGCAGGATGGCCGCGGCGCCCGCTGAGACGATCAGCAGCCACAGGATGCGCCTGCCGGGGCGGCCCTGGCGAGTATCCTGCGCGCCGGCCGTCTGGGCGGCGTCGACAGGGGCGGAGGCTCGAACCTGGGGGTCTTCGTGAGTCATGGCCGCGATCCGTCCTGAAGGTTGTTTGCAGACCTGTATCAACGCGGCTTCGAGCTTCACCGTTCCGGAGACCGACGATCGGTCGGCTTGATTAATCTTCGTCGGACACGGAACCGCGTTCGGCGCTTGCCGTTCATGGTGGGCGGAGGCGGCGACGCCCCCCGACTCGAGGCTGGCTCTGCCGGCCTGTCGCCTCCGCGCCTCATTCTCGATGATGCCACTGAAAGGCGGTCCCCGGCGGGCCGCCTTTTCTTTTTGCGCGGGCTCGACCCATCGGCGTGGCTTGGCCACTATGAGATCGAAGCCAGCGGATCGGAGAACACGATGACGAAGATCAATCGGCAGTGGGTGCTGCGCCAGCGACCGCGCGGCATGGTCCAGCCCGGTGATCTGGAGCTGGTCGAGAGCCCGATCCCGGATCTGAAGGAGTCCGAGGTGCTGGTGCGCACCGTCTATCTGTCGCTGGATCCCACCAACCGCACCTGGATGAACGACGCCGAAGGCTATCTGCCGCCGGTGGGGCTGGGCGAGGTCATGCGCGGCCTGACGCTGGGGGTGGTGGAGCAGTCGCGCTCCGACCGGTTCAAGGCGGGCGATGTGGTGACGCCGCTGTCCGGCGGCTGGGCCGACTACGCCGTTGTGCCGGAACAGGCGCTGCGGCCGGTGCACCGCGCGGCCGGCCTGCCGCTGACGGCCAATCTGTCGGTTCTGGGCATGACCGGGCTGACGGCCTATTTCGGGATCACCGACGTGCTGAAGGTCCAGGCGGGCGAGACGCTGGTGATCTCGGCGGCCGCGGGCGCGGTGGGCTCCATCGCCGGGCAGGTGGCCAAGCAGCGCGGCGCGCGCGTGATCGGCATCGCCGGCGGGCCAGACAAGTGTCGCTGGCTGACCGAGGAGCTCGGCTTCGACGCCGCCGTCGACTACAAGAACGAGGACGTGGGCGAGGCGCTGGACCGGCTGGCGCCGGACGGGATCGACCTGAACTTCGAAAACGTCGGCGGCGACATCATGATCGCCGTGTTCAACCGGTTGAAGGTTCACGGGCGCATGGCCGTGTGCGGGCTGGTGTCGTCCTACAATGCGACCAAGGCCCCGCCGTCGCCGAACTTCGCCCGGATCATCACCCATCGCCTCGACGTGCAGGGCTTTCTGGTGCTGGACTACGCCCACCGCGCCCGGGAGATGGTCACGGAGATGGGCCCGTGGCTTGCGGACGGCCGGGTGAAGTGGAAGGTCCACGTCGACGAGGGCCTGGAAGGCGCGGTGGACTCGCTCAACCGCTTGTTCACCGGCGACCATGACGGCAAGCTGCTGGTCCGCGTCTCGGACGAACCGGCCTAAGGACCCGACCTGCATGAGCGATCCCCTGCTGGCCCATTTCGAAGACCTGGACGTCGGTCAGGTCGCGCCTCTGGGAGCCTGCGCGGTCGATCAGGGGGCGCTGGACGTCTTTGTGGAGCGGTTCGCGCCGGGTTGGGACACGGCCTATGGCGCGCCGGACGCCATGGTCTATGCGCTTTGGAGCCGGCTGTTCGCGGACAAGGCGGCGGGCTGGGCCCAGTCCAAGGTTCTGGCAGTCGATGGCCTGCGCTTCATGCGCAATCCGCCGGCGGGCGAGCTGCTGCGCGGGCGCATGACGGTGATGGGCAAGGATCCGGTCGGCGACGAAAAGGGCATCGTCATCGCCTCGCACGACCTGCTGGACGAAAGCGGTCGGCTGGTGTTCGCCTGCCTGACGCGGGCGGTGTTCTCGCGGCGCTAGAACAGGGCGCCGAAGCTGCGGTCGCCGTCGCGGTCGCCCGATCGATAGGCAAAGGCGTGGTCGGCGCGGGCGGACGGGGTGTCGGGCCGGCCTTGTGTCTGGACGTCGATTTCCAGCCGATCGGCTTGCGCCGGCATCAGATCGACGGGTTCGACAGGCGGGTGCAGAAAGGGCGTGTCGGTCATGAACGCCGTTATGCGGCGAACAGCCTTTCCCCCGCGTCAACGCTTGTGGTGAATCTCGCCGTCAAGTTGCAAAAGGCCCCGCCGGATCGTCAGCGGAGCCTTCTGTAAAGCGGAGCGAGGGCGCCTTAGTTGTTGGCGGCCGACGGCGTCTGGGCCGAGCGTTGGAACGCCAGGGCGATCAGGCGATCCCAGCCCAGCAGCGACACCAGGTGCGCGTAGATCTGGCCCAGGGCGCCGTTGTCGCGCAGCTCGGCCAGCTTCTCGGCCGGCAGGGCCTTCAGCTTGTCTTCCGACACGGCGAAGTACTCGGCCAAACGCTGCGGCTCGCCGGCGCTGCCGTCGGGGTTGCGCGGGGTGAAGTTGGCGGTGCGCGTCTCGAACAGGTCAAGCTCGCCCAGCAGCTGAACAAAGGCTTCGGTGCGCAGGCGCTCCTGCTCGAAGTTGTTGCAGAACTCCATCGCCATCTTGGTGTAGTCGCTGGGCTGGCCGTCGACGAACAGCGGCGTTTCGCCGCCTTCGGTCACGATCGGCGCGCCGCGGTCGATGCACAGGATCAGACGCGAGTTCTGCTTGTCGTCGGCGAAGACGAACGGGAAGCGGCGCACATAGGCGGGGATGTAGGCGTCTGGGCGATAGTCGCCCTCATTGGAGACATACAGGTTCTCGCCCTGGCGCAGGCCCATCACCGCGACCGGCTGCTTCTGGTCGCCCATGAAGACCACCGGGAAGGACAGGGCGCCGGCGGCGAACTCGGTCACCGTCAGCGGCACGAAGTTGGTCGCGCCCACGAAGGCGTAGGGCTTGTCGGCGGCGTTGACGCCCAGCCCGCCGTGACGGGCGGGGTCCAGCGGCTCGGGCTGGTTGTAGAACAGGACGTTGCCCGAAAGCGGCGAGGACGAAGCGTCGGTCATGGGGGCGTCGGTCATGGGTAAGCAGGATCGCTGAGAAGCCGTAAGGAACCGGCCTTCTAGCCGAAGGGCAGGCACGCGGCAAACATCGCCGTTCGCCATGCTGTGCGCGCCGTGTTGCGGCGGGGGACCGCAAGCATTAGCTGTGGGCCATGGGCGCGGGCTGCGATCACGATCATGTTCACGGCGGTTTGCACGGCGGGGCGCTGGAGCGCGCGCTGGGCGCCTCCGAGCGCCGCATCGCCGACGCCGGCGAGCGGATGACCGCGCCACGCCGGCGCGTGCTGACGCTGCTGCTGGAGGCGGGAGAGCCGGTCAAGGCCTACGACCTGATCGCCCGCTTCGGCGGCGCAGAGGGCCAGGCGGCCAAGCCGCCCACCGTTTATCGCGCTCTGGATTTCCTGGAGCGACTGGGGCTGGCGCACCGCATCGCCTCCATCAGCGCCTATGTGGCGTGCAGCGGCGACGACCAGAGCGCGCACGCGGCCGCCTTTCTGATCTGCGACTGCTGCGGCGCGACGCGCGAGGTGGCGATCGGCGAGGACGACCGCCTGCATCAGGCCGCGCAGGAGGCGGGCTATGCGGTGCAGCGCACCACCATCGAGGCGCACGGACGCTGCGCCGCCTGTCGAGAGGCCGCCTGATCCATGGACCCGTCCGGGCTCGACGCGCCGCGCCGTCTGAGCATCGCCATCGACAACCGGTGGGGCGGCGGCGAAATGGCGGTGCTGGACTTCGGCCCGCCCGAGCGTCCGGTCGATGTGATCTTCGCTCACGCCAACGGATTCAACGCCGCGACCTATCGCAGCGTGCTGGCGCCGCTGTCGGCCTCCTTGCGCATCTGGGCGCCGGACCTGCGCGGGCACGGGCGCACGACGCTGCCGATCCGTACGCACCGGCGCTGGGACTGGCGCGACCATCGCGACGACCTGATCGCCCTGCTGGACGCCGTGGGTGGTCCGCCGGTGGTGTTGAGCGGTCATTCGATGGGCGGGACCTCGGCCTTGCTGGCGGCGGCCGAGCGGCCGGAGCGGACCGCCAGCCTGGTGCTATTCGATCCGGTGATCTGGAGCCGGGCGACCAGCCTGTTGTTCCGCCTGCCGGTGATGCGGGCGGGCCTGTACAACAATCCGCTGGCGAAGACGGCGCGACGCCGACGCAGCGCCTTTGACAGCCGCGAGCAGGCGCTGGCCGCCTACCGGGGTCGCGGCGCCTTCCGCGGATGGCCGGATGCGGCCCTGACCGACTATCTGTCCGACGGCCTGCTCGAGAGCGAAGGCGGTTATGCGCTCAGCGCCACGCCGGAGTGGGAGGCCTCGAACTACGCCGCGCAGAGCCACGATCCCTGGCGGGCGCTGCGGCGCTACGACGGGCGGACACGCATCCTGAAGGCGGAGATCGCCTCCACGTGCCATCTGGCGACCAGAGCATCGGCGGACGGACGGCGGCGGGTGGAGGTCGTGCCCGGCGCCCGGCACCTGTTTCCCATGACGGAGCCGCAGGTGGTGCGAAGCGCGCTGCTGGACGCCGCCGTCTGACGGATTTTGGCGGGACACGCCTTGCGGCGCCTGATAGGGCGTCGATGAGCATAACCGTTCTCGAGCCGCCGCCCTCTTGTCCTTCTTCCACGCCGGTCCCGCGCCCCGAGGCTTTGGCCCCCGCATCGGGGCGCTGCGCGACGGCCTGCCGATCACGGCGGGGATGAAGGTCGGACTGTTCGGGGGCTCGTTCAATCCGGCCCACGACGGCCATGCCCATGTTGCCGAGACGGCGTTGAGGCGGCTGGGCCTGGACCGGGTGATCTGGCTGGTGTCGCCGCAGAACCCGCTAAAGGACGCGCGGCACAGCGCGCCGCTGTCCGACCGCATGGCCTCGGCGCGGATGCAGGCGCAAGGGCCGGCCATGATCGTTTCCGACTTTGAAACGCGCGCGGGGACGCAGTGGACGGTGGACACCCTGCGGGCGCTGAAGAGTCGGCATCCGGGCGTGCATTTCGTCTGGCTGATGGGATCGGACAATCTGGCCAGCTTTCATCGCTGGCGCGGCTGGACCGACATCATGCGGATGGCGCCTGTGGCGGTGGTGGCGCGACCCGGATCGCAGCTGGACAGCCGCAGCGCCCCGGCGGCCCGGCGCTTTTCCGCCTTTCGCGTGCCGGACGCGCAGGCCGGCCTGTTGCCGACGCTTCAGGCGCCGGCGTGGACCTATCTGGCGGCGCCGCTGAACGCGCGCTCTTCGACGGCGATCCGGGCCGGGCGCACGGCGGATCGCGTGGTCGGGTGACGTTTCGCGCCGGACGTGCTATATGTCCGGATTAGTCAAACGCTCCTGGAGCCCTACGCTGACCCCCTCTCCCGCGCACGATGCGCAAGACGCCGCCGTTTCGAACCTGGCGAACGAGATGGATCCCATCGAACCCCTCCATACCGAGGACGGAGCCGAGACCGACTCTGACTTCGCAGGTGTGGATTTCGGCGACGACGAGGACTTCGACGACGAAGCCTCGGCCGGACCGACCGGCGAAGAGACGCCGCGCCCGATCGGCTCGACCCCGCTGGAAGAAGCGCTGCTGGCCAAGCTGGACTTCGACAAGGCGCAGGACATCGTCCTGATCGACCTGAAGGGCAAGAGCCCGATGGCCGACGCCATGATCGTGGCCTCGGGCCGGTCGCACCGCCACGTCGGCGCCATCGCCGACCACCTGCTGCGCGAGCTCAAGGACCAGGGCCTGGGCAAGGCCAAGGTCGAGGGCCTGCCGCACTGCGACTGGGTGCTGATCGACGCCGGCGACGTGATCGTGCACCTGTTCCGGCCGGAAGTGCGCACCTTCTACAACATCGAAAAGATCTGGGCCGTCGACAGCGCCCACCGCCGGCCCGCGAGCGTCTGATCCTTCGGTGAGGCTGGCCGTCGTCGCCATCGGCAAGCCCGGACGCGGGCCGGAGGCGACGCTGGCCGACGACTATGCCCGGCGCGCGACCCTGGCGGGACGGGCGCTGGGTCTGGGCCCGCTCGAACTGATCGACCTTGAGCCGCGAAGGAGCGGCAAGGCGCCGGAAGCGGAGTTGATCCTGCAGGCGGCGGAGGGCGCGCATCTGATCGCCTGCGACGAGCGGGGCCGGACCTACGCCTCGCGCGCCTTCGCCGACCACATCGCCGCGCTGAGAGATCGGGGCGAGAGGCGCGTGGTGTTCGCCATCGGCGGTGCGGACGGGCTGGACGACAGCGTACGCGCGGCGGCCGCTTCAACCCTGGCCTTTGGACCGCAGACCTGGCCGCACGCCCTGGCCCGCGCCATGCTGGCTGAACAGCTGTACCGCGCCGTGACCATCCTGTCCGGCTCGCCCTATCACCGCGACTGACGGCGATGCGGACGGGCGGTCTTCTTCGTGTCGCGGGCGTCGCCGTTCTGGCGCTGGCGGCCGCGACGCCCGCCGCCAGCCGTCGCGCGCCGCCGTCGGAGCTGTCGCGCCTGCAGGCCGAATATCGCGACGAGGCGGTGCGGGCGCAAAGACTGCGGGCCGACGCCGACGCGGCTCGCAATGAGTTGCGGGATCTTGAGGAGCGCCTGGCCGAGCTCAGGCGCGAAGCCTCGGCCGAAGACGTGCAGCTGGAGGCGCAGCGGGCGCGCCTGAAGGAGCTGAGCGACCGCGAAGGGCGGCTGGTGGGCGAGCTGTCGCGCGAGCGCGGACGCCAGGGCCGGCTGCTCAGCGCGCTGCAGATGATGAGTCGCAGGCCGCCGCCGCCGCTGCTGGTCCCGGCTGACAAGGCGGTGGATACGGTGCGCGCCGCCATTCTGATCAAGGCGGTTGCGCCTGAGTTGCAGAGCCGCGCCAAGGCGCTGTCGGACCAGCAGGCGGAGATCGGCCGCATTCGTCGGCTGGCGGTGCTGTCCAGTGAACGGCTGCTGACCACCGAAAGCGCGCAAGGCGATCGTCGCGCCGAAGTTGAAAGCCTGACGGCCAGAAAGACCGCCTTGGTCGCGGTGCTGCGAGCGGAAGCGCTGACGGCCGAACGCTCGGCCCGGGTGATTGAGGACCGGATCCGGGCGCTGGGTGGACAGGTCAGCACGCCGCCGGCGACCGAGACGCAGACCGCCAGCCGACCGGCGGGACGCGCACGCCTCAGCCCGCCGCTGTCGGCCGAGCCGGCGGAGCGCTACGGCGGCGGCTCCAGCGGCTGGCGCTGGCGGGCGGATCGCGCCGTCGTCGGGGCGCCGGCGGCCTCGCGGGTCGCCTATGCCGGACCGCTGGGCGGCTGGGGGCAGGTGGTGATCCTGGATCTCGGCCCCGGCTGGCGAGCGGTGGTGGCGGGGCTGGAGACGCTGGATGTCCAGGCCGACCAGCGCGTCGCCGATGGCCAGTCGCTGGGCCGCAGCGGCCGCGACGGCGAGGTCTATTTCGAGCTGCGGCGCGACGAACGACCGATCGACCCCCGACCGTGGCTGCAATAGCCGCTTTGCAAGTGCGGTCGCGGCGGCTTACATCGGAAACAATGCCGATTGGCCTCGATTTCGTCGCGGTCTCAAGGCCTTCCTTCACCGCAGGGCGTCGATGACCGAGCCCACCGAAAGAGACCGAATGCGTAAACTGCTTGTTGTCGGCTGCGCCGTCCTGGCGCTCGGCGGATCGGCCGCGGCTGTGGCCAGCCAGACCCCGCGCAACGAGACCTTCCGCCTGCTTGAGCTGTTCGGCGACGTGCTGGGCATCGTCGAGCAGGCCTATGTGGTGCCGGTCGACAACAAGAAGCTGATCGAGGCGGCGCTTCAGGGCATGATGACGGCGCTGGACCCGCACTCCAACTATCTGCCGCCGGAAAACTTCGACGAGCTGCGCGAGCGCACCGAGGGGCAATATTCGGGCGTTGGCCTGACCATCACCTCCGAAGGCGGCCTGGTGAAGGTGATCTCGCCGATGGACAACAGCCCGGCGTCCCGCGCCGGTGTCCAGGCCGGCGATGTGATCAGCGCCATCGAGGGCCAGAGCGCCTCGGGCCTGACCGTCAGCCAGGTGTCGGAGAAACTGCGCGGCGCGGTGGGCACCTCCATCCGCGTGACCTTTTTGCGTGACGGCGAGGAGCCGCGCGAGGTGACCCTGACACGCGAGGTGATCAAGGTGCAGTCGGTCACCGGCGAGGTGAAGGGCGACTTCGGCTATCTGCGCGTCTCGACCTTCAACGAGAACACCGGGCGCGAGCTGACGGAAGCGATCAACAAGATCAAGGCCGAGAAGCCCGGCGTGAAGGGCTATGTGCTGGACCTGCGCAACAACGGCGGGGGCCTGCTGAACGCCGCCATCGACGTGTCGGACGCCTTCCTCGAGCGCGGCGAGATCGTCAGCCAGCGCGGACGCAAGGCCGAGGACATCGAACGCTATGCGGCCAAGCCGGGCGACCTGATCGGCGGCCTGCCGCTGGTGGTGCTGATCAACTACGGCTCGGCCTCGGCGTCCGAGATCGTGGCGGGCGCGCTGAAGGACCACGAGCGGGCGTCGGTGGTCGGCCTGACCAGCTTCGGCAAGGGCTCGGTGCAGACGGTGATCCCGCTGCGCGGGGGGCGCGACGGCGCGGTGTCGATCACGACGGCGCGCTACTACACCCCGTCCGGCGCCTCGATCCAGAAGATCGGCATCGAGCCGGACCTGGAGGTCGCCCGTTCCGAAGCCGAGGCGCGCATCGTCTCGCGCTCCAGCTTCATCTATTCGGAAGCCGCCTACGCCACGGCGCTGGACTCCTCGATCGGGGCCGAGCGCAAGGGACCGCACACCCCGCGCGAGGCGCCGGGCGAAGACTATGACAAGGACACGGACTATCAGCTGGAGCGGGCGCTGGACGTGCTGCGCGCCGGCGGCGACGTGTCCAGGGTGTCGGCGCCGCCCGAGACTGTGGTGGTGACCGAAAAGAGCAAGGATGCGACGGACGAGGCTGCTCCCGCGACCGAGCCAGCCGATCCGGTCGAGCCGCCGGCGCGCACGCCCGAGATCACGCCCGGCAACGAGCCTCGGCCCGAGCCCCAGCGATAGCGATAACGTGGTGAACGGGCGTTAGGGTTTCTTAACCCGCCCCGCGCGAGAGTGGCGGTCGAAGGATTCCGTTCGGTCCCAAAGCTCGCATCATGTTCGCCAAACGCCAGTCCGCCCTCGCCGCCGCCGCCGGCAGCCCGCCGCCCGATCGCGCCCTGAAGCCGGTCGAGGTGCTAAAGGCGGCCGTGCGCAAGCCGCCGGTGATCGCGGGGCTGGCGGGCCTGCTGCTGCTGTCCACCGGCGCGCTGTTTCTGACGGTGCTGGGCGATCCGCGCGCGGGAACGCCGTCGGCGCGCATCGCCCTGAAGCGCGAGGCCGCGGCCGAGACCCCGGCTCCCTCGGGCTTCGACGCCTTTTCCATGGGCGCCATGGGACTGTACCAGGACCTGACCGGGACCGGCGATCCGCTGAGCGGCGCGGCCGGCGGCGAGGCGCTGATCACCCTGCCGGACGGAGCCACGGTGGCGGGCGGCGGCTCCAGCTATTCGGCGCCGATGCAGGTCGCGTCTCCGCTCGCCAAGGCGCCGCTTGCCGGTCTTTCGGGACCGGGACCGAACGGGCCGCTGCCGGTGATCGCGCCGGACGGGCGGGTGCCCGCGCAGGCCTATGCCCGGCCGTTCCGTTCCAACGGCAAGCCGCGCGTGGCCCTGATCGTCGGCGGCCTCGGGCTGAACGCCGTGACCACCAAGGCGGCCATCGAGCGACTGCCGGCCGATGTGACGCTCAGCTTCGTGCCCTATGCCGAGAACCTTCAGGGCTGGATCGACCAGGCGCGAGCCCAGGGCCACGAGGTCATGCTCGAGATGCCGATGGAGCCGACCGGCTATCCCAACAACGACCCCGGTCCCTACACCCTGCTGGCCGACGGCGGGGCCGACGACATCGGCGCCAAGATGAACTGGCTCCTGGGCCGCGCCACCGGCTATTTCGGCGTCACCAACTATCTGGGCGACCGGTTCTCGGCGTCGGATGCGGGCATGAACGCCTTTCTGACCACGCTGCGCCAGCGCGGCGTCGCCTTCCTCGACGACGGCTCGTTCCAGCGGCGGCCCGGCGCCTGGGCGCGCGCCAGCGCCGACAAGGTGATCGACCAGACCCAGTCGCCCGCCGCCATCATCGCCGCCCTGAACAGCCTAGAGGCCCAGGCCAAGATTCGGGGCTCGGCGCTCGGGACCGGCTTCTCCTATCCGGTGACGGTGGAGGCAGCCGCGCGCTGGACCGCCGGTCTGGAGCAGCGCGGGCTGCAGCTGGCGCCCGCATCCGCCATGACGCAGCGGCCGGGGCGGTGACCGATCTCGATCTCTATCGGGCGAACGTTGGGGTCGTCCTGTTCAACCGGGAGGGCCAAGTCTGGTACGGACAGCGCCACGCCACGCCGCCGCCCTGGAACTGGCAGTTTCCGCAAGGCGGCGTGGACGAGGGCGAAGACCTGGAGGCGGCGGCGCGGCGCGAACTGCGCGAGGAGACCGGCGTCGTGTCCGCTGAACTCTTGGCGGCGACCGACGATTGGATCCTGTACGACTTTCCGCCCGAGGCCATGAACAACGCCAAGGCCTGGCGCGGCTTCACCGGCCAGAAGCAACGCTGGTTCGCCTTTCGCCTGATCGGCCCAGACAGCGAAATTGATCTGAAGAGCCATATCGACGAAGGCGGCGAGGTCGAGTTCGACGCCTGGCGCTGGGGGCGGCTGGACGAAGCCTGCGACCTGATCGTGCCGTTCAAGCGTGACGCCTACGCCCAGGTGGTCCGCGCCTTCGCCCATCTGGGGGCATAGAAAAAGGGGCGACGCCGAAGCGCCGCCCCCCTAGTCAGTTCAGCAGGCGAAAAGCGATTACGCCGCCTTGGCTTCGCCCTCGATCAGGGCCGGGCCCGTGCCGATCTCGATGCGGCGGGGCTTCAGCGCCTCGGGCAGTTCGCGCTTCAGGGCAATGGACAAGAGGCCGTTCGACAGATTGGCGTCGGTGACGATCACATAGTCGGCCAGCTGGAAGCGGCGCTCGAAGTCGCGCTCGGCGAGGCCGCGATGCAGATAGGTCTTCTGCGCCGCGCCGTCGTCGTTGGCCGTCTTGCGGCCGGAGACGGTGAGCAGGTTCTCCTTCACCTCGATGTTCAGCTCGTCGGGCGTAAAGCCGGCGACGGCGATCTCGATGCGATAGGCGTTCTCGCCCGTGGTCTCGATATTGTAGGGCGGATAGCCGCCTTCCTGGCTCGTGCGCGCGGCGCTTTCGAGCAGGTTGGCCAGGCGGTCGAAGCCGACGGCCGAACGGTACAGCGGCGAGAAGTCGTAGGTACGCATGGAAGCATCCTCCTGAGGATCAGCAAGGTCACAAGGTGTCAGTCGAGCGGCCCGAAACCGGCGCCGCCTGGCTGGAAGGCCCGACATCGGCGCCTTCGCAAAGGAATGTGGGAGGCGCTTTCGGCCGTTCAAGAGGGGGCAGATGCGCGTGAAATGGTCGCTGGCGAGGCTTCGACGCTGGCGCGCCGTCGCATCCGCAGGCAGGAAGGCCAGGACCCTTGCCGGAGCTGTTCCATGCGCCTGATCGTGCCCGCCGCCGCCCTTCTTCTGATCGGAGCGGCCGACGCCGCCGCCCAGACGACGCCTCAGACACGCTCGGCGCTCGCCATGACGCCGCCGGTGTTCCAGGAGGATGAGGCGCTGAAGGCGGCGGTGGCGTCGACCAGCCGTCCGGAAACGGACCGCGCCCGCGACGCCGCGCGTCATCCCTATGAGAGCCTGACCTTCTGGGGCCTGCAGCCGCGCATGACCGTGGTCGAGATCGAGCCGGGCCGCGGCGGCTGGTGGAGCGCGATCCTGCAGCCCTACCTGCAGGCGACCGGCGGACGCTACGTCGCCGTGAACCGCCCCTCGGAGGGGATGCAGGTCGAAGACGGATCGGCGGACATGGTGCTGGTCGCCCGCGCCTTTCACAACTGGGCTCGCGACGGGCGCACCGAGCCCTATATGCAGGCCTTCTTTCGGGCGCTGAAGCCGGGCGGGATCCTGGCGATTGAGCAGCATCGCAGCGCCGAGGGGCTGAACGCCGCCGACGTGGCGCCGACCGGCTATGTGCCCGAAAGCTACGTCATTCGTGCGGCTCAGAACGCCGGCTTCGTGCTGGACGCGCGCAACGAGCTGAACGCCAACCCAAAGGACGACCACGACCATCCGTTCGGCGTCTGGACCCTGCCGCCGATCCGTCAGTCGCAGGGGCGCGGCGATCAGGCCGCCCGCGTGCTGACGCCCGAAGAGCGCGCCGCATTCGACGCCATCGGCGAAAGCGACCGCATGACGCTGCGGCTGCGCAAGCCCGAGTAGGCTCGCACAAACGTCACCGATCCCGTTTTGACCGGTGGGGCGAAGCTGTCTAAGCGAAGGGTCAGGGATGGCGGCCTGCGGGGCGCCGCACGTCCGGCAAGGGTACCGTATGGCTGATGATCCGCATGGCTTTCCGTTCGCGTCGCGTCGCGGCCTGCTGCTGGCGGGCGCGGGGCTGGGGCTGACGGCTTGCCTGGGCGGATGCGGCCGCAGGGACGAGGCGACCCCGACGACGCCCGCGCCCGACGCGGCGCCCGCGGGGCCGCCCGAAGGCTCGCTGGAATGGGCTGTGGCCGGCGCCTGGCGCAACAAGGACAAGGACCGGGACGCCGCGCGCCACCCGATGGAGACGCTGCGCTTTTTCGGTCTTCAGCCCGCGATGACGGTTGTGGAGTTCTGGCCGGGCGGCGGCTGGTACACCGAGATCATCGCGCCCTATCTGGCCAAGGGCGGCGGCCGCTACTTCGCCGCGACCTTTGCGCGGGGACCGGCGGCCGATCCGGCGCAGGCGGCGCTGAATGCGGCCTTTCAGGCGCGCTTCACCTCGGACCGGGACCTCTACGGCGAGATCCAGTTCACCCAGTTCGGTGCGGGCACGGGCGCGGTCGCGCCGCCTGGAACCGCCGACCTGTGCCTGTTCATCCGCACCCTGCACGCCTGGATGGCCGCGGGAATTGCCGAAAAGGCGTTCGCCGACGCCTTTGTGGCCCTGCGACCCGGCGGCGTGTTGGGCATCGTCCAGCACCGGCTGGAGCCGGAGGAGGATCAGGACCCGGTCGCGGCCAACGGCTATGTGCAGGAGGCGTTCGTGCGCCAGCTGGCGGAGGAAGCGGGCTTCCAGTTCGTGGCCGGCTCCGAGATCAACGCCAACGAGGCCGACACCAAGGACCACCCCTTCGGCGTCGACACCCTGCCGCCCGTGCGGCTGACCGCGCCGGCCGGCCAGCCTGCCGATCCCGAGTTCGACCGCACGCCGTACGACGCGATCGGCGAGTCCGACCGCATGACCTTGAAGTTCAGGAAGCCCGAGTGAACCGCGCCCAAGCCTATGCCGCCGAAGCTCCGCTGATGGGCACGCCGGACGCCGCGTCTCCGCCGGGCGGACAGGGCGAGTGGTATCGCGGCGCAGGGGGCTTGCGCCTGCGCGCCGCCTTGTGGACGCCTCCCGCGCTCGCGGGCGCCGAACCGCGCGGCACGGTGGTGCTGAGCCCCGGCCGCACCGAGCCGATCGAGAAATATTTCGAGGTGATCGGCAACTTCCTGGCGCGCGGATGGTGCGTCTTGGCGCACGACTGGCGCGGGCAGGGGCTGTCTGCGCGGCTGCTGCCCGACCGGCTGAAGGGCCATGCGCGTGCGGTCGAGGAGTTCCTGGACGATTACGCGCGCCTGCTGAACGCCTTCGAGGCGCGCTGTCCCAAGCCCTGGATCATGGTCGGCCACTCCATGGGCGCGGCGCTGAACCTGCTGAGCCTGGAGGCGGGAGAGAACCGGTTCGCGGGCGCGCTGCTGTCCAGCCCCATGCTGCGGATCAAGACCGGCAAGCATTCCATGTGGTCGGTCAAGCTGGCGGTGCGCTGGAACATCCGCCACGGCAAGGCGGGCGACTATGTGCTGGACGAACCGGACGATCCGTTTGGCCACACCTTTGAAAAGGACGCCCTGACCTCGGACGAGGGGCGCTACGACCTGTGGCGCCAGCAACTGTATGCGTGCCCGCATCTGGCGATCGGCGGCACGACCTGGGGCTGGCTCGCGTTCGCGCTGGACGCCGGCGAGCGGGCGCTGAAGCTGAAGGCGCTGAAATCGGTGCGGATTCCGGTGACGGTGGTGCAGGCGGCTGACGACGACCGGATCTGGAAGCAGACCAGCCGCTGGGCGACCAAGCGCCTGCCGCACGGCCGCTATGTCGAGATCGGCGGCGCCCAGCACGAGGTGCTGATGGAGCGCGACGATCTTCGCGCCGAGGCTTTCCGGGAGTTCGAGGCGCTGGCCGAACAGGTCGCATCGACGGGACCGGAACAGGTGTAACACCGCTGCGCGCAGGGAGAAGAACGCAAGCGGCTCTCTTCCCCCGCTTCACGGGGGAGATGGCGCGAGGCGGAAGCCTCGTGACGGAGGGGTCGCCCCGGTGCCGCCTTAAACGCTGTTGAAGGATGACCTTCATGCGCCCATCCGCCGTCCTGCTGACCCTGTCGCTTCTCGCCGCGGCCACGCCCGCCCTGGCCGATGTCCGCTACCTCGCCTTTGACGCCAATGACCGGCTGACCCAGTCGCTGACGCGCGGCGTGACGCTGGAGGTCGAGCGCGGGCTGTTCGGCTCGATCCGCGTCAACCGCCTGTTCTCCACCACCTCGCGAGGGTCGGCGACATTCGAGCGCGGCGGCCCGGCCGAGGCGCTGTCGGTGCTGCCGTCCGGCGCATCCGGCGACCTGTATGAGGTGCAGCAGGTCGGAGACGGCAGGGGCCTGGCCCGCGCCCTGTGCCCCGCCGCCGATCAGGTCTGGCTGGCCATAGGCCGCGTTCGCGCCGCGCGGCCGCTGTCCATGCAGGCGGTCGGCCGCTGGCCCGACGGCAAGTACCGCCACTGCGCGGCCCTGGCTTACGAATGGCGCGGCGAGTGGGCGACGCGGCCGCCGTCAGGCCCTGCCGGCCAGTAACGCCTGCGGGGCGAAGCGGCTTCTGGACGCCGGCGTCGCGGGCTATGCTCCGACCATGACCGCCGCCCTGCATCCGTCGCCGCGACGTCCCGCCCCCCTATTCGCTGCCGGACCAGCCGTCGCGCTGGCCATCGGCGGCGTGGCGGCGGTGCTGAGCGGCGCCCTGCTGGTCGAGCCCATGCTGAACCGCCTGGCCGAACAGGGCGCGCTGGTCCATGCCTACGACGCCGCCCGCGCGGTGGCGGATCGCGCCGTCTTGGAAACGCGCGCCATCGACGTCACGCCCGCTGAGGCGGGTCCGCGTCCGGTCAACGATCTGTCGCCCGACGGCGTCTGGACCGCTTCCGACGAGCGGACCCGCGCCCTGTCCGACGCCCTGACGATCAAGGGCGCAGACCTGCGCCTCGCCCGCCAGGCCCCGTTCGCCACCACGCCCTATCGTCTGCTGGAGGCGCGAGAGCCGCTCGCGGGCGCCGACACCTACGCCCGCGCCCTGCGGGTGCCGGCCAATGTGCAGGTAGAGGTTCGCGATCTGGCGCGGCCGCAAGCCGGCGCGGCCCTGTGCGACGGCCGTCCAGTGGCTCGCCTCGCCATGGTGCAGACCGCGCGCGAGCTGATCCTGCTCCCCTTGACGACGGACGGCGCCGCGCCTTGCGCCCGCCTGCTCTGGCGCCGCTGACATCCATGCGCGTCTGGCGTTTTCCCCTGATCCTGATCCTCGCCGCGATGATCGGCGCAGGCGCGGCCCTGTGGACCTGGACCCGAGCGGGCGATCCAGTTGGGCCGGGAGCCGGCGAACAGACGGTGGTCGTCCACCTGCTCGACAACGGCTTTCATACCGATCTGGCGCTGCCCCGCGCCCTTCTGACCCGGCGAGGCGGTCCGCTGGCGCAGGCCGTCGAGCCGCTCGCGCCGGGAGACTGGATCTTCATCGGCTGGGGCGACGCCCGCTTCTATGTGGACCAGAGCCCGATCTCCAGTCGCCTGCCCGACGGCGCCCGCGCCTTCTTCCGCCCGAACAATCCGTCGGTGCTGATGCTGGATCCGGAGACGCGCGATCCCGCCGAGATGTACCCGACCGAGGGCCGCGCCGCCCTTCGCCTGTCGCCCGCCGCCTTTGCCCGAATGGCGGATCGCATCGAGGCGTCGCTGGACCTGTCCTCGGGCGCACCGCGCATCGCCGCACAAAGGCCCGGTGACGACGCCCGCTTCTTCAGGAGCCGCGAAACCTTTTCGATCCTGCACCTGTGCAATCACTGGACCGGTCAGGTGCTGTACGCCGCGGGCCTTGCGGTGCGTCCGGTCCGCAGCCTGACCTCCGGCGAGGTGATGCGGACCGTTCGGCGCGCCGCTCCGCTGGACAGCGGCGGCCCCGCCGCCTAGACCCCGCCCCTTCGCTTTTCCAGCCGGGTCCGAGCCCCGGCGAGCGGCACGAAAGGACGGCTCTCATGGCCAGGAAACAACATACCCGCAACGCCTCCGGCCCCGTCGGCCCCAGCCAGCGCCAGCTGCGCGCGGGCGAGCTGATCCGCCACGCCCTGGTCGACATCCTGCGCGAGGAGGAGATCCACGACGAGGCCTTGGCCGGCGTCTCCATCACCGTCACCGAGGTGCGTCTTTCGCCCGATCTGAAGCACGCCACCTGCTTTGTCGAACCCCTCGGCGCCGGCGTCGAGGCCGCCCCGACCACCGGCCACGAGAGCGAGATCATCAAGGCGCTGAACGCCCACGCCAAATTCCTCCGTGGTCGGCTCGGGCCCAAGCTGGACATGAAGTTCACGCCCGACCTCAAATTCCGCCACGACGAAAGCTTCGACGCCGCCAGCCGCATCGACCGTCTGTTCGCCGACCCCCGCGTCCGCGCCGACCTCGAGGCCGACGACGAGGTCGAGCAATGACCCCTCTGATCCTCCCCCTCTGGGAGAGGGGGATTTAGGATGGCGCGCAGGAAGAAGGGCGACGTGGTCGACGGCTGGGTCTGCCTGGACAAGCCCTACGAGATGGGATCGACCGAAGCCGTCACCCGCATCCGCCGCCTGTTCAACGCCCAGAAGGCGGGGCACGCCGGCACCTTGGACCCGCTCGCCAGCGGCATCCTGCCCATCGCGCTCGGCGAGGCGACAAAAACCGTGCCCATGATGATGGAAGCGCAAAAGGTCTATCGCTTCACCATCGCCTGGGGCGTCTCCACCGACAGCGTGGACCGCGAGGGCGAGATCATCGCCCGCTCCGAAGTGCGGCCGACGCTGGATCAGGTGAAGGCCGCCCTGCCCGCCTTTGTTGGCGAGATCGAGCAGGTCCCGCCGCGCTTCTCGGCCATCAAGGTCGACGGGCAGCGCGCCTATGATCTGGCCCGAGACGGCGCCGAGTTCGAGCTGGCCAGCCGCCGGGTGGTGATCCATTCCGCCGAGGTGACAGCCGCGCCGGATGCTGCCAAGGAACAGGATTGGGTCGAGCTGACCATCCGCACCGGCAAGGGCGTCTATGTCCGCTCCCTGGCCCGCGATCTCGCCGCCGCCCTGGGCACCGAGGGCCACGTTTCGGCGCTGCGGCGCGAGCGTGTCGGGCCGTTCAGCACGGAAAACGCCGTCACTCTGGCTTTTCTCGAGGATCTGGTGCATAGGGGCGCCGCCTCGGAAGGCTTGCTTCCCGTCGCGACCGCCCTGGACGACATCCCGGAGCTGGCCGTGACGACCGAAGACGCCTTCTCGCTTCGGCAGGGACGACCGATCGTTCTGCTCCCCCGCCAGGTGGAAACCCTGAAGAGCCGTCTTTCCGAAGGCTCCCGCACGGTGTCCGCCTTTCAGGACCAGACCCTCGTCGCGCTTTGTCAGTTGCGGGCCGGCCGGCTTGAACCCGACCGCGTTTTCAATCTCTCCTGACGCTCAAGTCCGGAGACTCCAACCCGGCCTCAAGTCGCGCGAAGCGCTATGGGCTACCAAGGGAGAACAAGATGTCGGTTACTGCTGAACGCAAGCAAGAGATCATTGCCGATAACGCCCGTGGCGCCGGCGACACCGGCTCGGCCGAGGTGCAGGTCGCGATCCTGTCGGAACGCATCGCCAACCTGACCGAGCACTTCAAGACCCACAAGAAGGACAACCACTCGCGTCGCGGCCTGCTCAAGATGGTGTCGCAGCGTCGTCGCCTTCTTGACCACCTGAACAAGGTCGACAGCGAGCGTTACCAGACGCTGATCACCAAGCTGGGCCTGCGCCGCTAAGGCGGGGCGTCCAGAGCGGAAACGCATCGGCGAGGCGCGGGCGGTCACGTCCGCGCCTCGTTCCGTAACTAGATACGACCCGCGCGCCGCGGCACTGAACGGCGCAAAGACGCGAGGGCTGAAATGGCTCTCACCACCCCCGGCATGTCGCCGGGTTCACCGGGACCGAGGGACTGAACGCCTGACGCTCCGCACACCCCCGACGGGAATACGCCCGCGGGAGACGAAAGACGAAACATGTTCGACATCAAACGCAAGACGATCGAGTGGGCCGGACGCCCGCTGACGCTGGAAACGGGCCGCATCGCCCGCCAGGCCGACGGCGCCGTTCTGGCGACCTACGGCGAGACCGTGGTCCTGGCCACCGTCGTCTACGGCCGCGCGCCCAAGCCCGGCCTGGACTTCTTCCCCCTGACCGTCAACTACCAGGAAAAGACCTTCGCCGCCGGCAAGATCCCGGGCGGCTACTTCAAGCGCGAGGGCCGTCCCTCCGAAAAGGAGACCCTGGTCTCGCGCCTGATCGACCGTCCGATCCGCCCGCTGTTCGTCAAGGGCTTCAAGAACGAGACCCAGGTCGTCGTCACCGTGCTGCAGCACGACATGGAAAACGACCCTGACGTTCTGGGCATGGTCGCGGCCTCCGCCGCCCTGACCGTCTCGGGCGTGCCCTTCATGGGCCCGATCGGCGCCGCGCGCGTCGGCCTGATCGACGGCGAGCTGGTGCTGAACCCCGCCGTTGACCTGATCCCGACCTCGGACCTCGACCTGGTGGTCGCCGGCACCCAGGACGCCCTGATGATGGTTGAATCCGAAGCCAAGGAGCTTTCGGAAGAGAAGATGCTCGAAGCCCTGATGTTCGCGCACGCGGGCATGCAGCCGGTGATCGACGCCATCATCGACCTGGCCGAACACGCCGCCAAGGAGCCGTTCGACTTCCAGGGCGAAGACCACTCCGACGTGGTCGCCTCGATCAAGTCGCTGGTCGGCGAGGACATCAAGGCCGCCTACACCCACCCCGGCAAGTACGACCGTCGCTCGGGCGTCGACGCGGCCAAGAAGACCGCCGCCGCCAAGCTGGTGAAGACCGACGAAAACCCCGACGGCGTCGATTCGTCCAAGTTCTCGGCCGCCTTCAAGGAATGCGAGGCCGAGGTCCTGCGTCGCGACATCATCGAGAACAGCCACCGCGTCGATGGCCGCGCCCTGGACAAGGTCCGCGCCATCGTTTCGGAAGTCGGCGTCCTGCCGCGCACCCACGGCTCGGCCCTGTTCACGCGTGGGGAAACCCAGGCCCTGGTCGTCGCCACCCTCGGCACCGGCGAGGACGAGCAGTACATCGACAGCCTGCAGGGCACCTACAAGGAAAGCTTCCTGCTGCACTACAACTTCCCCCCCTATTCGGTGGGTGAAGCAGGCCGCATGGGCTCGCCCGGCCGCCGCGAGATCGGTCACGGCAAGCTGGCCTGGCGCGCGATCCGTCCGATGCTGCCGACCAAGGAAGACTTCCCCTACACCATCCGCCTGGTCTCGGAGATCACCGAGTCCAACGGCTCGTCCTCGATGGCCACGGTGTGCGGGTCGTCGCTGGCCCTGATGGACGCCGGCGTGCCGCTGGTCCGTCCGGTTTCGGGCATCGCCATGGGCCTGATCCTTGAGCCCTCGGGCGAGTTCGCCATCCTGTCGGACATCCTGGGTGACGAAGACCACCTGGGCGACATGGACTTCAAGGTCGCGGGCACCTCCGAAGGCATCACCAGCCTTCAGATGGACATCAAGGTCGCCGGCATCACCAAGGAGATCATGCAGCAGGCCCTGACCCAGGCCTCGGCCGGTCGCCTCCACATCCTGGACGAGATGTCCAAGGCCATGGACGCGCCGCGCGCCGAACTGGGCGAGCACGCGCCCAAGATCGAGACGATCAAGATCGCGGTCGACAAGATCCGCGAAGTGATCGGCTCGGGCGGCAAGGTGATCCGCGAGATCGTCGAAAAGACCGGCGCCAAGATCGACATCGGCGACGACGGCACCATCAAGGTCGCCGCCAACGACCAGGAAAAGATCGACGCCGCCAAGGCCTGGATCCAGTCCATCGCCTCCGAACCGGAGATGGGCACGATCTACACCGGCAAGGTGGTCAAGGTCGTCGACTTCGGCGCCTTTGTGAACTTCTTCGGCGCCAAGGACGGCCTGGTTCACGTGTCCCAGATCAGCCTGGAGCGCGTCGCCAACCCGGCCGACGTCCTGAGCGAAGGCCAGGAGGTCAAGGTCAAGTTCCTGGGCTTCGACGATCGCGGCAAGACCAAGCTGTCGATGAAGGTCGTGGATCAGGAAACCGGCGAGGACATCACCGACAAGATCAACGCCGAGCGCGCCGAGCGCGGCGAGGCCCCGCTGTCGGAAGACACCGGCGGTCGTCCCAAGCGCGAGGGCGGCGGCGATCGGGGCGGTGACCGCGGCCGTCGCCGTCGCGACTGATCGCATCGCTGACCCGCTAAGATGAAGAGGCCCCGCCGGAGCGATCCGGCGGGGCCTTTTTCGGTGTTGAACCTCGCTTAACCAAAGCGGCGCACGCTCCCATCACAAACGCCCTTGAGGGAGGGACGGCCATGTCGACCAAGGTGACGGGCGGCTCGCGCCGCCATAGCGATCATTTCGAGCCGCAGGACGCCGATCCGCACGAGCAGCGCCGCCTGCGCGGCCAGCTCGAGGCCATCGACTACGCCGCCTATGTCGCCAACCGCGAGGTGATCGGCCAGACCCTGCCCTCGCTCGATCCCGCGTCCCTGCAGAAGCTCGCGGTCCTGACCGCCGGCGCCCGCGCCCGCTGGGCCGCCGAGGCGCTGCGCCTGGCCCACTCCGGCTCCCCCGTCACCCCCGACCAGGCCGCCCGCCTGACCAGCGCCCGCACCGCCTTCGACGAACTCACCGAAGCCTACGAAGCCATCCGCCGCATGGTGGAGCGAGGCTATGTGACGCTGAAAAGCTGATTTTGGGGAAAGACCGCCTGGTGGAGCCGAGGGGAGTCGAACCCCTGACCTCGTCATTGCGAACGACGCGCTCTACCAACTGAGCTACGGCCCCGGTTCCAGCGGGCTGGTCGGGCCTCCAGGCAGGGGCGGGACATAGAAGGCCGGGGGTCCGCGTGTCAACCGGGGGATGCGGCGAAAGCGCCCTCGCCGCCGCCCACGCTCGCAAATCATTGTCGCCGGGCGCACGGCCGCGCTAGAACGCCGGCTCACGCACGATATTTGGAGAGCGTTCATGGGCGAAGCCATTGTCTGGCTGGTCAACGCCGTCATCACCCTGCTGGTCTGGGCCATCATCGGCTCGGCCATCCTGAGCTGGCTGTTCGCCTTTGACGTCATCAACCACCGCAACCGGTTCGTGAACCAGCTGGCGACCTTTTTGGACACGGTGACCCGGCCGATCCTGGAGCCGTTCCGCCGCATCATTCCGCCGCTGGGCGGCATCGACATCTCGCCGATCGTGGTGCTGCTGCTGCTGCAGTTCGTCCGCATCCTGTTCAACAACATGGCCGCCCCGTCGCTGATCATGCTGCTGGGCTGAGACGCGCGTTGACGCCGGGACACGCCTGCGCGGGAATCTGGCGGCGCATCGGCGTTGCGGCCTTGCGCCCCGGCCATCGCCTGCCCAAGGTGGCCGGCCCTTCCTGCAGCAGGTCCCTCCGGGTTCGCCTTCTATGAGCACGATCAAGACAGTGGCCGTCATCGGCGCCGGGCAGATGGGCTCCGGCATCGCCCAGGCGGTGGCGCTGGGCGGCTATGCGGTGCGGCTGTTCGATGTGGCGCCCGACCGGCTGCCGCAGGCGCAGGGGCTGATCGCCGCCAGCCTGTCGCGCCAGACGGGCCGCGGCCTGGTGAGTCAGGCGGACGCCGACGCCGCCCTGTCGCGCGTTTCGCCCGCCGCCTCGGTCGCCGAGGCCGTGTCCGGCGCCGATCTGGTCATCGAGGCCACGGTCGAGGACGAGGCGGTCAAGAAGGCTGTGCTCGCCGAGGTGGCGCCGCACCTGTCGGCCGGCGCCCTGATCGCCTCCAACACCTCGTCGATCTCCATCACCCGGCTGGCCTCGTCGACGGACCGGCCGGACCGCTTCGTCGGCCTGCACTTCATGAAGCCGGCGCCCGCCATGCGCCTGGTGGAGATCATTCGCGGCATCGCCACTTCGGCCGAGACCCACGCCGCCGCCGTCGCCTTTGCCGAGTCGCTCGGCAAGACCACCACCGACGCCGAGGATTTCCCCGCCTTCATCGTCAACCGCATTCTGGTGCCAATGATGAACGAGGCGATCTTCGCCCTGTACGAGGGCGTCGGCAACGTCGCCTCCATCGACAAGGCGCTGAAGCTGGGCGCCAATCATCCGATGGGCCCGCTGGAACTGGCGGACTTCATGGGGCTGGACGTGGTCCTGGCCATCATGAACGTGCTCTATGACGGCCTGGCCGACAGCAAATATCGGCCCTGTCCGCTCCTGGTGAAATACGTCGAGGCCGGCTGGCTGGGTCGCAAGAGCGGACGCGGCTTCTACGACTATTCCGGCGAGACGCCGGCGCCGACCCGGTGATGCGGGTGGTGCTGCCGGGCCAGGTCGCCGTCGCGCCGCGCCGCCAGACCTCGGCGCGCGTCGCCGCGGCGGTGGCCGGCGCCGCCTGGCCGCCGCTGATCCTCACTCTGCCGTTCTGGCCGCCCAGCACCTGGACGCCCGGGCCGGAGATGGACTGGCGGCTGATGATCCTGCTGGTCGGGCTGATCGCCACGCCGCTGTGCCTGTGGCGGCTGGCGCGCGAGCGCGAGCGTCACGGTCGGCCGGCGACGCGGCTGGGCGTGGTGTGGCGCTTTGTCTTCTACGGCGGGCTGCTCGCGGCCGGGCTGCAGGCGCTGGTCGCCCTGGCCATGGCTGTCGCCGGCTGGCTGGAGGCGGGCGATCCCGCCCAGGCGCTGGGCTTCACCGAGACGACCCTGCTGATCTTCGGCGTCGGCTTTCTGCCGGTCGCGGTGATGGTGGGGATCAGCTACGCCCTGTGGGCCGGCCTGTGCGCGGCCTTTATCGCCTATGAGCCTCAGGCCGAGGCGCCGGATCGCATGAACAGGGTGGTGCGCCGCACCATCTGATCGCCGGCCCGTCCGGCGCCTTGTTGGGGGACAAGGACGATGACGATGGATGCTTCAGTCACGGCCGCGCCGCGAGCGCGCATCGCCACTCTGGACCTGATCCGGGGGCTCGCGGTGCTGGGCATTCTGGCGGTCAACGCCGACGGCTTCGCCGCGACCTTCGGCGCCTATGGCTCGGCCGACCTGTGGCCCTTCCCGAACGAAGGCGCGACGGCGATTTCCAAATGGATCATCGACGCCTTCTTCCACCAGAAGTTCATCAGCCTGTTCTCCATGCTGTTCGGCGCCTCCATCTTTCTGGTGGGCGGAGAACGCGACGAGCGCGGAGCCGAGGAGCGGGGACGGCGGTTGCGTCGCCGGTTGTTCTGGCTGTTCGTCTTCGCCCTGTTCCATGGCCTGGCGCTGTGGTGGGGCGACGTGCTGCTGCTCTACGCCTGGGCCGGGCTGTTCGTGATGCTGGCGCGATCGTGGCCGGTGCGGCGGCTGGCCGTGGTCGGCGCCCTGCTGTTCGGCCTGTTCGCCGGCCTGCAGATTCTGGGCCCGCTGGCGCTGCAGTTCGCCCCGGCCGAGACCCAGGCCGAGGTCATGGCCTCCATGCACCCGACGCCGGAGCGGATCGCCGCCGTCCAGGCCGAGACGGCCGATGCGCGCGGCTCGCTCGCCGGCGCCTACCGCCAGAACCTGAAGGGCTGGACCTCGCTTCAGGGGCCCAGCGTCATGTTCTTTGTCTTTCCGACCGTGGGCCTGATGATGATCGGCCTGGCGCTGTTAAAGTCGGGCTTTCTCGGCGGCGCACGCTCGGCCCGCGTCTATGTCGCCACAGCCGCCGCCGGCGCTCTGGCGCTCGCGGTGGTGGCCTGGCTGAGCTGGCGCCAGACGATGGAGGGCGCAGACATCCTGGTGGCCGGCGGGATCGAGTTCCTGCTCAACCCGCTGATCGGCGTGGGCTACGCCGCGTGCCTGATCCTGCTGTGGAAGGCGGGGCGCGCCGGCGCCCTGTCGCCGCTGGCCGCCGCCGGACGCATGGCCTTCACCAACTATCTGACCCAGTCCCTGATCATGACGACCCTGTTCTATGGCGGTCGCGGTCTTGGGCTGATGGGCCAGGTCGATCGGCCGGCTCTGTGGGCGATCGTCGCCGCCGTCTGGGTGCTGCAGCTGGCGTGGTCGGTGCTGTGGCTCCGGCGGTTCCAGATGGGGCCGCTGGAGTGGCTGTGGCGCTCGCTGACGGTCGGACAGCGTCTGCCGATCCGCCGCGCCGGCTGATCCGCCTTTTCCCCGCCGGCTTCACCGGCTAACGACAAGGCATGGCCGCTCCCGACACGCCCGCCGAGACCTTCAAGCGCGCCCTGTCCCACGCCGCCCGCGCCCTGGCCGAGCAGCCGGAGCTGGAGGTTCTGTTCGGCACGGACGGCCCGCGTCTGGCGAACGGCGTCCTGACCCTGCCCCATCCGCCGCGCGATCCGTCCGTGCCGGAAAGCGCCTCGCTGAGGGGGCAGGCCGACCGGCTGGCCCTGCGGCTGGCCAACCACGACGCCGCGGTGAACGCGCGCCTGCGCCCAGTCGACGCCACCGCCGCCGAGGTGTTCGACGCCGTCGAACAGGCGCGCGTCGAGGCGGTGGGCTCGACCGCCCTGGCTGGCGTGCGCGCCAACATGACGGCCGCCCTGCTGACCCGTCTGGAGAAGACCGGCGCCCTGCGCGTCAACGACCCCGACCGTGTCCCGGTGTCCGAGGCCGTGGCGCTTCTGGTGCGCGAGCGCCTGACCGGCCAGCGTACGCCCGACGGCGCCGGGGCCATGCTGGACCTGGTCCGCGAACCGCTGGAGCTGAAGGCCGGCCGCCAGATCGACGCCCTGTCCGAGGTCGCCGCCGATCAGTCCGCCTTCGCCGCCCGGATGCGAGAGGTGCTGCGCGCGCTCGACCTCGATCCCGGCGACGGCCAGGGCGAAGACAGCGCCGACGATCCCGGCGACGAGGAACCCGACCCGCAGGAACCCGAAGCCCAGGACCAGCCCGACGAGGACGAGGAGCAGGACGGCGGCGAAGGCGACCAGTCGATGGAGGGCTCGGCCGACGACCAATCCTCCGAGCAGGAGCGCGACAGCCGCCCCGAAGGCGCCCCCGCCGATCCGAACGGCGACGCCTCCGAAGACGGCCCCGAGCTGAACGAGGGCGACCAGCCGAACCGCCAGCAGACGCGCGACGACGGCCGCGCCGTCGATCTCTACCGCGTCTTCACCCAGGCCTATGACGAGGTGGTGGACGCCTCCGACCTGTGCGACCCGATGGAGCTGGACCGGCTGCGCAGCCTGCTGGACGGCCAGCTGGCGGTGCTGTCCAGCGTGGTTTCGCGCTTGGCCAACAAGCTGCAGCGGCGCCTTCTGGCCCAGCAGAACCGGTCCTGGATCTTCGACCTTGAGGAAGGGGTGCTGGACACCGCGCGCCTGACGCGGATCGTCACCGATCCGTCCGCGCCGCTCAGCTTCAAGGCCGAGAGCGAGAGCCCGTTCCGGGACACGGTGGTGACGCTGCTTCTGGACAATTCGGGCTCCATGCGGGGTCGGCCGATCATGGTGGCGGCGGTCTGCGCCGACATTCTTGCGCGCACGCTGGAGCGTTGCGGCGTCAAGGTCGAGATCCTGGGCTTCACCACCCGCGCCTGGAAGGGCGGCCAGAGCCGCGAGGCCTGGATCACCGCCGGCAAGCCGGCGAACCCGGGGCGCCTCAACGACCTGCGCCACATCATCTACAAGGCCGCTGATGCGCCGTGGCGCCGGGCCAAGAAGAACCTCGGCCTGATGATGCGCGAAGGCCTGCTGAAGGAAAACATCGACGGCGAGGCCCTGCTGTGGGCGCACGACCGCCTCTTGGCGCGGACTGAACAGCGTCGCATCCTGATGGTCATTTCCGACGGCTCTCCGGTGGACGACTCGACCCAGTCGGCCAACGCCGCGCTCTATCTCGACCAGCACCTGCGCCGCGTCATCGCCGACATTGAGGAACGTTCGCCGGTGGAGCTGCTGGCCATCGGCATCGGCCACGACGTGACCCGCTGGTACCGCCGCGCCCTGACCATCGTCGATGTGGAGCAGCTGGCCGGCGCCATGACCGAGAAGCTGGCCGAGCTGTTCGAAAGCGAGCCGGCCGGTCCCAGTCGCGCACAGGGCCGCACGCGCGGTCGTCGGCGCATCGCCGCATGATCCGCCTGCGTCGCCTGCTGGGCCCGGGCGCCGCGCTGGCGCTCGCCGCCTGCGCCGCCGTCGGCAGCACCCAGCGCCCGATCCCGCCGGCCGAAGACGGCTGGACGTCTCAGGTCGTTCAGACCCGCGCCGTCAGCCTGGGTCTTCCCGGCGGCGCCGAGCTCGCCCCCGGTGTCCGGTTCGCGGGCGGCCTGCAGATCAGCGCCCCGCCCGGCTCGCCGATCCACAGCCTGTCGGACCTGAAGCGCGTCGGCGAGCGGGGCCTCGTCAGCGTTTCGGACACCGGCGACCTGATCCGCGCCGACTTGCGGCTGGACGGCTCCGGCCGGCTGGTCGGGCTGGAGGCTCTGCGCAGCCTCCGCCTGACCGGGCTCGACGGCCTGCCCATCGGGGACAAGGCGGCCGGCGACGCCGAGGGCCTGCTGCTGACGGATCAGGGCGAGTTGCTGGTGTCGTTCGAGCGCGATCACCGCATCTGGAGCTATGGCCCGCTTGCCCGCCTGTCGTCGCGCCCCACCGCGATGCGAAAGCCCGACGCCGCCTTTGACGAAAACGCCGGCATGGAGGGGCTGGCGAGCGCGCCCGGCGGCGGCTGGCGCGTGGCGGGCGAAGGCGGCGGCCTGTGGGACTGCGACCCGGACGCCTGCCGCACGGTTCAGCCGCCCCCGGCCGCGCCCATCCCGGACGGCGAGTTCCGCATCACCGCCCTGGATCGCGATCCCGCCGGCGACGGCTGGTTCGTGGTGCAGCGCCTGTATCGCGCACCCATCGACATGCGTGCCCAGGTCCGGCGCATGACGCCTGACGGCGCGCTTGGCCCGGTCCTGATCTCGCTGAAGCTGCCGGGCACGACCGACAATTTCGAAGGCGTCTCGGCCGAACGGCTGAACGGCCGAACGCGCCTCTATGTTCTTTCGGACGACAACTTCAATCCGGCCCAGCGCACCTTGCTCCTGGGCTTCGACGTCGACTGAGCCTGCTCTCGGGCCCGCTCCAGCGTCACCCCGTCGTCCGACACCGGCGCCCCGACCAGCGCCTTGACGTAGTTGTCGCGCCAGATCGCCACGTCGGTCTTTCGCACCACGTCCATCAGGGCCGTCCATTTGCGAATGCGTTCGGCCAGCGGCATGGTCAGCGCCTTCTGGATCGCCTCCGACAGCTCCTCGCGGCTGTAGGGATTGACCAGCAGGGCCTCGCCCATCTGCTCGGCCGCGCCGGCGAAGCGCGACAGGATCAGCACGCCCGGATCGTCCGGGTTCTGCGCCGCCACATATTCCTTGGCCACCAGGTTCATCCCGTCGCGCAGCGGCGTCACCAGCCCGACGCGCGAGGCGCGATAGATGCCCGCCAGCTGGTCCCGGCGATAGGTGCGGTTCAGATAGCGAATCGGCGCCCAGTCCATGTCGGCGAAGGCGCCGTTGATGCGCCCGGCCAGCGCATCCAGCCGCGCGCGAATGTCCTGATAGCTGTCGACATCGTCGCGCGAAATCGGCGTGACCTGCAGCAGGAACACCTCGCCCCGCTGGTCCGGATTGTCCTGCAGGAACTGCTCATAGCCGAGCAGCCGCTCTTCCAGACCCTTGGAATAATCCAGCCGGTCCACGCCCACGATCATCGAACGGAACAGGGCCGAGGCGGCCATGCGGTCGTAGGTGCGCGTGCCGAGCGTCGATCTGCGCGCCTCCAGAAAACCGTCCACGTCGATGCCGATGGGGAACACCCCCGTCTGCACGTGCCGGCCGAAACAATCCAGCCCGCCGCGCCCATCCACCTCGCCGCGCGCCTCGGTCACCACATAGTCGGTGAACAGGTCCATCCACTCGCGCGTATGGAATCCGATCAGGTCGAAGTCGAACATCGACTCCACCAGCCGCCGATGGTGCGGCAGGGTGACCAGCAGCTGCCGCGTCGGCCAAGGCGTGTGCAGGAAAAAGCCGATACGGTTGGTGATGCCCAGCCGGCGCAGGTCCCGCGCCATCGGGATCATGTGGTAGTCGTGGATCCAGATCACGTCGTCCGGCTGGATCGCCGGCGCCAGCACCTCGGCGAAGCGGCGGTTCACCCGCTCATAGCCCTCGCCGTAGGACCGCTCGTACTGGGTCAGGTCCACACGGTGATGAAACAGCGGCCACAGCGTCTTGTTGGCGTAGCCGTTGTAGTATTCGTCGACGTCCTGCGCCTCGAGATCGACCAGGCCGACGGTGACGCCGGCGCGGTCCTCGATCTTCATCTCGCCGGTCCAGTGATCCGTCGTCTCCCCGGACCAGCCGAACCACAGGCCGTCGTATTTCCTGAGCGCCGCCGACAGCGCCATGGCCAGCCCGCCCGCCGAACCCGCCGCCGGATCGGCAGGGGCGGACACGCGATTGGATACGACGATCAGGCGGCTCATGACTTCACTTCAGGCGACGCTCCAGCCCCGGAGCGGACAATCAACGCACGTCCGTCCAGGAACGGCTCAACAGCACCGCGCAATTGATGATGCCCACAAGCGAATAGGTCTGCGGATAGTTGCCCCACAGTTCGCCGTCCTCGACCGAAATGTCCTCGCTGAGCAGCCCCGCCGAGGTCCGCCGGGCCAGCATTTCGTCGAAGATCTGCCGCGCCTCGTCGATGCGCCCGTTCTGCGCCAGAGCCTCGATGAACCAGAAGGTGCAGAAGTTGAACGCGGTTTCTGGCTCGCCGAAATCATCCGGCTCGACATAGCGGAACAGGAAGGCGCCCTTCTTCAAGTCGCGCTCGATGGCGTCAAAGGTGGCGACCTGACGCGGATCGTGGGCGTCCAGGAAGCCCAGATCGGTCATCTGCAGCAGGGACGCATCCAGCTCGCGATTGCCGAAGCTGGCGGCGAACCGGCCCTCGTCGGGCAGGAAGGCTTCGCGTTCGATCCGTTCACGGATGATCGCCGCCCGCTCGTTCCAGAACTCGGCCCTGTCGGCCAGACCCAGATAGTCCGCCGCCTTGGCCAGACGATCGCAGGCGGCCCAGCACATCACCGAAGAATAGGTGTGCACACGCGCGATGGTGCGGAACTCCCACAGCCCCGCATCGGTCTGGTCGTGCATGGCGAAGGCGCGGTCGCCGACCTTTTCCAAGGCCCGGAAATCCTCGATCGTGCCGGGACGCAGCAGACGCTGGTCATAGAAGGCCTGAACCAGCGGCAGCACGATCTGTCCGTACACGTCGTGTTGCAGGTGCTCGTGCGCCTGATTGCCGATGCGCACCGGCTTCATGCCGCGATAGCCTTCGACCGTCTCGACGATGCTTTCGCCGATGCCGGGCTCCAGCCCCACGCCATAGACCGGCTGAACGTGCCCGCCGGCCGCATCATCCACCAGGTTGCGCAGATAGACGAGATAGCCCTCCAGGATGTCCACCGCGCCCAGCCGGTTCAGCGCACGCACCGTGTAATAGGCGTCGCGAATCCAGCAGTAGCGATAGTCCCAGTTGCGCCCGCTGTTCTGGAACTCGGGTACCGAGGTGGTCATGGCCGCGACGATGGCGCCCGTTTCCTCATAGGCGCAGAGTTTCAGCGTGATCGCCGCCCGGATCACCGCTTCCTGGTAGTCCAGCGGCAGGTACAGCTTGCGCACCCAGTCCTGCCAATAGGCGATCGTGCGATCCAGCGCCGACTGCACGCCCGGCCCGACGTCCTGGTCATAGCCCTCGTCCGGCCCGAAGAAGAAGGTCAGCTCTCGTTCCAGCCGGAAGGTGCGTTCGTTCAGCACGTGCGACACCGGGCAGTCGGTGGTCAGGCGGAAGGTCACGTCCGGGCAGCGGTATCGGATGTGGTTCGAGCCCGACGTGTGCTCGGCTTCGCGCGCGCCCCAGTCGGCGCTGGGCTTCAGCCGGATGGCCACGCGCGGCGTGCCCTTCAGCGGCCGCACGATCCGTCCCAACGCCAGCGGGCGATAGGTGCGCGAGTGCTTCGGATGGCGCGGGGCGAAGTCGATGATCTCGACCTGGGCGCCGTCCTTGTCGGTCAACACGGTGCGCAGCACCGGCGTGTTGCGGACATAGGCCTGTTCGACGCTTTCCAGCCCTTCCAGATCGACCGCCCAGTAGCCGTGGGCCGGTTCCGAGCCGTTCATCAGGGCCGAGAACACCGGATCGCCGTCCACGCGCGGCGCACAGGCCCAGACATAGCGGCCCTGGCGGTCGATCAGCGCGCTGATCGAGCAGTTGCCGATGGGAAAGAGGTCGAGGTTGGGGGTCATGCTCACGCCTTGGTCACCGCTTCCAGCCAGTCCAGAACCGCATCAACGCCCGATAGTCCATACCGGGCCGCCGTTTCCCTGACCGGGCCGACCAGAACGCCGAAGCCGCCGAGGTCCTCGGCCGCGCGGAAACCGTGCTCGTCCGTCAGATCGTCGCCCAGCATCACCGGAACCGCGCCCCGGAACGGCGCCTCGGCCATGAAGGCCTGCACCGCCGTGCCCTTGGTGGCGCCTGGCGTCTTCAGTTCCAGCACCATGTGCCCGGGCTGCAGCGACAGGCCGGTGTCTGCTTCCAGCTGTTGCGCCAGCCGCGCCGCCTCGTCTTCGGCCTCCGGCGCCAGGCGATAGTGCAGGCCGGCGGAAATCCCCTTGTCCTCGACGATCACCCCCGGCCGGTCGGCGGCGAAGGCCTTGAAGGCGCGCAGGGCCTCGACCACGCCTTCGTCGGCCGGCGGCCGCACCACCGAGCCGTCGCGGCGGCGGCGTTCCAGTCCGTGCACGCCCGATGCCGTTGGCATGGCGCGATCGGCGATCCGGTCGATCTCGGCGATGGTTCGGCCGCTGACGATGGCGACGCGTCCGTCAAGACGCTGGTCCAGCGCCCGCAGCACCGCGGTCCGGCGCGAGGTGGGGACCACCGCGTCCGGCGTCGGCGCCATGGGCGCCAGCACGCCGTCGAGATCCAGGAACAGGGCCATGCCCTCGGCGCGGATGGGCGGCGGGGGCAACAGGAGGTCGACTCCGGCGGAAGACGGCATCAGAAACTCGGTGCGACGGGGAGGAGGCCCGCCTTGTAACGCCAAAATGCGGCAAAGGTTGACGCCGAAACGACTTGGGCGTTCAGAAAGCGCCCCACATTCGCCGTCGAGCTTGTGGAAGGGGCCTCATATGCTGTCGAACATCGTTCCGTCCTCCCCTGATCAGATCGCCTCCATGAGCGATCGCGCCCGCGAGGTGGTGCGGCTGAACATCGAGGCCTTGGAGGCGCTTGAACGATCGATCGACGTCTCGCTGGCGCGCGCCTGCGACATCATCATGGGCCGGCCGGGCTATGTGGTGGTGACCGGCATGGGCAAGTCGGGCCACATCGGCAACAAGATCGCCGCCACCCTCGCCTCAACCGGGACCAGCGCCTTTTTCGTCCATCCGGGCGAGATGAGCCACGGCGATCTCGGCATGCTGCGGCCGGACGTGACCTTGCTGGCCATCTCCAACTCGGGCGAGAGCCGCGAACTGCGCGACCCGCTGCTGTATTGCCAGCGCAACGACATCCCGGTGATCGGCCTGACCCAGCGGGCGTCCAGCTTCCTGGGTCGCCATTCCGCCGTGTGCCTGACCATGCCAAGCGTGGCCGAGGCCTGTCCCAACGGCCTGGCCCCCACCACCTCGACCCTGATGACCCTGGCGCTGGGCGATGCCCTGGCCATGGTGCTGATGGATCGTCGAGGCTTCACCGCCATGGACTTCGGCCTGCACCATCCGGGCGGGTCGCTGGGCATGAGCCTGCAAAGCGTGCGCGAATGGATGGGCGACAACGCCGCCGCCCCCGCCGCCGTCTCGCCGGACGCAGGCTTCAGCGAGGTGGTCTCGGCCGTGACCGAAGGGCGCAAGGGCGCCGTCGCGGTGATCGAGGGCAATGGCCGGCTCGCCGGCATCGTCACCGACGGCGACATCCGCCGGGCGTTCCAGCGCGACATCTCGGGCCTCCATGCCCGCGACATCATGAGCACCCACCCGATCACCGTCTCGCCAGAGGCGCGGATGAGCGACGTGGTCGACCTGCTGACCGCCAACAAGATCGCCAACCTGTTCGTGGTCGAGGACGAACGCCCCGTCGCCATCGTCCACATCGCCGAACTGATGCAGGCCGGCTACGTCTCCTGACATGACCACGCGCGTCCTGTTCGACGTCAGCCGGCTGATGAGCCGGATCGATCGCGGATCGCCCACCGGCGTCGACCGCGTCTGCCTGGCCTATGCCGAATGGCTGTCGGACCATCCGGGTGTCGACATGATCCCGGTGCGGGGACGCAAGGATCGGCTGGTCGCGGTCGATCCCGCCTGGTTCGAACGCAAGATGCGGGGCTTGCGCGCCCGCTGGAGCGGCGGGGTTGCGGACCAGCCCGAGACCGAGCATCAGCGGCGCCTGTTCGCGGCCCTGCTGTCGCCGTCCCGCCCGGTCGCCTCTGTGATCGGCGACCCGCCGCCTCCAACGCCGCCCAAGCCGCGCAAGACCGCGCCATGGCGGGTGTGGCGTCAGTATTTCCGCTCGGAGCCGGCTCGCGCCCCCGCGCCCGCCGGCGATCTCTATGTCAGCGTCGGCCACACCGGCCTGCACACGCCGTCCATCCTGGCGGACCTGAAGGCGCGCGGCATGGAGCGGGTGGTGCTGATCCACGACCTGATCCCCGTCACCCACCCCGAGTTCTGCCGCCCCGGCGACGGCGACAAGCACAAGGCGCGCGTCCGCAATGTCCTGCGCCATTCCAGCCGCATCATCGTCAACTCGGCCTACACCGGCCATGAGCTGGCGACCTTTGCGCAGGCCGAAGGCCTGCCCTGCCCGCCGGTCCATGTCGCCCATCTGGGGCTGGAGCCGGACTTCCTCCAGACCCGCAAGCCCAAGCCGGCCGTCCCCTTCTTTGTTCACATCGGCACCATCGAGGCGCGCAAGAATCTGGCCTTTCTGCTGACGCTGTGGCGCAGGCTGGAGGAGCGCAACGGCGACGCCTGTCCGCGCCTGGTGCTGGTCGGCCGCTATGGCTGGGAGAACGAGGCGGTGCTGGACCATCTGCAGCGTTCGCCCAACCTGCAGGGCCTGGTGCATCAGGCCGAGGATCTGCCGGACGCCGCCCTGGCGACGCTGATGCGCGACGCCCGCGCGGTCCTGGCGCCGTCGTCGGTCGAGGGCTTCGACCTGCCGGCGGTGGAGGCGTCCGCCATGCGCTGCCCGCTGATCGCGTCCGACATCCCGGTTCACCGGGAACTGATCGGGCACGCCCGCCTGGTCGATCCGCTGGACGGCCCCGGCTGGATCGAAGCCATCGAGAGCCGGGCCAAGGCGCCCGCCGGATCGGGTCCCGCCTATGACGCTCCGACATGGAAAAGCCACTTCGCCGTTGTCGAGCAGGTTCTCGGTCTGACCGCACCCCCCGCCCTCTGACGCTTGCCTATGGCTGTCTTCGCTGAAGCCCGGTATGGGACAAGCAGCACGGAAATCAGAGACTTCATGCAAACGCGCGCGCTTCTTCCCCGCCTCTCGCTTCGGGTCTCGGCCCTGGCCCTGACCGCGGTCCTCGCGGGCTGCTCGACCCTCCCCCGCGACGGCCCGTCGGGCGCCTCGGTCAACGCCGGCGCGACAACACCGGAGGCGCTGGGCAGCTACGCGCTGGTTCCGCTGACCTATGAGGTGACCGAGCGGATCAGGGCGGTGCCGCCGCAGTTCTTCGGCACCCTGGCCTTGTCCTCCAGCGACCAGCCCTCTGACGTCATCGGCGAGGGCGACACCTTGGCGGTGTCCATCTATGATCCCTCCGGCGTCCTTTTTGGCGGCTCGGGAACCCTGGGCGGCGCCAGCGCCAATCGTGCGGCCACGCTGCAAGGGTCCAATCAGAACTTTAACGGCGTCGTTGTGGACAGGAACGGCTCCGTCAGCGTGCCCTACGGCGGCCCCGTGCGGGTGCAGGGCCTGACCTCGACCCAGGCCGCCGCCGCCATTCGCCGCTCGCTGGTCGGCAAGGTCGCCAATCCGCAGGTGCTGGTCTCGGTCGCCGGCAACGTCTCCAACACCGTCAACGTCCTGGGTGACGTACGCCAGCCAGGCCGCGCACCGCTGGGCGTCAACAGCGACCGCATCCTGGACGTCATCGCCGCGGCCGGCGGCTCGGCCCGGACCAATGACGACCTGGTCATCAGCATTCAGCGCGGCGGCGAGACCTTCACCGCGCCCCTGACCGCCGTCACCACCCAGTTCGTCGAGAACGTGCGGCTGCAGCGCGGCGATGTGGTCAATGTCCAGTACAAGCCGCGTCGCATCTCGACCTTCGGGGCGCTGAACGCGGTGACCCAGATCGACATGCCCGCCGGTCCGATGACCCTGACGGGCGCCATGTCGCGCGTCGGCGGCCTGAACACCAACACCGCCAATCCGCGCCGGGTGCTGGTGTTCCGCTTCGAGCGGCCCGAGGTCGCCCAGGCGCTGGGGATCAGCCAGCCGGCGACGCCCCGCGGCGTGCCGGTGGTCTATGAGCTCGACTTCAACGACGCCGCCAACGTCTTCGCCGCCACCAACATGGAGATCATGCCGGAAGACGTGATCTATGTGCCGCTGGCCGGTGCGGCCGAGATGCGCAAGTTCTTCGAGGTCGTGCAGAGCCTGACGCGCGTCGTCTACGACGTTTCGGTCACCAGCACGCTGAACAACGACTGACGCCGCCGTGGCCGGTCGCTGGCGCGCCTGGCTGCCTAGCCGCCGGAGCACGCCTCCGGTCCCGGCCGAGCCGGATCCGTTCACGCCGCCGGCCGACTTCGAGCCCCCGCCCGAGGACGACGCCCTGTCGCTGCTGCTTGGGGAAATCCAGGCCGGGGCGCTCGCCGTCTATGATCGTCACGGCCTGCCGACCCGGATCGGCCACTATGTCTTCGATCCGGCGGATGGCGAGTGGCGCTTCATCGCCGAGCGTCTGTCGCCCGCCCGACGCTTCGAGCTGATGCTGGAGCATCCGCCGGAACAGGGCTGGCGCTTCGCCCGGCTCGAGGATCTGGGCGCGCGTCACCGCGACCATCCGGAGGTGGAGGTCGCCTCCGAACTGCTGAACGCCTGTTCGCGCCTTCGGCTGAACCGCGCCTCGGCCGACGCCGACGACCTTGCCGAGGCCATCCGCCTGGGCCAGGCCTGGCGCTCCTTGACCGCGCCTCGCGCCGCAGAGCCCGAGACGCCCTCACCGACCGAGCCGCTGCGTCCGCCGCTCGCGCTTCGGCCGCCCGACAAGCCCAGGCGTCGGCGCAAACGCTGACAGGCGCCCCGCACCGCTGTAGAGGACGCCCCTCCTCCCCGTCTTCCTCCCGAGCGCCTCCTCATGTCCGACGCCGTCCCCCAGCCCCCTTCCGGCCAGCCGGTCGGCCGCGTCATCGCCATGCCCGGCGACACCAATCCCGAGGGCGACATCTTCGGCGGCTGGCTGCTGGCCCAGATGGACCTCGCCGGCGCCACGCCTGCGTTCGAGCTCGCCTGCGGCCGCTGCGCCACCGTGGCGCTGGACGGCATGGTGTTTCACCAGCCCGTGTCGGTCGGCGACGAGGTCTCGATCTACGCCCAGGTGGTGGGCACGGGCCGCACCTCCATTCGCGTCCATGTCGAGGCCTGGAAGCGGTCGCGCAACCAGCCTCAGGTCGCCTCGGTGCGCGTGACCGAGGGCGTCTTCACCTATGTCGCCATCGACGGCGAGCGGAAGCCCCGCCCCCTGCCGGGCAAGGCGTAAGGCAAGGCGTGAAGACCCTTCGGTCCGCTGGGAAATCTTGACCTCGCGGCGGGGCGGCCCTACGTCCCGCCCATGGCCGTCCGTCGCATCCTCACCATCGACAACCCCGCCGATCTGGCGATCCTGAAACAGGTGTCCCAGGCGGTTCCGGCCGTGGACGACGCCGTCCGCACCCTGATGGACGACATGCTGGAGACCATGTACGCCGCCCCCGGCATCGGTCTGGCCGCCGTGCAGATCGGCGCCCTGGACCGCGTCATCGTCATGGATCTGGGCGACCGCGACGGCGACGTCCCCGAGACCGAAGAGGAAGAGGCGGAAGACGCCGAGGCCCGCCGCAATCCGCGCTTCTTCGCCAATCCCGAAATCCTGTGGTCGTCCGACGAGCTGTTCGTCTACGAGGAAGGCTGCCTGTCGATCCCGGAATATTTCGACAAGGTCGAGCGCCCGGCCCGCGTGCGCATCCGCTACCTGAACCGCGACGGCGTCTCGGTCGAGGAAGAGGCGTCCGGCCTCTACGCCGTCTGCATCCAGCACGAGATGGACCACCTGAACGGCGTCCTGTTCATCGACCACCTGTCGCGGTTGAAGCGCGAGCGCGCCGTGACCAAGGTCAAGAAGGCCGCCCGCGAAAGGATCGCCGCCTGATGCGCCTGCCCTCCGACGAGCTCGCGAACGACCTCCCCCGCACCGCCGCCCGCATCTCGCGTCGCGGCCGTTCGCTGGTCATAGACACCACCGGCCGTCGCCGCCTGACCCGCAGCCAGAAGGCCGGCGTCGCCGGCGTGGCGACCCTGGCGGGCGTGGCCCTGCTGGGCGTGGTGGCGGGTCTGCTGCTCGATCGTCTTCTGGATTTCGACGACGCTCTGGACGCGGGCGGCGAGTGGGACGAGGGCGGCGGCGTCTCCACCCGCTGGCAGTAACCGCCACGACCCTCTAAAGGCGTGCCCATGCGCCTCGCCTTTATGGGAACTCCCGACTTCGCCGTGCCGTCGCTGGCCGAGCTGATCGCCTCGGGCCACGACGTCGTCGCCGTCTATTCGCAACCGCCCAAGCCGAAGGGGCGCGGCCAGAAGCTGACGCCTTCGCCGGTTCACGCCTTTGCCGAGACCATGGGCCTGCCGGTCTTCACCCCCGCCTCCATGAAGGCGTCCGAGGCCATCGAGGTGTTCGGGAGCCTGGATCTCGACGCCGCCTGCGTCGTCGCCTACGGCCAGATCCTGAAGCCCTCCGTGCTGGAGGCGCCGCGTCTGGGCTGCTTCAACCTGCACGGCTCCTTGCTGCCGCGGTGGCGCGGCGCCGCGCCCATCCAGCGCGCCATCATGGCCGGCGATCGCCAGACGGGCGTTCAGATCATGCGCATGAGCGAGGGCCTGGATGAAGGCCCCATCCTGCTGGGCGAGGTGATGGGTATCCGCCCCGACGACACCGCCGCCTCCCTCTCCGACCGCATGGCCCATACCGGCGCAGCCCTGTGGCCCCGTGCGCTCGCCGCCATCGAACGCGGCGGCGCGACGCCGACCGAACAGACGGGCGAGCCGACCTACGCCCGAAAGATCACCCCGGCCGAGGCGCGCATCGACTGGAGCCGCCCCGCCGCCGAGGTCGACGCCCACATCCGCGGCCTGTCCCCCTTCCCCGGCGCCTGGTTCGAGGCGCCGTCCGCCGAGGGCCCCGTGCGCATCAAGGCGCTGCTTTCGATGCTGGCGGATGGGTCGGCCACCTCGGGAACCGTGATTGACGACCGCCTCACCGTCGCCTGCGGCTCGGGCGCCGTGCGTCTGCTGCGTGTCCAGCGCGAGGGCCGCGCGGCGCAATCGACTGACGACATGCTGCGCGGCTTTTCCCTGCCCGCCGGCGCCGTGCTCGGCTGATGCCGCGCTATCGGCTGACGGTCGAGTACGACGGCACGGCCTACAACGGCTTTCAGGCCCAGGCTGAACAGCCCACGGTGCAGGGCGCGCTGGAGACGGCGATCCACGCCTTCTCGGGCGAGCAAATCCGCATCGCCGCCGCCGGCCGCACCGACACCGGCGTGCATGCGACAGGCCAGGTGGTCCACGCCGACCTGGCGCGCGCCTGGCCGACGGCCACCGTCATGAACGCCATGAACGCGCACCTGGTGCACGAGGGCGTCTGCGTGCTGGACTGCGCGCTGGCGCCCGATCCCGAGTGGCACGCGCGATTTTCGGCCGTGGGACGCGCCTACCGCTATCGCATCCTGAACCGACAGGCCCAGCCGGTGCTGGAGCGCAGTCGCGTCTGGCATGTGCGAAAGCCGCTGGACGCCGAGGCCATGCACACGGCGGCGCAAGGGCTGGTCGGCCAGCACGACTTCACCACCTTTCGTGACGTCGGCTGCCAGTCGAAGTCGCCGATCAAGACGCTGGACGTCGCCCGCGTCGAACGCCATGGCGACGAGGTCCACCTGGTGTTCGAGGCCCGCAGCTTCCTGCACCGCCAGGTCCGTTCCATGGCCGGCACCCTGGTCGAGGTCGGCCTGGGCCACTGGACGGCCGAGGACATTGAGACAGCTCTGGCGGCGCGGGATCGCAGCGCCTGCGGACCCGTCGCACCCTCGGCGGGGCTCTATCTGACCGGGGTCAGGTACGCGTGAAGCCCCAGCACCGTCACCCGTTCGTCACCCTCGGGCTTGACCCGAGGGTTGGATCATCCGGCGCTCGGTGCGAACGAGCGACGCATGATCGTTCCCACGCCCGATCCTCGGGTCAAGCCCGAGGATGACGGGTAGGGGGTCACACCTTCGAGAACACCACCGTCCCGTTGGTGCCGCCGAAGCCGAAGCTGTTGGACATCACCGTGGTCAGTTCGCCGTCGCGGCGTTCGCGCAGGATCGGCATGCCCTCGAACGCCGGGTCGAGGTTTTCGATATGCGCGCTTTCGGCCGCAAAGCCGTTGTGCAGCATCAAGAGCGAATAGATCGCCTCCTGCGCGCCCGCCGCGCCCAGGCTGTGGCCCGTCAGCGACTTGGTGGACGAGATCAGCGGCATGTCGTCGCCGAACACCGCGCGCACCGCCTCCATCTCCTTGAGGTCGCCCACCGGGGTCGAGGTGCCGTGCGGGTTCAGATAGTCGATCTTGCGCCCGCCCGCCTGCTCCATGGCGATCTTCATGCAGCGCTGGGCGCCTTCGCCCGACGGAGCCACCATGTCGTAGCCGTCGGAGTTGGCGCCGTAGCCCACGACCTCGCCATAGATGGTCGCGCCCCGCGCCTTGGCCCGCTCGTACTCCTCCAGCACCACGATGCCCGCGCCGCCCGCAATGACAAAGCCGTCGCGCGCCGCGTCATAGGCGCGCGAAGCGACCGATGGCGTTTCGTTGAAGTCCGAAGACATGGCGCCCATGGCGTCGAACATGTTCGACATAGACCAGTCGATGTCTTCGCAGCCGCCGGCGAACACCACGTCCTGCTTGCCCCACTGGATCTGCTCGGCGCCCGCGCCGATGCAGTGGGCCGAGGTCGCACAGGCCGAGGAGATTGAATAGTTGATGCCCCGCATGCCGAACCAGGTGGCCAGCACCGCCGACGGGCCGCTGGCCATGGCCTTGGGCACCGCGAACGGGCCGATGCGCTTGGGCGAGCCCTTTTCCACCGTGGTCTGGGCCGCCTGCAGGATCACCTGGGTCGAGGGGCCGCCCTCGCCGACGATCAGGCCGATGCGGTCGTCCTTGATCTCCTCGGCCGTCATGCCCGACGATTTCAGCGCCTCCTCAAAGGCGATGTGACCCCAGGCCGTGCCGTTGGCGAGGAAGCGCGAGGCCCGGCGGTCCACCAACGGCGCCCAGTCCTCGGCCGTCGCGCCCAGCGCAGGCGGCGCCCACACCTGACTGCGGAAGCCGTGCGTGATGTGATCGGGCGCCGCGACCACGCCCGAGCGGGCGTCGCGCAGCGACTGCGTGACCTCTTCCACCCCGGTGCCGATGGAGGAAACGATGCCCAGGCCGGTGACGACGACGCGACGCATGGTATGTCCTTCTTGTGCTGTGAGCTCTTTTAGCAGAGCCGGCCGCGAGTTCTCGCGGCTCATATGGGGGCGTCAGCCGCCCGCCGCTTCATCCTTTGCGCCGAACAGGCCGACGCGCATGTCGTTGCAGGTGTAGATGACCTCGCCGTCGGCCTCCAGCACGCCGTCGGCGATGCCCATCACCAGCTTGCGGTTGATGACCCGCTTCAGGTCGATCTTGTAGACCACCTTCTTGATGTCCGGCGTGACCTGGCCGGTGAATTTCACGTCGCCGACGCCCAGCGCCCGCCCGCGTCCCGGCCCGCCGATCCAGCCCAGGTAGAAGCCGACCAGCTGCCACATGGCGTCCAGGCCCAGGCACCCCGGCATCACCGGATCGCCGATGAAGTGGCACTGAAAGAACCAGAGGTCCGGATGGATATCCAGCTCGGCCTCGACGTAGCCCTTGCCGTGCGCGCCGCCGTCGCTGTTGATCGTCGTGATCCGGTCGAACATCAGCATCGGCGGGGCCGGCAGCTGGGCGTTGCCGGGACCGAACAGCTCGCCGCGTCCCGAGGCGAGCAGCGCCTCCTTGTCGAAGGACGAGGGGTATTGGGACTGGCTCAAGGCGTTTCCGTTTCTCTCTGTTGTTGCCGTCGGGTTACACGACCCGGCCGAACGGCTCAACAGCGAGCGCTAACGGCTCGGGATCAGGTGCGGCCCCGCCCGGCCGGCCGCGCGGCGTTGCACAGGGCCCGCTCCTGGGCGCCGAACACCGCCCGCTGGCTGACCCAGCCGCGCGTCTTCCTGGCCCGCACCCGGCACCAGCCCTCTTCGCACTCGTCCAGCGACACGATGGAGCGCGGCTGAAGGCGCGCACGGACGCCCGACGCCTGGGTGCGGCCCGCGTGGATCATCACCTCTTGGGCGGAGGCGTTGAAGACGCTGCGCCGGCCCGACGCCACCGTGCGATGGATCCACGACACCGAGCCTTGCGCGTCGCAGATCTTTCGCCACTCTCGCGTTTCGGCGATCACCTGAACCGGCAGGCCGGCCGCGCGATATTCCCACAGGATCGGATAATCCAGCCCCGGGCCCTGCCGCGCCCGCACGTGCGAGGACTTCAGCGAAACCCAGCGCGGCACCTCCAGCCCCGTGGGCGTCGGCCGACCGTCCGGCATGGTGTTCCCCGCCGCCGCCATGACGCCGCCGGCCAGAACGGCCGCAACCACGGCGATCCTCTTGATCCTGCTTGCAGCCTTGCTCGACACCAGAGGTGAACCCATCGCGTTTGGTCTTCACGAAAGACGAGCCGCCAGCCCCGCGAACCCGAAGGCGCCAATGTCGGCTCGCAAGCTTAAGGCCGCGTTAACCAGACACCCGCCCAAGCGGCCAGACGCGGCGCCGCGCCCGGACCGTCTTTCATCAAACAACGCCATCAAGGTAGGGTCGCACCATCGACCGCCCGACCGAGGAGCCCGATGGACTTCCTGAAGATCCTGCGCAGCTTCGAGGAGTTCCTGTTCGAGGCGGCCAGCTGGCTGCTGTTCTATCCGCTGACGATGTGGCGGATCATCCGTCGGCCGCTGACCACGATGGAATACTCCGACCGCGAGCAGACGGACGTCGAGGACCACCGCTACGACGACGCGCTCAGCCCGCCGCTGGTCCTTCTGGTCACCATTGTCCTGTGCAACGTGATCTCCAGCGCCGCCCATGTGCCGCTGCCGCCGAACGAGTCCGACCTGCTGAAGGCCGTCACCAGCTCCCAGCAGAACCTGGTCCTGTTCCGCTCCCTGGTGTTCAGCCTGGTGCCGCTGATCTCGGCGCTGGTTCTGCTGCGCCGCCAGAACAAGCGGATCGCCCGCGAGACGTTGCGCGCGTCTTTCTACGCCCAGTGCTATCTCGCCGCCCCGTGCGCCGCCTGCGTCTCGGCCGGCGGCGTGATGCTGCAGCGGCCGGACATGTCGAATGCCTGGGGGCTTGCGATCATCGCGGCCGGCGCGGCCTGGTTCGTTATCATCCAAACGGCCTGGTTCGCCAAGAAGCTGAACCTGCCGATGATGCGCGCGGCGTGGGTCGCCGTCAGCGCCGACCTCAGCGCCCTGGTCTATCTGGTCCTGATCCTGATCCCCGTGGGGCTGATCTGAGACGCCGACGTCTCAGAACGGCTCCATCGCCCGTACCTCGCCGGAGGCGGACACGCGGCAGATCGAGCGGTAGGGGCCGGTCGCCATGGTCAGCTCGTATTCGCCGCGCCCGAGATCGCGCATGCTGACCGGCACGCTGGAGCCTTCGGGCCGGTTCTGAAAGGCGTCCGCCCGTGCGGCGCAGGCGGTCTGCGCGGCCATCGGCGCCCCGCGCACCCAGCGGCTGCCGGCGTGCCTGCGGTTCTGGTTCTCGTCCTCGCCGGCCAGATAGCCTTCGTGATAGCCCTCGCTCTCGTGACGGTCGTCGTAGTCGGCGCCGTAGAGCCCGGCCTGATAGCCCCGCTCGTATTCCCGGTCATGCTCGGCGCCCGAGTCGCCGTGACGCTGCTTGTGGGCCGCAATGGCCGCCGCCAAGCCGACAATGGCCACGCCCGCCGCGATCGCCGCCGCGTTCGAACCGGAACGGCCCGCGTCGCCGCACTCGCTGCGCCCTGCCTGATTGATCGAGGCGTAGCGCCCGTCGCGGGTCATGATGCTCACGCACTCGTCGCCGCGCCGCCAGTAGGTCATGCGCCCGTCGCCAAAGGCTTCGGATCGGTCGGTGGCCTGGTAGCCCCGCCGCTGCAGCTCGCCTTCGGACTGCCCGGCCCGTGCGCCCACCAGGTCCTGCAGCGCCGACGGCGTCTGCGCCAGGGCTGCGCCTGCGGAACTGAGGACCAGACATCCGGTCGACAGGCCGGCGATGAGACGACGAGAGGACAGCATGACGAGTCTCCGTGCAAGGATTGCCAGAGAACGAGATCACAAAGCGCGGCGTTCGACAATCGTCGCTTCGTGACGCCAGGCGGCCCGTCGCGACTATGGCTGACCGCACACCGGACACGTCGGATCGGCCGCCACCCTGACGGTCCGCGCCTCGCCCGCCAGGCCGTCGTAGAGCATCAGCCGGCCGGTCAGCGGCTCGCCGGCGCCGGTGATGATCTTGATCGTCTCCAGCGCCGCCAGGGTTCCGATCACGCCGGCTAGGGCCCCGATCACGCCGACGCGGGCGCAGGTCTCGGCGTCCGGCGGGATCTCCGGCACCAGGCACTGATAGCAGGGCCGGCCTGCGAACACGCCGATCTGTCCGCTCCAGCGGCCCAGCGCCCCGGACACCAGCGGCTTGCCGGCCGCCACACAGGCCCGATTGACCAACAGGCGCGTTTCAAAGTCGTCCGTGCCGTCCAGCACCAGGTCGAAAGCCCCGACCACCGCCGCGGCGTTCGCCACGGTCAGCCGCTCGGGAAAGGTCCGCACCTCCACATGCGGGTTCAGGGCGCTCAGCCGCTCGGCGCCCGCCTCGACCTTGAGACGGCCTTGGTCCGCCGTGTCAAACAGCACCTGCCGCTGCAGGTTGGACAGCGACACCACATCCTCGTCGATCAGACCCAGCGTTCCCACGCCCGCCGCCGCCAGATACAGGGCCGCCGGGCTGCCCACGCCGCCCGCGCCGACGATCAGCACGCGCGCGCGCGCCAGCCGCTGCTGGCCTGGCCCGCCGACCTCGCGCAGCACCAGATGGCGGGCGTAGCGTTCGACTTCGTCATCGGAGAAGGGCACAGGCCCTCCTAGCCGCTCACGCCGCGCGAGGCGAGACCCGTGGCCTCAGGGCGCGACCGCCATGGACCGGCTGGCGTTCACCAGCAGCCGCTCGGCCCGCTCCCCGGCCTCGACGCCGTTCATGGCGTCCATCGCGCGGTCGAGAAAATCAGCGACCTCCGGCGTAGGATCGACCCGCGCCATGCCCCAGTCGGGGAACAGCCGTTGCTGGATCGGCTCGTCGCTGAGGATGCGAATGTTCTTGTGACGCTTGTCGCCGGCCAACCGCGCCATCAGGCGGTCCAGGTCCGCCCGCGTGCCCTCGATGGCCTGCAGAAAGCGTCGCTCGTGACGCAGCAGCACGCCGGTCAGCCGGTCGCGGCGGTTGTTGCGATCGGAAGCGCCGACGATGTCGATCAACGGCATCAGGCCGTCGCTCGCCGCGCCCACAGCCTCGCTGACATAGACGATGCGGAACAGATCCATGGAGAACCTCGTGTGCCAATCGGTTATCCACACTCTGCCGACGAGCCCTTAACAAATCGGCGCCGCTTGCTGGCGAGGCGGGGCGAGGCGGGCGCGCCTTGATGCGGACGGCGGACATCGCCATCTGCCCGGACATGAACACCTCGACCGACACCGCCTCTCCCGGCTGGCACGGCACCACCATCCTGGCGGTGCGAAAGAACGGCCGCACCGTGATCGCCGGCGACGGCCAGGTCTCCATGGGCCCCACCATCGTCAAGGGCGCCGCGCGCAAGGTGCGCACCCTGGCGAACGGACGCGTGCTGGCGGGTTTCGCCGGGGCCACCGCCGACGCCTTTACCCTGATCGAGCGGCTGGAGGCCAAGCTGGAGCAGTATCCGGACCAGCTGGCCCGCGCCTGCGTCGACCTGGCCAAGGACTGGCGCACCGACCGTTATCTGCGCCGGCTGGAGGCCATGCTGCTGGTGGCCGACGCCCATTCGATCTTCACCGTGACCGGCGTCGGCGACGTGCTGGAGCCGGAACATGGCGTCGCGGCCGTGGGCTCCGGAGGCAACTTCGCCCTGTCCGCCGCCCGCGCCCTGATCGAGGAAACCGACCTGGACGCCGAGACCATCGCCCGCAAGGCCATGAAGATCGCGGCCGAAGTCTGCGTCTACACCAACGGCAATCTGACGGTGGAAACGCTGAGCGCCTGATTGACGGCTGAACCGAAGGCCAGCGTGGCCGTTTGGACCTGCGTCGTTCCTGTTGACGACGGTTGGATCCTGTCATGCGCGCCTTCATCCCCCTGCTCGCGTCCTCCGCCTTGCTGCTGACGGCGGCCTGCGGCGCATCCGATGACCGGACGGCGCAGGATGCGCAGGTGGCGTCGTCGCCCACAGACCCGACACAGGGCGAGCAGGTCGCCGACGACAGCGCCTCCGCCACGCCGCCGGCCGTTGCGCCCGTCGCGCCCGATCAGGGCCTCCAGGGCGGAAGCGCCGACTGGCGCACCGTCGCCCGCGCCGCCGACGCCAGCCTGCTGGGCCGGCTGGACCAGGCCTGGCGTCTCGGCCGCGCCGAGGCCGAGGACGCCGGCTTCGCCGCCCAGGTCGAGGCGCTGGGTCCCCTGGTCGATCCGAACGCCGCCCAGAACGGCCAGCTTCAGCCGCCGCCCGGCGCCTATCGCTGCCGCACGATCAAGCTCGGGCGCAAGGTCGAGGGCCAGGGCCTGGCCTATGTCGATTATCCGCCTTTCCGCTGCACGGTCGAGCTGACGCCCGGCGGCGATCTGGTTCTGACCAAGACCACCGGTTCGCAGCGCACGCGCGGCCTGCTCTATCCGGACGGAGAGCGCCGCCTGGTCTATCTCGGCGCCCAGGCGCTGGGCGACGAGACCGGCTTCCCCGACTACGGCGATCGCAACGAGCGTAACCAGATCGGCGTGCTGGAGCGCGTCGGCCCGAACCGCTGGCGCCTGGCCCTGCCGTGGCCCCGCGTCGAAGCCAAGCTGGAGCTGCTGGAGCTGACGCGCTGACCTTGTGTCAGACCCGCGTCAGCCGAAGGTCCTGATAGTCGTAGGAGAAGTCGATGTCGGGCGACACGCCCTTCATCGTCGCCGTCTCCGGCCGCCCGTCCCGCAGCGCAAAGGTGATAAAGGCGTCCTCTTCCCGCTTGTCGGGGAAGCGGGTGCGGAAGGTTTCGCCGTCATAGGGCTCCAGCGGCCCCTTCAGCGCCGGCGTGTGGGTGAAGTCGAGCCACAGCCCACGCCCTTGCCGCGAGATGACGATGTCGCCGTACCAGGGATCGCGCCAGGTCCCGACATATCGGTCCAGCGGCAGCGACGGCCGGGCGCCCGCCTTCTGCTTTGCGTCGATCTCGGCGGCGGCGGCCAGCGACTTCTGCGTGCCTTCCGCCTCCAGCTTCTTGGAGTCGGCGATCCAGTCGAAACCGCCCTTGTCCATGCACAGATCGGCGATGCCGGAGCGCAGCGCGCGCAAGAGCAGGCTCTCCTCCGCATTTGAGAAGATCGAGAAGCCGATGTTGCGTGCCGGCAGCAGCACGGTCGCCGAGATGCCGCCCGGCGAGCCGCCGCCGTGGCTGATCAGCCGCTCGCCGCGATAGTCCTGCACCTGGAACCCCATGGCGTAGGTCGAGGCGATGGCCCGGCCTGGCAGTTCGGCCGTGGGCCCGGGCGATGATCCCACAATGATGTTGGGCCGCCACATCTCGCGCGCGGCGGCTTCCGAGAACAGACGCGAGCCGTCGGGCAGCACGCCTTCCTTCAGCCGCACGGTCATCCACTTGGCCCAGTCCGTCGCGGTGGTGCAGATGCCGCCGGCGGCTGCCGCGGAATCCCAGTTCCACACCTCCACGATGCTGTCGGCGATCGGGACCATCCGGCCCTGATAGCGCAGCGGCGGCCCCACCCGCCCATGCGGCAGGGCCGAGCGCGCGGGCGTGGCGCGACTGGCCAGCGGCACGGTCTCGCTCATGCCGACCCGGTCCAGGATGCGCGTCTGGACAAAATCCTCCCACGTCTGTCCGGACACCGCCTCGATCACCGCGCCCGCGACCACGAACATCAGGTTGCAATAGTCGTACTTGGCGCGAAATCCGTTGGCGATCGGCACAAAGGCCGCCTGCTGGATCACCTCGGCGCGCGTGCGGTCGCTGTTGGGCCAGAACAGCAGGTCCCCCGCGCCGAGGCCAAAGCCCGCCCGATGGCTCAGCGCGTCGCGCACCGTCGCGTGCTCGGTGATGTAGGGATCGGCCAGGCGGAAGCCGGGCATATGGGTCCGGATCGGCTCGTCCCACTTCACCTTGCCCTCGTCCACCAGGATGGCGAGCGCGGCGGCGGTGACGTTCTTGGTGTTGGAGGCGATGGCGAACAGGGTGTGCTCGTCCGCGCGGTCGGCCTGCCCCTGACGCTTGACGCCGTAGCCGCGCGCCAGCACCGACCGGCCATCCCTGACCACCGCGATCCCCAGCGCCGGCTGCTCGGGCCAGGCGGCCATGCACTGCTGGACAAAGGCGTCCACGGCCTGCGCCAGGTCCGCATCGTCGTTGGCGGGCGTCTGCGCCCAGGCGGGGCGGGAGGCCAGCGCCGCCGCGCCTCCGGATGCGAACAGGGCGGAACGGCGCGACAGGCGAACGGACATAGGCAGGCGGCTTCCCCGAGGATCGATGCGCGGACGCTAAGGCGCCGCTCGTCCGCCGCCAAGCAAAAGCCCCGCGCCTTGCGGTCGCGGGGCTCGGCTCGGGCGTCAGCCGTGGCTCAAAGCGTGCAGCGCGCCGTCTGGCCCGCACGCGGCACGAACATGTCCGTGCGCGGATTATAGCTCTTGTAGCGTTGCTGGCAGGCGCGGACGTGGGCGTACCAGTTGCCGCTGTTGGCGTAGCCGGACGGCGGCGCCGGCGGCTGCGGGCCCCAGCTGGTCTCCCAGCGGCCATAGGTCGAGGCCTGCCCTTGCGTGCCGGACCCCTGCATGCCGCCGGCCATCGATCCCTGCACGCCCGGTTCGGACATGTAGGGGCGCGGCGTGCCGGTCATGCCCGGCGCGGCGCCCGACGCCGGTCGGCTGGTGGCGCCGCTCTGTCCGCTCATCGGCGGCTGCGACATCGAACCGGGCGACATCGAACCGGGAGCCATCGATCCCGGCGTCATCGATCCCGTCGCCGGGCGGTTCTGCATGTTCGGCGCCTGGGCGGCCGGACGCGTCGTCGGCGTGGTGGTGGTGGTCGAGCCCGTGCCCGGCTGGTTCGGCCGCATGGCGGGCGCGGCCGGATTGGTCGGGGTCTGGCCGGTCGTGCTTTGCGCCGGCTCGCGTGCGGGCTCCTGCGGCAGGGTCGGCGGGGTGGTCTGGGCCAGCGCAGGCAGGCTGGCCGTGGTCAGCAGCCCGGCGAGGGCCACAGCGAGGGTCTTGGTCATGACGGTTTCCTCCATCTTGCGTTCTCCCCCGCAGATGAACCGACCAACCGCTGTTTGGTCTCAGCTTGACCGCAAGGAATCTCGGGCCGCCCTTCCTCTTGTGGGGCCGGATCGACGCGCCCACTTCCTCCATCAAGAGCCGGTCGCCCGCTTCAGGGGGCTGGCGCCGACCTCCGCCTGATCCAGGGGAACCAGAAGAACCGATGAACCTCGACCTCTACTCCGACCGCGCCAAACAGGCCGTCCAGTCCGCCCAGTCGCTGGCGCTCGCCCGCCGCCACCAGCAGTTCGCCCCCGAACACCTGCTCAAGGTCCTGCTGGAAGAGCGCGACGGCCTCGCCCGCAACCTGATCCAGTCCGCGGGCGGCGACCCCCGCCGCGCCGAGACCGACATCGAGACCGCCCTGTCCAAGCGCGCCCAGGTCACGGGCGGCTCGGGCCAGCTTTATCTCGACGGCGACACCGCCCGCGTCTTCGCCTCCGCCGAAGCCGCCGCCAGGAAGGCCGGCGACGCATTCGTCACCACCGAGCGCCTCCTGGCCGCGCTGGCCCGCGAGGGCGGCGTGGCCGCGACCGTGCTCGCCGCCGCCGGCGCCAAGGCCGAGGCGCTGGACGCCGCCATCACCGAAATCCGCAAGGGCAAGACCGCCGACAGCTCGGGCGCCGAAGACGCCTATGACGCGCTGAAACGCTACGCCCGCGACCTGACGCTGGCCGCCCGCGACGGCAAGATCGACCCGGTGATCGGCCGCGACGAGGAGATCCGCCGCACCATCCAGGTTCTGGCGCGCCGCACCAAGAACAACCCCGTCCTGATCGGCGAGCCCGGCGTCGGCAAGACCGCCATCGTCGAGGGCCTGGCGCTGCGCATCGTCAACGGCGACGTGCCCGAGAGCTTGCGCGACAAGAAGGTGCTGTCGCTCGACATGGGCGCCCTGATCGCCGGCGCGAAATATCGGGGCGAGTTCGAAGAGCGGCTTAAGGCCGTCCTGACCGAGGTCGGCGCGGCCGAAGGCCAGATCGTCCTGTTCATCGACGAGATGCACACCCTGGTCGGCGCCGGAAAGGGCGACGGCGCCATGGACGCCTCCAACCTGCTGAAGCCCGCCCTGGCGCGCGGCGAACTGCACTGCGTCGGCGCCACCACGCTCGACGAATATCGCAAGCACGTCGAAAAGGACGCCGCGCTCGCTCGCCGCTTCCAGCCGGTGATGGTCGAGGAGCCGTCGGTCGAGGATACGGTGTCGATCCTGCGCGGCCTGAAGGAGAAGTACGAGGTCCACCACGGCGTGCGCATTTCCGACAGCGCTATCGTCGCCGCCGCCTCGCTCTCGAACCGCTACATCACAGACCGCTTCCTGCCGGACAAGGCAATCGACCTGGTGGACGAAGCCGCCAGCCGCGTGCGCATGGCCGTCGATTCCAAGCCCGAGGCCCTGGACGAGATCGACCGCCGCCTGGTCCAGCTGAAGATCGAGCGTGAGGCCCTGAAAAAGGAAACCGACACCGCCTCCAAGGCCCGCCTCGACAAGCTCGAAGACGAGATCGCCGATCTGGAGGGCCAGTCCGACGATCTCACCGCCCGCTGGAAGGCGGAAAAGGACAAGGTGGCCGGCGGCGCCCAGCTGCGCGAAACGCTGGACCGCCTGCGCGTCGAACTGGCCACCGCCCAGCGCCAGGGCGACCTCGGCCGCGCCTCCGAGATCGCCTACGGCCAGATCCCGCAGATCGAAAAGCAGCTGGCCGAAGCCGAAGCTGCTGAGGCCGACAAGTCCGGCCCCCTGACGCCCGAGGTCGTCGACGCCGAACAGATCGCCGCCGTCGTCAGCCGCTGGACCGGCGTGCCCGTCGACAAGATGCTGGAGGGCGAGCGCGAAAAGCTGCTGGCCATGGAGGACGCGCTTCGCCGCCGCGTGGTGGGCCAGGAGGACGCCCTGATCGCGGTTTCCGACGCCGTGCGCCGGGCGCGCGCCGGCCTGAACGACCCCAACCGCCCGCTGGGCTCGTTCCTGTTCCTGGGCCCCACGGGCGTCGGCAAGACCGAGCTGACCCGGGCGCTGGCCGAGTTTCTGTTCGACGACGAGGCGGCCATCACCCGCCTGGACATGAGCGAATACATGGAGAAGCACAGCGTCTCCCGCCTGATCGGCGCGCCTCCCGGCTATGTCGGCTATGACGAGGGCGGCGCCCTGACCGAGGCGGTGCGTCGCCGCCCCTACCAGGTCGTGCTGTTCGACGAGGTCGAAAAGGCCCACCCCGACGTCTTCAACGTCCTGCTTCAGGTGCTGGACGACGGCCGCCTGACCGACAGCCAGGGCCGCACCGTCGACTTCAAGAACACCCTGATCATCATGACCTCGAACCTTGGCGGCCAGTTCCTGGCCAACCAGGACGAACATGAGGAGGTCGAGACCGTGCGCCCCTTCGTCATGGAGGCGGTGCGCGCCCACTTCCGCCCCGAGTTCCTGAACCGGATCGACGAGATCATCCTGTTCCAGCGCCTGGGCCGCGCCCAGATGGGCGGCATCGTCCGCATCCAGCTTGGGCGGTTCGAGCGCCTGCTCGCCGACCGCCGCCTGTCGCTGACGCTGGACGACTCCGCCCTGCAATGGCTCGCAGACAAGGGCTACGACCCCGCCTACGGCGCCCGCCCGCTCAAGCGCGTGATCCAGAAGGACCTTGTCGACCCCATCGCCCGCAAACTCCTCGCCGGCGACATCGAGGACGGGTCAGTGATTGCAGTGACGACGAGCCCGGACGGGCTTGAGATCGGGTAGGTGCGGGGGGAGTAGGGCCGTCTTGTAGCGCCTGGCGCCTGTCGAAACATCCGGATGCGGCGCCTCACGACCGGGCGCTTCGGTCGGCCAAACAGGGCGGTCAGGTCAGCTAAGTTGGCACGCCCTTGAACTACCTGCACTGCCGCCCCCCTGATCCTTCTCCCATTGGGAGAAGGTGGCCCGGCGGAGCCGGGTCGGGTGAGGGTCGGACGGTCCAGTCGGCGTAAGCCGTCGCACCGGCCGCGACGCGGCTGACGCCGGGTGGCGCGCGGTGTCAGGCGGCTGGCCGTCATTGGCCCATCACCGGCATCACCTCCACCCCGTCGCAGGGCCAGATCCTCTTGTGGGTGTGGCCTTCGAACAGGCGGGCGGCGGCGTCGTGGGACGGGGCGCGCACGACCATGAAGACGGTTAGCAGGTTGGTGATGTCGGTCGCATCTTGCTGCTGATGGGCTGGGACCTTGAGAACTATCTGAGCCAATCGATGAGACGCGTGACGGCCCACATCGCCGTCCAAGCCAGCCAAACGCCGATAACAGCGCGATTGATCAGGATGTCCCATCGGCGGCGCGGCACATGATGGGGCGGATAAACCACCGGCCAACGCCGAGTGCGCGCTGCTTCGGTCAAGGTGGCCAGGGTGATCGGAATGCGCGCGACACGTCGATAAATCGGCTTGAAGAACAAGGCGCCGAGGCTCCAACCCTCTTCGCCATGGTGGAAGTACCAAAGGTAATCCGCGCCATCGACTTCGAAGCGTTCCGAGAAGTCGTCCATGAACTCCTACGCATCGTCGCCCTCGATCCCCAGCGTACCGAACAGGTCGTCGTCGTCGGCCAGCCTGCCGAGCGGCCCCCACAGCTCATCCACGAACGCCCGAACGGCCGCTCGCGTGTCACGCTCGGATGGGTCGGAACTGGCGCTCACGCCCCCACCATAACCGGCATCACCTCCACCCCGTCGCAGGGCCAGATCGTGATGTGGGGGTGGCCTTCGAACAGGCGGGCGGCGGCGTCGTGGGACGGAGCGCGCACGACCATGAAGACGGTCAGCAGGTTGATGATGTCCGCCAGACCCTCTTCCGTCAGCCGCTTGGTCGGCCCCAGCGCGCCGCCGCCATAGACGATGCTGTCGCGGTGCTTGGCCTCCCATTCCGCGACGGCGGCCACGCCGGCGGCGTCGGTCGCGCGCTGCTCTTCCTCCGTCATCGCATACCAGGCGCGCCAGCGTGGGCCGGTCTTGTCGGAGGTGAAGACGGCCAGATAATGGGCCTGGTCAGACATGGCGGGCTCCTGCGGTTCTGCCGCCACCTTAAGCCGACCGCCGTTCGCAGGGCCAGTGCACCCCTCTCCCTCCCCGAACGGGGAGGGAGAACCGACGCCTCGCCGCCACTTCGTTCCCTTTCCCTTCCCCCCGTCACCCTCGGGCCGTCGCGTCGCTCGCACGCGAGCTTTGGCTCCACCCGAGGGTCCAGACTCCCGGTCTCTGCCGGCTCGCACCGGGAGTCTGGATCCTCGCCACAAGGGCGAGGATGACGGGAATAAAGTCGCAGACAGCGCATCAGCAGTGACAAAACCTCGGCGCATCAACTCTCTAGCCAAACCTCGCCCCGACTTCCCCGCCTGAGTTCAAACTCATGCCACCCTGCATCCGTCTCGTCGCACTGGAGGGCTCGCCTGGCCTGCGACCTTGCGAGCGACGGGAGCGGATGGAGCGGGAGGTCGCAGGGGTTCGCCTTTGCGGCCGCCGGTGCTGAACTCGGTTCAGCGCCGAGAGGGTCGAGGGGGATACTCGGCCGGTCCGGGGACAGGGTCGCAGCCCTGCCCGCCCACGTCCACCCTCGGGCTTGACCCGGGGGCGCAGGCTTATGGGGTTAGGCGATACGACCGCCACCATCCTCCGCCCCGAGCTTGCAGCCAACCACCCGCGCGGGGCGTCAGCTTTCGTCGAAACGGTAACCACTACTCCTACTCCGGGCGAAGGCCCGGCGCCCCGCCCGCCCTCCGAACCGGATGCCCGCATCCGGCGCCTTCGCGCGCGCGTCAGACGGCGGGGCTCAGGCCCTGCACGACCTGGGCGGGGGCCGCCGGTTTTTCCAGACGGGCGCAGTGATGCAGGTCGGACGGAGCGGCCTCGGGGTCCCAGCCGCTGACGAACAGCAGGCGCACGCCGCTTTCGTCCAGCCGGCGGGCCAGGTCGTAGATGTCGCCGTCGCGCAGCTTCACGTCCAGCACGGCGGCGTGCAGCCCGTCCTCGCCGGCCACCAGCCGCGTCGCCGCGTCGATCGAGCCGGCCGGCCCCACCACAGCCGCGCCCTCTCGGGCCAGGGCCTTGGCGATCTCATCGGCCAGCAGCCAGTCGTCCTCGACGATCAGGACGCGGAGCCCGTGAAGCGACGGCGCGGGCGAAGGCCGCCTGGGGAGCGCGCGATTGACCTGTCCCATGATCGCCTTCCCGATCCCAGGACGCGCGGCGGGCCATGCCCGCTTGCGCATCGTCCCGCCGAACGTCGCTATCCTTCGATCCTTTAACCATAGACGAAAGATAGGGGAAAACCTTCACCCACGTTAAGCCGCTTGAAGCGGCGGCCGATCAGGCCGCGGCTTCAAGCCAGGTCTGCGGCTGCGGCTCGCGAAAGTCGCACAGTTGCGCCATGGCGACGGGGTCCAGCACCCGCAGCCGGCCGTTCTGCAGCTCGATCAACTTTTCGCGCCTCATCTGCTGCAGCGTGCGATTGACGTGAACAATGCTGAGCCCCAGCGCGTCGGCCAGCGTCTCCTGCGTCAGGGGAAACGGGAACTGGTCGCCGACGCCCAGCTCCACCGCCGTCAGCCGCCAGCGCAGCTCCATGATCAGATGCGCCATCCGCTCATAGGCCGCCAGCCGTCCCAGCCGGATCACCTGGTCCAGCACCCAGACCTCTTCCAGGCTGGCCGCCACGTCCAGCGCCTGGCGCAGCGGAGCCGTCTGCGGCAGTTGCGTCACGGCCCGGATCAGCGGCGCGGCGTCCACCGTCTGCACCGGGGTCAGCGCCATTACCGGACACAGGCCCAGCGGATGCGGTCGCTGGTGCAGCGCCAGGCCGTCGCCGGGCAGAACAAAGCTGACGATCTGGCGTCGGCCGTCCGACAGCCAGCGCACCTTGGCCGCCCAGCCGCTCAGCAGCAGGCGCGGCGTGGCGCTGCGGACGTCGCGGATCAGCTCGACGCCCGGCGGATCGGGTCGCCAATCCTCGAGCGAGCCGATCAGCGCCTCTTCGGCCGCGCCGATCGCCCCATAGCGACGCAGCCGCGCCACAGCCAGCTGCGGCCCGGCGCGGCGCGACGGCGCCCTGTACCGCGCCGTCATCCGACCGCCTCGTCGGCGAGCGGCGTCCGGATCACGCAGCGGAAGTCGCCGGCCTCGAAGCGGATATCGACATCCGCCGCCAGCTCGTACGGAAGCCCCTGCCGCAGCAGCTCAAAGCCGAAGCCGGCGCCGGACGGCGCCACCGGACCGATGTCGGCCTCGAACCAGTCGAGCCGCAGCGCCCGGCCCATCTCCGATGGTTCGATCCGCCAGGACACCGACAGCCGGCCGCCCTCGCTCGACAGGGAGCCGAACTTGACCGCATTGACCGCCAGTTCGTGCAGGGCCATGGCCATCAGCTCGGCGGTGCGGCCCTTCAGCCCGATGTCCGGTCCCTCGATGGTGACGGCCTCGCCCACTTCGCCCGCGCTTTTCAGCAGCTCCTCGCGGACCAGGTCCTGCAGGTCCGCCGCGCCGTCGGGCGACCGCGCCAGCGCCGTCTGCACATGCGCCAGCGCGGCCAGCCGCCCGTCGAAATGGGCCGAAAAATCCTCCAGCGAGCGGCTGTTCGACCGCGTGCGATTGGCCAAGGATCGGATCACGGCCAACATGTTCTTGATGCGGTGCTGCAGTTCCTGGATCAGCTCGCGGCGGCGCTCGTCGCCGGCGTGCTGCTCCGTCACGTCGCTGACCACGCCAAAGATTCCCTCGCCCCAGGCGCGACGCTGGAACAACAGCCGCGGGGGCCAGCCGGGCCCCTCCAGGCGAACGACGGCCTCGATCTCATGATCCGCCGCCGCCGCATCCACGAACAGACCTGCCAGCCGGTTCCGGTCCTCGGCCAGGATTTCGGTCGCCAGGGCCTCGATATCGATCCAGAGGTCGCCCGTCTTCAGCAGCTCGGCCGCGCGGCGCGACAGGCGCAACCTGCGCGACGCGGGCTCCAGCGCCCACAGGCCGACGCCGGCAAGGTCAAGGGCCGCAAACGCCTGCTCGGGCACGAAGCCGTCATGGCCGGAGGCGACGATGTCGCCGTTGCCTGGGGGCGTCTGCATGGCTTGGCCGGACATCAGCGCATCATCCGGGCGCGAGACGACCCGCCCCGCCCCTAGAAGCTCCTGACGAAGCCGAGCCCGACATAGCCGTCGTCGCCGATGTCGCTGGTCTTGACGCCGGCGGAGACCCGAAACGAGAGGCCGTCGGACCGCTGCAGCACGGCCACCGCGCCGACGCGCTGCTTGTCATAGTTCTCGTCGCCCTCGATCGCGCCCTCGACACCCAGGCGCAGACCGCCGCCGCCCACCGCGCGGGTCACGTCCGCACGCAGGAAGTAGGCCTGCATGCGCACCCCGTATTCGGCATAGGCGCCCGTTTCCCACGAACCGAACCGGCGAACGCCGTCGGCCGTCAACACGGCGTCCGCCTCGGCGCCGTTGCGGTCGTTTCCGGGATCGTTCGGGCTGAGATCGGTGTCGGTGTAGCGCGCGCCGACGCCGAAGTTGACGTAGCCCCAAGCCCCGGCGTTCTGCCGCACCAGGAAGACATCGCCCTGAACGTACTCGCCCTCGATCTCGACGCCCTGGGTTTCATAATCATAGCGCCCGCCGGAGACGACGCCGCGAACGGCCCACCCTTGCGTCTGGGTCGCACCCGGCAGCGGCGCCACCACGCCGAGGTAAGCCGACCTGTCGCCGCCCACCTCGCCGCCACCGTAAAGGGTGGTCGAAGGCGCCATGGCGCTTTGCGCCTCCGCGCGGTCGGGCGCCGTCGAGGCGAGCAGGCCCATGGCGAAAACGGTGGCGGCGAGCACCGGCGAAAAGGCGCGAAGCAAGGCAGGCTCCTGGAGAAGGGCCCAAACGCTCGGGCTCACATCACGCTTGCATGATAGACCTGACATCTTCTTTTGCTTTTGATAAGATTCGGAACCGGTAACCCTCGCCGTTCAGAGATCTTTAGGAACGAACGGCGATCTTCCTCGCAAGGACACGGGGATCGTTGCGCTCATGAACCGGCGTGCGTTACTTTTCGGGATGGCGGCGACCCCTGGACTGGCGGCCATGGGCGTCGGTCGCCCGGCCAGAGGCGCCATGACGGCGTCCTTGTCCACGGCGGCGACCGAAAAGGGCCGCTATTTCGGAACCGCCGTGCGGATCGATCAGATCGAGGCGAGCCCGCGTCTGCGCCAGGCCGTGCTGAACGACTGCGGCTTCCTGACCCCTGAAATTCACATGAAGTGGAACGCGCTGCAGCCGGCGCGGGACCATTGGACGCCCGGCCCCGCGGATGGGCTGGTGCGCTTCGCCCAGGCGAACGAACTGCGTGTTCGCGGTCACGCTCTGCTGTGGCACAACAGCACGCCGCACTGGGCCGAGGACGAGATCGTGCGAGAGCGGAACTGGAACACGGTCGGCCGCTACATCGAGGCCGTGGCCGGGCGCTACCGCGACCATGTCGAGGAATGGGACGTGGTCAACGAGCCCATCGACGCCGACGGATCGACGGATGGACTGCGCGACAACGTCTTCATGCGCAGCTATGGCTCGAGCTATATCGCCCGCGCTCTGGAGGCGGCCCATGCGGCGGCCCCGAAGGCGCGGCTGGCCATCAACGACTACAGCTTTGAATACGACAATTCCACTGAACAGGTCCGCCGCACGGCCTTCCTGAAGCTTCTGGAACGCCTGAAGACGGCGGGAACGCCGCTGGACGCGGTTGGCCTGCAGGCGCACCTCGACCTGTCCAAGGGCCCACTCAAGCCCGAAATTCTCAAGCCATTCCTGGCCGAGATCGCCGGCATGGGCCTGGACATCGCCATCACCGAGCTCGACGTCAACGAACACGATCGCCGTCTGTCTCTGCGGGAACGCGACGCTCGTGTCGCCGATGAAGTGCGTCGCTACCTCGACATCGTGCTGGACGAGCCCAAGGTGAAGGGCGTCACGACCTGGGGTCTCAGCGACGAGCATTCATGGCTCCAGCCCACGGGCGCCAAGGGCGCGGCCCTGAACCGCGGCCTGCCCTATGACGCGGTGCTGGAACCCAAGCCCATGCACCGCGCCATCCACGCCTCCCTGCTGGCCTGACCTGATCAGGCCTTTTGCACCACCTGGTGCATGATCAGGTCCTCGTTGGCGTTGATCTTCTCGGTGCGCTCCCACACCAGTCCGCCGCCGGCCAGATACATGCGCAGGCCGATGAACAGCGGCACAAGCCAGATCACCCACCACACCATCAGGAACAGCGGATTGATCCGCAGCAGGTAGAGGATGCGGTCGGACGTCCGCGTCAGCACCAGGCCGGTGCGCTTCCACGTATTGACGTAAAGCGCCGCCATGGAGAGCACATAGGCCACCACGTTGATGGTGCACAGTACGGTCAGCCACAGCGGAATCACGTCGGCGTCGCGTATCCATTGCACGATGGCCCAGACGCCGATCGGAAAGCCGATCGCGTTGACCCACAGTGACATGCACGGCAGGAAGTTCATCCACGCCTTCAGCTTTTCCCAAGGCGTGAAGCCGAGTTCCGTCAGGGGCATGCTCAGACTCTGGAAGAAGCCGCAGACCCAACGCTTGCGCTGCGTCACGCCGCGCCCAAAGGTCTCGGGCACCTCCTCGATCAAGGGGTTCTCGATGATGCCGAGCTTCTTGCCGGCGGCCCAGAAGCGCATGCCGACTTCCGGATCCTCGATCGCGACCCAAGGATGCAGGCCGCCGAGTTGCTCCAGGTCGTTGGAGCGGAAGAAGAGGCCCTTCCCCAGCATCCAGTAGGGATGGCGGCCATCGGCCGACTGGTGCGGATACTTCATGCCGTCCCAGGCCATGTGGTCAAAGGCGTGCCAGCTGGCCGCCAGGCTGGCGTTCAGGTTGCCGGCGACGTTGGTCGACTGCAGCACGTCGAAGGAGCGCATGCCGATGGCGCCGGCCTTGAAGTGATCGCGCGGCGGCGCGCTGTCGGCGTCGATGTAGTTGACCAGGAAGTCGCCCTTGTCGGCAAAGGTGCGGCGCGCCTGATAGAAGGCGTGGATCATCTGCCGCGTCTTCTTGGGCGGCAGGTCGCGCACGCCGGCGTAGCGGCCCCGGTGCCACCAGTAGGCCTTGGGGTTCGCCTCCCAGGCCGCCCAGACCGCGTCCCAGCTGGGGTCGGTGGTCGGCGGGGTCTCGCTGATCTGCAGGAAGCCGAACTCACCCTGGAGGCGCCGCAGCGAGGCGATGGTGTCGTGATCGTCCCAGTTCGGCACGGCCACGATGGCGTAGCGATCCCTGGGGTAGTCGATGTGAGCGAGCGCCGCGAGCGTCGTGTGCATCGTCGCTTCCAGCTCGTTCAGCACCGGATAGAACAGGATAATGAACGGCGCATCGACCAGCGCATCTGAATCGGCGCGGCTCATGTCCACGCGATTCACCGGACGGGTGAAGTGATAGAGGTCCACCAGAAAGGCGAGGCCGTAAAGGATCTGCGCCACGGCCAGCACGACGATCCAAAGCAGCGTCAATCCGCCGTCATCCGCGATGTTCATCAAACTTCCTTTCGGTTCGGGCGACGGGTCGCGGGTTTCGCCCTGGACGAGGCGTCTGCAACGCCATGATCCTTCGCAGTGATCGCGCCGCGCGAAGCGATCGGCCGGCCGTCACCCGCGGGGCCTCTATGACACAGAGCGTATCCATGAACGTCTTTCGCCTTGATCGCATCGCAAAGCGTCAGCCAGCAGGTGGACGATCAGCATGCCTGTGGCCCCCAGACAGCATGCTGCAAGCGAAAGGCGCATTGTCCTTTGATACTTTTCGCTCGGGCGCATTAAGATTATCGCCGCGGCGACATCAGCCGCATCAGGCGGTTACCGTCGGAAATGCAGCTTTTGACATGCTCAAAACCGCTTATCGGACCGTCGCCTGCCCGAGATCGCGGCATTTCTTTGTCACGCGTTTTCGATCATTTGACGCAGATCTGACGCGGCAGCCGCATCACCTAACATCCTTTGATTGGGCTCGGTCTGAATTGTCCAGGCTGTAACCCAAAACACGCGCAGTGCTCTGCGTATGGCTACGCTGGACCGTGTTTACCTCCTGTTGATGATTAGCGACAGGAGGCCGAGGGGCCTTCCTTGAGATTCATTCATTGAAAGGCCACCACGATGAAAGCCAGACTCATGACCTCGGCAATGGCGCTGACCGCGCTGTTGGCCTACGGCCAAGTCGCTTCCGCGCAGTCGACGACCCCGTCGCCTACGGACTCCTATAACGACAACTCGACCAACACGTCGAACTCGGGCAACGACGCCTCGGCTGACGGATCGGGCAACGACAACTCCGACAACTCCACCAGCACGGCGGATTCCGGCAACGACAACTCGGTTGCCGACTCGGGTAACGACAGCTCGACCAACGGATCGTTCAACGACAATTCGAGCATGGACGACAACTCGACCAACACCGACAACTCGAGCATGGATGACAACTCGAGCAACGACAACAACTCGAGCAACGACGACAACTCGAGCAATGACGACAACTCGACCTACGCGGACAACTCCACGACCGACAACTCGGTGGCGGACTCCGGCAACGACAACTCCAGCAACGACGACAATTCGACCTACGCGGACAACTCCACGACCGACAACTCGATCGCCGACTCGGGCAATGACAACTCGAGCAACGACGTCGCCGATTCGGGCAACGACAACTCGACCGACATCGCCGACTCGGGCAACGACAGCTCGACCAACGTGAGCGACTCGAACAACGACAACTCGACGGCCGACTCCGGCAACGACAGCTCGATCGACGGGTCCTTCAATGACAACTCGAGCAACGACGACAACTCGACGAACACCGATAATTCGAGCAACGACGACAACTCGAGCGTCGACAACTCGGTTGCGGATTCGGGTAATGACAACTCGACCAACACCGACAACTCCAGCAACGACGACAACTCGACCACCGATGGTTCGGTGAACGGCTCCTATAACGACAATTCGAGCAACGACGTCACCGACTCCGGCAACGACAACTCCACTGCCGACTCGGGCAACGACAGCTCGGTCAACGGATCGTTCAACGACAATTCGAGCAACGACGACAACTCGGATAGCTCGGACAACTCGACGACCGACAATTCGGTTGACGGTTCGTTCAACGACAACTCGAGCAACGACGACAACTCGACGAACACCGACAACTCGAGCAACGACGACAACTCCTCGAACGACGACAACTCCGACAACTCGGTGGACGTCGCCGACTCGTACAACGACAACTCGGTGGACGGCTCGGGCAACGACAACTCGGTCAACACCGACAACTCCAGCACCCGCACGGCCATGTCGATGCAGGAGCTGAGCGGCTCGGTCAGCAACATCAGCGCCGGCCTCGGCGGTGATGGCGAAGGCGATCAGAACGGCAGCCTGAACACCGGCGCGATCGTCGCCGAAGGCGGCGCCTACGCCGGCTTCGCGGGTATCCAGACGGTGACCAACAACACCGGCTTCGGCTCGCTGGGCCAAGCGGCGACGGCGGTCACGGCCAACGCCAACGTCAGCTTCGGCGGCGGCTCGGGTCAGTAAACCCAACGGAGGGTCGGAGCCTTCGCGGGCTCCGACCCTTCTTTTTTCTAGTTCAGGAGGCTCTCATGCGAACCACGGCCCTAATGCTGGCGGCGATCGCGATCGCGGCCCCGACATCCCTCTACGCCCAGGTTCTGGAGGCGACGCCGCAGGCGTCCGTCACGGCCAAGGCGCCCGCTTCTGTTTCGACGCCCACCAAGACGCCGGAGCCCTTGGCCCTGGACGAACTCGCCGACCTTCACGGCAAGCAGGGCGTGACCACCAACAACATCCTGAGCAGCCAGGAGCTGACGGCGATCAGTCAGGGCAACACCATCAACGCCAACACCGTCACCGCCGGCCAGATCTCCATCGGTCCCGGCGCCTTCGACGGCTTCGCCGGTGTCGGCAATTTCGTCATCAACAGCGGCCAGAACAACAACCTTCAGGGCGCGCTGACCGTCAACATTCAGGCCCCGGTGACCTTCCCGTGATGCGGACGGCCTTCCAGATCGCAATCTGCGCCCTGACGGTTGGCGTACTTGCCCTGGAGGCCCCGTCGGCCCATGCCCAGGTGTTGCTGAACACCGCGCCCGGCCAGATGAGCGTCAATGTCGTCAGCTATCGCGACACGCCGTTCCGCACCGTGGTGCGCCAGCAGTACGATTTTTCCTGCGGCTCGGCCGCCCTGGCGACGCTGCTGCGCTTCCACTACGACCGCGATGTCGATGAAAAGACCGTCTTCAAGGCGATGTACGACACCGGCAATCAGGAAGAAATCACCCGCGTCGGCTTTTCGCTTCTGGACATGAAGCGGTTTCTAGACGTCCACGGCTTCGCCTCTGACGGCTTTCGCCTGACGTTGAAGGAGTTGGAAGACAGCCATTCGCCGGCGATCGTCATGGTCAACACCAATGGCTACAAGCATTTCGTGGTGCTGAAGGGCGTGGATGCGACCCGCGTCCTGGTTGGCGATCCCGCCCTGGGGCTGAAGATCTACACCCACGAGCAGTTCACCGAGATGTGGAACGGCGTGGCCTTCATGATCCGTGATCCGGCGGATCGCTACAACCAGGACGGCGAATGGAAGCCCTGGGCGCCGGCGCCGATGGCGACGGCCCTGCCGGACAATTCCCTGTCCGCGATGACGCTCCAGTTGCCCCCCCTCTACCAGATCAGCACCAGCTTTTCGCTCGACAGCTACCTGAGGTGAGCCTGATGACACCCAATCGCCTCATCCGGCTTCTTCTTGCCGGAACCGTGCTGGCCGGCTTCGGCGCGGGCGCCCAGGCGCAGGACGCGTCGGCGCCGGCGGTCATCGCGCAAATACCGTCGGCTGCTCCCTTGGCGTCGGCTGAACTCGCGGAGTTGCGCGGCGGCTTTCTTGTCGCGGGCGGCATACAGCTGGATTTCGGAGCGGTGGTGCGCACCTATGTCGATGGGCAGCTGGCGCTGGAGTCGCGCCTGCAGTGGACCGACCAGGGCGCTGTGACGAGCCAGAGTCTCGGCTCGGTGCCCGGAGCCGTCGATCTGGCCGGAGCCATGGACCAGGCGCTGAAGGCGGGTCTGGACATCCAGGCCTTGGGTTCCGGTCAAGGCGTGCTGCTGGCCGACGGCTCCGGCGCCACGGCCCTGATCCAGAACATCGGGCGCGACGGCATCCAGAACGTCATCGTCAACAACGCCGACGGTCGCAACCTGCGGCAGGAGGTCGAGATCAATCTCGCCCTGCCGCAGCTTGACGCGCTTCAGGCCGGATCGATCCGGGATCGGCTGAGCGCCCAGATGAGCAGCGATCTGGCTGCCGCCTCGCTGCTCGGACGCTGAGGCCTTCCCAGCCGACATAAAGGAAACGGCCGCCGGGTTGTCCCGGCGGCCGTTCTTCGTTGGGGGCGCTCCGGCCGATCAGAAAACCAGCGGCACCCGCAACACGAAGCGCATGTCCGGCGCATCCTCGGTCACGCCGAATTCGAAGTTGCCGTTCAGGCTGAAGCGGTCGTTGAACCGGTAGGACATGCCGAACTGCAGCGTGCCGACCTGCAGTTCGTCCGACTCTTCCGTGATGTTGTTCAGCTGGCTGGTCGTGGACAGAATGTAGTTGTGCCGGTAGCCGAGCGAATAGGAGAAGTTCTGATTCATGGCGAAGCCGAAGCCGATGGCCGCCCCGATGCTGTCGCCCGGATCGACCTCTCCCACCAGGATGTCGCCCTCCTGCATGTTCACGTCCTTGGGCAGGTGCGCGAAATAGGACAGGTTGGCGAAGATCACCGCCGGGTCGCTGGGGAACAGCATGGAGACGCTGGGCTCGACGCCCCAGAAGCCCGAGCCGGTCGCCAGGCGCGTGGCCACGCCGAACTCGTCTCGGTCGATGTCGAACGGGCCTTCGCCGGTGTCGCTCTTGACCCGAAGCGTGCCGACAAAGATAGGGCGGCCACGTTCGCCACGATTGATCTGATATCGGACGGCGGCCTCGACGTCGCCGACGCCGTCGCCCTTCAGGTCGATGGTGCGGGTGACCGCCTCATCTCGCTGCTGCACGGTGGTGATGATGTCGCTGCGACGAACATACGGAACGCGCGCTTCCACCTCGAGCCGGTCGGTCAGGCCGAAGCGCCCGGCCACGGTCGCGCCGATGGTGTCGCGATCGGCTTCGTTGGCCTCGATCACGCCGATCTGGATGCCGGGTACGATTTCGATGCCGCGAAACACCAGCCGGTTTGACGAGGATCGCGTGTAGTCGGTCGACAGGTCGAACGAGAACCGACCCGGGCGGCTGAGCACCGTCATGCCTTCGGGGATGGCGGCCAGTTCTGCGCGCTGGCGGCTCAACGCCGGTGGCGCGGCCTGCGCCTGCGGCGTGTCGTCGGCCGAGGCCGCCAAAGACGCGCCCGCCGCGGGCGTCGCCGCGACTACACTGGGCGTCGATCCTTCTTCCTGAGCCAGTCCTCGGCCGGTTTCGCTCGCCAGGACGGCTTCGGGCTGAACCCGCCAGGCGTCGAGGATGCCCGGCGTCGCGGCTTGCGTCGCCGGCGCGGCGCGCTGCGCCAGCAGGGCTTCCTGCGCCTCGATGCGCGCCTGCTGACTGGCGACGAGCGCCTCGAGACGCGCCAGACGTGCGGACACGTCCTCATCCTGGGCGAAGGCCGCCACCGGGGCGACCAGCATGGTCAAGGCCGTCGCCGCGGCCACTGCGCTCCTGAAGGTCCGCCTCGCCATCGCATCCTCCGCTCCCGGTCTCCCCCGGAAACAGCATGCTAGTCGCGGCAGGCTGATGATCCCTTATCAAAGGACAGGAGCGGCCACGAAAATGCGCCGAGGTCAGTAGTCGTGCTGACCGTAGTCCGCGAGGTTCTTCAGGCAACCCACATCCAGCAGGGTGATCCAGCCGGCGCGCATCTCGATCAGGGCGTCGCGCTTCATCTGCTGAAGCGTGCGGTTCAGGTGAACGATGCTGAGGCCCAAGGCGTCCGACAGCACTTCCTGGGTCAGCGGAAGCGGAAAACGGTCGCCTTCGGACAGACCGGCGGCGCGGGTCCGCTGGCGCATCTCCATGAACAGGTGCGCGGTTCTCTCCAGCGCAGACTGCCGGCCCAGCCGCATGATGTGGTCCAGCAATCCCGCGTCTTCCTGCCGACGCAGCCCCTTCAGCGACTCGGCGAGACGCGCGTGGCGAACATCGCCCACCGCCAGGATCTCTCTCAGCATCAACGCGTCCATGCATTCAACGCGCGTCAGGGCGACGGTGGAAACCTCGTCCAGCGGCGACGAGCCGCCCAGCAGGCCGATCGAGTCGCCCGGCAGCAGGAAGCCGAAGATCTGGCGCCGACCATCCGGCAGGGTTCGCTGGCGCGCCGCCCAGCCGCTCAGGATGATCTTGGCGCCGACCGACTGGCCCGGACGCCAGAATGGGCGTCCGGCCTGGATCGTTTCACGAAAAACACTCAGCCGGCGGATCAGGGCGCGTTCTTCCTCGGTGAGGGTGCAGACGCTTTCCAGAACCCGGATGGCCACCGCCTCGCTGGGCGCCTTGAGGGTAGGCCGCACTGTCGCTCTGCGAACCGTCTCCGGAACCGACGGCAGAGACCGCTTCAACGGCGTTGAAGCCAACTCTACGTGCATCATGGTGTCACCCCCATCGTTGGCAAGCTGAACCAGCTAGTCGGACGAGCGTTCCGGATCACGTCAATTGCTAAACGGATCCGTGCCGGCGAGGACCATTGGAGCCGTCGGCTAGGGGCCGCTATCCAGGGCTTGCAGAAACAGCCGAACGTCCAGCGGCTTCTCATAGTGAGGCACGTCCGAAAAGCGCGGCGGGGTGGCGCTCTGATCATAACCGGTCGCAAACACGAAGCGTACGCCTCGATCCCGTAAGCGGTCGGCGATGACGAAGGCCTTTTCGCCTCCAAGATTGAGGTCCAGAACGGCCAAGTCCACCTCGTCCGTAGCGTCGAGCAACTGCAAGGCCTGCGTCACTGTGGCGACGGGTCCGATGACGTGGGCGCCCGACCGCTCCAGAAGCCGGCGCATGTCGTCGGCGATCATGTATTCGTCTTCGGCGAGAAAGATATGTTTGCCGGCGAGACGGTCCAAGGCTTCGGGCTGGGTCATTCGAGATGTCCACGATCACGTGCGGCGCGGCTGGTTCAGATGCAAACGTCGTGCCGTGCAATCAAGGTCCGCCATGCTATGATGTCTCGCCCCACGCGGCTCGGCGCCGGAGATGGCGATGAGATCGAGCTTGAAACCTCAGCCGCCTGAACGCTTCTCCGCCTTTACGCGGGGCGGCGGCGAGATGGGACGGCGTCTGCGCGAGCACGACTGGTCTTCGACCCTGGGCGAGGTCAGCCACTGGCCGATGGCCCTGCGTCACGCCGTCGCGCTATGTCTGCGCACGACGCTGCCGATGGCGGTGCTGTGGGGACCGGAACGGATCCAGATCTACAACGACGCCTATCGGCTGGGCGCCGTCGGCTATTCACGCCGGTTCGGTGAAGGGTGGAGGCCGGTCGAGGACGATCTCCGTTGCGCGATCGACCGCGCCTTGACGGGAACGACCGCGATCCTCGGCGATGGCTCCACCCTGTCGCCGATCGTGGATGAGCTCGGCGCGATCGTCGGCCTCCTTCATCTGTTCGCCGACTGGCCTGACGATCCCGATCCGCAGCCGGACGAAAACGCGGCGATCGGACGCCAACGACTTTCGGCGATCTTCGACACGGCGTCCGTCGGGCTCGCCGAGATCACGCTGGAAGGGCGCTTCGCGCGCGTGAACGAGGAGCTTTGCCGGATCATGGGCCTGACTCGCGAGGACTTGCTCGGCCTTACGATCCAGGATCTCACCTATCCCGAGGACTTGTGGCTGACTGCGCGCGCGCTCGAGGAGGTGCTGTCGACCGGCCGCGCGACGGGCTTCGACAAACGATATCAGCCCCCCAACACCCCGCCCATCTGGGTCAACACCAGCGCCGCCCGCCTGTTCGACGCGGACGGGCGACCCGGCAACATTCTGGTGGTCACCGCAGACCTGAGCGCACGCAAGCTGGCGGAACAGGCGCTGGCCGACAGCGAGGCCAAGCTGCGCCGGCTGGCCGAGGGCATTCCGCAACTGGTGTGGCGCGCCCAAGGTCAGGGCCGCTGGACCTGGGCCGGTCCGCAATGGTCGCGGTTTACGGGCCAGAGCGAGGCGCAGAGCCTCAATCTCGGCTGGCTCGAGGTGGTGCATCCGGACGACCGCGCGCCGGCCATGGCGGCCTGGAGCGAGGCCCGGGCCAATGGCGTGTTCGAGGCCGAGTTCCGCATCCGCCGCGCGGACGACGGCGCGTGGATTTGGCACCACACCCGTTCGCTGCCGATCGGAGAGGATGGTGAGGTCGAGTGGCTCGGCACCAGCACCGACATGCAGGAAGTCAAGGAGATGCAGCAGCGACAAAGCCTGCTGGTCAACGAACTTCAGCACCGCACGCGCAATCTGATCGGCGTCGTCCGCTCCATGGCCGACCGGACGCTGAGCGCCAGCGGCAGTTTGGAGGAGTTCGAGCCGGTGTTCCGCGACCGCCTGGCGCTGCTGGCCCGGGTGCAGGGGCTGTTGTCGAGACTGAGCGACGGCGAACGGGTGACGCTGGACGCCCTGATCCGCAGCGAACTGGGCGCCATAGGCGCCTTCGACGGCGCGCCGGACCGCATCATCCTGAACGGCTCGCCGGACGCCAGGCTGCGCTCGCGGACGCTGCAGACCTTTTCGATGGCCCTGCACGAACTGGCCACCAACGCCGCGAAATACGGAGCCCTGAGCCATGACAGCGGCCGATTGATCCTCAGCTGGCGCGAACAGGTCGATCCTGTCGATAACGAGACGTGGCTCTATGTCGACTGGCGCGAGACCGGCATGCGCGGCCTGATGCCCGCACAGGCCACCGTCGGCGGGGGGCAGGGCCGCGAACTGATCGAGCGCGCCCTGCCCTATCAGCTGGGCGCGCGCACGACCTTCGACATCACCCCCGACGGCGTCCACTGCACCATCGCCATGCCCGCCGTGCGCGCCTAGCCGAGCCGAGTCAGGCGGTCGAGCCGAACGTCTAGCGCGACGACCTACGCGACTCGGGCCGGCGGCCGGCACGCGGGCGCCTCGGCTTCGCATTGCGGGGTGTTTCCGGCGCCGCCTGGAAGGACCCTCAGCTCAGGTCTCGCGCCCTGCGTCTGCGTGGTGAACTGTCCGGCAAGCGCAACCAGCTGGTTCGCCTCCGCTCGCAGGGACATGGCCGATGCGGTGGTCTGTCCGACCATGGCGGCGTTCTGCTGGGTGACTTGGTCCATCTCATTGACCGCGCCGTTGACCTGGCGCAACCCGATCGCCTGTTCGTGCGCCGAGGCCGCGATCTCGGCGGCGAGGCGGTCCATTTCCGCGACCTGGTCTGTCATTCCGTTGAGGGCGCTGCTGGCCTCGCTCACCAGATCGACGCCCCGGCCGACCTCGCGCGAGGATGCGGAGATCAGGCCCTTGATCTCCTTAGCCGCGTCGGCGGACCTTTGGGCCAGCATCCGCACCTCGGAGGCGACAACGGCGAAGCCACGGCCGCTTTCGCCCGCCCGCGCGGCCTCGACTCCAGCGTTCAAGGCTAGAAGATTGGTCTGGAAGGCGATTTCGTCGATCACGCCGATGATGTCGTTGATGCTGCTGGAGCTGGCCTGGATGCCGCTCATGGCGGCCACTGCGGCCTGCATGACTTGGCGCGAACGCTCTCCCGCCTCGCCGGCGCGCGCGGCGGCGACCGACGCCAGACGCGCACGCTCGGCGCTCTGCGAGACAGTGGCGGTCACCTGATCGAGCGCGGCGGCGGTTTCCTCCAGGCTCGCCGCCTGGTGCTCCGTTCTTCGGGACAGGTCATCGGACGCCATGGAGATTTCGTCGGCGCTGCCGCCGAGAGCCCCGGCCGCGTCGAGGACCTGGTGCATGGCGCCGCGCAGACTTTCCACGGCCCGGTTGAAGTCACCGCCGACCTGCCGGTGCGCCTCGCATAGCGGTTCGTCGATGCAACTGGTCAGATCGCCCTGCGACAGGCGCGCCAGCTTGGTTTCCAGAAGCGCGATCAGATCGGCCTGTTGAGATTCGCCAAGCGTGCGCGCCGCCTCTCCGGCGGCGGCCGACTGCTGCTCGGCGGTGATGTCGATCGCCAGCTTGATCACGCTTTTCGGCGCGCCCGTCTCGTCTCGCACCGGATTGTAGGACGCCTGCAGCCACACTTCGCGGCCGTGCTTGGCCACGCGGCGAAAACGCGCCGCCACGAACTCTCCGGCGTTGAGGCGACGCCAGAAGTCCGCGTAGTCGCCGCTGGCGGCCTCTCCCGGCGGCATGAACATCCGATGGTGTGCGCCTTTGATTTCGTTCAGCGCATAGCCCATGGCCTCGGTGAAGTTGGCGTTGGCGTCAAGGATGACGCCGTCCATGTCGAATTCGATCACGGCCTGGGACCGCTGAATGGCGTCGAGCCGAGCCTGCGCCGCTCTGGCCCGTTCCGCCGCCATGCCTTGTCTGCGCAGCATCTGCATCATCATGTCGTCCCCCTTCCCCAAGGAGCCTGGAGGCTAGGACGGAAGAGGTTTCCAGACCGTTTCTACCCTGGATTGCATAGACTGACGCCGCAACTTATTGATTAAGCGGCGCCAGACGGCCCGATGCCGTCAGCGTCACGCCACCTCGGGCAACCGATCAAGATATTTGTCGAGCGTGATCGGATACTCGCGGATGCGCACGCCCGTGGCGTTGTAGATCGCGTTGGCCACCGCCGCGCCGACGCCGCACAGGCCCAGTTCGCCCACGCCCTTGGCCTTCATCGGCGAGACCTTGTCGTCGGCCTCTTCCAGGAAGACGACCTCCTGGTGCGGGATGTCGGCGTGGACCGGGACCTCATAGCTGGCCAGGTCGTGGTTGACGAAGAAGCCGACGCGCTTGTCGACGGCGAGTTCCTCCATCAGGGCGCCGCCGACGCCCATGGTCATGGCGCCGATGACCTGGCTGCGGGCGGTCTTCGGATTGAGGATGCGCCCGGCCGCGCAGACCGCCAGCATGCGCCGGATGTGGGTCTGGCCGGTGAAGCGATCAACCACCGCCTCGACGAAGTGTGCGCCGAAGGTGGACTGCTGATAGCGTTCGGCCAGGTCGCCCCACTCCATCGTGTCCTCGACCACCAGATCGCCGTCGCGAGCGGCCTGGCCCAGCGGCGTCGAGCGACGCCCGCTGCGCACCCGGCCGCCGGAAAAGACGACGTCGTCCGGGTTCAGGCCCAGGCGTTCCGCCGCCGTACGCCGCAGCTTGACGCAGGCCGCATAGACGCCGGACGTCGCGCTGTTGGCGCCCCACTGACCGCCGGAACCGGCGGACACCGGAAAGCTGGAGTCGCCCAGCACCACCGAAACGCGATCCAGATCGACGCCCAGCATCTCGGCCGCCGTCTGCGCGATGATGGTGTAGCTGCCGGTGCCGATGTCGGTCATGTCGGTTTCAACCGTGACCCGCCCGTCCGAGCTCAGGCGCACGCGGGCAGCGGACTTCATGTTCATGTTGTTGCGAAAGGCGGCGGCCACGCCCATGCCGACCAGCCAACGGCCATCCTGCGTTGAGCCCGGCGCCGCGCGGCGGCTCCAGCCGAACCGCTCGGCCCCTTCCTCGAGGCACCGCACCAGCTGGCGCTGGGAGAAGGGCCGCTCGGGCTTCATCGGATCGACCTGGGTGTCGTTGACGACTCGAAAGGCGACCGGGTCCATGCCCAGCTTTTCGGCCATTTCGTCCATGGCGATCTCGAGCGCCATCAGACCGGGCGCCTCGCCCGGCGCGCGCATGGCGTTGGCCTCCGGCAGGTCCAGTTCGGCCAGGCGCAGGCGGGTGACGATGGCGGGACTGCCATACAGCAGCTGGGTCTGGCCCGTCGCCGTCTCGGGTCCGCCGCCCGGCAGGTCGCCGCTCCAGCTTTCGTGCGACAGCGCGGTGATCCGACCGTCGCGCCCTGCCCCGATGCGGATGCGCTGGGCCGTCGCCGGCCGATGGGTCGTGTTGTTGCCCATGAAGGGCCGCGGCAGCGCGACCTTGACCGGTCGGCGCACCTCGCGCGCGGCCAGGGCGGCAAGCAGCGCGTCCGCTCTCAGGAACAGCTTTCCGCCGAAACCGCCACCCACATAGGGCGACGAGATGCGCACCTTCTCCTTGGGCATCTTCAACGTGGCGGCCAGGTCGCTGCGTCCCCAATCGATCATCTGGTTGGAGGTCCAGACAAACAGCTCGTCGCCGTTCCAGCGCGCGATGGAGGCGTGCGGCTCCATCATCGCGTGGCTCTGGTCGGGGGTGTGATACTCCTCGTCCAGGGTGACCGGGGCGCCGGCGAAGGCGGTGTCGAAATCGCCGGAGGTCTTGTCCTCGTTTCCGCCGTCGGGCTCCTTGGCCGATGCGCGCTGGTTTTCCAGGCTGAAGCGGCCCTGCGCGCGGGCATAGCCGACCTTGAGACTCGCGGCGGCGGCGCGCGCCTGCTCAAAGGTCTCGGCCACGACCACGGCCACCGCCTGGTGATAGTGCTGCACCTCCGGCCCCGCCAGCAGCCTGGCGGTGTTGTACTGCCCCTTGCCCAGTTCGCCCGCCGTTTCGGCGGTGACGACGCCCAGCACGCCCGGCGAGGCGAGCGCGGCGGCGGCGTCGATGGAACGGATACGCCCCTTGGCGATGGCCGAGCCGACCACATAGCCATAGGCGGCGTTCTCCACGCCCTGGCGGTGCTCATAGGCGTACAGCGCGCGGCCGGTGGTCTTCAGCGGCCCGTCGATGCGATCATGGGGGCGTCCCACGACCTTCATCTGGTCGATGGGATTGGCGCCGGCGGGTTGTTCGAACTTCATGCCCGGCTCTCCGAAATCGCTGCGGCCAGGGTGCGCTTGGCCAGGGTCACCTTGAAGGCGTTGTCGGGCTGGGGTCGCGCATCGGCGAAAACCCGGTCGGCCACGGCCGATGCACCGTCAGGCATCGCGCTTTCCGCCGCCTCCATCCGCCAGGGCTTGTGCGCCACGCCACCGAAGGCGACGCGTCCGCTTCCGTCCGGCTGCAGCACCGCCGCCACCGAGACCAGCGCAAAGGCGTAGGAAGACCGGTCCCGCACCTTGTGATAGCTGTGCGTTCCGCCGATCGGGCGCGGCAGGGTCACCGCCGTGATCAGCTCGCCCGGCTCCAGATTGACGTCCTTGTGGGGCGCGTCGCCGGGCAGGCGGTGGAGCTCGCTGATCGCAAGGCTGCGCGTCTCGCCGCGCGGCGTCACGGTCTCGACCACGGCGTCCAGCACCCGCATCGCCACCGCCATGTCGCCGGGATAGGTGGCGATGCAGGACTCGCTGACGCCGACCACGGCGAGCTGACGAGCAAAGCCGCCGATGGCCGAACAGCCCGTGCCCGGCTCGCGTTTGTTGCAGGCCTGATCGGTGTCGTAGAAATACGGACACCGCGTGCGCTGCAACAGGTTGCCGCCTGTGGTCGCCTTGTTGCGCAGCTGGCCGGATGCGCCGGCGACAATGGCCTTGGTCAGTACGCCATAGTCGCGCCGCACGCGCGGATGGCTGGCGAGCGCGGTGTTGGTCACCAGCGTGCCGATCCTGAGACCGCCCTCCTCCGTATCCTCGATCCGGTCCAGCCTTAGATCCTGAACATCGACCAGGTGCTCCGGCGTCTCGATCTCCAGCTTCATCAGATCGAGCAGGTTGGTGCCGCCCGCGATGAACTTGGCGCCCGGGCGGCCAGCGACCGCCGCCGCGGCCTCGGCCGGCGTGCGAGCGCGTTCGTAGGTAAAGGCCCTCATGCCCGCACCCCGGCGACATCGGCCATGGCGTCGGCGATGTTGGAATAGGCGCCGCAACGGCAGATGTTGCCGCTCATGCGCTCGCGCATCTCCGCCGTCGACATCTCGGGCCGCCCGGCCACATCGGCCTGCACATGACTGGGGACGCCGGCGCGGATTTCTTCAAGCACCGCCACGGCCGAGCAGATCTGGCCCGGCGTGCAGTAGCCGCATTGATAGCCGTCATGTTTGACGAAGGCGGCCTGCATCGGGTGCATCCGCTCCGGCGTGCCCAGGCCCTCGATGGTGGTCACCTTGTCCCCGGTGTGCATGACCGCAAGCGACAGGCAGGCGTTGATCCTCTCGCCGTTCACCAGGACAGTGCAGGCGCCGCACTGGCCGTGGTCGCAGCCCTTCTTGGTTCCGGTCAGCCGCAGGTGCTCCCGCAGCGCGTCCAGCAGGGTGGTGCGGGTGTCGAGCTGCAGCGACACCGCCGCGCCATTCACCTCCATCGCGACGGGCACGACGCTTCCGGCGCCGGCCGGCGTCCCGACGGACCGATCCGTCGCTTGAGTCGATGTCTGGGCCGGCATCTGGGCTTTAGCCGGCAAGGCGCCGAGCGCCGCGCCCCCGGCGCTGCTGATCAGCACCTTTCGTCTCGAGACCTCCAAATCGATTATGTCCGGCATCGCCGCCTCCACTTCAAAAGTCTCGTTCGTCGCCCGTGCGGCTCCGACGCCCAGATTATCTGCTCGCATGGAAGCGCCCAGCCTCGCCCAAGCCGTCACAGGTTCAGCCTAAATGCACCGCACCCCGAAAGGCGCCAATAATCACGATGGGATCAGCGTATCGGGGACATGAGCGACGCGCGGTCTTCGCACCGAGAACAGTGATGTGGGTGAACGGCCGAGGGCGGTCTGGCGGACAGGGTGGGATTCGAACCCACGGTAGGCTTCCACCTACGGCGGTTTTCAAGACCGCTGCCTTAAACCACTCGGCCACCTGTCCGGGGAGCTGTGTTGAGCGCCGGGAGCGGCGTCCTAGCAGCCTGGCCCGGCTTCGCCAACCTCGAGGTCAGCCGAGTTCGCGGTGGAAGAAGGCGGCCATGTCGGCCAGCACCGGGGCCTTGCGTCGGAACAGGGGCGAGAAGCTGGCCAGGGTGTCGGTGTGGCTGAGGCCGGGGTAGAGCTTGGCCTCGGATCGTCCGCCGGCGGCGCGCTGGCGCTGGTCCAGGATGATCGTGTCCTTCGGGTGGACCACCGTGTCGGCGTCTCCGTGTCCCAGCCAGATCGGCGGGGCGTCGGGACGCACGAACGTCACGGGCTGGGTCAGCGTCGGATCGGGCGCACGGCCGAAGGCGTTGATCGAGGCCGGCACGTCGAACGGCAGGAAGTCGTAGGGGCCCGACACGCCCGCTGCGGCGCGGATCAGGCGCGGCTGGCCGGCGGCCTCCATGTAGCGCCGATCCAACGCGATCATCAGCGCCAGGTGCGCGCCGGCCGAATGGCCGCACACGCCCAGGCGCGCCGGATCGCCGCGATAGGTCGAGGCGATCTCGCCCGCCTTCGCCGTCGCCGCGGCCGCGTCCTCGATAAAGGCGGGAAACACCACCTGCGGCACGAGGCGGTAGTCGGGCAGGACCACGACAAAGCCTTGCGCGGCGATGGCCTGGGCGGCCCAGCCATAGACGTCCCTGGAACCTGAATCCCAACTGCCGCCATAGAAGAAGACCAGGACGGGCCATGGCCCCTCGCCGACGGGTGCATAGACGTCCAGCCTTTGGCGAGGATCGGGGCCATAGGCGATGTCGCGTCCGACCCGGCGAACGCCGCCGTCGCGCGGGCCGACGGCGTTCAGCACGGCCAGCGGCGAGCAGGCCGCCGCCAGCGCGCCGATCGCGGGCGCAAAGAAGCCTCTGCGGGTCAAGCTGTGCGTCCTTTCGGTATCAACGGGCGCCGGCGATCAACTGGCCGCAGTTGGCGTCCTCGGCAAGACCCGGATCGACAAAGGCGAACAGGGCGGCGACCGGCGCGGCGACCGCGCCGACGATGGCCGCCAGTCCGCCCTGCTTGACCACTTCGCCCACGTCCACGCCAGGGCGCGGCGCGGTGAAGGTGCCGCCAATGGTGATCGGCGCCCACACGCGCAGCAGGCGCGGCTTCTTGGAGTCGCCGTCGATGCGCAGGTTCAACGTTTCCTGACCCAGGTTGAACGATCCCGATCCCTTGGCCAGCACCACGCCGGTGTCGATCACAAAGGTCTTGGTGCTGGCCACGCCGCCCGCGACGTTGAAGTCGGCCACAGCGCAGCGAATCTGGGTCTGGCCCTGGTCGCCCCGCAGCAGCTTGATCAGGCCGGCGCTGGCGTTGATCCCCAGCAGTTCGGCAAAGGCCTCGCGCATCTGGCCTTGCGGGACGACCACGCTGAGCGAGCCCTTGGAAGCGGCGGCGAAACGGTGGATCGACGATCCGGGACCTTCCAGCCGCACGCGGCCCAGCATGCGCCCGCTGATCGGCTGAACCCCGCCCCGCGCTGGGACCAGCGATTCCAGCGGGTAGCCGCCCAGGCGGAAGTCGATGGCGCTGTAGGGGGTGTCGCGCGTGGCGTTGATCTTGGCCGTGCCGTTCAGCTCGCCCCGGTTGAAGTTGAAGCTGACCGGATCGAGGTTCAGCACCCCGCCTTCCAGCTCGGCCCCGAGACGCACGGCGCGCACGTCGAACTCGTTGGCCTTCACCGAGGCGGCGCGATAGCTCAGCGAGCCGTCCATGGTGCGCAGACGCTCGACCTGCAGCGTGGCGTCGGGCAGCAGCTTGCCGGGCGCGCCGCTGGTGGTTTCGGTGTTCTCGCCGGACGTGCGCGGCTGGGCGCCGACCACGGTCAGCAGGTCGTCCAAGTCGAGGCGGCGGGACGTCAGCTGCGCCTCGACGCGCAGCCGCTCGGCCGCATCGACCTTGACGTCGCCGGACAGGTCGGAGGCGCCGACGCGTCCATCTAAGTCGTTGAAAGTCCAGACCCGATCGTCGCGCGCCAGGGCGCCCGAAAGACGATAGGCCGGCGTGTTCGGCAGGGTCACGCCGGTCAGCAGGTAGAGGTCGGCCAGGTTCTGGCCCTGCAGGCTCAGCGTCGCCTGGAACTGACCCAGATCGAACGGCCGGGTAATGGCCCCGTCCGCCCTCAGCCGCGATCCCGCCCCATCCACCGCCGCCGTGAACTGATAGGGCCGATTACGCCGGATGTTGATAAAAGGACCGCCCTGAACCCGCAGCGTCAGGGGCGAGCCGTTGATGCTGCCGCGTCCATCCAGCAGGAACCCGGCGTCGCCGTCGTTGGCGGTCTCGCGCGCGTTGACCTGGGCGTTCAGCGTCAGGTCGCGCCCCTGCTCATCGACAGTGAGACGGCCGTCGGTGATCACCAGCTGCTGGATGACCGGAAGCTTCATGCCCTCGCCGTCGTCCGGCTTGTCGGGCTCCAGCTCCCAGCTCTTCCTGCCGTCCTCGGTGGCGATCAGCACCACGTTCGGTCGGGTGAAAGACAGCAGGGGCATTTCGATCTGCCCGGCGAACAGCTTGCGCAGCCGCACGGACGCTTCGATCCGCCCGACGTTGGCGGTGTCTTGCTCGCGCGCCCAGTTCGGGCCGCCGAATTTCAGGTCGTTGACCACCACAGACGGGGTCCAGCTGAAGAGGTTCACGTCCAGGTCGCCGCGCAGCGCCACCTCGCGATCGTACTTCTGAGACGCCCAACGTCCGATCGGCCCACGAAGCCAGTTCCAGTCGAACAGCATCAGGAAGATCACCACAGCCGCGACCAGCAGCAGGGTGACGGACGCCGCCGCCTTTTCGGCGCGGCCGGGATGACGGGCGGCCGCATAGACGGGATCGTTCGCCCTGACCCAGTCCATACCGCGGTGAAGTCGATCCGGCGTCCGAGACATCCAGCCCCGAAGGTCGCCGCCAATATCCTTTATGTTCAGCGTATTGGCCAAATCGGCGCCTCCGTGAGGCTGTCAAACGCATCAACGGCCGGTTGGAGCCAGACGGCCGCAATGTCATTCGCCTGACATGCAGACGTCGTGAAACCTTTACATTCCGAACGATCGGCGCATTCTGCTGCAAAGACCCGCGACAAGGCGGGCCATGGGAGAGTTTCGATGCGCCGTCTCACCGCCCTTGCCCTGTCGCTCGCAGCGGCCGCTGCTGTTCATGCACCTGTGAAAGCCCAAGGTCCCACGCGGACGGCGGCGTCAGAACCCGCCGGTCGGCAGACGGTGATGATCTGCGCCTCTGACAACGCCACTCGCCGCGCCTATCAGCGCGAGCACGGCTCCGCCCCGGTGTTCGTCACCGCCCGCGAGGTCATGGACGCCCAGCGCGCGGGCGAGGCCTGGAGCAAGCCCCGCTGCATGAACGAGCAGGAGTATCGGCGGCTGATCCTGCTGGCCAACACGCGCGCCTCGCTCTGACGCAACAAGAGGCGCGGTGATCGCCGCGCCCCTTGTCATCCAGCTAATCTCGGTCAGCGCGCCGCGCTGAGATGCTTGTTCAGCCAGCCGAACACCTCGTCGTGCCAGCGCTGGCTGTTGGCGGGCTTCAGCACCCAGTGGTTCTCGTCGGGAAACACCACCAGCCGGCTGTCGATCCCGCGCCGCTGCAGGGCCGTGAAGGTCGACAGACCCTGCGATGTCGGGATGCGGAAGTCCAGATCGCCCTGCACCACCAGCATCGGCGTCTTCCAGTTCTCGACGTGGTTGGCCGGGTTGAAGCGCTGGTAGCCTTCCGGCTTGTCCCAGGGCGTGCCGCCGTATTCCCACTCGGTGAACCATAGCTCTTCGGTCGAATAGCCCATTCCGAAGGTGTCAAAGACGCCGTCGTGGTTGACCAGGCATTTGAAGGCGTCGTTCCACCGGCCCGCGATCCAGTTGATCATGTAGCCCCCGTAGGAGGCGCCGAGCGCACAGGCGTTTTCACCGTCGAGGAAGGAGAACTGGCGCTGCGCATGGGCCCAGCCCTTCTGCAGGTCCTCAAGCGGCCGGTCGCCCCAGTGCTGGCTGATCGCATCGGTGAAGCCTTGGCCATAGCCGGTCGAGCCGTGGAAATCGATCATCACCACCGCATATCCCGCGCCCGCATAGGTTTCCGGGTTCCAGCGATAGGACCAGCTGTCGCCGAACGAGCCCTGCGGTCCGCCGTGGATCAGGAAGGCCACCGGGTATTTGCGACCCTCGACATAGCCGACCGGCTTGATGACGTAGCCGTGGACGGTTTCGTTGTTCCAGCCGGCGAAGCTGAACTGCTCGAATTCGCCAAAGCTCTTGGCGTCCAACTGCGGGTTCACATTGGTGATGCGGCGCGGCAGTTCGCGACCAAGGTAGGTCTTCACATAGAGCTCGCTCGGACGGGTCAGGCTGTCCTGCGCCAGGACGAAACCCGACGGCGTCTGGGCAAAGGCCGAGACATGGCCGTCGCCGGTGACCGGCGTCACCACGCCGTTGCGGGCGTCGATGGCGAACAGCTTGGTGCGTCCGACATCGCCGGCGATGGCGTACAGCGTGTTTCCGTCACGCGACCATTGCAGCGTGTCGGCTGAGCGGTCCCAGTTGGCCGCGATCTCGCGCGTCTGGCCGCTCGCCACGTCCATCAGCGTGATCTGATAGCGATCGGCCTCGAAGCCAGGCCGGGCCATGGCGCGATAGGCCAGAGTGCGGCCATCCGGCGAGAACACCGGGCCGGCGTCCCAGGCGTCGTTGGCGTCCGTCAGATTGGTGAAGGTTCCATCGCCCGACAGGCTGTTGGTGCGCCACAGGTCGAAGTTGGTGCTCCACGGTTCGGTCCGGCCGGCCAGCCGCGCCGAGAACACCAGGGCGTCGCCTGACGGCGTGAAGACGAAGTCGTTCTCGTCCCCGAACGGCTTGGAGGGCGTGTCGCCGTCAAAGCCCTTGGTCACCCACACCGGCGAGCCGGCGGCGCGGCCGTCCGAGCCGATGGACTGAACGAACAGGTGGTTCTGGGTGTGGTCGTTCCACGTATCCCAGTGCCGCACGAACATGCGGTCATAGACCTGGGCCGTGGTCTTCTGCTCGGCGCGCGACTGGGCCATGGCGACCGAGGCGCCGAGGTCCGCCGCGTCCGGATAAACCGCCAGCGACACCGCCACCTTGTCGCCTTGCGGGCTCAGCCGATAGGCGTTGACGTCCAGCGGCAGGTCCGTGACCTGCACCGGGCGCGAGCCGTCCGTCTCGGCGCGCCAGACCTGGCTGGAGCCCGACTTGCCTGACAGGAAGTAGATGCGGCCGTCCACGCCCCAGCGCGCGGTGTTGGCGCCCTGGTCCGAGATCGGCAGGCGGCGCGCCTCGGCGTCCGAGGACAGGTCCTTCAGGAACAGCGCGCCCGAGCGCCGGTTCGCCGCCACATCGGTGGTCGTCACCGAATAGATCACCCAGCGGCCGTCCGACGATACCTGCGGATCGCCCAGCCGGTTGGCCGAGATCATGTCCTGATAGGTGAAGGCGTCCGGCGTCGCGGCCGACGCTGGGACGGGCGCCGCCGGAACCTGGGCCAGAACCGGCGCGGCCGTGACAAGGGCGATGGCGGCGCAGGCGGCCGACAAAAGGGTGCGGTGACGCATGAAAGAGGTCCTCAACCGGAGCTGTGGCGCAAAGGCCTAGCACCACCGCCCGAACGGCGGAAGTTGATCCTTGCCCACGCCCGCGCGACCGGCGACAAGCAGGCGTCCATGCTGTCCGCCTTCGCCCCGATCCGGTCCTCGCCGCACATCGTCGATGTGCTGATCGCCGAGCGTGGGCCGCGCCTGACACGATCCGCCGCCTGGCCGCTGGTCAAGCCGGGCCTTTATGCGCTGCTCGGCTACGGCAAGGCGCGCAGCATGGCCGATGCGATCGCGCCGATGTCAGGCGAGGAGACGCTGCGCTACATCTCGAACCTGCTGAAGCTCCAGGTCGAGGCGAACCATCTGGAGCGGCTGCCCGCCAAGGGCCGCTGCATCGTCGCGTGCAACCATCCCACCGGCATCGCGGATGGCATCGCGGTGTACGATGCGGTCCGAGAGCGGCGGTCCGACGCCATCTTCTTCGCCAACGCCGACGCCCTGCGGGTCTCGCCGCGCCTGTCCGAAACGGTGATCCCGGTCGAGTGGGTGCACAACAAGCGCACGCGCGAAAAGACTCGCGCCACGCTGCAGGCTGCGCGCGAAGCGTTCGAGGCCGAACGCTGCATCGTCATGTTTCCCGCCGGCCGCCTGGCGCGTGTCGATAGGGACGGTCTGCTGACCGATCCGGAGTGGGCGCCCACCGCCGCCTCCTTGTCACGCAAGTTCGATGCGCCGGTGATCCCCATGCATGTGACCGGTCCTTACAGTCGGCTGTTCCACCTGTTCGACAGGGTTTCGCAGGAGCTGCGCGACGTGACGCTGTTCCACGAACTGCTGAACAAGGCGGGCAGGCGGTTCACCGTCACCGCCGGCCACCCGATCCCGCCGGCGCGGCTGCCGGTCGATCCGGTCGAGGCGACAAGCGCCCTGAAGCGGTTCACCGAACGGACCCTGTCTGCGGACGCCGACGCGGTGTTCGCATGAACCGGATCGTGCTGCCCGACGCCGAAGCAACCACGCGGCTGGGGCGGGTCATCGCCCCCTTGCTTGAGGCGGGCGACAGCGTGCTGCTGTACGGACCGCTCGGCATGGGCAAGTCGACGCTGGCGCGCGGCCTGATCCGGGCGCTGACCACGCCGGACGAGGATGTGCCCTCGCCGACCTTCACCCTGGTGCAATTCTACGAAAGCGAACCGCCCGTCGCGCACTTCGACCTCTATCGCCTGACCCAGCCGGAAGAGGCGTGGGAGATCGGCCTGGACGAGGCGCTGGACGACGGCTGCGCCATTGTCGAGTGGCCCGAGCGGCTGGGCGAGGATCCGACGCGCTTCTTACGCGCCGATCGTCTGGTGATCGTCATCGCGGAAGACAACGCAGGCCGCGTTGCGACCATTTCCGGCGCAGGCCGGTGGGAAAGGCTGATCGACCATGTCCATTCCTGACCGCGAGGAACAGCGCCGCAGCTTCCTGGCCGCATCGGGCCTGGGCGACGCTGTGCGCACGCCCTTGCCGGGCGACGCCTCCACGCGCCGCTACGAACGACTGAGCCTGCCGTCGGGCGCGACCCTGATGCTGATGGATCAGCCGCCCGCCGCCGAGAGCCTGCCCTGCGATTCCGCCTGGTCGCCTGGGGAACGCCACGCCCGGGGGTGGAACGCCGTCGCGCGCCTGTCCGCCGGCCGGATCGAGGCCTTTGCCGCCGTCGCCGCCCACCTGCGGTCGGCCGGCTTGTCGGCGCCTGAGATCATGGCGGTGGATGCGCCTGCCGGGCTCGCCGTGATCGAGGATTTCGGCGACGACCTGTTCGCCCGCGTGATCGAGGCCGGCGAGGCCGAGGCGCCGCTCTACCTCGCCGCCGTCGAGGCTCTGGCCAGGCTGCACGAGGCTCTAACGCCGGAGACGCTGAGCGGGCCGGCCGGCGACTGGCCGCTGCTGGCGTATGACGAGACGGCGCTGCAGGGCGGGGCCGACCTGTTCGTGGAGTGGGCGCCCAAGCTCGAGCCGCGCCTGGGCTTCGACGAGGCGGCGATCGCGGAGTGGCGCACCGCCTGGGCGCCGATCGTCCGCGAGGGGGCGGAAGGGGCCACGGTGATGGCGCACCGCGATTATCACGCCGAGAACCTGATCTGGCTGGCGGGGCGCGAGGGCGCGGCTCGCGTCGGCATGATCGACTTCCAGGACGCGGTGCGGGCGCACCCGAGCTGGGATCTGCATTCGCTGCTTCAGGACGCACGCCGCGACGTCTCGCCCGAGCTGGAGCAGCTGGCGCTCGACCGCTATTTCGCCTTGCGGCCGCAGGTGGAGCGCCAATTGTTCATGCAGACCTACGCCGGGCTCGCCGCGCTGAACGAGGCGCGCATCCTGGGCATCTTCGCCCGACTGATCGCGCGCGACGGCAAGCCGCGTTACGCCCGCTTCATGCCGCGCGTGTGGGCGCACCTGAACGCCAACCTGAAGAAGCCGGGGCTGGAGCCGGTCGCCGCCTGGTTCGACCGCCACGTCGCGGCGGGGCTCCGTCGGTGAGCGCCCCCGTGACCGCCATGGTGCTGGCGGCGGGACTGGGCACCCGCATGCGTCCGCTCACGGACGATCGCCCAAAGGCGCTGGTGGAGGTCGGCGGCCGCGCCCTGATCGACCATGTGCTGGACCGGCTGGCGGACGCGGGCGTCGAGCGCGCCGTGGTCAACGTCCACTGGTTCGCCGATCGGCTGGAGGCGCATCTGCAAGGTCGCAGTCGCCCCAACATCGCGATCTCCGACGAAAGGCTTCAGCTGCTGGAGACCGGCGGCGGCCTGAAGAAGGCAAGGCCGCTGCTCGGCGATGACCCGGTGTTTGTCGCCAACATCGACAGCGTCTGGATCGATCGCGGAGATGCGCTCGGCGACCTCGCGCGTCTGTGGGACCCGCAGCGGATGGACGCGGCGCTGCTGCTCGCCCGGCGTGAAGGCTCGATCGGCTTCGAGGGCGACGGCGATGTCTTCCTGGCTGACGACGGTCGCCTGACCTTCCGGGGCGAGGCGCCGAGCGCACCCTTCGCCTACATGGGCGTCCATATCACCCGACCCGACTATGCCGACGCCGGACCCGCCGGTCCGTTCTCGCTAAGCCCGCTCTGGCGCGAGTCAGCCAAGGCCGGCCGCCTGTTCGGCTGCGTGTTGGACGGCGACTGGATGCACGTCGGCGATCCCGGCGCCCGTGACGAAGCGGAGGCGCGGCTGAGCGGTCTCTCCGCTGCCGAGCAGGCATGAGCGGCTTCGATCCCTTCGCCGGTCCGGCGCCGCGCTGGTACGTCATCCCGGCGCATCGGCCGTTCCTGGAGGACCTGGCGGCGGGCGTGTTGTCCTGGCTGGGCGAACTGCCGCCCGAGACGCTGTCGGACGCCACCATCCTGCTGCCCAACCGCCGGGCGGCGCGGGCCTTTACCACGGCCCTTTCGCGACAGGCGAACGGGCGTGCGGTGCTGCTGCCGCAGGTGCGACCGCTGGGCGACCTGGAGGAGGACGAGCCGCCGTTCACGCCGGGCGCCCTGGGCGTTGACCTGCCGCCCGCCATCGCCCCCATGCGGCGACGCTTCGAGATGGCGCGCATGATCGCCGAGGATTTCGACCACGAGCTGACGCCGTTGCGGGCGCTGGAGATGGCCGACGCCCTGGGCGGCTTCATCGACTCCTGCAACCTTGAGGAGGTCGCCGATCCCGGCCGCGTCGCGCGTCTGGTGGACGGAGAGATGGCCGAACACTGGGAGCGGTCGGCCAAGTTCCTGGGCATGGCGGTCGAGGCCTGGCCGAAGCGTCTGGAGGCGCTGGGCCTGGTCGATCCGTCGTGGCGTCGCGCGACCCTGCTGCGCCGGCTGGCCGAGGCGTGGGACAAGAGCCCGCCCACCCAACCGGTGATCGCCGCCGGATCGACCGGCACCGTGCCCGCCGCCGCCGACGTGCTGGGTGCGGTGGCGCGCGCGCCGCAGGGCTGCGTGGTGCTTCCGGGGCTCGACTGCGATCTGGACGCCCGCGTGTGGGACCTGATCGACGAGAACAACGAGGGACATCCGCAACGGGCGCTGAAGCGGCTGCTCGACCGGCACGACCTCGCCCGATCCGACGTGCGCCCCTGGTTCGAGCCGCCGACGGCGCCGGCGGCGCGCGCGCGCGGTCTGGCGCGCCAGCGGCTGCTGAACGAAGCCCTGCGCCCCGCCGACGCCACCGACGACTGGCACCGCGAGATCGGCCGTATCCGCAGCCGTGCGGCCGAGGCCAGGCAGTCCGCCGACCCCATCGCCCTGGGATTGGAAGGGCTTTCGGTCCTGACCCTGCGCACCGAGGAAGAGGCCGCCGCCTCTATCGCCCTGCTGATGCGCGAAACGCTGGAGACGCCGAACGCCGATGGATCGCCCCGCACTTGCGCGCTGGTCACCCCCGATCAGGCGCTGGGCCGTCGGGTCGAGGCGCGGCTTGAGCGTTGGGGCGTGGTCCCGGACTCTTCCGCAGGGCGGCCGCTGTCGCGCATGCCGGCGGGGGTGCTGATTGACCTGTGTGCTCGCCTCATCGCCGATCCGCTGGAGCCGCATGTTCTGCTGGGCCTGATTAAGCATCCGCTGGTTCGGTTCGATCTGGATGGCGTCGACGTGCGGCGCGCCGTCGAGGCGTTGGAGCAGTACGGACTGCGCGGGCCGCGTGTGCGCGATCTGGCCAGGCTGCGCCGCCGCCTGCTGGAGGCGGCCGAGCCGGATCGGCGCGGCAGGGGAGCGCCCGAGTGGCGGCGCGAGCATCTGACAGGAGCCGGCCGCCTGCTTGATCGGCTGGAGGCTCTGGCGACCGAGGCGCAAGGCCCCTTTGCGCCCGAGGCGTCGCTGGATGAGGCCGCGCGATCCCTCACGCGACTGGCCGAGGCCCTGGCTGGTCAGGCCCTGTGGGCGGGACCGGACGGCGAATGCGCGGCGACTGCGCTGTCGGGCCTGATCGAAGGCGGCGCGCCGGTAGGGGCCGTGTCGCGCACTGACTTCGCCGAACTGATCAGGAGCGTGCTGAACGACGCGGTGGTCCGCACCGGCGGCGCAACGCATCCGTCCCTGCGCATCCTCGGCGCCATCGAGGCGCGGCTGGTGCGCGCCGATCGCATGATCCTCGCGGGCCTCGAGGAAGGCGTGTGGCCGCAAGCCGCGGCGACCGACCCCTTCCTGTCGCGGCCGATGAGGAAAAGCCTGGGCCTGCCGCCACCCGAACGGCGCCTCGGCCAGACCGCGCAGGACTTCGTCCAGGCCGCCTGCGCGCCCGAGGCCATCCTGGTCCATTCCGATCGTCGGGGCGGTCAGCCGGCCGTGCGTTCGCGCTGGCTGTGGCGACTGGAGATGCTGACGCGCGGCGCGAACAGCGAAAAGACGCCGGTGACGCTGGAACGCCCATCGGCCGCCATCGACTGGACGCGAGCGCTGGATGCGCCGCCGCCAGGTCCGCCTGCCTTCGCCCTGCGTCCGCAGCCTCGTCCGCCCGTGCATCGCCGCCCGCGCAGCCTCTATGTCACGCGCGTCGAGCGATGGGTGCGCGACCCTTACTCCGTATACGCACAATCCATTCTGAGACTGGAGACGATGGAGCGGCCGGGCGCCTCGGCCGAGGCGCTGGCGCGCGGCAATGCGGTGCACAAGGCCATCGAGATGTTGACGCTGGAATGGCCAAACGAGCTGCCCGAGGACTGCGAGGCGGTGTTGCATGATCACCTGCTGCATCAGCTCGGCGCGCACGGCTTTGAGGATGCGGCCATGGCGCGCGAGGCGCCGCTGGCGCGCAACTGCGCGCGTTGGCTCGCCGAGTTCGAGCGCAGCCGCCGCGAGCGCGGCGTGACCCTGCTGATCGAGCAGCAGGGCGCCATGACCTTTGACGCCCCCGCCGGGCCCTTCACCCTCAAGGCATACGCCGACCGCATCGAGCTGTCCGGCGCGGGCGCGGCGGTGATGGACTTCAAGACAGGCGCCGCGCCGTCGATGAAGCAGGTCAAGACCGGCTTCTCGCCCCAGCTGACCCTGACCGGCGCCATCCTGGCCGACGGCGGCTTTTCCGACACCAACGGACCGGTCGAGCCGGACGAGCTGACCTATGTGCGCGTGGTCGGGCGCAAGGTGGCGGGTGAGGTCGCCGTGCGCGGCCAGGGCCTGGAGGCCGCCGACCTGTCGCGCGGCGCGCTGGAAGGCCTGAAGCGTCGCATCGCGCGCTTCGATGATGAGAACACGCCCTACGTCTCCTGGGCGGCGCCGCAGTTCATGGGCAATCAGGGCGGCAACTACGACCATCTGGCCCGCGTGTGGGAATGGACCGTGGCCGGCGGCGACGAGGACGGTTCGGAATGAGCAGCGCCGCCCATCAGATCCGCGCCGCCGATCCCGCCCTGTCGGTGTTCGTCACCGCCAACGCCGGCTCGGGCAAGACCACCACCCTGGTGAACCGGGTGGCGCGCCTGCTGCTGGCCAAGGCCGCGCCTGACGCCATTTTGTGCGTCACCTACACCAAGGCCGCTGCCGCCGAGATGCAGGCCCGCCTGTTCGATCAGCTGGGCGGCTGGGCGGTGATGGACGACCGTGATCTGGCCGAGGCCGTGGCCGCGCTGGACGACGGCGATCCGGCCGCGCTCAGCGATGCGCAGCTGTCGGAGGCGCGTCGCCTGTTCGCCCGCGCGCTGGAGACGCCCGGCGGGCTGAAGATCCAGACCATTCACGCCTTTTGCGAAAAGCTGCTCAGGCGGTTCCCGCTTGAGGCCGGCGTGTCGCCCGCCTTTGTCGTGCTGGAGGACCAGGCGGCCGCGCTGCTGTCGCACCAGGCGCGCGAGGACCTGGCCCGCTACGCCCTGGCCGACGCCGACGGGCCGGTCGGCGCGGCCTACAGCCATTTCGCCGTGGAACTGGACTGGCCGCGTTTTCAGGCCCTGCTGGCCATGATCGAGGCCAAGCGCGATGCGCTGACCGCCTACGTCAATGCCTGGGAGGCGGGCGCCGCGCCCTCGCCGCACGCCCTCACCGGCGCCGATCCCGACCAGACGCCGGAAGAGATCGAGCGCGATTTCATCCGTTTCATCGATGCTGGAGAATGGAGCGGCATGGCCGAGGCCATGGCCACAGGCTCCAAGACCGACGGCAAGGTCGCCGACGCGATGCGCGCCGTCACCCTGCCGGACGCCGCCTTTGCATCGCTCGCGGCCGTCTTCTGCAAGGCGGACGGTGACGGGCGGGCCAGCATGGGCACCAAGTCCGCGCCGCCCGCCGCCGTCGGATGGCTGACCGAGCTTCAGGCCAAATATCTGGCGACCCGGGATGTGCTGCGCGCCGCCAAGGTCGCGGACGACACGGTCAAGGTGCTGAGGCTCGCCCGCGCGCACGCCGCGCTCTACGAGCAGGCCAAGGCCGCGCGCGGGGCGCTGGACTTCTCCGACCTGGTGGCGCGGACGGTCAAGCTGTTGACCAAGAATGCCTCGGCCGCCTGGGTGCTGTACAAGCTGGACGGCGGCGTCGAACACGTCCTGATCGACGAGGCCCAGGACACAGCGCCCGACCAGTGGGAGATCGTCCGTGCACTGACGGGCGAGTTCTTCGCCGCCGACGCGCGGGGTCGCACCGTCTTCGCCGTGGGCGACGAGAAGCAGTCCATCTACTCCTTCCAGGGCGCCCGACCGGAGCGTCTGCGGCAGGAAAGCCGCTTCTACCAGCAACGGGTGGAAGGCGCGGGCGAGGTGTTCCAGCAGGTCCCGCTGGAGACCTCATACCGTTCCACCGAGGAGGTGCTTCAGTTCGTCGATGCGGTGTTCGAGGGGCCTGAACGCACCCGCGCCCTGGTCGGCAAGGAAGGCGACATACCCCGCCATCAGCCTGCGCGCATAGGTCAGCACGGCTCGGTCGAACTGTGGCCCCTGTTCGTGGATGAGCCAGCGCCGGAACGCGACGCCTGGGACGCCGCCGTGGACGAGGAAGCCGCCTCCAGCGCCCGCAAGCGTATGGCCATGACGCTGGCCGACGAGATCCGGCGTCAGGTCGAAGGCGGGATCGCCGTCTTCGACCGCAAGAAACGGACCTTGCGGCCGGCCGGATATGGCGACTTCCTGGTGCTGGTGCGCCGACGCGACGCCACCTTCGAAGAGGTGATCCGGGCGCTGAAGACGGCGGGCGTGCCCGTGGCCGGCGCTGATCGGCTGAAGCTGTCCAGCCACATCGTCTTCGACGACCTGATCGCGCTGGCGCGCTTTGCCCTGTTCCCGGACGACGACCTCTCTCTGGCCTGCATCCTGCGCAGCCCCTTCTGCGACGTGGACGAGGACGGACTTTACGCGCTGGCGGGCCGCGAAGGCCGCACGTCGGGCCAGTTGTGGCGGGACCTGCGCGAGCGGGCGGACGAACGACCGGAGTGGGGACGCGCGCGCGACCTGTTGCGCGACGCGATTGACCAGCGCGCACGCGATCCGTTCGGCTTCTTCTCCGGCCTGCTGAACCGCGTGGACGACACCGGCCGTTCGGGTCGGGCGCGCATCCTGGCGCGGCTCGGCCGCGAGGCGGAGGAGGCCATCGACGAGACGCTGAACCAGGTGCTGGCGGCCGAGGATCGCGGCGGGATCGATCTCGAAACCTGCGTCGCCCTGATGGAAGCCGCCGACGTCGAGGTGAAGCGCGAGCTGGAAGGCGCGCGCGGCGAGGTGCGGGTGATGACCGTGCATGGCGCCAAGGGCTTGGAGGCGCCGGTCGTGATCCTGCCCGACACCACCATGAAGGCGAAGGCGCAGGGCCCCAGCCTGATGCCGGTGGCGCTGGACGAGGACGGCGCCGAGGCGTGGCTGATGTGTCCGGGGTCCAAGAAGGACGACTGCGCGGCGTCCGCCGCCGCCCGCGACGCGCGCCAGAGCCGCACCGACGACGAGACGCTGCGCCTGCTCTATGTCGCCCTGACGCGGGCGCGCGACCGCGTCATCGTCATGGGACGCGCCTCGAGCCGAGGCCCCGAGGCCGGCAGTTGGTGGTCGGTCATCGAAGAGACGTTTGATCTGCTCGGAGGCCAGGTGCACGCGACCGCGGGTGGCGTGCGCCGCTTCGGGGTCGATCCCGACATCCGGCCGCCCAGCGCGGCGTCCCTGCCCGCAGACGCGTCGGTGCCGGAGTGGGCGCGTCGTTCACCACCGGCCGACGCCTCGGCGCGCTTTGCCTCGCCGTCGCGGATGGAAGGTTCGATCCGCATTCCCGCGCCGTCGCCTCTGGCGAAATCGGGCGCCAACCTCGGCCGGTTCCGGCGCGGCGACCTGATCCACCGGCTGCTGGATCGCCTGCCCGAGATCGCGCCCGAAGACCGCGCCGACGCCGCCCGCCGCATGCTGGCCAGAGAGGCGGACCTCGACGACGCCCAGCGTGGAGAGATGATCGAGGCCGCTTTCGGCGTGCTGGACGACGCCCGTTTCGCGCCCGTGTTCGAGCCCGGCTCACGCGGCGAGGTCGCGCTGACCGGCGCGTCCGCCGACCTGCCGCCCGGCGTGGTGGTGTCGGGCCGTATCGACCGGCTGGTGGTCACGCCGGAACGCGTGCTGGTCGTCGATTACAAGACCAACCGGCCCGCGCCCGATCGGATCGAAGACGCCGATCCCGCCTATGTGCTGCAGCTGGCGGTCTATGCGGCGGTGCTGAAGGGTCTGTATCCGGATCGGCCGGTCGAGGCGGCGCTGGTCTGGACCGACGGCCCCCGGCTGATGCCCATCCCAGAGGCGATGATGGTTGAGGCGCTGCGAAGCGCGCGTTGATTTCCGCCCGGGCCTCGCCCACATCTGCGCCAGCGCCTCTGGCGACAATGGAGAGATTGAACATGGCCACCGTCAAGGTCACCGACGACAGCTTCGAGACCGATGTGCTGAAGGCCTCCACCCCCGTACTGGTGGATTTCTGGGCGGAGTGGTGCGGCCCGTGCAAGCAGATCGGCCCGGCGCTGGAGCAGATCGCCGACGAGCTGGGCGGCCAGGTCACCGTGGCCAAGGTCAACATCGACGACAGCCCGATGACGCCGTCCAAGCTGGGCGTGAAGGGCATTCCGACCCTGATGCTGTTCAAGGACGGCCAGATGACCTCGATGAAGGTCGGCGCCATGCCCAAGGGCAAGATCGTCGAATGGCTGGCGGAGGCCGGCGTCAAGGCCGAGAGCTGAGACGACCCGTCGCCCCTCGGCGACAGGGAATGATCGAGCGATCGAGGGGCGGTTCGGGAACGGGCCGCCCCTTTCCTGTTCGACGTCTCAGGTCGGCCAGGTCTCGGAGCTGGCGCCCAGCACCTCGCCCGCCAGGTACAGCGAGCCGCAGATGACCACGCGGCCGGCGCCGAAGCGCAGCGCCATGTCCAGGGCTTGGGTCACCGACCCGGCGGGCGTCGCCGCCAGACCATGACCGCGCGCCACGGCGGCCAGCGCCTGGGGATCGGCCGCGGCGCCGTCGAAGCCGACAGTGAAGACGGCGGCGCCCGTCGCCCTTAGCGCCTCGAAGAAGCCGCCGGCGTCCTTGTTCCCCAACATGCCGCAGATCAGCGCCAACGGTCGCGGCGCGCGCGCCTGGCGTTCGGCCAGAAACGCGGCCAGCGCCCGCGCCGCGTGGGGATTGTGACCGCCGTCCAGCCACAGCTCGGCGTCCGCGTCTCGCGCCGCCTCGGCATAGGGACCGGCCGTCAGCCGCTGCAGTCGGGCGGGCCAGCGCACCGCCTGCAAGCCCTGCACGATCGCGGCTTCAGGCAGGTCCAACTCCAGCGCCGCCGCGATGGCCACGCCCGCGTTGTCGATCTGGTGCGCGCCCGCCAGCGCCGATGCGGGCAGGTCGAGAAAACACTCGCCATTCTGGAACGCCACTCCACCGCGTTCCGCCCAGGCGTCGAAGTCCACGCCCATCACGGCGAGGCGCGCCTGGACGTTTGATGCGGCGCGTTCGATCTCGATCATGGCGGCTTCGCTCTGGCGCGCGATCACCGCCGGCGCGCCTGGCTTCAGCACGCCCGCCTTTTCCCGCGCGATTGCCGCCAGATCGGTCCCCAGGAACTCGGCGTGGTCGAGGTCTACGGGCGTGATGACGCTGAGCAGGGGGCGTTCGATGACGTTGGTCGCATCCAACGTTCCGCCCAGTCCCACCTCGATGATCGCCAGGTCCGCCGGCGTCTCGGCCATGGCGACGAATGCAGCGGCGGTGGTGCTTTCGAACACGGTGGCTTCGCCGGCGACGGCCTCGACCCGGTCCAGAACCGCGTTCAGCGTCGCATCGTTGATCAGCCGGCCAGCCAGGCGAATGCGCTCGTTGAACCGCACGAGGTGCGGCGAGGTGTAGGCGTGGACGCGCAGGCCCGCCGCCTCGGCGATGGCGCGGATAAGCGCGACGGTGGACCCCTTGCCGTTGGTTCCGGCCACATGGATCACCGGCGGCAGACGGTTCTGCGGATCGCCTAGCGCGGCGCACAGACGGCGCATCCGCTCCAGCGACAGGTCGATCTTCTGCGGGTGGCGCGCGCGCAGGCGCTGGGAAATGGCGTCCATGCCGCTACCTAGGCCAACGATAGCGGCCTCGCCATGGCGGCCTCTGTTGCCCTCGCCGCGTTGACCCTCCGGCCCTGCGACACTAAAGCCATCGCAACCCTCCCGGCGATTGAATTCACTCGCTTTTGAGAACTATTCGCATGACCGACTCCAGCCCGGTGTCCGGCGACCATCCCAAGGATGCGCGCGACGACCAGACCGGCCGCTTCATCCAGCAGCCGAACGGACGCATCCGGCCGCTGTCGCCGCACCTGCAGGTCTGGCGCTTTCACCTGACCATGCTGGGATCGATCCTGAACCGAGGCGCGGCGATCGCCCTGTCGGTCGGCGCCTTGTTTGTGGTCGCCTGGATCGCGGCGGCGTCGTTCGGGCCCGACGCCTATGCCGATTTCGTCGCGGTGATGGGCTCGCCGCTGGGGCTGCTGATCTGGTTCGGCCTGACGCTGGCTGCGGCCTACCATCTGACCGCCGGCATTCGCCACATGATCTGGGACGCCGGCTCGGGCCTGACGCCCAAGTCCGCCACCAACCTGACGATGGTCAGCATGGTCGTCGCCATCGTCATCGCCCTGGGCTTCTGGGCCTATCTGTTTGCTTCCGGAAAGGTGACGCTGTGAGCCGTCAGCCCAAGGCCTTTGTAAAGGGCGTCAAGGTTTCCGAACGCCACGGCGCCGGCGAGTGGACGGCCGAGCGCCTGTCCTCGCTGATCCTGATCCCGCTGGTGCTGTGGGGCCTCTGGAGCGCGGCCGTGCTGTCGGGCGCGACCTATGACGGCATGATGGAGTGGTTCTCCAGCCCGGTGAACGCGACCCTGTTGGCTGCGACCCTGCTGATCTCCATCTGGCACATGAACATGGGCCTGAAGGTTGTGGTCGACGACTACATCCACCGGCCGGGTTCGCGCGGCGCCCTCTTGGGGCTGATCGCGGCGATCTGCGTCGTGCTGGCGGTGGCCAGCGTCTTCTTCATCGTGCGGCTGGCGCTGGGTTCGGCGCCGCTGCCCGCCGGCTTCGGAGCCTGAGTTCGGTATGGCTGCTTACGAGTTCATCGACCACGAATACGACGTCGTCGTCGTCGGCGCCGGCGGGTCGGGCCTGCGAGCCGCCCTGGGCGCCGCCCAGCAGGGCCTCAAGGTCGCCTGCGTCACCAAGGTGTTTCCGACCCGCTCCCACACCGTGGCGGCGCAGGGCGGCATCTCCGCCTCGCTCGGCAACATGGGCGAGGACAGCTGGCAGTGGCACATGTACGACACCGTCAAGGGGTCGGACTGGCTGGGCGATCAGGACGCCATCGAATACCTGGTGCGTAACGCCCCCAAGGCGGTCTACGAGCTCGAGCACTGGGGCGTGCCCTTCTCGCGCACCGACGAGGGCAAGATCTATCAGCGCGCCTTTGGCGGCATGACCCGGAACTTCGGCGAAGGCCCGGTGCAGCGCACCTGCGCCGCCGCCGACCGCACCGGCCACGCCATCCTGCACACACTGTACGGCCAGTCGGTGCGCCGGGAGGTGAAGTTCTTCGTCGAATATTTCGCGCTGGACCTGATCATGCAGGACGGCGCCTGCACCGGCGTGACGGCGCTTCAGCTCGACACGGGCGCGCTTCACCAGTTCCGCGCCAAGATGGTGGTGCTGGCGACCGGCGGCTACGGCCGCGCCTATTTCTCGGCGACCTCGGCCCACACCTGCACCGGCGACGGCAACGCCATGGTGCTGCGCGCCGGCTTGCCGCTGCAGGACATGGAGTTCGTCCAGTTCCACCCCACCGGCATCTACGGCGCCGGCTGCCTGATCACGGAAGGCGCGCGCGGCGAGGGCGGCTATCTGACCAACTCCGAGGGCGAGCGCTTCATGGAGCGCTATGCGCCGACCGTGAAGGACCTGGCTCCGCGCGACATGGTCAGCCGCTCCATGACCATCGAAATCCGCGAAGGCCGCGGCGTGGGTCCGAACAAGGACCACATCTTCCTGCACCTGGACCACCTCGATCCAAAGATCCTGCACCAGCGCCTGCCCGGCATCTCCGAGTCGGCCAAGATCTTCGCCGGCGTCGATGTGACCAAGGAGCCGATCCCGGTCCTGCCGACCGTCCACTACAACATGGGCGGCATCCCCACGAACTATCACGGCGAGGTGCTGACGCTGCGCGACGGCAACCCGGACAGCGTGGTGCCCGGCCTGATGGCTGTCGGCGAGGCGGCCTGCGTGTCGGTGCATGGCGCGAACCGCCTGGGTTCCAACTCCCTGACCGACCTGGTGGTGTTCGGCCGCGCCGTCGGCCTGCGCTGCGGCGAGGTGGTGGACAAGGCCTCGGCCGTGCCCTCCGCCTCCAAGTCCCAGACCGACGCCCACATCGCGCGCCTGGATCGTTTCCGGAACGCCAACGGCTCGACGCCGACGTCCGAGCTTCGCATCCAGATGCAGCGCGCCATGCAGGCCGACGCGGCGGTGTTCCGCACCGGCGAGACCCTGAAAGGGGGCGTCGACAAGCTGCGCGCCATCGACGCGGCCGGCGCCGACATCAAGACCACCGATCGCGGCCTGATCTGGAACACCGATCTGGTCGAGACGATGGAATACGACAACCTGATCGCCCAGGCGCTGGTCACCATCGAGGGCGGCCTTAACCGCACGGAATCGCGCGGCGCCCACGCCCGCGAGGACTATCCCAATCGCGACGACGTCAACTGGATGAAGCACACCCTGGCCTGGAAGCGGCCGGGCGAAGGCGTCCAGATCGACTATCGTCCGGTGCACAACTACACCATGTCCGACGAGGTCTCGTACATCGAGCCCAAGGCCCGGGTTTACTGATAATGGTCCAGCTTTCCCTCCCCAAAGGCTCCAAGCCGTCCAAGGGCAAGGTCTACAAGGCCCCGTCCGGCGCCAAGAACGTCAAGACCTACAAGGTCTACCGCTACGACCCCGAGGTGGACGCCGATCCGCGCTGGGACGTCTATGAGGTGTCGTCGGACGACCACGGCCCGATGCTGCTGGACGCCCTGATCCACATCAAGAACAGCATCGACCCGACGCTGGCCTTCCGCCGCTCGTGCCGCGAGGGCATCTGCGGCTCCTGCTCGATGAACATCGACGGGCGCAACACCCTGGCCTGCACCAAGGGCTGGGACGAGTGCAGCAGCCACAACATCTCCATCGCCCCCCTGCCCCACCAGCCGGTGGTCAAGGACCTGGTGACGGATCTGTCGCTGTTCTACGCCCAGTACGATTCCATCCAGCCCTATCTTCAGTCCGATGTGGCCGATCCCGAAACCGAGCGGCTGCAGACGCCGGCCGAGCGCGAGAAGCTGGATGGCCTGTACGAGTGCATCCTGTGCGCCTGCTGCTCGACCTCCTGCCCCAGCTACTGGTGGAACCAGGAAGAATATCTGGGCCCAGCCGCGCTGCTGCAGTCCTATCGCTGGATTTCGGACAGCCGCGACGACGCCACGCAGAAGCGGCTCGACGATCTGGAAGACCCGTTCAAGCTGTACCGCTGCCATACCATCATGAACTGCGCCCAGGTCTGCCCCAAGGGGCTGAACCCGGCCAAGGCCATCGCCGAGACCAAGAAGCTGATGGTCGCGCCCGGCCGCAAGAAGCAGGCGGCTTGATGATTTTTCTCGCTACCGCTTTCGCTGCTTGAGGGCTGATGGCCAAGATCACCTACATCGAGCACGACGGAACCGAGCATGCGGTCGAGGTGAAGCCCGGCCTCTCGGTCATGGAAGGCGCCATCCGCAACAATGTGCCGGGGATCGACGCGGATTGCGGCGGCGCCTGCGCCTGCGCCACGTGCCATGTCTATGTCGACGAAGCCTGGCGCGAGGCGACAGGCAAGCCCTCGGCCATGGAGGAGTCCATGCTCGACTTCGCCGAAGAGGTTGAGCCGAACTCACGCCTCTCGTGTCAGATCCGGATATCGGACGCCCTGGACGGCCTGATCGTCCGCCTGCCGGAAAACCAGCACTAGGGCGTCAAACAAGCTCCGGCGTGGCGCGCTCGATCTCGGCGGCGTGCCAGCGCCAGGCGGTGCGCACGATGTCGTCCAGCGTTCGCGTCGGCGTCCAGCCCAGCACCTCGCGCGCCCGGGTATTGTTGGCCACCAGGCATGGAGCGTCCCCAGGCCTGCGCTCCACCACCTCGACCGGGAAGGCCCGGTTGGTCGTGCGCCGGATGGTTTCGACCAGTTCCTTCACCGTGGTGCCCGTGCCGGTGCCGAGGTTGATCGCCGTGGTCTCGCCCCCGTCCAGCAGATAGCGCAGCGCCCGCACATGGGCGTCGGCGAGGTCCATCACGTGGATGTAGTCGCGCACTGCCGTGCCGTCGCGGGTGTCATAGTCGTCGCCGAACAGCTTGAAGCCCTGACGCACGCCCAGCGCCGTCTGCACCGCCAGCGGAATGGCGTGGGTTTCCGGATGGTGGCGCTCGCCGATCCGCCCCTCCTCGTCCGCGCCCGCCGCGTTGAAATAGCGCAACGACACAGAGCGGAAGCCGGCATAGGTCGAATAGTCGGCCAGCGCCTGCTCGATCATCAGCTTGGAGCGGCCATAGGGGTTCAGCGGCGCCTGCGGGTGGGCCTCGTCCATCGGCAGCCGCACCGGATCGCCATAGGTCGCGCAGGTCGAGGAAAACACCATGGCTTCGACGCCGCCCCGCCGCGCCGCCTCGATCAGGGTGATCGCGCCGGCCACGTTGTTCTGGTAGAAGCGACCCGGCTCCTTCACGGACTCGCCCACCTCGATCAGGGCCGCGAAGTGCAGCACCGCGATCGGCCGATGGCGCGCGATCACCTGATCCAGACGCGCCGCGTCGCCGATGTCGCCCTGCTCCAGCTCGCCCCACTGCACAAAGGCGGCATGACCATTCGACAGGTTGTCGTAGACGACGGGCCGGAATCCGGCCTGCGACAGCGCCAGGCACACGTGCGACCCGACATAGCCGGCGCCGCCCGCCACCAGAACCGTCTGCGTCATTGCTGATCCTTCTCACCCAACGAACACCAACCGTCGAGCCGCCGCAGCGGTTGCGGCGCCGGACGATCTTTGTCGAGGCCTGATTGCTGCGCCGCCCTGGAAGACACCTTCCGTCTTGACCAGACGAGATGATATTTCGTAACGCTGAATGCGCGTTTGTACGAGGTCTCGATGCACGTCCGATCCCCTTCCCGTCATGTCCTGCTCACCGCCGCCGCCTGGTCCGTCCTCGCCGCGCCGGCTTTGGCGCAGTCCGTCCAGCCCTCGGCCTCCCCGTCCGACAGCACGACCCTGGAGGACGTCATCGTCACCGGCGCGCCTTATGGCGTCAGCCAGCGCGCCGCGGTGATCGCCACGGACGTGCTGGATGAGCAGACGCTGGCGACCGCGCCGTCCGCGTCGCTGGGCGACCTGCTGAACGGCCGCCCGGGCGTGCGCTCCACCGACTTTGCACCCGGCGCCAGCCGTCCCGTGATCCGGGGGCTCAGCGGCCCGCGCGTGCAGGTGCTGACGAACGGCATCGGCCTGATCGACGCCTCGTCCGTGTCGCCCGACCATGCGGTGGCGACCGACCCGGCCGAGGCCAACCGCATCGAGATCATCCGCGGGCCCTCCACCCTGGTCTATGGCGGCTCGGCCATCGGCGGCGTGGTTAATGTGCTGGACGGCCGCATCCCTACCGAGATCCCCGAAGGGGGGATCGACGGCGTGGTCTCGGGCCAGGTGTCCAGCGTCGACGACGGCCGCGGCGGTTTTGGCCGCGTCACCGTGGGCGGCGGCGCCTTCGCCTTCAACATCGATGCGGTGAAGCGTCGGACAGACGACTACGAGATTCCCTCGCCCTCCATCTCTCAGCGCCTGGCCGATGCGGAAGGGATCGAACGCGAGGGCGGCGATACTCAGCCGAACAGCTACACCGACCTGGAGGCCTGGGGCGTCGGCGGCGCCTATATCGGCGACAAGGGCTTCGCCGGCCTGTCCTACAAGGAGACCGACAGCGAGTATGGCGTGGTCGCCGAGGAGAGCGTCTTCATCAAGCTGAACCAGGAACGCTGGGACGCACGCGGCGAATACCGCTTCGATCAGGGTCCGTTCTCGGCCCTGCGCGGGTCCTACGGCCATGCCGACTACACCCACACCGAGTTCGAGGACGTGGGCGAGCCGGGCACCGTGTTCAACTCGGACGGTTGGGAAGGTCGCGCCGACCTGGTCCAGCGGGCGCGCGGCGGATGGAACGGCGCCGTCGGCGTCCAGGCCCTTTCGCGCGACTTCGAAGCCATCGGCGAGGAAGCCTTCGTGCCCACCGTCGGCATCGAGGAGATCGGCGTCTATACGGTTCAGCGCCTCGATCTGGGCAACCACGGTTTCGAAGGCGGCCTGCGCTATGACCGCCGCACATTGAACGCCGTGCCGCTGGGCGAGGACGCCGAGGTCGAGCGCGAGTTCGACAACTGGTCCGGCTCGGTCGCCGGCTTCCTGCGCCCCGCGCCCGGCCTGTTCCTGGGCCTCAGCCTCGCGCACAACCAGCGCGCACCCAGCGAGGTCGAGCTGTTCGCCGACGGCGTCCACATCGCCACCGCCGCTTATGAGACCGGCGACATCGACCTGGACACCGAAAAGGTCACGACGCTCGAGGGCACGGCCCACTACGACCGCGGCCGTTTCTCGGGCGACCTGCACCTCTATCATTCCTGGTACGACGGCTTCATCGACGAGCGGCCGACCGGGGAGGAGTTCCTGTTCGAGGAAGAGGACGAGCTGTTCCCGGTCTACCAGTTCGTGCAGACGGACGCGCAGTTCTACGGCTTCGAAGTCGAGGGCGCCTACGCCCTGTGGGAGGACGGCGATCGCAAGCTGTCGCTGGAGGGCGCGGCCGACTATGTCCGCGCCGACACCGACCTGGGTCCCGCCGCCCGCATCCCGCCGTGGTCGGCGACGGGCCGCCTGGCCTGGACCACCGCCCGCTACGACGCCAGCGTCGAGGTGCGCCATGTGGCCGAGCAGGACCGGATCGCCAACGAATTCGAGCTGCCGACCGACAGCTACACCCTGCTGAACCTGGCGGCGGCGGTGCGGCCGTTCTCCGATCGGAACGTCACCGTCTTCGCCGAGGCGCGCAACCTGACAGACGAGGAGGCGCGCGAGCACGCGTCCTTCCTCAAGGACATCGCACCGCTTCCGGGTCGCAACCTGCGCGTCGGCGTCGCCTACCGCTTCTAAGGGGCGCGTACATGGACGAACGAGAAGGCGGCGTCGGAGCGATCCGGCGCCGCCTTTCTCATTGGTCGTTCCCGAGATGAGCGAATAAGGCCCGGCTGCCGCCAGGACCCCGCCACTCAATGATGTTTTCGGATCATCTCACGCTGTCGGACCAGCGGAGGAAAGTGGCGCACCCGAAGAGATTCGAACTCCTGACCCCCAGATTCGTAGTCTGGTGCTCTATCCAGCTGAGCTACGGGTGCGCATGCCTTGGCGGCGAGGGCGGGTGTGTAGCGGCTGGCGGGGCGAGGCGCAAGCGGGCGGGCGAAGATTATCTGGCGCTCGGCGGCGGTTGACGCTTGGCGCGTCGCCAGGCCGGGGTTACGTCCGGGTCTCTCCCCCGTTTGTCCGCCCAAAGGTTCGCCATGGGACCGTTTCGCCGCCTTCTCGCTGTCCTGCTGACGCCGATCGTGCTGGCCGCCTGCCAGACGCCGGCGCATCCCGCCTCGTCCGCCGCTGCGTTCAGCGTGGCGGCGGAGCAACCGGCGCGCGGACCGTTCGTGGCGGCCGCCAATCCGTTGGCGGCGGAGGCGGGCATGGCGGTGCTGCGGCGCGGCGGATCGGCCGTGGATGCAGCCGTGGCCGTGCAAGCGGTGCTGGGGCTGGTCGAGCCGCAGTCGTCGGGCCTGGGCGGCGGCGCCTTCATGATGGTCTATGACGCCGAGACCGGCGCGGTCGAGGCTTACGACGGGCGCGAGACGGCGCCGGCCGCGGCGACGCCGGAGCTGTTTCAGGAGAATGGCCGCCCTCTGGCTTTCCGCGATGCGGTGCTGTCGGGTCGCTCGACCGGCGCGCCCGGCGTGGTGGCCATGCTGGCGATGGCGCAGGGCGAGCACGGCAAGCTGGCGTGGCGCGACCTGTTCGGCGACGCGCGCGCGCTGGCCAGCGACGGTTTCGTGGTCAGCCCGCGTCTGGCCGGCATGATCGCCTCGACTTCGGCGCAGGTTCCGGAAGCGGGCGCTGCGGACGTGATCCGCTACTTCACCCGCCCGGACGGGGGGCGCTATCAGGCGGGCGACCGCCTGCGCAATCCAGACTACGCCGCGACGCTGGACCGGCTCGCCGCCGAGGGACCCTCGGCCTTCTACCAGGGGGAGATCGCACGCGACATCGCCGCCAGGACGCGGGAGGCGCCGCGCCCCGGCGCGCTGACGGCGGCCGACATCGCCGCATATCGACCGCTGAAGCGCGACGCCGTGTGTCGGCCCTATCGTCTGTATGTCGTCTGCGCGCCGCCGCCGCCGTCGAGCGGGGTGTCGATCCTGCAAATGCTGGCCATGGCCGAGCGGACGCCGGATTTGACCCGGGGGCCGCAAAGCCCCGAGGCCTGGGTCGCATTCGGGCGGCTGCAGCGACTGATGTACGCCGACCGGGATCGCTACATCGGCGACGCCGACTTCGTGGGCGTGCCGCTCGCCGGTTTGTTGGCCGAAGACTATGTCACGGCGCGCGCCGCCCTGGTCCCGCAGGTCAATGGACCGGTCGATGCGGGGCGCCCGACGGGCAGCGCGCCCGCGGGTGCGGACAGGACGCTTGAGCCGGCCGGCACCTCTCACTTCGTAATCGTCGGCGCCGAAGGCAATGCCGTCAGCATGACAACGACGGTCGAGAGCGTGTTCGGCTCCGGCCGCATGACCCATGGCTTCTTCCTGAACAATCAGCTGACCGACTTCTCCTTTTCGCCGACGGAGGCGGATGGCGCGCCGGCGGCCAATGCGGTGGCGGCGGGCAAGCGGCCCCGGTCCTCGATGAGCCCGATCCTGATCCTGGACCGTGAGGGACAGCTGGTCGGCGCGCTGGGGTCGCCCGGCGGCTCCAGCATCCTGGCCTATAATCTGAAGGCGCTGATCGGCGTGCTGGACTGGGGCCTGACGATGCAGGAGGCGATCGACCTGCCCAACCTGGTGGTGCGCGCAGAGACCATTGGGGCAGACACCGCCGGTTTCGACGCGGCGACGCGGGAGGCGCTGGCCCAAGCCGGCATGAGCTTGCGGCCCAATGCGTCAGAGACCTCGGGCCTGCACGGCGCGATCTGGCGCAATGGACGCTGGGACGGCGGCGCGGACCGGCGGCGAGAGGGCGTGGCCCTGACCGCGCCCTGACCTGTCAGTTGGCCTTGATCGAGAACTGGAAGGCGATCAGGCCCTCGTCCACGTCGGTGTCAACGTCGGGGCCGAAGTTGACGCCCTCGGTCTCGATCTCGCGATAGACGACGCCGAGCGAGCCCTGCATCGCGCCCCGGCGATAGGCCACGCCGATGGAGGCGTCGCCCAGAAATGCGCCCTCGTCGCGGCTGTATCCCGAGCGGGCGTAGTCGCCGTCGCGCGTGCGGGCGAAGTTGTAGCCGACCGCGCGGCCCGAGCCGGCGGCGTAGACGAACCAGCGCGAGCGTTCGCCGAACACCTCGTCGCCGTCGGGCATCAGCTTCTTCAGGCCCGAGCCCACGCGCAGGGTGGCGCCCGCCTCCGCCGAGCCGCCCCGGCTGCCGACGCCGAAGCCGGCGTGGGGCGTCAGGCTGACCTCGAGGCCGGAGGCGGTGCGGGTTCGCGCGCCCGACCAGCCGCGCACATAGCGGACATCGTAGTCGGTCGGATCAAGCTCGGCCTCGTCCAGCAGGGTCGCCGGCAAGGGGGCGCCGTCGGCGCGGCGCAGGCGTCCGCTGGTGCTGAGGCTGACGCGATCGGTGAAGCCATCATGCTCGAGCCACACGTCGCGCCGGTCCGTGGCCGCCGCGCCCTGTGCGGGCTTGAAGTCGGCCGCGAGCTCGACCGCGGGTCCGAAGGCGGCGTCGGCGCGGGCCGTGAACGGCGCCTGGGCGTCCAGCTTGATCGTATCCGAAGCCGCGTCGTTCCAAGCGTGAGGCGCCCAGGTCTGAGCCTCGGCCGGTGACAGGCCGGCGGCCGCGCCGACCAGCACGCCCCCGCAACCCGCGATCCAAGCCCTCAGACGCATACGACCCCCTCAAGTCGCCGACGACCCACCCTGCACCACAAGGCCGCCGGAGCCAATCGCCAACTTCGCGACACATTCGAGCATCGAACGCTGAAGCTTGGCGAGGAGTTCCTGCGTCAGCCGCCTATTGGCAGGCGAGGCACTCGTCGTAGTCTGTCTTGGGCATGGAGAAGAGGTCCGGCTGGTTCGGATCGATCTCGTCTTCCTTTTTGTCCTCGGCGCCGGCGAAGGCGGCGCGCTGCACCGACTTGGAGCGCAGATAGTAGAGCGACTTCACGCCCCGCTCCCACGCCGACCAGTGCAGCATGTGCAGGTCCCACTTGTTGACGTCGCCAGGGATGAACAGGTTCAGCGATTGGGCCTGGCAGATTTCCGGCGCGCGATCGGCGGCCAGTTCGATCAGCCAGCGCTGGTCCAGCTCAAAGGCGGTCTTGAACACGCCCTTCTGGTCCTCGTCGAGTTCGTCGATGTGCTGGACCGAGCCTTCCTTCTCCAGGATGGTGTTCCACACGGCCTCGGTGTTGATGCCCTTCTGCTCGAGCAGTCGCTCCAGATAGGGGTTCTTGACCGCGAACGAGCCCGACAGGGTCTTGTGGGTATAGATGTTGGCCGGGATCGGCTCGATGCCGGCGCTCGTGCCGCCGCAGATGATCGAGATGGAGGCGGTCGGGGCGATGGCCAGCTTGTGGCTGAACCGCTCCATCACGCCCTGGTCGGCGGCGTCCAGGCAGGGTCCCTTTTCCTCGGCCAGCAGGCGGCTGGCCTTGTCGGCCTCGCGGCGCAGGTGCTTGAACAGCCGCATGTTCCACGACTTGGCCATCGCGGATTCGAACGCCACGCCCTGCGCCTGAAGGAAGGAGTGGAAGCCCATCAGCCCCAGACCGACCGAGCGCTCGCGCCTGGCCGAATAGACGGCGTCGGCCATGGCCGGCGGCGCGCGCTGGATGAAGTCCTCCAGCACATTGTCGAGGAAGCGCATCACGTCCTCGATGAAGCGAGGCTCCTTGCGCCATTCCAGGAACGTCTCGGCGTTGACCGACGACAGGCAGCAGACGGCGGTCCGGTCGACGCCTAGGTGGTCCTTGCCCGTGTGCAGCATGATCTCGGCGCACAGGTTGGACTGCTTGACCTTGAGGCCCAGCGCCTTCTGGTGCGGCGCCATCTGGCGGTTCACCGTGTCGGAGAAGATCAGATAGGGCTCGCCCGTCTGCATCCGGATCTCGAGGATCTTGGTCCACAGGCTGCGGGCGTCCACGGTCTTTCTGACCTCGCCGCTCTTGGGCGACTTCAGATCAAAGGTCGCGCCGGTCTTCACCGCCTCCATGAACTCGTCGGTGATGTTGATGCCGTGGTGCAGGTTCAGGGACTTGCGGTTGAAGTCGCCCGACGGCTTGCGGATCTCCAGGAACTCCTCGATCTCCGGGTGGAAGACGTCCAGGTAGACCGCCGCCGAGCCCCGCCGCAGCGAACCCTGGCTGATCGCCAGCGTCAGCGAGTCCATCACGCGGATGAAGGGGATGATGCCGGAGGTCTTGCCCGCGCCCTTGACCTTTTCGCCGATCGACCGGACGCCGCCCCAATAGGTGCCGATGCCACCGCCGTTGGAGGCCAAGGCCACGTTCTCGTTCCAGACGTTCTGGATGCCGCCCAGGCTGTCGCCCACCGCGTTCAGAAAGCAGGAGATCGGCAGGCCGCGGTCGGCGCCGCCGTTGGACAGGACGGGCGTGGCCGGCATGAACCACAGCCGGCTCATGTAGTCGTAGACGCGCTGGGCGTGGCCGGCGTCGTCGGAGAAGGCGGTGGCCACCCGCGCGAACATGTCCTGGTAGCTTTCGCCGGCCAGCAGATAGCGGTCCTCCAGCGTCTTCTTGCCGAAGTCGGTCAGCAGCGAATCGCGCGAGCGGTCGATGCGCACGCCCGCCTCCACCGCCGCCAGCTGCGGCCGAAACGGCGTCTTGACCGGCTCCGAACCTGCGAAGTTGGCCGTCATGAGTGCTTCGCCGTCAGCCATATCGATCCCTATCGCGTGCCTGAGCTACCAGATGTTGTGTCCGGTTTGCTTAAGAGAGACTAAATCACCTGGTTCCTCGTCCCTCAACATCCATTTTTTTATCGGACGGGCTCGACAAGCCGACCAAGGGCGCGCCGCGCTCGATTCGGCGCCGGGCGGACGCCGGAATCCCTGATCTTCATCCGCTTTGCACAGGACCGCCCACAGGCGGCGTTTTTCCCGTGGAGGAACGATGCAGCGAGCGTGGCCGTTCGGCAGTCCATGACTTCGTCCGCCCTCAGACCCTTTTTCACCCGCGCCGTGCGTCTGGCCCGCACCGAGTTCGCCGTTCTGGGCGCCATGGCGGTGATCGCGCTGGGCATTATGGCCTTCGTGGAGCTTGCCGACGACATGACCGAGGCGGACGGTCAGGCGCTGGACGGCCGCATCCTGACGATGATGCGGCCCTACGCCGACGATCCCTCCCGGCCATGGGGTCCCTGGTGGCTGAAGGAGGCGGCGTCGGACATCACCTCCCTGGGCGGCATCTCGGTCTTGGGGCTGTTCGCCACCATCGCGGTGGTGTTTCTGCTGACTCAGCGCAAATGGCTGTCCTCAATGCTGCTGATCGTGGGGCTGGCCGGCGGCGTCGCCCTGTCGGAGGGGCTGAAGGCGGTGTTCGAGCGCGAGCGTCCGCCCGAGATCGTCCAGGCGGTGGAGACGATCAACGCCAGCTTCCCGTCGGGCCATGCGCTCCTGTCCACCGTCTTCTATCTGACGCTGGGGGTCATGCTGACGCGCGCCTTTCCGCGCCGTCGGTTCAAGATCTTCGTCCTGGTGGTGTCGGTGATCATGGCGCTGCTGGTCGGGGCGACGCGGGTCTATCTGGGCGCGCACTGGGCCTCCGACGTCCTGGCCGGCTGGAGCGTCGGCGCGGCCTGGGCCATGGCGCTGTGGCTGGTCGCCTATGCGGTGGAGCGGTTCCAGCAGGCGCGCCGCGCCCCGCTTCAGGACGCGCCCACCCCCGCCGCCATCTGAAGACCTGCGAGTCGTTTCCGCTTGCGTCCCGGCGACCGCCGGGCGTAAAGCGCCGCTCGTCATCGGGGAGTAGCCGCCCGCGCCGATCATGCGGGGCTCGCGTCAACACACTTTCCCTTCGCCCGGAGGGAATGGCGCAAGACGCCGGAGGAGCCCAGCGCCCCCTCCGGCACGGCAAGACCGTTGGCTTTCGCAGGGTGCATCCACGCGGGGCCCGGCTGCGAACGCCACAGGTCCGTCCGCCGAGGATCCCCGCGCAAACGAGAACGGCTTTTGGAGGCCTTTCTGATCTCGACCGGCCTGGTCTCCATCGCGGAGATCGGGGACAAGACCATGTTGCTGTCGATCGTCATGGCGGCGACCTGGCGGCGGCCCGCGCCCATCATCCTGGGCATCCTCGCGGCGACGCTGCTGAACCACGCGTTCGCGGCGCTGGCCGGCACGGTGCTGGCCCAGTTCATCCAGGGCGAGTGGATGCGGTGGATCGTCGGGGTCGCCTTTCTGGGCTTCGCCGGCTGGGCGCTGATCCCCGACACGCTTGAAGAACAGTCGGCGGACGTCCAGCGCGGCTTCTGGGCCATCTTCTGGACCACCGCCTCGGCCTTTTTCCTGATCGAGATGGGCGACAAGACCCAGGTCGCCACCGCCATGCTGGCCGCGCGGTTCGAGGACCTGCCGGCCGTGGTCGCGGGATCGACCCTGGGCATGATGCTGGTCAACGGCCCGGCCGTGCTGCTGGGCGAGACGGCGGCCCGGCGCCTGCCGCTGAAGTGGATCCGCCTCGCGGCGGCGGCCGGCTTCGCCGCCACCGGCCTATGGATCCTCTTCGCCGGCTAGATCTCGAACACGCGGTAGGGAGTCTCGCCCAGGGTCCGGAGCACCGGCAGGGCGACGTTGTAGACCGGCACCCCCTTGTTGGTCCGTCCCTCGTGCGCGCCGCGGTGGGCGTGGCCGTGGACCACCAGCTTGACGTTGTCGTAGCGGTCGATGGTCTCGGCCAGGCGCGAGGAGCCCAGAAAGGCGTGGATCTCCGGCGGCTCGCCCATCACCGTCTCCACCACCGGCGCATAATGCAGCAGCACCACCGAGCGTTCGGTGCGCAGGGTGCGGATCGAAGTGTCGATGGCGTTGGCGTCCTCGACCGCCTCGCCCACGAAGGTCTTGATCGACTGCTCGCCGAACGGGCTCAGCATGTAGCGGCCGAAGCCGCCGACGAACCCCTTGCCGCCGGCGAAGCCCACCCCCTCGATCTCATAGGCCCGGCCTTCGCCCAGCATCTTGACCCCGGCGTCGCACAGCATCTTGAACACATGGTCGGGCTGGCCGCACTCGTGCTCGTGGTTGCCCAAGACGCCCACCATGGGGATGCGGCAGGCCTTGAGGTCCTCCAGCAGAATCTCGACCTCGCGCGTCTTGCCGTAGTTGACCAAGTCCCCGCACAGGCACAGCACGTCCGCGTCGTCGCCCACCCGTTCGAACAGGTCGCGGTACGGGCGCTCGGACGTTTCTCCGACATGCAGGTCGCCCACGGCGGCCACGCGCAGCTTGCGCGCCGGACCCTGGTCCATGCCGGGCTGGGGCGTCTGAGGGTCGGTCGCGGGCGGGTCGTTGGCGGCGTCCGACAGGCTCACGGGATCAGTGGACGGGATCATGGCGCTCCTCCAGGCCCTTGCCGACCACGTCGCCGAAGCCCCATTCTGAGATGTCGGCCACATAGTCGCGCGGGCTGAACAGGCGGCCGCGGCACACCTTCACACGCGGCGCCGGCAGATCGATCTGCGCCTCCAACCGCTCGCTGAGCTCCTCCATCAGCCAGCGCGGCACGCGGTCGCGCTCCGTCGGATAGGCGAAGCGGAAGTTCAGCAGGTGCGACATCAGCACCTCCCAGTACAGGTCCATCTGGTCCAGCAGGCTCTTCCAGTCGATGGCCTCGGACTGTTTCAGAATGACGTGGTTCACGTCGGCGCCGTCGTACCGGTAGCGGTCCTGGATGAAGACCTTGGACAGGATCAGGGCGGTCGGCGGGGTGATCTTCACCTCATGGCCGTAGACCTTGATGAGGTCGCCGCCGAACCAGGCGTCCGACACCGCGATGGTGCCGTTGGACATGGCGAAGATGACGTCAAAGAAGTGCTTGTCGTCCTTCCAGACCTTGGCGATCCAGCGCTCGTCCTCGACGTCGGTGCGATAGCCCTTGGCCTGGAAGAAGGCCAGAATGCGGGGATAGTCCCCGGGCTTGCAGAAGACGTCCAGATCCTTGGTCGGCCGCCGGATGCCGGTGTAGGCGGTCACCGCATAGGTGCCCGACAGCAGAAACGGCACGCCCGATTCCTTCAGTAGCCGCAGGCTCTCTTCGTAAAAGGCCAGCGCTTCGGGCGGCGGCTCGAAGGTCGGTTCGAGAATGACTTCGGACATGTCGCGGGCCCCTGATTTGGTCAGGGTAGGCAAACGGCGGCGAAAGCGGCGCGGTTCCGCATCGAGAGGCGCGCCTCCGCATCGAAGCGTCGCCGTACAGCCGGAATCATCAACAGGCTCATCCCCACCTAAATGACTAGGGGACACCAGATTTGGTGCTATCCACGAAAGTTGATCGCAACATCTGCGAAACAGCCCTTGGCGCCGGGCGCTTGGGGCCGCATGGTGAAGAGGTCCTTTCCGAATCCGCCAGGCCTCTTTTCGATGAACGCTCACAGCCCGATCATCCGCCCAGAAGGCGCGCAAGCCGCCGGCCTGCTGACCCCGTCGCTCGCCTACAAGCCGTTCCGCTATCCGTGGGCGTTCGACATGTGGAAGAAGCAGCAGCAGGTCCACTGGATGCCCGAGGAGGTGCCGCTCGGCGAGGACGTCAAGGACTGGGCCTCGACCCTGAACGACGGCGAGCGCAACCTGCTGACCCAGATCTTTCGCTTCTTCACCCAGGCGGACATCGAGGTTCAGGACAACTACATGGAGCGCTACGGCCGGGTCTTCAAACCGACCGAGGTGAAGATGATGCTGGCCGCCTTCGGCAATATGGAGACCATCCATATCGCGGCCTACGCCCTGCTGCTCGAGACCATCGGCATGCCCGAGAGCGAGTTCGGCGCCTTCATGGAATACGAGGCCATGCGGGACAAGCATGACTACATGGGCCAGTTCGGGGTCGACTCGGACGCTGACATCTGCCGGACCCTGGCCATGTTCGGCGGCTTCTCGGAAGGTGTTCAGCTGTTCGCGTCGTTCGCCATGCTGATGAACTTCCCGCGCCAGAACAAGATGAAGGGCATGGGCCAGATCGTCAGCTGGTCGGTGCGCGACGAGAGCCTGCACTGCGAGGGCATCATCAAGCTGTACCACGCCTTCAACAAGGAAACCGGCGCCGTCACCAAGACCGTCGCCGACGACATCGTTGATTGCTGCAAGACGGTGGTGAACATGGAGGACAAGTTCATCGACCTGGCCTTCGAGATGGGCTCGGTCGACGGCATGACGCCCCACGACATCAAACAGTACATCCGCTTCATCGCCGACTGGCGCCTGCGCCAGCTGAAGCTGCCAGAGGTCTACGGCGTGACCGAGAACCCGCTGCCGTGGCTGCAGGCGCTGCTGAGCGGCGTCGAGCACGCCAACTTCTTTGAAGCGCGCGCGACCGAATACTCCAAGGCCGCGACGCAAGGGAGCTGGCATGGCGCCGAGGGCGTGTGGACCGAGTTCGATCGCATGATGGCCCGGCGCGACATGAGCCTGGTCGCCGGCTGATCACAGCAATACCGACAGCAAAAAGGCCCGGCGGCGACGCCGGGCCTTTTCTTTTGGATTCGCAGCGCGTGATCAGCGAGCGGCGGCGATCATCCGCTCGACCTCGGCCAGGTGGCGCTGGACGATCGGCACGGTGGCCGTGGCTGCCGCCTTCAGCGCAGGCGACGTGCCGGCTTCCGAATAGGTCTTGTGCACGCCCAAGGCTTCCTTGTGCGCCATCTGCTGCTGCGTCAGATACAGGCGGTCGCGCTCGACGCCCTGGAACATCTTCAGCGCATTGATCATCGCGGCCTGGTGCTGGGCCGGCATCGCCGGCGGAGGCGTCACGCCGTCGCGGCGGGCGGCGGCCATGGCGTCGGCGCTGGTCTTGGTGTGATGATCGATCATCATCTGGGCGAAGCGACGAAGCTCGGGGTTCTGGGTCGTCTCCAGCACCGCCTGGCTCGACTGAATTTCATACTGGTCGCCGCCGCCGGCCAGCATCAGGAAGTCCATCGGCGAGGGCGCGGGCGTCAGCGTTCCGGCCGGCGTCCAGTTGTAGCGATAGGCCTGAGGCGCGGACTGCGCGCTTGCGGCGCCGGCGGCGATCAGGGCGGCGGCGCAGACGGCGCCGGCGATGAGCTTTTGCATGGATATCCTCGTTGTTCCGGCACCAGAACTTCAATGAACGCCGATAGTTCCCGCAAGGTCCGCGCTCAGATGCCGGCGTACCAGGCGTAGCCCAGATCCTCCCAATAGCCGCCGCGTCCGCCGCCGATCGCGTCGAAGCTTTCCACCGCCTCGATCCGGCGAATGTATTTGGCGTGCTTGTAGCCGAGTTGCCGCTCCACCCTCAGCCGCAAGGGCGCGCCATGCGCGACCGGAAGCACCCGACCGTTCATCGCATAGGCCAGGATCGTCTGCGGATGACGTGCGTCTATCAGGTCGATCGACTCATAATACCTGACGCCGTTCTCGGTCTGATCCAGCGCGTCGAAGCAGTGGAAGACGATGAAGCGGGCCTCGGGCCGCAGACCCGCCTCGTCCAGCAGCGCCGACAGGCGCACGCCTGTCCATTCGGCGATCGAGGTCCAGCCCTCCACGCAGTCGTGCTTGGTGATCTGGCTCTGGCCGGGTCGCGCGCGCAGTTCGCCGAGCGACAGCGACAAGGTTCGCTCGACCAGGCCGCCGATCTCAAGCCGATAGTCGGCAAAGCCGCCGTCTCGCAGCCGGACATAGTCGGACGCGGCCGGATCGATCGAGCCGTTGGGTCGGAAGTCAGGCGAGATCTCCGCACGGCTGTAGGTCGGCGCCAGGGCGTCTCGCGGCACGATCAGGCGCTGAGCCCGCAGCGTCAGACCCTCGGCCATCCGCAAAGCCTGCTGCACCGTGGGTGAAGCCGCGATCCGGTCGCACCCCGCCAGCACCGCCCCCAGCGCCGCCGCCGCCGCACCGCTCAGCCAGCGCCGCCGGTTCATCGCCGTTCGTCCCCATTCGACGGTCGGATGGCGAACCAGCCCGTCGTCATCGCGCGCATGTTGTTGAAGACGCCGGTCCAGATCACCAGTCCCACATGCACCACGATGAAGGCCACGATCAGGCCGGCCGACAGGAAGTGCAGCGTCCTCGCCGACTGGCGTCCGCCCATCAGCTCCAGCAACACCCCGCCGATGGCGTTGAAACCGGGCGACATCGACAGGCCGGTCACCAGCATCATCGGCAGCACGACCAGGATCATCGCGGCGTAGCTGATCTTCTGCAGCACATTGTAGCGCCGGGCGGTCTCGCCATGATCGAAGCGCAGGCGCGCGTGGTCGCCGACCGACCGCCAGAAGCCCGCAAGGTCATCCCGCGTCGGCCAGATGCGCCGCGCCAGCCGGCCGGTGAACGCCAGGTAGAGCAGATAGATCAGGCCGTTCAGAACGAACAGCCAGGCACAGGCGAAATGCCACAACCGCCCTGCCGCGAGGTCCCGCCCCTGCGGGATCATCACCCCCGCCGGGATTTCGCCAAAGGAGAGCCAGGGATCGGCGAAGGTGGACCGCACGCCCCAGTACAGGTGCGGATGCGCCGCCAATATGTTCAGCCCGCTCATCAGCAGCACCACCACCGCCGCGACATTGATCCAGTGGGTGACGCGCACGACGACCGGGTGGCGATAGATCAACCAGCCGCCCTCGGGCGTCGGACGATCAGCTTTGAGGCTGCGGCGCGGCTCAGGCATGGAGAAAGGCTTGTCACGAGTGGCGCGCGCCGACAATGGCGCTTAAGTCGGAGCCATGGTTCAGGCGCAGCCGCTCAACGTCGCCCTGGTGGGATTTGGCTATGGGGGACGGACGTTCCACGCGCCGCTGATCGGGGCTTCGCCGCGCCTGCGGCTGCACACGGTGGTGTCGAGCCGCCCCGAAGCGGTGCACGCGCGCCTGCCGGACGCCAAGGTCGTCCCCGACCTCGCCGCCGCCCTGACCGATCCGAACATCGCGCTGGTGGTCGTCGCCGCGCCCAACGCCGAGCACGCGCCGTTGGCGCGCCAGGCGCTCGAGACCGGCCGCGCCGTGGTCGTGGACAAGCCCTTCACCTTGACGCTGGCCGAGGCCGTCGAACTGGTGGGCATGACCGAAGCGCGGGGAAGGCTCCTGTCGGTGTTCCACAATCGTCGCTGGGACGCCGACTTCCTGACTTTGCAATCATTGGTCGAGGCGGACCGGCTGGGCCGGATCGTGCGACTGGAGAGCCGGTTCAACCGCTACAGGCCGGAAGTCCGAGACCGCTGGCGCGAGGCGGACGTGCCTGGCGCGGGCGTCTGGTACGACCTCGGTCCGCACCTGATCGACCAGGCGCTGGTGCTGTTCGGCATGCCGGTGGGCGTCAGCGCCGATCTCACGATCCTGCGCGATGGCGGCAAGGCCTGCGATTACGCCCACGTCGTCCTGCGCTACCCGGACAGGCGCGTGATCCTGCACGCCGACATGCTGAGCGCCGAGCCCGATCCGCGCTTCCTTGTGCAGGGGACGAGGGCGGCCTTTTTGAGCCACGGTCTCGACCCGCAAGAGGAACAGCTGAAGGCGACCGGCGGGGCCGGCGGCGCCGGCTGGGGCGTCGATCCTCAACCGGGCGAGATCATCGACGGCGCGACTGGAGCGCGCGAGCCGGCGCCAGGCGTTCCAGGCGACTACCGCCGCTACTACGACGGCATAGCCGCCGCCTTGCTGGAAGGGGCGCCCAACCCCGTGCCGCCGGATGAGGCGGTCGCGGTGATGGCGGTGCTGGAGACTGCGCGCATCAGCGCCGAGCAGGGCCGCGAAGTGTGTCTGGACGGATTGCCCATCCGGCCCGGCGCGGCGTAGGCTCCGTTCATGATCCTTGCGACCTCGTCAGGCGACTATCCGATCCCACCCGAGGTGGCGCGCGTCCTGCCCGACGTGCCCAGCCTGCCTCAACCCGGCGCGCCCGATGCGCGCGGGCAGATGGAAACCTTCCAGGACTGGCTGAACGCCGCGCCCCAGCACGCCATCGATTACGAGCGGGTGCGCCGCTGGCATCTGGTGCAGGACGAACTGGCCGCCGCCGCGAAGGCCGAGAGCCGCCCCTTTATCGTGACCACGGACGGGCTGGAGTAAGCCAAGCCGTTGGAACTAGAGGCGGTTTTTCGGGGTTAGACGCGCTGATCCTTTCAGCGGAGTTCCCCAATGATCCAGTCCGTCGGCTACGGCGCCAAGGCCGCGCAGGCCAAACTCGAACGCATGGAGTTCGAGCGCGACGATCCCAAGCCGAACGAGGTGGTGATCGAGGTCCTCTATACCGGCGTGTGTCACTCCGACATTCACCAGGTGAAAAACGAGTGGAAGAACACCGTTTACCCCTGCATTCCGGGCCACGAGATCGTCGGTCGCATCAAGTCGACGGGCTCCGAGGCCAGCCGCTTCAAGGAAGGCGACATGGTCGGCGTCGGCTGCATGATCGACAGCTGTCGCCAGTGCGAGCCGTGCCAGGCGGGCGACCAGAACTACTGCGCCGGTCCGAACAGCTGGCTGGCCACCTACAACGGTCCGATGACGCCCAAGGGCATGACCGAGGACGGCTCCAACATGTACGGCCGCGACAACACCTTTGGCGGCTATTCCGACGTGGTGGTGGTGCCTGAGGATTTCGTGCTGCGCATCCCCGAGGGTCTCGATCCCAAGGCGGCGGCGCCGATCCTGTGCGCGGGCGTGACCACCTTTTCCCCGATGAAGCACTGGGGCGTGAAGGCGGGCGACAAGGTCGCGATCCTGGGCTTCGGCGGCCTCGGCCACATGGCGCTGAAGCTCGCCAAGGGATTGGGCGCGGAAGTGACCGTGCTGACCTCCACGCCCGAGAAGATCGAGCTGGCCAAGTCGCTCGGCGCCGACGCCGCCTATGTCGAGACGGACAAGACGTCGCTGACGCCGCTCGCCGCCTCCTTCGACCTGATCCTTTCGACCGTGCCGGAGAAGCATGAAGTGGGTCCGTTGCTGGACCTGCTGAAGCGCGACGCGACCTTTGTGGTGGTCGGCAACCTCGACGTCGTCGACGGCGTGGACAACATGAAGCTGGCCGGATCGCGCCAGAGCGTGGCGGGCTCCTTGATCGGCAACCTCAAGGAAACGCAGGACGTGCTCGACTTCTGCGCCGAGAACGGCATCGCCCCCGAAGTCGAGATCATCGACATCAAGGACGTCAACGACGCCTACACCAAGGTCGAGAACGGCGAGGTGCGCTTCCGCTATGTGATCGACATGGCGACGCTGAAGGCCGCCTGACCGGACGGCTCAGCCCGGCAGGCGCAGTTCGAACGCCGCGCCTGTCGGGCCGCTTTCCACCAGCCGCAGGTCGCCGCCGTGAAGCGCGGCCAGCTCGCGCGAGATGGTGAGGCCGAGGCCGGTGCCCTCCGAGGCGCGGCCGCTGACGAAGGGTTCGAACAGCCGCTCGGCCAGGCGCGGCGGGATGCCGGGTCCATCGTCGGCGATGCGCAGCACGCAGAAGCCGTCCTCGCCACGCGCGGTGACGGTGATGACGCCGCGTCCGCGCCGATCGGCTGAACGGGCGGCGTCGCCCTCGATGGCCTGACGGGCGTTGCGCATCAGATTGACAAGGATGCGGTGCAGCTGATCACCGTCCGCCTTCAGCACGAAGCGGGCCGGAACCTCGGCCTTTAGCCGCACGCCGCCGGACATCAGGCCCGCGTCCTCGGCGGCGCCGGCCAAGGCGGCGTCCAGGGGCACGCGCGTTTTCTGCGGGGGCGGCTCCTCGCTCTTGCCGTACTGCAGCACATTGGCCGTCAGGGCCGCGGCCCTGCCTAGCGCCCGCTCCAGCCGCGGCAGCACCTTGGCCACCTGCGGATCGGGCGAGGCGGCCAGGCGCTCGGACGTCATCTGGGCCGAGGCCAGCATGTTGCCGAGGTCGTGGTTGATCTTGGCCACCGCCTCGCCCAGCGCCACCAGCCGCGCGCGCGAGCGCAGGGACTGGCGCACCTCTTCCTGCATGCGCGCCAGCTCGCGCTCGACCCGGCCGATTTCGTCGTGGCGATCCGACGGCGCGTCCGGCTGGCTTTCCGGATCGGCGGCGAAATGCTCGATCGAGCGGGTCACCCGCCGCAGCGGCCGCAGCACCAGCAGGGCCAGACACAGATACAGCAGGGCGCCGGCCGTGGCCGAGATCAGCAGCGACACCAGCAGGCTGTTCAGCAGAAAGGCCCGCAGCTCCTGCTTCAGCGGCTCGGCCGGGGTGACGATCTCGATGAAATCGCCCGATCGATAGCGGGGCCGCGCCTGCACCCGCAGCGACCGGTCCGGGTGCCCGACCAGGGTTCGCCACGGATCGGCCAGCCGCGCCACTGTGTCCTGGCGGCGCAGGTCGATCAGCTCGGGCGCGCGCGGCAGGTTTGGCGCCTGCAGCAGAAGGCGGCGCACCCCCTCTTCCGTCAGGGCCACCGCCTGCACCCCGCCGATCCGCATCAGCTCGGCCGCCGTGTCGTCCTCCACCGCGCTGTAGGGCAGGGCCTCGACGCCCACCGACGCCAGCTCCGCCGCCTGCAGTCGATCCTGCAGCCATCGCTCATGGAAGGCCGAGGCGTTGGGCGCGACGATCAGCACCTCCACCGCCAGGGTGAAAACCACCGTCAGCAGCAGCAGCCGCGCCGACAGCCCATCCGGCTTCAACCCGGCGGCGATGCGCTGGAACAGCGCCCTCACGCCGGCTGCACCCCACGCCGGCCGCGCGCCATCTGCACCAGGCGGATGCCCACCGGCAGCAGCAGCGACAGGAACACCACCCCCATCAGCGGCCAGAAGAACTGGTGCAACAGCAGATCGAGGTCCGGCCGCACGCCGCGTCGCAACAGTTCGCCCAGCTCCGAGCCGATCCAGGTGTAGATGGTGGTGGACGGCAGGAGGCCGACAAAGGTGGCGACCACATACGGCCGGATCGGCACGGCCATCATGCCGGCCGTGGCGTTGATCAGCACGAACGGCACGCTCGGGATCAGCCGCAGCGTCAAAAGGGTGGTGAAGGCGTTGCGATCCAGTCCCCTCGCCAGCCGGTCCATCAGCCCCGCGTCGCTGGCGAGCTTGGCCCTCAGCCAAGTGCCGATCGAGGTGCGGTACACATAATAGATGACGACCGAGCCGATCGTGGCGCCCGTCGCCTGCGCCAGCGCCCCGATCCACGGCCCGAACATCAGCCCGCCGAGTAGGGTCAGGAACACCGGACCGGGAATGGTCGAGGCGGTGGCCAGCGCATAGACGCCGACAAAGACCAGAAGCGCGATCCAGAAATGCGTCCGCGCATAGGCCTGCAGCCCCAGCCCGTGCTCGCGGATCATCTCCATCGACAGCCAGCGGTTCAGGCCCAGGGCGAAGAAGGCGACGACCAGGCCGGCGATGGCGACCAGCGGCAAGAGCCGCAGTCCCCATTCCCTCGCCGATCGCTGCGTCATAGGATGCCCCGCTCCCTCGAAGATTCGTCCGCGGCGTTGACTCGCGTCAACATGCGACTTATACGCCCGCCCTTCCCGCGACGGAGCCTTTTTGCCCGCCGCTCAACCTTTTAACGTCAGGAGCCGACCGTGAAGCGGACCTATCAGCCGTCCCGACTCGTGCGCAAGCGCCGTCACGGTTTCCGCGCGCGGATGGCCACCAAGAACGGCCAGAAGATCGTTGCGCGCCGTCGCGCCAAGGGCCGCAAGCGCCTGACGGCGTAAGCGCCCCCGCGTCCGGATCAGGACGCGCATGAGCGAGACCCTACAGATCAAACGTCTGCTGCGGCGGCCCCAGTTCCTGGCGGCCGCCAAAGGCGTTTCCGAGGCGCGCGGCGGCGTGGTGATCCAGAGGCTGGATCGCCGTGACGGCTCGGCCCACGTCGGCCTGGGCTTCACCGCTACCCGCAAGGTCGGCGGCGCCGTAGTCCGCAACCGCTGCAAGCGCCGCCTGCGCGAGGCCGCCCGCGCCCTTTTGCCGGTCCATGGCAAGGCGGGATGCGACTATGTGTTCATCGCGCGGATGGGCACGGCCGAGCGCGACTGGGACCGTTTGCTTGACGATGTGAAAACCGTCCTTACAAGGCTGGCGAGCCCCAAGGACCCGGCCTCCCGGCCGCATGGCCGCCCCTCCGGCGGCCCGGATGCCCGACCCCGATGAAAAACGAGAATTCGCGCAACACGATCATCTTTATCGTGGCGTCGGCCCTGATCCTGGGCCTGTACTGGTTCACCGTCCTGCGCCCGCAGGCCGAGGTGCGCCGCGCCAATCAGCTGGCCGCCGCCGAACAGCAGAGCGAGGCGGCGTCGGACGCCTCCAACACGGCGCTTCGGCCCGAGAGCGCCATCTTCGTCACGGACCGGACCCAGGCCCTGGGCGCCGGCGCCCGCGTGCCGATCCAGACGCCGACGCTGCGCGGTTCGCTGTCGCTTCAGGGCGGGCGCATCGACGACCTGTTCCTGGTCCGCTACCGCGAGACGCTGGACGCCGACAGCCCGCCGGTCGAGCTGTTCCGCCCGCAGGGCATGGAGCACGCCTATTTCGCCCAGTTCGGCTGGACCGGCCCCAATGTCGCGGGCGGCGTGCCGGGCCCGAACACGCCTTGGCGGCTGACGGCCGGATCGACGCTTACGCCCACCTCGCCCGTCACCCTGACCTGGGACAACGGCCAGGGCCTGCGCTTTACCCGCGTGATCGCGATCGACGACCAGTACATGTTCACCGTCGCCGACACGGTGCAGAACCTGGGAACCCAGCCGATGACCATCGCCCCCTATGGTTCGGTCCAGCGCCAGGGCGTGCCCGCAGATCTTGGCAAGCAAATGATCCTGCACGAGGGCGCAATCGGCGTGTTCGGCCAGCCGGGCCGCTACGCCACCGATCAGTACAAGTACAAGGACTGGCAGGGCAAAGCCCGCATCCAGGAGACCTCCACCGGCGGCTGGCTGGGCATCACCGACAAATACTGGATGGCCGCGCTGATCCCGCCGCAGACCGAGCAGGTGTCGGCCGAGTTCCGCGTGCGCGATCCTGACGGCGCCAACCAGCACGAAGCCAACGTCCTGGGCGCGACCCGCACCATCCAGCCGGGCGCCAGCGTCACCGAGACGCAGCGCCTGTTCGCCGGCGCCAAGCGCAACGAGATCCTGAAAGGCTATGAGCAGGATCTGAACCTGCCGCGCTTCGTCTACGCCATCGACTGGGGCATGTTCTGGTTCCTGACCCGCCCCATCTTCATGGTGGTGGAGTTCTTCTTCCAGCTGCTGGGCAACTTCGGCCTGGCCATCCTGGCGCTGACCGTTCTGGTCAAGCTGCTGCTCTTCCCGCTCGCCAACAAGAGCTACGAGAGCATGTCCAAGATGCGCAACCTCCAGCCCAAGATGGAGGAGATCAAGAAGAAGCACGGCTCCGACCCGCAGAAGCAGCAGCAGGAGACCATGGCCCTGTACCAGCGCGAGAAGATCAATCCGGTCGCCGGCTGCCTGCCGATCCTGGTGCAGATCCCGATCTTCTTTGCGCTCTACAAGGTGCTTTTCGTGACCATCGAGATGCGGCACCAGCCCTTCTTCGGCTGGATTCGTGACCTGTCGGCGCGCGACCATTCGACGATCTGGAACCTGTTCGGCCTGCTGCCCTATGACCCGGCGACCGTGCCGCTGATCGGCGCCTTCCTGAACGGGCCGGCGCACATTGGTCTGCTGCCGATCCTGTACGGGATCACCATGTGGCTGCAGCAGGCGATGAACCCGGCCGTGCCCGATCCGATGCAGCGGCGCATCTTCGCCCTGATGCCCGTGGTGCTGGCCTTTGTGCTGGCGCCCTCGCCGGCCGGCGTCCTGATCTACTGGGTGTGGAGCACCATCCTGTCGATCTTGCAGCAGTACATCATCATGCACCGCTTCGGCGCCGAGAACCCGATCGACAGTTTCATCGCGCGCCTGAAGTCGCCGAAGACGAAGGCCGCGTGAGCGACTTCTCCGAAGACGAGCTGGAACAGGCGCGCGTCCTGTTCCAGCGCCCGGCGACCTTTGTCATGGGCGCCGCCAAGATCGAGCAGCTGCCCGATCCGGACCTGCCGGAAATCGCCTTCGCCGGCCGCTCCAACGTCGGCAAGTCCAGCCTGATCAACGGCCTGGTCGGCATGCACAAGCTGGCGCGCGCCTCCAACGAGCCGGGCCGCACGCGAGAGGTCAACTTCTTCGACCTGGACGGCCGCATGCGGCTGGTCGATCTGCCCGGCTATGGTTTCGCCAAGGCGTCCAAGGCCGCGACGCGCAAGTTCCAGGACCTGGGCCGCGACTATCTGCGCGGGCGGGTGACGCTGAAGCGGGTCTATCTGCTGATCGACAGCCGCCACGGCCTGAAGGCGGTGGACGGCGAGGCGCTGGACGCGCTCGATCTCGCCGCCGTCTCCTATCAGATCGTGCTGACCAAGGGTGACAAGCTGAAGAAGGGCGAGGGCGAAGCGGTGGCGGCGGCGACGCTGAAGGCCATCGCCAAGCGCCCAGCCGCTTTTCCCGCCGTGATCCTCACCTCGTCGGAGAAGGGCGAGGGTCTGCCCGAGCTGCGCGCCGAGATCATGCGCACCACCGGCGCGACGCTGGACTGAGGCGCAAACCTTCCGAACACCAAAAAAGGCCCGGAGAGCGATCTCCGGGCCTTTCTTCATGGGCGTCGAGGAACCGGCCTACTGGGCGCCGGCCTGACGCACCTCGACCGGCAGGCCCAGGGCGTCGAGCTGCGGCTTGACCACCGAGGCGTCGCCGACGACCACCCAGACGAACTCCGACGGATCGATCGTCGCCTTGATGGCGGCGTCCATCTCAGCCGCCGTCAGGGCCTTGGTGCGGCTGGCGATGGTCTCCTGATAGGTGTCCGGACGCTTGTAGAGGTCGTTCGACCGCAGGGCGGCCAGCACCGCGCCCGAGGTCTCGAAGCCGCCGGCCAGCTGGCGCGTATTGCCGTTGACCGTGCGCTCCAGCTCCTGCGGGGTGACGCCCTTGCCGCCGATGAAGTCGTTGTACTGGGTCAGCAGCGCGGTGATCGCCGGCCCGGTCTGGTTGGCCTGGACCGGAGCGGTCACGAAGTAGGGCGAGCGGTTCTCCAGCGTGTTGACGCTGGCGCGCACCCCATAGGACCAGCCCTTGGTCTCGCGCAGGTCGGTGTTGATGCGCGACAGGAAGTCGGCGCCCACGACGTTGTTGGCCGCATTCAGGGTCAGCAGATCGTCCGAACCCGAAACGTCCAGAACCGAGCCGCCCATGATCAGCGACTGCGGCGACTGGGGCCGGTCGATCAGGACGATGCGCGGCGTGGCGGCCGGAATCGCGCCGTCGAAGGACTTGGCGCCCTTCGGCGCGGACGGGACCGACCACTGACCGAACTGCGCCTCGAGCACCGGCGTCAGCTCGGCCAGAGGACGATCGGACACCACGAAGATCTTGGCGTTGTCCGGTCGGATCCAGGCGTCCTTGACCGCCAGCAGCTGCTCGCGCGTGACCGGCGAGATGCTGTCGGCCGTGCCGCTGCCGGTGAAGGAGCGGCCATAGGGCGAGGCCTCGCCATAGAGGATCGCCGGCAGGGCCCGCATCGCCAGGGCGTTGGGGTTGGTCAGCTCGGCCGAGATGGCCGAAAGACGCTGCGCCTTCAGGCGCTCGACCTCGGCCGGCGCAAAGGCCGGGTTCTTGATCACATCCGCCATCAGGGCCACCGAGGGCTGGAGATTGGCCGACAGCGCCGTCAGCGACACGGTGGAGCGGTCCATCGATGCGGCGGCGTTGATGCTCGCGCCCAGCGCCTCTTCGGCCTCGGCCAGCTGATTGGCGTCCAGCGTCGTGGTGGCCTCGTCCAGCAGGTCCAGCATCAGGCTTTGCTGACCCAGGCCGTCCGGCGCGTCGGCGGCGATGCCGGCGTTGAAGTCCACCGCCATGCGCGTCACCGGCACGGCGTCGCGCTGGGCGTAGACGACCTCGATGCCGTTCGAGAGGCGCGTGCGCTGGACGTCGGGGAAGTCGAGGTCGGCGACCTGGCCGATCTCGGGCTGCGGCATGCGGGGCTTGCGCTGGATTTCGGCCGCCGGTTCGCGGTTGGCGCCCGACGGGGCCGCCGCGGCCTCGACATAGGCCTCGCGTTCGCCAGGCAGGGTGGTCAGCGTATAGACCGGGCGGCTCAGCCACTTGCGCATCGCCGCCTGCACCTGGGCCGGAGTCACCGCCGCATAGGCCGCCAGCTCCTTCTTGTAGTGCTCGGGATCGCCGGCATAGAGCTGGCCTTCCGCCAGGGCCACGGCCTTGCCGCCGAAGCCGCCGACCTGCTCCAGCCCCTGGATGCGGCCCGAGACGTACTGCGTCACGACGCGGTCCACCTCGGCCTGGGTCGGGCCTTCGGCGATCAGGCGGTCCAGCACCTGCCGGGTGCGCGCCTCGACCGCCTTGGGGTCCTGGCCGGGTTTCACATTGGCGGTGACCTCGAACATGCCGACGCGGTGGAAGGCGCCGTTGGAGGCGCTGACCGACACGGCCGACTGGTCGCCGCGCACCAGTTCATTGTCGAGGCGCGAGGACGCCAGGCCGCCCAGCACGGCGGCGCCGACCGACAGTGGCACCGCATCGGCGTCCAGCATGCCGGGCACGGCCCAGCTCATCTCGATCCGGGCATTGGCCACCCGGTCGTGAACGGTCTCGCTGAGCGGCGCCTCGAGGCTGGGCACCGGCGCCTCGGCCGGCGTATTCACCGGACCGCGCGCGATGGGGCCGAAATACTTCTCGGTCAGGCGGCGCGCCTCGGCCTCGTTGATGTCGCCGGCCAGCACCAGCACGGCGTTGTTGGGGCCATAGTTGTCGGTGAACCAGTCGCGCACCGTCTGCATCGAGGCGGCGTCCAGGTCGGCCATCGAGCCGATGGTCGAGTGACGGTAGGGGTGGCCTTCCGGGAACAGGGCCTCCAGCTGCTTGTACTGGTTCAGGCCGTACGGCTGGTTGTCGCCCTGGCGCTTCTCGTTCTGAACAACGCCGCGTTGCAGATCGAGCGTTTCCTGGCTGATGGCGCCGAGCATGTAGCCCATGCGGTCGCTTTCCAGGAACAGGGTCTGCTCAAGCGCGGGCGTCGGCACCGTTTCGAAATAGTTGGTGCGGTCGAACCAGGTCGTGCCGTTCATGTCGGTCGCGCCGGCGTTGCGCATCGGCGTGAAATAGCTGCCGGGCGCATTCTCCGATCCGCCGAACATCAGGTGTTCGAACAGATGGGCGAAGCCCGTGCGGCCCTGCGGCTCGTCCTTGGAGCCGACGTTGTACCAGACGGACACGGCGACGACCGGCGCCTTGCGGTCTTCGTGCACCAGCACGGTCAGGCCGTTGTCCAGGGTGAACTTGGAATAGGGAATGTCCACCTCGCCCACCAGGGCCGAGGTCGGCGCCGCCTGCAGGCCGGGCGCTGCGGCCTGTGTGGATGCGGCCTGAGCCGGCGCGGCGGGGCTGAAGGCCCAGACCGGCGTGGTGGGGGCCAACAAGGCGGCCAGGGCGACTAGGGGCGCGACGCGACGCATGGGGCAGGTTCCTCCGGAAAATCGTTGGGGCGAACCTTAACCGGGCGACACAGGCGTGCAACGCCATCGCCACAAACATGAAGAAAGCTTCATGATCCACGATGTCGCAGGGGCCCCTCGCCCGCCGGAGCCACGGGCCGGCGTTGCGCCCCTAGGGTCGGGCCTGTCAGTGACGAGCGCCCCTGCTCGCGCTCAAGCCGCGAGCGACCGCGTCGCGAGCATAGCGCTCAAATATGAATGGCGTGTCCCAGCGCGCGCAGCGACGCCTCGTGGAAGGCTTCCCCCAGAGTGGGGTGGACGTGGATGGTTCCCGCCACGTCCTCCAGCACCGCGCCCATCTCCAGCATCTGGGCAAAGCTGTTGGACAGCTCCGACACATGCTGGCCCACGGCCTGGATGCCCAGCAGGCGATGATCGGCCTTGGAGGCGATCACCCGCACGAAGCCGCCGTCCTCGCCCGCCTCAATAGCCAAGGCGCGGCCGATGGCGGCGAAGGGGAACACCGCCGTGATCACGTCGTCGCGGCCTTCGACATCCTGCGGCAGCAGACCGGCGGCGGCGATCTCCGGCTCGGTGAAGCAGACGGCGGCTATGGTGGTGGGATCGAACACCCGGTCGTGTCCGGCGATGATCTCGGCCACCACCTCGCCCTGGGCCGAGCCCTTGTGGGCCAGCATCGGCTCGCCCGTCAGGTCGCCCACGGCCCAGACGTTCCGCATGCTGGTGGCGCAGCGTTCGTCGATCTTCACGAACGGTCCGGCCATGGCGACGCCCATGGTCTCCAGGCCCCAGCCTTGCGTGCGCGGCTTGCGACCCACGGTGACGAGGACCTTGTCGGCGGTGATCTGCAGCGGCGCGCCGTCCCTGGTGGTGACCGACAGCTTCCCGTCCCCGAAGCCGCCGGCCCGCGCGCCGAGATGCAGCTCCACGCCGTGGTTGGTCAGCCACTTGGCCACCGGATCGGTCAGGGCCTTGTCGAACAGCGGCAGGACACGGTCGGCCATCTCAACGATGGCGACCTCGGCCCCCAGCTTGCGATAGGCGATGCCCAGCTCCAGCCCGATGTAGCCGCCGCCGACGACGACCAGCTTCTTGGGCACTTCCGACAGGCTCAGCGCCTCTGTGGAGGAGATCACGTCGCCGCCGAACGGCAGGAAGGGCAGCTCGACCGGTTCGGACCCGGTGGCCAGAATGACGTGCTCGGCGGTGATGGTGATGTCGCCCCCATTCCCATCAATGCCGGTCTTCACCGTGCAGGTCTTGGCGTCGGAAAAGGTCGCCCAGCCGGCGATCACCTTGACCTTGGACTTTTTCAGCAGGGCAGAAACGCCGTTGTTCAGCTTGCGGACGATGCCGTCCTTCCACTCCACCGTCTGCTTCAGATCGATGGCCGGCTTGGCCGCCGTGATGCCCAGGGTGCCGCCGCCCGCCGCCTTGGCCACGGTCTCGAACTTGCCGGCGGCATGGATGATCGCCTTGGACGGAATGCAGCCGACGTTCAGGCACGTCCCGCCCAGGCCGCTTCCACCGTCAACCAGCACGGTGTCGAGGCCCAGTTGCCCGCAACGGATGCCCGCGACATAGCCGCCGGTGCCGGCGCCGATGATCAGGACTTTGGTCTTCAGGGTCTGCATTCGAAGCCTGTCAGAGGACGTAGGGAGAGCGGACACCCGGATCGTCAACCGGAAAATCCTTGGTGTTTCGCGTAACGAGCAGACGACCGGTCGTCTGGGCGGCGGCCCAGATGACGGCATCAGGCAATTTCAACCGGTGCGACTTTCGGATGGTCACTGCACGCTCCGCCACCCCACGGTCCAACCCGACCACCGAGAACTCGCCGAGAAATTCGCGGGCAGGCATGGTCAGATGGTCAGGCACGCCGACCATGATCTCGATCCAGGTAACGATGCTGATGGCGCGGTCTTCATAGCGATCGACTTCGGCCTTCGCCTGCGGAAAGCCCCGCATATGATCGACAAGAATGTTGGAGTCGAAGAGCGCCGCTACCATTCGCTGCGCAGCTTCTCTTGAAACTCGAGACCATCCGGTCCGTCGGGCCATATCCCGAACGAATTCTCGAGAGCCGCTTTTCGGGTATTGCGCGCCACATAATCGTCGATCGCGGCGCGGATCACGACGGCGCGCGGCTGTTTCTCGCGCTTGGCGAGGTCATCCAGCGCCGCGACCTGCGCCTCGCTCGCGTCCACAAGAATACGCACCTCAACCTCCCATGATATACATTGCGTATATCAAATAACGCGCAGCAGGATAAGCACAAGCCTCACCCCATCCACAGCGTCGCGGGATGCTCCAGCAGGCCCTTGATGCGCTGCACGAACACCGCCGCGTCGTGGCCATCGACGATGCGGTGATCGAAGCTTGAGGACAGGTTCATCATCTTGCGCACCACCATCTGGCCGTCCTTTATCACGACCCGCTCGGCGATCTTGTTGGGGCCGACGATGGCGACCTCGGGGTGGTTGATGATCGGCGTGTGGACCACGCCGCCCAGCGTGCCCAGCGAGGTGATGGTGATGGTGGAGCCGGACAGCTCCTCGCGCTTGGCCGAGCCGTCCTTGGCCGCGCCCGAGACGCGGGCGATCTCCAGCGCGGTGTCGTAGGGGTCGCGCGCCTCGGCGTGGCGGACCACCGGCACCATCAGGCCGTTCGGCGTCTGGGCGGCGATACCGAGGTGCACGGCGGCGTGCTGGGTAAGGACGCCGGCCTCGTCGTCGTAGGTGGCGTTGATCTGCGGCTGGTCGCGCAGGGCGACGACGATGGCGCGGGCGATGAAGGGCAGGACGTTCAGCTTGGGCCGGTCCTTGGACTTCGTCGCGTTCAGGTGCGCGCGTAGCTCCTCCAGCGCGGTGACGTCGATCTCCTCGACGTAGGTGATGTGCGGGATGCGCCGGACGCTTTCGGCCATCTTCTCCGCGATCTTGCGGCGCAGGCCGATGATGCGGACCTCGGTGGTCCCCTCCGTGCGGGCGTAGGTGGAACCTGGGTTCGAAGCGGCGGCGGGCGCCCCCGCTCCGCGTGACAGGAAGCCGTCCAGGTCCTCGTGGGTGATGCGGCCGGCGGGGCCGGTTCCGGGCACGAACACCAGGTCGATGCCCAGATCGCGGGCGCGGTTGCGCACGGCGGGCGAGGCCAACGGCCGTTCGCCGGCGACGCGGCCGGTCAGGGCGGGGGCGGACCTGCCCCCTTCCCCCGCTGCGCGGGCATTCCCCCCGGAGGGGGGAGAGCCGATGGTTTCCGCAACCTGCGATCCTCCGTCGTCGGGGGAGGGGGACCGCGAAGCGGTGGAGGGGGCCGAGACCGCTACCGGCTGCGCCACATTCCCCGCGCCCTCGACCGTGAAGGTGACCAGCGGCCCGCCGACGGGCGAGGCCTTGCCCGCCTCTCCGTGCAGGGCGACGACGCGGCCGGCGACGGGCGAGGTGATCTCCACCGTCGCCTTGTCGGTCATGACGTCGGCCAGAATCTGGTCTTCCTCGACCCTGTCGCCGACCTTGACGTGCCAGGCCACCAGCTCCGCCTCGGCCGTGCCTTCGCCTACGTCGGGCAGCTTGAAGACATAGGTTCCGGTTGAGTTGGATGCGATGTCTGAGAGCCCCTCCACCGCTTCGCGGTCCCCCTCCCCACTGACGTAGGGAGGAGAAGAAGCAGACCTCTCCTCCCCGTCCGCGACGACGGATGGGGAGGTGGCGCGGCGCTCTTGCGCCGTGACGGAGGGGTTCCGCGGCGCTTCCGCATTCCCCGCGCCCTCGACCTCGAACTCCACCAGCGGCCCGCGCACCGGAACCATGGCGCCGGGCTCGCCGTGCAGCGCCGTGACCTTGCCGGAGACAGGGGCGGTGATCTCCACCGTCGCCTTGTCGGTCATGACATCGGCGACGATCTGGTCCTCGGTCACCACATCGCCGACCTTGACGTGCCATCCGACCAGTTCGGCCTCGGCCGTGCCCTCGCCCACGTCGGGCAGCTTGAAGACGAAACGACCCATCTCAGCGTCCTCCGCTCATGACGGACTTCAGGGCGTCGGCCACGCGTTGCGGGCCGGGGAAATATTCCCATTCGAAGGCGTGCGGATAGGGCGTGTCCCAGCCCGTAACCCGCGCGATCGGCGCCTCCAGGTGATAGAAGCAGCGTTCCTGCACCAGGGCGGACAGCTCGCCGCCGAAGCCGGAGGTGCGCGGCGCCTCGTGCACGATGACGCAGCGGCCGGTCTTCTTCACACTGGCCTCGATGGTCTCGATGTCCAGCGGCACAAGCGTGCGCAGGTCGATGACCTCGGCGTCGACGCCGGCGTGCTCGGCCCCGGCCAGCGCCACCCAGACCATGGTCCCATAGGCCAGGATGGTGACGTCGCCGCCGTCCTTCATCACCCGCGCCTTGCCGATCGGCTCGACGTATTTGCCGGTCGGGACCTGGGCGAGGTCCTGCGCCTTCCACGGCGAGACCGGCTTTTCGTGCCAGCCGTCGAACGGGCCGTTGTAGAGACGCTTGGGCTCGAAGAAGACCACCGGGTCGTCGTCCTCGATCGCCGAGGTCAGCAGGCCCTTGGCGTCATAGGGGTTGGACGGAATCACCACCTTCAGCCCGGCGATGTGGGTAAACAGGCTCTCAGGGCTCTGGCTGTGCGTCTGGCCGCCGAAGATGCCGCCGCCATAGGGGCTGCGGATGGTCAGCGGCGAGGTGAACTGCCCGCCCGAGCGGTAGCGCATCTTGGCCGCCTCCGACACGATCTGGTCGTAGGCCGGATAGATGTAGTCCGCGAACTGGATCTCGACCACCGGACGCAAGCCGTAGGCCGCCATGCCGATGGCCGCGCCGACGATGCCGGTCTCGGAGATCGGCGCATCGAAGCTGCGGGTCAGGCCGTGCTTCTGCTGCAGCTTGTCGGTGACGCGAAAGACGCCGCCGAAATAGCCCGCGTCCTCACCGAAGCTGAGCACCGTCGGGTCCTCGGCCATCTTGATGTCCAAGGCCGAGTTCAGCGCCTGGATCATGTTCATGGGCTGGATGGAGGGCGCGTCGCCATTCGTCGCGGCGCCGGGGGTCGAGGCAGGCGCATGGTTCTGGTCGGCCATGTCGGGCTCGAGCCCGTCGGTGCGGTCGGCCTCGGTGAAGGTCTGGTCCGTCATGCTCAAACCCCCACTTCGCGCCGCTGTTCGACTAGGCGCCAGTCCTCGGTCGCATAGACCTCTTCGAACATGGTCTTCACGCTGGGGCGCGACTGGCCCAGCGTGCCGATGGCTTCGGATTCCTTGGCGGCGGCGCGGACCTCTTCGACCGCATCCTTCAGCGCCTCGGCGTGCTGGTCATCGCTCCATTCGCCGATCACGGTCAGGTGCTGGCGCAGCCGCTCCAGCGGATCGCCCAGCGGCCACTTCTCGTGCTCGTCGCCCGGCCGGTAGCGGCTGGGATCGTCGGAGGTCGAGTGGGGGGCGCCGCGATAGGTGAACAGCTCGATCACCGTCGCCCCCTGGTTGGTGCGTGCGCGCTCCTCGGCCCAGGCGGTGGCCGCCCAGACGGCCAGGAAGTCGTTGCCGTCCACCCGCAGCGCCGGCAGGCCGTAGCCGATGGCCTTGGAGGCGAAGGTGGTCTCCAGCCCGCCCGCGATGCCCTGGAAGGACGAAATGGCCCACTGGTTGTTGACGATGTTCAGGATCACCGGCGCCCGATAGACGGACGCAAACGTCAGGGCCGAGTGGAAGTCGCTTTCGGCCGTCGAGCCGTCGCCGATCCAGGTGATGGCGATCTTGTCGTCGCCGCGATAGGCGCTGGCCATGGCCCAGCCCACCGCCTGCGGATACTGGGTGCCCAGATTGCCCGAGATGGTGAAGAAGCCGAAGTCCTTGGCCGAATACATGATCGGCAGCTGGCGGCCTTTGATCGGGTCTTCGGCGTTGGAATAGATCTGGTTCATCATGGTCGCCAGCGGATAGCCGCGCGCGATCAGGAGGCCCTGCTGGCGGTAGGTGGGGAAACCCATGTCCTCGCGGCTCAGCAGCATGCCTTGCGCCACGGCGATCGCCTCTTCGCCGGTGCACTTCATGTAGAAGCTGGTCTTGCCCTGGCGGTGGGCGCGGTGCATCCGGTCGTCGAACGCCCGCGTCAGGATCATGGCCTTGAGCCCCCGACGCAGGGTGTCGGGATCGAGCTTGGGATTCCACGGCCCGACGGCCCGCCCCTCGTCGTCCAGCACCCGCACCAGCCGAAAGGCGTGATCGCGCATGTCATAGGGCGCGCTGGACACCTCAGGGCGCTCCACCACGCCGGCGGGATCAAGCTGCAGATGACTGAAGTCCGGCGCGTCGCCCGGACGTCCCGAAGGCTCCGGCACGCGCAGCGACAGCGGTTGGGTGTTCTTGATGGTCATTCAAAGCCCGTCCGGTTGATCCGTACGCGTTTCCTCAAGGCGTGCAGATAGCATGGCACGCAAATGGGCGCTTGCTCAATCCGACCTTTGAGAATACGGATTTGGGGTATTTTATTTCGCCATAATAATAAAGCGGAGGAAGCGTTGGCGGACGAACTCGATCCCATCGACGCCCGGATCCTGGACATCCTGCAGCAGGACGCCGGGCTTTCGGTGGCGGAAGTCGCCGACCGGGTCGGCCTGTCGGCCTCGCCCTGCTGGCGGCGGATCAAGCGGCTGGAAGACTCCGGCATGATCACCAAGCGGGTGACCCTGCTGAACGCGGCCAAGCTGGGGCTCGACTTCGAGGTCTACGCCATCGTCAAGCTGATGCTGCCGTCGTCGGAGAACCTGGACGCGTTCGAGGCCGCCGTGTCCGGCTGGCCCGAGGTGGTGCAGTGCGCGACCGTCACCGGGCGCGACGACTATGTGCTGCGGGTCATCACCTCCGACATGCACGCATTCGACCGGTTCCTGCGCGAAAAGCTGCTGGCGCTGGGCATCGTCTCGGACTGCGAAAGCCACATCGTTACGCGCGGCGTAAAGAACGTGACCGCCCTGCCCCTTGGCATCGTCACCCCGCACGTCGGATAATCGCCCCCTCTGCTGGAGGGACCCACCATGATCGAGATGATGATCGAGGCGCGCCGCAAGGATCTGGGCGGCTTCGAGGTCGGGCGCGTGCTGCCCTTTCACCTGCGCCGCATGGTCGGGCCCTTTATCTTCCTGGACCAGATGGGCCCGGCCGAGTTCGCGCCGGGCGCCGACAACATCAATGTGCGGCCGCACCCGCACATCGGCCTGTCGACCCTGACCTATCTGTTCGAGGGCGAGATCCTGCACCACGACAACACGGGCGCGAACCAGGCCATCCGGCCCGGCGAGGTCAACTGGATGACGGCGGGCAGCGGCATTGTCCATTCCGAGCGCACCGATCCGCTGAAGAAGGCCAAGGGCGGGCCGATGCACGGCATGCAGGCCTGGATCGCCCTGCCGGATCATGCCGAGGAGACCGATCCCTCGTTCCACCACTTCGGCGAGGACGCCCAGCCGGCCTATGACAACAAGGGCCTGTTCGCGCGGCTGGTCGCGGGCGAGGCCTACGGCGCCAAAGCCGCTGCGCCGACCCACTCGCCGCTGTTCTACCTGCATTGGGAACTGGCCGAGGGCGTGCGCACCGCGCCGCCGCCGGGCCGCAGCTTCCGCAAGTCGGGCGACGGCTATTCCGAACGCGCGCTCTATGTCGCCAAGGGCCGGATCGAGGTCGGCGACCGGGTGGTCGACGCCGGTCAGATGGCGGTGCTGGAGCCTACGGCCGAGCCGACCGTCAAGGCGCTGGAGCCCTCCACCGTCATGGCGCTGGGCGGAGAACCGGTCGGCGAGCGGCTGATCTGGTGGAACTTCGTCGCCTCGTCCCAGGCGCGGATCGACGCGGCCAAGGCGGACTGGCAAGCCGGCCGCATGCGCCTGCCCGACGCCGACCACGGCGAATTCATCCCGCTGCCGGAGGAGCCGGTGCGGGCGCAGACGCCGCCCCAGCCCGCCAAGCCCGAGCCGACGCATCCGGTCTAGACACGCCATGTTTGCAGCCGCGCGCCCAAAGCGATAACGCCTGCCTCATGAACTTCGACTTCGACGCCCAGGTCACCGCCGCCCTGTTCGACCGCGCAGGCGCCGTCTTCGCGCTGGGAGACGGTTCGGTGCGCTTCGACGACCGCACGGTGGTTCAGGCGCACGACGGGGCGGTGCTGTGCGCCGCCGTCCATCCGTTCGGAGACGGCGTGGTCACTGGCGGCGACGATGGCCAGGTGGTCTGGAGTCGGCGCGATGCGGATGCGGTGGTGCTGGCCTCGGCCAAGAACCAGTGGATCGACAGCATCGACGCCGCCCCCGCGTCCGGCCTGATCGCCTTTTCCCATGGTCGGACGCTGGCGGTGATCGATGCGAAGGATCCCGCCTTCCGCCGCGACTTCGCCCATGAGCGCACCGTCTCCGGCGTCGCCTTCGAGCCCAAGGGACGGCGGATCGCGACCTCCACCTATGGCGGCGCCGCCCTGTGGTACGCCCGAATCGAAAAGCAGCAGCCGGTGCTGCTGAAATGGGCGGGCTCGCATACGGCCGTGGCCTTTTCGCCCGACGGCGCCTTTGTCGTCACCGCCATGCAGGACAATCAGCTGCACGGCTGGCGGCTGAAGGACGCCAAGAACCTGCGCATGGGCGGCTATCCCGGCAAGGTTCGATCCGTCGCCTTTCTGTCGAACGGCCAGCTGATGGCGACCTCCGGCGCGCAGGGCGTGGTGATGTGGCCCTTCATCGGCTCGAACGGCCCCATGGGGCGCGAGGCGAGCGAAATCGGCTTCGACGACTCCACCGTGGTCAATCTGGTGGCCGGCTGCGCCGATCATGGGCGAGTGGCGGCGGGGCTCGCCGACGGCCGCGTCTGGGTCGCGGCCCCCGCCGACCAGGGGCTGCAGTTCCTCAAGGCCGACAAGGGCGCGGCCATCACGGCGCTGGCGCTCAGCCCCGCCGCCGCACGCGTCGCCTGGGCCGATGAGGACGGCCGCGCGGGCGTGTCGGATATCGACCGGCGATGACCGATCCCGCCGCAGCAAAGCCGAAGCCGCAGCGTTCCTGGCGGCGCGCCGTCCTGATCGCCTTGGCCGTCCTGTGCCTGCTGCCGATCATCGGCGTGCTGCTGCATGCGGTGCTCCCGCCGCCGCCGACCATCCTGATGTGGCAGCGGGTCGTGGCGGGCGACGGGCTGGATTATCGCTGGCGGGGCCTCAACGACATTTCGCCGAACCTGGTCAATGCCGCCATCGCCAGCGAGGACGCGCGCTTCTGCAGCCACGAGGGCTTCGACATGGAAGCCATCGAGAAGGCGCTGGACAACAACGCCGAGGGCGGCCGCATCCGGGGCGGATCGACCATCAGCCAGCAGACCGCCAAGAACGTCTTTCTGTGGCCGCAGCGCGGCTGGATCCGCAAGGGGCTGGAGGCTGGCTACACCGTGCTGATCGAAACGGTCTGGTCCAAGCGGCGGATCATGGAGGTCTATTTGAACGTCGCCGAGTTCGCGCCGGGCGTCTATGGCGCGGAGGCCGCCTCGCGCCGCCTGTTCGGCAAGAGCGCGCGCAACCTTTCGCCGCGTGAGGCCGCACGCCTGGCCGCCGTCCTGCCGGCGCCGCGTCGCTACAAGGCGGCGAGCCCCGGACCCTATGTTCGCAGACGCGCCGCCCGCGTGCAGGCGGCGGCCGGCACGGTTCGCAACCAGGGGCTCAGCGCCTGCGTCCTGCGCCCGCGCGGAGCGGCTTGACGGGGCAGCCGCCCTCCCTTCTCCTGCACCCGCTCGAGGAGGAGAACACCATGAAGCGTCAGCTGATGGCCGCCGTCGCGGTCTGCGCCCTGTCTTTCACCGCAGGCTGCGCTTCCACCACGCCCCAGCCGACCGAACGCTACGCCGATGGCGGCGGGCCGGCCGTGACGCCGCTGCCCGAGAACACGGCCGCGAGCGCAGCGGCAGCCTATCCGGCGACCGCCGAAGGCGCCGCCGCCTTTGTCGCCGAAACCGAGGCGAAATACGCCGAACTCAGCGAGTACGCCTCCCGCGTCGCCTGGACCCGCGCCACCAACATCACCTTCGACACCATGTGGCTGGAGGCCAAGGTCAACGCCGAGATGACCGAGTTCGGCGTTCAGGCCGCCAACGGCGCCGCCCGCTTCAACGACGTCGAGGTCGCCCCTGATGTGCGGCGCAAGCTGAACCTGCTGCGCCAGGCCCTGGTGCTGCCGGCGCCGAACCGCCCGGGCGCGGCCGACGAACTGGCCCAGATCACCACGCGGCTGGACTCGACCTATTCCACGGGCAAGTTCGACTTCAAGGGCAAGCCGATCACCCTGGACGAGGCCTCGCTGATCCTCGCCGACAGCCGCGACCCGGCCGAGACCAAGGCGCTGTACGAGGGCTGGCGCACCATTTCGCCGGTGATGAGGGCCGACTACGCCCGCATGGTCGCCATCGCCAACGAGGGCGCGCGGGAGCTGGGCTATGCGGACACGGGCGCGCTGTGGCGGTCGGGCTACGACATGGCGCCGGACGCCTTCGCCGCCGAGACCGACCGGCTTTGGGCTCAGGTGAAGCCGTTCTACGAAAACCTGCACTGCTATGTGCGCGGCCGACTGAACGCCAAGTACGGCGATGCGGTCCAGCCGGACCAGGGGCCGATCCGAGCCGACCTCCTGGGCAACATGTGGTCGCAGCAGTGGGGCAACATCTATGACGTGGTCGCCCCGGTCGAGGGCGGCCGCTCGTCCTACGACCTGACCGAACTGCTGAAGACCGCCGACTACGACCCGCTGAAGATGGTCAAGACGGGCGAGAATTTCTACGTCTCGATGGGCGTCGCGCCCTTGCCGCAGACCTTCTGGGAGCGGTCGATGATCACCCGGCCGCGCGACCGCGAGGTGGTTTGCCATGCCTCGGCTTGGGATATCGACAACGCCGACGACATCCGCATCAAGATGTGCACCAACGTCAACGGCGACGACTTCTACACCGTGCACCATGAGCTGGGGCACAACGTCTATCAGCGCGCCTACAAGAACCAGCCGATGCTGTTCCGGAACGGCGCCAACGACGGCTTCCACGAGGCCATCGGCGATTTCGTCGGCCTGTCGGCGCTGACGCCCACCTATCTGAACCAGATCGGCCTGTTGCAGACCACGCCGGGCGCGGAAGAAGACATCCCCTTCCTGCTGAAGATGGCCTTGGACAAGATCGCCTTTCTGCCGTTCGGCCTGATGGTCGATCGCTGGCGCTGGGGCGTGTTCTCGGGCGAGACGACACCGGAACAGTATAACGCGGCCTGGAACGCGGACATGCTGCGCTACCAAGGCCTGGTCCCGCCTGGACCGCGTCCGGCCGACGCCTTTGATCCCGGCGCGAAATACCACGTGCCCGGCAACACGCCCTACACCCGCTACTTCCTGGCCCACATCTACCAGTTCCAGTTCCACCGCGCGGCCTGCCAGCAGGCGGGCTGGACCGGGCCGCTGCACCGCTGCTCCATCTATGGGAACACGGAGGTCGGACAGCGTTTCAACGCCATGCTGGAGATGGGCCAGTCGCGCCCATGGCCCGAGGCGATGCAGGCGTTCACGGGCGAGACCACCAATGACGCCTCGGCCATCGCCGACTATTTCGCGCCGCTGAACACCTGGCTGATCGAGCAGAACCGCGGACATGGCTGCGGCTGGTCGGCGGCTTGACGCGGAACATCGTTCGTTAACCCTCGCCGGTAGCGGTTTCTTGACCGCGCCGGCGCATCCTTCCGCAGACGGGCAAGTTGCGCCCGATGGGGAAGACGACCTTGGTCAACGGCCTTTTCACCCGCCTTTGTCGCCTGAGCCGTCGGCTGGGCGGGAACGAGCGCGGCAATGTGGCGATGATCTTCGCCTTCAGCCTGCCGGTCGTGGCCATGATGTCGCTTGGCGGCATCGACTACCAGCGCGCCTCGACCGCGCGTTCGAATCTGCAGGACGCGCTGGACGCCGCCACCCTGGCCGCCGCGCGCGCGCCCACCAACGACGCCGCCACCCTGAACGAGGTCGGCCTGGCCGCCTTGCGCGCCAATCTTACGGCCTCGCGGGCGGGCGAGTTCAACGACAGCGACGCCAGCTTCACCCTGGACGCCAACCAGGTGGTGGTCGCGGAGGCCACTCTTCAGGTGAACACCCTGATCGCCAATGTGGTGCTGCCGCCCTACGGCCGGGTGTTCGACGATCACCTGCCGGTCACCGTGCAGTCCGAGGTGAACCGGGCTTCGCGCAACGTCGAGGTGGCGCTGGCGCTGGACATCACGGGATCCATGGACAACTGCACCCGCAACTGTCCCAAGACCAGCAAGCTGGAAGACCTGCAAGCAGCCGCCAAGGAACTGATCGACATCGTTGTTCAGACCAATCAGGCCCCGTTCTACTCCAAGGTGGCGCTTGCGCCGTACTCCATGGGGGTGAACGTCGGTTCCTACGCCAACACGGTGCGCGGCACGCTGGGCTCGGGCACGGCCTCGATCTCGGCGGCGACCTGGCTGACCGGTTCGGTGAAGACGATCACCGGAATCACGCGGGACTATCCGGCGGTGGTGACCGCCTCCAATCACGGCTTCGTCAAGGGCGACAAGGTCGTGATCTGGAGCTCGGAGCGGATGACGGCGCTGAACAGCGGCCCCTTTACGGTCGATGACACCTCCAGCAACAAGTTCGAGCTGAAAGGGATCAACAGCAGCAACTATTCCAGCTTCAGCGGCGAGGCCTATGTCGCCAAATGCGCCCGATCCGACTGTTCGGTGGTGATGACCGCATCGGGTCATGGCCTGAGCACCCTGGGCGACGTCGCTCACCTGACGTCCATGGGCGGTCTGGCGCAACTGAACGACGTGACTCTACGGGTGAACGGCGTTGACGGCTCCACGCTGACTTTGGCGCCGCCGCGCGCCTCGTCCTTGGCCAACGCCGTCAAGGGCGGGACCACCTACACCAGCGGTGGCAAGACGGCGTGCACAGCGGACGGGTGCCAGACCCGCATGTTCGTCAACGCGGACGGCGGCTTCAGCAGCTTTGCGTCGAGCACCTGCGTCAGCGAGCGCGCGGGCTCCGCCGCCTACAGCGACGCGGCTCCGACGTCGAGCAGCACCCGCGTGGGTCGCAACTATCCGGGACCGGACAACGATTGCCCCTCGCGCGGCGTCGTGCCGCTGACCAGCGCCAAGAAGACGCTGACCGACGAGATCGACGAGTTCGTGGCCGTGGGATCGACCGCGGGACACATCGGGCTGGCGTGGGCCTGGTATCTGGTGTCGCCCACATTCGGCGTATGGTCCGGCGCCTCGGCCCCCGCCGCCTACAACACCGCCGAAACGCTGAAGAGCGTGGTGCTGATGACGGACGGCGAGTTCAACACGCCCTACTTCCGAGGCGTCATCGCTTCGGACGCTGGAACGGGCAGCGGCGCCACCAACACCCACATCAACCAGCCGGCGTCCAACGGCTCGCCCTTCGCCCAGGCCTTTGCGCTGTGTCAGGCCATGAAGGCCAAGGGTGTGGTGGTCTATACAGTCGGCTTCGACATTCCGGCGGCCGCCAATCTCAGTGGCGACATCGACTCCGCCGGCGAGCTGATGGCGCGGTGCGCCACCTCTGCGGATCGCTCGTTCAACGCCGGCACCGGGGCTGATCTGAAAACCGCTTTTCAGGAAATCGGTCGCGACATCACCCGGCTGCGCATCTCGAAATAGCGCCAGCCCCCGGTTGATCGTCAGATCAGCCGGATTTCGCGTAGCCGCTCGGTCAGATAGTCCTCGGCCGTGATCGCCTTCCCGGCGTAGCGATCGGGATTGTCCGGCGTGACCGCGGACGGCAGGCTTTCGATCACGAAATCCGGGTTGAAGTGCAGAAAGAACGGCGTCGAGTAACGCGCAAAGCCGCGCCGCTCGGCTGCAGGATTGACCACGCGATGGGTCGTCGACGGCAGGACGTGATTGGTCAGCCGCTGCAGCATGTCGCCGATGTTGACCACCAGAGCGCCCGGCGGCGGCGCGATATCCAGCCAGCTGCCGTCCCTTTCCTTCAGCTGCAGCCCTGCCTCTTCGGCGCCCAGCAGCAGGGTGATGACGTTGATGTCCTCGTGCGCGCCGGCGCGTACGCCCGGCGCGTCGGCCGGCACCGGCGGATAGTGCAGCATGCGCAGGACGCTGTTGCCCATCTCGACCTTGTCGTCGAAGAAGTCGTCGCCGAGCTTCAGGTAGCGGGCGATGGCGCGCAGGATCTTGCGGCCGAGGTCGTCCATGGCCGTGAACATGCCGTACAGGTGCTGGCGGAAACCCTCGACCTCGGTCGGCCACAGGTTGTCGCGCATATAGCGGCGATAGGGATGTCCTTCCGGCAGTTCGCGCCCGACGTGCCAGAACTCCTTCAGGTCCACCGCCGCCGCGCCCTTGGCCGCCTCGACCCCGAACGGCGTCAACCCCCGCGCGCCGCCGGTTCCGGGCACGTGGTACTGACGCTTGACCTCTTCGGGCAGGGCGAAAAAAGCCTTGGCGTCATCGATCGCCGCCTCGATCACCGGCTCGTCCAGGCCATGATCGGCCACGACCGCGAACCCATACCGCTGGAACGAGCCGCCCAGTTCGTCTGAGAACCGCTGGAAGTCGCGGTCGTACAGCGTCATCGACACGGGCTGGATGCCCGAAGCGGCGGATGTCTGGGTCACGGTTCTTGATCCCTGTTCGGCGTCTGGCGGCTGCATACGCGCAAAGCCGCCACTTGTCAGGCCAGGCGGCGATCCTGTTCATCTCGGGTACAGGCAGGAACCTTCACGGTAAGCCTCGCGTTTCCCGCGCACTCATCATCCAAGAAGGAACCGTCGCCATGCGCGCCAAGTTCGCCACCCGCACGGCCGTGATCGGCGTCAGCCTCGCCGCCCTGTTGGGCGCCTCCGCCTGCACAACGACCGACCCCTACAGCTCCGCGCCGCGCCGCAACAACACCGGAACCGGCGCCCTGCTCGGGGCGCTGGGCGGCGCCGCGCTCGGCTATCTGACCAACACCGACAGCGGCGAGGAAGGCCGCAAGAACGCGCTGATCGGCGCGGGCATCGGCGCCCTGGGCGGGGCGGCGGTCGGCCAGTACATGGATCGTCAGCAGCGCGCTCTGGAAGCGGAGTTGTCCGGCACCGGCGTGGGCGTCGCTCGCCAGGGCGACAATCTGGTGCTGCGCATGCCGTCGGACGTCACCTTCGCGACCAACCAGTATTCGATCGATCCGGGCTTCACCCCGGTCCTGGACGACGTGGCGCGCGTGCTGCAGCAGTATGATCAGTCCACCGTGGACATCATCGGCCACACCGATTCCTCCGGCGGCGATGCGATCAATCAGCCGCTGTCTGAACGTCGCGCCTCCAGCGTGGCGGGCGAACTGGTGCGGCGCGGGGTCCTGGCCGAACGGCTGTTCGTCGCCGGCAACAGCGCCCGCAATCCTGTGGCCTCCAACGACACGGTGCAGGGCAAGGCCCAGAACCGACGGGTCGAAATCCTGATCCGTCCATTCCGCGGCTGATCGTTCAGCCAGGATAGATCACGAAGGGAGCGGCGCCTCGGCTCTGCTCCCTTTTGTTTGGCTCACACCGTTCCGTGACTTGCACGCACCCGCCAGGCATGATTCCGCTAAGCGCGCAGGACGCAGGGGGCGGATCGTGGCGACATGGACGGATGATCTCGGGCAGGGATTGAGACTGGCGGTGGTCGCCGTCTTGTCCGCCGTGATCGTCGCCGCCCTGGTCATCGGCGCGGGGTCGCGCCTGCTGCCCGATCTGTCCAACGCACCGCCCTCGTCTTCGCTTCAACCCGCAGAAGACGCTGGCCTCAGGCCCTGGCGATCGGACCTGGATCGGTCCGGACGTGCCCGGCCGTAGTCCAAGCCCTTGTCGACCGCAGCCGGTCGGTCCCGCGGCGCACCCACTTCAAAGCCGATAGAGCCCGCTACGCAAAAGGCCGTCGCTCCGGTTGTGGAGCGACGGCCTGATGTTCGTCATCGGTCTTCTGGATCCGGCCGGTGAGCAAGAGGACCGGTTTGGCCGATCCTCTTGTCCATGGCTTGGGTCTTAGAAGTTGATGTCGACGGTGGCGCGACGGTTCAGCGGTTCGCGCACGCCGTCGGCGGTGGCGCGAGCCAGCTGGGTTTCGCCGCGGCCGTCCAGCGACACCACGCCGCCCGACACGCCTTGGGCGACCATGGCGTCAGCCACGGTGCGGGCGCGGCGGTTCGACAGGCCGACGTTGTAGGCGGCCGAGCCGGAAGTGTCGGCGTGGCCGACCACCAGCACGCGGGTCGGACGGCCCGACTTGGCGTAGTTGGCGGCCTGCGTCACCACCGAGCGGGCTTCCGCCGTCAGGTCCGAGCGATCCCAGTCGAAGTAGACCACGAACTGACGGGCCTGCGGGGTCGCCGGAGCCGGAGGCGGCGGAGGCGGCGGGGGCGGAGGCGGCGGAGGCGGAGGCGGAGGCGGCGGGGGCGGGGGAGGCGCGACCGGCTCGGCGCCGAAGCTGTAGCGCAGGCCCAGCGTCACCGTGTGGCTCTCGTCGTAGTCGCCGTCAAAGGTGCCGAAGTTCGGAGCGCCCGTACCGCCGGTGACCGTATCGAACTCCAGGTCGCTGGTCAGGTAGCGGTAGGTCAGGTCGATGTTGGCGCGCTCGCCAACGGCGAAGGCGACGCCCGCGATCGCCTGGGCGGCGAACTTGGTCGAGCTGTCGTCGGCCACGAAGCCCACCGCCGGGGTGGCGCGCAGACGACCGGCGAAGTCGGTGTTGACGTAGTTGGCGCCGGCGCCCAGACCCACGAACGGACGCAGACCCCAGTATTCGAAGCCGAAGTCATAGATGACGTTGGCCATCAGGGTGGCGGACTCGAGGTCGCCTTCCGGCGAATAGCAGGGGCCCGTCGCCGGAGCGAAGTTGCACACGCCCTGGGTGCCCGACACGGCGCGAACCGTGCCGATGTCGCCCGAACGATAGCCGCCTTCAAGCTCCACGCGCCAGTTCGGGTTGAACCGGTAGCCCAGACGCGCAAACGCCGCCCAGCCGTCGTTCACGTCGATGTTGAAGTTCGAGCCGTTCGCTTCCGACTCGATGTTGATCGGCTCAATGAACTGATAACCCGCGTCAATCGCGCCGTACCAGCCATCCGGCTCCGCCGAAGCCGCGCCGGCGGACAGGGCCAGGGCCGCTGCTGCGCTGGAGGCCAGAACGAGTGTCTTCATACGCATAGGGGAGGTCCCTCGCTTTCTGATAAAGTCTTCGGCGATCGGTTCGCCTCGGGCGTCCATAACAGCGGAGCTTGCCGGAGTCGAGGCGGCGCGGGCGCGAAGTCGCCGTGGCGCAACACCGTGGCGCCTGTGCTACAGCGTCTCGAAGGCCAACAAGCCTTGATTCACGCGCTGGGAGACCGTCTTGAACCGTTACATCCAGATTGTCGAGGTCGCCCCGCGCGACGGGCTGCAGAACGAAACGGCCATTCTCGCGCCGACGGAACGGGCCGACTTCGTTCGCCGGCTGGAACAGGCGGGCGCGCGCCGGATCGAGGCGGCGTCCTTCGTCAATCCGCGGATCGTGCCGCAGATGGCCGGGGCGGAGGAGGTCATGCAAGCCCTGCCGCGCGAGGACGGACGCAGCCGTATCGGTCTCGCTCTCAATACACGCGGCTACGACCGAGCCTTGGCCAGCGGCGTGGACGAGATCAACCTGGCCATGGCCGTGACCGACGGCTTCGGCCTGCGCAACCAGGGCCTGGCGGTCGCCGACCAGATCGCAATGCTGGAGGCTATCGTCGCGCGGCGGCGGGATGACGCGGACGCGACCCCACGGCTCAGCGTCACCCTGTCCTGCGTCTGGGGCTGCCCGTTCGAGGGGGAGGTGTCGTCGGATCGGGTCGCCGACATCGTCACCCGGGTCGGTGCGCTGGGCGTCGAGGAGATCGCCCTTGCCGACACCATCGGCGCCGGCGATCCCTGGTCGGTGACGCGAGTGATCGAGGGCGCCCGGCGTGCGGCGCCCGACGCGCGTCTGCGCCTTCACTTTCACGACACGCGCAACACCGGCCTGGCCAACGCCCATGCGGGCGTGGAGGCCGGGATCGACGTGCTGGACGCCAGTTGCGGCGGCATCGGCGGCTGCCCCTTCGCGCCGGGCGCCACCGGCAACATCGCCACCGAGGACCTGGTCTATATGCTGGAGCGGGCGGGGTTCAGCACCGGCTACGACCTCGACGCCCTGATCGAGACCGCTCGCTGGATCGGCGAGCGGATCGGACGCCCCGCGCCCTCGGCGCTCAGCCGTGCGGGTCGGTTTCCCCGCGCCTGATCCCCCAGCGCCGTTGTTGATCGGCCTCGAAGCGGTTTATGCACAAGGCGAAGCCGCTCTAATGAGGACCCTTCGATGCTGGCCGCCCTGCCGCTGCTGCTGATCCCGGTGGCGCTGTACAACATCGTGGTGCTGTTCAACGGATCGGACGTCGGCATGGCCCAGGCGGACGCCATTTTGCGCGATCCGCTGTTCACGGTGACCATGGCGTCCGGCGCGCAATGGAGCGTGGGGGTGGGCGACCTGATCCTGTTCACGGGCCTGGTCATCCTGTTCTTCGAGCTCTTGAAATCGACGGCCAGCCACCGCGCGGCCATCGTCAATCACGCCCTGTCGATGATCCTGTTCGTGGTCTGCCTGATCGAGTTCCTGCTGCTGCGCGGGTTTGCGACCTCAACCTTTTTCCTGATCCTCGTGATGGTGCTGCTGGACGTGCTGGCGGGCTTCATCGTCACCATCGTCGCTTCGCGCCGCGACCTGGACTTCCGGGGCTGAGACCTGCTCAGAAGTCGATCGCCAGGCCCTTCTTCTCCCAGTCGCCGTAGCGCGTCGGCTCCGGCCCGGCAGGTCCGCCGTGCTCGTCTAGCACCTGGACCTGCTCGGCCTGGGCGCGGCGCTCGGCCGCTTCAAGCAAGGCGCGCCGCGCCGCTTCGCTGAGCGGCCGATCGGCGGTCGCATGCGGCACGTCGGCGTTCAGACCGGCCGCAGCCTGGTCCACATCGACGTCTGGGGTGGGATGTTCGGTCACAGGGCGGCTCCCTTGAGGACGTGCGTTGATCCTCTCAGATAGGCGTCCAGGCCTGTCCTGCCATGACGATCCACAAAGGAAGAGGAGGACCGACGATGATGAACCACGCCAGGACCTTTGTTCTTCTGGGCGTGCTGACGGCGCTGTTCGCCGGGCTCGGCTACCTGATCGGCGGGGCAGGCGGCATGGCGATCGCCCTGTTGCTGGCCGGCGGCATGAACCTGTTCAGCTACTGGAACGCCGACAAGCTGGTGCTGAAGATGTATCGCGCCCAGCCGGTCGACGAGGCGCATCCGAACGCGGTGGTGCGCAACTATGTCGCCGACATCCGGGAGATGGCGCAGGGCGCCGGCCTGCCGCAGCCGCGAATCGCCATCATCCCCAGCGATCAGCCCAACGCCTTCGCCACCGGCCGCAGTCCCGACAACGCGGTGGTGTGCGCGACCACGGGCCTCCTGGACATGCTGACACGCGACGAGGTGCGCGGCGTCATGGCGCACGAGCTTGCCCATGTGAAGAACCGCGACACCCTGACCATGACGGTGACCGCGACGGTCGCGGGCGCCATCGCCGCCCTGGCCAACTTCGCCCTGTTCTTTGGCGGCGGAGAGGACCGCGAGCGGCCGGGCGGCCTGATCGGAACCCTGGCGCTGATGATCCTGGCGCCGATGGCCGCCGGCCTGGTGCAGATGGCGATCAGCCGCGCGCGCGAGTACGAGGCCGATCGGATCGGGGCCGAGATCGCCGGCGATCCGCAAGCCCTGGCTTCGGCGCTGCAGAAGATTGACGGATGGGCGCGTCGGATCAGCAATCCGACGGCCGAGCGCAATCCCGCCTCGGGCCAGCTGTTCATCATCAATCCCCTGGCGGGGCGAGGCGCCGACAACCTGTTCTCGACCCATCCGGCCACGGCCAACCGCGTGCGCGCCCTGACCGAGCAGGCCGCGCGCATGGCGCCGCGAAGCCGACCGGCGACGTCCGAGCCGTCGCCTCGTCGATCATCCGCCACCACCGGCGTGCCGGCCACGCCCTCGCCGCGCGGACCCTGGGGCTGAGCCGCTGCTGGCTGGGCGGGAACAAACACGGCCTGCGCTCGATTTATCCGGCATGAAGGACGCGCTGAAAAAGCTAGTGGTCCACGTCTGCACGCCGGACGAGCTCGACATGATCGAGCATTACAGCACGCGATCCGAGCGCCTGGCCGACCTCTGGGTTCACGCCGTCGGCCTGGCGTTCGCCGCCTTGGGGGGTGTGGTCCTGGCGGTTCTGGCGGTGCTTTACGCTGGCGTCGGTCCCGCCATCGCCACGGCGATTTACGCCGTGTGCATGGTCGCCATGCTGAGCGCCTCGACCCTCTACAATCTGGCCAAGCCCTGTGCGGCGCGGCCGGTGCTGCGCCGCATGGACGAAGCGGCGATCTTTCTGATGATCGCCGGCAGCTACACCCCCTTCACCACCCAGCGGTTCGAGGGCGCTTGGGCCGTCGGCTTCACCCTGCTGGTCTGGACGCTGGCGTTCGCGGGCGTCGGGACCAAGCTTTTGGCGCCGCGCATTTCCGACGCCTTCTGGAGCGGGGTCTATGTGCTGTTCGGCTGGCTGGCGGTTCTGGCGCTGAAGCCGATGCTGGAGACCGTGCATCCGCTGGCCTTGGGCCTTCTGGTGCTGGGCGGGCTGATCTACACCGCCGGCGTCTTTGTCTTCATCAGCCCCCGGGTGAAGTACCGGCGCGCAATCTGGCATGGCTTTGTCGTGGCGGGCGCCGGCGTGCACTGGGCCGCGGTGCTGGTGGGCGTGGTTCTGGCGCCGGCCGCCTTGAGCTGAAGCTGTCGAGCCGACTGGCGCTTCCCGTCGGCTTGCGGGATAGTGATCGCGCAGCAGGCGCGAGAACAAGCGTGGCGAGGAAGACGAACCCGGGTGGAAGCAGCGACGGCGCCGACATCGTCGTGATCCGCAAATACGCCAACCGCCGCCTCTACGACACGCGGCGCAGCGCCTATGTCACGCTCGACGACCTCGCGCGAATGGTGCGCGAGGAGGTCCGGTTCGTGGTCGAGGACGCCCGCACCCACGACGACCTGACCCGGCAGGTGTTGATGCACGTCCTTTATGAGCAGGAGAGCCGGGGCGAGCCCGTGTTGCCCGCCGCCTTTCTGCGGCGATTGATCGGCATCCACGGTCGGGGCGCTGCGTCGCCCGGCGACCTGGAGGCGTCGCTTGCAAGGCCCGGCCCGCGACCGACGCCGGCCGCCGACGAGATGCAGGGTTCGCTGGCCGAGATCCGACAGCAGATGGACGAGATGCGCGCCAGGCTGGATCGGCTGGCGCCCACGGAAGCGAGGCCGAGATGACCCGACCGGTGGATCGCATCGGACCGCTGTCATCGACCGACCGGCGCAAGGTCGAACGCCGTGACGGCGAGCGTCGCGCGCCTGAGACCTCGCGCCTTCCCGTCCTCACGGCCGCGACGCCAGCGGCCGACGACGCCGAGGCGAAAGGCGAAGCCTCGCCTCCGCATGCGGCGGGCGCCGGCGTCGACGCGGCCGCCGCCTTTGCGGCCCAGCAGATGGGACAGGCTGGGCAGAAGCGCGGCCTGCGCGGTGGGCCGCCCGTGCTGGACGCCGCGCGATCCGCCTATCTCGGCGCGGAATACTCCGGCTCGAACGAGCGTCGTCCGCAGCCCGGCCGCCTGGACGACACCGAGGCCTGAAGACGCGCGGGCGGCGCGCCCGTGCAAATCCCCGCCAGCCGCGTTAACCTCTTGTCAAGCATCTGGCGCCGGGCTTGCCATGGCTCCTTCGACTTAGAGGAGGCTGTCCCGTGACGACACATTCGGTTCTGCTCGCCGCCGCGGCGGCCCTGACGCTGGGCGCGGCGCCCGCCGTCGCCGGCGACTTCGGTCATGGCGGGGGTCATGGCGGAGGCCATGGCGGCGGAGGCTGCGGCGCGCGCTGCGGCGGCGGTGGCTGGAGCGGCCACAACAACGTCAATGTGAACATCGACGCCCGCGCCCGGGCCTCGTCCTACAGCATGGCGCGCGCCAGCAGCTACTCCAGCGCCTCATCCAGCGCCTATGGCTATGGGTACGGCTATGGCTCGGGCGCGGTTGGCGGCGGGACCTTCTACAGCGGCGGCGGCTATGCCGAGGGCGGGTACGCAGGCGGCGGCTACGCCGGCTATGTGGTGTCGCCGGCGCTGCCCCTGCACGGGCGCCCGCCGGTCAGCGCGCCGGTCGGCTATCCGGTGCACGGATTCGGCCGCGACTACATCGGCTGGCGTCCCTATGGCTATTCCGGGGGCTATCGCGGCGGTTACCGCGAGGACTGCCGCTGCTATCCCGCGCAGGGCGGCGGCTATCGCTACGAAGAACGCTACGAGCAGCGCGGCGGCTATCGGTCCGCGCCGCCTGTCTACATCCAGCAGCCGCCGGTCTATGTGGACGCCCCGCCTGTCCATGTGCAGTCGCCGCCCGTGTACGTGCAGGCGCCGCCGGTCCATGTGCGGCCCTCGCCCGTCTATGTGACGCCGCCGGACGTGAACGTCGCGCCGTCTCAGGTCTATGTGGAGCCGACGCCCGTCTATGTGGAGCCGTCGCGCGTCAACGTCGCTCCGGCCGAGGTGCATGTCGCGCCCGCCGACGTCCACGTCGCCCCGGCTCAGGTTTATGCGCCGCCGCCGCAGGTGATCGCGCCGCCGCCGGTCTATGCGCCCGCGCCCGAGCCGATCCCCTATGATGCGCCGCCCACGCCCAATCAGTACTATGGGCTCGAAGAGGCCGCGCCGCCGCCCCCTCCTCCTCCTCCTCCGCCCCCTCCCCCTCATAACTACCGGCAAGAGCCGGGCGAGCGGGGCTGACGCCTTAGAGCCGGGCGATGGTTTCGGCGATCGCTCGGGCCACGGCTTGCGGATCGGCCGCCGCCGTGATCGGCCGGCCGATCACCAGGTGGGTCGCGCCGGCCTTCAGCGCCGCCTGAGGCGTCGCCGCCCGCGCCTGGTCGTCGGCGGCTGAACCTTCGGGACGCACGCCCGGAGTGACGATCAGGAAGTCGTCGCGGCCCGACGCGCGCGCGATCTCGCGCACCCGCGCCGCCTCTTGCGGGCTGGACACCACCCCGTCGATCCCGGCGTCCAGCGCCTGGCGCACTCGCAAGGCGACCAGATCGGCCGGCGACAGGCTGTGATCGTCGGCGCGCACGTGCTCGGCCGTCAGGCTGGTCAGCACGGTGACGCCCAGCACCTTGAGTCCAGAACCCTGCACGCCCCGCGCCGCCGCCGCCATCACCTGCGGCCGGGCATGAACCGTCAGCAGGTCGCACCCGGAGCCGGCCAGGTTCGCCGCCGCCTTTTCCACCGTCGCGCCGATGTCGTGCAGCTTCCAGTCGAGGAACACCTGCCGCCCCTCGGCCTTCAGTTCGCGCGCCAGGTCCATGCCGCCCGCCGCGAACAGCTGCAGCCCGATCTTGTAGAAGCCGATCGCGTCGCTCAGCTGATCGACAAGCGCCCGCGCCTCGGCTGTCGTCGGCGTATCCAGGGCGCAGATCAGGCGGGGATCGGGGGCTGGGGTCATCGACGGACTCGCGCTGACCGGCTATGCCAACGCTTGCTCGCGTCGGATCGTCCGGCGTGTGGGGTTTCAGGGCGAGGGCAGGCGATGGACGCGGTCGATCTGGGTGTCAACCTGTTCGTGGCCCTGTTCGCCCTCCTGGATCCCATCGGCAATGTGCCGATCTTCGCCGCCGCCACCGCCGGCGCGAATCTGAGGCAGCGCACCTCGGTCTCCGCCCTGATGTGCCTGTTCATCGTCGGCTTCCTCGGCTTTTTCTTCTTCACCGGCCTGGCGCTGCTGCAGTTCTTCGGCATCTCTCTGGCGGCGTTCCGCATCGCGGGCGGCATTCTGCTGCTGCTGCTGGGGCTCGACATGACGCGCGGCGATTTCCTGACCATGTTCAAGGACGCCGACGCCGTGGCCGACGCCAAGGACGTGCGCGGCTATGCCCGCAGGCGGTTCCAGCGTCTGGTGGTGCCCTTCGCCATGCCGCTGCTGATCGGGCCGGGGGCCATCTCCACCATCATCATTCAGGCGGGCGAGGCGGCGCGCATCGGTCCGGCGGGTCAGGCGGCCGGGGTGGTCGCGATCGTCGCCGCGGCGATCGCCATCTTTGTCTGCTTCGCCGCCACCGGGCCGATCAGCCGCGTGCTGGGCGATGTGGGCATGGCCATCGTGGTGCGGGTGCTGGGTCTGATCCTGTGCGCCCTGGCCATCCAGTTCCTGCTGCTGGGCCTGTCGGAGGCCATTCCCGGCATGATCTCCGGATCGGTCACCGCGCCCTATCCGACCGGCGGCCACTGAACCCTTAGAGTCGCGCCAGCCTTCGGGCATGGTTGGCCGTCATTTTCAGCGCCATTCCGTCGGGCAGGAAGCGAGCCAATCCGGCCATGACGTTGTTCATCGCGCCCGGCGTGACGCTGGGCCGGTTCGCCTCGCAGGCCTGATGGCCGATGCGGGCCACCCGTTCCGCGTCCATCCACATCCACTTCGGATAGGCGCGCGAGACCTGATCGCGAGAGCCGTTGACGTCATGGAACTCGGTCAGGGTGTAGCCGGGGTTCAGCACGGTGACGTGCACGCCCGTCCCCAGCGTCTCCAGATGCAGCCCCTGCGAGGCCTTGATCAGAAAGCTCTTGATCGGACCATACAGGGTGTCGCCGCCCGTCGCCGGCATCTGACCGGCTAGCGAGGCCACGTTCAGCACCCGCCCGAAGCCCCTGTCGACCATGCCGGGCAGGAACAGGCGCGACAGCACGACCGGAGCCGTCAACATGACCTGCAGCATGTCCCGATGCGCCTGCAGATCGGTGTGAAGAAAGCCCGTGACCCGGCTGAACCCCGCATTGTTGATCAGGCCATCGACGCTCAACCCGCGCGCCTCCACCTCGGCCTGCAGCCGTTCGGGCGCGGCGGGATCGGCCAGGTCCTGCGGCAGCACATGCACGGCGCGGCCGGTTCGGCGCAGTTCCTGCGCCAGAGCCTCCAGAGGCTCGATCCGCCGCGCGGTCAGGATCAGGTCCCAGCCCTCGGTCGCATAGACCCTGGCCAGCGCCTTGCCGATCCCGGCCGAGGCGCCGGTGACCAGGACGGTGCGGGACAACGGGTCAGGCCGCGACGGCGTCCGCATCGCTTGCCGGCTCCCCCGCCGCCAGCGGGCAGGACGAATGCGGTGCGAATCCTCTCAGTGATGCGGGATCGCTCGCCAGAAGATCGGCGATGGTGATCTTGGACAGGGCTTCGCTTGCGGCCTCGTCGGCGGCCGTCAGCGCCTTGGCCACCTGGCGCGGGATGTGCTCGCCGACCGGACAGCCCTTGGCGCCCGCCGGCGTCGAACCCAGGTGCGCACAGCCGTTGACCGCCCTCAGCACCTCGTCCAGCCGGATGTCTGCCGGTTGGCGCAACAGCCAGGAGCCGCCGGTCGCGCCGGGGCGCGTGGCGATCAGCCCGGCCTTGGCCAGCAAGGCCGTGACGCGGCGCACCACAACCGGGTTGGTGGGCACCGAGGCGGCCAGCAGGGCGCTGGGTGCCGCTTGCGCAGGGCCGAACGCGCCCTTGTGGGCCATATAGGCCAGGGCGTGGGCGGCGACGGGGAAACGCTGGCTGTCTGACATGATCAACGTCCAAAATAGGCGTTCGCGCCTCGAATCACAAACGGGCCTGCGACAGCCGCTCGCAACCCATCGGCGTGTGTGCGATTGAACGGCGACAGGAATGCGCCTAAAGCCCTCGCCGCTTTGAAGGCCCGCTCCAGAAGCGGCGCCCGGAGATCAGGCATGACAGGGGATGCTCCCCTCGGGTCGGACGGCGCCGCCGCCACGCCCACACCCGCTTCCGGCACGTCGGCGACCGTTACGCCCGAGGCGCATGTCCCCGGCGGCCAGACCGTGGCGCACGGCGGCTTCTGGGCGCTGACGCTGGGCGCCATCGGCGTCGTGTTCGGCGACATCGGCACCAGCCCCCTCTACGCGCTGCGCGAGGCCATTGATCATGCGCGCGGCGGCGTCGGCGGCGACCTGGCCGTGGTCGGCGTAGTGTCCCTCGCCTTTTGGGCGCTGATGGTGGTGGTGACGTTCAAATACGTCTTCTTTCTGATGCGTGCGGATAACAAGGGCGAGGGCGGCACCCTGTCGCTGATGGCCCTGGCTCAGCACGCGGTCGGCCGCCGCAGCGCCTGGATCTTCATGCTGGGCGTGTGCGGCGCCGCTCTGTTCTACGGCGACGGCATCATCACCCCGGCGATCTCGGTCCTGTCGGCGATCGAGGGCGTACAGGACGCGCCGGGCGTGGGCACCGCCATGGACCCCTTCATCGTGCCGGTCGCGGCCGGCATCCTGATCGCCCTGTTCATGGTCCAGTCGCGCGGCACCGCAGGCCTGGCCAAGCTGTTCGGGCCGATCACCGCCGTCTGGTTCCTGAGCCTGGGCGTGCTGGGCCTGATCCACATCTTTGACGACATCTCAATCCTGCGCGCCCTGTCGCCGCACTATGGCGTTCAGCTGCTGATCGAAGACGGATTTCTGGGCTTCATCATCCTGGGCAGCGTGTTCTTGGCGGTGACGGGCGCCGAGGCGCTCTATGCCGACATGGGCCACTTCGGAAAGGCGCCGATCCAGGCCGGCTGGCTCTATTTCGTGCTGCCGTGCCTGACGCTGAACTACCTGGGCCAGGGCGCCATGATCCTGGACAACCCGGGCGCCTCCGAGAATCCGTTCTGGAGCATGGTGCCGCAGGTCATCTATTGGCCGATGCTGGCGCTGGCCACCGCCGCCACCGTGATCGCGTCCCAGGCCGTGATCACCGGGGCGTTCTCGGTGACGCAGCAGGCGGTGCAGTTGGGCCTCCTGCCCCGCATCGACATCAGGAACACATCTGAAACCCAGGCGGGACAGATCTTCGTGCCGGCGGTCAACAGCTTCCTGATGATCGGGGTGCTGGTGCTGCTGGTCGTGTTCCAGAGCTCGCACAACCTGACCGCCGCCTATGGCGTGGCGGTAACCGGCACCATGCTGGTCAACACTCTGATGGCCTATTTCGTCATCACCAAGGGCTGGAAATGGCCGATGTGGGCGGTGGCGGGGACGCTGATCCCGTTCGCCTTCATCGACACCGTCTTCCTGACCTCCAACCTGCTGAAGATTCCCGACGGCGCCTGGATGCCGTTGGTTCTGGGCGCCGTGCTGGTGCTGGTGATGTGGACCTGGGTGCGCGGCACCCAGATCCTGACGGCCAAGACCCGCAAGGACAGCCTGCCGCTGGGCGATCTGATCGAGATGCTGCAGGCGCGCCCGCCGCACCGCGCGCCCGGCACCGCCATCTTCCTGACCTCGGATCCGGATGTCGCGCCCGTCGCCCTGATGCACAACCTCAAGCACAACAAGGTGCTGCACGAAAAGAACATCGTCCTAACCGTGCGCACCTCCGAGCGGCCGCGCGTCCGCGAGAAGGACCGCGTGCGGATGGAGCCGATCAACGACGACTTCAAGCGGCTGACCGTCACCTACGGCTTCATGGAGACGCCCAACGTGCCGCGCGCGCTGGGTCTGTGCCGCAAGCAGGGGCTGAAGTTCGACATCATGTCGACCAGCTTCTTCCTCGGCCGCCGTTCGCTGATCCCGTCGGCGCGCCAGGGCATGCCGCTGTGGCAGGACCGGCTGTTCATCTTCCTGATGCGCAACGCCGCCAATCCGACCGACTTCTTCCACATCCCGCCCGGCCGCGTGGTCGAGCTCGGCGCGCAGGTCGCCGTATGAAGGGGCCTGGCGCCCGGCCGGGCCAGAGTTCCGAGGCGCGCGGACGCAGGCTCGCGACCAAGGGCAAGCCGCGTCCGGCCTCGCCGCCGGCGGAGGCGGCGCCGCAGGACGACATCGGCGTCGAGGCGCGCGTGGTCGCCGGCCTCTTGCTGAACGCGGCGCTGGAGACGCGCAACGGCCTGGACGAGACGCTGGGCCAGGCGCCCGCGCGCGCCCTGCCCCCCGCGGACCGCGCCTTCGCCCGCGCCGTCGCCATGGCCGCCCTGCGCCGTCTGGGCGAGATCGATCAGATTCTGGATCGTCGATTGCAGAAGTCGCCGCCCGACGCCGTGCGCACCCTGCTGCGCGTCGCGCTGGCCCAGACCCTGGTGCTGCGTACGCCGGCCTTCGCCGCCGTCTCCACCGCCGTGAAGCTGGCCGAGCGCGATCCAAAGACCCGGCCCTACAAGAACCTGGTCAACGCCGTGCTGCGCGGCATCGACCGCGACGGCCCCGGACTGACCACCGCTGTCTCCAACCTGCCGGACTGGATTTCCGCGCGGTGGCGCGCGACCTGGGGCGAGGCCGCGCTGGAAGGATTGGCGCTCGCCGCCCGCGAGGAGCCGCCGACCGACCTCAGCCTCAAGCCCTCAGCCGATCCGGCCGCCGCGGCCGATGCGCTGGAAGGCGAGGTCCTTCCCGGCGGAACCGTTCGCACCAGCCGGCGCGGCGATGTCGCGTCCTGGCCCGGCTTCGAGACCGGCGACTGGTGGGTGCAGGACGCGGCCGCCGCCATCCCCGCTCGACTGCTGGACGCTCAAGCCGGCGAGACCGCGCTGGACATGTGCGCGGCGCCCGGCGGCAAGACGCTGCAGCTCGCCGCCGCCGGCGCTACGGTCACGGCCCTCGACCGCTCGGCCCCACGGCTGAAGCGCCTGACGCAGAACCTCGAGCGCACCGGCCTGTCCGCCGAGGTCGTCGCCACCCCGGCCGAGGATTGGGAAGACGCCCGCCAGTTCGACGCCTTGCTGCTGGACGCGCCCTGCACCGCCACCGGCACCTTCCGCCGCAACCCGGAAGTGCTGCGCGCCACCCGCCCCGCCGACGTGGCCAAGCTGGCCGACGTGCAGCACCGGCTGCTCGACGCCGCCGCCGCGCGGGTGAAGCCCGGCGGTCGCATGGTCTACTGCACCTGCTCTCTGGAGCGTGAAGAGGGCGAGACCCAGGTCATCGCCTTTCTGCGCCGCAACCCGTCGTTCCGCACCGTCCCGGCCGACCCTGCGGCTCTCGGCTGCCCGCCCGAGGCCCTGACGCCAGAAGGCTGGCTGCGCATCCTGCCCTCCTTCTGGCCCGAGCGCGGCGGCCTCGACGGCTTCTTCGCCGCCCGACTGGAGCGCACAGCTTAAGCGCGCCGCCTTGCCCCGGACGAGGAGCCGCCTTATCCGAAGAGGCATGACCGCGCCGCTGATCTGCCCATCCATTCTCGCCAGCGACTTCGCCCGTCTGGGCGAGGAGGTGCGGACGCTCGAGGCGGCGGGGGCGGACTGGATCCACGTCGACGTCATGGACGGCCATTTTGTGCCGAACCTAACCATGGGCCCCGACATCGTGAAGGCGATCCGGCCGCATACGGCGCTGCCGTTCGACGTCCACCTGATGGTCGCTCCGGTCGATCCGTGGCTGGAAGCCTACCGCGCGGCCGGCGCCGACATCCTCAGCGTCCATCCTGAAAGCGGGCCGCACCTGCACCGGACGCTCGGCCGGATTCGCCAACTGGGCGCCAAGGCCGGGATCGTGTTCAATCCGGGCACGCCGCTTTCGATCCTGGAAGAGGTCGTCGATCTGGTCGATCTGGTGCTGATCATGTCGGTCAATCCGGGCTTTGGCGGTCAGGCCTTTGTGGACAGCGCCCTGCACAAGATCGAGCGCGCCCGGGCCATTCTGGACCGGGCCGGGTCGCCCGCGCATCTGCAGGTTGACGGCGGCGTGACCTCGGCCAACGCCGCTTCGTGCGTGTCCGCCGGCGCGGACGCCCTGGTCGCAGGCTCATTCGTGTTCAAGGGCGGGGCGGACGCCTACGCCTCGAACATCGCCGCCTTGAAGGCGCAGGCGCCGGCGTGAGCCCGCTTGGGCCCTTCGCCCCGCGTCAGCCGACGGGTCCTGATGTGGGCGCAGGCGCCATTCCCGGCCTGCCGGGCGCGCCGGTTCGAACCCCCGTACGCGACGGCGAGGTCCAGACCGCCCTCAGCCTGTGGCCGGCCATTGTCGGGCGTCTCCTGACCCGGCAGCTCTGGATCGAGCTCTATGGTCTGCCGGGCTACACCCTGACCCTGGGCGGGGCCAAGTCCACCAGCTTCGCCGCCACCCCCCGCGATTTCCGCCCGCACGATCCGGCGCCGGGCAAGGCCCTGCTGAAGGGCCGCTTCACCCTGGCCGGCGCGACGCTGGAGGCCGAGGCGCCGGCCGATCCCTGGGGTCGCCCCAGCCCGTCCCGCCCCTTCGCGGTCGAGCTGCACGCCTTTAACTGGTTGCCGGCCCTGATGAGCCAGGGCGAGCGCGGCGCGCGCGAGGCCGTGCGCCTGACCCTGAGCTGGGCCGATCATTTCGCACGCTGGTCGCCGTTCGCCTGGGGTCCCGAGACCCTGCCGCGGCGCGTCATCAACCTGTCCTGCGCGGCGCGCCGCATGGGGGCGGTGGCGACGGAGGCCGAGCGCCTTCGCCTTTCCGACACGCTGGCGCGCCAGGCGCGGCAGCTGCTGCGCCCGCCGGGCGGCCTGGCCAGCCGTGCTGAGCGTTCTATCGCCGCGGCCATCGCCGGTTGCGTCCTGTCTGGCGTGGCCGGGGCCAGTCTGCGCAGGCGCGCGCTCGCCAGCCTGCCCGCCGCCCTGCAGGCCACGGTTCACGCCGACGGATCGCACGCGAGCCGCTCGCCCGAGGCGGCGCTGGAGCTGCTGCTCGACCTCCTGTCGCTGGACGACGCCCTGGCCCAGCTGTCGGAGCCCGCGCCCGAACCGGTCGGCCGCGCCATCGCCCGCCTGACGGAGGCCGTGCGCCTGCTGACTCTGCCGGACGCACGCCTCGCCAGCTTCCAGGGCGGAGGCCCCTCGACCACGGCTCGGCTTTCGGCCGCCCTGGCGCACGACGAGGACATGGAGGCCCACAGGACCTCGGGCGTGGTCGGCGGCCTGTATCGCCTCTCCAGTCCGCTTCTGGCCGTGGTGGCCGATGCGGCCCCGGCGGCGTACGGCGCCTGGGGCTCCACCGCCTGCGCCCAGCCGCTGGCGCTGGAGATCACCTGCGGACGGGATCGGCTGATCACCGGCTCGGGCTGGACGCCGCGCTCCACCGATCGCCAGGCCCTGCGCCTGACCCCGGCCCATTCCACCCTGACGCTGGGCGAGCGGTCGCTGAACGAACCGCTGGGCGGTTGGAAGGCCGAACTGCTGGGGCCGCGCCTCGCCGGTCGCCCCTACGCCGTCCATGTCAGCCAGCGCGACGGCGAGGGCGCCGTGTGGCTTGAGATGGACCACGACGGCTGGGTCGAGCCGTTCGGCCTGACGCACCAGCGCCGGCTGTATCTCGACACCCGCCTGGACGAACTGCGGGCCGAAGAGCGGATTTATCCGACGCCCGGCCGTCCCGAGGTGCTGCGCGCCATCGCCGCCCCCTATGCCGCGCGCTTCCACCTGGAGCCCGGCGTGGAGGCCTCCCTGTCCCGCGACCGCCGCGCCATCCTGCTGCGCGGGGCGTCGGGTCGAGGCTGGTGGTTCCGCACCGACGGACCGGATGTCGCCATAGAACCCAGCGTCCACATCGACGCCGGCCTGACCCGCCGCTCGCTGCAGATCGTGGTGCGCGGCTCGGCCCGCACCGACGCCGAAACCAAGGTCCGCTGGAAGCTGAGCCCCGCGGGCGCCAGCGACGATCCGGTCTAGCGCATCGCCCGAAGGGTGACGCACCCGCCGCCCGATGCTAGAGGCCGCGCCATCCTCCTCCAAGCCATTCACGGACGCCGCCATGCCCGCCGCTCCCGACTTTCCGCCCGCGCCCGATGCGGTGAAGCCTGCGCGCGCGCTGATCTCGCTTTCGGACAAGGCGGGGCTGGATGACGCAGCGCGCGCCCTGCATGACGCCGGCGTCGAGCTGGTCTCCACCGGCGGCACCCGTGCGGCGATCGCGGCCTTGGGCCTGCCGGTCAAGGACGTGGCCGATCTGACCGGCTTTCCCGAGATGATGGACGGCCGGGTCAAGACGCTGCACCCCGTGGTGCACGGAGGGCTGCTGGGCGTGCGCGACGCGGCCGATCATGCTGAGGCGATGACGACCCACGGCATCGCCCCGATCGATATTGTCTGGATCGACCTCTATCCGTTCGAAAGGACGGTGGAGGCGGCCAAGCCTGGGGAAAAGGGCGGCTTCGAGGCGGCCATCGAGAACATCGACATCGGCGGCCCGGCCATGATCCGTTCGGGATCGAAGAACCACGGCTACGTCGCCGTCGCCGTGGACGGCGAGTCCATCGGCCTGATCCTTGAGGCGCTGAAGACGGCCGGATCGACCTCGCTTGAGCTGCGCAAGCGCCTGGCCGCCCGCGCCTTCGCCCGCACCGCCGCCTATGACGCCGCCGTCTCGACCTGGTTCGCCGGGCAGCTGGAAGACGCTGCGCCCGCCCGCAAGTCGATCGCGGGCACGCTGGCCCAGACCCTGCGCTACGGCGAGAACCCGCACCAGACCGGCGCCTTCTACCGTACGGGAGAGCGTCGGCCGGGCGTGGCCCACGCCGAACAGGTGCAGGGCAAGGAATTGGGCTACAACAACATCGCCGACGCCGATGCGGCCTATGAGCTGGTGGCCGAGTTCGAGACGCCCGCCTGCGTCATCGTCAAGCACGCCAACCCGTGCGGCGTCGCGGTCGGGAATGACCTGTCTGAGGCCTACGCCCGCGCGCTGGAGTGCGATCCGGTGTCGGCCTTTGGCGGCGTGATCGCGGTCAACCGGCCGCTGACGGGCGAGGCGGCGCGCGCCATCACCGGCATCTTCACCGAGGTGGTGATCGCCCCGGGGGCCGACGAGGAGGCCCGCGCCGTCTTCGCCGCCAAGAAGAACCTGCGCCTGCTGATCACCGACGGGCTGCCCAATCCGTTGGGCGCAGGCGAAGTGTTCCGCTCGGTTGCTGGAGGGTTCCTGGTCCAATCTCGTGATGGGTCGTTGATCAAGCCCGAGGACCTGAAGATAGTCACGCGCCGCGCGCCTTCGCCGACCGAGATCGCCGACATGCTGTTCGCCTTCACCGTGGCCAAGCACGTCAAGTCCAACGCCATCGTCTACGCCAAGGACGGCCAGACCGCCGGCATCGGCGCCGGCCAGATGAACCGCCGCGACTCGGCGCGCATCGCCGCTATCCGGGCCAAGGAGGCCGGCGAGGCCAAGGGGTTGGCCCATTCGCTGGCGCAGGGCTCGGCCTGTGCGTCCGAGGCCTTCTTCCCCTTCGCCGATGGCCTGTTGGAAGCGGTCGCGGCAGGCGCCACGGCGGTGATCCAGCCCGGCGGATCGATCCGCGACGACGAGGTCATCGCCGTCGCCGACGAACGCAACATCGCCATGGCCTTCACCGGCGTGCGCGTCTTCCGGCACTGACCGCGCCATGGACAGCCTGCAAAGCCGCTGGGCGCGCCTTGAGCCGCACGTCGCCGTGGTCGGGCCGGAGGACGATCGGCCGCGTCCGGCGGTGCTGCTGTTTCACGGCTGCGGCGGCTTGCGCGCCCATCTGCCGCGCTATGCGGAGGCGGCCAAGGCGCTGGGGTGGCGGGCGTTTGTGGTGGATTCCTACAGCCATCGCGGCATCGGCCGAGCGGCGGCCGTCGCAGGGGTCTGCACCGGCCTGACCCTTCGCGGCTATGAGCGCGGCGGCGACATCCTGGCGGCGCTGCACGGCGTGTCGCGGCGGCCCGATGTCGATCCGGACCGGATCGTCCTGGCCGGATGGAGCCACGGCGGCTGGTCGATCATGGAGGCCATGACCGCCGATCCGAACCGCCGGGGCGCGCTGGGTCTCAGCGACGCAGGCGCCTGTTCGCTCAAGGGCGTCAAGGCGGTGTGGCTGGCCTACCCCTACGTCGGTCCGTTCGCCTTCAACCGCCTAAAGGCCTGGCGGCATTGTCCGCGCGTTCTGGCCGTGACCTGCCGCCGCGACCACCTGACCACCGTCAGGAACGCCGAGCACGTCAACGCCCTGATCCGCAACTGCGGGGCCGAGGTCGAAAGCTGGATCGCCGAGGGCACCCACGCCTTCGACGAGCCGTCCAACATCGGCCCCATGCGCCACGACCCGGCCCTTGCCGACGAGGCGATCCGCCGCTTCGGCGCCTTCCTCGAGGACGTCTCTCCGACCGTCTAGATCAGGCGCGCCAGAAGCCGACGATGCGCTTGACCTCCTCGACCACCGGGTCGGCGACGGAGGCGGCGCGTTCGGCGCCGTCGGCCAGGACGCGGTCGATCTCGGCCGGATCGTTCATCAGCCGGCGCATCTCGGCGGTGACCGGCGCCAGCGCCTCGACGGCCAGGTCGGCCAGCGCCGGCTTGAAGGCGCCGAAGCCCTGGCCTGCGAACTGCTCCACCACCGCCTCGCGGCTGGTGTTGGCCAGCGCGGCATAGATGGCCACCAGGTTGCGCGCCTCGGGCCGTTCGGCCAGGCCGTCCAGGCTGTCGGGCAGCGGCTCGGCATCTGTCCGCGCCTTGCGGATCTTGGCGGCGATAGTGTCGGCGTCGTCGGTCAGGTTGATCCGGCTCTGGTCCGAAGGATCGGACTTGCTCATCTTGGCCGAGCCGTCGCGCAGGGACATGACCCGCGTCGCCGGTCCGTGAATCACCGGTTCGGGCTGGGGAAAGAAGCCGGGCACGCCGAAGTCGGTATTGAACTTGGCGGCAATGTCGCGGGTCAGCTCCAGATGCTGCTTCTGGTCCTCGCCGACCGGCACTTCCGTCGCCTTGTACAGCAGGATATCGGCGGCCTGCAGCACCGGATAGGTGTAGAGGCCGACGGAGGCGCGCTCCTTGTGCTTGCCCGATTTCTCCTTGAACTGGGTCATGCGATCCAGCCAGCCGAGGCGGGCGACGCAGTTGAACACCCAGGCGAGATCGGCGTGCGCGCGCACCGCCGACTGCGGGAAGATGATCGACCGGGCCGGGTCAAGGCCCGAGGCCAGATAGGCGGCGGCGATCTCGCGCGTCTGATCCGCCAGCTTCTGCGGGTCCTGCCACACGGTGATGGCGTGCATGTCGGCGACGAACACGAACACCGGCGCGCCTGTTTCCTGCAGCGCCGTGAACCGCTTCAATGCGCCCAGATAGTTGCCCAGGTGCAGGGCGCCCGAGGCCTGGATGCCGGACAGGATGCGGCGGGGACCGGCGTAGACGGCGGGATCGGCGGAAGCGGCGTCGGACATGGCGCGGCAATGCCCGACGCGAGGCTTTAGAGCAAGCGGATCAGCGCCCGCCGCGCCGCAGCAGCCCCTTCACCTCCCGCACCGTCACCGCCCGCGTTGCGAACGCCAGCGCCACATAGGCGAGGCCGCCGGCCGCCGTGACCAGCAGCAGGGACACTTCCTTGGCGCCGACAGACATCTGCACGGCGTTCAAAAGGCTCGCCACCGGCGCCTCGATCCACGGCCGCGCCCAGGACGCCAGGCCCACGACCGCCGCCAGCCCCGCGCTGGCCAGGGCGATGCGCGAGAAGCGCGAAACCGCGGCCGGGCTCGGCCGATAGTCCCCGCGCCGCCACAGGGTCGAGGCCAGGAGCAGCGCATTGCTCCACGCCGCCGCCGACACCGCCGCCGCGATCCCGGCTATGCCCATGCCCAGGTTGAAGAGGCCGATCGCCAGGGCCGCATTCACCGCCACCGACACCAGGGCGAAGGTCATCGGGGTCTTGGTGTCGCCGCGTGCGAAGAAGGCCGGCGCCAGAATGCGGATCAGCACAAAGGCCGGCACGCCCCAGCCGAAATGCAGCAGGGCCTGGGCGGTGTTCACCGCATCCACCTGCAGGAACGCCCCGCGCGTGAACAGGGCGTCGATCAGGAAATAAGGCATGGCCATCAGCGCCGCCGCCGCCGGCAGGGTCAGGGCCATGGACAGGCACAGCGCCTCGTCCATCGAGGCCTGCTGCTGCGCGTGATCCTTTGACGCCACCGCCGCCGACAGCCGAGGCAGCAGGGCGATGCCGATGGCGACCCCCACCAATCCCAGCGGCAGCTGATACAGCCGGTCCGCCGTGGCCAGCCAGGTCCGTCCGCCGGGCACGAAGCTGGAAAGATTGCCCGAGATGAAGACGTTGATCTGGGTCGCGCTGTTGCCGATGGCGGCGGGAATGGCGGTGATGACGATGGCCTTCACCGCCGGCGTCAGACGCGGCAGGGCCAGGCGGATGTTCGCCCCCGCCTTGCGCGCCCCCCACCAGCACAGGCCGGCCTGCGCCACGCCCGCGACCAGCACGCCCCAGGACGCCGCCGTCGCCGCCTCGACCTGGCCGCCCCGCGCCGGGATCACCACGGCCAGCATGATCAGGTTCAGCAGGATCGGATAGGCGCCCGAGACGATGAACCGCCCGCGTGCGTTCAGCACCCCGCTGAGCAGCGCCGCCACCGCCATGCACGGCAGATAGGGCATGGTGATCTGCGTCAGGATCACCGCCAGCTTGAACCGCGCCGGATCGTCCAGAAAGCCGACGTTGATGATCGTCATTAGCCACGGCATGGCCAGTTGGGCGGCGATCGTCAGCGCCACCGTCACCGCCGCCACCGCCGCCAACGCATCGGTGGCCACCCGGTCGGCTTCGATGTCGCCCTCGGTCTTCAGCGTCTTGGCGTAGGCCGGCACAAAGGCGGCGGCGAACGCCCCTTCGGCGAAGATGCGGCGAAACAGGTTGGGGAAGCTCAGCGCCGTATTGTAGGCGTCCGCCGCCGGGCTGGACGAGGCGCCCAGCGCCGCCGAGATCACCACGTCGCGCGCGAAGCCCGCCAGCCGGCTGACCAGCGTCAGACCCGAGAAGATGGCCGACGACCGCATGACGCCGCCGACCTTGTCCGTCGTGGTCGAGGCGGCGGGCGGCTGCACCACCGGCTCGCCGTTGGCGACGGCCTGGTTGACCGGAGCGGCCGGTTCGAAGGGGTCGGAAGGCTTCACGCGGGAATAGGGTCCTGGGGCGCGGCGGGGCGCCGTCGGTTCTTCGCTTAGCGCGCCTGTTCGCCGGGCGAAACGGGCTTGGCGCGCGGACTGCGACGGCCGAGGTCGGAGACGTCGCGGGCGCTGGCGCGGGCGGCGACCACCTGGCGGCCGGGCGGCTGGGCGCGCGGCGGCTCCAGCACCGCATGCAGGGCGTCGCGCAGCTCGGCCAGGATCGCCTCGTCGGTGATCTTCCGCCCGCGCGCATCGACCAGATAGAAGCTGTCCACCGCCCGCTCGCCGAAGCTGGCCACATGGGCCGAGCGGATCGACAGGCCACGCTCGGTGATGGTTCGCGACAGGGCCGCCAGCAGGCCCGGCCGGTCGGCGCCGGACACCTCGACCACAGTGGCCGCATCGCTGGCGTGATGATCCACCATCACCACGGGACGGACCTCGAACACCGCGCGTCGGGCACTGGGCGCGGATTCCGGCGCGCGCGCGATGCGGCCTTCGGCCCGCGCCGCCCGCTCCACCGCCTCGACCAATCGCGACAGCCGGCGCGGCTCCGCCTGGCCATAGGGCGCGCATGCTCCGTCCTGGATGCGGAACACGTCCAGCACCAGGCCCTGATCCGTGGTCGCCACCCGCGCGTCGGTGATGTCGGCGCCGGCGGCGGCGATGGTCTGGGCCAGATCGGCGAACAGACCGGGCCGGTCCTGGGCGGCGACGCGCAGCTCGGTCGCCTGCACCGTCAGCCCCTGCACCGGCGCGACCGGCGCGGCCTCCGCCGCTGCGCCCGCTGCTCTCGCCCGCTCGACCAGCGCCGGGTGTTCGCTGACCGGATCGGGCCGCCGCATGTCCTCGCCCCGGAACAGGGCGCTGACCTGGTTGTAGAGGGTGCGCATCAACTGGCCCTTCCAACCGTTCCACACGCCCGGCCCGACAGCCCTGATGTCGGCCACGGTCAGGATCAGCAGGAGCCGCAGCCGCTCGGGATCGCCGACCAGTTGGGCGAAGTCGCGCACCGTCTGCGGATCGCCGAGGTCTCGCTTCTGCGCATAGTCCGACAGCGCCAGGTGATTGCGGACCAACCACACCACCAGCTCGATCCGGCGCGGATCGACGCCCAGTCGCTCGCAGGCCCGCCGCGCGGCGATGGCGCCGTCCTCCAGCTGCCCCCGCTCGCCGCCCTTGCCGACGTCGTGCAGCAGCATGGCCAGCATCAGGGCTTCCATGTCCGCGATCAGGTGCACGATCTCCGACGCCACCGGATGGTCGGTCTTCAGCTTGCCGCGCGCGATGTCGTTGATGATGCCGATGGCCTGCAGCGTGTGCTCGTCCACCGTATAGGCGTGATACATGTTGAACTGCGTCTGGCCGACGATCCGCCCCCATTCCGGCAGAAAGCGACCCAGAAGCCCGGTCTCGTTCATCACCGTCAGCGCGCGATAAGGCCGCTGTCCATGCGCCAGAATGTCCAGAAAGGCGCTGGCCGCGCGCGGGTCTCGCCTCAGCCGGGGCGTCACCCGCGACAGGGACCGCGTCACCGCCGAAAAGGCGTCGGGATGCAGGTCGAGGTCGTGCCGATCGGCCAGGACGAACAGGGTCAGCAGTTGCACCGGATCGTTCGCGAACACCTCGGGTCCGTTCACCGTCAGCCGCCCGCCCGAGACGGAGAACCCCGGCGCATCGATCCGTTTCTGCCGTGACGGCAACAGCGATGCGGCCAGTCGCGACAGTCCCTGCGGCTGCTTGTGCTGGCGCGCCTCAAGCTTGGCCGACAGGGCGCGGGTCAGGGCGCCCACATCGCGCGCCACCAGGAAATAGCGTCGCATGAACCGCTCCACCGCCGGTTCGTCGCCCCGCCCGCGCCAGCCCATGCGCCGCGCCACCTCCGGCTGCATGTCAAAGGTCAGCTTCTCTTCCGCGCGGCCGGCGATCAGGTGCAGGTGGCTGCGCACCCGCCACAGAAAGTCGAACGCCTCGTCAAAAGTGCGCCGCTCCCGCGCCGTCAGCAGCGGGTCCATCACGGCGGCGCCCAGCCGGCTTTCGGGCGCGAGCGCCCGCGCGATCCAGAACAGGGCGTTGAGGTCGCGCAAGCCGCCCTTGCCGTCCTTGACGTTCGGCTCGACCTTGTAGCGGACGGCGCCCGCCTTTTCGTGGCGGGCCGCGCGCTCCTCCAGCTTGGCGGCGATGAACGGCCGGGGATCGGCCCGGTTCGCCATGTCCTGAAACCGTGCGATCAGCAGGTCGGACAAACCCGCGTCCCCAGCCAGCGGCCGCGCCTCCAGCAACGTCGTGCGGATCGTCATGTCGGCTTTTGCCAGAGACAGCGCCTCGTCGATGGAACGAAAGGCCGAGCCGACCTTGAGCCCTAGATCCCACAGCACATGCAGTACATGGCCGATCACCTGTTCGGCCCTGGGCGTCGCCCGTCCCGAGCGCACAAACAGCAGGTCCAGGTCCGAAAACGGGGCCAGCACCCCGCGCCCATAGCCGCCCACCGCCAGCAGCGACAGCCGCTCGGCCTCCACCGCCGACACCGGCCAGAGCACCTGCGTCGCCTGTGTCCACAAGGCTTGCAGCATCTCGTCCGCCGCCCCGGCATAAAGACGCGCCACGACCCGTCCCTCGCCTCCAGCCTCCAGCCGCCGCTCGGCCCGCGCACGACCGGCGCCGTAAGCCTCCCGCAATACCCCCGCCGTCGCCGCGCGCACGTCAGGCGCACGCGCAGCCGCCGCAAGGCGCTGGTCGAGATTCAGGGTCAAAGCCGTCATTGATCCGAACATAGGCGGACGGCGCCGCCACGTCGCGCGCCTTCAGCGGGTCTGATCGTCCTCAGGCCGCCCGGGCGAACGCCGGCGCGGCCTCCAGGCGGAAGCGGCCCAGCAGGCTGGCCAGACGTTCAGCCTCCAGGCTCAGCGACTGATTGGCGGCCGTTGTCTGCTCGACCATCGCGGCGTTCTGCTGGGTGGTCTGGTCCATCTGGCCGACGGCGGTGTTGACCTCGCCCAGGCCCATCGCCTGTTCGCGCGCCGAGGCGGCGATGTCGGCCGCCAGCACGTCGATCTCGCCCACATGATCGTTCAGCGTCGCCAGGGCGGCGCCGGCCAGGGCCGCCAGGCGCGCGCCCTCCTCGATGCTGGCGCCGGATTCGCCGATCAGGGTGCGGATTTCCTTGGCCGCGTCCGCCGAACGCTGGGCCAGAGCCCGAACCTCGGAGGCGACCACGGCGAAGCCCCTGCCCGCGTCGCCCGCCCGCGCCGCCTCCACGCCCGCGTTCAGCGCCAGCAGGTTCGTCTGAAAGGCGATTTCGTTGATGACGCCGATGATCTCGTTGATCCGCGAAGAGGCGGCCTCGATCCCGGCCATGGCGGCGGCGGTGTCGGCGATGATCCTTTGTCTATCGTCTGCGCCGTCCCGCGCTGCAGTGGTGATGGCGGCGGCCGCCTGGGCGCCCTCGGCGGTCCGGCGCACGGTGGCGGTGATCTCGTCCAGGGCGGCGGCGGTTTCTTCCAGCGCGGCCGCCTGGCGCTCGGTGCGGCGCGACAGGTCGCCGGTGGCGCTCGAGACCTCCGCCGTGCCGGACCGCATGGCCTCGCCCAGCGCGGCGATCTCGGCCACCGTTTCGCCCATGGCGACGACGGCGGCGTTGTAGTCGTCCTTCAGCTGACGGCTGCGCGGGGCGAAGTCGGCTAGGATGCGGTGCGTCAGGTCGCCCTCGGCCAGTGCGGAAAGGCCGCGTCCCAACGCCGCGACCACCGCGGCGTCTTCCTCGGCGATGCGGGCCTGCTCGGCCTCGCTGGCGATCCGGCCGGCGCGGGCGGTTTCGCGCATTCGCTCCGCCTCCGCCTCGCTTCGGGCGTTGCGGATGGCGGCGTCGCGGAAGGCCAGCACGGCGCGGCTGATCTGGCCGATGTCGTCACCGCGCGAGGCCCAGGGCGCCTCCACATCCGTGCGGCCCCTTTGCAGGGCTTCCAGCCGTTCGCACAACGCGCCCAACGGCGCGAACATCCGCCGCGACGCCCACAGGCAGGCCCCAGCCGTCATGGCCGCAGCCAGCAGCCCCACCACGATGAAGGCGGTCAGGACCGCGTTCACCGAGGCCATGTAGTCGGATTGCGGAATGCCGACGAACAGAACGCCGACAACCTTGCCGGACGCGTCCTTGATCGGGTCATAGGCGACGAAATACGGCGTCTCCAGCACTTCGGCCTCGCCGCGATAGGATCGGCCGTCGCGCAGCACCGCGTCATGAACCGGTCCGGCCTTCAAGCGGGTGCCGACCGCGCGCGATCCGTCTTCCTTGGTGACGTTTGTGGAGATGCGCTCGTCGCCCATGAAGACCGTAGCCACCCCGCCGACCAGGGTCTTGATCCGGTCCACCGGCTCGAAGTGGCCGTTCAGCGGTTGATCGCCAGCCAACAGTGCGCCGTTCTTCAGGCTGTAGTTTCCACCGTGCTGGTTCAGCACCTGCCAGGCCACGCGCATATTGGCCTCCTGCCGATCGCGCGCCTGCGCCTCCGCGTCGCGTGTCAGCAGCACGGCCGCGACCGCCAGCAGGGCCAGCGTCAGCAGGGTCAAGGCGGCCACGACCATCAGCGCGGTCTTGGTCGCCAGCGAAAGGCTTCGAAGCATCGGAGCAGGGTCCTATTCGGTCAGGCGGCCGCACCCTCCGCCAAGGCGGTTAACAAACCCCGTGATTACGTATTAGTCCTTAGTGCGCTAAGCTCCGCAGCCGATACAGCGCCTCCAGCGCCTCGCGCGGACTGAGCGAGTCGGGGTCCAGCGCCCTGACGGCCTCATTCAGAGCCGAAGGCAGCGGGGGCGCCGGCGGCTCCATGACGGCGAACAGCGGCAGGTCGTCGAGGCGGGCGACCGCGGCCTTTTCGCCTTCGAGCCGCCCGAGCACCTCGCGCGCCCGCTCCACCACGGGGGGCGGCACCCCGGCCAGCCGGGCCACCTGCACGCCATAGGAGCGGTCGGCCGCGCCGGGCGCCGCCTCGTGCAGGAACACCAGCTCGCCGTTCCATTCCCGCGCCTTCATCGACAGGTTGCAGACGTGGTCCAGCCGCGTCTCCAGCTGCGCCAGCTCGTGGTAGTGGGTGGCGAACAGGGTGCGCGCGCGATTGGTCCCGTGCAGAGCCTCGGCCGTCGCCCAGGCGATGGCCAGGCCGTCGTAGGTGGCGGTGCCGCGCCCGATCTCGTCCAGCACCACAAAGCTCCGCTCGGTCGCCTGCACCAGAATGGCGGCGGTCTCGACCATCTCGGTCATGAAGGTGGAGCGCCCGCGCGCCAGGTCGTCGCCCCCGCCGACGCGGCTGAACAGCCGGTCCACGGCCCCCAGCCGCATCGCTCGGGCCGGCACGAAGGCCCCCGCCTGAGCCAGGATCACCAACAGCGCGTTCTGGCGCAGAAACGTCGACTTGCCCGCCATGTTCGGCCCGGTGACGATGGCCAGCCGGGCGCAGCCCTCGCCCGAACCGTCCAGGCGAGCGTTGTTGGGCGTATAGGGCAGACCCTCGCGCTTGACCGCCGCCTCGACCACCGGGTGGCGGCCCGCATCCACGGTGAAGCACAGGCTGTCGTCGACCACCGGCCGCACGCCGCCGATCTCTTCCGCCCATTCCGCCAGCGCCGCATGGGCGTCCAGCTCGGCCAGAGCCTCGGCCGTCGCCTGCAGCGATTGCGCCAGCCGCGCGACGTCGCGCCGCCAGCTCTCGAAGGTCTCGGCCTCGATCGCCAGGGCTCGGTGGCCGGCCTGGCTGATGCGGGCGTCCAGCTCGGACAGCTCAACGGTGGTGAAGCGCACCTGGCTGGCCAGGGTCTGGCGGTGGATGAAGGGGCTGTCGGGGCCGGCCCTCAGCAGCCCTTCCGCCGCCTTAGCCGACGTTTCCAGGAAGTAGCCCAGCACCGCATTGTGCTTGATCTTGAAGGCGATCCCGCTGTCGGCGCAGGCGCGCGCCTCCAGCTCGGCCACCACCCGACGGCTGTCGTCGCGCAGGCGCCGCGCCTCGTCCAGCTCGGGCCGGAAGCCGGGCTGCACATAGCCGCCGTCGCGCGCCAGGTGCGGCGGCTCGTCCACCAGCCCTTCGGTCAGCTGAGCCCGCAGGCCAGCCAGTTCCGGGCTCGGCGCCAGCCGCTCCAGCACCGCGGCAATGCGCTCGGGCGCGGCCGTCAGCGGATCAAAGGCGCCGACGAACAGCCCGCCCGTGATCTCCGCCGTCTTCAGGCCCGAGCGGATCGCGGCCAGGTCGCGCGGGCCGCCCCGCCCCAGCGCCAGGCGCGCCGTCGCCCGCGCCACGTCGGATGACGCCTTCAGCGTTTCGCGCAGCGTCCGCCGCAGGTCGCGCCGGTCTTTCAGCCACTCCACCGCGTCCAGCTGAGCGTTGATGGCGCGCACATCGCGCAACGGCCGGCTGATCCGCTCGGCCAGAGCCCGGGCGCCGCCCGAGGTCACCGTGCGGTCGATGCAGTGAAGCAAGCTGCCTTCGCGTTCGCCGCGCTGGGTGCGGTCGATCTCAAGGCTGGCGCGCGTCGCCGGATCGATGGCCAGGAAGCCGGCCTCGCCCATGCGGCGCGGCGGCGACAGGGCCGGGACCTTGCCCGCCTGCGTGGTTTCCAGATAGGCGGCGATCAACCCGAGCGCCGAGACCTCCGCCTCCTCGAAGGCGCCATAGCCGTCCAGCGAACCGACACCGTACAGCCGCTCGACCCGAGCCCGCGCGGCTTGCGGCTCGGCCAGCGCATGGGCCAGCGCCTGAACCACTCCACCCGAGCCGTCCAGCGCGCCCTTGGCCGCCTCGTCGCCATACAGGCGATCGGTGACCAGCACCTCCGACGGCCGGAACGCCGCCAGCACCGCGCCCAGGTCCTCCAGCCCGCAGGCCACGCTGTCCACCGCGCCGGACGACAGCTCGACCACGGCCACGGCCGCACGGCCCCGGCGGATCGCCGCCGCCGCCAGCCGGTTGGCCCCGCGCGCATCGAGCAGGCTGTCTTCGGTCAGGGTGCCGGGCGTCACCACCCGCACGATGTCGCGCCGCACCACCGCCTTTGAGCCGCGCTTCCTGGCCTCGGCCGGATCTTCCAGCTGTTCGCAGATGGCGACCTTGTGCCCCAGCCGGATCAGCCGGGCGAGATAGCCTTCCATGGCGTGCACCGGCACCCCGGCCATGGGGATGTCCTCGCCCTGGTGCTTGCCGCGCCGCGTCAGGGTGATCCCCAGCGCCCCCGCCGCCACCTCCGCGTCGCGGAAGAACAGCTCGTAGAAGTCGCCCATGCGGAAGAACAGGATGGCGTCCGGCTGTCCCGCCTTGGCCGTCAGATACTGGGCCATGAAGGGCGTGGCGCCCTCCAGCAGGGCGGGATCGACCTCCAGTTTCGGCGGGTGGGAGACAGGCGCGTTCATGTGGCCGCAGGGTGACGGATCGCGCCCGTCGTCTCAAGCGCCATCCGCCCTCCGTTGCACCGGGCGCCGACGCCTGCGATAGCCGCGCCCGGCGGTTAAGGGAACGCGGTCAGACACCGCGGCTGTGCCCGCAACTGTAGGCGGCGAGGCCGTCGTCCAAACCGGGAGCGATCCCGGCGCCACTGGACCCCGGTCTGGGAAGGCGAGGACGGCGGCTCATGACCCGCAAGCCAGGAGACCTGGCCGCCGACGTCGCTCGTCCGCTGTCCGGGACCAGACAGAGGCGCGGGGACCGATGAGTTCCGTCGAAGCGACCCGATCTTGCGCCGTCCGAGCCCAAGGGCCCGGCGGATCGGCTCGCTTGTTCCGCCTCCTCGCGCGCATTCGCGGAGGCGACCGAACGGAGTCTGCTCAATGAAGCGATCCATCCTTCTCTCCTCGGCGGCGCTGTCCGTCGCCGTGCTCTCGACGCCTGTCTGGGCTCAGACCAACGAACAACTCGAAGAGGTCGTGGTCACCGCCACCCGCGTCGAGGCGATTGTCGCCGAAACGCCCGGCGCGCGCGTGATCGACGAGCGCGCCATTCAGCAGCGCGGGGCCATCTTCGCCGCCGACATCCTGGCCGACGTGCCGGGTCTGTCGGTCACGCGCACCGGCGCCTTCGGCGGCCTGGCCCAGGTGCGGATGCGGGGCGCCACGCCCGGCAAGACCCTGGTCCTCGTCGACGGCGTGCCGGTCAACGATCCGACAGAGCCCAACGGCGCGTTCGACTTCTCCGGCTTCGAGCTGGGCGACATCCAGCGGATCGAGGTGCTGAGCGGTCCCCAGTCTTCGCTGTGGGGGTCGGACGCCATCGGCGGGGTGATCGCCTTCACCACGCGCGAGATCGACGGCCTGCGCGCCGAGGCCGAGGCAGGCAGCTACGACACGCTGCGCGGCCGCCTGTCCGCGGGCATGACGACGGAGCAGTACGCCTTCGGCGCCTATGTGTCGCGCTTGGACACCGACGGCATCTCGGCGGCGGACGAGGCGGACGGCAATCCAGAGGACGACGGCTTCGAGAGCACCACCATCGGCGTTCGGGGTCGCTACGCCCTGTCTCCGGCGGCGTCGGTGGACGGCTCGGTGCGCTGGTCGCGTGGCGACGCCGAGACCGACGGCTTTCCCGCCCCCAGCTTCGATCTCGCCGACACCTTCGACACTCAGCAGTCGGAACAGTGGTCCGGCTTTGGTCGCCTGCGCCTGAACGCGCTCGGCCTGTCGCACCAGTTCAGCATCTCGGGCTCGGACGTCGACCGCACCTCCGACAGCGGCGGCTTCGGCTCCACCTTTCAGGGGGACCGGCAGCTCTATCGCTGGCAGGCGGACGGCGCCCGATCCGACCTCGGCCTGACCTACGCCTTTGGTGCGGAGCGTGAGGAAACCTCCGGCGAGTTGTCGTCGGGCGAGGCGGACGACCTGGCGACCACCTCGGTGTTCGTCACCGGCGGCTGGGACGCCTCGGAGCGGCTGAACCTGTCGGGCGCCCTGCGCTACGACGACACCGACGATTTCGGCTCGGAAACCACCGGCCGGGTCTCGGCGGCCTACCGGCTGGACGGCGGCTTTCTTGTCTCGGGGGCTTACGGCACGGGCTTCAAGGCGCCCAGCATCAGCCAGGCGGTGTGCGACTTCTGCTTCACGCCGCCGGTCGCGCAGCTGAACCCCGAACAGGCGGATGGCGGCGAAATCGCCCTCGGCTGGGCCTCTGCGGACGGGCGGCTGGACGGTCGCGCGACCCTCTATCGACTGAACGTCGAGGATCAGATCAGCTATGTCGGCGGGCGCTACATCAACATCGCGGAGACGCGCACGGACGGGGTCGAGCTGGAAGGCCGCGCCCTCCTGGGCGGCGGGTTCGACCTGACGCTGGCCTACGCCTGGACGGACGCGGAGGATCGCACCACCGGCCTTCGCCTGCAGCGCGTGGCCGAGCACGCCGGCTCCGCCACACTGGGCTGGACGGGCCTGCGCCTGTCGGGCGCCCTGACGGTTCGGGCCGAAGGCGATCAGGAGGATGTCGACAACGCGACCTTTGCCCGGGCCACGCGCGACGGCTTCGTCGTCGCCAACCTGAACGCGGCCTATGCGCTGAGCGAACAGGTGACGCTGACGGCGCGGGTTGAGAACCTCTTCGACGAACACTACCAGCAGGTTCTGGACTACGGCGAGCCGGGCCTGTCCGGCTACGTCGGGATCAGGCTGCGCTACTGATCCGGAAGCGGGGCGCGTCGGTCGCGATCGCGGCCGGCGCGTCCAGCGCCAGCGACGACCAGTCCAGGTTCGGACAGGGCGCGTGGGCCGCGGCGATCACCGCCCGCAGTTCGGCGGCCGAGCTGACGCTGGCGATGACCTTGTCCACCGCCGGCAGCGAAAAGGCGTAGGCCAGGGCCGCCTGCATCGGGTCGCAACGTCCCTCCGCCAGCCGCCGCCGCATGCGCGACAGGCCCTGCGCCTGATCGGCCAGGTGCGCGGGCAGATCCTCGCCGCCCGCGAACAAGAGGCCGCGCGCGAATACCGACGACAGATGAACCTCCGCCCCAGTCAGGGCGATCCGGTCCAGCAGGCCGCTGCGCGCCGCCCGTTGGTCCAGCAAATTGCAGCCGACCTGCACCACGTCCGCGCCCAGACGGCGCGCCAGACCGTCCGCCGCCTCTTCGGCCGAGGCGCAAAAGCCGAGACGACGAAACAGGCCCCTGGCCTTCAATCCTTCAAGCCGGCTCCAGAGCGCGCGCCCTTCGGCGCCCAGAAGGTCGGCGGCGCTGGACACCAGCAGAACGTCGCCGCGCGGCAGGCCCAGTCGTTCCAGCGAGCGTCGCGCCCGCGCCTCGATCCGGTCCGCGCCTTCGGCCAGACCCACCGTGCGCACCGTCACCCCGAACGGAGAAGGAAACGGCCAGGCCTGGCCCAGCAGGCGCTCGGCGTCGCCGCCTGGCTTGGTCGCCACCATGCGAACGCCCGCATCGGCCGCCGTCTGCAACAGAAAGCGCATGGCGTCCTCGCGGGCGCCCGGCGGCGCCGAAATCGCCGCCCCGCGCACGCGCTCGGGCTCGGTCACCACGGCGATCGCCAGGCGGTCGATCGGAGGAGCCTTGTCGGAGCGGGCGGGGGAGTTCGTCACCCGCACATGCTGGACCCGAAAGCTTAAGGGACCCTCAGTAAGACCTTGAGAGAGTCTTACCCCACGCGGTTAATGAACGCGGCCCTACCCGGTCAGACCACGGAGAAACCAAGGCTCGGCAGCCCCGTGATCTCGGCCTCGACGCGATCACCCCGGATCAACGGTCCCACGCCTTCAGGCGTTCCGGTGAAGATCAGATCGCCGGGCTGCAGCGCCCACAATGCGCCTGCGGCCTCCAGCACCGCCTCGGGATCCAGGATCATGTCGCCAAGGCGACCCGACTGGCGCGTCTCGCCGTTGACGCTCAGCGTAATGGCTGCATCGGCGTCCGGCAGGTCGCCCAGTCGGAGCGCGCCGCAGGGCGCCGACTGATCAAAGCCCTTGGCGGCGTCCCAGGGCCGTCCCGCCGCCTTGGCCTCGGCCTGGAGGTCGCGACGCGTGAGGTCTACGCCCACGGCCCAGCCGACGATGCGCCCGCCCTCGCCGATCGCCGCCACCAGTTCGATCTCGTGGTGCAGGTTGGCCGTGGCCTGCGGATAGGCCGGATCGGCTCCATCGGAGACCAGGGCGTCGGCGGGCTTGGAAAAGAAGAAAGGAACATGCCCCTCCAGCTTCGATCCCATCTCGCGCGCATGGGCGGCGTAGTTCTGCCCCACGCACAGGATGCGGCGCACGGGAAAGCGCCGGTCCTCTCCCTCAATGGGCAGGGACGGTTGCGGGCGGGGCGGAAACAGCCAGTCGGTCATGAAAGACGTTTATCGCGCGTCAGCGCGCCTGACGAGGGCGACGCGTGAAGGACGTCCATGGAACCGCGGCGCCTTGCTGGCGTTGGCAAGCGGGGTTCCCTATTTACAGCCAAGCTTAGACGGAGCGCGCATCATGGCCACCCAGGCGAAAGACGACATCAAGGCGGACATCAAGACCCTCAAGGAGGATCTGAAGACCGGCGCCCGCGAAGAGACCCAGCGCCTGAAGGACAAGGCCGCCCAGGCCCAGGCCAAGCTGGCCGAGAAATCCGATGAAGTGCGCCAGCAGGCGCGCGGCTACTACGACACCGCCCGGGTGCGCGGTCGCGAGTACTATGACGACGCCGCAGAACGCGTCGACGAGGCCCAGCGCTACATCACCGAGCGGGTGCAGGAGCGCCCGGTCCAGTCCACCGCCATCGCGCTGGGCGTCGGCGTGGTGATCGGCCTGCTGCTGTCGGGTCGTCGTCGCTGATGCTGAAGGGCCTCATCAACAAGGTGGTGGCGGGGGCGGTCGTCGCCGCCGCCGCGCTTGTCGCCGTGATCTTTCTGGGGATCACCGTTTATCATCTGCTGTTCCTGGTCCTGCCGCCCGCCGGCGCCTCGGCGCTGACGTTCGCCGTCTTCGCGGCGCTGGCGGCGGTCGTGGCCGTGGTCTTCCTGAAAAAGGACGCCGGCGATCACCACGACGAGGATGAGGAGCCGGAAGGCCTGGCGGCCAAGGCGCTGCATCTGATTAAGGACCGCCCGATGATCGGCGCGGTCGGCGGTCTCGGCGCCCTGTTCCTGCTGCTGCGCAACCCGGCGCTCGCCGCCATCGTGGCTAGCTTCGTGACCGAACGGAAGATGGAGCGGCGCGGCTATCGTCGGCGGCGCTGAGCCGAGTCGAATCTCGCCTTCGCCCCGGAACGCGCAAGTCACGGCGACGTTTGTTTCTCGACAGGCCAAGGACACTCCCGAAGCCGTCGAGTATCAACTCTCAGGAAGGACCCCAGTCATGATGCGTTGGGCTATTATTTTCCTGGTCGTGGCGTTGATTGCGGCTGTTCTCGGCTTCGGCGGCATCGCCAACTTCTCGTTCGAGATCGCCAAGTTCATCGCCGTGATCGCCATCATCCTGTTCGTGATCGCCCTGGTCGCGGGCGGACTTCGCGGACGCGGCACGCCGCGGCTCTAGCGACGACAGGAAACACCAGACAGGGAAAAGGGCCGGATCGCACGATCCGGCCCTTTTCTCATGCCTGGCCTTCTGCACCCCGCAGCGCGGAGCAACCTTCGCGCTCAGGTCGCCGCCTTCTCCAGTTCGCCAGGCTGCACCGGGCTCGGCGCCGTGGCGGCCTTGCGGGTGTCCTGCCGGCGCGGCAGCCGCCACGTCTGGTGCGAGCTGTAACGCGCGCCGTCCCAGGCCATGGCCGTTATGGTGATGGTCTTGGCGTCCCAATCCACCTGGTTGAAGCCGGGCGGCGAGCCCCGCTCCCGATGCGACAGCGTCCCGCAGCCGATGGCGTAGGAGCAGCGGTCCGCCAGGTCGATCGGCAGGGCGAAGGGCACATGCACATGGCCCGACATGATCAGGTCCACCCCGGCCTCGGCGAAGATGAGCGCCGCCTTGTCGCCGCGCTTGACGTCGCCGGTCATGGGCGTGCCCACCATCTCGATCAGCGGGTGGTGGCAGGCCAGGATGCGCAACGCCCCGATCGGCGCCTGGCGCAGCGCCTCGGCCGCGCGCCGGGTCTGGTCCAGGTCGATCACGCCCTTGGACCAGTTCGGCCGCGCCTGCCAACCGCGCGCGGTGACCACGCCGCGCACCATCACGGTCTCGTTGCAGAACTGGCCGTCATGGGCGGGAAAGCCGGTCGCCGTCTCGAACGCGCGCCACGGGTGAAACACCCGCGCGACCGCGTCCCAATAGGGCACGTCATGGTTGCCGACGATGACGAAGCGCGGCTCGGGCATGGCCCGCATCCATTCGCCCGCGGCCTTGAACTCGGCGGGATAGCCCTTCTGGGTAATGTCGCCGGTGATCAGCACCAGGTCGCTGGGCGTCGCATGGGCGTATTCCAGCGCAGCGGCCACCGCCTTCTTGTGCTCGCATCCGAAGTGGACGTCCGAGAACTGCAGCACGCGTCCCATCAGACCGAATCCTCCGCCGCCGCCGGACGGGGCGCCAGCGCCCGAAACGCCTTGGGCGTGAAGCGCACCACCGCATCCGGCTTCAGCAGCATGGGCTCGCCGTCGATTACGGCGGGGATGCGCGAGCGGGCATGCACCTCGATGCGCCGCGCCGGTTGGGTCGATACGGACGGGTCCTGGCGCCAATCGCTGAACACCGCGCTGGCGGCCAGGCGAAAGGCCTCGGCCGCATCGGTCGGGTCCATGGCCGCCGCTTCCAGCCCCATCGCCTCGTCCATCGCGCGCGAGATCATCGGGCTGATCAGCACCAGCGCCTCGCTGCGCCGCCGCTCCGCCCCGTCCAGGCTGTAGCGCAGCCGACCCGAGAAGGCGCGCTTCAAGGCGCGCCTGCCATACTGCCACGCCAATCGAATCTTGCCGGTGCGGATCGCCTCGCGCGCGGGCGCCCACAGAGCGGGCGAGCCGAGGATGGCCGCGCAATAGAAATACTCGCCCTGCACCTCGCCGCCGGACACCGGCCGCGGTTCGCCCTCCTCCAGCGCGCGGGTCAGCGCCTGCTTCCAGTCGGCAGTGCCGTAAAGCGCCTTGGGCAGCATGTTCATGGTGCCGCCCGGCAGGGGCGCGATCAGCGGCCCGTCCGGCTTGGCCTTGGAAGCGACCGAGCGGGCCGTGCCGTCGCCGGCCAGCACCAGCAGAACATCCGGCTTTCTGGCGAACGCGGCGTCGATCTGGGCGTCGAACTGTCCGCCCTCCAGCGTCACCACCTCCGCCTCGATGTCGTATTCCTTCAGGATGGCCTCGGCCTCGGCGGCCGCGCGCGGACCCACGCTGCCGGACAGCGGGTTCACCAGCATCACCACGCGCTTCATAGGCGCATGCGGGCTGAGCGCCTTCAAGGAAGAGGGCGCCGGCCCCTTGGCGGCGTCCGGCGTGTCGGCGATTTGCGTGTCCATGGCCGTCGAACGCGCCTTGTCGTTCAGGCGTTCCGGCCTCGCGAAAGAAGCTTCGCCTTATCGCGGAACCGGCGCATGGCTGCGGCGTTTGTGGCTCGGGGCGAACAGGAAGAGCAGAGGATCACACCATGAAAAAGGCCATCATCGCGATCGCCGGAGCCGGCCTTCTGGCCTCGGCTTGCGCCAGCGACCCTTACGGCGGCAACAGCTACGGCACCAATGAAACGGTTCGCCAGGGCGCCATCGGCGCGGCAGCCGGCGCGGTCGTCGGCGGCCTGCTCGGAAACGGCAGCGGCAACACCGCCCGCGGCGCGGCCATCGGCGCGGCCATCGGCGGCACGGCGGGCGCCATCCGCGGCTCCTCGCAGGACCGCGCCAACCAGCAGCGTTACCGCGACTCCGGCGGCCGGTACTACTATTGCTACGATAACCGCCAGAGCGAATGCTACTGGGACAACGGCCAGCGCCGCTACTGATCGCTGACCGATGCGTCGTTTGACGACGCAAAAGGGTTTCGGGGCGGCTCGTCTGGCGACGGGCCGCCCTTTTCATGCCAGGGGCTGCTGGCGAGAGGGGCTTTCGATGAAACGGTTGATGGTGGTCGGCGGGATGCTGGCGGCGGGGTGCGCGACGCAGCCTGAGACGCGCGAGGCGCTGGTGGCGGAGACGCCGCAGTGCGCGGCGCATCGGTTCGACGTCTATTTCGCCGAAGGCCAGGCGCGGCTGACGCCCGATGCGGCGGAGGCGATAAGGCTGGCGGGCGAGCGGATGCAGCCGTGCCGGATCGAGATGGTGCGGGTGCTGGGGCTGGCGGATGCGACCGGCGGCGCCGACGCCAACCTGAGCCTGTCGGCGCAGCGCGCGCGTATGGTGGCGGGCGCCCTGGCCGAGGCCGGTCTGCCTACGCCGGCCTTTGACGTGGAGGCGGCGGGCGATCAGGGCGCGACCAAGCAGGACGGGACCAGCGAGCCGCTGCGCCGCCGCACCGAGATCGTGATCGACGCCCGACCGCGCTGACCCGCGCAGTGGCGCAGGTGGACCCGGACCTCTAGACTGAGGCCTCCCCTTCGCCCCAGCGGTCCGCCCCTTGCGCCTTGCCTGTCTTCTTCTCGGCCTGCTGACCGCGATCCTCGGCTTCGGATCGGACGCCCGCGCCCAGCCGGTCCGCACCGAGCGGATCGAGGCCGAACTGGTCCCGATGAGCGCCTGGGCCGCGCCCGGTTCGACCGTGGTGGTGGCGGTGCGCCAGAGCATCGCCGAGGGCTGGCACACCTATTGGCGCAATCCGGGCGACTCGGGCGGGGCCACGACGCTTGAATGGCGCTTGCCGCCGGGCGTTGAAGCCGGACCCATCCTGTGGCCCCTGCCGACGCGCCAGCGACTGATGAGCCTGGTCAACTACGGCTATTCGGGCGAGGTCTTTCTGCCGGTGACGCTGAGCGTACCGGCGTCCGCCCGCGTCGGATCGACCCTGGACCTGTCGGTCGAGGCGCTGTTTCTGGTGTGCAGCGACCGCATGTGCGTGCCCGAGCCGCTGACGCTCAACCTCGCCCTGCCGGTGCGCGACGGCGCCGCTCCCCTGACCCGCCCCTGGGGCGCCGCGATCCAGCAGGCCGTCGAGGCCGCGCCGCGCCCGGCCGCCATCGCCGCCCGCGCCACCCGTGACGGCGAGCGCCTGATCCTGTCGGCGACCGGAGGCGCCCTGGCCGGCGAGGCCATTCGCCAGGCCTGGTTCTTTCCCTACGACGGCGACGCCATCGACCACGCCGCGCCCCAGAGCGGACAAGCGGGGCCGGACGGCGTGACCCTGACGCTGACGCCGAGGCGGGCGGGCGATGCGCCGCTGTCGGGCGTTCTGGCCACCGATCGCGGCGCCTGGGAAATCACCGCCGAGGCCGGCCCGGCGCTTCCCGGCGCATCCGGCGGTGCGACGCTCCGACCCTGGTCCGACGACGCGGGCGAGCCGACGAACGGCGGCGGGATCGCGGTCCTGCAGGCGCTGGGTCTCGCCTTGCTCGGCGGACTGGTCCTGAACCTGATGCCCTGCGTGTTTCCGGTGCTGGCGATGAAGGCGGCGGCGTTGTCGGCGGCGGCGCATGACCCGCGCCGCGCCCGCCGCGACGGGCTGGCCTTTGTGGCGGGCGTGCTCCTGACCTTTCTGCTGCTCGCCGGCCTGCTTCTGGCGCTGCGCGCCGGCGGCGCGGCGATCGGCTGGGGCTTTCAGCTGCAGTCGCCGGCGGTGGTGGCGGGCCTGTCGCTGCTGATGCTGGCGGTGGCGCTGAACCTGTCGGGCGTCTTTCACATGGGCGCAGGATTGCAGGCGCTGGGCGCCGGCCGCTGGAGCGGCCATCACGCGGGCGGCGCCTTTCTGACGGGCGCCCTGGCGGTGGTGGTGGCCGCTCCCTGCACCGCCCCCTTCATGGCCGCGGCCCTCGGCGCGGCCCTGGTCATGCCGTGGCCGGCGGCGCTGGCGGTGTTTCTGGCGCTGGGGCTGGGGCTGGGCCTGCCGTATCTGCTGGTCAGTCTCTCTCCCGGCCTGTTGAAGCGGCTGCCGCGCCCCGGTCCGTGGATGGAACGGCTGAAGCAAGTTCTGGCCCTGCCGATGTACGCCGCCGCGGCCTGGCTGCTGTGGGTGTTCGCCCGCCAGTCAGGGCAGCCCGCGCTGATCCTGCTGCTGGCCGGGAGCCTCGCCGTCGCCGGGGGCCTGTGGCTGTCCGGCCGGTTGCAGACGCGCCGCGCACAAGGCCGTCGCACGATCGGCGCAGGCGTCGCGGCCGTCGCCGCGCTGGCGCTTGGCGTCGGCCTTGCGGGCGTCGCCGCATCGCAGGCGCGTCCGCCCGCGGTTTCCCCCTCAGGTCCCCTGCATGCCCAGCCCTGGTCGCCGCAGGCGGTGCGGGAGGCGCAAGGCTCGGGCCGGCCGGTGCTGGTCAACTTCACCGCCGACTGGTGCGTCACCTGCAAGATCAACGAGCGCGCGGCCCTGTCCTCGCGCGAGGTCTCACAGGCTCTGGAGGCGGCGAACGGCGTCTATCTGGTCGCCGACTGGACCCGCCGCGACGACGCCATCACCCGTGAACTGGAGGCGCGCGGCCGCTCGGGCGTGCCGCTGTACCTGCTGTACCCCGGCGGGGGCGGGGAGCCGCGCGTGCTGCCGCAGCTGCTGACGGAGGGGTCGGTCGTGGATGCGTTGAAGGGCGCGCGAGGGCCGCCGCGTCCTACACCGGCGGCGCGGGCGGGGCGGTGATGACTTCGACGTTGTCGTTCAGGAGGTAGGACAGTTCCGACAGGGCCGTGGCGCGGCCGCCGTCCGAACGGGCGGCCTCCACAGCCGCGATCTTCTTGGGCATGTCCTCGGAGATGCCGCGCAGGATGCACTTCAGGTCGCCGTCCGTGCCCCGCTCCTTCAGGATCAGGTGGCCCTGCATGTCCAGGGCGGCCAGGCGCTCGGCCTCGCTCTTGAAGCCCGTATAGTCGACGCCGGCGAAGAAGCCGGGCGCGTTGGCGGCGCCCGACGCGGTCCAGCCGTCGACCTGGGCCTTCAGCCGCTTGGACCGGGCGATGATGTCGGCGAACATCGGCTCGCCCGCGACGGAGACGGGCGCGCCGGCCTGGGTTTCCGGCTGCGCGGCGGCGAGCGCCACGGCCGGGTCGGAGGTCATCAGGGCGATGGCGAGGGCGAGGCCGCAGGACATGGCGATTGTTCCTTTTCGCGTTAGAACCCGATTACGCCTCAACCGTAAACGAGGCCTTGACCATACAGCCGCGCCGGAGACCGCAGATGACCAAGACGCTCGACGAAGCCTGGAGCGTCCTTGACGCCGCCGCGCGCGCTTCCGCCTCGGCTCGCATCGTCGATCAGTTCGCGGCCGACCCCGAGCGGATGTCGCGGATGACGCTGGACGCCGCCGGGCTGCATCTGGACCTGTCGAAGCAGAGCTGGACGCGCGAGGCGTTCGACGCCTGCCTCGATCTGGCGCGCGCCGCCGATGTCGAGGGCCGCCGCGCCGCGCTGTTCGCGGGCGAGGCCGTCAACCTGACCGAAGGCCGGGCGGTGCTGCACCCCGCCCTGCGCGCCGATGCGGGCGCCGACTTCCACGCGCTGGGCGAGCCGGTGTCGGCCGAGGTGGACCAGGTCCGCGCCGACATCCGCGCCTATGCCGATGCGGTGCGTTCGGGCGAGCTTCGCGGCGCTACCGGCGAGCGGTTCGCCGCCATCGTCCATGTCGGCATCGGCGGATCGGACCTGGGGCCGCGCGTGGTGTGGGATGCGCTGCGCCCGCTGGAGCCCACGATCGACCTGCGCTTTGTCGCCAACATCGATCCGCGCGACATGGCCGAGGCCCTGACCGGGCTGAACCCGGCGACCACTCTGGTGGTGGTGGTGTCCAAGACCTTTACGACGCAGGAGACCCTGGCCAACGCCGAGGCCGCCAAGGCGTGGCTGCAGGCCGCCCTGCCCACAGAGGGCATGAGCAACCATTTCATCGGCGTCACGGCCGCGCCGGACAAGGCGGAAGCGTTCGGCTGCGGGCGGACCTTTGCCTTCCGGGACTGGGTCGGGGGTCGCTATTCGCTGTGGTCGGCGGTCAGCCTGTCGTGCGCGGTGGCCCTGGGACCGGACGAGTTCGAGGACATGCTGGCGGGCGCCCGCGACATGGACGAGCATTTCGTCGAAGCGCCGCTGGAGCGGAACGCGCCGGTGCTGCTGGCCCTGGCCCAGGTGTTCAATGTCGATGGGCTGGACCGGCCGGCGCGGACGGTCGCGCCCTACGCCCACGCCCTGCGTCGCCTGCCGTCCTTCCTGCAGCAGCTGGAGATGGAGTCGAATGGCAAGCGGGTGCGCCGTGACGGCTCGGAAGTCGGGCGCCAGACCTGTCCCGTGGTGTTCGGAGAGCCAGGCACCAACGGCCAGCACGCCTTTTTCCAGCAGATCCATCAGGGGCCGCAGGTGGTCCCGGCCGAGTTCGTGGTGGTGAAGAGCACCCACGCCCAGAGGCCCGAAAGCCCGCTGTGGTCCAATGCGCTGGCGCAGATGCAGGCGCTGATGCTGGGGAAGACGGCCGAGGCCGCGCGCGCCGAGATGCTGGCGGGCGGGATGGACGTGGCGGAGGCGGAGCGGCTGGCCCCTCACCGCGCCTTTCCCGGCAACCGGCCGTCCACCGCCATCGTCATGGATCGCCTTACGCCCTGCACGCTCGGCGCGCTGCTGGCGCTCTATGAGCACAAGACCTTTGTGGAAGGCGTGATCTGGGACATCAACAGCTTCGACCAGTGGGGGGTCGAACTGGGCAAGGTGCTGGCCAAGGCGATCCTGAAGGACGTGGAGGCGGGCGGTCCGTCGGCCGATCTCGATCCGTCCACGGCCGCCCTGCTGACGCGGCTGATGGGCTGACGGAAAAAGAAAGGGCGCCGCCTTTCGGCGACGCCCTCGGGTCTTTCAGACTGCAATCCGCTTACCAGCGGCGGTCGTAGCGATAGTCGCGGTCGCGGCGGTAATCGCGACGGTCGTTGCGGTCATAGTAGCGGCGGTCGTAGCCGGCGTTGTAGCGGTTGTCGTACCGGTAGTTGTAGCCGTTGCTGTAGCGACGGTCATAGCGGTTGTCGTAGCGACGATCCCGGTCGTTGGCGCTGAGGGCGCCCAGGGCGCCGCCCGCCAGCGCGCCGCCGGCGATGTAGGTGCCGTCGCCGTTGCCGACCAGGGCGCCGGCGATGCCGCCGACCACCGCGCCAACCACCGCATTGCGGGTGGTGCGCTCGCCGCGGTCATGATCGCGGTCGCGCCAGCTCTGCGCCGAGGCCGGAGCCGCCATCAGACCCAGAGCGATGACCGGGGCGACAATGGCCGAAGTGATCTTGATGGTGTTGGACATGACGTCCTCCTGTTGATCCGTTGCACCCCTTGTAGAGGGGTCAGGCTGAACGACCCCGTCCGGAAATGTTCATCGGGCGTTCATCCACGCGGCCTTGACGGCGAGGGGGCCTCCGCCTACCTCCCGCTCGCGCTGGCACTCCGCCGTCCCGATTGCCAAAGGGCGATGGCGGCGCCGGCGAAAACCGTTCACCTCGCCCCCCACGGGGCTTCCAGGGAGAGAGAACCGATGGCGTTTCGTCCGCTCGGCGACCGCGTGCTGGTCAAGCGCGTTGAAGAAGAATCCAAGACCAAGGGCGGGATCATCATCCCCGACACCGCCAAGGAAAAGCCGCAGGAAGGCGAAGTCGTCTCCGTCGGCCCGGGCGCCCGCGATGACAAGGGCGTGGTCAATGCGCTCGAACTGAAGGCCGGCGACCGCATCTTGTTCGGCAAGTGGTCGGGCACCGAGGTCAAGATCGACGGCGACGACCTGATCATCATGAAGGAATCCGACGTGCTGGGAGTGCTGAGCTAAGGCTCAACCCTCAGCGGCGCGTGTTTAGTGGCGGGTGGCGAGACGGATCCTGGATGGACCCTCCGCCTTCGCCGTCACTTGAGATCACTCGCCGCTCGCCACTAACCACTCGTCACTCATCCAAAAGGAGCAGCCCGCATGGCCGCTAAGATCGTACAGTTCAACACCGACGCGCGCGACAAGATGCTGCGCGGCGTCAACGTCCTCGCCAACGCCGTCAAGGTGACCCTGGGTCCCAAGGGCCGCAACGTCGTGATCCAGAAGTCCTTCGGCGCCCCGCGCTCGACCAAGGACGGCGTCTCGGTCGCCAAGGAAATCGAGCTGGAAGACGCCTTCGAGAACATGGGCGCCCAGATGATCCGCGAAGTCGCTTCGAAGACGAACGACAAGGCGGGCGACGGCACCACCACCGCCACCGTCCTGGCCCAGGCCATCGTCCAGGAAGGCCTCAAGGCCGTGGCCGCCGGCATGAACCCGATGGACCTGAAGCGCGGCATCGACAAGGCCGTGACCCTGGTGCTGGAAGAGATCAAGACCAACTCCAAGCCGGTCTCCAACAACTCGGAAATCGCGCAGGTCGGCACCATCTCGGCCAACGGCGACTCTGAGATCGGCGAGCTGATCGCCCAGGCGATGGCCAAGGTCGGCAACGAAGGCGTCATCACCGTCGAGGAAGCCAAGACCGCCGACACCACCGTCGACGTCGTCGAAGGCATGCAGTTCGACCGCGGCTACCTGTCGCCCTACTTCATCACCAACGCCGACAAGATGGAAGCGGTCCTCGAAGAGCCGCTGATCCTGCTGTTCGAAAAGAAGCTGACGTCGCTGCAGGCCATGCTGCCGATCCTGGAAGCCGTGGTGCAGTCGGGTCGTCCTCTGCTGATCATCGCCGAGGACATCGAGGGCGAGGCCCTGGCCACCCTGGTGGTCAACAAGCTGCGCGGCGGCCTGCGCGTCGCGGCCGTCAAGGCTCCGGGCTTCGGCGATCGTCGCAAGGCCATGCTGGAAGACATCGCCATCCTGACGGGCGGCCAGGTCATCTCGGAAGACCTCGGCATCAAGCTCGAGTCGGTCACGCTCGACATGCTCGGCAAGGCCAAAAAGGTCTCGATCACCAAGGACGACACCACCATCGTCGAAGGCGTCGGTGAAAAGGACGGCATCGAGGCTCGCGTCGCCCAGATCAAGCGTCAGATCGAGGACACCACCTCGGACTACGACAAGGAAAAGCTGCAGGAACGTCTGGCCAAGCTGGCCGGCGGGGTCGCGGTTCTCCGCGTCGGCGGCTCGACCGAAGTCGAAGTGAAGGAAAAGAAGGACCGCGTCGACGACGCCCTGAACGCCACGCGCGCCGCGGCTGACGAAGGCATCGTTCCCGGCGGCGGCATCGCCCTGCTGAAGGCGTCCAAGGTGCTGGACGGCGTGGAAGGCGACAACGCCGACCAGAAGGCCGGCGTCAACATCGTGCGCCGCGCCCTGCAGGCTCCGATCCGTCAGATCGCCGAAAACTCCGGCGTCGAAGGCTCGATCGTGGTCGGCAAGGTGCTGGAGAACGCCGACGCCTCGTTCGGCTTCAACGCCCAGACCGAAGAGTACGGCGACCTCGTCCAGATGGGCGTGATCGATCCGGCCAAGGTCGTGCGCACGGCCCTGCAAGACGCCGCTTCGGTGGCCGGCATCCTGATCACCACGGAAGCCGCCGTGGCCGATGCTCCGAAGAAGGCCTCCGCCGGCGGCGCCCCCGACATGGGCGGCGGCATGGGCGGCATGGGCGGCATGGACTTCTAATCCACGCCAGGCTCATCGCTTGAACAAGGAAGGGGCGGGATCGAAAGGTCCCGCCCCTTTCTCTTGCGCGCACAGAAAAGGGCGAGGCGCGAGGCGCCCCGCCCTTTGTCATGTTCGTGAGAGGACGTCCTAGCTGAGGACGATGATCGCCACGCGGCGGTTCTGGGCGCGGCCTTCGCGGGTGTTGTTGGGCGCGGCCGGCGAGGTGTCGCCGTACGAGATGGTCGACATCCGGTTCAGCGCGATGCCCTCGCGGCTCATGAAGCGGCGCACGGCCTCGGCGCGGGCCAGACCCAGAGCCTCGTTTGCCCGGGCGTCGCCGGTGGCGTCGGTGTGGCCTTGGATTTCCAGATAGACGTTGCGATTCTCGGCCTTGAGGCGCTGCACCAGTTCGCGCAGGCGCGCTTCGGCTTCCGGCGACAGCGAGTCGCCCTCGACCGGGAACTTCACCGAGTCGTCCGACAGCACGACCTCATAGAGGAACTTGCCCTCGGCCAGCTTCTGGGCGTCGGTGGCGCGGCGCAGGGCCTCGCCGGCGGTGCCTTCCACCTGGCCGACGCGCTGTTCGACGCCATCGACGCGGCTGTTCACGATCGCGTCCTGGTCACGGACGAAGCGGTGGCTGGCGCAGCCGCTGGCGGCGACGCCGACGGCGAGCAGTACGGCCGTTACGGAAGCGGTTCTCATCTTGGAACGGGTCAAAGTGCTTTTCTCCTGTTGGGGCGCTGGGGGAAGACGCCCGGTCCATCACACAATCGTCATCTGGACGGGGCCAAGAGGCCTCCTCATGTCCCGTCTAAGGCGAGAACCCGGCAGCTTGGCCGTAAGTTCCGCCACGATGCGGACGCGTTGCCGGTGATGGTGGGGTGGATCGCGGGCGTCGCCCCGCCGCCGGAGCCCGGATGACGCCCGTTTCCCGCCCATCGGCCAAGCCGCCAACCCGCCGCCGGGGCGCCCTGGCGGCGAGCGTGCTGCTGCATCTTTCGGTGCTGGCGCTGATGCTTCTGCCGCAAGCGCCGCGGGCGCCGCTGCAACCGCCCGCCGCGGTGGAGGTCACCCTCATTCCCGCGCCCACGCCGCCGGTGACCCCGGTCCCGGGGCCGGACGGCGAGGCGGGCGGCGGCGGATCGCCGGCCGCGAGCGCGCCCGATCCGGCGGCCAGCGCAGCCGCACCGTCGCCTCCGGCGCCGCAAACGCCGCCGCAGCCCACCCTAGCGCCGACGCCGGTGATCCGCCCGGCGCCCCGGCCGACGCCGACACCGGTCTCGCCCGTCCGGCCGCGCCCCGCGCGCCTGCCCGCGCCCTCGCCCGTGCCGACCGTAGCCCTGGCGACCGTGCCGTCCGACCTGATCCAGCGCCTGGGCGAAGGCGCGCTGGCGGGCGCGACCGTGGCGGGCGGATCGGCCGGCGGGCAGGGCTCAGGGGCCGGCAGCGGCGGCTCGGGCGGCGGCGCCGGCGGTGGATCGGGATCAGGCGTCGGATCGGGCTCCGGTGCAGGCTCCAACGGCGGCTGCGACATGGTGCGCCGGCTTCAGGATGCCTTGCGCGACGCGCCGGCCGTGCTGGCGGCGGCCGAGCGGGCCCAGGACGAGTTCGGTCCGGGCGGCGCGCTTCTGGTCTGGAACGGCGACTGGCTGCGCAGCCGGGGACAGGACGGCAAGGGGCTGGCCTCGGTGCGCCAGGCGGTGGCGGTCGAGGTCGCATTCGCCCCCGCCGCCTGCCGGGCGCCGCCGGTGCGCGGGCTGGTGGTGATCGCACTGACCGACCGCTCCGGCGGGCCGCGCGTGGCGCTGGGCCGCGACCGCTGGCGCTGGTCCGACCTGACCCGCTGATCACCTTTGGAACAGTAGAATTTGCATCAAGGCGGCGCGGGTCTTATGCGCGCGTCGATCCATCCTTCCCCCGCCTCCTCCCCGAGCGGTCGCGAAAGAAACGCCCCTATGTCCTCAAGCCCGATCAAGAAGGTCGTCCTCGCCTATTCCGGCGGCCTCGACACCTCCATCATCCTGAAGTGGCTGCAGACGGAATATGAGGCGGAGGTGGTGACCTTCACCGCCGACTTGGGTCAGGGCGAGGAGTTGGGCCCGGCGCGCGAAAAGGCGCTGAAGCTGGGCATCAAGCCGGAAAACATCTTCATCGACGACCTGCGCGAAGAGTTCGTGCGCGACTTCGTGTTTCCGATGTTCCGCGCCAACACCGTCTATGAAGGCCAGTACCTGCTCGGCACCTCCATCGCCCGGCCACTGATCGCCCAGCGCCAGATCGAGATCGCCCGCCAGGTCGGCGCCGACGCCGTCTGTCACGGCGCCACCGGCAAGGGCAATGACCAGGTGCGGTTCGAGCTGAGCTACTATGCCCTGAACCCCGACATCCACGTCATCGCTCCCTGGCGCGAATGGGAGTTCCGGTCGCGCGAGGCCCTGCTGGACTTCGCCGAGAAGAACCAGATCCCGATCTCCAAGGACAAGCGCGGCGAGGCGCCGTTCAGCGTCGACGCCAACCTTCTGCACTCCTCCTCCGAGGGCAAGGTGCTGGAGGACCCGGCGGTCGAGGCGCCGGAGTTCGTGCACCAGCGCACCATTTCTCCCGAAGACGCGCCGGATACGCCGACCGTCTTCACCCTGGGCTTCGAGCGCGGCGACGCCGTCTCGATCGACGGCGAGCTGATGAGCCCGGCCGAGATCCTGACCCGGCTGAACCAGCTGGGCCACGATAACGGCGTGGGACGCCTCGACCTGGTCGAGAACCGCTTCGTCGGGATGAAGTCGCGCGGGGTCTATGAGACGCCGGGCGGAACCATTCTGCTGGCCGCCCACCGGGGGATCGAGTCGATCACCCTGGATCGCGGGGCCATGCACCTGAAGGACGAGCTGGCGGTGAAATACGCCCAGCTGATCTACAACGGCTTCTGGTTCTCGCCCGAGCGCGAGATGCTGCAGGCGGCCATCGACCACTCCCAAGCCAAGGTCTCGGGCACGGTGCGGGTCAAGCTGTACAAGGGCAACGTCCAGGTGATCGGCCGCGAGAGCCCCTTCTCCCTCTACGACCAGGACCTGGTGACGTTCGAGGAAGGCGTGCAGGCGTACGACCACCGCGACGCCGCCGGCTTCATCAAGCTGAACGCCCTGCGCCTGCGGGTGCTGGCGCGCCGGGACCAGCGCGGGGGCTGACGCCGACCGGCGTCCATGAACGATCGCTCACTTGCCGCCGCCGTGATCCCGCGTCACGGTGGCGGACCTGTTTTTGGAGCCCGTCCCATGCGCCTGCTCGCCGCTGTTTCCATTCTGGCCCTCGCCGTCGCCGCTCCGGCGCTGGCGCAGACCGATGCTCAGACCCCGGCCTCGCCGCCGGCCGCCGCCACACCGGCTCAGCCGGCCACGCTCGACCCCGCCCAGTTGCAGGCCAAGGGCGAAGCCTTTGGCGCTCGCATTCAGGCCATGATCACGGAAATGCAGGCGGCCCGGACGGCTGCCGGCTCCGATACGGCCAGGGCGAAGACAGACCTGGACGCGATCCAGGCGCGCTACCAGCCGGAGGCCGACGCCTTCGCCACCGAACTGGAGACCTTTGTCGCCGCTCAGGCCTCGCAAATTCCTGATGATCAGCGCGCCGGCTTCACCACCGGCATGGCGCAAGCCGTGTCCGCCGTCAGAGGGGCGCCGGCCGAGGCCCGCGCCGATCTGGAAAAGGCGTCCGTCTCGGCCGCTCCGGCGACGGCGCCGCACCAGCACTGATCGCGGCTTGACGCGACGGGCGGCGGGTCCGACACCGCCGCCATGCCCGTCCTGCCCGTCGATCCGCACCTGTTCACCACCTTTCTGGGGATCATGGCGGTGATGGCGATCACGCCCGGCCCGGCGAACCTGTTCGCCGTGGCCTCGGGCGTGCAGCGGGGCCGCGCCTCGGCCCTGGTCAGCGTGGCCGGCATGAACAGCGCCAGCCTCGTCTGGTTCGGGGCGGCGGCGCTGGGCCTCGGCGCCCTGGTGGCGGCTTTTCCCGCCGTGTTCCGGCTGATCGCTATCGGCGGCGCGCTGTATGTCGCCTGGCTGGGGCTGAAGGCCCTGCACGGCGCCTTTCGCAACCCTTCCGACCCGTCCGAGATCGCGGTGCGGGGCGGCGGCAACGCCTATGCCAACGGCTTTGCGGTCCAGATCGCCAATCCCAAGGCCATTCTGTTCTTCACCGCCGTGCTGCCGCCGTTCATCGACACGGCCCGGCCGGTCTGGCCGCAGCTGGCGCTGTTCGCCGTCGCCATGATCGGTCTGGATACGTTGGCCATGAGCGCCTACGCCCTGTCCGGCGCCGCCCTGTCGCGCCGGATGCGGGAGCCGCGCTTTCGCCGGGGCTTCAACGTCTTCGTGGGCCTGCTGCTGCTGACCGCCGCGGTGCTGATCGCCATGCGGCTGTAGCCCGCCTTACCGCGATTTCACTTGAGGCCGGGCGGCGTTGGGCCGACCCTCGCGGCGGTCAAACACCGGAAGCCCGCCATGATCCGCGCCCTCCTTTCCGCCGCCGCCGTCCTGTCCGCCGCCGCGCCGGCCCTGGCCCAGCAGGCGACGCCCGCACCTTCCGCCGAAGCCAGGCTCGAAGCCGCCGCCGAGGCCTTTGAAGCGCGCATGGAGGCTTTCGGCGCCCGCGCCGAGGCCATCGCCGCCGACAAGGCCTTGAGCGAAAGCGAGCGCGCCGCGCGTGTCGCCGCCCTGTGGGCCGAGCACCAGCCGGAGGTCACGGCCTTCACCGCCATGGCCGCCGCCTCGGCCAGCGCCATCGCGGCCGAAGCCCTGGCCGAGGTCGACGTCGACGCCGTGGTGGCCGAGGCCATGAACGACCCGGAGGTGCAGGCCTCCATCCAGCAGGCCTCGGCGGTGGGGACGGGCATCGCCGCCAACAGCGCCTGGACCAATCCGGACCCGGAGCAGCTGGAGACCTACAAGCTGATGACCGAATACGCCCTGGCCGAAGTCGAGGAGTCGCTCGACGACGCGCCCGAGCCGCCGGAAGCGCCAGAGGCTCCGGAAGCGCCCGAGGCGCCGGAGGCCCCCGAAGCGCCCTGATCCTCCGGCGCGGCCTTGCGCCCCGGGGGCGGCGGACCCATTAGCGAAGCTGACCCGCCCGCCTTCAGGACCTCCCCATGCTTCGTGTCGCCATTCAGATGGACCCCGTCGAGTCCGTCAACATCGAGTCCGACACCACCTGGCTGATGGCCACGACGGCGCAGGATCGGGGCCACGCGCTGTGGATCTACGACTTCCGCACCCTGGCGCTGGAGGACGGCCGCCTGTTCTGCCGCGCGCGCCCGGCGACGCTGCGCCAGACGCAGGGCGATCATGTTTCCTTCGGTGAAGAGGTCCGGCTGGACCTATCGAAGGATGTGGACGTGATCCTGATGCGCCAGGATCCGCCGTTCGACATGGCCTATGTCACCGCCACCTACCTGCTGGAAACGGTGCATCCGCAGACCCTGGTGGTGAACGACCCGGCCGAGGTGCGCTCGGCGCCGGAGAAGCTTCTCGCCACGCGGTTCCCGGGCCTGCAGCCGCCGACGCTGATCTCGTCCGATCCGGTCGCCCTGTTGGATTTCCACCGCCGCCACGGCGACGTGGTGCTGAAGCCCCTGCACGGCGCGGCCGGCTCGGGCGTGGTGCGGTTGAAGGCCGACGATCCGAACCTGGAGGCGCTGATCGAGATCCACGCCGCGGGATCGCGCGACCCGCTGGTGATCCAGAAGTTCATTCCCGCCGTCTCGGCCGGCGACAAGCGCATCATCCTGATCGACGGGGAGCCGGTCGGCGCCATCAACCGCGTGCCGGCCAAGGATCAGGTGCGCTCCAACCTACGTGTCGGCGGCACCGCCGCACCGGTCGAACTGACCCCGCGCGACCGTGAGATCTGCGCCGCCATCGGGCCCACGCTGCGCGAACGGGGCCTCTTGTTCGTCGGCATCGACGTGATCGGCGACTACCTGACCGAGATCAACGTCACCTCCCCAACGGGCGCCCAGCAGCTGAAGCGCTTCTCCGGCGTCGATGCGGCGGCCCTGATGTGGGACGCCATCGAGTCCAAGCGCGTCCCCTCCGCCTGATCGTCGGCATTGGGCTTGTTTCGACAGGGGATCGCGTGGGCGGCGGTGACCCTGGTCGCCGCCTGTTCATCGACGCCGCCCGCCGCTCGGCCGGCTTCAGCGCCGCGGCCCGAGGCCGTCGTCGCTTTCGACATCCTGCATCAGGACGTGGAGATCGCGCCCTTCGCCGAACCGAACGAACTGACGGGCGCGCAGACGATGGTCTTCCAGGCCCAAACGGCCGGGGACCGGCTTCGCTTCACGGGCGGCCCGCTCCAGATCGCCACGCTGAGCCTCGACGGCCGCGCGCTCGAGGACTGGCGCACGAGCGGAGATGCGATCAACATCCGGCTTGGGCGCACGCTGGACGCGAACAGCCGGCATTCGCTGCGCCTGACCTACGAGGCGGCGCCCGGCCGGGGCGTCCGGCGGTCCGAGACCCTCGCCTATTCCACCTACTTCTCCTGCGACTGGATGCTGTGCAATCAGGCGGATTTCGCAGACCGGTTCACCTTCGACCTGACGATCCGAACGCCCCGGGGCATGCGGACGCTCGGCCCGGGAACGGAGCTCGGCGCCGCGCGCGACGGCGAGGACGAACTGCACCGCTGGCGCACGACCGAGCCCTACTCCGCCTATGTCCACGGATTTGTCGCCGGGCGGCTGAGGCCACACGACGTGACGAGCGGATGCGCCGCGCGGCTCGACGTCCTGTCGTCCGCGCCAGCCCAACAGGTCGCGGCCTTGTTTGGCCCGACCTGCGCCATGTTGGAATATTTCGCGGGTCGCGCCGGCGTCCCCTATCCCGCCGACCGCTATAGCCAGCTCTATGTTCCGGACGCGTGGGAAGCGCAGGAGGCGATCTCCCACAGCACCTTGGGCGGCGGCGCGATGGAGCCCATGCTGACCGATCCCGCCGAGGACTGGGCGGTCGCTCATGAACTGGCGCATCAATGGTGGGGCAATCGCGTCACGGCGACAGACCTGTCGCAGTTCTGGCTGAACGAGGGCGTGGTCACCTTCATGGTCGCCAGCTGGAAAGAACATCGCTGGGGCGACGCGGCCTACCGGCGCGAGATCGAGCTGGCGCGCAGCCGCTGGATGCGCTGTCGGGAGGCATGGCGCGATGTTCCGCTGGCCTATTCGGGCGATTACCCTTCCCTCGCCACGCGCCGGTGCTTCCAGTATTCCAAGGCGGCCGTCTTCCTGCACGAACTTCGGACGCGCATGGGCGAGGAGGCGTTCTGGCGCGGGGTGGCCGACTTTACGGCCGCGCAGGTCGGGCGTTCGGTGACGTCGCGAGACTTCGAGGCGGCCATGCAGGGCGCGACCGGCGTCGATCTGCACCCCCTGTTCGCCGAGTGGGTCCACCCCGCCGCAGAATAACGCCGCTCTTGCAATCGATCTGAGTTCATGGTTCGTTCTTCTCGGGTTTATGGAGGAACGGCATGGTCGCGCGGGTGGTGACGGTGGCCTTTGACGGGGTCGAGGCGCGGCGCGTGGACGTGGAGGTGCAGCTGGTCGGTCAAAACCAGCAGACCATCTTCACCATCGTCGGCCTGCCCGACAAGGCGGTGGCCGAAAGCCGCGAGCGGGTGCGCGGCGCCTTTGCCGGCATCGGCCTGGCCCTGCCGTCGCAGCGGATCATCGCCAATCTGGCGCCGGCCGACCTGCCCAAGGAAGGCAGCCACTTCGACCTGCCGATCGCTCTGGCGCTGATGGCGGCGATGGGGGTGATCGCGCCCGACGCGCTGGACGGCTGGGCGGCCATTGGCGAGCTGGGGCTGGACGGGCAGATCGCACGCGTGGGCGGCGCCCTGCCCGCCGCCGTGGCGGTGGACGGCATGGGGCTGGGCCTGATCTGTCCCGAGGTGAACGGGCCGGAGGCGGCCTGGGCCGGCGATGCGCGCATCCTGGCGCCCCGCTCCCTGATCGGACTGGTCAACCACTTCAAGGGCGCCCAGGTGCTGCGTCCGCCCGAGCCGGGCGCCATGGTCGAGGGCGGGGTCGTCCCCGACCTGCGCGAGGTCAAGGGTCAGGAAAGCGCCAAGCGCGCGCTGGAGATCGCGGCGGCCGGCGGCCACAACATCCTGTTCATGGGTCCGCCGGGCTCCGGCAAGTCGATGATGGCCCAGCGCCTGCCCGGCCTGTTGCCGCCGCTGACCTCGCAGGAGCTGTTGGAGACCTCCATGGTCTGGTCGGTGGCCGGCCTGATCGAGCGCGGGACGCTGACGCGCGACCGGCCGTTCCGCAGCCCGCACCACTCCGCCTCCATGGCCGCCCTGACCGGCGGAGGGGCCAAGGCCAAGCCCGGCGAGGCGTCGCTGGCGCACAACGGCGTGCTGTTCCTGGACGAACTGCCGGAATACAGCGCCCAGGCGCTGGACAGCCTGCGCCAGCCGCTCGAGACGGGCGAGATCGTGGTGGCGCGGGCGAACGCCCATGTGCGCTATCCGGCGCGGTTCCAGCTGGTGGCCGCCATGAATCCCTGCCGCTGCGGCCTGGGCGGGGCGGGACGGGGCGCCTGCGGCAAGGCTCCGCGCTGCCAGCGCGACTACCAGAACCGCATCTCCGGGCCGATGTTCGACCGCATCGACCTGACGGTGGAGACGCCGCCGGTGACCGCCGCCGACATGGCGCTGCCTCCGCCGGCGGAGGGCACGGCGGAGGCGCGGGCGCGCGTCGCCGCCGCCCGCGCCATGGGCGAGGATCGGATGCGCGAGGCCGGCCTTGATCCCGGGGTCAACGCCCGGGCGGGGGGCGAGCTGCTGGACCGGTTCGCCACGCCGGACGAGGCTGGACGGGCCCTGCTGATGCGTGCGGGCGAGGCCGGCGGCCTGACCGCGCGGGGCTGGACCCGCACCCTGCGCCTGGCCCGCACCATCGCCGACCTGGACGGATCGGCGGGCGTGCTGCGCCGCCACATCGCCGAGGCCCTGATCTATCGCCGCACCACCATGGACGCCCAGGGCGACTTCGATCGCGCCACGTCCGCACGCGGCATGGGGGTGCGCGAGGAAGCGCAGACGCCCTTCGTCCACTAGACGCCGCTTACATCATCCTTAACGCTTCGCTGACCATGCTCGGCCCCGCACGTGGGAGACGCGCATGACCCAGGCCGCCCGGAAGCCCCGCAAGACGCCGACGCCGCCTGCCGCCGACGTCGATCCGGCGGGCCAGCAGTTCCTCCGGCTGATGAGCCACGAGATGCGCACGCCCCTGAACGGCGTCATCGGCATGATCGGCCTGTTGCAGCGCACGCGGCTGGACGGAGCGCAGCGCGCCTATGCCGACAATGCGCTGCAGTCGGCCGAACACCTGCTGGGCCTAGTCAACGACCTTCTGGACTACGCCAGGCTGGAGGCCGGCAGGCTGGAGTTCGATCTGGCGCCAGTCGATCTGGAAGGTCTGGCGCGTGGCGTGGCCGAACTGCTCAGCCCCCGCGCGCACGACAAGGGGCTGGAGATCGCCTGGTCGGTCGCGGGCGATGCGCCGGACGTGATCGCCGACGACGGCCGTCTGCGTCAGATCCTGTTCAACCTGGCCGGCAATGCGGTGAAGTTCACGCAAACCGGCGGCGTGCGCATCGGCATCGAACGCTGCGGCGGCACGCGCGCGCGGCCGCGCCTGGCCTTTGTGGTCGAGGACACCGGCCCCGGGGTGCCGATCGAGGCGCGCGGCCGCATCTTTGAAGAGTTTGGTCACGCCGATGCGTCCGACGCGGTGCGCGTCGACGGCGCGGGCCTGGGCCTGGCGGTGGTGCGTCGCCTGGCCCAGGCCATGGACGGCAAGGTCTGGGTCGAGGACCGGCCGGACGGCCCCGGGGCGCGCTTCCGTTTCGAGGCCGCCTTCGAGGCCACAGCAATAGCGCGCGACCGCCCTCTGAGCGGTTGCGCCGTCGCCTTGCGCATCCACGATCCGCTGGTCGAGGCTTCCGCCGCGGTCCAGATCGAGGCGTCCGGCGGAACGGTGACGGATGAGGCGCCCGTGGTCCTGGTCGATCACGCCCTGGCCGCGCGGGAGGGCCGGCCGCTGGTCGAGGCGCCCGCCGGCGCACGCGCCATTGTGCTGCTGAAGCCGGGCGAGCGCGAACTGATAGCCCGATATCGTTCGGTCGGCTTCAGCGGCTATCTGATCAAGCCGCTGCGCCGCGCCTCGCTGGCTGAACGCGTGCTGGCGGCGCAGCGGTCGCCGTCTGAGGCCGCTCCTCAGGCGCCGGTCGAGGACGACCGCGTCCAGCCCGTCCGCTTCGCCGGCGTGCGCGTGCTGCTGGCCGAGGACAATCCGGTCGGCGCCCTTCTGGCCCGCACCCTGCTGCGCCGCGAAGGCTGCGTGGTCGAAACCGCCGGCTCGGGCGACGAAGCCATCGAGGCGCTGAAACGCGCGCGCTACGACCTCGTGTTCATGGACATGCGCATGCCGGGCCTGGACGGCCCCTCGGCGGCGCGCATCATTCGCTCGGGCGGCGATCGCACCCCGATCCTGGCCCTGACCGCCAACGCCTTCGCCGAGGATCGCCGCCTGTGCCTGGAGGCCGGCATGGACGACCACCTGGCCAAGCCGCTGGAGCCCGAGGCCCTGCGCGCGGCGCTGGCGCGCTGGACGGGCGGGGCCGTTCGCGCCAAGGTCGCCGGACAGTAAACGACGGCCGCGATCCGGCCGCCGCCGGAGCCGTAAGCCGCATGACCGACGCCGCCTCGCCCAAGTCCGCCTCTCGCCTTGGGGGCCTGGCGGTCTACGGCGAGCGGCGGGTGTTCATCATGCTGCTGCTCGGGTTTTCGGCCGGCCTGCCGAACCTGCTGATCTTTGACACCCTGTCGGCCTGGCTGCGGGAAAGCGGCCTGTCGCTGGAGGTGATCGGCTTCTTCGCGCTCGCCACCCTGTCCTATTCGCTGAAGTTCGTCTGGGCGCCGCTGATCGACCGGACGGCGATTCCCGGCCTGACGCGCCTCCTGGGTCACAGGCGGGCCTGGATGCTGACGACGCAGGTCGTGATCATCCTGGGCCTCTGGGCGATCTCGGGCCTCGATCCGGCGAACGCCCTGCTGCAGGTGGCGCTGTTCGCCACCCTGGTCGGCTTCTTTGGTGCGACCCAGGACATCGTCATCGACGCCTGGCGGATCGAGGCCGCCGACGACAGCCGCCACGGCGCCATGGCCGCCGCCTATCAGATGGGATACCGCGTCGCCATGATCGTGGCCGGCGCCGTGCCGCTAGTCCTGGCCGACCTCTACAACTGGAACCTGTCCTATGCGGTGATGGCGGCGCTGATGGGCTTCGGCGTCGCCGGCGTGCTGTTCGCCCCGCGCGAGAAGGCCCATGAGGTGCGCCGCATCCCCGTGGGCGACGCGCCATCGCGTCCCGCGCTGGAAGGGCTGGAGTGGATCGCGCGGCTGCTGGTCATCGCCGCTGCGGCCTGCGTGATCGGCTCCGGCCTGACCGGCCAACCGGGTCCGCTGAACGCGCTGTTGTCCCTGTTCGGTTTGAGCGACGGCGGGCGCGAGGCCGTGGCCGCCGCCTGGGAAGCGCGGCCGGAGGGCGTCTATCTGCAGGTCGCCTCGGTGTTCGGGGGCTTGAGCCTGCTGGTGCTGGCCTGCTGGCCGATCCCGCGCCTGCGCACGCGGCCGGGCGCCTATCTGGCGGGATCGTTCGGAGAGCCGTTGCGCGATTTCTATCGGCGGTTCTCGGGCGTGGCGACGCTGATCCTGGCGCTGATCTGCGTCTATCGCCTGGCTGACTTCGTGCTGAACATCATGAACCCGTTCTACCTGGACCTCGGCTTCACCAAGACCGAGCTGGCGGAAGTGCGAAAGGTGTTCGGCGTGGTGATGACGACGCTGGGCGTGCTCGTCGGCGGCTGGTCGGTGGCCAGGCTGGGCCTGATCCGCACCATGGTGATCGGCGCCTTCATGAGCCCGGTGTCCAACCTGGTGTTCGCCTGGCTGGCGACGCAGGGACCCAGCCTGCAGGCGCTGTTCGTCGCCATCGGCGTCGACAACCTGGCCACCGGCTACGCCGGCACCGCCTTGATCGCCTATATGTCCAGCCTGACCTCGATCGGCTTCACCGCGACCCAATATGCGCTGTTCAGCTCGCTGTATGCCCTGCCCGGCAAGCTGATCGCCTCGCAGTCCGGCCGCATCGTCGAGGCTTCGGCGCGGGCGGCGGAGGGCTCGGGACCGTTCTCGGGCCTTCGCGCGCTGTTTGCGGGGTTGCCGGAAGGCTCGCTGGCGGCGGGCGCGGCGACCAGCGGCGTCACGCGGGAGGCCCTGGGCGCCGGCTATGTGACGTTCTTCCTGTACTCGACCGCGATCGGTGTCTTCGCCGTGATCCTCGCCTTTATCGTGGCGCGCAAGCAGACGGCGCTTCAGGCCCGTCTGTCGAACCAGGCCGAGAGCGACGTGGCCCGGGTCGAACCGGCGCAGACATGAAAAAGGGCCCGCCGGCGACCGGCGGGCCCTGTTCCGAACCGTCGAAGGATCGACTTAGTTCTTGGCGTCTTCAGCGCCCGAGGTCACGGCCGAACCGGCGGCCGAGACGTCGCGGCCGGCGCCCGAGATGGTGTTGCAAGCCGACACGGCCAGGGCGGCGGCGACGACGGACAGAGCGATGATCTTGCGCATTTTGGGTATCCCTAAACGGTGAAGCTCTGAAAACGCCGACCCCCGGCTCGGGTTGCATGACGATGATGAAGCGGATGAAGGTGTTGCAGCCGCGCATCTGACGCTTCGGTAACTTGCGTCGGAGAGCGTGCCCTGTGAAGCTCCCTGCCGTTCTTGGGGGAGCCGCCGATGCGCCGATTTTTGATGGTTACAACCGCCGTGCTGGCCACGCTGTCAGCCGCGCCGGCGGCTTGGGCGCAAGGCGTTGCGGGGGCGCAAGCGGGTCCGGCGACGCAAGCCGCCGCGCAGGGCGAGGACGCGCGTCTCGCCGCCTGGTTCGAGACGGCCTTCGACCAGTCGCTGGCGCTCAGCCCCGAAAGCATGACCTCGCTGGGGATCAAGACCGACTACGACAAGCTGGACGACTACACCGACGCCGGCTCGGCGCAGGGCCAGGCGCTGGCCGAACGGCAGCTGGCGGAGATGAAGGCCGGCTTCGATTACGACGCGCTGTCGCCGCAGAGCCAGGTCAGCTGGCGGCTGTTCGAGCACGGCGTGGTGCAGAGCCGGCTGGGCGAGCAATGGCGCGACTGGGGCTATCTGTTCGCCGCCAACCGCAATCCGACCACCGGCCTGCCGGTGTTCCTGATCAACGAGCACGCGGTGGACAGCGTCGAGGACGCCCGCGCCTATGTGGCGCGCATCCGCGAAGCCGAACGCGTCATGGGCGAGGTCACGACGGTGCTAAAGGCGCGGGCCGACAAGGGCGTGATCTCGCCGGCCTTCGTCTTCGCCCCGTCCATCGCCAATACGCGTCAGGTGATCGCGGGCGCGCCGTTCGACGATGGCGAGGACAACCCGGTATGGGCCGATTTCAACGAAAAGGTCGAGGCGCTGGACGCCGACGCCGCCGCCAAGGCCGCTCTTCTGGACGAGGCGCGCGCCGCCCTGACCGGACCGTTCCGCCGAGGCTACGACACGGTGCTTGCGGCGCTGGGCGAACTGCAGACGCGGGCCGAGGCCATGCCCGACCGGAACGCCGGCGTCTGGCGCCTGCCGAACGGGAAGGCCTACTACAACGCCCGCCTGCAGCTCTCGACCACCACCGAACTGACGGCGGACCAGATCCACGACATCGGCCTGAGCGAGGTCGCGCGCATCCAGGCCGAGATGGAGGCGATCAAGGCGCAGGTCGGTTTCACGGGCTCGCTGCAGGACTTCTTTGTTTTCCTGAAGACGGACCCCCGCTTCCAGTATCCGAACACGCCGGAAGGCAAGGAACAGTATCTGACGGACGCGCGGGCCTTTATCACCCAGGTCATGGCGGCGGCGCCGCAGTGGTTCTCGACCCTGCCCGAGGCTGAACTTGAGGTGCGAGCGGTGGAGCCGTTCCGCGAGGCCACCGCGTCCATCGCCTTCTACAATGCCCCTGCGCCCGACGGGTCGCGGCCGGGCATCTACTACGTCAACCTGTCGGACATGACCCAGGTGCTGAAGCCGCAGATCGAAGGCATCAGCTATCACGAGGGCGCGCCCGGCCACCATTTCCAGATCGCCTATGCGCAGGAGTTGGGCGAGATGCCTCGCTTTCGTCGCTTCGGCGGATACGGCGCCTATGCCGAAGGCTGGGGCCTGTACGCCGAGGGACTGGGCAAGGAGATGGGCTTCTACCAGGACCCCTACTCCGACTTCGGCCGGCTCTCGACCGAGCTGTGGCGGGCGGTGCGGCTGGTCACCGATACGGGCCTGCACGCCAAGCGGTGGTCGCGCGAACAGGCCATCGACTACTTCCGCCAGAACTCGCTCCTGAGCGAGCGCGACATCGTCAAGGAGGTCGAGCGCTACATCACCAACCCGGGCCAGGCGACCAGCTACAAGATCGGCGAGCTGAAGATCGAGGAATTGCGCGACAAGGCGCGCGCGGCGCTGGGCGACCGCTTCGACATCAAGGCCTTCCACGCGGTCGTGCTGGGCTCGGGCTCGGTGCCGCTGGACGTGCTGGAGGAACAGGTCGACGCCTGGATCGCGGCGGGCGGCGGCCAATCCTGAAGATAATGGAGAGACACACGCCATGACCAACGACCTCGTGCTCTACACCAATCCCATGTCCCGGGGCCGCATCGCGCGCTGGATGCTGGAGGAGATCGAACAGCCCTATCAGGTGGAGGTTCGGGCCTTTGAGCAGCTCAAGTCCCCCGAGTTCCTGGCCGTCAACCCGATGGGCAAGGTGCCGACCCTGGTGCATGGCCAGGCTGTGGTGACCGAGGCGGCGGCGATCTGCGCCTATCTGGCCGACGCCTTTCCGCAGGCCGAACTGGCGCCCGCGCCGAGCGATCCCCTGCGCGCCCTCTATTACCGCTGGCTGTTCTTCGCAGCCGGGCCGATGGAGGCGGCGGTGACGGCCAAGGCGCTGAACCTGCTGGCTCCGGCCGAACGCGCGGGCATGGTGGGCTACGGCTCTTTCGAGCAGATGGTCGATGCGCTGGAAGGCGCCGTCGCCTCGGCCGATCCCTGGCTGTGCGGCGAGCGGTTCACGGCCGCCGACGTCTATCTGGGCTCCCAAGTGCTCTGGGGCATGCAGTTCAAGACCCTGCCGGAGCGCGAGGCGTTCACCGCCTATGCGGCGCGACTGACGGCGCGGGACGCCTATCGTCGGGCGGCAGCGGCCGACGACGCCCTGATCCCGCCGGCCCCCCAAGCCTGACTGGCCGCAGGCGCGCGGCCGATGGTTTTGCGCTATGAGCGCGCGCCATGACCGCCGCCCGTCCCTTCACCGCCACCGTCCTGACCATGTTCCCCGAGGCCTTTCCGGGCGCGTTGGGGGTGTCGCTGATCGGCACGGCGTGGCGGGAGAAGGGGCTGTGGGCGCTGGAAACAGTGGACATTCGCGACTTTTCCACCGATAAGCGCGGCTTCCTGGACGACACCCCCGCGGGTGGCGGGCCGGGAGCCGTGTTGAAGGCGGACGTGGTGGCCCGCGCTCTTGATTCTGTCGAGGGCGACTCCGGGTCGCGGCGGCCGCTTTTGTACATGAGCGCCCGGGGTCGGCCCCTGACCCAGGCGCGCGTCAAGGACTGGGCGAAATCGGACGGCGTTGTCGTCCTTTGCGGCCGGTTCGAGGGGGTGGACCAGCGCGTGCTCGACGCGCGCGGGTTCGAGGAGGTCTCCGTCGGAGACGCGGTTCTCGCCGGCGGCGAGGCGGCGGCGATGCTGGTGATCGAGGCGTGCGTACGACTGATCCCCGGAGTTCTGGGCCAGGCCGCGAGCCTGAGCACCGAAAGCTTCGAGGACGGGCTTCTGGAGCATCCGCAGTACACGAGACCGCGGACGTTCGAGGGGCTGGAGATACCCGAGGTGCTGCTGTCGGGCGATCACGCAAGGATCGAACGGTGGCGCCAGGCGCAGCGGGAAGAGACCACGCGGGAACGGCGTCCGGACCTCTGGGCCGCTCGCCCCGCCAAATGACAGCTAAAGGGCGCTAAAGCCCAGGAGACAAGAACCATGAACCTTCTCCAGCAACTCGCTGCCGAAGAAAAGGCGCGCGTCCTCGGCGATCGCACCATTCCCGAATTCCAGCCGGGCGACACCCTGCGCGTCAACGTGCGCATCAAGGAAGGCGAGCGCGAGCGCGTTCAGGCCTTTGAAGGCGTCTGCATCGCCCGCGACGGCGGCGGCGTGAACGAGACCTTCACCGTCCGCAAGATCTCCTTCGGTGAAGGCGTGGAGCGCAAGTTCCCGATCCTGTCGCCGAACATCGAGTCGATCGAGGTCAAGCGTCGCGGCGTGGTGCGTCGCGCCAAACTGTATTACCTGCGCGATCGTCGCGGCAAGTCGGCCCGGATCGCCGAGCGTCAGACCGTGCGTCCCGCCAAGGGTGCGGTGGTTCCGGATACGGGCTCGGCCGAGACGACCGAGGGCTGATTTCCCGGCCTCACGGCATGAACAAGGCCCCGGCGGAAACGCCGGGGCCTTTGTTGTTTCTACTGCGGGTACAGCGGGCTGGACGCGTCGCGTTGGCCTTCCAGGCTGTGCTTCAGCGCGCTCATCTCGTCGTGGCCGACCTGAACGGAGGCGTAGGCGCGGCGGATCACGTCGCGCGTGGTGGCCGAGATGCGCTGGTCCTCCAGCGCCCGTTCGAACCGGGCCTTCAAGTGGTCCTCGCCGCTTTCGACCGAGGCGACGACCGACTGGTCGTCGCGCAACAGCGCATGTTTGATGTCCAGAAACGCCCGGTGCGCCTTGGCCAGGATCGAGCCCTCGTGATCCGGCTCTCCGCCCAGGCTCCGCACCGCCGCTTGCAGATCGGCGGCGACGCGTCCGCGCTCCTGCGCCCGCTGCTCGAACAGGCCGCGATAGCGCGGCTGATCCGTGTCCTTGGCCGCCTCGCGATAGCCGTCGACGCTGTCCAGCGTGGATTCCAGCAGGTCGTTCAGCACCTTGATGTCGTGGTCGTTGGCGGAGTTCATTGGGGAGGTTCCTCTTCTTCGCTGACGGAACACACCAGAACGGCGACGGTTTCCGATCCGGGCGCTTGAGTCCGGGCGCGGGGGCGACCATCTCTCCCGTTCGCGCGTTACCGACCTGAACAGGGACCGATCCATGACCTTCGCCGACCCGACCACCGCCAAGGACGACCTGATCAAGGACGGCTCGGACGCCAGCTTCATGACCGACGTGATCGAGGTCTCGCGCACCACGCCGGTGATCGTGGATTTCTGGGCGACCTGGTGCGGGCCGTGCCGGACGCTGGGCCCCGCACTGGAAAAGGCCGTGCGCGCCGCCGGCGGCAAGGTGCGGATGGTCAAGATCGACGTGGACAAGAACCCGGCCTACGCCGGCCAGTTGCGGGTGCAGTCGATCCCCACCGTCTACGCCTTCGTCAACGGCCAGCCGGTGGACGGCTTCCAGGGCGCGGTGCCGGACAGCCAGATCAAGGCCTTTATCGAAAAGCTGACCGGCGGCGCGGGCGGGGCCTCGCCCGAGATCGACGAGGTGCTGGCCATGGGGGAGGAGTCTCTGGGCCTCAACGACTTCGGCGGCGCGGCGCAGGCCTATGCGCATGTGCTGTCGATCGAGCCGGAGAACCCCAAGGCCATTGCGGGACTGGCCCGCGTCTATCTGGCCGGCGGCGACGTCGAACAGGCGCGCCAGACCATCGCCATGGCGCCGCAGGACTCCACCGAACCGTCGGTGCAGAGCGTACGGGCCCAGCTGGCGCTGGCGGCCTCGGCTCCGGCCGCCGGCGAGAACGCCGAGCTGGAGGCCCGCATCGCGGCCGATCCCAACGACCACCAGGCCCGCTTCGACCTGGCCCAGGCGCTGGCGGCGTCCGGCGACATGAAGGGCGCAGCCGATCACTTGCTCGCCATCGTGCAGGCGGATCGCGAGTGGAACGAACAGGCGGCGCGCAAGCAGCTGCTGACCGTGTTCGAGGCCGCCGGCGCCATGTCGGACGTGGCCAAGGACGGACGGCGGCGGCTGTCGTCGATCCTGTTCTCGTGACCTGCCGTCCCGCATGACCTGCCCTCCCACATGACCTGGAAGTCGATGGCGCAAGGCTACAACAGGGCGGCGGACCTGCCGCAGGTGATCCCGGTGTTTCCGATCGGCGGGGTCATCGTGCTGCCGCGCGGCCAACTGCCGCTGAACATCTTCGAGCCGCGCTATCTGAACATGATCGACGACGCCATGGCCGGCGACCGGATCATCGGCATGGTCCAGCCGAGCGGAGGGTCGCGCGAACTGCCGGGTCTGTCGCCGATCGGCTGCGCGGGGCGGATCACCTCCTTCGCCGAAACGTCCGACGGGCGCTATCTGATCACCCTGACCGGGATCAGCCGTTTCCGGATCACGAGCGAGCTGCCGTCCAAGGCGCCCTACCGGACGGTGCGGGCGGATTTTTCGCCGTTTGAAGCCGACCTGATCGCGCCGGACGCAGATGACGAGGCGTTCGATCGACATGGATTCCTGGACGCCTTGCGGGTCTATCTGGAGCATCGGGCGCTGGAGATCGACTGGGACACGGCCGAGGGCGCGCCGGTCGAGGCGCTGATCAACAGCCTGTCCATGGCCCTGCCGTTCGAGCCGGCGGAGAAGCAGGCGCTGTTGGAAGCCGCAGACCTGCTGCGACGCGGCCAGGCCCTGACCGCCCTGATGCGCATCGACGCCGCCGACGCCGGCGACGACGCCTCTCCCTCCATGCAGTAGCAAGCGCGCGAGATAAGCCCTGCGCCTGGGCTCAAGTCGTGCGAAGCACGGTAGCCCTCAAAGAATGGCTCAAGTAGCGCGACCGCGCGATAGCCCCTAAAAGCGTGCCCTCAAGTAGCGCGACGCGCGATAGGCCCCTGAAGATGTCCGACGCCTTCCACACGCCCGCCTCGGTCGATCCGCGCCTGCTGGAGGTGCTGGTGTGTCCGGTGACGCGGGGCAAGCTGACCTATGACCGCGCCGCCAACGAACTGGTCTCGGCCGGCGCCAAGCTGGCCTATCCGATCCGCGAGGGCGTGCCGATCATGCTGGCGGAAGAGGCGCGTCAGCTGGATTAGAGCCATTCGCCCTTCAGGAGGCGCGGCAGGTCGCCGGTGGCGCCGCCGGCCTCATGCATGAAGGCGCGGCGCAAGGGGGCGATGCGGTTGACGGCGGCCATGCCGAGATTTCGCACAAGCCGAACCGGCGCGAGGTCGTTGGAGAACAGGCGCACAAAGGCGTCAAAGCCCGCGGCCAGGGCGGCGTTGTCGAACCGACGCCAGCGGGCGTAGCGTTCCAGCACCGTCTCCGAGCCGATGTCCTCGCCAAGACGCGCCGCGTCCGTCAGCACCTCTGCGAGGGCGGCGGCGTCCTTCAGCCCCATGTTCAGCCCCTGCCCCGCCACTGGGTGCACGCCGTGGGCGGCGTCGCCGATCAGGGCGATGCGCGGCGCATGCAGCCGCTCGGCCAAGGACAGCGCCAAGGGATAGACGAAGCGCGGCCCCTCCACCGTCACCTCGCCCAGGAAGTCGCCGAAGCGGCGCATCAGATGCGCGTGGAAGGCGGCGTCGGACGCGTCTCGCAACGCCTCGGCTCGGCGCGTGGTCTCCGTCCAAACCAGGCTGGCCCGTTGATCGGTCAGAGGCAGGATGGCGAAGGGCCCGCCGGGCAGAAAATATTCGTGCGCCACATTGCCGTGGTCGCGGCCGAGCCGCACCGTCGCCACCACCCCGCTCTGGCCATAGCTCCAGCCCACCGTATCGATGCCCGCAGCCGTGCGCACGCGCGACTGACGCCCCTCGGCGCCGACCACCAGCGGCGCATGCAGCGCCCTCCCGTCCGACAGGGTGACGGTGGCGCGGCCCGGCCCGGCCTCGACCGAGGCGACGGAGGCGGGCGCCAGCACTTCGATGCCCGCCGTCTGCACGCCTTGCGCCAAGGCCGCGCGGATGCGGCGGTTCTCGACCATATAGCCCAGCGGCTCGCCGCCGGTGCGCCCGCCGATCTCATCGGCGTCGAAGCGCAGAAACGCCGGCGAGGCCGGGCGGCTCGCAGCGCCGGGCCTGCGGCCGTCCGTCACCAGGATGCGGTCCATGCGACACGCGTGCGGCCGCAGCGCTTCACCCAGTCCCAGCACGTCCAGCATACGAAACGTGGAAAAGGCGATGGCGGTCGAGCGGCCGTCGAAGGTGGGCGCCAGCTGTGCGTCGAAGGGCTGGGAATCGATCATCACGACCTTCAGCCCGCCCTGCGCCGCCGCCAGCGCAAACGTCGCGCCCGACAGGCCCGCGCCGGCGATGATGATGTCGTGATCTTCAGCCTGGGTCATGCCGGCCTTGTCGCGCCCCAGCCTCTCGCCGTCCACCCTTCTCCCTGTTGCGCAGCAATGGGGAGGTGCGTCAGCGCGGTGACGCGTTCTGGCCGACACAGGGTGGTGAGTGCATCCAGCACCGCAGACCCCTCCGTCTCGTCAGCTACGCTGCCGAGCCACCTCCCCATCCGCGACGCGGATGGGGAGGAGAGCACAACGATCGTCCTTCTCCTCCCTGTCGCGGAGCGATGGGGAGGTGGCGCGGCGCGTCAGCGCCGTGACGGAGGGGTTCTGGTCGGAGCCGGCAGTGAGTAGATCCGCCGCCGCAGACCTCTCCTCCCCGACGGCTGGTAAACGCCTCTTAACCCTGTTGGCGCGACAAGGGGCGGATCGTTCGCGCCAAGGGTGTCCGCCCCGTCATGTCCACCGCCCTCGCCATCGGCCATCAAGCCTGGATCAGCGCTCGCGTGCTGTGGGGCGCGCCCTTTGTTGTGCGGTTCCGGGGCGTGCTGCAGGCCTTGCTGGCGGCGCTGCTGCTGGTGGCGTTGGTGTCGTGGAACCCGGCCGATCCGAGCCTGAACGCGGCCTCGACCGCCGCTCCGAGCAACTGGCTGGGGATGAACGGGGCGCTGTTCGCCGACCTGTTCATGCAGACGTTGGGGTTGGCCGCGTGGCCGGCGGCCCTGCTGCTGATCGCCTTCGGGCTGGCGCGGGCGGTGGGCGATGCGCTGGGTCAGAGGCTGACGCCGACGCCTCTGAAGGCGCTGGCCGCCACCGGATCGGTGCTGGCGCTGTCGGCGGCGTTGTCGGCGCCCGTCGCACCAGCCGCCTGGCCGCTGGCAACGGGGCTGGGCGGCCTTTGGGGCGACGGGGTCACCGGTCTGTTCGCAACCGGCGTGGCGGCGCTGAGGATGCCGGGCGGCCGGTGGATCGCGGGCTTGCTGTTCCTGATCGCCGGCCTGTGGGCGGGCGGATACGCCGTGGGGCTGAGGATCGCGGATTTGGGCGACGCCCTGCACTGGGGCCGATCGCTGCGTCGCGCGCGCCAGCCGACGCCGGAGGTCAAGGCGCCGCCCGCGCCCAACCCCGCTCGCAAGCCGCGCGTCCGCGCCGCTGACGTCGCGCAGGAGCCCACCCTGGATGACGGTGCGCAAGGCCTCTCCCGCCAAACCATTTCACGTGAAGCGGCGGCCGAGGCGCACGCCGACACCTTCTCGGCCCCGCCGCCGTGGGAAGATGAAGACGCCGACGACCAGGCTCCGCTGATGCCGGTTCCGGCCACGCCCGCACAGCGCACCGCCGCCTCCGCCCCCGAGCCGCGCGTGGCGGCGGTGAAGGCGCCCAGGCCCGCGCGCACGGACGTGGACCAGACCGCCTTCGACTTCGCCCGGCCCGAGGGCGAGTTCGACCTGCCTCCGCTCGGCATCCTGGCCAAGCCGGTTCAGCGCACCGCCTCGGTCGACGAGGAGTCGCTGAAGGCCAACGCCAAGATGCTGGAAGGCGTGCTGCAGGAGTTCGGCGTGCGCGGCCAGATCGACCAGATCCGCCCGGGTCCTGTCGTCACCCTCTATGAGCTGGTGCCCGCGCCGGGGGTCAAGCACGGCCGCGTCGTGGCCCTGGCCGACGACATCGCCCGCAGCATGTCCGCGCGCGCCTGCCGCATCAGCGTGGTACAGGGCCGTAACGCCATCGGCATCGAACTGCCTAACGCCAAGCGCGAGACGGTGTACCTGCGCGACCTGCTGGCCAGCGCCGAATACGACAAGAAGGGCCACCTTCTGCCGCTGGCGCTGGGCGAAACCATCGGCGGCGAGCCCTATGTGGCGGACCTCGCACGCATGCCGCACCTGTTGATCGCGGGCACCACCGGCTCGGGCAAGTCGGTGGGGGTCAACGCCATGATCCTGTCGATCCTGTATCGCCATTCGCCGGCCGAATGCCGCTTCATCATGATCGATCCCAAGATGCTGGAGCTGTCGGTCTATGACGGCATCCCGCACCTGCTGGCGCCGGTCGTCACCGATCCCAAGAAGGCGGTCGTGGCGCTGAAGTGGACCGTGCGCGAGATGGAGGACCGATATCGCCGCATGTCCAAGCTGGGCGTGCGCAACGTCGCCTCCTACAACGAGCGCGCGGTCGAGGCGCAGAAGAAGGGCGAGCATTTCGAACGCACGGTCCAGACCGGCTTCGACGAGCAGGGCCGCCCGGTCTACGAATCCGAGAAGATCCGGCCCGAGCCCATGCCCTATCTGGTCGTGGTGATGGACGAGATGGCCGACCTGATGCTGGTCGCCGGCAAGGACGTGGAAGGCGCCGTCCAGCGCCTGGCCCAGATGGCGCGCGCCGCCGGCATCCACCTGATCATGGCGACGCAGCGGCCGTCGGTGGACGTCATCACCGGCACCATCAAGGCCAACTTCCCGACCCGCATCTCCTTCCAGGTCACGTCCAAGATCGACAGCCGCACCATCCTGGGCGAACAGGGCGGCGAGCAGCTGCTGGGTCAAGGCGACATGCTCTATATGGCCGGCGGCGGGCGCATCACCCGCCTGCACGGTCCGTTCGTCGGCGACCACGAGGTGGAGGAGGTGTGCAAGCACCTGCGTAGCCAGGCCGAGCCCGACTACCTCGACCTGATCACCGACGAGCCAGACGGCGACGGCGACGGCGCGATGGGTGGCGAGGACGGCGCCGGCACCGGAGACGACCTGTACGACCGGGCCGTGGCAGTGGTGACGCGCGACCGCAAGGCCTCGACCTCCTACGTCCAGCGCCGGCTGCAGATCGGCTACAATCGCGCCGCCACACTGATCGAACGCATGGAACAGGAAGGCGTGGTCAGCCCCGCCAACCACGCCGGCAAGCGCGAGGTGCTCGCCGGCCCTCCGCCTATAATCTAGGGGCGCCCGGCTCGAGGCGCGGCCGCTCGCGGCTTGAGCGCCGGATTGCCCGCTCCCCTCGAGGGCGAAGAGGAACGGTGTGGGCTTGACCACGTTCTTCTCCCGCCTCCAAGCCAAGCTTGGCCGTCTGCGATGAACGCTGCTTCATCGGAGCGCCGGAATATGGCCAGGCTGGCGTCATGCGGACGCCAAGCCGGCCCGGCATGAAGGCGACACCCACAATCCCGAACGGGAGCGAGAAGAAGACCATGACCCAACGCGCCGCCACCCGCGCTTCAGCCCGCGCCATCGCCGTCGACCAGCACGACGCCGCCCGCCGCAATCTCCTGCTCGGCATGGGCGCCCTGACGGGCCTGGCCGCTCTCGGCGCGGCCCTGCCGGCCGATGCGCAGAGCAATCTGTCGGCCGAGGATCGCGCCGCGTTGCAGCAGGCGCAGACCTATCTGCAGAACCTGAGCGCGGCCCAGGGGACCTTTGTCGAGACCAGCGGCGCCCAGCGCCGCGAGGGCCGTTTCTACCTGCAGCGGCCGGGCAAGATGCGGTTCGAGTACACCAACCCGCAAGGGCTGCTGGTCGTCTCGGATGGGTCGAACGTCAAACGCTATGATCCGCGCCTGAACGTCTTCCGCCAGGTGCCGCTGAGCGCCACGCCATTGTCCACCTTCCTTGCCCGCAACGTCCGGCTGGACCAGGGCGTGCGGATCGAGCGGGTGACGCGGATGGACTCCGGCGCCTTCGCCATCACCGCGCGCGACAGCCGCCGGCCGAACGATGGCCAGGTCATCCTGGCCTTTGCCGGCAGCCCGATGCGCCTGCGCGAATGGACCATCACCGATGCGCAAGGCCAGCGCACGCGCACCCAGCTGACCAGCCTTCAACCGGCGTCGGGCCTTTCGGCCAGCCTGTTCCAGCTGCGCGACCCGACCCGCCGTCCGGGACGCAATTAGGGTCGCTACGCTCGCGACGCGGTCGCTCGCCGCTTGAGCGCCTTGCTAGGTATGAGGCGTCTGGCCTGCTAAGGCGCGGGCCATGACGCTTCGCCTCGCCACCTGGAACATCAACTCGGTTCGCCTGCGCATCGACCAGGTGGCGCGGTTCGTGGCCGAGCGCGCGCCGGACGTCCTGATGTTGCAGGAGATCAAGTGCACTACGGACCAGTTCCCGCGCGCGGCGTTCGAGGACATGGGCCTGCCGTATCTGCGGGTGCGGGGCCAGAAGGGCTGGCATGGCGTCGCCATCGCCTCGCGCCTGCCGATCGAGGAGAATGCGACGCTTGAGGTCTGCAAGCTGGGGCACGCGCGCTGCGTCTCCGGTCGGATCGCGGGCGTGGACGTTCAGAATTTCTACATCCCGGCCGGCGGCGACACGCCGGACCGTGAGCTGAACCCCAAGTTCGATCACAAGATGGACTTCTACGAACGGCTGACCGACGAGATCGGCCGCCGGGACAAGGCCGCGCCGCTGGTGCTGGCCGGCGACTTCAACATCGCGCCGGGCGAGAACGACGTCTGGAACCACCGCTACATGTCCAAGATCGTCAGCCACACGCCGATCGAGGTGGAGACGCTGAATCGGCTTCAGGAAACGGGCGGCTTCGCCGACGTGCTGCGCGACCGCTTTCCCGAGCCGCAGAAGCTGGCCAGCTGGTGGAGCTATCGCGCCGCCGACTTCAGAAAGTCGAACCGCGGCCTTCGGCTGGATCACATCTGGACCTCGCCCGGCCTGACCCCGGCGGTGGCGCCCCAAACCGCCCGCATCCACGACGACGTGCGCGAATGGGACCGCCCCAGCGACCACGCGCCGGTGACGGTCGATCTGGACCTCTAGAACGGAAAAAAGATCGGGATCGCCACCATGGCCGCGAGCCAGGTGATCAGGTTCAGCGGCGCGCCGACCTTGACGAAGTCCATGTAGCTGTAGCCGCCCATGTTGAAGACCAGCACATTGGTCTGATAGCCGAAGGGCGTCGCAAAGGCCGTCGAGGCCGCCATCATCACGCACACCAGGAAAGGCCGGGGATCGACCCCAAGGCTCTCCGCCAGAGCCACCGCTACGGGCGTGATCAGCACGGCCACCGTGGCGTTGGAAAGGAGCTCAGTCGCCAGCAGCGTCACGCCGTAGAGCACGATCAGCGCGCCCATGGGTCCAAGCGGCCGGATCACGTCGATCAGCCGCTCGGCGCCGGCCTGAGCGAGGCCCGTGACCTCGATGGCCGTGCCCACCACCACCATGCCCGCGATCAGCAGCAGGATTTCCGGACGCAGGCCGGCGTAGGCCTCCTCCGGCGTGATGACCCGCAGGAGGATCAAGGCCACCGCGCCAGAAAAGGCCGCAGCTGCGATGGGCGCCCAGCCGAAGCCGGCCGCTGCGATGACCAGGACGAACACGCCCAGCGACATCAGCGCCGGCCGCAGGCGGAAAGGCCGATCGGCGGCGCCGTATAGCTCTACATCGCCCAGATTGGCGTCGCCTGAGCCATCGGACAGGTTGCGCGCCTCGCCGATGCGCGGCAGGCCGAACGGCAGCACCCGCCGCCGGCGGCGCGACGCCTCCAGGCTGGCCGTCCGACGCGCTTCCTCCAACTCGGCCACGCGGACCGCTTCGGCTTCATCCATGGCGACGGACCGGCCGAGCTGACGCGCGCCCACGAAATAGAGCCACAAGCCGCCCGTCGCGGCGATGCACAGGCCCACCGGCGTGATCTCGAACAGGCTGAACACCGGCTGGCCGGCGTTACGCGCCATGTCGTTGACCAGGAGGTTGGTCGAGGTGCCGATCAGGGTCAGCAGGCCGCCCATCACCGTCACATGGCTGAGCGGCATCAGGAACCGCTTGGGCGACAGGCGCAGCGACTGGGCCACGTCACGGATCACCGGGGCGGCCAGCACCACCACCGGTGTGTTGTTCAGAAAGCCGCCTACCGAGCCGCACAGGCCGATCACGATCCAGATTCCCGCCGCGCCGATGCGCGCCGCCAGACGCGTGGCGTTGCGGATCAGCAGCCCCAGCAGCCCCGACATTTCGATGGCGTAGGCGATCACGAACAGGCCGGCGAGGGCGATCACCGCCGGGCTGGCGAAGGCGCCCTGCACCTCGACCGGCCGCACCACGCCCAGCAACAGCAGGACGGCCGCTCCAGTGAGAGCCACAACGTCGGCCCGCGCCTTGCCATGGATCAGCACGCCCACGACAGCGACAAGCACCGTCAGCGCCACGGCTTGGTCAAAAGTCATAGGGGCCTGCAGACCGTTTCCCTTAGCTTGCGTCAACCGTCATGACGGGCTCTTTCAGAGACTCCCATGCTAGAAGGGTTGCATGTTCAAACCGGTCGCGCTGATCCGCCCGTCGATGGTCATCCTTGCGGCGTCCGCCCTTGGTCTTTCCGCCTGCGAGCGCAAGGAAGCGCCACCCCCGGTTCCGGCCGTCGTCCCCCCGGTCAGCGCTCCGCCGGCCGTAGCCATCGCGCACGATCCGACCCTGGATCGCGCCGAACTGCTGCAGGCGCTTGACGCCGCCGCCTCGGCCTATGCGGCGGGAACGCCCGGAGGCGCGGACACGTCCCTGGCCGGCCGGCGCTTTGTGGTGCGCCAGGCTTTTGGCTGCGCGGGCGCCGTGCCGGCGGAGGCCGAAGGTCTGACCGAAGAAGGTCTTGCGAGCGCCGCGCGGGGGGCGGATGGCAGGACGCTCAGGCTGACCTTGTCGCCGGGCGACTGGACAGGGTCACCGCTGATCGCGGGCGGCGCCGAGACCTGGGAGGCGGCGGAGGGCTTCTGGCTGACGCGGCCCTGGATGCGGAGCGAGAGCTGCCCCGGCGCGGCGTCCGACCCGCTGGCCAGCGAAACGGGTGCGCCGTCGCCGCAGACGATGGGGCTGGCGGCGGTGTTCGAGGCTGACGGCTCTCGCCTGGGGCGGCGCAACGGACGCGCCTACAGCTTCGTGGTCCGGGGCGAGAACGACCAGCCGGCCGCGGTCCCGCCTGGCGGGTATCGCCTGGTGCTGGAAGGACGCATGGCCGCCTTCTCCGACGGCCGCGCCATCCGCTGCCGCGCCGCCAGTCCCGATCAGCGGCCGGTCTGCATTGGCGCCGTTCGGTTGGACCGCGTCGCTTTCGAGGACGCGCAGGGCGCGGTGCTCAGCGAGTGGCGCGCCGCCTGAAGCGTCAGGGCTGCAGCCGGTAGCCGCCGGCGTCCGTCAGCAGCAGGCGCGCCTGGCCGGGCTCGGGCTCGATCTTCTGGCGCAGGCGATAGATGTGGGTTTCCAGCGTGTGGGTGGTCACGCCGGCGTTGTAGCCCCACACTTCGGTCAGCAGCTCCTCGCGCGACACCGGCTTGGCCCCGGCGCGGTAGAGGTACTTCAGGATGTTGGTTTCCTTCTCCGTCAGCCGGATCTTGCGATCCTTGGCGTCCACCAGGACCTTGGCGGCGGGTCGGAACTCATAGGGACCGATCGAGAAGACCGCATCCTCGGATTGTTCGTGGCTGCGCAGATGGGCGCGGATGCGGGCCAGCAGGACGGCGAAGCGGAAGGGCTTGGTGACATAGTCGTTGGCGCCGGCGTCCAGTCCCAGAATGGTGTCGGCGTCGGCCGCCTGGGCCGTCAGCATGATGACCGGCGTGGACACGCCGTCCTTGCGCAGCAGGCGGCAGGCCTCGCGCCCGTCCATGTCAGGCAGGTCGACGTCCAGCAGGATCAGGTCTGCCCGCACCTCGCGGCCCATACGCACGCCGTCGGTGGCGGTGGCGGCCTGGACGGTGCGGAACTCCTCGTGCAGGGCCAGCTGCTCGGCCAGGGCCTCGCGCAGGTCGTCGTCGTCGTCGATGATCAGGATGGTCTTTGGGGCGGGCATCACAACAGAATGGCGGGGCTTGACGGCTACGCCAAGGCTTGAACGATGGAAATCACGCGGCGTTACAGCGCGGGCGCATCTTTAGAGGGCGCAACCGGCGGATTTCGTTCCCCGAACAGCGCCGAACCGACCCGGACATGCGTGGCGCCAAGGCGGATCGCGGTCTCAAAGTCGCCGCTCATGCCCATGGACAAGACCGACAGGCCATTGCGTTCAGCGATGCGGGCCAACAAGGCGAAGTGGGGGCCTGCGGCTTCCTCGGCCGGCGGAATGCACATCAGGCCCTCGACCCTCAGGCCGCAGTCACGAGCATGAGCGACCAGGGCATCGGCGTCGCGGGGATGAACGCCGGCCTTTTGCGGCTCGGCGCCGGTGTTGACCTGGATCAGGACGCGCGGCTGGATGCCCGCCTTCTGACCCGCGTCGGCCAGGGCGCGGGCGAGCTTCTCGCGGTCCACGCTTTCGATCACGTCGAACAGGGCCACGGCGTCTTGGACCTTGTTGGTCTGCAAGGGACCGATCAGCCGAACTTGAAGGTCCGGGAGATCGGCGCGGCGAGAAGTCCAGCGGCCCTGCGCCTCCTGCACCCGGTTCTCGCCGAACACGCGCAGACCGGCGGCCAAGGCGGCGTCGATCGCCTCAGGTAACTGGGTCTTGGATACGGCTGTCAGGATCACGCCCGCCGGGTCGCGGCCCGCAGCGCGAGCGGCCGCTGCGATGCGACCGCGCACGGCGCCGATGCGTTCGGCGATGGACGCGGGTCGGTTGGCGGGGGATGAAGCGGTCATGATCCTGCCGGAAGACTACAGCGACGAGGCGCGCGCGCTCTGGAACGCCGCGCTTGATCTAAACCGCGCCGCCATCGCTGTCAGCCCAGGCGCGGGACGTCTGCCGCCCCTGCTGTTCTTCACCGATCCGGATCGAACGCCGCGCCCCTGGGAGACGGCGGCGCGGCTGCCGAGGGGGGCCGGCGTGGTGTTTCGCGCCTTCGGCCGCGCCGAGGCGCTGGAGATCGGGCAGCGGCTGAGAGCAGCGACGGCCGGACGTGGAGTACGCCTGCTGGTCGGGCGGGACGCCGATCTGGCGGTGAGGCTAGAGGCGGACGGGGTTCACCTGCCGGAGCGCGCAATGGCCGAGGCGACAGCGATGCGCCGCATCCGGCCAGATTGGCTGCTGACCTCAGCCTGGCACGGCGCGCCGCTGCAGATCGGGGCGGTTGATGTCGACGCGCTGGTGCTGTCGCCGGTGTTCCCGGCCGGAGGCGCCTCGGCGCGCAAGCCGGCCTTGGGCGTGAGCGCCTTCAGGGCGAGGACGTTGGCGGCGCCGTGCCCGGTCTATGCGCTTGGCGGCGTCAATGGCGCGCGTGCGGCTGGGCTGGCGGAAAGCGGCGCATGCGGGATCGCCGGCGTCGAGGCGATCCAGGCCGCGTTCGCCCAGCCTGCTAGAACTTGAAGATGCTTTCCAGGCGCACGCGCGGCTGGGTGCGGGCGCCGGTCTCGGGGGCGCGGGCCGGGTCGGTCTCGGGTGCGGCGAGGCCGGCCGCTGCGCCCACGCGCAGGCGATCGTTGAGACGATAGTAGGCGCCCGCCTCCACGTCGCTCCAGTCCTGCTCGCGGCCGACCGGCTGGTTCAGGTTGAAGTCGAGACCCCAGCGGCCACGGTCGTTCAGGCGCAGACCGCGTCGCTGGCTCGGCGCGGCGCGCTGGGCGTTGGCCGCCTCGGACAGGGTAAGCGCCTGGCCCCGGTTCGCCTGAGCCTGGCCTTGCGCATGCGCGACGGCGCCCGTGCTTAACAGCACGGCAAGGCTCAACGCCGATATCGACAGGCCGCCAGCACGCATTTCCAACCCTTCGACGCCTAAAAAGGCGCAGAACTTCCTGAACCGGCGTTTTCGCCGTGAGCCGGTGGATTAGACACCCGCCGCTCGCCCGGTCAACGCAACGTCAACGTCTGGAGCCGGTTCCTCGACATCTTGCCCGCGCCATGTGTCGCCGACGTCACGGCAATGCGGCGGAAACCGCCAAAGGGGCGATGCGCCGCCGACCGGCGTCCGCCTTGTCATCGCCCCTTTTCGCCGTGTTATAGAAGATCGCTGCGGTCACGGTGCGCCGGATCAACCGCGCGCGTGACGGACCGTCCGCGATCACTTGGTTTGGAGACTATCCCGATGGGCCTCAACAAGGCTTTGGTTCGCGGCGCGACGGTCGCCCTGGTCGCCTCGGGCGTGGCGCTGGCGGGCTGTTCCAGCCTGCCGTTCGTCGGCGGAGAGCGCCGCGCGCCCCGCGCCGACGTGCAGCAGGGCATCGGCGTCAACGGCTATCTGTGGCGCGCCTCGCTGGACACCCTCAGCTTCATGCCGCTGGTGACCGCCGATCCGTGGGGCGGCGTGATCAACTATGACTGGTACATCAATCCGCAGACGCCCAATGAGCGGTTCAAGGCCACCGTCTTCATCCTGGACACCCGTCTGCGCGCCGATGCGCTGAACGTCACCGTGGTCAAGGAGGTGCGCGGCGCCGACGGCCAGTGGACGGGCGCCCCCGTCGCCGCCCAGACCGAGGCGGACCTAGAAAACGCCATCCTGACCAAGGCGCGCCAGCTGAACCTCGCCAACGCGGGTTAAGGCCCACGGCTTTTCTCTGTGGCGCTATCGGCCTTTGGCCTGCTTGAGCGCCATAATCTCTTGGGCGTCTGCGCCCTTCGGGCTAGTGGAGTGCGAGGGGCGCGAGCCCCTCTGCCTTTCAGGACGCCCGTGGCCCGATACGACCCCAAGACCGCCGAACCCCGCCAACAGGCCCGCTGGGCCGAAGCCGACGCCTTCGTCACCCGGGATACCGGCCGACCGAAATACTATGTCCTTGAAATGTTTCCCTATCCTTCGGGGAACATCCACATGGGGCATGCCCGCAACTACGTCATGGGCGACGTGGTGGCGCGCTCCAAGCGGGCGCAGGGGTTCGACGTGCTGCACCCCATGGGCTGGGACGCCTTCGGCATGCCCGCCGAGAACGCGGCCATGGAGCGCGGCATTCACCCCAAGGGCTGGACCTATTCCAACATCGCGGCGATGCGCGAACAGCTGAAGCTGTTGGGGCTGTCGCTGGACTGGTCGCGAGAGTTCGCCACCTGCGATCCCGAATACTACGGCAAGCAGCAGGCCTGGTTCCTGGAGCTGTATCGACGCGGCCTGATCTATCGCAAGGACGGGGTGGTCAACTGGGACCCGGTGGACAACACCGTGCTGGCCAACGAGCAGGTGATCGACGGGCGCGGTTGGCGCTCGGGCGCGGTTGTCGAAAAGCGCAAGCTTAACCAGTGGTTCCTGCGCATCACCGACTATGCCGACGACCTGATCGATGGGCTCAAGGACCTGGACCGCTGGCCGGACAAGGTTCGGCTGATGCAGGAGAACTGGATCGGCCGGTCCAAGGGTCTGCGCATGACCTGGAAGTGGGCGGGCGAGCCGCCGGCCGGGTTCGAAGACGGGGTGGAGATCTACACCACCCGACCCGACACCCTGTTCGGCGCCAGCTTCCTGGGCCTGGCGCCCGATCATCCAATCTCCAAGTCGCTGGCCGACGCGAACCCGGAAGTGGCCGCCTTCGTCGCCCAGTGCCGCCAGGGCGGCGCCTCGCAGGCCGAGATCGAGCAGGCTCCCAAGATCGGCTGGGACACCGGCCTGACCGTGCGCCATCCGTTCGACGGCCGCGAGGTCAGCGTCTGGATCGCCAACTTCATCCTGTCGGAATATGGCACGGGCGCCATCTTCGGCTGTCCGGCGCACGACCAGCGCGACCTGGACTTCGCCCGCAAATACAGCCTGCCGGTGATCCCCGTCGTGCGGCCGGACGGCGCCGGCGACGACTTTGCGGTGGATGCGGAAGCCTATACCGGCCCCGGCCTGATCTTCCATTCCGACTTCCTTGACGGTCTCGACATCGAGGCGGCGAAGGCGGAAGCCGTCCGCCGCATCGAGGGTGCCGGCCAGGGTCAGGGCGCGACCATCTATCGCCTGCGCGACTGGGGCGTCAGCCGTCAGCGGTACTGGGGCTGCCCCATCCCGATTATCCACTGCCCGTCCTGCGGCCCCGTGCCCGTGCCGGCCGATCAGCTGCCGGTCGTGCTGCCCGAGGATGTGACGTTCGACGTGCCGGGCAATCCTCTGGATCGGCATCCGAGCTGGAAGCAGGTCAAATGCCCGACCTGCGACGAGGACGCGGTGCGCGAGACGGACACGCTGGACACATTCGTCGACAGCTCCTGGTATTTTGCCCGCTTCACCGATCCGAGCGCGGCCGAGCCGATCAACACCGCCGCGGCCGATCGCTGGCTGCCGGTGGACCAGTACATCGGCGGGGTGGAGCATGCGGTGCTGCACCTGCTCTACGCCCGCTTCGTCACCCGGGCCCTGACGAACGCGGGCCTGATGAACGTGAAGGAGCCGTTCGCCGGCCTGTTCACGCAAGGGATGGTGGTGCACGAGACCTATCGCACCGAGGGCGGCCAGTGGGTCGAGCCCACGGATGTCGAGCTGGCCAACGAGGGCGGCGCCCGCTCGGCCCGGCGGCTGTCGACCGGAGAGACCCTGACCATCGGCGACATCGAAAAGATGTCCAAGTCCAAGAAGAACGTGGTCGCGCCGCAGGAGATCGTCGATGCCTATGGCGTGGACGCCGGACGCCTGTTTGTCTTGTCCGACAGCCCGCCGGAGCGCGACGTTCAGTGGACCACGGGCGGGGTCGAAGGCGCGAGCCGCTTTGTCGGCCGGGTCTGGAGCGAGTTCGACGCGTATGACCCGTCCGCTGCCGGCGACGAGGCGCAGAACAAGAGCCTGATCCGCGAGACGCACAAGGCCATCAAGGCGGTCACTGAAGGCGTCGAGGGCTTCCGCTTCAACTCGGCCATCGCCAAGCTCTATGCGTTCGTGGCCACGGTGAAGGCGCACGACAAGGCCGGCGGTGACGCCAAGGCTCAGGCGCTGTCGGCGCTGGCGCGGTTAGTCGCGCCCTTCACCCCGCACCTGGCCGAGGAATGCTGGACCCGTCTGGCAGAGGACGGGATGATCCTGGATGCGCCCTGGCCCGTCTATGACCCGGCTCTAGCCGCCGACGACGAGGTGGTGCTGCCGGTGCAAATCAACGGCAAGCGAAAGGCCGAGGTTCGTGTTCCACGTGGAACGGAACCGGCCGAGGTCGAAGCCGTCGTCCTGGCCGATGAGACGGTGAAAGCCCGACTAGAGGGACTCAGCATCCGAAAGGTGGTCGTGGTGAAGGACCGCATCGTCAATCTGGTGGCCGCCTAATGCGGCGCGCGGCGCTTTCGCTGATGCTGGCGAGCGGTCTGGCGGGCAGTCTGGCCGGCTGCGGCTTTACGCCCATGTACGCCGAACCCGCGACCGGATCGGGTCTGCGCCGGATCGCCGTGTCGACGCCGGACAATCGGCTCGGCTACCGATTGCGTGAGCAGCTGGAGGACGCGCTTGGCTTCGACCGCGCCTCCCCTGCCCTGTACCGGCTGGAGACCTCGGTCGAGCAGAGCCGTCGGGCGCTGGGGCGGCGCATCGACGACACTGCCTCGCGCTATGAGCTGACGGTGCGTGCGGTTTGGGTGCTGACGCCGCTGGATGGGCGCCCGGCCCTGACTGGCGACGAGACCGTCACCACCACCTACGAGGCGGCGGACCAGCCCTATGCCGCCATCGCCGCCCAGCAGGACGGCGAGGAGCGCGCAGCCGCCGAGCTGTCTCGCATGATCCGCCTCGACCTGGCCCAGGCCCTGAACCCGGCGTCGGCCGGCCGGTGATCCTCTCCAAACGGGCCGAGATCGAGCGTTTCCTCAAGGCGCCCGATCGCGCCGTCCGTGCGGCCGTGATCCACGGCAGGGATCGATCGGGCGTGACCGAGCGCGCCGAGATCCTGTGCCGCACGGTGACGCCCGACCTGAACGACCCGTTCAACGTCACCGTCCTGACCGACAGCGACATCGACGGCGACGAGGCCAGGTTGGAAGAGGCGCTGACCGCCCTGTCGATGATGGGCGGGCGACGGTTGGTGCGGGTGCGGCTTTCGTCGGACAAGGCGTCGGTGGACAAGATGCTGGCGGCCGCGGTCAAGACCCACGCCGAGGGCGGCTTCAATCCCGACGCCATGCTGGTAGTCGAGGCGAGCCAGCTCGGCCGCGACTCCGCCCTGCGCAAGACCGCCGAAAAGGAGGCCGGCGCGGTCGGCATCGTCTGCTACGAGGACGAGACCGGCGACGTGGCCCGCATGACGCGCGAAGCCTTGGCGGCGGACAAGGTGGGCCTGACGTCCGATGCGCTGGACCGCTTCGTCGCTCGCCTGCCGCGGGAGCGGGGGCTGATGCGGCAGGAGATCGAGCGGCTGGCGCTGTTCATCGGACCGGGATCGGGCAAGACCATCGACAGCGAGGAGCTGGATCGACATCTCGGCGTCGAGCCGGACGCCTCGCTTCAGGACGCGGCGCTCCAGGCGTTCGGCGCGCGGGCGGGTCCGGCGCAATCCGGTCTGCGCCGCGCGTTGGCCGAGGGCGAGTCGTCAGTCATGGCGGTGCGTCAGGCGGCGCTGCATCTCGGCAAGCTGCGTCGCATCAATGTTCTTCAGACCAACGGCGCCAATGCCAAGGAAGCCGCCAAGGCCGCCGGCGTATTCTGGAAGCAGGAGGCCGAAATGCTGCGCCAGGCCCGCGCCTGGCGGCTGGAGGCGTTGGACGAGGTGCTGGATAGCATCAACACCGCCGATGTGGCCACCAAGACCACGGGCATGCCGGATCAGCTGATCGCCGAACGGCTGCTGCTGGAGATCGCCGGACGGGCGCGGCGGCTCGGGCTCTGAGCCGCCTCAGCCGCGCTTGGACGCCTTGCGGAAGGCCGGCTTGGCCAGGGTCTGGTTGCGCTGGGCCACGACCTTTTCGGCCGCGCGTCCGCTCTCATGCGCCACGCCAGGCGCGCCCTTGACGCCCTTCTTGGCGGCGACCGCCTGCCTGAGCTTTTCGGTGGCGGTCAGAGGCTGTGCGTCATCGGTCATGCCGCACCTTATCACGCCGTGGGGATCAGGCCTGCATCAATCTGCGGCAGATGTCGTCGAGCTGTTCGAGGGAGGCGTATTTCACCACCACCTCGCCCGCACCATCGCGATAGCCGATGGAAACCTTGAGCCCGAGCACGTCCAGCAGATCCTGCTCCAGCGCCGCGATATCCTCGTTGCGGCCGCTTCCCGACGCACCTTTCGAAGTCGGCTTGGGCTGAGGCGGACCTTCGGCCGCGCGACGCGCCAGCGCCTCGGTCTGGCGCACGTTCATGCCTTCGCGGATGACCTGTTCAGCCAGGGCCTGCGGATCGGGCGCAGTGATCAGGGCGCGGGCGTGACCGGCGGTCAGCTTGCCGTCGATCACATGGTTCAGCACCCCCATCGGCAGCTGCAGCAGCCGCAGGGTGTTGGCGACGTGGCTGCGGCTCTTGCCGACGATTCCGGCGATCTCGTCCTGGGTGCGGCCATGGCGTTCGATCAGCAGGCCATAGGCGTTGGCCTCTTCCAGCGGGTTGAGGTCGGCGCGCTGAACATTCTCGATGATGGCGACTTCGAACACTTCGACGTCGTCCATTTCGCGCACGACGATCGGCACTTCGGTCAGGCGGGCGACCTGGGACGCGCGCCAGCGGCGTTCGCCGGCAATGATCTGCCACACGCTCGGCTCGTCCGGCTGGCTGCGCACCAGGATCGGCTGCAGCACCCCCTTGTCGCGGATGGAGGCGGCGAGCTCCTCCATGTCCGAGCGGGAGAACAGCTTGCGCGGCTGATCCGGGTTGGGCTTCAGGCTTTCGATCGGCACACGCTGCACGCCGGCGGGTGCAGGCGCGCCGGCCGCGATCGGGGCCTCGGTCGCCGCCTCGCCCATCAGGGCCGACAACCCTCGCCCCAGTCCTCTTTGTCGTTCCGCCACGTCTTTGTCCGTCCGCTTCAGGCTGCGTGCTTCAGTCGCTTGCGTTCGCGCTGCACCAGTTCGCGCGCCAGCTTGAGATAGGCCTGGCTGCCGGTGCATTTCAGATCATAGATCAGCGCCGGCTTGCCGAACGAAGGCGCCTCGGCCACCCGCACGTTGCGGGGAATGACGCTGTCATAGACCTTGTCGCCGAAGTGGGCGCGAACGTCGTTGGCCACCTGACCCGACAGGCTGCTGCGCCGGTCGTACATGGTCAGCACCAACCCCTGGATTTCAAGGCCAGGATTGAGGCTCTGCCGCACCATGTCCACCGTGCGCATCAGCTGGCTGAGACCCTCCAGCGCAAAGAACTCGCACTGCAGCGGCACCAGCACCGCGTCGGCTGCCGCCATGGCGTTCAGCGTCAAAAGGTTCAAAGACGGCGGGCAGTCGATCAGCACATAGTCATACGGCGTCATGCCCAAGTCATGCGCGCGCAAGGCGTCCCGCAACCGGTAGGACCGTCGGTCGGCTTGGCTGAGCTCGATCTCGACGCCCGACATGTCCGCATCAGCGGGAACGATGGCCAACCCCGGCACCAGCGTTTCCACGGCCGCATCCTGGATCGACCGGCCATCCACCACCACATCGTAGATCGTCACTCGCCGTGTTTCACGTGGAACACCAAGCCCCGTGGAGGCATTGCCCTGCGGATCCATGTCGACGATCAGTACCTTCTCGCCGATGGCGGCCAGAGCGGTGCCCAGGTTGATGGCGGTGGTGGTCTTGCCGACGCCGCCCTTTTGGTTGGAAATGGCGAGAACTCGGGCGGGCTTACGCTGAGCGGGCACGACGAAGACTCCGGACATGGACGATGCGGCCACGTGGATCGCTTTCGGAGGTCGACAGGGACACATCGAAACGCCAAGCCGCGCGCGCGGCCGCCACTTCGGTTTCGGCCTTTTCGCCCTTCAGGAAAAGACCCTCCGCCCCGCGCTCGAAGTATGGCTGTGCATAACCGAGCAACTTGTCGAGCGGAGCGACGGCGCGCGCGGTGATAATATCCACCGAAAGCGTCTGCGCCTCGGCCCGCCCATTGATCACGGTGGCGGGCAGCGCGAGATAATCCACCACCTCCTGAAGGAAGCGGCACCGCTTGCCGAGGCTGTCGATCAGCCAGACGTGCGCCCCTTCCCTCCCTTTCAGCAGGATCGACAGAACCAGCCCCGGAAAGCCAGCCCCGGCGCCGAGATCGGCCCAGGTGCGTGCGTCCGGTGCATGGCCCAGCAGTTGCGCGCTGTCATAGGCGTGGCGGTTCCAGAAGTCTGGCAGGGTGTCCGGACCGATCAGGTTCATCACCGCATTGACCTGTTCCAGGCGGTCTCGGAACGCCTCCAGATCGGCCATCTGATCCGGCGTGGCGTCGGCGGCTTGAGCGAACTGGCTCGCGTTCATCTCAGGCGGCGGCCGAAGAGTTGCCGCGACGGACGTGGGCCAGAAGCGCCGTCAGGGCGCCGGGCGTCACGCCTTCGATGCGACCGGCCTGACCCAGGGTGCGAGGCCGCACGCGCATGAGCTTTTCCCGCACCTCGTTGGACAGACCGCCGATGGCGTCATAGTTCAGATCGGCCGAGAGGGTCAGGGATTCTTCCTGGCGCAAGGCTTCCGCATCCATCGCCTGCCGATCAAGGTAGGAGGCGTAGCCGGCGTCGATCTCAACCTGCTCGCGCACCTCGGCGCTCCACCCGGCGATCTCGGGCACTGCGGTTTCGAACAGAGCCAGTGAGACGTTTGGAAACGCCAGAAGGTCGCGCATCGAGCGGCGGCGGCCATCGGCATTGACGGGCACGCCGACAGCGTTGGCCTCGCCGGGAGTGAACAGCCGCTCGCGCGCGATCCGGCTCGCCTCGGCGAGCTGCGCCGCCTTGGCCTCAAACCGCGCGAGGCGTTGTGCTCCCACCAAGCCGACGTCCACGCCGAGCGGCGTCAGCCGCTGGTCGGCATTGTCGGCTCGCAACGTTAGCCGGTACTCGGCCCGGCTGGTGAACATGCGATAGGGCTCGGTCACCCCGCGCGTCACCAGGTCGTCGATCATCACGCCGATATAGGCCTGCTCCCTGCCCAGCACGACCGGAGCCTGGTTCGCCGCCGCACGCGCGGCGTTGAGACCCGCCATCAGTCCCTGCGCGCCCGCCTCTTCATAGCCCGTGGTGCCGTTGATCTGGCCAGCCAGATACAGTCCCGGACGACGCTTGACCTCCAGCGCCGGCGTCAGTTCGCGCGGATCGACATAGTCATACTCGATGGCGTAGCCGTAGCGGAACACTTCGACCTGCTCCAAGCCGGGCATGGTGCGCAGAAACGCCAGTTGCGTCGCTTCAGAGACCGAGGTGGAGACGCCGTTCGGATAGACCGTAGGATCGTCCAGCCCTTCCGGCTCCAGAAAGACCTGGTGGCTGGATTTGTCTGCGAACCGCACCACCTTGTCCTCGATCGACGGACAATAGCGTGGGCCACGTCCGGACAGGTGTCCGCCATAGACGGCGCTTTCGCCCAGGTTCTCGGCGATGATCCGGTGCGTCTCGGCCGTGGTGTGGGTGATGCCGCACTGGATCTGCGGCACGCGGATCGCGTCGGTCAGGAAGGAGAAAGGCGTCGTCTGATCATCGGCTGCCTGCATCTCCAGCCGGTCCCAAGCGATGGTGCGTCCGTCGAGCCGCGCGGGCGTGCCGGTCTTGAGGCGACCGAGGCTGAGGCCCGCCGCATGAAGGTCCGCCGCCAGTCCGATGGAGGCCGCTTCCCCAAAGCGACCTGCCGGGATGCGTTCGTCGCCGCGATGGATCACGCCGTTCAGAAAGGTGCCGGTCGTCAGCACCACCGCCGCCGCCTTGAGCGTTTCGCCGTCGCCGGTGACCACACCGACAACGCGCTCGCCGTCCATCAACAGCCGTTCTGCGGTTCCCGCTTTCAGGTTCAGGTTGGGGGTCCGGGCCAACTCGGCCTGCATGGCCTCGCGATAGAGTCGACGATCGATCTGGCTGCGCGGGCCACGCACAGCCGCCCCCTTTGAACGGTTGAGCAGGCGGAACTGGATGCCCGAGATGTCCGCCAGTCGCCCCATCAGCCCGTCCAGCGCATCGATCTCGCGCACCAGGTGGCCCTTCCCGAGCCCGCCGATCGCAGGATTGCACGACATCTCGCCGATGGTTTCAAGCTTCTGCGTCAGCAGCAGGGTGCGCGCACCCACGCGAGCGGACGCCGCCGCCGCCTCACAGCCGGCATGGCCGCCGCCGATGACGATGACGTCGAAGCTGGTGTCTGGCGTGGAGTGCATGCGCCGCCACATAGGGGAAAACGCGCGCCTTCGCCAGCGTAGCAGGCAGGCGCCGCCTAGCTGGGTTTCACGTGGAACATCGGTATTACTTCCCGATGCAGAAGGTGGAAAACACCTCGCCGAGTATGTCCTCGACACCGATCGCGCCGGTGACGCGCGCTAGCGCCTCCCCCGCCCGTCGCAGATCTTCGCCCGCCATCTCGGGCGATCGGCTCAGCATGTGTCGGGACGCCTCCACCGACTGAAGCGCCTCTTCCAAGCGCAGTCGGTGACGCGCCTGGGTGACCGCGGGGAAATCGGCGCCGGCGAGGTCGCGTTGAAGACGTGCGGCAAGCCAGTCGTGTAGTGTCGACAGTCCTTCGCCCGAGCGGGTGCTGACGTTCAGCACCTCCAACTCTTCGCCCGACAGGCCGCCGCCGAGATCGGCCTTGTTGGCGATGACAAGATCGCCGGGGCGCACATAGGTCGCCGCAGCACTGGTCGGATCGCCGGGCGCGCGGACCCACAGGCGAAGGTCCGCCGCCTCCGCGCGAGCGCGCGCACGTCGAACGCCCTCGGCCTCCACCGGGTCGTCGCTGTCGCGCAGACCGGCGGTGTCGGAAAGGGTGACGGCGTAGCCGCCGATGATCAGATCGGCGTCCAGCACGTCCCGGGTGGTCCCCGCGATCGGCGTGACGATGGCGGCCTCGCGCTGCACCAGGGCGTTGAACAACGACGACTTGCCGGCGTTGGTTTCGCCGATCAGGACGATGCGATAGCCTTCGCGCACCCGCTCGCCGCGCTCTCCGGTGGCGATGGCGGCGCGGAAGTCATTGGCCAGCCGGTCCAGCACGGGGCCGGCAGTCAGCGCGAGATTGTCCGGCACGTCTTCGTCCGGGAAGTCGATCTCGGCTTCGATCAGGGCGAGCGCGTGCAGAAGATCGCGGCGAAAACCGGAATAGGTTTCGCTCAGCCGACCCTCGAGCTGACCGAGCGCCTGGCGCGCCTGGGCGGCCGTTTCGGCGTCGATCAGGTCGGCGACCGCTTCGGCCTGGGTCAGGTCCATGCGGCCATTCTGGAAGGCGCGTCGTGTGAACTCCCCCGGCTCGGCCGGTCGCAGGCCGAGCGCAATTAACGCGCGCTGGGCTGCCTCCACCACGGCGCGACCGCCATGGAGGTGCAGCTCGGCCGCGTCTTCGCCGGTGTAGGACCCCGGCGCGACGAAGCGCAGAACCAGAGCCTGATCGATGTGCTCGGCTGCATAAGAGAGGGTTCGGACGGCGGCCAGCCGCGGCGTCAGGGCGCCCGCACCGAGTTGCTTCAGGGTTTCATCAACCCCGGGGCCAGACAGGCGGATCACGGCGATGGCGCCGCGTCCCGGCGGTGTGGCGAGAGCGAAGATAGTGTCGGTCATCTCGATCCTCCCCTCTTGGGGGAGGGGGACCATGTGCAGCATGGCGGAGGAAGCTGACCACAAGCAATGCGTGTGGGGCTAACCCCCTCCACCGCTCCGCGGTCCCCCTCGCCCAAGAGGGGAGGATGGAGCGTCCTCGCCATCATCTTCGTTCCACGTGAAACATCGGCTCGCGCCGCTTGTCTCAGGTGTTCATCGACTGGAAGAAGTCCGAGTTGTTCTTCGACTGACGCAGCTTGTCGAGAAGAAACTCGATAGCGTCCTGTGGTCCCATCGGGTTCAGGATGCGGCGCAGGACATAGGTCTTGGCCAGCTGCTCCTTGGGCGTGATCAGGTCTTCCTTGCGGGTGCCGGACTTCAGCACGTCGATGGCCGGGAAGATGCGCTTGTCGGCGACCTTGCGGTCGAGCACGATTTCCGAGTTGCCGGTGCCCTTGAACTCTTCGAAGATCACTTCGTCCATCCGGCTGCCGGTGTCGATCAGGGCCGTGGCGATGATGGTCAGCGAGCCCCCCTGCTCCACATTGCGCGCCGCGCCGAAGAAGCGCTTGGGCCGTTGCAGGGCGTTGGCGTCGACGCCGCCCGTCAGCACCTTGCCCGACGACGGCACCGTGGCGTTGTAGGCGCGGCCCAGGCGGGTGATGGAGTCCAGCAGGATCACCACGTCCTTCTTGTGCTCGACCAGGCGCTTGGCCTTTTCGATCACCATTTCGGCGACGGCGACGTGGCGGGTGGCCGGCTCGTCAAAGGTGGAGGCCACGACCTCGCCCTTCACGGTGCGCTGCATGTCGGTGACTTCTTCCGGGCGCTCGTCGATCAACAGGACGATCAGGAAGACCTCCGGGTGGTTGCGCTCGATCGACTTGGCGATGTTCTGCAACATCACCGTCTTGCCGACGCGCGGCGGGGCCACGATCAGGCAGCGCTGGCCCTTGCCGAGCGGCGCCACGATGTCGATGACCCGGCCCGAGCGATCGCGAAGCGTCGGGTCCTGGATTTCCATGTTCAGGCGCTCTTCGGGATAGAGCGGGGTCAGGTTGTCGAACAGGACCTTGGTCTTGACCGCCTCGGGGTCTTCCAGATTGATTGTGTCGACCTTGAGCAGGGCGAAATAGCGCTCGCCCTCACGGGGGCCGCGCACCGCGCCGTGCACCGTGTCGCCCGAGCGCAGGCCGAAGCGGCGGATCTGCGAGGGCGAGACATAGATGTCGTCCGGTCCCGGCAGGTAGTTGGCGTCCGGACTGCGCAGGAAGCCGAAGCCGTCCGGCAGGATCTCCAGAACGCCGTCGGCGATGATCTCCACCTCTTCCTCGGCCAGGGCCTTGAGGATGGCGAACAGCAGGTCCTGCTTGCGCAGGTTGGAGGCGTTCTCGACCTCGAGCCCCTCGGCGAAGGCGACCAGATCGGCCGGGGTCTTTTCGTTCAGCTCGGCCAGGGTGATGCGGCCGTTGGAGACGACGGGTTCTCCGTCGTCCTCTTCATTGGCCTCCTGATCGACCACGCCCTCGTCGCCGGTCGGCAGGCTGTCCTGGACCTGATCGGCATCCAGGGTCTCTGCCTCGGGCGTGGTGATGTCGGTGTCGCGGACGTCGGTCATGGCAGGGCTCGCGGTCGCGCGCACGCGGGCGATCCCCGCGCGGGCGCTGTTCATCCAGATTGTCGGCCAGGGGCCGCAGACAGGGAGGCGCGACGGGCTCCCGCCGGTCGATCGGCAGGCGTCGCAAAGAGAGAGGGACCGCAGGCGGGTCTCGCCTCACGGTTCGCGAACAGCGGAACCACAGGCGGCAGGCGAGGTCAAGCTGAGCGGCGGCTCTAGAACCGCCACTCCGTCGTCACCGACAGCACCATGACGATGGCCAGCAGGAACGGAACCTCATTGGTCATGCGCCAGAAGCGGCTGGAGTATCTGGACGCTCCCGCCGCGATCTTCCGGCGCTGTCCGGCCAGAAAGCCATGCCAGCCGCTGAGCAGCAGCACCCCGGCCAGCTTGGTCAGCATCCACGGCTCGAGCAGAAACGCCGCGCCGCGCGCAACCGTGTCCAGGTGGATCAGCCAGAGGCCGAAGCCCCAGGCCAGGATCATCGCCGGATTGACGATGATGCGCAGCAGCCGCGTCTGCCACGTCCGCAGCAGCGCCTGCATCTCGCCGCGCAGAGGCTCCGGCTTCGCCGCCTGCTCCGCGTCGTAGGCATAGAGCCGAGGCAGGAACAAAAGGCCCGCCATCCAGGCGATCACCGCCAGGATGTGCAGGCCCCGCGCGAGGTCATAGGCGGTCATGCGGCTTCAGCCTTTCCCGGGCAGAGGTGGGGGCAAGCCTTCCACGGCTTGCGACACCCGGGGCCGAACGGAGCCGATCCGATGCGCGGCAGGGCGTCCAGCACGGCGTCGGCCAAACCGCTGATGAAAGCCGGCTCGGCCCCCACGGCCGGCGCGCGCAGATAGGGCGCCACGCCCAGCCTGTGCGCCAGTTCGCCATATTCGATGTCCAGCTCGACCAGGGTCTCGACGTGCTCGGACACAAAGGCGATCGGGACAACCACCACGCCGACGCGATCGCGCGCGGCCTGTTCCAACGCCTCCGGCGTGGACGGCCCCAGCCATTTCATCGGCCCGACCCGGCTCTGGTAGCACAGGGCGTGATCGATGCTGATCCCCTCGACCGCCAGCCGCGCGACCACGGCGGCCACCGTCGCCTCGACCTGCGCCTGATAGGGATCGCCCTTCTTCTCGACCAAGCTTTCGGGAATGCCATGGGCCGAGAACAGGACCCGCACCCGCTGGTCGCCGGCTTCGACCAGCTTCTGTCGGACCGCCTCGACCTGCGCCTCGATCCAGCCCGCGCCCTCCGGATAGCAGCAGACGGTGCGCGACCGGCCGGAGCCGGCGTAGGCCTCATTCCACAGCTTCAGCGACGACTGGGAGGTGGTGGTCGAGAACTGCGGGTAGAGGGGCAACAGCACGATCTCGTCGGGGCCGAACACGGCGACGTCCGCTGCGGTCTCCTCCGTCAGCGGCCGCCAATAGCGCATGGCGATGAACACCCGCACCTCGTCGCCGCCCAGCCGGTCGTTCAGCGAACTCTCCAGAGCCTCAGCCTGCTTGCGCGTTTCGGGCAGCAGCGGCGAGCCGCCCCCCATCAGGCCGTAGTTGGCCTGGGCCGTCTTCTCCCGGCGCGACGAGATCAGCCGGGCCAGAGGCGTGCGCGCAAAGCCCGGCAGTCCGATGATCGCCGGATCGTTGAACAGGTTGAACAGGAATGGCTTCACCGAAGCCTGGTCGTCCGGCCCGCCGAGGTTGAACAGCACCACCGCGATGCGCCGACCCTTGACGCCGCTTTCCGCCGGCATGTCGGTCATTGGGCGCCGATCCGCGTCAGCACCCGCTCCACATGGGCGATCGGCACGTCCGGTAGGATGCCGTGCCCCAGGTTGAAGATCCACGGCCCTTGCCCCCAGGCCTCCATCAGCTGATCGACGCGACGATCCAGCGCCTCGCCGCCGGCGCGCAGCAGCAGCGGATCGAGCGCGCCCTGGATCGGCTTGATCGCCTGGACGCGGCGACCGACCTCGAGCGGACAGGCGGTGTCCAGCGCCACCGCGTCCACCGCGACCTCCTGGGCGTAACGCTCGGCCAAGGCCGCCGAGCCGCGCGGGAAGCCGATCAGCGGGGCCGTGACGCCCAGCTCCCGAACGCGCCGCACCAGCGCCTGATGCGGCCGCAGCACCAAGGTCTCGAACAGGTCGTCGGGCAACCCTTCCGCCCAGCTTTCGAAAATCTTGAGAACCTGTGCGCCGGCGTCGGCCTGCATCTTCAGATAATGGGCGCTGGCTTCGACCAGCACCTCCAGCGTCGCCTCGACCCGCCGGGGATCGGCATAGGCATAGGTTCGCGCCTGCGTCCGCTCGCCCTTGCCGATGGTGCGGGCCTCGCCGTCCAGCATATAGGTCGCCACGGTCCAGGGCGCGCCGCAAAAGCCGATCAGCGCCCGCTCGGGCTCCAACGCCGCCCGCACCCGGCTGAGCGAGCCGCCGACCGCCGACAGATGCTCTCCGGCGGAGGCGGCGAGCGGACGCATCTGATCCGGCTCGGGCATGCGGCCAAGCCTTGGCCCCTCCCCCGCCTCAAACCACACGTCCTGGCCCAGGGCGCGAGGGATCAGCAGGATGTCGGCGAAGATGATGGCGGCGTCGAAGCCGAACCGCCGCATCGGCTGCAGAGTCGCCTCGGCCGCCATCTCCGGGTTCAGGCAAAAGGCGATGAAGTCCGGCGCCTGGCTGCGCAGGGCGCGGTATTCCGGCAGATAGCGTCCCGCCTGACGCATGAACCAGACCGGCGGCCGGTCCAGCGTCTCGCCTTGCAAGGCCCTGATGAGCAGAGGCGTGGTCAGCAAAGGCGTGGTCATGGTCTGAAGGCTTACGGTCCCCACCCCCCGCGCTCAATCCCTAATCAAAATAAGAATTAGAAGAATCGTGGAAGCAGGTAGGGCCATGGAATGACGAGGATGAATCCGCAGTCATCCCGAGAACAAAAGCGGATATCCACGCAGCCTGCCGGAACATCCAGAGGCCTCCCGAGGCGGCCGGCGCCGCTCGCCGATCCTTAATGAACCCTTAAGATGGGCGGCTTTGCGGGCCTTGACGCATGGAAGATAGCTAACTGGCGTTAACCCTTTGGTAAGAAAATCCACAGGTACGATCGATCCGGCTGTCCCGCGCTGGATAGTTTGACCGCGCGGGATCGGAGTCATCCTCACGGTCCCCCGCTCGCTCTAGCTCGCGGCCGGCGCTATAGGATGCGGACGGAAATTCGAGCTCGGGCGCCCACCGGATGTCCACAGTCGATCAAGCCAGATGAGGCCCGCCATGAGCCCAGTTACAAGTCCCGGCAGAGGTCCCGGCAGAACGGCGGCGCCGCTTCGGCTGGCCACCTATTTCCACGTCCACCTTGTGTCGGACTCGACCGGCGAGACGCTGAACGCCATGGCCAAGGCGGTCACGGCCCGCTTCGACGGGGTTATTCCGATCGAGCACATCTACGCCCTGGTTCGTTCGTCCAAGCAGCTGGATCGGGTGCTGGAAGAGATCGAGACCGCGCCGGGCGTGGTTCTCCACACCCTGGTGGACCGCGATCTGCGCGAGCAGCTGGAGGAAGGCTGCAGGCGTCTGGACATGCCCCAGATCGGCGCGCTCGATCCGCTGGTCGGCGCCCTGTCGCGGTATCTGGGAGCCTCGCTGTCAAAGCGGGTCGGGGCCCAGCACGCGCTGGACCACGACTATTTCAACCGCATCGCGGCGCTGGATTTCGCCATGGCCTATGACGACGGCCAGGGCACGTCCGAACAGCTGGAGGGCGCGGACGTGGTGCTGTGCGGGGTCAGCCGCACCTCCAAGACGCCGACCTGCATCTATCTGGCGCACCGCGGCATCCGGGCCGCCAATGTGCCGCTGGTGCCGGGCCAGGAGGACGGCGAGCGGCTGACGGGTTTGAAGAACCCGCTGGTCATCGGTCTGACGGTCTCGCCCGATCGCCTGGTGCAGATCCGCCGAAACCGCATCGACAACCTGAACGCCAACCAGGGCTCGACCTATACCGACCAGGACGCCGTACGCGACGAGACCATCAAGGCGCGCCGCGCCTTTGAGCGACGCGGCTGGCCGACCATCGACGTGACCCGCCGCTCGGTCGAGGAAACCGCCGCCGCCATCGTCAACCTGCTGAACGAGCGTCGCACCCAGCGCGTGGGCGCCAGCTGGTGAGCGCCCCCGAGCTGATCCTGGCGTCGGGCAGCGCCGCCCGGCGCGAGATGCTGCAGGGCGCGGGCGTCCTGTTCCGCGTCGAGGTCGCGCCGGTCGATGAGGCGGCGCTCAAGGCCGAACTCGGCGTGATCGACGCCGCCGCTCTCGCCGTGGAGTTGGCAAAGGCCAAGGCGGTGGCGGTGTCGCGTCTGCAACCGGACGCCTGGGTGCTGGGCGGCGACCAGACGCTGGCCTTCGACGGCGGCCTGGTCTCCAAGGCCCGGTCGCTTGAAGAGGCGAAAGCGCGATTGTCGGCCATGCGCGGTCGCTCGCATGCGCTCCATTCGGGCGCGGCGCTGGCGCGCGGCGGCGAGGTGGTCTGGTCGGGCGTCGAGACCGCGACCATGCAGGTGCGGCCGTTCTCCGACGCCTTCCTGGGCGCCTACCTCCAGGCCGAGGGCAAGGCGCTGCTGTCCTGCGTCGGCGCCTATCGGCTGGAGGGGCTGGGCGCCCAGCTGTTCGAGCGGATCGACGGCGACTATTTCACCGTGCTGGGCCTGCCTCTGTGGGCGGTGCTGAAACAGCTTCGCCACGTCGGAGCGTTGCCGGCATGAGGGCGCGCATCACGGGCGGGGCCGTCGTCCTGGGCATCGTCGGGAGGCCGGTCGCTCATTCCCTCAGCCCGGTGATCCACAACGCCTGGATCGAGGCGGCGGGGCTGGATGCGGCCTATGTACCTTTTTCTCCTATGGACGAGGCGGGATTCCAGACGCTGGTCGCCGCCGGTCGCGCCGGCATGATCCGGGCGCTGAACGTCACCGCCCCTTTCAAGGAACAGGCGTTCGCCCATGCGGACGAGGCCAGCGAGGCGGCGCGCCTGACGGGATCGGCCAACATCCTGCTGTTCGAGGACGGCCGCATCCGGGCCGACAGCTCGGATGGATTGGGGCTGTTGACGGCGTTGAAGACCCAGGCGCCGAAGCTGATGCTGGACGGCGCGCGCGTCGCGCTGCTGGGCGCGGGCGGCGCGGCGCGGGCGGGCGCGGGCGCGCTGGTCCAGGCGGGCGCGGAGGTGCGCATCGTCAACCGAACACACGAGCGGGCCTCGGCGCTTGCCGCCGATCTGGGGCACGGAGTGGAGGCGGCCGGAGACGAGGCGCTGGACGACGCCGACCTGGTGATCAACGCCCTCAGCGTTCAGCCGGAGTTTGACCTCGCCCGCCTGCGCGCCGACGCGGTGGTGATGGACATGACCTATCGGCCGGTCGTCACGCCCTTTCTGCAGGCGGCGCGCGCCCGCGGCCTTGTCGTCGTGGACGGACTGGCCATGCTGATCGGCCAGGCGGCGCCGCTGTTCGAAGGCGCCTTCGGTCAGGCGCCGCCGCCGCTCGACCTCCGCGCGCTGCTGATCCGCCATCTGGAGACGGCCGCGTGATCGTGCTGGGGCTGACCGGATCGATCGGCATGGGCAAGTCGACCACGGCGGCAATGTTCGCAGAGTTCGGCGCCCTGATCTGGAACGCCGATGCGGCCGTGCACGCCCTCTATGCACCGGGCGGCGCGGCGGTCGGCCCGATCGCGGACGCCTTTCCTGGCGTCGTCATCGATGGCGCGGTCGATCGTGCGCGCCTGGCCGAGGCGCTGGGACGCGACGAGACCGCCTTCCGGCGGCTGGAGACGATCGTGCACCCGCTGGTGCTGCAGGGGCGATCGGCCGATCTGGAGGCGGCGGAACGCGCCGGCGTGCGCCTAGCGGTTCTGGACATCCCCCTGCTGTTCGAGACCGGCGTCTACGCCGCCGTGGACGCGGTGGTGGTGGTCACCACGCGCGCCGAGGTGCAGGCCGCCCGCGTTCTGGCCCGTCCAGGCATGACCCGCGAGCGGCTGGACGCCATCCTCGCCCGCCAGACGCCGGACGCCGAGAAACGCGCGCGGGCCGACTTCGTCATCGAGACGGGCGAGGGGATGGAGGCGGCGCGAGATCAGGTGCGGGCTGTGGTCGCTACGGTGCTCAATCCGCTGTGGACATCACCTCGGCGCCGCCCGTGACTCTTTCGCAAAGGTGCGAACACGCCCATTAAGAAGCCATGGCGCGCGAGATCGTTCTGGATACCGAAACCACCGGCTTCGACCCGAAGACGGGCGACCGGCTGATCGAGGTCGGCTGCATCGAGATTGAGGACCTGTTGCCGACCGGCCGGACCTTTCACCGCTTCGTCAATCCAGAGCGGCTGATCCCGCCCGATGCGATCAAGGTCCACGGCATCACAGACGACAAGGTCCGCGACGCGCCCAAGTTCCACGAGGTCGTCCACGACCTGATGGACTTCATCGGCGACGCCCAGATCATCGCCCATAACGCCGCCTTTGACCGCAACTTCATTGACCACGAATGCGGCCGTTGCGGTCACCCGATCACGGGCGAGGCGCGCTGGATCGACACGCTGCAACTGGCGCAGAAGCGGTTCCCCGGCATGGCCAACTCGTTGGACGCCCTGTGCAAGCGCTTCAAGATTTCGCTGGTCGAACGCAGCCTGCACGGCGCGCTGATCGACGCGCGCCTGCTGGCCGAGGTCTATCTCGAGCTGCGCGGCGGCAAGGAGCGGGTGCTGGACCTGTCGGGCGCGCGCGCGGGCGGCGCCTCAGCGGCAGTCGCCGCCACAGCCTATCCGCCACGACCCCGGCCGCTGGCGCCCCTGTCGACGCCTGCCGAACGCGCCGCTCATGTCGAGTTCCTGCGATCGGTGTTGAGCGACCACTCGCTGTGGTCGGCTCAGGGCGTTCAGGTCGTTCAGGAAGACGCGGCGGCGTGACCTTTCCCTCCCCGTCCGGGGAGGGTGGCCGCGCAGCGGTCGGGTGGGGGCGGCAAGGTGATCCATCGCTACAAGCGAAGAGAAGGGCGGCTTGTCGCCGAGCCGCCCCCACCCCGTCGCTAGCGCGACGACCCTCCCCCGAGGGGGAGGGAGATCTTTAGATGCTTACGCCATCCCGGCTTCGGTCGGACCCTGGGCGATCTGCTGCTGGCGGGCGATATAGATCGCGGCGAAGTCGATCGGGTCCAGCATGAAGGGCGGATAGAAGCCGCCGTCCGACGTGGCGCCCGAGATGATCTCGCGGGCGAACGGGAACAGGTAGCGCGGACATTCGATCAGCAGCAGCGGCTCGATGTCGCGCTCCTGCACATTGGCCAGCTGGAACAAGCCGCCATAGACCAGTTCCACGTGGAACACCGGCTGGTTCTCGTGCGTCGCCTTGACCGACAGCTTCAGGTCCAGTTCGAACAGGCCGTCGGGACGGCCTTGCGCCGCCATCTCGACGCCCAGGTCGATCGCGGGCTTGCCGTCGATGCGCAGCGATTCCGGCGCGCGCGGGTTCTCGAACGAGAAGTCGCGCACATACTGGGCCAGGATGCGGAAGCCGGGGCCGGCGGGCTGGCCTTGCAGGGCCTGATCTTGCGGCTGGTCGCCTTGCGGCAGGTCGGCGGGCGGGGCGGCGTCGGTCATGGATAGGGCCGTGGATTTAAGCGCCCGAAGGCGGAATGAAGGCCGGGCGACTACCATGGCGGGACGCTTGGCCGCAACGTCGCGTGCGGTCCGAAGGGAGCGGATCGCCTTGCTCTGCCCTATATGTGTGCCTAAGCGTGTAACGGCCGGCGGAGTCCGGCCTCCCAAGACAGGACAGACGCCTTGCCGGTTTCGTTCCAGATCGTGATCTTCGCCCTGATCGCAGCCTTTGTGCTGTTCCAGCTCTACAATGTGCTGGGCAAGCGCGTCGGTCGCCAGCCCGAGGACAACAAGGCTCGCACGCCCCTGCCCTCCCCGGCTGGACCGGACCAACCGGCGGTTCCAAAGACCCCCGGAGTGGACGCGGCGACGCTGGCCGCCATCGCCGGCCTGAAGGCGCGCGATCCCGGCTTTGATCCGGCCCGCTTCCTGGAGGGCGCGCGCCAGGCCTATGAGACCATCGTGCGGGCCTACGCCTCTGGTGATCGCACGACGCTGAAGCCGCTGCTCGCGCCCGCCGTGATGAACTCGTTCGAGGCCGGCATCGCCGCGCGCGAAACCCGGGGCGAGACCGAACAGGTCGAGTTCCTTTATCCGCCCCGCGCCGACCTGGAGAGCGGCACGGTGGAGGGTGACCGCGCCGTGACCAAGGTGCGCTTCCTGGCCGAGCTGCGCAGCAAGGTGGTCAATGCGGCCGGTCAGTCGGCCGACCAGCTCACCGGCGAGCCGACCACGGAAGAACGCCGCACCGCCGAACACTGGACGTTCGAGCGGACGCTGGGCGCCTCCGATCCCAACTGGGTGCTGGCCCGCGTCGAGGCGGCCTCGGCCTGATGAGCCACGTCGTGGCGGCGCGGGGACGCCAGGGGCGGGTGAGTTCCCGCGTCCTGATCGGCGCATCCATGGGCGTGATCGGCTTGTGGCTGGCCGCCTGTTCGACCGCCGCCCCGCCTGCGCCGACGCGGCCGGCCTATCCCGCTCCCACGACGCCTACGCCGCCTCTGCCGGTTTCGCCCCAGCCGGGACCGGGGGTCAGCCCCGCCGCCCTGCCCGGCTGGGCGGAGGAGGATCACCTAGGCGCCTTCAACGCCTATCTTCGCGGCTGCGGCGTCTCGCGCGAGACGGCCGCGCGCCGACTGTGCGAACGCGCCAAGGGGCTCGCCGCGAGCCGCGTGACGCCCAGCGACGCGCGCGCGTTTCTGGAAGCCAGCTTCACGGCGATCGAGGCCGATCCGTCGCCGGACCGTCCCAGCCTGCTGACCGCCTATTTCGCGCCCGAGTATCCGGCCCGCCGGCGACCCGATCCGGAGTTCTCGGCCCCCGTCCTTCCCGTCCCCGCCAGTCCCAAGAGCGCCGGTGATCGTTCGGCGATCGAGGGCGGCGCGCGCGCGGACCGGGCGCTGGCCTGGATGCGGGCCGAGGACCTGTTTTTCATGCAGATCCAGGGCTCGGGCTATCTGACGTTCGAGGACGGCGGGCGAATGCGCGCCGCCTATGCGGCCGACAACGGCAAGCCTTTCGTGGGCATCGCGCGGCCGATGGCGCAGCAAGGCCTGCTGCCGGCGAACGGAACCTCGGGAGAGGCCATCAGCCGTTGGCTGGCGGACCATCGCGGTACAGAGGCGCAAAGGGTCATGGCGCTGAACCCGCGCTACATCTTCTTCAGGACCGATCCGGACGACGGCGGCGATCCGGCGGGCGCGGCCGGCGTGCCGCTGCCGGCGCGGCGCGCCATCGCGATCGATCCGGCCAGTTGGCGCTATGGCGATCTCGCCTGGGTCGAGGCGGACGGCGGAAACCTTCGCGGCGCGCGCTCCAGCTATCGCGGGCTGGTGATGGCGCTGGACACCGGCTCGGCCATTCGCGGCCCCGTTCGCGCCGACCTCTACATGGGTCGGGGCCAGGCCGCCGGCGCCGAGGCCGGTTCGGTGCGGCATCCCTTGCGCATCTGGCGGCTGGTTCCGCGCTTGACGCCTTGATCATAGCCTGCCGCTGCGTTCGGTCGCGCTGATTGCGTGAAGCGGCTCGATCGACCTCGCGCCCGTTCAGTCAGCGTTCGCCTCGATCGCGTCGATGTCGTCGTCCGACAGGCCGAAGTGGTGGCCGATCTCATGGATCAGCACATGCGCGATCAGGTCGGACAGGGTCACGTCGCCCCGTTCGCACCATTCGTCCAGGATCGGTCGGCGATACAGAAACACGCGCGACGGCTCGGCGGCGGGACCCAGCCCGTCTCGCTGGCCGATGTCCACCCCGTGGTAAAGGCCGGTCAGCTCGAACGCGTCTTCGATGCCCAGGTCGCTCAGCGTCGTCTCGTCGGCGAAGTCGTCGATGCGGAACACCACCTCGCCCGCCGCCCTGCGGAACGGCTCGGGCAGGGCGTCAAAAGCCTCTCGCGCGAGGCGGGCGAAGTCGTCGAGCGACGGGGCGACCTGATCGAGCGGGGCATGGGCGTTCATGTCTCGGGATGTATGACCATTGCGCGCCTCGTCACAAGACGGCCGAACGCCGCCGCTGATCCGTCTGCGGACGCATCGCTTTTCACCGGTCCGGGGTATGGTAAACGCCGAATCGGGCGGACGTCGCCCACGGAGACATCATACGTCCATGGCCGAGGCCGACATCGCCTATGTCGCAACCGCGGGCGCGGCCGGCCTGGCCCTTGCGGTCAGCGCCTGGGCCGTGCGCCTGCGCGCGCGTCTGCAGGCTCAGGCCGCGTCGGACGCCCAGAGGCTGGAGGCCCTGCAGGCGGACCTGGCGCGCCGCAACGGCGCCCTGGCGGCGATGGACGAAATCAGCCTGTCGCTGACGCCTGACGGGGCCGCCGACGCCCTGGCCGGCCCGCCCGACGCGACCGCCGCCCTGACCGGCGACGCCTGGGCCTCGCCGGGGGCCGTGCTGGCGCTGCTGGCGCCGACCCAGGACGAGCGCATCCGCGCCCTGGTCGAAGCGGGCGAGCCGTTCGACGCCCTGATCGAGGCGCCTGGCGACGCCCGACCCTGGCGCGTGGCGGGGCGGGTCGCCGGCGGCGCCGCCTGGCTGCGCCTGTCGCCGCTGGAAAACGCCTTGCCCGGCATGGGCGGCGGCGATGCGGCCGAGAGCGGCCTGGGCGTTCTGGCCGACGCCTCGCCCGTCCCGACCTGGGTGGTGGACGCCGCCGGACGCCTGGCCTGGGCCAACCGCGCCTGGCTGAGCGAGGTGCGCGCCGCCGATCTCGCCGAGGCGCAGGAAAAGGGCCTGACATTCGATCGCGGCGCCGACGCCTTGGTGGCGGAGGCCATGCGGCTGGGCGTGCGGCAGGAGGGCTTTCGCTGGACCACCGGGGGCGGTCGCCGCCGCGCCTGGCGCATCCTGGCCGAGCCGGCGGCGGGCGGCACGGGCGCGGTGCTGGCCTTTGCCCTGGACATGACCGAGGCGGAGGAGACCCGCGACACCCTGCGCCGCCACGTCGAGGCCCACGACGAGACGCTGAACCATCTGGCCGACGCCGTGGCCATCTTCGGCCCGCAGCGCCGCCTGGCCTTTCACAACACCGCCTTCCAGACCCTGTTCGACATCGATCCCGCCTGGCTGGACGAGCGGCCGACCCATGCCGAACTGCTCGACCGCCTACGCCAGCGTCGTCAGCTGCCCGAAGTCGTCGATTACGCCGGCTGGAAGGCGCGCGAGCTCGAGTTCTACGAAGCGTCGGAGGCCGCGCCGGACGACAGCTGGTCCCTACCCGACGGCCGCACCCTGCGCGTGGTGCGCCAGCCGCACCCGCTGGGGGGCGTCCTGCTGCTGTTCTCGGACATCACCGACGAGCTGAAGCTGCGCAGCCGCTTCAACGCTCAGCTGCAGGTCCAGACCGCCACGCTGGACAAGCTGAACGACGCGGTGGCCGTGTTCGGCTCGGATGGACGATTGCGCCTGCACAACGAGGCGTTCGAGAGCTTCTGGAGCCTGTCGGGCGAGCGGCTGGCGCAGGCGCGCGACTTCGACGCCATCGCCGAGTTGTGCAAGGCGGTGCTGCCTGATCCCGCCCTGTGGCTGGGGCTGAAGGCGCGCGTGGCCGATCCCGATCCCGAAAGCCGCGTCGCCATCTCGGGCGAGAGCCGCACCGCCGACGGCCGCATGGCCGCATGGCAGACCCGGCCGCTGCCGGACGGCGCCACCCTGGTGGCCTTCTCGGACGTCACCGCGCGCCGCAAGCTCGAAAAGGCGCTCGCCGAACGCGAGGCCGCCTTGGCCGAAAGCCAGGCGCTGAAGCGCGAGTTCGTGGGCAGCGTCTCCTATGAACTGCGCACGCCGCTGACTACCATTGTCGGCTATTCCGAGCTGCTGGAGACGCTGGGCGATCTGCCCGAGCGCAGCCGTCAGCACGCCGGCGCCATCCGCGTCGCGGCCAGCCACCTGGCCCGTTCCATCGACGACGTGCTGGACATGGCCCAGATCGACGCCGGCGAGATGGAGCTGTCCTTGGGCGACCTGCGCGTCTGCGACCTGCTGGATGAAGCGGCCGACAAGGTGCGCGCTCGGGTGAAGGGGCGTGGCGCGATCCTGACCGTCTCGTGCCCCGACGGGCTGGGCCCGATCCGCGCCGATGCGGGGCGCATCGGACAGGCGCTGGATCATCTGCTGGACAACGCCGCGCGCGCGGTTGGAGAAGGCGGGGCGGTGTCGCTCAGCGCCGAGCGCGGTCCGTCGGAGGTGCGCATCCGCATCGCCGACACCGGGCGCGGCATCCCCTATCACATGCAGGCCCACGTCTTTGATCGCTTCGTGCGACGCGAGCGCGGCGGGCCGGGCGTCGGCCTGGCCCTGGTCAAGGCGCTGGTCGAGCTGCACGGCGGCTGGGCCGAGGTCGAAAGCGAGCCGGGCAAGGGCGCGACTTTTATTCTGCACCTGCCCCTGCGCGCCGATCCGGTGAACGCTCCGCCGGAGCTGGTGCTGGAGGAGGACGGCGCGGTCTGATCAGCGCTCGTCCGCTTCCTGGATGTCGTCCTCCGGCGCCTGACCCGGCTGGTACAGCGGCTTCATCGGCGGCAGCAGATAGCTGGCGATCAGCAAGGCGTCGAGCCCCATGCCGACGCGCCAGAAGCCGGCCTGGGTGATCAGCGCGGCCGCCACAAAGGCCACGGCGGCGGCGGCGTGTTTCAGCGTGGCGCGCCGCACATAGGCGGACGTCAGAGTCGGATCGAGCAGGCCGGCGCGGACGCCGTACAACCACCGCACCAGCCAGGCGATCGATGGGCCAGCCAGTGTCCAGCTGTAGACCGATGACGCCAGCTGCACATTGTCCGGATCGTCGATGTGCAGAAAGAACGGCGTGTTCGGCACCGCCGTCACGCTGACCGAGACCAGGAACACCAGGGTCAGCAGGTTGAAGCCGTGGTCGGTCTTTCGGTAGATCTTGCCGCTGAAGTGCGAATGCGCCCAGTAGACGCCGATCACCACGAAGCTTGAAACATAGGAAAAGTAGATCGGGATCGTTTCCCGATAGGCTTCGGTCAGCGGTCCCCCGTCGGGGATCGGGTCGAGCAGCAGCTCGGTCAGCGGCAGGGTCATGGCGATCGCCAGCACCGCGTCGCTGAACGCCTCCAGCCGAAAGGTCTTGCGGTCGGTGGTCGACTCTTCGGCGACCTGCGGGGCGGTTTGGGGCATGGGGTTTCCGACCTTCGCAAGGGGAAGCGTCGAAAGATCAGGCGGTTCCTCCCGCCCGATCATCCGCCGACAAGCCCAGCCACGACAGCACGCCCGCCGCCGCCGCAGCGCCCGAGGCGAAACTGGCCTGAAGCAGATAGCCGCCGGTCGGCGCCTCCCAATCCAGCATCTCGCCGGCGACGAACACGCCGGGCCGCGCCTTCAGCATCAGGCCGGCGTTCGTCTGGTCCATACGCACGCCGCCGGCCGAGGAGATGGCGCGGTCCAGTCCCTGCATGGCGATGAGCCGCAGCGGCGTCGCCTTGATCCGTTCGGCCAACGTCGGACCTTGCACCGGCAGCTCGCCGGCCTCGCGCATCAGGCCGACGGCCAGCGGCTCCAGCCCCGCGGCCTTGCGCAGATGGTTCGACAGGCTGGCCTTGCCGCGTGGCCGCTCCAGCCGATCGATCAGCCGTTCAAGACTGAGATCAGGCTTCAGATCAATGCTCAGCACCGCCTGCCCGTCCGCATCGATCGCCTCACGCAAGACTGCAGACAGCGCATAGACCGCTCCGCCCTCTACGCCATAGGCGGAGATCATCGCCTCGCCTCGGATGGTGCGCCCGCCGAAAGAAAAGGCGGCCTTCAGCGGCTGGCCGGCGAAGCGCGTCCTGAACGCCTCGGACCAAGCGATGTTGAAGCCGGCGTTGGCGGACCGGAACGGCGCGACAGCCACGCCCGCGCCTTCCAGCCACGGCCGCCAGGCCCCGTCCGAGCCCAGGCGCGGCCAGCTGGCGCCGCCCAAGGCCAGCACCACGGCGTCGGGCCGCTCCAACCGCTCTCCGTCCGGCGTCTCCAGCACCAGCGCCCCGTCGCGCCACCCGACCCAGCGCGAGCGCGTGCGCACCTCGACCCCCAGCGCCTCCAACCGTTCCAGCCAGGCTCGCAGCAGGGGCGAGGCCTTCATGGCGCGGGGAAACACCCGCCCGCTGGAGCCCACGAACGTCGGCTGGCCCAGCCCTTCGGCCCAGCCGATCAGGTCCTCCGGCGAGAAAGCCTCGATCCATCTGCCGACGCTCGCCCGCTCGCCGCCATAGCGCGGGAGGAACGCGTCCAGCGGCTCCGAATGCGTCAGGTTCAGCCCGCCGCGTCCGGCCATCAGGAATCTGCGCGCCACGGACGGCATCCGCTCGTGCACCGTCACCCGCACGCCGGCGCCCGCCAGACGCTCGGCCGCCATCAGCCCGGCGGGGCCGGCGCCGATCACGGCGACGTGGCGGACAGGAAAAGGCGCATCGGTCATTCGCCCAGCCTTTGCCCTGCTGCGCCCGCGCTGGCCATAGGCGGTGTCTCTCGCCATATGACGTGAATGAGCGTCGCCTTTACTCGCGAAGAAGATCTGGAAGCCACCGCCGCCGACCTGCCGGACCGGCCGATCTCGCCGCATCCGAACCTCGTCACGCCCGAGGGCCTGCAGCAGATCGAAGCGGCCTTGTCCGAGGCGCGCGCCGCCTATGCCGCAGCTCACGCCAAAGGGTCCATCGAGACCGACCGCACCGCCATGGCGCGGGCGACGCGCGACCTGCGCTACTGGTCGGCGCGGCGCGGCACGGCGCAGTTGGTGGAGACCGGGAACAGCGGAGGCGCCGCCCGCTTCGGCTCGCGCGTGTCGATCCTGCGCGAGGACGGTCGCGCCCAGGCCTGGCGCATCGTCGGCGAGGACGAGGCCGATCCAGAACACGGCACCGTCAGCCACGTGTCGCCTTTGGCGCGCGCGCTGCTGGGCAAGCGGGTCGGGGATGAAGCCGTTGTTGCGGGCCAGGCGGTGGAGATCACCGCCGTCAACTGAAGCCGATCAGTCCTGATCGGCTTCGGCCGAAGCGACGCCCGCCATTTCGCGGATCATCTCCAGAACCAGCTTCTGCTTGCGCACCGGCAATTGCGGGGTCAGGCGCGCGATCTCGATGGTGTGGCGGGTGGCGGGGAAGTCGTGGTCGAAGCCGGCGGCCCGACCCTCGCCCTCATCCTCGGCCATGCCGGGATTCAGGCCCTCGTAGAAATAGCCGGGCTGAACGCCGAAGAAGCGCGCGATGTCCCACAGCTTGGACGCCGAAATCCGGTTCGTGCCCTTTTCGTATTTCTGCACCTGCTGAAAGGTCAGGCCCAGGGCGCGACCCAGGTCGCTCTGGTTGTAGCCCAGGCTGATCCGCTTTTCGCACACCCTGCGGCCCACATGGCGGTCTACCGGGTGGGGACCATCTTCGCCTGTGCCTCTGGCCATTCTCGCCTCGTTCATCTCGCGCGTTGGCGCGCCTTATCAGCTTTGCTTTATACGGTCACGCTTGTCTGGCGGTTTCATGGCCGTTTCAACTTTCGCGTGCCCATGCCGCGAATCGCCGCGAGCGCCAACCTCTGCTCGAACGGCGACAGCTGGGCGGCGGCCTCCATAATGGCGCACAGTTCGGGGGTGGCGGCGGTCTCGGTCTCGAAGCGGGCGCCGGCCTCCCTCACGCCGGGTTCAGCCAGGGCGGCCTGGGGGCCGACCGAGGACGGCAGGCCGCCGAACACCTCGTGCACATCCACGCCATAGATGTTGCAGAACTGCCAGAGCCGTGCGGCCGGGACGCGCTCGCCGCCTTCGTGGTGCTGGATGCGGCTTTCGGAGACCTGCAGCGCCTCGGCCACCGCTTGGCGCGACAGGCCCATGGCCTCGCGCAGCTCACGCAGGCGCGCTCCCATCGCCAGGTCGATGTGGCGAGTGGCGCCTTCGTCCTTTTCCCTCTCGCCCCCGCGCGCATTTGCCTCGCCGCCTACCAGCGCAGCCTCCCGCGTCGCGCCGGCCGGCCGCCGGCGACCCCGGCGGCGATCAGCATCAGCCAGAACAGACCATCGCCCCAGCGGCCGAACGGGGTGACGCCGGTCGGCGCCGGCAGCGCGGCGTCGATCACGCCCATGACGCCGGGCTCCAGCCTTTGGCCATCGACGATCCGGCCCCACGAATCGATCATGGCGGAGACGCCCGTGGGCGTCGCCCGCACGATGGGCAGGCCCGTCTCGATCGCGCGGTAGCTGGCGAGATTCAGATGCTGGCGCGGACCCGACGTCTTGCCGAACCAGGCGTCGTTGGAGGCGTTGACGATCCACTGCGGACGATCCGCCGCGCCCGGCGTAAAGCCCGGATACAGGCTCTCGTAACAGATCAGCGGCTGCACGCGCGGGGCGTTCGGCAGGTCGATGGGCGCAGGGACTGGCCCGGCGCTGAAGTCCGACGGCACGTGCACCAGGCTGCGCACGCCCAGCGTGCTCATCAGCCCGCCCAGCGGCAGATACTCGCCGAACGGCACCAGCCGGTGCTTGTCGTAGACGGACGCGATCCGCAGCCCCGCGCCTTCGTCATGCAAGGCGAACAGGCTGTTGTAGTAACGTGCGCCGTCCGCCGCATCGGCCGCCGCTTCGCCGCGCGACAGGCCCATCAGCAGGGTCTGGCCGGGCCTTAGCGCCTCTGCCAGCGCCTGTCCGTCGGTGGATGCGAAGACGTCGTTGGCCGTGGCCGGCAGCGCGCCTTCGGGCCACACCACCACATCGGGCAGGCGTGATCCGGGCTGGGATGTCAGGGCCAGATAACGATCGACAATGGAGCGATAGCTTTCCGGCGACCATTTGGATTCCTGCTCCACGTCGGCCTGGACGATGCGGACGGTCGTGTCGGTCAGCCTCAGGTTCGACTGCGCCAGCCGCGCGGAGCCCCCGGCGAACAGGGCCATCAGCACCGCCACGCCCGCGCCCGCCGCGATCCATCGGTCGCGCCGGCCGCCCGGCCCGATCAGGGGCGCAAAGGCGCAAACGGCCAGGACCGTCAGCAGGCTCAACCCATAGACCCCGGCGACCGAGGCGAACTGCGACACCGCGCCGCCTGCGCGCCAACTGGCCCCCGCCGGGTTCCAGGGAAAACCGGTGAGGATGTTGCCGCGCAGCCATTCGAACAGACAGAACAGGGCGGCGAACAGCAGCGCCCGTCGCGTGTCGAGCGGCGCAAATCGGCGATACAACACACAGGCGCATCCCCAGAACAGGCCCAGGCCGGCTGGAAGCAGGCTGGCCGCGAACGGGGCCATCCAGGCCTGTTCGGGATTGACGAAAAAGGCCTCCGCCACCCACCAGCAGCCGATGAAGAAGTAGGCGAAGCCCGCCAGCCACCCCATCCAGAAGGCGCCGCGCGGCCGATCCGACCGCTCGCTCAGGATCATCAGCAGCGGATAGCCGAGCAGGCCCGGCAGCACGCCGAACGGCGGATGCGCCAGCGCCGCGCCCGCGCCGGCCAGCAGCGCCAGCGCGATCCGGACCCAGCGCAGGAACGGCTTGCGTCGCGCCTCGGGCCAAGCCCTCACCTTGGCCTGCACCGCCTCAAACGGCATGGTCGTTCCGGTACGGATCGAGGACGCCGAGATCGGCAAGAATGGCGCGCTCCTCGCCTTCCATCTCTTCGGCCTCCAAGTCGTCCTCATGGTCGCGGCCCAGGAGGTGCAGCACGCCGTGGACCACCAAATGGGTCAGATGATCCGACAGGGTCTTGCCCTGCGTTTCCGCTTCCGCAGAGCAGACGCCGTAAGCCAGCACCACATCGCCCAGATGCGGCGCGGCGCTTTCCGCGGCCGGGAAGGACAGGACGTTGGTCGGCTTGTCCTTGTTGCGGAACCGGGCGTTCAGGTCGCGTACCGCCTGGTCGTCGCTCAGCAGCACAACGACCTCGCCCTCGGCCTTGCCCAGCGCCGCCTCTCCGGCGCGACGCACCCGCGCCTCGACGTCCGGCAAGACCTGGGTCCAGGCGTCATGCTCGACTTCGACCTCGATCATCATCCGGCGTCTTCGAGGTCCGGACCGGGGCGGCTGCGGGCGGCGTCGGCGTCATACGCCTTGACGATCCGCTCCACCATGGCGTGGCGGACCACGTCACCCGCGGCGAACTTCAGCACGCCCACGCCCTTGACCCCGTCGAGGATGCGCAGGGCGTGCGCCAGGCCGGAATCTCGCGCGTTCAACAGGTCGATCTGCGACGGGTCGCCCGTCACCACCATGCGCGCGCCCTCGCCCAACCGGGTCAGCACCATCTTCATCTGCATGCGCGAGGTGTTCTGCGCCTCGTCCACGATGATAAAGGCGTGGCTCAGCGTGCGGCCGCGCATAAAGGCGATCGGCGCGGCCTCGATCTCGCCCTTGTCGCGCCGGCGCTGCACGTCCTCAGGCCCCAGGATTTCGTTCAGGGCTTCCCAGATCGGCGCCAGATAGGGATCGACCTTTTCGTTCAGGTCGCCGGGCAGAAAGCCCAGCTTCTCGCCCGCCTCGACCGCCGGACGGGTGATGACCAGCCGATCCACCTGCCCACGCCTCAGCAGCGAAGCGCCATAGGCCGCCGCCAGAAAGGTCTTGCCGGTCCCCGCCGGGCCCACGCCGAAGCTCAGCTCGCAGCGCCCCAGCATGTCGAGATAGGCGGCCTGGGCCGGCGTCTTGGGCACGATCGCGCCGCGCTTGCCCACAGGCAGCGACACGCCGGCGAGCGCCATGCCCGCCCCCTTGCCCCCGCGAACATTCGCGAGCGCGGTGCGCACGTCCGCCTCCGTCACCTCGGCGCCCATCTCGGATCGCTTGGCCAGGTCCTCGATCACGGTGCGCGCATCCTGCCGGTCACGCGCGCCGCCGTTGATCGAAACGCCGCCGCCCGGCGCCTCGACCAGCACCTTGAAGGCGTCCTCGATCAGGGCGACGTGGCGGCTGTTCGGCCCGATCACCGCCCTCAATTCGGCGTCGTTCAGGGGCAGGAATTCGGAGTCTCTCGCCATTCAGGCTGCTTTGCTTTCTGCATTGTGGTCGGAGGCGTCCGCGATCAGCCGCCCGGTCAGGCTGTTCTGCTGGCCGCTGACGACCTCCACCGGCACGATCCGGCCGATCAGATGATCCGCCTCCTCGACGTGCACCGACTGGAGATAGGGCGAGCGGCCGATGGCCTGGGCGCCGTGGCGGCCCTTTTTCTCGAACAGCACCGGCAGCACGCGTCCGGCCTGGGACGCGTTGAAGGCGACCTGCTGTTCCAGCAACAGCGCCTGCAGCTGGTGCAGCCGCGCCTTGGCGACCTCCGGCTCGATCTGCTTGGCCATGCCGGCGGCGGGCGTGCCGGGACGGGGCGAATACATAAAGGAGAAGGCGCTGGCGTATCGCACCTGCCGCACCAGATCGAGCGTGTCCTCGAAGTCCTGGTCCGTCTCGCCAGGGAAGCCGACGATGAAGTCGCCGGACAGCGCCAGATCCGGCCGGGCCTCGCGGATGCGGGCGATCAGGTCGAAATACTTCTGGCGCCCATGCTTTCGGTTCATCAGCCGCAGGATGCGGTCCGAGCCCGACTGCACCGGCAGGTGCAGATAAGGCATAAGGGCGTCCAGATCGGCGTGCGCCGCGATCAGGTCCTCGCCCATGTCGTTGGGGTGGCTGGTGGTGTAGCGGATGCGGTCGAGGCCCGGGACCTCCGCCAGGGCATAGGCCAGCCGCGCCAGCGTCCAAGGCGTTCCGTCCGGGCCCTCGCCGTCATAGGCGTTGACGTTCTGGCCCAGCAGGGTGACCTCGCGCACGCCGCGTGCGGCCAGCGCCCTCGCCTCCTCCAGCACCTTGATGACCGGCCGCGACCATTCGGCGCCGCGCGTATAGGGCACCACGCAGAAGGTGCAGAATTTGTCGCAGCCTTCCTGCACCGTCAGGAAGGCGGTGACGCCCGTGCCGCCGCGCTCGGCCGGCAGGGCGTCGAACTTGTCGACGGGGGCGAAGTCTGCGCCGATCCGCTCGCCGCGCGCGCGGGCGGTGCGGGTCAGAAGCTCCGGCAGCTGGTGATAGGCCTGCGGGCCGACGACCAGGTCCACCGCCGGCTGGCGACGCATGATCTCCTCGCCTTCGGCCTGGGCCACGCAGCCGGCCACGGCGATGGTCATGGCGGCGCCGGACGCCTGCGCCTTGGCCTGCTTCAGCTCCTTCAGCTTGCCGAGCTCGGAGTAGACCTTCTCCGCCGCCTTTTCGCGGATGTGGCAGGTGTTCAGGATGACGAAGTCGGCGTCGTCCGGCGTGTCCGTCTCGGCATAGCCCAGCGGGCGCAGCACGTCGGCCATGCGCTCGGAGTCATAGACGTTCATCTGGCAGCCGTAGGTCTTGATGAACAGGCGCTTGGGCGCCTGCTCCGACCCGGCGGGAACGAGGGTATCGGTCATGTTTCGGCTTATGATCGCCGAAACGGGCGCGGGCAAGGCGGGGGCGCCAGCCGTCAGGGCACGTCCACGTCGGCCGGGTTCACCCGCGCGGCGTGACGGGTGAAGATCAGACCCTCGCGCGAGGACGGCTCGGCGCCTTCGATCGGCACGCCATAGAGCTCCAGCTTGTGCCCGATCAGTTCGAACCCCAGCCGCTTGGCGATCTCGGACTTCAGCCGCTCGATCTCGGCGTCGAAGAACTCGATCACTTCGCCGGTCCGAGTGTCGATCAGGTGATCGTGGTGGTCGTCGCCCGCTTCCTCATAGCGCGAGCGGCCGTCGCCGAAGTCGTGCTTCTCGACCACGCCCGCTTCCTCGAACAGGCGCACGGTGCGGTAGACTGTGGCGATCGAGATGTGCGGGTCGATGGAGGAAGCGCGGCGATACAGCTCCTCCACGTCCGGATGGTCCTCGGCCGAGGACAGCACCCGCGCGATGACGCGCCGCTGCTCGGTCATGCGCATGCCGCGGTCGGCGCAAAGTTTCTCGATCCGGTCCATGCGCGGAGAATAGGGGCTGATCGCGCGTCAGGGAAGAACCGGCGATGCGAGATCGAGGCTCATTACCACGGCGTCGATGCGCCGGCCGTCCGAAGACGGATAATAGCCCTTGCGCCGACCGGTCGAGACAAATCCAGCGCGGGCGTAGAGGGCCAGCGCCGCGTCGTTGTCTTCGGCGACCTCCAGGAACAGTCGACGGGCGCCGGCGCGCGAGGCCTCAAGCGCCCCCTGCCCCGTCAATCGACCGCCGAGGCCCTGCCGCCGCGCTGTGGGTCGAACCGCCAGCGTCAGGATTTCGGCTTCATCCAGCACCACGCGCAGCATGATGAAGCCGTCGTCGTCGGCCACCACCAGCACCCCCGGCTGGGCGAGCAGCGCCTCCAGCTCGGCCGCGCTCCAGGGCGAGGCAAAGACTTCGGCATGGATGGCGGCCAGCCGGTGCACGTCGGCGGACGACGCCGTCGACGTCACTTCACGGCCGCCTGACGTGGCTGGCCCGGCAGGCGGGTCGGCGCCGTGGCGTCCGGCGCGCGAAGATACAGCGGCCGGGGCGGGTGCGCCTCAGGGTCGAGCGCGATCGTCAGGCGCGCCAGGGCCGCTGGGCTCGGCGCCGGCAGCGGCTCGATCGCCGCCCGCAGCTCGGGATGAGCGGTCACGACCACCGGCGCGCCCGAGCCGACCAGCCGCCAGTCCCCTCCGGTCAACCGTGCCGCGGCCTCGGCCAACGGCAGCGCCTCGGCTTCGCCCTGCGGCGCTCCATTCCGGAACAGGCGCGCATAGACCTGCTCGCGCCGAGCATCGATCAGGGCCGCCGTGGGCTCATCGCCCGAAACCGAGGCGGCCAGGGCGTCCAGAGCCGACAGGCCGACCACCGGCCGGTCCAGCGCCTCGCCCAGTCCCAGCGCAAAGGCCAGGCCCACGCGCAGGCCCGTGAACGATCCCGGACCCACGGTGACGCCGATCCGCTCAACCAAGTCGAAGCCGATCCCGGCCTCCGCCACCGCGTCGCGCACAAAGCCGCCCAGCCGTTCGGAATGGCCCTTGCTCATCGGCTCGGAACGCACGCCCAGCGGCCGCTCGCCGTCGAACACGGCGGCGGTGCAGGCGCCCAGCGCCGTGTCGATCACCAGGACGATCATGAATAGTCCCCTGGCGCGCTACAGCGTCTGCTCGACGCGCGTCACCTCGGGCACATAGTGTTTCATCATCTGCTCGACGCCGGCCTTCAGCGTGGCCGAGGACGAGGGGCAGCCGGCGCAGGCGCCGCGCATGCGCAGGCTCAGCACGCCCGTCTCCTCGTTGAAGGCGTCAAACAGAATGTCGCCGCCGTCCTGGGCCACGGCCGGGCGGATCCGGCTGTCGAGCAGCGCCTTGATCTCGGCCACCACCTCGCTGTCCTCGCCCGTCTCCTCCGCCTGATCCCAGCCGGCGCGCAGCAGCGGCTGGCCCGAGACGAAATGATCCATGATGACGCCCAGGATCGGCGCCTTCATCTCGGACCAGTCGAGCCCCTGAGCTTCGCGAGTCACGGACACGTAGTCGCCGCCAAAGAACACGCCGCCGACGCCCTCCAGCTCGAACAGGGCCTCGGCCAGCGGCGAGGCCGTCGCCTCGTCTACCGTGCGGTATTCCAGCGCGGCGGCGGGCGAAACGTCCCGGCCGGGCAGGAACTTCAGCACATTGGGATTGGGCGTGGGTTCGGTCTGGATGAACATGGCGGGGAAATGCGCTCGCCCCCTTCGCCTTGCAAGGCCCAGAGCCCTCGCGCGCGACGCCTTCAGGCGGTGCGACCGCCTGCCGCGCGACAGATTCGCAAATAGATCGGACAGCCCCTTGCGGCTCCGACCGAGGGGCCTATCTACCGCCCATCGTCGCGGGCCCATCCCCTCCTGTTCGCGACGCCCGACCGGTGCCACCTCCCTCCCCCTCGGCGCCGGCCAAAGCAGGCCGTCGGACTCCCCCGGTCCGGCGGCCTTGTTGTTTGTGCCCTCAATGCCACGGTTTGTCGCAGCCTCTCTGCAGGAGGGAACGGCCGTTGGGGGTCGTCGTTGATCGGGCGGGACGGGCTGTCGCCAACCTCCAGCCGTTCGCGGCGATCGATCAAATGACCACCACCATGACCCCTCGCACGACGGCGGCCGCGCTCGCCCTTTTGACCGCCGGCTTGGCCGCGCCCGCCATGGCGCAGACGACCCCCGACTGGACCGGCCCCTATGTCGGCGTCTTTATCGGCGGCAACCAGGCCAATGATCAGGGCGACGAGCGCCTGCGCTTCGACCGAAACCTGGACGGAAACTTCGGCGACACCGTCACCCTCGCCGGAACCGGCGCCGACGCCTTCAGCCCCGGCTTCTGCGACGGCGCGGCCAACACCGCCGTGGCCGCCGACGGTTGCTCGGACGACAAGACCGGCTACGAGTTCGGCGTGCGCGGCGGCTATGACTGGCAGTTCGGCAACTTCGTGGTCGGCGGCGTGGGCGAATACAGCGCCGGCGCGGCCGAGGATTCGGTGACCGGCTTCTCCACCACGCCCGCCAACTATGTGTTCACCCGCGAGCTGGAGCAGCTGGCGGCGGCGCGCGTGCGGCTCGGCTATGCGGTCGGACCGGCCCTGGTCTATGCGACCGGCGGCGGCGCCTGGGCTCGCGTCAAGAACCGCTTCTTCAGCTCCAACACCGCCAACAGCTTCTCCGAGACGGTCGATGACCAGGACGCGGACGGCTACCAATGGGGCGGCGGCGTGGAATATGCGCTCGCGCCCAACCTGTCGGTGACCGGCGAATACCTCTACACCTCGCTGGACGCGGGCGACCATGTGGTCAGCGTGACGCGCGGTTCGGCGCCGATCACCAACCCTTTCGTGCTGGCTCCGAACACGGCGGGCACGGACATCATCCGCTCCAACAGCAAGTTCGGTCTGCACGCGGTTCGCCTCGGCATGAACTACCGCTTCTAGGCATGATCACGGCCGGTTTTGGTCGTCTTCTCGACTAAACGTCGATAATCCAGGCCGGGTCCGCCGAAAGGCGGGCCCGGTTTTCTCTTTGGGGGTTTTCGCCGCTTCGGATCGGGCCTAGTCAGTCGAATACGGCGGCGTTCCGACGTCACAGGACGACCGGGTACGCCGCGCCCTCCGCGGCCCAGCCGCGCCTTGCGAGACCGTTCTTCATGTCCGCCATCGACCTGCGTTCGAAGCCCTCCGCGCCTGCTGATCTGGACGCCGTCAGTCAGGCGTTTTCCCGCCTCGGCGGCGGCGGCGCGAACCCTGGGGCCGTGCGCGCCTTTCTGGCCCAGGCGTTCGAGGACTACTCCGCCGACGAAACGCCGCAGATCGACAGTGAGGATTTCGCCTGCCTTCTGGTCGAGGGCTGGCGGGCCGCAGAGGCGCAGGCGCCGCAGGCCGCGCCGACCATCACGGTAGGGCCGCTGACGGGCGCGGAGGGACGCGCCGTCGGCTATGACCTGGTGCGCATCGTTCAAGCGGACGCGCCTTTCCTGGTCGACAGCGTATTGGGCGAGCTGGCCGAAGCCGGCGTGTCGGTGCGCGCCCTGTTCCACCCAGTGGTGGAGATGGGCGAGGATCGCCGTCTGTCGGTGATCCTGCTGGTCCTCGATCCGGTGACGCAGGAGCGTCGCGACAGCCTGGGCGAGGGTCTCGCCGCGACGCTGGCGGACGTGCACCAGGCTGTGGCCGACCATCCCGCCATGCTGGATCTGATGCGCCGCTCCATCGCCGAGCTCGAAGCGGGCGCTCCGGTCGCCGAAGCGGCGGTCGTCGCCGAGAACGTCGCCTTTCTGCGTTGGCTCAAGAGCGACCACTTTGTCTTCCTGGGCGCGCGCGACTACGACTATCCCCGCGCGGTGGACGGCGACTACGAAGCCGAGGCGCCGCTGAGCCAGTCGGGCGAGGGTTTGGGCGTGCTGCGTGACGCCGAACGGCGCGTGCTGCGGCGGGGCAACGAGCCGGCGGTGCTGACGCGCCAGATGCGCCGCCAGATGGACCTGTCCGAACCGGTCACGGTAGCCAAGGCCAATCTGCGCTCGCGTGTGCACCGCCGCGCCTACATGGACTACATCGGCATCAAGAAGTACGGCCCGGACGGCCGCGCCTCGGGCGAGACGCGCTTTGTCGGCCTGTTCACCGCCGAGGCCTATGACCACGTCGCCGCCGAGGTGCCGCTGATCCGGCGCAAGGTCGCCAACGTCCTCGCACGCGCCGACAAGGCGCCGGGCAGCCACAACGAAAAGCGGCTGCGCAACATCCTGGACAATTACCCCCGCGACGAGCTGTTCCAGATCACCGAGGACGAGCTGCTGTCGATCGCGCTGGGCGTGCTGCACCTCTACGATCGGCCGCGTATCCGCATCTTCACCCGGCCGGACCCGTTCGACCGCTTCGTCTCGGTGCTGTGCTTCATTCCGCGCGAGCGGTTCGACGCAGCGGTGCGCCAGCGCATCGGCCAGATCCTGGCGCGGGCCTGGGGCGGTCGGGTCTCGGCCTGGTACCCGCAGCTGTCCGAAGCGCCGCTGGTGCGCGTCCACTACATCATCGGCGTGACGCCCGGCGACCATCCGACGCCGGACATGCAGCAGGTCGAAGCCGACGTGACCGAGGCGGGGCGCGGCTGGGTCGAGCGGTTCGAGACGGCGCTGCGCCGCGACGGCGTGCAGGAGGTGGAGGTCGGGCCGCTCAGCGCGCGCTGGGCCCGCGCCTTCGGCGCCGCCTATCGCGACCGGTATGACGCCGCCGAGGCTGCGATCGACCTGGAAGCACTGGCCCGGGTGGGCGAGGGCGAGGCGTCGCTGGCCGTTCGCGCCTTCCGTCATGCCGACGACAGTCCGCTGCAGTTCCGCTTCAAGCTCTATCGCCGGGGGCGGCGGTGCCGCTGTCGGACGTCCTGCCGATCCTGGCGGACATGGGGCTGAAGACGCTTGAGGAATACGGCTATCCGATCCGGCCGGCGGGCGACGCCGAGATCCACGTTCACGAGTTCCTGCTGGAGGACCCGCGCGGCGAGGCGCTGGTGTTCGAGGCCGTCCGCTGCCCGTTCGAGCAGGCGTTCGCCGCCGCCTGGACCGGCCTGACCGAAAGCGACGGCTTCAACCGACTGGTGGTCGAGCTGGGCGTGTCCTGGCGCGAGGCGGCGCTGATCCGCACGCTTGCGCGCTATCGCCAGCAGACGGGCCTCGACCCGTCCCAGGCGGTGCAGGAAGAGGCGTTACGGGAATATCCGGACGTGTCGCGCGCCTTGCTGAAGCTGTGGGAGGCCAAGTTCGCCGGCGAGGGCGACGCGGCCGGCCGCCAGGCCGCCGTGGCCGAGCAGGAAGCTGCCATCGCCGGCCAGCTGCAGGCGGTGAAGAGCCTGGATCACGACCGGGCGCTGCGCCGCCTCGCCGCCCTGATCGGGGCGGTCAAGCGCACCAACTTCTATCAAACCGACGCCGACGGCGCGCCCAAGCCGCACATCTCCATCAAGATCGCCTCGCGCGAGCTGGACGATCTGCCGCTGCCCAAGCCGTATCGTGAGATCTTTGTCTGGGCGCCGCATGTCGAGGGCGTGCACCTGCGCTTTGGTCCCGTGGCGCGGGGAGGCCTGCGCTGGTCCGACCGCCGCGACGACTTCCGCACCGAGGTGCTGGGCCTGGTCAAGGCGCAGCAGGTCAAGAATGCGGTGATCGTGCCGGTCGGCTCCAAGGGCGGCTTCTATCCCAAGCAGCTTCCGCGCACCGGCGATCGCGAGGCGATCCAAGGCGAGGCGATCCGCGCCTATCGCACCTTCCTGTCGGGCCTCTTGGACATCACCGACAACATCGGCGCGGACGGCGGCGTGGTCCGCCCGTCGAACGTGATCGCCTGGGAGGGGGACGATCCCTATCTGGTGGTTGCGGCCGACAAGGGCACGGCCACCTTCTCCGACATCGCCAATGGCGTCTCGGCCGCCTACGGTTTCTGGCTGGGCGACGCCTTCGCCTCGGGCGGCTCGGTCGGCTACGACCACAAGGCCATGGGCATCACCGCGCGCGGCGCGTGGGAAGCGGTCAAGCGCCACTTCCGCGAGATGGGCAAGGACATCCAGTCTGAGCCCTTCACCATGGTCGGCGTGGGCGACATGTCGGGCGACGTGTTCGGCAACGGCGCGCTTCTGTCCAAGGCCACGCGCCTGGTCGCAGCCTTTGACCACCGCGACATCTTTATCGATCCGAACCCGGATCATGTGACCGGCTGGACCGAAAGAAAGCGGCTGTTCGACCTGCCGCGCTCGTCCTGGCAGGACTACGACAAGAGCCTGATCTCCGAAGGCGGCGGCGTGTTCTCGCGCGGCGCCAAGTCGATCCCGCTGTCGCCCCAGATCAAGGCGGCGCTGGACATCGCAGAGGACAGCCTCGATCCGATCAGCCTGATCCGCGCCATCCTGAAGGCCCCGGCCGAGCTGCTGTATCTCGGCGGCATCGGCACCTATGTGAAATCGGCGGCCGAAACCGACGCCCAGGTCGGCGACAAGTCGACCGATCCGCTGCGCATCAACGCCGACGAGTTGCGGGTCAAGGTGGTGGGCGAGGGGGCCAACCTCGGCTTCACCCAGGCCGGGCGCATCGCCTTTGGCTACGCCGGCGGCCGCATCAACACCGACGCCATCGACAACTCGGCGGGCGTGGACACCTCCGACCACGAGGTCAACATCAAGATCCTGGTCGGATCGGCGGTCACCAACGGCACGCTGCCGGCGGACCAGCGCACCGACTTGCTGGCCTCCATGACCGAGGAGGTGGGCCTGAAGGTGCTGGCCCACAACTACGACCAGACCCTGGCGCTGACGCTGCAACAGGCGGAAGGCGCGAAGGCCTTGGACGCCCAGCAGCGGTTCATGCAGACGCTGGCCGCGCGCGGAAAGCTGGATCGCAAGGTCGAGGGCCTGCCCAACGACGCCCGCATGCGCGAGATGATGGCCACGGCCACCCCGCTCAGCCGGCCGGAGATCGCGGTGCTGACAGCCTATGGCAAGCTGGAGCTGTCCGACGACATCGTGGCGTCTTCGGCGCCCGAGGATCCGGCCTTCGAGGAGGTGCTGGTCCGCTACTTCCCCGAGGCGCTGGCGCGGTTCGAGCCGGAAATGAAGAGCCACCGCCTGCGGCGCGAGATCATCGCCACGGTGATGGCGAACGAGATCGTCAACATGTGCGGCCCGACCTTCCCGGACCGGCTGCGCGGCTCGGCCGAATGCGACACGGGCACGCTGACGGTGGCGTTCGAGGCGGCGCGCCGCATCTTCCGCCTGGACGAGGCCTGGGACGCGGTCTCGGCCCTGGATCACAAGATCTCGGCCGAAGCTCAGGTCGCCCTGTACAACGAGATCGCGGTGGTGCTGCGTCGCCAGACCTTCTGGATGGCCAGGCGCGCCAAGGCGGGGCAGGGCGTTCAGGCTCTGGTGGACACCTACAGTCCGGTCGCCCGGGCCATCTACGCCGAAGGGCCCGCGGTGCTGTCGCAGTTCGAACAGGCGCGGCTGGAGGAGCGGGTGCGTCGCTTCGCCGACCACGGCGCGCCCGAGGCGCTGACCCAAGGCGTCGCCATCCTGCGTCCCCTGGTGGCGGCGTCCGACATCGGCGACCTGGCGGCAGAAACCGGCTGGCCGGTGGCCGGCATGGCGCGTCTGTATCACCAGGTGGGCGCCGCCTTCGACTTCGACCGGCTGCGTGCGGCGGCGGGATCGATCCCGTCCGCCGATCACTTTGACCGGCTGGCCGTGCGCCGGCTGATCGAGGACCTGATGGGCGAACAGCGCACCCTGACCCGCGCCGTGGCCCGCGCCCCCGATCCGTCGGTGGGCGTCAGCGAAGAGGCGGCGGAGGCGGCGGTGGACGCCTGGATCGGCGCCCGCCAGGCCGTGGTCGAGGGCGTGCGCGCCTCGGTCGACGAGATCGAGGGCTCAGGCTCAGGCTGGACCTTCGCCAAGCTGACCATCGCCAACGCCACCATCCGCGACCTGGCGGTCTCGGCCGCGCAACAGGGCTAGGGCCGGGCCATGGCGCGCAAATTCCTGGTCGTCGCTGACGACAGCCCCGAGTTCGCGGCGGCCTTGCGCTTCGCCGCGCGCCGGGCTCGTTCGACCGGCGGCCGGGTCGTCATGCTGCGGATGCTGCCGGACAATACCGACGCCCACTGGTCGGGCGCGCGCGAGGAGATCGAGCGCCAGCAGCGCGAGGAGGCCGAGGCCCTGCTGAACCGCCTGGGCGAAGAGGCGGCCGAGCGATCCGGCGCCGCGCCCGTCTTCCTGATCGAAAAGGGCGACGCCCAAGGCGCCATCAAAAAGGCGGTGGCGGACGATCCGGAGATCAAGATCCTCGTGCTGGCGGCGGGGTCCGGCTCGCGCGGACCCGGGCCGCTGGTCTCGGCCATCATCAAGCACGGGGCGCAACTGGGCAGTCGCAAGCTGCCGGTCACCATCGTGCCGGGCGACCTGACTGAAGCCGAGCTCGAGGATTTGGCTTAGGCGAGGGGGGCGACGGCCCTGAGAGGTGTTCTCTCGGTTGAAGACGGCTGCCGCAACAACCGCGATTCACCGAATCGGAACCCCCGGCGGCGATGATGGGGCATGACCCCGGTCCAGACCCCCGCCGACCTTCGGCCGATCACCGCCCTGCGCTTCGCCGCCGCCGCCTGGGTGGCCGTCTACGCCTTCTGGGAAAACCTGGCCGGCGGAGGCGTGATGCCCGGCCTGGTCGCCAAGGGCTATCTGGGCGTCGAGCTGTTCTTTGTGCTGTCCGGATTTATCCTGTGCCACGTCTATCTGGCCCAGGCCGGGGAGGGGCGGTTCTCCTATCGAGGCTTCCTGTGGGCGCGGATCGCGCGGGTCTATCCGCTGCATCTGGCGACGCTGATCGGAGTGGGGCTGCTGGCGGGGGCGGCGCTGGTCGCGGGGCTGAACGTCGACAGCAATGTGCTGAGCTGGTCGTCGCTGCCGGCAAATCTCTTGATGGTCCACGCCTGGGGCCTGGCGCCGGTGGCGGGCTGGAACCATCCGTCGTGGTCGATCTCGGCCGAGTGGTTCGCCTATCTGTGCTTTCCCGCCTTCGCCTACGTCGCCTGGCGCATGCGCGAGCGCCCGCTGGTCGCGGTCGTGCTGGCGGGCGGCTTTCTGGCCGTCGTTTATGTCGCGTTCGAACGTCTGGCCGGGTTTTCGCTGACGGAGGCGACGATCCGCTGGGGCGCGCTGCGGATCGTGCCGCCCTTCCTGTTCGGCTGTGCGCTGTACCTGGTTTACCGCCGCCAGCCGGCGCGACCGGCCGGGCTCTTGGCTGGGATTTTCCTGGTTCTGCTGGTCACCAGCGCGGCGCTGCAGCTTTGGGACGGGATCACCGTGCTTCTGGCGGGCGGGTTGATCCTGTCGCTGGCCTCCTTGCCGAACGAGCGCGCGGGCTGGCTTGCCTCGCGCCCGGCCGTGTATCTCGGGGAGATCAGCTACTCGGTCTACATGGTCTGCGTGCCGTGGAAGCTGCTGGCGGTGAACCTGGCCGCGCGGGCGACGGGCGCGCCGGACAAGCAGCTTCAACTTTTTGTGTGGTTGGTCATTCTGGCGCTTCTGCCGGTGGTCGCGGCGGCGTCCTACCACCTGGTCGAACACCCGGCCCGCAAGGCTTTGAAGGGGATGACCCGACGCCCCAAAATCGCGTCAACCCCCGTCGGCGCGCCGTTGTGACACACTGAAACAGTTCTTCAACACTCGGGCGCTATCGGTTAGCTCTGGTCCTACGGGGACGTCTTCACGCAGGCACAGCATGACAAAACGGATCAAGGCCGCCTTGGTTGCGGCAAGTCTCGGTTTTCTCGCGGTGAGCGTCACGCCCGCCGCCGCCCGGGCCGATGATCCGTATTGGCAGTGCGTCACCTTCGCCCGCATGTTCTCGGGCATCAACATCTTCGGCGACGCCTGGACCTGGTGGAACCAGGCCGTGAGCAAGTTCCGCACCGGCAAGGCGCCGGAGACCGGCTCGGTTCTGGTGTTCCGCCCCGAGGGCCGCATGAGCCGGGGCCATGTCGCCGTCGTCTCCGACATCCTGACCGACCGCGTTGTTCGTGTGACCCACGCCAACTGGGGCGGCAGCCGTGGCAAGGTCGAGGAGAACGTCACGGTGGTGGACGTCTCGGCAACGAACGACTGGTCGCAGGTCAAGGTCTGGTACAAGCCCTCCAACGACCTGGGCTCCACCGTCTATCCGACCTACGGGTTCATCTACAAGGGCGACCGCGATGCCTTTGGCGGCTCGCGCCAGATGGCCGAGAACATCCTGGGCGCCGGCCAGCCCTGAGCCGAAACGGTTGCGGCGGCTTAGGCTGACGCGTTAGGCCTCTTGCCATGAGCGCCGATCCGCATTCGCCCTCGGGCATGACCTACGCCGGCTATCTGGCTCTGGACGACCTTCTGGCGGCGCAGCATCCGCTGTCGGACCAGCACGACGAAATGCTGTTTGTCGTGATCCACCAGACCAAGGAACTGTGGCTCAAGCAGATCCTGCACGAGATCGCCCTGGCCAAGACGCTGGTGCGCGCGGGCGACCTGGTTCCCGCCTACAAGAGCCTGGCGCGGGTCAGCCGCATCCAGTCGGTGATGACCCAGAGCTGGGACATCCTGGCCACCATGACGCCGGCCGACTACCTGCGGTTCCGAAGCGTGCTGGGCGCCTCCTCCGGCTTTCAGAGCGATCAGTTCCGGCGGGTCGAATATCTGCTGGGGCTGAAGGACGACAGCTTTCTGCGCTTCCACGAGGAACGGCCCGAGGCGCACGCCGCCCTGAAGTCGGCGCTCGATCAGCCCAGCCTTTACGACGATGCCCTGCATCAGCTGTCGGCCGCCGGCCTGCCCGTGCCGGACGACGTGCTGAACCGCGATGTCAGCCGACCCTATGAGCCTTCCGACGGCGTGGAGGCCGCCTGGCTGGAGGTCTATCGCGACACTGACCGCTGGTGGGCGCTGTACCAGCTGGCGGAGAAGCTGGTCGATCTCGACGACGCCCTGCTGACCTGGCGGCACAAGCATGTGGTGACGGTCGAGCGCATCATCGGCCGCCGCCGCGGCACCGGCGGCACCGACGGCGTGGGCTATCTGGCGTCCACCCTGACCCGCCGCTGCTTCCCCGAGCTGTGGTCGCTGCGGACCAAGCTGTAGGGCGTCCCGCTGCTGCTGCAACGCTGACAAGCGGCCCGGCGTTGAAGGGGTCCGGCGCGCGTGGTAGGCGGCCATAGGCTTGGAGTTGGCCCCAAAGGGAATGCCTCAGATCATCGAAGAGTTCGACTGGGCCACGACGCCTCTGGGGCCCCGGTCTGGTTGGTCGGATGCGCTGCGCACCACCTATGACATCATGATGGGGACGGGATTCGCCACCTGCGCGACCTGGGGACCCGAGCAGACGTTCATCTACAACGCGGCCTATATCCCTTTCCTCGGAAAGCGACACCCTGACGCGCTGGGCAAGCCGATCAACGAGGTCTGGCACGACGTCTGGGACGACATCCGCCCGCTGGTGGAGAAGGCGACCGCGGGCGAGCGCGTCTACATGGAAGACATGCACCTGGTGATGACCCGCAACGGTTATCCCGAGGACACCTACTGGACGTTTTCCTACAACCCTCTGCGGGACGGCGACCGGATCATGGGCATGCTCGACATCGCCGTGGAGACGACCGACCGGATCGCGGCCGAGCGCAACGGCGCCCTGATGATGGGCGAGACGATGCACCGGCTGAAGAACACGCTGTCGGTGGTGCTGGCCATCGCCAAGCAGAGCCTGCGAGGGGTTTCGGATAAAGCGGCGGTCAGCGGGTTCGAGCAACGGCTGCAGGCGCTCGCCAGCGCCCATGACGTTCTGCATCGGCAAGACTGGACGTCGGCCGACCTGGAGTCGCTGATCGACGCGGCCCTGGCCAAGCTGACCGACCGAGCCGGCTATGACCTGGAGGGCCCTCCGCTCAAGGTCTCGGCGCGGGTGGCGCAGAATGTGTCCCTGGTTTTTCACGAGCTGGCGACCAACGCCATCAAGCACGGCGCCTGGAGCGGCGGCGCGGGCCGGGTAGCGGTGAGTTGGCGCCTGGACGGTGAGCAGGTGCGGCTCGAATGGCGCGAACGCGGCGGGCCGACCGTGATCTCGCCCGAGAAAAAGAGCTTCGGCTCCAAGCTGATAAGCGGCGGCCTGGCGGGATCGGGCGGCGTCGAAACGCATTACGATCCGGATGGCCTCGTCGTGATCTTCACCGCGACAGCCGACAGTCTTCTGGAGAAGTAGCGTGGACGATCGGAAGACACCGACCGACCGGCCCCTGGTCCTGGTGGTCGAGGACGAACCCATTCTGCGCATGACCGCCGTCGATATGGTCGAAGAGGCCGGCTACACGGCGGTCGAGGCGCACAACGCCATCGAGGCTGTCGCCATTCTCGAGGCGCGTACCGAAATCCGCATCGTCTTCACCGACATCGACATGCCGGGCGGCATGAACGGCATGTTGCTGGCCGCCGCGATCCGCGACCGCTGGCCCCCGATCGAGATCATCCTGACCTCCGGCGCCATGACTCCGGCCGCCGACCTGATCCCGGCTCGCAGCGTCTTTCTGTCCAAGCCCTATTCGCAGCGGGAGCTGGAGGGCGCATTGGGCGGCTTTTCGGCGTCCCACTGAGACAGCGTTCCGACGACGCTCACCCAGTCAGAGCGGTGAAGTCCACCACGATCGGCTCCCGGCGCAGCAGCCTCAGGATGCGTCTAAAGGCGTCCTTGGTCAGGGCGGTGGTGGCGGTGTTGGTCAGCGGGTGGAAGTTGATAGTGTCGGCTTCCCACAGGCGTTGGTCGAGCACAAAGGTCACGCGGGCGTCCGCGTCGTTGATCAGGCCGAGCGCCGTGACCGAGCCGGGACGAACGCCGAGGGTCTCGTACATCAGGGCTTCGTTTGCGAACGACAGGCGGTCCGATCCGATGGCGGCGGGCGTTCGCTTCAGGTCGATGGTGGTGTCCTGCCGCGCCGAGATCAGCCAGAGGCGACCGGTCTTGTCCTTCAGGAACAGGTTCTTGGTGTGGGCGCCGGGCAGGGCGGCCTTGAGGTCCAGCCCTTCCTCGACGCGGAACACGGCCGGGTGTTCGGTGGTTTGGAAGGGAATGGCGTGGTCGTGGAGCCAGGCTTCAAGCGCCGTGCGGTCGAACAAGGGGGCGGGGATCGGTTGAGCGGTCATCAGCGGCGCGTTACGAAGGCTGCATGGTCACTAGCGTTCAAAATCGCCCGTTGGAACTGGAGTGCTATCCGATGTCGGCGCGGCCGCCGGACCTGGTGCCCGGCCGCCAGTCACGCAACTGGATGGACGCCTTCGCCAGCCGGCATCCCTATCGCTGCCTGCCGCTGAACATGGCCAACACCACGGGGTGGGAAATCCTGTGCCCGTTCGGCTTCGCCGCCGAGTGGACCGGCGGGCCGCGTCAGGAAGACATCACGATCACGCCCGACCGGCCCCAGCCGGAGCTGGATCACTTCGTCACCTCGCACTTCTCGCGCGGGGTGCTGACGATGCATCCGCAGTATCTGTTCCGCACGCCGCCGGGCTGGGGGATGATGTGCTCGGGGTCGCCCAATCATGTGAAGGACGGCATTCAGCCGTTGGTCGGCCTGATCGAGACCGACTGGCTGCCGTTCCCCTTCACCATGAACTGGATCTTCACGCGGCCGGGGCGGGTGAAGTTCGAAAAGGGCGAGCCCTTCTGCTTCATCAACCTGATCGAGCACAAGAAGGTCGAGCAGTTTCAGCCGGTGATCCGCAGCCTGGATTCCAACCCGACGATGCGGGATCAGTTCGAGGCCTGGAACCGCCAGCGCACCGACTTCAACAACCGACTGGCCTCCGGCGACCCCGATGCGGCCAAGGAGGCGTGGCAGCGGTTCTACTTCAAGGGCGAACTGCCCGAAGCCATGGGCCAGGCGCCCGCCAGCCACGCCAACAAGCGCCGGCTGAAGACGCCGCGCGTCGGCTGAGGACAAAGTTGAGCTCACCTCCCCACATGTGGGGAGGTGGCGCGGCGCACTTGCGCCGTGACGGAGGGGTTGTGAGACCTCAGGAACCCCTCCACCCCCGCTGCGCGGGCGGTCCCCCTCCCCATCGCGAGACGACGGGGAGGAGACAATCCTTACGACGGACGCGTCACGCGCGGGGCCAGGTTCTGGATCACCTCGCGGGCGTCAAAGGCGTTGGGATCGCCGGCGGGCTTGGGACCGCGGCCGAGGATGATCTCGGCGTTGGCCTCGTAGCGGTCGACCTGACGGATGTCGAAGTCGTTGCCCCAGGTCGGACCCCACGGGCTCCAGAAGCCGCTGCGATAGAACCGCCAGGACGGGCTCCAGTACGGACCCCGCGCCGGGCCGTAGTAGCGGTTATAGAAGGGGTCGGGCGTGGTGTAGAAGCGGGTGTCGCGTTCGGTGGCGCGGTTCACCGTGGCGAACCAGTCGTAGCCGTTCTCAGCCGCCACTTCGGCCGAGCGCAGCAACAGGCTCATCTCGACCTGCTCGCGCGAGGTCAGGGAATTGCCCGAGAAGCTGACGCGGAAGCGGTTGCTCTCCAGCCGCTGCTCGGCATAGCCGTTGCGCTGGCCGTTGAAGCCGGCGGGTTGATAGGGGGTCGCGGTGGCGCAGGCGGCGAGCGTCAGGCCCGCCGTCGCAACCAGCGCGAGGGTCTTCAGCGAGGGGGTTTTCATGGATGATCTCCTAAGCGACCAATGATCGCGCTTTGTAGTTGAACGGGACATGAACAAGGCCGTTCCAGTGCGAGGCAACCCAGCGAAATGCTTGAGCTATTTACGAAGCCGCCGGTGAACCGGATGCGTCAGTTCAGCTGCATCCGCACGCGATCGAAGCTGGTGGAGCGCAGGGCCTCGGCCGGGCCGTCCAGGCTGCGGGCGCGCGACAGCGCGTCCAGCGCGCCAGCGAGCGCGCCTTGTTTCTCGCGCGCGGCCGCGACATCCAGCCACGGCCGGTGGTCGGTCGGGTCCAGCAGGGCGCGTCGCAGGGCCGCCCGTTCGGCCGCCTCATAATCCGAAGCCTTGATGGCGCGGCTGAACAGCACGTTCTGAAGGCGGATCAGGGCGTGGCGGTCGCTGACCGGCGCCATCAACAGGTCCAGCCGGTCGGCCACGTGCGGCGTCAGGCCCGCCCGCAGCGCGCGCCGCGTCAGCTCGCTGGGCAGAACCAGACGGCCCTGGCTGAACGGATCCAGGGCGACCGGCCCGTCCGGCGTCTCAACCCGCATCAGGAAGTGGCCCGGAAAATCGACGCCCGCCGCCTGAAGCCCCGCGCGTCGCGCCGCGTCGAGATAGAAGATGGCCAGGGCGGCCGACAGGCCACGCCGGCGCTCCGCCACATCGATGATGTCGGTATTGCAGGGATGGTCGTAGCTGAGCAGGTCGCCGTTGAGCCGAAGGTCGGCGGCCATGGTTTCGGCCAGGGCGTCGTCGGGACTTTCGCCGCCGATCCGCTCCTTCAGCCGTTCGCCGGCGTTGCGGGCCAGAACCCGCACCGGCTCGCAATCGCGGAACGGATAGTCGTGGATGGCGCAGGCAATGGCCGCTTCCAGAAGCGGAAAGTCGCCGTCCTCGCATGGACCGGCTTGCGTCAGCGTGTCCTCGGCTTCCTCTCGCGTCACCTGATCCTCCGGTCTCCGGGCGCGGAGCGGTCAACGCCACAAAGATGCCTTGGAAAACGGCCGGGAGCCAGCGCCACCATATCGATTCGCAACCGCAGGTCTTTTAAAGCCGGCCGATGACGCATCGCGGCCTCGCCCGCCGCGAGGAGGCGGGCGTATTGGTCGGCGGCGAGTGCGGCCTGCGCCTCGACCATCGAGCGGCGTCGCTTGACCTCGACCACCGCCAGGACGGAGCCGCGTCGGACCAGCAGGTCGATCTCGCCCGCGCGGGTCTTCAGGCGAAAGCCGAGGACCTGATAGCCCTTCAGCATCAGCCAGGCGGCGGCGATCCACTCGGCGCCGTGCCCCTGCCGGTGCGCGCGACCGCCCAAGGCCTGGCGCCACGGCCGCTTTGCCGTCCGTGCGGGCGCATTCGGACGAAGCCGTTCCGGCTTCACCGTCCCTGCATCTCCAGCGCGCGGCGATAGAGGGCCTTGCGCGGCAGATCGAGGGCGCGGGAGACTTCGGACGCAGCCTCGCCCGGCGGCAGGCGCGTCAGGGCCTCGGCCAGAGCCGCATCGGCGTCGGCCTCCGACACGACCTCGGCCGCGCCGGGCGCCACCACCACGACGATCTCGCCCTTGGGCGACTGCAGGCGCGGATCGACGGCGAGGACGTCCAGCGCGCCGCGCACGCACTCTTCGTACAGCTTGGTCAGCTCGCGGGCGACGGCGGCGGGGCGGGAGCCCAGCACGGCGGCCATGTCCTTGAGGCTGTCGGCCAGGCGCGGACCGCTTTCGAAGAAGACCAGGGTCTGGCCCGGCCCCTTCAGGCTTTCCAGCAGGGTGCGGCGGGCGGCGGACTTGGGCGGCAGGAAGCCGGCGAACAGCACGCGGTCGGCAGGCAGGCCGGCGATGCACAGGGCCGCGAGCAGGCTGGACGGGCCGGGGATCGGATGGACGGGCAGGTCGGCGGTGATCGCGGCGCGGGCGACCACGAAGCCGGGGTCGCTGACCATCGGGGTGCCCGCGTCTGATACCAAGGCCACGACCTCGCCGGCCTGCAGCCGCTCGACGGCGATCTCAGCCGCACGCGCCGAGGCATGATCGTCGCAGCGTTCCAGCCGCGCCTTCAGCCCATAGGCCTGCAGCAGCTTGGCGGTGACGCGGGTGTCCTCCGCCAGCACCAGGTCGGCCGCCTGAAGCACGTCCAGCGCGCGCAGGGTGATGTCGCGCAGGTTCCCGATCGGCGTAGCGACCAGATAAAGGCCGGACGCCACGCGGCGGGGCGGAGGCGCTGTGGGCGGAAACGGCGGGGCGGCGTCGGTCATTGGCCGACCGTGCCAGCCGGACCCCGCCGCCTCAAGCCGCTTCGGCTCAGTCCTCGATGAACGGCGCTGGCGGCTTGGGCGCCGATGACACGCCCTCGCCGTGGAACACGGGGCCTTCGTGATAGGCGGCGAAGGTGGCGGCGGTGATGATCTCGCTGACCGAGGCGCCCAGAGGCACGATCTGCACCGATTTCTCCAAACCGACCAGCAGCGGCCCGATCACGGTCGCGCCGCCCAGCGCCTGCACCAGCTTGGTGGATATGGCGGCCGAGTGGATCGCGGGCATGACCAGGATGTTGGCCGGCTTGCTGAGCCGGTTGAAGGCATAGGCGGGGTGACCCTTAGGGTCGAGCGCGATCTCGGGCGGCATTTCGCCTTCGTATTCGAAGTCGACGCCGCGACGGTCCAGGATGCGGATGGCCTCGCGCACCTTTTCGCCCCGGTCACCCGGCGGGTTGCCGAAGGTCGAATAGGACAGAAAGGCCACGCGCGGATTGCGACCCAGCCGCCGCACCGAGGCCGCCGCCTGGATGGCGATCTCGGCCAGGTCGCAGGCGTCGGGCAGCTCATGGATCGAGGTGTCGGCCACGAACAGGGTGCGGCCTTTGGCCAAGAGGATCGACAGGCCGATCAGTGTCTCCTTGACCTCCAGCACGCGCTGAACCTCGCGCAGCGCCATGTTGAAGTTGCGGGTGACGCCCGTGACCATGGCGTCGGCCTCGCCCTGGGCCACCAGGGTCGCGCCGAAGTAGTTGCGGTCCTGATTGATCATCCGCTGCACGTCGCGGCGCAGATAACCACGACGCTGAAGCTTTTCGTACAGCCAGTCGGTGTATTCGACGTTGCGGCCGGACACGCGGGCGTTGGTGATCTCGATGCCGAGTTCGTCGAAGTTGAGCCCGGCTTCCTGGGCGTTCTGGCGGATCAGGTCTTCGCGCCCCACCAGCACGGGCGTGCCCAGCTCGGCCTGTTTGAAGCCCCAGGCGGCGCGGATCACGGCCGGCTCCTCGCCCTCGGCGAAGACCACCCGCTTGTTGGGCCCGCTGCGCACGGCCGAGGAAATCTTCTGCATCAGGGCCGCCGACGGATCGACGCGCGAGCGCAGCTCGGTGCGATAGGCGTCCATGTCCGGGATCGGCTGGCGCGCCACGCCCGTGTCCATCGCCGCCTGGGCGACGAACGGCGGGATGTACCAGATCAGGCGCGGATCGAACGGCGTCGGGATGATGTAGTCGGGGCCGAACTTGAGCTTGCGGCCGCGATAGGCGGCGGCGACCTCGTCCGGCACGTCCTCGCGGGCGAGCGCCGCCAGCGCGCGGGCGCAGGCGACCTTCATCTCGTGATTCACCCGCCGCGCGCGCACGTCCAGCGCGCCCCGGAACAGATAGGGGAAGGCCAGGACGTTGTTGACCTGGTTGACGTAGTCGGACCGCCCCGTGGCGATGATGGCGTCCGAGCGCACGCTCATCACGTCTTCCGGGGTGATCTCCGGATCGGGATTGGCCATGGCGAAGATGATCGGGCGCGGCGCCATGGAGGCCACCATCTCGGTGGTGATGGCGCCCTTGGCCGACAGGCCCAGCACCACGTCGGCGCCGACCATGGCCTCTGCCAAGGTGCGGTGCGGCGTGTCGGTGGCGTGGGCGGCCTTCCACTGGTCCATGCCGTGGTCGCGGCCCTTGAAGACCACGCCGTCGCGATCGACGATGACGGTGTTCTCCGCCTTCACCCCCGCCGCCTTCATCAGGGCGATGGAGGACAGGCCGGCGGCGCCCGCCCCCGCCAGCACAACCTTGACCTCCTCCAGCTTCTTGCCGGCGACATGGCAGGCGTTGATCAGGCCGGCGGTGGAGATGATCGCGGTGCCGTGCTGGTCGTCATGGAAGACCGGGATGTCCAGCAGGTCCTGAAGCTCGCTTTCGATCACGAAGCATTCGGGGGACTTGATGTCCTCCAGATTGATGCCGCCCCAGGTGTCGCCGATGTTCTTGACCACGGTGACGAACTCGGCCGGGTCGGTGGTCTTCACCTCGACGTCGAAGCTGTCCACGTCGGCGAAGCGCTTGAACAGCACCGACTTGCCTTCCATCACCGGCTTGGACGCCATGTGGCCGAGGTTGCCAAGGCCAAGGATCGCCGTGCCGTTGGAGATCACCGCCACCATGTTGCCCTTGGCGGTGTAGTCGTAGGCCTTGTCCGGATCGGCGGCGATGGCCAGCACCGGCACGGCCACGCCCGGCGAATAGGCCAGCGACAGGTCGCGCTGCGTCGCCATCGGCTTGGTCGGCGCCATGGAGATCTTGCCCGGCGTGGGCACGCGGTGAAATTCCAGCGCCTCGTTGTCGGAAAAGGTCTGCTTGTCGGTCAGGTCGGGCATCGGTCGTCCAGGCGTCGGCGGCGGGTGTCCGCCAGTCCTAGAACCGCCCGCCGGCCGTAACAACAGTTTACCCGACGGAACATCGTGCGGTCAGACGGCGGCCTCAGCTCGGCCTTTCCAGCTTCAGAGCGCGAGCGTTCCCGTGCGTTCGATCTCGACGGGGCCAGTCATGAAGACGTGGCCGGACGCCTCGTCCCAATCGATGAGCAACTCGCCGCCATCCACAGTGACGCGCGCCTTGCGGTTCACCAGGCCGCGCCGGGCGCTGGCGACCAGCGCGGCGCAGGCGCCGGTGCCGCAGGCCTGGGTCAGGCCGGCCCCGCGCTCCCAAACCCGCAGGCGGATGTGGTCGCGCTCCAGAATGTTAGCAAAGCCGACGTTGACCCCTTCAGGGAACAGCGGGTGGTGCTCGACCAGCGAGCCCGAGCCGGTGATGAAGCCGTCGTCCTGCCGGTCGGTGAAGAAGACGACGTGCGGATTGCCCATGGAGACGGCGCCCGGCGTGTGCAGCACCGGATCGTCGATCGGCCCGACCTGAAGCTCGATGCCGCGTGTGTCCATCTCCTCGGCCAGCGGCACGTCCGTCCAGTCGAGGCGGGGTTCGCCCATGTCCACGGTGACGCGCCGATCGCCAGCGCGCGTGGCGACGGTGGGGCCGCCCAAGGTGTCGATCTTCACGCGGTCCGAGCTGTTCGCCTGCATCAGCAGCCAGCCGACGCAGCGCAGGGCGTTGCCGCAGGTCTGCACCAGGGAGCCGTCGGCGTTCCACACCCGCATGAAGGCGTCGGCCGTGGTCGAGGGCTCGATGGCGATCAGCTGGTCAAAGCCTTCGCCGGTCGAGCGGTCGGCGAGCGTCCGCACCTGCTCCTCGGTCGGCGCAAACGGCGTTTCCAGCGCATTGACCACGACGAAATCGTTGCCGGCGCCGTTCATCTTGACGAAGGGGCGTGTCATGCCCGTCCTATAGCGCCGCCCGCGCTTTCGGAGAACCGCGTGAAGTCTGGAAAGCCGACCCCAAGGAACGGCGAGGGCCTGCGCCTGCGGGCGCGGGTGCGCTATCTCTATCACGGCTCCCAGCCGCCGGCCGTGCGGTTCCGCATGGCGGTGATCGTCATCGACGTGCTGATCATCGGCTTCTTTCTGGCCGCGCCGATCCTGCGCGAGGCGGGATGGGCCTTTTATGTCGCGGACTATTTCGTGGCGACCCTGCTGGCGCTGGACCTGGCGGCGCGGGCCTGGGCCTATTCCGACTGGAAGGACTGGCTGAAGCGGCCGATCGTGTGGATGGACCTGTTCATCCTGCTGACGCTGCTGGTGCCTGCCTGGGCGGCCAACCTCGGCTTCCTGCGGCTGCTGCGCATCTGGACGGTGCTGAACTCCGACTTCTTCTGGCGCACCGTGGGCCACCGCTTCGACGACACGCGGGTCGAGGGCGTCGTGCGTGCGCTGGCCGGACTGGTCACCTTCGTCTTTGTGGCTACGGGCTTCGTCTACGCCTTCTTTCGCGGACACGACGGCATCGCCGGCTATGTGGACGCGCTGTATTTCACCGTGGCGGCGCTGACCACGACGGGCTTTGGCGACGTGACCCTGCCGGGTTCGGTCGGCAAGCTGTTGTCCATCGTCATCATGTTGACGGGGATCACCCTGTTTCTGCGGGTGGCGCAGACGGTGATCAAGCCGAACAAGGTGCGGTACCCTTGCGACCGATGCGGCCTGCAGACGCATGACCCGGACGCGGTCCACTGCAAGGCTTGCGGCAACCTGCTGTGCATCCCGGACGAGGACTGAGCCCGGCCGTCATGTGACAAAATGGCGAGACAAGGCGCGCGCGGCTTGTGGAGCGAAGTCCGACGGTTAAGGTGCGTGCCAGATCTTCGGGGAAAGACGCACATGATCCGCACCTCCGCCGCAGCGTTCGCCGCGCTGCTCGCCTCCACCTCGCTGTCGAGCCTCGCCATGGCGCAAGTCGCATCCCCTTCCTCGTCCGTGCCGGCCGCCTTCGCTACGTCGGATGCGACCGACCCCTATCTGTGGCTGGAAGAGGTCGAGGGCGAGCGCGCCATGCAGTGGGTGCGCGAACACAATGAAAAGTCGCTGGGCGTGCTGCAGGCCGACGCCCGCTACGAGCCGCTGCACCAGCAGGCGCTGGAGATCGTCCAGGCGCGCGACCGCATCCCGGGCGTCGGCTTCAACCGCGATGGAAGCCTGAGGAACTTCTGGCAGGACGCCCAGCATGTGCGCGGCGTGTGGCGCCAGACCACGGTGAACAGCTATCGCACCCAGGCGCCCGAGTGGGAGACGATCCTCGACATCGACGCCCTGGCCGCGGCCGAGGGCAAGAACTGGGTCTACAAGGGCGTCAACTGCCTGCAGCCGGACGAGCGGCTGTGCCTAGTGTCGCTGTCGGACGGCGGCAAGGACGCGGTGACGCTGCGCGAGTTCGACGCCGAGACCAAGACGTTCGTCGATGGCGGGATCGTGCTGCCGGAATCCAAGGGGAACGCCGCCTGGATCGATGCGGACACCCTGCTGATCGCGCGCGACTTCGGCGAAGGCAGCCTGACCAACTCGGGCTACCCGATGGTGGTCAAGCGGATGAAGCGCGGCCAGCCGATGGAGCAGGCCGAGACGATCTTCACCGGCCAGCCGACCGACGTGTCGGTGCAGGGCTCGACCCTGCGCGACGCCGACGGAAACATCCAGGCGACGCTGATCACCCGCGCGGTGGATTTCTACTCCAGCGAGGTCTTCAGCCTGGGCAACGACGGCAAGCTGACCAAGCTCAGCCTGCCGGCCAAGTCGGACATCGACGCCCTGGTGGACGGCCGGCTGGTGTTCACCACCAAGGAAGACTGGACCGCGCCCTCGGGCCAGACGTTCCAGTCGGGGGACGTGATCGCCTATCCGCTGAAGGGCTGGATGGCCGATCCCACGGTGCAGGCCCAGCTGGTGCTGCGCCCGACCGAGCGCCAGGCGGTGGAGGGGATCACCGCCAGCCGCAACCGCCTGATCGTCGCCCTGTTCGAGAATGTGAAGGGCGCGGTGCGCGTCTATACGCCGGGCGAGGGCGAGTGGGCCTACAGCACGCTTGAGCTGCCGCAGAACGTCTCGGTGGGGGTCGGCTCGGCGTCTGAGGCGGACGACCGCGTCTTCGTCAGCGTCTCGGGCTATCTGAACCCGTCCAGCCTGTATCTGGCCGACGCCGCGACCGGCGCGGTCGAACAGGTCAAGTCCACGCCGGCCAAGTTCGACGCCGCCGGCATGACGGTGGACCAGTACGAGGCCCGCTCGGCCGACGGGACGATGATCCCCTATTTCGTGGTGCACAAGGCGGACATCGCGTTGGACGGCTCCAACCCGACGCTGCTTTATGGCTATGGCGGGTTCCAGAGCTCGCTGCTGCCCGGCTATTCGCCGACGGTCGGCAAGCTGTGGCTGGAGCGGGGCGGGGTCTATGTGATCGCCAACACGCGCGGCGGCGGCGAGTTCGGGCCGCGCTGGCACGATGCGGCGCTGCAGGAGAACCGCCAGCGGGCGCACGAGGACTTCCAGGCCGTGGCGCTGGACCTGACCGCGCGGCGCATCACCTCCCAGCCCAAGCTGGCGATCATGGGCGGCTCGCAGGGCGGACTGTTCATGGGGGCGATGCTGACCCAACGGCCGGACCTGATCAACGGCGCGGTGATCCAGGTGCCGCTGTTCGACATGCTGCGCTTCCACAAGCTTCTGGCCGGCGCCAGCTGGATCGGCGAGTACGGAAACCCCGACGTCCCGGAGGAGCGCGCCTGGATCGAACGCTATTCGCCCTATCAGGCGCTGCGGGCGGGCCAGCCCTATCCGGAGGTGTTCATCCACACCTCGACCAAGGACGACCGCGTCCACCCCGGCCACGCCCGCAAGGCGGCGGCGCGGCTGGAAGATCTGGGCTATCCGGTGCTGTTCTACGAGAACACCGACGGCGGCCATGCGGCGGGCGCGAACCTGCGCGAGACCGCTCGTCGGCTGGCGCTGGAGTACACCTATCTGTCGCGCCGGCTGATGGACACGCCGGCGCAGGAGTAGACATCTAGGCCCGCTCATCCCCGCGAAGGCGGGGACCCAGTGCTTTCGCGAGCATCGGCGCCTGGGATCGGGGTCGGTTAGGAACGGGCGACGCCGAACGCCCAAAGGTCTGGGTCCCCGCCTTCGCGGGGATGAGCGGAAAGTCGAGCCATGCGTCACCTGATCCTGTCCGCCGCCCTTCCGGCGCTGTTGCTGGCCGCGGCGCCCGCCGCCTTCGCCCAGGCGCCCGCCGCCGCCTCGTCCGCGCCAGCGACCACGCCGCCGCCGCACTATCCGCGCGATCTGACGGTAGAAGGCGTCAAGGCCGCCGACGACCATCTGGCGCTGGAAGAGGTGGACGGCGCCGAGGCCATGGCGTTCGTGGCCGAGGAGAACCGCAAGGCGCTGGCGACCCTCACCGGCGACCGTCGCTACGAGCCGTTCCGGCAGCAGGCCGAGGCGATCCTTACGGCCACAGACCGCATTCCGCAGCCGAGCTTCCTCGGCGATGGCATCGGCAACTTCTGGCAGGATGCGACCAACCCCAAGGGCGTGTGGCGGCGCACGACGCTGGACAGCTACCGCACCGAGGCGCCCCGGTGGGAGACGCTGATCGACATCGACGCCCTGGCGAAGGCCGAAGGGCGCGACTGGGTGTTCAAGGGCGCAAGCTGCCTGGCGCCGGACGACGACCGCTGCCTGATCATGCTGTCGGACGGCGGCAAGGACGCGGTGGTGGTGCGCGAGTTCGACGTGGCGTCCAAGGCGTTCCTCACTCCGGATTCTGGGAACGGCTTCGTCCTGCCCGAAGGCAAGCACCGGATCGAATGGCTGGACCGCGACACGCTTCTGGTGGCGACCGACTTCGGCGCCGGTACGATGACGGAGTCGGGCTATCCCTTCATCGTCAAGACGCTGGAGCGCGGGCAGTCGCTGGCGGACGCGACCGAAGTCTATCGCGGCGAGCAGGGCGACGGCGGCTATGGCGTCAGCCCCTCGGTCTATCGCGACAAGGACGGCCAGGTGCTGGCGGTCATCATCACCCGCCCCTTGGACACCTTCAGATCCGAGACCTGGCGGCTGGTGGACGGCAAGCCGGTGAAGCTGGCGGCCCCGGCGCGGGTGTCGGTGTATGGCGCGATCGGCGATCGCTTGATCCTGTCCAACGACGAGGCATGGCGCTGGGGCGGACGTGACGTGGCGGCGGGCTCGCTGCTGGCGGTTTCCATGGACGAGCTGGCGCGCGGCTCGGGCGGTCTTTATCCCGATACAGACCCAGAGACCCTGTTCACGCCGGAAGCACGGCAGTCTCTGCAGTCTGTCGCGGTGATGAGCGACGCGGTGCTGGTCGCATTGTCCGACAACGTGGCGGGCCGGCTGACCCGCTTCGCCTTTGAACGGGACGGCAAGCCGGTTTGGGGCGGAGCCTCTGTCGATGTGCCCGCCAATGTCGCCGTCGGACTGGGCGACTCATCCAAGGCGCGCGACGAGGCGTTTGTCTCCTTCCAAGGCTTCCTGACGCCCCAGACGCTGAGCCTGGCGGATGCCGGCGAAGCCTCCCTGGCCGAGCTGAAATCAGCGCCCGCCAAGTTCGATGCCTCGACCCATGTGGTGGAGCAGTTCGAGGCGACGTCGAGCGATGGGACCAAGATCCCCTATTTCATCACCCGTCCGCGAGACCTGGCGATGGACGGATCGGCGCCGACGATCCTGTTCGGCTATGGCGGTTTCCAGGTCAGCCTGAACCCGGCCTACAAGCCCGAGATGGGCAAGCTGTGGCTGGAGAACGGCGGCGTCTTCGTCCAGGCCAACATCCGGGGCGGCGGCGAGTTCGGGCCGGACTGGCACCAGGCGGCGCTCGACGGCGAGCGGCAAAAGGCGTTCGACGATTTCGCCGCCGTTGCGCGCGACCTGCAACAACGGGGCATTACCTCGCCGCGTCGCCTGGGCATCTATGGTCGCTCGAACGGCGGGGTGCTGACCAGCGTATCGATCACCCAGCATCCGGAGCTGTTCAACGCGGCGGTGATCGAAAGCCCGCTGATCGACATGCTGCGCTATCACGAGCTGCCGGCCGGCGCGTCGTGGATCGGCGAATACGGCGACCCGCGCATCCCGGAAGAGGCGGCCTGGATCGCGAAATACTCGGCCTATCAGCAGCTGCGGCCCGACGTGGACTATCCGCGCGTCTACATCACCACCAACACGCGCGATGATCGGGTGCATCCCGGCCATGCCCGCAAGTTCGCCGCGCGCCTGGGCGAGCAGGGCCACGACCACCTGTATTTCGAGGACACGGCCGGCGGCCACTCCAACGACGCCGATCCGGTCGCCAACGCTCGCCGCTGGGCTCGGCACTACGTCTACCTGGCCCAGCAGCTGATGGACTGAGCCTACGCCTCTCCCGTCATCCTCGCCCTTGTGGCGAGGATCCAGACTCCCGGTGCGGCCGAGCGCCCGGGCCGGTTCATGCCGGAGGCCGGAGTCTCTGATCCTAGGCACAAGGCCTAAGGATGACGGAGAGCGAGAGGCGAGAGCGACCTTAGAGGATGAATCTCGAGAGGTCGGCGTTTCTGGCGAGGTTGCCGACCTTTTCGCGCACCGCGTCGCCGTCGAAGGCGATCGTCTGGCCAGACAGGTCGGAGGCGCGAAAGCTGGTTTCCTCCAGCACCCGCTCCAGCACGGTCTGCAGCCGGCGTGCGCCGATGTTCTCGACCGCGGAGTTGGCCGCCACCGCTGCGTCCGCCAGCGCCTCCACCGCATCGTCGGTAAAGGTCAGGGTCACCTCTTCGGTGGCCAGCAGCGCCTGGTTCTGGCGGATCAGATTGGCCTCGGGCTCGGTCAGGATGCGCTTGAAGTCGTCGCGTGTCAGGGCCTTCAGCTCCACCCGGATCGGCAGCCGGCCCTGAAGCTCGGGCAGCAGGTCCGAGGGCTTGGCGACGTGGAACGCGCCCGAGGCGATGAACAGCACGTGGTCGGTCTTTACCGGCCCGTATTTGGTCGAGACGGTGGTGCCCTCGATCAGCGGCAGCAGGTCGCGCTGAACGCCCTCGCGGCTGACGTCCGCACCGCCGCGGTCCTGACGGCCGGCCACCTTGTCGATCTCGTCCAGGAAGACGATGCCCTCGTTCTCGGCCAGCAGCAGGGCTTCCTTGGTCAGGCTGTCCTGATCCAGAAGCTTGTCGCCTTCCTCGGTGGTCAGGGGACCGGTCGCGTCGCGCACGGTCAGGCGAACCGTCTTGGTGCGCCCGCCACCCATCTTGCCCAGCATCTCCGACAGGTTCAGCAGGCCGACCTGACCGCCGGGGATGTCCAGCCCCTGGATCGGCGAGGCGGTGTCGGAAAGCGCGACCTCGATTTCCTTGTCGTCCAGTTCGCCGGCGCGCAGGCGCGTCCGAAAGGCGTCGCGCGTGGCCTGACCGGCGCCCGGTCCGACCAGGGCGTCGAGGATGCGGTTCTCTGCGGCGGCCTCGGCCCGAGCGCGCACCTCGACCCGACGCTTGTCGCGCACCATGACAAGGGCGCTTTCGACCAGGTCGCGCATGATCTGGTCCACGTCGCGGCCGACATAGCCGACCTCGGTGAACTTGGTGGCCTCGACCTTGAGGAAGGGCGAGCCGGCCAGCCGCGCCAGCCGCCGGGCGATCTCGGTCTTGCCGACGCCCGTGGGTCCGATCATCAGGATGTTCTTGGGCGTGACCTCGTCGCGCAGGTCCTCCGGCACGCGCTTCCTGCGCCAGCGGTTCCTCAGCGCCACGGCCACGGCGCGCTTGGCGTCGTCCTGGCCGACAATGAAGCGATCGAGCTCGGAGACGATCTCGCGGGGGGAAAGGTCTGTCATGCCCCGCACATAGGAGCAGCGCGGACGAAGCGGGAGAGGATGCGACGTCTGTTCTCCCTCCCCGACCGGGGAGGGAGGTCAAGCCGCAGGCGAGACCGGGTAGGAGGGGCCAGACGACACAGATTCAGGCCTGTGGGCTATCGCCTCGCCGCCCCCACCCGGCCGCTTCGCGGCCACCCTCCCCGACCGGGGAGGGAGAGTGGCTTCTGTTGCGGTTCAAAGCGTCTTTTCGCCCTTGGCCTTGGCTTCCTCGTGGGCCTTCATGCCGATCTCGATCAGCTCGGCGGCCTTGTCGGCCTCGGCCCATTTGTCGACGCGGACCATCTTGCCCTTTTCCAGGTCCTTGTAGCGTGTGAAGAAGTGCTCGATCTGCTCGATCAGGATCTTGGGCAGCTGGGTATAGCTCTGGATATCCGAATAGTAGGGGTTCAGCTTGTCGACCGGCACGGCCAGGATCTTCTCGTCGCGGCCGGCCTCGTCTTCCATCAGCAGCACGCCGATCGGACGCGCGCGGATCACTGCGCCCGGCACCACCGGCGTCGGGTTGATCACGATCACGTCGCACGGGTCGCCGTCGTCCGCCAGGGTATGCGGGATGAAGCCGTAATTGCCCGGATAGTACATGGCCGTGTTCAGGAACCGGTCCACGAACAGGGCGCCCGAGGCCTTGTCCATCTCGTACTTGACCGGCAGGCCGCCGGCCGGAATTTCGATCACGACATGGATGTCGTAGGGAGGCTTGGGGCCGACCGAAATGGCGTCGATGTTCATGGCGGTGTCTGCCTGGCTGTATGTCTTGAGCGGAAAAGCGGCTGGCGTGATAGGACGCCGTAAGCCGGCGGGCAAGCAGCAGGGCTTTGCACAGGCCCTTGCGGGGGCGGCCCGGCGCACGGCAGGAATGACGCCATGACCTTTCTGGACGGGGCCGCCCTGGCCCTCTTCTTTCTGTGCTGGCTCGGCTACGGCCCGCTGCTTGGCTTGATCGGCCGCAAGGGCGGGTCGCTGAACGACGACATGCTGCATGTGCGCCGCGTCTGGATGCAGACCATGGGGCGCCGCGAGATGCGTCTGGTGGACAGCCAGCTGATGGGCCATTCCATCAACTCGGCCTCGTTTTTCGCCTCCACCAACCTGCTGCTGATCGCCGCCGTCGCCGGCATTCTGTTTGGAGGCGAAAGCCGGCTGCAGGGCTTCGCCGCCGTCGGGGCCGAGGACGTGCCGCTGCGCCTTCTGGAGGGCAAGCTGGCCCTGGTGCTGATCTGCCTGGCGCGCGGGTTCCTGGATTTCATCTGGGCGCTGCGTCAGCTGAACTACACCCTGGCCCTGATCGGCGCGGCGCCCGAGGACGACCGGGAAAACATCGCCTTCGGCGAAGCGGCCGCCAATCTCATCAATCCGGCGCTGGCGTCGTTCAGCCAGGGCGTGCGCGGCTATTATTTCGCCCTGGCGGCGGCGGCCTGGCTGTTCGGACCCCTGTGGCTGGGGGCGGGCGTGTTCTCCGCATTTGCGCTTCTGCTGTGGCGCCAGGAAGCCTCGCCCGCCGCCCGCGCCATTCGCGCGGCGCGCCGCCTGCTGGAGTAGACGAGTTTTTCGCTGTGAACGGTCACACCATCAGAAAGACGCACATTCCGTGCGTCGTCTCGTCGCACCGTGTAACTTACCGTGAATAACTTACCAGCGGTCAGCCTTGACGCATCGGGCCTGCGTCCCTAGATTGTTCCTCGACGCCTTCGGGCGTCTTGCCCTTCCTGGGCGTTTCCTCCCTATAGACTTTACATAGCCGCGCCGGTCTGGCGCGGCTTTTTTTTCCTGCGGCTCAGCGGTAGGATCCGCAGAGCTCCGCGATGATCCGCGACAAGGCGTTTGCAAGCGCGCCATAGCCGGGCGACGCCTCCAGAGTGTCCTCGTTTAGGTAGAGCCGACGGTTGATCTCGATCTGCACCGCCTCGAACCCCTCGTCGGGGCGTCCCCATTTCTGGGTCGAGTAACCGCCTGCATAGGGGTGGTTCAGCGACACCCGCCAGCCCTGCGCCTCCATCAGCTTACGCAGATGTTGGCTGAGCGCCGATCCGCAGGCGGCGCCGTGCCGCGTGCCCAGCACCACGTCCATGTCGCCGGCGCGACTGGGCATGGAATGCCAGTCGATCAGGACCGCTCGACCATGTCGCGTCTTCGCCTGCTGCATCAGGTCGGCGATGGCGGCGTGATAGGGCCGGTGCACGCCGTCCAGCCGCACCTGCGCCTCCTCCCGCGTCAGCCGTCGTCGATGCAGGGCCAGACCGTCGCCGCTCAGCCGGGGAATGACGCCATAGCCGGCGCGCACACGTGGGGACACGGGCTCCGCCCGCGCACCCTCCACCGCCAAGGGATCGAGCTCGTCCGGATCGCGGTTCAGGTCCACAAAGGACCGGCCGACGCCGGCGGCGATCAGCACCGCGCCGTGGGTCGGACCCGCGTCGATCAGCCGGTGCATCATCGCATCCTCCGCGCTTCGCAGGCTCGACACAGGCACATCGGCCGCGGCCGGACAGGGCGGATAGACGTCGCCCGAATGTGGAGATGCGAACACCAGCGGGATCGAGGCCGCGCCGGGCGGCGGGCGGCTGATGCGAAAAACCTCTCCAAGGGGGCTCATGCCTGTCGCCATAGGCTGTTTCTCCACCGCCGGCATAGCGGGGCGGCCGGGTTTTCACGCGCGGTTTACCGTTCCGCCGCTAGCGTCCGCGCCTGTTTTCGACGAGGACTTCGGTCATGGCGCGTATCCTTCTTGCGGAAGACGACGGTTCCCTGCGCGGCTTCCTGACGCGCGCCCTGGAGCGCGCCGGCCACCAGGTCATCGATTGCGAGAACGGCGACGACGCCATCGACGCGCTGGAGCACGGGCCCTACGACCTGTTGCTGACCGACATCGTCATGCCGGGCGCCGACGGCATCGAGGTCGCCCGCGTGGCCGCCGCCCGCCAGCCGGGCCTGCGCATCATGTTCATCACCGGCTTCGCCGCCGTGGCCCTGACCGCCGCCCAGGCCTCGCCCCAGGCCAAGGTTCTGTCCAAGCCCGTGCACCTGCGCGACTTGGTCAATGAAGTCGAGCGCATGGTCGCCGCCTGACTGCGCCACGCTTTTTGCCCCTTGCGGTTCGGGAACCCCCTGGGTTATAGACCGCGCCTTCCCGCCCCGGACCCCGCGTCCAGGGCCGCCACGGCGGACGCGTAGCTCAGCGGGAGAGCACTACGTTGACATCGTAGGGGTCACAGGTTCAATCCCTGTCGCGTCCACCATTCTTCTGTGACTTGGCGATGAGGGCGCGCGGCGGTGGCGATCCGGTGCGAGCGAGCCTGGTGAAGGGGCTCAAGCCTCGTCGCCGATCGCCTTGAGGATGGCGCGTTCGACGGGCGAATAGTCGCCGTCCGTACGATCGAGGCGGTTCGGCTCCTGCTGAAACAAGGGCGGTTGAGCCATGAAGCGGGGCGCCGCGCCTCGGTTGATCTGCGCGGCATGAACCAGGAACGGATGACAGAGATAGACGTCGCCGGCGTTTCCGGTGGCGAGCGTTTCCGGACACCCGTCGCTCAGGCTCACGTCGATCTGCGCGGCGCCGTCATCGCCCAGCGGCGCGAGATATCGGGCGATCGGACGATGTGAACCGACGCGAATGCGGGTGGGCGCATCGGTTTCGCCCACGTCGGAAAACAGAAACAGCATAAGCAGCGCCCGGCCGTCCGACTGGATGTTGACCCGCCACTTGGAAAAGTCGGCCTGATCCTCCGGATTGTCGTCCAATGGCGGCAGGCTGGCGTCGATGTGCCAGCCGGTGTCGCCGGTGTCCTCGGTTGACGGAAAGCGAACCGGAAAGGTTCCGATGCTGGTGCGAGGACGCCAGCGGCCCTGTCCAACAAGGCTGTCAAAGGCGCGGTGCAGCACCGGCGTGTTGGCGGCCTCTACAAAGGGCGGCTGGGCGTAGTCCCAGAGCCAGACGACCGGCTGGGTCCACGTCGTTGGATCGTCCGCACTGCAGTCCAGGTCCTGCCACAGGATCGCGCGGCATCGCTCCGCAAGCTCGGGGGAGAAGGCCGCCTGGATCTTCACAAAGCCGTCGCGGACAAAGGCGTCGATGTCCGAGGCTTCGAGCGTCCGTGCTTGATCAGGTCGCATGCCAGGCTCTGGGGACTGAGTGTCAAGCAACGAGAAGCCCGCAAAGGCGGTTGCGCTCCGGCCTATTCAACCTGCTCGCATCGCCCATTTTGCGGTGGTGCCGACTTTCGCTTTGATCACAGGCAGTCGATCTGATCTTTTGAATACGGATAAGGTCGGAAAACCATCGTTTAACGATCCTTTGGCATTGTCGTCAGCAGTGCAGGGGGGGCAGATGGCGCGTAGGGGATGGAGACCGTGGGCTCGGGACGAGGGCGGGGCTGCGGCGGTGGAGTTCGCGCTGGTCGGACCGCTGTTCGTGCTGCTGCTCGCAGGCGTGGTGGTCTATGGCGGCTGGCTGTGGCTGGCGCAGTCGGTGCAGTCGATCGCCTCGGAAGCGGCGAGAGCCGCTGTGGCGGGATTGGACCACGAAGAGCGCGAGAGCCTGGCGCGCACCGAGGTGGAACTGGGCCTGGCGCAGGCGTCGCGCGCGCTGGACGCCGATCACATGTCCACCCGGATCGTCAGCGACGACCAGCGCATCGAGGTGGTGCTGGTTTATGACGCGAGCGACCATCCGATCCTGCAGCTGATGGACCTGGTGCCTGGCCCGTCCAGGCGGATCGAGCGACGCGCGGTGGTGCGCGTGGGCGGCTACTGAGTGGCTCGGCCGATTGCGTCCTGGATAGGGTCGTGGCTGGGCGATCGGCGCGGCGGCGTCGGCCTGATGGGCGCGGCGGGGATGGCGCTGTTCAGCGTGCTCGCAGCCCTGTCGATCGATCTCGCTTTTCTGGAGATGGAGGGGCGGCGGCTGCAGTCCGCCGCGGACCTCGCGGCGATGGCGGCGGCGCGTGATCTGGACCGGGCGGCGGCGGCGGCCGAGGCCACGGCGCGGGACAACCTGTCCGGGAGCATGAGGGCGGCCTATGCGATCGAGACCCGCACCGGCGCCTATGACGCGGACCCGAAAACGGCGCCGCGCGATCGTTTTCGCGCCAAGGCCGAGGACCCGAACGCCGCGCGCGTGCGGGTGTCGGGTCCGGCGTCACTGCACTTCGGACGGGTGATCCTGGGGCGCGACAGCGTGCTCTTGACGCGCGAGGCGACGGCGGCGCGGCCGCACCAGGCGGCGGCGACCTTTTCCATCGGATCGCGCCTGGCGCGCCTGGATGGGGGCGTGGCCAACCAGCTGCTGAAGGCCCTGACCGGCGGCGAAGTGTCGCTTTCGGCACTCGACTACCGCGCCCTGGCGGAGGCGCGGGTCAGCCTGCTGGACACGATCGACGCGCTGGCGCTGGAGGCGGACCTGAAGGCCGGCGACTATGACGGTCTCGCCGACGCCGAGATCGAAGCCGGCGCGGCCTTGCGGCGGATCGCGGCGCTGGCGCCGCCGGGCGCCGCCTCGGCGTTGAACAAGATGGCCGCCGGCGCAGGTCGCAGCCGGCTAAGGGTCGGCGAACTGGTCGGCGTCGAGGCGGCCGCCCCGCGCGGGCTGAAAGGGGCGCTTGACGTCCAGGTCTCGGCGCTGGATCTGGCCATGGCCACCCTGGAAGTCGGCGGCGGCGAGCGACAGGCGGCGCTCGACCTGGCGGCGCCGACCGGTCTGGCGGACCTCGAGGTCATGCTGGCGATCGGCGAGCGCCCGAACAACAGCCCATGGCTCACGGTCACGGCTGAGGGCGAGCCGGTGATCCGCACGGCGCAGGCACGGCTTGCCGTCACGGCGAAGACCAGCCGCGCGCTGGCGCTCTTGGGACGGGTCGAGCTGCCGCTGGTGGTCGAGGTGGCGTCTTCAGAGGCCAGGCTGGCCGGCATCCGCTGCGCGCCGGACGCGGAGGTGCGTCTGGGCGTGCGGCCGGGCGTGGCGCGCGTCCTGATCGGCCGGGTCGACGGACGGACCTTGCGAGACTTCAAGACGCCCCTGCCGGCGCGGCCGACGGTGCTGATTTCGGTCCTCGGCGTGGCGACGATCAAGGGGCGAGCCGAGGTGGCGGCGGCGGACTCAGGGTTCCAGTCTGTGGCCTTTTCAGCCGCCGACATCGCCGAGCAGCGCATGCAAACGGTTCAGTCGCGCGCCTTCGCCAGCGGGGCGGTGACCAGCCTGCTGCAGCGGCTGGACCTGGAGGTGTCGGCGCTGGGGCTAGGGGTGAACGTCGGAGCGATCACGCAGGGCGTGGGCCTGCTGCTGACGCCGCTGGGGCCGGTTCTGGACGGGGTGCTGAACGGCGTGCTGGCGCCGCTGGGTCTGCACGTGGGAGAGGCCGACGTGACGGTGCACGGCGTGTCCTGCCCGCGCGGCGGCGCAGCGCCGCCGGTGCTGGTCGGCTAGCGGAGGACGGGTCTCAGCCGCGGGCGGCGCGCAGGCCGTCGGCCGAAGCCTGCTGCAACGCCGGGCGCTTCTGACCGCCGGCGGCGATGATGCGGTCGATGCGCGATTTCTCCGCGCGGAAGGCGGCGAGGTCGGCGCCGGACAGCTCGGAGCCTTCCTGCGTCTTCACGCCCGCCGGATTGATGCGCTGGCCGTTGCGCCACAGCTCATAATGCAGGTGCGGACCCGTGGAGGCGCCGGTGGAGCCTACATAGGCGACCACCTGGCCCTGGCTGACGCGCTGGCCGGCGCGGATGCCCGAGCCGTAGCGCGACAGGTGGCCGTAGCCGCTTTCCAGGCCGTTGGCGTGACGAATGCGCAGCCAGTTGCCGTAGCCGCCCCAGCGGCGGGCCTCGACCACCACGCCGTCGGCGGGCGCCACGATCGGCGTGCCGGTGCCGGCCGCGAAATCGATGCCCTGGTGCATCTTCTTGTAGCCGGAGATCGGATGGGTGCGGAAACCGAAGTTGGACGATACGCGGCGGAAGCTTTGCAGCGGCGTGCGCATCATGGCCGAGCGCAGGTTCTTGCCCTCGGCGTCGAAGAACTGGGCTTCCTTCGCGCCGGCCGGCTGAAAGCGGTAAAACGTGCGGCCGCGCAGCTCGGCGTAGAGCAGGTCGCCGGCGGCGACGACGCGGCCGGCCTCGGTGATCTCGCGGTCGAACACCAGGGTGAACTCGTCGGAGGCGCGGATGTCGCGCTGCATGTCGAACTTGGTGGCGAACAGTCGGCTGGCGGCCCGCACGATGCCGGACGTGGCGCCCAGCTCACGCGCGCTGGACGACAGCGAACGCTCCACGTCGCCCTTCAGCACAACCGTCTCGTGGGCGACCTTTTCCTCGAGCGAGCGCAGGCGCAGGGCGCCGTCAAAGCTGCGCGACACCGTCAGCTGGCTGGCGGGGCCCGTGCGCATGGTCAGGCCGATCAGGCGGGCGTCGCCGCGTCCGTCGCGCGGCTTGGCGATGGCGGTTTCGAACTTCAATCCGGCGCGCAGATCGGCGAGATCGAAGGCGCCGGCCACGGTGGCGGCGACAGCGCTGGCTTCCTCGGAGGTCACGCCGGTGCGGCGCACGGCGTCCTCGAAGCTTTCGCCGCGGCGGATCTGGACGGGAATGGCTTCGGGCGCGGTCAAGCCTTGCGGCGCGCCGGCGGCGGCGAAGGCCTGGGCCTCCAGGCTGTCCATCTGGGCGGCTGTGATGACCGGAACTTCTTCGGCCTTGGCGGGTTCATAGGCCCGTCCCGCCAGCAGGGCCACGGTGACCGCGGCGGCTGTGGTGAGCAGATGCGGCGCGAGACGCGTCGGCTGGCGGCGTGGGTCGAACTGAGCCATCGGTCCCCGTCGGTTTGCGACGCCGCGCGGCGCCCAATCGTTCACTATCAAGGACGCGCTCAACTCAGGCCCCGAGCGCGAGACGCGTCCTATATCGCGCCTGTCTCACTTTGGGAAGCAGATCGTTACAAAGGGTTAAGACGCGGCTCGTGTCTTAAGACATTCCCGTTCAGGAAACCGGCCGCGAAAGCGTCGCCCGCCCGAATGTCGCCGCGCTTTGCGGCAACGCTTTGCAAACCGTTAAGCCCTAGCGACAGAAGCATCTCTGCCGATCCAGCATCGATCATGGCGATGTCCAGGACCTGCTATCCGACCGCAAGAAAGGCCGCGTGTTGACCGAGACGCCGGCGCCCCCGCCCGCCCGACGCCCCCGCGCCCAGCGGGCGCTGATCCTTGTCGCCACGATCACGGCGGTCCTGCTGGTGCTGCTGGCGCTGGCCTATCTGAACCGCCGGATCGCCGCGCGCGAGGTGCTGGTCGGTTGGCTGGAACGGCAGGGCGTGCCCGCCGACGTCGAGGTCGAGCGGATCGAGCTGGACGGCTTCGTCGGGCGCATCCGGATCGGCGATCCCCGCGACCCCGACGTGGTGGTCGAGCGGGTCGAGGTGGACTACGCCGTCGGCGCGCCCTGGTCGCAGGCCGGCCTTGGGGTGACGCCCAGCCGCATCCGCCTGCTGAGGCCGGTGGTGCGGGCGAGCTGGCGGCAGGGCAAGCTGTCGCTCGGATCGCTGGACCCGCTGGTGCAGCGTTTCACCGGCCGACCGCCGCGCCCGGATGCGCGCGCGCCGCTGGTGATCATCGAACAGGGCCGTCTGAGGCTCGACAGCGAATATGGGCCGGTCGAGGCGCTGGGCGACGCGAGGCTGGAAGACGGCAAGCTGATGCGGCTGACGGCCCGCGTGCCGGAAGCGGCGCTGAAAAGCGGATCAATTGCCGCGCGCGGCCTGTCCGGAGATGTCGGCCTTTTGACGCGCGGCGACCGCATCGCCCTGAAACTGAACGCCTCGGTCACCGGCTTCACCACCGAGGGCGGTGAGGCTGAGGGCGCACGCCTGAACCTGAGCGGCGAGCTGCCCTATCCCGACCTGAACAGCCGCAAGGGCGACGGGCGCGCGGTGGTCGAGGCGGCGCTGGCGGCGGATGCGCTGTCCGGCGGCGGAACGCGCATGACCGACGCCGTGGTGCGGACCCATTTCGACGGCGCGACCAGCGGCTGGATCGAGGCTTTTCGGCTGGCGGGACGCACGGCCACGACGATGACGGCGGCGCGCATCGACGGGCCGGCGCTGCAAGGGCGCGGTCTGGACGTCCGCGTGGAGGGCGCAGCCGAACTCCGCCGCCCGTCCGACGGCGCTCTGCGCTGGAGCGTGCGCGGCCCCATGCGGCTGAGGTCGGCGCGTCTGTCCACGTCCGGCGTGGTGATGGACGGTCTCGATGCGCGATCCGGCGCGCTCGCGATCGGCGGGCGCGGCGCGGCGGTGGAGGCCACGGGTCGGGTCGATGCCGCGACGGACCGCTTCGTGTTCGGCGACCTGCGGCTTTCGCGGGCGCGCTCCGGCTTTGACCTCGATCTGGTGCAGGATGGAGGCTTGCGGCTGGCGATCGACGGCGGCCTGTCGGCCGGCGACGGTGCATGGCCTCTGTTCGGCCCGTCGGGTCCGAGGGATGGCGCGGACCTCATCGAGATGAAGCGCGCGCTGGGCCGTTTCACCCTCTCCGCGCCGCAGGTGTCGGTGCGGACGGATCGGGGCGGAACGCGGGTGCGTCTGCAGCAGCCGGCGACGGTGCGACCCGCCAATGGCGGCGTCCTGACGGTTCAGCCAGCGCGCACGCCAGCGTATGAGGCTCGGCCCGGCCGTTTGGGCGGCGGCGCCCTGACGCTGACCGCGACGCGCGGACGAGGGCTGCCGCAGATGCAGGCGGCCGTGCCGTCCTGGCGGCTGACGCCGACCGGCTTCGAGGCGCAGGTGGATGCGCGCGCCGGGCTGGATTTCGACATCGCACAGGGTCTCGTGGTCCAGACGCGGGGACGGCTGGCCAACGCCGGCGGTCGCCTGACCTATGCGCCGCAAGCCTGCTCGCCCTTTACCGTCGAGCGGCTGGAACTGGGCGAGAACGATGTCGCGGCCGTGGCGGGGGATTTGTGTCCGACGACGCAGCCATTGCTGGTTTCGCAGAATGGCCGCTGGCGCATGGCCGGCGCATTTCGGCAGGTACGAGGCGAGGCGCCGTTCCTGGGTATGCGTTTCGACGAGGCGGCGGGCGGAGTCACGGTCAATGGCGCGGCGGCCGGCCTTTCGGTCGACGCTGACGTGGCCTCGGTCCAGGTCGCCGACACGATGACGCCGCGCCGGTTCAATCCGCTGTCGGCGTCGGGTGAGGCGCGGCTGCGATCCGAGCGGTGGACCGGCGGCTTCGACCTGGCGTCGGGGCCGCACGCGATCGGACACCTGACCTTTCAACATGACGGGACGACGCGCACGGGCGGGCTGGAGATCAGCGCGCCTGAGCTGACCTTTGCCGAGAACGGACTGCAGCCGCAGACGCTGACCCCGCTGCTTGACGCCTTTGTCCAATCGCCGGTGACGGGCTCGGTTCGGTTCGACGGCCGGTTCGGCTGGACCGACACGCCGGAGGAGGGGACCAGCAGCGGGCGGCTCGTGATCCCGAATCTCGACTTCACCAGCCCCGCCGGGTCTGTGAAGGGGCTGCAGGGCGAGATCGACTTCGCCAGCCTCGCGCCCCTGGTCACCGCGCCCGACCAGCGGCTGCGTGTCGCCAGCCTGGATGCGGGAACCGACATCACCGACCTGGACCTGACGTTCGGGCTGGACGAGACGGCGATCACCGTGGCCGGCGCGCGGGTCGCGGCGGGCGGCGGCGTGATCTCGGTCGAGCCGCTGTCGATCCCCCTGGACCCGACACAGCCGTTCAACGGCGTCATCGTGCTGGAGCGCGTGCAACTGGGCGACGTGGTGTCCGACGCCGGGCTGGACGACAAGGTCCGGCTGGACGCGGTGGTGTCGGGTCGTCTGCCGTTTGTGTCCGATCCCAAGGCCGGCGTGCGCATCACCGGCGGGACGCTTCAGGCGGTGCAGCCGGGCCGGCTGTCGATCCAGCGCGAAGTGCTGAGCGATGTCAGCGCCGGCGGCGCAGGAGACGCGGCGCCGCCCGGCACGGTCGAGGACCTGGCCTATCAGGCGATGGAGAACCTGGCCTTCGACATGCTGACCGCCGAGGTCAACAGCTTGGACGGCGGGCGCGCCTCCGTCCTCTTCCACATCAAGGGACGCCACGATCCGCCGAAGCGGCAGGAGCTGCGGCTGACGCTGCGCGATCTGATCACCCGGGATTTCCTGAAGCGCCAGCTGCCGCTGCCGTCGGACACCGGCATCGACCTGACGCTCGATACGACGCTGAACATGAACCAGCTGGTGTCGGACATTCTGGCGCTGAACCGCGCCCGGGCAGGGCAGGCGAGCTCGGAGCCGGCGCCATGAACAGGGTAATCCTCCCCATTCAGGCGGCGTTCACCCACGGGCATGCTAAATGCCCCCAGTCGCATTCAAACGGAGCCCCGCCGCCATGACCCAGCGCCCGCTCGTTCTCGCCCTTCTCGGCGCCGGCCTTCTGACCGCGAGCCTTGGAGCCTGCGCGCCGACGATCAAGCTGGAAGTGGCCCCGATCCAGATTTACGCAAAACTCGACGCCGACGTGCGCGTTCGTCTGGATCGGGAGCTGCAGCAGCTGCTCCAGGACAATCCGAACCTGTTTTGACGCCGTCTTTTTTGAAAGGGCAGGCTGAAATGACCTTCCGCAAAACCTTTGTGATCGCCGCCTCCGTTCTCGCGCTGGGCGTGGCCGGCGCGGCCATCGCCCAGACGGGCGCCCAGAAGGCGCTGATCGACCAGGCCAAGAGCCAGGGCGTGGTGGGCGAGCAGGCCGACGGCTTTGTCGGCTTCCGCACGTCCAGCAGCGACCCCGCCCTGCGCGCGGCGGTGGACGCCACCAACGCCGGTCGCCGCCAGGCCTATGCTCGCAGCGCGGCGGACGCGGGCACCAGCGCCGACGTGGCCGGCGCCCGCATGTTCGAAAGCCAGCTGTTGCCCCGCATCTCTTCGGGCCAGTGGTATCGCAACGCCCAGGGCCAGTGGGTCCAGCGGTAACACCGGCGGGCTGAGGCCATGCCTGAACCTGGGCCAGGTCGGACGCGCCGCTTCCTGATCCGGCTGGCCCTGGCGACGGCGATCGGGGCCGGCGCGACCTGGGCGCTGGGCGCCTTCTGGGCCTTCATCGGCGGCGGCGCAATGTCGATCCATGGCTGGATCGCGCTGGGGCTCGGCGTCATCGGCACCCTGGGCCTGACCTGGGGCCTGATGAGCCTGGCCTTCCGCTCCGACCGCGAAGGCTGGGACGACGGCGTCGACAACACCTTCGATCCCGGCCGCCCCGAAGAAGACCGCTAGGCGGCGCGTGCGGCGGCGGTCAGCGCGGGCCGCAGCAATTCTTGGCTGAGGGTGCGCACCACCGGCACGGCGACTGCGTCTCCCGTCAGCTTCAGACCGGCCGACTCGCGCGCCGGCAACCGATAATCGTCCGGCAGACCCATCAACCGCGCCGCCTCCCGCGCGGTCAGATAGCGAATGCGCACGCGGCCCTGCTCGGCCGCCACCACATACTGCCGGGACGACCCGCCCGCGGGGGTGCGCAGGCACCCGGCCAGGCCGTCGAAGCGAAGCTCCAGCCGCTGATGCTTTCCATCGCCCTCGCGCCGAACCCGACGATAGGCCGCGCCGATCCGGCGCTCGCCGGACGCCGCGACAGCTTCCAGCTTCTGCCGGTGAAGCGGCGCCAGCAGCGACAGCAGGGCCTCGGCCCTTGGCGCGTCGAACCAGTCGCAGGCCGCATCCGGCGCGAGGACCGACGCCAGATCGAGGTTGCGCAGGGGCGGCGGCGTCAGCGACCACCAGCGCCAGCGCCGCCGCACCGCGTCGGGCAGGGCGGCCTGGGCGGCGATCAGGCGGGGCGAGTGGAAGGGCGTGCGCGGACCTGCCGTCGATGGTCCCTGCGCATCCTTCATGGCCACCACGAACAGCCGGGGTCGCGATTGCGGCAGCCACAGCGCCGCGTCGATCTCCAGCGCGCCGACGACGTAGCCCAGCTCGGTCATGGCCCAGCAGACGGCGGCGAAGTCCGCGCCTCCACCAGAGGACAGCAGGCCGACCACATTCTCCAGCACGATCAGCCGGGGCGCGCGTCCCTGCGCCTCCAGTCCCTGCATCAACCGCCAGAAGCCCCAGAAGGCGCCGGACCGCCGCGCCTCCAGCCCTCCGCGCGCGCCGGCCAGGCTGACGTCCTGGCACGGCGAGGAGGCCCAGCACAGGTCGGGCCGACCGGGCAGCTCCAAGGATCCAAGGTCCCAGACGTCGCCTTGATGGAAGGGAACCTGCGGATGATTGGCGCGGAAAGCCGCCGCCTTCATCGCATCCATGTCGTTGGCGAAGCCGATGTCGAAGTCGCCGGACAGCCCGATTCCGGCCAGGCCGCCGCCGGCGAAGAACTCATGGGCGACCGGTCGAATCGACATGTGTCCAGCTATAGCGCAGCATGTCCCTTCGCGCAGCGCAGGAGGAGCCGCCGTGTCCCGCATCACTATCGGCCTCGCCGCGGCGTTGGCCCTTGCCGCCTGTTCGGACAATGACGCGCCGTCGCGCAAGGCCGATGCGGCGGAGCCGGCGACGCTGGGCGGGGTCGATCTGACCCAGCCGGTGCGGGCGGTGGGGACCGAGCCCTTCTGGGGCGTCGCGATCGATGCGGATGCGGTGGTCTATTCCGATATCGAACAGGCCGAGCGCCGGGGCGCCAACGCCGGTCCGGTGGTGCAGGGCACGACCGCGACCTGGACCGTTAAGCCCTCGGAGGGCGAACCCTTCATCGTCATCCTGATGGCGACGGAATGTTCGGACGGCATGAGCGACCGGCTTTATCCTCTGACGGCGCTTGTGGAGCTGGGCGAGACGCGACTGAACGGCTGCGCCGCGTCCGCCGCCGCCTTGCTGCAGGGCGAGGCGGCGGGTTAGTCCGCCGCGCCGGAACGCCCCGATGTCGATGCAGGAAACTTCCTTGCCGCCGCGCTCGGCCTACCGCTTCTATGTGCTGGGCGTGCTGATCGTCGTCTATGCGCTGAACTTCATCGACCGGCAGATCATCGGCATCCTGGCCGCGCCGCTGAAGGCCGAGTTCGGCCTGTCGGACACCCAGTTCGGACTGTTGGGCGGCATCGCCTTCGCCAGCGTCTATTCGACCCTGGCCATCCCGCTGGCCTGGCTGGCGGACCGCACCAGCCGGGTCTGGATCATGACGGGGGCGCTGGCGGTCTGGTCGGGCTTCACCGCCCTGTGCGGCGCGGCGGGCGGTTTCGGCCAGCTGTTCCTGTGCCGCATGGGCGTGGGCGTGGGCGAGGCGGGCGGGGTGGCCCCGGCCTATTCCCTGATCGCTGACTATTTTCCGCCCGAGCAGCGGGCGCGCGCATTGGCGGGCTTCGCCTTCGGCATCCCGATCGGCATGGCCGGCGGCACGCTGGTCGGCGGATTGCTGGCGGCGACCTGGGGCTGGCGCACAGCCTTTGTGGTGGTCGGCCTGCTCGGCCTGGTCGTGGCGCCCCTGCTGCTGTTCACGGTGCGCGAGCCTCGACGGGCGCGACGCGAGGCGGCCGAGACGTCGCTGCCGCAGGGAGATGCGCCGGCGTCAGACCGCCTCGGGCGGCGGGCGGCGACGGTCATGCTCGGGCTGGGAGCCTTGTTGCTGATGGGGGCGGGTGTCGCCGCGGCCGTCGGCGCCGGCTGGACGGCCCTCGCTTTCGGCGGCGGGTTGCTGCTGGTGATCGGCCTGTCACTGGCGGTGGCGAAGCAGGCCGCGTCGGTGGTGATCCCAAAGCCCAGCTTCTGGCTCCTGGCGCTGGGCGCGGCGTCGTCGTCGGTGTGCGGCTATGGCGTGGCGGGTTGGTTGCCGCTGTTCTTCATGCGCTCCTTTGATCTGACCCTGGCCCAGACCAGCTGGTACTATTCCGGCATCGCCCTGATCGGAGGTCTGGCCGGCATCTGGGGCGGCGGCGTGGTGGCCGATCGGCTGGCGCAAAAGAGCAAGGGCGCCTACCCGCTGACGCCCGCCATCGCCTTTTTGATCTCGGCGCCCTGTTTCGTCCTGGCGATGAACTCGCATTGGCTGATCGGCCAGCTGCTGCCAGGCGGCGGATCGCAGGGGCAAGCGCTGGTTTTGGCCTTTCTGATCTTCCTGATCCCGACGGGGCTGAACCTCACGTGGCTTGGGCCGCTGACGGCGGCGGTTCAGTCGCTGGTTCCGGCGCCGATGCGCTCCACGGCGTCCGCCCTGTTTTTGCTGATCAACAACCTGCTGGGACTGGCGGTGGGCTTTTCCTACTTCGGCTGGATGAGCGACCTCCTGGCGCCGCGGTTCGGCGAGGAAAGCCTGCGCTGGGCCATCTACAGCGGCTTGGGCTTCTACATCCTGGCGTCCGTCCTGCTGATCGGCGCCTCGCGCACGCTGAAGCGCGACTGGGTCGACTGAGGCCGATCCGCCAGACGGTTGCGCCCGTAAAGAACGGGGGCCTATAAGCCCCGCAACCTTCTCCCAGCAGCGATTGCGGCGGTTCCTCCCCATGAACATCCACGAATATCAGGCCAAGCAGGTCCTCAAGGGCTTCGGCGCTCCGGTTGCCTCGGGCGTCGCCATCACTTCGGCGGACGAGGCGGAAGCCGCCGCCCGCCAGCTGCCCGGCCCGCTCTATGTGGTGAAGTCGCAGATCCACGCCGGCGGCCGCGGCAAGGGCAAGTTCAAGGAACTGGGCGCCGAGGCCAAGGGCGGCGTGCGCCTGGCCAAGTCGATCGAAGAGGTCGTCGCCCACGCCACCGACATGCTGGGCAACACCCTGGTCACCGCCCAGACGGGCGACGCCGGCAAGCAGGTGAACCGCCTCTACATCGAGGACGGCGCCGACATCGAGCGCGAGCTGTACTGCTCTCTGCTGGTTGATCGCTCGACCGGCCGCGTGTCGTTCGTTGTCTCGACCGAAGGCGGCATGGACATCGAGGCCGTGGCCCACGACACGCCCGAAAAGATCATCACCGTCGCCATCGACCCGGAAGCGGGCGTGACCGGGGCCGACGTCAAGGCCATCTCCGACGCCTACGGCCTGTCGGACGCCGCGGCCGAGGACGCCAAGTCTCTGTTCCCCGCGCTCTACAAGGCGTTTGTCGAGAAGGACATGGCGCTGCTGGAGGTGAACCCGCTGATCGTCATGACCGACGGCCGTCTGCGCGTGCTGGACGCCAAGGTCTCGTTCGACGGCAACGCACTGTTCCGTCACGACGACATGAAGGCGCTGCGCGACGAGACCGAAGAGGACGCCAAGGAGATCGAGGCTTCCAAGTGGGACCTCGCCTATGTGGCGCTGGACGGCAACATCGGCTGCATGGTGAACGGCGCAGGCCTGGCCATGGCGACGATGGACATCATCAAGCTGTACGGCAAGGAGCCGGCCAATTTCTGCGACGTCGGCGGCGGCGCCTCCAAGGAAAAGGTCGCGGCGGCCTTCAAGATCATCACCGCCGATCCCAAGGTGCAGGGCATCCTGGTCAACATCTTTGGCGGCATCATGAAGTGCGACGTGATCGCCGAGGGCGTGGTCGCGGCGGTCAAGGAAGTGGGCCTGACCGTGCCGCTGGTGGTGCGCCTGGAAGGCACCAACGTCGAAAAGGGCAAGACGATCCTGAACCAGTCCGGCCTCGCCATCACGGCCGCCGACGACCTGGACGACGCCGCCCAGAAGATCGTCGCGGCGGTCGGCTGATGCTGGGTTTGGCCGTTCTGCTGTCCCTGAATCTTCAGGCGGCTGATCTCGGCTCACCTTCAGCCGTGGCGGTCTTCGCCGACACATGTGGGACCGTCGCCGGTGATCGGAAGGCCATTCAGAAGCTCGCAGCAGAGCGCGACTGGGCCGAGGTTCCCTACCCGCAAACGGAGGGACACGACGGCTTCTTGTGGGCGGATGCCTATCAGGCCGGGCCCATAACGGTCTTTACGGGTGCCTATCCCGCGGGTCAGGTCGACCCCTCTCGCGCAGTAAGCGTCGTGTACCCGGCAGGCACCGTCTGCGGTGTCCTCAGTGATCGATGGGAAGAGTGGCGGGAGCCTCTACGCGCCATCGCAGAGGATCGGCTCGGGATGGTTCGCATGCGGCCCGCCGTGCGGCGCAACCCGGATGGCGATTTCCAGACAGCTGCCTGGCAGGCGGACGACGGCTACATAGACGCGCAATTTCGGCGCGCTCAAAGTTCCATGCGGATCGCCAGGGTTCGCAACGACACCACTCTGGCGGCCCATTAGCGCCGCCCTCAGCACAGTTCTAAGGCGACACAAACATGTCCATTCTGGTCAACAAGAACACCAAGATCCTGGTTCAGGGGCTGACCGGCAAGACCGGCAGCTTCCACACCGAACAGGCGCTGGCCTACCACGGCACGCAGATGGTCGGCGGCATTCATCCCAAGAAGGGCGGCGAGACCTGGACGGGCGCGAACGGCGAGAACCTGCCGATCTTCGCCACCGTCGCCGAAGGCAAGGAAGCGACCGGCGCCGACGCCTCGGTCATTTATGTCCCGCCGGCGGGCGCCGCCGACGCCATCATCGAGGCGATCGACGCCGAGATCCCCTTCATCACCTGCATCACCGAGGGCATTCCGGTGCTGGACATGGTGCGGGTCAAGGCGCGGCTGGACCGCTCCAACTCGCGTCTGCTCGGCCCCAACTGCCCGGGCATCATGACGCCGGACGAGTGCAAGATCGGCATCATGCCGGGCTCGATCTTCAAGAAGGGCAACGTCGGCATCGTCTCGCGCTCGGGCACCCTGACCTATGAGGCGGTGTTCCAGACCACCAACGAGGGCCTGGGCCAGACCACGGCGGTCGGCATCGGCGGCGACCCGGTCAAGGGCACCGAGTTCATCGACGTGCTGGAGATGTTCCTGGCCGACGACGAGACCCAGTCGATCATCATGATCGGCGAGATCGGCGGCTCGGCCGAGGAAGACGCGGCCCAGTTCCTGATCGACGAAGCCAAGAAGGGCCGCAAGAAGCCGATGGCCGGCTTTATCGCGGGCCGCACGGCGCCCAAGGGCCGCACCATGGGCCACGCCGGCGCCGTCGTCTCCGGCGGCAAGGGCGACGCGGAATCCAAGATCGCGGCGATGGAAGCGGCCGGCATCACCGTGTCGCCGTCGCCGGCGCGTCTGGGCAAGACGCTGGTGGACGTGCTGAAGGGCTGATTTCGCCTCTTCCGCCAAGGATGAACGCCCTCGGTTCGCGCCGGGGGCGTTTTTCTTTGTCCATCCGACCAATTTCTCGCCTGAGCGCCCCCTTTCGGTCATGACCCGTCAGGAAACCGGGCCTATATGACGGGCGCGCCTTCACGCGGTTGTGTGCGCGAGGGCTTCAGAGACGGACACGAAGCATAATGGCGGACGATGCGGGTCGGCTGAACCAGGTCTTTGCCGAGACCTCCTTTCTCTATGGCGCGAACGCCGCCTATATCGAGGAACTGCACGAGAAATGGGCCGGCGATCCGGCCTCGGTCTCGGGCGAATGGCGGGCCTTCTTTGACCAGCTTCGCGACAACGCCGCCTCGGTAAAGGCCAATGCGGAGGCGGGCGGCTGGGGCCGTTCGACCGCGACCGAGCCCACCGAGCAGACCGCCGTGTTTGACGGCCGCTGGCCGGCGCCCAAGCCTGATCCCAAGGCGGTCGCAAAGGCCGACAAGTCTGCGACGACGACGGTGCCGGCCGCGTCCGGCGTCACCGCCGAGGACGTGCGGGCGGCGGCCCACGACTCCATCCGCGCCCTGATGCTGATCCGCAGCTATCGCGTGCGCGGCCACCTGCAGGCCAATCTCGACCCGCTGGGCATCGAGCAGCCGATCGACAATCCGGAGCTGACGCCGGAATTCCACGGCTTCGGAGCAGGCGATCTGGACCGGCCGATCTTCCTGGACGGCGTGCTGGGGCTGCAGACAGGCACCATTCGTGAGGTGCTGGCGCTGCTGAAGCGCACCTACTGCGGCAATATCGGCGTGCAGTTCATGCATATCGCCGAGCCGGAAGAGAAGTCCTGGCTGCAGCAGCGTTTCGAGGGCTCGGACAAGTTCGAGCAGAACGGCTTCACCAAGGAAGGCAAGCTGGCCATCCTGAACAAGCTGATCGAGGCGGAAGGATTCGAGCGCTTCCTGCACAAGCGCTTCCCCGGCACCAAGCGGTTCGGCCTGGACGGCGGCGAGGCCATGGTCCCGGCGCTGGAGCAGGTGATCAAGCGCGGCGGCGCCTTGGGCGTCGATGAGGTCGTGTTCGGCATGGCCCACCGGGGCCGCCTGAACGTGCTGGCCGCCGTGATGGGCAAGCCTTATCGCGCCATCTTCCACGAGTTCCAGGGCGGCTCGACCGTGCCGAGCGATATCGAGGGTTCGGGCGACGTCAAATACCACATGGGCGCCTCGTCCAACCGCGAGTTCGACGGCGCCAAGGTCCACCTGTCGCTGACCGCCAACCCGTCGCACCTCGAGATCGTCAATCCGGTGGTGCTGGGCAAGGCGCGCGCCAAGCAGGCGTTCGACCTGCGCGACGCCGCTCGCGGCGAGGGCGATGCGCAACAGGCGCTGGACCGCGCCAAGGTCGCACCGATCCTGATCCACGGCGACGCCGCCTTCGCCGGTCAGGGCGTGGTGGCCGAGTGCTTCGCCCTGATGGGGCTGAAGGGCTATCGCACCGGCGGCACCCTGCACTTCGTCATCAACAACCAGATCGGCTTCACCACCAGCCCGCGCAACTCGCGCTCTTCGCCCTATCCGTCGGACGTGGCCCTGATGGTTCAGGCGCCGATCTTCCACGTCAACGGCGACGACCCGGAAGCGGTGGTGTTCGCCGCAAAGGTGGCGACCGAATATCGGCAGAAATTCCACAAGGACGTGGTGGTGGACATGTTCTGCTACCGCCGCTTCGGCCACAACGAAGGCGACGATCCGACCTTCACCCAACCGGTCATGTACGCCAAGATCCGCGCCCAGCCGTCGACGCGCGAGATCTATTCGCAGCGTCTGGTGGCCGAAGGCGTGATCAGCCAGGCCGAGGTGGACGCCGAGCTGTCGCGCTTCGAGACCTTCCTCGACGAGCAGTTCGAGGCCGGCAAGAGCTTCAAGGCCGAGCGCGCCGATTGGCTGGACGGCCAGTGGCAGGGCTTCCAAGCGCCCAAGGAAGAGCTGCGTGGCGACACCGCCGTGCCGCTGGACAAGCTCAACGACCTGGGCCACCGGCTGACCACCATCCCCAACAGCGTCGACATGCACAAGACGCTGAAGCGGGTCATCGACGGCCGGCGCGAGGCGATCACCAGCGGAGAGGGCCTGGACTGGTCCACCGCCGAGAGCCTGGCCTTCGCCAGCCTGGTGGACGAAGGCTTCCCCGTTCGCCTGTCGGGCCAAGATTCGGTGCGCGGCACCTTCTCGCAGCGGCACTCCGGCATCGTCGATCAGACCACGGAGGAACGCTACTTCCCGCTGAACAACCTGCGCGAGGGTCAGGCCGACTTCGAGGTGATCGACTCGGCCCTGTCGGAAGAGGCGGTGCTGGGCTTCGAATACGGCTACTCGCTGGCGGACCCCAACACCCTGGTGCTGTGGGAGGCGCAGTTCGGCGACTTCGTGAACGGCGCCCAGGTGGTGATCGACCAGTTCATCTCCTCGGGCGAACGCAAGTGGCTGCGGATGAGCGGCCTGACCATGCTGCTGCCCCACGGCTACGAAGGCCAGGGGCCGGAACACTCGTCGGCGCGTCTGGAGCGGTTCCTTCAGGCTTGCGCCGAGGACAACATGCAGGTCGCCAACTGCACCACGCCGGCCAACTACTTCCATATCCTGCGTCGCCAGATGCACCGGCCGTTCAGGAAGCCGCTGATCCTGATGACGCCCAAGTCGCTGCTGCGTCACAAGAAGGCGGTGTCGAGCCTCAAGGACCTGGCCGAGGGCTCGGCCTTCCACCGCGTGCTGCACGACGACGCCCAGACGCGTCCGGACGTCGCGGGCGTCAAGATCAAGGCCGACAAGGACATCCGCCGCGTCGTGCTGTGCTCGGGCAAGGTCTACTATGACCTGCTGGACGCGCGCGAAAAGAAGGCCAAGGACGGCCAGAAGGTCGACGACGTCTACATCCTGCGGCTTGAGCAGTTCTATCCGTGGCCGATCCAGTCGCTGCGCAAGGAACTGGCGCGCTTCCCCAAGGCCGAACTGGTGTGGTGCCAGGAAGAGCCCAAGAACATGGGCGGCTGGACGTTCGTCGATCCGTGGCTGGAGCTGACGCTGGACAAGCTGGACGTCGCCGCCAAGCGCGCGCGCTACGTCGGCCGTCCCGGCTCGGCCTCGACCGCCGCCGGCCTGATGAGCCGCCACCTGAAGGAACTGGAAGCCTTCACCACCGAAGCCTTCGCCTGATACCCTAAGACTGAACGACTAGAGCGCAGCTGGACCCGACATGGCCGACATCCTGACCCCGACCCTTGGTGAATCCGTCACCGAAGCCACCATCGCCAAGTGGACCAAGAAGGCGGGCGAGCCGGTGAAGAAGGACGAGATGCTGGTTGAGCTGGAAACCGACAAGGTCTCGCTCGAGGTCGTGGCCCCCGCCGATGGCGTACTGGGCGAAATTCGGTTCGCTGAGGGCGACACGGTGACGCCGGGCGCGGTGCTGGGCGTGGTGTCCGAAGGCGGCGCGGCGGCCGCTGCGCCGACCGCGAAGCCGGCCGCTGCCAAGGCCGAGGCGCCTCAAGCGGCGGCTCCCAAGGCCGGCGAGCCGGTGCGGGCCGACGCCCCCATGGCCTCCGGCGGATCGGGCGAGAGCCTGACGGTGGCGGTGCCGACCATGGGCGAAAGTGTCGCCGAGGGCACGATCGGCAAGTGGACCAAGAAGAGCGGCGACACCGTCAAGAAGGACGAACTGCTGGTCGAGATCGAGACCGACAAGGTCGCGGTCGAAGTGTCGTCGCCGGCGGACGGCGTGCTGACCATCTCGGTAGACGAGGGCGCGACCGTCACCCCGGGCCAGGCCATCGCCACCATCGGCGGCTTCAGCTCGAGCGCGGGCTACGGCGGCGCGCCCGCGCCTGAAAGCGGCGCCCCTGCGGCCGCCTCGGCCAACACCGGCTCGGCCCAGGCCGCGCCCGCGCAGAATGCGACCCTGTCGCCGGCGGTGCAGCGGGTGGTGGGCGAGAACAACCTCGATCCCAAGTCGATCCAGGCCTCGGGACCCAAGGGCAATATCACCAAGGCCGACGCGCTGGCCGCCATCGGCCAGGCTGCGCAGGCCGTGTCCCAGGCTCCGGCCGCCGCATCCGCCGCTCCGCGCGACCTGGCTCCGCGCGAAGAGCGGGTGAAGATGACGCGGCTGCGTCAGACCATCGCTCGCCGCCTGAAGGAGTCGCAGAACACGGCCGCCCAGCTGACCACCTTCAACGAGGTGGACATGACGGCTGTGATGGCGCTGCGCAGCCAGTACAAGGAAGCCTTCGAAAAGCGTCACGGCGCCAAGCTCGGCTTCATGAGCTTCTTCACCAAGGCGGTGGTCGCCGGGCTGAAGGAGATCCCGGCGATCAATGCCGAGATCGACGGCACGGACATCATCTACAAGAACCACTACGACATCGGCATCGCCGTCGGGACCGACAAGGGTCTGGTCGTGCCGGTGCTGCGCGACGCCGATGCGCTGTCACTGGCCGGCATCGAGAAGGGCATCGCGGCGCTGGGCAAGGCGGCGCGCGACGGCGCCCTGACCATGGACCAGATGCAGGGCGGCACCTTCACCATCACCAACGGCGGCACCTATGGCTCGCTGATGTCGACGCCGATCCTGAACGCGCCGCAGTCGGGCATTCTGGGCATGCACAACATCGTCCAGCGCCCGATGGCGGTGAACGGCGAGGTCAAGATCCGGCCGATGATGTATCTGGCGCTCAGCTACGATCACCGCATCGTCGACGGCAAGGAAGCGGTGACCTTCCTGGTGCGGTTGAAGGAACATCTGGAAGATCCGCAGCGCGTGCTGCTGGACCTGTAAGACAAGCAAGGGCGGCGGGATCATCCCGCCGCCCTTCTTCTTAGCCGAACTCGGCCTCCAGATCGGCCAGGCGCGCGGCCTGGTCCTCGGCGATCAGGGCGTCCAGCACCGGGTCGATCTCGCCTTCCATCACCTGCGGCAGGCTGTGCAGGGTCAGGCCGATCCGGTGGTCTGTCACCCGGCCTTGCGGAAAGTTGTAGGTGCGGATGCGCTCGGACCGGTCGCCTGAACCGACCTGAGACTTGCGGGCGTCGGATCGCGCCGCGTCCTTGGCCTGGCGCTGCATGTCGTACAGGCGCACGCGCAGGTTCTTCATCGCCTTGTCGCGGTTGACGTGCTGCGACTTCTCCGACGACGTCACCACGATGCCGGTCGGCAGGTGGGTGATGCGAACGGCCGAATCCGTCTTGTTGACGTGCTGGCCGCCCGCGCCGGAAGAGCGATAGGTGTCGATGCGGATGTCCTGGTCGCGGATCTCGATCTCCACGTCCTCGACTTCGGGCAGGACGGCGACAGTGGCGGCCGAGGTGTGGATGCGTCCGCCCGCCTCGGTCGCCGGCACGCGCTGGACCCGGTGGACGCCGCTCTCGAACTTCAGCCGGCCGAACACGCCGTCGCCTGTGACGGTGGCGATCACCTCCTTGTAGCCGCCGGCCTCGCCCTCGGTGGCGGAATCGACCTCGACCCGCCAGCCGCGCGTGGAGGCGTAGCGCGAATACATCCGGAACAGGTCGCCGGCGAACAGCGCCGCCTCGTCGCCGCCGGTGCCGGCGCGCACTTCCAGCACCGCAGAGGCGTTCTCATCGGCGTCGCAGGGCGCCAGCAGCAGCGCGACCTCGCGCTCCAGCTCGGGCAGGCGGTCGTTCAGGGCGCGCAGCTCGTCGCCCGCCATCGCCGCCATCTCAGGGTCGTCGGCCAGCGCGCGCAGGTCCTCGATCTCGTCGCGGGCGCGGGCCAGGCCGCCGACCGCATCCGCCACCGGCTTCAACTCGGCGTGCTCCTTGGACAGGCGCACGATCTCGGTCCCGTCGGTCGCCGCGCCCATGCGCGCCTCGACCTCGTGGAAGCGGTCGAGCACCTGATCGAGACGGGCCTGGGGCAGACGCAAAGCCGGGGTTCTCCTTGAAGACGCGGAGGCTTAGCGGCCCGCCCGCCTCCTGTCGATGCGAAGGCGCGGTGACGCAAATGTCAGAGGAGCGGGCGCAACCAAGAGCGCGCCCGAGGCTTTGCCGCTGCGGCGTGGCGCGCGGGCTACGCACATGGGGGCTCGATGGACACCTTTCTGATGTTTCTGCTGGTCGGTGCGCTGGCGCAGGCGATCGACGGCGCGCTCGGCATGGCCTACGGCGTGATTTCGTCCTCGGTGCTGCTGGCGTTCGGCGTGCCGCCGGCAACGGCCTCGGCCAGCGTGCATGGCGCGGAGGTGTTCACCACCGCCGCATCGGCCGGCAGTCACGTGCTGCACAAGAACGTCGAATGGCGGCTGTTTCTGCCCCTGGCCATCGCCGGGATCATTGGTGGCGTGCTGGGCGCCTATGTCCTCAGCGGGATCGACGGCGACGTCATCAAGCCGTTCATCGTCGTCTATCTGGCGCTGATCGGATTCTACATCCTGTGGCGAGGGTTCCGAAAGGCCAGGCCGCGCCGCCTGCCGACCTGGACCACCGGGCCGCTCGGCCTGATCGGCGGCTTTTTCGACGCCATCGGCGGCGGCGGCTGGGGTCCCACCGTCTCCTCGGCCATGGTCGGGGCGGGTCAGGAGCCGCGCCGCGCCATCGGCACCGTCAACACGGCCGAGTTCTTTCTGACCGTGGCGATCTCGGCCACCTTTGTCTGGGCTTTGGTCACCGGCCACTGGGAGGACGCCGAGGCCCTGACCGACCATGCGGCGGCCGTGGCCGGTCTGGTTGTCGGCGGCCTGCTCGCCGCGCCCTTCGCCGGCTACATCGTCAAAAAGGCCCCGCAGCGGGTGCTGACCTTCGCCGTCGGGGGCCTGCTGTTGGCCTTGTCGCTGTTCCAGGGCCTGCAGTTGGCGGGCGTAATGGCCTAGGAAGGTCAGGCCACCTGACGCGCCAGGTCCTGCACGTCGGCCTGGCGGGCGGCGTTGAGCTCGGCGGCCTTTTCCTCGACCAGGCCGACGATGTGCTCGACCATGCCGTCGTTGGACAGCTTATGGGCGATCTTGCCGTTCAGATAGATCATGCCCGCCCCCTTGCCGCCGCCGGTGAAGCCGATGTCGGTATAAAGCGCCTCGCCAGGACCGTTGACGACGCAGCCGATGATCGACAGCGACATCGGCGTGGCGATATGGGCCAGCCGCTCCTCGAGCAGGGCCACGGTCTCGATGACGTTGAAGCCTTGGCGCGCGCAGGACGGGCAGGCGATGATGTTCACGCCCCGGTGACGCAGGCCCAGCGACTTCAGGATGTCGAAGCCGACCTTGATCTCCTCGACGGGATCGGCGGCCAGCGATACGCGGATGGTGTCGCCGATGCCCGCCCACAGCATGGAGCCCATGCCGATGGCCGACTTGATCGTGCCGGTGCGCAGGGGCCCGGCCTCGGTAACCCCCAGGTGGAGGGGACAGTCGATGGCCTCGGCCAGCTGCTGATAGGCGGCGACGGTCAGGAACGGATCGGACGCCTTTACCGAAATCTTGAATTCGTGAAAGTCGTGATCCTGCAGGATGCGGGCGTGGTTCAGGGCTGACTCGACCATGGCGTCGGGGCAGGGCTCGCCATACTTCTCCAGCAGCTCGCGCTCGAGCGAGCCGGCGTTGACGCCGATGCGCATCGAGCAGCCATAGTCCTTGGCCGCCTGGACCACTTCCCGCACGCGCTCGGGCGAGCCGATGTTGCCGGGATTGATGCGCAGGCAGGCCGCGCCCGCCTGGGCCGCCTCGATGCCGCGGCGGTAATGGAAGTGGATGTCCGCGACCAGCGGCACCTTGGCCTCGCGCGCGATGGTGCGAAAGGCGGCGGTCGACTCCTCGTCGGGGCAGGAAACGCGGACGATGTCGGCGCCGGCCTCTTCAAGCTGGCGGATCTGGTCAATGGTGGCGGCCGCGTCCGTGGTCGGGGTGTTGGTCATCGACTGGACGCTGATCGGCGCATCGCCGCCGACCTCGACGGAGCCGACGCGGATCTTGCGGCTCTTGCGACGCTCGATGTGGCGCCAGGGACGGACGTGGGTGTGGTCGCTCATGCGGCCAGCATATAGGAGTTCGATGACGGCGGAACCACGGCCCCGCGCATCAGCCGGCGGGCGTTGACGGCGATGCGCCGGCCGGGGGCTGGACGGCCCGCCGAGCCGCCTCTTGTTGGGCCGCCTGCTGCTGAGCCGCCAGACGCCGGGCGTTCGCCTCGGCTTCGGCGGCGGCCTGGGCCTGCACGTCCCGCGCCATGGTCTGGGCGCGGCCGTTCAACGTCTGCAAGGGCGTCAGCGGCTGTTCCAGGGCGCCGGCGTGCTCGCCGTTCAGATAGACGTCGAAGGCGGCCGGCTCTGAGGCGTCCACCACCGCCGGCACGTTCAGCGGCGCGCGCCAGGATTCGCCCCGGGCCAGCTGCCGGGCGAACAGCACCTGGCCGCTGTTCAGGCGCACCACCAGGCCGGTCGGCTTCTTGGCTTGCAGCACCACCTGCGAGGCCGTCGCCGGCGCGCCATAGACCGCGCCGCGCGGATTAAAGGCGCGCTGCACCGGTTGCGCCTTCAGGGCCGCCGCCGCCGCGACCGCTTCAGGGTCCGCGGGATCGATCCCGGTCAACTGCATCTCCAGCCCGGGCGTGACGTAGAGTTCCGGCGTGGTCTGGTCCGGCGGCGCCTGCCGCGGCGCGTTCAGGGCGACGGCCTTCAGTTGGCTGGCCGCGTCCTGCTCGGCCCAGGTCTTGGGAACGGCGGCGATGTCGGACGGGTGCGGGGCCTGGCGCAGGCTGGCGCGCTGAAAGATGTTCCAGCCGATCACCGCGACGACCAGCACCGCCACCGCCGCGATCACGCGCGGCGACTGCCGGCGAACATCCTCGAAGGCGATGCCGATGGGGGCCTTGAGCGGGGTCGAGGTGTCAGGACTGTCCCGCTTGAACCGCTCAACCGCTGCAGCCTCGTTCAGCCGCAGCGCACTGGCGTAGGCGCGCACATAGCCGGCGGCGAACACCCGTGACGGCAGCGACGACCAGTCGTTCTGCTCCAGCGCGATGAGAAAGCGCGGGTGGACGCGGGTTTCCGTCGATAGCTGCGCCAGCGACCAGCCGGAGGCTTCGCGCGCCTGACGCAAGGCGTCGCCGAGCGTCGAGGCCGCATCGACCGGGTCGACCTCGCCAGAAGGTTGCGCCTGGACAGGGTCCACAGCCGTTCGCGTCATGGACGAGAGACATAGCCGATCGGCCCGGGGGGCTCAACGCGGAACGCCGCGACAGGCGACGTCAGACCGCGATGTTCAGCTTGCGCGCCAGCGACTCGATTTCGCCCCGGATCGAACTCGAGGACAGGCCCAGAAGCGTGTTCATGCCGCGCCTTGCGGCCGAAAGATCGGTCGACAGGATCATGCGCTTGACCGGCCCCACGCCGCCGGCGGGCGCCGATAGGCGGGTGAAGCCCAGGGTGATCAGCACGAACGCCTCCAGCGGCCGTCCCGCCAGCTCGCCGCAGATGGACACGGGCGTGCCGGTGTCGGCACAGGCCTTCTGGATCGTCTGCAGCGCACGCAGCGCCGGCGGCGATAGCGGGTCGTAGCGATCCGACACCAGCGGATTGGTGCGATCGGCAGCGAACATGTACTGGAACAGGTCGTTGGTGCCGATCGAGACGAAGTCCGTCAGCGGCAGCAGGGCGTCCAGGTGCCACAGCACCGAAGGGCACTCGATCATCGCGCCCACGCGCAGCAGCGCCGGCAGGGCGCGGCCCCGACGGCGAGCCCAGGCGCATTCGATGTCGACCAGTTCGCGCGCGGCGCGGAACTCGTCCACCGTGGCGATCATCGGGAACATGACCCGCAGCTCTCGCCCGGCGGCGGCGGTCAGCAGGGCCCGCAGCTGGAGCCGCAGCAGCGAGGGCCGGTCCAGCCCCAGACGAATGGCGCGGCGGCCGAGCGCCGGGTTCTCCTCCCGCTCGGCTTCGAGATAGGGCAGCACCTTGTCGCCGCCGATGTCCAGGGTGCGGAACACGACAGGGCGGCTGCCGGCGGAGTCCAGAACCAGCCGGTAGAGCGCGGTCTGCGCATCCAGCCGCGGCAGTTCGTCGGAGACCATGAACTGGAACTCGGTGCGGAACAGGCCGATGCCCTCCGCGCCCGTCTCGTTTAGGTTCTCCAGATCGACGGCCAGACCGGCGTTGGTCAACAGGGTGATCCGCTGGCCGTCCAGCGTCATGGCCGGGGTGTCGCGCAGCAGGGCGAACTCGGCGCGGCGCTGGTCCCGCACGGCCATGCGCGACTGCACCGCCTCCAGCATGTCGGGTCGGGGCCGCAGATAGGCTTCGCCGGTTTCGCCGTCGGCGATGACCATGTCGTTCTCGGACAACCGGTCGCGCAGGCCGGCCAGGCGCCCGACGCAGGGAATCTGCAGCGCGCGGGCGACGATGGCGGCGTGGCTGGCGGCCGAGCCTTCCTCCAGCAGCAGACCCTTCAGCTTGTCGCGCGGATATTCCAGCAGATCGGCCGGCCCCAGGTTGCGCGCCACCAGGATGGCATCGTCCGGCAGTTCACGCTCGCCCGGCTTGTCGCCCGCCAGCACGCGCAACAGGCGGTTGGCCAAGTCCTCGAAGTCGTGCAGCCGCTCGCGGATGTAGGGGTCGCGCGCTTGGGCGAAGCGGGCGCGGTGTTCGTTGCGCACGCGGTCCACGGCCGCCTCGGCGGTAAGGCCGTTGCGCACCGCCTCCTCCAGCGACCGGTTCCAGCCCCGGTCGTCGGCGAACATGCGATAGGTTTCCAGCACCTCGAACGACGGGCCAGCCAGACCCTGGCCGCCCTCCAGCATGGCGTCGAGACCCGACTTCAGCGCCGCCAGGCCCAGCTTCAGCCGGGCCTCTTCCATGGCCGGGTCGTCGGACAGCAGCCGCTCGGGCGCCAGCGGCGCCTCGTGCAGCACGACATGGCCATAAGCCAGGCCTTCGGCGAACCGTTGGCCGCGTAGCCGTTCGGGCCGATGGGGAGCCAGCTCCACGTCGCGCAGCTCGTCGGGGCCCAGCAGCTCGCCGGAGGCGACGGTTTCGGCCAGCACCATGGCGATGGTCTGGATGTCCTCGACCTCGTCCTCGTCGTAGCGGCGCTCGGTGCGGTTCTGCACCACCAGCACGCCGATCGCCCGACCGCCCCGCAGCAGCGGCGCGCCGAGGAAGGCGTGATAGGGGTCTTCGCCCGTTTCCGGCCGATAGGAGAAGCTGGGGTGCGTCGGCGCATCCGACAGGCTGACCGGCTGGGCCAGCCGCGCGACCTCGCCGACCAGGCCTTCGCCTGGGCGCAGGCGGGTGTTGTGCACGGCCTCGGGGTTCAGGCCTTCGGTGGCGAACAGCTCAAGCTCGCCCGAAGCCCTGCGCAGATAGATGGAGCAGACTTCGGCGACCATGGAGCGGGCGATGATCCGCACCACCATGTTCAGCCGGTCCTGCGCCGGAGTCGCGCCCGCGCCGGCCCCGCCCAGCGCCTCGCGGATCTGGCGCAGGAGGTTTCTCGGCCCCCTCGTCATCGCTCCGCCCGCCGGCATCCTGGCTCCTGTTCCTCAGCGCAAGAGACGCGCCGTTTCCGTTGCTTCCTAGACCGCTTCCAGGCCGTAGGCCGAATGTAGTGCGCGCACCGCCAGTTCCGCATAGGCGGCGTCGATCAGGACGCTGATCTTGATCTCGGAAGTCGAGATGGCCTGGAACTTGACGCCCTTGTCGGCCAGCGCCTTGAACATGGTCTGGGCCACGCCCGCGTGGCTGCGCATGCCGACGCCGACGACCGAAACCTTGGCCACGTCCTCGTCGACGCGGATTTCCTCAAACGACAGCTGCTCCTTCGCCGCGCGCATCAGCTCGGCCGCCCGCACCGCGTCGCGGCGGCCGGTGGTGAAGGTCAGGTTCACCGTTCCCGCCGTGCGCGCCTGACTTTGCACGATCATGTCGACGTTGACGTTGGCCTCGGCCAGGCGGGTGAAGACATCGGCCGGGGCGTCTACCCGGTCGGACAGGCCCAGCAAGGTGATCCGAGCCTCGTCGCGGCTCATGGTCACGCCGGACACGATGCGCTTTTCCACGATTTCCTCCTCGTCGCAGATCAGGGTCCCGCCCTTGTCCGGCATGACGCCGTCCGCATCGGGTTCGATAAAGCTGGACAGCACCCGCACCGGCACCTGCTTGGCCATCGCCAGTTCGACCGAGCGGGTCTGCAGCACCTTGGCTCCCAGCGACGCCATTTCCAGCATCTCCTCGTAGGAGACCTTGTTCAGGCGCCGGGCGCGGCTCTCGATGCGGGGGTCGGTGGTGTAGACGCCGTCCACGTCAGTGTAGATGTCGCAGGGACATTCCAGCGCCGCCGCCACCGCCACCGCCGAGGTGTCCGAGCCGCCGCGTCCCAGGGTGGTGATCCGCCCGCCCGGCGTCACGCCCTGGAAGCCCGGCACCACCGCGATTTCGCCGCCGTCCAGCGCGGCGCCCAGCGCCTCGCCGGGGATGTCGACGATGCGCGCGCGGCCGTGCGCCTCGTCGGTCAGGATCGGCACCTGCCACCCCATCCACGACCGGGCGTTCAGCCCCATGTTGCGCAGCGTCAGCGCCAGAAGCCCCGAGGTGACCTGTTCGCCCGAGGCGACCACCACGTCGTATTCATCGTCCGGCAGGACGCCATCGACGGCCGACGGTCCCGCGCCGTCGGTCCAGGCCACCAACTCGTTGGTCTTGCCGGCCATGGCCGAGACGACCACGGCCACCTTCTTGCCGGAAGCGGCCTCCGCCGCGACGATCCGGGCGGCCCTGCGGATGCGCTCCAGGTCGCCCATGGAGGTGCCGCCGAACTTCATCACCAGTCGCGAAGTCGTCTGCGGTGAACTGTCCGGCCGCGTCATCGTCGCGTGTCGCCCCTTGGTGCTGGCTGTCTTGCGTGAGCGGGCGCGAGGGTCCATCCCTCCCGTCCATGAGCGCTTCTAACGGCACAGCCACGCCTCGCCTACCCCGCCCGCAAGAGGGTTTTTCTGCAAGCGGCGAGGAGATCGCCTCCGGCGCCTCGATCGACCCGGCCGATGTGGCGCGCTTCTCCGCGCAAGCCGCCGAATGGTGGGATGCGCGCGGGCCATTCGCGCCGCTGCACCGGTTCAATCCCGCGCGGCTGAAGCTGATCCGGGATCATGCGGCGACGCGGTTCGGGCGTGATCCCAAGGCGCGCTCGCCCTTCGGGGGATTGAGCCTGATCGATATCGGCTGCGGCGGCGGCCTCTTGGCCGAGCCGATGCGGCGGATGGGCTTCGAAGTCACCGCCATAGACGCCTCGTCCGAGAACATCGGCACGGCGCGCGCGCATGCGATCCAGGTCGGTCTCGACATCCGCTATCGCGCGGCGACGGTGGAGCAGATGGAAGCGGACGGCGCCGGCCCCTTCGATGTGGTGCTGGCCATGGAGGTGATCGAGCACGTCGCCGATCCGGAGGCTTTCATCCGAACCTGCGCCCGCCTGGTGAAGCCCGGCGGCATGCTGATGGTGATGACGCTGAACCGCACGCTGCGCTCGCTGCTGCTGGGCAAGGTGGCGGCCGAGTATGTGCTGCGCTGGGTGCCGGCCGGCACCCACGACTGGCGCCAGTTCCTTCAGCCGGACGAGATGCGACTGATGCTGTCGGGCGAGCCGCTGTCGGTGCATGGCCCCTATGGCCTGGCCTACGATCCGCTGTCGGATCGCTGGAGCGAGACGGACGACGCGGCCGTCAACTATATGATGGTCGCGCTGCGCGACTAGCGGTTTAGAGCAGGCGAACCATGTAGCGGGCGTCCGGACCGTAGGTCGCCAGCTTCTCGGCCATGCCCGGCGGATCGCGCGGCTCGAAGCCGTGACGCATCCAGAAAGGGGCGGCGGCGTTAACGGCGACCAGGGCCAGCGCAGGCCAGGCGTCCGCACGGGCCTGATCCGCCAGGCGTTCGATGATCGCCGCCGTCGTCCCGCCGCCGCGCGCCTCCGGGTGGATGGCGAGGTCGTGCAGATAGATCAGGGCGGCGTCGTCCGGCAGGCGTTCGAAACAGCTGTTCAGCGGGGGTGCGGCGTCCGCCCGCCAGGGATAGGCGATCAGGTAGCCGCACGCCTTGCCGTCGCCCGCCGCCAGAACAAAGCCGCCCTCCGGATAGAGCCCTAGGCGGTTCTCGAAACAGAAGCGGTCTTCCGGGTGGTCGGGAAAGGACAGGCGAGCGATCTCGACCACGGCGTCGACATCCGCCAACCGCATTGGCCGCCAAATCAGGTCGGTCAATTCAGCTTCTCAGGTTCGGGCGGCGGCGCGGGGAGGGCGGAGACGGGCACGCCGTCTTCCTTCAGCTTTTTGACCTCGACAGGCGTCGCCTCGCCGTAGATATCGCGCTTCTCGGAACGACCTTCGTGAATGTCGCGGGCCTCGCAGGCGAAGCGGTCGCCGACGTAGTCGAAGTTGGCCTCGACATGGGCGCGGACCTCGCGCGCGGCCTCCATCATCATCGTCTGCATCTTGCGAGCGACGTCAGGCGCGTCGGCCGATGTGCGCGTCCCACCAACGGCGGGGGACATGATCGCCTTCTCCACCGCATGCGAGCCGCAGAACGGGCATTCGACCAGTCCGCGTGCGGCCTGGTCGTCATAGTCGGAAGAGGAGCCGAACCAGGCCTCGAAGCCATGGGCCTGATCGCAGCGGAGGGCGTAGCGGATCATCGGGCGGGAGCGAACTCGCGGTCGTGGAGCAGGGACGGGATGGCTTGTCGAGCCTTTTCCACCGCCTCCATGTCCAGCTTTGCCGTCACGATGCAAGGCTCGTCGTGATCTGCGCGCGCCAGAACCTCGCCCCAGGGCGACACCACGGTCGAGCGGCCCCAGGTGCGGCGGCAGTCCTCGTGCAGACCGCCCTGCGCCGGGGCCAGGATAAAGGCTCCCGTCTCGATGGCCCGGGCGCGCAACAGCACCTCCCAGTGCGCCTCGCCCGTCGGTGCGGTGAAGGCGGCGGGCACGGCGATCATGCGCGCGCCGGCCTTGGCAAGCTGTCGGTACAGGTGCGGAAAGCGGATGTCGTAGCAGACGCTGAGGCCCAGCCGGCCCCAGGGCGTCTCCGCCACCGCCGCGCCGTCGCCCGGGCGGACGCCCGCGCTCTCACGATAGGTTTCGCCGTTCGGCAGATCGACGTCGAACACATGCAGCTTGTCGTAGCGCGCCGCGACGCCGCCGTTCGGATCGATCAGCAGCGAGCGGTTGGCGGCGCGATCGTCGCCCGATCGCTCTGACCTGACGATGGCCGAGCCGATCAGCAACCAGACGCCGAGTTCCGCCGCCAGTCGCCGCAGGCTGATCACGGCCACGTCTTCGTCCTCACCGGCCAGAACGGCCAGGCGATGGTCTCGGCGCTGCTCCAGAAGGTTGGTCCCTTCCGGCGTCAGAATGAAGCGCGCGCCTTGCGCCGCCGCCTGCCGGATCAGCGGCTCGACATGCGCCAACGCCGCCTCCGCCGTCGCCGGCGTGCGCGTCTGGATCAGCGCGATGTCGAGGCCGCCGTCCATCCTCGGGCTCAGGCGGCGAGCAGGGGATCCAGACCGCCGCGCGCGTCCAGGGCGTGGATGTCGTCGCAGCCGCCGACGTGCTGTCCGTCGATGAAGATCTGCGGGAAGGTGGCCTTGCCGCCCGACTTCTCCACCATCTCGGCCTTCAGCGCCGGATCGTTCGAGGCGACGATCTCCTGGTAGTCCGCGCCCTTGCGCTCCAGCAGCGCCTTGGCGCGCGAGCAGTAGGGGCAGCCGGGCTTGGTGTAGATGACGATGTCGGCCAAGGGAGAACTCCTGAAGTTGATGGCGCCTAGATAGTCAGTTGCCGGGCGGTTCGCACCCGGGCGACGACCGCCAGGTCCACCGCCCTCGCCCCGGCGTCGATCAGGGCGCGAGCGCAGGCCTCGGCCGTCGCGCCCGTGGTCAACACGTCGTCCACCAGAAGGATGCGCCGCCCCTTGATCCGTCTGCGGCCAATTTCCGTGACGACAAAGGCCTTCTTGACGTTCAGCCGGCGGCCGCGGGCGCTCTTGCCGCCCTGGCTGGTGGTGTGCGTCGTACGAACCAGGGCGTCGGGCAGATAGTCGAGGCGGGCATGCCGGGCGAGCGGCCGGGCGATCTCGGCCGCCTGGTTGAAGCGGCGTGACAGGAGGCGAAAGGGGTGCAGCGGCACGGGCGCGATTGCATCCGCTTCGATCAGCAGATCGGCGGCAGAGCGGCCTATCCACCGGGCGAACAGTGGGCCGAACTGCTGCTGGTCGCCATGTTTGAAGCGCAGGATCGGCCCGCGTGACGCCTCGTCGTAGACGCAGGCCGCCCGCGCCCGCGCAAAGGCGTAGGGCTGGGCGATGCAGGCGGCGCACCGGTCGGAGGCGAAGACGCCGCCGTCGAACTCGAACGCCGCGCCGCAGCCGTCGCACACCGGCGCCTCCAGAAAGACGATGCGGCTCCAGGCGTCGGGCGGCAGGCCGGCCGAGGCGCTGGCCTCGCGGCTGTCGTGGGCGACCGGCGGCAGGATCAGGTCGGCCAGTCCGCGACCGGCCTCGCGCAAATGCAGGGAGGCGGCTTTGCACGCGCCCCGCCAGCCTCCATCTTGGTCGTGCATGACGCCTTCCCCCCCAGACCCGTCCGGACCGCCCCGCATCTTTGATCCCGCAAGACGCGAAGCCCGCCTGCGCCGAGCGGCCTCGACCTTTGCCCAGGCCGACTTCCTGCACCAAAGAGCGGCCGAGAACGCGGCCGGCAGCCTGGAGGCGATCCTGCGGGATTTCCCCGTCGCCGTCGACCTGTCGGCGCACGCAGGCGTGTTCGAAGCGGCGGTTCGCACAAGCGACGCCTCGGACCGCGTGGGACCCGTTGCTAGGCCGGCGAGCTTGCGCCAGCGCGCGGCGCCAGGGGCCGAAGCCCTGCCGATCGCGGACGCGTCCGCAAACCTGATCGTGTCGCTTCTGACGCTGCACTGGGCCAACGATCTGCCCGGGGCGCTGGCGCAGATCCGGCGCGCCTTGCAGCCCGACGGCCTGTTCATCGGCGCGCTGTTCGGGGCCGGCACGCTGAAGGAACTGCGCGCCGTGCTGACCGAGGCTGAACTGGCCGAGCGCGGCGGGGCGCAGGCGCGGGTCTCGCCATTCGCCGACGCCTATGACGGCGCGGCGCTGCTGCAGCGGGCCGGGTTCGCCCTGCCGGTCTCGGACGTGGACCGTTTCACCGTCCGCTATCCGGATGTGTTCGCCCTGATCCGCGACCTGCGGGCGATGGGCGAGACCAACGGGCTGGCCGGAGCCGTTCGACCGTTAAGCCGAGGCGTGATCGCACGCGCGGCGGCGCTCTACGCCGAGCGTCATGGCGAGGCGGACGGGCGCATCCCGGCCAGCTTCGAGATCATCCATCTGGCCGGCTGGGCGCCGCATGAGAGCCAGCAAAAGCCGCTGCCGCGCGGCTCGGCGAAGATGCGGCTGGCGGACGCGCTGGGCGTCAAGGAACAAACGGGCGAGTAGCCCGACTAGCCGAGGGCCTCCGCGAGCCGGATCAGTGCGGCGCCGATCTTGGAGCCGATCCCGCCGAGAGCGGCCACGATGGCGATGGAGATCAGAGCGACGATCAGGCCGTACTCCATGGCCGTGGCGCCCTTCCGGTCGCGCGTCAGCCGTCTGAGGATGGAAAGCGATGGTCGTCGCATGGCCGCCCTCCTTATGGCGAAACGTCAGAGCAAGTCGCGCAGCCAGGCGACCAGGGGTTCGTCGGCCGGAGGCATGGGATAGTCCGACAATCGGTTCGGCTTCACCCAGGCCAGGCCGGCGTGCTCGCGCGCGACGACCACGCCGGACCAGCGCCGGCACAGGTACAATGGCATGAACAGGTGAAACGAATCGTAAGCGTGGCTGGCGAAAACGAACGGCGCGAGACACGCTTCATTGACGTCGATGCCGAGCTCTTCCTTCAGCTCACGGATCAGAGCCTGTTCCGGCCGCTCGCCCGCCTCGACCTTGCCGCCAGGAAACTCCCAAAGGCCGGCCAACGGCTTGCCCTCGGGCCGTTGCGCGATCAGCACCCGTCCGTCGGGGTCGATCAGGGCGACGGCGACGACGAAGACAGTCTTCAACGGCGCGGTCACCCCGCCTTCCTGAGCCAGGAGCGGGACCGCTCGTCCACGTCCACGGCGCGGGCCACAGCGACCATGACGTCCCGTCCGTCCGTCAGCCGGTGCTCGACCACGACCTCCTCACCGGGTCGGAAGGCCCAGGTCTCGTCAAGCGGCGCGGGTGTGCTGGCCAAACGGTACACATGCTCGCTGATCGAGCGAGCGGGAACAGGCCGCCAGACGTCGACGGCCTCGTCGAGAAGACGAACGTGGATGTCGATCCATTCAATAGATGAAGCCGTCACCGCCGACATGAATGATCTCTCCGGACCTGTCGTCAATCACGACCGAACGCCCTGTTTGTGGATGAACATAACGCGTGGCCGGGCTGTTTGTCTCGCGACGGACGGCGGCGTGCCTGAGCCCACGCTCCACCGCCTCCTCGACCTGCGCCATCGTCCAGCCGCGGGCCGCCATCTGGCGCGCCAGCTTCTCGGACGACTTGACCATCAGCTGCGATAGTCGCCGTTGATTTCGATGTAGCCCTTGGTGAGATCGCAGGTCCAGACGGTGGCGGAGGCGCGGCCGGAGCCGACGTCCACGCTGATGTCGATCTCGGCGTTCTTCATGTAGGCGCTCATGGTCGCCTCGTCGTAGTCGGCGGCGGGCGCGCCGTCGATCGCCGCGACGTGGGGGCCGAAGCGGATGGCGAGACGGTCGCGGTCCACCGGCTCTTCGGTTTTCCCGACCGCCATGACCACCCGGCCCCAGTTGGCGTCCTCGCCGGCGATGGCGGTTTTGACCAGAGGGCTGTCGGCGATTGACTTGGCGAGCTTGCGGGCCGAGGCGGGAGAGGCGGCGCCGTCCACCTGGACCCGCACGAACTTGGTGGCGCCCTCGCCGTCGCGCACCAGCTGGTGCGCTAGGTCCAGCATGACGCGGTCGAGCGCGGCCGAGAAATCCTTCAGCCGTCGGTCGCCGACGCGGCCGATGCGCGGCGCGCCGGATGCGCCGGTGGCGAACATCAGACAGGCGTCATTGGTGGAGGTGTCGCCGTCCACCGTCACCGAGTTGAAGGTGGTCCGCACATGCAAGCCCAGCAGCGCCTTCAGGACCGGCGGCGCGATGCAGGCGTCGGTGACGATAAAGGCCAGCATGGTCGCCATGTCGGGCGCGATCATGCCCGAGCCCTTGGCGATCCCGGCGATGCGGACCGTATGCCCCTCGATCTCGGCCTCGGCGTAGGCGCCCTTGGGGAAGGTGTCGGTGGTCATGATGCCGCGACCGGCCGCCGCCCAGTTGTCGGCGTGGAGCGAAGCGGTGATCTGCGGCAACCGCGCGGCTATCTTGCCGTCGTCCAGCACCACGCCGATCACGCCGGTCGAGGCGAGCATCACGTCGCGCTGGCGACAGCCGAACCGCTTGGCGACCTCGGAGGCCGTGCGCCGGGCCGCGTCGGCGCCCTGCTTGCCGGTAAAGGCGTTGGCGCATCCCGCGTTGACCACCAGGGCGCGCACGCCCTTGCCGCCGTCCGCCGCCTCCAGACGCCGACGGCACCAGTCCACCGGGGCCGACCCCACCTTGTGCCGGGTCAGGACGCCGGCGCAGTTGGTGTCCTCGGCGAAGCGGAACACCACCAGATCGTCGCGCTCATGCTTGTAGAAGCCGGCGCGGGTCGTCGCGATCTCTACGCCTCCGATGGGCGGAATGGCCGGGAACGGCACGGCCAAAGGCGAGACCTTGAGGCCGGGCTTTCCCGCCGGCGCGGCTTCCGGCGTTGCGGCGGCTCCGCCGGACGTGCGTGTGGCGCGCTTCAGCGCCGACGCCAGCGGATCCAGCGCCTTCTCAAGCGCCTGTTCGATCTTGTGGCCGGTAGAGACGGTCCTGGAGGGGGGCTTGCTCATGATCATGCCGCCGGCGCGGAGGCGCCCGGACGGGGCGTGACGGGCGTGTCGGCGGGAAGCATCACATCGACCTCGGCCTTGCCCCGCAACTGCTCCAGCAATTGGCGCACGCCTTCATAGGTCAGATAGCGGACGATCTGCGGGCGCGCCTGTTCCAGCGTCGGCGGCGTCTCGCGCCGGCGATCCTCGACCCGCAGCACCGCCCAGCCGCCCTCCGTCTGGAACGGCCCGACGACCGATCCGGCGGGCCGGTCGCGCAGTGCATCGGCATAGGCCTGGGGCATCACGTCCAGTGTGGAATAGCCGAGGTCGCCGCCGGAAAAGCGCGTCGCCTCGTCAACTGACCGCTCGCTGGCCACCGCCTCGAACGCTGCGCCCTGGCCCAGGATGCCCAGCACCGCGTCGGCCTCCGGCTTTGTGCGCGACAGGATCAGGCGCACCCGCACTTCTTCGGAGCTCTTCGCCAGCCTGAGCTGCTCGTTGTAGAGGGTCTCGACGGCCTTCTCGGACACGGCGCCGTTGACCACCGTCTCGACCAGCATGTCCCCCAGGATACGCTCGCGCGTGGCCTCGAGCCGTCGCTCGGCCAGCGGCGAGTCGTCCAGCTTGCGGCGCTCGGCCTCGCGCGCCAGCAGCTTCTGGTCGATGACCTCGTCCAGCACCCGGCGGAACAGGTCGGAGGTGACGTCCAGAGTCTCGCCTTCGCCGATCAGCCCCTGCGCCACCGCCTCGCGCTTGACGTCCGAGGCCCAGATGGTCTGGCCCTGCACGGCGGCCACGGCGCGATCGTTCGGCTCCGGCGCACGATCGCCGCCGCCGCGCCCACAGGCCGACATCGCCAGGCTGGCGGCGAGCAGGATCACGATGGGACCGGGAGTTCGCCGGATGGGGCTCATGGGGCGCGCTCCGTCGCAGGGGGCGTGAAAACCCCTTGCGTTGACAGGGGTAGAGGCGGTGCTTAAGTCCGGCCTGCGCCCAAGTCGAGGGGTTTTGATCGTCCGCGCGGCCCTTCGCGTGCGCCAGTTTCACGGCGACGGGGTCGCCGCCGGTCGGACGCCTGGCTGGTCCGCATCACCGCCGCCCCACTCGGGATTTCAGAGCCGCTCAAGCTCCAGACGCCTGACCGCCTACCGGATCCAACATGCTCGGCTTCGCCAAGAAACTCTTCGGCTCTTCCAACGACCGCAAGGTCAAGGCTTTCCAGGACCAGGCCCAGCGCATCAATGTGCTGGAGCCCAAGTTCGCCGCCCTGTCCGACGACGAGCTGCGGATGATGACGGACGCCTTCAAGGACCGGCTGGAGCGCGGCGAAAGCCTGGACAAGATCCTGCCCGAAGCCTTCGCCGTGGTGCGCGAGGCCTCCAAGCGGGTGCTGGGACAGCGCCAGTACGACGTGCAGCTGGCCGGCGGCATGATCCTGCATGAAGGCGGCATCGCCGAAATGCGGACCGGCGAAGGCAAGACGCTGGTCGCCGTGGCGCCCGTCTATCTGAACGCGCTGGCGGGCAAGGGCGTGCACGTCATCACCGTCAACGACTATCTGGCGCGACGCGACGCTGAGACCATGGGCCGCGTGTACCGCTTCCTCGGCCTCGAGGTCGGCGTGATCGTCAACGGCCTCAGCCAGGGCCAGCGGCAGGCGGCCTACGCCGCCGACGTCACCTACGGCACCAACAACGAGTTCGGTTTCGACTATCTGCGCGACAACCTGGTCTATGACCGGCGCGAGATGGTGCAGCGCCCGCACAACTTCGCCATCGTCGACGAAGTCGACTCCATCCTGATCGACGAGGCGCGCACGCCCCTGATCATCTCGGGCCCGACCGAGGATCGTTCGGACCTGTACAAGATTCTGGACGGCCTGATCAAAGAGCTGATCACCGACAAGTCGACCTACGAATTGGACGAAAAGCAGAAGCAGGTCCTGCTGACCGAGGAAGGCTCCGAGCGGATCGAGCAGGCGCTGGAAGCCGGCGGCCACTTCGCCGAGGACACCACCGGCCTGTATGACGCCGCCAACATCAGCCTGGTGCACCACACCAACCAGGCCCTGCGCGCCAACACCCTGTACCAGCGCGACAAGGACTACATCATCAAGGGCGAAGAGATCGTCCTGATCGACGAGTTCACCGGTCGCATGATGACCGGACGCCGCCTGTCCGAAGGCCTGCACCAGGCCATCGAGGCCAAGGAGGGCGTCAAGATCCAACCCGAGAACCAGACGCTGGCCTCGGTCACCATCCAGAACTACTTCCGCCTGTACGAAAAGCTGTCGGGCATGACCGGCACCGCCGCCACCGAGGCGCAGGAGTTCGGCGATATCTACAAGATGGACGTGCTGGAGGTGCCGACCAACCGGCCGATCCAGCGCAAGGACCACGACGACGAGGTCTATCGCACCCACGCCGAGAAGAACGAGGCCATCGCCCGTCAGATCGCCGAGTGCCACCTGGCCGGTCAGCCGATCCTGGTCGGCACCGTGTCGATCGAGCGTTCGGAACAGCTGTCGGACCTGCTGAGCCGCTACGAATACAAGGTCGAGACCGCGCGCACGCTGAAGTCCGAATACGCGGGCAAGGCCAAAGAGGCGGAAAAGGTTGGCGACGCCGCCTATGACATCACCTACGAGACCCGGCTGCGCGGCATCCCGCACAGCGTGCTGAACGCGCGCCAGCATGAGCAGGAAGCCTATATCGTCGCCGATGCGGGCCTTCCGGGCGCGGTCACCATCGCCACCAACATGGCCGGACGCGGCACCGACATCCAGCTGGGCGGCAACCTCGAGATGAGGATGCAAAAGTGGCTGCTGGAACAGCGCAACATGGCCGTCGAGGTGACGCCCGAGGCCGAACAGGCCACCGAGGCCGAGTTCAAGGCCGATATCGCGGTGCAGAAGCAGAAGGCACTGACCGCCGGCGGGCTGTTCGTGCTGGGCACCGAACGCCACGAGAGCCGCCGCATCGACAACCAGCTGCGCGGGCGCACCGGACGTCAGGGCGACCCCGGCGTGTCGAAATTCTACCTGTCGTGCGAGGACGACCTGCTGCGCATCTTCGCCGGCGACCGCCTCGACTCGATCATGAAGACCTTTGGCGTGGCTGAGGGCGAGGCGATCACCCACCCGTGGCTGAACCGCGCCATCGAGACCGCGCAGAAGCGGGTCGAGCAGCGCAACTATGACATCCGCAAGAACCTGCTGAAGTACGACGACGTCGTGAACGACCAGCGCAAGGCCGTGTTCGAGCAGCGCCAGGAGTTCATGGATTCCACCGACCTGTCCGAGCTGGTCGGCGACTTCCGCCGCGAGGTCGTGGCCGATCTGGTCGAACGCTACATGCCGCCCAAGGCCTATGCCGAGCAGTGGGACATCGAGGGGCTGGACGAAAAGGTCCGCTCGACCCTGGGGCTGGAGCTTCCGCTGCGCGACTGGGCGGCCGAGGAGGGCGTGTCCAACGAAGAGATCGAGGAGCGGCTGCAGGACGCCGCCGCCGCGCGCGCGGCCGAGCGGCTGGAGCTGATCGGCGCCGACCAGACCCGCGGCCTCGAAAAGCAGTTCATGCTGCAGATGATCGATATGCAGTGGCGCGAGCACCTGGTCCATCTGGACCACCTGCGCGGCGTGATCGGCTTGCGCGGCTATGGCCAGCGCGATCCGCTGAACGAGTACAAGACCGAAGCCTTCACCCTGTTCGAGAACCTGCTGCACGAGCTGCGCCACAATGTGACGCGCTGGCTGATGACAGTGGAGTTCCGCTTCCAGCCGCCGCCCGAACTGCCGGAGTTCCAGGAAATCCACCTGAACCCCGGCACCGGCGAGAACGAAATGGCCAACCCGGCCGCCCAGAACCCGGAAGGTCAGCTGATCGGGGACGATCGCGCCCGCCTGCCGGTCGAGGCCCTGCCCGTCGGCTGGGAAATGACCGGCCGCAACGCCGCCTGCCCCTGCGGGTCGGGCCGCAAGTTCAAGCACTGCCACGGGGCGCTGGTCTGACGCGAGAGGCTTTCGGGGCCTCCGCTCTTGCCGCGAGTGCGTCGTTGCACGATCTTGAGCGGAAAGGAGGTTGCCATGGGCAAGCCTGAGCGCATCACCTTCGAGGCGTCGGCGGAGATCGCTGACGGCCTCCGTTCCGCCGTCTCGTCGGGAGAGTTCGCCTCGACTGGAGACGCACTGACTGAGGCCGTGCATCACTGGCTCATCGGCCGTGGCGCCGAAGATCCTGAGGCGAGTGCCTTGAAACGTCGTCTCTCGGCCGGACTGGATGGCGCCGGGATAGACGCTGACGTGGTCTTCACACGCCTTGAAGCGAAGTACCAGGCGATGATCGACGCTCAAGAGCGGGGAGAATGAAGGTCGTCTTCTCCTTGGGGAGCGCCCGCGACCTGGAAGATATCGCCGACCACATTTCCAAGGACAACCCGCGAAGAGCACGCAGTTTCGTCGCGGAGCTTCGTCAAGCGGCGTTGGAGTTGAGCGCGTCTCCGTTGATCCATCCAAGCGCCAGCTTCGACGCGCGCATCCGGCGTGCGGTCCATGGGTCCTGCAACATCTATTACGCCGTTCTGCCTGCCGAACTTCGCATCCTTGCGATCGTACATGGATCGCGTGCGCATGATGCGGTGTTGTTCGATCTGGTGCGAAGATGACGTTCAAGCCCCTGTTCTCTCGCGCCCTGTCGCTTGCGCCGGACCGGCTGCATTTCGCCGCGCACAGCCATCATCTGTGGCCCGATGCGAGCTTCGAGGCGCAGCAGCAGGCGTGGATCGACGCGAACGCCCATGCGGATCGCAAGTGGGACCTGGTGTTCGGACAGGTGATCCCGGAGGCTCAGGGGCATGTCGCGCGCGAGCTGAACCTGCCTTCGCCGGACAGCGTGGTGTTCTCGTCCAACACCCACGATTTTCTGCTGCGCATCTTCTCCGGGTTCGAGCGCCGGCCGGTCCGTATCCTGTCCACGGACGGCGAGTTTCACTCGTTCCGCCGCCAGGCGGATCGCTGGATCGAAACGGGCGAGGCGGTGGTCACGCGCGTGCCGCTGGAGCCGTTCGGCACTTTCAGCGAGCGGTTCCTCGCAGCGGCCGAACAGGGCGCCTACGACTGGATCGTGGCGAGCCACGTCTTTTTCCGCACCGGTCAGGTGTTCGATCGGTTCGAGGCGCTGGCGGAGCTGGCGCGGCCGGAAGGGCCCTGGGTGTTGATCGACGGCTACCACGGCTTCATGGCGACGCCGACCGACCTGTCGCGCGTGGCGGATCGGGTGTTCTACACCGCAGGCGGATACAAATACGCCATGGCGGGAGAGGGGGCCTGCTTCCTGCATGCGCCGGACGGCTTCTGCCCGCGTCCGGCGATCACCGGCTGGTTCGCGGAGTTCGGCGACCTGTCGGGGCCGCCAGGCGGGGTCCAGTACCGCAGCGACGGCGGTCGCTTCTGGGGCGCGACGTTTGATTGTTCGGCGCTGTATCGCTTCAACGCAGCGCGCAGGATGCTGGCGGAACGAGGGCTGGATACGGCTGCGGTCGCGGACCACGCCCGCACCCTGATGCGTTTGTTCCAGGACGCGGCGGCGGACGGCCAAGCCGGTCCCTTGTCGCAGGCGGCCCTGCTCAATCCGCTCGATGGGGAGGGCGCGCGCGCGCGCTTCCTGGCGCTGCGCCATCCGGAGGCGGCGCGCTGGCGCGAGGCGCTCTTGGCCCGCGACATCGTCACCGACGTGCGCGACGATGTGATCCGCTTCGGCTTCGGCCTTTATCAAGACGCGGATGACGTCGAGCGCCTGATCGCCGCCTGCGCCCAGCTTTGAACGGTCAATAGAAGGTGGTGTCGTCGCCGCGTTTCGCCTGTGGGGGCTGGCGCGGCTGCGCGGGACGCGGGGATCGAGGCGCTGCGGCCGGAGCCTGTGGTTGGGTGTTCGGGGCAGTCTGGGGTGTCGGCGCCGCGGGCGGGTTCACGGACGGTGGAGACGCCCCTGGAGGCGTCGCTGACGGCGGAATGGCGGGCAGATTCGGATAGGGAAGGCCAGGATCGACGGGCGCCGGTTGCGGCTCAGGGGCCGGCGGCTCCTCGGCGGGCGGTTCGGCGTCTGTAGGCGTCCGCGCCGGAGTTGAGCGACCAGAGGCGTCGAGGTCGTCTCGGACAAAGGCCCAGGATCGGTCGTCAGCGCAGGCGCAGGCCTTGAGGAAGCCTTGGCGGTCGCGCCACAGCACGATGGGATAGCGCGCCTCCACGCCCGCCTCGCGCAGCAGCGTCGTCAGCCGTTCGGCGAAGACCTGTCCGGCCTCGACCACCGCCGCGCGAGCCAGATTGCGATCGGCGTTTGGCAGGTCTTCGGCGGGCCATTGCCTGGCGGGCGTGGCGCTCCACCGCTCATAGAGGGTCCAGTCGCGCGTCAGCCACAGTTCTGCGACCGTGGCGCGCTCGGCCGCCGTGGACTGCCTCTGCCCGTTGCGGTCAGGCCGCGCAAAGACAATGGCGCGGACATCAACGCCGGCCGCCCGCAGTCGCGGCGCTTCCTCGCGCTCGAAGCGACGGGCGGCCGGGTTGTCGTGGTAGGCGACGATATAGAGCGGCGTGTCCCCGCCGCCCGGCGACACCCAGGAGGCCTCGTCCAGCAGGCGCTGGATCTCGGCCGGCGCGCGGCTGATCGTCACCGGCTGAAAGCGGGAATAGAAGTTCCAGTAGGCCCAATAGCCCGCCGCGACCAGCAGCGCCCCGACGACGAGGGCCAGGATCGACCAGATCAGCACGCGTCTCAAGGCGGTCACCGGCGTCTCCTCAGCTTCACCGTTCGTAGCCTGAACGCAGCCGGCGGCAAACCGTTGTCGGGCGATGTCGGATCAGGGCGTCCAGACGGTGGTCTGAGCGATCTCCGCTTCCGGATCGACGACTTCGCCGCGCGTCTTCCTGACCTCGGCCCAGGCCGCGCGCAGCAGTTCCGGCACGCCCTCGCCCGAGACGCCGGACACCAGCATGGGCCGGCGACCCGCCACCGCTTCGAGTTCCGCGGCCTTTTCCTCGCGCATCTCGGGCGTCAGGGCGTCGATCTTGTTCAGCGCCAGGATCTCGGCCTTGTCGGCCAGGCCCTCGCCATAGGCCTCCAGCTCGCCCCGGATGATGCGATAGGCCTCGGCCACATCGTCCTGCGTGCCGTCGATCAGGTGGATCAGCGAGGCCGAACGCTCCACGTGACCCAGGAACCGCGTGCCCAAGCCGGCGCCGTCCGAGGCCCCTTCGATCAGGCCGGGGATGTCGGCGATGACGAACCGCTCGGTCGGCGACAGATCGACCATGCCGAGGTTGGGCGTGAGCGTGGTGAAGGGATAATCGGCGACCTTGGGCCGCGCTGCGCTGGCGGCCGCCAGGAAGGTCGATTTTCCGGCGTTCGGCAGGCCCGCCAGGCCGATATCTGCGATCAGCTTCAGCCGAAGCCAGATCCACCGTTCCTGGCCGTCCTGGCCGGGATTGGCGTGGCGCGGCGCCTGATTGACCGGGCCCTTGAAGCGGGTGTTGCCCCAGCCGCCGTTGCCTCCCTTCAGCAGCAGTTCGGACCGGCCCGCGACATCCATGTCCAGCAGCACCGTCTCCTTGTCCTCGTCCAGCACCTGGGTGCCGACCGGCACCTTCAGCACCACGTCGTCGCCCTTGGCGCCGTGCATCTGGCGACCCTGGCCGTGGTTGCCGGTCTGGGCCTTGAAATGCTGCTGGTAGCGGTAGTCGATCAGGGTGTTCAGCCCCTCCACCGCCTCGATCCAGACATCGCCGCCCCGACCGCCGTCGCCGCCGTCGGGGCCGCCATTGGGGATGAACTTTTCGCGCCGGAACGACACGGAGCCCGCGCCGCCCGAGCCAGAGCGGATATAGATCTTGGCCTGATCAAGGAACTTCATCGGCGGCTTATGCCGCAGATGCGCGGCTTTTTCGAGCCTGCGGCCGAACCGCGTGCGCGCAGGGGTGTTGAGTCGGCTCCCCACCCGAGCAAGGACCGATCATGGCCGTCTTCAACAAAGACATCATCAAGCTGACCACCGACAACAAGCACTTCCAGAAGGAGGTGTACTACGACGAGCAGTGCCAGATCGTGATGATGAGCATCGAGCCCGGCGACGACATCGGCGAAGAAACGCACGACGCCGACCAGACCACCTTTTTCGTGGCCGGCGAGGGTCAGGTCGTGGTCGACGGCTCGCGGTCCAAGGTCACGCCAAACCACATCGTGGTCATCCCCAAGGGCGCCCTGCACAACATCATCAACAAGGGCGAGGAGCCGCTGAAGCTGTTCACCGTCTATTCGCCGCCCGCCGAAGAAGAAGGCGTGTCGCACAAGACCAAGGCAGAGGCGGAAGCGGCCGAAGAGGACTGATCCCCCTGTCATGCTGAACAAGGGGCGGGCGCCGAAAGGCCGCGCCCCTTGCGGTTTCTAGCGAAGGGCCAGGGTGACGGCCTTGACGTTCACATATTCGTCGACGCCGTGGTGCGAACCTTCCCGGCCGTAGCCGGACTGTTTGACGCCGCCGAACGGCGCGACCGCGGTGGAGATGATGCCGGTGTTGATCCCGCACATGCCCGCTTCGATCCGTCGGCCCAGCCGCATGGCCCGGTCCAGATCGCGCGTGAACAGATAGGAGGCGAGACCTAGATCGCTGGCGTTGGCCTTGCCCAGCACCTCTTCCTCGCTGTCGAAGGGAAAAACGGGCACCAGCGGACCGAAGGTCTCTTCCTCGCGGAACAAGGCATCGTCGCCGCCGAGCGTCACCGTGGGCTGGAAGAAGCGTCCGCCGCGCTGGTGACGGGACCCTCCGGTCAGAACTTCGCCGCCGTCCGCGAGGACCGCAGCCACGTGCTTCTCGACCTTGTCCAGCGCCTTGTCCTCGATCAAGGGCCCGACCTTGACGCCCTCGTCGAAGCCGCCGCCGACCGGCAGTTTGGCGACCTCGGCCGCCAGAAGTTGCGCGAACTCGCGCGCCACCGATCGCTCGACATAGACGCGGTTGGGACAGACGCAGGTCTGGCCCGAGTTGCGGAACTTGCCCTTGATGGTCTCACGGACAGCGAGGTCCAGGTCGGCGTCGGCGAAGACGATGAGCGGCGCAGCGCCCCCAAGTTCCATCGACACGCGCTTCAGCGTCGGCGCGCACTGCTCGGCCAGCATCCGACCCACGGGCGTCGAGCCGGTGAACGACAGCTTTCGGATCAGGGGCGAAGCGGTCAGGGCGCCGCCGATCGTGGCCGCGTCTCCGGTGACGACGCTGAGCACGCCCTCCGGCAGCCCGGCCTGGTAGGCCAGCTCCGCCAAGGCGATGGCGGTGAAGGGCGTCTGGCTCGCCGGTTTGACCACGGCTGTGCAGCCGGCCGCGAAGGCCGGCCCCAGCTTGCGCGTCAGCATGGCGGCGGGGAAGTTCCACGGCGTGATCAGGGCGCAGGGCCCCACCGCCTCGCGGAAGGTCAGGATCAGGTGGCCGAGCGGGGTGTCGTGCGTTTCGCCGACCAGGCGTTCGGCCTCGCCGGCGAACCATTTGATGAAGCCGTTGGCGTAGGCGACCTCGCCCTTGGCCTCCTCGAACGGCTTGCCGTTCTCTATCGACATCAGGGCGGCGAGGCCGTCGGTGTTGTCGTCGATCAGCCCGGCCCAGTCGCGCAGGAACCGACCACGCGCATGGGAATCGCCTTGGGACCATGCGGGAAACGCATCATGGGCGGCCTGGATCGCCTGTTCGGTTTCGGAAGCGCCCAGCCTGGGAACATGGCCGATGATCTCGCCGGTAGCCGGATCATCGACCGCGATACTCTCGCCGGATCCACGCGATGGTGTTTTGCCGATCAAGGCATGTTCGCGCAGCAGAGCGAGGCCGGCCTGGCGAGGATCTTGGGTCATCGGTCTGTCTCCACAAAGCAAAAGAGGCCCGCCGTGTGGCGAGCCTCCCGTGTTGTCTTCAGTTGCGCGTCCGAGCGACTCAGCAGGTCTGGCCCTGGGCGCAGTCGGTGACGGCCTGACCGGCCGCCTGGGTGTCGCGGCCCACGCCGGAAATGGTGTTGCAGGCGGCGGTCGTCAGGGCGGCGGCCGCGGCGACGAGAACGAACAGCTTGCGCATGGGAGCGGCTCCGATGGGGCGCCGGCGTTGTTGACGTCGGCTGTTCAAAGTCAACGCGACGGCCGGGCGACGGTTCCGAACGGCCGAACGGGCTGGTCGGTCGGATCCACCGGGGTCAGGGCTTCGGGCGTGGCGAAGGTCATCCGTGCGATGGCCCCGCCCGACGGCGCGGCGACCAGTTCGAACTCTCCGCGCAGCTGCTTGGCGAAGGCGCCCATCAGGGTGCGGCCCACGCCGGACTGGGCGCCGGCGGCCGAGGCGCCCGGGCCGTCATCCTCGACCTCCAGAACGCTCGTGTCGCCATTGACGCGGAAGCGCACGTCCAGCCGCCCGCCGCGACCGGCAAAGGCGTGCTTCTGCGCATTGGTGACCGCCTCGACCAGCCACAGGGCCAGGGGCGCCAGTTTGTCCGGATCGACCACCAGGGAGTCGGCGTCGATCCTGGAGACCACCACAGGCCCGCGCGACGCTTCGCTGGCGACCAGCTGACCCACCAGCTCGGTCAGGAACTCGCGCGCATCGGCGTGGCGGATGTCTTCACTTTGATAAAGCGTGCGATAAATCAGGGCCAAGGCGGAGATGCGCTGACGCGTGTCGCCGAGCGCCGCCTTGGCCGGCGCATCCGTCAGGGCCCTCTGCTGCATCGACAGCAGCGAAGAGATGATCTGGAGGTTGTTCTTCACTCGGTGATGGATTTCGCGCATCAGCGCGTCCTTTTCCATCAGGCTTTCCGTCAGTGAACGGTCGCGCGCGACAATGGCTTCGGCCATTTCGTCCAGGGTCCGCGCCATGGTGCGGATTTCCGAGGGGGCGTTCGTCGCCTGCAGAGGGCGCACAGAGAACCGACCCTTGGCGTAGATGGCGGCGATCCGCTCCAGATAGTCGAGCCAGCGGATAAAGATGCGCTCCGACAGCAGCATCACCGCCGCGAACGCCGTCAGCCAAGCCCCCAGCGGCAGCAGCAGCGTGCCGATCGGGTTCAGGCGCGCCCAGGACAGAAGGCCGGGCGCCGGCGCCGACAACAGCGCGTAGATATCGCCGCCGGCCAGGACGGAGCCGGCGTAGTAGCGCCGCTCTCCATGCGCGTCCTTGCCCTGGAATACCGACGCGCCCTCGTTGGCGCGCGCGACCCATCCGCTCAGCGCCTGATCTCCCGAAAGACGAAAGGTGTCGGGGTCGGTGGCCACCAGCAGCTGTCCGGCCGCATCGGTCAGGGCGGCCTGGGAATCCTCAGGCAGGGACGGATCGTCGATGTCCGGCTGCAGTGTCTGCAGAGGAATGACCGCAGCCATCGCCCCGTCGAAGCCGCCCATGGGCCGCTCCGCGCGAATGGCGACGATCAGGGAAGGCCGGCCGTCAGAGACGCTGGGCGGCGCGCGCATCACCACCAGCTCGTCGCCCTGCCGCAACCGCTGGAACCAGGCTTCGCCCGCGCTGCTGCGGCCGCTGATGGCGGGCGTCTCCATCGAAAGCGGATCGGCGGCGGCGGGATCGGCGACAGGCGGCGCCGGCGACGAGGAGTCGCAGACCATCCGGCCGTCGGGCGTCAGGCGATAGAGCCCCTCATAGCCCTCGAGCCTGTCGACAAGCGCGGCCATTCGGGTGCGGCAGTCGGGATCGTCAACGTCGGGGCTCATGGCCCTGAGCAGCACCTGCGCGCTGTCCAGGCGGCTCTTGGTCTCCGCCGCGCTTCGACCGACCGCGAGCGCCAGATCCTGGCGCCGCTCTTCCGCCTGGGCGCGGAAGTGATCCTGGGTCTGGATGATGCTGAGGATGAAGATCGGCAGCAGGGCCAGCGCCATGGACACGCCCAGCCGGAACCGGATGCCCTGAAAACGGGGCGAGCCGCGACCGAAACTTCGGCCCACGGCCGCCAGGCGCCTCATGTCAGTTCCGGGCGCCGCTCAGACGGTCGGCGTCGGCCAGAATCGAGCGCATGGCGTCGCCGGCGGCCTTGCCGTCGCGACCGTATCCGCCCTTCTCCAGGGTGGCCTGAAGCGCGCGGCGCGCGCGGCTGACGCGGCTCTTCACCGTGCCGACGGCGCAGCCGCAGATCTCGGCCGCCTCTTCGTAGGCGAAGCCGCCGGCTCCGACGAGGATCAGGGCTTCGCGCTGCTCTTCGGGCAGGGTCTTCAGCGCCTGGCGCAGTTCGTCCAAGGCGACCGGCGCCTCGGGGTCGTCCACGGCCACCAGGGTGCGCTCGGCGGCTTCCTGATCCAGTTGCGACTGGCGCCAGGAGCGGCGCTTTTCCGAATAGAACTGGTTGCGCAGGATCATGAAGGTCCAGGCCTTCATGTTGGTGCCCATCTGATACGAGGCGCGGGCGTCCCACGCCTTCATCATGGCGTCTTGCGCCAGATCGTCGGCCGCGGTCGGATCACCGGTCAGCGTGCGGGCAAAGGCGCGCAGATGCGGGATCAGGGTGACCAGTTCGATCTTGAAGGCCGCGTCGTCGGCGGACGGCGGCTTGGGCGCGGCGCCCAGGCGTGCAGTGCTCATGAGCGATCGCCTTCCGACGAACGAGCGTCGGCGCGGCGCAGGATGTCCAGGAATTCGTCGGGAACCGGCTCGTTGACCACCTGGTCGAACATGTGCCGCAACTTTACGCCGATGGCTTGCTGGCGCAGACGCGCCTCTTCGAGCCCGGCTTCCTCATTGGACGCGCCAGAGTCTCGCCGCGAGGCGTGGGAAGAATCAGTCATATACGGGACACCGCCCCCAATTGCAGTGTGATGGTCAAGCGGCCTAAACGCCGCCGCTTGCACGCGGTTCCGGGCGCGCTTGCACTTTATTGCGGGTCTTGCACGCCGTGGGGGAACCGTGGTGGTGTGTATACGTTCTGCACCGCTGTAACGCTTCCCCGATTGCATCGGGGCGGCCGATTTCCGTCGGGGAGTATTCATGAGTCTCTTGGCCAGGCTGGCGCCGCACCTTCCGTATGTTCGTCGTTATGCGCGGGCCCTGACCGGCGATCAGGCGACGGGCGACAACTATGTCCGCGTCGCGCTGGAAGCTCTGGCCGCCGGCGAGCAACAGCTGCCGCCCGAGATGACGCCTCGCGTCGCGCTTTATCATGTGTTCCACGCCATCTGGTCCTCGACCGGCGCGCGGCTGGAGGACGAAAGCGGCCTGGACGGCGGCGACGACGCCTCGCGCCGGCTGATGCGCATCTCGCCGCGCTCGCGCCAGGCCTTTCTGCTGACGGCGCTGGAAGGGTTCACCCCTTCGGAAGCGGCGCAGATCCTCTCGGCCGATCCGCGCGATGTTGAGCGGCTGATTTCCGACGCTCAGTCCGACATCGACGCCGAACTGGCCACGGACGTGCTGATCATCGAGGACGAGGCCATCATCTCGGCCGACATCGAAAGCCTGGTGCGTGAGCTCGGCCACCGGGTCACCGGCACGGCCACGACCCACGACGAGGCGGTCGATGCGGTGTCGCGCCATCGTCCCGGGCTGGTGCTGGCCGACATCCAGCTGGCGGACGGATCGTCCGGCATCGACGCGGTCAAGGACATCCTGAAGAGCATCGACGTGCCGGTGATCTTCATCACCGCCTTCCCGGAACGCCTGCTGACCGGCGAGCGTCCCGAGCCGACCTTCCTGATCACCAAGCCCTTCCAGCCGGAGACGGTGAAGGCGGCGATCAGCCAGGCGCTGTTCTTCCACCCTTCGCGTCAGAAGGAAGCCGCCTGATCCGCGACTGAATCGACAAGGCTTCAACAAGGCCGCTTCGCCCCAGGCGAGGCGGCCTTTGTCATGTCCAGAAGGCGCAGGCAGAGGCCCAGACGCGAAAAAGCCCGCTGCGGGGGATACATCGCAGCGGGCTCTTTGCGCTCTTGCTGAGCGGACGTTTCCTCCCCGAAACGCCTTCAAGAAGCACCGCGTTTGCGTCTGGCCTCTCGAGTGAGACCAAATGACGCCTTCCCCGGGCTCAAGTCAACGCGGCCACGCCGCACGATCAAGCTTTCTTCGAGAAAACGTCGAAAACGATCAAAAAGCGGGTTTGTTTATCGAAGCCTGTTCGAGAATGGACTGGAGAACGGCGGCCAGCTGGTCACGTGGGATCGTGCGCTGGCCGGGACGTTCCGCCTTCCACGCCTCATTGTCGGCAATGCCTTGGGCAGCCGCGCGGCCGGCGTCGAGGTCCTTGATGGTGACCAGACCCTGGGCGATCTCGTCGCCGCCCAGCATCACGGCGGCTGGCGCGCCCCGTCGGTCGGCGTATTTCATCTGCGCCTTCATGCCGGCCCGCCCGAGATAGAGTTCGGCCGAAATGCCGGCCTGACGCAGTTCGGCGACGGCTGACAGATAATGCGGCATGTCGGCGTCGGAGAAGGCGATCACCACCACCGGGCCTCGCATGGCGCCAGCCGCGCCATGTCCTGCGGCGCGCAAGGCGGCGGCGAGACGCGACACGCCGAACGAGAAGCCCGTCGCGGGCAGGTTCTGACCGGTGAAACGCGCGACCAGATCGTCGTAACGGCCGCCGCCGCCGATGGAGCCGAACCGCACCGGCCGCCTCTTGTCGTCCAGAGTCTCCAGCAGCAGCTCGGCCTCGAACACCGCGCCGGTGTAGTACTCCAGCCCCCGCACGATTGTGGGGTCGAAGCGGACAACCGACTCGTCCACCCGCATGGCCGCCAAAGCCTGATCGATGGCCGACAGCTCGCTCAGCGCCGCCTCGCCCGCCGCACCCAGGGCCGCGCCGCTGTTGGCCACCGCGTGCAACGTCTCGGCGCGTGTCCCGGGGGCGTCGGTCGCCGAGGCCAGAAAGGCCCCGATCGCATCGGCCACGGAGGCGGGCAGGCGCGCGCCCTTGGTGTAGTCGCCGGATTCGTCCAGCCGCCCCTCGCCCAGCAGGGCCGCGACGCCCTCCCAGCCCAGGCGGTCGAACTTGTCCACGGCCCGAAGCGCGGTCAGGCGCTGGGCCGGATCGGTGACGCCGCCGGCGTCGAACAGGCCGTCGAACAGCTTTCGGTTCGAGACGCGGATCACCGCCTGGCCATCGGCCAGGCCCGCCGCCCTCAACCCCTCGCCCGCCATGGCGATGATCTCGGCGTCCGCTTCAGGGCGGTCCGATCCGACGGTGTCGGCGTCGCACTGCCAGAACTCGCGGAAGCGGCCCGGCCCGGGCTTTTCATTGCGCCACACCGGGCCATAGGCATAGCGCCGGAACGGCTTGGGCAGGGTCTCCCAGTTCTGGGCCGCGAACCGGGCCAGGGGGGCGGTGTGGTCGTAGCGCAGCGCCATCCAGTCGCCGGGCGTGTCCGATCCCGCGTCGTCCTGAAGCGCGAACACGCCCTCGTTGGGCCGATCGGAATCCGGCAGGAACTTGCCCAGGGCGTCGGCGTATTCGAACGCCGGCGTTTCCAGCGCCTCGAAACCCCAGCGTTGGTAGACGCGCGACACCTCGGCCACGATGCGGCGTTCGGCCAGCAGGTCCGGTCCGCGCTTGTCTCCGAAGCCGCGAGGATTGCGGGCGAGAGGGCGGGCGGCGGCGTTGTTGGGGGTGTCGGTGCTCATGGCGGGCGATTAAGCCATCGCCTCCGCCGCCGCAACGCGCCTCAGGTCGCCGGAACCAGTTCGATGAGGTCCAGGGTCGATTCCGCCTGCGGCCAGGGCGTGACAAGCCGCCAGCGGCGCTCGCCGATCCGCTCCAGCACCGCCAGCACGTCCCGATCCGCAGATTGGCCGTAGGGCAGCGTCGTTGTCTCCCCGCCCAGAGCCATCGCGCCCAGCATGACCATGCGCTGGTCGTCATCGGCGAACAGGCGGCCCGACGGGCGCTGCGATCCGGTCAGCTTGGTGAAGCGCAGTCCATCGGAGCTCTGTTCGATGCGGCAGGCGAACCAGCCGTAGACGACATATCCCAGCCCCGCTTCCTCGCCTTCGACGTCCGATTGCGAGCCCAGCTTGACCGTGCGGCAGCGATAGGCGCCCGGCGGAGGCGAGACGCCAGGCCGCGCCGCATCCTGCGCGATCAACTCGCCCAGGCGCGTCAGGTCGCCCGATCCGGGCAGGCGCCGGGACTGCTCCAGCGCCCTGGTCCAGGCCTCGGCCAGTCGGTCATGACGGCCGCGGTCGGCGGCGCTGGCCTGCGCCCGCCAACCCGACAACGCGGGCGTCGGCGCCACTGACGCCTCTGCCGGAGGAATCGCGGCAGGAGGCGTCGCGCAGCCGGAGGCGACGAAAGCGAGGGCGAGGATCGATCCGGGGCGGGCGAGACGCAAATGGCGGCTCCTTGCAGAACACGCCCGTGTTGATCCGCAAGGAGGGGGTCGCGTCAAGAGCCATGTGCGAAGTCGGCCTCAAGCGCAGGCGAGATCGCGCGGCCGCATCTCGTCGTCTGCGCCGTCGCTGGACGCATGGTCCAAGGCCTGCTGAAGCGCCTGCAACAGTGCCGGGACATGCAGCGGCTTGGCCAGATAGGTCGAGAACCCGGAGGCCTGTGCTCGCGCCAGATCGTCCGGCAGGGTGCTGGCCGACAGAGCGATCACCGGGATGTCGCGGGTCAGAGGATCGCTGTCCAGCCGCGCCTTCAGCTCGATCCCGTCCATCCCGGGCAGGTTGATGTCCAGGATCACGACGTCCGGCCGCAGGTCGCGCGCCAGGGTCAGCCCCTCCGGCCCAGTCTCGGCCACATGCAGCGTCAACGGACCCAGCGCCGCGATCACCTGACGCATCAGGGCGATGTTGGACGGGTTGTCTTCGACATACAGCAGGGTCGCGTTCGGCAATGGACGGTTCGGCGCCGTGATCATCGGCGCTTCCCGACGAACAGCCCGGGCCAGGGTAAGGGCGAGGTCGAGACCTTGGCCGGAGGCTGCGGCCTCAAGGCGCCCGCCCATCGCCTCCGCCCATCCCCGCGCGAGGGCAAGGTTCATTCCGTCGCCTTGCGGGCTGTCGGCGCTGTTCGCGCAGCCAAACGGCCTGAACAGTTCGCCGAGGTCCTGGGGGCTCGGCGCAACGCCGCTGTCGGACACATGAAGGGTCAGCTCGGCCGCGGTCGCCTCTAGACCGATGTGAACCTCGGCGCCGGACGGGCTGCGCCGGATGGCGTGGCCGACGACGGTGATCAGCGTTTAATGCAGGCGCCCGCGATCGGCGGCGATGCAGACGCCGGCCTGCGGCGATGGGGGGCGCAAGACCACGCCCCTGTCCTGAGCGAGCGGCGCCAGCCGCTCGCAGACCTGGCGCAGAAGGACCTGCGGATCCACGCGCTCCATCGACATCGACAGGCGTCCGGCCTGCAGGCGGGCAAAGGCGGTGACCTGCTCAACCAGGTCCAGCAGTTCGGATCCGGCGCTCAGGATCTGATGGACCGCCTGATCCTGACGGCGGGTCAAAGGCTCGGCGCCCGCGTTCATCCGCATCAGTTCGGCAAAGCCGATCACGGCGTTGAGCGGCGTCCTGAGTTCATGACCGAGGCCGTCGAGGAAGTCCGACTTGGACCGGCTGGCCTCGGAGAGCCGCAGCGCCTGGGCCTGCGACAGCTCGAGCGCCTGATCCAGGGCCCGGGTGCGTTCCCGCACCCGTTGCTCCAGCCCGTCGTTTTTTCGTTGCAGGCGCTCGGCCGCGCGGCGCGACCTGATCGCCATCTTCAACCCGGCCATGGCCCCGGCGAGCGCCAGGGCGACCACCACCGCCACCAGTTCCATGCGTGATCCTCCCGTTCGAGGGGATCATGCGATCAACTGGTTGCTTGCGCGTGAATATTCGCGTTCAGGTTGTTTCGGGTTCTTCCGAACGCGGCGCGGACTCGGACTTGCGCCGGGGCGCGCGACGGCGAGGCGCATCCTCGACCGGCTCATCGACGCTTTCGGGACGGGTCGAGCGCGTCAGGAAACCGGGCAGAGCCGAGCCGGATTCGTCTTCAACCGGTGCACGCGGCGTTCGCGTGCGCCGAGCGGGACGTGCGGCCGGCGTCTCGGCTTCGTCGAAGGTCGTCACGGCCTCGTTCGACCCGGCGATCGGCGCCTCGGCTGCGGGCTCCCGATCAACCTCAGCACTCGCCTCGGACGGAGCGTCGATCGCGTCTCCGGCTTCGGCCTCGCCGTCTCCGGAGGATTGCGCCTCGAACCGGCGGGCGCGTTCCTCGCGGCGGCGCTCCCAGCGCTCGCGGCGGCTTTCGCGGCGGCCGCCACCTTCGCCTTCGGCGCGAGCCTCGCCCTCTTCGCCGTCCCGATCCTGGCGTTCGGACCGCTCGGGCCGCTCGAACCGCTCGGGGCGTTCCTGACGGGGGCGCTCTTCGCGCTCGCGGCGCTGCTGTTCGGCGCGCTCTTCGCGCTGACGCTGCTGCTCGGCCCGGTCCGTTTCGGCCTTTTCGGCGGCCTGCTGGGCGGCGATGAAGGCCGCGGCCTGCGCGCCGGACTCGTCTTCGAAGTCGATGTCGAAGCCCTGATGGGAGAGCTCGCGCGCGGCGATGTCGGAGAAGGACTTCTGCGGCTGAAGCGCCCGCAGCACGCGGTAGTAGTGCTCGGCGTGCTGCTGATAGTTCTCGGCCAGCACCCGGTCGCCCGAGGACGAGGCGTCACGCGCCAGCTGCTGATAGCGTTCATAGACGGTCTGGGCGTTGCCGCGGACCTTGATGTTCTCGGGACCTTGCGAGTCCCACGACCGGTTCGGATTGGCGTTATTGGCGTTGTTGGCGCCGCCGGGCTTCCTGTTGCGTCCGCGCTGACGCTTCATGCCCTTGAAGTCTCTCATGGAAACATAACCGTTCTGTGGGGCGACGACACCGGGCGAACGAAGACGCCGGGCGTGGTCCTGATCCGTCTTTCCGTCGCCTTGAAGCCTGGTCGGGGCCGATCCCCGGGGCTGGATTGCAGGAAAGCCGTCGCCGCCCGACATGGTGCGCCGACCGCTTCGGCCGACCGTCATGCATGCTCAAGGCGCAAGATTACCGGGCGACAGGCCCGACAGACTGCGTTCGAGTGGGAGACAGGGCGAGACTTAGCGCGCGTCTCGCCCCATTCCAAGTGCAAATCACTCGGGGCGAACGCGCTTTTTGCGGAACGAGGGGTTCAGCGTCTGCTTGCGCAGGCGGATCGACTTCGGCGTCACCTCGACCAGTTCGTCGTCGTCGATATAGGCGATGGCCTGTTCCAGCGACATCTGGCGCGGCGGGGTCAGGCGAACGGCCTCGTCCTTGCCCGAGGCGCGGACGTTGGTCAGTTGCTTGCCCTTGATCGGGTTGACGTCCAAGTCATCCCAGCGCGCGTTCTCGCCGATGATCATGCCCTGATAGGTCTTTTCGCCGGCGCCGACGAACATGACCCCGCGATCTTCCAGGTTCCACAAGGCGAAGGCGGCGGTGTCGCCGTCCGAGTTTGAGATCAGCACACCCTTGAGACGGCCGGCGATGGCGCCCTTGTAGCCTTCGTAGTGGCTGAACACCCGGTTCAGCACGCCCGAACCGCGCGTGTCCGTCAGGAACTCGCCCTGATAGCCGATCAGCGAACGTGACGGGCATTTCAGGCTGATGCGGGTCTTGCCGGCGCCCGACGGACCCATGTCGGTCATCTCGGCTTTACGGGCCGACAGCTTTTCGATGACGATGCCCGAGAACTCGTCGTCGACGTCGATCATGACGTCCTCGATCGGCTCCAGCTTCTCGCCGTTCTCACCTTCCTGGAAGACCACGCGGGGACGTGAGATCGAGACCTCGAAGCCCTCGCGGCGCATGTTCTCGATCAGAACGCCCAGCTGCAGTTCGCCACGGCCCGCGACTTCATAGGCGTCGCCGCCTTCGGTCGTCGTGACGCGGATCGCGACGTTGGCTTCGGCCTCCTTCAGCAGGCGGTCGCGGATGACGCGCGACTGGACCTTGTCGCCTTCGCGACCGGCCAGGGGGCTGTCGTTGACCGAGACGGTCATGGAGATGGTCGGCGGATCGATCGGCTGTGCGGGCAGCGCCTCGGTCACCTCCATGGCACACAGGGTGTCGGCCACGGTCGCCTTGGACATGCCGGCGATGGCGACGATGTCGCCCGCTTCCGAGCCCTCGTCCAGAGCCTGACGCTTCAGGCCGCGGAAGGCCAAGACCTTGGTGATCCGGCCGCGCTCGATTTCCTTGCCGTCACGATCCAGAGCATGGATGGCCATGCCGGGGACTGCCTTGCCGCTTTCGATACGGCCGGTCAGCAGGCGGCCCAGGAACGGATCGGACTCGATCAGCACGTCCAGCATGCGGAACGGCTTGTCCTTGTTCTCCTGAACCTTGGGCGGCGGCACATGGTCGACGATCAGGTCGAACAGCGGGGCCAGGTTGTCGTTGGGCTGGTTCAGATCCATCGTCGCCCAGCCGTTGCGGCCCGAGGCGTAGATGTGGGGGAAATCCAGCTGCTCGTCAGTCGCGCCGATGGCGGCGAACAGGTCGAACGTCTCGTTGTGAACGCGGTCGGGATCGGCGTGGGCGCGATCGACCTTGTTGATGCAGAGGATGGGGCGCAGGCCCATCTTCAGCGCCTTGGTCAGCACGAACTTGGTCTGGGGCATGACGCCCTCTTCGGCGTCGACCAGGATGACGCAGCCGTCCACCATGCCCAGGATGCGCTCGACCTCGCCGCCGAAGTCGGCGTGTCCGGGCGTGTCGATGATGTTGATGCGGGTTTCGCCCGCCTTGCCGTTCCAGAGCACCGACGTGCACTTGGCCAGGATGGTGATGCCGCGCTCTTTTTCCTGGTCGTTGGAGTCCATGGCGCGTTCGGTCGTCGCCTCATTGGCGCGGAACACGCCGGACTGGGCGAGAAGCTGGTCGACGAGCGTGGTCTTGCCGTGGTCGACGTGGGCGATGATGGCGACGTTGCGCAGGTTCATTTCAGGATCAGACGTGCGAGGCGGCCGGCGAGCGGACCAAAGGGTCCGGGCGGGCCGCGTGAAAAAGAAGCGACGGTTCGGGAGGCGGGCGCCTCATACAGCGTGACGCGCCGAAAGGCCAGAGGCGGCGGTTTTGGCGTTTGCCGACGCGCGAGCTAAGAGCCGCCCATGACCTCGCTTCTCTACGGCCGACCGCCGGCTGTGTTCGATCCCCCCGCCGACGCTATCCAGACCTCGCCCCTGATCCCCGAGTCCGCAGCCCTCGAGGCGATGGAGCCGGGCACGGCGGACAGCGTGATGGTCTATGCGCCGCCGGGCGTGCTGGAGCGGCGCTACACGCTGGCGATGGCGCTGAGGGCGCTGGAGGTCGGCGGCCGGCTGGACGTCATGGCCCCCAAGGACAAGGGCGGTTCGCGCCTGGCCAAGGAGATGAAGGCGTTCGGACTTGAGATCGCCGAGACGGCCAAGGCGCACCACAGGCGTTGCATCGCCCTACGTCCGCCAGCCGTGACCGGGATCGACGAGGCGATCACGGCGGGTGCGCAGCAGCTCGTGCCGGGGCTTGAAGCTTGGTCACAACCGGGGATCTTCGCCTGGGACCGGATCGATCCGGGGTCGGCCCTGCTGGCCGAGCATCTGCCCGGTCTCAAGGGCAAGGGCGCGGACCTGGGCTGCGGCTACGGCGCCCTGGCCACGGTGATCCTGCGCTCGCCACAGGTCGGCTCGCTCAAGCTGGTCGATATCGACCGGCGCGCTATTAGGGCGGCGCGTCGCAACATCGAGGATGCGCGGGCCAAGGTGCAGTGGGCCGACGTGCGAACCTTGGAGACCAACGGCGACTATGACTTCGTGGTCAGCAATCCGCCCTTCCACGACGGAGGCGCGGAGGATCGCCGGCTGGGATTGGCGTTCATCCGCAAGGCGGCCGAGATGCTGCGCCGGGGCGGCGTGCTGTGGCTGGTCGCCAACCGGCACCTTCCCTACGAGGCCGAGCTGAACGCCGCCTTCGCTCGCGTGCGCCCGGTCGCCGATGCGGGCGGCTACAAGGTGTTCGAGGCGGTGAAGTGAGCTCGCGCTCAAATAGTCCGAAGGACGATAGCGCATGAAGAAGACCCCGACCGCCCGGATCGACAAGCTGCTGGGCTCCACGGGCTACGGCTCGCGCGCGGAGATCGGCCGGCTGGCGCGGGCCGGCGGCGTGGTGCTGGACGGAGAGGACGTGCTGGACGTCTCGCGCCGCATCGCCGTCACGCCTGACCTGTCCGCGCGAATGGAGATCGATGGCGAGCCGCTCGATCCCGTGCCCGGGCTGGTCGTGCTGCTGAACAAGCCGCTGGGCATGACCTGTTCGCACAAGGAGGACGGGGCGCTGGTGTATGACGTGCTGCCCGACCGCTGGCGTCGGCGCGACCCGGCGATCTCGACAATCGGCCGGCTGGACAAGCTGACCACGGGCCTCTTGCTGCTGACCGACGACGGCGATCTGCTGCACCGCGTGATCAGCCCCAAACGCCACGTCGCCAAGGTCTATCGCGCGACCTTGGCGCGCCCATTGCAGGGGAACGAGGGGGTGCTGTTCGCCTCCGGCGAGCTGATGCTGGAAGGCGAAAGCAAGCCGCTGGCCCCGGCCGTACTTGAGGTCGTCTCTCCCACCGAGGCCTTGCTGACCGTGACTGAGGGCCGTTACCATCAGGTCCGCCGCATGTTCGCCGCCGCCGGCAACCACGTCGAGACGCTGCACCGCGAACGGCTGGGCGGCTTGGCTCTGCCTGATGATCTCGCACCGGGCGCGTGGCGGCTGTTGAACCCCGACGAGAGCGCATCGATCTTCGATGAGCCCGCTTGACCGGACGGGCGGCCGGCCACACCTGCATGCGCCATGACCCCGGCGATCAAAATTTGCGGCCTGACCACGACCCACACGCTCGATGCGGCGCTGGCCGAGGGCGCGGCGTTTGTGGGCGCGGTGGTGTTTCCGAAGAGTCCGCGCCACATCTCGCCCAGCGACGCCGGCGTCCTGTTCGAGCGGGCGAAAGGGCGGGCGAAGATCGTGGCGGTGGTCGTCGATCCAGATGACGCCTTGCTGGAGGAGATCGGGCGCACGCTGCGGCCGGATTTCGTTCAGCTGCATGGGCGCGAAACGCCGGACCGGGCCCAAGCGGTTCGGGCGCTGACCAGGGCGGGCGTGATCAAGGCGCTGTCGATCCGCGAACCCCGCGACCTGGACGCCGCGGCGCAATGGGAGCCGCATGTCGATCATCTGATGTTCGACGCCAAACCGCCGGAAGGATCGGCTCTGCCCGGCGGAGTGGGGCACAGCTTCGACTGGTCGCTGCTGGCGGGGCGTGCGTTCGGCAAGCCGTGGTTCCTGGCCGGAGGTCTCGATCCCGACAATGTAGCCGAGGCGCTGGCGGTCACGGGCGCGCCGATGGCGGACGTGTCCTCTGGCGTGGAAAGCGCGCCGGGTGTTAAGGACGCAGCCCGGATCGCGGCGTTTCTGCAGGCCGTGCGCCGGTCGTAATTCGGACGCCTCTCCGCGCCAAGGTCCTGCCCGTGAACGCCATTCTTCCCAACACCTACGCCTGGCCCGACGCGAAGGGCCGTTTCGGCCCCTATGGCGGGCAGTTTGTCGCCGAGACGCTGATGCCGCTGATCCACGAGCTGGATCAGGCCTATTCGGACGCCAAGGCGGATCCCGGCTTCCAGGCCGAGCTGGATGGATATCTGACCCACTATGTGGGGCGCGAGAGCCCGCTCTATTTCGCCGAGCGGCTGACCGAGCATTTCGGCGGCGCCAACGTCTGGCTGAAGCGCGAGGACCTGAACCACACGGGCGCGCACAAGATCAACAACTGCATGGGCCAGATCCTGCTGGCTCGTCGGATGGGCAAGACCCGCATCATCGCCGAGACGGGCGCTGGCCAGCACGGCGTCGCCTCCGCCACCGTCAGCGCGCGCTTCGACCTGCCCTGCACCGTCTACATGGGGGCGGTGGATGTGGAGCGGCAGCAGCCCAACGTCTTCCGCATGCGCCTGTTGGGCGCCGAGGTTCATCCCGTCACCGCCGGCGCGGCGACGCTGAAGGACGCCATGAACGAGGCGATGCGCGACTGGGTCACCAATGTCGCCGACACCTACTACATCATCGGCACGGCGGCGGGGCCGCACCCGTACCCGGCCATGGTGCGCGACTTCCAGTCGGTGATCGGCCGCGAGATCAAGATCCAGTCGCGCGCCCAGATGGGCAAGCTGCCGGAGGCCGTGGTCGCCTGCATCGGCGGCGGCTCCAACGCCATCGGCGCCTTTCACCCCTTTATCGACGACGAGGGCGTGCGCCTGGTCGGTGTCGAGGCGGCGGGTCACGGCCTGGACACGCCTGCACACGCGGCCAGCCTCAAGGGCGGGCGGCCGGGCGTGCTGCACGGCAACCGCACCTATCTGCTTCAAGACGAGCATGGGCAGATCGTCGAGGGCCACTCGATCTCGGCCGGGCTCGATTATCCCGGCATCGGGCCCGAGCACGCCTGGCTGCACGACATCGGCCGCGCCGAATACCGATCGGCCACCGACGCCGAGGCGCTGGAGGCGTTTCAGCTGTGTTCGAGGCTGGAGGGGATCATTCCGGCGCTTGAACCCGCCCACGCCCTGGCTCGCACCGCCGAGGTGGCGCGCGAGGTCGGCAAGGGCGGAGACGTGGTGCTGCTGATGTCGGGACGCGGCGACAAGGACATCTTCCAGGTGGCCCGCCACCTGGGCGTGGAGCTTTGAGATGATGAAGAGTTTGATCGCCGCCGTCTGGCTGACGGCACTCGCCTCCGCGCCCGCCGTCGCGCAGGAGCCGCAAGCCCCGACCGCGCCCGTCGCGGCGGCGACCGGCGCGCCGGCGACCGACACGCCGATCCTGTCCGGCGCCCAGGCGTCAGCGGATTGCGGCGGCCTGAACAACCTGGCCGGCCGCGCCTTCTGCATCACCGCGCCGCTGGGACAGATCGGCGCCCTGGCCGACGCCTATATCGCGGACTTCGGCACGCGCGGCTGGCTGCCGGCCGGCGGAGACGACAATCGCGTGGTCTTCGTCAAGCGCCGCGAGGCCGGCGGCTGCGACGGCCTGCAGATGGTCGCCTTCTACGACACGTCGAAACCCGCCGTCGCCGAAGCGCCCGCCTATCTCGGCTTCGCCACCATCCCCGGCGACGTCTGCGCCGACCAGACGCCTGCGCAGCCCCCCGCCCAATGACCACCGCCCGCATCGACGCCCGCTTCGCCAAGCTCAAGGCCGAAGGCCGGGCCGCCTTTGTCGCCTATGTTATGGGCGGCGATCCCTCGCGCGGCGAGGCGCTGGAGATCCTGCGCGGCCTGCCCGAGGCCGGCGCCGACATCATCGAGCTGGGCTTTCCGTTCAGCGATCCGATGGCCGAGGGGCCGCCGATCCAGAAGGCGGCGCTGCGGGGCCTCAAAGCCGGGCTGTCGATGCGGGGGACGCTGGACCTGGCGCGCGATTTCCGCGCGGGCGATGCCGACACCCCGCTGATCCTGATGGGCTATCTGAATCCGATCGAGAGCATGGGTTATGAGGCTTTCGCGCAAGCCGCAGCCGACGCCGGGATCGACGGCCTGATCGTAGTGGACTGCCCGCCGGAAGAGGCCGGGCCGCTGACCGACGCGCTGGACGCGGTGTCGATCTCGCTGATCCGGCTGGCGACGCCGACTTCGGACGATGCGCGGCTGCAGATCATCGCCGAGCGGACGTCCGGCTTCGTCTACTACGTCGCCGTGGCCGGGGTGACCGGGGTCAAGGAGGCGGACGCCGCGTCCGTTGCGCCGGCCGTCGAGCGGGTGCGGCGCGCGGCCGGGCTGCCGGTCGCCGTCGGCTTCGGCGTCAAGACGCCCGAACGCGCCGCCGAGATCGCGCGCGTCGCCGACGCGGTGGTGGTCGGCTCGGCCCTGGTCGAGGAGGTAGCGGCCGCGCTCGCCTCGAACGAGGCGCCCGCGCCGCGCGTTCTGGCAAAGGTCCGCGCCCTCGGCGACGCCGTCAGGGCTGCACGATCGGTCGAAACCGTCTAAGGACGCGTCATGGTCGACAAGAACAAGCCGCAATCCGACAAGCCCGGCGGTTGGCTCAGCCGCTTCGCGCCGGGCGTCCGCAAGATCGTCTCGCGCCGTGAGACGCCGGACAATCTGTGGGTCAAGGATCCGGACACCGGCGACATGCTGTATCGGTCCGAACTGGAGGGGTCGCTGTGGGTGACGCCGTCGGGCCGCCACATGCGGATTGATGCGCCGACGCGCCTGCGCTTCACCTTTGACGGCGGCGAGTATGAGTCGATCGACACGCCGGACGTGCCCGAAGACCCGCTGAAGTTCTCAGACGGTCGCTCCTATCGCGACCGTCTGAACGCCGCGCGCAAGGCGTCGGGCCGCAAGGACACCATGGCCATCGGCTTCGGTCCCGTTGGCGGACAATCCGCGGTGGTGATCGTGCAGGACTTCACCTTCATGGGCGGGTCGCTGGGCATGGCGGCGGGCGAGGCCTTCATCAAGGCGGCGCGCGAGGCCGTGGCGCGCCAGGTCCCGCTGATCTGCTTCACCGCCGCGGGCGGCGCGCGGATGCAGGAAGGCGCGCTGTCGCTGATGCAGATGGCGCGCACCACTTTGGCGATCGACGAGATCAAGCAGGCCAAGCTACCCTATGCGGTGGTGCTGACTGACCCGACCACCGGCGGCGTCACCGCCTCCTACGCCATGCTGGGCGACGTGCATCTGGCGGAGCCGGGCGCCCTGATCGGCTTTGCCGGTCCGCGCGTGATCGAGGCCACGATCCGCGAAAAGCTCCCGCCGGGCTTCCAGCGCGCCGAATATCTGCAGGAAAAGGGCATGGTGGATCGGGTGGTGGCGCGCGGAGAGTTGCCGCAGATCCTGGGTCAGATCCTGTCCATGCTGATGGGCGGAAGCCGCCTGGCGGCCTAGCGCCGTTTCTGCTGGCCCGCTGCGATCGGCCACCTATATGCGGCGGATGACAGACGCCCTCCAGCCTCGTTCCGTGCTGCGCCAGCACCCGGCCTATCGCGATGACATTGGCGATCTCGTCACGCGCCGGCCGGTGCCTGGACCGGCGATTGAGCAGATCGACCCCTTCCTGTTCCTAAACCATCACGGGCCGCAGACCTATTCCGCGAACAACCGGGGCCTGCCGTTCGGACCGCACCCGCATCGCGGCTTCGAGACGGTGACCTTCATCCTGGAGGGCGAGCTGGCGCACAACGACTCCGGCGGCGGCGAGAGCATCATCCGCGCGGGCGGGGTCCAGTGGATGACCGCGGGCTCCGGCCTGATCCACGCCGAGCTGTCGCCGGAGAGCTTCAAGCGGGCGGGCGGGCCGATGGAAATCCTGCAGCTGTGGGTCAACCTGCCCGGCCGGCTGAAGATGACCGCGCCGAACTACATCGGCCTGCAAGCCGCCGATCTGCCGACGTTCCGCACCGACGACGGCGGCGTGACGGTTGAGCCGGTGTCGGGCTCGTGGCTGGGTGTCGAGGCGCCGATCCAGTCGCTGATCGACATCCACCTGGCGGTGCTGCGCTTCCAAGCGGGCGCCCGCTTCCAGGCGCCGGTCGCACGCGGTCGCAACGTCTTTCTTTATACGGTGCGCGGCCACGTCTCGGTAGGCGGCGTGGCCGTCGAGCCCTGGAGCCTGATCGAGATGAAGGACGACGGCGACGAGGTCGAGATCACAGCCTCCGACGACGCAATCGTCCTGCTGGGCCACGCCCGGCCGATCGGGGAGCCGGTGTTCAGCCATGGCCCCTTTGTGATGAGCACGCGAGAGGAGATCGTGCAGGCGATCCAGGACTATCAGGCCGGCCGTTTCGGCCCTCCGCCCGCAGTCTGACGCGCCTTAGCCGGCCGCGATCTCGTCCATGGCTTCGACCATGGCGACCGAGCTGTAGGGCAGGGCCGGCCCCCGCCCCCAGACGGGATCCGGCCACAGCGGATCGTCGCGCCGCCGGCCCAGCACATGGACGTGCAGCTGCGCCGTCACATTGCCGATGGCGCCGACGTTCAGCTTGTCGATCGGTCGGCCCAGCCGCTCGGCGACACGCCGCACGATGCGGCCCGCCCGCACCGTCTCCTCCATCAGCAGGCTCTGCTGATCGGCGGACAGGTCCTCCAGCTCGACCGCGCCATCGATGCGCGGGATCAGGATGATCCAGGGAAAGCGCCCGTCGTCCTGCAGCCGCACATGGCACAGCGGCCATTCGGTCACGGCGACGGAGCCGGTGGAAAAGGCCGGGTCGGGGGCGAAGGTCACGCCTCAGTTCAACTCGAAGATCACGCAGGCGCTGTCGCTCATCCGCTGCTTGGGCGGCTGAAGCGTCAGCTGCGCCATGTCGATGGCGGCCTCGCTGGGCGGCGGAGGGGGTGCGGGCGGCGGCGGCGGCGGCGGCGGCGGGCCGACCCGGCTTCCTGTCACTATGATGTCCTCGGCGCTCACCGAATAGGCGGCGTCGTCCGAGCCGCCATAGGAGGGCCAGCCTACCAGCACGTCGGTCTGGCACGCCCTGCCCGTGGGATCGATCAGCTTGACGGCGCCCAGGGTCGCGCCGGCCGATTGCGCGGCGGTCTGGGCCCGCCTGCGAGCGTCCTTGACCGCCTCGGTCGCCAGATTGGCCTTCCAGGCGTTTTCCGGCTCCAGGCTGAAGCTGACCTGGCCCAACGAGGCGGGGCGGGCGGCCAGCAGCGTGGCGTAGATGCGCTCGATCAGCGACACGTCGTCCACGAATACGGTGACCGTCGCCTGCGCCTCGTAGCGCTCGATCCGGTCGGCGCGGCGGTTGTCGCGCAGAACGCCGTCTTCGTCGCGGTATTGATCATAGAGCGGCTGGGTGGTCAGCGAGGTCTGAACCCGCACCTTGTCCTCGCCATAGGCGCCCAGCGTGCGGCTGACGGCGCGTACCTGATCGGCGGCGGCGCGCGACGCCTCGGCCACGCTGCGATCCACCGCGCGGAAGCTGGCCGACACATAGGCGCGGTTGGCCGTCAGATCGACCTGCACCAAGCCGGTCGACGCGATCACCGGCGCGCGCATCCACCAGGGCGCCGACACATAGGGCTCGCCCCGCATCACAGGCGTCTGCGCCGAGGCGGGCGTGACAGCCGCAGCGGCGAACAGGGCCAGCAGCGAGGACGACAAGGCGGCGAAACGCATGGACTATCCTCCAACGATCCCGACTCTTCGCAAGCTATGGCTTGACCGTAAAGCCCGGTTCTTGCAGCCGCGCCGTGCGAGGTCTAGACCGCCGCCACCTATCCTCTTTCCCCATCCGGAGACCTCCCCATGGCTCGCGCGAAGATCGCCCTTATCGGCGCCGGAATGATCGGCGGCACCCTGGCCCACGTGGCGGCGCGCGAAGCGCTGGGCGACGTGATCCTGTTCGACATCGCCGAGGGCACGCCTCAGGGCAAGGCGCTGGACATCGCCGAGGCCACCGCCGTGTTCGGCTCTGACGTGTCGCTGAAGGGCGCCAACGACTACGCCGACATCGCGGGCGCCGACGTCTGCATCGTGACCGCCGGCGTGCCGCGCAAGCCGGGCATGAGCCGCGACGACCTGATCGGCATCAACCTCAAGGTCATGAAGGCCGTGGGCGAGGGCATCAAGGCGCATGCGCCGGACGCCTTTGTGATATGCATCACCAACCCGCTCGACGCCATGGTGTGGGCGCTGCAGAAGTTCTCCGGCCTGCCGAAGGAAAAGGTCGTCGGCATGGCCGGCGTGCTGGACTCGGCCCGCTTCGCCTACTTCCTGGCGGAAAAGACCGGCGTCTCGGTCCAGGACATCCACGCCTGGACGCTGGGCGGCCACGGCGACGACATGGTGCCGATGGTGCGCCATTCGACCATTGGCGGCCTGCCGCTGCCGGACGCGGTCGAGGCCGGCCTCCTCAGCCAGGGCGACCTGGACGCCATCGTCGAGCGCACCCGCAAGGGCGGCGGCGAGATCGTAGCCCTGCTGAAGACCGGCTCGGCCTTCTACGCCCCGGCGGAATCCGCGATCGCCATGGCCAAGTCCTACCTGAAGGACGAAAAGCGCGTCCTGCCTTGCGCCGTGTGGCTGTCGGGCGAATACGGCCTGTCGGACCTCTATGTCGGCGTGCCCGCCCTGATCGGCGCGAACGGCGTCGAGAAGATCGTCCAGTTCACCACCAACGAAGACGAAAAGGCCATGCTGGCCAAGTCGGTGGAGTCGGTCCAGGGCCTGATCCAGGCCTGCAAGGACATCGACGGTTCGCTGGCGTAAGCCGCCTTCCACTGAATGCGATGAGGGCCGCGGACCCGTCCGCGGCCCTTTTTGCATTCCGAGGTCGGGCGCCGAGGTCTTCTAACCGCGCTCGTGCGCGAGCCAGCTCTCGCTCTGCATCTCGTTGAGGCGCGACACGGTGCGCTCGAACTCGAACGCGCCGACGCCCTCACGGTAGAGGGATTCGGGCGCTGCATCCGCCAGAACGACCAGCCGCGTCTTCGCCTCGTAAAGGGCGTCGATCAGCGTCACCAGCCGACGGGCCTCGTGGTGGTTGGCGGGGCTCAGCGTCGGAACCTCGGCCAGGAACAGGGTGTGGAACCGCGCGGCTATAGCCAGATAGTCCTGCGGCCCCAGCGGACGGCCGCACAGCTCCTCGAACGTCGCGCGCGCCAGCGAGCCGGCCGTGCGCTCCACCACCACCTCGCGGCCCAGCACCGTCAGGTGCGCCGGCGCCTCCGGCTCTCCGCCCTTGAGGTCTGACCAAAGCGCCTCGAAGCCGCGCCGCGCCGGGGCGTCCAGCGGCTGGAACCAGACGGGCGATCCCGACATGCGGTCGCGGCGCCAGTCTCGCGCGCCGGCCGTCTCCACCACCTCGCAGCGCGCCTTCAGGATGTCGATAAAGGGCGTGAACAGCTGGCGATTGATGCCGTTCTTGTAGAGCTCTTCCGGCGCCCGGTTCGAGGTGATGGCCACCACCACCTTTCGCTCGAACAGCGCCTCGAACAGCCGGCCCAGGATCATGGCGTCGGCGATGTCGGTGACCTGAAGCTCGTCAAAGCACAGCAGCCGCGCTTCGGATGCGATCAGGCCGGCGACCGGCGGGATCGGGTCGTCGCCCTTGTGCGTGTCGAACACGCGCTTTCTGGTCTTTGCATCGCCCTCGCGCCACTGTCGGACCAGGTCATGGACGCGCGCCATGAAGGCGTGAAAGTGGGCGCGGCGCTTTCGCGGCTCCGGACTGGCTGCATAGAACAGGTCCATCATCATGGACTTGCCGCGCCCCGGCGGCCCCCACAGATAAACGCCGCGCACCTCGGGGACCGAGCCGAACAGCCCTTTCCTGCCCAGGTCCTCCTCCAGTCGCTCCAGCACCGTCAGCGCCTGTCCTTGCGCCGGATCGGGCGCGATCACCCCTTCCTCGATGCGGATGTCGTAGGCGCGGCGGATGTGGGAGGTCATGGGGGCGCACTTAAGGAGCCCCGCATCGAAAAGCGATTGCTTCGCGCCCGCGACGGCCTAAATGCAGACCCACAACTCCCCTCGCGCTCAAGCAGCAAGCCGCCGCGCGGCGAGCGGTAGCGCGTCCGAAGGACCAACAAACATGGGCTACAAAGTCGCCATCGTCGGCGCCACGGGCAATGTGGGCCGCGAGATGCTGAACATCCTGGAGGAGCTCAGCTTCCCCGTGGACGAGCTGCACGCCATCGCGTCGCGCAAGTCCAAGGGCGTGGAGGTCTCGTTCGGCGACCGCACGGTCAAGTGCCAGGACATCGAGCAGTTCGACTTCTCCAAGGTCGACATCGTGCTGATGTCGGCCGGCGGCGAGGTGTCGCGCGCCTGGTCCGAGAAGATCGGCAAGGCCGGCCCGATCGTGATCGACAACTCCTCGGCCTTCCGTTCCGACCCGGACGTGCCGCTGATCGTGCCGGAGGTGAACCCCGACGCGGTTAAGGACGCGAAGAAGAAGAACATCATCGCCAATCCGAACTGCTCCACCGCTCAGTTGGTGGTGGCGCTGAAGCCGCTGCACGATGCGGCCAGGATCAAGCGGGTGGTGGTCTCGACCTATCAGTCGGTGTCCGGCGCCGGCAAGGAAGGCATGGATGAGCTGTGGAACCAGACCAAGGCCATCTATGGCCTGGGCGACGCGACGCCCAAGAAGTTCCCCAAGCAGATCGCCTTCAACGTCATCCCCTTCATCGGCGCCTTCCAGGACGACGGCTACACCGACGAGGAGGCCAAGATGTGGAAGGAGACCCACAAGATTCTGGACCCCTCCATCAAGCTGACCGTCACCTGCGTGCGCGTTCCGGTCTTCGTCGGCCACTCCGAGGCGGTGACGGTCGAGTTCGACCGCCCGATCCAGCCGGACGAGGCGCGCGAGATCCTGCGCGAGGCGCCCGGCGTCCTGGTGGTCGATAAGCAGGAGCACGACGGCTACATCACGCCTGTCGACGCCGCCGGCGAGTTCGCGGTCTATGTGTCGCGCATCCGCAAGGACCCGACGGTCGAGAACGGCCTCAGCTTCTGGGTGGTGTCCGACAATCTGCGCAAGGGCGCCGCGCTGAACGCGGTGCAGATCGCCCAGTTGCTGGACGAGACGGGCGTGATCAAGTCGTCGTCGGGCTATCGTTCGATCACGGTGTGATCCAATGACAGAGGTCAGCGCGGCTGCTCCGGACGGCCGCGCGGTCACGACCGCCGTCGCCTGCTATGGGCTGTGGGGCTTCATGCCCCTGCTGTTCATGGCCATGGCGGCGAACGGCTTTGGAGCCCCAGAGATCCTGGCGCACCGGGCGGTGTGGTCGGTGCTGTTCGCCGGCGCGCTGGTGCTGTTGGCCGGTCAGGCGATGCAGGCGCGACGCGCTCTGGCGACGCCCAAGACCGTTGGCTGGCTTGCGCTATCGACCCTGCTGATCGCCGCGAACTGGAGCGTCTATGTCTGGGCCACGACCCACCATGCGACGCTCGAGGCCAGCCTCGGCTACTACATCAATCCATTGCTCAACATGGCGGCGGGCGCCGTGCTGTTTCGCGAGCGGATCGACCGCTGGGGCAAGATCGCCATCGCGCTCGCCGCGATCGGCGTGCTGATCCAGACGGCGGCGCTCGGGCGGCCGCCTTGGCTGTCGCTGATCCTGGCCTTCAGCTTCGCCGGATACGGCGTGATCCGAAAACGGGTCGCGGCCGACGCCCAGACCGGCCTGTTCATTGAGTGCCTGCTGATGCTGCCGTTCGGGCTTGTGCTGCTGGGGTGGCTCGGCGCGCACGGGCAGGCGGCGGGCTTTCAATCGGTGGAGCAGTGGCTGTGGGCCCTGTCCAGTGGTCCGGCGACGGTAGTGCCGCTGGCTCTGTTCGCCTGGTCGGCGCGCCGCCTGCCGCTGTCCACCATCGGTTTCATCCAGTTCCTGGCCCCGACGCTTCAGTTCGCCTGCGGCGTCTGGACCGGAGAGCCGCTGACGCCGCTGCGCATGCTGTCGTTTGTCTTCATCTGGGCGGGCGCGGGCGTCTTCGCCCTGGCCGCCTGGCGGCGTAGTCGCGCCGCCAGGTTGATCGCCGAACCGATCTAGAGGGCGGCGTAGAGCGCTTCCAGTAGCCGCCTGGGCCGGGGATCGCCGATCAGGTGCGGCGACTGGCGCGTCATGACATAGGCGGCTGACAAACCGCGCTCCGGATCGGCCATGGCCATCGACCCGCCCCAGCCGTAGTGGCCGAGCGCCCGTTCGCCCGGCCCGAAGACATGGAGGCCGGTGTTGCGCATCAGGCCGGCCGCCCAGCTGATGTCATAGGGCAGCACCTTGTCCGGCCCGTGGATGCGCTCGCGCGTCAGCTGCTCGATAGCCTCGGACGAGAGAACCGTCCTTCCATCCAGCTGTCCGCCGGTCGCCACCACGCCCAGCATCCGCGCCAGCCCGGCGGCGGTCCCATGCAGGTTGGCGGACGGAATCTCCATCTTGCGCCATTCCGCCGAGCCGCGACCGCCTGGCGCCGAGCCGCGATCCAGAAAGGCCGCCTGCTTGATCGGATCGACGGGCCCCAGGCTCGGGGCCGCCGCGGGCTTTCGCATCTGGGCGACGCGGCCGTGCTCGCTCTCCGGCAAGCCGATCCACAGGTAGAGTTCGGGGAAGTCCTCGCGCAGCGCCTGGCCCATGGTGCGGCCGGTCGCCAGCTGGAACAGGTGATTGGCGAGATAACCCACCGTTACAGGATGGTAGCCAGAGGCCGTGCCTGGCGGCCACATCGGCGCCTGGGCCGCCAGACGGGCGGTGACCGCCTCCGGCTCGAACCACAGCGACGGCTCGACCGCCTGGGAGAAGCCGGGCAGCCCGGCCTGGTGGCTCATCAGTTGGGCGACGGTGACGCCGCCCTTTCCGGCCTGGGCGAACTCCGGCCAGAGGTCCGCCACCGGCTGGTCATAGCGCAACGCGCCCGCGTCCACCGCTCGCGCCAACAGCAGCGCCATCACCGCCTTGCCGGTCGAGAACACCGGAACCAGGGTATCGGCCGTAAACGCCTGGGTGCGGCCCGTATCGGCGTATCCACCCCACAGATCTACGATCACTTCTCCATCGAGGCAGACGCTGAATCGAGCCGCCAGCTCGTTCAGGCCCTCGGGCGCTTCGGCGAAGTTGGCCCCAAAGGCGTCATGCAGCCCGGAGAAGCGGCTGGGGCAGAAGCCCTGGATCGAAACGGCGTCGGTCATGCCTCTTCATACCGCCCGGCGAGAAGCGCGCCAGCCCGGGCGTGTGCTCGCTCTGCTTGGTCGCGTGGCCCGCATCCGCAATTTTGAGGGTCCCGGCGACCCATTTTCGTCACGGTTCGATGGTCGAAGGCGCCGCTGACCGGTGATCGCTGGACGCGTGATGAAGCGTCCGTCGAGGGTCCGGCCTGTTGTCATCGCCCCGCGCCACGTACCCGGCTTCCCGCGTCTTCGGGAAGCGCAAGCGTAAGAGTATCCTCATGACCGAGACCCTCACCGCCGTTGGATCGGAAGCCGGCCAACGGCTCAATCGTCGTCAGGTCGCCAAGCAGCGCACGCGTCAGAAGGTGCTGGACGCCGCTCGCGGCCTGTTCGCCGAGCGCGGCTACGAACCCGCCACCATCCGCGACATCGCCAAGGGCGCGGGCATGTCCACCGGCGCGGTGTTCGCCAACTTCCAGGACAAGGCCGAACTGTTCGAGGCCGTGCTGGTGGACGAGATGGACCGGCTGGCGCAGGTGGCGAGCGACGCCAGCGGCGGCGACGAGGCGGTGGATCAGCGCCTGGCCGCGGTGATGGCCGCCGTTTATCACGCCTCGCTCGACCACCTGCCGCTGATGCAGGCCATCGTCGCTCGCTCCTGGTTTCAGCCGCAGGAGGCCGAGGTTCGGGCGCGCAAGGCGGTGGAGCCGCTGGTCGCCGTCTTCACCCGCGTGCTGCAGGACGGCCTGCGTCGCGGCGAACTGCGCCAGGACGCCGACCTGCAACTGCTCGGTACGCTGACGTGGGACGTTTATCTGTCGAACTATCGTCGCGCCGCCTATGACGAGTGGGACGCCGGCGTGCTGGCCGAACAGGCTCAGCGCCAGGTCGAGCTGCTGCTGAGCGGCGTGCGAACCAACGCCTGAGCGACGGCCGGCTCGTCATCTCGACGCCTTTCTTTCGGCGAAATGGATGCTCACGCTCCCGTGAACGGCCGCGCTTGTCGAGCGCGGCCGTATCGGCGTCGGTTCATCCGGGATACATCTCCCGCTGGCCCTATGGCCGCATCGCGCGAGCATGAGAGGTTTGGATGGCGGGTCCAGTCTACGGGGGCGGACAGGCGGATGACGGAGGTCGTCGGCCCCGGCGTACGCCGTTTCAGCGACTGCTCTATTGGGGCACGGTTCTGGCGGTCTGGGGGCTCATCTTCCTGGTCGTCTTCTTCGCCGTCTTCGCGCGCGGCCTGCCGGACACCTCCAGCCTCTATGAGGTCGATCGCCAGCCCTCGATCACCTATCTGGACCGCAACGGCGCCCTGATCGCCACGCGAGGCACCCAGCAGGCGCCGCCGGCCGACCTCGACGCCCTGCCGGACTATGTGCCGGCCGCCTTCATCGCCATCGAGGATCGGCGCTTCTATCACCACCCGGGCTTCGATCCCGTCGGCATGGCGCGCGCCATCGTCACCAACATGCGCGCCGGGCGGGTGGTGCAGGGCGGCTCGACCCTGACGCAGCAGCTGGCCAAGAACCTGTTCCTGACGCCTGACCAGAACATGCGCCGCAAGGTGCAGGAGCTGATGCTCGCCGTATGGCTGGAGCTGAAGTTCACCAAGAAGGAGATTCTCGCCCTTTATTTGAACCGGGTCTATTTCGGCGCGGGCGCCTATGGCATCGAGGCGGCGTCGCAGCGCTATTTCGACAAGAGCGCGCGTCAGCTGACGGTCGGAGAGGCGGCGCTGCTGGCCGGCCTGCTCAAGGCGCCTTCGCGCTATTCGCCGGTGTCGGAGAGCGAGCGTGCGGCGACCCGCGCCACCGTGGTCCTGAACGAAATGGAAGAGGCCGGCGTCATCACCCCGGCCCAGCGCGAGCAGGCGGTGACCCAGCCGGTGATCGTCTCGCGCACCCTGGCGACCCAGCACGCCCAGTATTTCATCGACTGGCTGGACAAGTCGATCCGCGGCCTGGTCGGCGAACCGACCGAGGACATGGTGGTCGAGACGACGCTGGACCTGACGCTGCAGACGGCGGCCGAACGCTCGGTGCGCCGAATCCTGGACCGTGACAAGGGCAAGGGCGTGGAGCAGGCGGCGCTGGTGGCGCTGGATGGCGACGGGCGGGTCCGCGCCATGATCGGCGGCGCTTCCTATGCCGACAGCCAGTTCAACCGGGCGGTGGATGCGCGCCGGCAGGCCGGCTCGGCTTTCAAGCCGTTCGTTTACCTGGCGGCGTTGGAGGCCGGCTATACCCCCTCGACGCAGGTGGTGGACCAGCCGGTGACCATCGGCAACTGGTCGCCCCGCAACTATTCCGGCGGCTATGTCGGCCAGATGACGCTGGCCCAGGCGGTGGCGCAATCGACCAATACGGTGGCCGCCTCCGTCGCCGACCAGATCGGCCGCGACAGCGTGGCGCGGGTGGCGCGCCGCCTGGGCATCCAGAGTCGCATCGGGCTGGAGCCCGCCATGGCGCTGGGCGCGGTCGAGGTGTCGCCCATCGACATGGCCGCCGCCTATGACGCTTTCGCCAATGGCGGCCGGCGGGTCGAGCCCTACGGCGTCAGCCGCATCCGCACCCCGCAGGGACGGGTGATCTACCAGCGGTCCGAAGCCGGCGGCGGTCAGTCGATCAACAACCCGCCGCTGACCTATCTGAACCAGATGCTGAAGGGCGTGGTCACCGGCGGCACCGGCCGCTCGGCGGCGATCGGCGGGCGCGACATCGCGGGCAAGACCGGCACCACCTCCGACTACAAGGACGCCTGGTTCGTCGGCTACACCGGCGGCTTCGTCGCCGCCGTCTGGACGGGCAAGGACGACAACACCGCCATGCGCGGCGTCACCGGAGGCGCGGCGCCCGCCGCCATCTGGCGCGGCTTCATGGAGGCGGCCCTGCCGCGCCTGGCCGTCCAGCCGATCCCCGGCGGCCCGCCGATGCCGGATGGCTGGCAGGCCCCCGATCCGGTCGGCGACCTGCTCAGCGGGCTTGGCGGAGGCATGGGCGACGAGGTCGGCGGCCAACCGTCGGAGCCTGTCGATCCGAACGAGGGCGATCTCTACGGCGACCCTGCCGAGCCGGCGCCTCAGCCGCAGCCCGGCTACGGGCCGCCGGTGGTGCGTCCGACCTCGCCGCAGCCGGGTCCCTCGCGCGGCGGCGTCGAGATCCCGCCTCCGTCCCGACCGGAGCCTGAGCGCCGCCCCGGCACGATGTTCTTCTAAGGAAACCGTTCAGCGCCCAACGGCGTGCAGCGCCGCGCCGTGCTCGCGCAGCCAGCGCCGATACGGCCTGTGATCGCCGACCAGTCGCTCGACCACGCTCCAATAAGCGGGGCTGTGGTCGGCGTGGACCAGGTGGGCGACCTCGTGCGCGGCTAGGTAGTCGATGACCGGCTCCGGAGCCATCACCACCCGCCAGGAGTAGCGGATCGAGCGATTGTGCGGGCTGCACGAGCCCCAGCGCGACCGCGTGTCGACGATGGAGACGCGAACCGGACCCGGACCCGCTTCCTTGGCGAGAGTGCGTAGATGCGCGTCGGTGCGGGCGGTCAGGATGTCGCGCGCCTGGCGCTTCAGCAGGTTCTCCACGCGTCGGGAGAAGGCCTCGCCCTCTCCGCCCGACAGGATGGCCGCCCCATCGGCTGTCCGACCGAGCCGGGCCGCGCCCGCGCCGCCCGTGGCGACCAGGCGAAAGGGCGCGCCCTTCAGCATCACCACGCCGCCGGGCAGCAGCGGCGCCTCGTCGGGTCGCGCATCAAGCCGGTCCGCGATCCAGCCCGCCTTGGTGCGGGCAAAGGCCAGGCCCTGCGTCAGCAACCGCTCGCGCGGCGCGACCACCACCGCCTCGCCAGCCCGCGCATCGATGCGGATCGACAGTCGTCTGGCGCGGGGATTGACCGACAGCCGCACCGTGGGACCCTCTAGACCCAGCCGCAGCCGATCTCCGTCCCGATAGGTCACCAACGGCGCCAGCAGCGCCTCAGCCGCGCGCCATGGCGTCGCGCACGATCTGCGTCGCCTTCTGCGGTCCCAGCCCATAGCCCAGGGTGGCGCGGAACTTGCCGTCCGGACCCATCACGTAAACCGTCAGGGCATGGTTCATCGTATAGCCCTCGCCCTCGCCGACCTTCTGGTAGAAGGCGCGATAGGCGCGGGCCGCCTGCGCCACCTGCTCAGGCGTGCCGGTGAGGCCGATGGTCCCCTGCGGGAAGCCGTCGGAGGACAGATAGTCCTTCAGCGCCCGCGGCGTGTCGCGCTCCGGATCGATGCTGATGAACACCATCTGCAGGTCGCGCGCCTGTTCGCCCAGCTGCTGCTGCACCGCCGCCATCTCGGCCAGGGTCGTGGGGCAGAACTCGGGGCAGTAGGTGAAGCCAAAGAAGACCAGGCTCCACTTGCCGTTCAGGATCGTCTGATCGACGGGTTGGCCGTCCTGATTGACCAGCTGGAAGTCGCCGCCGACCAGCGGCTGTCCGGTCGCCGCCATGTCGCCGCCCGCCGCACGCTCGCGGCCGGACACCACCACCAGGGTGACGATGGCCAGCGCCACGGCGATGACGATGCAGGCGCCCGCGAACAGCAGGATGGAGCGGCGGGGCATGGGCGGTTCTTTTTCCGATTACGGTCCATCGGTCTATAGAAGCTCGGTGAGCCATCCAGAAGCCCATCCATCGTCGCAAGCCGCCGCCGACCTGTCCGGCTGGCGCGCACGGCCGCGCGAGACGACGGGGCGGGGGCGGGGCCTGTCGCTTCGCACCCTGATCGTGATCAGGTGGCTGGCGCTGCTGGGCCAGACCTCGGCGATCCTGTGGGCCTATTTCGCCCTGCATTTTCCTCTGCCGCTGTGGCCGTGCCTCAGCGTAATCGGCTTTTCGGCGGCGGTGAACCTGGGCCTGATGGCGCGGGCGCGGCGACTGGACCAGAGCCTGCCGGATGGTCGCCAGACGGGGCTGCAGCTCGGCTTCGACATCCTGCAGCTCAGCGTCATGCTGGGCCTGACTGGCGGGCTCGACAATCCGTTCTGCGTGCTGCTGGTCGCACCCGTCACGGTGGCGGCGGCGGCGCTGCCCGCGCGCCACGCGGGCGTCTTGGGGCTGATGGCGCTGACGGCGGTGGTGGTGCTGTTCTTCTGGTCGCTGCCGCTGCCTTGGCGGCTGCACGAACATCTGCAGCTGCCGCTGCTTTACCGGCTGGGGCTGGGAACCGCGCTGGTGACGGGGGTGGTGTTCACCTCCGGCTATGCGTGGCGGGTGGCGACGGACGCTGAAAAGCTGGAGCTGGCGCTGGCCACCACCCAGGACGTGCTGCAGCGAGAGCAGAGGCTGGCCGCGCTTGGCGGCCTCGCGGCGGCGGCGGCGCACGAGCTGGGCACGCCGCTGGCGACCATCCAGGTCGTGGCCAAGGAGTTGCTGCGCGCCTCGCCCGCCGACAGCGCGGCAGCCGAGGACGCGGCCCTGATCCTGCAACAGGCCGAACGCTGTCGCGGCATCCTGGCCCAGCTGTCGGCCGAGCCGGAGGAGGACCGCGTCCTCTATGCCGACGTCGGCCTCAAGGCCCTGATCGAGGAGGTGGCGGCGCCGCATCGCGGCTTCGATCTTCAGTTCGTCCTGGAGGTCAAGACCCCGCCCGGCCAGGTCGCGCCGCGCGTCAAGCGCATGCCCGAGATCGTCCACGGCCTGTCCACCCTGGTCGAGAACGCCGCCGATTTCGCCGCCTCGCGGGTGGTCATGCGCGCGGTGGTGGACGCCGGCTGGATCGAGATCGACATCCTGGACGACGGGCCGGGCTTTTCCTCCGACATCCTGCCGCGCCTGGGCGAGCCCTATGTCACCAGTCGTCCGCACGGCAAGGCGAGACGGGCGCTGGCGGCCCAGATCGCTGAGGCGGCGCGGTCGGGCCGCGCCCGACGGCCGCGCGAGGATGCGGACGCTCCCATCGCACCCAGCCAGGGCGGCATGGGTCTGGGCTTCTTTATCGCGCGCACGCTGCTGGAGCGCAGCGGCGGCCAGGTCAGCGTGGGGCAGGGGCTGGCTTCAGAGCGCGGCGGACGCGGCGCCCGGGTCGCCGTCCGCTGGTCCCGAGCGACGCTTGAGGCGCCCAGCGGCTGGGATCGGGGCGAAAGGTCGCAGTCGCATCACGCTTGACCGCAAAGGTCTCGGCGCCGACTTGAACGTAGAGAGAAGCGAAAGGCCCTCATGTCCGACCTGGAATCCCGCGTCCAAGCCCTGCCCGACAAGTCGCTGCTGCTGCTGGACGACGACCAGGCGCTGCGGACCCGGCTGGGCCGGGCGCTTGAGGCAAGAGGATTTGAGGTCACGACCGCCGGATCGGTCGCCGAGGCGACCGAGCAGCTGCGAACGGGCGCTCCCGCCTTTGCGGTGCTGGACATGAGGCTGGAGGACGGCAACGGCCTGAAGGTCGTCGAGGCGGTGCGCGAACGCCGCGCCGACGCCCGCATCGTCATGTTGACCGGATATGGCGCGATCGCCACGGCCGTGGCTGCGGTCAAGGCGGGCGCCGTCGATTATCTGTCCAAGCCCGCGGACGCCGACGACGTGGCCAAGGCGCTGCTGGCCAGCGGCGAACAGGCCCCGGAGCCGCCGGAAAACCCGATGAGCGCCGACCGCGTGCGCTGGGAGCACATCCAGCGGGTCTACGAACTTTGCGACCACAATGTCTCGGAGACCGCCCGTCGGCTGGGCATGCACCGCCGCACCCTGCAGCGCATCCTGGCCAAGCGGGCGCCTCGCTAGACCGCTTCGATCAGGCGTCGGACAGGTGATCCGACAGGATCGCGTTCATCTCGAACATGGTGAAGCGGTCTTTTCCGAACACGGCCTTCAGCTTGTCGTCGGCCTTGATCTCCTGGCTGTCCTGAAGATCGTTCTTCTTGATGTAGTCCCACAGCGCGCTGACCACGTCGGCGCGGCCCATCGGACCCTCGCCGACGACCTCCGCCAGTTCGGGCGACGGCTTGACCGGTTTGTGCAGGCCGTCGTTCTCCTCGCCCGCGCCTGGGCCGGTCGGGTGTTCGTCCTTGTCCGCCATCGGATGTCCTTTCTCGGTGTGTGTCGAGCCTGAACAACCGGCGAGCGGAGGTTCCGTTCACGCCCTCAGCGATCGCATGGCGCCCAGCCGTGCGAACGCCAGCGTCAGGGCCTTTCGCCGCGCAGGCGCCAGCGGAACCGGCTGAGCCTCCCGCACCACCGCGCCGCCAAAGCCGTCGGCCACGATCAGGCCCGGCTCGTCCGGCAAGGCGTCCAGCGGAAACTCCGGCGCCACCGCGAAGTAGAAGGCGTCGCAGAAGGGCGCGTATTCGCTCCACTTCCGGTCCGAGCGGAAATCCTCGATCCCGGACTTGACCTCGCAGATGACGATCTCGCCCTTGGGACCCAGGGCCATCACATCGGCGCGTCGCCCGTTCGGCAGGCACACCTCTAGGAGCGGCGCATAGCCCATGTCCGACATCAGCCGCGCGGCCCCGCGCGTCACCCCCAGCGTCGTCTCGGGGCGGCTGAAGACCAATTCCAGATGCACGGCGGCAGACATGACGGACTTATGTTCGCTGTCCGTTCCTGTCGCAAGCGGCGCCGTTCAGGAACACAGCGCCTTTCGGCTCTCTCGCCACTCCGCCGCCGTCTGACCCCACAGATCGACTGCATGATCTGTGAAGGGTGCGGGCAGTCGGCCGGGGCCGCGATTGTGCGAGCCCAGCCGCCGCGCCACGGCCGCCGAGGCGTGGTTGTCTGGATCGATGCAGTGGATGACGTTCGGCCATTCGAGGACGTCGAAGGCGTAGTCCATCGCCGCGGCGGCGGCCTCGACCGCATAGCCCTTGCCGGTTGCCTCCGGATGCAGGCTCCAGCCGACCTCGCGGCCAGGCCAGTCATAGGGATGCAGCGGCCCGATCCGACCCAGCCACAGGCCGCTCACCCGCTCAATGACCGAGAACATGCCCTCGCCATGCAGTGCCCACATGCCGGCCGTCGCGGCCATGCTGCGCCACACCTCGTGGCGTGACTGCACGCCGCCAATGAAGCGGGCACTGTCCGGATCGGCCATCAGCTCGCACCAGCGCGGAAAATCTTCCAGTGCGGGCGGACGCAGGATCAGCCGTGCGGTGTGAAGCGTCGGGCCCAGCACCGGCGATGTGGTCACAGCAGATACTCCCGTTCCAATTCGTAATGGCTGCCGCCCGGCGTCAGAACGCTGGAATACAGGCCGAAGCGATCGGTGCGGATCGGCGGGGAGGTCAGGAGGTTGTGCCCGGCCATCCAGGCGCCGATGCGGTCCGGGTTCGCCTGCGGCTTCAGATAGGCCAAGGTGACGTGCGGACGATAGGTCCGCGCCTCCATCGTCAGACCCGCCCGCTCGCCCGCCTTTTTGCAGCGGCCGGCCAGCACCGACAGCGGCTCATTGGGCATGACGACCCCGGCCCACAGGGTGTGGCTCCGATGCGCGTCGCCGAAGGCGCCGACGCCCGAAAGCGCGATCTCGAACGGTCCGCCGGTAATGCGCGCCAACTCCGACGCCAGGTCGTCCGCTTGTCGTTCCTGCGCCTCGCCATAGAAGGCCAGCGTTACATGCAGCGCCTCCGGCGGGCGCCAGCGCGCCCCAGGCAGGCCGGACTGGCGTCGCTGCAGCACCTCGGCGACGTCCGGCGGCAGGGTCAGGGCGGTGAACAGGCGAGGCATGCGACCGTTGGTAGCGGCCGGAACCGCTGCTGATAAGCCTGGTTCTGCTTGCGAGCGGACCGCGAGGTTCCGATATTGGCATCATGCGACCGGCGACGTCTTGCCGGCGCCATTGGGAGAAACGTGTCGCGATGAGCGATTTCAACAACGGCTACGCCCGGCCGCTGCCGCAGACGGCGGACATGTCCGTTGATGCGGGTCTGCGGGCCTTCATGCTGGGCGTCTACAACAAGCTGGCCATCGGCCTGGTGGTCGCGGGCGTGCTCGCCTACGTCACCGGCAACGTGCCGGCCGTGCAGCAGCTGATGTTCCAGGTCACGCCGGACGGTCGCGTCGGCTATACCCTGCTCGGCATGATCGTGGCCTTCTCGCCGCTGGTGCTGCTGTTCGGTTCGATGTTCTTCATGAAGAACCCGACGGCCCGGGGCGTGAACATGCTCTACTGGGCGGTGGTCGCCTCGATCGGCGCGGGGCTCGGCGTGCTGTTCCTGCGCTACACCGGCGGTTCGCTGGCCACGACCTTTTTTGTGACGGCGGCGGCGTTCGGCGGTCTGAGCCTGGTGGGCTACACCACCAAGAAGGACCTGTCGGGCATGGGGACGTTCCTGATCATGGGCCTGATCGGCCTGATCGTCGCCTCCATCGTCAACATGTTCCTGCAGTCGGGGACCTTCTACCTGATCATCTCCGCCATCGGCGTGCTGATCTTCGCGGGCCTGATCGCCTATGACACCCAGCGGCTGAAGATGACCTACTACGCCATCGGCGCGGACCAAAACGCGCTGGGCGTGGCGACCGGCTTTGGCGCCCTGAGCCTGTTCATCAACTTCGTGAACCTGTTCCAGTTTCTGCTGGCCTTCACCGGCGGCAACCGGAACTGACGATCTGCAACAGGCGGATGTGGAAAGGGCCCCTGCGAGGGGGCCCTTTTTCTATTCCACCACGTTGAACTTGCGGGCGTCGAAGACGCGCAGCGCCTGGGCCAGGTCCCGACCGCGACGCAGGATCTGGCCGCCTTCGCCGATCACCGCCCACTGCCCCTGTTTGGCCTGCAGCGCCGGCCGTTTCTCAATGCGGTACAGAGGCGCATCGCCGGAACGACGGAAGACGGCGAACTCGGCGAAATCCTTGTGGCCGGCGACCGAATAGTCGCGCCATTCCCCTTGCGCCACCATCCGCCCATAGACCCTGAGCACCAGGTCCAGTTCACGTCGGTCGAAGAAGACGGGGCCGGCGAGCGGCCGGTCGGGCGAGGTGTCGAGGCTCATGACCACAATCTAGGCGACCGACGTCCGGGCGCCACCCCGGCGATCGACCGACCGAGCCGCACCACGAAATGGCCCCGTTTCGGTCCTTCGCCCGCCCGGTTGCGGCGCGACAGAAGCATCATCGGCCTGTCGGAGTTCGGAAGCGTCCGGATCCTGAACAGCCCCCCAGCCCCCTGGATGTTTCCACCAAAGGGCTTCGACGGGCCGGTGCTTCCTCCAAGCAGACGCCCGCTCCGCCATCCCCTCCCCCTCCCGGCAGAGCGGGCGTTCTGCTGTCTGGCCGTCAGGTCGTCGGGGTCGCGGGCTGATCTTCAGTCTCGTCGCCAGGCGCTTCCGCCACCGACATCCGCGTTGAGGCCGAGCGGCCGTCCCGCAGGTAATCCACCGCCAGCTCCGTCCCGGGCGTCGACAGGCCCACGGTGGCCAGCACCGAGCCTGAGTTGACCACCGGTCGGGCGCTGATCCGCGTCAGCACGTCTTCGCGCCGCAGGCCCGCGCGATCGGCCGCGGAGCCTGGAGCCACGTCCAGCACCACCGCGCCCCGCACGATGTTGAGGTCCAGTTCGCGCGCCCGCTCCGGCGTCAGGGAGCCGAAGATGGCGCCCACCGTGCCGCGCCGGACCTTGCCGGTTGCGCGCAGCTGTTCGGTCACGGTCTGCAGGATGCGCGTCGGCACGGCGAAGGCGATGCCGTCGTTGCCGCCGCCCGCGCCGCCCGACAGGATGGAGGTGTTGATGCCGATCAGCCGCCCCTGGCTGTCCAGCAGCGGCCCGCCCGAGTTGCCCGAGTTCACCGCCGCGTCCGTCTGGATATAGTCTTCGACCGCATCGCCCAGGCCTGACCGATTGAGGCCGGAGATCACGCCCATGGTCAGGGTCTGGTCCAGCCCCAGCGGATAGCCGACCGCGAACGCCAGGTCGCCGGTGCGCAGGGTGTCGGAATCGACGGTCCGCACCTGGGTCAGGTCCAGCGGGCGGCCGTCCGGCTCGATCCGCAGCACGGCGATGTCGGTGGCCTTGTCGGCCCCCACCAGCACGGCGTCGAACAGCCGGCCGTCGGTCAGGTCCACCGTAAACTTGCGCCCGCCCTGGACCACATGGTTGTTGGTCACGACGATGCCCTGGCCCGCGTCGATGATCACGCCCGATCCGGAAGAGAACGGCTTGGGATCGTCGGCCGAGCTGGGCCCGCGCGACTGACCCAGCGTCGTCACCTGCACCACCGCCGGCAGCGACTTCTCCAGCCCGCCCGCGAAGCTGAACACCCCGCGCTTCGCGTCGAACGGCGGATAGGCCGGCTGCGTCTGCGCAAGGGCCGCGCCGGAGGCTGCAAGCATCAAGGTCGCGGCCATGGCCGTTCGGGCGAAATCAGAGGCAGTCGGCATGAACGACCCTTTCAAGACGCCCGACCCTAGCCGCAGTTGCGGCGGGTGACGATGGCTCGACGTCGACAGCCATGCAAAAGCCCGCCTTTGTGCTATAAGGGACGGCTGAACTCCAAGGGAACTTCGTCCGTGAGCGTCACGCTCGACCTTTCGCGCGCCTCCAGCCCGGCTCTCAAGACGCCCGTCAACCTGTCCGGTCTGACGCGCGAGGCCCTGCGTCAGGCGCTGATCGACGCCGGGGTCTGCCCGCCGGAGAAGGCGCGGATGCGCGCCTCCCAGGTATGGCGCTGGATCCACCACTATGGCGTGACCGATTTCGCCCAGATGAGCGACATCGCCAAGGACACGCGCGCGGCGCTGGCGTCGGCCTTTACCCTGGCCCGTCCCGAGATCGTCGAGCGGCAGGTGTCCAAGGACGGCACGCGCAAGTGGCTGATCCGCACCGCGCCCGGCATCGAGATCGAGACGGTTTACATTCCCGACGTCGGCCGCGCCGGCGCCCTGTGCGTGTCGTCCCAGGTCGGCTGCACCCTGAACTGCACCTTCTGCCACACGGGCACGCAGAAGCTGGTCCGCAACCTGACCGCCGCCGAGATCGTGGCCCAGGTTCAGGTCGCGCGCGACGACCTGGAGGAATGGCCGTCGCCCAAGGAGGACCGCCGCCTGTCCAACATCGTCTTCATGGGCATGGGCGAGCCGCTGTACAATCTGGACCATGTCGCTGACGCGATCGACATCATCTCGGACAACGAGGGCATCGCCCTGTCGCGGCGGCGGATCACGGTCTCGACCTCGGGCGTCGTGCCGCAGCTGCAGGCGTTGGGCGAGCGCACCGCGGCGATGCTGGCGATCAGCCTGCACGCCACCAACGATCCGCTGCGCGACCAGCTGGTGCCGCTGAACAAGAAGTATCCGCTGGACCAGCTGATGGCCGCCATTCGCGCCTATCCGGGCCTGTCCAATGCGCGTCGAGTGACGTTCGAGTACGTGATGCTGAAGGGCGTCAACGACAGCCCGGAAGAGGCGCGGGCGCTGGTCAGGCTGATCCAGGGCATCCCGGCCAAGATCAACCTGATCCCGTTCAATCCCTGGCCCGGCACGGACTACGGCTGCTCGGACTGGAAGACCATCGAGGCGTTCGCCGCCATTCTGAACCGGGCCGGCTACGCCTCGCCCATCCGCACGCCACGTGGCCGTGACATCCTGGCCGCCTGCGGACAGCTGAAGTCCGAAAGCGAAAAGGTCCGCGCCTCGGCCCTGCGCCGCGCCGAACAGGCGGCGGCCTGACCCTCTCTCCTCCCTGTCGCGCAGCGATGGGGAGGTGGCGCGAGGCGCAGCCTCGTGACGGAGGGGTCGATTTCGCCTGACAGAACCGCTCCGTCTCGACGGCTTCGCGCCGATCCACGTCCCCATCTTCGATGGGGAGGAGAAGCGCACCGACACAAATCCTAACGCACTGTGTCCCTGAGGCGCTTGCGGATTGGGGCGGCAATGGGGCATGCGTCGGGTCCCTCGAGCGTGAGCCCTGATGGACTCGTCCCTGACCCAAGCTCTCTTCAGCGCCGAGCTGCAGGCCTTCGCCTCCGGCTTCCCGGTCATGGTGCTGCACCTGATCGCGACCCTGCTGCTGCTCGCGGCGGGCGCGGCGATCTATGCCGTGCTGACGCCGTGGAAGGAGATCGCCCTGATCCGCGAGGGCAATCCGGCGGCGGCGGTGGCGTTCGCCGGCGTGCTGGTGGGGTTGGCCATTCCGCTGGCGGTGTCGCTGTCGGTGTCGACCTCGGTGCGCGACATCCTGATCTGGGGCGTGGCCACGGTGGTGCTGCAGCTCTTGGCGTTTCGCGTGGTGGACGCGCTGCTGACCGGCCTGCCGCAGCGAATCGAGCACGGCGAGGCGCCGGCGGCCATCGTCCTGGTGGGGGCCAAGCTCGCGACCGCGCTGATCCTGGCCGCCGCCCTCACGGGCTGAGCCATGGCGAACCGCCGTCCGCCGGACTGGGCCATCTATGCGGCGGCGTCGGCCGTACTGCTGAGCCTCTCGCTGTTGCGCCGCGAGAACGCGGACGCGCCGCCCGCCCTGCCGGCGCCTTCCTCGACGCCGCCGGACGGGGAGGGGGCGCTGCTCGGTCCCGTGACCCCGTTCGACGCGACCGTGACGGTTCAGAACCCAGACACCCCCTTCAAGCCCCAGGCCGGAACCGCCTTTTCCATCGCCGAACGCGGACGCTGGGTCACCGCGCGCCATGTGGTCGAAGGATGTCGCCAGCCGGCTCTGGTGGTCGGGCCGGGCAAGGCGGTGGCGGCGGACGTGCGCCTGGCGCCGCATGCGGACATCGCCCTGCTGCTGACCGACGGCGGCCCGCCCGCCGTGCCGATCGCGGCGGCCGAACCTCTGCGCAAGGGTCAGCGCGGCTTTCATCCGGGCTTTCCGCAAGGCCGCGCCGGCGAGGCCACGTCACGACTGCTGGGCCGCGAGACGCTGAAGGTTCTGGGGCGCGGCGCGCGTGACGAGCCGGTGCTGGCCTGGGCGGAGGTCGGGCGCACCGCGGGCCTCGGCGGGACCCTGTCCGGCCTATCGGGCGCGCCGGTGCTGGACGCCCGTGGCCGCGCCGTGGGCGTCACCTTGGCCGAGGCGCCGCGGCGGGGCCGCATCTACACCACGGCCCCGGACACCTTTGGCCCCGCCATCCGGGGCGAACAGACCCTGGACGAGCCCCTGCTCGCCCAGCGAGTCACCGTCGACAACTATGGCCAGGTGGCGGACGACCTTCGCCGTGATCTTCGCGTGGCCCAGGTCGTCTGCCTGTCCGGCTGAGCCCTACTTCAGCGCGCCGGTGTTCAGGTCCAAGTCGCTAACCGAAACGACTTCCAGGTTCGGGTGACGGGCGCGCAGGGCGTCGATGAACACCTTGCCGTCGCCGACGATCACCAGGCTGGCCTGGTTGACCGGCAGATGCCGGGCGAACGCGGCCTCCACCTGTTGCGGCGTGACGCCTCGGACACGACCGACATAGGCCTGTAGGTCGCTGGTCGGCAGATCGTAGAGCGCCAGGTTGGCCACCAGCGTTCCAAGGCCGTCAACGGTCTCCAGCGAGCGACCGAACCCGCCGATCAGGGTGGCGCGGCGCGGAGCCAGGTCGGCTTCCGTGGGCTCGGTCGCGCCCAGCTTGCCGATCTCCTGCAGGATCAGTTCGGCCACTTCCGGCACGGCGTCATTGCGGGTCTGGGCCTGGGCGGTGAAGAGGCCAGCGTCGGCGCGCACGCCCAGCGACGATCCCGCCCCATAGGACAGGCCGCGCTTGATGCGGATTTCCTGATTCAGACGCGAGGAGAAGCCCCCGCCGAGCAGGGTGTTGCCCAGCGTCAGCGGGAAGTAGTCGGCGTCGGTGCGCGACACGCCCCTCACCGCCGCCACCACGGCCGCCTGACCCGCGCCGGGCTGGTCGATCACCACGATGCGCGGCGAAAGAGCTTGGCCGGCGGGGCTGGCGCTGGCGGTTGGGGCGGCGGCGCCGGGACGCCAGTCCCCGAACGCCCGTTCGGCCAGGGCGCGCGCGGCCTCGGGCGTGATGTCGCCGGAGAAGACCAGGGTGGCGTCCTCCGGCCGATAGCGGGCGGCGTGGAAGGCGCGCACGTCCTCGGGCGTCACGGTCGGCACCGTCTGCACCGTGCCGGACCCCGGCGCGCCATAGGGCGCGTCGCCAAAGACCACCCGGCCCGCGACCTGCGAGGCGATGGCGCCCGGCTGGCTCAACGAAACGCGCAGGGCGTCCAGCGTCTGCGCCTGCTGCCGCTCCAGCTCCTCCGACGCAAAGGCCGGATTGCGCACCAGATCGGCCATAAGCGTCATGGCCTGCGGGAACACGTCGGCCGGCGCATTGGCGTAGACGTTGGAGAAGTCGACGCCTGCGCCGGCGCCGACGCTTGCGCCCAGTTGCTCGATCTCGGTGGCGATCTGCGGCGCGGTGCGGGTGGCCGTGCCTTGCGTCAGGAGGGCGGCGGTCAGGGAGGCCACGCCTGCCTTGCCGGCCGGATCGTCGGACGAACCGGCGTCAAAGCCTAGTCGCGCGGACACCAGAGGCAGCCCTTGCGTCGGCGCCACCAGCACCCGCATGCCGTTCGACAGGCGGCTCTCGGCCACCGCCGGCGTGGCGGGCGCGACCTCTGCGCCGGGGCGGGGCAGGGGCGTGCGCTGCTCGGGCGGCAGCAGGGTGGCGGGCTCGCCCGCCGGGGCGAGGGCGGCGACCGTCACCGGCGCGTCCACATTCATCTTCTGCACCGAGGCCGGATTGGCGGCGTCGGCGGGCAGGTAGCGGATGGTCGATTGACGCTGCGGCGTCAGGTATCGGGCGGCGACGCGCTGAACGTCGGCGGCGGTGACGGCCTGGATCTGGGCGATCTCGCGGTCCGCAGCCGAGGCGTCGCCGGTGTTGATCAGGGCGAACCCGAGCGCGGTGGCGCGATCGTCCACGGTTTCGCGGCTGCGGAGCGCCGAGGCCACCAGCTCGTTCTTGGCCTCGGTCAGCTCGGCCTCGCTGATCGGTTGTTCGCGCAGGCGCGCGATCTCGGCGTTCAGGGCGGCGACGCCTTCCTCGACCGTGTGGCCCTGCGCCATGATGGCGAGCGCGCTGAGATTGCCGGCCTGCTGGGCGAAGTCGGGGGTGGAGCCGATCTGGGCGGCGATCTGCTTGTCATACACCAGCGAGCGATACAGCCGGCTGCTTTCGCCGGTGGACAGGACGCCGTCCAGCACCGTCAGGGCCGCGCGATCCGCATCGGCGTACTTCACCGTCGGCCAGGCGATCACCACGGCCGGCAGCGGCACATTGGGCGCATAGTAGGTGACCTCGCGCGGGCCGGCCGGCTCGGGCTCGGCGACGTTGTTGGCGGGGATGGCGGTGCTGGGGTTCTTCAGCGGCGCGAAATACTGATCGATCCAGCGATCCAGCTGCGCTTGGTCGAAGTTGCCCGCCACGATCAGATAGGCGTTGTCCGGCCGATAGTAGGTGCGGTGGAAGCGCAGCACGTCCTCCAGCGACGAGGCCTCCAGCTCCTGGATGGAGCCGATGCCCGGACGGCGGTAGGGGCTTTCCTGGTAGATGGTCTCCGGCACGAACAGGCCGAACAGGCGGCCATAGGGATTGGCCAGGATGCGCTGCCGGTATTCCTCCTTCACCACGTCGCGCTCCGACACAAAGGTCGGCTCATCGACGACCAGAGAGCCCATGCGCTCGGCCTCGGCGAACAGCATCCGCTCCAGGTGGTTGGCCGGCACGCTCTCGAAATAGGCGGTGGTGTCGTCTGCGGTGAAGGCGTTGTTGGAGCCGCCCACGTCTTCGGTCAGGCGATCAAAGGTCTCGGGCGGCAGGTTGCGCGTCGCCTTGAACATCAGGTGCTCGAACAGGTGGGCGAAGCCCGAACGCCCGGCCGGATCGTCCTTGGAGCCGACCTTGTACCAGACCTGAACCGTGACGTTGGAGGTGTCGGCGTCGCGCGCCGTATAGACCTCCAGCCCGTTCGCCAGCACCCGCTTGTCGAAGCCCAGCGGCGGCACGACCACGCCGGCGGCAGGCTGCGGCGAGGCTGCTGCGGCTTGATCGACGGTGGCCGGGCTCGACTGCGGCGTGGTCGCGCAGGCGGCGGCTCCCAAAAGCAGCGCCGAGAGGGCGGCGGTGGCGAACAGGCGGTTTTTCATGGCGTGGCGGTTCCGGACGCTGGCTTCAAGCTTAAGCCTTAGCAGGCCGCCCGTCCGGCGCACCTTACGGAGATGTAATCTCGGGCCGCACGGAACTTACCGGCCAAACACCTCGACGCCGATCTCGCCTGAGGGCGTCAGCCAGGCGCGCTTCATGCCCTGGCTGTTGAAGGGATGGGTGATGGCGCCGTCGCGGTCGAGCGCGATCAGGCCGCCGTCCCCGCCCAGGTCGCCGATCTGGTCGATGACGCCCTGAGCCGCTTCGGAGAGGGACTGGCCCGAGCCGACGCGCCAGGCGACCTGGCCGGCGGCGGCGACGCGAATGAAATACTCGCCCTGTCCGGTGCCGGACACCGCGACACGGTCGTCGGCCCAGGTTCCGGCCGCCGGAAGGGGCGTGTCGCCGACGCGCCCCGGCATCTTGCCGAACACGCCCCCGGTCGAGGTGGCGGCGGCCAGCCGCCCTTGCGCATCCAGCACGCAGCATCCGACGGTGCCGTGGCTGAGCCCTTTGGGCGGATGATTGTCTTCACCCTGACCGGCATGGGTGAACCAGGCGGCCTCGTCGCCGATGGGCTCCAGCCCCTGGTCGTGGGCGAACAGCGCGGCGCCTTCGCCGGCCAGCATGACGTGCGGCGTCCGGTCCATCACCGCCCGCGCCGTGCGGATCGGGCTCTTGAAGCCCTGCAGCGCCGCCACCGCGCCCGCCCGCTGCCCGCAGCCGTCCATCAGGCTGGCGTCCAGTTCGTAGGCGCCGGCAAGATTGGGAGAGGCGCCGCGACCCGCGACATAGAGGCCGGACTCTTCCAGCATCGCCACCGCCTCAACCGCCACGTCCAGGGCGCTGTCGCCGGCCTCCAGCCGCGCCTTCATGGCCTCGACCACCTCGCGCATGTGCACGACCTCGGCGTCGTAGTTGCGCTCGCGCCGGGCGCCGGCGCCGCCGTGCAGGATCAGGGCGGTCATGAAAAGCGGTCTCCTGTCGGCAATGGGTCGAGGGGCTTAGCCTGCGTCGCCCAGCCTCGCCAAGTCAGCCTCAACCCTCCTGGTTCTTCAGCCGTTCCAGAGTGTCGGACGCCTGGTCCCGATGGCGGCGCTTGATGTTGGCGCCCAGCGTCGCCACCAAGGCCGCGATCACCGCCGCGTCGTCGGTGAAGCCGATGCCGGCGAAGATGTCCGGAATGGCGTCCGTCGGAAGCACGAAATAGGCCAGGGCCCCCAGCATCATGCCCTTGGCCGGCAGCGGCGTTTCCGGATCGCGCGCGGCGTACCAGACGCTGACCAGCTGATCGGCGAAGGGGATGCGGGCGGCGGTGCGCACGACCTTGGGCCAGAAGCCCTTGCGCACCCGCATCTCGTTGAGGCGCAGCACGGAAGGGACCAGCGCCTTCTTGGGGTCGATGGCGTCGAGCGGCGCGCGGGCCGGCTCAGGTTTGGCTTTGGCGGTCATGGCCGCTAAATCCTTCGCAAGACTTCAGGTTCAGAGAAACATAGGAACACCAGGGATGAAACTCGACAGCAGCATCGCCGCAGTGGTCACCGGCGGCGCATCGGGCTTGGGCGAGGGCACGGCGCGCGCCATCGCCGCGACCGGGGCCAAGGTCGCCCTGTTCGACCTGAACGCGGAAAAGGGAGAGGCGATCGCCGCCGAAATCGGCGGCGTCTTCTGCCAGGTGGACGTAACGGACGACGCCTCGGTCGCGGCCGCCTTCGACAAGGCGCGCGCCGCCCACGGGCAGGAGCGGCTGACCATCAACTGCGCCGGCATCGCCACCGGCCAGAAGACCGTGTCGCGCAAAAAGGACACCGGCGAGATCCGCGCCCATGACATGGCGGCTTTCGAGCGCACGGTGCGGGTCAATCTGTTCGGCACCTTCCGCGTGCTGTCGCAGTCGGCGGCCGGCATGGTGACGCTGGAGCCGATGGCGGACGGCGAGCGCGGCCTGATCGTCAACACCGCCTCGGTGGCGGCCCAGGACGGTCAGATCGGCCAGGCCGCCTATTCGGCGTCAAAGGGCGGCGTCTACGCCATGACCCTGCCCGTCGCCCGCGACCTGGCCCAGGAAGGGGTGCGGGTGAACACCATCCTGCCCGGCATCATGTGGACGCCGATGATGGCCGGCATGGACCAGAAGATCCAGGACGCCCTGGCCGCCGCTATTCCGTTCCCCAGCCGCCTGGGCACGCCCGCCGACTACGCCTCCCTGGTGCTGGAGCTGGCCCGCAACGTCTACATCAACGGCGAGTGCATCCGGCTGGACGGCGCCATTCGCCTGGCGCCGCGCTGACGCACGAAGGGGGCGCCATGCTCGCCGCGCGGCGGCTCGCTGCTTGAGCGCAAAATCGGCCTCAAGCAGCGCGAAGCGCGATAGGCCAAAAAAGGGGTTGCGGCCTGCCGCGACCCTCCGCTATACGCCCCCTCCTCGACGGGGAGCGCACATCGCTCTCAACGGAGTGCGGGCGTAGCTCAGGGGTAGAGCATCACCTTGCCAAGGTGAGGGTCGGGCGTTCGAATCGCCTCGCCCGCTCCAGTCGAATGTAATAAAATCAGGGGCTTGCTGGAAACGGCAGGCCCCGGTTTTGTTTCAGCGGCAGCGCTGGTCATCACATGGTCATCAGAATTGGCGTGAGAGCATGATCGCATTTCGCAAAGCCACTGTTGCTTTGTTGCCACGCTCATCGGTCGGTAGGATTGCAGCCTTGGCCTGATGGCCGTCTCCGGGTCGAGATCACGTCGCAACGACGGGGGCATTTCGGAGATACCGGTCGGAGTACGGCTCAGGGCCGATCCCGCTTGCGAGGGATTAGCAGTTAAATAACGGGCGCCTGACTGTTCAGGTTTTTTCACCCGTTTTCGTAAGTGATGGCGTCAGCGATTTAATGAGCGTGGCGCCTTCGGGCCGCCAGCAAGCTGGCTTCGGGTCCGCGGGGTTGCACCTAGGCGATGCGGGCCTGACCGCCGCGTCGGGGCTCGACCGGCGATAGCCAGCTGCCCTAGCTCCAGAGAACGCTGAGGGGCGCGGCCCACAGTCGGTCGCCAAATGGCACGGCCTGGTCGTGATCATGGAGGATCAGTCCCTGGACGAAGCGGTCGCCGACGGCTTCGGCAAGGCGGCGCAGACCTTTGAAGTCTCGGCTTTCCACTGTTGCCGACGCCTTGACCTCGATCCCGACGATGCGCCCGGCGCGGTCCTCGATGACGACATCCACCTCCGCACCGTCCTTGTCCCTGTAGTGGCTGAACGACAGCCGCTCTCCGCCCCAATCTGCAGTCTTTGCGAGTTCGGAGACCACAAAGGACTCAAGCAGCGCGCCGAAGGGGATGCGGTCCCGCGCCACCGTTTCCGGCGTCAGGCCGCGCAGGGCGGCGAGCAGACCGGTGTCGACAAAGTGGAGCTTGGGCGTCTTGGTCAGACGCTTGAGGGCGTTGTTGTGCCATGCGGGCAAGGTGCGGATCAGATAGAGCTGATCGAATAACCCCGTGTAGGTCGCCGTCGTCACGTGGTTCAGGCCAATGACCGCGCCGACGGCCGTATGGTTGACCAGCTGTCCGGCGTGCACGGCCAGCGCGCGGAGCAGGCGCGGCATACGATCGAGGTTTTCGATCGCAGCGATCTCGCGAACGTCGCGCTGGACGATGGCGTCAACATAGTTGAGCGCCCAGTCCTGGCGTCTGGTCCAGCCGTTCCGAGCCAGGGCTTCGGGATAGCCGCCGGCGAGGACCGCTTCGACGAGAGCGTCTCCGAGGATGATGTCGCCTGCTTGGGGCGCTGCACCGTCGAAGGCGCGCCTCAGGACCGACGAGGTCCGACCAAGAAGCTCGGCCTGCGCCAACGGCAGCAGTCGCATCGTCTCCATGCGACCGGCCAGAGAGTCTGCGACCTGTGGCAGCGTCATCAGATTGGCGGAGCCTGTGAGCAGGAAGCGACCTGGTGTCGGATCGCGATCCACCACCGCCTTGATGGCCAGCAGGAGATCCGGAGCGCGCTGAACCTCGTCGATCACCGCCCGCTCAAGGCCTCTGATGAAGCCTGTGGGGTCCGAGCGCGCCGCCGCCCGCGTGGTCGCATCGTCGAGAGTAAGATAGGTGCGACCTCGATCAGCCAGGCTGCGGACCAGCGTGGTCTTCCCTGCCTGGCGAGGCCCGGCCAGCATCACGACCCGCGTGTCGGCGAGGGCCTGCTCTAGCCTCTGCGTTAGATTTCTCTGGTACATCCGCGTTTCCTAAAGCGCGTCTATCGGAAAGTCGGAGGCCGTCCAATCGAAATCATATGTGCGTCTAAACGAAAACGCCTCTTCGACTGATTGAAGCCGGGGCTTGGTAATCAGGAGAAAGCAGCAGCCATCAGCCGCTCAGAGACAGATTGGATGGGCAAGATAAAAGAAGGAGGCGTCGCTTCGCTTTTTGTCTTTGTTCTCAGCCCTTAGCGAGCGCTCCCGACCGACCCGGCGACTTGCGACGACTTAGGGCGATTGGAGAGCGGTTCGCGTCTTCAAGGAGAGGCCGCCATGACTGTCCGCAGCGATCTTGATCTCCGCGTGGCCGCTCTGTCCGCATCGGCTGACGAGGGGGTCCAGGTCCGATTGGCCCCCAGCCTGAAGCGGGACGCCTCAGTCCACACTTTGCTCCTTCAGCGTCTCTCCTCAACCATGCGCTTCAGCTACGGGGCCAAGGCTGGCGCGCTCAGAACGGCGGCAAAGCGATCCGGGAGCGCTTTTCGCCTGGATGTGCGCCAGCGGGTGATCGTCAAGGCGCTGGTCTCGCGCCACGTTGGCAAGGGGATGGCGCGAGGCAAGGCCCTGGCCGCGCACGTCCGCTATCTCGGCCGTGAAGGCACTGGTCAGGAAGGTGAGGCGGGAACCTTCTTCGATCGGGAGGTCCATGCGGTGGATGGGGCCGGGCGGATCGGGAACTGGGCTGAGCACCGCCACCACTTCCGCTTCATCGTCTCGCCCGAGCACGGCGACCGCATCGCCGATCTGCGCGACTATACGCGCGACGTGATGCGCCGGGTCTGTGCCGATCTCGGCGAGCCGGACCTGCCGTGGATGGCGGTCTGCCACTACGACACCGACCAGCCGCACGCGCACATCCTGATGCCTGGGCGGCGGGCGAACGGCCGGGACCTGGTGATCCCCCGGCACTATGTCGCCTATGGCTTCCGGGCTCGGGCGCAGGAGGCGGCGCAGGAGCGACTGGGCGACCTGTCGCGGATAGACGCCGAGCGGCGCATCTGGCGCGAGACGCAGAGGGACGGCTTCACCGGCGTCGACAGACGGCTACTGGCCGGGATGGACGCCGGGGGCAGGGTGGAGGACGCGGTCGGCGGACGAAGCGCTTGGGCGGCCCTTACGCGCGGGCGCCTGGCGCATCTGGAGGCCCTCGGCCTGGCGGAGCGGCAGGGACGTCATTTCAAGCTGGCGGAGGACCTGGAGGCGCAATTGCGGCGGCTGCAGATGTCGAAGGATGTGATCCGGACGCTGAACCAGCACCGGCTGGAAAGCGGTCGACCCGTCGGAGTCTTCCGCGAGGGGAGGGTGACGGGTCGGGTGACCCGGGCGGGCTTCCACGACGAGCTGGGCGGGTCGCCGTTCGTGATGGTCAGGGATGCGCAGGGTGCGGACCACTATGTCCGCCTGGCGGTCGGGACGGCCTTGCCGTCGGTGGGTGCGCAGGCGACGCTGGGTGTGGACGCCCGAGGTCTGGCGCAGGTCCTCCCCGGAGCAGGAAGAGGCGCGGCTGGGCGCAGCCTCTGAGCGGCACACGCTCGGCAGTGGATCAGGCGTGTGCGTCGTCGGCCGAGATGGGCGACTTCCAGTCTCCTGATCGACGTGGTTCGCTGGAGGACGAACGCAGGGCGGTCAGCTGGCTTCTCGCCCAGTCATGCAGCCGATGGCGGGGATAGTAGGGCGTGCGGCCGAGGTGAACGCAGGGCGGCCCATCCGAACGGGTGCAGAAGATCTTCGCCAGCGTGGACGGCGAGCGGCGGATGCCCATCCGCAGCAGCTCGGTGGACGCCTCCTTGCGGGTCAGCAGGACGTCTTCAGCATCTCCAAGGTAAAGGCCGGTCATCGCGAGAACTCCCAATGTGAGAGGTTCATCGAGCGGCGATTATCCACAGCCGGTCAAGCCCGTCTCCAGGCCGGCTTAGGAGCCGGTTCGCGCCGGTCGGTTTCAGGAGAGTTCGCCCGGTTTCAGCCTGTTCACCCTGGCCACGCCGCCTCGCGCGAACGTGATCGAGAGAGGGCTCGGACACCAAGATCAGACGATCTCAGCCTTGGATCTGAGCTCGGCGATGCGCTCTTGGCAGAGAGCGGCGACAAGGTCGCGCAGGGTGCGGGCGCGCGCCATCGACCAGTCGAGGTCATCGGCCGAGGCGTCGTACTGATCGCTGTAGCGGGCTTCGACGTAGGCGCGCTTCAGCAGTTCGAAGCGGCGGCGGTCGAAACGCTGCTCGCGCGGCCACGCTTCGACCAAGCGCGTGCTCACATCCTCGGCCAGCGACCGGAGGAACTTGATGTTGTGAGAGCGCGGGAAATAGAAGGTGTGGACCAGCAGGAAGCAGGCGTAGGCCCGCTCGACTGCTTGGTGGAGGTTGAACGCGGCATCTCTTCCCTCACCCTCAGAGATACAAAAGGCGGCGACTTTCAGCGCGGCATCGATCCTGTCTGTCCAATGCTCATAGTACCGCTCGGCAGTGGCGACAGCGTCTTCCGCCGTCACCGGCTGCGGCGCGGCAAATGGGTGACCTGGTATCTCGTAGAGCGCGATGCCGTCCCGGACGATGTCGGTCCAGAAGTACTCGCCGCGCCGAAGCGCATCGTTCACCTCGTGGAGGTCGTGGACGATGAGGTTGACCGCGCGGCCGACGACGGGATCACGAAGGATCTGATCCTCCGAGTTCCACCAGTAGTCGGCGATGTTGGTCAGCTTCTCGTTGTTGACGACGATCAGCAGGTCGAAGTCCGAGAGGTAGCCGTTCTCCGGCTCGTCGACCCAGTCGGTTCGGGCATAGGAGCCGAAGAGGATGATCTTCAGGACCATGCCGCCGCGTCGCCAGGCAGAGGTGCCTCCGCTTCCCCCGTTCTTTGCCGCTTCGAAGCCGGCGAGCAGAGTGTCGCGAATTCGCTCGAGTTCGCGCTGCTGACGCTCCGGGAGATGGTCGAGGTCTGACCGCATCAGGCGAGTCTAGCCGAAAAAGCAGAAGCTGCACCACGGAAGGGCGCCGCCCACAGAAATATACGAGCCGGATATTCAGACTGCTGCGCTGCCCGTTTCGGGTCGTAAGCTCTTGGGTGGGCTCGGCGCCAACAGTAGACCTGACACAAAGCTTGGAAGCGGACGTTTGCCAGCCGGAACCCTCTGCTGCCGTTCACACCCATTCAGTGGAGCCAGTCTCTGCGGATGAGCAACGTTGGCGACCTGCGGTGTCCGTCAAATGTTCAATTTGGAGAGCTTTGTGGCCATGGCTACAACTGCGCTGGACTCTCGCAAGGGTTGCTTTTACCCACCTTCGCGGGGGAGTGGAGCATGGCGAAGAACAACGGGTCAGGCTGTGCAGCCTGGCTGGTCATTGGTTTTCTGATCATCGCGGCGCTCAGCCAGTGCGGCAAGGATGATGCTGCGACGCCGACGACAGCTCTGACCAATCTGAGCAGTCAATCCGTGCCCGAACGTTGGCTCTACGTGCAGCCGAGCAGTCTCAACTGTAGGGCCGGCCCGACAGCGGGTAGCGCATCGCTCCGAACCCTCTCGGCTGGAGAAAGTGTGGGTGTCGTAAGCACTCGAGGCGACTGGTCGCAGATCACAGGTAACGTCTCGTGCTGGGCAAAGACCAGCTATCTCGCTTCCGAGAAGCCTGTCCCCGCCGAGGCCACCGCCACCCTCAAACCTGCCAAGTTAGCGGGTAGCCGGCCATCGGTCGCTGCCATCAAACGGCGTATGATCGCCGCATCGATAGAAAGCTATCCGGGGAACTGCCCATGCCCCTACAACACCGCTCGGAACGGCAGCCGATGTGGAGGCCGCAGTGCTTACAACCGCGGCGGGGGCTACGCGCCATTGTGCTACGCTGGCGACATATCGGCTGCAGATGTCGAAGCGTGGCGTGAGCAAGATGAGTGAGGCCATTGAAGCCGCTGGTGAACGCTCTCGCTCACGACCAAGCCAGGCTTGTGCGGCGTAGCGCCAAGAGGAGATCCTGATTAGCGGCCTACAAGCAGACGTTCAGCCGTCCTGCCCTGCATGCCCCTGCTCACCTCCGCCAGTGAGGTGGATAGGCAGCCTCGTAGCCCCGAATCGTTTCTATCCGCGACAACCAGGCGCCGAGTGCTGGTAGACGCGCACCGAGGTCTTCGAGGCCGAGCGCCATCTCGATGGCCTCCGGGCGCGCTGAGACCCGGCACAGCATTTGGATATGCGGCAGGGCGACGATGTCGGCTGCCGTGATGTGGTCATCCGCCAGATTGGGCGTAATCGACAGCGCCTCGTCTATCCAACCGAGCGCGTCGTATGCGCGAACGGAGGCCGCCCGCATGCCCTGGGGATCGTTCGTCGCCTCGCCGCGCAACAGTGGGCGGACGACCTTCACGAGTAGATCGCGAGTGTAGTTCTCGAACTCGTTCACGCGCTGCCAGATGCGGCCGTGCTCCTGCGGCGTCTGGCCGAACAGCGGCACGGCAGCATAGGTGCGATCCAAAAAGGCCATGATTGCCACGGACTCGTAGAGCGCCGCGCCGCCTGTCTTGAGCACCGGCACCTTGCCTCGCGGGTTAAGCTCTAGGAATGCCGGCGAGCTATGCTCCTGCTTGGCCAGCTCCATACGGTGAGAGGCGTACGGCACGCCCTTGTACTCGAGCGCCAACTGTACCCGCCAAGCGTAGGGGCTGCCGCTGATCCAGAAGAGTTCGTGATACATGGTCGAGCTTTCCGCGCTCAAAGTTGGATACCGGCGGCTCCGAGCGCGCCATCGATCCGCGCATCGACCTCACGCTTAGTTTGAGCCCACGCAGGCACCGTCTCCAGCAACCGCTGCTGCCAAGCCACGAGGTTCGGGAATTCACCGAGTGGTATCTTCGTCCGATGGGATTGGGAGAAGGGCGCTGCTATGTCGAGGTCCGCCAAGGTCACCCGATCACCGACAACAAAGCGCCGATCAGCTAGATGCGCGTCCAGCACGGCCGCGCCCGCCCGGATCTTCGCAAACGCCAATCGGACGATGCTCTCATCTTCGAGCTCGCCCATGAGGCGCTTCCCAATACGTTCATCGAACGTGAGCGTCGCGAATATCCGCCACTGCTCGCCCGACCAGAACATCCATTGAAGCACCTCATACCGCTCGCGCATGGAGGTCCCTAGCAGCTCGCCGCCCGCCTTCTCCGCGAGGTAGAGGTTGATCGCCGAGGACTCGTAAACAACGAAATCGCCGTCCACCATGACAGGCGATAGGCCATGGGGGTTCAGCGCCAGGAATTCGGGTGTCTGGCTCTCGCCCGCGAAGAGGTCGATGTTCACGCGCTCGACGGCGACGCCCATGATCGCTGCTGCGGATGTGACGCGGCGAAGGCTTCCCGAACCGGGGTCGCCATAGATCTTGATCGGCATGAAGACGTGATCCTTGCGGGAGGGGCCAGTCCCACCCGCCTCATCCTGAGGCGCCGGCGGGCTTTACGGCGGTGAAGCCGCCATGAGCGAGAACTAGGTCATTCAGCTCTGTCGGTGTATCCACCGCATTTGAACAACATCTATCCGAGTTTCGAATGGGCGATCGCTGGCAGGAGATGGCTGTGTTCGCGCGTGTCGCGGAGAGCGGCAGTCTTTCGCGCGCCGGCCGCGAGTTGAAGCTGTCGCAGCCGTCGGTCTCGCGGATCATCAGCGCTCTAGAGGCGCGGCTGGGCGCGAGGCTGCTACTGCGCACCACCCGCAGCATCTCGCTGACCGACGCAGGGGCGCTATATCTCGAGCGCGCGAAGTACTTGCTCGCGGAGATGGAGGAGGCCGAGCAGGCAACTCGGGGGGCAGACTCGCTGCATGGCGTGATCCGCTTGGCGGCGCCGGTGCTCTATGGCGCCCGTGCGGTCATCCCGGCCCTAGCGCCGTTCCTGGCGCAGCATCCGGAGCTTAGGGTCGAGATGATTATGAGCGACGCGCGTCAGAACCTAATCACCGACGGGGTGGATGTAGCCATACGCATCGGGGTCGGACCATTGGAGGACTCCACCTTCGGCTCCCGCCGCCTCGCACGCGTCGCGAGGCTGGTGGTCGCGTCACCCGCCTATCTGGCGGCGAACGGCCGGCCAGTAACTCCGGCTGAGCTCGCCCGGCACGATTGCATACTTCAGCACGGCCTGTTCGGTAGAGAAAGCTGGCGCTTCAGCCACAACCAGACCGTCACGGCCGTCGATGTGTCTGCAAGGCTCTGGATCAACTCAGCGCCGGGCGTGCTAGCGGCCGCGGTGGCGGGGCTGGGCATCGCGTTGGCGACCCGCGTGATGGCAGGAGAGGAAGTGCGCACCGGTCAGCTCGAACAGCTGCTCGGAGCCTATCAGCTCGATCCGGCAGAAGTGTACGCGGTCTTCCCCGCAGGACCGCGGCCATCATCGAAGGTCAGGGCGATCGTGGACCATCTCGTAGCGTCGCTCGACGTTCCCTAAGGTCAGCTGCGCGCCAGAAGCGGTCATCGAAATTCAATCGGAATGCGGACATGCGCGATGCGCCTGGGCCAGCCGCCATCACCGGTTCTAGTGGCCAAACACACGCAAGCGGGCGTTCGCGCGACCGCAGGCCGTGCCGAGGCTTTCCAGAAACATCAGCAGCTGACGGTCGCGATGGGAGAGCGTCTTCTTCTGGGTCTTCTTCCGGACAGCCTTCACGTCCAGCAGGCGGCCGGCGACGATCCAGACCTCACGCTCGAAGCTTGGGTTCTGCAACGCCTGGCGGACCGTCTCCGCGAGCTGGTTGGCGGGCACGGCACCCTCGTTCCGATAGATGCGCGAAAGCTTGACCGCCGTGTTGTTGAACATCGTGGCCCGGTCGAAGCGGTCGTCGGCGATGCCGTCGATCTGCGCCAAGGTCGAGCAGAAGGCCAAGGAAGCGACGCACTGGCGTCCGACCGTCTCCAGCTTGGTCACCGCCCCCGCGCTCATGGTCGCGCTGGCCTTCGCGTGGATGATCGCCAGCCGCCGCTTGCCCACCGCGATGAAGTCGCCCAGCTCGGTCCCATCGTCATCCAGGAGAACAAGGTCGAAATCCCGAAGCGCCTGTTCGAGCTCATCGGCCCCGCCGGCGCCCGCCGGTTCGCAATAGGTTTTCATCAAGCCGAACACGGATCTGGACCGCCACTCGGCCGGCTTTGAAAATATCTTCTCGCCCTTTTCACTGGTCGTCTTGGCCAAGGCCTTGATGGGGGTCGCGCATTCCAGCGGCAGGACGGTGCCGTCGGCCCGCAGCACGTCGCGGGCCTTCAGGAACTCGCCGTACATATAGACCACGCCCGGTTCGCCGGTGAGGACCCGAAAAGATTGCGCCTTGTTGAGACGCTCCGTCAGAGCGACGGCACGCCTTCCCCGCGCCGCAGGCTTTGGCGGATGCCGGGCGTTGAGAGCCTTGCTGTCGATCGCGTATCGCCGGTTCTCCGGATTATAACGGATTGAGCACGGCACCTCTGACCCATCGAGCGCCTTGAGCACGAAGGCGTTGTTGTCGATGTCCGCGCAAAGATCTTCGTATCCGAAGACGCCGTCCGGGGTTCCGCGCGGATCCCCGCCCCGAAGCCCGAACTCCTCCAGCGCTTCCTCGGTCAGATCGATGAGGATGTTCTGCGGCTTTTCGGCCATCTGGTGGTTCGGATGGACCCGGCGCGCATATCGCAGGAACACCGTGTTCGCTTCGGCGGCGCTGTCGGTCAGCTGCTTTTCGACCTCCTCGGCCCAGGCCAGGAATGCGGACAGAGGCACGTTTTCATCGGTCGAATCCGCCACCTTCGCGCGGACGATTCCCAGATACCGACCGCCGCCCTTCACGTAGCCGGACACCGTGGTGGGGCGCAGCATCGGATCGAGCAGATCGGTGAACGTCTCGGCGAATGAGCGCGTGCGCTGGGTCATCGAGCGGATCGCCCGATCCGACATGTCGAGGGAGTTGGCCGAAACCTGGGTGATGGTCGAGCCCTTGGGCAACAGCCGCGTCATCGCGGCTTCTGTGGGCTTGGCGACCCCTATGCGGGATGGTGAGAAGGTCACCCCGTCGGAATCGAAGACGAAGAGATGGTCGCCCACCTGGGCGCCGATGACGACGCCCAGGCGCCACTCGGTGACGAAGTGATTGGCGAGGTAGGGGCTCTCGTCGACCGTGAAGTAGGTCCAGCCGAAGATCCGGCTCGGCAAGCCGTCGATCTCCCGGACGACGAACCGGTTCGCCGCCAGGACGCTCTCCAGGATCTCCGTGCGCGCGACGGCGCTGTCGAAGGTGGACTCCAGCTCGAACACGGCCGCGCGACGCGGCACGACGATGTCCTCGGCCGTCAGCGCCACGTTATCGGGCAGCCGATGGCGGAAACTGCCGTCGACGTACTGCATCTCCGGCATCTGCCCGACGATTTTCTCCGGCAGGTAGGCCTCGCTGGGCACGATCACATTCAAGCCCCGACCGGCGTAGGCCTCAAACTCCAGGTAGCGTCGCCATTCCGCCTCCGCCGCGGCGTGATGGTCTGACGGCAGGAGGACATGGGCTGTTTGCTGCACGCTTCGCGTCGGGTCCGTCGAGCGGAGAACCCGTCCCACCTGCTGCACGAACTGGCGCGCATTGGTGAAGGGGTCGAAGATCGCCACCACGACGTAGGTGGGCTCGTCGATCCCCTCCAGCAGCTTGCTCTGGTGCAGCCAGACGGTGGCGTCGGCCGCATCCTTGCGCGCCAGTGCGACGTTGTTGTAGCGGCGCTGCGCCTTGTCGGCGGCCTGACCTTTCACGCGGTCGTGGATCAGCACGGGCGGCGCGCCGAGCGCCTGGCCCAGCTCGCTCTGCAGCAGCTCCAGGATCTCGTAAGAGGCTGCGCGCACGATCGCCTTGGCGTTTGCGACCCCGGAACCCGACAGGAGGGTGGGGAGATCTGTCTTCAGAGCGGCGACGAAGCCCTCCACCGCACTGCGGTCCTCGGCGGTCACCGTCTGTCCGACTTCGCTGTCTTCTGCGTCATCCGCGGCCACCGAACGGGATGCGCCCACCACGGGCAAGGGAACCAGGGTCACCGCCCGGATGATGTTCTCATCGCGCGCCGACGCGAACGGGTAGTTGAACACGAACCGGCCCTTGACCTGGAAGAGCTTGTAGTCGTTGCGGAACGGGGTCGCGCTCAGCAGAACCGTCGGCAGGCCCAGTTCGCGGATGCTGCGGCTCCATGAGGGTGCGGGCTCGTAGTGCCCCTCATCGACGATGACCAGGTCGAAACGCGTCAACCAGGCCATCATCTTCGTGGCGGTCTGCAGAGCGTCTTCCTCAGGGTCAGAGATCTGACCCTTCTGGCGGAGCTTCCGCTCCAGGCGGTCACGGGTGGTGCGCACGGCATCCAGAGCCTGCATCGTGCCGACGACGACCGTCCGGTTGCCAACGGGCGTCGCCATCAGTGCTTTCAGACGACCCGGATTGGGCAACAGCAGCTCGACCTTGGCCTCGGGAATATCGGCATCGGCGTAGGCTTTATCGGCGGCGCCGTAGCCGACGTTGCGCCAGAACCGGAAAGCGATGTCGTCTTTCAACTGCTCGGCCAGGGCGGCGCGCGGCGTCAGCACGAGGGCCCGGCGCACCCCGGGCAGGCATCGTGCGATGACGGCCACGACGCCGGACTTTCCGGTGCCGGTCGGCATTTTGATTAGGGCCGCTTCGATGGCCCCGGAGGGCAAGGCCTTGTCGGAGTTTAGGTAGGCGGTCGCCAGCGCGATGGCGGAGCGCTGGTGAGCCCAGAGCGCTCGAACATCGTCTCGTCCGGTCCAGAACGCCTGCTGCTCCAGCCTCTGCATCGCCTCGGCGTAGCCGGCGGCATCGGTGACCTCGGCTGCGCTGATGGACGTCCGGGTTTTATCGCCGAGATAGGCGTCCATCACTCGCTCCCAACATTCGCCGCCCCACGTCCTTCGGGCGCGCGATCTGAACATTGAAGTCGGGAAGGGCCTCACCCCCGACCACCGGTGACGACGCCGCGCAGGTCTGCGCGCAGGCGTGAGGCTCGAGCCCTCGCGTCGCACGCTGGACCCGACGAGGCCGGTGCCCGAGAGTAGCAGCCAAGGAAGATTCGCGCTAAGGTTAAGCTTGCAGCTTTCGGGTCATGGCTCTGAGGCCGCTCGCCGCCTGACGGCTGAGAACCTGCATACAGGGACGACTGCCGTCCCGAAGAGCGCCATCGGCCGATGATGGACCGACGCTCGTAGCGGGTCATCGGACCGTGCGTTTTACAACGACCGTCTGAGCGACGATGCGTCGGTTAATCTTGACCTTCCAGGCCAGCTGCCGTTCCGACAGGTTCCGCTTGCGCATGGTCTGTTTGAGGAAGGTGTATTCTCTCTCGCCGTAGAGATACCCCATGCGCATGGCATGCTCGATCAGATCGTTGTTCGCATTGGCCGTCGGATCCTTCGCGATCCGTTTCAGACCGTCGAACAGATTGCCGGTGTCGATCTGGATGAAGCGGTTGATGCAAACGTTGCCGACATAGGTCTCGCGGCCCGTCATCCGATTGCGGATGTAACAGTGCTCCTTGATGTCCTGGCCGCACGGACAATGGTCCCACTCGTCACTGATCTCCACCGCGACGAGCCCCCACTCTCGCCGTGCGACGTTGAAATCCTGGGAGAGGGACAGCGGCAAGATATGGGCTTTGAGCCTCTCGAAGTTATGGCCGTCCATCGTCGGCTTCTCCAATAAGGGCCTGGATTCACGCGCTACGGCTTCTCGAATGGGTTGCTGGCGCCCCTACTTCGACCAGTGCCCGAGCACCCACTCCCAGGCGTGGCGATCATAGTCCCAGCGCCAGTGGGCGCGGACCCATTTGGTTTTGCCCAAGGGGCGGATCGTCCGCATGTTCTGAAGGCGGTCGACGGGCTTGGGCGGACGGGGCGGGCGGATTCGACGGGGCTTCATCATGGGGACCTCATTTCAGGATATATTCGCGCCAGGGGATGGCGCTGAGGGGCACGCGGGCCAGGAAACGCGCGATGTCAGGCCGGCCGAAATAGGTGGCTGCGCCTCGATGGGTCTGAGCCATCAGCACCACGGGCATGCCGGGGAAGGCCGGTTGGAAGCTGCGCGCCACCCGGTTGGCTTCTGCGGTGTTGTCGAGGATGTGCCGCTTCACCACGACGATCGCGAAGACGATCCCCTGTTCGCGAATGATGGCGCCTTCAAAGCGCATGGGAATGCTCCTGATGACCGAAAGGCCGCGTCACGGATGACGCGGCCTTTCGAGGTTCAGCCTTTCGGCGGGTAGGGATCGTTTCCGAAGCTGTCGCGCTCGCGGATCTGACCGTTGCGACCGTGGATCAGCAGTTCGCTCTGCTGATTTTGAGCGATTCCTCGGGCCTGAGAGATCGCTTCGGCCTGCGTCGGATGCACCGTGGTTGCGCGCGCATTGCCCGCGCCACGGACGGCCCAGCCATTGGCGTGGGGGACGACGTGTTGGTTCTTGCCCATTTCCTTCACCTCCTTTCCCGCTCTCGATGAACGTGACGTATGATATAGTTTACGCCTACGACGCTTGTCAACCCCGTCTTCCGACGCGTATGATTCATCTGTACGGCGTTTCCGAGGGACCGAATGTCTTTGGCCACCAAGCTCAAGGACCTGCGGGTCAAAAGCGGGCAATCGCTTCAGCAGGTCGCCGACGGCGTCGGCGTATCCAAGGCTCACATCTGGCAACTCGAACGCGGCGACAGCACCAATCCGAGCCTGGACCTGCTGCGGGGACTGGCGGACCACTACAAGGTGACGGTGGCGTTCCTGTCGGACGAGAGCGAGCCTTCGGAAGAGGCGCCGGCCCTCCAGTTCTATCGGGAGTTTGACGGCAAGCTGGACGAAAAAGCCTGGGCGGCTGTTCGCGCCATGGCCGAGGCGTTGAAGAAGCCGTGAGCGAGCTCCTCATGGATTTGGCGGACTGCGGCTCTCCCGAGCGGCTGATCCAGACGATCCTGAGACATCACCCTGACTGGACGCCGCCTGTTCCGATCGAGGCGCTCGCGGCGGCCGTGAATATTCTTGAGATCAGGGATCTGGACACGACCTCCTTCGAGGGGGCCTTGCTGACCGATCCTGACAAAAGCCAGGGCATCATTCTCTGCAGGCCTGGCGTGCCCGGCGGCCGTCGGCGCTTCACCATCGGTCATGAGTTAGGGCATTTCCTGATCCCCACCCACGTCGGGAACCAGCGGTGCACCCAAGCCCATCTCAGCGAGCGTGGGTTCTCGACGCCCGCGCAACGGAGGGAGGCCGAGGCGAACCGTTTCGCGGCGGGCATTCTCATGCCGAAGCCCTGGTTTGAGCGCGACGCGGACCGACTTGGCCTCCCGGAGGTCGGCCACCTGCGCAAGCTGGCGAGATCCTATGACGTCAGCCTGGAAGCGGCCGCGAACCGGTTCGTCGAATTGGCCTCGATCCCGTGCGCCGTCATCTTCTCTTACGACGGCGTGATCCGGTACGCCCGTGCGCATGTGAGCTTCCCGCGTCTGGCCGTGGAGCGGAAAAGTCGCCTTCCGTCAGACTGCGCCACCAAGGTCAGACCGAACGCCGGCATTGCGGCGCCGTCCGACTGGATCGAGATGGATGGGACGATTTGGCTTCAGCATGATTGGGGGCGTCCGTCGCCTCGTGTTCTTGAACAGGTTCTCCGGCAGGCAAACGGGCACGCGGTGACCATGCTGCTCTTGGCCGACGCCCCGACCGACAACGAGGACGATGAGGAAGACGACGTGTTGGCGCGCTGGAGCCCGCGATTCTAGTCGCTGTGCGGCGTACAGGCAGCAACTGTTTCAGCAGTGAAGCGCCAGGAGCGGACATTGAATCTCCATCCGATACTGAACCCTCCGCGCGGCAAGACGGCGTTGGGCCAGCTTCTGTCTCATTCGAGCTCACTCACGCAGTCGATGCATTCCTAGGCAAGTAGCGACCTGCGGGGCTAGCCTGGCAGCGCTAACATGGGTAGGAAGCTATGCTTTGCGACCAACCTAACCCTCGATTAATTCTTCCCGTTCAAGGACGCGGCGGACCTCTTCGAAGCAGGCTGCGATGTTCCCCTTGGGAAAGCGGATTTGGCCCAGGCCCTGGATGTTGCTGAATTCAGCGCAGCCTTCCTCCAGAAGGACAATGGCTTTGGTGAACCCCAACCGCCCTTGAAATAGGCCAGCCTCGTGCACGACGTTCATTCGAGCCTGTATGTGTCCATCGATCATCTCATCTTCGGCAGTCATCACGAGGAATGCGATAGCTGCTGCGTCCAGCATCTCTGAAAGACGCGCGATGTTCGTGACGCCAGCCACCGGCACACGATTGAACTCATCCCAAGGCAGCTTGAGACGGTCGCCAACAAAATCCTTCAACTCGCGCCACATCGGCGACCGGCCATGGCCGATGAACACGTTAGTGCCGACTCGATCCTTCGCGCTCTTCCGGCGGCTCTGTCGTTCGAGGTGTGAGGCTGCCTTTGCGATCTTCTCGCTGAGAGTGCCGCACATCACCGGAGGCCCCTGAAGCTCCAGCGCCTCAGCGTAGGGGATCAAATGAGGCGGGGTCGAGATGCCTTGCCCCATTGCCAGCATGTCGCGGGTCATGAACTGCCCCTTGGGGCGGGCATAGTCGATGAACTGCTCGGCTTTGAAAATTTTCAGCCCCGCAACTTCGGATTTGAGTCCCTCCAGAAAGCCGTCGGCACGTTGGTCAAGCTCGCTTGAGACGATCGACAAGAACTCGGACTTGGCAGAATCAAAAGCCTTCTCGGCTTCCCGTGCAAAGGCCTTAAGCGCCCCCATGTCAGGAGAACCAGCCATTTGCACGATGGTCGCGGTGATAAACTCCGCCGTATATTCTCGCCAATCCCCCCTCGAACCCATGTCCGAAAAGACTTCTTTGGTGCCCCACTCCTGACTGAACGCGGCCCCGGGCGGTGGCGTGCTCAGACCAGCGTAATAGACGCGGGAGTGATAACCGATCCAAGACCCGCTGAAAGATCTGCCGACTCGCTCGGCGGCGCTCTCCAGTGCCCTAACGGGCCCCGCTAGTTCTGAGGCTTTTCCCCGTTCGGCAATCTCGTTGAGACGGCGGGTGAGGGCGAAAAGTTCTTCATGGGTATGCATGACAAATGCCTAGAACGGAGCGTGAACCGTAACAAGGTGGGCGCGCTGGCATGAGCCGTTTACATAGCTCAGAGTCGATGCTCATAGAGGCCAATGCGGGCCGCAAGCGATGCAGGGACGGCAAGGCGTCTCCCTGCTAGGTTGTACGGGCGTGTCAATCGGGAGGGTGTGGCCATGTTCGATGATTTTCCCAAATCCTGCTTTGAGGTCATCAGCCCCGAAGGCGAGGTCAGAGGATCGGCCGAAGGGATATTCGCGGGCGAAACAGTGATGGTGAGCGATATCACCCTGCAGATTTTCGCAGGTGACGAAGTCCGCCGACCACTTCCCAATGGATCGGACGACGTTTTTACTGTCGTCGATCCCCGCTTCTATGACGCCTTTGGCGGCATCGACGCGCATTTCCAACTCAAGGTTCGCCGAAAAGGGGCCTTCCCGCATCGGCAAGGTGGGCACTTCATCAATGTCACCGGGGCTAACGCGCGCGTGACATTTGGAAACGACTCTTCAACGAATCTCATTGTCACGGACGTCGTTCGCGGGGCCATCCAAGCGGTGGAAAACCAGATCGGCGACATCGAAGCCCGCAGCCGATTGATCGAAGCGCTGGAAGCCTTCGGCGGCGCCAAACAACCTGTCGAGAAGAGTTCTGCCTACCAAGCAGTGGTCGCAAGCGCCGCAAACCACATGACAGTTTTGGCACCCTTTCTGCCTGCTCTATCACAATTGCTGACCTAGATCACTCAGTTCTAATATCGAACATCCCGCGCCATAGCCAATATTAGGCCTGTCAAAAAACGCCAAGCCCTCTTCTACGGCGTGATCAGGCCCGCCTAACCCGCTCTATGTTGTAATGTTATTTGTTTGAAGGCTCGTCATCGGGCCGAGCATTGAAGTATTCGAAGGCTTCAGACGGAAGATCGGCCAATCCGACCGTGTCGTCGAAATGTTTGAGCGTCTTGTTCAGATATTTGGCTGCGAGGAAGAGCCAATGCGCATCTGGCTCGATCGACGCCATGGCGGGTGAACGGTGGCCGCGGTGCGCCGGGTTCTGGCAAAACACCGTGTTGAACATGCTGACGTGGGCCCAGTTGGAATGCGCGACACCGCTGAACGGCTGATAGACGTAGTTGTAGAAATCGAGGAACCCGGCTTCCTCGGCCATCTTCCGTGTGTTGAGGCCAGACCAGCTCCCGAGATTCACCTCCACGAACTGCTCCATTCTCTGCATCGTCAGCCACTCGCGCCACACATCGATCATCACCTGCAACTCGGCCGCGTCATCGGGCGTCGCGGTTTCGAGAGCACGTTCCTGATGGGCAATCTGGAGCTTGATCGCGCCCAGGCCGTCTTCAACAAACTTGCTCGCCCGGGGGGCCGGCTCTCTGAGGATCCAGGCCATGGTGATGAAGACATCGGCCATGGCTCGCAGCGTCACGGGGCCTGAGTGCGGGGTCCACATTGACGGCGCGGCGGCGAACTCGATGGCGAGCGTAGCCTGACGGCTCAGCAGTGCGGCGATGACTTCGAAGGCTTCAATCTCATTCAGATTCAGACGCCATTCTCTCAGGCGCGCGCGCAGATCGGTCCTGACCGCGTTGCGAAACCCTCGAACGAACGCTTCGATGGTGTCGCCGTCTTCGCCTTCTTCGTCTTCGAAGGTGTCCTCGAACAAGCAGGGCCCGAAGCCGGCTATCCCGTCCCAGAAGCGCCCCACCCAGCTGTCATCTTCGCGGAATCCCCCTCCGTCCTCCAAAGGCGTCATAAACAGCATCGGCGCGGCCGCTCGGAACTGGCCAGCCGCGCCTTCGGACGCCTCTGTCGTCGGAAAGTCGCCGATCACCGCAAACGCCTGGTTCAACCCGTCAACCAAATGCGGGGCGACGTGGATCTTGCCTTGGGCGAGCCCCAGCTCGTAGGCGAGCGCCAGAGAGAGAACCGCCAGTCTGCCATGACGGTCATAGAACTCTTGCAGGATCGCGGGCAGCCGTTGCGCATCTTCAGGTTCCAGTGCGGCGCCGTCGTCAAGGAACGCCAAAGGGTGATCTATGGACACCTGCCGGAGCGGTCGCAGCGCCGCCTTGATCCGGACGAGGGTCAGCTCGTCCAATTCGCCGGTGATCGTGGCTTTGGTCTCGGCATCAAGTGATCCGTAGGCGCTCGCCTTTACAAACAGCGGGGTCGGTTCGCCCCGGAAGGCGCCATGCGAGGCCAGCACGAGCGACCGGCATATCTCGCGCGCCTCCGCATAGCCGAACCGATCGATAACGAGCCCGAGCCACAACGCCTCTGGAACGAGTTGCCGGGTCCAAGAGTATTGGGCCAGCTTGCCTCCAAACGCACTTACGAACGGCGGGATGAGCTTGCGCTTCACCGGGACATGATCACCGAGGACCGGCTTGCGAGGTTCCTTGCTCATGCCATCTTCTGCGTCGCTGACCTCGAAGCCGGTCACGAGGAGAATGTGTCATCGACGGTCAGGACACGCTATGTCTTGTTACCCGCAGACGCAGACACCCCCAGCTCGACATCGGCCGCGGCTAGCCAAGCAGGTATGACGAAGACGACATATACGCCGCCCGGCAGCCTGACCTAATGACTAGGTCACGCCATAAGCCTCTTCGGCATATCGACGAACCTCATCGGTGGCTTGTGCTGCGAGCTGATCAACGTAGTCGATGAAGGCGTCTCCGGTTCGCATAGAGAAGAACTTCGCCTTCATCGTGAGGTCGCGGGCCAGCGGTTGTTCCCGCAGCAAGTTCTCGCACATCCGGTCGACGAACATGGCGTCCACGTAAGGGCCGTAGGTCGCGATCGCCCGGATGTCATTCATCATGCCCTTGTCCGGCGCGCGTTGATTGTTGGCTATGCGTCGCGCCAGACCCGCGAACAGGTAAGACGAAATCCGGTGCTGGGGTTGCTGGTGGTTGCCGGCCCATCCCCAGAACTTCAGCACCTCGGCGGTTGACGCTTCGAGCGCGACGCCGCGATTCTCGAAGAAAGCGCGCAGCGCCCGAAACTGTCGCATGATGGCGCTCTCGACGCCTTCGAACATCTCGACAATGTCGTCGTTTTCAATCGCCTTCTCGATGCGCTGCGCAGAGGCCAGCACGGCACCGCGATTGGCGCTCTCCATGCTGTCCAACTCGCGCTTGAGTACCGTCGCGAAGGAAGGTTTCTCTTGTGCCCAGTGCGCAGCGAGCGCCTGAAACTCGGCCGCCGCCGCATCCCGTCCCGCCCTCGTCGCGGGAGCAAATTGGCTGAAGGACATGTTGGCCGAGATGTGCAGGTCTGGGATCCAGGCATTGCGCTCGCCATCGAGAATGCCGTCGACGTCGAAGTCGAGATCTGGTGGCGGTTTCCCATCGGCATAGGCTTCGACGAAAGCCCAAACCTGGGCCATCGCGATGTCCTCGACGCGGTCGAACTCGGTCTCACCCGAGAGCATGTCGTGGGCCAGCGCGAGTCCGTCGGCCAACCCGCCGGCAACCAGCGTCTCGTCATCGTGGATGCTCGACGCCGGGAAGACGACCTGCTGCAGCAGGTAGGCGCGCTGCACGGCCGCATGAAGCCTGACCCAGAAAGCGCGGCTGGGAGCGGTCTCCCGAAGCGTGCCGGTAGAGACCTTGTAGATGTTGCTGATCGCGAACTGGTCCAGGTAAACCACCGCCTTGTCGACCGGCGGCAGCGGTTCGCGAACCGTGTGCCGGCATCGGCGGCAACGACGGGTCAGCCAGGCGCCGCCGACCGAGAGCACGCCCAAGCCATCGTCGCTCGAGCATGCGGGGCACTTACGAAAGGGCGCGCGCTCGAACATCGGGGCTCTACTGCAGCATTGATCGCGGCCCACCCCGGAAAGCCGGGTTGTCGGCAATCATTCGGCGCACCAAGGCGAAGTCGCCGTCGTGCGACAGGATGTGACGTTCGGCCTGTGCCACCTGCAGGGAGTTCACATAGTCGAGGTTGGAGGAATCCCACTGAACCGGCGTGCCCGCTCCGATATGCGCGAGTTCCTGCCGAATTCGTCCTTCGCGGCTGGCGAGATCGGCGCGCATTCCCCGGAGCTTCAGAACCTCGGGACCGATGCCGAACATCGCCGCAGCCGCCGTATTGCGAAGGCTGGTTTCGCACTGGTTCAGCGCGGTTTCCATGAACGTGACCAGTGTCGGACACCAGAAGCCGATCGCCAGATCAGGTGCGACTGGAAGATAGAGCTCGATGCCTTCGACTTCGAAGCCAATGTTTCCATAGGGGCTATGATCGGTCGAGTTCGACATCACGACCGGGGAGTCGCCGAGCAGGAAGGTTCGCCCACGGGGTGGTTGGAACAGGAACATCGCCTTGAGCGCCAGGCTCTTGGCGAAAACGTCCAGATTGTTCCGGATGAGCATCAGCGCTGTCAGCTTGATTTGCTCAGGATCCTGTCCGCCGGCCAGTTGGGGAATAGTGTCCGGATCGTCGCCGCCTTCCCGCAGTCTGGCGCGGATCTGCGCGTCCACATCGAGCATCTGCGCCCTGATCCCTAGTCCACGCAGGCGCTGAAGGGCCGCGAACACGCAGACAGCTGCACGGTCCTCGGCGGCGAGGTCTGCGAGGCTGCGCTCGATACGCAGGCGTTGAATTGCTTTCGAAGCCTGATCTTCGATCTTCCCCATACCGCCCTCGAGCGACAACGCCATCTCGCCATCGTCGAAGCTGTTGAAGTCCCGACCAAGCATGATGTTTTCGCCCGACGTGCGAAATGATCGACTGTCATGTTTGTCGAACACGTCGACCTGCGGGAGCTTGCCCTTCGCCGGCTTGGCCCACGCCCCCTGCAGCATCAGCGGCACGTGGTGGTGACCGCGAGGCTTCGACTGCCCTTTCGGCACCCGTTGATCGTTGTTCTTTCGCGAATCACGCGCCATGTCGAACAGTCTAAGACTTCCTAGTCCCGCGAGGGCATCAGATGCCTGAAGCAGAAATCGGCGGCGTCTGCAGTGAGCCGGACATGAGCATTCGACAGCTGGTCGACGCCTCGCCCGAAAGCAGGCTTTGCCAAAGACCGCGTTGAGTCAGGTGCGGCTATTGCTCAGCGCGAATGTGGAAGTCGGCAGCGGACTCACAGTCGACGTTGACAAGGTCCGCCCTAGGACGGTCATCTAGAAGCCAAGTGACACCCCCTGCCACCCCGCCCGTGCGATGCTGCGCGGAACGATCAAGCGTCACTCAATGCGAACTAAGTCTAGACCGCGTTTCAACCCGCTCAAATATCTCTGAAACTCGGTCGATATGTCCTCGACATCAACTTCTGCGGATAGGAGAATTTCCATATTGCCGTAGCTGGTTCGGTCAGAAATTTTCCATCCGCTAGAAGTAAGCACTTCACGTGCACGTTGAAGTTTTTCCGACCATATTCGGTCGAGGTTGGAGCGATTTGTCGACGGTAGGGCTTGGTTCTTAAAGCTGACGACAACGCGGTTGCGCTGGAGATCACCTTCCACGGTGATCGTTCGACCGGCTCGCGGCTCACGAGTGAATCGAACGCCGTTGATGTCTGAAACGTATTCAGCCTCTTCGGCTTGGCTGATCAATTCTTCAGCCCACATGTCTGCAGTCAGATGCGTAGTGGTGCCGGCGAGCGCCAGACGTATTGTGCGAAGCTCTGCAGCGATTTGGTCCATTACTGGGCGTTCGTTGGGGACTGGCGAAGTTGCGCGATCGATCAGCCGCCGCATCCTGGCGCCAGCGGACCGCCACTTGTGCTTAGGTTGCGCCCTAAAGCTCGCGTCAAGCAAACCTTGCCAATCAGTGGATTTGCTTCCCCCTGGTGGCGGCGGGGATTTTGTGAACGCGAAGTAGAGACACATTCCTAATCCATAAGAGTCCACCAAAGTGGATCTCTGATGCTCGAACTCAGCGCTAGCGTGTTCCGGCGCATAGTATCCAGATTCCTGCAGGTTTCCCGAAATTGCCTGTCCTTTGGCCTTAGAGTGCCAAGACATGTCGTAGTTAAGCAGCTTAACTTCGTGTTTCTCAGGCGGTTCGCCCTGAAGGAAGTCTGGCTGCCAAAAGAAGTATGGAACCATGATGTTCGAAGGTCGCACGTCGCGGTGCAAGACGCCTTGTGGAAGGTTGTGGCCGTACCGCAAGTGCTCACACACCTTCTCCATGATCGCGAGACCATCATCCCAAGGCTTGAATGATCTCGTCTCCACGATCTCAGCCAGATTGTTCCCTTCGACGAAATCCATCACTACCGCAGTCGGGATTTCGAAAGCGACCTTAAGGGCAGGCGTGCCAGGAACCCCTGCCGCAGTTAGGAAGCCGAGCGACTGGGTTCCGCGCCGGAAACTTTCGATCTCTGGGCCTTTGTGAAGATTTCGAATCTCGAGGACTTTTAGAGCATAATCCTTCCCGTCGTATCCCTTAAGTCGCCAAACGGTAGAAAAGGGAGACTGCGCGACCACGCCATCTACTGTATATCCGTAGAACACGTTGTCTGGCGCAGTGCTGGTCAACCACCATGCCTGATGGATGCACCTTCCGTATTCATTAAGAAACTGAGCATATTTTGAGTCGCGGCCGAACTCCTCCGACTCGAGAACATACTTCGCGTAACCGCTCAGCTTTGTCCGCATGGCATCGACATCGTCGGAGAGCAAGTTTCCCGGGCTGTCGAGGTGCGGAACGACAGCGACATTTGGGACAAGAGGCTTTAGAGGAGCGTCCTTTGAGACGTACTCTTTTATGTCAGTCAGCAACTCTGTTATCGGTTGCGTGTGGTCGGCAGAGGCGTCGGAGGTAACAGGCGTATAGCGGATTATCCCTAGACCGGCCTCCCCAGCCCAAGCGCGCGAGTTCGGATCTGTTCTGTCGGTAATCCAGAAGTGCTCTCCAAGGTCCACGCCAGATTTTGTGAGCTGATCGAGGAACCCGCCCGCGGAAGCGTCTTCAGCCGATATGCCGATAAATACCACGGACATCTGGCTGAATACGGCCGCGATAAAAGCGCGATAACCTACGCTCGTAATCAAGGACGATACTTCGTCGGTAGTGAAGATCCAGCTTTTCTGTGCGTCGATAACTCCGTGAAGGTTGGCAATGAAAGGGCGCCCCTTGCCAAGGATGTGGGTGTAGTCCGATGCGTCGCGACCAACGAAGCTCACGACGTCCTCGCTCAGCCGCGTTCGCTTGTGAGATTTGAGCGCAAACTCGTCGAGATTTAGGGTGAGCATGCCGCGAACGCCGGGCAGTTCCCAAATCAAACGATATGCATCCGGCACCTCCGCTTCTGTCGCATGGGACAGAACCTCGCGTATCTCCTCCCTGAATTCATGGGGACCCATGGCCGCTTTGAGCGTTTTGAAGGCATCCCATAGGCTGGGATCCACCTTGGCTAATTCTAGCTGCGCCTCGCGGTGAGCAGCGTCCGCTTTAGGCAGACCCACAAGTGTCTCAAGTGCCCGCCTAATGAGCTCATCGCGAAGGCCGGGCCAGCTTGGCAGCTTCGCTGGCATGCTGAGACCGGCACCCGTCCAGAAGACGATCGGCTTGCGACGCTCCGAGTGGATATCGCGAAGGCGCAAGAAGGCTGGTTGCTGCGTATTGAACGCCATTGGTGGACCCGTCTCGGCTGAAGTGCGGCGACTCGACCGCACGAGCGGTTTAGGTACCGGCTGCTTTCAGTGATTGGTAGATTCCGCCAGAGATTGTCGCGCGGACCCAAAGATGTGTCAGGTGGGGCCCTGAGAGATTCAGTGGCGGCCGATAGGCTCGAGTTCTCCGCCGAGGCTCGGCTTAGCGGCTCCTGCCGGGCCAACGTCCGCTTCGCGGCACTGAGCCAAGGTCTGCTCCTGGCGCGAGTCAGACGCCTAGCCACTGCAGTTCGCCGGGAAGTTCACTGACAGCGTAGTCCACCTGAAGAACTCGGCGGCGGGCTGCTACGGATGCCCGTTCGGACGCGTGCAGGATCGGCGTGGCGTAGATCCAGACGTCGCTCGCTTCAGCCAGACACATGGCGACGCCGCACTTGTCCACCACCTCCGCGACATCAGCCTCCTGGATCCTGCCGAAGCGGTGCGAGCCTGGCGCAATAAGCAGCGGAGCGTTCGTCTGCGGCACAGGGTCGAGATGGACGCGCAGCGTGAGCATGCCGGCCAGGAGTTCGAACGGTGGCGCGACATGCAGTGCGCCATGCTTGCGCTTCCACGGCCCGAAGCCTTTGACTTCTCTTCGAGCACGCACCGCAACCACGCGGTCTTGGTGCCAAGCCAATGACCAATTCCTGGACGCCGTCCTGTCAAACAGGATGGCCCGCACCGGCCGCGCCATTTCACCCAGCCTCCGCGCGGCGAGGGAGCCGATCGGGCCGTCGGTGGCGAGGGAAAGCCAGCAGCCCTTCCGCGCCGAAGAGCCTGACGCCGGCGACATCGGGCGCTTGGCTAGCGAGCACCCGTTCCAAAGCAGCGAGTGTGGATCGATCGAGCGCTCTCGGCGCGAGCTCAGCACCGTCTCGACCGAATTCAAGTTGTGGGATCGGCACAAGCATGCTGCTGCTTACCGGCCTGCAGTGGCTCGCTCAACGAAGGTCGGCTTCCGGCGAGATCACGATGCCCGCTCGTAGCGTCAAGCAGCCCCGCTGGGCCAGCGTACATCGAGGCACAGGTGCCGAGACTGGGTGGGGGAGTGCGCGCACCCACTATCCATCGCCTAAAGGCAACTCCCTGTTCCTTCGCGTCGTCGATCTGCTACGCAGATTATGGGGATCTGATAAGGGGGTAGTCGCTTTGAGTAGAAGCCTTGTAGTGGCCGTCTCGGCTTGGTTGTTCAGCACCTCGGCAGTCGCGGGCGAAGGGATTTTACGCGGACCGGCGCCGGATTGGCTCCCGGAAGTCGCGCCGCACCTATCGAACAAGCCCGATAACCCATCGCAACCCCTTCGCTACGAGGTTGTCGAAAGCCATGTGCGAGCCTTCGGCGATCATACAGATACCTATATGCACATGCGGTTGAAGGTGCTGTCGCCTTTAGGTCTGCAACAGGCGTCGCAGCTGAGCCTGGAGTGGAATCCAGCCCTGCAGACTCCCACCGTTCACCACGCCCGTATCATTCGCGCTGGCGAAACTACCGACATCTTGGACAAATCCGACTTCACCATTCTTCGTCGCGAGGTGGGGCTGGAACAATCGCAGCAAATCACCGGGGTTCTGACTGGAGTTTTGGTCAATCCCGACATCCGCGTCGGCGATACGATCGACTTTGCTTATTCCGTGCGCACGCAGTTTGACGTCTTCGACAACCCACTCGAAGCGATCGGCTACTCCCGTTCCGCACTCCCGATCGACCTTGGCGTGACGACGGTCAGCTGGCCGTCATCAATGACGGTTCAAACGCGTACCGGTCGTCACACAAAACTCCCCCCGATCACTCAGCGGGATGATTTCAAGGTGCTCACCTACCGCGTGACCGACACGGACGGGAGCACCTACCCGGACCGCATCGCGCCCCGGTCTCTCCTGGATCACGGATGGCAGATCAGCAACGTCCCGCAATGGGCCACGATCGCCGACCATGTCCGCCCCGCCTTCGACCAAGCCATCAGTCTGCCTGACGCGGCCGATCTTGCCGATCGGGTTCAGCGGATCAGGTCCGAGCACGGCACCCCCGAAGCTCGCGCCTTAGCGGCGCTGAGGCTGGTTCAGGATGAGGTTCGATACATGGCGCTGACGCTTGGCGAGGGAGGGTGGCTGCCGACCTCAGCTGGCGAAGTCTGGGCTAGTCGCCAGGGCGATTGCAAGGGCAAGACGGTGCTTTTGGTTGCGTTGCTTCGAGCACTCGACATCGACGCGGTTCCAGTGCTGGTGTCTTCGAACAACCTTCCGCTAGACAAATATCTGCCGATGGTCAGCGTGTTTGACCATGTCATCGTCAGGACGCGCATCGGCGAGCAGACTTATCTGTTGGATGGGGCGCGTATCGGCGATAGAAGCCTGAAGCCAGACGTTCCGCTGGTATATGAATACATCCTCCCCATCACGGAGCGCTCTAGGTTAGAGCAGGTCCCGCTTAGTCTTCCTTCGCGGCCGATCGGCGCGATGAACGTCGAGATCGACTTATCCGACGGCATATATAGCCCCGCACGCGTCACTCTCACCGACATAGATCGGGGGGACGGCGCCGCCGAAATGCGGGCTGTTGCCGCTCAGGTTCCGGCTGCCGAGCTCACGCGTCTGTTCGATGAGCGATGGAAGAAGCTGCTCGAAGGAAGCGGCGAGGTCTCCAATATCAAGAGCAAATGGGAATATCACGAAGACACCTACGAATTCGTCGCTAGCGCAACGGCGCTCATGGTCTTCGACTGGAGTGACGGGCCGATCAACATCCCGTTGGCCCATGTCACATGGCAAGGGACTGATCTGAACACCGATGAGCGGTTCAGGGATGCGGATTACGCCAAAGAATTCCCTGGTTTCAGTTCATTCCGCACCACCGTGATCCTTCCCGAGGGCCAGAACGACCTTGATATCTCGGTCGAGCCTTATGAGGTTGAGGCGGGCGCCACCCGTTATTTTCGCACTGTCCAGCGCAACGGCAATCGGTTGGAGACCGATCGGGGTTCGATCACCCTGCGCCCCTATGCGACAGCGACAGAGATCCAGGCCGAACAGACGGGAATGGACAGCTTCGAAAATCTGAAGGCCACCATGCAGGTGAAGTCGGGGTACGTGCTGACTGCGGCTGACCGCCAAACACTCACAGCTAGCCCTGACGGTCATCCGGAGGTCGCCCTACGTCGCGGGTACGCCCTCAACGATCAGGGTGACCATGCCGGGGCCATCACCCAGTTCGACACAGCGATCGCAGGCTTTTCTTCGCCGCACGCCAACGCTCTAGCCAATCGCGCGCTAGCCTATCTTGCTTTGAACGAGCTTGAAAAAGGGCGCGCAGACATCGCTGCCGCCGAAGCGGCAAACCCAGATGATGCGATCCTCTTCCATGCCAAGGGTAGGCTGGCCGAAATTGAAAGGGATGATCTAGAGGCCGTGCTGGCCTTCACAGGGGCTCTGCGTTCATGGCCAGAGGACGTTCACGCCCTCTATCGCCGGGCCGCCTCCTATGAGCGGATGGGCCAGTCAGCCCGCGCGCTCGCTGATCTCGAGCGGATTGCCGTTCTGCAGCCGCGAGACCAGGGAGCTCAGATGGCGCTGGCGACGCAGTTGCTGCGAATGGAGCGGTCAGCAGCGGCCTATGAGCAGGTGAAGGCCTTGGCGCAATCCCTCGGCCATCCCGACGCGCAGGTTCAGATTTTCATCGCCATGACGCAGTCTCTAGCTTCCGGGCTGAAGACGTCGGATCCGGCCAAGGCGGAGGCTGTTCTCACCGACGCCCTGTCGGTCGAAAGCGACTTCCCCGCTCTACTGATCGATCGCGCTGGTGTCCGCGAAAGGCTGGGCGACACGCGGGGCGCCGCTGCCGACAGAGCGCGCTTTACTGAGTTGACCAGCATCAATCTCGAAGACGCGTCGCAAGTCTGTATGTCGCAAAGATTCCTTCGGATCAGTAGGGGTGTCGCATTGGACATGTGCGACAGAGCAATCGAGCAGAAGGGCAACGATGCTGAACTCAACATACGGCGCGGGTTTTTGCTTCAAGGCATGAATCGGCAGGGAGAAGCTGTCGCTGCATATCGCTCGGCAAGAGACCTGGATCCGTCCAATCAAAAGGCGAAGTACGGCCTAGGCAAGATGCTCCGGGAAACCGGACAGATCGCTGAAGGCGAGGCTCTAATGGCGGAGGCGTTGGGCGCTGATGCAAAGGCTGGTGAGCAGTACGACGAGCCGTTGCTTGAGGTCCGCACCGCCGATTGAGAGGTAATGCGCAACGATTTCATCGAGCGACACCGCTTCAAATGAGAGCCAAGCTAAGTTCATCCATATCGGTGACCGACACCCGCGCTCAACAAAGCGTCCATATCGTCGATCTGACGGCCGCTTCAGCCTGATCTTAGTCTGGGTGCCAAATACGCACCGCTTGATGTGACCGTCCTCTCGAACGTCCGGTGTTGAGCAGTCCTTCGATGTCTCCTGTTGGCGCGCAGCAGCCGAGTTCGAGGCATGATGGGCGGGGCAGGGAGGCGCATCTTCGTTGGAGGTTGGCCATGCGCCAGTCTGACCTGTTCATACAACCTAAGCGGCCTTGGAACGCCGGACGTTTGATCGGCCCGAAAGCGCCGCTCAAGCCCAAGCACATTTGGGCTATTCGGCAACAACTGAAGGTCGCAAGACGCGTTCGCGACCTCGCGATGTTCAACTGCGCTCTCGATTCTAAGCTCCGAGCTTGTGACCTCGTGCGCTTGCGGGTCAGCGACGTGGCTCCAGGCGGCATGCTCCGCCAGCGATCTATCGTGATTCAGCAGAAGACTAGCAGGCCTGTGCCGTTCGAGATAACCGAGCCCGCGCGTGACGCCATTGCCTCTTGGCTGCAGATCCGCGGACGCCGAGACGATGACTGGCTGTTCCCAAGCCGCAGCCGGCCTGGTCAGCACATCGGGACAAGGCAGTATGCTCGGCTGGTCGACCAATGGATCTGCATGATCGAGCTCAAGCCGCAGGGTTACGGCACGCATAGCCTCAGGCGGACGAAGGTCTCCCTATTGTACAAGAAGACCGGCAATCTGCGGGCATGTCAGCTGCTGCTGGGCCACCGGAAGCTGGAGAGCACCGTGCGGTACCTCGGCATCGAGGTGGACGACGCCCTAGAGATGTCGGAGCAGATCGATCTTTGACGTGGGGCCGGGCTCTGAAGCGGACCCGGCCAACGTCGCCTAAGGGTGGAAAGCGGTCATTCGTCAGAACGACGCTCTCAACTCGCACTCGCCGATTCTATGCCTAGGAGCCCCGACCATCGATGACGCCGACGCTTCGGCTTAAGCGCCCGAAACAGTAGTCTGATCGCGAGTGCCGCTGCTGCGACAGGCAGCACATATTGGAACAAGTTCAGCCAGACATTCCAGGCGCTCGCAGCCACCAAAGCGTAGCCGGCAACTCGCACCAGCAGAAACGCTCCTGCCGCTCGTGCTATCCGAAGACCATATCCAGTCCGGCTGAACGCACCGCCCATGATTGCAGCCAACGCCATCGCCATGGCGGTGAAAGCGTAAAGGGGCGCGGACAGGCGGGAGTGAGCCTCGGCCTGCAACTCGGCACGCGAGCGTTGCTCTAGCAATCCAGAGTCTGGGTTTAGCAACTCTGTCATCCAGAGGTCGGCAGGCTTGTAGCGCACGACCTCTTCGGTGTTTACGAATGGAGCCAAGTCGAACGGAAGACGTTCAAAGGCTAGTTGGTTCAAGACGCCCTGAGACGAATATTCCTGCCAAGAACCGCTTCTTAGCGTTAGAAATGGTGAGCCGTTGATCCGCTCGAAGCGAGCCTCTCCAGCGTCCCAAGTCCGGACCGTTCCGTCCTCTTCTTTTATGTAGATAAAGAGGTTTCGCAGCAGACCGTTCTGCTCGATCTGCTCTACGTAGATCGTCAGGCCCTGAGGCCCCTGGACGAACTGCCCCTCCTGCACCAGCAAGGCCGCAAGATCGGTGCGGATGGCGAAGGTCTGAGCGCGTCCTTCACGCTGTGCCCAAGGTTGGGCGAAGAGATTGATGAACAAGGCCAGCAGTGCGACCAGAGCTGCTAGCCGAAAGGGAGGAGATATCACCGCCCATCGCGTCATGCCCCCTGCGAAGGCCGCCGTCAGTTCTTGATCGCGCTGCAGCCGCGTCAGTGCGATCAGGGCTCCAACGAATAGCCCGAACGGCAAAATCACTGCCAGCAACTGAGGCACCGCCAACAGCGTCAGCTTGATCATGATCCAGACGCTTTGGCCGCGTTCAACAATGACCTCGAGCTGATCGAGGCTCTGACTCAGCACGCCAATCGCAGCTAGGGAGGAGCATGCGGCAGCGACGCGCAGGCCGATCTGCCTGTAAAGGTAACCTTGAATGAGGTTCATGAGTAGCTTGCGATCGTCCAGCAGCCAGGAACGTCACCGGGCCACTTGGTAGATGCTCACGTGACTCTGTGGCGATCAACAAGGCGATGAACGTCCGCGACGGGTCGATTTGCGCAGTTGGCATCGCGCCCGGAGGCGGACCTTTGGCTCACGCGCTGAACGTCGTGTTCGCGGCTTGGTCCACATGACCGCTCGTGGCGCCGAGCGGACGTTGACGGCCAGTTCTATCGTCCATACGCCGGGGGCATGAGACGCGCCCTGGCACTGCCGCTTCACTGTACCGTTGGATTGGTGGCCACGCTTTCCTCGACGTTCATCGGAAAACGCTCTGCGCTGGCGACCTATCCCGATATCATGGGTTGTGAGGACGGCTGTATAGTTGCCGCTTCGGGTTGGCCGCTGATTTTCGCCCGAGACTATCTCGGCATGTCCGTCGTCAACACTGCCAACATCATGGAAGTCTGGTTCGCCGCTGACCGTTTTGACTGGCTGCCCTTTTGGGCGAACGTGGCCTTCTGGACCCTGCTATCTGTAGGTGCTTTTGCGGTATCCCGCAGCTTGTGGGGTCATCGACGGACCAGCTAATTGATGTCTGATGTCCGCAACGGGTCGTGAGGCGAAGTAGGCATCGCTCTCAGGAGCGGACATCTTGCTCACGTGCTGAATGTCGCGTTCGCGGCTTGGTCTGCGTGACCGCTCTTGGCGCCTCTCGGACCTGCCGAGGCGACTTCCGCCATGCATTCTGGTAGTCTCTTGAACTGGCCGGCAATCGTCTGCGATTACCGCCACCGTGGTGATGACCATATGGTGACCACGGGCTGGTTGGTGGCGCGGACTTCATCGCTGCCATTCAGAGCTTATCACAACGGATCGGGTGGCTTCAGCTTCATCAACCGGGTTGCTGAGACCGAGCGCTTCCACAGTTTTCAGGGGAGCAGGACTCAGGTTGCAGGGTGGATGAACCGTCTAGTGAGTGTCGCCTGCGAGGCGATGCATCCACGAGGCTCCCTTGTTCAATCCCTCTTCCAACTCGCCGACCTCTCGCCGAGGCCGTCGGCCTGATCCGGTCGTTCTACATCCAGAACCACTCTGGAGCCTGATCAACGATCCGGGCGATTTCCATGCCGCGCTCGACGCTCAGATTGCCCGGCACGGAGACAGTGTTTACCGGTTGCATAAAGCCGTGACGGCGGCTGGTGCGGCTATCAACTATCAGACGATCATCGCTTGGCGGCGTGGGTCCAAAACTCCGCAGACGTCGGAGGCTCTTGCTGTGCTTTCAGCAATAGAAGTTCGGTACCGCCTCGAGCGTGGCTACTTCATAGCCCGCATGAGGCGCCGGCGAGCGATCGCGGGTCAGATGCCGGCTTCGATCCCCAGAGCAGAAACACGCAGGCTCGCCTGGCACCTGCCGGACGACTTCCGGTCTCGAGATTTGGATCAGCAGGCAGAAATTCTGCAGTGGGTTCGCAGTCACATTCTGGCGGGCGGCACAGCCTACCGCCGGTACCATGCAGAGGTCTCCCGTCACCGCTTCGGACTCCGGTTTGACGGAAACGGTCCTGCCTGGCTGCAGGCCCAGCCTGGCCTTCGTGAAGAGATGGCGGCGCTGATCCGCTTTAAATCCGCAACGCTGACAGACCTTGGCTTTGAGCGATCAGGCGTCTGGGGTGAGGCGACAGCCGCGCAACGCGGTGAGCACCTGGCGCTGATGATGGGCGCGCTGGCGGCGCCGCCTGACAGTGAGGTGAAAGGGCTTGGTGTGCCCGTGGAGCACCTCACGCTCGGGCTGCTCGTCTTTCCGGCCGTCTGGGACTGGTATGTTCAATGGCGCGAACGGCGTCGCGGCTTCTACACAGGTTGGGAGGCGGAGATGCTGCTGCTCGCAGCCGCCTTCACCAAGGAGCGCACGGGTTGGCTGCGGCAGAACCCGCAACTCGCCGATCGCCTCGTCCCCATCCCGGGCGTGGTGTCGGAAGTTGAGGCTCAGGCAGCGCAATTCGACTGGAGCGCGGCATGCGAGATCGCACACCGACATGGGCTGGCGAGAACGCGCGAAATCCAGAGGGTGGCGAGGGTGCATCGCGACCCATTCGAGCCGATCCTTCCGATCCTGGAGGCTGGCAGCCCTGTCGGCGAATATCGCAAGATCGCCGAAGAGGTCATCTCCAGGATGCCTGATGAGCGGCATTACCCTCGGGCAGCCGCCGAGACCGTCCGGGCGTTTCTCATGATCCGACTCGGTCTGCACCTCGGCGTTCGCCAGAAAAATCTGCGCCAGCTGGTGGTGTGTGCGCGGGACGGAGCACCGCGCACCGAACGGGAACTGGAGGCGCTCAAGCGCGGCGAGCTGCGGTGGTCGGTTCGAGATGCAGGGTGGGAGGTGTTCATCCCGTGTGCGGCCTTCAAAAACGCGAACTCGGCCTATTTCTCCAGGCGGCCTTACCGTCTTGTTCTACCCGATCTAGGGGGGCTCTATGAGCGGATCGAGCGCTACCTGGCGCGGGATCGCGCAGCCTTGCTGGCGGGCGCCGCCGATCCCGGCACGTTCTTCGTTAAGACGGCAAAGACGACCACGCGCGACGCGGCGTTCACCCAGTCCGGCTTCTACGAGGCTTGGCGCCTGATCATCCAGCGATATGGCATCTACAATCCCTGGACCGGCCGGGGCGCTGTAGCGGGCTTGATGTCCCATGGTCCCCACAGCGTGAGAGACGTGCTGGCGACGCACGTGCTGAAGCAGACGGGTTCATACGAACAAGCCAGCTACGCCATCCAGGACACGCCAGCGACGGTGGCCGCGCATTACGGGCGCTTCCTTCCTCAGGACAAGGCAGCGCTTGCAGCGAAGGTGCTGAACGAGGTCTGGGCAGCGTAGAAGGCAGAGAGCAGCGCCTTCATTCCAGGTTGTGGTAGCGGTCCGCGATAAGCTGGGCCGCTGCTACACCTGCTCCGGCTCGAAGATGGGCGTAACGTTCCGTGGTCGTCGACTTGCTGTGTCCCAACATCTTGGACAGTGTGTACAGGCTTTCGCCGGTAGCGATGATCTGCGATGCGAATGTGTGACGAAGTACATGAAACGAGGCGTCGAGGACGCCGCTCTGCTTCAGGACACGATCCCAGGCGCCCTTCGGCGGGGTCATCGGTTTATCTTCGAACACAGCTGGACGTACTTCGCCGTCCCGGTTGCCCGCTTTCGACTGAGCGGAGAGGGAAGGAAAGACGTGCTGGAAGCCAGGGTGGTCACCCTTGAGCGATCCAAGGACTTCAAGCGCAGCGGGAGAAAGGTGGAGAGACTTCGGTCTGGATGCGCCACCCGACTTGTGGCGGAGTGGAGGGAGAAGCAGGAAGCCTCGCTGGAGATCAACCTCGGACCAGCGTAGGCCCAGAAGCTCCCCGCGCCTTGCGCCCGTCAGCATGAGTAGGCGGAAGAATGCCGCCTGAGCGGCGGTCAGTCGTCGATCGGCTGCCAGAACTCCAATTGCCCGCCAGATCGCCGCCACTTCGTCATCGCTGAGATAACGTTCACGGCGGCCATCAGGAATTTTCGGCACCTTCTCTGCAGGGTTTGTTTCGATCAGTTCCTGGGTGACAGCCCAGGCCAACATTGCCGCCAGCGACCTCATGGCCCGCGACGCCGCCCCTTTTCCACCTCGCACGTGAATCACGCCTCGGAGCTTGCCTGACGCAACTCGACGGGCGGTGGCCCCCGCCGCGACCCTGGCCTGCCACTCCGACAATTCCCCAGGGCGGAGGCTGGTGACAACCCTGCGTCCGAGAAGAGGGAGAACATGATGGGTGAAACTGTAGCGATCGACAGCCCAAGAGCTCTCGCGCTTCGTGACTTTGTGAGCCGGGCCGTCTCGCAGGTAGACTTCACAGAGAACCGAGATCGTTAGAGAGGCCCGAGCCGCCTTACGCTTTGCAAGGGGATCCTGCCCGTGATCGGCGGCGTGAAGGATTGCCTTAGCACGCTCTCTGGCAGCCTCCGGCGTCCAGGGGGAACCGTGCCGACCGATGGCGATCTGCCGCTGCGTCGTTGCTCCGTCGGGCCTGTAGCGAACTTCATAAACCTTGCGGCCGGTCGGTCGTACCCGCAGCCGGAAGCCTGAAATTTCGGTGTCCCAGATGATCACGTCATCTGCCGCTCGTGGTACCGTGGCATCGACAAGGCGCTTGGTGATCTTCCTTCGTTGAGAGGCGGACATGGCGTTCTGGTCATCAGATGGTCATCAGCCGGCATCAACTCGAGGTAATCCCGGCCAATCGCTGGAAGGTGGAGGTAAGAAGAAAACCGTCCTACTTTCAAGGTGTTGTCTATCTGCAGAAGCAAGCATCAATCGCGGGAAAAACCAATCTGGCATCGTTGCCAAGGTGAGGGTCGGGCGTTCGATCAGCCATCGCCCGCTCCAATCGAAACGCAAAAAGGCTCGGTCTTCGGACCGGGCCTTTTTGCTTTGGGGGGCAGCGCGTTTCGTCGCAGGAACCTCTGCGCGCATCGCCGGTTTTCCTGCGTTCAACTTTGCCGCAGGAGCCCGTCATGACCCGCGCCGTTTGCATCGCCTTGCTCGCCGCCTCGGCCAGCGCCGCCCTGGCCGCCTGCGCCTACAATGAGGCGCTGGGGCGCAACCAGCTGCTGATCGTCGACAACGGCTCGCTGGTGCAGCAATCCAACGCCGCCTGGGCCGAACAGGTGCGGACCCAGAACGCGGTCACCACCGGCGCTCAGGTGGATCGTATCCGCCGCATCGGAGACCGTCTGGTGCAGGCGGCGGGGCTGGGGAACCGGACCTGGGAATACGCCGTCTTCACAAACCAGAGCCCCAACGCCTTTGTGCTGCCGTCGGGCCAGATCGGCGTGACCACGGGTCTGCTGAGCCTGGTGCAGAACGACGATCAGCTGGCGGCGGTGATCGGACACGAGATCGGCCATGTGGTCGCCCAGCACGCGGCCGAGCGCACCTCTTCCAGCACCCTGACCAATGCGGCGCTGCAGTTGGGCACGCGCGTCGCCGGCGACTATGGCCAGGCTGTGGGCGCGATCGGCGGGTTGGGCGCGCAGTACGGCATCCTCCTGCCCTACTCGCGGCGCGACGAGCTGGAGGCGGATCGGCTTGGTGTCGATTACCTGCAGGGGGCGGGGTGGCGACCCAGCCAGTCGGTGGCCTTGTGGCGGCTGATGGCGGCGCAGCGCGAAAGCCAGGTTCCGCAGTTCGCCTCGACCCACCCGTCCGACGACACGCGCATCGCCGCGCTTGAACAGTATATCGCCAGCCGCGGCTGGAGCTGACCTCTAGATCCTTATGTCCAGCAGAGACCCGGGCCGCAGAGGCCGGCTGGGGTCGGGCGCCGGCGCGCTGGTCGCGCGCGTTGTGACCACGGCGGGGGCGGACGCTGAGGCCTGAGCCGTTGCCTGGGTCTGATCCACGGCGGCGCGGAAGAAGGCGGCGGCCTGAGCCGAGCGCGCGCGACCGGCGTCCGCGGGTTGCGGAACGATCTGCGGCAGTCCGGGACGAATCGCGCTCATTCCAGGAGTGTTAACGCAATCCGTCGGAAAAAGGTTAACGCCTCTGAAGCGCCTGCGTCAGGCGCGTGACGTCGCGGTCGTCCAGCAAGGGGCCGGCCTGTTTGGCGCGGATACGGCCGGACGCGTCCACCGCGAACGTCTCCGGCACCCCCGAGACGCCGAGGTCCAGGCCCAACCGTCCCTCGCGATCGACCAGCACGGCGTCGAATGGATCGCCCATTTCCTCCAGAAAGGCGCGCGTGGCGACCGGTTCGTCCTTGTAGGCCACGCCGATCACGACCACGCCCCGGGCCTTCAGCTCCATCAGCTTGGGATGCTCGATGCGGCAGGGCGCGCACCAGGAGGCGAACAGGTTCACCAGCACCGGACGTCCGGCCGCCAAAGTACGCAGGTCGGCCGCGGCTCCCTCATCAAGCTGCGGCAGGCTCGAAGCCGGGATCATCTGGCCGACCATGGCGTCCGGCTTGATTACCGGATCGCGCTTCAGCGACCAGCCGATGAACAGGGCGGCCAGCGCCGCCAGCACCACCAGCGGGGCCAGCGCCAACCATCTATTCATCGCCGGCTTCCAGGTCGCGCAGCGCCGCCTTCCAGCGCCGGGCCGCGGCCGCCGCGCGCACGACCAGCGCGGCCAGCACGACGCCGCTGATCGCCCAGGCCGGCCAGACAAAGGCGGCGTAGGGGCTCATGTCCAGGTCGATCATCACGCCTCCAGCGCCCGGCGCGCGCGCAGCGACTGCACCCGCCGGCGGCGCACCTCCGTACGGATGGCGGTCAGCCACAACGCCACGAAAAGCACGCCGTATGCCGCCATCATCACCAAGAGCGCCTGCAGATAGGGCGGCGCCAGCGAGGATCCTCCGGCGCGCAGCAGGCTGGCCGGCTGATGCAGGGTGTTCCACCAGTCGACCGAGAACTTCACGATCGGCAGGTTGATCAGGCCGACCAGGCCGAGCACCGCCGCAGCCCTCGCCGCGCGCGCCTCGTCGTCGATCGAGGCCCGCAGGGCCATGTAGCCGAGATAGAACAGGAACAGCACCAGCACGCTGGTCAGCCGCGCGTCCCACACCCACCAGGTTCCCCACATCGGCTGGCCCCACAGCGAACCTGTGACGAGCGCCAGCGCCGTGTAGGCCGCGCCCGGCAGGGCCGCCGCCCTTGCCGCCGCATCCGCCAGCGGATGGCGGAACACCAGAGCGAAGAAGCTGGATACGCCCAGCGCCGCATAGGCCACGAGGCCGATCGAGGCGGCCGGCACGTGCACGAACATGATCCGCACGGTGTCGCCTTGCTGGTAATCGGCGGGGGCGGAAAAGCTCAGCCAGGACCCGACCGCCAGCAGCACGCCCGCCGCGCCCCAAAGCCAGGGCGTCAGCGGCCGGGTGAAGGCCATGAAGCGAGCAGGGTTCGACAGGCCGAACATCGGGATCAGCGCTTACGCGGCGGCCGGGGTGCGGGCAAGCGCCTCAGCCCTGCGCATTGCGAATGGCCGCCGCGCCCGCGAGCGGCGCGATCACGACCGCGAACAGCACATAGGCGCCGAGCAGCGCCAGGGCCGGACCCACGGGCTGGTCCAGCACCCCGCGTTGCAGTCCGCCCGCGCCGAACACCACCGGCGGGATGAACAGAGGCAGGACGATCACCGCGATCAGCAGCCCGCCGCGGCGAGCCCCCAGCGCCAGCGCAGCCCCGAGCGCGCCGGTGAAGGAAAAGCTCAGCCCTCCGATCAGCGCCGTCAGCAGCGTCAGCGGGGCAAGATCGCCCGACTGTCCCAAGGCGAGGGCCGCGACGGGCGCGACAAGCGCCAGCGGGAGGCCGGTCGCCGTCCAGTGCGCCAGCGCCTTGACGCCCACGACGCCCTCCAGCGGCACGGGACCGGTCGCCAGGAGATCCAGCGCCCCGTCCTCGTGATCGCGCTCGAACATTCGCTCCAGCGACAGCAGCGACGCCAACGCCAGCGCCGTCCAGGTCAGGCCGGAGGCCACGGGGCTCAGCACGCGCGGATCGCCGCCGGCCGCGAGCGGGATCATCGTCGTCATGCAGAGCAGAAAGGCGCAGGCCAGCAGCGCGCCTCCGCCTCCGCCCCAGGCCAGCGCCAGTTCGCGCCGATAAAGAATGCCCAGCGCGCGGATCAACGCCCAGCCCCGATCTCGAACGCGCGGGCGGCGACGGGCAGGGGATCGTGCACGGCGGCCAGGATCAGGCCGCCCCGATCCAGATGGGCCAGCATCAGCTCTCCGGCCGCCCGCCTCCAGCGCGTGTCCAGCGGGCTCAAGGGTTCGTCCAGCAGCCAAAGCGGACGCGGCGCGGCGATCAGCCGGGCCAAGGCCAGCCGGCGCCGCTGTCCGGCCGAGAGCCGGCGCACTTCCAGGTCGAGCAATGGGGCGAGCCCCAGTCGATCCGCCGCCTCGGCCACGCCCGCGTCCGTTCCGCCCAGCCACCGCGTTTGAAACGTCAGTTCGTCGCGCGCGGTGCGTTGCCCTTTAAGCCCATCGAGATGACCCAGCAGGTGCAGGTCGCGGCCGCGCGCGGTCTCGGGTTCGATGCGGTCGCCCGTCGCATCTGCGAAGGCCACTTCACCGCCATCCGGTCTGAGGAAACCTGAAACCGCCCGCAGCAGCGAGGTCTTGCCCGCGCCGTTGGCGCCCGTCAGCGCCACGGCCTCTCCGGCGCGGAGATGAAGCGACAGGTCGCGGAACAGCGTGCGCTCGCCGCGCGAGAGGGTCAGGGACGTGACGGTGACGGAGGCGACGATCACAAGCTCTCCCTCCCTGTTTCGGGGAGGGTGGCTGAGCCGTAGGCGAAGTCGGGTGGGGAGGGCCAGGCGACGCATCCACAATCCTGTGCGGCCTTGCCTTGCCGCCCCCACCCGGCCGCTGCGCGGCCACCCTCCCCAATGTGGGGAGGGTGAGGCAGAGTATGCCTCGCTGTCATGCGAGCCGTTCTCAATGTCCCTGCGGGCGGCGTGGATACATGGACGGCTAACGGTTGCGGGATTATAGGCAGGCTCGCCGCAGCAGGCTTTCGCCGCGCGCGCCGGGGACCTGTGCGCCCCTGCGTCCAGCGCGCGAAGGCGCAACCGGATTGTCGGGCGGCGCTGATCAGAGGAACCCCTCCCTATGCCGTCGAACGACAGCCTGAACGTCCGCAAGGATCTATCCGTCGGGCGCAAGAAGTACGCCTATTACAGCCTTCCCGCCGCCGAGGAAGCCGGTCTGGCCGGGATTTCCCGCCTGCCGCGCTCCATGAAGGTGCTGCTGGAGAACCTCCTGCGCAACGAGGACGGCGTCTCGGTGACCGAGGCCGACCTGCGCGCCTTGGCCGCCTGGATCGAGAACAAGGGCTCGGTCGAGCACGAGATCGCCTTCCGCCCGGCCCGCGTGCTGATGCAGGACTTCACCGGCGTGCCCGCCGTGGTGGACCTGGCCGCGATGCGCGACGCAATGGCCGCGCTCGGCGCCGACCCGGCCAAGATCAACCCGCTGAACCCCGTCGACCTGGTGATCGACCACTCGGTGATGGTCGACTATTTCGGCGACAAGCGCTCGTTCCAGCAGAACGTCGAGCGCGAGTACGAGCGCAACATCGAGCGCTACAACTTCCTGCGCTGGGGCTCATCGGCCTTTAACAACTTCCGCGTCGTGCCTCCCGGCACCGGCATCTGCCACCAGGTGAACCTGGAGAACCTGGCCCAGACGGTCTGGACCCTGACCGAGGGTAAGACCACGCTGGCCTATCCCGACACCGTGGTCGGCACCGACAGCCACACCACCATGATCAACGGCCTGGCCGTTCTGGGCTGGGGCGTCGGCGGGATCGAGGCCGAGGCCGCCATGCTGGGCCAGCCCATCCCGATGCTGATCCCCGAAGTCATCGGCTTCAGGCTGACCGGGCGCCTGCCGGAAGGCGCGACCGCCACCGACCTGGTGCTGACCGTCACCCAGATGCTGCGCAAGAAGGGCGTGGTCGGCAAGTTCGTGGAGTTCTTCGGCGACGCCCTGGTCGGCATGACCATCGAGGACCAGGCCACCATCGCCAACATGGCCCCGGAATACGGCGCCACCTGCGGCTTCTTCCCCGTGTCGCGCGCGACGATCGACTATCTGACCGCCACCGGACGCGACAAGGCGCGCGTCGCCCTGGTCGAGGCCTACGCCAAGGCTCAAGGCCTGTGGATCGACGACACCAGTGAAGATCCGGTCTTCACCGACGTGCTGGAACTGGACATCTCCACCGTCGTGCCGTCGCTGGCTGGCCCCAAGCGCCCGCAGGACCGCGTCGAGCTGACCAACGCCGCGACCGAGTTCGACGGCCATCTGACCGGGACCTTTTCGCGCGCCTCCGACGCGCCGCGCGCGCCCGTTGACGGCGAGAAGTTCACCGTCGGCGACGGCGACGTGGTGATCGCCGCCATCACCTCCTGCACCAACACCTCCAACCCGTCCGTCCTGATCGCCGCCGGCCTGGTGGCGCGCAAGGCCAATGCGCTGGGCCTGAAGGCCAAGCCGTGGGTCAAGACCTCGCTGGCCCCCGGCTCTCAGGTCGTCACCGACTATCTGACCGACGCCGGCCTGCAAAAGGACTTGGACGCGCTGGGCTTCAACCTGGTCGGCTACGGCTGCACCACCTGCATCGGCAACTCGGGCCCGCTCGATCCGGCCATCTCCAAGGCGATCAACGACAACGCCCTGGTCGCAACCAGCGTGCTGTCGGGCAACCGCAACTTCGAAGGCCGCGTGAACCCCGACGTTCAGGCCAACTACCTGGCGTCGCCCCCGCTGGTGGTCGCCTACGCCATCGCCGGCTCGATGCGCATGGACATCACCAAGGAGCCGATCGCCCAGGACAAGAAGGGCAACGACGTCTTCCTGCGCGACATCTGGCCGACGGCCGCTGAGATCGCCGAAATCCAGCGCAAGTCGGTGACCCCGTCCATGTTCGCCAAGCGCTACAAGGACGTCTTCAAGGGCGACAAGCACTGGCAGGGCATCAAGGTCACGGGCGGCCAGACCTATGCCTGGGACGACTCTTCGACCTACGTCGCCAATCCGCCCTACTTCGAGGGCCTGTCGATGGAGCCGACCCCGGTCAGCGACATCGTCGAGGCGCGCGTGCTGGCCATCTTCGGCGACTCGATCACCACCGACCACATCTCTCCGGCCGGTTCGATCAAGAAGACCTCGCCCGCCGGCGTCTATCTGACCAACCGCGGTGTGGAGACGAGCGAGTTCAACTCCTACGGCGCGCGTCGCGGCCACCACGAAGTGATGATGCGCGGCACCTTCGCCAACATCCGCATCCGCAACAAGATCACGCCGGACATCGAAGGCGGCGTGACCAAGCACTTCCCGTCGCAGGACACGATGTCGATCTACGACGCGGCCATGCGCTACCAGGCCGAGGGGCGTCCGCTGGTCGTGTTCGCCGGCAAGGAGTACGGCACGGGCTCGTCGCGCGACTGGGCGGCCAAGGGCACGCGCCTTCTGGGCGTGCGGGCTGTGATCGCCGAAAGCTATGAGCGCATCCACCGCTCGAACCTGGTCGGCATGGGCGTGGTGCCGCTGCAGTTCAAGCAGGACGGCTGGCAGAAGCTGGGCCTGACGGGCGAGGAGATCGTCACGATCCGCGGCCTGTCGGACGTCAACGTCGGCAAGCTGCGTCCGCGTCAGGACCTGTGGGTCGAGCTGTTCCGCCCGTCGGACGGCAAGATGGCGCGCTTCCCCGTGCGCTGCCGCATCGATAACCAGACCGAGCTGGACTACTTCAAGGCCGGCGGCGTCATGCCCTACGTCCTGCGCAACCTGGCGCGCGGCCCGGAAGCGGCCGTGACGGCGCCGGTCGAAACGGCCCCGGTCGAAGCCGCCCCGACCACCGAAGTCGCTGAATAAGGCGGCGGTGAAGCCAAGATGACGAGGGCCGGCGGAACGATCCGCCGGCCCTTTTTCATGGCGCCATCCCCGACCTTGCGGCGGCGTCATTTGGCGATTATCTGTGCGTCACATGACGAAAGCCGCTTGATGACCGCCCTCGACATCTACGCCCAGCCCGAGGCCCTTCCGGCCAGCGACGCCGCCCGCATCGGTCGGCTGCTGGGGCTGAAGGACGGCGCCGTGCTGGACGACATCGCCTTGGCCGACCAAGTGTCGCGGGGACTGAAACCGACTTCCGCCGCGGCCCTGGGTGAAGTCATCGGCATGCCGCATGTGGTGGGTCAGCTGATCCCGGAGGCGACGCTGCGCCGCGCCCGGACCAATCGCAAGCCGCTGTCGCGCGAGATGAGCGAGCGCTTGTACGAGGTCGGCCGCGTGGTGGATGCGGTCAGCCGCGTCTATCACGGCGACACCGCCGCCATCGCCCGCTTCCTGAACCGGCCGCACCCGCTGCTGAATGGGCGCACGCCCTTGAGCATGGCCCAATCCAGTTCGGCCGGAGCCGACGCCGTGATCAATCTGGTGCGGCGCGCCGACGCGGGCTTCGCCGTCTAGGCATGGTTCGCCGGCTGGACGATGCGCTGAAGGCCTACCGCATCGGCGATCCGCGCGGCGAGCATCCGATTTGGAGCGACGGGGGCGCGCGTTTGGCGTCGGGCCGCTGGCACGAGGCGGGCCAGCGTGCGGTCTACGCCGCCGAACACTATTCCACCGCCATGTTGGAGAAGCTGGTCCACTTCGGCGGCGAACTGCCGAACGGCCAGCACTATGTCGAAATCCATCTTCCCGCCGGCCTGTCCTACGAGATGGTCAACCCGGACCTTGTTCCCGACTGGGCGGCGCCGGGCGGGGCGGCGGCGCGCGCCTTTGGCCGGGACTGGTTCGCGCAAGGGCGCTCAGCGGTGCTGATCGTACCCTCGGTCGTAGCGCGCATGGAGCGGAACTTCGTCTTCAACGCCGCCCATCCTGAGTTCGCGCGCGTCAAACCGGGGCTGGAGACGCCCGTCTGGTGGGATCAGCGGCTGTTCGGCTGAACCACTCCTGCCGTCCTAGTCGAGCGTCAGGGCCTCGGCCAGCAGGCGCGCCTCGGCCGCGCGACTGGAGCCGGAGCGCCAGGCGACGACGATCTCGCGGCGGGGCGGCTGGTCGTCCTCGCGCGCGAACGGACGCACGGCGACGGCCGGATTGTCGGCCAGGCCCGCCTTCACCGCCATGCTGGGTAGAAAGGAAACGCCCAGGCCCGACCCGACCATCTGCACCAGGGTGTGCAGGCTCGTGGCGGCGAACACGTCGTCTCCGCGCGGCGGGTCGATATCGAGCGCGGCCAGCGCCTGATCGCGCAGGCAGTGGCCGTCCTCCAGCAGGATCAGGTCGTCGGACTTCAGCGATCCCGGCCGGATGGTCGCGCCTTGGGCCAGCGGGTGGCCGGCCGGGGCCGCCGCCAGGATTTCGTCGTCGCCGATCCGCGCATGCTCGATGCCCGAGGCTTCATAGGGCAGGGCGATCACCGCCGCATCGACATGACCGGCCTTCAGAGCGGCGATCAGACGGGGCGTCAGGTCCTCGCGGATGAACAGCTTGAGCTTGGGATAGGCGTCGCGCAGACCCGGCAGCTTGGCCGGCAACAGAAACGGCGCAACTGTGGGGATCACCCCCAGGCGGAAGCGGCCGGAGAGGGGACGGCCGGCGTTGCGCGCCGCCTCCACCAGGTCCTCGGCGCGGGCCAGAACGTCCTCGGCGCGCTTGACAGCCTCGGCCCCGACGGCGGTCAGCAGCACCGCGCCGCGCGTCCGCTCGACCACGGGCGCGCCCAGGATACGCTCCAGTTCCTGTACCCCGGCGCTCAGCGCAGGCTGGCTGACGTGGGCGGCCTCGGCGGCGCGGCTGAACGAGCCGTGCTCGGCGAGGAGCTTCAGATACTGGAGTTGACGCAGGGTGGGGAGCATCCGGGCGTCATAGGCGCTCGCTATCGCCGGATCAAACGGCATTGATCTGATCTATGAAGAGCCCCCGCCCGACAACAGCGCCGGGCGGGGGGACGTCTCGTCAGGCGACGACCTTCTCGGCGTGCAGCGCCGGTCCCGGCAGGTCGTAGCGGTCGTTGTTCATCACCTGGACCCAGGCCTTGATGAAGTCCCGGACGAACTTCCCGCCGGCGTCCGCCGAGGCGTAGACCTCGGCCAGCGCCCGCAGCTGCGAGTTGGAGCCGAACACCAGATCGGTGCGGGTGGCGGTCCAGCGCTTCTCGTGCGTCAGGCGATCGGAGCCGACAAAGGTCTCGTCGCTGCTGTCGTCGACCTGCTTCCAGCCCGTCCGCATGTCCAGCAGGTTGACGAAGAAGTCGTTGGTCAGCTGACCCGGTCGATCGGTGAGGACGCCGTTCTCCGAGGCGCCATGGTTGACGCCCAGCACGCGCAGGCCGCCCACCAGAACCGTCATCTGCGGCGCGGTGAGGCCCAGCAGCTGGGAGCGGTCGACCAGCAGTTCTTCGGTGGGCACGTTGAACTGCACCTGCAGATAGTTGCGGAAGCCGTCGGCGCGGGGCTCCAGAACCTTGAAGCCTTCCGCATCGGTCTGCTCGTCCGTGGCGTCGGTGCGACCCGGGCTGAAAGGCACGACCACGTCGTGGCCGGCGGCCTTCGCCGCCTGCTCGACGCCCACCGAGCCGCCCAGCACGATCAGGTCCGCGATCGAGACATTGAGCCCGGACGCGGCCTTGATGTCCTCATAGACCTTCAGCACGCGCGCCAGCTTCGCCGGCTCGTTGACGTCCCAGTCCTTTTGCGGGGCCAGGCGGATGCGCGCGCCATTGGCGCCCCCGCGATGGTCCGATCCGCGCCACGTCGCAGCCGAGGCCCAGGCCGTGCGAACAAGGTCGGCGACGGTCAGCTCTGACGCCGCGATCGCCTGCTTCAGCTGCTGGATTTCGGCGTCCCCGATCAAGCGGCCCTGATGAGGCGGGATCGGATCCTGCCAGATCAGGTCCTCGCTCGGCACGTCCGGTCCGAGGTAGCGGATGCGCGGCCCCATGTCGCGGTGGCACAGCTTGAACCAGGCGCGCGCGAACTGATCGGCGAAATAGGCCGGATCGGCGCGGAACTGCTCCATGATCTGGCGGTAGGCCGGGTCGACCTTGAACGCCATGTCGGCGGTGGTCATCATTGTCGGGACCTTCTTGCCCGGCGTGTGCGCGGCCGGCGCGAGCGTCTCGTCCGGATTGCCGACGGGTTGCCACTGCTTGGCCCCGGCCGGGCTGCGGACCAGCTCGTACTCGTGGTCCAGCAGCATGTCGAAGTAGGTCATGTCCCAGGTAATGGGCGTCGGCGTCCAGGCGCCCTCAATGCCGGAGGTGATGGTGTGGTCGCCCACGCCGCTCTCATGGCCCGAGACCCAGCCCAGGCCCTGCTGGGCGATGTCGGCGCCCTCGGGGCTGACGCCCACCTTTTTGGCGTCGCCCGCGCCGTGGCCCTTGCCGAAGGTGTGGCCGCCGGCGGTCAGGGCCGCCGTCTCGACGTCGTTCATGCCCATGCGGGCAAAGGTCTCGCGGATGTCGTGCGCCGACTGCAGCGCCTCCGGACGGCCGCCGGGGCCTTCCGGGTTGACGTAGATCAGACCCATCTGGATCGCGGCGAGGGGCTCTTCCAGCACCATGCCCTTGTCGGGCTGGATGCGGGTCTCATTGCTTTCATCGCCGACCCAGTTCTCCTCGGTGCCCCAGTAGACGTCCTTTTCCGGCTCCCAGACGTCGGCGCGGCCGCCGCCAAAGCCGAACACCGGCCCGCCCATCGATTCAATGGCCACATTGCCGGTCAGGATGAACAGGTCGGCCCAGGACAGCTTGGCGCCGTACTTCTGCTTGATCGGCCAGAGCAGGCGCCGCGCCTTGTCCAGGTTGCCGTTGTCCGGCCAGGAGTTCAGCGGCGCGAACCTCTGCTGCCCCGCGCTTGCGCCGCCCCGGCCGTCGCCGGTGCGATAGGTGCCGGCCGAGTGCCAGGCCATGCGGATGAAGAAGGGACCATAGTGGCCGTAGTCCGCCGGCCACCACGGCTGGCTGTCGGTCATCAGGGCGTGGAGGTCGCGCTTGACCGCCGCATAGTCCAGCGTCTTGAACGCCTCGGCGTAGGAGAAGTCGTCGCCCATCGGGTCGCCCGTCTTGCCCTGCTGGTGCAGGATGTCGACGGACAGGTGGTTCGGCCACCAGTCGCGATTGGTGCGACCCAGCAGAGAGCGCAGGGCGGCGGGCTCCTTGCGCGGGTTGTGAAGCGGGGTTGGGGCGCTTTCGCCGTCCATGATGTCCTCCCTGGGTTTAGACCGGAGATGCGACTGTGAGACGGAAGCCGACGAAAAGCCAATCGATAAACTTTGCCGTTTGCAGCGGGAAAATCTATGCAGATCGCGTTGATCCGTGGGAGCAACTATAAGAACGATCTATCCCGCACGGCAGAACGATCCATTTGACTTCACGCCGGCGGAGGCACATATGGGTCTGCGTCGGCGGCGCTCCTCCCCCTTGGGCCGCCTCAATCATCAATCTAAACGGAGTTCGCGATGCTCGGCGTCGGACAAACCCTGCCTGACTTCAAGATCACCGGCGTGAAGCCGGGCTTCAACAGCCACGAAGAGAATGGCGTCTCCGCTTTCGAGACCGTCACCAAGGACAGCTTCGAAGGCAAGTGGAAGGTCATCTTCTTCTATCCGAAGGACTTCACCTTCGTCTGCCCGACCGAAATCGCCGCCTTCGCCAAGCTCGGCAAGGATTTCGAGGACCGCGACACCGTGGTGCTCGGCGGTTCGACGGACAACGAGTTCACCAAGCTGGCTTGGCGCCGCGACCACGCCGACCTCGACAAGCTGCCGATCTGGCAGTTCGCCGACAACGGCGGCAAGCTGGCCCGCGCGCTTGGCGTGCTTGACGAGGAAGAGGGCGTCGCCCTGCGCGCCACCTTCGTGGTCGATCCGCACAACGTCATTCAGCACGTCTATGTGACGAACCTGAACGTCGGCCGCGCGCCGGAAGACACCCTGCGGGTCGTCGATGCGCTGCAGACCGACGAGCTGTGCGCCTGCAACCGCCCGGTGGGCGGCAACGTCCTGGCGGCGTAACAGTTTATCGCCTGAACGTCACGAGAAGGCGGCGGCGGATTTCCGTCGCCGCCTTTTTCATACCGGCTCCCGCGCGCAGCGTGGTGCGAGCCGCAACCCTGACTCTTCAAGGAAACCGACCATGTCGATCGACGCCCTGCGCGAGCTCATTCCCGCCTATGGCAAGGACATCTCGCTGAACCTGTCCTCGCTGGCCAACGAGACGGTGCTGAACGACCAGCAGAAGTGGGGCTGCCTTGTCGCCTCGGCGCACGCGATCGGCGTGCCGGCGGTGGTGCGCGCGATCGAGACCGCTGCCTCTGAGAAGCTGTCGCCCGAGGCGCTGAACGCGGCCAAGGCGGCGGCGGCCATCATGGGCATGAACAACATCTACTACCGCTCGCTGCACCTGATGAAGAACCACGAATACACCACGCTGCCGGCCAAGCTGCGGATGAACGTCATCGGCAATCCGGGCGTGGAGAAGCTGGACTTCGAGTTGTGGTCCACCGCCGTGTCGGCGATCAACGGTTGCGGCGCCTGCCTTGATGCGCACGAGGGCGAGTTGCGCAAGCACGGCGTGCCGAACACCCATGTGCAGGCCGCTCTGCGTATCGGCGCGGTGGTTCACGCCGCCAGCCGCATCATTGCTTCGGAAGAGGCGCTGAAGGGCTGATCGTCTCTCGATCCGGAATGAAGAAGGCGTCGCTCTGACGGGCGACGCCTTTTTTTGCGTCTCAGGGGCGGACGCGGATTTCGAACAGGCTGGGCCAGCGCTTGCCGGTGACGAACAGGCGCTTGCCCTCCGGATCCCAGGCGATGCCGTTCAGGACTTCGTCGGCTGGATCGCGGATCGAGCCGGCCGGCAGCAAGCCCTTCAGATCGACAAAGGCGGTGACGGCCCCCGTCTCGGGATTGATGCGCGCGATGCGATCGCTCTGCCAGAGGTTCGCCCAGACCTCGCCGTTGATCCATTCCAGCTCGTTCAGCATCGGCACGGGTTCGCCGTCGGCGGTCACCCGCACGCGACCGGTCTCGGCCATGGTCTCGGGGTCGATGAAGCGCAGAAACGGCGTGCCGTCGCTCATGATCAGCCGGCGACCGTCGCTCGTCAGACCCCAGCCTTCGCCCGTGTAGGTGAAGCGGCCCAGCGGCGTGAAGTCGTCCGCCTTCCAGACAAAGCCGACGCCGTTGCGCCAGGTCAGGCTGTAGAGCTTGCCGTTCAGCTCGGTCACGCCCTCGCCGAAGTAGACCGGAGCCAGGGTGCGTTGTGCAACCGGCTTTCCGTCCTCCAGTCGCACGCGCCGCAGCACCGACGGCTGACGGCCCGTGGTCTCGATCAGGTGACCGTCGCGCCAGATCAGGCCCTGGGTGAAGGCCTCGGCGTCATGCGGATAGGTGCGCACCACCTCATAGCCCTGAACCGGCACCTCGGCCTGCGCGCAGAGCGGCGAGCCGAGGGCGAGAACCAGACCAAGAAGAAGCGCGCGCCGATCCACGGGCGTCAGGCCCGACCGGCCGTATCGACGGCGGCCTCGGCTTCGGCCTGTTGGGCGCGGCTCTCGGCCTGATCGGCCTCGGCCCGCGCGGCTTGCGCCAGCTCCTTCTTGGAGGCGGACTTGCGACCCAGCATGTTCAGCGCCTCCACGCCGGCGGAAAAGGCCATGGCGGCGTAGATATAGCCCTTGGGCACATGGAAGCCAAAGCCGTCGGCGATCAGCACCAGGCCGATCATCAGCAGGAAGCCCAGCGCCAGCATGACCACGGTCGGGTTCTTGGCGATGAAGTTGGCCAGGGGGTCGGCGGCCAGCAGCATGACGGTGACCGCGGCGAGAACCGCGACCACCATGATCGGCAGGTGCTCGGTCATGCCGACGGCGGTCAGGATGGAGTCGATCGAGAACACCAGGTCCAGCAGGATGATCTGGAAGATCGCCGCGCCGGCGTTGGAGATGACCACGTCCTTCTTGTCCAGGACGTCATGCGACGGCGTGGGATCGACGGTGTGGTGGATCTCCTTGGTCGCCTTCCAGATCAGGAACAGGCCGCCCGCGATCAGGATCAGGTCCTTCCACGAGAAGTCGTTGCCGAACACGGAAAAGACCGGCTGAACCAGCCCGACCAGCCAGGCGATGATCGAAAGCAGGGCCAGGCGCATGACCAGGGCCAGGCCGATGCCGATGCGGCGGACGCGCTGGCGGTGCTCCGGCGGCAGCTTGTTCGACAGGATCGAGATAAAGATCAGGTTGTCGATGCCGAGCACGACCTCCATGACCACGAGCGTGACCAGCGCCGCCCAGGCGGCGGGGTCGGAGAGCAGGGGAAGGATGCTGTCGAGCATAAAGGCGTCCGAAAGAAACTGTTGGGCTAAGCGGTAAAGCGAGCGTGAGCGCCCATCAAGCGGAAGCCGGAGGCGTCGTGGTCGCACCCAGAGGTCCGAGAACGTCGTCGCCGCCGATTGAATCGCCGGTGACCAGCCGCCGCTTCGGTTCCGAGACGCAGACGGTTCAAAGGCGCGATCTTCGTCAGCGCGGGTGCGGCGTTATCGTTCCGCGCGCCTTGGTTGCGAGCCGCCAAACCCCGTGCTATCAGGCGCCCGGCTTGAAGGGGGCGTTTCCGATGAGACGGCCCCTGTCGTGCTTTCCACAAGCATTTCAGGCCCTTGACCGGCGCGGACGTTCGCAGCCGGTTGCGACCCAAACGCAACGACGCGGACCATATTAGTGGCTGACGATTTCAGAACGACGCAAGTCGGCGAGCGCTACGCACAGGCGCTGTTCGACCTGGCCCTGGAGACGGGCCGCCTGGACGCCGTGCGTGCGGACGTTAAGTCGCTGAAGGCCGCCTGGACCGAAAGCGCCGACCTGCGTCGCCTCATCGCCTCGCCGGTGATGAAATCCGAGGATCAGGTCAAAGGCTTGGTCGCCATCGCCGCCCAGGCCCGCTTTGAACAGACGACCCGCAACTTCCTGGGTCTGCTGGCCCAGAACGGCCGCGCCCGCGACCTGCCGGGCGTGCTGACCGGCTTTGAGCGCCTGTATGCGCGCCACGCCGGCATCGTCGCCGCCGAGGTGGTCTCGGCCCAGGCGCTGGACGAGGTCCAGATCACCCACATCCGCAACGCCCTGCGCGAACAGCTGGGCCGCGCGCCGGAACTGACCGTTCGGGTCGATCCGTCGATTCTCGGCGGCCTCAAGGTCAAGGTGGGCTCGAAGCTGTTCGACGCCTCGCTCAAGACCAAGCTCGACTCGATGAAGTACGCCCTCAAGCGCGCCTAAGCGCGCCGACCCCACTGACGCCCGCGCCCGCAACGGCGCCGAAGAGACCGAAGACAGAGAGCCCATCATGGACATCCGCGCCGCTGAAATCTCGGCCATCCTCAAGTCGCAGATCGCCAACTTCGGCGTCGAGGCCGACGTCTCGGACGTCGGTCAGGTGCTGTCGGTCGGCGACGGCATCGCCCGTATCCACGGCCTCGACAACGTCCAGGCCGGCGAAATGGTCGAGTTCCCCAAGGCCGGCGTGAAGGGCATGGCCCTGAACCTCGAGCGCGACAACGTCGGCGCGGTGATCTTCGGCGCCGACGCCGCCATCGCCGAGGGCGACGACGTCCGCCGCCTGGGCGAGATCGTGGACGTCCCCGTCGGCAAGGGCCTGCTGGGCCGCGTCGTCAACCCGCTGGGCGAGCCGATCGACGGCAAGGGTCCGATCCAGTTCACCGAGCGCCGCCGCGTCGACGTCAAGGCGCCGGGCATCATCCCGCGCAAGTCGGTGCACGAGCCGATGCAGACGGGCCTGAAGGCCATCGACACCCTGATCCCCGTCGGCCGCGGCCAGCGCGAGCTGATCATCGGCGACCGTCAGGTCGGCAAGACCGCCGTGGCGATCGACACCATCCTGAACCAGAAGTCGATCAACGTCGAAGGCGCGTCGGAGGGCGACAAGCTTTACTGCATCTACGTCGCCATCGGCCAGAAGCGCTCAACCGTCGCCCAGATCGTGAAGACGCTCGAGGAGCGCGGCGCCCTGGACTACACCATCGTCGTGGCCTGCACCGCCTCCGAGCCGGCCCCGCTGCAGTTCCTGGCCCCGTTCTCGGGCACGGCCATGGGTGAGTACTTCCGCGACAACGGCATGCACGCCCTGATCGTGTACGACGACCTCTCGAAGCAGGCCGTCGCCTATCGCCAGATGTCGCTGCTGCTGCGCCGTCCGCCGGGCCGCGAAGCCTATCCGGGCGACGTCTTCTACCTGCACTCGCGCCTGCTGGAGCGTTCGGCCAAGCTGAACGAGGACAACGGTTCGGGCTCGATGACCGCCCTGCCGCTGATCGAGACCCAGGCCAACGACGTTTCGGCCTATATCCCCACGAACGTGATCTCGATCACCGACGGCCAGATCTTCCTGGAATCCGACCTGTTCTACCAAGGCATCCGCCCGGCCGTGAACGTCGGCATCTCGGTGTCGCGCGTGGGCTCGTCGGCCCAGATCAAGGCGATGAAACAGGTCGCCGGTTCGATCAAGGGCGAGCTGGCCCAGTATCGGGAGATGGCCGCCTTCGCCAAGTTCGGCTCGGACCTGGACGTGTCGACGCAGAACCTGCTGGCCCGCGGCGCGCGGCTGACGGAACTGCTGAAGCAGCCCCAGTATTCGCCGCTGACCGTCGAAGAGCAGGTCGTGTCGATCTACGCCGGTACGCGCGGCTATCTCGACAAGATCGCCGTGTCGGACATCGGCCGCTTCGAACAGGAGCTGCTGGCCCGCATGCACTCGGCGCACCAGTCGATCCTCGACAGCATCAAGTCGACCAAGGCCCTGTCCAAGGAGCTGGAAGCCGAGCTGAAGTCGGCGATCGAAGCCTTCGCCAAGACGTTCGCCTAAGTCTGACCCGGCAAGCTGAAAGAATAGCGCCCGATGGCCAGCCTCAAGGAAATGCGCAATCGGATCGACAGCGTGAAGTCCACGCAGAAGATCACGAAAGCCCTGAACATGGTCGCCGCGGCCAAGCTGAAGCGCGCCCAGGATCAGGCCGAAAGCGCCCGTCCCTATGCCAAGAAGATGGCCTCGGTCATCGCCAACCTGGCGGCGGGCGTGACCGGCGACGGCGCGCCCAAGCTGCTGGCCGGCACGGGCGCGGACAGAAAACACCTGGTCGTCGTCGCCACGGGCGACAAGGGTCTGGCGGGGGGGTTCAACACCAACGTCATCCGCGCCGCCCGCGACCGGATCAACAGCCTGACCGCCAACGGCAAGGACGTCCGGGTCATCGCCGTGGGTCGCAAGGTCCGCGACGGTCTGTCCCGAATCTACGGCGACAAGATCATCCAGACGTTCGAGCTCAGCGACCACAAGGTCATGAGCATGGCCGCGGCCGAGCCGATCGCCGACCTGATCGCCTCTGAGTTCGAAAGCGGCCACGCCGACGTCGTCACCCTCATCTACAGCCGCTTCCAGTCGGTCATCTCGCAGGTGGCGACGCCCAAGCAGCTGATCCCGGCCGTGGTGGACGGCGACGCCGCACCGATCGCCCTCAACGGCGCCGTCTACGAGTACGAACCCTCGGAAGAGGAAATCCTCGAGACCCTGCTGCCCCGCAACATCAAGACCCAGATCCTGGCCGCCCTGCTCGAGAATCAGGCCAGCTTCTTCGCGGCCCAGATGGGCGCCATGGACAACGCCACGCGCAATGCGGGCGACCTCATCAACGCCTTGACGCTGCAGTACAACCGCAAGCGCCAGGCCCAGATCACCACCGAACTGATCGAGATCATCGCCGGCGCGGAAGCGCTCTGATCCTCCGATCCTGACAGAACAGACCGCAACGGACCCCGAACCGATGACCGACACCGTCGCTCCCAAGAAGCCCGCCGCCCGCAAGCCCAAGGCTCCCGCCGCTCCCGTCGCCTCCGCGACCGGCAACGCCGTGATCACGGCCGGCACGGGCGTGGGCAAGATCGCCCAGGTCATCGGCGCCGTCGTCGACGTTGAGTTCACCGGCCACCTGCCGGCGATCCTGAACGCCCTGCACACCCAGAACGTCGACCAGAAGACGGGCGAGCCCTTCACCCTGGTCCTGGAAGTCGCCCAGCATCTGGGTGAGAACATGGTGCGCACCATCGCCATGGACACGACCGAAGGCCTGACGCGGGGCCAGCCGGTCACGGACACAGGTTCGTCGATCCAGGCGCCGGTCGGCCCGGGCACGCTCGGCCGCATCATGAACGTCGTCGGCCAGCCGATCGACGAACAGGGTCCGATCAAGACCGACATGTACCGCCCGATCCACCGCGAGGCGCCGTCGTTCGAAGAGCAGTCGACCTCGTCGGAAATCCTGGTCACCGGCATCAAGGTCATCGACCTGATGTGCCCCTACACCAAGGGCGGCAAGACCGGCCTGTTCGGCGGCGCCGGCGTCGGCAAGACCGTGACCATGCAGGAGCTGATCAACAACATCGCTAAGGCCTACGGCGGTTATTCGGTTCTGGCCGGCGTGGGTGAACGCACCCGCGAAGGCAACGACCTGTATCATGAGATGATCGAGTCCAACGTCAACGTGGACCCGACCAAGAACGGCGGCTCGACCGAAGGCTCCAAGTGCGCCCTGGTCTACGGCCAGATGAACGAGCCCCCCGGCGCCCGCGCCCGCGTCGCCCTGACGGGTCTGGCCCAGGCCGAGTATTTCCGCGACGAGGAAGGCAAGGACGTGCTGCTTTTCGTCGACAACATCTTCCGCTTCACCCAGGCGGGTTCGGAAATGTCGGCACTGCTGGGCCGCATTCCGTCTGCGGTGGGCTATCAGCCGACCCTGGCGACCGAGATGGGCAACCTGCAGGAGCGCATCACCTCGACCAAGAAGGGCTCGATCACTTCGATCCAGGCCATCTACGTTCCCGCCGATGACCTGACCGACCCGGCCCCGGCCGCGTCCTTCGCCCACCTGGACGCCCGCACCGTTCTGTCGCGCGACATCGCCGCCCAGGCCATCTTCCCGGCCGTGGATCCGCTGGATTCGTCCTCGCGGATCATGGACCCGCTCGTCATTGGCGAAGAGCACTACAACGTCGCCCGCTCGGTCCAGGAAGTCCTGCAGCAGTACAAGGCGCTGAAGGACATCATCGCCATCCTGGGCATGGACGAGCTGTCGGAAGACGACAAGCTGGTCGTGTCGCGCGCCCGCAAGATCTCGCGCTTCCTGTCGCAGCCGTTCTTCGTGGCCGAGCAGTTCACCAACTCGCCCGGCAAGTTCGTCTCGCTGGAAGACACTATCCGCTCGTTCAAGGGCATCGTGGCCGGCGAATACGACCACCTGCCGGAAGCCGCCTTCTACATGGTCGGCGCCATCGAGGAAGCCGTGGCCAAGGCCGAGAAGATGGCGGCGAGCGCCTGATCATGGCCGGCAAGCTGAACTTCTCCCTCGTCTCGCCGGAACGCGAGGTCTTCGCGGGTCTCGTGGATCAGGTGGACGCGCCGGGCGTCGAGGGCGACTTCGGCGTGCTGGCGGATCACGCGCCTTTCATGACGGCGCTGCGCGAAGGCGTGGTGACGGTGATCGACGGCGGCGCACGCCGGGTGTTCGAAGTGCGCGGCGGCTTCGCCGACGTGACCCCCGCCGGCCTGACCATCCTGGCCGAGGAAGCGTCGGAACGCACCGCCGCCTGATCCCGGCTTTATTCTGTTGATTCTTGGAAGGCTCCGCATGTCGATGCGGAGCCTTCTTTCTTGCGAGTTCTTGACGACCCGCAGTTGCGGAGACACCCTGCCCATCCGCTAGGGGAGGGGCCTATGGCGCGGATGATCACGACCGGCGTCGTGGCAGCGGTGGCGCTGGCGGGGTGCGCCGGGCAGCAGCACACCGTGCGGCCAGCCCAGCCGGCGCCCTGGGGCGCGCTGGTGTCTCCGAGCAAGGCGATGGAGATCGTCTTCTCCGATGTCTGCCTGACCGCCTTGGAACAGGCACGCGACGTGGAAGGCCTGGCCTTGGACCACTGGCTGCGGCCGGTTCCGCCCAGATCGACAGGCTCGTCGCAGGCCACGGCGGCGTGGCGGCTGGCGTCCTATTCCGAGGTCTATGTCGTGACGCTGCCGAACGGCGGCTGTTCCGCTTCGGTCGAAGCCGGCGATCCGCAGGCGCTGCATGACGCCGCCCTCAGCCTGATGAGCCGCCATGCTGTCTTCTCAAAGGGATTGAGCATGCCGGAACAGGACAATGTACGAACGGCGTGGTGTACGGCCGAACAAGACAAGCCTCTGGTGGTCGCCCTGGTCAGGCGCACAGGCGGCCGACGCGCCGCCTTCGTGGCTAACGTCTTCCGAGCTCAGGGCGCGCGGCCGTCGTTCTGCACGCCCGAAACCTGACGCCTCAGGCCCGCGGCCGTAACGTGGCGCGCAGGGCGCGGGTGGGGCGGGCGCGGCGGTCTTCGGGCACGGCGTCCTGGAACAGCTGGCGGAAGCGGTCGCGGCGCTCGTGGATCGAGGCCAGCACCAGCCCCATCGGCACGCCGAGATCGACCAGGGTGTTCTCGGCCAGCTGCAGGCTGGCCTCCGTCGTTTCCGGCACGGCGTCGGTGACGCCCAGCGCATAAAGCCGCGCGGCGTGGCGGTCGTCGCGGGCGCGGGCGATCAGGATCAGGTCCTCGCGCAGGGACCGGGCGGCGCGAACCACCTCGTCGACCTTGCCCGGCGCATCCATGGTGACGATCAGGGCGCGGGTGGTGCGCACACCGCAGTTCATCAGCATCTCGGCCGAGCCGGCGTCGCCGTAGAAGACCTGATGGCCGTCCTGTCGCGCGCGCTGCACCGCGGCGGCGTCGGTGTCGAGGGCGATGAACGGCTGGCCATGCTCGGTCAGCAGCTCGCCGATGAGCCGGCCGACCCGGCCGAAGCCGACGATCATCACCGCCCCGTCCGGACCGGACGGCGGGACCACCGGCATGGGCGCGGCGGGCGACCGGGCGGCCGCGCGAGACGACAGCCGCTCTCCGGCCAGCGCCATCAGCGGCACGGTGAACATGCTGAGGGTGGCGGCGATCAGCACGGTCGGGGTGAAGTCCGGCGAGGTCACGCCCTGGCTCATGCCCAGCGCCAGGACCACAAAGGCGAACTCTCCGGCCGGGCCCAGCACCAGCGCCGTCTCGACCGCCGAGCGGCCGCCCACGCCCCACAGTCGCGCAAGGCCAAAGGTGACCGCAGCCTTGATCCCGATGATCGTGGCCGCCAGCGCCAGCACCACCAGCGGCGCGGCGGCCACTGCGTCCAGGTCCAGTCCGATGCCGACGCCGACAAAGAACACGCCCAGAAGCAGCCCCTTGAACGGCTCGATCGACACCTCGACCTGGCGGCGGAACTCGGTCTCGGCGAGGAGAACGCCGGCGACCAGCGCGCCGATGCTCATGGACAGGCCGGACGCCTGGGCCGCGACGCCCGCCCCGACGACGACCAGCAAACAGGCCGCGACGAACAGCTCTCCGCCCTGATCGCCCTTTCTGGCGCGCGCCACCGAGCGGAACATCGGCCGCAGCACAACCCGCCCCAGCACCACCAGCAACGCCATGCCAATGGCCGCCGGAACCAGCGTCAGCAGCGAACGGCCCAGCACCGCGGGATCCAGCCCTCCTCCGCCGGAGGCCATCGCAGCCATCACGCCGACCGTCACCAGGATGGGCGCGACCGCCAGGTCCTGGGCCAGCAGGACCGCAAAGGTCGAGCGGCCGACCGCGCCCTTCAGCCGGCCGCGTTCCGCCAGCACCGGCATCACCACGGCGGTGGAGGACAGCGCCAGGCCCAGGCCCAGCACGGCGGCGCTGGCGAGGTTCTGGCCCAGCAGCATGAAACCCGTTGCCAGCACCAGGCTGCAGACGGCGACCTGCATCAGTCCCAAACCGAACACCAGCCGCCGCATGGCCCGCAGGCGGTCCCACGACAGCTCCAGCCCGATGGTGAACAGGAGAAAGGCGACGCCGAGCTCGGACAGCTGCGTCAGCTGGGCCGGATCGCTGATGGTGAACCAGGACAGCCAGTCGCCCGAGCCCGCGAAGCGGCCCAGCCCATCCGGCCCCAGCAGCACTCCGGCCGCCAGGAAGCCCAGCACCGGGCTGATGCGGAAACGATTGAACAGCGGCACGACGACGCCGGCGGCCGCAAGGAAGACCACCAGGTCCTTGTAGTCCCCGCCGCCATGCTCGGTCATTCACGTCGCCCCCTTCGCCGTCCATCTGACCGATAGGACGCCGCTTTGGCGAGAGCCCTGATTCCGATCATGAACTTTTTTTAAGACAAACTCACCGCGATGGCGCTTAGGGTTCCGGCACGCCGCCCGTGGTGAGGCGGCCTTGCGAGACCTTGCGTATGAAACGTCTGCTTGTCGGCGCTGCTCTGGGCGCCCTTCTTCTTCCGGCCAGCCTGGCCTTTGCCCACGACGGCCATGAGCATGAGTGCGTCGACGACGCCTGCACGGTGCAGGCGCTGTTCCAGACCGCGCCGGCCGAGGGCTCCAGTGGCTTCCAGGGCACCGAGGCGCCGCGCTACGGCACCTGGGGCTTCGACCTGAACGGCCGCGATACGTCGGTGAAGCCGGGTGAGAACTTCTTCGAATACGCCAATGGCGAGGCCCTGGAAGAGCTGGTGATCCCGTCGGACCGCACCAGCTACGGCTCGTTCGCCCTGCTGCGCGAGCTGTCGGACAACCGCATGAAGGCGCTGGTCACGGGCCTGGCGGCTCGCAACGACCTGACGCCGGGTTCGGACGAGGCCAAGATCGCCGACGCCTACCGCGCCTACATGGACGAGGCGCGTATCGAGCAGCTGGACGCCCAGCCGCTGCAGCCCTACCTGACGGCCATCCGCGCGGCCGACAGCCATGACAAGATGGCGGTCTACATGGGCCAGACGGCGGGCCGCTTCGGCGCGTCCTTCTTTGGCACCGGCATCACCATCGATTCCAAGCAGCCGACCCGCTACGTCGTCTCGACCGGCCAGTCGGGCATCGGCCTGCCGAACCGCGACTACTATCTGGACGCGCGCTACGCCGACAAGAAGGAGAAGTATCAGGCCTATGTCGGCCGGATGCTGGAGATGATCGGCTGGGAAAACCCGGCCGAGACCGCCGCCCAGGTCGTCGCTCTGGAGAGCCGCATCGCAGAGGCGCACTGGACCCCGATCCAGAACCGCAACCGCGACGAGACCTACAACGAATACACCATCCAGCAGCTGACGCAGGAAGCTCCGGGCTTTGCCTGGCAGGCCTATTACGACAGCGCCGAACTGGGCGGCGTGCCGCGCCTGATCGTGCGTCAGGACACAGCCATGCCGAAGATCGCGGCCATCTACGCCGAGACGCCGGTTCCGCTGCTGCAGGCGTGGGAAGCCTTCCACACCGCCGACGACATGGCGCCCATGCTGTCCAAGCGCTTCTCGGACGCGCAGTGGGAGTTCCGCGCCCGCGACCTCTCCGGCCAGCCCGAGCAGCGCACGCGCGACAAGCGCGCCATCTCCTTCGCCGAGAACCAGCTGGGCGAGTCTACCGGCCGCCTGTATGTGGCCGAATACTTCCCGGCCGAATCCAAGGCCAAAATGGAAGAGCTGGTCGCCAACCTGCGCACCGCCCTGTCGCATCGCATCGACAACCTGACCTGGATGGGCCCCGAGACCAAGGCGCAGGCGCAGGACAAGCTGCGCAAGTTCACGGTCAAGATCGGCTATCCCAACAAGTGGCGCGACTACTCCGGCCTGGAGGTTCGAGGCGATGACCTGGTCGGCAACGCCGAGCGCAAGGGCCTGTTCGAGTGGGAATACGACCTTGCCCGCCTGAACGAGCCGGTCGACAAGGACGAGTGGGGCATGACGCCCCAGACGGTGAACGCCTACTACAACTCGGCCAACAACGAGATCGTGTTCCCGGCCGCGATCCTGCAGCCGCCCTTCTTTGATCCGAACGGCGACGCGGCGGTCAACTACGGCGGCATCGGCGGCGTGATCGGCCACGAGATCGGCCACGGCTTCGACGATCAGGGCTCCAAGTCGGACGGCGACGGCGTGCTGCGCAACTGGTGGACGGCCGAGGACAAGTCCAACTTCGAAGGACTGACCACGCGCCTGGGCGCCCAGTACGACCAGTATGAGCCGCTGCCCGGCTTCCACGTCCAGGGCGGCCTGACCATGGGCGAGAACATCGGCGACGCCGCCGGCGTGGCCGTGGGTCTCGAGGCCTATCACCTGTCGCTGAACGGCCAGCCCGCGCCGGTGCTGGACGGTGTCACCGGCGACCAGCGCTTCTTCTACGGCTGGGCGCAGGTCTGGCAGTCGAAGTATCGCGAGGAGGCGCTGAAGCAGCAGGTCGCCACAGACCCGCACAGCCCGGCCGAGTTCCGCGTGATCGGTCCCTTGCGCAACTCCGACGCCTGGTACGAGGCGTTCGGCGTCACGGAAGGCGACAAATACTTCCTGCCGGCGGACCAGCGCGTCCGCATCTGGTGATCCGCTGATCGCTTGATCGACCTGAAGGGGCTGGGCGGAAACGCCTGGCCCTTCTTCGTTCAGGCCAGGTCCATCAGGCAGCCAAGCCGGCGGCCTTCATCAGGTCGCGCATGGCGTTCAGCTCGGCTGGTGCGGCCGACAGGGCCGTGCGCGTCTCCGGCGCGCGCAGCAGGCGCAGCGCCTCGGCCTTGGCGCGGTCGGCTGCGGGGCCCAGCGGCGCGGTCTCGCCGGCGGCCAGACGCAGCAAGGCCGACAGCTTCTGTGACGGCGCGGCGCCCGCGCGAGCGATCTGGGCGATCAGTCGGCTTTCGGTCTCGACGGCCCCTCCGACGCCGCCCAGCGCCGAGATCACCTGCGCCTCGTCCTGTTCGTTCAACTGAACGCCGCGCGCCGCCTTTTGCAGGCGCGCCAGGGTGGCCAGCGTCACCATCGGATTGGCGCTCTTGCGCATCTCGGTCTCGAACCGCAGCGAGGTGATGCAGGCATGAAGCCAACGCGCTGCGGCCCGCTTGTTCGCCGCGCCGGTGACGTTTTCGCACAGGCGCATCAGGTGCTCGGCCTCGCAAAGCACCGTGTCGCAGGGCGAAACATAGGCCTGGACGAAATCGGCGGCGACCAGCGCCTTGGACCGTTCCACAAAGGCGTTCTGCACCTCTTCCAGCGTCAGCAGGCGACCGGCCGTGGCCGTCAGGCTCATGGCCAGAGCCCGCAGGATGTCGATCTCGCCCCGAGGATCGGACGGACGAAGCCGGCGCGGGCTCATCAGCTCGCGCACCACCATACGGGCGAGGGCGGCGGCGAGCAGCGGAAACTCGCCCGCGTCCAGATGCGTGCCGAGCCGCGCCGCCGGCCCGTCCAGCGTCGGCGTCAGCAGCGCCAGGCGCGGGTCCATTCGCGTCAGGGCCTCGACCTCGCGCGGGGCGACCATGCGGACCACCGCGGCCAGGCTTCCGCCCTGGTCAAGGGCGGGCCCCAGGACCTCGGCCAGAATCTTGCGGTCCGACAGCATCTCGCAGGCGATCTGTTCGGCGCCCACCAGCACCAGGGCGCGCGGGCTTCCCTCCAACGGCGCGGCGTCGATCAACTCGATCAATCGCAACAGCCGCGCCCGTGCGCCCCGCAGGTCCTTCAGCGCGGCGCACAGCACGCCGCCCATGACAAAGGCGCGGTCGGCTCCGGCCTTGAGGCGCTCCGCAATGGCGGAAAGCGGCTGCGCCGAGGCGTCAGGAAAGCCTTCGCGCCGGCCGTGTCTGATCAGCCGATCGATGGCGCCGTCCGCCAGGCGCTGATAGTGGCGCATCAGTTCGTGGATCGGCTGGCCCGTCGCCTGGCTTTCGGGCACGGCGACCTTCTGGATCGCATGCTGAAGTTCGACCCCCGACGCCTCCAGCCGCTCGGCCAGATCCGGACGGTGCAGCAGTTCAAAGGCCGTGGCGCCCTGACGGGCCAGCCAGTCTTCGAGCACGCGCCCGATCAGCGTCCGCGCCTGGGGCGCATACAGGTCCATGGGGCCGGTGCAGGCGGGGCCGGCCGCGGCGGCGTCGCGGAGCTTCGGCTTCGTCTCGGGCGCGCCGCGCGTCAGGATGGTGAGGCTGTTGAACTCCATGGTTTCGGAGTCCAGCGTCTCCTTGGTGACGCGAACGGCGGCCGCGCCGCTATCGGCCATGATGTCCTCGGCCGTGGTCATCGCATGCTTGCGATCCTCCGTCGCGATCAGCAGCGTCCAAGGCGCGGGCGCCGTGCGGCGGATGAAGACTTCGTAGTGGACGGGACCAGCCATTCGCTCATCCTGCCGTTCACGGCTTAAGACGGGGTTTGCGCTGACGCCGATGTGTGACCCGATTGCAACCGACGGGGTGGCGGCCCATTTGCCAAGGTTCTAGTGTGAACGCGTTTTTGCGGCGGACGCGCGCGAGCTTGCCTCGCGTGGACGAGGTCCGCCCCCGGCAGATGGCAGGAGACAGGCCCTTGGCGAACATCACCCTGGTCGACGACGACGAGAACATCGTGGCGTCGGTTTCGCTGGCGCTGGAAAGCCACGGACACAAGATCACCGCCTATCACGACGGCGCCTCGGGCCTGGCCGCGCTGGAAAGCACGCCGCCCGACCTCGCCATCCTAGACGTGAAGATGCCGCGCATGGACGGCATGGAGGTGCTGCGTCGCCTGCGCCAGACCTCGCAGATCCCGGTCATCATGCTGACGTCCAAGGACGAGGAAATCGACGAGATCCTCGGCTTCAACCTCGGCGCCGACGACTACATCCACAAGCCGTTCAGCCAGCGGCTGCTGATCGAGCGGGTCAAGGCGCTGCTGCGCCGCACCGGCGCCGACGGCGTGGAGCCCGAGCCCTCTGCCGAGACTTCGGGCAAGGCGATCAAGCGCGGCAAACTGACCATGGACCCGGCGCGCCATGAATCGATGTGGGACGGGCGGCCGGTCAAGCTGACCGTCACCGAATTCCTGCTGCTGCAGGCCCTGGCCCAGCGCCCCGGCTTCGTGAAGAGCCGCGACAACCTGATGGACGCCGCCTACGACGACCAGGTCTATGTCGACGACCGCACCATCGACAGCCACGTCAAGAGGATGCGCAAGAAGTTCCGCGCCGTGGACCCCGAGTTCGACGCGATCGAGACCCTGTATGGCGTCGGCTACCGCTACCGCGAGAGCTGATCCCGGCCTGACCGGAGACGACGACACACCGCCGAGGCGCGCCTTCCGCTTCGGCGGCTCGCGTCTGGGCGGCTTTATCCTGGCGCTGAACCTGCTCAGCCTGCTGATCCTGTTCGGCGGGGCGCTGCTGCTGAACGAGCTGTCGCGCGGCCTGGTGCAGGCCCGACAGGAATCGCTGTCGGTGCAGGCCGAACTGCTGTCCAACGTCCTGGGCGAACTGGGCATCACGCGCGGAGAGCCCACGCCGGAACTGGACCAGGTCGCCGCGGCTCGCTGGCTGCGCGACAACTTCATCCCGCAGGGACAGCGCGTTCGGCTGTACGACATCAACGGCCTGCCGGTGGCCGACAGCTATCAGGTGACCGAGGCCATTCCCGGCGCACCCCTGCCTGCGGCGCGGCCGGCCGGCACGCCGCCGCCGGAGCGGGACATCCGGGCCGAGACGCTCACCGCCCAGCGGCTGGAGCGCGCGAACCGCGAACTCAGCGTCGAGATCGAGAACGTCTTGGCCGGTCAGTCGCAGCAGACGGTGCGCCGAAACGAGGAGGGGGAGCGCGTCGTCTCCGTCTCCATCCCCGTGCGCCACGTCAGCCAGGTGCTGGGCGTGCTGACGCTGGAGGCGGGCAATGTGGACGAGATCCTGGGCGCGCAACGCCGCGCGCTGGTTCCCTTCGCCCTGGTGGCTCTGGGGGTGAACCTCCTGGGCTCCCTGCTGCTGCATCTGTTCGTCGCGCGCCCGGTGATGCGGCTGTCGGCGGCGGCAGATCAGGTGCGGCTGCAAAGGTCGCGCGCCATCAGCCTGCCCGACCTCGAGGACCGCAAGGACGAGATCGGCGACCTCGCCCGGTCGCTGGAATCGATGACCGAGACCCTGTCGGCGCGGATGGACGCGATCGAGCGTTTCGCCGCCGATGTCAGCCACGAGATCAAGAACCCGCTGACCTCCATCCGCTCGGCGCTGGAGACCCTGCCGCTGGTCAAGACGGATGAGCAGCGCGATCGCCTGACCAATCTGTTGCAGCAGGACGTGCGGCGTCTCGATCGGCTGATCACCGACATCTCCAACGCCTCGCGGCTGGACGCCGAACTGTCGCGCGAGCGGCCGCGCGCGGTCGAGTTGAACACCCTGCTGCGCGACATCGTCCTGGTCTATGAGACGACGGCCAAGCCGGGCGATCCGTCGGTGATGTTCGAGGCGGGCGCAGAGCCGCAGCGTGTGGTCGGCCGCGACGGCCCGCTGGGCCAGGTGTTCCGCAATCTCATCGACAACGCCCGCTCGTTCAGCCCCGCCGGCGGCACGGTGCGCGTGTTCCTGTCGGGCGCCGACAACGAGGCGCGCATCCGGATCGAGGACGAGGGTCCCGGCATACCGCCCGACAATCTGGAGACGGTGTTTGAGCGTTTCTACACCTCCAGGCCCAAGGGCGCGGCTTTCGGCTCCAACTCCGGGCTGGGCCTTTCGATCGTGCGCCAGATCGTGGAGGCGCATGGGGGGCGTGTCTGGGCCGAGAACCGGATGAACGCTGAGGGCGAAGTGCAGGGCGCGCGGTTCGAGGTGGTTCTTCCCTCGGCCGGACGTCGGCAATGACGCCTGCCGGAACGCCGCCGCGTCAGCCGGTCCACGCCACCACCGTCGCCCGACGGTGCGGCGCCCAGTGGCGCGGGCTGATGTTGATGGGACCCTCAGGCTCCGGGAAGAGCGACCTGGCCTTGCGCCTGATCGACGCGGGGTGGCGGCTGGTCGCCGACGACTACAGCCTGGTCTGGGCCTCGGCCGGACGGCTTTACGCCATGTCGCCCGCCACGATCGAGGGCCGGATCGAGGCACGCGGGCTCGGCATCGTTCGGGCGCACACCCGTCCGATGGCGCAGATCGCGGCCGTCATCGCGTGCACGGCGGAGCCGGTGGAGCGGCTGCCGGAGCCGGAGGTTCGCGTCCTTGACGGCGTCTCCGTGCCGCTGTTCCGGTTGAACGCCCTGCACGCCTCGGCCGCGACCCTGGCGGCGCGGAGTCTTCAGACGCTTTGACCCGGCGCAGGATGGGTCTATGGAGTTCCGCTTGCGGTCCCGATGGGGCGCGTCCGTCCTCCTCCGGCGGTCGCTGATCCCCAGGGATGGTGTGGGGCGGGATGCGAGTGAAGCCTTCATGATCGGCCTGGTGATCGTCACCCATGGCGGGCTGGCGTCCGAGTTCCTTTTGGCGATGGAGCATGTGGTCGGGCCGCAGCGCGGGGTCGCCGCCATCTGCATCGGTCCCGAGGACGACATGGAACGTCGCCGCCGCGACATCGTCGACGCCGCCGCCGCCGTGGACGACGGCGACGGGGTGATCCTGCTGACCGACATGTTCGGCGGCACGCCGTCGAACCTGGCCATTTCGGTGATGGAGCAGACGCGGGCCGAGGTGATCGCCGGCCTGAACCTGCCGATGCTGATCAAGCTGGCCAGCGTGCGCACGCGCGAGCCGCTGGAGGTCTGCGTCGCCCATGCGCAGGACGCCGGACGCAAATACATCTCGGTCGCTTCCTGGGTCTTGGCGGGCGAGAAATGAGCGAGCGCGTCTCCGCCACTCTTGGCATCTGCAATGCGCGCGGCCTGCACGCGCGCGCCTCGGCCAAGTTCGTCAAGCTGGCCTCCAGCTTCGACAGCGAGATCCAGGTCACCCGCGACGGCGTGACCGTGGACGCCCGTTCGATCATGGGCCTGCTGATGCTGGGCGCGGGCAAGGGGTGCGACGTCGGCGTCACCGCCGAGGGGCCGGACGCCCAGGAGGCGATCGACGCCCTGATCGACCTGGTCGCCCGCCGCTTCGACGAGGACCAGTAGGCGCTGGCTAGAGGCCCAAGGCGCGCTTGATGTCGCGCCAGTCGATGTATTTGAAGTTCTGGGTGCCGACGTCGTTGATGTCGTCCTGAACCACCACCAGGCCTTGGGGGAACGGCCCCACCGGCCCGCCGAGCGCATCCAGACCATCGGTGCCGGTCACCTTGTCGACCGCCCCGTCCGTCACCACGAACCGCCCGACGTAGGCCGGCTGTGCGCCGTCGATGCGCCAGACCGGAAAGGTCGAGTCGCCCTGGCTCGAGCCGATCAGGTAACGGGCGGAGCCGTCCTCCAGGATCGTCAGCCCCTCGGCGTCGGCGACCAGGCGGCCCGGCGCGATCGGCTGGATCAGGGTGCGGCGCGCGCCGGCGGAAGGGTCGAGGTCGTAGCGCCAGACGCCGACGTTCTCTTCGCCGAGATAAAGGGCGCTGGTCGCCTCGTCGGCGGCGCAGCCTTCGGAGATGCTGCCGATCTCGAAGCGGCGGACCTCGCGCGAGGCCGGCTGGCCGCTCGCATCGGCCGTGACCACGAACTGGCGCACTTCACCCTCGTGCCCGACCATGACGGCGTGGACGTCCGGGCCGCGCCGGGCGAAGCAGAAGCCGTAGGGCTCGACCACGTCCGAGGTGATGCGCCCCCAAGGCCGCACCGCATTGGCCGCATCGTCGGCCGCCGGATCGAACAGATACAGCGACACGCCTTCGCGGCCCGGCGTGCGATCGCTGGCGCCCAGCAGCACCTGTGGCCGGCCGGCGACGCTCAGGCCTTCGACCAGATCGACATTGTTCAACAGGCCCTCGGGCAGGAACTGCAGCACCTTGCCGTCCAGACCATAGATATAGAGGCCGGCCTTCTTGTCCGTGCCGGCGACGAAGCCGGGGGTGCGCACGCCCATGACCGTGACCGGCGTCGCAGAGGCGAAGATCGCGGGATCGTCGGCTGCATCCTGGCCTGCCGTGCCGACCGAGGGCGTCTCCAGCACCGCCTGGACGGGCAATCCCTGGCCGATCACGCCCTCGCCCTCGCCTTGATAATCGACCTCATGCGTGGCGCAGGCGCCGAGCAGGGCCAGAACGCAGACAGAGGCCGCGAGGCTGATCGTCCGGGACATGACGGTTCCTTTCGTTCGATAGGGCTTCCTTCGGCACAGCTTGCCTGCGGGTCAACGGCGTCTGCGTGACGCTTCGGCTGCTGTGCGATGACAAACCGTCCGCCCGGTGAGCAGTTGTCACCCATTGGTCCCGAATCCGAAGGCTCAGCGTCTCGCAACCGTCGCTTTGGCGTCGCGCCCTGCGGCTAAGCGCCGCTTGCATCGGCTGGGCGAAGCGTCGTCGGCCTCGGGGATCTGACCATGAAACTTCACCTGCTGATGGGCGCAGCGTTCGCCCCCCTGACCCTTGGCTCCTTGGCCTTCGCCATCCCGGCCCTGGCCGCCGAGCCGGTCGCGGCGCCTGCCGTGCAGCCGCAGGATCGCGGTCCGGTCACGGCGCTGGATGAGGTTATCGTCACCGGCGAGCCGCAGGTTCGCAATCGCACCGACGACGTGGTCCCGACCCTGTCCTACGACCTGGAATATTTCCAGCGGTTCGAGCCGCTGACGGCCGGCGACGCCCTGAAGCGCGTGCCCTCGGTCGCCTTCCTGTCGGACGTGCTGGAATCCGACGGCGTGCGCCTGCGGGGCCTTGATCCCGGCTACACCCAGATCCTGATCAACGGCGAACGGGTGCCGGGCGCCGGCGTCGACCGCTCCTTCTTCGTGGACCGCATCCCGGCCGAACTGATCGAGCGGGTCGAGGTGGTGCGGTCGTCCTCGGCGAATCGCTCTGGCGATGCGGTGGCGGGCGCCATCAACATCGTGCTGCGCGACGCTCTCAGCCTGGACGGCGGCTATGTTCGTCTGGGCGCGCTGAAGTGGGAAGACAGCGAGTACGGCGAGTTCGGCGGCACCGCCGGCGCCGTCTGGGGCGGCGAGGTCGGTCCCGGCCGCCTGCTGCTGGGCGCCAATGTCCAGGATCGCCGCAATCCCAAGGAAAAGTTCAGCCAGCGGTTCGACGAGCCGAACGGCGAACTCGAGAACGTCGAGGTCCAGACGGACACCCGCGACGGCACCGACTATTCGCTGAACGGCTCCTACCAGATGGAAGTGGGCGGCGGGATGCTGGACCTGTCGGGCGTGTTCGTGCGCACCGACCGCTATCAGGACGAGGACTCGCTGGAATACGCCGAGGGCGTGCAGACTGCCGAGAACCTGGTCAGCAGCAGCGACAACGACCTGGACATCCGCACCGACAACCTGTCGCTGAACGCACGCTACGACATCGATATGCTGGGCGGCGAGACGCACTTCCGCCTGGGCTATGCCGACATCGACGACCAGCAGTTCGAGTTCGAGGACGAGCTGAACTTCGAGGACGCGGAGTTCGAATCCGCCCGCACCCTGACAGACCTGAAGGACGAGGAGTGGTCCGGCCGCATTTCGCATGAGCGCGACTTCGGCGGGGCCGTGCTCGAGGTCGGCTTCGACTACATCGACAAGACGCGCGACACCCTGATCCAGGAATCCGGCGCCGACGGTGATCTGGACGACGCGCCGGCGGGCGAAGGGGACTACTCCGACTACGAGCCGGTGACGGGCGGCTTCAACACAATCGAAGAAACGCGCTTCGACCCCTACGTCATGCTGTCGGGCGAGCAGGGGCGCGCCAAGTGGGAAGCCGGTCTTCGCTATGAGACCACCGACACCACCATCACCGACGAGACCGCCGACGCCGCCGATCGGGTCACCGACAACGACTATGGCGTGCTGCTGCCGTCGGCCAGCCTGCGTTTGGCCCTGAACGAGCGTGACCGGCTGACCCTTTCGGTCGCGCGCACCGTGCGCCGCCCGGACTTCAACGCCCTGTCGCCCGCGCTGCTGGAGGAAGAGGTCGGCGACAGCGACTTCATCGGCAATCCGGACCTGGAGCCGGAAACCGCCTGGGGCGTGGACGTGGGCGTCGAACGCCGCCTGGGTCGCCGCGGCGTCGTCGGGCTGAACGCCTTCTACCGCGACATCAGCGACCTGATCGAGAACGTCAACACCGGCGTCGAGGGCAGCGAAGGCGAGGGGACGTTCGTCTACAGCGTCGACAACGTCGGCGACGGCGAGGTCTGGGGGATCGAGTTCGACCTGTCCACGCCGCTGGACTTCATCGGCATGGAGACGACAGGCGTCTTCCTGAACTACTCCTGGCTGGACAGCGCCGTGGACGACTTCCTGGGCGAGCGCCGCTTTAACTCGCAGTCGGATTATGTGCTGAACGCCGGCTTCACCCATGACATCCCGAGCTGGGGCGCGGCCTTCGGCGCCACCTATCGCAAGCAGGGCGACGCCTCTTCGCGGGTGATCGCCGAGGAGGTCGTCACCTCCTACGGCGCCGACCTCGAGATCTTCATCGAGAAGAAGGTGGCCGACAACATCGTGGTGCGCTTCACCGGATCGAACCTGCTGAACGCGTCCAAGGACGAAACCTTCGACAAGTTCGACAATCTGGCCGACCAGATCGACCGCGACTACGACGAGTATGAAATCGAGACCGAGGAAGCCGGTCCCTGGTTCCAGGTCGTGGCGCGCATGGCGTTCTGAGGCTGACGGCCAATGTGGACGCAAAGAGGCCGGGCGGCGACGCCCGGCCTCTTTCGTTGGACCTCGCCGCCGGCTTGCGGTTGATTCCGGCGGGTCGGGCGCTAGTGTCCCAGCCGCCTTCCCCTGCGCTTGAAGAACCCCTGAGGACCCCATGGCCGAAGCCTCCGCTCCCTACGACGTCGTCATCATCGGCGGTGGTCCGGGCGGCTACAACGCCGCGATCCGCGCGGGTCAGCTGGGGCTCAAGGTCGCCTGCGTCGAGATGCGCGGCACGCTGGGCGGCACCTGTCTGAACGTCGGCTGCATGCCGTCCAAGGCCCTGCTGCATGCGTCGGAGCTGTATCAGGCGGCTAACAGCGAATTCGCCAAGATCGGCATCGAGGTGCAGCCGAAGCTGAACCTCCAGCAGATGCACAAGGCCAAGGACGACAGCGTCACGGCCCTGACCAAGGGCATCGAGTTCCTGTTCAAGAAGAACAAGGCCGAGTGGGTGCAGGGCAAGGGCAAGATCACCGGACCCGGCAAGGTCGAGGTGACGGCCGTCGACGGCGGGGTCCGCACCCTTGAGACCAGGAACATCGTCATCGCCACGGGCTCGGAGCCCACCCCGCTGCCCGGCGTCGCCTTCGAAGCCGGCAGGGTGGTCGATTCCACCGGCGCGCTTTCGCTGCCGGCCGTGCCCAAGAAGCTGATCGTGGTCGGGGCCGGCATCATCGGGCTGGAGCTCGGCTCGGTGTGGCGCAGGCTCGGCGCCGAGGTCACGGTGGTCGAGTTCCTGGACCGCATCACGCCCGGCATGGATGCGGAGGTCGCCACCGCCTTCCAGCGCACCCTGACCAAGCAGGGCATGAGCTTCAAGCTGGGCGCCAAGGTCACGGCCGCGAAGTCGGGCAAGGACGGCGTCGAGCTGACGGTCGAGCCTTCCGCCGGGGGGACCGCCGAGACCTTGAAGGGCGATGTGGTGCTGGTCGCCATCGGTCGTCGCCCCTACACCGACGGCCTGGGCCTGGAGAGCGTGGGCGTCACGCCGGACAAGCGGGGCTTCATCGCCCACGACCATTTCAGGGTTGCGGATCGCGTCTGGGTGATCGGCGACGTAACCTACGGTCCGATGCTGGCGCACAAGGCGGAAGAGGACGCGGTCGCCTGCATCGACACTATCGCCGGCAAGTTCGGCCACGTCGACTACGACCTGGTGCCCAGCGTCGTCTACACCTTCCCGGAGGTGGCCTGGGTCGGCAAGACCGAGGATCAGCTGAAGGCCGAGGGCGTGCAGTACAAGAAGGGCAAATTCCCCTTCACCGCCAACAGCCGCGCCAAGATCAACCACGAGACCGACGGCTTCGTGAAGGTGCTGGCGGACGCACAGACCGACAAGCTGCTGGGCGTGCACATCATGGGGCCGCAGGCGGGCGAGATGATCCACGAAGCAGCCATCACCATGGCCTTCGGCGGCGCCTCGGAAGACATCGCCCGCACCTGCCACGCCCACCCGACGCGCTCGGAGGCCGTGCGCCAGGCGGCGATGGATGTCGAAGGCTGGATGATGCAGGCCTGATCGGCCAGACGCGGGAGACGACGCCATGGACCTGAAGCTGACGGGCAGGCGGGCGCTGATCTGCGGCGGCTCCAGCGGCCTGGGGCGAGCCGTGGCGGCGGCCCTGGTGCAGGAGGGCGCGCATGTCGTCCTGCTGTCCCGCAACGCGGAGACGCTGAAGACCGTGGCGGACGAACTGACCGTCGCCGGCCCCGGACGGGCCCACTTCGTCGCCGCCGATCTGGCGGATCACGACGCCCTGCTGGCGGCCGTGGACGAGGCGGAGCGTCAGCTGGGCGGTCCGGTCGAGATCCTGCTGAACAACACGGGCGGGCCGCCGCCGTCCGGTGTTTCGGGGCTCGATCCGTCGGTGTGGCGCGAGCATTTCGAATCCATGGTGCTGTCGGTGTTCCGCCTGACCGACCGCGTGCTGCCGGCGATGCGCCAGGCGGGGTGGGGCCGAATCCTGAACGTCGCATCCATCACGGTGGTGGAGCCCTCGGCCGTGCTGGGCGTGTCCAACACCCTGCGCGCCTCGATCGCCGCCTGGGCCAAGACCCTGTCCAACGAGGTCGCGGCCGACGGCGTAACCGTCAACACCCTGCTGCCCGGCCGCATCGACACGCCCCGCATCGAGCGGCTGGACAAGGCGGCGGCCGAGAGGACGGGCGCGACGCCCGAACAGGCGCGTGCCGAAGCCGTCAGGACCATCCCCGCCGGCCGTCTGGGCGCGACCGAGGAGTTCGGCGCCACCGCCGCCTTTCTGGCCAGCCCGCTGGGCGCCTACATCACCGGCTCGCTGATCCGGTTGGACGGCGGCGCGATCAAGTCGATCTGATCTCAGGCGTACTCGCCGCCGGACCCTTGTTCTGCTATCCTTGGGTCAGGAGGGAAGGGTGCGATGATCGTTTCTTTGATCCTGCTGACGGCGTTGCAGGCGGCGCCCGGCCCGGTTGAGCCGAGCCGTTCGGGCGTCATGGCATGGCGGACGCCCCAGCTCGAACCCTCCGCCTGCGACGCCATGTTGCGCGAGGCGGGCCTCGCCCCACAGCCGCAGCCGCGCGGCTCATCGTCGCTGCTGGACCGCAATCCGGATGGTGGAGAGGCGCGGCGCTACCTGCTGCTGGATCGTCGCTATCGCGGGTGCCCAGCGCCCATCAGTTTCGATGTGCCGAACCAGCCGCGCGCGCTCGGCCGCGAACTGTCGCCCGGCCCGAACGTCCCGGCCACGCCCCGACGCCCCGGAAGCTGAGGTCCCCGTCGTCAGGCGCGCGGGTGCGCCGAGGCATAGGCGTTCAGCAGATGCGCCGCGTCCACGCCAGTGTATTTCTGGGTCGTCGTCAGGCTGGCGTGCCCCAGAAGCTCCTGGATCGCGCGAAGGTCCGCCCCGGCGCCCAGTAGATGAGTGGCGAAGCTGTGGCGCAGGGCGTGCGGCGTGGTGCGCTCGGGCAGGCCGAGGCGACCGCGCAGGCGCTGCACCGTCGCCTGGACATGGCGCGGGCTCAAGGGGCCGCCGCGTCGGGCGCGGAACAGGGCCGCGTCGGGATCAAGGACGAACGGCTGCAACGCGAGATAGCCGTCCACGGCCTCGCGCACCGCGGGCAGCACAGGCGCGATCCGCGTCTTGCCGCCCTTGCCGGTGATCCGCAGCGTCTCGGCTAGAGGCGCGTCCGCGCGGCGCAGGGACAGCGCCTCCGAGATGCGCAGGCCGCAGCCGTACAGCAGCGTCAGCACCGCACCATCGCGCGCCGCCTCCCACGGCTCGGCGTCGGGATCCTGATCCGGCTCGGCCAGCAGGCCGCGCGCCTGATCCTCGGTGACAGGACGGGGCAGGGACGGCTTGACCTTTGGGCCGCGGACCAGCGCCATCTGCGGCGTGGCTATGCCCATGCGCCGGTCAAGAAAGGCGTGCAGGCCGCGAATGGCCGACAGGGTCTGCGACAGCGAGCGGGCGTTCAGCGGCGCGTCGCCGGAGCGTCGCTCGGCCATGTGGGCGCGGACCTCGGCGGCCGTGACGGTTCCGAGATCGTCTGCAAACAGCGTCTCTCCGCGATGGCGCTGCAGAAAGGCGAGATACAGCCGACCGATGTGGCCGTAGGCTTCCAGAGTGCGCGGCGACAGCCGGCGTTCGAGCGCGAGATGCGCCAGCCAGGCGGCCAGCGCCTCGTCGGCCGTCATTGCAGAACTGGCCAGCGCTCGGCCATGCGCTCGACCACGCGGGCGAGAAAGGCGGCCAGTTCGCAGCCCATGTTGGGGGTAAAGCCCTCCGGCTCCGGCGAGCCGAAGGCGACCAGGGCCGAGCGCGCCGGACCGTCGGGATCGAGGTTCAGGCTCATCCGCACCAGGGCGACGGACGCCACGCCCTCGGCGGCCGCGCCGAACAGGTCGAGTTCCGGAAAGGCGGGGCCGAGCCAGGTCAGGCCATGCTCGCCCAGCCAGCGATCGACGCCGCCGGCCTCCAGCGCGCGCCAGCCGAACGGCACGCCGCCCGGCTTCTCCAGGGCGACCGCCGCCGACGTCAGGCCGAAGCGGCCCTGCGCCGCCGCATCCAGCCGCCGCGCCAGGTCGGAGTGGCTGCGGGATTCCAGCAGGTCCAGCGTCGCCACATGGGTCTGGGTCTGGGCGGCGAAGTTCGCCCGCGCAACGGCCTCGATCTGACGGCGCGCATCGGCCTCGCGTTCAGCCACGGCCTCGATGCGGGTCAGCGCGGCGACGCCGAAGTCGACGACATTGCGCCCGTGGGGCCGCAGGCCCACCTCTTCGAGCAGAGAGCGATCATCCAGCAGAGTCTGCGGATGCGCCTGCAACCAGCCGCGTACGCGCGGCCAGTGCAGGGAATCATCCACGTCCGCTTCCGGCGTCGCGAAAAGGTCCAATGAGCCGCTCAACGAACCTCTCCGGAAAGGCGGGAAACTACAGGATGGACTGCCCCGTCTTGGCCCAGTCCGACACAAAGGCATCAAGACCCTTGTCGGTTAACGGGTGCTTGACCAAGGCCTTGAAGGTATCCGCCGGGAAGGTGGCGGCGTCGGCGCCGGCGACTGCGGCCGCCGAAACATGGGCCACGTTGCGCAAGGAGGCGGCCAGAATCTGGGTCTCGAAGCCGTGCACATCATACATGACGCGGATTTCCTCAAGCAGGCCGATGCCGTCGGCGCCCACATCTTCCAGCCGCCCGACGAAGGGCGACACGAATGTCGCGCCGGCCTTGGCCGCCATGAGGGCCTGGGCCGAGGAGAAGCACAGGGTGACGTTGGTCTTGATGCCGCGATCGGCGAAGTGGCGGCAGGCGCGAAGGCCGTCCCAGGTCAGCGGCAGCTTGACCACGACATTGGGGGCGATGGCCGCCAGCTTTTCGCCCTCGCGGATCATGGTGTCGCAATCCAGCGACACGGCCTCGGCCGAGATCGGCCCCTCGACGAGGGCGCAAATCTCGGCAATGACCTCGGCGATGTTCCGGCCCGACTTGGCGATCAGCGACGGATTGGTGGTGACGCCGTCCACCAGGCCCGTGGGGACCATGTCCTTGATGACGGCGACGTCGGCGGTGTCGAGAAAGAGTTTCATGGGGCGGGGTTTTAGCGCCGCCCTTGGCGAGAGGCGACTCCCTTTCTCCTCCCTATCTTCGATGGGGAGGTGGCGCGGCGCGAACCGACGTGACGGAGGACTATCGCGCTGTCTGACAACCCCTCCGTCTCGCAGGCTCTCGCCGGCGATCCACCTCCCCATCGCTGCGCGACAGGGAGGAAAAGGGTGAGGATCGCCTCCGTTCTCGTGCCGCTGCCGGTGCCGGAAGCCTTTGACTACGAAGTTCCAGAGGGAATGACGCTGGCGCGCGGGGACCATGTGGCGGCGCCGCTCGGCCCCCGGTTGGTGCGCGGGATCGTGGCCGAAGTGTTCGAGACCACCGGCTCGAACCGGCGGCTGAAGGCGGTGGAGCAGCGGCTGGACGATCCGTCCCTGCCTCCCGGCACGGTCGAGTTCGTTGAGTGGGCCGGGCGCTGGACCCTTTCGGCGCCGGGCGAAATGGCGGCGACGGCGCTGAAGGGCCTGCGCGCGCCGCGCCCGCGACCCGAGCGGCGCGTGCGGCGCATCGAGGGACGAACGCCCAACCGGCCGACGCCAGCGCGGACAGCGGTGCTGGAGGCGCTGGGCGGGCGCAGTCTGCCGTCGGCGGAACTCGCGCGGGCCTCAGGCGTGTCGGCTGGCGTGGTCAAGGGGCTGCTTGACGAGGGCGTTCTGGAGACGGTGGAGATCGAGGCCGTGGCCGCCTTCGACCCCGCCAACCCGGATCATGCGCCCTCGATCCTGAACCCGGATCAGGCGGCGGCGGCGCAGGCGATGGCCGAGGGCGTTCAGGGCGGGGGGTTCAGGCCCTTCCTGCTGGACGGGGTCACGGGATCGGGCAAGACCGAAGCCTATCTGGAGGCGGTGGCGCAGACTTTACGCGACGATCCGGATGCGCAGGTGCTGATCCTGCTGCCCGAGATCGCCCTGACCCAGGCGCTGATCGAGCGGATCACCGCCCGATTCGGTGCCGCGCCCGCAGAGTGGCATTCCGGCGTCGCGCCGCCGCGTCGTCGGCAGGTATGGGAAGCGGTGGTCGCCGGCCGCTGCAGCATCGTGGTGGGCGCGCGTTCGGCCCTGTTCCTGCCATTCCGCAACCTTCGCCTGCTGATCGTGGACGAAGAACACGACAGCTCGTTCAAACAGGAGGACGGGCTCGTCTATCACGGCCGCGACCTCGCGGTGGCGCGGGCGCGGATCGAAGGGGCGGCGGTGGTGCTGGCTTCGGCCACGCCCTCGCTGGAGACGCTGTGGAATGCGCGCGCCGGTCGATACGGCTGGCTTCGACTAGGTGCGCGGCACGGGGCGGCGGTGCTTCCCGACATCGCCCTGCTGGACCTACGCGAGAGCCCGCCCGATCCTCAGACCTGGCTGTCGCAGCCCCTGCGCGAGGCGATCGGCGAAACGCTGGCGAGAGGCGAGCAGACCCTTCTGTTCCTGAATCGCCGGGGTTATGCGCCGGTGGTGCTGTGTCGCGCCTGCGGGCATCGAATGACGGCTCCGGACACCGACAGCTGGCTGGTCGAGCATCGCTACACCGGCCGGCTGGTGTGCCACCTGACCGGTTTCTCCATGGCCAAGCCCCGGCACTGTCCCTCGTGCGGGGCCGAGGACACGCTGGTGCCGGTGGGACCTGGCGTGGAGCGGGTCGAGGAGGAGGTGCGCCAGCTGTTTCCGCAGGCGCGCACCGCGGTGTTCAGTTCGGACACCGCCCCGGACGCTCGCTCCGCCCGCGCCCTGATCCAGCGGATGACGGATGGCGAGATCGACATCCTGGTGGCGACCCAGGCGGCGGCCAAGGGACACAACTTCCCGCGCCTGACGCTGGTCGGAGTGGTGGATGCGGACCTGGGCCTGCGCGGCGGCGACCTGCGCGCCGCCGAACGCACCTATCAGCTGCTGGCCCAGGCGACGGGTCGCGCCGGGCGGGCGGATCGGCCGGGCCGCGCCATCCTCCAGACCTGGACGCCCGAGCATCCGGTGCTGCAGGCGCTGGCGGCGGGCGATCGCGACGCTTTCGTGGAGGCCGAGATGGCCGAGCGCGAGGCAGGGTCGCTGCCGCCTTACGGCCGTCTGGCGGCGCTGATCCTGTCGAGCGAAAACGCCGCGGCGGTCGAGAAGACGGCCGCCGAACTGGCGCAGGCCATCCCCAACGCCGAGCGGCTGGAGGTCTATGGTCCGGCGGATGCTCCTCTGGCCCTGGTTCGAGGGCGTCGTCGCAAGCGGCTGCTGGTGCGCGCCGACCGCGACGTCGATCTGCAGGGTTTCCTGCGCGCCTGGCTCGCGCGGGTGAAGGTTCCGGGATCGGTCCGCCTGACGGTGGACGTGGACCCCTATTCCTTTCTCTAGACCGCCATCACCGTGCCGAGCAGCACGGTGGCGCCGGGGCGGCCCATGACCGTGTTGGCCGCCGCCTGGAGGTCGCGCGACAGCTGGTCCACGTTCGGCGCCTGGCCGGGGCGAAGACCCAGGGCGAAGCGCTGAACCGCCGTGTTGAAGGCGGCGCGCAGGCGCGGCGCCGACTGGCTGGCGCGCAGGCGCAGGGCGGGGTCCTGCACGTCCACGCCGGCTTCGACCGAGAAGACGCCGCGCTGGCCGTTCGCGCGCATGACGCTGGCGGTCACGATGGGCAGGCGGATGTAGCTGTCGGCGGGCGCGCCGCCTCCGCTTTTGCCTGAAGATGCGTGAACGGGAGAAGCCGAGGCGGCGGCGACGGCGGCGAGACCAAGAAGAGCGCGGCGATCCATGCGCAAGTCCCTAGCGCACGCCGGTTAAGAACCGCCTGACGCCAAGCGCCGGCCTGCACATACGTGGGTCGTATAAGGATGTCCTTATATGTTGCGTTGCTGGCGAGCGCCGCGACCGCTATAGAGCGCCAAACCTTTCCTGTGCAGGAGCCTGCCTTGGCCGACTACATCATCCGCGACATCTCCCTGGCCGATTGGGGCAAGAAGGAGATCGCCATCGCCGAGACCGAGATGCCCGGCCTGATGGCGCTGCGCACCGAGTTCGGAGGCGACCAGCCGCTGAAGGGCGCGCGGATCGCCGGCTCGCTGCACATGACCATCCAGACGGCGGTGCTGATCCAGACGCTGGAGGCGCTGGGCGCCGAGGTGCGCTGGGCGTCGTGCAACATCTTCTCGACCCAGGACCACGCCGCCGCCGCCATCGCGGCCTCCGGCACCCCGGTGTTCGCCGTCAAGGGCGAGACGCTGGAGGAGTACTGGGACTACGCGCACAAGATCTTCGAATGGGCGGACGGCGGCTATCCGAACCTGATCCTGGACGACGGCGGGGACGCCACCCTGCTGTGCGTGCTGGGGCCCAAGGCCGAAGCCGACGCCTCGGTTCTCGACAATCCGCAGAACGAGGAAGAGGAAGCGCTGTTCGCGGTGATGAAGCGCTACCTGAAGGAAAAGCCCGGCTTCTATTCGGCCATCCGCGACGCCATCGGCGGCGTGTCGGAAGAAACCACCACCGGCGTGCACCGCCTGTACCAGATGGCCGAACGCGGCGAACTGCCGTTCCCCGCCATCAACGTCAACGACAGCGTCACCAAGTCCAAGTTCGACAACCTGTACGGCTGCCGTGAATCGCTGGTCGACGCGATCCGTCGCGGCACCGACGTGATGCTGTCGGGCAAGGTGGCAGTGGTCTGCGGCTATGGCGACGTGGGCAAGGGTTCGGCCGCTTCGCTGCGTCAGGGCGGCGCCCGCGTGATCGTTACCGAAATCGACCCCATCTGCGCGCTGCAGGCGGCGATGGAAGGCTATGACGTCCAGACCCTGGACGACGTCTGCGACAAGGCGGACATCTTCGTCACCGCCACCGGCAACAAGGATGTGATCACCGTCGATCACATGCGGAAGATGCGGAACAACGCCATCGTCTGCAACATCGGCCACTTCGATTCCGAGATTCAGGTCGCCGGCCTGAAAAACTTCAAGTGGGACGAGATCAAGCCCCAGGTCCACCACATCGAGTTCCCGGACGGCAACAAGATCATCCTGCTGTCGGAAGGCCGCCTGGTGAACCTGGGCAACGCCACGGGCCACCCGTCGTTCGTGATGTCGGCGTCCTTCACCAACCAGACGCTGGCCCAGATCGAGTTGTGGACCAACGCCGCCAAGTACGAAAAGCAGGTCTACACCCTGCCCAAGCACCTGGACGAGAAGGTCGCCTTCCTGCACCTGGCCAAGCTGGGCGCCAAGCTGACGCAGCTGAAGCCGGACCAGGCGTCCTATATCTCGGTGCCGGTCGAAGGGCCGTTCAAGCCCGAGCACTACCGCTACTGATCCACGCTTCATCAGGTGGACGAAAGGCCGGCGGAAACGCCGGCCTTTTTCGTTTCGGGATCAGGCGGCGAGAAAGCTCGAGGTTTCGGCGAACTCGTCGCGGCCGAGCAGGCTGGTCTCGAAATCCATGAAGATGTCGATCAGTTCTTCCACCTGCACCTGGGCCGCGCCAGGGGCAAAGCGGAAATGCCAGTAGGACACGATGTGCTGGATCGCGCCCAGCTGGTCGCCCAGTCGACTGAACATAGCGGGGGCGTCCAGCAGGAAGTCCCTGAAGGCGGTCGGGCGGCCATGCACCGTCAGGTTCTCATAGGCGTCGTCATAGATCCTCAGCGTCCTGGCCACTTCGTCGCAGGTCCGGATGATGCGCGCACGCAGCACCTCGCGGCTGCGCGTCAGGTACTCGCGCGAAGGCTGGTCCAGCTTGCCGGCGGGCTGAACGGTTCGCACGGCCTCGGCCACCGTCGCCACGTCCCCCATGACGCGCGACAGGCTCCATTTGTAATAGAGGAAGCCCTTCCAGCAGAAGACGCCCTCTTCGTACTGTTCGGGCGCCAGACGCAGGGTTTCGCGAAGCGCGTCCAGCTGATTGCCGGGCGCGTTCGACAGGATCTTCGCCGTCATGCGTGCAGCCGATTCCGAGGCCACCGCGACGGTGTCATCGTCCAGGCTCAGCGTCACCAGCGGTTCGATCTGGCGGCGGACGAACTCGGTCATCTGCAGCAGATCGCCGTCCGATATGGAAAAGTAGCAGTCGGCGGGATCCTGGCCGGAGCGCCGTAACTGCTCGCGCAGCAGAAACGGGTCCAGCGACGGCAGCTTGTCGATCAGGCGCAGGGTCTCAATGTCCGGATGATCCGGCTGAAGGCCGAACGCCTCGGTGATCGAGCGTTCGAACCCGATCTGGTTGACGAAGACATAGCGGCCGCCGGTCTTCAGGTCGGCCTCGTCGATCGGCACCACCACCTTTGTCGCCACCTGGCGGCGGCCGGTGAACAGGTCGAACTCGTTGCGTCGGAGCCGGTGCTTGATGATCAGCGAGCGATTTAACGCCTGTGAGCGAAACATCGGCCGTTCCGCCCATTCCGCCGTGCGGGCGCCGCCATCGTCGCGGCTGTCGCCATGCCGTTCCCAGACGCGCAGCAGGTTGAGCACACGGGCCGTCGACGCCGATCGTCGCAGGTGATCAAGATTGCGAACGGCGCGGTCGGTCATGGCGGTCCTGAAGGCGGGGAGAACCCGCATGATGAACGGCAAAGGTGACCAAGGACTTAGTCGAGCGCCGTTCTGTGACCGAGGTGCTGGCGTGCGGCGCATCCTGGGCCTACAGCTTGCGGCATGGAGCCGTTCGACATCATCATCCTGATCGCGGTCGCGGCGGTGGCGGTCACCCTGGGGTTTGGCCTGTATTCGCTGTATCGCGGCGGCGACTACGCCCGGTCGAACTCGAACCGGCTGATGCGGCTGCGGGTCATGCTCCAGGCCGTGGCGGTGGTGTTGCTGATGGGCGGCCTTCTTTGGAAGGCGACAAGCGGGAGCTGATCCGATGGTCGTGCTGAACCGCATCTACACCCGCACCGGCGATGACGGAGAGACGCGGCTGGCGTCAGGCGCTCCCGTGTCCAAGAGCGATGCCCGGGTCGAGGCCTACGGGACAGTGGACGAACTGAACGCGGTGCTCGGCGTGGCGCGTCTGCACAGCGGCCAGAACGATCGCATCGACGCCATGCTGGGCCGCATTCAGAACGAGCTGTTCGATCTCGGCGCCGACCTCGCCACGCCGCTGGACCCGCCGCCGAAATGGGAGGCGCTGCGGATCGTCCCGTCGCAGATCGACCGGCTCGAAGGCGAAATTGACTGGATGAACGAGAGCCTGAAGGCTCTGGACAGCTTTATCCTGCCCGGCGGCGCACCCTTGTCGGCGCATCTTCACCTGGCGCGCACCGTCTGCCGTCGGGCCGAGCGCGACGCCGTGCGCCTGATGGAAGCGGGCGAGGCGGTCAATCCGGAGGCGGTACGCTATCTGAACCGGCTCTCTGACCATCTGTTCGTGGCCGCCCGGCGCGCCAACGCCAATGGCGCCGGCGACGTGCTGTGGAAGCCGGGTGCGACGCGATAGGCGCTACTGCGCCTGACGGTTCTGGATCTGCGCCTTCTCGCGGGCGACCTGTTCACGCAGGGCGCGCTGCTGGCGGGCGACCTCGTCCTCCAGTTCGATCAGCTCCCGGTTCTTGGCGTTGGAAGCTTCGGCGCGGCTGACGCCGGCGGGACGGCCGGTGATGTCGGGGATGTAGATCGGCTTGGCGCAGGTGCGGCTTTCAACGTCGTACCAGCTGCCGGCCGCCTCGCAGCGCTTGCCGGGATCGAGCCAATAGGTCTGCAGCACGAACACGCCCGCGACCGACAGGCCGAACAGGGCCAGGAACAGCAGGCTGAGGCGAGGAAAGGTCAGGAAGCGCTTCATTTTCCGATCCACATCGCCGATCTGAAGCCGCAGAGGAGCCTCTGAGCTTGACGCGGCGTTACGTTGACAGGCCCGGCGGGCCGCTCCATGTCCCTGCCACGATATTCAGGCGATTTCACGGATAAACCCATGAAGGTACTCGTCCCGGTCAAGCGGGTGATCGACTACAACGTCAAGGCGCGCGTGAAGGCGGACCAGACGGGCGTCGATCTGGCCAACGTCAAGATGAGCATGAACCCCTTTGACGAGATCGCCGTCGAAGAGGCCGTGCGCCTGAAGGAAGGCAAGGAGCATCACGCCGCCGGCACGGCGTCTGAGATCGTGGTGGTCTCCATCGGCGTGACCCAGGCGCAGGAGACGATCCGCACGGCGCTGGCCATGGGCGCGGACCGGGGCATACTGATCAACGCGGACTCCGACCTGGAGCCGTTGGCAGTGGCCAAGCTGCTGAAGGCCGTGGTCGATGAGGAGAAGCCCGACCTGGTGCTGATGGGCAAGCAGTCCATCGACGGCGACAACAATGCGGTCGGTCAGATGCTGGCCGCCCTGCTGGATTGGCCGCAGGCGACCTTCGCCTCGAAGATCGAGATCGCCGACGGCAAGGCCACGGTGACGCGGGAAGTCGATGGCGGCCTGCAGACCATCGCCGCGGCCCTGCCGGCGGTGGTGACGGTGGACCTGCGGCTCAACACGCCGCGCTATGCGTCCCTGCCCAACATCATGAAGGCCAAGAAGAAGGAGATCGCGACCAAGGCCGCCGCTGACTATGGCGTCGATCTCGCGCCGCGTCTTTCGGTCCTCAAGGTCACAGAGCCGGCCAAGCGTTCGGCGGGCGTCAAGGTCACCGACGCCGCCGACCTTGTCATGAAGCTCAAGAACGAAGCGGGAGTGCTGTAAGATGGCCGTTCTTGTTATCGCCGATCACGACGGCTCGGCCGTTCGCGACACTACGCACAAGACCGTGACGGCCGCTTTGAGCCTGGGCGGCGACGTCGACGTCCTGGTGGTGGGCCAGGGCGCGCAGACCGTCGCCGACGCCGCAGCCAAGATTTCGGGCGTGCGCAAGGTGCTGCTGGCGGAAAGCGCCGGTCTGGGCCAGACGCTGGCGGAGGCCGTCGAGGCCACGGTGCTGCCGCTGGCCGACGGCTACGATGCGATCCTGTCGCCCTCCACCAATGACGGCAAGAACTTCGCTCCGCGCATCGCGGCCAAGCTGGACGTTGCGCCGATTTCCGACATCGTCGAGGTGGTCTCGCCCGACACCTTTGTGCGCCCGATCTACGCCGGCAATGCGCTGGAGACGATCCAGACCTCGGACGCCAAGAAGGTGATCACCGTGCGGCCCACCGCCTTCAAGGCGGCGGAAGAAGGCGGCTCGGCCTCGGTCGAGAGCGTGACGGGCGCCGATGCGCCCAAGACGACGTTCGTCGGCGAGGAAAAGGTCCAGTCGGACCGCCCCGAACTGGGCGCGGCCAAGATCATCGTCTCGGGAGGTCGCGCGCTCGGCTCGGCCGAAGAGTTCCACGCCGTGATCGAGCCCCTGGCGGACAAGCTGGGCGCCGCTGTGGGCGCCAGCCGCGCAGCCGTCGATGCGGGCTATGCGCCCAACGATTATCAGGTCGGCCAGACCGGCAAGGTGGTGGCCCCGGCGCTCTACATCGCCGTCGGCATCTCCGGCGCCATCCAGCACCTGGCGGGGATGAAGGACTCCAAGACCATCGTCGCCATCAACAAGGACGCCGATGCGCCGATCTTCCAGATCGCCGACTACGGCTGGGTCGCCGACTACAAGACCGCCGTGCCTGAGCTGCTGACGGCGCTGGACTGATCGGCTGAACCGCTCTCCTCCCCATCTCCGATGGGGAGGTGTCGCGAGGCGAATCGCCTCGTGACGGAGGGGTTGAGGTCATGGCGCAAAACCCCTCCGTCTCGCCGGCTGTCGCCGTCGATCCACCTCCCCATCTCCGATGGAGAGGAAAGATCCGAAACGCTTTGACGGCTTCGGCCGTTGCCGCTTCTATGCTCCCCACTATTCAGTGAGCCGCCGGGCTGGCGGAGATCGAGGGGCTTTGATGATCGGACATGTTCTGCGGGGCGCGAGCCTTGCGGCCCTGGCCTGCGCCGTGTTGGGCGCATCGGCCTGCGCCACGACCGGCGGCGGAAGCGAGACGGAGCCTGAGACGGAGCGCGAGGCCCTGGCCCCCGGCTTGGACGCCTCGGCCAATCCCGATCCCTATCCCTCGACCTACCGGCCGCTGCCGCGCGAGAACATGGCCATCGTCGGCGCAACCGTGCTGACCGGCACGGGCGCCAGGATCGACAACGGCGTGGTGATCGTGACCGACGGCCGGGTGGCGGCGGTGGGCGACGCCTCGACGCCGACGCCGGCCGGTCACCGGGTGGTGGATGCGCGCGGCCGCTATGTCACCCCCGGCGTCATCGACGTGCACAGCCACCTTGGCGTCTATCCCTCGCCCGGCGTGCAGGGGATGAGCGACGGCAACGAGGCCACCAGCCCGAACACGGCGCAGGTCTGGGCCGAGCATTCGCTGTGGCCGCAGGATCCGGGCTTCAACACCGCCCGGGCGGGCGGCGTCACGACCATGCACATCCTGCCCGGCTCGGCGAACCTGTTCGGCGGACGCGGCGTGACCATCCGCAACGTGCCGTCCATCACCATGCAGGGCATGAAGTTCCCCGGCGCGCCCTATACGGTGAAGATGGCCTGCGGCGAGAACCCGTCGCGCGTCTATGGCGGCCGCAACCAGAGCCCGGCGACCGGCATGGGCAACATGGCCGGTTATCGCGCCGCCTTCATCGCCGCGCGCGACTACAAGGCCAAGTGGGACAAGTGGCGCGAGGACGGCGACGGTTCGCCGCCGACCCGCAACCTTCAGAACGAGACGCTGACGGGCGTGCTCGACGGCTCGATCCTGATCCAGAACCACTGCTACCGCGCCGACGAGATGGCGCTGATGATGGATCTGGCCAAGGAGTTCGACTACCGCATCACCACCTTTCATCACGCGACCGAGGCCTACAAGCTGGCGCCGCAGCTGGCGCAGGCCGGCATCTGCGCGGCCATCTGGACGGGCTGGTGGGGCTTCAAGATGGAGGCGCTCGACGGCATCGAGGAGAACGCCGCCTTGGTGGATGCGGCCGAGGGCGGCTGCGCGGTGATCCACTCCGACGACGCCGAACTGACCCAGCGTCTGAACCAGGAGGCGGCCGCCGCCCTGTCGGCCGGCCGTCGCGCGGGACTGAACATCTCCGAAGAGCACGCCGTGCGCTGGTTCACCCTGAACGCCGCCAAGGCTATCGGCATCGACAAGGAGACCGGCTCGCTGGAGCCCGGAAAACGCGCCGATGTGGTGATCTGGAGCGCCGATCCCTTCTCGGTCTATGCCCGCGCCGACCAGGTGTTCGTCGATGGCGGCCTGGCTTTCGACCGGAGCAACCCGGCCTATCAGCCGACCAGCGACTTCGAGCTGGGCCAGCCCGGCTATGGCCAATCGGCCGCCAACGTCCGCGAAGGAGCCCGCTGATGCGCATTTCGCAAATCGTCATGGGCGCAGTCGCTTCGCTGGCGCTCGCCCTTCCGGCGCTGGCGCAGGAGACGGTCGCCATTGTCGGCGGTCGAGTGCTGACCGGAACCTCGGTGGTCGAGAACGGCACGGTGGTGATCTCCAACGGCCGGGTGGTCTCGGTGGGCCAGGGCGGCGCGCCTGCCGGCGCCCGCGTGATCGACGCGGCCGGCAAGGTTGTCGCGCCGGGCTTCGTCGCGGTGGATTCCGGCCTCGCGGGATCGGAAGTCGGCTCGATCGGCGGGACCAACGACCTGGCCAACCGGTCGAATACCCTCAGCGCCGCCTTTGACGTCTCCTATGGATTGGATCCCTGGTCCTTCACCCTGCCGGTCGCGCGGCTGGGCGGCGTCACGCGTGCGGTGGTGGTGCCCCAACATTCCGGATCGTCCGGCGGCCATGTGCACGAGCATGACACGGCGGGGGCGGGCGAAGGCGGCTATCATACGCCCGGCCTGTTCGGGGGCCAGGCGGCGGTGATCCACCTGGGGCGCGGAACCGACATCCTGGTCAAGTCGCGGGTCGCCATGACAGCGCCGTTCGGCGAGGCCGGGGCCGGCGTGGCCGGCGGCGCACGCGGCGCCGAATACACCCTGTTTAAGGAAACCCTGGCGGAGGTGCGGCTCTACGCCCGCAACAAGTCGGCGTATGAGCGGGCGGGCCTGCGCGACCTGATGCTATCGCGCGCCGATCTGGAGGCGCTGATCCCCGTGGCCAACGGCGACATGCCGCTGATCGTCACCGTGCACCGCGCCTCCGACATCCAGCAGGTCCTGCGGCTGGCGCGCGAGGAAGGGGTCAAGCTGATCCTGGACGGCGCGGAGGAAGGCTGGCTGGTCGCTTCCGACATCGCGGCGGCGAACGTGCCGGTGCTGCTCAATCCCGTGTCCAACCTGCCGGCCAACTTCGAGGTCCGCGCCGCGCGCATGGAGAATGCGGCGGCGCTGGATGCGGCCGGGGTGGTGATCGCCATCAAGGGCAACGAGGGCTCGACCCACCGCGCGCGCGAGACCCGCTACAACGCCGGCAACGCCGTGTCGCACGGGCTGCCCTATGCCTCGGCCATCGCGGCGATCACGGTCAATCCGGCGCGCATCTTCGGCATGGCGGGCCAGTTCGGTCAGATCGCGCCGGGCGCCGCCGGCGATGTGGTGGTGTGGTCCGGCGATCCGCTGGAGCCGCTGAGCCAGCCCTCGGCGGTATTCGTGGATGGCGTGGAGCAGCCGCTGGAAGCCCGCAACCTCCTGCTGCGCGACCGCTATCGGCAGCAGACGCCGATGCCGCCGGCCTATCGCAACTGATGAACACTCTCCTCCCTGTCCGCGAAGCGGATGGGGAGGTGGATCGGCGGCGACAGCCGACGGGACGGAGGGGATCTCCGCGGCGGATGCAGACCCCTCCGTCACGACGCTTGCGCCTCGCGCCACCTCCCCATCCTTGATGGGGAGGAGAGATGACGTCGGACTTTGCACGCGCTAAGCCTCCGGGCATGACCACCCTCTTCATCGACGCCGACGCCTGCCCGGTGAAGGAGGAGGTGTATCGCGTCGCGCGACGCTACGGCCTCAAGGTCTTTGTGGTTTCCAACGCCTGGATGCAGGTCCCACGCGGCGAGCCCCTGATCGAGCAGGTGGTGGTGGACGCCGGTCCCGACGTGGCCGACGACTGGATCGCCGAGCGCGCCGTCCCGGGCGATGTGGTGATCACCGCCGATATTCCGCTGGCCGACCGGTGCCTGAAGGCGGGCGCGCAGGCGCTCAAGGCCAACGGGCAGCCGTTCACGCCTGACAGCATCGGCTCGGCCCTGGCCGGAAGGATGGTGGGCGAGCATCTGCGCTCGATGGGCGTCGCCACCTCCGGCCCGCCGCCGTTTTCCGCCGCCGATCGCTCGCGCTTCTTGCAGGCGCTGGATCAGGCGGTGGTGCGGGCGAGGCGCGCCGGATCATGACGACGATCCCGGAGGAGGAGCTGGAGTTTCGCTTCTTTCGCGCCGGCGGACCGGGCGGTCAGAACGTCAACAAGGTCTCGACCGCCGTGCAGATGCGGTTCGACGTCCGCAACTCGCCTTCGCTGAGCGAGGGACAGCGCGCGCGACTGATGAAGCTGGCGGGCAGTCGGCTGACGCTGGACGGGGTCATCGTCATCACCGCCACGCGCTTTCGCAGCCAGGAGCGCAATCGCGCCGACGCCATTGAGCGATTGCAGGCCATGGTCGACAAGGCCGCCGTGGCGCCGACCTATCGCGTGCCGACGCGGCCGACGCGTGCCTCGAAGGAACGGCGCCTGGTGGCCAAGGCCAGTCGGTCCAGCATCAAGAGCGGGCGCGGCAAGCCCCGGCTGGACTGAGCCTCAGCTTTCGGCCGGGCGGAACAGCAGCAGGGCGATCTTGTTGTCGGCGTCGAAGCCGATCAGCCATTCCGTGACCTGGTTGTCGAAGGTGACGCGGAACAGGTCGGCGCCGTTCTCCTGGCCGCGCGCCTCCACAGTCTTGATGGCGCCGAAGCTCTTGATCAGCGGCAGGACCTGCGCCTCCTGAGCCTTGATCTTCGTGCCGAGGTCCGACGTGAAGTCGCTGTAGTCAAATCCGGCGCCCTGAGCCGCGACGATGACCTCGCGAAGCGCGGTCTCGGCGCGTGCGGTGTCGGGCGCCTGCGCGGCGGGAGCGGCTGCCTGTGGCGCGGCGGTCTGAGGCGTCGCGGCTTGCGGTCCATCGAAGCTGTTGGGCACCGCTCCGGCCGCGACGCTCTGGGCCATGACGGGGAGAGGCGCGGCGAGGAGGGCGGCGGCGATCAGCAGGGTCTTCATGTCGGCTCCGGCGGTCAGGACAGGTGCGGCCACAGGGCCAGGGCGAAGGCGCCGAGCGAGGCGACGGTCGCCACGATCACGCAGGCCGCCAGCCAAGGCGCGGTTCGGGGCTTTTCGATGACCACGGTGCGGACCTCCGGCTCCTCCTGGATGCGCCGCGACAGGGCGCGGGCGGCGGCCAGAAAGTCCTGCAGAGCATCCCGCGCCTGAGCCTGCGGACCCAGCTCGCGGCGGATCCAGCGTTCGACCACCGGTTGGGCGGCCTTCCACAGGTCGTGGTCGGGATTCAGCCGGCGGGCGACGCCTTCGACGGAGACCATGGTCTTCTGCAGCAGGATCAGCTCGGGCCGCAGGTGCATGTCGAACAGGGCGGTGATCTCGAACAGCTGACCCAGCAGCCGGCCCATCGAGACCTGGCTGGCGGCGCGGCCGATCACCGGCTCACCCACCGCGCGCAGGGCCTGGGCGAAGGCTTCGACCGAATGCTGCGGCGGGACGTAGCCGGCCTCGAAATGCACCCGGGCGATGCGGTCGTAATCGCGCGAGATGAAGCCCCACAGGATTTCGGCCAGGTAGCGGCGCTCGGCCGGGCCCAGCCGCCCGACGATGCCGAAATCGATGGCGGTCAGGTGCGCTGGGGCGCTGGCGAACAGATTGCCTTCGTGAAGGTCGGCGTGAAAGGCGCCGTGATCCAGCGCCTGGACCAGAAAGGCGCGCACCACATTGTCGGCCAGCTGATCCTTGTCGAGACCGGGCAGGTCGATCAGCGCCGGATCGGTCATGGGCGTGCCGGGCGCCCATTCCAGCGTCAGCACGCGCTTGCCGACCCCGTCCCAGACCACGGCGGGGGCGGACATGTAGCCGTCCTTGGCCATGACCTCGGCCATCTCGGAAGCGGCGGCCGCCTCCAGCCGCATATCGAGTTCCAACTCCAGCGAGCGGGCGATGGTCTCGACAAAGGCTTCCGGCTCGAGCCGGCGGGCCAGCGGGATCAGGCGATGCACAAGACGCGCCGCCAGCCGCATGGCGTCCAGGCCGTGCGACACCCGCCGCTCCACGCCCGGGCGCAGCACCTTGACCGCCACGCGCCGCCCGTCGGCCAGGTGCGCGGGATGGGCCTGGGCCAGGGAGGCGGCGGCGACGGGCTGGCCCAGGTCGATGAACAGCGCCTCGACCGGTCGGCCCAGCGAACGTTCGATCTCGCGCCGGGCCTCCTCCAGCGGGAAGGGCGGCAGGCGGTCCTTCAGGCGACCCAGGTCGCGCGCGAACTGGAGGCCGAAGATGTCGGCGCGGGTGGCCAGCACCTGGCCCAGCTTGATCGCGACCGGTCCGAGGTTCTCGAACGCCTTGCCGACGCGCTCGCCTGGTCGTCCCAGCTTGCCTTCGCGCGTGGCGAACATCTGGATAAGCTGCGCGAACGGGCGCGCCCAGCGGGGCAGCAGCGGCGTGGCCTCGCGCGGGATCAGGGCGTCATGACGCACCAGCACCCACAGCCAGCCGATCAGACGCAGCAGCGAGCCGACCGGGTCGTTCACCGGCATCGCCGGCGGCGGCTCTGGGGCCGTGCGATAAGGCGGGCGCGGGGTCAGATGGCCCACCCGTGGTGAATGGCCGCCACGCCGCCGGACAGGTTGGTCACCGAGACGCGGCTGAAGCCCGCCTGCTCGATCATGGCCTTGAACGTCGGCTGGTCCGGAAAGCGGCGGATGCTTTCGACCAGGTACTGATAGCTGTCACGGTCCTTGGCCACCCACTGGCCGATGCGGGGAATGGCGTTGAACGACCAGGCGTCATAAGCGCGGCGGATCACGCCTGTCGTGGGACGCGAGAACTCCAGACACAGAAAACGGCCACCGGGCTTCAGCACGCGACGCGCCTCGCGCAGCGCCTGGTCGACGTCCGCGACGTTGCGGATGCCGAAGCTGATGGAATAGGCGTCGACGCTGGCGTCCGGCAGCGGCAGGGCCATGGCGTCGCCGACCGTCCATTGCATCTCGGGCGCACTGTTCTTCAGCACGCCGTTGAGGATCATCTCGGCGTTGTAATCGAGCACGATGACGGAAGCGTCGTCGCCTCCGCGCCGCTCCTGCGCCGCGCGCGCCATTCTGGAATAGCGTCGGGCCATGTCGCCGGTGCCGCCGGCCACGTCCAGGATCGTCTCGCCCGGGCGCGGGTTCAGCTTGGCGGCGGCGGCGTCCTTCCACAGCCGATGGACGCCCGCGCTCATCAGGTCGTTCATCAGGTCGTAGTTGGAGGCGACCGAGTCGAACACGCCGCGCACCATGCGCACCTTTTCGCGTGCATCCACATCGCGAAAGCCAAAGGACGATGTCTTGCCTGAAGGCGCGGCGTCGGGGCCGGGAGGGGGAGGGGCGGCGTCGCTCATGGGAAGGGGTTTAGCCGCTCGCCGCGCCGCCGTCATCCGGACGTTTGGCCCCATCCCGCCAGCAGGCTTGGCGCATGGGACGACGCGGGCTACGCCTTTGGGAAACCGGCTGAGAGGAACCGCCATGACCGACGCACCTATGGAGTTGCAACACGCGCTGACGCAGCTTCCCGCCTGGAGCGCACACGACGGGGACCGACCTGCTATCGTGCGGGCGTTGCGCTTCGCCGACTTCAACGCCGCCTTCGGCTTCATGAGCCGGGTGGCTCTGCTGGCCGAGAAGATGGATCACCATCCCGAATGGTCGAACGTCTACGACCGCGTCGAGGTGCTGCTGACCACGCACGACGCCGGCGGGGTGACGGACAAGGACGTGCGCATGGCGCGCTTCATCGACGAGGCGGCGCAAGGCGCGGGCGTGCGCGAATGAGCGGCCGGGTCGCGGGCAAGCGTGTCCTGATCACCGGCGGCGCTGGCGGCTTGGGTCAGGCCATGGCCTGGATGATGGCGCGCGAGGGCGCACGCGTCGCCATCAGCGACATCGACGGCGCGGCGGCCGAGCGGCTGGCGAATGCGATCAACGCCGAGATCGCGGGCGCGGCCGTCGCCTACGCTCACGACGTACGCGGCGAAGACGATTGGGCGCGGGTGGTGGAAGTAGCCGCGCGCGAGCTGGGCGGCCTGTCCGTCTTGGTCAACAATGCCGGCGTGGGCGGGCCGCTGGCGTTCGCGGAGGATGACACGGTCGAGAACTGGCAGCGGCAGTTCGAGATCAATCTGCGATCGGTGATGCTGGGCTGCAAGCACGCCATGCCGCATCTGAGACAGGCGGCGCCGGCCTCCATCGTCAACATATCGTCGCTGGCGGGCCTGGTCGCGGCGCCGGGCATGGGCGCCTACAATGCGACAAAGGCCGGCGTCTGGATGTACACAAAGACGGTGGCGCTGGAGGCGGCCAAGAACGACTGGAACGTGCGCTGCAACTCGGTGCATCCGGTGTTCATCCGAACGCCGATCCTGGATCCCTTCACCGCCATGGCCGGCGGCGACGAGGCTCGGGCGCACGAGCGGCTGGCGCGCGGCATTCCGCTGAAGCGGATCGGAGAGCCGGACGATGTGGCCTATTGCGTGCTCTATCTGGCGTCGGACGAGAGCCGCTTCGTCACCGGGGCCGAGTTCAAGATCGACGGCGGCACGACGGCTCAATAACGAAAACCGGCGGCCGCAGGAGCGACCGCCGGTTCGAAATGTCTGCAGCCTGGGGCGAGCCCGCCCCGAAGAGCGTCAGGCCGCAGCCGACATCTTCTTCAGCTGGGCGGCCAGGCGCGAGACCTTGCGCGAGCCGGTGTTCTTATGGACCACGCCCTTGGACACGGCGCGCATCAGTTCCGACTGGGCCTCGATGAAGGCGGCCTTGGCGGTGTCGGCGTTGCCGCCGGTCACGGCTTCCTGGAACTTGCGCAGGTAGGTGCGGACGCGCGAACGGCGCGCCTTGTTCACTTGCGTCCGGGCTTCGATCTTGCGGATCGCCTTGCGGGCGCCGGGGTTGTTGGCCATCGTCAAACCTATGATGCGGAAACGCCGCAGACCACCTGTCCACGGCGCGGAAATCTCAAGAGCGCGCGGCTATAGCGGAAAGCCCCGCGCGGGTCAACGCGCGTCCGCAGGCATCGCCCCCTCATTGATGGCGATGCGCCCGATCAGCCCCTTGACGATCAGGTCCAGCGCCGAACCCTCGCGATAGTCGGCGGCGGCGACGAAGTTGACCCGATCCTCGGAGATCAGGCTGTAGACCTTTTTCTGGTCCCGTTCGTTGGAGCGCGGATCATAGACCGCGATCGAAAAGCCCCCCTTGGTGTGCATCATCTTCATGGTCGGCACGTCGGTGTCGCCGTCGCCGATGAAGATCATCCGATCGAACGGGATCGGCCGTTCGTCGTCGGGAATAAAGTGGTTGATGCGCTCGTGCTCCCAGTGATTGCGCACGCCCTTGTTGATGCGGAACAGGTACTGGGTCTTGGTGGTGTAGTTGACGCCCACGGCCGGCCAGGCGGCCTCGCCCTTGTCGTCATAGACGTAGTGAGAGGCGAAGACGTGCGTCAGTGCGGGGCGGATCGGCGTGCCCTCGATCATCTCCTCCAGGCCGGCCGAGACGATGTAGTGCTCGATCTCCAGATCGTACCGGGCGCCGAAGGCGTTCATGCGCTCGAACCACGAAAGGTCCTTCAGCCCTTCGAACAGCGCCACCTCACGGCCGTGATCGCGCAGGGTCTCGCGCGTGATCGGCGCACCGTTCTGGCGGGCGTGATGCAGCATCAGCTGCATGTACATCAGGATGCCGTCGCCGTCGGCGGCCTGGGTCAGGCGTTCGGCCTCGTTCCAGAAGTCGCCGATGCTCATCCCGACCGACGGGATGAAGCTGACCTCCTGCATGTTGCCGCGCGCCAGCGTCCCGTCGAAATCGTAGATCAGCGCGGTCTTCAGCGGGCGGCGAGGCGAGGGCGGGACGTGCGTCATCCCGCCGCTTTACGCCTTGCCGGACGCGCCGTCAGCCCTCGTCGCGGCTGGAGGAGCGGCGCTGACCGAAGGTGGGCGCTCGCTCCTTTTGCTCGGCCCAGTAGGCGGGGCCGTCGTCGGGCTTGAACATGGTACGCGGGGTGCCGTTGCGGGCGACCACGGCGAAGGTGTTGGTCGAGGCTTGATAGATCAGGGTGTCGCCATTGGCGCGCTTCACCGTTTCGGCGTCCTTGGGCGGGCGGCGGGTGAAGGCTTCGATCTTGTCGGCGTACTCTTCGGCCGACTTGGCGCCAAAGGCGGAGCCGTTGCGCTCATACAGGCGCGTGACCTTGTCGTTCGCGCTTTCGCTGCGATTGGCGGTGACGGCGGCCTTTTCGATCGGAGCGTCCATGGCGGAGGCGTCGGCCGCCTCTGCGTCCCCGCCGACAAGGGTTTCAGCGGCGGATGCGGCGCGATCTCTCGTTTCGACGGCCGATGGCTCGCCACAGGCAGCCAGCCCCGAGAGCGCAAGGCCGGCAGCCGCGAGCGCGACGATACGAATGGTCATGATCCCCCTCATCCCAAAACCCCGGGTAAGCTTATCCACACGTGCGCCGATCCAGCAATGATCTTTTGCGCGGCCCAGTTCGCGCGGCTAAAACAGGAGGCATGACCCCGCTCCCGCTTTCCGACCGCAAGGTGCTGCTGATCGTGGGCGGCGGGATCGCGGCCTACAAGGCGCTGGAGCTGGTGCGGCTGATCCGCAAGGCGGGCGGCGCCGTGCGGGTGATCCTGACGCAGGCCGCGGCGGAGTTCGTGACGCCTTTGTCGCTGGCGGCTCTGAGCGGCCATCCGGTGCGCCAGGGCCTGTTCCTGCCCGATGAAGAAACCACCATGGGGCATATCGAGCTGTCGCGCTGGGCCGACCTGGTGGTCGTGGCGCCGGCGACGGCGAGCCTGATCGCCCGGGCGGCGAACGGCCTGGCCGACGATCTGGCCTCAACCACCCTGATCGCCACCGACAAGCGGGTGCTGTGGGCGCCGGCGATGAACGTGCGCATGTGGGAGCATCCGGCGGTCAAGGCGAACATGGCGCGGTTGCGCGGCTTTTCCGGCTTCCACGCCGCCGCCGTGGTCGGGCCGGACGATGGCGAGATGGCGTGCGGCGAATACGGCCCTGGGCGGCTGGCCGAACCGCCGGCGATCCTTCAGGCCATCGTCGATCTGATCGGGGGCGAGCGGCGGCTTGAAGGTCGACGCGCGGTGATCACCGCCGGTCCGACGTTCGAGCCCATCGATCCGGTGCGGGGCCTGACCAATCGCTCCAGCGGCAAGCAGGGCTATGCGATCGCCCGGGCGCTGGCGGACCAAGGGTGCGAGGTGACGCTGGTGTCGGGGCCGACCGCGCTGGCGGCGCCCGCGGGCGTGCGTCGCATCGACGTGGAAACCGCGCTGGAGATGAAGGCGGCGGTTGAGGCGGCGCTGCCGGCCGATATCGCCGTGCTGTCCGCCGCCGTGGCCGACTGGCGCGTGGACACCATCGCGGGCGGCAAGATCAAGAAGGGGCCGGGCGGGCCACCGACCCTGGACCTGATCGAGAACCCCGACATTCTGAAAGGCGTCGCCGCGCCGGGTCCGCAACGTCCCTCATTGGTCATCGGCTTCGCCGCCGAGACGGGGAACCTTGAGGCGAACGCCCGCGCCAAGCTGTCGAGGAAGGGCTGCGACTGGATCGTCGGCAACGATGTGTCCGAGGACGTGTTCGGCTCGGACGGCAATGCGGTGACGCTGGTGACGGCGGACGGGGCCGAAAGCTGGCCGCGCCAGTCCAAGGTCGAGATCGCGCGGGCGTTGGTCGCTCGCATCGTCGAACATCTGAAGGAGGACCGATGACCGCTGTCCAGCTAGAGCGCCTGCCGCACGCCGAGGGGCTGCCGCTTCCGGCCTATGAGACGAGCGGCTCGGCCGGCATGGACCTGCGGGCGGCGGTGGCGGACGACCAGCCGCTGGTGCTGGAGCCGGGCGGGCGGGTGCTGGTTCCGACCGGCTTTCGGATCGCGCTGCAGCCGGGGTTCGAGGCCCAGGTTCGGGCGCGCTCGGGGCTGGCGCTGAAGCACGGGATCATCTGCCCCAATGCGCCGGGAACGGTGGACAGCGACTATCGCGGCGAAGTCGGGGTGATCCTGGCCAACATCGGCGGCGAGCCCTTCGTGATCCGGCGCGGCGAGCGGATCGCCCAACTGGTGATCGCCCGGCACGAGCGGGCCGAGTGGGTCGAGGTGGAGGCGCTGGATCAGACCGCGCGCGGCGCGGGCGGCTTTGGATCGACAGGGCAATAGGCGATGGAAGCTCTGGTGGATCGGATCATCGAGGCCCTGAGCGGCGTCTTCTCGCTGGCGGGGGCGGGGTTCGACGGGGTCAATCAGGCGCTGGGCCTGGTGATCGCGCTGGCCGCGGCGCTGATGACGTCCTCCTGGCGGCGGCTGGCGTTCTCCGCGCTGGGCGCCGTGGTGGTGCACCTGCTGTTCCTGGCCATGCTGCCGCTGGCGCGCGGCGGATCGTTCGCCTTGCCTGACGTGCTTTCAACCGACTTCTGGATCGGCGCGGCGGCGCTGTTCCTCGGCTATCTGATCGTGATCGCGATCTTCTTTGTACTGAAGTCGCTCTTGACCGGCGCGCCTGTGGGGCGCGGACCCGGCCGACGTCGGCGGCTGAGGTAAGGCTCAGGCCTGACGAAAGCCCAGCACGTCCTGCATGTCGTAAAGGCCGGGACGGCGCGAGCGCACCCAGGCGGCGGCGACCACGGCGCCCTTGGCGAACAGGCTGCGGTCGATGGCCGAGTGGCTGAGGGTCAGGACCTCGTCCTCCGAGGCGAACAGCACGGTATGCTCGCCCACGATCCCGCCCGCGCGGGTGGATGAGAAGCCGATCCGTCCGGCCTCCCGCTCGCCCCCGACGCCGTCATAGGGGGCGGTGCGCAGGTCCTCCAGGTCGGAGCCGCGCCCGGCGGCGGCGGCTTCGCCCAGCATCAAGGCGGTGCCCGACGGCGCATCGACCTTGCGCCGATGATGGGCTTCCGAAATCTCGATGTCCCAGTCGGCGGCGTCGAGACGCATGGCGGCGTGCTCGACCAGGCCTATCAGGATGTTCACGCCCAGCGAGAAGTTGCCGCTTCTGACGATGGCGATGCGCTCGGCCGCCTTGTCCAGCTCGGCTTCCTGCTCGGGCGAAAAGCCGGTCGAGCCGATCACCAGAGCCGGAGCGCCCTGTTCCGCCGCCCGCCGAGCCAGATCCACCGAGGCCTCCGGTGTCGAGAAGTCGATCACCACGTCGCACAGTGACAGGTCCGCCGTCTCGCCCCAGTCGAACCGCGCCGAAACGACCACGTCGTCTCGGGCGTCGAGAACCTGGGACACCGCGCGGCCCATCCGGCCCCGGGCGCCGGAGATGCCGGCGTGGAACATGCGTTATGCGTTCTCTTTCGATCCGTCCGCGTCCTGATTGCCCAGGATGTCGGCCCAGAAGCGTTTGGCCTTTCCAGCAAAGCTGGAGTTGCGCGGGTTCTGCGCCTCGCCGAAGGACTGCGCAAGCTCCTGCATCAGCTCCTTCTGACGGGCGGTCAGCTCGGTCGGCGTCTCCACGAACAGCTCGACCACCAGATCGCCACGCGCGCGGCCGTTCAGGTGCGGCATGCCCTTGCCCTTGATGCGCACGGTCTTGCCGGTCTGGGCGCCGGCCGGCACGGTCACGCCCGCCTTGCAGTTGCCGTCGCAAGCCTCGGACACCAGGCAGGGCGCATCGATCTCGCCGCCCAACGCCGCCACCGTCATCGGCACCGGCACGGTGACCAGCAGGTCCAGGTTGTCGCGCTCGAACAGCTCGTGCGGCTGGACCGACAGGAAGACGTAAAGGTCGCCGCGAGGGCCGCCGCGCTGGCCGGCGTCGCCTTCGCCCGACAGGCGGATGCGCGAGCCGTCGTCCACGCCGGCCGGCACCTTCAGGCTGAGGGTGCGGGTCTTTCGGACCTGTCCATGGCCGTGACAGGCGGTGCAGACGTCGGCCGCTGCGATCTTCTGGCCGGCGCCGCCGCACGAGGGGCAGGTGCGCTCGACCTGGAAAAAGCCGTTCGCCTGGCGCACGCGCCCGGCCCCGTGGCAGGTCTGGCAGGTGGAAGCCTTGGCTCCGGGCTTTGCCCCCGCCCCGTCGCAGACGTCGCAGGTGGCGGTGGAGGGAATGGAGATTTCCCGCTCAGCTCCGCGGTACGCCTCCTCCAGGGTGATCTCGAGGTCGTAACGCAGGTCGGAGCCACGACGCGGACCGCCCTGGCTGCGGTTCTGCCGCCCGCCGAAGGCGTCCCCAAAGGCGTCGCCGAACACCTGCGAGAAGATGTCGTTGATGTCGGAAAAGCCCTGCTGCCCGCCGCCGAAGCCGCCGCCTGCGCCGCCGTTCACGCCTGCATGGCCGAAGCGGTCATAGGCCGCGCGCTTCTGGTCGTCCGAAAGGACGGTGTAGGCCTCGGAGATTTCCTTGAACCGGGTCACCGACTCTTCCGAGCCGCCGTTGCGGTCGGGGTGGTGGGTCATGGCCAGCTTGCGGTAGGCGGCCTTCAGACCGGGCGCGTCGATCGTGCGCTCGACGCCCAGAACCTCGTAATAGTCACGCGCCATCTGGCGTTGGTCCTCTTTGTTTCTCAGCGATCCAGCGGCCGCGCCGCCTGTACGGGCGCCGGCCGACACGGGCCTTCCGTCCCGGCTGAGATGGGCGCCGGGGCGTTTGATGCAACCTTCATGAAAGGGCCCCGCCTATCGTGTGACAAGCGGGGCCCGATCATTTCAGCGACCTGTTGCGGATCAGGCGCTCTTCTTGTCGTCCGAGTCGGAGACTTCCTCGAACTCGGCGTCGACCACGCCATCGTCGGTGGGTTGGGTCGAGCCGGCGTCGTCCGATCCCTGCTGAGCCGCGTACATGGCTTCGCCCAGCTTCATCGAGGCCTGGACCAGGATGTTGGTCTTGGCGCGGATGTCTTCCGGGTCCGTGCCGTCGCGCGCGGCCTTCAGCTCGGTCAGGCCGGTCTCGATCGCCGTCTTGTCGTCGGCCGAGACCTTGTCGCCGTGCTCGGCCAAAGCCTTTTCGGTCGAGTGGATCAGGCTGTCGGCGCCGTTCTGGGCTTCGACTAGGTCCTTGCGGGTCTTGTCGGCGGCGGCGTTGGCCTCGGCTTCCTTGACCATCTTGTCGATGTCGGCGTCCGACAGGCCGCCGTTGGCCTGGATGCGGATCGACTGTTCCTTGTTGGTCGCCTTGTCCTTGGCCGAGACGTTGACGATGCCGTTGGCGTCGATGTCGAAGGCGACCTCGATCTGCGGCATGCCGCGCGGCGCCGGCGGGATGCCCATCAGGTCGAACTGACCCAGCATCTTGTTGTCGGACGCCATCGGGCGCTCGCCCTGGAAGACCCGGATCGTCACCGCGTTCTGATTGTCGTCGGCGGTGGAGAAGACCTGGGACTTCTTGGTCGGGATGGTGGTGTTGCGCTCGATCAGCGGGGTGAAGACGCCGCCCAGGGTCTCGATGCCCAGGGTCAGCGGGGTGACGTCCAGCAGCAGCACGTCCTTGACGTCGCCTTGCAGCACGCCGGCCTGAACGGCCGCGCCCAGCGCCACGACTTCATCGGGGTTCACGCCCTTGTGCGGCTCCTTGCCGAAGAAGGCCTTCACGGCCTCCTGCACCTTGGGCATGCGGGTCATGCCGCCGACCAGCACCACTTCGTCGATGTCCGAAGCCTTCAGGCCGGCGTCGGCCAAGGCCTTCTTGCACGGCTCGATGGTGCGTTGGACCAGGTCGTCGACCAGGGCTTCCAGCTTGGCGCGCGACAGCTTGATGTTCAGGTGCAGCGGTCCGGATGCGTTCATGGTGATGAACGGCAGATTGACCTCGTACTGGGTGGTCGAGGACAGTTCCTTCTTGGCCTTTTCGGCCTCTTCGCGCAGGCGCTGCAGGGCCAGCTTGTCCTGGCGCAGGTCGACGCCCTGCTCCTTCTTGAACTCGTCGGCCAGGTAGTCGGCCAGGCGCACGTCAAAATCCTCGCCGCCCAGGAAGGTGTCGCCGTTGGTGGACTTCACCTCGAACACGCCGTCGCCGATCTCCAGGATCGAGACGTCGAAGGTGCCGCCGCCGAGGTCATAGACCGCGATCTTCTGGCCTTCGTTCTTCTCGAGGCCATAGGCCAGCGCCGCCGCGGTCGGCTCGTTGATGATGCGCAGGACTTCAAGGCCGGCGATCTTGCCGGCGTCCTTGGTGGCCTGACGCTGCGAGTCGTTGAAGTAGGCGGGCACGGTGATGACGGCCTGCGTCACCTTCTCGCCGAGGTAGGCCTCGGCGGCCTCCTTCATCTTGGTCAGGGTGAAGGCCGAGATCTGCTGGGGCGAATAGTCCTTGCCGTGGGCGCGCACCCAGGCGTCGCCGTTCGGACCCTTGACGATGTCATAGGGCACCATGCCCTTGTCCTTGGCCACGATCGGATCGTCGAAGTTGCGGCCGATCAGGCGCTTGATCGCGAAAAAGGTGTTGGCCGGGTTGGTCACCGCCTGGCGACGCGCCGGCTGGCCGACCAGGGTCTCGCCGCCGTCCTGAAGGGCGACCACCGACGGGGTGGTGCGAGCGCCTTCGGCGTTTTCGATGACCTTGGGATTCTTGCCGTCCATGACGGCGACGCAGGAGTTGGTGGTGCCGAGGTCGATGCCGATGATCTTGGCCATGAGCTTGGTCTAGTCTCCGTTGCGGCGGGCGATGCGGCGGCCTTGCTGAAGAAGCGCCGCGCTTGACCGCCCCCAGGTGGGTTGGCGTTGATTGATCCCGGATAGCCCCAAGCGTTGCGGGGTTTCTCCGGACTGGCCCCGATATGGGAAGAGGCCGGGGGGCTGCAAGAGCCGAGACGGGCGCACGCGGGATGCGGTTGCGCTATATGCCAGGGGTGGATGTATCCGAACGCCCTTGCCTGCGCGAGACGCCGACCGCGATCGACGGTTTTCGCCTGTGGAAGAGCGCCCTGTCGCCGGACCAGCAGCGAGCCTTGCTGGCCGAGGTCGAGGCGGGGATCGCCGCCGCGCCCTTCTACCGGCCGACCACGCCGGGCGGACGCCCGTTCTCTGTGCGGATGACCAACTTCGGGCCGCTGGGCTGGGTGTCGGACCGCGCAGGCTATCGCTACCAGCCGCATCATCCCGGCACGGGAGAGCCGTGGCCGGCGATCCCGCCCGTGCTGCTGCAGCTTTGGGATGCGGCGACCGGCTGGCTCGAGCCGCCGGACGCCTGCCTGGTCAATCTGTATGAGGCTGGCGCGCGCATGGGGCTGCATCAGGATCGGGACGAGGCGGACCTCCGGGCGCCGGCGTTGTCGGTGTCGCTGGGAGATGCGGCGGTTTTCCGCATCGGGCCGGCCGAGGGTGGGCGGACCACCTCGCTGAGGTTGGAGAGCGGCGACGTCTGCGCCTTGACGAGTGCGGCTAGGCTCGCGCGCCACGGGATCGACCGGGTGTTGGCGGGGTCGTCGAGCCTGATGGCCGGAGGCGGCAGGCTGAACCTGACGCTGCGACGGGCCAGGTGTTAGGGCGTTCTGTGCTGGACGTCGGGCGATTTGACGGCGCACTGTTCAGACCACAGCCCAGACGGAGCGTTTCGCCATGACCGTACTTACTCGCCCGGATGGGCCGCAGGCCGAAGACGTGCGGGTGAGCCGTCGCACGGTGGGGGCGCTGGGCGGCCTGCTGTTCGGCGGCTACGCCGTGGCCGCCCTGGCGCAGGAGGCGCACCCGATCACGACGAGCGGCGAAGGGTTGGTCGAGGAGACGGTGCGCTATTCCTCGCCCGACGGCTTTGAGCTTCCAGCCTTTGTGGCGCGGCCGCAGGGCGAGGGTCCGTTCCCGCTGATCGTGGTGGTGTCGGAGATCTTCGGCGTGCACGAATACATCCGCGATGTCTGTCGCCGCCTGGCGCGCGAAGGCTACGCAGCTATCGCCCCCGCCTTTTTCGTCCGGGTCGAGGATCCGGCGCCGCTGTCTGATGTGGGCCGGATCATGCAGATCGTGTCGGAGGCCAAATACGAGCAGGTAATGGGCGACATCGCCGCCACGCTGGACTGGGCCAGCCGGCAGGGTTGGGCCGGCGAAGGCAAGGCCGGGATCACCGGCTTCTGCTGGGGCGGCAAAGTGGTGTGGCAGGCCTGCGCCCGCTTCGCCGCCTTCGGCGCGGGCGCCGCCTGGTACGGACGGCTGGCGCCGTCGCCCGACGCCAGCACCGAACAGATCGCCTCCGGGCGGCCGTGGCCGGTGGATCTGGCCGAGGACCTGAAATCGCCGGTGCTGGGTCTGTACGGCGGCCGTGACCAGGGCATTCCGCTGCCTAGCGTGGAGGCGATGCGCGCCAACCTGGCGCGCGCCGGCCAGTCGGGATCGGAGATCGTCCTGTACCCTGATGCGCCGCACGGCTTCCACGCCGACTATCGTCCCAGCTACCGCCAGGCCGATGCGGTCGATGGTTGGCGGAAGATGCTTGCGCTTTTCTCCAAGACGTTGAAATCTTGAGGTAAGCCCGTTGCGGGCACGGTGTCCGCGAGGTCGATCTTCGAGGATGTAATGGCAAAGCTGGCGACGGGCCGCCCAAGAGCCGCCTGGATGTTGGGCGCGGCGCTGCTGTTCATGCCGCTGGCTGCTTGCGGCGGGGGCGGAGGCGGGGGAGGATCAGGCGGAGGGGCGCTGACGCCGCCGGTTCCGCCGCCCCCTCCTCCACCGCCGCCACCGCCACCGCCTCCGCCTCCACCGCCCTCCACGAGTTCGGCCGAGTACGGGCGCAACTACGGCCTGGCGAACATCCGGGCCCAGGCGGGTTGGAACGTCGGCGCGACGGGCGAGGGGATCACCGTCGCCGTGGTGGATGACGGCATCGACCTGGATCAGGCGGACCTGGTGGGGCGCATCTCCAGCGCCTCGACCGACGTGGTTCCCGGCCGCAACCAGCCCGAGGGGCCGGACAACCACGGCACCCTGGTGTCGGGCGTGATCGCCGCCAACTTCAACGGTTTCGGCACCATCGGCGTGGCCTATCGGTCGACCATCCTGTCGATCCGCGCCGACGTCAACGAGTGCGAGGACGACGAGAACGAGTTCTGCTTCGGCAGCGCGGACCTAGTGCGGGCGCTGGACTATGCGGTCGCCAACGGCGCGCGCGTCATCAACATGTCGCTGGGCGGCGACGGCCGGCTGGGAACCGCGTTCGAGGCGGCCCTGCTGCGCGCGACCAACGCCGGCATCGTCGTGGTCGCCTCGTCCGGTAACGACAGCGAGGACAATCCCGGTTGGCCCGCGCGATACGCCATCGACTCCCGCTTCGGCGGACGTGTCATCGCGGTCGGATCGCACACGGCGCAGGACGTCATGTCCAGCTTTTCCAACAAGGCGGGGGTGGCGGCGGCCGGCTATATTTCGGCGCCGGGCACGGACATCATCACTGGATGTGACGGCACGTCCTGCTATCGCGCCAATGGCACCTCATTCTCCGCTCCGCACGTTTCGGGTGCGGTGGCCCTGTTGCTGGACGCCTTCCCGAACCTCACTGGTCAGCAGGCTGTGAACATCCTGTTCGATACGGCGCGCGATGCGGGCGATGCGGGGACGGACATCGTCTACGGGCGAGGCCTTCTCGATTTGACGCGCGCCTTCCAGCCGGTGGGGGCGACCGCCACCCCGACCGCGAGCGGCGCAAGCGTCGTGGCGGAGGCCAGCCCCGGATCGTTCGTCGGCGCGGCGTTCGGCGACGCCTTTGGCCGCCAGAGCGCCCTGACCACCGTGGCCTATGACGCGTACGATCGCCTGTTCGAGGTGCAACTGGGATCGGCCTATCCGACCGCGCCGCGACCCTCGGTGCAGCCGCGCCCCTATGAGCCGAGCCAGCAGGCGACGGTCAGCCTGGTGGGTCCCGGATCGGTGCGCCTGAACCTGGTGGCGGCCCAGCCGGTTCCGACGCCCGAGCCGATCATGCCCCGGCGCAACCTGCTGGAGACGCCTTGGCGCGACGACGACGTGCGGCGCGAGGCCATGGTCGGCATAGACGCCGGCCGCCTGCAACTGAACGTCTGGCAAGGCGAAGGCGGCGCCGCCTCGCCGTTTGACGACGGCGCCGGAGACGGCTTCGCGGCGCTGGCCCAGGCCGACCGCGCGGTTCAGGGCGGCGTGCGCCTGGGCCGTGGCCTGTGGTTGTCGGCAGAGACGGGAACGGGCGATCGCCGCATGCCGCTGCAGCGCGTCGAGGACGAGGCGTCCTCCTATTCGCGGGCGATGCTGGCGTGGCGCGGCCGAGCGGGCGGGCTCAGCCTCGGGCTGGGCGGGCTGGACGAACGGCTGGGGCCGCTCGGCGCCTGGATGCCGTCGAACTCGGACATGGCGCTGCCGTCAAGGACGCGCTTCTACGCCCTGGCCGGCGACTGGGCGGTGAGTTCGCGCATCGGGCTGTTCGGCGAGGCCAGCATGGGCCGCACCGAGATCGAGGGACGGCTGATCGGCACGGACGGCGCGGCGACCAGCCTGGCCTGGCGGTTCGGCGCGGCGGCCGGCTGCAAGGGCTGGAGCCTCCTGTGCGACCGGGTCACCCTGTCTTTGGGGCAACCGCTGCGGATCGAGCATGGCGAGCTGACAGCGCTGCTGGCCGACGTGCCGCTCGATTACTTCGACCCGCTGACGTTTTCGCAGCGCCGGTTCTCGGCCGCGCCCAGCGGACGGCAGATCGACCTGACCCTGGCGGGCGAGCGGCGACTGGCGGACGGATCAAGCGTGTCGGTGCAGGGGATCGTCAGCCGCGAGCCCCTGCACATCGCCGGCGCCAAACCGGGTTTCTCCCTGATCGGCGCCTGGCGACGGGCGTTCTAGGACGCTTGCGGTCAGGCCTTGCCGTCGAAGGCCTGACCGTCCGGCGCGGCGGACGCGGCATAGGGCGATGACGCCTTGGCGCCCGACCCCTTGGCGGCCACCACCACCATGGCCGGGCGGATCGTGCGGCCGAACAGCTCGAAGCCCGCCTGCATGGTCTGGACCACCGCGCCGCCCGATACCGTGTCCGAAGGCTGCTCCATCATGGCCTGATGGAAGTTGGGATCAAAGGCGTCGCCGGCGCCGGGCGCCAGACGCTTCAGCCCATTGGTTTCAAAGGCCTGCAGCAGCGACTTCTGCGTCATCTCCAGACCGGTCACCAGGCCGGCGGCGGGACCCTCGGCGTCCTTGGGCGCGGCCTGCAGCGCGCGCTCCAGATTGTCGGCCACGCCCAGCAGATCGCGGGCGAAACGCTGAATGGCGAAGGCGCGGGCGTCGTTCTGCTGGGTCTCGGAGCGACGCTTCAGGTTTTCCATCTCGGCGGCGACGCGCAGGGCGCGATCCTTCCAGTCGTCGCGCTCGGCGATGACCTGATCCAGGGGCGCCAAATTGTCCGACGGGTCGGCGTTCAGCCCGGCCTCGGCGTTGATCTCGGCCTCGTCGGCGTCCAGTTCGGTGGGCTTGTTGTTGAAGTCTGTGTCGCTCACGTCTCGTTTCCGTCCAGCATTCGGCCCAGCACCCGGGCGGTGTAGTCCACCAACGGGATCACTCGGGCATAGTTCAGTCTCGCGGGGCCGATCACGCCGATGGCGCCCAGCACCCGCTGGCGGCCCGACATATAGGGCGCCGCGATCACGGCGGAACCCGAAAGCGAAAACAGCCGCGTTTCCGCTCCGATGAAGATGCGCACGCCCTGCGCCGCATCGACCCCGTCGAGCAGGCCGATCAGCTGCTCCTTCTGCTCGAGGTCGTCGAAAAGGACGCGGACCCGCTCCAGGTCCGCCAGACCGTCGCGATCCTGCAACAGGTTGGCCCGCCCGCGCACGATCAGGGCGCGCTCTCGATCAGGGCCGCCCGACCAGGCCGCAAGGCCGTCCTCGATAAGCCGTGCGGCGGCCTGATTCAGCTCCAACCGGGCGACGTCCAGTTCGCGGGCCATTTCTAGACGGGCGTCGGCGAACGGGCGGCCGCGTAGCCGGGCGTTCAGGAAGTTGGAGGCCTCCTGCAAGGTCGAAGGCGTGACGCCTGCGGACAGGGTCATGATGCGGTTCTCGACCGTGCCGTCCTCGGCGACGATCACCACCAGGGCCTGGTCGCGACCGAGCGCCACGAATTCGACGTGCTTCACGCCCGCGTCGCGCACAGGACTGGAGACCACGCCGGCGCCGCCGGCCAGGCCCGACAGCAGGTTGGAAGCTTCGTCCAGAGCCGCCTCGAAGTTGCGCCCCCCATCCTTTCCGCTTCTGGCTGCGAGGCGACCGTCGATCTCGCGCCGCTCTTCTTCCCCGAGGTCGCCGACCTGCAACAGGCCGTCCACGAACAGGCGCAGGCCCGCGTGCGTCGGGATGCGTCCAGCCGAGGCGTGCGGCGACGCCAGCAGCCCCGCCAGCGTCAGGTCCTGCATGGTGTTGCGGATGGAGGCGGGCGAAAGGGCCACCCCGGCCAGCGACAGGGTCTTGGACCCCACCGGCTCGCCGGTCTCCAGATAGCTCTCGACGATGCGGCGAAAGATGTCGCGCGCCCGCAGGTCGAGCCCGGCCAGGCCGCCGAGGCTCAGGGCCGCATCCGGGAACGGCGGGTTTTTCGGGGCATACAGCGACACGCTTTCAGGATAAGCAGCGCCGCCGCCGCTTCCAAGGATTTCCCGAGACATGCGCCCGTCCGATCGCACGCCCGAACAGCTTCGTCCCGTCACGCTGGAGACCGGGATCAACCGCTACGCCGAGGGGTCGTGCCTGGTGTCGTTCGGCCACACCAAGGTGCTGGTGACCGCCTCGGTCGAGGAAAGCATTCCCGGATGGATGCGCGGCAAGGGCCAGGGCTGGGTCACCGCCGAATACGGCATGCTGCCCAGAGCGACCCATACGCGTGGCCGGCGCGAGGCCGCGGCCGGCAAGCAGTCGGGCCGCACCCAGGAAATCCAGCGGCTGATCGGCCGCTCCCTGCGTGCGGTGGTGGACCTGAAGGCGCTTGGCGAGCGGCAGGTGGTGCTGGACTGCGACGTGATCCAGGCCGACGGGGGCACCCGCACGGCCGCCATCACCGGCGCCTGGGTCGCCATGGCCTCGGCGCTCGGCTACCTGCGCGACGAAGGCGTGCTGAAGACCGATCCGATCCTGGACCAGGTGGCGGCGGTCTCGTGCGGCGTGTTCGAGAACACGCCGGTGCTGGACCTCGACTATGAGGAGGATTCCAACGCCGAGGCCGACAGCAACTTCGTGTTGACCGGCGCGGGCCAGATCGTCGAGATCCAGGCGACCGGCGAGAAGCGCGGCTTTTCTCGCGCCGAGTTCGACCGGCTGTTCGCCCTGGCCGAGGGCGGGTGCGCCGAGCTGTTCGCGCTACAGCGGGCGGCGCTGGGGCGCTGAGCCTCTTTACCTTCCCCGGGTGATCCGGCCACTGTGAGCGCGGGATTGGGCTCGGGGGGACGGACCATGCGCCGGAGAGTGATGGCGGGACTGCCGATCGTGTTGACGGCGGTGCTGATCGGCTGCGCGCCTCCGCCGGGCGACCAGCCGTCGTCGGCGCGAGAGCCTCAGGCGACGATCCCGGAGGGGCCGGACATGCGCCCGCAGCGCATCCCTGGCGGCGAGACGCCGTGCCGGAGCGAGATCGGAGAAGCGGCGGCGGCGCGGCTGGTCGAGCGATGTCGCGACGTCAGTCCCGCAACCCGACCGCCCTGCAACGCGGCCAATCCTTGCGCTCTGATCCGCGAACACATCACTTGGGCCTGCGACAAGTGGGGACCGGGCGAGACGCGGCCACGGACCTGCGTCCGGTGATGAGGCCAGCCACGCAGCGCATCGATTGGCTGGATGCCGCGCGAGGGTTGGCCATCGCGCTGGTGGTGTTCGGACATGTGCTGAGGGGATTGGAGGCGGCGGGGGAGGCGGGGGCGAGCTGGGTCGGCGCGGCCGATCTGGCGCTCTACAGCTTCCACATGCCGCTGTTTTTCTTCCTGGCCGGGCTCAACGTCCGTGCGGCTTTGGAGCGCGGCAGGGGCCGCTTCATCCGCGACAGGCTGTGGACGGTGGTCTGGCCCTATCTGCTGTGGTCAGTAATTCAGGGTTCGGCGGCGGCGCTGGCGGCGGGCGCCACCAACGGCGAGCGGGCGTGGGGCGACCTGCTGCGCATCGGCTGGGCGCCGATCGGGCAGTTCTGGTTCCTGTATGCACTGGCGGTGCTGCACGGCGTCGCCGTGCTGATGGGCGGACGCACGCGACGGCTGTTGGCGTTTGGAGCGGCCGCCTTCGCTGCAAGCGTTCTGGTCGCGCCCGATCAGGGGCTGTGGCGCGGCCTGCTGCACGGCGCCCTGTTCTATACGGCGGGCATGTGGGTCGGTCCCGGCCTGAAGCCGTGGCGACTGAGCGGCGGCCTGGCTGGGGTCGGCGCGGCGATGGCGGCGGGCGTTTTCGCGGCGACGCTGCTGCTGCTGGCGGGACAGGCGCAGGGCGATCCCCGCTCGCCTTGGCTCCTGCCCTGCGCGATCTCAGGCGGGGCAAGCTTGCTGCTGCTCAGCCAGGCGCTGAAGGGCAGGGCGCTTCACGGCGCCGCCATTCTCGGGAGGGCGTCGATGACGATCTATGTGCTGCACATCCTGGCGGCGAGCGGGCTGCGGATCGGGCTGGAGCGGGCTGGGGTCGAGCTGCCCCTCCTTGCGGATCTGGGCATCGGCACGGCTGTCGGCGTGCTGGCGCCGCTGGCCGTGCATGGCCTCCTGAGCCGCCATGATCTGCTGTGGCCGCTGGGGCTGGCGCGACACCCGTCTCATCGACAAGGGTCGGGGCCCATGGTGCGGGCGGTCGGGGTCGAACCGACACTCCTTTCGGAACCGGATTTTGAGTCCGGCGCGTCTACCAATTCCACCACGCCCGCGAGCCGTAGGGTGTGCGACGCCTAGCGCGGGCCGGGGCGCTTTTCAAGCCGAGTGCGCGGCGGATCAGGCGACGGCGGCCAGATGGCTGTCGGGCTCGCCGGCCAAGACGCGGCGAGCGCGGATGTACATCTCGAGCCGCTGGGCCATGATCAGGCCGACCGCGAACAGCAAAAAGGCGTCGGTGAACACCGCGGCGTCGACGTGCCAGCCGGCGGCGTGCGTCTCCAGAAAGCTCCGCAGGGCGGTGCGGCCCGCCAGCAGGACAACCAGCACGACCAGCCCGATCGGCGAGGCCTTGGCCTTCAGCACGCCCTCCGAGGTCTTGTGGATGGTCACGGTCTTGCCTCGCCACCAGCCAAAGGCCGCACCCAGCGCCAGGGCCATGGCGAACGCCAGCCAGGCGACGGGGCCGAACGGCTGGTGCGGGGTGAAGAACAGGCCCATGCCGATAAGCGGAAGAACCAGGGCCGGCACGACCCACATGAACTGCGGCCGCAGCGTGCGGGGCGCGCCCCGGCTTTTCAGCACGATCAGCCCGACCACCAGGATCGGGATCAGGATGGGCAGAACCTGTTGCGGCGTCATTGCATCCCTCCCCCAAGAGCGTGACTTGGGCGAGACTTACGCCTGCCGCCGAGGCTGGCAAGACCTATTCGGATCGAGGTTCGGTCAGAAGCGCGCGGGCCTCATGCCCGGTGCGGGTCTCCGGATCGTGGACCTCGACTTCCACAATGACGCCGCCTTCAGGATCGTGGGCCCAGAGGTAGCGACGGGCGACCTCGACCTCTCGGCCGGACGGCAGAAAGCCGGTGAAGCTGTCGCCCCAAGGGGTGATCTTGCGGATCTCGGCGAAGGGCATGGCGCAGGCCGCGTCCAGCTCCTCACCGGCCATGGCTTCGAGCTCGTCGCTCATCGGTCTTCGTCCGCATAGATGGCGACGCGGGGCGACTGTGTGCTTGCGACCGAGCCCCGGTACATGCCCGATGTGTTCATGGCGAAGGCGGGGGATCCATTCGCGCCCATGACGATGACGCCGCCGTCCCCGCCGATCGCGCCGACCTCGGCGATTTCCGCCTCGGCCGCAGCCTGGACCGAGGCCCCGCTCGCCGTGCGTTGGCAGATGTCGCGGGCCACGGTAGAACGGATGAAATATTCGCCCGCGCCGGTCGCGGACACGGCGCAGCCGTCGGCGTTGGAGGCGTAGGTTCCGGCGCCGATCACCGGCACATCGCCGACCCGGCCCCATCGCTTGGCGGTCATGCCGCCTGTGGAGGTGCCGGCCGCCAGCCGCCCTTGGCTGTCCAGGGCGACCGCGCCGACGGTGCCGAACTTGCGCTCGTTCAGGGGCGGGGCGGGGAGGGCGGCGGTCTGGTCTGGCGACGGCGCGCCGGCGAGGCGGGGCGGGACCGGCTGGCCCTGGTCGGTCAGCGCCTTGACCAGGCCCTGCCACCGCCGCTCGGTGAAGAAGAAGGATGGATCGACCTGCTCGATCCCTTGCGAGGCGGCGAAGGCGTCGGCGCCCTCGCCGATCAGCATGACATGGGGCGACCGCTCCTTGACCGCGCGGGCGGCCGTGATCGGATGGCGGGTGGTGGTCAGGCCGGCGACCGCGCCGGCAGACAGGTCGCTTCCGTCCATGACGGCGGCGTCCAGTTCGTTGCGGCCCTCGGCCGTGAAGACGGCGCCGCGCCCGGCGTTGAACAGCGGGTCGTCCTCCATGACCCGGATCGCCGCCTCGATCGCATCCATGGCCGAGCCTCCTCGCGCCAGCACGGCCGAGCCAGCGTCCAGCGCCGTGTTCAGCGCGGCGCGATAGGCCGCATCCTGTTCCGGCGAAAGGCTGTTGCGCTCGATCACGCCCGCGCCGCCGTGGATGGCCAGCGACCAGCGCGGGGCCTCCTGCGCCGGAGCAGGCGTCGAAAGGACCGACAGGAGGGCGGCTGTGGCGAGCAGGGGAAGGCGCATGAGATGTCTCGCGTCAGGATCGATGATGGAGCCGCTTCCACACGCGATAGGCGACAATGGGCGCGAAGCCACAGACCAGGGCCGCGATCAGAACGACCCAGAAGCCGCCGCCCAGCCAGTACTCGCCCGCCAGCGCCCCGGCGCCGGCCGCCAGCAGCCCCAGCCAGGGCAGCCAGGCCGGCGGCCGTATCGCCATCAGGCGTCGACCTTGATCACGCCGCGACGGATCTGATCCAGCTCGATGGAATCGAACAGGGCCTGGAAGTTGCCGTTGCCGAAACCCTCATTGCCCTTGCGCTGAATGATCTCAAAGAAGATCGGCCCGAACACGTCGGCGGTGAAAATCTGCAGCAAGAGGCCCTCTTCGTCGGAGCCGTCGATCAGGATGCGGTTCTTGCGCATCCGCTCCACGTCCTCGCCATGGTTCGGCAGGCGCTTGTCGATCAGTTCGAAATAGGTCTCGATGGTGTCCTGGAACTCGACACCGCGCGCCCGCATCGCCTCCACCGTCTCGAAGATGTTCTCGGTGGTCAGAGCGATGTGCTGGATGCCCTCGCCGTTGTAGCGGCGAATGAACTCCTCGATCTGGGAGTTGTCGTCCTGGCTTTCATTCAGCGGAATGCGGATGGCGCGATCGGGCGCGATCATGGCCTGAGAGAACAGGCCGGTGGCCTTGCCCTTGATGTCGAAATACTTCTGTTCCTCGAAGTTGAAGATCGAGTTGTAGAAGCCGGACCAGGTCCGCATCTGGCCGCGCCGGACGTTGTGGGTCAGGTGATCCAGCACCTCCAGGCCGACGGTGTTCCGGGCCGCCGCCTCGCGCCAGCCCTCGATCTCGGTCCAGCCGTCGTAGATCGAGCCTGCATCGCCATAGCGGTCGATCAGATACAGCAAAGATCCGCCGATGCCCTGAAGGATGTAGGGGTGCTCGCCAAGCGCGCCGCCCTGCGCGTCCGGCGCCGCCACAGCGCCCCGCTGAAGCGCGCCTTCATAGGCGGCCTTGGCGTCCTCGACCCGAAAGGCCATGCCGTTGGCCGATGGGCCATGGTCGCCTGCGAAGGCGGCGGCCTGACCCTCTGCCGAACGGTGGACCAGGAAGGAGATGTCGCCCTGCTTCAGCCGCACGACGTCGGTGGTCGGATGCACGTGGGTGGCGACAAAGCCCATGGCCTCGAGCCGGTCCTGCATCGCCTTGGGGTCGGGTCCGGTGAACTCCACGAACTCGAAACCATCGACGCCCAGCGGGTTCTCCTGGTCGATGCGAGCGGCGGCGTCCGTCTGGGTAATGTCGGTCATGGGCGTGTCCTGCCTGATGCGATTGGGCCTTGCCGGCCGGTTGCAACGGAAACTAGTCGGACGCGGGCGCTTCGCCAAGGCAAGCAACGATCACCTGCCCGCGAGGCGCACATCCGCCGTCACGCGCCCGGGATCAGCTTGGTGGCCCAGCCCGCACCCATCAGAGCACCGGTCGCCAGGGCGCCCAGGAACAGCAGCCAGGCGCTGGCCACTGCAGTTCCGCCGAGAACAAGCAGGCCGTCACGCTGGATCAGGCCGACCGACAGCAGCGCCAAGGCGACCGAGGGCACGGTATTGGTGAAGGGTATAATGATGGTCAGGGTCGCCAGGATCATGAACACCGCCGCCAGCTTCTCGCCCGCGCCGCACGCAAAGCGGCGCATTCGCGGGCGCGACAGGCGGTCAATCCAGCTCAGCTTGCTTTCGGCGAAGTCCGCCATGGCCTTCAGCCACTTGCCCTTGGCGCGCAGGTCCAGAAGCCAGCGCGGCAGCCACGGCTCCTCGCGGCCGAGCAGCAGCTGAACCGCCAGGATCAGTATGGCCACCCCGACCACCTGCGGCACGCCATAAAGGCCTGGAACCAGGCACGGGATCGACAACAGCAGGATCAGCAGGCCGTAGGCGCGCTCGTCCATCCGATCGCGAATCTCATGCAGGGTCAGGCCGTGCTCGCCGCCGTCGTCGGACAGCCTGCGCAGGAGGCGGGTGACGTTGTGGCTGACGTCGTCCTCGTGGACGGAGGCGGGCGTGTCGGTCATGACCAGCTGCGGTGCTTGAGGGGGCGATAGCCGGACATAGCGCGCCTTGCCCACGCCGGTCGACGGGGACATGACCGCACGCTAAGAGGTTCGGCGATGACCCGCGCCTATCGCCTCTTGACCCGATGGTGGACCGCGTTCGCGCTGGCGGCCTCGCTCGCCATGCTGGGGATCGCCCATGCTTTCGAGCGATTCGGCGGAATGGAACCCTGCAATCTGTGTCTGAAGCAGCGCGAGGTGTTCTGGGGGGCGGCGGCGATCGGCCTTCTGGCGACCGCCTGGACGCTGCTCAGCGGCGGGCGGAGGGGCACGCCCCGCATCGCGTCCTTTCTCCTGGCGGCGGTGTTCCTGACCGGAACAGTCGCGGCCGCCTTTCACGCGGGCGGCGAATACGGTTGGTGGCGGCTGCCGGCGGCCTGCGCGGCCGGCGGCGACGTCGATCTGGAAGGGTTGGCGGCTTTGGCGCTGGGCACGGGACCGGCGCCGCGCGTGGTCGGCTGCGATGAAGCGGCCTGGATGTGGATGGGCGTCTCCATGGCCGGGTGGAACGCTCTGATCTCTCTAGCGCTGGCGGTGTTCAGCCTCCTGGCGGCCAAACGCCCCAAGGACGCCCGCGCACCCAGAGGACCCGCCCGATGACAGACATCTCAAGCCAAAGACGCATTCCGCTGGCGCGCCCGGGCTCCAAGGCGGACAAGGCGCGGATGGACGAAATCCTGCGGGTCGATCACGCCGGAGAATATGCAGCCGTGCGCATCTATAAGGCGCAGCGCGCGGTGTTCGAAGGACGGCGGGGACGGGACGCCGTTGCTTCCGACCTCCAGCACATGCAGGCACAGGAGGCGGTGCATCTGGCGCGCTTCGAAGGCCTGCTGAACGATCGACGCGTGCGGCCTACGGCGATGATCCCGGTCTGGCGGCTGGCCGCTTCGGCGCTCGGGGTCGGCACGGCCCTGCTGGGCGAAAAGGCGGCGCACGCCTGCACCGAGGCTGTCGAGAGCGTGATCGAGGAGCACTACGCCGATCAGATCGCCGAAATCGGCGAACGCGATCCCGCGCTTGCGGCCGACCTGACCCAGTTCCGGCTCGAGGAACTGGAGCACCACGACCACGCCGTTTCCCACGGGAGCCGCGAGGCGCCCGCCTACCGGCTGTTGTCGGCGGTGATCAAGACCGGTTGCCGCGTCGCCATCAAGATCAGCGAAAAGGGCTAGGCGCCCCGAGATTGCTGCCCGCCGGGCCGGGTTGCGTCAGGATGTGTTGAAACGGCGCCACAGTCGCCACATTCCGGTTCCGACGCGCGGAACTCCCCTCGAGCGGCGCCGTTCGGTTCGGGCACGTCGGCGGACTCAATGCCGGCATTTTTAGGCATTCCTTTTTCAGAGTGAGGACGCACATGAAGTTGAAACTTCTCGCAGGCGTCGCGGCAGCGGGGCTGTTCGCGGCCGGCGCGGCTTCGGCGGAGCCGGATGGCTGGTACGGCGCGATTGACGCGGGTTATCAGTTCATTGAGCCGATCAACATCGAGTCGGAAGCGAACGGCTCGAACTTCAACATCGACGTGAACGACGGCTGGGCGGCGTTTGCGCGTCTGGGCTACCGGTTCAACCCGAACTGGCGCGTGGAGCTTGAAGGCGGCTATCGTTCGGGCGACATCGGCACGGTTCGCGCCGTGTCGGGCACCCAGGGCGTGTGCAACTTCGCTCCGGCGACGGGCCCCTGCTATTCGCCGGAAGGCGACCTCGAGTCCGCCACCCTGATGGCCAACGTCATCTATGACTTCGGCTTCGAATACTGGGGTCTGCGTCCGTTCGTGGGTCTGGGCGCCGGCGCCAACTACGTCAACACCGACTTCGCCGGTCGTCTGCGCGCCACCCCGGCGGTGGGCTTCGTGGCCGACGACAGCTCGACCAAGTTCGCCGCCCAGGCGATCGCGGGCGTCGCCTTCGCCGTTGGCGAGCGCGCCAACATCGACCTGACCTACCGCTACCTGACCAGCGACCTGGAGTTCGATACGGTCACCGGCGGTACGGGCGCTCCGAACTTCGGCACCTTTGACGGCGACTACGACGAGAGCCACACGGTGACGCTGGGCCTGCGCTACAGCTTCGGCGCCGAGCCGGTCGCGCCTCCCCCGCCCCCGCCGCCTCCGCCTCCGCCTCCGCCGCCTCCGCCCCCGCCGCCTCCGCCGCCTCCGGCTCCGGCGACCCCGCAGGCCCGTCAGTTCGTGGTCTACTTCGACTGGGATCGCTCGGACCTGACGGCGGAAGCCCGCTCGGTGGTGACGCAGGCCGCCAACTACGCCAAGTCGGGCCGTCCGACCCGCGTGCTGGTGGTCGGCCACGCCGACACTTCCGGCTCGGCCGCCTACAACGTCGGCCTGTCGAACCGCCGCGCCCGCACCGTGGCTGACGCCATGGTCGCCCAAGGCGTGTCGGGCGGCGTGGTGTCGCTGGACGGCCGCGGCGAAACCCAGCTGGCTCGCGCCACCGCCGACGGCGTGCGCGAACCGCTGAACCGTCGCGCCACCGTCGACATCAACTTCTAAGACCCAAGCCATGGACAAGAGGATCGGCCAAACCGGTCCTCTTGCTCACCGGCCGGATCCAGAAGACCGATGACGAACATCAGGCCGTCGCTCCACAACCGGAGCGGCGGCCTTTTGGTTGAAGACACCTGCCCGATGCGAAGGCTTCTCAAGGTCGATCCCTTGATCACCACGGCCCGGCGGCTCACAAGGTATGTATGAACGGCGTGTGCGAGATGAGGGGCGGCGAAGCGCGGGCGGGCATGCGAATCCTCTTGCAAGGAGAGGTCAATGGTTGATCTGCCGTCCCAACGTCGCTCGCTGTCCGAACGCCAGATGTATCTTGAACGACCGCGCCGTGCGGGGCGCGGGTCGGTTTCGCCGGGTGCAGCGGCTCGCATGTCGACGCCGTTGGGCTCGACGTCGATAAGGCCCGCCTACGCCCAGAACGCGCGAGCCGGAAAGGGAGGGCTTTCGGGACGCCGCTTCCTGATCGTCACCGCTCCGTTCGGCGGCTTCGGCCGCATCCTGGCCCGAAGCCTGGAAGCCAGGGGCGCGATGGTCCGCCGGATGATCTTCAACGCCGCCGACGCCGCTTCCTGGCGACGGCCGGGCGGGGTGGTCTACAAGCCCGGCCCTGAGGCGTGGACGGCCGATCTGGCCGGTGTCGCACACGACTTCACCGATCTCATCGTGTTTGGCGAGGGCGGTCCGTACAATCGCGCCGTGCTGTCGCAGGCCGAGACGCTGCGGGCGCACGTCTGGGTGCTGGAAAACGGCTACTTCCGGCCCGACTGGATCACGGTGGAGCGCAATGGGGTCAACGGCTCCAGCGGGCTGCCGCGTTTTCGACAAGCCTATGCCGCCGCACCGCCGGTGCTGGCGCCGCCCCGGCCGGTAGGCCGTATCCTGCCGCACCACGTCGCCAACATCAGCCTGTACCATATAGCGGAGGCGCTGGGCTCGGCGGCGTTTCCCAACTTCGTCGTTCATTATCCGCATTCGCCGCTGAAGCAGTGCGTCGGCCATGTGCGGCGCTACCTGGGGCTGGCGTTTCGGCCCCCGCAGACGCGCGACGCCCAGCAGATCGCCGCGCGCGGACCCTTTTTCATCGCCTGCCTGCAGCGCGAAGGCGACATGCAGCTGCTGCGCTATTCGCGCTATGCGGACAACACGGCCTTTCTTGCCGCGACACTGGACAGCTTCGCGCGGCGCGCGCCGGCGGACTGTCGATTGGTGGTCAAGAACCATCCCCTCGATCCCGGCGTCGTCAGCCTGCGTCGCATCACTCAGAGACTGGCGGGAGAGCGCGGCCTTGCGGACCGGGTGGATTTTATCGACGGCGGCCACCTGAACGAACTGTGCCGCGCCTCGCGCGGCATGGTGGTCAACAACTCCAGCGCGGCCTTGTCCGCCCTAGGCTTTCACACGCCGGTCAAGGTGCTGGGGGACGCCTTTTTCGACTTCGAGGGGTTGACCGATCAACAGCCGCTGGACGGCTTCTGGACTTCGCCCACGCCGCCGGACGAGGCGCTGTTCACCCGCTTCCGCGCCCATGTGATCGCGGCCAGCCAGATCAACGGCAACTACCACGAACCGCGGACCCAGCCTCTCGCCGCCGAGGGTCTGGCCGACATGTTCGAGCGCGCTTCCGCCTGAACAATCCCCAGGTGTGGCGCATGCGTCACCCTTTCCCAGTGTCATGACTCTGTCATGCAAATGTCGCCCAGCATTCGGACACCCGGCCTAATGGGGCGCCATCAAGGCCGGGCCTCCGGCCTGTCCAGGCTCAGCCTGCTCTCTGGGGATAGCTTATGAAGTTCCGCAATCTCGCCTACGGCGCCTCGACCGTGGCCATCATGCTGTCGGCGTCCACCGCCGTCTTCGCGCAAGAAACCACGGGCGGCATCCGCGGCCTGGTGACGGACGCCGCCGGCGCGCCGGTCGCGAACGCCGAGATCACCATCACGCACGTGCCGTCGGGAACCTCCTCCACCACGGCGACCGACCAGGTCGGCGCCTACAGCGCCCGCAACCTGCGCGTCGGCGGTCCCTACATCATCACCGTCAGCTCGTCCGCCGGTTCCTCGACGACCGAAGCCGGCTCGATCGGCATCGGCACGCCCGCCAGCGTCGACATCATCGTCGGCGGCGGCGCCTTTTCTGATGACGCCGCTGACCTCGGCGACGTGGTCGTGACCGGCCAGCGCGCCGGCGGCCTGCGCACCTCCCCGCGCACCAACATCAGCCTGAACGACATCGAGACGCTGCCGACCGTCAGCCGCGACATCAAGGATTTCGTCCGCACCTCGCCGTTCGCCACGGTTGACCCGACCAATAACGACGCCCTGTCGATCGGCGGCCAGAACACGCGCGCCAACGCCTTCCTGGTCGACGGCGTGCGCCAGAGCGACGACTTCGGCCTGAACGGCAACGGCTATCCGACCCAGCGTTCGCCGATCTCCATCGACACGCTGGAAGCGGTCAGCGTCGATGTCGCCCCCTATGGCGTGCAGTACGGCAGCTTCACCGGCGGCGTGATCAACTCGGTCACCAAGTCGGGCGGCAACGACTTCCACGGCACCGCCTTCTGGGAAACCACCAACGACGGCCTGCGCGGCAACAGCTTCTCGTTCGAGGACTTCGTCACCGGCCAACGCCAAGACCGCACCGTTGCCGGTACGTTTGAGGAAGAGACATGGGGCGCCAGCCTCAGCGGCCCGATCATCCGCGACAAGTTGTTCTTCTACCTGAACTACGAGAAGTTCGACTCGACCCAGCCGGTGCTGAGCGGGCCGCAAGGTTCGGGTTCGGCCAATGAAGTGCCGGGCATCACCCAGGCCGACGTGGACACGGTCCGCCAGATCGCGCGTGACGTCTACGGCTACGATCCGCTGGACTGGAGCGCCGATGCACTGGAAGTCAGCGACGAGAAATACTTCGCCAAGCTGGACTGGAACATCAACGACCGCCATCGCGCGGTCGCCTCGTACCAGCAAACCGACAGCGGCGATCTGAACCTGAACGGCACCACGACCGGCGGCAACTATCCCAGCCTCGGATTGCTGTCGTCGGCCTATTCGCTGCAGCAGAACATCAAGGTCTACAAGGCTCAGCTGTTCTCGGACTGGACCGACACCTTCTCGACCGAGTTCTCGGTGTCGCGCAAGGAATCCGAGAGCATCTCCACGTCGCTGGCCGGTAGCGACTTCGCGGCTTTCCAGGTCTATCTCGACAATCCGACCGGGACGCAGGTTGGTCCCGAGCGGTCGATCCGGTTCGGACCGGAACGCTCGCGTCACGCCAACTCGCTGACCGTCGACACGACCCTGTACCGCGCCGTCGCCAACTGGGACGTGGGCTACGGTCATCGCCTGACGGGCGGCTACGAGCGTGAAGAACAGGACATCTTCAACCTGTTCGTTCAGGTCGCTAACGGCGAATACGAGTTCGCTTCGCTGGCCGACTTCCGCGCTCGTCGCGCGTCCTCGATCGGCTACACCAACGCTGCTTCGAACAACAAGAACGACGGCGCCGCCGCCTTCAGCTACGCCCTCAACACCTTGTTCGTGCAGGACGAATGGGCGGCCAACGAAGACCTGACCATCACGGCCGGGCTGCGTCTGGACTGGTACACCTCCGATGACGAGCCGCAGTTCAACCAGGGCTTCCAGAACCGCTTCGGCTTCGCCAACGACACCAGCCTCGACGGCATCTTCGTGCTGCAGCCGCGTTTCGGCTTCAACTGGCGCGCCTCCGACGATCTGACCGTCTACGGCGGCTTTGGCCGCTTCCAGGGCGGATCGCCGAACGTCTGGATTTCGAACAGCTATTCCAATCCGGGCAACCTGACCGGCAGCTTCCAGTGCCGTACGGCGGCGACCTACAGCTCGAACTTCGCCACCTCCTTCCCGGTGTGCTCGGCCGCGGAACAGGCCGCGCTGCTGAACGTTGACGGTTTCAACGTCAACCAGGTCGCCAAGGACCGCGTCACCACCAGCGCCAATCTCGGCACCGGCAACATCAACCTGATCGATCCGTCGTTCGAGACGCCTTCGATCTGGAAGACCTCGCTCGGCGTCAACAAGCGGTTCGACTTCAGCCGCTTCAATCTCGGCGACGCCTGGAACGTGACGGCCGAATACGTGCATTCCGAGCTTGAAAACACCGTGGGCTGGGTCGATCTCAGCCTGCTGCGCACCCAAAACGGGACAGCGCCGGACGGTCGTCCGGTGTTCGGCCCCAATCCGGTTCGCACCGGCCAGCAGGTTCTGATGCTGACCAACGTGCATGGCGGCCAGTCGGACCAGTTCGCGGTCGCCCTTTCCAAGGATTGGTACGACGGCTGGCTGAACGGCACGGGCTTCAACCTCAGCTATACCTATCTGGACGCGACCGATCCGTCGGCGGGCACGTCTTCGACGGCGAGCTCCAACTTCGGCAACATCGCCGTGTCGGACCCAAACATGCCGCCGCTGGCGACCTCGAACTATGAGATCGAGCACGCCCTGAAGCTGAGCCTCAGCTATCAACGCGCCTTCTTCGGCGACTATCGCACTCGCTTCGCCCTGTTCGCGCAACGCCGCTCGGGTCTGCCGTTCAGCTATACCTATAGCTCGGGCACGCTGTTCGGAGACTACACCTCGGCCAACCGCAACCTGCTGTATGTTCCGCAGGTGGACGCCTCGGGTAACGTGACGGCGACCAGCGATCCGATCGTGACCTACGCTCCGACCTTCAACGTCACCGCCTTCAACGATTTCCTGAAGCGGACCGGCTTGATCGACTTCGCCGGCGGCATCTCGCCGCGGAACGCCTTCAACTCGCCGTATGTGACCACGGTGGACATCCACATCGAGCAGGAGCTGCCGGCCTTCTTCCCGGGCGGCGCGCGTCTGACCGGCTACCTTGATATCGAGAACTTCGGCAACCTGCTGAACGACGAATGGGGCACGATCCAGCAGATCGGCTTCCCCTACATCTCGAACAATGTGGGCGCGACGCGGAATGCGGCCAACACGCAGTACACCTACAACGCCTTCACCGAACGCTCGCCATCGAGCTTCACCGCGCAATCGGTGTGGCAGATGAAGTTCGGCGTGCGCTATCGCTTCTAAGCGACAGCGAAAGCGTCAAAGCTGAGGAGGGCGGTCCGTTCGCGGGCCGCCCTTTTTCTTGCCTGTTGAAGTGGGGGAGCGCGGACGCCATATGGCGCGGCCGTTGCTTGATCCCTGGAGGCCGCCCGTGACCGACAAGCCCATCCCCGCCGAGTGGTCGCCGCATCGGGCGATGTGGGTCGGCTGGCCGTCGCATGCAGAGCTTTGGGAAGACAACCTCCTGCCCGCGCAGGCCGAGGTGGAGGCGCTGGTGCGCGCGCTGGCGGGGCCAGGCCGCGAGGCGGTGCGGCTGATGGTCGGAAACGAAGAGGCGCTTGAAGAGGCGCGGACGCGCTTCGCCGGCGTCGAAGGCGTGGAGGTCGTGGGCGGACGGTTCGGGGACATCTGGCTGAGAGACACCGGGCCGATCTTCGGCGCGGGTTCGGTGCGCGCGGCGGCCTTCCGCTTCAACGGCTGGGGCGGCAAGTACGACCTGCCTCACGACGACGCGGTGGCCGAGCAGATCGGGCAGGCGGCGGGCGTGGCTCTGGATCGTTATGCCTTCGTGCTCGAGGGCGGGGCGCTGGATCATGACGGGGTGGGGACGGTGCTGACCACGCGGCAGTGCCTGTTGAACCCCAACCGCAATGGCGACTGGACCGAGACAAAGGCCGAGGCGGCGCTTGCCGAGGCGCTGGGCGCGCGCAAGGTGTTGTGGCTGGGCGACGGCCTGTTGAACGACCACACGGACGGGCACGTCGACAATCTGGCGCGCTTCGTGGGGCCGGGCGTGGTCGCCTGCCCGATCGCCTGGGGCGAAGACGACCCGAACGCCGAAGTTTACGACACCGTCGCGCGCGACCTGGCGGGCATGACCGATGCGGACGGGCGCGCGATCCAGGTGCTGCGGGTCCCGTCGCCCGGCCGGATCGAGGATGACGGCGAGGTCATCCCGGCCAGTCACATGAACTTCCTCGTCGCCAACGGCGCGGTGATCGTGCCGACCTATGGCGACGACCGAGCGGCGGATCTGGCGTGCCAGGCGTTGAAGACCGCCTTTCCCGATCGCGAGATCATCCCGCTGCCGTCGCTGGCCATCCTGTCCGGCGGCGGATCCTTTCACTGCATCTCCCAGCAGGAGCCTGAATGAGTGGCGAGAGGCGAGTGACGGGTGGCGAGGTCAGGAGCTATCGTGACCTGCTTGTATGGCAAAGAGCTATGATCTGGGTCGAGGCGGTGTATGCAGCAACGCGCCCTTGGCCATCAGACGAAAAGTTCGGCCTGACCAGTCAACTGCGTCGCGCCGCCCTGTCTGTACCCTCAAACATCGCAGAGGGTTGCGCGCGGCGAAGCACGGCCGAGTTCCTGAGCTTTCTCGCGATCTCGCGCGGCTCCTTGGCTGAGGCTGAGACCCAGCTCATCCTGGGGGGACGCCTTGGCTATCTGGAAGAGGGCGCATCGAACGCGCTGCTCGACGGAGCCGATGAAATCAGCCGGATGTTGGCCGGCCTGATCACCAAGCTGGAGGAGCGTCAACAATGACTTCACTCGCCACTCGCCACTCGCCGCCCGCCACTCGATCAATCTCCGTCGCCGCGATCCAGACCTCGTACGGCGAGGACATGCAGGCGAATATCGCCAAAACCATCGACTTCGTGCGCCAGGCGGCGGATCGGGGCGCGCAGGTGATCCTGCCGTCCGAGCTGTTCCAGGGGCCGTACTTCTGCGTCTCGCAGGAGGAGCGATGGTTCGCAGAGGCCTATGCCTGGCGAGAGCATCCGTGCGTCACCGCGCTGTCGCCGGTGGCGCGGGAGCTGGGCGTGGCCATTCCGGTGTCGATCTTCGAGCGCGACGGGCCGCAGTACTACAACTCTCTCGTGATGCTGGACGCGGATGGCGAAGCGCTGGGCGTTTATCGCAAGAGCCACATTCCGGACGGGCCGGGATACCAAGAGAAATACTACTTCCGGCCGGGCGACACCGGGTTCAAGGTCTGGAACACCCGCTTCGGGCGCGTGGGCGTCGGCATCTGCTGGGACCAGTGGTACCCGGAAACGGCGCGGGCGATGATGCTGCAGGGCGCCGAGGTGCTGATGTATCCCACCGCCATCGGCTCGGAGCCGCACGACAAGGAGCTGGACACGGCCGAGCCCTGGCGGCGCGCGATGCAGGGCCATGCGGTGTCCAACGTCGTGCCGGTGGTCGGCGCTAATCGCATCGGCCATGAGCAGGTCACGGAGGCCGGGCAGGTCTTCTACGGTTCGTCCTTTATCACCGACCATCGCGGCGATCTGGTCGAGAGCCTCGGGCGGGACGAGGAGGGCGTGGTCGTGCACCAGTTCGACCTCGACTACCTGGATCGGCACCGGGCGGCGTGGGGCTTCTTCCGCGATCGGCGGACCGACCTTTACGGATCGCTGCTGGGGCCGCGTTAGCTCCGCATCGCCTCCACCGCCGCGATCAGCTGGTCGAGATCGGCGGGGGTGGAGAGGCGGTGATCGCCGCCCTCGATCAGATCGAGCCGCACGTCGCCGCCGCGCAGGCGTTCGATCAGCTCGACCTGATGACGCCAGGGCACGACGTCGTCGGCGCGGCCCTGAAGGATATGGATCGGGGCGGCGATGTCGATAACGTGGTCCAGCAGCATCCAGGCTTTCGCCTCTTCGAACATGGCGCGCGTCAGGACGTAGGCGCCGAGACCCTCCTCGACCACCGTGGTCTCGCCGTCGCTCAGGATGGCCTGCCGCTCGTGGTCGGCCAGGCCGGGCCACATCAGCCGCTCGGTGAAATCCTGTGCGGGATTGACCAGCACCAGGCCCTGCATCCGTTCAGGCCTCGCCAGGGTCAGCAGCAGCGCCACCCAGCCGCCCATGGAGGAGCCGACCGGGATCACCGGGCCTTCGAGCCCGTCGGTCAGGGCGATCGCGTCCTCGCGCCAGCGGCCGATGGTCGCCTGCCTCCAGTCGCCGGAAGAGGCGCCGTGGGCGAAATGATCATAGCGGACGAAGTTCCAGCCCCGCTCTCGTGCGGCCTGGTCCAGCGCCAGCGCCTTTGTCCCCTCCATGTCCGAGCGGAAGCCGCCGATCCACACCACGGTCGGCCCGGCCCCCTGAACGGAGCGAAAGGCCAGGGTCTCGCCGTCGGGACGAGTCAGGGTCTGGATCATCACGGCGGCTCGGCTTGAAAAACGGGGCTTTCACGGCCATATTGGCCCATCGGGAGGAACGTGGCGATCCGTCGCGCGCTCCGTCTCGTCAGAACACGCCTTCTCCGATCACATAAGGAAACGACGCCCATTCGCCGTCCCATGCAAGCGCCGCCCGTAAAGGACGGGCCGCGTATGAACCAGGAAATCCGCTCGCCGCGCGTGCTGCTCATCGACCAGAACGGTGAAAAGCAGGGCGTGATGCCGACCTCCGCCGCGCTTGAAGCCGCCGAGGAAGCCGGGCTGGACCTGGTCGAGATCGTCGCCACGGCCGATCCGCCGGTGGCCAAGATCCTCGATTACGGCAAGTTCCGTTTCCAGGAGCAGAAAAAGAAGGCCGAGCAGCGCAAGCGCCAGAAGGTCGTCGAGCTGAAGGAAATCAAGCTGCGGCCGAACATCGACACCCACGACTACGAGGTGAAGACCAAGGCCATGCACCGCTTCTTCGAGGAAGGGGACAAGGTCAAGGTGACCCTGCGTTTCCGCGGCCGCGAAATGGCGCACCCGGAGCTCGGCATGAAGCTGCTGAACAAGGTCCAGACCGACTTCGACGAGGTCGCCAAGGTCGAGTTCTCGCCCAAGATGGAAGGCCGCCAGATGATCATGATCCTGGCGCCGCGCTGAGGCTTCAGCCGTAGCGAACACGACGCCCCGGTCGAAAGGCCGGGGCGTCTTGCGTTGAGGCCGTGCTTGGCGTAGAAGCCGCGCCTTCGCGTACCGAGCCGTCGGGCGAACAGGCATGCCTGGGCGGCTCTTAAACTCTGGAAGGTTCATCACTCCGGCGGGCTCAAGCAGTCCGAAGGACGATAGGCCCTCCAACTAGGAGACTGAAATGCCGAAACTGAAGACGAAGTCGGGCGCCAAGAAGCGCTTCAAATTCACGGCGAGCGGCAAGGTGAAGGCCGGGGTTGCGGGCAAGCGTCACCGCTTGATCAGCCACAACTCCAAATACATCCGCCAGAACCGCGGCACCTCGGTCATGGCCGACGCCGACGCCCGCAAGATCAAGTCCTACATGCCGTACGCCTGATCGGCGCGCATCGGACGGATCTCATCGCACAGAATTTGAAGGACTAGATCATGGCTCGCGTGAAACGGGGCGTAACGTCCCACGCCAAGCACAAAAAGGTTCTGGAGCAGGCCAAGGGCTTCTCCGGTCGCCGCAAGAACACGATCCGCACGGCCAAGGCCGCCGTCGATCGCGCCGGTCAGTATGCGTACCGCGACCGCCGCACCAAGAAGCGCAACTTCCGCGCCCTGTGGATCCAGCGCATCAACGCCGCCGCGCGTCTGGAAGGCTTCACCTACAGCCAGTTCATCAACGGCCTGAACAAGGCCGGCATCGAACTGGACCGCAAGGTGCTGGCCTCGATCGCCGCCGACACAACGGGCTTCAAGGCCGTGGCTGACAAGGTTCGCGCCGCCCTGGCCTAAGCGCCGGTCTGCACGCCTGATCGATCATACGCCCGTCCCGGTTCGCCGGGGCGGGCGTTGGCTTGTCCGGTCTCAGGCGGCCTGGGCCACCACGGCCTGCGAGGCCTCGCTGAGCGTCAGGCGAATGGCGTTCAGCAGGGCGTCGGGCTGGATCGGCTTTTGCGCCACGCCGTTCATGCCGGCGGCGAAATAGGTCGCCTCGTCCCGTTCGTCGGCGTTGGCCGTCAGGGCCAGGATCGGTGTGCCGGCCGCAGGGCCGGGAAGCGAGCGGATGGCTCGCGTGGCCTGGACGCCGTCCATTACCGGCATCTTGATGTCCATCAGCACCAGGTCGAATCGACGGGCGGATACGGCATCGACCGCCTCCTGACCGTTCTCGGCCAGTTCGAAGGTGCAGCCGAACATCTCCATCAGCTTGCCCGCGACGAAGCGGTTGGTGGCGTTGTCGTCCGCCACCAGCACGTGCAGCGTCTCATGCGGCGTCGGCTCGGCCACCGCGCCATGGGTCGGGCCGTCGGCCGCCGCGCAAGGCGTCAGCGCGGCCTGGACATGAAAGCGTGCGCCGTCTTGCGGTGAGGTTTCGAGGCGTATACCGCCGCCCATCTGCTCAGCGATCTGGCGACAGATAGCCAGTCCCAGTCCGGCGCCGGCGCCTTCGCGTCCGGCCTCGCCGGTGTTGAACGGCTCAAAGATGCGGGCGGCGGCTTCCGGCGGCACGCCCGGCCCGCTGTCGTCGACGATGAGGTCCAGCGTCATCCGGTCGCCGTTTAACCGCGTGGCCAGGGTGACGTGGACGCCGCCCGCGCCGGTAAACTTCAGGGCGTTGCCGATCAGATTGTTCAGCACCTGCTTCAGCCGCATGCCGTCGACCAGCGCCCAGGCGCCGGCCTCGAGGCGGGTCTCGATCCGCAACTCGAGTGAAGACTCTTCGGCCCGGGGCCGCCACAGGGCGTCGATGTCGGCGGCGATCCGCTCCAGGTCGGTAGGCGTCTCGTCCAGCACCACCATGCCGGCGGACGCGCGCGACATGTCCAGGGCGTCGGTCAAGAGGCGCAGCAGGCTTTCGCCCGAATCGATAATGGTGCGCACATAGGGGCGCATCTCCGCCTGCTGAAGCTGGCGCTCCATCAGGGCGGCGACGCCGAGGACGCCGTTCAGGGGCGTGCGGATCTCGTGGCTCATCACCGCCAGGAACTCGGACTTGGCGCGGCTGGAGGCGCTGGCCTCCGCTTCAGCCAGGGACAGGTCGCGGGCCAGCGCCGCCATGGCCTCGGCCCGCTGGCGGTGCAGAGCGGCGCCGGCCTGGATCACCTGAAGCGCCGATCCGACCCCGACGTAGAGCCCCTGGGACACCACAATGAAGCCGCTCAGCAGCGCGCCCAGTTCGGCCTGGTCGTAGGTTTCGAAAAAGGCCTCGGCGCCCAGAGAGGCCTCGGCGACAGGGGCGTTCCGGTCCATCAGGCTCTCGGCCGGACGGCGAGCGTAGAGGGCGCGACCGAACTCGGCCGCCATGCGCAGGGTAAAGGCATTGCGCTCGATCAATCCCAGCGGGCGACCGTCGTCACCGACGACGGCGATGGCCATGGTGTTGGGCTCGTCGGTGAACCGGTCCAGAACCGAGGCGCAGGGCGTGACGGGCGAGATCGGCGCGATCCGCTCCACATAGTCCCCGATCAGCGGCATTCCGGTCCCCTTGGGTGGTCTGTGACAGGGCCGCTGTAGGACCTGATCTTTAACGCCAGCTTTGCCGTAAATGAACCTTTTGCAGCCGCTTTTCGAAGTTTTGTCCGTAGGCTGTGCAAGTTGGCGGCGCTCCCCTTGTGCGAAGGGTGACGAGCGGCGGCTGAGGCGCTAGACGATCCGCGCGATGTCACATCCTGATCCGGCCCTGGCCCAACTCGAACTCGATCTCATCAACGCCATCGGCTCCGCCGAGAGCGCCGCCGCCCTGGAAGAGGTGCGGGTGGCCGCGCTTGGCAAGAGCGGCTCGATCTCCGGCCTGCTGAAGGGCATGGGGGCGATGAGCCCGGACGAGCGGCGCGAGCGAGGGCCTCAGCTGAACGGGCTGCGCGACCGGGTGTCCTCGGCCATAGCGGCGCGCAAGAGCGAGCTGGAGGCCGCCGAGCTGGATGCGCGGCTGCTGTCCGAGCGCATCGACCTGACCTTGCCGGCGCGTCCGCGTCGCCGCGGCGCGGTGCATCCGACCATGCAGGTGATGGACGAGATGATCGCCATCTTCGCGGAGATGGGCTTTGCGGTGGCCGAGGGTCCCGACATCGAAGACGACTTCCACAACTTCACGGCCCTGAACTTCCCGCCGAAACATCCGGCGCGGGAAATGCACGACACCTTTTTCCTGAAGCCCGACCCGGCCACCGGCGAGCGGCGCGTGCTGCGCACCCACACCAGCCCGGTGCAGGTGCGCACCATGATGAGCCAGCAGCCGCCGATCCGGATCATCGCGCCCGGCCGCACCTTTCGTAAGGATTCGGACGCCACCCACACGCCGATGTTCCACCAGATCGAAGGCCTGGTGATCGACCGCAACGTCCACATGGGCCACCTGAAGACGACGCTTCAGACCTTTATCGCCCGCTTCTTCGAGCTGGACGGCGTGGAGGCGCGGTTCCGCCCGCACCACTTCCCCTTCACCGAGCCGTCGGCCGAGATGGACATCCGCTGCGACCGTTCGGGCGGCAAGCTTGTCTTCAACACCGGTGACGACTGGCTCGAGATTCTGGGCTGCGGGATGGTGCACCCGAACGTGCTCAAGGCCTGCGGGCTCGATCCCGACGAATGGCAGGGCTTCGCCTTCGGCATGGGCGTCGACCGGCTGGCGATGCTGAAATACGGCGTCCCCGACCTGCGGCCGATGTTCGAGGCCGACACCCGCTGGCTGAAGCACTACGGCTTCTCCGCCTTCGCCGCGCCCAATCCCGCTTCCGGTCTGTCCTGATGAAGTTCACCCTGTCCTGGCTGAAGAACCACCTCGAGACCGAGGCGGACGTGCATCAGATCGCCGAGGCCATGACCATGGCGGGCCTGGAGGTCGAGGAGGTCGTCGATCCGGCGGCGAAGCTGGCGCCCTTCACGGTGGCGCGGATCGTCTCGGCAGAGCAGCACCCGAACGCCGACCGGCTGCAGGTCTGCCAGGTCGAGACCGTTGACGGCATGAAGGAGATCGTTTGCGGCGCGCCGAACGCGCGGGCGGGGCTGGTCACCATCTATGCGCCGATCGGAGCCTATGTGCCGGGACTGGATGTGACCCTGGTCGAGAAGCCGGTGCGCGGCGTGGTGTCGAACGGCATGTTGTGCTCGGCCTCGGAGCTGGAGCTGGCCGACGAGAGCGACGGCATCCTGGAGTTGCCTGAGACGCTGCAGGTCGGCGCGCCGGCGGCCGGCGTGTTCGGGGCCGAACCGGTGATCGACTTCGAGGTGACGCCGAACCGGCCGGACTGGCTGGGCGTCGCCGGGATCGCGCGCGACCTCGCGGCGGCCGGCGCCGGAACCCTGAAGACCTGGGACATCGCGCCGGTGCGCGGCGGCTACCCATCGCCGATCACGGTGAGGATCGAGGCGCCGGAACTGTGCCCCGTGTTCGCCGGTCGGCTGATCCGGGGTGTGAAGAACGGGCCGTCGCCCGAGTGGCTGCAGCGGCGGCTGGCGGCGATAGGCCTGCGCTCGATCAACCGGCTCGTCGATGTGACCAACCTGATCGCCTACGATCAGGCGCGGCCCCTGCACGTCTATGACGCGGGCAAGCTGGTCGGGACCGAGATCGTGGTGCGGGCGGGACAGGTCTCCGCCGGCGCCGAGCACATCGCGGCGGGCACGCACGAGCAGCTGATCGCACTGGACGGCAAGACCTATTCGGTGTCCGAGGCGGACTGCGTGATCGCCGATGCGGCGGGCGAGCGGCCCGTCGGTCTGGGCGGGGTCATGGGCGGCGTCAGCACGGGCTGCGCCGACGACACAACGGACGTGTTTGTTGAAAGCGCCTGGTTCGAACCGATCGTCATCGCCCAGACGGGACGGGCGCACGGCATCCACTCGGATGCACAGTACCGTTTCGCGCGCGGCGTCGATCCCGCCTCGGTGATCCCGGGACTGGAGTTGGCGACGCGGTTGATCCTGGACCTGTGCGGCGGCGAGCCGTCGGAGATCACGGTCGCAGGCCAGGCGCCGGCGGGCCCGTCGGGGTTCGCCTTCGATCCGGCCTATGTGCGCCGCCTGTCGGGGCTGGACGTGCCCGAAGACCGGATCGCGGAGATTCTGCAGGCGCTCGGCTTCACGATCGAGCGCGGCGCGTCCTGGACCGTGACACCGCCGTCCTGGCGGCGCGATGTGGAAGGCCCTGCCGATCTGGTGGAGGAGGTGGCGCGGATCGAAGGCTTCGACCGCCTGCCCGAGACGCCCCTGCCGGAGGTCGCGCGACCGGCCGGAGGTGTGCTGAGCCCTCGCCAGGCGCGGGTCCGCACCGCGCGTCGGGCGCTGGCGGCGCTGGGCTATTCGGAAGCGGTCACCTGGTCCTTCACCAAACAGACGGCCGCCGCCCTCTTCGGCGGCGGCGACGAGCGGCTGGTGCTGGAGAATCCGATCGCCGCCGACCTCGACTGCATGCGGCCGTCGATCCTGCCGAACCTGATCGAGGCGGCGGCGCGCAACGCCGCGCGCGGGCACGCCGACGCGGCTCTGTTCGAGATCGGGCCGATCTATCTGGGCGACGGACCGGGCGACCAGCGCACCGTCATCGCCGGCCTGATCTCGCCGCACGCCGGGCGGCACTGGGGCGGGGCGGGCGAGGATGCGCTGTTCGGCCTCAAGGGCGACTTGATGAGCTTGCTGGAGGACATCGGCGCGCCGGTCGCCTCGCTCCAGCTGGCGCAGGGGCAGAACCGCGCCTGGTGGCACCCGGGACGCTCGGCGCGCCTGCAGCTCGGCCCCAAGACGATCATCGCCGAGTTCGGCGCGCTTCATCCGCGCGTGCTGAAGAGCCTGGACGCGGACGGTCCGATGCTGGCGTTCGAGATCGTGCTGGACGCCGTGCCGGAACCCCGCGGCAAGTCTGGCAAGGCGCGCGGCGCGGCCAATCTGGCCAATCTGATGCCGCTGACGCGCGACTTCGCCTTCGTGGTCGAGGAAGGCAAGGCGGCGGGCGATCTGGTCCGCGCCATCGCGGGCGCCGACAAGGCGCTGATCGCCGATGTGCGGGTGTTCGACGTCTATCGCGGCAAGGGCGTCGATGACGGCTTCAAGTCCGTGGCGCTGGAGGTGGTGATCCAGCCGCGCGAGGCGACGCTGACCGACGCCGAGATCGAGGCCCTGAGCGCCCGCGTCATCGCCGCCGCTGAGAAGCAGGGCGCGCGGCTGAGGGCCTGACGCCTTCTGGCGGTGGACAAGCGCCGCCCTGTAAGGTTCGGTTAACCATCAGGCCGCAAGGCTGCCTCAAAGCCCGGCGACGGTTCGGCCCTCGCGGCCGCCATCGCCGGGCGCGTCTGCCGGAGCCCTGTTTCGCCCATGCATCGTCGTCAACTGATCCTGTCGGGTCTCGCCACCGCCGCCGGCGCCTCGTCCCTGAGCGCCTGCGCGACCGCGCCGTCCGATCCGAACTATCCGATCGCCACCGACAACACCGCGCCGGCCTATACCTTCGAGGAGGTGGTCTCGGCCGGATCGCGCGAACTGGGCATCGCCGCCGAAGTGGTGGGCAGTGCGGTGGAGCGCATCTTCGCCGAACAGGGCGACCGCCCGACCGCCTATATCGCCGGCGAGGAGGGCGCGGGCGCGTTCGTGGTCGGCGCGCGCTATGGCCGCGGCGCCCTGCACATGAAGGAGATGTTCGCCCCGCAGGAGGTGTTTTGGCAGGGCGCCTCGGTGGGCTGGGACTGGGGCGGCAACGCCAGCCGGGTTTTCACCCTGGTCTACGGCCTGTTCCACCCGGACATGATCTATCGCCGCTTCCCGGGCGTGGAGGGCACGGCCTATCTGGTGGCGGGGCTGGGCGTGAACTACCAGCGGGCGGACGGCATCACGCTTGCGCCCATCCGCACCGGCGTCGGCCTGCGCCTCGGCGCCAACGTCGGCACCATGAGCTATAGCCGCCAGCGCAACCTGATCCCCTTCTAGGTCGCGGCGAAGGTCATAGCCTCGATCTTGTTGCCGTCGAGATCGCGCACAAAGGCGCCGTAGTAGTTGGGATCGTACTGCGCTCGCACGCCCGGCGCGCCGGCGTCGGTCCCGCCCTGCTCCAGCGCGGTGCGGAAAAAGGCGTCCACCGTCGCGCGATCTCGGGCGACAAAGGCGACGTGCGCGCCGTTCCCGGCCGTGGCCTCTCCGCCATCGACCGGCGTCTCCAGGCTGAACATGATCTCGCTGACGCCGTAATCGACGGCCCGGTCGTTGCTCTGGATGCAGCGCCACCCCACCACCGCCAGCACGGGGTCGTAGAAGGCCTTGGCTTTCGCCGCGTCGCGCGTGCCGAAGGAAACATGATGGATCATCGTCCGGCTCCCTGCCTTGGTGCAAGGAAAGCGGGCGAGGCCGATCAGCGTTCCCCGGCCTCCGAAGCCAGGATCGCCCCCAGGCCTTCTCGCCAGCTGGGATAGGACGGGCGCCAGTCCAGTTCGGCCTTGGCGCGAGCGTTGGAGACACGCTTGGAGTCCAGATAGAAGCGGCGCATGCCGGGTCCGACGCTGTCGTCCATCCAGTCCACTTCCGGCGGGCGGGGAAGACCCAGGCGCTCGGCCGCCCATTGCATCACCACGTCGGCCGGCGCGGGCTCGTCGTCGGTCAGATTGTAGGCGGCGCCGGGACGTGGCCGGACCATGGAGGCGAACAGGGCCGAGACCACATCGTCCACGTGGATGCGGTTGAAAATCTGGCCGGGCTTTCGCACCAGCCGGGCCGATCCGTCGTGCAGGCGGTCGATCACGCTGCGGCCGGGACCATAGAAGGCGGGGAGACGGAAGACCTGCACCGTCAGGCCCATGCCGCGCGCACCGTCCATCCAGTCCCGCTCGGCGTTGACGCGGCGGGCGCCTTCCAGGCTGGCGGCGTTCAGCGGGCCGTCCTCGAACACCCAGCCGCCCTCGCGATCGCCATAGACGGCGGTGGAGGAGACATAGCCGATCCAGTCGGGCCAGGCGTCGCCGGCCACCTCCGCCAGCGCGCGCTGAGCCGGACAGCCGCGCGCGTCCGGCGGGGCCGTCACCAGGATGGCCGAGTGTTCGGCCACGGCGCGTCCCAGCGCCTCGCGGTCCGCCGGATCGATGGCGTGGATCCCGGCGGCCTGGAGAGCCGCCCGACGAGCGGGATCACGCGAGGTGGCCGTAGCCTGCCCTCCGCGCCTGATCGCTTCACGCGCGGCCGCCTGCCCCAGATAGCCTCCGCCGAAGACCAGAAGCGAGGGGGCGGACGAGGCTTGCGGCATCAGAACTCTTGACGATCAGGCGCTGAGGGCGGACTGCGGCTCGACGTACGGCCGAGCTTGCTCGTGCTCCAGCGCCTGGGCGCGATCGGGGTTCCAGGCGGAAACGCAGGGGATGCGCGACAGGTCGACCCGGTCGGCATAGCGGCGGGCGTTCTCCGTCACGTCCTGCATCAGCCCCTCGGCCAGGGTGATCGGCTTCAGCCCCAGTTCGCGGAAGCCGTCGTTGGCGACGACCAGCTCGTTCTCATCCGCCTCCTGGCGCGGATTGGGGACATGGTGGACCTCGGCTCCCGTCAGGCGCGAGACGATGCCGGCGAGATCGCGCACGCGGCGGCTCTCGGTCATCTGGTTCAGGATGCGCACGCGCTCGCCGCGTTTGGGCGGGTTCTCCAGCGCCAGCTCGACGCAGCGCACCGTGTCCTGGATGTGAATAAAGGCGCGCGTCTGACCGCCCGAGCCATGCACCGTCAGCGGGTAACCCACCGCCGCCTGCATCAGAAAGCGGTTCAGCACCGTGCCGTAGTCGCCGTCATAGTCGAAACGGTTGATCAGCCGCTCGTCCTGGCGGGTCTCCGCGGTCTGGGCGCCCCAGACGATGCCCTGGTGCAGGTCGGTGATCCTGAGCTTGTCGTTCCTAGCGTAGAACTGGAACAGCAGGGCGTCCTGCGTCTTGGTCATGTGATAGATCGAGCCGGGGTTCGGCGGAAACAGGATCTCCTGCTCGGCCGGGCCGTTGTCGGTGTCCACCGTGACCTTCAGGTAGCCTTCGGGGATGCGCAGGCCGGCGGTGCCGTAGCCATAGACCCCCATGGTGCCCAGGTGCGCCAGGTGCACGTCCAGCCCGCTTTCGACAATGGCGGCGAGCAGGTGGTTGGTGGCGTTAAGGTTGTTGTCGACGGTGTACAGCTTGTGACGCGCCGACTTCATCGAATAGGGCGCTGCGCGCTGTTCGGCGAAGTGGACGATGCTGTCCGGACGCAGGTCGCGGATCAGAGCGACCAGGCGATCGAACTCCTTGCCCACCGTCAGGTTAACGAAGCCTATGTCGTGGCCGGAGACGTCCTTCCAGGCGCGGATGCGTTCGCCCATGGTGCGGATGGGCGTCAGCGACTGGACTTCCAGCTCGTTGTCGATGTTGCGGCGCGACAGGTTGTCGACGATCGTCACGTCCCAGCCGCGCGCCGACAGGTGCAGGGCCGTGGGCCAGCCGCAGAAGCCGTCTCCCCCCAGAACGATCACACGCTTCATGGTCGCCTCCGTGCTCATGGCGCCTGACTAGACCATGCGGGCGGCGTGGCAAAGCGTGGCGGGCGCGACGCCTCGCCTCAACCCCAGGGCCGGAAGTGCTTGGAAAGCTTGAGGCCCTGGCTCTGATAGTGGCTGCCGCTCTCGCCGTAGAGGCGACTGGGGCGCTCGGTCAGGGGCTCGTAGACGAGGCGCGCCACGATCTGCCCGTGCTCCAACAGGAAGGGCGTGTCGTGGGTGCGGACCTCCAGCACGCCCTTGGAGCCCGCGCCGTGCGCCTCGTCCGTGCCGAAGCCGGGATCGAAGAAGCCGGCGTAGTGGACGCGGAACTCGCCCACGGACGGATCGATGGGCGTCATCTCGGCGGCCTGATCGACCGGGATTTCCACGTCGTCGGACGAGGCCAGGATGTAGAACTCGCCCGGATCGAGCAGCAGCTCGCCGCGGCGCAGGGACAACGGCTCCCAGAAGTCGCGCGGGTCGTGGCCGTCGATGTGGTCGAGATCGACGACGCCGGCATGCCTGCGGCCGCGGAAGCCCACGACGTCGCCGCCGCGCAGGTCAACACCGACGCTGCGGGTCTCCAGCTTGGGCGGCTCTCCAGCCTTGAGCCGCAGCTGATTCAGGCGGGTGCCGGGCCGCACCAGGATGGAAAAGGTCTGCGGCGCGATCTCCATATAGAGCGCGCCCTCATAGCCCTCGGCCACGTCGTCGAAGGACGCGCCCTGATCGGTCAGCAGGCGCACGAACACGTCGACACGGCCGGTCGAGCTTTTCGGATTGGCGCGCGCGATCAGGCCCTTGGGCAGCTTAAGCCGCTCCTGAAGACGCGCGATGTAGACGCAGCCCTTTTCCAGCACCACGCCCGCGTCCGTAACCTGGACGGCGTGCATGGCCACGTCGCGGATGCGATCCTCGACCTTGCGCTGGCCGGGCAGAAAGGAGGCGCGCACGCGCCAGGCCTGGTCCGACAGGCGAAGGTCCAGGCTGGCGGGCTGGACCTGATCAAGGTCGAACGGCGTGTCCGAGGTGATGGCGCCGCCGGCGATCAGGGCTTCGATGCCCTGGGCGGGCAGGATGCCGGGGCGAGAAGGGGAATAGGCGCTCATGTCGTCCTGTTCTTGGCCGAAGGAGCCCGCACCGATCAATCCCGTACAGGCCACGCTTGCACCCGCCGCGCGGCGGGGCGAGCATATAGCCCATGCACGACGCGCCTGCCTATAGCGCCGAAACCAACGGCATCCTGGTCCGGGTTCGGCCAAGCTACCTTGCCGGACAGTCCGATCCGGACGGCGGACGCTGGGTCTGGGCCTATCAGGTGGAGGTGGTGAACCTGACGGGCATGGCGGTGCGGCTGATGGCCAGGCGCTGGACCATTACCGATGGTCTGGGCCGGACCGAGGAGGTGCGGGGCGCGGGCGTGGTGGGCGAGCAGCCGACGATCCAGCCTGGCGACGCCTATGCCTACGCGTCCGGCTGTCCGCTGGGTACGCCGACCGGTTCGATGGTCGGCACCTATTACTTCACCGATGCGGAAGGTCGGTCGTTCGAGGCGGAGATACCGGCCTTTTCGCTGGACACGCCGGAGGCCCGGCGCAGCCTCAACTGAGAAGCCCCGCCGGCAGGCCGACGGGGCTTTTCCGATCTTGAGGTGCAGGCGCTATTAGATGTAGCGGCGCAGCGAGCGAGCCAGTTCGGAGGCGCCATCCTTGCCGCCGCGGCGCACCTGCGGCTGATAGGCGACGCGCGCATGCTCGATGCAGTAGACGCCTTCCGAAGCCCGACGGCCGCAGAAGCTGAACTCGCGCGAGGACGGGTCGCCGATCGGCCACTTGCACATGTGGGCACCGAGCGTCAGCACCGTGGCGGTGCCGGGAAGGTCGGGAACGTGGGCGGGCGAAGGCGCAGCGACGGGCTCGGCCGGCTTAGGCGTCTGGACCACTTCGAGGCGGCGAACGACCGGAGCCGGAGCGGCCTCCGCGACGGTCTCCGCCACGGTCGAAGCCGCCGTGCGCGGACGGCTGGTGCGGAACGCGGGGGCAGGCGCACGCACCGGCTGCGACGGGGCGGCCCGGCCGGACAGGCCCAGGCGGTGCACCTTGCCGATCACGGCGTTGCGGGTCACGCCGCCACCCAGCTGCTTGGCGATTTGGCTGGCCGATTGGCCCTCCAGCCAGAGCTTCTTCAGCGCGCCTACGCGGTCGTCGGTCCAGCCTGCGGTCATGCCACCCTCCGGCGTTCGAGATTCAATATCTAGTGGTCCAGGCCCCCTCCGGGCCAGCAACCTACAATCCGTTGTAAACCTCCTGTTAAGGGACGCAACATGTGCGAATCAGCCTGTCCACAGAAACCAGATGTTGAATCGACGTTATGCGAGTGAGGGCCGCCTTGCGGTCTCGGGCATGCGAGCGCATCTGCGCGGCCATGAGCACGCCTGATCTTCTGTCCACGCGCCCCGCCGGGCTGCCGCAGCCCCGCCGCTATCCGGGGATCAACTGGGTCGGGGTGATCACCCTCTACCAGCGCGAGGTGCGCCGGTTCTGGAAGGTGGGCGCACAAACGGTGGCCGCGCCGGTGGTGACGACCCTGCTCTACATGCTGGTGTTCGTGGTGGCGCTGCAGGGCGCACGGCCGCCGCTGCACGGCACGCCCTTCGCCGAGTTCGTGGCGCCCGGCCTGATCATGATGGCGATCCTGAACAACGCCTTCGCCAACTCATCCTCCAGCCTGATCCAGGCCAAGATCATGGGCACGGCGACCGATTTCCTGACGCCGCCGCTCAGTCCGCTGGAACTGACGCTGGGCTTCACGCTCGGCTCGGCCACGCGCGGCGCCTTGGTCGGCCTGGTCACGGCGATCTGCGTTTTGCCCTTCGCGCGACTGGGCGTGGCCAACATACTGGCCATCGTCTGGTTCGCCGTCGCCGCCAGCTTCATCATGGGAATGCTGGGGGTGCTGGCGGGCCTGTGGAGCGAGAAGTTCGACCACCTGTCGGCGGTGCAGAACTTCGTGGTCATGCCGATGACTTTCCTGTCGGGCGCCTTCTATCTGGTCGAGAACCTGCCGGAGCCCTTCGCCACAGTCAGCCACTTCAACCCGTTCTTTTATCTCATCGACGGCTTCCGCTACGGCTTCATCGGCCATGCCGAAAGCAACCTCGCGGTCGGCGTCGTGGGCAGCGCGGTGCTGATGGTCGTCATGGCCGCCGCCTGCTGGTTGGTGTTCCGCTCGGGCTGGCGGCTGAAGAGCTAAGGCGTCCCCAGCCGCCGGACGGGCCCAGTCGCCTGATCGGTCAGGGGTGCGAGCGGCCGCGATCGTCGGGATCGACGGCGCCGCCGGGCCCCGCATTGTTGTCGATGTCGCCTTCGACCGTGTTGTCGCCCTCGATCTCGTCAAGGCCTTCATGGCGGTTCAGGCCCGGCGACTGGCCGATGCCCGGATTGGTTTCCAGATCGTCCGGCAGGTCGGCCGGCTGATCGACGGGGGAGGGGTGCTTGGACATGGGGCTCTCCATTTCTCTCCGGAATCTAACCGGGCGGGCGCCAGCCGGTTCCCCACGCCGCGGCCGGTGTTGACTAAGCCGCCGCACGGTCCGACAAGTCAGGCCTCATGCAATCCGGCTCCGTCGCGCCCGCGCCGGGGCCGTCTCGCTTTTGGAGGTCAAGGTCCCGTGTCCACGAACCATCTGATGGGTGTCTACAATCGCGCGCCGCTGGAGGTGGAGCGCGGGCGAGGCGCGCGCCTGTGGTCGACGGACGGGACCGAATATCTGGATTGCGTCGCCGGCATCTCGACGAACGGCTTGGGCCACGCGCATCCGGTGCTGGTGCAGGCGGTCAAGGACCAGGCGGAGAAGCTGTGGCATGTCTCCAACATCTTCCGCATTCCAGGGCAGGAAGCCTTGGCCGACCAACTGTGCCAATCGAGCTTCGCCGACGTGGTCTTCTTCACCAACTCGGGGACCGAGGCCGTGGAGTGCGCGCTGAAGACGGCGCGCAAATACCACTCCGCCAACGGCCAGGCTGAGCGGATCGACATCTACGGCTTCGACGGCTCGTTCCACGGCCGCACCTATGGCGCGATCAATGCGGCCGCCAATCCCAGCTACACCGAGGGCTTCGGCCCGCCTATGCAAGGGTTCCACCAGCTGAAGTGGGGCGACAAGGACGCGCTGGAGGCCGCCTTCAAGTCGCCGACCACCGCCGCCGTGATCCTGGAGCCGGTGCAGGGCGAGGGCGGATGCCGCGCCACGCCCGAAGAAGACCTGCGCTGGATGCGCCAGATGGCCGATGAGCACGGCGTCTTGCTGATCTTCGACGAGGTCCAGTGCGGCATGGGCCGGAGCGGCAAGCTTTGGGCGCACGAATGGGCCTGCATGGCGCCCGACATCATGGCGGTGGCCAAGGCGCTGGGCGGCGGCTTTCCCATCGGCGCCTGCCTGGCGTCGGCCAAGGCGGCGCAAGGCATGACGGTGGGCGTCCACGGCTCGACATTCGGGGGCAATCCGCTGGCCATGGCGGTGGGACAGGCGGCGCTGTCGACCATCAACACGCCCGAGATCCTGAACAATGTGGCCGAAATCGCCGGCTATCTGAAGCAGCAGCTGGCGGGGCTGCAGGAACGCTATCCCGACGTGATCGTGGACGTGCGGGGCAAGGGCCTGCTGATCGGGGTCAAGCTGCACCCGAACAATCGCGAGTTCATGGCGCTGGCGCGCGAGACGCAGCAGCTGCTGGTGGCCGGCGGCGGCGACAACTGCGTGCGCCTGTTGCCGCCCCTGAACCTGACGCTGGAAGAGGCGCGCGAGGCGATCACGCGCTTCGAGGGCGCGTGTGCGGTGGTGCGCGAAAAGCTTACAGCCTGACCCCATTTCCGCTCATCCCCGCGAAGGCGGGGATCCAGACCTTCAACTGAAGGACCGGGATCGGCGGACCGACATCCTCCGGCGCTGATGCGCCCAAAGCACTGGGTCCCCGCCTTAGTGGGGATGAGCGGAGTAGAAGATGACCCGCCACTTCCTCGACATCCACCGGCTGGAGGCGAGCGATCTGCGCGCCATCCTGGACGACGCCCACGCCCGCAAACAGGCGCGCAAGGGCTGGCCGCAAGGGCGCGCCGACGCCGATGCGCCCGGCAGGGACCGGGTGCTGGCGATGATCTTTGAAAAGAACTCGACCCGCACCCGCTTCAGCTTCGACGCCGCCATCCGTCAGCTGGGAGGCTCATCGATCATCGCGACCGCGTCCGACATGCAGCTGGGTCGCGGCGAGCCGGTGGAGGACACCGCGCGGGTGCTGTCGCGCATGGTGGATGCGGTGATGATCCGCGCCAACGACCACGAGGACGTGGAGCGTTTCGCCCGGGTCGCAACCGTTCCGGTCATCAACGGCCTGACCGACCGCTCGCATCCGTGTCAGATCCTGGCCGACCTGCTGACGATCGAGGAGCATCGCGGGCCGGTCGCCGGCCAGACGATCGCCTGGATCGGCGACGGCAACAACGTCTGCCACAGCTTCATGCACGCGGCGGCCAAGTTCGGCTTCCACCTGAACGTCGCCTGTCCGGCCGAATACCACCCGGACCTGCGCGACCTGGCCAAGGGCGGCGAGGCGGTCAGCCTGACCTCCGATCCGCGCGAGGCCGCCGAGCGCGCAGATGTGGTCGTCACCGACACCTGGGTGTCGATGGGCGACAAGGACTATGAGGCGCGCCTGCACGCCTTCGAGGCCTATCAGGTGGATGAGGCGCTGCTGGACCTCGCCGCACCGGACGCGGTCTTCCTGCACTGCCTGCCGGCGCACCGGGGTGAAGAGGTGACGGACGCCGTGATCGACGGCCCGCGCTCTCTCGTCTGGGACGAGGCGGAAAACCGCATTCACGCCCAGAAGGCCGTGCTGGCCTGGTGCTTCGGCGGCTGAAACGGCAAGGGGCGGCCGCATCGCGACCGCCCCTTCCTGATGGCCGGCGCTCGACCTAGCTCAGGTTCACGTCCGACACGCCGCCGACGTCCGGCTCAGTCTTGGTCAAGTTGGCCTTCAGCACCTTGAAGCCGAAGCCGAGGCCGCCTTCCTTGCTGACCCAGACCCGACCGTCCTCGCCGTCGAAGCGGACCAGCGTCAGGTGCGGATCGTCCTTGCCGTCGGGATACCAGGCGGCGACGACCGGGTTCCAGTATTTGTCGATGCGCGAGCGGTCCTGATCGACCGACAGTCGGCCCTGGACGCAGGCGTAAACCTCCTCGTCCTTGGCCTGGTAGGTGAACATGCCCGCCTGGCCGCCGGACGCGACTTCCTGGGCGAAGTCGGTGTCGTCGCGGGTAAAGAACCAGATCGTGCCGGTCTCGGGCTCGCCATAGCCCGTCATCGGCTGAGCGTGCTCGCCCGGCCGGTCGACGCGCAGCATGCCGGTGTTGGATTCCTTGAGGCTTTTCCAGAATTCGGTCTCGGCCTCTTGAGGGGTCAGGTCCTTGCCGGCCATGTTCGCGTCTCCTGCGTCATCTGTGGGGAAGTGCAGAGGCAAACCCTTTGCCCGGGCGTCGGGTTCCTCGCCTCGGACGCGGGCTAGACCCAGGGTGCGCGCTCGGCGCCGAACAGCGTCGTCAGGTGGATCAGCAGCAGCAGCGCCAGCGCCGCGCCGGCCAGCATCAGGAACCGCCACGGGATCATGCGCGGACCCTTCCGCGGATCAGGCGGCCTTGCGCCGCGCCAACCCGCCAGCAGCGTCAGGGCGAGGGATGCGGCCAGCAGGATCAGCGTCATCGTCAGGGTCATCGCCGCAGGGGTGGCCGATGACGCCACTTCCGGCAAGAGCGCGAATCTTTCCGGCGGGTTAATCTTCATTCGGCATTAACCATGCTGGCGGCACAACCATGCGTTCAGGAGCGGCTGTCCACAGGCGCGTGGCGCCGGCTCCAGATGTTGAGGTTAACGCCGCGTTTACACCCAGCATCTGGGCGGTTAGCGTTCGTTGAATGGGTCGGGAGGCGAATCAGTGAGCGCAGCGGCGGCGCCTTGGAGCGTTAAGGGCATCGACCCCAAGGCCCGCGAGATCGCCAAGGATTTGGCGCGTCGCTCGGGCATGACCCTGGGCGAGTGGCTGAACTCCATGATCATGGAGGACGGCGAGGAAGACGAAGGCTACGCCACCCTGCCGCGGCGCCCGCAGGTGGCCGAGGCGTTCGAGCGACGTGGTCGCTCGCGCCGGCTGGACGACGCCTATGACAGCCCCGACGAGCACTGGCTGCGGCTGAGCGCTTCGGTCGACGTCATCGCCTCGCGTCTGGAGGCGGCGGAGCGCAGATCCACCGTTGCGATTCAGGGCGTGGATCAGGCGGTGGCCGGTCTGGTGCGTCGACTGGAGGCCCAGGACACGGCCGCCAAGACCCAGGCCGAGCGGTCCGATGAGCTGGTCGAGGAGATGCGAGAAGGTCAGAAGCGCCTTCGCAAGTTCGAGCAGGACCACGGCCCCCGGACGCTGGAAAGTTTCGGAAAGATCGAGACCTCCATCGGCGCTTTGGCCGGTCGCCTCTACGAGATCGAGGAACGCCAGCGCGGCGGCGTCAACGAATTGCGCACGCGCATGGACGCGGTGGAAAAGGCCGCTGCCCGCGCGCCGGCCGGGACGCTGAGCGCGGATGCGCTGGCCCAGGTCGGACAGCGCCTGGACCAGGCCCAGGGCCGCACCACCGCCGCCCTGCGGAACCTCGAACGCTCGTTCGCCGACCTCGACAAGCGCCTGCACGCGGCCGAGGCTCGCATCGAGCCGGAAGGCGCGCGCGAGGCCGTTCGCTTCGAGAAGCTGGCCGAGACCCTGGCGCGCCAGGTCGAAGGCAATCGTATCGAGATGATGCGTCGCCTGGATGACGCCGAGGCCGAAGACCGGATGGACCGTCTGGAGCGGGCGCTGTCCTCCGTCGGCGATCAGGTCAAGGCGTCGGAAGAGAAGTCCGCCGAGGGCATTGAGGCCATGGGCCGCGAGGTGGTGCGCATCGCCCAGAACCTGGGCGAGCGTCTGACCCGGGCCGAAGGCGCGTCGCCCGCCACGCAGATGGAGGCCATGGCCCGCGCGCTGGCTGAAAAGGTCGATGGCGAGGTGGCGCACAAGGCCGCTCAGCTTTCATCGCGGATCGAAGCCGACATCGCCCGCCGTCTGGCCAAGGCCGAGGCGGACTTCGCCAGCAAGGCCGCCCATATCGACGGTCAGTTCTCGCGGCAGGCCGAGCGGATCGAGCAGCGGCTGACCGCCGCCGACGATCGCCATGCCGTCGCGCTGGAGCGTCTGGGCGGCGAGATCACCCGCATCTCCGAACGACTGTCGGAGCGGATCGCCCAGACCGAGCGGCGCTCGCAGCAGGCGCTGGACGACATCGGCCAGCGGCTGGCCGAAAGCTCCACCCGGATCGAGCAGCGCTACGACCGCGCCTCCGGCGAGCTGGCCGAACGCATGCGGTTGAGCGAGGAGCGCACCGCCCGCCTGCTGGCCGAGGCGCGCGAGAGCATCGATCAGCGTACGCCGACGCAAGCCGCGGCCGTTTCGGCGCCGCCGGCCCATGCCTCCGTCCGCGACATGCCGCTGGAAGCCGAGGAGGTTGCGCCCGAGCTCGCACCTGACGCGGCCCAGGCCGACTGGCGCGCCGCCGCCTTCCCCGACGCCTCCTTCGACGCCGACGACGACTGGGGCGACATCGACGCCGAGGCGAAGCCGGCGCCCGCCGCCACACAGAATGAGTCGCCGACACCGCCGGGACCTTTCGGGGCGTCCAGCTTCTCCTCCTTCGGCGGCGCCGATGTCTCGGACGCCCTCGACGCCACGGCCGACGCCGCAGCCCCCGTGCCCCCCAAGGCGGAGGCCAGACCCGCCGTCCAGCCGATCGAAGACGCGGAGGACGACTTCTCTGCGGATACCGACTTCGTCGATCCGCGCCGTCTGCGCGCCAGCATGAGCGCCGCCGCAGCCGAAGGCCGCGCCGCCTCGACCCGCAGCACCATCGACGCCGCGCGGGCCGCCATGACGCCCGCGGTGGCGGAGGCGCCATCGCGCCTGGGCTTCGGCCTGAACTTGAGGCGCGGCGGCAAGTCCAAGCTGCAGGAGCGGCTGGACAAGCAGGCGGCGCAGGATGGATCGACGGCCAAGAAGGCCTTGCTCGCTTCGGTCACCGCGGTAGCGGTCACCGGAGGCCTGTTCGGCCTGAACGGCCTGGCCGAGGACAACGGCCTCAGCTTTGGACTGTCGCGCCCCGGCGACGGGGTCGCTTCCGCTTCGGACGCCTCGGCCGTTCCGCTGGCAGCCGTGGCACTGACGCCGACGGACGCCGGCTTCCCGGGCGAGGGCACGCGCGGCGCGGAGACCTATGCTCGCGCGGTCGAGCAGTTGGACGCCAACGATCCGGCCGGTGTGGAAACCCTGCGCGCCGCCGCCAACCTCGGCAACCCCTCGGCGCAGCTGCATCTGGCGGGCCTCTACCAGGCCGGAGAGCGCGGCGTGGACATCGACCTGGCCGAGAGCCGGCGCTGGGCGCGCCGCGCGGCCGAGGGCGGCGATCCCAAGGGCATGCACGCCTACGCCATGTATCTGTACGACGGCGTCGGCGGCGGTCAGAACCGCTCGGAGGCCCTGAAGTGGCTGACGCGCGGCGCCGAGCTTGGGCTGACCGACAGCCAGTACAACGTCGCCCGCCTGTACGAGAACGGCGCGCAAGGCGTTGCTCCGAACACCACCCAGGCCCTGAAGTGGTACGCGATCGCCGCCCGCTCCGGCGACGCCGAGGCGCGCGCGGCCTATGAGCGGCTGAACGCCGGCGCCAGCCCTGCCGCACGCCAGATCGCCCGTCGCGCCGCCGACGCCTTCCAGGCCTCGGACGCCGCCGGCTGATCGTGCGCGCACGGGTGGCGGCGCAGCGGGCGGGCGGCTAGACAGGACGTCCGTTCGCCGTTCGGCGTTGTTCGCTTCCGCTCCAGCCGAAGGCGCGCGCTTTGGATATCTACCTGCCGATCGCCGAGGTTTCGGTGAACTGGCCGCTCCTGGTGATCCTGGGGGCGGTGGTCGGCTTCGTGTCTGGACTGTTCGGCATCGGCGGCGGCTTCCTGATGGCGCCGATCCTGGTGTTCTTCGGCATTCCGCCCACGGTGGCGGTGGCCAGCCAGGCCAGCCACGTGGTCGCCTCCTCGACGTCCGGCGTGATCCGCTACTCGGGCCAGGGCGCGGTCGACTACCGCATCGGCGGAGTCATGGCCGCGGGCGGTGCGACGGGCGCCCTGCTGGGGGTCGAGTTGTTCCGCTACCTGCGCCTGCTGGGCCAGGCCGATCTGGTGGTGGCGATCTCATACCTGCTGTTCCTGGGCGTGATCGGCACGCTGATGCTGCGCGAAAGCCTGACGGAGATCATCCGCCGGCGACGGGGGATCACCGCACCGCGCAAGGAGCGGCGCCGCCCTCTGTGGCTATACGGCCTGCCGTTGCGGATGAAGTTCCCACGCTCGGGCCTTTACATCAGCGCCATTCCGCCGTTCGGCCTGGGCGTGTTCGCAGGCGTGCTGTCGGCCATCATGGGGGTGGGCGGCGGCTTTGTCCTGGTGCCGGCCATGCTCTATGTGCTGCGGATGCGGGCGGGCGTGGTGGTCGGCACCAGCCTGTTCCAGATCATCATCACCACCGCCGTCACCACCGTGCTTCAGGCCGGACGCAACCAGACGGTGGACATTGTGCTCGCCACCATCCTGCTGTTGGGCGGGGTGGTGGGCGCGCAGGCGGGCGCGCGCTTTTCCGGGCGGTTCCGGGGCGAAGAGTTGCGGGCCCTGCTGGGCCTGATCGTGCTGCTGGTCGGATTGCAGATGGGCCTGGGCCTGTTCGTTGAGCCCTCCGATGTCTTCCTGTTCGCGCCGGGGGTGTCGGACTGATGATGCAGGCCCTGCCGCCGCCCGCCGTCGAGGCGCCGCCGCCCGAGCGTTCGGTCGCCACCACCGATGACCTGCGCGTGGCCGCCGCCCTGACCGAGGCGAGGGTGCATGTGGACTCCAGCTTTCGCGGCGCCTCCATCGTGCTGTACGGCGCGGTGTTCAACCCCAGCGACCAGCCGACCGACGTGGTTGTGGTGGTGCGCGGCCCCGATGCGCCGGTGCGCCTGGTGCGAAAGGTGCGGACCCTCGGCGTCTGGCTGAACAGCCGGCCCGTGCTGTTCGAGGGCGCCCCCGGCTTCTACATGACGGCCTCGACCCGACCGTTGTCCGACATCGCCGACTTCGGCCAGCTGCGTCGCCTGGGGGTCGGCGTCGATCACCTGCGCATCCAGGCGCCGGAGGAAAGCCGCACCGTCACCCGCTACGGCGTGCGCGACGTGGTGGTCAGCCGCCTGGGCGAGGATTACCTCGACTGGCGCCGCGCCGTGATCCGCCTGCGAGAGGCGGCCGCCCTCTACAACACCGATCCGCAGGGCGTCAGCTTCGTGGATCGCGGCCTGTTCCGCGCCGAGGTCGAACTACCGGCCGTGGCCCCCGTCGGGCGTTACCACGCCGAGGTGTGGCTGTTCCAGGACGGCGAACCGGCGTCGGTCTCTAACCTGACCCTGACGGTCGAGAAGGTCGGGCTCGAGCGCGACATCTACGACTTCGCCCACCGCCAGCCCTGGACCTATGGCGTGCTGTGCGTCCTGCTCGCCGCCCTGACCGGTTACGGCGCCTCGCGCCTGTTCAGCCGCCGGAGCTGAAGCCGAGTTCTGCGCGCAGATCTGCGGCGCTGACGCCGCTGTTGCGCAGCTCCGCCAGGGTCATCGATCGGTCGCGCTTGGCGTAGCGGCGGCCGGAGGCGTCGGTCAGCAGGGGGTGGTGGCGGTAGCGGGGTTCTGGCCAGTCCATCAGGGTCTGGATCAGGCGCTGGATGTGGGAGGCTTCGAACAGATCCTGGCCGCGGATGACGTGAGTGACGCCTTGCACGGCGTCGTCGTGGGTCACGGCGAGGTGGTAGGCGACGCCGGTGTCCTTGCGGCCCAGGACGACATCGCCGGCGGTTTCCGGCCGGACCGAGATGCGACCGGTCTCGCCGTTCGGGCCGGCGCCGTCCTCGGTGAAGGCGAGGGAACGCCAGGCGTCTTCGCCGATGGCTTCGCGGGCGCGGTCGAGGGACAGCCGCCAGGCGAAGGGGCGGCCTTCCTCCAGCAGGCGCGCTTCTTCGTCAGCCGAGTGCGGTCCGGGGCGAACAGCTTCGGCCGCTCCGTGCGGGGCGTCGCCGATGGCGTCGAGGATCTCCTTGCGGGTGCGAAAGCAGCGGTAAAGCAGGCCCCGCGCTTCGAGATCGGACAGCACGCGGGCGTAGTCGTCGAGATGCTCCGATTGGCGGCGTACGGGCCCGTCCCAGTCGAGACCCAGCCAGTGGAGATCCTCCAGAATGGCGGCCTCGTACTCGGGCCGGCAGCGGGTCGGGTCGATGTCCTCGATGCGCAGCAGGAAACGCCCGCCGGTATCCCGCGCCGCGCGCCAGGCGGTCAGGGCGGAAAAGGCGTGGCCTTTGTGCAGTCGGCCGGTCGGCGAAGGTGCAAAGCGGGTGGTCAGCATCGGCGGCGACCCTAGCGGCTGCGGCGTTTGCGCGCGATGGGCCGGGGCTTGGAACGCCGTCGCGCCTGTGCTCGTTTGCGCCCGAGCATCGTTCCTGGAGACCTAAAGCCCATGCGCCTGATCGCCGCCGCCGCCTCGACCTCGCTGATCGTTCTGGCCGCAGCCTGCGGCGCCAGCGGGGAGGCGCCCGGCAAATCCGGCGAGGCCCCTGCCTCTCGCGGAGCGCCGCTGGAGACGCGGGCGGCCAATGCGCCGGACCAGCGTCCCGCCTTCGAGGGCCAGACCCGGGCGCCGGCGGCGCGCACCGACCAGGCGCTGATGCACCGGGTGGTCGCCTCCGGGCTCGAGCATCCGTGGGGCCTGGCGATGATGCCGGACGGCCGCTGGCTGGTGACGGAAAAGCCGGGACGGCTGCGGATCGTCACGGGCGAAGGGCAGATCAGCGCGCCGGTGCAGGGTCTGCCCCGCGTCGATGCGCGTGGTCAGGGTGGCCTGCTGGACGTGGCGATCAGCCCCGAGTTCGCCCGCGACCGCATGGTCTACTGGAGCTATGCCGAGCCGCGCGAAAGCGGCAACGCCACCTCCGTCGCGCGCGGGCGGCTGTCGGACGACGGCGCGCGCGTCGAAAACGTCCAGGTGATCTTCCGCGCCCAGCCGACCTATGACGGCGACAAGCATTTCGGCTCGTCGCTGGCGTTCGACGGCCAGGGCCATCTGTTCATCACCCTGGGCGAGCGGTCGGACAAGCCGATGCGGCCGCAGGCGCAGGACCTGAACTCGCACATGGGCAAGACTATCCGCATCAATGCGGATGGCACCATCCCGCAGGACAATCCCTTTGTCGGCCGAGACGGCGCGCGGCCGGAAATCTTCAGCTTCGGCCACCGGAACGTGCAGGGCGTGGCGGTGCAGCCGAACGGCGCGGTCTGGACCATCGAGCACGGCACGCGCGGGGGCGACGAGATCAACCTGGAGAAGCCGGGCGCCAACTATGGCTGGCCCGAGGTGTCGTACGGCATCGAATACAACGGCCAGCCCGGCACCTGGGTCACGGCGCGCGAAGGCACGGAGCAGCCGGTCTACTATTGGGATCCGGTGATCGCGCCGGGCGGGGCCGCCTTCTATCAGGGCGCCATGTTCCCGGGCTGGGACGGCGACTTGCTGGTGGCGGGGCTGAAGGACAAGCAGCTGGCGCGGCTGGTGATAGAGAACGACCGGGTGGTGGGCGAGGAGCGGCTGCTGACCGATCTGGGCGAGCGCATCCGCGACGTGGCGGTGGCGCCCGACGGCGCGGTCTGGGTCATCACGGATCAGGACGACGGCAAGCTGGTTCGACTGTCCGTCGCCTCCTGACCCCGGATCGCCTTGCGGCGCCGGTGCGTTAGGTCTGACCAATGGAGGTTGTCATAATGAAGTCCACGGTCCGTCCGATGCTTGTGATCGCCGGTCTGGCGATGCTTGCCGCCTGCGCCAGCACCGGCGGGCCCAATCGCTATCAGGCCGAGTATGACAGGCTGGAGGCCGACTGCCGCGCCCGCGACGGCATTCTCCAGCCCACGGGCTCCCAATCCGCCCAGCCGGCGCGCGACTATGTATGCCGCATCACGGGCGGGGCCAGTCCGCTGACTGATCGCTGATTAGAATCGCGTTTTCGATCACGCGCCTTCTTACTTGACGTTGACGTAAACGTAGGGCTCTTGGCGGCCAGGTTTCGCAACCGGACCCTCGCCTTCGCCGTGCGGCGACAGGAGAGGCAGACAAGGAAGAACGCACCATGGCTGACGCCTACATCTACGACGCCGTCCGCACGCCGCGCGGCAAGGGCAAGAAGGACGGCTCGCTGCACGAGATCACCGGCCTGTCGCTGGCGACCCAGGTGCTGGAGGCGCTGCGCGACCGCAACGCGCTGGACACCCGCAAGGTCGATGACGTGGTGCTGGGCTGCGTGACGCCGGTGGGCGAACTGGGCGCCGACATCGCGCGCACGGCGGTTCTGGCCGCCGGCTGGTCGCAAGAGACGGCGGGCGTCCAGATCAACCGCTTCTGCGCCTCGGGGCTCGAGGCGGTGAACATGGCGGCGGCCAAGGTCAAGGCGGGCGAGGCGGACTTCGCCGTCGGCGGCGGCGTCGAGGTCATGAGCCGCGTGCCGATGGGCTCGGACATGGGCGCCTGGCCGACCGACCCGTCGTCGGCCTTTCCGACCTACTTCGTGCCGCAGGGCGTGTCCGCGGACATGATCGCGACGAAGTACGGCTTCAGCCGCGACGACGTGGACGCCTATGCGGTGGAAAGCCACAAGCGGTCGGACCGCTCGTGGGCCGAGGGGCGGTTCAGCAAGTCGGTGGTGCCGGTCAAGGATCAGCTGGGGCTGGTGCGCCTGGACCATGACGAGACCATTCGTCCGAACACCGACATGCAGACGCTGGGCGGCCTCAACCCCTCCTTCGCCATGATGGGCGAGATGGCGTTCGATGCGGTGATCAACCAGCGCTACCCCGAGGTCGAGCGGGTCAAGCACGTACACACGCCGGGCAATTCCTCGGGCATCGTCGACGGCGCGGCCGGCGTGCTGATCGGCTCGCTGGAAGCGGGCCAGGCGCTGGGCCTGAAGCCCCGCGCACGCATCAAGGGCGCGGCCTCGATCGGTTCGGAGCCGTCGATCATGCTGACCGGACCCGAGTACGTGTCCAGGAAGCTGCTGAACCGCCTCGGCATGACCACCGCCGACATCGACCTGTGGGAGCTGAACGAAGCCTTTGCGGCCGTGGTGCTGCGCTACATGCAGGCGATGGACATTCCGCACGACAAGATCAACGTGTGCGGCGGCGCCATCGCCATGGGCCATCCGCTGGGCGCCACCGGCGCCATGATCACCTCGGTGGTGCTGGACGAGCTGGAGCGATCGGACAAGTCGACCGCGCTGGTGACCCTGTGCATCGGCGGCGGCATGGGCACCGCCACCGTCATCGAACGCGTCTGATCCGGGAGTAAATGAGCATGGAAAACTTCAAGATCGACGTTGACGCCGACGGCATCGCCCTCGTCTCCTTCGACGTGGCCGGCCGGTCGATGAACACCCTGACCGGACAGGTCATGGACGAGATCCCGCAGGTCGTCGAACGCATCAAGACCGACGACGCCATCAAGGGCGCGGTTCTGACCAGCGGCAAGCCAAGCGGCTTTTGCGCCGGCGCCGACCTCGGCGACATGGCTTCGGGCATGCTGTCCGGCGCGGGCGACCTGCAGGCCGCATATGACGCGGGCTGGAAGCTGAACGGCGCGCTGCGGGCGCTGGAAACCTGCGGAAAACCGGTGGCGGCGGCCATCAACGGCTTGGCGCTGGGCGGCGGACTGGAGCTGACGCTGGCCTGCCACTACCGGGTGGTCGAGAACGACAACAGGATCCAACTGGGCCTGCCCGAGATCAAGGTCGGCCTGTTCCCCGGCGGCGGCGGCACACAGCGTTTGACGCGCCTGATCGGCGTGCAGGCGGCCCTGATGCAGATGAGCGAAGGCAAGTCGTGGCGTCCGAACGACGCGAAGGGCGCGGGCGTCGTCCACGAAGTGGTCGAAAAAGGCCAATCGGTCGAGGCCGCCAAGACCTGGATCAGGAACGGCGGCAAGGCCCAGCAGCCCTGGGACGACAAGTCGTTCAAGCTGCCGGGCGGCGGCCCCTACCACCCGGCCGGCATCCAGAACTTCATGGTCGGCAACGCCATGCTGCGCAAGCAGTCCTACGGCAACTATCCGGCCGTGCTGAACCTGATGAAGGCGGTCTACGAGGGCCTGCAGGTTCCGATCGACGCGGGGCTGCGGATCGAGACGCGCTACTTCATCAAGACCCTGATGACGCCGCAGGCGCAGGCCATGATCCGCTCGCTGTTCCTGTCCAAGCAGGAACTGGACAAGGGCGCGGTGCGCCCGGCCGGCGTTGAAAAGTCCGATCCCAAGAAGGTCACGGTGCTGGGCGCCGGCATGATGGGCGCGGGCATCGCCTATGTGCAGGCCATGGCCGGTATCGAGACGGTGCTGATCGACCAGACCCAGGAAGCCGCCGACAAGGGCAAGCAGCACGTCGCCGACCTGTTGAAGAAGCGGCTGTCGCGCGGCCAGATGACCCAGGAGAAGCACGACGCCACCCTGGCCCTGGTCACCGCCACCACCGACTACGACCTGATCAAGGGGTCGGACCTGGTGGTCGAGGCGGTGTTCGAAAGCCGCGAGATCAAGTCGGACGTGACCAGGCGGGCCGAGGCTCAGCTGTCCGAAGGCGCCGTGTTCGGCTCCAACACCTCGACCCTGCCGATCACCGGCCTGGCCGAGGCCAGCGTGCGGCCCGAGGACTTCATCGGCATTCACTTCTTCTCGCCGGTCGACAAGATGATGCTGGTCGAGATCATCATGGGCGAAAAGACGGGCGACGCGGCCCTGGCCAAGGCCATCGACTATGTCCTGAAGATCAAGAAGACGCCGATCGTGGTCAACGACAGCCGCGGCTTCTACACCTCGCGCTGCTTCTCGACCTTCCTGACCGAAGGGCTGGCGATGTTGGTCGAGGGCTATTCTCCGGCCCTGATCGACAACGTCGGGCGCATGACCGGCATGCCGCGCGGCCCGCTGGAAATGCACGACGACGTGGCGCTGGACCTGTCCTACAAGATCGCCAAACAGACCAAGGCGGACCTGGGCGACGCCTATGTTCCGAACCCCGGCGAAGACCTAGTCGCCACCATGGTCGAGGACGGCCGTTTCGGGCGCAAGAACGGCAAGGGCTTCTATGACTATGACCAGAAGCCAAAGACGCTGTGGGCGGGCCTGGGCGAACTCGCGCCCGTGACCCAGACCGAAGGCTTCGGCGAAAGCCCCGACGCCTTCGCCCACATCGATGAGCTCAAGACACGCCTGCTCTATCGCCAGGCGGTGGAGGTGGCGCGGTGCTGGGAAGAGGGCGTGATCGACGATCCTCGCGAGGCGGACCTCGGCGCTATCCTAGGCTGGGGCTTCGCGCCCTGGACCGGAGGTCCGGTCAGCTTCATCGACGGGGTCGGCCTGGCGACGTTCGTCGAGACGGCGGATCGCCTGGCGGACGCCTACGGAGACCGCTTCAAGGTGCCGCAGCTGCTGCGCGACATGGCCGAAAAGGGCGAGGCCTTCTACGGCCGCTTCGCGCCGGAGACCAAGGCGGCCGCCTGATCGCATTTCACCTCCCCATCGCTCGGCGATGGGGAGGTGGATCGACGGCGCAGCCGGCGAGACGGAGGGGGCGCTTTTATAGGTCTTCCTGATAAGAGCCCCTCCGTCACGGCGCTTACGCGCCGCGCCACCTCCCCTTCCGCAGGGCGGACGGGGAGGAGAGGAGGTCAGATGATGTCCAGCGGCGTTGCCTTGGTCGGTTGCGGGAACACCCGGTCCAGCCGTTCCAGATCCTCGGCGTCGAAGCGGATTTCCAGCGCCTCGGCATTGGCCTCGACATGTTCGACCGTGCTGGCCTTGGGGATGGCGATCACCCCGTCCTGGCGCAGCACGGCGGCCAGCGCCACCTGGGCCGGAGAGGCGTCGTGGCGATCGGCGATGTCGGTGATCAGCGGATGCTCGAGCAGCCCTCCGCGCCCAAGCGGCGAATAGGCCATCATCGGCATGTCGCGCGCCTGCATCCATGGCAGCAGATCGAACTCCACGCCGCGCGAACCGAGATTGTAGAGCAGCTGGTTGGCCGCGCAGTCGTTTCCGCCGTCGATGTCGATCAGCCGCTCCATCGCGCGAAGATCCAGGTTGGACACGCCCCAGCGGGCGATCATCCCCTCGTCCACCAGCTCCTGGAAGGCGTCCACCGTCTCTTCCAGCGGAACGCGGCCTTCCCAATGCAGCAGGTAGAGGTCGATCCGGTCCACGCCCAGCCGCTCCAGCGACTTCTCGCAGGCCAGCATCATCTTCATTTCCGAGGCGTTCTCGGGTCGGACCTTGGAGACCAGGAAGACCTCGTCGCGCCGGCCCGCGATCACCTCGCCGACCAGCCGCTCTGAGCGTCCGTCGCCGTACAGCTCGGCCGTGTCGATGACGGTGAGGCCCAGGTCGATCCCTCGCGCCAGCGCCGCCTGCTCCTCGTCGCGCCAGGCTGGATCGTCGCCGATTTCCCAGGTGCCCTGGCCAAGAACGGGGATGGTGGTCCCATCCGAAAAGGTGACGAGGCGTGTCATACGCTCATCAATGCGCGGAGCGGCCAAAGGATCGCAAGGCGGCGCCTCAGCCCAGGGTCAGGCTGTCGGCCTCTGCCGGATACAGGGTCGTCAGCGTCTGCTTCACCTGCGCGAAGGCGGCCATGATGTGGTAGAAAGAACTGGCCGGCGCGGCCTCGTCGATGAAGTCGCCGTTGGCCAGGCATTTGTCGCGCCAGAGGCCCTGCGGCGTCAGATAACGCCACACCGCACGCTGCGCCCGCGCCGCGTCCTGAAGGAAGGCTTCGCGCTCGGCGCCCCGGCATTCCTCGGCCAGGATCAGCGCCGCCTTCAGCCATTCGGTCTGTGGCCACAGACGCGCGCGGCGGCTGCGGAACGATCCGTCGGCGTTCAGCGCGTCCACCACGATCCGGCGCTGAGGCTCCACGCCCTTGAGGCCGAAGGCGTAGAGGCGTCGAGCCGCGGCCAGGGCGTCGGGGTCCGAGCGCAGGCGCGCATAACGCGCGAGCACCCAGGCCCATTCGAACTGATGCCCCGGCTCGACCAGCAAACCGTCCTCGCCCGCCGCCGGCGTCCAGGCGGCGTCGAAGAACTCGCGCAGGAAGCCGCCGTCCGCGTCGATGAACTGCGTGAGCGCGAGTTGGGCGATGCGGTCGGAGAGGCTGCGCCAATCGCCGTTGCCGCCCGCCTCCTCCCAGGCCATGCAGGCCTCGAGCAGGTGCATGTGTGCGTTGGACTGATAGGGATGAGAACCCGTCTCGATCAGCCCGCCCGAAGGAGGCGCGGCGTCCAGAAGCGCATCGCGAGTGCGAGCGGCGTTCGCGGCGCAAGGCTCCGCCTGATCGCAGGCAACGGCGAGGGCCAACAGCAGAAAGGCCTGGTCGTAGAGGGTCGCCGTCTCATCCAGGGGCGTGTCGTCATCGTTGAGGCGCGTCCGCATCAGCCCGTCCGAACGCAGATAGATGGCGTTGATCCGTTCCAGTCCCAACCTGACCGCACGCCGCCATGGACCGCGCCAACCCAGCCGGCCGGCCTCGGCGAACACCTGAACCTGGCGGGACTGCACCCGCGCCCGGCGCGAGGACGGCACCAATCGACCGTCGAGAGCCAGAACCTCGCGGAAGCCGCCGTCTTCGCCCTGACCCAAGGCGCTCCAGGTCGGAAGCGCCGACAGCCGCATCCATTCCGCCAGGCGGCGCGCGCCGTCGAGCAGGCTCTCGGGCGTCTCGCGCGGGAAATCGAGGTGGCGAGGCGAGGCGGTCCTCAACCGCTCCACGACGGCCTTGACGTCCTGGCTACGTGACAGGTCGGCGACCAGCACGGCGTCCGGCTCGACCACGATGGCGAGGTCGCGCACGCCGACAGCCGCCACCATCACCCCGTCGCAAGCGCGAACGAGACATCCTTCCGCATCCTCGAACAGGTGCGTGCCCAGGTCGCCTTCACCGGTCTGTTTGATGGCGTCCCAGGATCCCAGATCGGACCACTCGAAGTCGACCGGCAGCACCGATGCGCGGCGCGTGTTCTCCATCACCGCATAGTCGATCGAGATCTTGGGCGCGTCGGCGAACTCAGGTCCGAGGACGATCACAGGGCTCCCGCCAGTCGGCAGGGCCGCGGAGGCGGCGGCCTCCACGGCGGCGGCCGAGAGGCGCAGCTCCTCCAGCAGCAGCCCCGCGGGCGTGATGAAGTTGCCGCTGTTCCAGACGTAGCCGGCGTCAATGTACTGGCGCGCCGTGGCCGGATCAGGCTTTTCAACAAAGGCGGATACCGGAGACAAGCCTTCGCCTTGTGGCGCGATGTAGCCATAGGCGGAGGACGCCGCGCTGGGTCTCACCCCAAGGGTGACGATGCGGCCCTGCTCGCGCGCAGCCCGCGCCGCGTCCAATGCAGCCGCTCGAAAGGCGACCTCGTCGGGAATGTGGTGATCAGAGGCGACAAAGACGTTGACGCCGTCGGGATCGCGCCGGGCGGTCCAGAGCGCGGCGGCGGCCATGGCGGGCGCCGAGTCCCGGGGTTCGGGCTCCAGCAGCACCTGCGCCTCGATGCCCACGGCGTCCAGCTGAGACAGGATGGCGTCGCGGTGGGCGACGCCGCCCACGACCAGCAGCCGCCCGCCCTCCGCCAGCGGCGCCACGCGCATGGCCGTTTCCTGGAACGGCGAACGGTTGCCCGACAGGGGAATGAACTGCTTGGGCCGCGAAGGTCGCGACGCCGGCCACAGTCGGGTGCCCGAGCCGCCGCACATGATCACGGGATAGAGCTTCATCATCACCACACACCTTATGGCGGCGCGCGGCGAGCGTCAGCATAAGTTAGCGCGAGAAGCGCGAGTTTCAGTTGGCCGATGTAGTCGCCAGCTGTTCCCGCATCTGCGCCACGATCTCCAGGCTGCGGATGCGAGCCTGATTGTCGTGCATCATGCCCGTGATCATCAGTTCGTCGATCTTGGTCATTTCGATAAAGGACCGGATCTGGTCGCGCACGGTCTCGGGACCGCCGACGGCGGAATAGAGCAGGCGGCTCTGGGCGCCCATGAGCTCGCCGGGGGAGAGCACCGCTTCGATGTCGTCCACCGGCGGGGGCAACAGGCCGGGCCGGCCGCGTTGCAGGCGGGCGAAGCTCTGCTGCATGGAGGTGGATAGACGACGGCCCTCCTCGTCCGTGTCCGCGGCGAAGACGTTGATGGCGGCCACGGCGTGCGGCTTGTCCAGCCGCTCCGATTGACGGAACTCGCGCCGGTAGATGGCCAGCGCCTCCTTCAGCATCTCGGGGGCGAAATGGCTGGCGAAGGCGTAGGGTAGACCCATCTGACCGGCCAGTTGCGCGCTGAACAGGCTGGAGCCCAGCAGCCAGATCGGCACGCGCAGACCGGCGCCCGGCACGGCGCGCACAGCCTGGTTCTCGACCGCCGGCTCGAAATAGTGGATCAGCTCGGCCACATCGCGGGGGAACTGGTCCGCCGCCTCGAAATAGCGCCGCAGGGCGCGTGCGGTGGCCCCGTCGGTTCCGGGCGCCCGGCCAAGACCCAGGTCGATACGGCCCGGGTACAGCGTCTCCAGCGTGCCGAACTGCTCGGCGATCACCAGCGGCGCATGGTTGGGCAGCATGACCCCGCCCGAGCCGACGCGAATCCGCTGCGTGCCCGCGGCCACATGGCCGATGACGATGGCGGTGGCGGCGCTGGCGATGCCCGGCATGTTGTGGTGCTCGGCCAGCCAGAACCGCTCGTAACCAAGGGTGTCGGCGGCCTGAGCGAAGGCCAGAGTCTCGTCCATGGCGCGACGGAGATCGCCGCCTTCGACGACGGGGGACAGGTCAAGAACGGAAAAGGGGATCATGGCTGCTAGATCGGGGTCCGATCCCGCCGATCAAGGGGAACCGGCCTTGGCGCCCGCGCTTTGATGAGGCGACATCCAAGGAGCGCCCGATGACCGATTCCTCTTCCGAGAACTGTGAAGCCATGGAAGCCGCCGACATGGGTGAGAAGCCGGACCTGGGTCATCAGGCCGACACCCTGTCGAACGCCTTGGGCGGGACGGACATGGGATCGGACACCCGCGCCGGTTCGCTGGAAGGCGGATCGGCGTCAGGCTCGGAAAGCGACGCCGATCAGGACCGGATCAATGAGACGCTGGCGAGCGAGGGCATGGCTTCGGCTGATCCGCAGTCGCCGTCCGATGTTGATCCTGACCCGATCAACAACACCGGCGACGATCTGACCGGGCCCGCCGGCGACCCTGCAGAGGGCGGTCGTGGCAACGATGCGGACGCCGCTTCGGGCTGATCGCCTTGCGGGCGCCACAGCGAGGCGCCACGGTGACGAAGCAGACTTCTCGGGTTCAGGGACGCACGTTTCGATGATTCGCCAATGGGCGGCGGTCGCCGCCTTTGTCACGCTTGGGCTGGCCGGATGCGAACGCACGGCCGAGCGCGTCCAGGCGGACCTCCCGACGCCCCCGCCCACTGCGGACTCGCCTGTGGCTGCTCCCACGGCTCAGAGCGCGAGCACGACCTTGTCTCCGGCTGCGCCGGGCGCGCCGGGCTTTGCGGTGCTTTATCCCGGAGCCGCTGTGGAAGAGCCGGCGACCACGGCGGTCGGCCCCGACGGCGAAGGGGGGCTTGTCACCTTTGCGACGGACGCCGCGCCCGATGCGGTGGTCGCCTTTTATCGCCAGCATGCCGAAGCCGCCGGGCTGACCTCGGTGATGGGCATGAACCAGGGCGACGCGCGCGCCTATGGCGCGGCCGGCGCCCAGCCGGACAGCGCCAGTCTGCAGGTGGTCGCCTCGCCCGGAGAAGCGGGCCGAACCTCGGTCCAGTTGACGTGGAACGCCGGGCGATAAGCACGAACCTCGCCGCGGCTCTTGCCCTGAGCATGCTGGCGGGCTGCGCCACCACGCCTGCGGCGCCGGTCGTTTCCGGATACCTCGACACGTCCCGGATTGCTGGCGCGACCAGCGGCTTGATGTCGCATGAGGCGGCGCCTTGGGCGCCGCAGGCGGTCGTCGCCGGCGGCGACCGCTGGCTGCTGGCGACCGCGCATGCGGAACTGCGGCCTCGGTATGCGCTGCAACATTTCGACTGCGCCCTGGGCGTCCGTTCCGCCTCCGGCGAGACCAGGGCGTTGGAGCAGGCCTTGGCCAGGGTGTTCAGCGATGCGGCGAAGGTCGCGGAGCGGCTGCGGCGAAAACCCCCGTCCAGGCCAGCGGAGGCGGGTGGAAGAGCCTGCCGGCGGCATGGGGGCGAGACGGATGAGTCCGAGGCCCGTCTTCGGCCCGAGACGATACTGGGCTCCGCCTACGCCGAAGTCCTTGCAGCCGCAGCGCCTCAGGCCGCTTCGCCGATCCGGAGCATCGGGCATGAGATTGGCGTCAGCCAGGCGATCTGCGGCCTTGTCACGCCGGACGAGGCCGCAGAGGGCGAAGCGTTGGGTCGCCGCCTGGGGGCGGAGATCGTGGCGACGGAGGAGTTTCGGGCCGACCTGCCCGACCTGCGCCGCGAGGTTCAAGGCTTGCAACGATCAGGTCTGACGCATCCGGGTTGCGCAGCCGAGCGGCTGGCGCTGAGCGCGCCCGTGTCGTGATCGGCCTGGTGGCGGCCCTGGTCTTGGCGCAGCCAGCCGCGCGGGCCTGCACCCCGGCGGAAATGGCCGATCTGCTGAGCCCGTCGGCTGCGCCTTACCGGCTCGCCTGCCGCGCAGTGCTGCAGGCGGGCGCCCATGTTCAACGGCCGGTGCTGATCGAGGGCGCGGAAGCGTCCGGCGCCGGTCTCGACTGCAGCGGCGGGCGCGTCGGCGTGGCTCACCGCCCCGGCACGACCAAGCTGCCGACGGTGGCGGTCTGGTCGCGTCGGACACATGCAGGCTGGAGCGCGCCTCGAGACGTTTCCATCCGCCGCTGCGTCATCCTCGGCAACGTGCGGATCTGGGGCATGGGGGCGGGCGGCGCGATGAGCGATCTGCGCGACGCCTCTCGCCAGGCCGACTTCACCCGCGCAGCGCAGGCGGCGGCGCCCAGCGGCGTGACGCTGGACGCCGTGCGGATCGAGGCCAATGGATCGATCCCGCTCTATGTCGGGCCGGGCGTCACGCGGACGACGATGCGCGGTTCGACCTTCACCGGCCGCTCGGTGTCCACGGCCGTCTATCTGGACGCCGAGAGCGCCAACGCCGTGATCGACAACAACGATTTCAGCGTCCGCACTGGCCGCGAGATCATCGCCATGGATGGATCGGGCGCCAATCGCATCACCGGCAACCGCTTCGACCTGCAGGGCCGCGGCGGCGTCTTCCTGTACCGAAACTGCGGCGAGGACGGCGTGATCCGGCACCAGACGCCGTCGTGGAACCGCATCACCGACAACACTTTCACCGGCGCGTCCTGGCTCAGGCCGCGGCTGGTGGTGGTCGGATCGCGCGAGGGGGGGCGACCTTACTGCGGGGCGGACGCCGGATGGCCGTTCGGGTCCAGCGCCGACGACGGCGACAATGCGGTCGGCAACACCGTGGAGCGCAACCGCGCCCTTTAGCCCGCCGCGCGCACGGCGGCCGAGACGTCGGCCACCACCCGCCGGACCAGCGCCTCGTCGTCGCCTTCCGCCATGACGCGGATCAGCTTCTCGGTGCCGGACGGGCGCACCAGCAGACGCCCTGAGCCATTCAGCGCGCCTTCGGCTTCGGAGATTGCGGCCTTGACGCCGGCCGTGTCCAGCGGCGCAGGCGAGGTGAAGCGGACGTTCTCCAGCCGCTGGGGCACGGGATCGAACTGGCGCGCCAGCTCGCTCATCGGCTTGCCGGACTCGACCAGAACCGCCAGCACCTGCAGCGCCGCCATCAGGCCGTCGCCGGTGGTGGCGAAGTCGTGCAGGATAATGTGGCCCGACTGTTCGCCGCCGACGTTGAAGCCGCCCTCGCGCATCCGCTCCATGACGTAGCGATCGCCGACCTTGGTGCGCTCCAGCGTCAGGCCCTCGGCCTTCAGCCGCCGCTCCAGTCCGAGGTTGGACATGACGGTCGCCACCACGCCTCCGCCGGTCAGCAGGCCGCGTCGCGCCCAGTCCATGCCGACCAGCGCCATGATCTGGTCGCCGTCGACCACCTGGCCTTTTTCGTCGCAGATGATCAGCCGGTCGGCGTCGCCGTCCAGCGCAATGCCGATGTCGGCTCGGTAACGCTTAACCGCGTCCGCCAGCGCCGCCGGATGGGTCGAGCCGCAATCGGCGTTGATGTTGACCCCGTTGGGCTCGACACCGACCGAGCAGACCTCGGCTCCCAGCTCGAACAGGGTGGTCGGCGCCACGCGATAGCCCGCGCCGTTTGCGCAGTCGATGCAGACGCGCAGCCCTTTCAGGCTCAGGCGCTTGGGAAAGGCTTGTTTGGCGATTTCGATGTAGCGGCCCTGGGCGTCGTCGATTCGCTTGACGCGGCCTAGTTCACCCGCCGCGGCCAGACCCTCACCCAGCCCCTCGTCCATCATGGCTTCGATCTTCAGCTCGATCTCGTCCGACAGCTTGTAGCCGTCGGGCCCGAACAGCTTGATGCCGTTGTCGGCATAGTTGTTGTGCGAGGCCGAGATCATCACCCCCAGATCCGCCCGCATCGAGCGCGTCAGCATCGCCACGCCCGGCGTCGGCACCGGGCCAAAGGTCAGCACGTCCATGCCCACCGAGGCGAAGCCGGCGACCAGCGCCGGCTCGATGGTGTAGCCGGACAGACGCGTGTCCTTGCCGATCACCACCAGATGGCGGCGATCCGCCTCGGTGCGGAACAGCTTGCCGGCGGCCAGGCCGACCCGCAGGGCGACCTCGGCCGTCATCGGATGCGTGTTGGCCCGTCCCCGGATGCCGTCGGTGCCGAAGTATTTTCTCTGGCTCAAGATGCCGTCTCGCTGTCAGGAAACCTTCCGAAACCCGGATTTAGATGCGATCAGGCTTTCGTTTGCCTAGACGCTCACCGGAACGATGCGGATGGCATAGTCCGATCACGCCGTCGCTGCAAAGCCGGCAAGTTGTCCTGTCTCTTCTGGAGCATTCCCATGTGCGGCATCATTGGCATCACCGGCGAAGGCTCGGTCGTTCCGCGTCTGCTCGACAGCCTCAAGCGGCTGGAATACCGGGGCTATGATTCCGCAGGCGTCGCCGCCGTCGTCGATGGCCGGATCGAGCGCCGCAGAGCCAAGGGCAAGATCCGCGCCCTGGAAGAGGTGCTGGCGGATGAGCCGCTGAAGGCCACGGTCGGCATCGGCCACACCCGCTGGGCGACGCACGGCGCGCCGAACGTGCCGAACGCCCACCCGCACCGGGCCGGCCGCGTGACGCTGGTGCACAACGGCATCATCGAGAACTTCGCCGAACTGAAGGCCGAACTGACCGCGCGGGGTCATGTGTTCGAAAGCCAGACCGACACCGAGGTGGTGGCCCATCTGCTGGATCAGACCTTGTCTGAAGGCGCGGCGCCGCTCGCCGCCTTCAAGGCGACCCTGGACCGGCTGACCGGCGCCTATGCGCTGGCGGTGCTGATCGAAGGCGAGGACGGCCTGATCCTGGGCGCCCGGCGCGGCAGCCCGCTGGTGGTCGGCTGGGGCGAGGGCGAGATGTACCTGGGCTCGGACGCCCTGGCCGTTGGCCCGTTCACCCAGAAGATCTCCTATCTGGAGGAAGGCGATTACGTCGCCGTCGACCCTTCGGGCGCGCGCATGTTCGATGCGAGCGGTGCCGCCGTCGAACGCGCGATCGTCCAGGTCTCGGCTTCCTCGGCCATGGTCGAGAAGGGCGAATATCGGCATTTCATGGAAAAGGAGATCCATGAGCAGCCCGACAGCGTGCAGCACACCCTGTCGGAATACCTCGATCTGGTGACCGGCAAGGCGAAGGCGCCGGCCGTGGACTTCGCCGCCATCGACCGCATCCAGATCATCGCCTGCGGCACCGCCTTCTACGCCGGCCAGATCGGCCGCTATGCCTTTGAGCGCATCGCCGGCCTGCCCTGCGACGTCGAGATCGCGTCTGAGTTCCGCTACCGCTCGCCCGCGCTCGGCAAGAGCGCCCTGGCGGTCGCCGTCAGCCAGTCGGGCGAGACCGCCGACACGCTGGCCAGCCTGACGTGGTGCAAGCGCGAGGGGCTGAGAACCGCGGCCGTGGTCAATGTCCACTCGTCATCGATGGCGCGCGAGGCCGAGGTGCTGTGGCCGACTCATGCCGGCCCGGAGATCGGCGTCGCCTCCACCAAGGCCTTCACCGCCCAGGTCGCGGCGCTTCTGGCGCTGGCGGTCGCCGCCGGCGTGGCTCGGGGCCGGATCGACCCGGCTCAGGAGGCTGAACTGGTCAAAGCCTTGTTCGAGAGCCCGCGCCTGATCGCGGACGCCCTGCGGATGGACGGCGCCGTCCGCGCCGTCGCTCACGATCTGGCCAAGGCCGACGATGTGCTGTTCCTGGGCCGCGGGGCCATGTTCCCGTTGGCCATGGAAGGCGCGCTGAAGCTGAAGGAGATCAGCTACATCCACGCCGAGGGCTATGCCGCCGGCGAGCTGAAGCACGGCCCCATCGCCCTGATCGACGAGGAAACCCCAACCGTCGCCCTTGCGCCGCTGGACGACGTGTTCGAAAAGACCGCCTCCAACCTGCAAGAAGTCTCGGCGCGCGGCGGCCCGGTCATCATGATCGCCCCCGAGGCCGCCCCAGCCCCCCACGGCGCCAGCATCCGCCGCATCGACGCCCCGGACTGCCATCCTCTGATCGCACCGCTCGTCTATGCCGTCCCGGTCCAGTTGCTGGCCTACTATACCGCCGTCCAGAAGGGCACGGACGTGGACCAGCCCCGCAACCTGGCGAAGTCGGTCACGGTGGAGTGAGGACGCGGCGCGTCAGCGGTCGGTGTCCGCCTCGCTGATCCATCTCAGGACCTCGGCCGCCGCAATCTCCGGAGAATCGATGTTCGTATCGATCCGGATCTCGGGCGTTTCCGGCGGCTCGTAGGGGCTGTCGATGCCGGTGAAATGTTTCAGTTCGCCGGCGCGGGCCTTGCGGTAGAGGCCCTTGACGTCGCGGGCTTCGGCGACTTCGAGCGGCGCGTCGATGTGGACCTCGACGAACTCGTCTTCGCCGACCAGCTCGCGCGCCATGCGACGCTCGGCGCGGAACGGCGAGATGAAGGACACCAGAACGATCAACCCGGCGTCGACCATCAGCCGGGCGACCTCGGCGACGCGACGGATGTTCTCGACCCGATCCTCGTCGGTGAAGCCCAGGTCGCGGTTGAGGCCGTGGCGGATGTTGTCGCCGTCCAGCAGATAGGTGTGGCGACCCTGTGCGTGCAGATGCTGCTCGACCAGGTTCGCGATCGTCGACTTGCCGGCGCCGGACAGGCCTGTGAACCAGATCACCCGTCCCTTCTGGTGCTTGATGGCGGCGCGGGCAGTCTTGTCGATGGCAGTCGCCTGCCAGTGAATGTTGTGCGACCGTCGCAAGGCATACCGCAGCAGACCGGCGCCGACGGTTCGGTTCGACATCCGGTCGATCAGAATAAAGCCGCCGAGATCGCGATTGCGCTCATAGGGCTCAAAGGCGATGGGCGCGGTCAGCGACAGGTTGCAGACGCCGATGTCGTTCATCTCGAGCCGCTTGGCCGCCTGTTCTTGCAGGCTGTTGACGTCGATCCTGTGCTTCAGTTCGGTGACCGTGGCCCCCAGCGTTCGCGCCCCGATCTTCATCAGATAGGGCCGGCCGGGCAGCATGGCGTCCGCGTCCATCCAGACCAGGGTCGCCGCGAACTGATCGGCGGTTTCCGGCGGAGTCTCTGCGGCGGCCAGAACGTCGCCGCGCGACACATCGATCTCGTCGTTCAACACCAGGGTGACGGACTGACCGGACTCCGCCTCCGGCAGATCACCGTCGGCCGTGACGATGCGGCTGACGGTGCTTTCGCGTCCGCCGGGAAGCACGCGCACACGGTCTCCGGGCTGCACCAGGCCGGAGGCGATCCAGCCGGAAAAGCCCCGGAAATCCTGATGCGGCCGGTTGACCCACTGCACGGGCATCCGGAACGGTGACCCGGTCGAGGCCTGATCGACGTCGAGGCTTTCCAGCAGTGGCAGCAGCGCCGGCCCCTGGCTCCAGGATGCGTTGGCGGATGGCGCGATGACGTTGTCGCCACGCAATGCCGACACCGGGAGCGCGTGAACCCCGGTCAGGCCGATGCTGTCGGCGAAGCGGCCGTAGTCCGATGCAATGGCGCGGAAGGCGTCCTCCGACCAGCCGACCAGATCCATCTTGTTCACCGCCAGGATCACGTGCCGGACGCCGAGCAGTTTGACGATGTAGGAGTGTCGTCGCGTCTGGGTCAGCACGCCGTGGCGGGCGTCGACCAGGATCACGGCCGCGTCCGCCGTGGATGCGCCGGTGGCCATGTTGCGGGTGTACTGCTCGTGGCCCGGCGTGTCGGCGACAATGAATTTGCGCTTGTCGGTCGAGAAGAAGCGGTAGGCGACGTCGATGGTGATGCCCTGCTCGCGCTCGGCGGCGAGCCCGTCCAGCAACAGGGCGAAGTCGAGGTCGCCGCCCTGTGTGCCGTGGGCGCGGCTGTCCGCCTCCAGCGCCGCCAGCTGATCCGAGAAGAGCATCCTGGAGTCGTGCAGCAGACGGCCGATCAGGGTGGACTTGCCGTTGTCGACCGATCCGCAGGTGATGAAACGCAGCAGGCTCTTGCGCCGTTGCGCCAGCAGATAGGCGTCGATGTCCTCGGCGATCAGGCGGGACTGATCCGGCATCAGAAATAGCCTTCCTGCTTCTTCTTCTCCATCGAGGCGGATTGATCGTGGTCGATCATTCGGCCCTGTCGCTCGGAGGTGGTGGCCAGAAGCATCTCCTGGATGACCTCGATCAGGGTCGAAGCCGTGCTCTCGACCGCCCCCGTCAACGGATAGCAGCCGAGTGTGCGAAAGCGGACCGAACGCATCCGGGGCTGCTCGCCGGGGCGCAACGGAAAGCGGTCGTCATCGACCATGATCAGCGCGCCGTCGCGCTCGACCACCGGCCGGGGCGCGGCGAGGTACAGGGGAACAATGGGGATGTTCTCCTGATGGATGTATTGCCAAACGTCGAGTTCGGTCCAGTTGGAGATCGGAAAGACGCGGATGCTCTCGCCCGGCCGCTTTCGCGCATTGTAGAGCCGCCAGAGTTCGGGGCGCTGATCCTTTGGATCCCAACGGTGATTCGCCGATCGGAATGAGAAGATGCGCTCCTTGGCGCGCGACTTTTCCTCGTCGCGCCGGGCGCCGCCAAAGGCTGCGTCAAAGCCATGCAGGTCCAGCGCCTGCTTCAGACCCTCGGTCTTCCACACGTCTGTGTGCAGGGCCGAGCCGTGGTCGAAGGGATTGATCCCTTGCGCCAGGGCGTCGGGATTGCGGTGCACCAGCAGTTCGAAGCCATGCTCGGCGGCCATCCGCTCGCGCATTTCGTACATGGCCCGGAACTTCCAGGTCGTGTCGACGTGAAGGAGGGGGAACGGAGGCCGCGATGGAAAAAAGGCCTTTCGCGCCAGGTGCAGCATCACGGCCGAGTCCTTGCCGATCGAATACAGCATCACCGGGCGCTCGGCCTCGGCGGCCACTTCGCGCATGATGTGGATGCTCTCGGCCTCGAGGCGCTGCAGATGGGTGAGAGGGGGTCTGGTCTCGATCACGTCGGGCTCATCGCGGCGGCGACTTCCGCGCAAAGGTTACGGGAATGCGTCGCCGGGACGCTGACGTCCTAAGCCGCCGCCGCGCGCTTGCGGACGCGGGCGATGCGGCGAAGACGGCGCCAGAAGCGGCCGCGTTCCGGTTCGGGGTAGGGCTGGAGGTTCTCGACGAACTGTTCGGCGGATGCGCGCCAGCTGAACTTTTCGGCGTAGGTCCGCACGTTCGCCCGATCGAGTTCGAGACACTGCAGGCAGGCGGTTCGCAGATCGTCGTCGATCGCGCCGGCGCCTGAGCCGGGGATGATGTCGATCGGACCGTGGGCAGGATAGGCCGCGACCGGGGTGCCCGTAGCCATGGCCTCCAGGATCACGAGGCCGAAGGTATCCGTCCAACTCGGAAACACGAACACATCGGCGTCGCGGAAGCAGCGGGCCAGGTCTTCCCCGAAGCGCGCCCCGAGGAACTTGGCCTCCGGGTATTTCTCCTGAAGCTCGAGGCGGGCGGGACCGTCGCCGACCACGATCTTGGTGCCGGGCAGGTCGAGCTGAAGAAAGGCCTCGATGTTCTTTTCGACGGCGACGCGACCGACGTTCAGGAAGAAGGGGCGGGGCCAGTCCTTGCCGCCGAGCTCCTCGTAGATGCGCGGCAGGTCGGGATTGAACTGTTCGGTATCGACGCCGCGCGACCAGGGCGAGACGTTCTTGAAGCCATGTTCCACCAGCTCGTCGCGCAGGGTGGGGGTCGCCACCATCAGTCGACCCGACGGCTTGTGGAACCACTTCATGTAGGCGTAGCCGACCTGCACCGGGATCGGGAAACGGGCGGAGACGTACTCCGGGAATTTGGTGTGATAGCTGGTGGTGAAGGGCAGCTTCCATTCCACGCAGATGCGCCGCGTGGCGATGCCGATGGGACCCTCGGTAGAGATATGCACCGCCTCCGGCTCGAACGCGCGCAGCATCTCGCGGATTTCTTCCTCCGCACCCAGCGCCAGCCGGATCTCGGGATAGGTCGGGCAGGGAATGGTCTTGAACAGGCTAGGCTCGATGACCTCGACCTCGTGACCCATGGCGCGGCATTCCGCGACCGTGCGGGTCAGGGTGCGGACGACGCCGTTGACCTGCGGTTCCCAAGCGTCGGTGGCCAGAACGATGCGCATGAAGTCGGCGGAACCCTGGCCGTTTCGCAAAGAGCCGGAACCCTTAGCCCGTTCGGATGACGATGGCGAGACGTGGGCTACAGCGGCAGCACGGTGGTGGACTTCACCTCTTCGAGAACGGCGTAGGTTCGGGTTTCCCGCACGCCGGGCATCCGCACCAGCACGTCGCCCAGGAAGACGCGATAGGCGTCCATGTCGGCGACGCGGGCCTTGATCAGATAGTCGAAGCCGCCGGCCACCATGTGGCACTCCAGCACCTCGGCCTGGCGACGCACGGCCTCGGCGAAAGCCTCGAACATGTCGCCCGTGGTGCGGTCGAGCAGGACCTCGACAAAGATCAGCAGGTCGCGGCCCACGCGCGCCGGATCGACCATGGCCGCATAGCCGGTGATGATCTTCTTTTCGCGCAGCCGCCTGACCCGCTCGAAGCAGGCGGCGGGAGACAGGTTGCAGCGCCGGGCCAGCTCGGCGTTGGAGATGCGGGCGTCGGTCTGCAGCACCCGCAGGATGCGTCGGTCAACGGCGTCGATATCGGTCATCGGAAAAGCTTCAGCCTGTCAGGGCGGGTGATCGTCCAATGCGCCAGCCGGACAGCCATCGGCATGCGCTTGTCGATCAGGCGGCGACCGGATCCAGTTCGCCTCGAAGCGTGTGCGCCAGGTAGGCGCGGCCGCCCTGGTCACGTCTCAAGGCGTGCGCCTGCACATCGCTCGCGCGCCAGTAGTGCACGACCAGACTGCTGCGCGTCCGTGCGAAATCCTCGATGGCGGAACCGCCGTGTATCAACTGCCCGTGCCAGATGAACACGTCCCCCGGCCGGCCCCGGAAGGTCACACGCTTTAGCCCTCGCGCCTCGATCTCCGCATCGAGATAGGCGCGGCATGCTTCTTCTTCCGCCTCGATCATGTTGAGGCGACCATCAGAGAAGCGATAGGGCGGAATTTTGTGGCTGCCGGGATAGAAGAAGATGGGCCCGTTGGCTTCATCGACGGGATCCAGAGAGATGCTGGCGGCGATCATTCCCTCGTCGTTCGGAGGGGGCATGTACCAGCTATCGATGTGCGCGTTCTGCTGGCTTCCACGTTCGAAGTTCAGCGAGTTGCAGATCATGGGTTCGTCCGCGAGCAGGCAACGGAAGATCGCCTTCAGGCGAGGCGACAAGGCCGCCTCGCGGATGCGCTCATCTCGCAGGAACAGATTATTCAGCTTGTAGACCTCGCCCTTCACCTCTGGCGGCGCTTCGCTCATCGGGAACCAGCGGCCCGCGTGTTCGCCTGTGATGACGTCAACATGGTGGGGGTTCCCCTCCGGGTTCGCCCAGTGCCAGTTCACCGTCTGGCGAATCTTGTCGATTTCCTTGGGATTGAGCGCGCCGTGCAGGTGCAGATAGCCCTGCGCTTCCCAATGCTGGCGTTCCCGTGACGAAAGCGGAGGAAGGAAGGGCAGGCGGAGCATGATGGAGATCCCTGTGTGAGGTCAGGCTAATGATCCCCAGTCGCCGTCGCAACCGTCTGGCCGCCCGGACGCGCCGTTGTTACATGGCGCCTAAAGACCGCAAGCTGCGTCGGCTCGCGAGAGGACTGTGGCAAGGGGATAATGGTGGCCGGATTGGATCTGCTCTCGCGTGCGACGGCTCTTTTTCGAAAGTCCAACACGACGCCCTTTCGCGAGGCCGGCCGAGACGCGGCGAGGGAAGGCCGACTGGCTGACGCCGTTGCGGCGTTCAGACGTCATCTCGAACTCCGTCCAGGAGACGGTCAGACGTGGATACGACTGGCCAACTTGCTCAAGGACGCCGCGCGCTATGACGAGGCCGAGCGGTGCTATGAGCGCGGATGCAAGCTGCGGCCGGACTCGGCGGAAGCTTGGCTGAACCGCGGACATCTCGCCAAGCTTCAGGCAAGGGAGGATCTCGCCGCCACGTTTTTCCGTCGCAGTTTCGCGTTGAACGGGAATGTTGAAACCGGGCGGGAGTTGATGAAGCTGTCGTCAGGGCCGGGTTCCGCCTCCGTCAGTCCATCTCTGTCGGGAAGCATCGACGGTTTGGTCGCCAACACCATATCCGGATGGGCGGTCGATCCCGACCGCCCGGGCGAGGCCGCGGAAATCGAGTTCCTCCAGAACGGGACAAGGATCGGTTCGGGCGCGACCTCGATCGCGCGTCCGGATGTCGCCGCCTGCGGTTTTGGCTCAACCCACGCGGGGTTCCGGATACTGCTGGACGGGGCCTATCGATCGGATCGCGGCCCCGTCGTTGCGCGGCTGGTTCGCTCCGGCGCCGAACTGGCGAACTCTCCCTATCAACCCGATGAGGACGACAGCATTTCGCGCTGGCTGAATCGCTGGAGCGGCCTGAATGAAGACCGGCGAGAGGAGTTGCGCCGGTTGTTCGACGACGAAACCGACGGGTTCGCTCTGTCCATCGTCATGCCCGTCTACGACCCCCCGATCGCGTGGCTGCAAGACGCGCTGGACAGCGTTCTGGCGCAAATCTGCACGCGCTGGGAGTTGATCTGCGTCGATGACGCTTCATCGAATCCCGAGGTGGGGCGCGTGCTTGCAGCGTACGCCCTTCAAGATTCGCGCGTCCGGATCGTGACGATGGGTTCGAACGCCGGCATATCGAGCAGCACGAATGCAGGTCTACAGGCAGCCACAGGCTCGCATGTGGCGTTCATGGATCATGACGACGCCCTGGAGCCCGAGGCGGTGTACAGGGTCTTGGACGCCGCTCGCCATGACTGCGACCTCATCTACAGCGATGAAGTCATCACTGGACAAACGCTGGATGAGATCATTCAAGTCGTGGCCCGGCCGGCCTTCTCCCAGGAATATTATATTTCGCATCCCTACTTCGTTCACCTTGTCGCTGTGAAACGAACGCTGGCTTGCGAGGTCGGCGGCCTTGATCCGGACATGACGATATCCATGGACGTGGATTTCGTCCTGCGGATCATCGAGCGTGCTCGGTCTATCGCCCATATTCCCGTGCCGCTGTATCGTTGGCGAACGCATGCTCAAAGCGTGGGGCATGCCAAGATGGACGCCGTCATGGCCGCGACCCGCACGGCCTTGCAGCGCCATCACGAACGTACGGGACGGCAGGCCGTCGTCTCGGACGGGCCGGTGTTCAACACCTTCCGCCACGATGCGCCGCCGACGTCGGCGCGCACGCTCATCATCGTCCCCACCAAGGACAGGCTGGATCTCGTCAAGCCTTGCATCGACTCGCTGCTGGCGACCACCACGGCGGACATCCTGGTCGTGGATCACGAGTCCAGCGATCCGGATGTGCTCAGCTATCTCGCCAGCTTGCCGGATCGCGTCCGCGTTCAACGCTTCGTCGGGCCCTTCAACTATTCCAGGATCAACAACGAAGCGGTCAAGGCGTTCGGAACCGGATACGACCTGTTCCTGTTCGCCAACAACGACATCGAGGCGATCGAGCCGGGCTGGCTCGAGCACATGGCCGGCCTTAGCATGCGCGAGGACGTCGGCGCTGTGGGCGCGCTCCTGCTCTACGGTGATGGATCGGTTCAGCATGGCGGCGTGGTGCTGGGCGTGGGCGGCCCCGCAGAGCACGTCTACAAGAATGCGCCGCATATGTTGGGCGCTCAGCGCAACCCGGGGTACATCAGCGGACTGGTCGCGGTGCGTGACTATATGGCGGTCACGGGCGCCTGTCTGATGATGCGGGCCGACGTGTTTCGTCAGATCGACGGGTTCGACGAGCTGCTGGTTGTCGGCTTCAACGACATCGACCTGTGCCTGCGCGTCCGCGAACTGGGATTGAGCGTGCTCTTCGACGGGCATGCGGTTCTTCATCATCACGAGTCCGCCACACGGATCAAATCGCAGCAGCTGCGGCATCCAGAGGACACCGATCTCATGTCTGGCCGGTGGGCGGATGTTTTGGCGCGTCCCGATCCTTATTTCAGCCCGATGTTCGGAACCAAGGCGCCCGCCGCCCACGTGATCGTTACCGCCATCGATCCCTTCGCTCCAGTGCGGATTTGGAGACGAAAGGCCGGCGCCGGCAGGCCTTCCCGGGCGAGGCGGGTCGCGCCGCCCGTTGAAGCGATCTGAGGCGTCACATCTAGACTCGGGCTGCCTTTGACGCCGCCTTGGCTGGGATGAAGCGCGAAATCTCGATGTTTCTTGTCGTTCGGCTGCTCTCGACCAAACAATCGTCGGCGTGCGGGCCGATCATACGAAGCACCTTCAACGATCCCGGCATTATAGGGCGAGATCGACTCTGGAGCCCACGCCATGGCCGCCGCCGCATTCTCCGCCGCCTCGCTCGCCGTCTGGGACGGGCTGGACCACCACAAGTTCCGCGATGAGCGGGACGCCGTCGCCGCCAATCTGAAGCGCATCCCGCTGGATGCGGGCGAGCGCCAGGCCGTGGTCGCGGAGGCTGTCGACCTGGTCGAGCGCGCGCGTCGCAGCCAGAAGAAGCAGGGGGTGGTTGAAAGCTTCCTGCAGCAGTTCTCGCTGGGCACCCGCGAAGGGCTGGCGCTGATGTGCCTGGCCGAGGCGTTGCTGCGCACTCCGGACGAGGACACGCGCGACCGGCTTATCGCCGAAAAGATCGGCTCGGCCGACTGGGCCCAGCACCTGGGGCAGTCCGACAGCCTGTTCGTCAACGCCTCCACCTGGGGGCTGATGCTGACGGGCAAGCTGGTCGATGTGGACGATCAGGCGAAAACCGACCTGCCCGGCTTCCTCAAGCGTGTCGCCGGTCGGCTGGGCGAACCGGTGATCCGCCAGGCGGTCGCGGCCGCCGTCAAGATCATGGGCGAGCAGTTCGTGGTCGGCCGCACCATCGAAGGCGCGCTGAAGCGGTCAAACAAGGAAGGCTGGCTGTGCAGCTTCGACATGCTGGGCGAGGGCGCTCGCACCGAGGCCGACGCCGACCGCTATGAGCGCATCTACGCCCACGCCATCGAGGCGGTGGGCAAGACGTCCAAGGGTCAGGGGCCGGAAGCCGGCCATGGCGTGTCGGTCAAGCTGTCGGCGCTCTCGCCGCGCTATGAGGCGACGCAGGAGGAACGCGTCTGGGTCGAACTGTACCCTCGCATCCTGCGCCTGGCGCTGATCGCCGCGAAATACGACATCAACTACACCATCGACGCGGAAGAGGCGGATCGCCTGGCCCTGTCGCTGAAGCTGCTGGATCGGTTGGCGCATGAGCCGGCGCTGGGCGGCTGGACTGGCCTCGGGCTGGCGGTCCAAGCCTATCAGAAGCGCGGGCTGGAGACGGTTCAGCGTGTCGCCGACCTCGCCCGCCGCTCGGGTCGCCGGCTGATGGTGCGGCTGGTCAAGGGCGCCTACTGGGATACCGAGATCAAGCGCGCCCAGGTGTTCGGACGCTCCGACTATCCGGTGTTCACGACCAAGGCGGCGACGGACCTGAACTATCTGGTCTGCGCGCGGGCCATGATCGAGGCGGCGCCCCATCTGTATTCCCAGTTCGCCAGCCACAACGCTCACACCCTGGCCGCCGTGCGTCGCATGGCGCGTGACCGGCGCGTGAAGATCGAGCACCAGCGCCTGCACGGTATGGGCGAGGTGCTGTACGACGCAGCCCGTGAAGCCTGGGCGGGCGAAGAGGTGATCGTGCGCGCCTATGCGCCCGTCGGCGGGCATGAGGAACTGCTGCCCTATCTGGTGCGGCGCCTGCTCGAGAACGGCGCCAACTCCTCCTTCGTCCATGCCCTTCTGGACGAGCGGGTGCCGGCCTCGGCCGTCGCCGCCGATCCCATCACCCTGGTCGAGCAGACGCCCGACCGTCACCCCAGAATCTCGGTTCCCAAAGACATGTACGGCGATCGCCAGAACTCCCTCGGCCGCGACTACAGCCAGGCCGCCGACCGCGAGAAGCATGCGCGCGCGCTGGAACTGGTGGATCGCGAAAAGCTGACCAGCGGCCCGATCGTCGGCGGCAAGCTGCGCGCCGGCGTGAACCCGCGGGATGTCACCAGCCCGGCCGATCGCGCCCGCGTCCTGGGGCATGTCTCGGAGGCTTCTCCCGAAGACATCGATGCGGCCGCCGCGGCTGCGCAGAAGGCGCAAGGACCGTGGGATCGGTTAGGCGGCGCAGGTCGCGCCCCCATCCTGCGCGCCATGGGCGATGCGCTCGAGGCCGACATGGACCGGCTGGTCGCGCTGCTGGCGCGCGAGGCCGGCAAGACCCTGAACGACGGCGTGGCGGAGGTGCGCGAGGCCGCCGACTTCTGCCGCTACTACGCCATGCTGGCCGAGCAGCAGTTCGGCGGACCCAAAGTCCTGTCCGGCCCTGTGGGCGAGGTGAACACCCTGGTGCTGCACGGCCGGGGCGTTTTCGCCGCCATCAGCCCATGGAACTTCCCGCTGGCCATTTTCACCGGCCAGATCACCGCCGCGCTCGCCGCCGGCGACGCCGTCCTGGCCAAGCCGGCCGAGCAGACGCCGCTGGTCGCGGCCGAGGCCGTTCGCCTGTTCCACAAGGCCGGCCTGAACCCGGATCTTCTGGCGCTGCTGCCCGGGCGCGGCGAGACGGTGGGCGCGGCGCTGGTGTCGCATCCGCTGATCGACGGCGTGGCCTTCACCGGCGGCACCGACACCGCAACCGCCATCAACCGCGCCATCGCCAGCCGGGCCGGGCCGATCATCCCCTTCATCGCCGAGACCGGCGGCCTGAACGGCATGTTCGTCGACACCACTGCGCTGAAGGAGCAGGTGATCGACGACGTGATCCTGTCCGCGTTCGGCTCATCGGGCCAGCGCTGCTCGGCCCTGCGCCTGCTTTATGTCCCCCACGACGCCGCCGACGCCTTGATCGAGGGGCTGAAGGGCGCGCTCGCGGTCCAGGTGGTTGGCGACCCCGCGGATCCCCGGACCGACATCGGCCCCGTGATCGACGCCGAGGCTCGCGCTGCGCTGGAGGCCCACCTGAAGCGGCTCGAAGGCGACGCCCGCATCGTCGCCCGCGCCGCCGTGCCGGACAGCGTCTCGGCCGGCGACTTCTTCGCCCCCACCATCGCCGAGGTGCCGACCGCCGACTATTTGGAACGCGAGGTGTTCGGCCCCGTCCTCCACATCTGCCGGTATCACCCCTCCGACCTGCGCGAGGTCGCCGGCAAGCTGGCCGGGCGCGGCTATGGTCTGACGCTGGGCGTCCACAGCCGCATCGACGCCTTCGCCGACGAGGTCAGCCGCCTGGTTCCGGCCGGCAACGTCTACGTCAATCGCTCCATCATCGGCGCGGTGGTCGGCGTCCAGCCCTTCGGCGGCGAAGGCCTGTCCGGCACCGGCCCCAAGGCGGGCGGCCCCCACATCCTTATCCGCTTCGCCTCGGAAAAGGCCGTAAGCGTCAATATCGCGGCGCAGGGCGGCGATCCGGCGCTGCTGAATCTCTAGTACGCATGCTTCCGCTTCTCGACTTCCCGGCAGGGGGCGGGCTTGGTATGCACGGCGGCGCTTAGCAGGATGGATGATGTTCGGACGTTCAAAACTCAAGAACACGGTCGCGGCCGAACTCGGAAACGAAGAGCGAGCCAAGCTGCTCGCCGAAATCGACAAGCTGCGCGCGGAAATGGAGCGTCGCGAACAGCAGCCGCATTTCGTATCGGACTACACGGCCTACGTTCGCGAGCTCATGGACAAGCATCCGCTGGATGAGGCGATGTCCTACGCCGTGGGCGGCTCCTATGATCTGACCGGATCGCTGCTGGTTCAGGTTCTCAAGGGGTGCGGCCTCGAAGACGGCATGTCGATCATCGATCTGGGCTGCGGCAGCGGTCGGCTCGCCAAGCATCTCGGGCTGAACTTCGAGCGGATCGACTATCTTGGCATCGACATCGTCCAAGAGCTGCTCGATTACGCCCAGAGCCAATCGCCATCGACCTACCGGTTCCAGCTGAACCAAACCCTGAGCCTTCCCGCGCCGGACGCCTCCGCCGACATGGTCGTGATCTTCAGTGTCATCACTCACCTCCTGCATCAGGAAAGCTACGTCTACCTGCAGGAAGCCAGGCGGGTGCTGAGGCCGAACGGGCGCATCGTCTTTTCTTTCCTGGAGAGCGAGCGCAACTGGCCGATCTTCCAGGGCATGGTCGATCGTGCGGCGGCGGGATCAAAGGACGATCAGTTGAATATGTTCACCGAGCGGTCGCAGATTGAAGCCTGGGCGAAACATCTGGACATGGACGTCCTCGGCTACGATTTCGGCTTGCCTCACGAAGGCGACGGGCAAACCGTCGTCGTGCTTGTCCCGCGTGACGCCGCCTGATCGACCGAAGCCGGATGTCGGTCGTGGCGGGGAGTTGCTCGTGTTGATGGAAATGCGCCGCCTATGAGCTTTACCAGACCCGGTTCCCGGCACACGCGCATCCTTGAAGCCTTGATGATGCGCGAAGTCGTTACGCGCTTCGGTCGGGAAGGCCTGGGATTTCTGTGGCTTGTCGGCGAACCCTTGTTGTTCTGTCTTGGCGTGCTGGTGATGTGGTCGATCATCAAGCCCGAATACGAACACGGCGTGCGCCTGGGGCCGTTTATCGTGACCGGCTACATGAGCTTGCTGCTGCTTCGCCACCAAATCTCGTATTCGCAGGGCGCGATCCAAGGCAACATCGGGCTTCTGTTTCACAAACAGATCAGCATTCTTCATATCATGCTGTCGCGAAACATCCTTGAATTCATGGGCGCCACCGCCGCATTCATCATCGTTTACTTTGTGCTGATGGTTCTTGGTCAGGTGTCGTGGCCTGAGAACATATTGCTGGTCTACGCAGGTTGGCTCATCTTGGCGGTCTTCAGCGTAGGCTTGGCCAACGTCATGGCCGCCCTGGCGATCCGCTGGGAAGTGATGGAGCGCATCGTTCCCCTGCTCACCTATATGCTGATCCCTCTGTCGGGAGCCTTTTTCATGGTCGCGTGGCTGCCCGAGCGTGTTCAGGAAATCTACCTTCTGGTGCCGATTCCTCACGCCATCGAGATGATCCGCGCAGGGGTGTTTGGCCCCTTTGTCGAGACGCACTACAACGCGACCTATGTTCTGGCCTGGTCGGGGGTTCTGAACTTTCTGGGATTGATCCTGCTTGCCGACGCCCGCGATCGGGTGGATGTGGAATGACCGTCGCCCGAGGCGTTTGGAACCGAGTATGACCGAGCCGAAACTGAATTACGTGGGGCCGCTGCCGGAGCTCCTTCCTTATGCTCGCTCGACGCCGTGGTGGCGGCGCATCCCGCTCGCGTTCCTGATCGTGGTGGTGGTTCCGACCGTCATCGCCGCCATCTACTTCCTGCTGATCGCTTCGCCGCGCTACGTTTCGGAGGCGCGCTTCATTGTTCGGGATGCTGGTCAGGCTCCCAGCGCCTTTGGCCTTGCGTTGCAAGGCGTCGGGCTCAGTTCGGGCCAGACAGACGCGTTCGCCGTGCACGAATACATGACCTCCGCCGATGGCTTGCGTGATCTGCGCCAACGTTTCGACGTGCCCGCCCTGCTTTCACGTCCGGGGGCGGACTCGCTTTCCCGCTACCCACGGCTTTGGGAGAGCCGGAGCGAAGAGGGTCTGCTCAAGGCGCTGGGCCGCTTCGTCACCGTTGGATACGATTCCTCGACCGGCATCAGCACGCTGAGGGTCGAGGCCTTTCGCCCCGCCGACGCTCAGAACCTAGCGGCGTCCTTGCTGAATGGCGGCGAGGCCCTGGTGAACCGCCTGAACCAGCGTGCGGTGACCGACGCCGTTCAGCAGACGCGCGTGACCCGGGAAAACGCCGTGCGCAACCTCGCCCGCGCGCAGACCGAACTGACAGCCTTCCGCAACGAGCAGGCGATCATCGATCCCCAGACCATCGTCACCGAGAACGCCCAGCTGATCGGCGAGCTGAACGTGCGCGTGGCCGAGCTTCAGGCCCAGCGCGAGCAGATCGCCGCCGAGGCGCCGCAGAGCCCGCAGCTCAGGCCCATCGATGCGCGGATCGCCGCCTACCGCCGCCAGATCGAAGCGGAGCGGGCGAAGATTTCGGGCGGATCCGCGACCTTGGCTCCGCAGGTCGGCGCGTTCGAGGAACTCACCTTCGAACGCGAGCTCGCCACACGAGAGTTGGCGGCCGCCACGACGTCTCTGCTGGCCGCCGAACAGGATGCGCGGCGTCAGCAGGTCTATCTCGAGCGGGTGGTGTCGCCAAACCTGCCTCAGGCGCCGCTGGAGCCTCGGCGCTGGTTGTCCCTGCTTGCGGTATTTGCGTCGTGCCTGTTGATCTACGGCCTCGGCTGGCTGATCTGGTCCGGCGTTCGGGAACACAGGCAGGACGGATGACCACCGTCGCGCCGGAGGTGGGCCTGCAGGTCTCGAACCTGGGATTGACCTACAGAACCGCTCAACGTCCCGTCTTTAGCGGCCTCAGCTTTGATCTCGGACCCAGAGACCGGTTGGCCATCCTGGGTCGGAACGGGCAGGGCAAGTCCACGCTCATCAAGCTGCTCGGCGGCGTGATGTCGCCGACGCAGGGCCGTATTCGCTGGAACATCAGCCAATCCTGGCCGATCGGCTTTCATGGCGGTTTTCAGGGCAGCCTTTCAGGCCTCGACAACATCCGCTTTCTGGCGCGGATCTATGGCCGCGATTTCCGGGAGGTCCGCGACCGGGTAGATGACTTCGCGGAGCTGGGCCGGTCTCTTCGTCTTCCGGTGAAGCACTACTCCTCGGGCATGAGGGCGCGTCTCGCCTTTGGCCTGTCCCTGGCCATCGAGTTCGAATGCTACCTGGTGGATGAACTGGTGGCGGTTGGCGACGCTCGCTTCCAGCGCAAATGCCAGCATGAACTGTTCGAGCGCCGCGCCGAACGGGCGTTTCTTCTGGCTTCCCACAACGTCGATCTGGTCTCCAGCTACTGCGACCGGGCGCTGTTGGTCGAAAGCGGAAAGGCCAAGGTCTTCGACGACATCGAGGAAGCGGTCGAGATCTATAAATGGCTGAGAACCGCTTGACCGATCCTACCATCGACGGCGAAGGCTGGATGCGCCGCTGCGTCCTGATCGCCGCGCCCCGCCAGGCAGAGGCCTGGCGCATCGCCCTAGCCGAGGCCGCCTTGCAACAGGGGCGCGACGTGGTGTTCCTCGATCAGGCGCCGGACGCATCCGAGGCTCGCGATCCACATCGCATCTTTGTCGCTTCTGACCACCGCTTTCTGCGCCCCTCCGCCGACGCCGAGCGCGTGGTGCTGCTACACGGCCTGACCCATTTCGCCGGCCTCGATGCCGTGTCCGAGGAGGATGCGCGGGTCCACCTCATCGAGATGTCGCGCTTCGGCGTGGAGGCGATCGACTGGTCGCGCGGCGGGCGCCGCGTCGCCGAGGACGCGCCGCAGCGGCTGTCGTTGTTCGACGACTTCGAGGTGTGCAGCCCTATGTCACCGCCAATCGGCGAGGGCCTTCGAGACCAGGCGGCCAGCAAGGCGCTGACCTATCTTGAGGCCGGCGGCCAAAGCGAGTGGAGCCCCGCCCTGTTCATCACCAACGCGCGACCGGCTCCTGGCGCCGGCGGCGACTGGCTGGACATGACCGGACCGCCCCGCGCCCTGGTTCGGGGGCCATATCTCTGGGCACCCCCAGGACGCTGGAAGATCAAGCTGCGTTTCATGATCGACGGCGACGGCGCCAAACAGGAGTTTCAGTTTCGCTGGGGTCCGCCTCTCACGCCCGTGCTCCTGAAGGCGACCCCGGCACAGTCCGGGATTTTCGAGGTGGAGCTCGAGAACGACTGGGCGGAAGCCGACGGCATGGAACTGACCGTCGCCCTGCCGCATAGCGCGGTCTCGGGCCGATTCTGCGTGGTCGGCATCGATGTGTCGGAATTCGAGTTTCGCCCCTCTGCGTAAGATTCGAGACGCGTTCAAGCGGGGTCGATCAGCGTAGGCGCGGCCCGCTTACCGGCTCTTCAGCCGCGACAGATAGGCGCCGTATGAGCTCTTGCCCAAGCGGGCGGACAGTTCTTCCAGCCGATCGGCGTTGATGAAGCCTTTCTGGAACGCCACCTCTTCGGGGCAGGCGATCTTGAAGCCCTGACGCTTTTCGAGAACTCGGACGAACTCGGCCGCTTCCAGCATGCTGTCGGGCGTGCCGGTGTCGAGCCAGGCATAACCGCGTCCCATGATCTCGACCGAGAGATCGCCGCGCTCGAGGTAGGCCTTGTTGACGTCGGTGATCTCCAGCTCGCCTCTGGATGAGGGCTTGAGCGCCTTGGCGATGTCGACCACCTCCGCATCGTAGAAGTAGAGGCCGGTTACCGCCCACTGCGAGCGCGGCGCGGCGGGCTTTTCCTCTATGGACAGCGCGCGCATCTCGGCGTCGAACTCGACCACGCCGTAGCGTTCCGGATCGTTGACGTGATAGGCGAACACCGTCGCGCCGTCCGGGCGGCTCATGGCGCTGGTGAACAGGTCGGTGATGCCGTGGCCGTAGAAGATGTTGTCGCCCAGGATCAGCGCCGAGGGGCTGTTTCCGACGAAATCCGCGCCGATGACATAGGCCTGCGCGAGGCCGTCGGGGCTGGGCTGTACGGCGTACTGAATCTCCATGCCCCATTGAGAGCCGTCCCCCAGCAGGGCCTGGAAGTTGGGCGTGTCGCGCGGGGTGGAGATGATCAGCACCTCCCGTATTCCCGCGAGCATCAGCGTCGACAGCGGATAGTAGATCATCGGCTTGTCATAGACCGGCATCAGCTGCTTCGACGTGACCAGCGTCATGGGATGCAGGCGCGTGCCCGATCCGCCGGCCAGGATGATGCCCTTCATGCCGCAGTCCTTTCGGCGTTCAGTTCGGTCACGATCTCGGCGACGGCGTCCTGCCAGCTGCGGGGCGCGACGCCGTAGTGGCGGGTAAGCTTCTCGCTCGACAGCCTCGAGTTCGACGGGCGACGCGCCGGCGTGGGATAGGCGGAGGACGGTATGCCCTCGACCGTCGCGGACGGCCCGGCGGAAGCGGCGCTGAGGGCGAAGATTTCCCGCGCCAACCCGGCCCAGTTCGTCTCGCCTGCATTGACGAAATGGTAGACGCCGGTGGGAGCGTCCGGATCGTCGATCATCCGCAGCGTGATCACCTTGAGGGCGGCGGCGATGTCGCGGGCCGAGGTGGGGCATCCCCGCTGGTCCTCGACAACCCGCAGCGCCGGTCGGTCGGCGGCGAGGCGCAGCATCGTCTTGAGGAAGTTCGCCCGGTGCACGCTCAGCACCCAGGCGGTGCGGAGCACGACAGAGCGGGGATTGCCGTTCCTGACCGCCAGTTCCCCCGCCAGCTTGGAGGCTCCGTAGACGCCCAGGGGCCCCACGGGATCGGTCTCTACATAGAGGCCGTCCTTTTCGCCATCGAACACATAGTCGGTGGAAACCTGGATCAGCGGAACGCCCGCCTCGCGTGTGGCGTCGGCCAGCACCGCGGGGCCCATGGCGTTGGCGGCGAAGGCGGCCGCGACCTCCGCCTCGGCCTTGTCCACGGCCGTATGGGCGCCGGAGTTGATCACGGCGGCGAAGGGTGTGGCGGCGAAGGCGGCCTTGACCGAGGCCGCGTCCGCCAGATTCAGTTCGGCTCGCGTCGGAGCATGCAAGACGACGCCCTCAGGCCAGTCGGCCGCCTGAAGCTCCAGACCGACCTGACCGGCCCCCCCGGTGATCAGGATATGGACGGGATCAGCCATGGGCCACGCCGAGACGCTGGGTCGAATAGCGGGCGTCGAGGATGTCCCGCCACCAGGACTGGTTCTCCAGATACCAGGCCACGGTCTGTTCGATGCCCTGTTCGAAGGTCACCGACGGCGTCCAGCCGAGATCGGCGCGGATCTTGGCGGCGTCGATGGCGTAGCGATGGTCGTGCCCCGGACGATCGGTGACATAGGTGATCTGGTCGGCGTATCGGCCCTCGGCCTTGGGGCGCAGCCGGTCCAGGATCGAACAGATTGCCGTCACCACCTCGATGTTCTTTCGTTCGGCGTTGCCGCCGACATTGTAGGTCTCGCCCGGCTTTCCGGTCTCGAAGACGGCCTGCAACGCCCGGGCGTGGTCGTCGACGAACAGCCAGTCGCGCACGTTCGACCCGTCGCCATAGACCGGCAGGGGCTCGCCGTTCAGGGCGCGGATGATGATCAGCGGGATCAGCTTCTCGGGAAAATGAAAGGGGCCGTAGTTGTTGGAGCAGTTGGTCACCAGCACCGGCAAACCGTAGGTGTGGCCCCAGGCCCGCACCAGGTGGTCCGATCCGGCCTTGGACGCCGAATAGGGCGACCGCGGATCGTAGGGCGTGGTCTCGGTGAAGAAGCCGTCCTCGCCGAGCGAGCCGAACACTTCGTCAGTGGAAATGTGGTGGAAACGAAAGGCGGACCTGGCCGCCTCATCCAGGCCGCGCCAGTAGGCAAGCGCCTGGCTCAGCATCACGAATGTCCCGACCACGTTGGTCTGAACAAAGGCGCCGGGCCCGTCGATCGAACGGTCCACGTGGCTCTCCGCCGCGAGGTGGGCGACCACCTCCGGTGCGAAGTCGCGAAAGGCTCGAGCGACGGCGTCGGCGTCGCAGATATCGGCCTGGATGAAGCGGTAGCGATCGCTTGAGGAGACAGGGTCGAGCGAACTCAGGACGCCCGCATAGGTCAGCTTGTCGAAGACCAAGACTTCATGATCGCTGTGCCGGATCAGTCGCCGCACGAGCGCCGAGCCGATAAAGCCGGCCCCGCCGGTGACCAGGATGCGCATGATCGTCTCCGTCAGAGCGCGGACAGCGGCTCTAGCGCCTGACCGTCATATTCAAAGGGGCTGTGGAACTGGGCCAAGGTCGGCAGAACCCTGTCTTTGTCCGACAACACGGCGCCCGAGGCCGGCAACGGCCAATCGATGCCGATGGACGGGTCATTCCAAACCAAGCCGCCGTCGCAGTCCGGCGCATAGACGTCCGACACCTTGTAGGCGATCTCTGTATTTGGCTCGAGGGTGACAAAGCCGTGGGCGAAGCCGATCGGCACGAACAACTGCTCGCCGCCCTCGGCCGTCAGCTTGGCTGCGACATGCTGCCCATAGGTGGGAGATCCGCGGCGGACATCGACGGCATAGTCCATGATGGAGCCCCGGACACAGCGCACCAGCTTGGCCTGGGCGTGCGGTGGCCGCTGGAAATGCAGTCCGCGCACCGTGCCGGAAGCCGCCGAAAAGGACTGGTTGTCCTGAACAAACCGGACATGGATGTCTTGCGCCGCCGCTGAACCCTCGGAGTAGGTCTCCATGAACCAGCCGCGCGCATCGCCGAAGCGTCGCGGTCGCATCAGGATCGGCTTTGATGGCAAGGCGGACTGTCCTTCTTCAACCCGCTCCGCTTAACGTGGGGGGGTGGGGTTTACAACCCGATCGCCGTCCCGGTCCTGCGCGATGCCCCGCGTTTGCGCCGCTCATCATGCGTCTGAGGTTGCGAGAAGACGACGTTTCTTGCCATACCCGCGCGACCGCGAAGGAGGCTTGGGTGAAGCACAGGAACACGGACGACAGCCCGAGGTTCGACGCGGACTATTACCGCCGACGTTACCCCGACCTTCGACAGCTTCGTGATGCGGATGCGAAGGCGCACTTCAACAGCCACGGCCGCTTCGAGGGGCGGCGCCCCTCGGCGGAGGCGCGTTTCGAGGACAGTCCGCTTGGCGTCGATTTGCCCACGCTGTTCTCCGCTGGAGAGTATCAACGCCTGAACCCGGACGTCGCGGCCGCAGCCGCCGACGACTGGGAGGCTTGTCTGCACTATATTCGTCACGGCAAAGGCGAAAAGCGTCGGTTCACCGAACTCGATCCCGACTTTTACTGGCGCATGTACCTCCACGACCAGCCGTTCAATCTCCAGGCTGTGGGTCGGCATTTTCGCGCTCACGAGGGGCGGCCGGACATTCACCGCTCGCTTGACGCCATGCTGGAGGCGTATGGCGTCGCGGGCCGGGTCTGGCTGGACGCATTTTCGGATCGCGCCTTCTCGCTGTTGAACTTCCATTGGCTCGGCGAGATGATTGAAGGTCCGCGCGCCGTCGCCCGCTTCCTGGATGAGGGCGTCAAACGGCTCGCGCCCTTCAGCTTTTCGACCCGGTTCGACCCGGACTTCTATCACGAGATTCACCCGCTTCTGGCTTCGTCGCCTCCCGAGCGGGCTTACAGGCATTGGCTCTTCAAGGGGCTGGAGACCGGCGAGCCGGGCGATGGCGCCGAATGGCTGAGGCGCAGCGGACTCGAACTGTCGCAATATCCCGCCGCTCTTGTCTGGAAGGCTTATGCAGCCGGCCGGTTGGATCAGACCGTCGAACAAAATCGCTGGACGGCCTTGTCGCATCTGATCGCGTCTTCCGCGGAGGAGCCTGCCGAATGGCCTTTGCTGTCCGAAGGCGCGGGCGTGTTTCTGCTGGCCATGGCGAAGCTGCGCTCCAGCCGTGGCGATCCGCACACGGCGCTGGCCTGTCTTGAACGCGCCGTCGCCTTGGGCGTCGATGACCCAGAGGTCAGCCATGCGATGGGAGACGCCTGTCACCGGGCGGGCCAGTCGAGCGCCGCGTTGTCGCACTATCGCAGCTTTCACCGGAGCGGACGATCAACCCTTTGGTCCGTCGTGCTCGGCGCCGAGTGCGCCGTCAAGATCAGCGACTCCGACGGCGCCCTGGAAATGCTGCTGTCCAACAAGGACGCCTATGGGGGCGATCAGCCCTGGCTGGCCATGCTGGACAAGGTTGTCTCGGCCAAGTTCGAGGACGCCACGGTTCGGGCGCGGGCGTTGTACGCCGCGGAACAGCGACCCGAGGGGGATGCGCTTCTTGAGGGCGTTGTTTCTTGGACGGCGGACGCCTGGTCGCGCGGACTCGATCTTCCCGCGACCTTGCCGCGACGCAAGCGCAAGGTCGTCATCCTCGCCAACCAGAGCCTGCCTCAGTGCACCCATTACCGGGTCGAGCAGAAGCGGTATGTGCTCGAGGCGGCGGGTTACGAGGCGGAAATCTTCGATTGGACGGACACCGGTGAGTTCCTGGCCGCGCTTCCAGACGCCTGCGCCGCCTTCTTCTACCGCGTGCCCGCCTTCCCCGGCGTCGTGAAGGCGATTCTGTCGGCGCGATCGCAGGGCGTCGCCACCTATTATGAAATCGACGACCTGATCTTCGACCCGACTGACTATCCGGACCCCTTCGCATCGTTCCAGGGTCAGATCAGCTGGGACGTCTATCAAGGCCTGATCTACGGAACCACGCTGTACCGTTCGGCGATGCGGCTTTGCGACTTCGCGCTGGCCTCGACCACGCCGCTGGCGCGTCGAATGGAGCGAGAAGTGCGCAATCGGCGCAGCTTTGTCCTGCGCAACGGCCTAGATCCGCGCAATCTGGGTCTGGAGGCGCCGCTGTCCACTCGGGCGAAGCCGCCGGGCCGGATTCGCATCGTCTATGGCTCGGCGACGCTGGCGCATAACCAGGATTTCCATGACATGGCCGGCGACGCCCTGCGCGCCGTCATGGACCGCCATCCCGAGGTTGAGCTCTGCATCATCGGCCACCTGGATCTTGGCGACGCCTTCAGCGCCTACGGCGAGCGGGTGATCCAGGTGGAACTTTTGCGCGATCCTCGCGCCTATTGGGCCCTGTTGGCGGAGTGCGACATCAATCTCGCCGTGCTCGCGCCAGGCGCGATGGCCGATTGCAAAAGCGAGATCAAGTGGTTGGAGGCGGCCATCCTCTCCATTCCCTCGGTGCTCAGCGCCACCGAAACCTACCGCGAAGTGGTCGAGCACGGCGTCACCGGCCTTCTCGCCGAGACGCCTCAAGACTGGGAGCGGGCGCTGGAGCAGCTGGTGACCAACGCATCCTTGCGTGCTGAAATCGGCAGCGCCGCTCGGCAGGCGGCGCTGAGCCGATACAGCGTCGAGGCGTCGGCCCAGGCTCTGTCAGAGGCTCTGCAGCCCGCGCTGGCCGCCGCTGTCGAAGGCGAGGCAAAGAAGCGCATCCTTCTGGTCAATGTGTTCTTTCCACCGCAATCGATTGGCGGAGCCACGCGCGTGGTGGCGGACAACCTGGAGCATCTGCTCCAATCCGGCGCCTTCGATTTCGCCGTGGCCGCGACCGACTACGACGCACGTCCAGAGTATCGCGCTCGCAACGATTCCTACCGAGGCGCCCCAATATTCCGGATCGCGCCTCCGTTGGAGGACAACCTCGACTGGAAGCCCGTCGACAAGAAGATGGCTGACTGGTTCAGGCAGGTGCTGGCAACGTTCCAGCCCGACCTGGTCCATTTCCACTGCGTCCAGCGACTGACCGCCTCCATTGTGGATGTTTGCACCGAGGAGGGCGTGCCCTACTTCGTCAGCGTCCATGATGGTTGGTGGCTGTCGGACTACCAGTTCCTGTTCGACGAACAGGCGAGGATGCGGACCCCGGGGGACGAACTCCGTCTTGGATCGCGCGCCCCAGTGACGCTGACACAGACGCTGCATCGCCTTGGACATCTACGTCAGGCCTTGGACGGCGCCCGCAGGATATTCGCTCCGTCGCGCCGCTTCGCCGAACTGTATCGAGAGGCGGGCTTTGATCAGGCGGAGGCGCTGAGCAACGGCTTGTCCGATCTGCCCATCCTCGCCAGACGACCGTCCGAAAGCGGACGGGTGCGGTTGGCTCACATCGGCGACACATCCCCACACAAGGGCTTTGACCTTGTGGAATCTGTTCTCCGGCAGGGCGCCTACGATCGGCTGGAGCTTCTGGCCCTGTCCCATGGACGATCCCAACATCAGTTTACCGACGATGTCTGGGGCAAGACGCCGGTGCGACTGGCCGGGCGTGTTCCTCAGGGCGAGATTTCCGACCTTTACGCCGGAATCGACGTGCTCCTGGCGCCGTCGGCCTGTACGGAAAGTTTTGGGCTTGTCACGCGCGAGGCGAACGCGGCGGGCGTGTGGGTCGTCACCAGCGATCGCGGAGCCATCGGCGAGGACGTTCGACCGGGCGTGGACGGTTTCGTGATCGACGTCTCATCGCCGCAGGGCCTGGCCGATGTCTTGCAGGCCATCAACGACGATCCAGAGCGGTATTTGGCGCCGGCGCCGCGTAACCCCGCGGTCTGGTCGTCTCGTGAGCAGGCCCAAACCCTCACCGGCGTTTATGAGACGTTTTTCGCCAGATCCGAGGATGAAGCGGATCGTCCGGTCAGCAGAGCATAGGCCCGCTCAATGGCGTCGTTCTTGACGAACAGCAGGCTGCGGGGCGGCGGCGAGGGCGCCGCCCCGGGCGTCACGCCGCCGTTCATCGGCGAGCCGTAGAAGATGTGCGCGCCGATCTGACGGACGCGGGCCAGCCTGCGCGACCAGGTGGGGCGGACGTAGTTGGCGTGGTAGTTGACCGAGCTGCGCGGCAGCAGCGACTTCGACTCTCCCGCATAGACGCCGCGCGCAATGCGCTCGGCGCGCGACCACGCCGTCATGTTGATAGACGAACGCCCGATCGAACCGTCGCAGGTGAAGGTGAACTGGCAGGTGCGGGTGTTGCGCTGATACACGACCTGACAGACGTCCCGAGGATAGCGGCCGCTGTGCGCGCGGTTCAGCACCACCTCGGCGACGGCAGCCTGCCCCTCTTCGCTCTCGTTGCGGGCTTCATAGTAGATGGCCTGAGTCAGGCACTCGACCGGGTTGGTCGGCACGATCGGCATCCGCTTGAGGTCCAGGCGCGGCGGCGTGTAGCCCCGGCCGCTTACAACAGGCGCCCGGCTGGGATCGTAGGCCGGCGGAACAATGCTGGATGCCGGTTCGTTGAGGGGCAGAACCGCCGAACGGATGGCGGCTCCAGAACTTGTGGACGCTCGGACTGGTCTGACGGAACTTACGGTGCGCGGCGCTGATCCGGCGCGAGACGGTGGCGGGGCGTCCTTCAGGCGCCCGCCCTTGCCCTGGGCCAGCATCGCCTGCATGCGGGCGTTGAGTTCGGCGCGTCGATCCGCATCCGTCGGGATCGGCGCGACAAGAGGTTGCTCGACCTTTGTCGGCGCTTTCGCCGGCCCCGGCTCGGCGCGGGCCAGCAAGGCGCCGCCGCTCACCCCGCCCCACAGGACGAGCGCCAAGCCGCCGGCAAACATGACTGAGGTGGTCGCCCGCATCCCCGCGTCCCCGATTTCCCCTGCGAGATACCAAATGCCGCCATATTGGCAAGCGTGGCCGCAGCGATAGCATTGGCGCGGAGTGCTGAACGGACTACTAGCGCCGGATGCACGAGCGAAGCGCGCGGCCTGGGTTCTCGTTGATCGAGGCGCTGGTGGTGTTGGCCATCGGCGGAATGGCGTTGGCCATTATCTTCTCCATCGGGGTCAAGGCCGGCGATACAGGCTTCAGCCTGGGTCGGCGCGCGATGTCGGCCGCTGACCTTGATGTCTCGATCAGCGATGCGCGCAGCCTGATCCGCAGCATCGCCCTGCGCCCGCCGGAGACGTTCAACGCCGTCATTGATCGTCCCGTCCTTGCGCGAGCGGATCGCCTGGAGGTCGATGTGGTGACCGAGCGTGCGACACAGTGCGCACCCGTCGGCTGGGCTGGCCGGATGACCCTTTCAGTGCAGCGTCAGAATGGACAGGGCGTGCTGAGCTGCGAGATCGACGGCCGAACGGCGACGTTGATCACGACCAGCGATCCCTCCGCCCGGCTGTCCTATTCGACAGACGGGGTGACCTGGTCCGACGGGTTCGAGCCGGCCGAACGAACCGGCGCCTTCAACGACGGGCAGATGCGCTCCGTGCGACTGTTTGTGCGCTTTCAGGGCGGCGCGATCGACGTGCTGGACGCCGCCGGGTCTGGCCGACCCGAGAGCTGGATCCGGTTTGATGATCCGTTCTAGCCGCGCGCCGGAGAGGCTCGGCTTCGCCCTGCCGGCCGTTCTGGCGGTCACCGGCGTGGTCACCCTGATCTTTCTGGTGGCGATGACGGCGCTGAGCAGTCTGACGGCCGAAGCGGCTTCGGCGCGTGCTCGCATGCGCTTCATGACGCGAGCAATGACCGCCGAGGCGATGATCGCCTACATGGCCGCGACAGAGCCGACGGCGCCGACGGGCTTCAACACCGGTGCGCCGCGGATTTACGACGACATGTTCCTGGGCTTGTCCGATACCTCCGGCGAACCCGTGCGACTGGACGGGCGAGGCTACCAGGCCGACGGCGAGGATTTGTTGATCACGCTGCGCGATCAGGCGGGCATGATCAACATCCCCTATCTGACTGACGCCGGCCACCAGCGGCTCGGCGAGGCGCTGGGCGTCGACGAGCGATCAACGCGGACGTTGATCCCGCTCTATCGCGACTACATCGACCAGGACGATCTGGAACTGCCGAATGGGGCGGAGGCCAGCAGTTATGGCGCAGGCGGCCCGGCCAACCGAGTCATGCGTCGGCCGGACGAATGGCTGTCGTTGCTGGGCTTGCGTGGACGGGTGAAGCCGGATGCGTGGCGACGCCTTCGGTCCGACCTGGCGATGGATCCCACGTCCCCGAGCGAGAATGTGAACACGGCCTCGGCGCAGGCGCTGCACATTCTCTACGGCGCAACGCCTGCTCAGGCGGAAGCGGCGATCCGTGCGAGAGAACAGCAGCCCTTTCAGTCCTTTTCCGCCTTCGCCGCCGCCACGGGCCTGCCGGACACCAGCGGAGAGGGGTTCTACACCTACCCATCCGGTCGGGTGCTCCTGACGCTGGCCGACAGCCGGTCCGCGTGGGTGTACCGCGCCCGTATTACCCTTACACCATCCGGGCTTGAGCGGCCGGTGTGGATCGACCAGACTGAGTTGAGAGAGGCTCCGGGGCGAGCCGTGGCTGATTTGTCCAATGCAGTTCGATTTCCTTACGCCCCGCGTTGAGCGGCTGTCCGCCGATGGGCGCTGGACCACCGTTCACGCCGGCGGTCCAAGCGGCCGGCTTCGGCCGCCTGTTGTTCTGCTGGCGCGCGACCTGGCGACGTTCAGCCTGTTTGAAGCCGCCAACCTGCCGCGGGGGCGGCGCGCCCAGGCGGCGCGCCTGCACGCGCGCACCGGCTCGCCCTATCTGGTCAGCGCCTCCACCATGGTGAAGAGCGGCGGCGACTTCGGCATCTGGTGGTGGGACGCCGAGCGTGTGGATGCGCTTGTTCAGGCGCGGCACGGGGCCGCCAAGCTGGTGGTCCGGCCGGAAACCCTGGCGCAGCCCGCGGGCGTCGGCTGGCGCATCGTGCGCCTGGAACAGGGCTTCGAGGCGCAGCTCTGGCGCGAGGGGAGACTGGTCGCCTCGGCCTGGCGGCGCGAACGCTTCGATGTCCCGGCGTGGGCCGCGTTCACCCGCTTGCAGCGCGGCGCCGAGGATGCGCCGGAAACGCCGCCGGCTCCCCAGCCCCTGCCGATCGCATTCAACGCACCGGTGTTCGCCGTCGCCGCGTCGGATTTCACTCGCGAGCAGCTTCTGGGCGCGGGCGCCGCCGTGGTCGCGCTGGCGGCGATCGGAACAAGTCTGTTCCTTGTCGGGCAAGGCATGCGCCTGTCATCCGACAGCGAGCAGATCGAGAAGGAAACCGCAGAAATCCAGGCGGCGACGCCGCGCGCAGCGAGTATGGGCGGATTGGAAGGCGATCGTCGCAAGCTGGCCGCCTATGCGGAAATCGAGGCGCAGACCAATCCTCTCAGCGCCGCCGGCGCCGCGATCGGCATTGTCGCCTTTCATGATCTGACGCCGACGGCGCTCGAGGCGGAGGGGCAGGCGCTCACTCTGACGCTTCCGTACAGCGCGGTGTCCCTAGCGGACAGCCTGATCGCGGACTTCGAAGAGTCCGGCTACTTCTACGACATACGGCCGCGCACCGACGCGCCGAACCAGCGCCTGGTCATTGAGATGAAGACGCGCGAGGCGGCGCCGCCCCTGTCTGCAAGCGGATGAAGCGGCAGTCGCCCTCAGCCGTTCTCAGCGTCATCACCACTCGATCGCCGTTGATCAGGTTCGCCGTGGCCGCCGAACAGGCGCCGCCCGCCTCGATGTCCAGCGCCGGCGCCAGGGTGTAGCGCCAAGGCGAGCGCAGGGTGACGGTGCGTGATGCGTCGGTCTCCGGCTCAAGCGATCCGGCCCCGACCCGGTTGGTCGCCAGCGCCGCCTCGGGGTCGGCGACGCGCAGGGCGACGCCGGTGCGGTTCGCCTCCCGGCGAAAGTCCGAAATCTGCTTCTGGAACTCGAAGAACACCGCGTGCGAGCTCGCCTGATCCAGCATGCGCGAGGTGCTGGGCATGATCACCGCAGCGCTCATGGCGAAGATCGCCAGCACCACCAGGATTTCGATCAGCGAAAAGCCCCGGCGGGCGATCCTAGCGTTGGTCGGAGGTGATGTCGGCATTGGCGCCCTGGCCGCCTTCCTGACCGTCCGCGCCGTAGCTCGCGACACTGGCGCGGTTCTCGGGCGCGCCCGGCGTGCCGTCCGCCTCGGCGCTCGGCGGCGCATAGATGTAGGGCCGGTTCCAGGGGTCGGACGGCAGAGCCTTGTCCAGATAGGGGCCCGACCAGCCCGCCACCTGCTCGGGATCGCCCTGCATCAGCAAGGCCAGGCCTTCCTGTTGGCTCGGCAGCCGGCCGATGTCCAGGCGCATGGTTTCCAGGGCCGCTTCGATCGAGCGGATCTGCAGGCGCGCGGTGGTGGTCTTGGACCGGTCCAACTGGGCGAAAAGCCGCGGACCGACCACGGCGGCCAGCATGGCGATGATGGCGAGGACCACCAGGATCTCGAGCAGGCTGAAGCCCTCTCGCTCGGCGACCTCGCGGCGCAAGGAGCGGCGGAAACGGTTCAATATGCGATTGGACAAAGCGGACGCCCTTGTAACCATGGAGCTATTACCACAGCCCGCGGGCTGCTATAGCGGAAGGATGCGTGCGCGTCGATTGTGAACGAGCGCGCGCTCAGGACGTGGCGGGGCCAGATTGCAGGACATCATTGCCGGATTCAGAGCGTCCGCTCGGACGCAGACCCGCGCGCTGATCGAGAGGCTGCAACGCACCACCCCGCGTGAACGCGTGCTGCTGGCCGTGCTGGTGCTTGGCGCTCTGGTCTATGCGCCGATCGGGGCGGCGGACTGGCGCATTCGCCAGGAGGATCGCTATGTCGATGCGCTGTCGGCGCGCGCCAGCGCGCGGCTGGCGGCGACTACGGCTCGTCGGGTGGAAGCGGCCGCATCGGACGATACGGCGATCGAGGACATGCAGACCTGGGGCTTCGAAGCCACGAACATTGCTGTCGCTCAGGTGCGCATCGAGCAGCAACTCGCCAGGGCGGCGGCCGGCGCGGGCCTGACCAACACCTCGATCACCACCGACAGCGAGGTCGAGGCCATCGGTCCGACCCAGTGGCTGGGCGCGGAGGTGCAGGCGGACCTGCGCTGGAGCCCGACCTTCGCCTTCATGGATCGGGTCTCGGCCTGGCCTGAAGGCTTCCGCGTCGTCGGTTTCAACTATGAGATCACCCCGCAGACGCCGTTTCAGGTTCAACCGGTAGGGGCGCTCGGCGTCCAGCCGGCGGCTGGCAAGGTGCGCATTCAACTGGCGTTTCCGGTGATCCTGCCGCCCGGCGCGGCTGAACAGGAAGAGGGCGCCGGTTGATGCGGTGGATGCCGTTTCTCCTGCCGCTCTTTCTGCTGTGCGCCTTTGTTCTGGGGTGGCAGTCGCCCGGGCGTCCTGAAGAGCCGCCGGCCGTACGCCGCGGACCATCGAGCGACACTCAGCCGGTACTGCGCCCGGGCGAAAGCGCCGCGGCCGCGGTGCGCTTCCTGCGCACGCTTCGATCGGACCCGCCGCCCCCGGCGCCCCCGCCTCCGCCCCCGCCTCCGCCGCCCCTTCCGCCTCCGCCGCCCCCTCCGGACGTGGCGGTGGTGTTCAAGCAGGCGCTGAGCGGCGTCGAACGGGATCCCGCGACGGGCGGGCTCACCGCACTGGTTCGCGACCCTGCCGCGCCGGGGCCGCAAATCAGGTCTATCGCCGTTGGCGACCGTTTCGGGGACGGTTGGCGCATCAGCGAAATTTCAGAATACGCCGTGACTTTGAAGAAGGGCCGCGAGACGCGCGTGGTTCGTCTCTATGGCTAGGCTGCAGGAGTTGGATATGTCGAAGCGCGACACGCAGGCTCGCTCACATGGACGCGGCGCCGCCCTGATGGCTGCGGTCTGCCTGGCGCCGATGGTTTTTCTGGCCGGCTGTGCGGCCTTTCCGACCATGACGGCGACAACGCGCACGCCCGGCGCCGTGGAGGAGCCCGCCGTGGGCGAGGACGCGGTCTCCGGGGGATCGGACGCCGCGGTCGCGGGTCAGCGGCGGGGCGCCGAACGCCTGCCGATCCCTGGACGGGCCGCGCCGGTATCGCAGCGCCAACCCGCGACCGAGGCCGAGATCGCAAGCCTGGTTTCGGACGAGCTGGTCGATGCGGCCCTGGCGCCCCAGTCGATCCCGCAGTTCGCCGCCACCGTGTTCGGCGGGGTGCTGAAGGTCCCCTACGCGCTGAGCGGCGACGTGGCCGGCCGTACCGAGGTGATCGCCGGCGGCACGGGCGGCGCCATCAGCAAGCGCGCCCTGTTTCGTCTGACCCAACAGGCGCTGCGGCAGTACGGGGTCGACGTCTTTATCGACAATGGCGCGGTGACGGTGGGCGCCAACGAAGGCGGCGCCATCGGCAGCGCCATTGTTCGTGACCGCTCCAATCCGCCATCCGCCGGGCGGGTGGTGCAGTTCTTCAACGTCCAGACGATCGAAGTGAATGTTCTGCAGTCGCTGCTGACCGATCTCTTCCCCAACCTGGGCGGGGCGCGGGTCACGCCGGATCCCCTGACCAACAGCCTGATCATCTCCGGCACGGCGCGCGACGTGGCGCAGGTGGTGCGCACCCTGCGTGAGATCGACCAGCCGCGCTTCGCCGGCGCCGACGTCTTGCGGATCGAGCCGGTCTACTGGTCCGCCGACGCGCTGGCGAGCTCGCTCGAGCAGACCCTGACGACCGAGGGCTATATCGTCAGCCGCCAGGCGCTGGCCGGCCGCTCGATCGTCATACTGTCGTTTCCCCAGGCCAACCAGATCCTGGTCTTCGCCAAGGATCCTGAACTGCTGGATCGGGTGAACTACTGGGTGGCGACGTTGGATCGTCCAGCGGCTCTTGGCGACAAGGCGACCACCTTTGTCTACAATGTGCGCAATACCGACGCGCAGTCCCTGGGTCAGCTGGCCATGGGCCAGGCGCCGACCACCAGCCAGCCACAGCCGCCTGTGGGCGTGCCCGGAACGCCGGCTATCGGGGTCGGGGAGGCGCCGGACCAGGCGAGCCGACAGACGGCCGTGGGCCAATCCTCGGCGCAAGGCGCGTCGGGAACCTTCCTCGGCGGGCGTCTGCTGACCGACCCGATCGGCAACCGCATCATCTTCACGGGCACGGCCGGCGACTACGCGCAATTGCGCACTCTCCTGACGACGCTCGACACCCCCGCGCCGCAGGTGGTGATCGAGGTCATGATCGCCGAGGTCACCCTTTCCGATCGAACGAGCCTTGGCGTCAGCCTGTTCGGCACGGAAGCGCGGGGCGACGGACTTCTTTCAGGCTCGACGGAGGCTCTGGCGACGTCGGGCGGCGCGGGGGTCTTCACCTTCATCGGACCCCAGTTCCGCGCCAGGATCGTGGCAAACGCATCCAACGACAGGATCAACATCCTGCAGCGTCCGCAGCTGGTTACACGAAGCGGCGGCACGGCGCGGTTCCAGGTCGGCACGGACGTGCCGATCATCACGTCCCAGCGGGCGTCGGACAACAACTCCAACGGCGACACGGACATTCTGCAGAGCGTCCAGTACCGCCAGACGGGCACGATCCTGGAGGTCACGCCGGTGGTTTACGGCGACCGGGTGGACATCACCATCAGTCAGGAACTGTCGTCCGCCGGCGCTTCGCCTCCCGGCATCACCAGCCCAACGATCCTGAACCGCAGCCTGACGACGCAGATCGCGATCAAGGACGGCTGGACCGGCGTTCTGGGCGGACTCATCGGCAACAACTACAACAAGGTGAATACGGGCATCCCCTACCTGAAGGATTTGCCGGTAATCGGCTCCGCCTTCCAGTCGAACAGCGTCGAAGGGGATCGGACGGAACTGCTTCTTCTGATCACGCCGTCGATCGTTCGAGGCGACGACGACATGGCGGAGTTTGTGGATCGCAACTCCGCGAGCATGAACGCCGCATTCCGGACCGGCAGCGGCTGGTCGTACACTCTGTCTCCCCTCACTCTGGGGACACGTTTCAGGGGGCTAGGACGTGATCTGCCGGGTCCCGAGGCCGCACCGCTGCCCCCTGTGGAGGAGACGATCGAACCCGCCGCGGTGACGATTGCGCCCGGTCCATCCTCTACCATCACCACCGCACCTCCGGCGACGACCGCGACGCCGACGACGGATGCCACAGTGGCCGAGGCGCCCTAACCGTCTTCGCCGGTCATACGTCGCCAGCCCATGCGATCGAACACCAGCGGGGCGGGCGATCGGCCGTTGCGGCGGTCGATCTCGACGGTGACGGTGAACAGCTGAACCTGGAACAGGCCGTCGCCGGTCGGAAAGCCGGCGTTGGTGCGCAACTCGGTCTGTGGCTCCGACGACCAGCGGATGGTGTCGCCTTCAGGCAGTTCGAGGGTTCCTTCCGGCTGCTCCAGCGGGTTGAGGTCGCGGGTCAGGGCCAGGGCGTTCTCCTGGGCCGCGACCTGCTCCATGGCGTCGGCGGCGCGGCGTTGCCCGCGAATCATCTGCTGCTGAAGCTCGAAGATCGCCGTCAGGGTCATGGCGGCGATGGCCAGCGCGATCAGGGCCTCGATCAGGCTGAAGCCCTCGCGGGCGCGCCGCATCACACGACGCCTTCGTAGACGCTGGACAGCGCCAGAACCAGCGACAGGGCGACAAAGCCGACGATCAGCGAGATCGCGCCGATGGCCGTGGGCTCCAGCAGCGAGGTCATGCGCTTCATGCTGTCGCGCAGGCGATTCTCGTAGTTGTCGGCCATGAAACCGAACATCGAGCCGACGGCGCCGGACCGCTGGCCCGCCCGCAGCAGGCTGAGGTCCATGGCTTCGAGCTTGGTGTGCGCCGACAGGGATGCGTCAAGCGTCAATCCTGCCTTCAGGTCGGTGTCCAGCTGGTTCAGCCCCTGGCGAAATGGGCCGATGGGCACGGCGGCGCGCGCCAAGGCGACGGCTGACAGGATGGGCACGCCATTGGTCAGGGCGAATGAGGTCAGGCGGGCCCAGGCCGCGATCTCGCGCGCCTGGATCACTCCGCCCACCACGGGCAGGCCGTGAGCCAGGGTATAGGCGCGCCCCTTGATGGCGGGATTGGTGGCGATGACGACGGCCAGAGCGATCAGGGCCCCGAGGACAATGCCGACCAGGCCGATGTGGGCGTTGGCGTATTCGCCGGCCGCCAGCACCCAGCGCGACATGGCGGGCACGCGGCTGCGGTCCTCGCCGATCATGGCGCCGAAGCGCGGCACCACCTGGGTGAAGATAAAGGCCACCGCGCCCAGACCCGCCGTCAGCAGAAAGGCGGGATAGGTCATGGCGTTGCCGAAGTCGCGGCGCAGCCGGTCCTCGTAGGCCATCTGCTCGGCCGCCTGCTTCAGCACCTCGGCGATGCGGCCGGAGGCCTCGCCGACGCGGGCCATGGCGTAAAGGTAGTCGGGAAAGCCGGGCGCGTGCTCTTCCAGCGCCTGGCCCAGCGAATCGCCGCGGCGCAGGGCGGCGATGGCGGCCTGGAACTGGGCCTTGCCCTTTCTGGACTGCATCCCTTGCGCCACCGTGTCCATGGCCTCGAGCAGGGAGACGCCGGCCTCCAGCATCAGGCCCAGCTGGCGCAGCACCAGCACGCGCTCGCCCGGCTTCAGCCCGCGATTCTGGCCGTCGCCCTTTGGCGCGGCGGCGGGCGAGACCTTGAGCACCGTCAGGCCGTCCGCCGACAGGCGCCGGACCAGCGTCGCCTCGTCCGGCGCGCTCAGCACGCCGCGAGACACGGCGCCGGACCGGTCGATCGCCTGATAGGCGAAGGGAAGATGAGGTCCGGTCAATGTCGGATGAACGCCGCCATGTGTTGATTCCTCGGATGTCCCCAATCGCCGATGACGTTCAATGTCCAGGGGGAATCCGCGATCGCCCACGCGAGATCCGATGACCTGTAGTGGTACGGATCGCTGATGTCGTGAGAGACGATGCCGGTCGCGCCCTGCGCCCTCGGCTGATGGAGGTCGACGTCGCTGGGACAGTCGAAATAGGTGACAAAGAATTTGCCGCCCGATTTCATGTGCGGGGACAAGGTGTGCAGGCAGCGACGCAGATGGTTCAGCGGCAAATGGGTGAACACGGACTGGGCGATGGCCAGATCGACCTGGTGATCCAGGAAGCTGAAGGCAAAGTCATCGCTGACGCTGAAATGCTCGCTCGGAGCCTTCGCTCGCAGCGTGTCATCGAGCTCCCTTTGCCGCCCGGCTTCGATCAGATCCGGCGACAAATCCGTGCCGTAGTATCGATGCGGGTCCAGCCATGCGATCGCGCGCGATCCCAGTCTCAGCGATCCGCAGCCCACATCCAGCAGCCGGTCTGACGGCGCCATTCCTTGAGAAACCAGGAAGCTCATCTGATGCGCGCCGATCTCGTCCCACAGACCTCCGATCACTTCGCGGTGGTTGCTAGCCTCGACGGATTGCCGAACGGCGCCAAGATCGTAGTAGTTGCTGTGCATCTTTCTAGTCGCCCCCTCCGGTGATCCTGTGCACTTCATGCAAGGTGGTCATGCCGCGCCGGGCCTTGAGAAAGGCGTCGTCGCCGAAGGAGAGAAAACCGTCCTCGCGGGCAATGGCGGTCAGTTGGTCCTCGTCGGCGGAGGCGCGCAGGGCCTGGATCAGGGTGGGGGAGGCCGGCGCGATCTCATAGGCGCCGACGCGGCCGCGAAAGCCGGACTGTCCACAGCGGGGGCAGCCGACGGGCTCGCGCCAGCCGGCGGGCTCGGCGTCGGCGACCGGGCGCAGGTGGGCGGGGATCGACTGTTCGTGCACGGCCGCTTCCTCCGGCGTGGAGGGGCGGGCGCAGTCGCACAGGCGGCGCACCAGGCGCTGGCCCGCCACGCCGCGCAGCACATCGGCCAGCAGATAGTCCTCGATGCCGAGGTCCAGGAGGCGCGGCACGGCGGCGAGCGCGGTGTTGGTGTGGACGGTGGAAATCACCAGGTGGCCGGTCAGGGCGGCCTGGACGGCGATGCGGGCGGTCTCCGGGTCGCGGATTTCGCCCACCATGATGACGTCGGGGTCCTGGCGCAGGATCGAGCGCAGGCCGGCGGCGAAAGTCAGGCCGATGTCGGCGCGCACCCGCACCTGGATCACGCCCGGCAGGTCCAGCTCGACCGGGTCCTCGACGGTGATGATCTTGCGCTCGCCGTCGTTCAGATGGGTCAGAAGGCGATAAATGGTGGTGGTCTTGCCCGAGCCGGTCGGGCCGGTGATCAGGAACACGCCGTTGGGCTGTTCCGACAGCTCCAGCAGGGTTCTTTCCTGATCGGCGCCGACGCCGAGTTCGGACAGTTCGGGCAGGCGGCTGGTCTTGCCGAGCAGACGCAGCACGATCGATTCGCCCCAGGAGCAGGGCAGGGTGGAGACGCGCAGGTCCACCTCCTGGCCGGACACGCGCACCGACTGGCGGCCGTCCTGCGGCAGACGGCGCTCGCCGATGTCCATGCCTGAGAGCAGCTTGATGCGCGAGGCCACGGCCTCGAAGTTGGCGCGGGGCGCGGCGCGGGCGGTGGTCAGCACGCCGTCGATGCGCATGCGCACCAGAAAGCGGTCCTCATAGGGTTCGACGTGCACGTCGGAGGCGCGGCGGGTCAGGGCCTCGGCGAAGACGGCGTTGACGAAGTCGATCACCGGCGCCTCCTGCGCCAGTTCGCGCAGGCGCGCGGCGTCGGCCCCGCCGCCCATGCCGGCGTCCATCAGGGGTGAGGCGTCGGCGTGCAGGTCCTGGGTCAGGGCCTCGATCAGCGAACGCTGGGCCAGCAGGAACACCACCGGCTCGTCCACGGCCTGGCCGATGCGTTCGCCCAGGCGCGGCTCCAGCGGCTGGACGCCGGCGCACAGGACGCGGCCGGTCTCGTCCTCGCGCCACGCCACGGCCTCGGCCTCGGCCCACCAGTGCAGGGGCGAGCGGATTTCGGACAGGAAGGCGCCGACCTGCTCGGGGCGGGGGCTGTTCTCTGGCAGCAGGATCGGCAGGTCCAGCTGTTCGGACAGCACGTCCAGCAGCTGCGCCTCGGACACGGCGCCCAGCCGAACCAGGTTCAGCCCCAGCAGGCCGCCGTTCTGCCGCTGCAGCGTCAGCGCATTGGTCAGGTCCGCCTCGCGGATCATGCCGCGCGCGATCAGCACCTCGCCTAGGCGGCGGGGGGTCGGCGTCCGGGCGGGAAAGCGGATGGCGAGCGGCGCCGGATCGAGCGCGGTCATCGCCGTCAGTCCGCGAGTTCGGGCAGCATGTCCCGCATGACCTGACGCAGGTCCGGCGACGCGCCGGCCAGGGCGCGCATGAAGCCGACGGTCTCGCCGGCCGCGCCTTCGAAGGTGAAGGTGACGTCGAGGAAGCGGCAGCGGTCGAAGCCCGGCATCACGCCCCCGCGATAGACCAGCTCGGCCCCATCGAAGACGACCTGTCGGAAGACCTGTCCGTCCACCTCGACGCGGTCGAAGAAGGTCTGGTCCGTGATCGGGGCGAGGCTCGAAGACATGGGCGCTCAATAGCGCATTCTCGCCGGACGCACATCGGCGGCACAACGAAAAAAGGGAGGGCCGAGGCCCTCCCTTTCCAGATCGATCAGGTGATCGCTCTTATTGGCCCATCGTGGCGTAGTTGGAGCCCGAGTAACGACCCAGGGTCGTCTCGAAATTGCCCTGAGGGCTGGTGTTGCGCATCTTGGCTGTGAGGCCAGCAGAAGCGCCTTCGACGGTGATCAGAACGTCGCCGCGGGTGAAGGTGCCGAAGCAGCTCTGCATCGTGGCGGTCGAGATCACCAGGTCACCATCGGCCGGAACCTGGAAGGTCTGGGCGCAGGTGGTGGTGGGGAAGGTCGTCGGCGTGCCGTTGAAGTTGAACACGCCGTTGGTCACCGTGACGCGGACTGCGCCCGAAGCTTGACCCGTGCTCGACATGCGGATTTGCGACTGGCTTTGAGCGCCAGAACCGCTGAACCACGGCGCGATGAAGTTGGTGCCTTCACGCTCGATGGTTTCAAAGGCGCCGCCGCCGTTCGGCTGGGTCGCGTAGCCCGTCGCCAGGGTGAAGGCGATGCCGGCGTTGTAATCCGAAACCGGGATCACGCCGCCGTCAGCAACCACTTCGAACACGCTGCCGGCCGGCTTGGCTGAAAGCAGTTGCGTGATGTTGCCTTGGGCGTTCGCGAAAGTGGCCACGTTGCCGGACAGGGCAGCCTGCAGGACGCCGCCGCCGACGCCCGAGGTCAGGGTCGGGTTGCCAGCGGCGCCAGCGGCGCCGTCGAAGGCCGAGAAGTCACCGGTGACCGTGACGGTCGCGTTGGTGACGTCCGCCACGGCGGCGTTGGGGTCGGCCGGGATCAGGGTCCGGTTGGCGCGCGTGTCGACGTAGATGGCCAGACGGCCCAGGTCGTCGTCCCCGCTCAGAGCGGTGTACGGCGTGGTGCTGCCGGTGGCGGGAGCCAGTTGGGCGAAGGTGTCGGCGCCGGCGCCCGGACCGGTGTTGGCGGTCGAGAAGGTGGCGTTGACGGTGGGTTGGAAAGCGTCGATCGCATAGATGGCGTCAAGCGAGTCGGCGCCGCCGTCGATCGGAAGACCGGCTTCGGTCGTGTAGTTGGTGGTCACGGTGACCGTGCCGGCGGCCGTCGGCAGAACCGGCAGGTTGACTTCCGTGAAGCCGGCGCAGGTGCCGCCGCCCGCCGACGAAACCAGGAAGGTCACCGAGCTGGAGGTCGCGGTGCCGCCCGACGAGATCACCGAGGTGCAGTTCGCGCCGGTCAGGTCGGCGTTCGAGATGGCCCGGCCGAACGTCGCGTTGGTCAGGCTGATCGTGTAGAGGTTGTTGCCCGACGGCAGGGTTCCGGCGGTCAGCGGGTCCTGCAGGGCCAGTGTGCCGGCGCCGAGGCTGGCGCCGAGCGATTCCTGGGCGATCAGGTACAGGCCGACCAGCGAACGACCATACTTGTTTGCATCTTGGTCAGCTACGACGGCGTTGCCCGGGCCGGCGGCGGCGTTGGTGTCGGCCGACGTGATCGAGCCAGCCGGGCCGATGGCGCGGTACTGCACGTCGTGCGCCTGGGCGGCGCCGGCAAACAGCACGGCGACGGCCGAAGCGGCGGTCAGGAGAGTGGTCTTAGTCATTTGGATGAGCTTCCCCAGGGAAAACGGATGTGGACGTAGCCAACGATTGAACGCCTTTCGGCCACAGTTCATACCAAAATGCGGCATGGCTGCGTCCACGGCAGCCCGTTTGTAGCGGACGAGGATTTCGGGCGTCAAGCTTTCTCTCGACGTTCGGTGAGAGATGTTTGGCCACAAAAAAGGGCAAACACATTAACATCTTAGTCACATTAAGATGTGAATCGCGCCATAGCTCCGCTTCGGTCCTCGCGAAGCGTCGCCGTTCTTCGGTTACGGTGAAGCTTGCACAGATTCGAGCCACGGATGAGGCGCGGAAGAACAACGGTGTTCTAGGATTGTGGCGGCAAAAGGAACAGCAACGCCTTCATGAGCATGCAGCCTTCTTTGTTCTTCGTTGTCGGCGGCGCGCAGAAGTGCGGCACAACCGCGCTCGACGCCTATCTGAGATTTCATCCGCAACTCGAGATGGCGCGGACAAAGGAGACGCACTTCTTCGACGACGAAGAGGGGGTGAACTGGCGCGATCCCGACTATGGGCCGCTACACGCCCAGTTCAGCGATCGCCAGGATGTGCTGAGAGGCGAGGCGACGCCGATAAGCCTGTACTGGACACCGGCTCATCATCGCATCCTTCGCTACAATCCCGAGATGCGCTTCATCTTCATGCTGCGGCATCCCACCGAACGGGCGTGGTCGCACTGGCGCATGAACATCCGGCGTGAACTGGATCACCTGCCTTTTGGCGAAGCGATCCGCGCCGGGCGTTTGCGGGTTCTGGAGGACGGTGAACACTCGGGTCTGGCGCGGCATTCCAGCTATGTCGAACGCGGGTATTACGGGCGCCAGATCCAGTCGCTGGCCACGTTGTTTCCGCTGGAGAACATGCTTGTTCTGCGACAGACGGACCTTTCACACGATCCCGACGCCGTGCTGTCACGGGTCGCCCGTTTCCTGGGGGTGGACCCGTTTCCCGCGATTGATCCCCTGATCGCCAACGTCGGCGCCGTTCCTGACGATGCGGTGTTCACCCCCGAGGATCGCGCCTATCTGGACGATCTGTTCGCCGAGGATCTGAAACGCCTGACGACGCTGACGGGCGTCGATCTCACCGCCGCCTGAACCATGATCGACGCCGGCGCATCAGGATCTCTGGTGAGACGAGGCGCGCCGGATCGACAACACGGTGCTGAAGGGACGCCTCGCCAGGTCTTCCGTGAGACGCGTCAACCGATCCGACGCCTGACGGGTTTCCTCAACCGCCTGGCTCAGCGCGGTTGCGGCGGCTTGCTGTTCCGCCTGACGATCAAGCCTGTCCTGTTCACGAGCGGTGTTAAGCTCTTCGACCTGTCCCTTCAGGCAAGCGGCGTCTCGCAAGCTCTCTTGCCGTTCGGCGGCGCGTTCCTGTTCCAGTCGGCCATGCGCGTCCGACAAGGCCGCATGTCGCGCGTCCATGTCGGCCAGGATGGTGGTGAGGCGATCAACGGTTTCGACCAGCCGCCTCGCCTGCAGGCCTGCTTCCTCAAGTTCGATCCGCGCGGAGTCCGCCTGCTGGACCAGGGTGGCGACGCGCCCCTCCGACGCCGACAACGCCTCCATGGTCAGAGCCTGCACGCGCATGGATTCGGCGAGCGCCTCGCGCGCGTCCACGACCTCGCGCAGAGCCTGATCCCGCTCTCCCAGATAGATGGGCGCGGAATGGGCGTTCCACAGAACCGGACCCAATGCGGCGCCGAAGAGATCGCAGGCGGTCTCGAACCGGCGCCTCAGCGCGTCAAGCCGGCGATGGACGGCCGGGCTGTCCTCACGGGCCAGTTCAGCCATCAACGCATAGCCATCGGCCGCCCAGGCGTGGCTTTGATCGCCCACAAGTTCGGAGGGTGTGCTGCGTTGGCGATGCAGGTCTGGAGCCAGAAAGGCGTCGATGGCCGCCTCCGTCGCGGCGTCGCGAACCTTCGGCTTCCACGACAGCGCAGATTCCGCGAGCGCGATCTGAGCACGCCAATCGCCCATGAAGTCCGCCCACAACAGCACGCGACGAGGTCTGCCCCGCGTCTGGCGCTCGGCATGAAAGACATGCTGAAGCCAGAGTATAAGGCCTTCCGCCGTCGAGAAACCGTTCCGGGCCGTCAGCGAACGCGCGGTCTCCAACGGAGATCGGATCGGCAACAGATACTTCGCTGCATATCCGGCCTGTTTTAGAGCCGGTTCCCAGATCGGCCACAGCCGACAGAGCCTTGGGTCTTTGAGGATGATCTCCTCGGCGTTTCCGAACTCCGAGATCAGCAGATCCGGAATCTCGTCCTCGAACTCGCGTCGCTGCGTCGGCGACAGCTTGCGCATGTCAAAATCGCGCCAGTCGTTCCACCAGGATTCTCCGGCCTGGAGGATGCGGTCGTTGAAGTGGATGATCGCGCGGCTTTCCCAGAAGCCTTTGGGATTGTCGGGCGCGGGCTCCAAGAGGGTCTTGGGCGGCGTGGCGCCCAACAGCCCCAGCACGCCGGCCACCGAAGAGGTTCCGCTCCTGTGCATGCCCAGAACAACAAGGGCTGTCTTGGTTGTTGTACCCATTCCGCCTTCCGACCACGCAGCCTTGTCCGCCGGTGCAACCGCATCCATCAGGAGAATCGGGCGTACAGCCGCCGCAGTCTATCGGCGTACGCTTCCTTGCTGAATTGTCTTGCTTGTTCAATCCCGAGACGGGCCAGCTCAGCCGACAGATCGTTGTCCCCGTCCAGCGCCTGGACGCCCCGCCGGATGGCGTCGACATCCTCCGCCTCGACCCGCAGCGCGGCTTCGCCCGCCACCTCGGGCAGTGCGCCCGCATTGGAGGTCAGCACGGCCGTGCCCAGGTTCATGGCCTCCAGCACCGGCAGTCCGAACCCCTCGTCCAGAGAGGGAAAGAGCAGCGCCCGCGCCCCGCGGATCAAGCTAACCAGGTGGGACTGAGACATGTAGTCGTAGGTGCGGATGCGATCGGCGGCCGAGCCCGCGTCCTTGCGGACCTGGGCGATCAGCGCCGTCTCGTCCTCCTGCAGCCAGCCCCGGCCGCCGACGATCACCAGTGTACGCCGCGATCCCGACGCCAGAAAGGCCTCGACCACGCGGCCCAGGTTCTTCTTGGGCTCGATGGCGCCGAAGTGGATGAAGTAGTCCTTCCAGCCCAGATCGAAGGTCGATTCGAGTTCGCGCATGACGTCGATCTCGGCGCGCGCCTCATAGGCATCGGGGCTGGCCACGGCCTGATAGGTGTTGGTCACCCGATCTTCGGACACGCCCAGCAGCCGGATGACATCGCGTCGCGTCGCTTCAGAGACAACAACGATGTGGTCGGCGCGTTGGGCGACAAAGGCATGGAGCTTAATGAACGCTTCGCGGTCGTGGATGGTCGTGTGCGGCGCCTTGAGCGGGATCAGATCGTGCACGGTGTAGAGGTTTGGAACGCCGGGGGCGTGGAGCGGCAGCGCGGTGGTCCAATGCATGATGTCGGGCCGCGGGCGTCCCCCCCCGGAATGAAAGGCGACCGGCAGAGCTCGGCCATGACGCCGAAACGTGCGCTGTGCCCGATGAAACACGTTCTCGGCGGCCCACAGGCCATCCGCGTGCGGGGCGCCGCCCTGGCGCTCGGGCCAAAGCACGTCTCCGGAAATCTCGACGGGCCAGGCCTCGACGCTGAACGCGCCCAGGTGGCGCTCGAAGCGTCGCTTCAGCTTCTGCAAAGGGCCACGCACGAGACTGGCGCCCTCGGCGCCGACGATGTTGGCTTCATTGACGATGTTGGAGCGGCTTCGCGGCGCCTGCGGACCGAACAGAACTTCCCTGCGAAGTTGCAGACTGCCGGCCGCTTCCAGAAGGGACCGGCCATAGGTCGCAATGCCCGTGCCCCGCGGCATCGCGAGATTGTAGCCGTCGAGGCAGAGCGTCGTCATCTCCATGCTGTATGATGGCGGCTCCTTGGGTGCAAATGCGAAGCGCGCCGAGCCGACAAGGTCGAGCGCCTCCCGCTTTGGTCGTGACAGTGCGGTGTTCCCTCGCTATCTGCGCGCCCATGAGCGACATCCCACCCCCGCCCGAGGAACGCAGCTGGGAGACGGCGAAGACGCTGGCTGAGGCGCTGCCGTTTATCCAGGTTTATGACCGCGAGACGGTGGTCATCAAATATGGCGGCCACGCCATGGGCGAGAGCGCAGTGGCCAAGCAGTTCGCGGCGGATGTGGTGCTGCTGAAGCTGATGGGGGTGAACCCCGTGGTGGTGCACGGGGGCGGGCCGCAGATCAGCGCCATGCTGGACAAGGCGGGCGTCAAGTCCAGCTTTATCGACGGGCTGCGGGTAACCGATCGCGACACCATGCAGGTGGCCGAGATGGTCCTGTCAGGGGCGGTCAACAAGGAGATCGCCCACTGGATCACCATGGCCGGCAAGGAGGCGGACGTGCGCGGCGTGGGCCTGTCGGGCAAGGACGCGGGGCTGTTGACGGTCGAAAAGACGCGCCGCACCAAGCGCGATCCCGACAGCCTGATCGAGCACGAGGTGGACCTGGGTTTCGTCGGCGAGCCGACCAAGGTCGATCCCAAGCTGATCAAGGGGCTGATCGCGTCCGAGACCGAGGACTGGGTGCCGGTGATCGCTCCGATCGGCGTGGCCGAGGACGGCCAGACCTTTAACGTCAACGCCGACACGGTGGCGGGGGCGGTCGCCGGGTCGTTGAACGCCAAGCGGATGCTGCTGCTGACCGACGTGGTGGGGGTCAAGGGTGCGGATGGCGAGATCATCCGCGAGATGACGCTGGAACAGGCGCAAGGGCTGATCGACGACGGCACAGCGACCGGCGGCATGATCCCCAAGCTGGAAACGGCGATGGCGGCGGTGCGCGCGGGTGTCGAGGCGGTGGTGATCCTGGACGGACGCCGTCCGCACGCCATGCTGGTCGAGCTGTTCAGCGAATACGGCGCGGGCACTCTGGTGACGGCCGGGTGACGGTCGCCGCGCCCGATCTGTCGGACATCCGCTTCTGGGTGTTCGACATGGACGACACCCTTTATCCGCCCGAGCAGGGGCTGATGGGGCTGGTGCAGAAGCGGATCAACGCTTTCGTGGTCGAGGCCGTGGGCCTGGCGCCGGAGGAGGCGGCGGTGTTGCAGCGACAGTTCCTGGACGAGCACGGCACGACGCTGGCCGGCCTGATGGCCAACTATGCGGTCGATACGGAGCGTTTCCTGCGCGAGGTGCATGATGTGCCGCTCGATGGGCTGGAGCCCAATCCGCGTCTGGCCGAGGTGCTGAAGCGCCTGCCGGGACAATGCTTTGTCTTCACCAACGGTGCGCGCGAGTATGCGGGTCGGGTGCTGGACCGGCTGGGCGTGGCCGATTGCTTCGTCGATGTGTTCGCCATCGAGGACGCCGATCTGACGCCCAAGCCCGCGCCGGCGACCTTTCGCCGAATGGCCGAGCGGTTCGGGCTGGACATGCAGAGCGCGGTCTTCTTCGAGGACACGCCAAAGAACCTGGAGCCGGCCAAGGCGCTGGGCATGCGCACGGTGCTGATCGGCGACGGGCATGGAAAGCCGCTGGGCCCGCACATCGATCATCAGGCGCCGGACCTGCTCGATTTCCTTCAATCCCTCTCGTTCAAGGACGCCGCCGCATGAGCGAAGCCGCCCAACTCGAATCCGTGATCGAAGCCGCCTGGGAGGCGCGGGCGGAACTGTCGCCGTCCACCAAGGGCGAGACGCGTCAGGCGGTGGAACGCGCGCTGGAGCTGCTGGATGCCGGGGAAGCGCGGGTGGCATCGCGCGGAGCCGACGGCGTCTGGACCACGCACCAGTGGCTGAAGAAGGCGGTGCTTCTGTCGTTCCGCCTGAACGACAATGTGGTGATGCGCGCGGGCGACCGGGGCGCGGGCAGCGCGGCGCCTGGCGTCGGCCCCTTCTTCGACAAGGTGCCCAACAAGTTCGGCGACTGGACGGCGTCCGACTATCAGGCGGCGGGCTTCCGCTCCGTGCCCGGCGCCATCGTGCGGCAGGGCGCGTTCGTGGCCAGGAACGTGGTGCTGATGCCGTCCTTCGTGAACATCGGCGCCTATGTCGATGAAGGCTCCATGGTCGACGCCTGGGCGACTGTGGGTTCGTGCGCGCAGATCGGAAAGAATGTGCACCTGTCGGGCGGCGCCGGCATCGGCGGCGTGCTGGAGCCGCTGCAGGCCAATCCCACCATCATCGAGGACGGCTGCTTCATCGGCGCGCGCGCCGAGGTGGCCGAGGGCGTGATCGTGCGCGAGGGTGCGGTGCTGGCCATGGGCGTCTATCTGTCGGCCTCGACCAAGATCGTGGACCGGGCGACGGGCGAGGTGTTCCGGGGCGAGGTGCCGGCCTATTCGGTGGTCGTGCCCGGCTCACTGCCCGATCCGAACGGTGGGCCGTCGCTGTACTGCGCCGTGATCGTCAAGCGTGTGGACGCCCAGACGCGAGCCAAGACGGGCGTCAACGAACTGCTGCGCGACTAGCCCGGTCATGACGCCGCTGACCACGGCCGCCGTTCTGGGCGGACTGGGGCTGATCATCGGCAGCTTCCTGGCCGCGGTCAGCGTGCGATTGCCGCAGGGCGTCGACGTCGTCTCCAGGCCGTCGCAGTGCATGGGATGCGAGCGCCCACTCCGCCCGTGGGAGCTGGTTCCGGTCTTCAGCTGGCTGGCGCTGCGGGCCCGCTGCGCGCGATGCGGCGTCAGGATTTCCGCGCGCTATCCGGCGGTGGAGGCGGCGGCGGGTCTTGTGGGGGGCTGGGCGGGACTGGCGTTCGGCGATTGGACGCTGGCGGCGATCACGGCCGTACTCGGCTGGCAGCTCTTGCTGATCGCGGTGATCGACGCCGAGCACATGGTGTTGCCGGACGTGCTGACCTGGCCGCTGATCGGCACGGGGCTCGCGGCTTCCGTGCTGCTGGGGCAGGGCTGGCACGGGGTGCTGAGCGCGGGCATCGGCTTTGCGGCGCTGTGGCTGGTGGCTTGGGGCTATCGCGCCGCGCGCGGTCGACAAGGGCTGGGCGGCGGCGATCCTTTTCTGTTCGCCGGGGCGGGGGCCTGGGTCGGGTGGCAGGGGTTGCCCAGCGTGCTGCTGTGGGCCTGCGCGCTTGGCTTCAGCCTGGTGATCGCGCGATTGGCGGTTCGGCGATCGGTCTCATCGACCGACCGGATGCCGTTCGGGCCGGGGCTGGCGCTGGGCGTCTGGCTGACCTGGTTGATCGGGCCGCTGGGCTTCTAGGCGCAGGTTTGCGCTCACGCCGCACAGCTCTGGAGCTCAGAGGCGGGCCAGGCCAGCGCCTCCACCTCGATCGACAGACTGAAGGTCGAGCCCTGATCGGGCTGAGACGCGACCGTGATCTCGCCGCCCATCATGCCGGCGAGGCGCTGGCAGATGCTGAGGCCGAGGCCCGTGCCGCCGAAGCGACGGGTGGAAGAGCCGTCCACCTGGGTGAAGGGCTGAAACAGCCGCTCGACGTCCGAGGCCGCGATGCCGATGCCGCTGTCGGCAACGGCGAGCGTCAGGCGCGCCCCGTGGTCGGACAGGCGCTCGCCAATCAGGCTCAGACGCACCGAGCCCTGCGGCGTGAACTTGATGGCGTTGCCCAGGAGGTTGTGCGCGATCTGGGCCAGGCGCAGCGGGTCGAGCCGGACGCGCTCGGGCAGATCGCCGGCGATGTCGGTCTCGAAAGCAAGACCCTTGGCCTCGGCCTGCGCCTTGAAGGGGCCGATCAACCGTGGCGCGAGGTTGGAAATGTCGATGTCGGCAGGCGCCAGGTCCATGCGACCGGCCTCGATCTTGGTCAGGTCCAGGATGTCGTTCAGCAGCACCATCAGGCCGTCGCCCGAGGCGCGGATCACGCCGACATAGTCCTTCTGCCGCTCCGTCAGTTCGGTGAACTCGAGCAGTTGCGCCGCCCCCAGGACCCCGTTCATCGGCGTGCGCAGCTCGTGCGAGATGACGCCCAGGAAGTTGGACTTGGCGGCGTTGGCGGCGTCGGCCTTGTCTCGGGCGGCCTGAAGCTCGGCGATCAGCGAGGCCTGACGCGCGTTTACCGCCGCCAGTTCGTCGTCCCTCATCTGGGTGACGACGACCTTGATCAACAGCGACAGGCCCATGACGGGAACGATGGCGGCGAGCACCCAGAAGGTCTGGGTTCCCCACTGGCTGGCGATCAGCAGGGCCGCGACCGCCGAATAGGGGGCCGAGACGATCAGCGCTTCCTTGGGAGCCGCCCGCATCTGGGTGAAGACCAGGGTGTAACCGGCGACCAGCAGACCGACCGCCAAAGCCTCGCCCAAGGCGTCGCCGTAGAGGAACGCCAGAACGGGCGCCGCGCCCCACGCCGCGCAGGACACGAAGGCGGTGAACAGCTTCAACCGCGCGAGCTTGACCGGATCGGCCAGCTTCACGCGGGTCTCGACCACCGTTCGGGCAAGGCCAGACAGCAGGGCCACGACCATCCAGCCGAGGGCCGCAACCGGCTCGACCGTGGTGGCCAACGCCGCGGCCCAGCTGACGATGATCCAGTAGCGCAGGTTCCCCGCCGCGATCAGCCGCTGCAGCATGGTGCGCTTGATCAGGGTCGAAGCGGAGCTTGCGGTTTGCAGGGAGTGCGTCATCGCGGCTCCTTCAGAACGTCCGAAGAAGACTGCCGCTCGATGACCTAAGATACGGTGAAGACGGGACAAAGCCCGTCTTCACCCCTGCTCAGCGCAGGTCGGGCGGCGTGGCCTCTTCGGTCAGGATGCGGATCGCCTCTTCGACCGTGACCACCGTCTGGGCCTGCGAACCCAGGCGGCGGATGGCGACCTGACCTTCAGCGGCTTCGTTCCTGCCCACCACGGCGATGACCGGCACCTTGCCGACCGAGTGTTCGCGCACCTTGTAGCCGACCTTTTCGTTGCGCAGGTCGATCTCGGCTCGCAGGCCAGCCGCCTTGAAGCGGGCCTGGACGTCGCGGGCGTAGTCGTCGGCGTCCGAGGTGATGGTCGCCACCACCGCCTGCACCGGCGACAGCCACAGGGGGAAGGCGCCGGCGTAGTTCTCGATCATGATGCCGATGAACCGCTCGAAGCTGCCCAGAATCGCGCGGTGCAGCATCACCGGTCGGTGCTTCTGGCCGTCCTCGGCGATGTAGGTGGCGTTCAGGCGCTCGGGCAGGACGTAGTCCAGCTGAATGGTGCCGCAGGTCCATTCGCGGCCGATCGCGTCCTTGACGATGAAGTCCAGCTTGGGTGCGTAGAAGGCGCCGTCGCCCTCGGCGATCACCGGCTCGACGCCGGCGGCGCGGGCGGCCTCGGCCATCTGGGTCTCGGCCTTGTCCCAGAATTCGTCGGAGCCGGCGCGCACCTCCGGCCGGGTGGCCAGGTTGATGTAGGCGGTCTCCATGCCGAGATCGGCGTGGATGCTCTTGGCCAGGGTGATAAAGGCCGCCGTCTCCTCGACGATCTGGTCCTCGCGGCAGAAGATGTGGGCGTCGTCTTGGGTGAAGCCGCGCACCCGCATCAGGCCGTGCAGCGAGCCGGACGGCTCATAGCGGTGGCAGGCGCCGAACTCGGCCATGCGCAGCGGCAGCTCGCGATAAGACCGCTGGCCCTGGTCGAAGATCTGCACGTGGCCCGGGCAGTTCATCGGCTTGAGCGAGAGGGTTTCGCCCTCCACGGTCTCGCAGACGAACATGTTGGGGCGGTATTTGTCCCAGTGGCCGGAGGCTTCCCAGAACTTGCGGTCCAGCACCTGGGGCGTCTTGACCTCGACATAGCCGGCCGCCGTCAGGCGGCGGCGCATATAAGCCTCCAGCACCTGCCACAGGACCCAGCCCTTGGGGTGCCAGAAGACCATGCCCCGGCCCTCTTCCTGCATGTGGAAGAGCTCCATGGCGCGACCGAGCTTTCTATGATCGCGCTTTTCCGCCTCCTCGATGCGCTGCAGATAGGCGTCGAGGTCCTCCTTGGTCGCCCAGGCGGTGCCATAGATGCGCTGCAGCTGGTCACGCGAGCTGTCGCCGCGCCAGTAGGCGCCGGCCAGCTTGGTCAGCTTGAAGGCTTTGCCGACGTGGCGGGTGGAGGGGAAGTGCGGGCCCCGGCACAGGTCCAGCCACTCGCCCTGGCGATAGATGGTGATGGTCTCGTCGGCGGGCAGGTCGCTGATCAGCTCGGCCTTGAAGCGTTCTCCGCGCGCGGCGAAGAAGGCGATGGCTTCGTCGCGATCCCAGACCTCGCGCTCGAACTTGGCGTCGCGGTCGATGATCCTGCCCATCTCCTTTTCGATGGCGGCGAAGTCGTCGGTCGAGAAGGGCTCGTCGCGGGCGAAGTCGTAATAGAAGCCGTCCTCGATGGCCGGGCCGATCGTGACCTGGGTGCCGGGAAACAGCGTCTGTACAGCCTCGGCCAGCACGTGGGCCGTGTCGTGGCGGATGGTGTAGAGCGCCTCCGGGTCGTCACGCATGATCAGGCGGAAGTCGCCGCCGGTCTCCAGCACCCGGCCCATGTCGCGCTGCTGGCCGTTAAGTTCGGCCAGCACGGCCTTCTTGGCCAGCGAAGGCGAGATGGACTGGGCCACGTCGCGCGCCGTGGAACCGGCCGGATACTGGCGCACGGCGCCGTCGGGAAATTTCAGGTCGATCATGATTTCGTCTTCTCAGCCCGATGCTGGGCAGGCGGAACGGGATCGTAGCCCGAGCCGCCGAAGGGGTGGCATTTACAGAGCCTGCGCGCGGTGAGCCATCCCCCCTTGAGCGGTCCGTGTTGGATCAGGGCGTCGCGTCCATAGTCCGAACAGGTCGGCAGGAAGCGGCACGACTGGCCGAACCAGGGGGACAGCGTCAGCTTGTAGCCCCGGTGGGCCGCGCGGACGCCGCGTTCATAGAGAGACATTGCGCCTCTTCGCCGGAGACAAGCTGACTTGCGGTTCGCCGCGCTTATCCCCCGTGAGGCCTGGGGGATCAACCAGGACGCCTCTTGTCAGGCTGCTCCGGCGAGACGAGTTCGGGCCAGAAGCGCAGCATCCACCGCCTCAAGCGTCGCCTCGATGGTGACGGCGGTCGAGGCGTGGCGGGCGGGATAGTCGGCGACGGGCTTGAGCACGCGCAAGGCCTCGAAGCGGCCGTCCGGGCCCTCGCCGCCCGACTTCAGCATGGCCAGCAGGGCGTCGCGGGCGAAGGCGATCTCGTCGCGAGACGCGCCGATGGCGTGCTCGCCCACCACGCCGGCCGCGGCCTGGCCGAGCGCGCAGGCGCGCACGTCCTGGGCGAAGTCGGCGATGCGGCCGTCCTCGTCCAGCGTGACATCGACGATGGCCCTGGAGCCGCACAGCTTGGCCGTCCGCTGGCCCGTGCCGTCAGGCGTCGGCAGTCGCCCGCTGTGCGGCAGATTGGCCGCCAGCGACAGGATGCGGGCGCTGTAGAGATCGTCGATCATGCGCGGAAGATAGGATGGCGTCGGGCGCGAGAGAAGGCGTCAGCCGCCCAGCGAGCCCCAGGTGCGGGCGGCGTCGGGCGTCTGGCCGGCCGCCTGCGCCGAGGTCGAGTTCGCGCGGTTCCTGAGCCAGGCGAGATTGCGTTCGGCCTGTTCGGGCGGCAGGTCCCGGCGCAGGATGGCTTCGGCCTCGCCCGTCTTGCCCTGAAGCCCCAGAGCGATGGCGAGGTTCTGGCGCACCTGGATTGTGGCGCTCGGCTGGGCGGCGGCTCGGCGCAGCAGGGCCTCGGCGCCCGCCGCGTCGCCGCTGGCCATGGCCGCCATGGCGGCGTTGGTCAGGACATCGGGATTGTCGGGCGACAGGGTCAGCGCCTGGTTCCAGGCGGCGCGGGCGTCGTCGAAGCGGCGCACCTGCTGATAGGCCACGCCCAGAAGCGACAGCGGGCGCCAGTCGCGCGGCGCCGCATCGCGCGCCCGCTCCAGCGGCGCGACGCCGTAGAAGGCCTGGCCCCGCGCGATGTGGGCGCGGCCCAGCGCCAGCATGGCTTCCAGATTGTTCGGCTGCACCGTCAGCGTCGCCTCGGCCGCCTGCGCCGCCTGGTCGTACTTGCCGAGTTCACGCAGCGCCTGCGACAGCTTCACGCCCGCCACCGGATCGTTGGGATCGACCTGCTGTTCGTTGGCCCAGAAGACCGAGCGCGACAGGGCGTCCATCCGGTCATAGGTCGCGCGGATCTCGGCGGACGCCTTTGCGGGCGCGGCGGGATCGGCGGCGAGGGTCGGACCCGCGGCGCCGAGGAGCAGGGCCGCGATGGTTGCGATGGCGACGGGCATGCGCGACATGGAAGAGGTCCGGACGAGCCTTGGTGAGGCGCAAAGGGTCGCCTGTCCGCGTCAACTCTTGGTTAACTGGCGCCACGCGCGCTCGATTGAGGTCACGCCCATGTCCGCTGTTCATGCCGAAGTCCTGATCTCCGCCGCAGAGGCGGGGGAAGGCGTTCGCGTTGTTCGGATCGTTCGGTCTGGCGAGGCGCTGCCGGATGGCGTCGCCGCCTGGGCCGCCGCCCAGGATTTCACCGGCAAGGCGGGACAGCTGCTGCTGACGCCGGGCGCGGACGGCGGTTTGGGGCAGGCCCTGTTCGGCGCCGGGGAGCGGTTCGATCCAATGTCCGTGCGTGCGCTGGCGGCGCGCCTGCCCTCTGGCGTCTGGCGCTTGGAAGGCGTCGAGGGCGAGGATGCGGCGCAGGCGGCGCTGGCCTTCGCGCTCGGCTCCTACCTGTTCGACCGCTACAAGGCGCGGCCCGAGCGGGGCCGGGCGCGTCTGGTCGCGCCGAACGGCGTGGACGTCGAGGCCGTGCTGCGGATCGCCTCGGCCTGCGCCCTGGCGCGCGAGATGGTGGACACGCCGGCCGCCGACATGGGGCCGCTGCAGATCGAGACCGTGGCGCGCGAGATCGCCGAGGAGGCGGGCGCCGAGATCGCGGTGACCGAGGGGGAGGCCCTGCTGGATGCGAACTATCCGGCGGTGCACGCCGTGGGTCGCGCCGCCGCCCCGCATCGCCAGCCGCGCCTCATCGAGATCGGCTGGAAGCTGGATCGGCTCGAACTGCCGCTGGTCGCGCTGGTGGGCAAGGGGGTGGTGTTCGACACGGGCGGGCTGGACATCAAGCCGGCCGCCGGCATGCGCAACATGAAAAAGGACATGGGCGGGGCGGCGCACGCCCTGGCGCTCGGCCGGCTGGTGATGCAGGCCGATCTGCCCGTGCGGCTGGTGGTCGTCGTAGCGGCGGTGGAGAACGCGATCTCGGCCGACGCCTTTCGGCCCGGCGACATCCTGCGGACGCGCAAGGGTCTGACGGTAGAGGTCGGCAATACGGATGCGGAGGGGCGGCTGATCCTGGCCGACGCCCTGACGCGAGCCGGCGAGCATAGGCCGGACCTGACGCTGGATTTCGCCACGCTGACGGGCGCAGCGCGGATCGCGCTGGGGCCGGAGTTGCCGCCGCTCTATACCGATGACGATGGGTTGGCGGCGGGGTTGCTCCAGGCGGCGTCGGCGGTGCGCGACCCGCTTTGGCGGATGCCGCTGTGGCCCGGCTACGGCGCGGCGCTGGAGGCGGACATTGCCGACCTGCGCAACGATCCGGCGGGCTGGGCGCAGGCGGGCTCGGTCACGGCCGCCCTGTTCCTGCAGCGGTTCGCGCCGGAGACCGGAGCCTGGGCGCACATGGACATCTTCGCCTGGAACCCGCGCGGCCGGCCGGGGTGGCCGGAAGGCGGGGAGGCGCAGGGGATCAGAGCCTGCTTCCGCTATCTGCAGGATCGTTTCGGCGAAAAAAGCGAAGGGCGTTAACGGCCGCTTCGGCTTCGCGGCGCAGGATGCCGGCTCAATCCTTTCTGGGCCGCGAGTTCTTGACCGACCGCTTCGACCTCCTGCCGCCGGGCGCCTTGCTGGCCCGCTCCGATCTCGCCGAACAGGCGCTGGAGGGGCTGGTGCGTGCGGACCGCTATGCGGCGACGACGCCGCTGACGTGCGGCGCCCAGGCGGTCGACATCCGCGACAGGCCCGACGGGCAGGTCGTGGACCAGCTGGTGTTCGGCGAGCTGTTCGACGTGCTGGAGCGGCATGGACCGCTGGCCTGGGGCCGATCGCGGCGGTCGGGCGTGGTGGGGTGGGTGCAGGTCGGACCTCTGGCGGCGCCGGCCGAGGCGCCGACGCACCGGGTCGCGGGCGCCAGCGCCGACGTCTTTTCAGGTCCGTCCGGCGGCGCGGTGGTCGCGAACTTGCCGATGAACGCCTTGGTGCCCGAGGCGGGGCGCCGCGACGGCTTGAGCGAGATCGCTGGTCTGGGCTGGGTCGCCGCCGCCGATCTTTGCGATTTCGCCACGTTCGAGCGTGACCTGGCCGCAAGCGCCGAGCGTTTCGTCGGCGCGCCGTTCCGGCCGGGCGGTCGCACGGCGCAGGGCCTCGACTGCAGCGGGCTGGTGCAGCAGGCGTTGTATGCGGCCGGTCTTCCGGGGCCGCGCTTTGCTGTCGATCAGGCCGAGCTGGGCGCCGCGGTGCAGATGGGCGAGGCCCGGCGCGGCGATCTGGTGGTGTGGCGCTCGGACGTCGTTTCGCCTTGGGGCGGGCACGCCGCCATTCTGCTGGACGCGCAGACGGTGATTCACGCCAGCAGCGCGGCCGGCGTCGTGCGGACGGAGGCGCTGGCTGAGGTCGACGTCCGCTATCGCGCCGACGGCTTCGAGGCGCCGGTCGTTCGTCGACTGCCCTGACGCGAAAGAGGCGGCCCCGAAGAGCCGCCTCCTGATCTTTTCCGGACCTTGGCGCCTCAGCGTTGCGGGCTGTTCTGGCCCAGGCCCGTGGCGTTGGCTTCCGAGCTCATGGGCGCGGGGTTGGAGGTCTGGCTTTCCGGCTGGGCCGCGGCGCTCGTGTCCGGTGCGCCGCCGACCTGACCGCCGTTCGGCGCGGCCGCTTCGCCGGCGCCGGGAGCGACGGGCGTGTCGCCGGCGGCCGCGGCTTCGGCCGGAGTGGCGCCCGGCTGGCGGGCCGGATCGGGCGCAGGAACGGCGAAGCCGCCCGACCCTTGCGAGCGCAGATAGGCGATCAGATTGATGCGCGTCTGGGTGTCGCGGATACCGGCGAAGGACATCTTGGTGCCCGGCACATAGCGGCCCGGCGCGGTGATGAAGCTGTTCAGCTGGTCATAGCCCCAGGTCGGCGCCTCGGCCTTGTGCTTGGCCATGGCGTCCGAATAGGCGAAGCCGCCGGCGTGCATCACCGGGCCGCCCACCACGCCGAACAGGTTGGGGCCGATGCCGTTGGCGCCGCCCTGCTGGATGTTGTGGCAGGCCTGGCAACGGGCAAAGGCCGCCTCGCCGGCCGCGACGTCGGCGACGGGCAGCAGCGTGCCCCAGTCCGGCGGCAGCTCGGCCTCGGCTCCGCCGGCGGCCTCTTCCGGCGCATCGACGAAATAGCCCATCTTTTCAGGGGGCTCGGTGTGATAAATCGCGCCCGACACCTGCTGGACGACCAGGATGACGAAGGCCGTCCCCAGGCCTGCGCCGAAAATCTTATTCCACTTCAGATCGCCGCTCATGCCGTGGCCGCACCCCATCCCTTTGAGCCCCGCGCGACAGACGGTGATCGCGCGTGTTGCTTAGGCGTGTCTGGCACGCTAGCGCCACCTTCGCAACCGCGCCGGCGCCCCTGTCGAGGGCCAAGGCGACTCAGACGAGGCGCCCAGCCATGAATCCCCTGATCCTGATCCCCGCCCGGATGGCCGCGACGCGACTGCCGAACAAGCCGCTGGCGGACATCGGCGGGCGGCCGATGATCGTGCGGGCGTGGGCGCAGGCCGCGGCCTCGGGCCTGCCCGTCGCGGTGGCCGCCGGCGATCCGGAGATCGTGGAGGCGGTGGAAGCGGCGGGCGGCCGCGCCGTCCTGACCGACCCGGGCCTGCCCAGCGGATCGGACCGCATCCGCGCGGCCCTGGAGGCGCTGGATCCGGAAGGCCGCCACGACGCGGTGATCAATGTGCAGGGCGACATGCCCTTCGCCGATCCCGGCTTCGCCCTGGCCTGCGCCGAGCTGCTGGAGGCCGAGCCGTCCTGCGATATCGCCACCCTGGTTTCGGCCGAGGCCGATCCGTCGGACCGCACCAATCCGGACGTGGTCAAGGCCGTGCTGGCCCTGGGAGAGGACGAACGGCAGGGGCGGGCGCTCTATTTCACCCGCTCGACCCTTTACGGAGATGGGCCGATCTGGCGGCATGTCGGGGTCTATGGCTATCGGCGCGAGGCCCTGATGCGGTTCTGCGCGGCGCCGCCTTCGCCCCTGGAGACGCGCGAGAAGCTGGAGCAGCTGCGGGCCATGGAGCTGGGCCTGCAGATCTGGGCGCGGGTGATCGGCGAGGCGCCGCTGTCGGTGGACAATCCGGCGGACCTGGAGGCGGCTCGGGCGCTGGCGGCCGTTCAGGCAGGCTGAAGCCCCGCGCGTAGGTTCTCCCTCCCCGCTCGGGGAGGGTGGTCGCGTCAGCGACCGGGTGGGGGCGGCCCGGCAGGGTCGCACGGCGTGAAGCTGGACAAACCGTCGATGGGGCGCCTTGCCGCCCCCACCCGGCTTCGCCTGCGGCTCAGCCACCCTCCCCATCCGGGGAGGGAGAAGACCGGTCACCTCTCCTCCCCATCGGCGATGGGGAGAAGAGGCTGGTCAGCCCTGGACGACCCTGATCCGTCCGGCCGCCTCTCGCGCGCGTTCGCGGGCCTGATCCACGTCGGCGCCGCGCGCGACGGCGACGCCCATGCGGCGGCGCTCGAAGCTTTCCGGCTTGCCGAACAGGCGCAGGTCGGCGGTGGGCACGGCCAAGGCCTCGGCCACGCCTTCGAAGGCGACCCCGGCCGCCTCCATCCCGCCGTAGATCACCGCGCTGGCGGCGGGTTCGCGCTGGGAGACGTCGACCGGCAGGCCCAGGATGGCGCGGGCGTGCAGGGCGAACTCGCTGAAGGTCTGGCTGGCCAGGGTGACCAGGCCGGTGTCGTGCGGGCGGGGCGAGACCTCGGAGAACCAGACCTGGTCGCCGCGCACGAACAGTTCGACGCCGAACACGCCCCATCCCCCCAGCGCCTCGGTGACGCGCCCGGCGATGGACTGGGCCGAGGCGAGGGCGGCGGGGCTCATGGGCTGCGGCTGCCAGCTTTCGACATAGTCGCCCTTGACCTGGCGGTGGCCGATGGGGGCGCAGAAGTCGGTGCGGGTCTGGCCGTCCGCGCCGCGCGAGCGCACGGTCAGCAAGGTGATCTCGTAGTCGAAGTCGATCCGGCCCTCGACGATGACGCGCCCGCCGGCGACGCGACCGGCGCCTTGCGCATAGGTCCAGGCGTCGGCGATCTCGTCAGCGCTTTCGACATACGACTGGCCCTTGCCGGAGGAGGACATCACCGGCTTGACGAAGCAGGGATAGCCGACGCGCGCGGCGCCCTCGGCCAGTTCGTCGGCCGAACCGGCGAAGGCGTAGGGGCTGGTCGGCAGGTCCAGGTCCTCGGCGGCCAGGCGGCGGATGCCTTCGCGGTTCATGGTCAGCTGCACGGCGCGGGCGGTGGGGATGACCGTGGCCATGCCGGCGGCCTCGATGCCTGCGAGAATGTCGGTGGCGATGGCCTCGATCTCGGGCACGATGATGTGCGGCGCCTCGGCCATGATCACGCCGTTTAGGACCTGAGGATCGGTCATCGGAATGACGTGGCTGCGGTGGGCGACCTGCATGGCGGGCGCGTTGGGGTAGCGGTCGACGGCGACCACCTCGACGCCCAGCCGCTGCAGCTCGATCGCGACCTCCTTGCCCAGCTCGCCCGCGCCCAGCAGCATGACGCGGACGGCGGTGTCGGAGAGGGGCGTGCCGAGTTTCATGGTGGTGTTCCTTTCTCCTCCCTGCGAAGCGGGGAGGGGGACCGCGTAGCGGTGGAGGGGCTTTGGACGCCGCAACAACCCCTCCGTCTCGACGCTGCGCGTCGAGCCACCTCCCCATTCGCTCACGCGAACAGGGAGGAGACTGGGCGTTACAGCCGCGAGCGGGCGGCCGCGACGATGGCGTCGGCGGTGATGCCGAACTTGTCGTAGAGCACCTCGGCGGGAGCCGAGGCGCCGAAGCCGGTCATGCCGACAAAGGCGCCGTCCTCGCCGATGAAGCGGCCCCAGCCCTGGCCGATGGCGGCCTCGACGGCGACGCGCACCGTGCCGCGGCCGAGGAGGGAAGCCTGGTAGTCGGCGCTCTGCTGCTCGAACAGCTCGAAACAGGGGACGGAGACGACGCGGGTCGGCACGCCGTCGGCTTCCAGGGTTTCGGCGGCCTGGAGCGCCAGGGCCAGTTCGGTGCCCGTGCCGAACAGGGTGACGCGGGCCTCTCCGTTCGCCGACTTGATCTCATAGGCGCCGCGGGCCGACAGGTTCTCAGAAGAGACGGTGGTGCGGACCGCAGGCGTCTTCTGGCGCGACAGGGCCAGCGCGGACGGCGCGGTCCTGGACTGCAGCGCGATCTGCCAGCACTCCATGGCCTCGATCGTGTCGGCGGGACGGAAGACCAGCAGGTTCGGAATGGCGCGAAGGCTGGCCAGATGCTCGACCGGCTGGTGCGTCGGGCCGTCCTCGCCCAGGCCGATCGAGTCGTGGGTCAGGACGTGGATTGCCCGCACGCCCATCAGGGCGCCCAGCCGGATGGCCGGGCGGCTGTAGTCGGAGAACACCATAAAGGTGCCGCCGTAGGGGATGACGCCGCCGTGCAGGGCCAAGCCGTTCATGGCCGCCGCCATGCCGAACTCGCGGATGCCGTAGTTGATGTAGCGCCCCTCGTAGGTCGGGGCGTCGTAGATCGGCGTGTTCTTGACGAAGGTGTTGTTGGAGCCGGTCAGGTCGGCCGAGCCGCCGATCATCTCCGGGATCGCGGCGAACAGTTCGTCCAGGGCCGCGCCCGACGACTGGCGCGTGGCCTGGGCGGGCTTGCTCTCGATCAGTTCGGCCATGCGCGCGTTGAGGGCGTCGAAAGCCTGCTCCGGCAGATCGCCAGACATGGCGCGGGTGAAGTCGGCGGCCTGCGGATGGTCGGCGAGGCGGGCCTCCCACTTCTTGCGGTCCTTGGCGCCGCGCTTTCCGACCTTTCGCCACGCCGCCTCGATGGTTTCGGGCAGTTCGAACGGGTCATGGCTCCACGACAGGCCGAGGCGCGTGGCGGCGATCTCGGCGGCGCCGAGGGCCGCGCCGTGGGTCTTGTGGCTGCCTTCCATGGTGGCGGCGCCGCGCCCGATCTTGGTCTTGCAGGCGATCAGGGTGGGCTTGTCCTGCCGAACCGCCCACTTCATCGCGGCGCGGATCGCGTGCATGTCGTGGCCGTCGACGGCTTTGACCGCCCAGCCGGCGGCCTTGAAGCGCGCCTTCTGGTCGGTGGCGTCCGACAGGGAGACCGCGCCGTCGATGGTGATGGCGTTGTCGTCCCACAGCACCGTCAGCTTGTTCAGCTTGTAGCGGCCGGCGAGCGCGATGGCTTCCTGCGACACGCCTTCCATCAGACAGCCGTCGCCGGCGATCACCCAGGTGCGGTGATCGACCAGATCCTCGCCGAAGCGGGCCGCCAGGTGACGCTCGGCCATCGCCAGGCCGACGGAGGTGGCCAGGCCCTGGCCCAGCGGCCCGGTGGTGACCTCGACGCCCGGCATATGGCCGTATTCCGGGTGGCCGGCGGTCCTGGAGCCCCACTGGCGGAAGTTGGACAGTTCTTCCTTGGTCGCCGCCTCGTAGCCGCACAGGTGCAGCAGGCTGTAGATCAGCATCGAGCCGTGGCCGGCGGACAGGACGAAGCGGTCGCGGTCGGCCCAGTCGGGGCGGCTGGCGTCGAACTTCAGAAAGCGGCTGAACAGGACGGTGGCGACGTCGGCCATGCCCATCGGCATGCCGGGGTGGCCGCTCTTCGCCTTTTCCACTCCGTCCATCGACAGCACGCGAATGGCGTCGGCCATCTGCTTGGGGGTGGCCTTCACGGGGGCGGTCTTGGCGTCGCTCACGGGCGGGACCTTTCGGGCAGTCGGAGGAAAATGAAGCGTCCGCCGCTTTACCCCAGCGGTTTCGCGCGTTCTATACGCGAATCTCGCAAAGGAGCGACCGATGGCGGATGCCGTGACGGCCGCCCGGGCGCGCATCGATCGCGCCCTGGCGGACCTTGAGACCAAGATCGCGGGCCTGAAGGCTCAGGCGGGCGTCCTCGATCGTGACGACGACCTGTTCGCGCCCCGGGGTGCGGACAGCGCCCGCGTGGCCGAACTGGAGGCGGCGGGCGCGCAGGCGGCCGAGGCTCTGGGCCATGCAGCCGAGGTGGTCCGCGACCTGATCGACCGGCAGGCTGGGGGCGTTTCCGAAGACGACAGCGCGGTCGAAGCCGACGACGATGCGCAGGAGGCGCGCTGATGGCGACGGTGACGGTTGAGGTGAACGGACGCCCCTACAACGTCGGTTGCGCCGACGGGCAGGAGGATCGGGTGCGGGCGCTGGCCGGCCAGTTCGACGCCCTGGTGCGCCAGGTGGCGGGCGACGTGGGCCACGTCGGCGACATTCGCCTGTTCCTGATGGCGGCGCTGGTTCTGGCCGACGAACTGCACGAGACCCGCACCGGCGCGGCCCGCAAGAAGGGCGCGCCGCCGCCGGCGCTGGAGACGCCCGCCGCCAGCGACGGCGTGGCCGAGGCGCTGAACGCCGTGGCCGCCCGGATCGAAAAGATCGTCCGCTCGATCTGAAAACGGGCGCGCCATGCCGTCCAGCGTCATCCGCAGCTTTCGCTATGACGCGGCGGATCGGCGGCTGACGGTGACGTTCACGAGCGGGGCGGTCTACGCCTATCTCGACTTGCCGCCCGAGGTCGCGGCCGAACTGGAGGCGGCGGAGTCGAAGGGGCGGGTGTTCGGCGAAGCGATCCGCGATCGCTTCGCCTTCGACCGCCTTAGGCCGCCGGACTGAGGGTTACTCCTCGTCCGCGGCCATTCCCATCATGTGGAAGCCGGCGTCGACGTGGACGACTTCGCCGGTGGTGGACAGGCCCAGGTCCGAGCACAGCCACAGGGCGGCACCGGCGACGCCTTCCATGGAGGTGTCCTCCTTCATGGCCGACATGGCGCGGCCCTGCGCGATCATGCCGCGGCCACCCGAGATGCCCGCCAGCGACAGGGTGCGCATGGCGCCGGCCGAGATGGCGTTGACGCGGATGCCCTTGGGGCCAAGGTCGCGGGCGATGTAGCGGGTCGCCGCCTCCAGCGCCGCCTTGGCCACGCCCATGGTGTTGTAGTTCGGAATGGCGCGCTCGGACCCCAGATAGGTCATGGTGACCAGCGAGCCGCCGTTCGGCATCAGCCTCGAGGCGCGCTTGGCCACGTCCACGAAGCTGAAGGCCGAGATGTTCATGGCCAGGAGGAAGCTGTCGCGGCTGGTGTTCTCGACGAACGAGCCTTTCAGCTCGTCCTTGTTGGCGAAGGCGACGGAGTGGACCACGAAGTCGATGGTCCCGAACTCTTTTTCCAGCTCGGCGAAGGCGGCGTCCATGGAGGCGTCGTCGGTGACGTCGGCCGGGATCAGGAGCTTGGCGCCGACGCTTTCGGCCAGCGGGCGCACGCGCCGCTCAAGCCCTTCGCCGAGATAGGTAAAGGCGAGCTCGGCGCCCTGGGCCGCCAGCTGCGAGGCGATGCCCCAGGCGATGGAGTTGGCGTTGGCCACCCCCATGATCAGGCCCTTCTTGCCCTTCATCAGTTCGCCGGTCGGCATGGTCCAGCCTTCGGAAGCCGCCATGTGTCTCTCCTCTTGATTTGCGAGGAGGGTTAGCAGGGCGCGCGCGGGGGCTCAACCAAGGCCAGTCTTCTCCTCCCCATTGAAGATGGGGAGGTATTCGACGGCGAAGCCGGAGAGCCGGAGGGGTGCTGTGCGGCGGAAGCAACCCCACCGTCACGATGCTTGCGCATCGCGCCACCTCCCCACGTCGTGGGGAGGAGAGGACAGGTCAGAGCAGTCCGGCGATCGCGGCGCGCGCGGCGTCGCCGAGGTCGGGGCGCTTCAGGGCGAGGGCGACATTGGCCTTGAGCAGGCCGATCTTGTCGCCGCAGTCGTGGGTGACGCCTTCGTATTCGATGGCGGTGAACAGCTGCTGCGTCATCAGGCGCGCCATGGCGTCGGTCAGCTGGATCTCGCCGCCGGCGCCCGCCTCCTGGTCGGCCAGGACGTCGAAGATTTCGGGCTGCAGGATGTAGCGGCCGGCGATGGACAGGTTGGACGGAGCCGTACCGGCCGCGGGCTTCTCGACCATGCCCTTCATGGTGAAGCGGCGGCCGTCGCGTTCGGCGGGATCGACGATGCCGTATTTGTGGGCTTGTTCGATATCGACGGCCTCGACGCCGATGATGTTGCCGCCCAGTTCGGCGTAGCTGTCGGCCAGCTGTTTCAGGGCGCCGGGCTGGCCGTCGACAATGACGTCCGGCAGGATCACGGCGAAGGGCTCGCGGCCGATGATGTCGCGGGCGCACCAGACCGCGTGGCCCAGACCCTTGGGCTGCATCTGGCGGGTGAAGCTCATCTCGCCGGCGGTGGCCAGTTCGGCGTTCATCAGCTCGAGGATTTCGATCTTGCCCTTGGCCAGCAGCTGGGCCTCCAGCTCGATCTGATGGTCGAAATAGTCCTCGATGGCGCCCTTGGAGCGGCCGGTGACGAAGACGATGTGCTCGATCCCCGCCTCGCGCGCCTCTTCGACGATGTAGGACAGGATGGGCCGGTCGACGACGTTCAGAAGCTCCTTGGGCGTCGTCTTGGTGCCCGGAAGGACGCGGGTGCCGAGGCCGGCGACCGGCAGCACGGCTTTACGCAGACGCGCCGGGCGCGCAGGTGTGGTGGTCATTCGTGATCCTGACAGCTGTCCCGTCCCCTATAGCCAAGCCGGCGGGGCCGACGAAAGAGGCGGTAGAAAACGGAACGGGACAGCGTAGGTTCCGGCGACGGTGACGCTTATTGCGGACGCGTCATCGCCGTCATGGCCTGGACCTTGGCGCGCTCGGCCGTCAGCTGATCGACCGGCAGCGGCACCAGGCCGCGATCCTGCAGATAGCCGCCGCGACCGGCCGAGCCGTCCGACAGGAACTCCTGCACGAACTGCTGCAGGCCCGGCGTCACGCCGACGTGCTGCTTCTTGACGTAGATGTAGAGGCTGCGCGCCAGGGGATAGGAGCCGTCGGCGATGGTGTCGGCGGTGGGGGCCACGCCGTCGATGGTCTCGGCCTTCACCGTGTCGAGGTTCTGCTCCAGGAAGGAGAAGCCGAACACGCCCAGCGAGCCCGGCGTGCGCGTCAGGGTCTGGACGATGGCGTTGTCGTTCTCGCCCGAGTCGATCCAGACGCCGTCCTCGCGCAGGGTATGGGCCAGGGCCTCGAAGCGGTCGGCGTCGGCGGCCTCCACGGCGGCCGCGGCGGGAACCAGCTTGGCGCCCGGCGTCATGCCCAGCTCAAGAAAGGCGTCGCGCGTGCCCGAGGTGGGCGGCGGGCCATAGACCTGGATGCGCTGGTTCGGCAGGCCGCCGTTGACCTGGTTCCAGGTGGTGTTCGGGTTGGCGACGAACTGGCCATTGGCGCCCGGCACTTCCTTGGCCAGGCCTTCGTACAGGTCGTTCAGTTCGAAGTTGAAGCTGTTGCCCGAACGCGCGGTGGCGATGACGATGCCGTCGAAGCCGATCTTGATCTCGACGATCTCGGTGACGCCGTTCTGCTGGCACAGGTCGAATTCGGACGCCTTCATCGGGCGCGAGGCGTTGGCGATGTCCGGCGTGGACGGGCCGACGCCCTGGCAGAAGGCCTGGATGCCGCCGCCGGTGCCCAGGCTCTCGACCCGCGGCGCGGCGCCGCCCGAGGTGCGGGCGAAGTTCTCGGCCACGCGGGTGGCGAAGGGGAACACGGTCGAGGAGCCGGCCGCCCAGATGCCGGCGCGCGCCGTCTGGGAGCCCGTCCCGCCTTCACCATCGCCGCAGGCGGCGAGGGCGAGCACGGCGGCCGAGGCGGCGGCGATCTTGAGCATGCGGGTCATGGCGAGCACATCCTTCGATGAGGTTTGCGACGCTTAGAGCATAGGAATGTGACAGTCCGTCAAGCCGGCCGATGACGCTTTCAAGGAGCCGCGCGCCATGGAAAAGGCCGCCGATGACGATCATCGACGGCCCTGTTTCCGGCGAGGAGCGCCCTTTTAGAGCAGGCGCTTGCGCATGGCCTGGGACAACATGTCGATCAGGGTCACGGCGATGACGATGACGATGGCGATGGCCGAGACCTGGCGATAATCAAAGGCCTGGATGCTTTCGAACAGCAGCTGGCCGATGCCGCCGGCGCCGATCAGGCCCAGCACGGTGGCCGCGCGGCTGTTCGATTCGAAGCGGTAAAGCGCGAACGAGGTCCACAGCGGCGCGACCTGCGGGATCACGCCCCAGACGATCTCGTGCAGCGGGGTGGCGCCGGTGGCGCGCACGCCCTCGACCGGACCCTTGTCGATGGATTCCACCGCCTCGGAGAACAGCTTGGCGAGGACGCCGCCGGTGTTCAGCGCGATGGCCAGGACGCCGGCCAGCGGCCCCAGGCCCACGGCCACGATGAACAGGGTGCCGATCACCAGGTCGGGGATCGAGCGCAGCAGGTCCATGACCCGGCGCACGGGCCACACCACCCAGTTCGGCGCGATGTTGCGCGCGGCGGCGAGGCCCAGCGGCACGCCGATGAAGACGGCGATGAAGGTGCCCCACAGCGCGATCTGCACCGTCAGCCACATCTGGCCGACCAGCTGGCGGACGTTTGTGAAGTCGGGGTTCAGCAGGTCCCGGCCGTACAGCTGGATGTTCTGCGAGTTGGAGAACAGCAGCGGCAGGCGGCGCATGTCCACCGGGCCGAAGCTGATGATCAGCACCAGGGCGATGCCGCCCCAGAGCAGCGCGTCCAAGGCCCAGGCCGAGGCGGACTTCTTGGGCGGCTGCGGCACGGCGGACGCCGCCACGCCCGCGTTCAGGCCGCCGCGTGCGGCCATGTCGGTCGCCGTGTTCACGGCTGGACCTCGCGCTTGGCGCGCAGCGTCGACAGTTCGCGCTCGGCGGCGGCGACGCCGGCCTGGTCGTTCTTGGCGCGCGCCTCGCTCAGCTTCTGGTCGGCGACCATTTCGCGCACGGGGTCGAGGTAGCTGTCGTCGGCGGCGCGGAACATCGAATAGTTCAGGCCGGCCATCACCTGGCGCTGGCGATCAGCCTCGGCGCCCTGGCCCTGACCGTACGAAAGGAAGAAGGCGCGGATCTTTTCCTTCAGCGCCGGGTCCAGGTCCTCGCGCAGCAGGATGCCGGATTCCGGGATCGGCGGCGAGGTCCAGATGTCCTCGATCTGGTCGGCGACCTGCGGGTTCTCGCGGCGCAGGAAGACGGTGTTGACCGAGTTGGAGGTGGCGACGTCCACCACGCCGGTGGCCACGGCGAAGGCGTTGGCCTGGTGGTTGGCGGCGCGCACGGTGCGGAAGCACTGGTTGGGGACGATGCCGCGCGGATTGAACAGGAAGGTCATGGGCGCAAGCGTGCCCGAGGTGGACTGGGCGTCGCCGATGCCGAAGTCGTACTGCTTGCCGCAGGCCAGCACCTTGTCCAGCGTGATGCCCGAACCCTTCTTGACCACCAGGGTCGAGGTGTAGCTGTCGCGGCCCTCGGGATCGACGGTGCGGGCGATGACCTCGCCCTGGGCGCGGTCGACGGCCTCAAGCGCCGGCTTGGCCGAGAACCAGGCGACCTGGGTCTGGTTGAAGCGCATGGCCTCGACCAGGACGTTGTAGTTGGAGCCGAAGAAGGGCTTCACCGGCACGCCGATCGCCTTGGACATGTCGTCCAGCAGCGGCTGCCACAGCGGGCCCGAAGAGGCCTGGCCCTCGGCCGAAAGGATGGAGAAGACCACTTCGGACGGCGCGCCGCCCGCAGCCTTTTCGTCTCCGCCGCCGCAGGCGGACAAAGTCAGCAGGGCCATGGCGCCGGCGGCGGCCCCAAGCTTGGCGATGAAACGGCGGGACAGGCTCATGCCTTGGTCTCCCAGAACGCGTCCTCGAATTCGGGACCGTAGATTTCGATCAGGCGTTGTTGGTCCAGCCCCATGGAGGGGCCGTCATAGACGATCTTGCCGCCCTGCAGCGCGATCACGCGGTCGCAGTAGCGGATGGCGTAGTCGACCTGGTGCAGGGTGACGATCACGCCCATGCCGTCGCGCTTGTTCAGCTCGACCAGCAACTCCATCACCTTGCGGGCGGACACCGGGTCCAGAGAGGCGACCGGCTCGTCGGCCAGGATCGCCTGGGCGCCCTGGACGATGGCGCGGGCGATGGCGCCGCGCTGCTGCTGACCGCCCGACAGGGTGTTGGCGCGCTGGCCGGCGTAGTCGGAAACGCCGACCCGGTGCAGGGCCGCCATGGCCTTGTCCTTGTCCGCGCGCGGCCACAGGCCGAAGAGGCCCTGCCAGGCCGGGATGCGGCCCAGCGCGCCCAGCATGACGTTGGAGAACAGGCTGAGGCGCCCCACCAGGTTGAACTGCTGAAAGATCATGCCCAGCCGGCCGCGGGCGCGACGCGTGGCCGAGGTCGTGCGTCCGTCCTTCTGGACGGTCTCGCCGAACACCTGGATCACGCCGGGACCGGCGTCGATGGTCTGAAGGCCCGTGATCGAGCGCAGCAGGGTGGACTTGCCCGATCCGGACGGACCGATCAGGGCGACCATCTCGCCCGCGGCGACCTGGACGGAGACGCCGTCCAGCGCCTTGCGCGATCCGAAGGTCTTCGACACGTCGCGCGCCAGGACCAGGCCCGGGGCGGCTGCGGCGGCTGATGAACTCATGAACTCGCTGGGAGGCTGTGGCGAAAGGGGCGCCGCATGACGCGAGACATGCGCCAAGGCAACCCTTAATCGCACGGCGGCGGCGATCTCGTCCAGAGCGCAGCCCGCGAGCCGCACCGGCGCGGGGACCCGGCCACGAAATTGCCTCTTTACATGACAGGGCGATCACCCCATATCGCGCCTTCCGGCGGACCCCGTAGGTCTAACCGTTACGCGCTGCTAACGCCGGTCTGGGTTAACAACTAACAGGGGGTTACGTGAATTGCGCACGTACCAGCTTCCCCTGGACCTGGTCCGCGAGCGGCCTCCTGAACGTCCAGTCGCACTCGTGCGGCCGCGTTCGGTTTCCGTAGCGGCGCGCTGGTTCCAGGATAATCTAAAGGCCGACGTCTTCTATGCAGTGAAGGCGAACCCCTCGCGCTGGGTCGTCGAGACCCTGGTGGAGGCGGGCGTGCGCGGCTTCGACGTGGCGTCCCTCGCCGAGATCGAACTGGTGCGCTCGGTGTCCGCCGATGCGCGTCTGGCCTTCATGCACCCGGTGAAGAGCCGTTCGGCCATCACCCGCGCCTATTTCGACCATGGCGTCCGCACCTTCTCGCTGGATTGCGTGGAAGAGCTGGACAAGATCCTCGACGCCACCGGCGGCGCGGACGATCTGAACCTGATCGTGCGCATGGCCGTGTCGGCGGACGGGGCGGCCTATACGCTGTCGGGCAAGTTCGGTGTCTCGCCGGACCAGGCGCCGGCTCTGCTGCTGGCCACGCGCCAGGCGGTCAAGGACGGGCTGATGGGCGTTTCGTTCCATGTCGGTTCGCAGTGCATGCGCCCGACCGCCTATCAGGCGGCGATGGCGCAGGTCGGCCGTTCGATCAGCCGGGCGGGCGTGATCGTGGACATCGTCGATGTCGGCGGCGGCTTTCCGTCAGTCTATCCGGGCATGGTCCCGCCGGACCTGAACGAATACGCCGAGGCTATCCATCGCGGCTTCAACGAGATGCCGGTTTCGGAGACGACCGAGCTGTGGTGCGAGCCGGGCCGGGCGCTGGTGGCGGAATCGTCGTCGGTGCTGGCGCGCGTGGACCTGCGCAAGGGCGACGCCCTGTATCTGAACGACGGCTCCTATGGCTCGCTGTTCGATGCGACCCATTCGCGCTGGCCCTTCCCGACCAAGTTGGTGCGGGACGGGGAGGCGGCGGGCGAGCTGAAGGCGTTCCAGTTCTACGGTCCGACCTGTGACTCGATCGACCACATGCCGGGACCGTTCTGGCTGCCGGCCGACGTGCGCGAAGGCGACTTCATCGAGATCGGCATGCTGGGCGCCTACGGCGTGGCCATGACGACGGGCTTCAACGGCTATGGCGAGCATGACGTCGCCGTGGTCGAGGATGCTCCGATGGCCTCGCTCTACGGTCTGGCCCCGCGCTCCATCCCGACCGTGCGCACCACGGCGGAGGAGACGGCCCGCAAGGTCGTGCGTCTGTCGCGTCCCAAGGGCAAGGCCGGTCAGCGCCGGTCGCGCCGGAAGTAATCGTTTCATCGATCCCGGTCGGCGCCGTTTCGTCACCGAGATCCTGTAACCAGCAGCGGCCCGTCGCTCCGTCCGGGCCGCTGTTTCTTCTGACGACGGGCGCTCAACCCAAAGGGAAACCCGAGAGATGAACGCTCCCGTTCAAACCAACTCCAAGGCCGAGCTGCTGCAGAACGTTGTCGAGCATGTCGACATCACCTCGTTCGACGCGCGGCCCATCATCGACAGCATGCGCAAGATGAGCTTTTCGTCGCGCGACACCGCGCGCGCGGCCGACATCTTCAACATGGCGCTGGAGGACAAGGACTGCTCGCCGTGGCTGATCCTGGCCGGCTCGACCTCGGCCGGCGGCTGCATGCACGTGTACCGCGACATGGTGAAGTTCGGTATGATCGACGCCGTGGTCGCCACCGGCGCCTCCATCGTCGACATGGACTTCTTCGAGGCGCTTGGCTTCAAGCACTATCAGGCCGCCGGCCAAGTCGACGACAACGTCCTGCGCGACAACTACATCGACCGGATCTACGACACCTACATCGACGAGGAAGAGCTCCAGGCCTGCGACCACACCATCCTGGAGATCGCCAACCGGCTGGAGCCGCGCGGCTATTCCTCGCGCGAGTTCATCTGGGAGATGGGCAAGTGGCTGTCGGAGGGCAACGCCAAGAAGGAAGGCTCGCTGATCCAGACCGCCTATGAGATGGGCGTGCCGATCTTCTGCCCGGCGTTCGTGGATAGCTCGGCCGGCTTCGGCCTCGTCAAGCACCAGAAGGAGCGGGCCGCCGCCGGCCAGCCCTATATGATGCTGGACGCCATCGCCGACTTCCGCGAGCTGACCGACATCAAGATCGCGGCGGGCGTCACCGGCCTGTTCATGGTCGGCGGCGGCGTGCCCAAGAACTTCGCCCAGGACACCGTCGTCTGCGCCGAAATCCTGGGCGTGGAAGCCGAGATGCACCGCTATGCGGTCCAGATCACGGTGGCCGACGTGCGCGACGGCGCCTGCTCGTCCTCGACGCTCAAGGAAGCCGCGTCGTGGGGCAAGGTCCAGACCACGCACGAGCAGATGGTCTTCGCCGAAGCCACCACCGTGGTGCCGCTGATCGGCTCGGACGCCTACCACCGCGAAGCCTGGAAGAACCGCGAGCCGCGTCGCTGGCAGAAACTGTTCGAGAAGGCCGCGTAAACACCAGACCTTCTCCCGCTTGCGGGAGAAGTGGCCCGTCGATCGCGAAGCGATCCAGGGTCGATGAGGGGAGTCTTCTTCGGGAGACTTCCCTCATCGTCAGCCGTGTCGCTTCGCGCCACGAGCTGACGGTCGTCGAAACGGCTCCGCCGTTCCTTCCTCCACCCCCGACAAGCGGGGGAAGACCTCTCAGACCTTCGCCGCTCTCGACTTCGTCCAGGCGTACAGCCCTGCGGCGAGGGCTGCGAACACCACGACGCCGGCGAGCATGGCGGGCCAGGCATCGCCCAGCGGGAAGGCAGCCCATTCGGCGTCGCGGCTGGCCACGATGATGCCGGCGTTCAGCACGCCGAACAGGCTTTCGCCCACGATCAGACCGGACGCCAGCAGCACGCCCATTCGGCGCGCGACCGGGGCGTAGGACTTGGACGCCACCGCCCGCTCGTACAGCCAGCCGCAGACGGCGCCGATCACCAGCATGGTGGTCACCGCCGCCGGCAGGTAGAAGCCGATGCCGACGGCCAGCGGCGGCAGCTTGATGCGCTTGTTGGTGGCCTTCTCCAGCACCGCGTCCAGCACGATGATGACGACGCCGATCACAGCGCCCAGGCCGATCAGGTCCCAGCGCAGATCGCCGCCGATGACGCCGCGCGCCAGGGCCGAGATCAGGGTGGCCTGAGGCGCGGCCAGGGTCTGGGCGCCCTCGGCGATCGCGGGCGGGCCGCCTTCGAAGCCGAAGGCCTGGTTGAGCAGGTTCAGGATCAGCGGAATGACCAGGGCGCCGGCGCCGACGCCGACGATCAGGGCCGTCTGCTGGCGCCATGGCGTGGCCTCGACCAACTGGCCGGTCTTCAGGTCCTGGAGGTTGTCGTTGGCGATCACCGCGACGGCGAAGACCACGCCGGTGACGATCAGAGCGAAGGCGATGATCGAGGGATCGGCCGGTACGCCGGAAATGGCCATGACGCCCAGCATCAGCAGCGAGGCGATCACCACCGCCAGGATGCCGACGCCGGACACCGGGCTGTTGGACGAGCCGATCAGGCCGGCCATGTAGCCGCAGATGGCGGCGACCGCGAAGCCCACCAGCACCACATAGACGAGGCCGCCGATCACCAGCATGGCGGTGGAGCCCGCCAGCGCCGGCGCGCTCTGGGCGAACCAGGCGAGCAGGCCGGCGATGCCGACGAGGCAGGCCAGCGACAGGGCGCCGACCAGCTTGATCGGAAGGTCCTGTTCGGTGCGGTCCAGCACTTCGCCGTGGCTGCGGCGGGCGTTGGCGGCGAGCGCCGAGGCGAGGCCGGCGACCAGCGGCCCGGCCAGCTTGATCAGGGTCCAGATGGCGGCCACGCCGATCACGCCCGCGCCCATGAAGCGAACCTCGCGGCTCCAGACAGTGGAGGCGAGCTCCTCGGCCGAGGCGCCGGCGGGCAGGGTGGCGGCGATGGAGGGGATGCCGTGCGCCTGAAGCCAGGCGATGGTGTCCGGGCTGGTCAGGACCGGCACGGCGATGCCCCAGGCCAGGATCAGGCCGAACAGCTGCGACAGGCCGACCGTTAGGCCGATCAGGTGACCGGCGCCCAACAGCGCGAACTGGAGCCCGAAGCCCATGCCGGTGGCGCCGCCGCCGAGCGCGGCCGGCAGGCGCACGAAGCGGGCGGCTTCGGCCGCGAACAGCTGGGCCGCCGTCGAGAGGGCGTAGCCGGCCGAGGCCAGGGCGCCGCCGACCACGACCCACAGCCCGGCCTTGTTCTCGCGCACCGCGCTTTCGGTCTGTTCGGTTCCGCGCGAACCGACCTTGAGCACCTCGGCGGCGGCGACGCCTTCGGGATAGGGCAGGCCGCCATTGACCACCAACGCGCGCCGCAGCGGAATGGAGAAGGTGACGCCCAGAACGCCGCCGAGCGCGCAGATCAGCACCGACTGCCAGAACGGGAACTCCAGCCACCAGCCGATCATCACCAGGCCCGGCAGCACGAATATGATCGAGCTCATGGCCCCGCCGACCGAGGCCACGGTCTGAACGGTCATGTTCTCCCAGATGGTGGAGGAGCGGAACGCCCGCAGGATTGCCATGGAGATCACTGCAGCCGGGATGGCCGAGGCGAAGGTCAGGCCGACCAGCAGGCCCAGATAGGTGTTGGCGGCGGTGAAGATCACCGCCAGCAGGCAGCCGAGCGCCAGCGCCCGAAGGGTCAATTCCACGCGCTTTTTCGGCGCGGACGTGATGTCGGTCATGGCGGGCCCCCTCGACGTTTCGCCGGGAGCTAAGCGGCAAAGCCTGCCGCTGGCAACCGCGTTCGCCGAAAGGATGCTACAGGTTGATCACCTCGACGCCGTCGTCGGCCTGCAGCCGCTCGGCGAGCACGGCGCGGTGGCAACCCGCGTGGTCGGCTTCGAAGCACAAGAGGGCCACGCGCCGCTCGCCGGCCAGGGTCTTCAGCTGCTGATAGGCCAGCACGGCCTCGGGCTCGGCCAGGTGGTCGTCGAAGATGGCGCGCATCTCGGATATGCGACCCTTGCGCGCCGCCTCGCGCCCGGCCTTGGGCGTGCCCAGCGCCCGCAGGTGCAGATAGTCGACGCCTTCCGCGCGCAGGCTGTTTCCCAGAATGGTCTTGGAGAAGCCCGCCCGGCGCGAGGCGGCGACCGCGCGCACGTCGACCAGGGTCTCGACGCCCGCGGCCTTGAGGCGGCCGATGACCTCGGCCTGCGTCGAGCCTTCGTATCCGATGGTGAACAGGGGCATGACGGACATATGGGTGCGGGGCGGGATCGGCCCAAGCGTCCCTGCGTTGCTCGCTGCGGCCGCATCGTCTATCCCGCGCGACGAAGCGGCTTGCACGCCGCCGCGCCTGTGTCTTCGGAGCCCCCAATGGCTGAGTTCGTTCCTGGTCTGGTCACCCTGTTCGGAGGCTCGGGCTTTATCGGGTCGCAGGCGGTTCGGACGCTGGCCAAGCGCGGCTGGCGCGTGCGGATCGCCGTGCGCAATCCGACCCAGGCCATCGAGGTTCAGCCGCTGGGCGACGTCGGCCAGATCCAGTTCATGCACTGCGACATCGGCCGCGACGAGGACGTGGCCAGGGCCGTGCGCGGCGCGAACGCCGTGGTCAATCTGGTGGGCGTGCTGGCCGAGGGCGGCAAGCGGTCGTTCCAGGCGCTGCACGTCGAGGGCGCGCGCCGCATCGCGCAGTCGGCGCGGGCGGCGGGTGTCGAGCGGCTGGTGCAGATCTCGGCCATCGGCGCCGATGCGGACAGCAAGTCGGGCTATGGCCGCTCCAAGGCCGAGGCCGAGGCCGCGGTGCGCGCGGTCTATCCGGATGCGGTGATCCTGCGTCCCTCCATCGTGTTCGGATCGGGTGACAGCTTCCTGAACCGCTTCGCCCACATGGCCGCCTATGGCCCCGGCCTGCCGCTGATCGGCGGCGGCAAGACGCGGTTCCAGCCGGTCTATGTCGGCGACGTGGCCGAGGCGGTGGCGCGCGCCGTGTCGGTGCGCGAAGCGGGCGGCCGGACCTATGAGCTGGGCGGCCCCTCCGTCTATTCGTTCGAAGACCTGATGAAGCTGGTGCTGCGCGAGACCAATCGCAGCAAGCCGCTGATCGGCCTGCCGTTCGGCGCGGCCAAGATGCTGGCGACGCTGATGAAGCCGCTGGGCCTTCTGGGTATCGAGCCGCCGATCACCGGCGATCAGGTGCTGATGCTGCAGCGGGACAATGTGGTCGCCTCGGGCGCCGAGGGGCTGGCGGCGCTGGGCATCGAGCCGACGGGGCTGGAGGCGATCGCGCCGTCGTACCTGTGGCGCTTCCGTCGCGGCGGGCAGTTCGCCGAGGCCCCGATCTATGCGGGCGGCGCCGGCGAGACGGCCTAAAGCCCGCCGGTCATCGCCAGACCCGCGATGCCGATCAAGCCGACCGCGATCCGCCACCAGGCGAAGGGCGCAAAGCCGCGGCGGCTGACGAACTCGAGCAGGAACCGCACCACGGCCAGGGCGGTCACGAAGGCGGCGACGAAACCGACCGCGATCAGGCCCAGGTCCGAGAAGTCCAGCACGTCCCGGTTCTTGAACAGGTCATAGGCGACCGCCGCCCCCATGGTCGGAAGGGCGAGGAAAAAGCTGAACTCGGCGGCCGAACGCTTGTCGGTGCCAAGCAGCAGGCCGCCGGCGATGGTCGCGCCCGAACGCGACACGCCGGGGATCATGGCCAGGCACTGGAACAGGCCGATCAGGAAATAGAGCCGCAAGGGATAGGCGTCGGCGTCGATCCAGCGCGGCCGCTTCGGCATCCGATCCAGCAGCAGCAGGATCACGCCCCCGACGATCAGGGCCACGCAGATCACCAGGGGCGTCTCGAACAGCACCGTCTTGATGAAGTCATAGGCGAAGAAGCCGATCACCGCCGCCGGCATAAAGGCGAGGCCCAGGCCGATCAGGAAGCGACGCGCCTCAGCATCGAACGGCCAGCGGGTCGCCAGCGTCCAAAGCTTTCGGAAATAGACGCTGATGATGGCCAGCAGCGCGCCCAGCTGGATCACGATCTCGAACGTCTTGCCGGTGCTCTCGAAGCCCAGGAAGTGGCCCAGCAGCAGCATGTGGCCGGTCGAGGAGACGGGAATGAACTCGGTCAGTCCCTCCACCAGGCCGAGAATGAGCGCCGCCAGCCAGTCCGACATCCGATGATCCCTGTGGGCCGACGCCGCGCCGGTCCTTCGCGTGCTCCCTTAGCCTCATCGCGGCGGCCGTTGGCAAGGCCGCGCGTTTGCGCGACAAGGCGGCGATGACCCCTCCCGCCCTGCAAGACGCCCATCTGGCGACCCGCCGCATCACGCGCCTGTCGGTGGCGGTGGCCGTGTTGCTGATCGCGCTGAAGGCGTTCGCGCTGGGGGCGTCGGGGTCTGTGTCGATCCTGGCGACGCTGGCGGACTCGTGTCTGGACCTGATCGCGTCCCTGGCCACCTTCTACGCCGTGCGCTGGGCCGCAGCCCCGCCGGACGAGGACCATCGCTATGGTCACGGCAAGGGCGAGGCGCTGGCGGCGCTGGTCCAGGCGGGGCTGGTGTTCGCCTCCGCCGTCTTTATCGGCTGGGAGGGCGTCCAGCGCGTGTTCGAGCCCCGCCCGGTGACCGCCGGCGGCTGGGCCGTGGGCGTGGTCGCGCTGTCGATCGCCGTCACCGGCTGGCTGGTGTGGATGCAGACGCGGGCGCTGAAGACCAGCGGTTCGATGGCGGTGGCGGGCGACCGCGCCCACTACGCCGCCGACATCGCCGCCAATGTCGTGGTGCTGATCGGGGTGGCGTCCGGCGCCTATCTGAACGCGCCGGGGCTGGATGCGGCGGCGGGCATCGTGGTGGCCGTGTGGCTGTTCTGGGGGGCGACCGGCATGCTCAAGGCGGCGGCCGACCACCTGCTGGATCGCGCGGCCCCCGAAAGCGACCGGCAGGCGATCACCCAGGCCGTGTTGGCCGATCCGCGCGTGCTGGGCGTGCACGGCCTGCGCACCCGCATGTCGGGGCCGATGATGCTGATCCAGATGCACGTCGATCTGGAGCCCACCCTGACGCTGGAGACGGCCCACGCCATCGTGGTCGAGGCCGAGCGGCGCGTCCTGGCGCACTACCCGGCCGCCGACCTCCTGATCCACGCCGATCCCAAGGGGCGGGCCGAGCCGCACACCGGGGCTCTGGCCGAGGCCGCGCCGGCGCCTGCTGCCCCTATCCAGCCGACGGGCGAGCCGGCGGCGGACGCGCCGCCCAAGCGCCGCGGACCCTGGTCCTGAGCACGCGGTAAACGCGCGCTTAACGCGAGCGGGCCTATGGGTTCGCCATGGCCTGCGTCCTCTATCACTTCCCTTTCCATCCGGCGTCCCGCGCGGCGCGGCTGGCGCTGGGCGAGGCGAGGATCGAGTGGACGGACGTGGTGGTCAAACCCTGGGAGCCGAATGCGCCCACCCAGACGCTGAACCCGTCGGGCATGCCGCCGGTGCTGGAGGTCAGCGAGCGCGGACGGCCGCTGGTGCTGTGCGAACTGCATGCGATCATGGGCTGGGTCGAGGACGGCGTGAAGGGCGCCCTGCTGCTGCCGGCCGACGCCGCCGAGCGGGCCGAGGCGCGCCGCCTGATCGGCTGGTTCGAGCGCCGCTTCACCGACGATGTGGACGCCGTCCTGCTGCATGAGCGGGTGGAAAAGCCGCTGCTGAAGCTGGGCTCGCCCGATGCGCAGGCGCTGCGGGAAGGGCGGGTCTCGCTGCGTCATCATCTGGGCGTGCTGGACGACCTGCTGCAGACGCGCGACTGGCTGGCGGGGCGGCGGCTGTCGCAGGCCGACCTGATCGCCGCGGCCCACCTGTCGATCCACGACTATTTCGGCGAGGTGGCCTGGGGCTCATGGCCGTCGCTGAAGACCTGGTACATGAAGCTGAAGTCGCGCCCATGCTTCCGCCCGCTGCTGGGCGACCGTTTCAACGGCGTCGCGGCGGCGGCCTGCTACGCCGACCTGGATTTCTGAAAACCCTCTCCTCCCCATCGCAGATGGGGAAGTGGCGCGAGGCGCAAGCCTCGTGACGGAGGGGTGTTCCGCGTTCAGAGCCCCTCCGTCTCGCCGGCTGTCGCCGTCGATCCACCTCCCCGCCGCGTGCGCGGCAAGGAGGAGAGAGATGTGCTAATCCATTTTCGTGAGCGAACGCCTCAAGACCTTTATCCGCCAGCGCGCGGCCGAGCTCGGCTTCGACGTCTGCCGGTTCGCCTCGGCGGCGGACGCCTGGCCGGCGGGCGAGCGGCTGCGCGCCTTTGTGGGCGAGGGGCGCCACGGCGAGATGGCGTGGATGGAGACCACGCTGGACCGGCGCGACCACCCCACCTCCATGTGGACCGAAGCGCGGACCGCCATCGTCCTGGGCATGAACTACGGCCCGGACGAGGACCCGCTGCCGGCGCTGGCCGACCGCTCGGCCGGCTACATCTCGGTCTATGCGCGCGGCGACGACTACCATGAGGTCATCAAGGGGCGGCTGAAGCAGCTTGCCGGCCAGATCGCGGCGCGGAACGGGGCCGACATCAAGGTCTTCGTCGACACCGCACCCTTGATGGAAAAGCCGCTGGCGCAGCGCGCGGGCCTGGGCTGGCAGGGCAAGCACACCAATCTTCTCAGCCGCACCCACGGCAACTGGCTGTTCCTGGGCACCATCCTGACGGCCGCCGAGATCGAGCCGGATGCGCCGGAGGCGGAGCACTGTGGACGCTGCACCGCCTGTCTGGACGCCTGCCCCACGAACGCCTTTCCCGCGCCGTTCCAGCTGGATGCCCGGCGGTGCCTGTCCTACCTGACGATCGAGTTCGCGGGCGCCTGGCCGGAAGAGTTTCGGGCGGCTACCGGCTCGCGCATCTATGGCTGCGACGATTGCCTGGGCGTGTGTCCGTGGAACAAGTTCGCGCAAGCCGCCCGCGAGATGCGGCTGCAGCCGCGCGAGGCGTTCGTCGCCCCGCGCCTGGAGGCGTTGCTCCGGCTCGATGACGCGGCGTTCCGCGCCCTGTTCGCCAGGAGTCCGGTGAAGCGGATCGGGCGGGACCGGTTCGTTCGGAACGTGCTTTATGCGGCCGGCAACTCCGGCGATGCGGCGCTGGTCGAGCCGGTGCGGGCGCTGCTGGACGACGCCGACCCGGTGGTGCGCGACGCGGCGCAGTGGGCGCTGGCGCGATTAGAGCCTCTCCTCCCTGTGGCGCAGCGACGGGGAGGGGGACCGCCGGCGCAGCCGGGGGTGGAGGGGTCGCTTTCGCTTGAGGTCGTGCCGGCATCCACCGCCGCTTGACCCCTCCGTCACGGCGCCTCGCGCCGCGCCACCTCCCCATGAAATGGGGAGGAGAGTAGGCGTTTAGCCCATCGCCTGGCCGACGCCTGAGCCGCCGCCGGGAGCGCGGGCGATGTCGAGCAGCTTGAGGCGGAACACCAGAACGGCGTTGGGCGGGATCTTGCCGCCGCCGCCGGCCTCGCCGTAACCCAGCTCTGGCGGGAGGTAGAGCAGCCATTCGTCGCCTACGCGCATCTTCTGCAAGGCTTCGGTCCAGCCGGGGACCACGGTCTCTGGCGTGAACACCGCCGGCGTCCCGCGCGCGAACGAAGAGTCGAACACCGAGCCGTCCGTCAGCGTGCCCTCGTAATCGACCTTGACCAGATCGTTGAGGTCCGGGCTTTCGCCGGCGGGCGGGCCCGACTGGATCACCTTGTACTGCAGGCCCGAGGGCAGGGTCTGAACGCCCTCGGCCTTGGCGTTCTCGGCCATGAAGGCGGAGGCCTCGGCCTTGCCGGCGTTCGGATCGGACGGGGCGGCGGCGGGGCCGCAGGCGGCCAGCAGGAAAGAGGCGGCCAGCGCGCCCTTAACCCATGCGGAGTTCATATCCACGATCCTTCAGCGCCGCCCCGATCTCGTCGGCGTGGGCGCTATCGCGCGTTTCGACCATGATGTCGAACTCCGCCCCCTTGGCCGGCACGTCCAGCGCCAGGCGGTTGTGAACCACGTCGATGATGTTGCCGCCGAGGCCGCCGATCACGGCCGCCATGGCCGACAGCATGCCCGGCCGGTCGTCGCCCAGGATGCGGTAGACGATCATGCGCCGCTCGCGCACCATTTCGCGGTTCAGCACCACCGCCAGCATGCGCGCATCGATGTTGCCGCCGGTCAGCACCAGGCCGACCTTCATGCCCGTGAAGCGGTCCGGGTTGGCCAGCATGGCGGCCAGGCCGCCCGCGCCCGCGCCCTCGACCACCGTCTTTTCGTGGGTAACCAGCAGGGAGACGCCGCGTTCGAAGTCCGCCTCCTCGCAAACGAAGACGTCGTCGATCAGTCTGTCGGACAGACCGAAGGGGATTTCGCCCACGGCCTTGATGGCGATGCCCTCGGCGATGGTCTGGCCGGTGCATTTCGGCGGCTGGCCGGCTCTACGGGCGGTGAAGGACGGATAGCGCGCGGCCTCGACGCCGCAGACCTTGACGTTCGGCTTCAGGGCCTTGGCCGCGATGGCGCTGCCGGCGATTAGGCCGCCGCCGCCGATCGGGATCAGCAAGGCGTCGAGATCGGGCGCGTCCTCCATGAACTCCAGCCCGCACACGCCCTGGCCCGCGACAATGCCCTCGTCGTCAAAGGCCGAGACGAAGATAAAGCCCTTCTCCGCCTCCAGCCGCTTGGCCTCCTCGGTCGCGCCGGAGAAGTCCAGGCCGTGGATCACCACCGTCGCGCCGTGCGAGCGGGTGCCGTTGATCTTGGCGAAGGGGGTGCCCTCGGGCATGACGATGGTCACGGGCACGCCCAGGCGTCCGCCGTGATAGGCCAAGGCCTGGGCGTGGTTGCCGGCGCTGGCGGCCACGACCCCGCGCCGCCGCTCGTCGGCGCTCAGCAGCAGCAGGCGGTTCAGGGCGCCCCGCTCCTTGAACGAGCCGGTGAAGTGCAGGTTGTCGAACTTCAGCCAGACCTCGGCCCCCGTCAGCTGCGACAGGCGCCGGGAGTGGCGCGCCGGCGTGCGGTCCACCTGGCCCCGGATGCGGTCCTGCGCGGCCTGGATGTCGGCGAAGGTGACGGTCATGAAGGGGCTCCCCGGAACGCGTGTCTGTCGGCATCGCTCGAAGCGGCGATTTGTGCGGTGCTCTTTCGACCTTTGTCGGGCCGGGGTCCAGAGGCAGCGCGGGACGGTGGTCGTGGATGGCCGTTCGTGCGAACATGGCGCCACGTTCGAGACGCTCAGCCGGAAGGAAACCCTCCATGTCCCGTTGGATTCGCCCTCTCGCCGCGGCGGGGCTGCTGGCCGGCGCGCTCGCGGCCTGCGCGCCGACGCCCGGCTATGCGCCGGTCGGACCCAGCGCCCCTGCGGTGTTCCAGCCTCAGGATTTCGCCTGGTCGGCGGCAGGGGGGCAGGGCGCCCTCAACGGCCGCGTCGACTATCGGGAGGGCGGCCAGGTGTTCGGCTGCGTCGGTTCGGTGGGACTGACGCCGGACACCCCCTATACGCGTCAGCGGTTCCGCACGCTGTACGGCTCGACCGAGCGCGCGGCGGTGCCGGCGGCGGTGGTGCGCGCGCGCGACGTGCCGGATCCCAACGCCGACTATCGCGCCTTTGTGCGGTCCACCCGGTGCGAGAACGGGCGCTTCAGCTTCACGGGCCTGCCCAGCGGGTCGTGGTTCCTGATCGCGCCGGTCAGGGTCGAGGGCGGAGAGCCGGTGGTGCTGATGCGCCGCGTGGATGTGCGCAACGGCGCGCTGGACGTCGTCCTCTAGGTTGAACAAGGCCGGCGGACATAAACCGCCGGTCGCCATCCTTTGGCCGCGAGCCGCATGACAGATCGATCCTTCAGGCGATCAGTCGGGGAGCGTCTCTTGTCCCAGCACAACATCATCGGGTCGGAGGCTTTCGACCGGACGCCGTTCGTCATCATCCGCCAGGTCCGCGCCGGCGGGATGCGGCGCCGGCGCACGCGCACGGCCATGGCCTTTGTGGCGGGCGCGGCGGCCACGGCGGCGGTCGGCCTGATCACCGCCGCCGCCATCCTGGGACCGGCGCTGACCACCTGAACCCAAGCTGGCGGTCGGATCAGGCCAGCCAGACCATCATGCGGGTGTCGGCGTTCTCGCCCCGGGCGCGGCTGAAGGCCGTGCGGGTCTCGCCGGTGTAGAGAAAGCCCGCCTTTTCCAGCACGCGCCCCGAGGCGGGGTTGTCCGAGAAGTGACCGGCGACCAGCGCGCGGCGCTTCCACCGCTTGCCGGCCCAGACCAGGGCGCCTTCCAGCGCCTCGGTGGCGAAGCCCCGGCCCCAGAACTCGCGACCGATCCAGTAGCCGGTCTCGGGCACATGGTCGTCGCCCTCGTAGACGCCGATCACGCCGACGGGACCCTGGTCCTCGTGCTCGATGACAAAGGTGTTGGCCCGGCGCGGATCCTGCGCCGCAACCTGCAGCACGAAGTCCTCGGCGTCCTTCATCCGGAACGGATGCGGCATCCGCTTGGTCATGCGGGCGATGTCGATGTCGTTGGCCAGGGCGGCGATGCGGCCGGCGTCCGCCGGGCTGGGCGCGCGCAGCGTCAGGCGCCGTGTTTCGACCACGGGAGAGGTTTCGATGACGCACATGGATGTTTGCCTCGCTGTCGTGTCCGCCTCCTTGTGAGGGCTCGGGCGGACTTCGAGGCGGGGAAACGCGAACGGGGAGCCTGGTGATCCAGACTCCCCGCGGAATATTTCCCTTGGTCCGGATCGGCTGCTTCGACGAGGAGCAACGCGATCCGGGATCAATCGGCTGGCGTTACTCGGCGGCGATCGCCTGGGCGGCGGCGTCGTTGGCCGCAAGGATCGATACGTAACAACGGCCGCCACGTTTGGTGGTGAACTGCACCGCGCCTTGGGTCAGGGCGAACAGGGTGTGGTCGCGGCCCAGGCCGACGTTCACGCCCGGGTGGAAGGTGGTGCCGCGCTGACGCACGAGGATGTTGCCGGCCAGCACGCGCTCGCCGCCGAACTTCTTCACGCCAAGGCGCTTCGACTCGGAGTCGCGACCGTTGCGCGACGAACCACCGGATTTCTTGTGAGCCATCTTGCTGCTCCGTTCCCTGGCGGCGCTTCAGCGGGGAAGCGCGACGCCGATCAATCTAACACACCAGACGCCGATCCGGCGCCCATCGAATTCGCTTAGGCTTCGTCGCCCGAGGCTTGCGTCGTTTTGGCGGCGGCCTTCTTGCGGGCCGGAGCCTTCTTGGCCGGAGCGGAGCTTTCGACCACCGTGGCTTCGACGTTGGCGCCGTCGACGTCGGTCACGACCGTTTCGGTCGAGCCCAGGTCGGACGAGGCGGCGACGTCGCCGCGCGCAGCCAGGCCGCGAGCGCGGGCGTTGATTTCGGCCTTGGTCAGCAGTTCGACCTGACCGTCCCACTTGGCGCTTTCACCGGCGCCGTCGATGCCGGTGATGCGAAGCACCGACTCCTGCTGGCGGTGGCCATTGGTGCGACGATAGCCCTGGCGGCGGATCTTCTTGAAGACCTTGATCTTCTCGCCCTTACGGGTTTCGATCAGGGTGGCCGCGACAGTGGCGCCCTCGATCAGCGGCGCGCCCAGGGTCACGCCGTTGTCGCCGCCCAGCATCAGCACGCTGCCCAGCGTCAGTTCGGCGCCGGCGTCGCCCTCGAGCTTCTCCACGACGATGGTGTCGCCCGGTTGGACCCGGTACTGCTTGCCGCCGGTCTTGATCACCGCGTACATGTTAAGCCTCAGCGCAAACGCAAAAAAGAATGCGCCCGCCGGTAGGACCCGCGGGCGAAGAGGCGGCGACATATACGGATCGTGGGCGTTGAGTCAACGCGAAAGGCGCGCCGGCTGAAGGCGCCGGACGATCAAAGGGGCTCGACCGTTACAAAGTAACACGCTATAGGGCGCGCATGTCGCCGGCCGATCTTGAACAACCTGTCCTGCTGTCCCTTTTGGGCGGAGGCTTCGCGGCCGCCTTTCTGCACGCGGCCCTGCCGACCCACTGGCTGCCGTTCGTCCTGGTCGGTCGGGCGCAGGGGTGGCGGACCAGCCGGACGCTGGGCGCCGCCGTCCTGGCCGGTCTGGCTCACATCGGCTCGACGGCCGTGATCGGGTCCTTGATCGTCGCCGCGGGTCTTGCGCTGGATCAGTGGGTCGAGGGTCTGTTGCCGCACCTCTCGGCGGTGCTGCTGTTCCTGTTCGGCGCCTTTTACCTGTCGCGCGCCATGCTGAAGCGCACCGCCGTGGCCAGCGGTCCGGCGCTGGACGCGCCTGAACCCCGGGTCGTCGATCGCACGGCCCTCTTGGGACTGATCGCCCTGATGGCGCTGTCGCCGGGCGAGGTGCTGCTGCCCATCTATCTGTCGTCGGCGACCGAGGGGCTGGGCGTGCTGACGGCGCTGACGGCGGTGTTCGCGCTGGGCACCGTGCTGGGCATGGTGGTGTTCACGGCGCTGGCGGGCGCCGGGGCCTCGATCCTGCGGCTAGAGCGGTGGGCACGCTATGAAGGGGCCGTGCTGGGCCTGGCCCTGATCGGCCTTGGGCTTCTCGTGGCGCTTCACCAGCACTAGGCTTTGGGCATGGCTCACGACCCCGCACTCCACGACCATGACCATGCGCACGACCATCACCACCACCATGATGGGCACGGCCATCATCACCATGGTCATCACGGCCATGCGCACGGGCCGGTGGATACCGGCGATTGGCGCTATGGCGTCGGGCTGATCGTCAATCTCGCCTTTGTCGCCTGCGAGTTCGGGGCGGGGATCGTCAGCGGCTCGACCGCCCTGATGGCCGATGCGGGTCACAATCTGTCGGACGTGCTGGGCCTGGCCATGGCCGGCGGCGCGGCCTGGCTGGCGCGCAAGGGCGCGCATGGGGCGGCGGGAGGCCGGCGGACCTATGGTTTCGGCAAGGCCACCGTGCTGGCGGCGCTGGGCAACGCGCTTTTGCTGATCTTCGCCTGTGGGGCCATCGCATTCGAGGCGGTCCGGCGGCTGGCCGAGCCCGCGCCGGTGGCGTCCGGCCTGATCATGGGGGTGGCGGCGGTCGGCTTCGTCATCAACCTGGGCACCGCGCTCCTGTTTATGAAGGATCAGCACGACCTGAATGCGCGCGGCGCCTATCTGCACATGATGGCCGACGCCGCCGTGTCGGTGGGCGTGGTGATCGCGGGCGGGGTGATCCTGCTGACCGGCTGGTCGATCGTCGATCCGCTGGTGTCCGTCGTCATCGTGGCCGTGATCCTGTGGGGGACCTGGGGGCTGCTGAAGGACTCGGTGAACCTGGCCATGGACGGCGCGCCCAGCGGCATGGCGGTGCGCGAGATCGAGGGCGCGCTGGTGGCGCTGCCGGGGGTTTCGGCCCTGCACGACCTGCATGTCTGGGGCCTGTCCACGACCGAGACGGCGCTGACGGCGCATATCGTCCACGACCGGCCCGACGCCGACGCCCTGCTGGTCGAGGCGCAAAGGCTGATGCGGGATCGCTTCGGCATCCGTCACACGACGCTGCAGCTCGAGACCGCGCCGCTGGCGGACTGTCCCGGCTGCTAGAGGCCCTTTCCAAGCCGGGCCGGAGCCGCCATCTAGCGGCGCATGACCGACACGACCTCCAGCACGCCCGCCCAAGCCAAGATCCCCGTCACCGTCCTGACCGGCTATCTCGGGGCTGGCAAGACGACGCTGCTGAACCGCATCCTGACCGAGGATCACGGCAAGCGTTACGCCGTGATCGTCAACGAGTTCGGCGAAATCGGCATCGACAACGACCTGGTGGTCGGCGCCGACGAGGACGTGTTCGAGATGAACAACGGCTGCGTCTGCTGCACGGTGCGCGGCGACCTGATCCGCGTGGTCTCCGGCCTGATGAAGCGCCAGCGCCCCGGAAAGCCGGCGTTCGACGCCATTATCGTGGAGACCACCGGCCTGGCCGATCCCGGCCCGGTGGCCCAGACCTTCTTTGTCGACGAGGACGTCAAGGCCAAGACCCAGCTGGACAGTGTCACCGCCCTGGTCGACGCCAAGCACGTGATGGCGCGGCTGGACGACTCCAAGGAGGCGCGCGAGCAGGTGGCCTTCGCCGACCGCATCATCCTGAACAAGGTCGATCTGGTGGACGAGGCGGCGCTGGACGCGGTCGAGGCGCGGCTGCGGGCGCTGAACCCGCTGGCGCCGATCACCCGGGCCGAGCGGTCGAACGTGCCGCTGGACAGCGTGCTGGGCGTCCACGCCTTCGACCTGGACCGCATCCTCGAGGTCAAGCCGGACTTCGTGAACCCTCCGCACGGCGCCGACGGCCACGTCCACGACGAGCACTGCGGCCACGATCATGGGCACGATCATCACGATCATGACCACGCCCACCGTCACCACGGCGCGCGCGGCCATGCGCACCAGGATGACATCAAGGGCGTCGCCCTGTCGCTGGATCGGCCCATCGACGGCGCGAAGTTCACCCAGTGGCTGGACATGCTGCTGGGTTCGCAAGGCCAGAACATCCTGCGCGCCAAGGGCATCATCGACGTTCAGGGCGAGGATCGCCGCCTGGTGTTCCAGGCCGTGCACATGATCCTGGAAGGCGACCTGCAGCGCGCCTGGGGCGTCAACGAACGCCGCTGGAGCCGCGCGGTCTTCATCGGCCGCGACCTCGACGAAGCCGACCTCCGCCGCGGCTTCGAGGCCTGCGCGGCGTAAGATCTTCCCCCGCTTGTCGGGGGAAGTGTCAGGTCGTGGAGCGCAGCGACACGCCTGACGATGGGGGAAGTCTCCTGCTTACGAAAGACTCCCCTCATCGACCCTGGATCGGCTTCGCCGATCGACGGGCCACTTCTCCCGCAAGCGGGAGAAGGTCTTGGCGCCGCGACTCGCAGCGGGCGTTGGGGGCGCAACATCAGCGTCATGATCGGGGGCTATGCGCTTCAGGTCCTGTCGGAGTTCCCCATGCGCCTCGATCTTTCCCGCCGTAGCCTGCTGACCGTCTTCGGCGGCGGCCTGGCCCTATCCGGCGCCGGCTCCGCCCTGGCTCAGCCTGTATTTGAGGTGAACCCGTTCCGCCTCGGCGTGGCGGCGGGCGATCCGCTGCCGGACGGCTTCGTGATCTGGACGCGGCTGGCGCCCGATCCGCTGGCGTTCGGCGCGGGCATGCCGCGCGCCCCGGTGGCGGTGATGTGGGAAGTCGCCTCGGATCGCGGCTTCAGCACCGTGGTGCGCTCGGGCGAGGCTGTGGCGCGGCCCGAACTCGGCCACTCGGTCCACGTCGAGGTGTCCGGCCTCGAGCCCGGCCGCCCCTACTTCTACCGCTTCCGCGCGGGCGACGAGCGCAGCGGCGTGGGCATAGCCAAGACCGCGCCGGTGGTCGGCTCGCCCCTGTCGCGCGTGCGCTTCGGCGTTGCCGGCTGCCAGGCTTATGAAAGCGGCTTCTACACCGCCCACCGCAAGCTGGCGGCCGAGGATCTCGACTTCATCTTCCTCTACGGCGACTACATCTACGAAGGGCGCGGCAATCCGATCTATCAGGGCGGATCCGGCCCTCAGGACAACACCCGCGTCCACCTGGGCGGCGAGGTCTACAGCCTGGACGACTATCGTCGCCGCTACGCCCAGTACACCATGGACGCGGACCTGCAGGCCTCGCGCGCCTCGGCCGCCTGGTTCTGCACCTTCGACGACCACGAGGTGGACAACAACTGGGTCACCGATATCGATCAGGACGGGACCGACCCCGACCTGTTCCTGCTGCGGCGCGCCGCCGCCATGCAGGCCTTCTACGAGTTCATGCCGATGCGAAAGGCCGCCTTCCCGCGCGGCTCGGCCCTGCAGCTGTACCGTCGCGCGGAGTATGGCGACCTCCTGGACGTCAACTTCCTGGACACCCGCCAATACCGCACCGACCAGCCCTGCGACGATCGGTTCAACAGCAACTGCGCCGGCATCAACGCCGATGAGGCCCAGGTGCTGGGCCAGGCACAGGAGGCGTGGCTGATGCAGAATCTCGACCGCTCCAGCGCGCGCTGGAAGGCGCTGGCCCAGCAGATCATGGTCATGGACCTGAACCGCAACACTTCGGGCGGCGAGGGGGTCAACACCGACAGCTGGGCCGGGTATCGCATCCCGCGCAACCGCCTGCTGCGCCACGTCCGCGACCAGCGCATCGACAACGTCGTGGTCCTGACCGGCGACGAACACCAGAACTTCGCCGGCGAGCTGCACCTGGACGGGCGCAACCCGGAGGGCCGGCCGATCGCGACCGAGTTCGTCTCGACCTCCATCACCTCCGGCGGCGACGGCTCGGACCAGCGCGCCGACGCCCCTCGCTTCCTCGCCGCCAATCCGCAGTTGAAGTTCATCAACAGCCAGCGCGGCTATGTCGTTTGCGACGTGACGGCCGAACGCTGGCAGACAGAGTTCAAGGTGCTGGACAAGGTGTCGGAAAAGGACGGCGTGCTGTCGACGCGCAAGACCCTGGCGATCGCCTCTGGCGACCCGCGCCTGGTCGACGCCTAGGCGACCTCGGGCACCGACTGCTTCAGCCGACCGCCGACGCGGATCGGCTCGACGCGCTTGGCCAGGCCGGTGCGGTCGTCCGTCTCGACAAAGACGCCGCACACCGTCGCCGATCCCGACGCCGGCTGGTAGCGCCCCCCCGACAAACGGGTGGTGAAGCGGCGCAGCGGCTCTTCCTTTTCGTTGCCGATGACGGAGTCATAGTCGCAGCAGCCGCCGGCGTCGGTCTGATAGGCCGTGCCGCCCGGAAGGATCTGCGCGTCCGCCGTCGGCACATGGGTGTGGGTGCCCACCACCAGGCTGGCGCGGCCGTCGCAGAAATGGCCCATGGCCATCTTCTCGCTGGTCACCTCAGCGTGCATGTCGACGATGATCGCATCGGCCGCCATGCCGAGTGGACAGGCCGCCAGTTCCTTTTCCACCGCGCTGAACGGGTCGTCCATCGGGTCCATGTGAACGCGACCCAGCACGTTCATCACCAGGACGGTGCGCCCGCTCTGCGTCTCGAACAGATTGGCCCCGGCGCCCGGCGCGTCCATCAGGCGGGGATAGTTCAACGGCCGGATCAGCCGCGGCTCGCGTACGATATAGGTCAGGGCCTCGCGCTGGTCCCAGCTGTGATTGCCCAGCGTCAGGCAATCCGCCCCCGCCATGAACAGCTCGCGCGCCGTGTTCTCGGTAATGCCGAACCCACCCGCCGCATTTTCCGCGTTCACCACCACGAAGTCGAGCCGCAGATCGCGCTTCAGCCCCGGCAGATGATCGCTGATCCCGTCGCGCCCGGACTTGCCGATCACGTCGCCAAAAAAGGCCAGTCTCATGTCAGATAAGGTCCCGCCGGACCCGCCGGCCAATCTTCACAGCGCAGGCCTTCGACCCGCCCGAACTCACGTAGATTGCCGGTCACCACGATCAGAGAACGGCTTCGGGCATGGCCCGCGATCAGCAGGTCGTTGCCCCCGATCATCGTCCCTCGCCTTTGCAACGAGGCCTTGATGTCCGCCGCGTGATCCGCTGCGGCGCTGTCGAAATCAAGAACCACCATGCGCGACAACAGCGCCTCCACGGCGGCGCGCTGAACGTCGGGCCGCATAGACATCATCGCGCCGTGCATCAGCTCATGCTGAACAACAGCCGATGTAAAAAGACGGCTCGCATGGGCGTTGAGCCGCTCTGCCAACTCTGGAGGACGATTGCGAAGTAGCCTGACGCAGATGTCGGAATCCAGAAGGTACACCTAGTCGAACGACACAACTTCATCATCGACGGGATCGTCGGCGATCCGAATATCGATCCCAGGCTCCTTTAGAAAATCGTCCCACACGGCGTCTGCGGGCACCAGCAGCAATCCTTTGCCTTCCTTTATGACTCGCAACTCCTTGACGTCTTCAGGAAAGGCGACGGCCTTGGGCAAGCGCACCGCCTGGGAGCGGTTCGACTTGAAGACTGTGGCTTTCAGCGGGGCGTTCATGACCAGCACCATAGTCGATCGGACGTATATGTCCAAGACATATCCCTTAGTGGTTCGCCCGCCACCCCGCCTCAGTCAACACTCCGTTCAGCCGCATGTCGTGCAGCTCCAGCCTCAGCCGCTCGAACCGCTGCCCCGCATAGCCGAAGCCGATCCGCAGCGCCTGCGGGCGCGCCGCAAAGGTGCGGTCGTAGTAGCCGCCGCCCTGCCCCAGACGGCCGCCGAACGCGTCAAACGCCAACAGCGGCGTGACGATCAGGTCCGGCTCGACCTCCGCCGTCAGCGGCAGCGGCGCGGGACAGCTGGCAAGGTCCATCTCCAAGGGTTCGCCCGGCGACCAGGCGCGGAAGATCATGGCGGCGTCGCGCGCGACAACGACTGGCAGGCACAGGCGGCGGCCCTGCGCCATCAGGGCGCGGCCGAGCGGCTCTGGGTCCAGTTCCGATCCCATCGCACGGTACAGCGCGACCATCTCGCCAGGCGGCAGGTCACCGGCGTGATCGGCGGCGCGCATGGCGGCCGTCGGATCGGCTTCGGCCAGCTGCTTCCTCAAGGCCCGCATCGCCGCGCGCATCTGGTGCTTTTCGCTCATGCGGCCTCCTAGACCATCGCGGCGCGGAAATCCTGCACGGCTGCGCTTCGCTTAAGGGAACGGATCGGGCACAAGCCTCCGATGCCTGCCGATTCGAGCCTCCTTTCGCCCCCGACCCAGCCGGGTCTGGCCGAGGCCCGCGCCCTGTTGTCCCGCGTCTGGGGCCACGGCGACTTTCGCGGCCTGCAAGGCGACGTGGTGGCCGAGGTGCTGGCCGGGCGCGACGTGCTGGCGGTGCTGCCGACCGGCGGCGGCAAGAGCGTCTGCTACCAGATTCCCGCCATCCTGCGCCGCGGCCTGGGGCTGGTGGTCTCGCCGTTGATCGCCCTGATGACCGATCAGGTGGAGGCGCTGAAGCAGGCCGGCGTCGCCGCCGCGCGACTGGACTCCGGCGTGTCTCTGGACGACCGATCCGCCATCTGGCGACAGGCGCGGGCGGGCGAGCTGGACCTGCTCTATGTCTCGCCGGAAGGCTTGGCGTCGGGCGCCATGCTGGATCGGCTGCAGGAACTGCCGCTGTCCCTGATCGCCATCGACGAGGCGCACTGCGTCTCGCAGTGGGGTCACGACTTCCGACCGGACTATCGCACGCTGGGCCGTCTGGCCGAGCTGTTTCCAGGCGTCCCTCGCATCGCCGTCACCGCCACCGCGGACGCCCGCACGCGCGAGGACATCGTGCGCTCGCTGCGACTGGAGGGCGCCGAGGTCTTCGTCGCCAGCTTCGCCCGGCCCAATCTGCAGCTGTCGGCCGAGCGCAAGGAGAATGCGTCGCGCGCCCGGACGGACGCCCGCGTGATCGAACTGGTGCGCGAACGGCGCGGCCGCTCCGGCGTCGTCTATTGCGGCAGCCGCGACGGCTGCGACCGCGTGGCTCAGGCGCTGAGGGACGCCGGAACCAACGCCATCGCCTATCACGCCGGCATGGAGACGGCCGAGCGCGACCGCAGGCTCGCCCGCTTCCTGGCCGAGGAGGGCGCAGTGATGGTGGCCACAATCGCCTTCGGCATGGGGGTGGACAAGGCCGATGTCCGCTTCGTCATCCACGCCGATCCGCCGGGATCGCTCGAGGCTTACTGGCAGGAGATCGGACGCGCCGGCCGCGACGGAGAGCCGGCCGAGGGCATCACCCTGTACGGCCCTGCCGACATCGCCTGGTCGCTGCGCCGGCTCGATACGCGGCCGATGCCCGAAGAGGTCAAGGCGGTTCAGGTCAAGAAAGCGCGCCAGCTGTTCGCCATGCTGGACGGCGGCGCCTGCCGCCCCCAGGCCGTGCGTCGCTACTTCGGAGAGGCGGACGCGGCGCCCTGCGGCGTCTGCGACATCTGCGGCGACCCGCCGGCCCTCTATGACGCGACCGTGCCGGCGCAAAAGGCGCTGGCGGCCGTGCATCGGCTCGGCGAGCGTTTCGGCCGCACCCGCATCATCGATCACCTGCTGGGCAAGACCAAGGACGTCCAGCCCTGGGAGAGCGGCCTGTCCACCTGGGGCGTGGGCAAGGACACGGCCTCCCCCGCCTGGCGGGACGTGATCGATCACCTGCTGTTCGAGGGCTTGTTGCTGGAAGACCCCAATGACGGCAAGCCGCTGATCCGCCTGGGCGAGCCTGAGGCGGTCCGCGCGGTCTATCGCGGCGAGCGCCGGATCGAGGTGCGCAAACCCACTGCCCGTTTCTCGGGCGCATCCGCCCCGCGCGAGCGCACCCGCGACGGCCGCAACGCCGCGCTGGAGACGCTGGACACGGATGTCCGCGCTCGCTTCGAGACCCTGCGCGCCTGGCGCCGCGAACGCGCGGGCGAACAGGGCGTGCCGCCCTACGTCATCTTCCAGGACAAGACGCTGCTGGAGATCGCCCTCGCCGAACCCGGCGACCTCACACGCCTCGGTCGCATCCCCGGCGTCGGCCAGACCAAGCTGGATCGCTATGGTCGAGCGGTGTTGGAGGCGCTGGGAGGCGCGGACGGCCCAGAGGATCGTCCCAGCGATGTTGTGGACCGCGCAAGGGACCTGCGACGCGACATGACCTTGCCCGAGCTCCAGCTATGGCAGGCGTTGAAAGGTCGGCAGCTCGATGGCCTCAAGTTCCGCCGGCAGCATCCGGCTGCGCCCTATGTGCTCGATTTCTACTGCGCGGAGGCCAGACTCGCGGTCGAGATCGACGGCCAGACACATTCCGCCGGACAGGCCACGAAAGACGCGCACCGCGACGCCTTCCTGCTCAAACAAGGCGTCCGCACCCTCCGCATCCCCGCCAGTGCCGTGATGAACGATCTTCCTGGCGTCCTCGACTACATCGCCCGTGAGGCGCGCCGCTAAGACCTTCTCCCGCGTGCGGGAGAAGTGGCCCGTCGATCGGCGAAGCCGATCCAGGGTCGATGAGGGGAGTCTTCTTGAAGAGGACACTTCCCCCATCGTCAGGCGTGTCGCTGCGCGCCACGACCTGACACTTCCCCCGACAAGCGGGGGAAGAACCTACGGCGCTGCGCCGTTCAGCCCTCGATCCAGTTGGGCAGCCAGCCTTCGTGCCATTCGCGCAGGTGCTCCAGCGGGATGCGGAACAGGTCGCCGGCTTCGGAGCCAGAGGCGAAATCCTTGCCGCCGGCGCGGCCGACGACGGAGGCGTGCAGGCCCGCTTCCTGCGCCTTGGCGATCAGGGGCGAAGGGTCGGGCAGGGCGACGAGGTAGCGGCCCTGATCCTCTCCGAACAGCAGGATGTGGGCATGGGTCGGGCTGGTGGCGTCCAGGGTGACGCCGACGTCGGAGGCCAGCGCCAGGTCGGCGGCCGCGCCGATCAGGCCGCCGTCGGACAGGTCGTGAACCACCGTCAGCTCGCCCGCTTCGATCAGGTCACGCACGAAGTCGCCGGTCTTTCGTTCCAGCGCCAAATCGACCGGGGGCGGAGCGCCGTCTTCGCGGCCCAGCACTTCGCGGAGATAAAGCGAGGCCCCGAGTGCGCCCTCGGTGTGGCCGATCAGGACCAGCACGTCGCCATCGGCCATGGTGGAGAAGCCGGTGGTGACGTCGTAGTTGGGCAGGAGGCCTACCGCACCCACCGTCGGAGTCGGCGGAATGGCGACGCCATTGGTCTCGTTGTAGAGCGACACGTTGCCGCTCACGACCGGAAAGTCGAGGGCGCGGCAGGCCTCTGCCATGCCGTCGATTGCGCGCACGATCTGGCCCATGATCTCGGGCCGTTGCGGATTGCCGAAGTTCAGGTTGTCGGTGATGGCGATGGGGCGCGAACCGACGGCCGTCAGGTTGCGCCAGGCCTCGGCCACCGCCTGCTTGCCGCCCTCGTAGGGGTCGTTCTGGACGTAGCGAGGCGTGACGTCCGAGGTCATGGCCAGGCCCTTGTCCGTGCCATGGACGCGGACCACGCCGGCGTCGGCGCCGGTCGCCGAGTCCTGCAGGGTGTCGGCCATGACGTGGCGGTCGTACTGTTCCCAGATCCAACGCTTGGACGCCATGTCGGGACAGGCGACGACCTTCATCACCGCATCGGCCCAGTTATCGGGCGCCGGGATGGTCGAGTGATCCAGCTTCAGCTGAAGCTCCGGCTGGACCCAGGGGCGATCGTACAGCGGCGCGTCGTCGAACAGGGGCGCCAGCGGCACGTCGCAGACGGTCTCGCCGTGGTGCTTCAGCACCAGACGGCCGGTGTCGGTGGTCACGCCGATGACGGCGGCGTCCAGGCCCCACTTCTGGAAGATGCGGTGGCCGTCTTCCTCGCGACCCGGCTTCAGCACCGCCAGCATCCGCTCCTGCGATTCCGACAGCATCATCTCATAGGCCGTCATGCCGTCTTCGCGCTGCGGCACGGCGTCCATGTTCAGTTCGATGCCTACGCCGCCCTTGCCGGCCATCTCGACCGAGGAGGAGGTCAGGCCGGCCGCGCCCATGTCCTGGATGGCGGCGACGGCGCCGGAGGCCATCAGCTCCAGCGTCGCCTCGATCAGCAGCTTTTCGGCGAAGGGGTCGCCGACCTGGACGGTGGGGCGCTTCGACTCGGACTCATCGTCGAATTCGGCCGACGACATGGTGGCGCCATGGATGCCGTCGCGGCCGGTCTTGGAGCCAAAATAGACCACCGACAGGCCGGGCGCCGGCGCGGCCGAGTAGAACAGGCTGTCGGCCTTGGCCAGACCCACGCACATGGCGTTGACCAGGATGTTGCCGTTGTAGCCGCGGTGGAAGTTGGTCTCGCCGCCGACAGTCGGCACGCCCACGCAGTTGCCATAGCCGCCGATGCCCGACACCACGCCGGACACTAGGCGCCGCGTCTTCTCATGCGAAGGATCGCCGAAACGCAGCGCGTTCAGCAGGGCCACCGGCCGCGCGCCCATGGTGAAGACGTCGCGCATGATGCCGCCCACGCCCGTCGCCGCGCCCTGATAGGGCTCGATGTAGGAGGGGTGGTTGTGGCTCTCCATCTTGAAGATGCAGGCGTCGCCGTCGTCGATGTCGATGACGCCGGCGTTCTCGCCCGGGCCGCAGATCACCCGCGCGCCCGTCGTCGGGAACTTGCCCAGATGGATCTTGGACGACTTGTAGGAGCAGTGCTCGGACCACATCACCGAGAAGACGCCGAGCTCGACCTGGTTCGGCTCGCGCCCCAGGCGGTCGAGCACGACCTGATATTCGTTCGGGGCCAGGCCGTATTCGGCGGCCAGTTCGGCCATGGTCTTTTGCGAAGCGCTCATGGCCCGCGCTTCTAGCCGGTGAACGGGCGATAGGCTATATTCTAGACAGCAATCGGGAGCGTCTAGAATGGGCCTCAGCATCAAGCGGGTTGAGACGGAGCGCAAGGCGCGGGCGGTGGCGGAGCGGATGGGCGTAGGCCTGACCGAGGCCATCGACATGGCGCTGGACCGGACCTGGAAGGAGCTGAACGCCGACGACGCGGCCGCCGAGCGCGCGCGCAAGCGCGAGGCGCTGTTTGCGCGCATCCAACTTAGGGGCGCCGGCAACGGCAAGAGCCTGCAAGAAATCGAGGATGAGATGTACGACGAACACGGCCTGCCGCGCTGATGGTCATCGACACTTCTGCGCTGTTCGCCATCGAAATGATGGAGCCTGAAGCCCGGCTCTTTGACGAGCGCATCCGCGCCGCCAGCAGCCGCTTGATGAGCGTCTCCAACGCTCTCGAATTGGTGTCGGCGCTCAGCACAAGGCGCGGTTCAGACCAACGGGCGACTGTGGATGATCTGATCTCCGACTACGGCCTCACGCTTGTTCCCGTCGACGTCGAGCAGATGCGCATTGCCTGCGAGGCCACTGTGCGGTTCGGCAAGGGGCGGCATGCGGCGCGGCTGAACTACGGCGACTGCTTTGCCTATGCGCTGAGCCGGGCGAAGGGCGAGCCGCTGCTGTTCAAGGGCGACGACTTCTCCCGGACCGATGTGGCGGTCGCCTGATCGGAACATCGGGGCGGGGCGGGCGGTTCTTCTGAACCCACCCCAAGGAGAGCCCCATGACCGATCAGCCCATCGACCCGGCCGCGACGCCGGACGACGACAATGCCCCCGACATCGCCGCCGACGATGTCGGCGCCTCCGGCATGGCCGAGGAAGCGCAGAACGAAGCCGACGACGAAGACGGCGTGGACGGGGAGGGCGTGTGATGGCCGACACTCCCGCCAAGACCGCCCCGACCCCGGCGGATGGGCAGCAGATGAGCCGCTCCAACGATCCGGAGGTAACGGCCGCCATGGACGCCTCGGCGGCCGATCAGGCGATGCAGAGCCGCCGGCAGCGTCTGGCGGGCGAGGCGACCGGCGTCGGCAGCATCGGCTTCGACGATCCGGGCGCGTTTGACGTGGGCGCGGAAGGCCGCAATGTGCAGGACGAGCCCGAGCTGGACGATCCGGAGCAGTCCAGGCCCTGACGACCGGCTTCAGGCGGCCGGGCGTTCGACGCCCGGCCGCAGCTGGAACACCAGCACCAGCGACACCACCAGCACCAGCAGCGCGGCGCCGAGCGCAAAGAAGCCCAGCAGCGGATTGCGCGCCTGCTCGGCCACAAAGGCGCCCAGCAGCCCCCAGGCGACCGGCAGCGGATAGGCCAAAAGGCGCGTGCGGGCGGTGACGAAGAGGGTCAGGGCGACCACGACGACGATCGCCAGCATCGCCCAGCCGGTGGGCGCCAGGGCCGGCGGCAAGGCGTTCTCCGCCGTCAGCACGGTGATGAGGTTCAGCGGCGCGGCGACCGTCAGCCAGCCGGCAAGCAGCCCCAGGGGCCAGGCGACCAGCCAGCGATCCCGGTCACCCTTGGCAAGCGCGCGGATCAGGCCGCCATGCATCACCAGCGGAACCAGAAGCGCGATCAGGCTGGTGAAGATCAGCACCAGGGTTGCGATCCGCGCATCCGACGCCGCCGCGATGATCCAGGCGCCGATGCCGACAAAGGCGACGATCGAAGGCAGGGCGAACCGCCGGATGGCGTCGCTCTCGCCCGTCTGCGGCAGGACCTGGCGCACGGCGTAGGCCAGGATGCCGATATAGATCGGGCCCCAGATGGAGAAGGCGTAACCCGCCACGCGCAGAGTCCGGTCGCCCTGGGCGGCGAACTGGCCCTGATCCAGGCCGAAGCCCGTCGCCATCTGAATCACCGGCGCCACGATGGCGAAGGCGGCGGCGGCCAGCACCACCAGGCGGCGCGTCATCTGCTGCGGACTGGGGCGGACGACGGACGACATGGGAGGCTCCGGAACGGCTGCGGCGTCGAGCGCCGGGCCTGCATTACGCCTCAGTTCCGCGAAGGTTCAGCCGGAACCCGCGGCTGCTCCCGCCGGTTGACCCATCATCGCAGTGAACACAGGAGATCGGCCATGACCGACGTCACCAGCCCGCAGGGCGACATCAACCAGACCGGCCTGAACCCCGACGGCTTCCAGCCGAATGAGGTCGACGCGACCCGCGGCCGTGAACAGGGTCTGGGCGTCGGCGAGCGTGAACTGAACGCCCAACGCGACCCGGGCGGCGACCGCACCGCCGACGAGGACGAGGAGATGGAAAACGGCGTCTCCGTCAACGCGGGCGACGAAGATGCGCTGAACCAGAGCACCGGCGTGCAGGGCCTGTCCGACGATGACGAGGAGACGTCGCGCATCGGCGGCGGCTGACGCCCATCATCTCATGGCGAAGTTGACCACGAACAGGATCAACCGACCGTCGGGATTATAGCCCGCGGCGCCGGCTTCGTCGCTGACTTTGACCCGCGCGCGGGGCATGGCGTTCAGGGCGGAACGACCCAGATTGAAGCCGGCGGGATGTTCGGCTTCGATCTGGCAATCGTCGAGCTTGCCGTCCGCATGCGCGGCGCAAGTCAGGGTGGCGTAGCCGCTGGTCGGACTGCGCCCCTTCACCGGACCTGGAAAGGCCGGGCGCGGCGGGCGATCCCAGGAGAGACCCAGCGGCAAGCCGTTCTCCCCGTCGCCGTCGATCCTGAGATCGCGTGGGTCCACAAGCGGTCTCCCACACGCCGTCAGCGTCTGCTCGACGGCGGCGCTGGAGGGATCGAGGTCCATGACGTATCGCGTTCGCCGTGCGCCAGCGGCGGCGGGAAGCGCGATCTGCAATCGTCCGCCCTTGGCCAGTTCTCTGGCAAGCGGGGCGGGCGCCCGGCTGATGGCGGTGGTCTGCGATCCCAGGCTCCAGACCCGCTCGGTGAGGTCACCGTCTTCACCGATGGCGAACCCCAGTTGGCGGGACGTCGCTCGCGGTTCGCTCGGCGGCAGGTTCATCAGCAGCACATCGAACACACCGGCCATGCAGCGGGTCGCGAGCGTCACGCCGCTATCGAACGTCACGGCGGCGACCGTGAGATCGGCGTCTTCGGAGCGTACAAGGTCCCAATCCTGCGCGGCCGCAGGCGACGCCTCGGGTTCTTGCGCGGAGCCGACGGGAGGCATGGCGGCCAGGGCGAGGCCGAACAGCAAAGACGGAATCCAGCGCTTCATGAGGCGAGTGAGCCTCAACCACCCGTTGCGGTCAAGCCGCCGCCATGACGCTCTGGAACAGGACGGCGCCGTCGGCGGAGCCGAGTTCGGCTTCAAAGGCGCGGTCCGGGTGGGGCATCATGCCCAGCACGTTTCCGCGTGCGTTCTGCAGGCCCGCGATGTCGTTGGCCGAGCCGTTCGGATTGTCGACGTAGCGGAACACGACCTGGCCCTCGCCTTCGATGCGGGCCAGGGCCTTGGGATCGGCGAAGTAGTTTCCGTCGCCGTTGCCTTGGGTCATCACCACCTCGCGCTGGCCCTGATAGCCGGAGGTGAAGCGGGTCTGGCCGTTGGCGACCGTCAGGCTGATGGGCTTGCAGACGTACTTCAGGCCCTTGTTGCGCAACAGCGCGCCCGGCAGCATTCCGGCCTCGCACAGGATCTGGAAGCCGTTGCAGACTCCGACCACGGCCACGCCGTCGTCGGCCGCCTTCTTGACCGCCTGCATCACCGGCGACTGCGCCGCCATGGCCCCGCAGCGCAGATAGTCGCCGTAAGAAAAGCCGCCGGGAATGACGATCAGGTCCAGGCCCTTCGGCAGTTCGGTCTCGGCGTGCCAGATCATGGACACCGGCTCGCCGGTGGAGCGTTCGACGGCGACCTTGCAGTCGCGGTCGCAGTTGGAACCGGGAAAGACGATGACGGCGGCGCTCATGGGCGGCCCTCTAGCACTGTTGCACGGCCTTGTCAGCGAGGAGCGGCGCGCGGCGACCATCCAGCCACGCGATCCCCCAGACCGCGAGCCCGCCGAGCGTCAGCGCGCAGCCGACTGCGCCAGTGGACGGCAGGCCCCATCCGGCGGCGATGGCCGCGCCGGCCAGGAACGGACCCAGGGCGTTGGCGGTGTTGAAGGCCGAGTGGTTCAGGGCCGCCGCCAGGGTCTGGGCCTCGCCGGCGACGTCCATCAGCCGCATCTGCAGCACGGTGCCCAGGCCGCCGCCTGCGCCGATCATGAAGACCACCACCAGGATCGACCACAGGGCCGGCGTCGCGATGGGATAAAGCGCCATCCAGGCGGCGCTCCAGATCAGCAACATGGCGGCGGCGCGCATGCCGAAGCGATCGGCCAGGACGCCGCCCGCGATGTTGCCGGCTACCATGCCGAGCCCGAACACGCCCAGCGCCCAGGGCACCACCTCGGCGCCCACGCCCGTCACTGCCGTCAGGGTCGAGGCCACATAGGCGTAGACGGCGAACATGCCGCCAAAGCCGATCGCGCCGACGCCCAGCGTCAGCCAGACCTGCCGGTTGGCCAGGGCGCCGAGTTCGCGCAATGGGCTTGCCTGCGGCTGCGGCGGATCGCGTGGGGCCAGCGCATGGACCAGCGCCATGGTCAGGATCGCCAGCACCGAGACAATGGCGAAGGTCCAGCGCCAGCCGAAGATCAGGCTGACAAAGCCGGCGAAGGGCACGCCGACCACGGTGGCGACCGTCAGGCCCAGCAGCACGCGCGACACCGCTTGGCTTCGCTTGCCGGGCTCCGCGACGCCGGCCGCGACCAGCGAGGCCACGCCGAAATATGCCCCGTGCGGCACGCCGGCCAGAAAGCGGAACGCCAGCATCCACTCATAGGTAGGAGCCAGCGCCGACAGGCCGTTGCCTACCGCGAACATCGCCATCAGCACGATCAGCAGCACCCGCCGCGACATCCGCGCGCCCATCACCGCCAGCACCGGCGCGCCGGCCACGACGCCCAGCGCATAGGCGCTGATGACATGCCCGGCCGTCGGCTCGTCGATGCCCAGGCCGCGCGCGAACTCCGGCAGCACGCCCATGGCGGCGAACTCGGTGGTGCCGATGGCGAAGCCGCCCATCGCCAAGGCGAACAGCACGGCCTTGGCCGAGCGGGGCGGCGGATCGGAAGGCGCCTGTGCAGACGGCGGGAGCGCGCTGACAGCCATGCTGCACCTCGGATGGGGATCGATGGGGAGATGATTACCTAAACGCTGTTCATGTGGCCGCAAGATGATGGTCGCCACCGCCACGCATCACGAAATGCAACGCCGTTCGGAACAACAATGGTTGTCGGAGGTTCTTCCGCCCGAACCTCTACCGGAACAAACACCATGCAGATCAAACCGCTGGCGGCCCTTGCCGCTTCTGTCGCCCTGGGCGCCACCCTGGCCGCCTGCTCCTCGATGCCGATGATGGGCGAGGGCTCCTCGCCGATGGCGACGCCGGTCGCGCCGATGCCGTCGCCCGCCGCTCCGATGGGCATGAGCGGTCGTCCCGACGCCGACATGCAGGCGGTGCTGGACGCGCACGCCGCGCTCGGCGCCAAGCCGATCGAAAGCCTCACGGTGCAGCAGGCCCGCACCCAGCCTTCGCCCGCGGACGCGGTGATGAAGGTCAAGCAGATGCGCAACATGCCGACCGCGCCGGACGCCACGGTGACCACGCGGGACCTGACCTATCCGACCGGCGGGACGACCCAGCCGGTGCGCGTCTACAAGCCCGCGAACGCGACGGGATCTAACCTGCCGGTGGTGGTCTACTATCACGGCGGCGGCTGGGTGATCGCCGACATCAACGTCTATGACGCGACGCCGCGTTCGATGGCGCGCAACCTCAACGCCATCGTGGTGTCGGTGGAATACCGCAAGGGTCCTGAAAACAAGGTCCCGGCCGCGCACGAAGACGCCAACGCCGCCTATCAATGGGTGCTGCAGAACGCCGCGTCGTGGGGCGGCAACCCGAACAACATCGCCCTGGCCGGCGAGTCCGCGGGCGGCAACCTGGCCATGAACGTCGCCATCTCGGCGCGCGACATGGGCTGGACCCAGCCCAAGAGCATCCTGTCGGTCTATCCGATCGCCAACGGCGACCCGCAGCTGCCGGCCAAGCAGATGAACACCGCCAGCCTGCCGCTGCGCACCGCGACGCTCGGCTGGTTCGGCCAGTACGCCCTGCCGTCGCCGGCCTTCCAGCAGGACCCGCGCTACAACCTGGTGGGCGCCAATCTGCGCGGCCTGCCGCCGGTGATCATCGTCAACGCCGACATCGATCCGCTGCGCGACGACGGCGCGACGCTCGAGACCGCGCTGCGCAACGCCGGCGTCCAGGTCCAGCGCCGCAACTACGAAGGCGCGGTGCACGAGTTCTTCTCGATGGCCGACGTGGTGCGCGACGCCTACGACGCCCAGCAGTGGTCGTTCGGCTTGGTGCGCCAGTCGCTGATGCGCTGATCGTCAGGGCGATCGCCTGAATCAGAGAAGGGCCGGCGGATCGCTCCGCCGGCCCTTTTTCCTGCGCGGCGTCGGGCTCAGCCCTCGCCGGTGTCTTCGTAGGTCGCGGTGATCGAGGCCTTGGCCAGCGTATGGAAGTGCAGGTTGAAGCCGAACACGGCGCCTGAATCGTCTGCGGTGACCTCCAGCCTCTCCACGTCCACCGCGAAGACGGTGAAGATGTAGCGATGCGGCCCGTGCCCCGGAGGCGGCGCCGCGCCGCCGAAGCCGGCCTGGCCGTAATCGGTGCGCCCCTGCACCGCCGCCATCGGCAGATGCCCGCCCGGGGACCCCGCGCCGGTCGCAAGCTCGCTCACGTCCGACGGAATGTTGGCCACCGTCCAGTGCCAGAAGCCCGATCCGGTCGGCGCATCGGGATCATAGCCGGTGACGGCGTAGGACTTGGTCCCCTCCGGCGCGCCCGACCAGGACAGGTGCGGCGACGCATCGCCCTTGGCCTTGACCTGCGCGTCCGGCAGCACGCCGCCGTCTGAGATGTCGTTGGAGGTGAGGGTGAAGGTCATCACGCAACCTCGATACGGTAGCTTTCGATCACCGTGTTGGCGAGCAGCTGCTCGCACATCTTCTTGGCCTCGGCCTGCGGGTCCTCGACGCCGTCGAGGTCGAACTCGATCAGCTTGCCGACGCGAGCGTTGGCCACGCCGGTCCAGCCCAGGCCGTGCAATGCGCCTTCGACCGCCTTGCCCTGCACGTCGAGCACGCCGGGCTTGAGAAAGACGTGAACCTTGATCTTGCTCATCAGTGCAGTCCCCCCTGGATCACCGTCGGCATGCCCTTCATGATGCCCAGGCGCCGGGCGACCTCGGTGTAGCTTTCGATGACGTTGCCCAGGTCGCGGCGGAAGCGGTCCTTGTCCAGCTTCTCGCCGGTGGTGGAGTCCCACAGGCGGCACGAGTCCGGGCTGATCTCGTCGGCCAGGATGACGCGGGCGAAGTCGTTCTCCCAGATGCGGCCGAACTCGATCTTGAAGTCCACCAGGGTGATGCCGACCGCGCCGAACATGCCCGACAGATAGTCGTTGACCCGCACGGTCATGGCCAGGATGTCGTCCAGTTCCTGCGTCGAGGCCCAGTTGAAGGCGGTGATGTGCTCTTCCGTCACCATCGGGTCGTTGAGCTCGTCCTTCTTGTAGTAGAACTCGATGATCGAGCGGGGCAGGGGCGTGCCTTCCTCGATGCCCAGGCGCTGGCTCATCGAGCCGGCGACGATGTTGCGGCAGACGACCTCCAGCGGAATGATCTCGACTTCGCGGATCAGCTGCTCGCGCAGGTTCAGGCGCTTGATGAAGTGGTTGGTCACGCCGATGCCGTTCAGGCGCGACATGACGAACTCGCTGATCTGGTTGTTGATGACGCCCTTGCCTTCCAGCGTCGCCTTCTTCTGGGCGTTGAAGGCGGTGGCGTCGTCCTTGAAGTACTGGATCAGGGTGCCGGGCTCGGGGCCCTCGTACAGGATCTTGGCCTTGCCCTCGTAGAGCTTCTTGCGCTTGGTGTTCATCAGTCTGTCCCGGACGGGCCTTGGGGATTGTCGCCCGCCGGAAACAAAAATCGCGCCGCCCGAGGCCGCGAGGCCATGAGGGAAGACGCGTCTGAAGAACCGGCCGGGCGGGCGTTGGACCTGTCGCGGTTCCTTAGCCGAAGCCGCGCCCCAGCACAAATGACAGGGACGCAGGCACCCGGTCCGTGCTTGCCTGTGACACATGGGCTTCACCCGACGTAAGTCCGGTTGCGTTCGGGCGAGGGCGGGCTATAGACGGCGCTTGTTCCGGTTTTGACCCGGATTGTGGAGCTTTGCGGACCTAGATGACGACCTTCGACGATCGGGAAAAGGGCTTTGAGGCCAAGTACGCCCTCGATCAGGAACAGGAATTCAAGGCCGTCGCCCGCCGCAACAAGTCGCTGGGTCTATGGGCGGCCGACAAGATGGGCCTGTCGCCGGAAAGCGCCGATCAGTACGCCAGCGCCGTCGTGCGCGCCGACTTCGAGCAGCCGGGCGAGGAAGACGTGTTCCGCAAGGTCGCCGGCGACTTCAAGGGCTCGGGCCTGACGGTGTCGGAAGGCGAGATCCGGTCCAAGATGGACGAGCTGATGTCCATCGCGCGCGAGCAGATCCGCGCAGGCGAATAAGGCTCGAAGCTGAATCCAGAAAGTCGAAAGGGCCGCACCCGGGGGAAAGTGCGGCCCCTTCTTTTAGCCGGGGACGTTGGGGGGATGTCTCACCCGGCATGTTTGCGTCTCGCGCCCCTTGAGAACACGGGCGCCTGACTTTGGTTTCCGAGAAAAATCGCAGGAGGCGAATTTTCTTCGGGCTCAGTCAAACGCCGATTTCAGCACCGCCCAGGCCCGCGCCTTTTCTACGAGCGGACGAACGTGCGCAGGGCTGGATGACGGCAGGTCGATCAGCGCGACGCCGTTCAGCGGCGCCAGAACGCGCCGGCCCATGCGGGCGGAAAGGCCGCCGTTGAAGCCGATGGCGCGCAGTTGCGGCAGGCCGGCGACCAGGCCACGCAGATCGGCGGCTTCGGGCGAGCGGATGGCGGCGTCCAGACTGCCGGCCCGTTCCGCCGAGGCGATCACGTCCCACAGGCCTACGCCGCGCGCGAGCAGCCTGGCCAGCCGCTGCTCGTAGGTCAGGGAAACGAGGTCCTCGCCCAGCACGCCGCCGATCAGCGGCCAGAAACCATTGCGGGGATGGGCGTAGTACTGCGCGGCCTTCAGAGAAGCGTCGCCCGGCAGGCTGCCCAGGATCAGCAGGCGGGTTTCGGCGTCAACGACCGGAGGGAAGCTAATGCGGCGCGTGTCGCTCACGCGACGCCGAACACCCGGTCGAAGATCACGTCGATGTTCTTGGTGTGATAGCCGAGGTCGAACAGGGCCTCGAGCTGGTCGCCGGGCAGGGTGACCCGGGGATCGGCCTTGAGGAAGTCGATAAAGGCGCCCTCGCCGCGCCAGACCTTCATGGCGTTCTCCTGCACCGCCGCATAGGCGTCCTCGCGCGACACGCCGGCCTGGGTCAGGGCCAGCATGACGCGCTGGGAGAAGACAAGGCCGCCCAGGCGGTCCAGGTTCTTCAGCATGTTGTCGGGATAGATGTTCAGCCGCTCGATCACGCCGGCCAGGCGGTGAAGGGCGAAGTCGAGGTGGATGGTGGCGTCCGGGCCGATGCCGCGCTCGACCGAGGAGTGGCTGATGTCCCGCTCGTGCCACAGGGCGACGTTCTCCATCGCCGGAACCACCGACGAGCGCACCAGACGCGCCAGGCCGGTCAGGTTCTCGGTCAGGATCGGATTGCGCTTGTGCGGCATGGCCGAGGAGCCCTTTTGCCCCTTGTCGAAGAACTCTTCGGCTTCCAGCACCTCGGTGCGCTGGAGGTGGCGGATTTCGGTCGCCAGCCGCTCGATGGAGGAGGCGACGACGCCCAGCGCGGCGAAGTAGGCCGCGTGCCGGTCACGCGGGATCACCTGGGTCGAGACCGGCTCGACCTGCAGGCCCATCTTTTCGGCGACATAGGCTTCGACCTGGGGATCGACGTTGGCGAAGGTGCCGACAGCGCCCGAGATGGCGCAGGTGGCGATCTCCTCACGCGCGGTGACCAGGCGGCGACGGGCGCGCTGGAACTCGGCGTGGTAGCCGGCGAGCTTCAGACCAAAGGTCACGGGCTCGGCGTGGATGCCGTGGCTGCGGCCCACCGTGGGCGTATGTTTGTGCTCCTTGGCGCGGGTCTCGAGCGCGGCCAGCACGCGGTCGACCCCGCCCAGCAAGAGGTCGGTGGAGCGCGCCAGCTGCACGGCGAAACAGGTGTCCAGCACGTCCGAGGACGTCATGCCCTGGTGCAGGAAGCGGGCCTCTTCGCCGACGATCTCGGCGACGTGGGTCAGGAAGGCGATGACGTCGTGCTTGGTGGTGCGCTCGATCTCGTCGATGCGGTCGGCGTCGAACGTGGCGTCCTTGCCCTTGGCCCAGATGGCCTCGGCGGCTTCGCGCGGGATCACGCCCAGCTCGGCCATTCGGGTCGCGGCGTGCGCCTCGATCTCGAACCAGATCTTGTACTTGGTCTCCTGCGACCAGATGGCGACGGCGTCGGGGCGGGAATAGCGCGTGATCATGGACGCGTCGTGTCGGTCGCGGGCGGGGTGGAGTCAAGGCGAGCTTGCCCGGAAAGCCGACGCAGGGCACGAACCGGTCAGCAGAGGAGGCGCGCCGTGCAGCTGGTCATCGGAAACAAGGCCTATTCCACTTGGTCGCTCCGGCCATGGCTGGTGCTGAAACGATGCGGCGCCGCGTTCGAGGAGATCGTGGTGCGGCTGAACGCGCCGGACACGGCCGAGCGGATCGCCGAACATTCGCCCTCCGGCTTCGTGCCCGCGCTGAAAGTGGACGGCGAGACGATCTGGGATTCGATGGCCATCTGCGTCTGGGCGGCGGAGCGTCACCCCGAGGCGCCGCTGTGGCCGCGCGATGCGCATGCGCGTTGGCTGGCGCGGTCGGCGGCGTGCGAGATGCATGGCGGGTTCTCGAGCCTGCGCACGGTGTGCGGCATGGGCCCGGATCACCCGATGGTCGGCGACAGCCGCTCGCCCGCGCCCCAGGACGCGGGGCTGGAAAAGGACGTGCGCCGGCTGGTCAGCCTGTGGCGCGAGATGCGGGCGCGCTTCGGCGCAGGCGGGCCGCATCTGTTCGGCGAATGGTCGATCCCGGACGCCTTCTTCACTCCGGTCGCAGCACGCATCCGGCACTTCGAGATCGACCTTGTCGCGCATGGCGACGACGGCACAGCGCAGGCGTATGGGGATACCCTGCTGGCCCAGCCCGACTTCCTGCAATGGGAGGCGGAGGCGATGGAGGACGCCGCAAAGGCTTAACCACTCTCGCCGACGCGCGCTTAACCGCACGCCGTTATCCGATGTCAGTCGAAGGCGAGGCGGAGGGCGATATGCGGGTTCAGGCCGTGGAAAACACAGACGCGCCAGTCGATCGGCTGCTGAACCCCGTCGCGGGCTATGGCCTGGCGCTGGGCGTCAGCCTGTGTTTCTGGAGCCTGCTGCTCAGCGTGCTGTTCTAGGCGGGCCTACTGAACGGCCGCCGTGCGGATCAGGGCGATGTTCAGCGTCTGCGGCGCGGGCGGAACATAGTCCAGCGCGGCCGGAATCAGCGAAGCGCCCGAGGCCACCGCGTCCAATGTCTTCAGCGGCCCGCCCAGCAGGCGCTGGTAGATCCAGTAGGACGCCATGACCTTTTCGACGTAGTCGCGCGCCTGCGGCACGTCGATGGTCTCGATCAGCAGCAAGGGATCGGCGTCGCCGCCCAGTTTGCGCAGCGCCGCCAGCATCGGGCCTGGGCCGGCGTTGTAGGAGGCGACGGCGCGCAGGATGTCTCCCTGGAAGGCGTTCAGCTGCAACATGCGCTGGATGTAGGCCTGACCCAGCTTCATGTTCACGGCCGGGTCGAGCAGGCGCGACGGCTCGGACACGAAGCCCCGGTCGCCGGTCATCTCGGCGGCGGTGGTCGGCATCACCTGCATGATGCCATAGGCGCCGGCGCCAGAGCGCGCGCCGGCGTCGAAGCCGGTTTCCTTGCGGGCCAGGGCGTAGACCAGGGCGCGGTCGATGGTGAAACCGCCTTCGGGCTCCAGCACGGGCGTGGGATAGTGGACGGCGTCGATGCGGCCGGCGTCGCCGCCTGAGCCGCCCGGCGACATCATGCGGGCCAGCGCGCCCCACATCTTCTGGGCGGTGTCGCCGGCGGCGGTGCGCAGGCCGTGGCGCAGTTCGCTGCGGGCGTCGTCGCGGCGACCGACTTCGTAGAAGGCCAGGGTCCGGCGGGCGCGGGCGTCGCCCTGCAAAAAGGTCGACAGGGCGGCGGGCTCGACGCCCAGCGGCTCGGCCTGCTGGAACGAGGCCTGCTGCAGCACCGCGTCGTAGGGGCGAGGACCCTGGTTCTCGACGGCGGGCTCTTCGCCCAGCTGGCGCAGCGCGATCTGGCCATAGAAGGTGGCGGGCCAGCGCGCGGCGAGACGCAGGTATTCGGCAATGCGGTCCTGACGGCCGGTCCGGGCGGCGGCGCGTGCGGTCCAGACGGCGGCGCCGGCGCGCACCCACGGATCCTCGGTCGGGTCCAGCGCCACGCGCTCAAAGGCGCCGAAGGACGCCTGGAAGTCGTTTAGGCGCCAGGACGCCAAGCCCACCGTCCACCAGTCGCCGATCGACTGGCCGGCCTGCACCGCGCCGGACAGGTCGTCGTTGTTGTAGGCGATGCGGGCGATCTTGTCGGGATCAACGCCGTCGTCGCCGGACACGGCGGTGACCAGGCTGTTCCAGGTGCGGCCAAAGCCCGCCGGACGCGGCGGCTCGGCGGCGCCGTCGGGCTGGCGCTTCAGGGCGAGATTGTAGACGCGGCTGGCGCACGGCAGGTCGGCGTAGGCGTTCAGCCAGCCGACCAGCTCCTCGTAGGTGGCCGAGTGATCGCGGTGGAACAGGCGCTCGAATTCGACCTGGCCCATCAGCACGCGATCCTGCGCCTGACTGGCCGAGGCCCGGGCGGCTTCCAGGTCGCCGCGCCGCAGGGCGTCAAAGGCGGTGGTGTAGCTGATGCGGTCCGCCGAGCTCAGCGCCGTGGGGCGCATGGAACCCACGCCCGATCCGGACATTCCTTCCACAAGGCCGGAGCCCTCGCCCGATCCTTCGTAGGGGACGCCCTCCGCCATGGCCGCGCCGGCGGCGGACAGGGCAAAGGCGAACGTCGACGCGACAAGCGCGCGGCGGAACTTGAGCATAGCGGCCCCCTCGTTGGCGTCGCGCCTGCCCGTCTCGATCAGGCGGCGCGTTCGTATGGCGATCGGTCGTCAGCGGCGAAACATGCCGTAATCAGCGTTTACCTTCAATCCCGGCGGAAAGATGGCTTTCGCCTTCCAGGCGAACCGACAGCGCCAGCAGATCGGCCCAGACCTGACGCTTGGCCTGCGGCTGGCGCAGCAGAAAGGCCGGGTGCAGCGTCGGCATGGCGGGGGCCGAGACCGCGCCTTCGTTCAGCCGCCATTCGCGCCATTGGCCGCGCATCTTCATGATCCCGTCCTCGGTCTGCAGTACGGAGCGCGCAGCCGCCGCGCCCAGCAGCAGCACGGCTTTGGGCTTCAGAAGCGCAAAGGTTCGCTCGACGAACGGAGTGCAGGCGGCCTGTTCCTGCGGGCTGGGCGTGCGGTTGCCGGGCGGGCGCCAGAAGACGGTGTTGGTGATGAAGACCTTGTCCGTCAGACCCGCCGCCGCCAGCATCCGGTCCAGCAGCTGCCCGGCCTTGCCGACGAAAGGCTGGCCCTTCAGGTCCTCTTCGGCGCCCGGCGCCTCGCCGATCACAAGAACGGGAGCGTTGGGGTTTCCGCGCGCGAACACCGACTGGGTCGCGCCGAGGCCGCGCAGGGTGCAGCCCTCGAAGGCGGCGATGGCGGCGGCGAGATCCTGAAGCGTGGCGGCGGAGGCGGCGAGGGCGCGGGCTTCCTGCGCCGCATCGTCGCGGCACGGCGGCGGGGCGACCGAAGCGGTGGCCCTTTGCACCGCCTTGGCGGGCGGCGGCAGCTCGACATGGGTGTGGTCCACCGGCGCATCGAGATAGCAGGCGTCCACCCCCGCATCGCGCCAAAAGGCGAGCAGGCTTTCGACGGCGGCCGTGTCGTGAGGTTGCGCGTTCATGGACCGCGGCAGGGATAAGCCTTGACCGCCGTCGCGTCACCTTCCGATAAGCAACCAAACCATTCCCGCAGTCGGGAAAAGAAGGACAGGCATGGCCGAGGACACGATCGAGGGCGGCGCGACGGACGCGCGCCAGGAAGCGATCATCGACAATCTGCCCCCGCTGGAGGCGCTGGCCGGCGTCGAGCGCGAGGTCATGGAATACGACGTGGTGATCGTCGGCGGCGGCCCGGCCGGCCTGTCGGCCGCCATCCGGCTGAAGCAGCGCGCCGAAAAGGACGGGCGCGAGATCACCGTGGCGGTGCTGGAGAAGTCGGCCGAACTGGGCGGGCACATCCTGTCGGGCGCGGTGATCGACCCCAAGGCGCTGAACGAGCTGTTCCCGGACTGGAAGGAACGCGGCGCGCCGCTGGAGACGCCGGTCACCAAGGACAGCTTCCTGGTGCTGGGGCCGCATGGCCAGGCGTCCCTGCCGATGTTCGCCCTGCCGCCGTTCATGCACAACGACGGCTGCTATATCGCCTCGCTGGCCAACGTCTCGCGCTGGCTGGGCGAACAGGCGGAAGGCCTGGGCGTCGAAGTCTATCCTGGCATGGCCGCCAGCCACGTCGTCTATGACGAAGCGCCTGGAGACGGGGCAGGGCGGGTGAAGGGCGTCGTCGCCGGCGTGTTCGGCATCGACAAGCATGGCCAGCCGACCGGCGACTTTCAGCCCGGCATCGAGCTGCACGGCAAATACGTCTTCATCGCCGAGGGCGTGCGCGGCTCGCTGGCCAAGACCATCATGGCCCGCCACAACCTTTGCGACACAGCCGAACCGCAGAAGTTCGGCATCGGCCTGAAGGAGCTTTGGCAGGTCCCGGCCGAAAAGCACCGGCCGGGCCTGGTGCAGCACACCACCGGATGGCCGCTGGACGATAAGACCGGCGGCGGCTCGTTCCTGTATCACTTCGGCGACCGCTATGTGGCGATCGGCTTTGTGGTGCACCTGAACTACAAGAACCCGTTCCTGTCGCCGTTCGACGAGTTCCAGCGGTTCAAGCACCATCCAGCCGTGGCCGAGCATCTGGAGGGCGGAACGCGCGTCTCCTATGGCGCGCGGGCGATTAGCGAGGGCGGCTATCAGTCGGTGCCGAAGCTGAGCTTCCCGGGCGGAGTGCTGATCGGCTGCGCCGCCGGCTTCGTCAACGTGCCGCGCATCAAGGGCAGCCACAATGCGATGAAGACTGGCATGATGGCCGCCGACGCCGCCTATGACGCCGTCGTGGCCGGGCGCGAGGGCGACCGGCTGGAGGCCTACCAGACGGCCTACGAAAGCAGCTGGGTCGCGCGCGAGCTGAAGATCGTCCGGAACGCCAAGCCGATCCTGTCCAGGTTCGGCACCATGATGGGCGGGGCGATCGGCATGGCCGACATGTGGATCAACCACCTGACCGGCGGTTGGTCGCCGCTGGGCACGCTCAAGCACGGCAAGACCGACGCGGCGGCGACGGAAGAGGCGTCCAGGCACAAGCCCATCGCCTACCCCAAGCCGGATGGCGTCCTCAGCTTCGACAAGCTGTCCAGCGTGTTCATCTCCAACACCAATCACGCGGAGGAGCAGCCGGCGCACCTGAAGCTGATCGATCCGTCGATCCCGATCCGGATCAACCTGCCGAAATACGGAGAGCCCGCGCGCCTGTACTGCCCCGCCGGGGTGTACGAGGTCGTCTATCAGGACGAGGCCAACAAGGCCGATCCGCGCTTCGTCATCAACGCCCAGAACTGCGTCCACTGCAAAACCTGCGACATCAAGGATCCGTCGCAGAATATCGTCTGGACCACGCCGGAGGGCGGCGGCGGCCCGAACTATCCGAACATGTAACTCTCCGAACATGTGAGGCCGGCCGTGCGGCGGCCCTTGCGGCGGCCGGGCAAAACGTGAAGGGTCCGCGCATGTCGACCCTTCGCGCCCGCCTGTTGTGTTCCGCCCTTCTGCTGTCGCTGGCCGCGACAGGCGCAGGGGCGCAGGAGCCGGCGCCCGTCCAGACGCCTCCGATCGAGACCCCGCCCGCCGAAAATCCCGCCTCTGGCGAGGAGCCGACGCCGGACAACACGCCGGACGACGCGCCCGCGCCCGATCCCGATGCGGAGAGCGAGGATGCGGAGGCGACGCCGGCCGAGCCCGCCCTCCCGGCCGAGTGGGCGCCGGCGCCGACCGATGCGGCGGATCGCAGCGCCTATGGCCTGTATCTGGCCGGCAAGGCGGCGGTGGTGGACGGAGAGGGGGAACTCGGCGCGCGCTACCTCGCAGAAGCCAATGCGCTTGTGCCCGAACAGCCCCGGGTGCGCGAACAGGCCTTTACCTCGGCCCTGCTGACCGGGGACCTCGGCGTGGCCGCCAGCGTCGCGCCGAGCGAAGGCTCGCCCGCCATGGTCCAGGGCGGCCGGCTGGTGCAGGTGGTGCAGACCTTTGCGGGAGGCGACGCCCGCGCGGCCAACGCCAGTCTCGCCGCCGAGCCGATCGCCTCGCCGCATGCGCGTGCGGCGCTGCTGATCTCGCCGTGGATCGCGGCGGCGGCCGACGACTGGGAACGCGCCCTGGTCCCGCCGCCGGAAGGGGCGGATCCGGCGACCACCGCCTTTGTGCGCCAGAACCGCGCGCTGCTGCTGGAGCGCCGTCGTCGCTACGAGGACGCCGAGGCCGAACTGAAATCCCTGACCGAGGGCGCCATCACCGGCCCGGTGTTCCGCCGTCCCTATGGCGAGTTCCTGGAACGGCGCGGCCGGCGCGATGAGGCGCGCGCCCTGTATGAAACGGCGGCCCGGGCCAACGAGCTGGACCTCCCGCTCGCCCGGGCGCTGGAGCGGGTCGAGGCAAGGGGGCGTGCGCCCGCTATGCCGACCCTGATGGAAGGTGCGGCCGAAGCCCTGTCGGCCGCGGCGGCGCAGGCCTCGGCCGAAGGCGGGCACGAGTTCGCCGCCGTCTATCTGCGGCTGGCGCTGAACCTGCACCGCGATGCGCAGGGCGAGACGCGGCTGGCGCAGGTCCTGACGCGGGCGGGCCTGAAGGATCAGGCGCGCACCGCCTGGTCGCAGGTCGGGACCGAAGACCCGGTTCTGTACGCCAACGCCCGGACCCAGCTGGCCATCTCGCTGGACGAGGACGGCCGGCCCGAGGACGCGCTGGAAGAGCTGCGTCGCGCCGCCGCCGCCGCGCCGTCCGATCCCCGCATCGCCCTGGTGCTGGCTGGGCAGCTGGCCCAGGCCGAACGCTATGACGAGGCGCTGGCCATCCTGAACGGTCCGGTGCTGAACACGGCCGAGCAGGGCGCGCAGGTGCACTTCATCCGGGGCGCGGCCTATGAGTCGCTGGGGCGCATCCCGGAAGCGGAGGCTGAGCTGTGGGCCGCGCTGCAGGCCGCGCCGAACGACGCCAATATGCTGAACTACCTGGGCTATCTGTGGGTCGACAAGGGCTTGCGGGTCGAGGAGGGGGCCGCCCTGATCGCGCGCGCCCACGCCGCCGATCCCCGCAACGGCAACATTCAGGACTCGCTGGGCTGGGCCCAATTCCGCCAGGGCCGGTTCGACGAGGCGGTCGCCACGCTCGAGCAGGCGGTGGCCAAGGAGCCGGCCAACGCCGAGATCGTGGATCATCTTGGCGACGCCTATTGGCGCGTCGGGCGCCAGCGCGAGGCGGAATGGCAGTGGGAACGCGTGCTGACGCTAGAGCCCGAGGACGAACGTCGCGCCGGCGTCGAGGTCAAGCTGGAGCGCGGATTGCCTGACGGGTCCGCCATGTCGGTGGGCGTGTCGCAGTAGTCGTCGGCGGATCGATGCGCCTGACCGCCCTGGCGCCGGCCAAGATCAACCTGTTCCTGCATGTGGGACCGGTGGACGCGGCCGGCTATCATCCGCTGGAAAGCCTGGTCGCCTTCGCCGACATCGGCGATGGGGTGACGGTGGAGCCGTCGAACCGGCTGACGCTGGAGGTTGCCGGGCCGTTCGCCGAGGGGCTGGCGGGCGACGACAACCTGATCGTGCGCGCGGTGCGGGCGCTGGGTGAGGCGGCTGGCGTCGGAGAGCCGCCCCTGCGCATCGTTCTGGACAAGCGACTGCCGATCGCGGCCGGGCTGGGCGGCGGGTCGTCGGACGCGGGCGCGGCCCTGCGGCTGGCGGCGCGGGTGCTGTCGCTAAACATGAACGAGACGAGGCTGGAGCGGATCGCGGACGTGGTCGGCGCCGACGGGCCGATGTGCCTGCGCGCGCGCACGGCCTGGGCCGGCGGCCGGGGAGAGGCGCTGACGGACGAGCCGCGCCTGCCGTCCCTGCCCGTGGTGCTGCTGAACCCGCGCCTGCCGTCGCCGACGGGCGCGGTCTACCGCGCCTATGACGCGAACCCGGCGGCTGAGGCGGATCGGCCGGCTGCGCCGGACGACTGGAGCCGAAGCGCCGTGATCGACTGGCTGGCTCGCCAGCGCAATGACCTGGAGGCGCCGGCCTTGTCGTTGACGTCGGGGACCGGCCAGGCGCTCGAAGCGATGCGGGCGGCGCCGAACGTGCGCCTGGCGCGGATGTCGGGCTCAGGCGCCACCGTGTTCGGCCTGTTTGACACCGCCGAGGACGCCGAGCGCGCGGCGCAATGGCTTTGCGTTAGTCATCCGGCCTGGTGGACCGAAGCGGGCCTTCTGAATGCCGAGGCCGTCTGAATCCGGCGATTTGTCGGCTTTTCGGTGCAGGTTGAGGCGATGCGAACACCGCTACGCCATGATCATCACGAGTGTTTCAAATCGTTTCACGATCCTGGAACCCGGCCGATCCTGAGGCCTTGAGTCCGGCAGTTCCCCAAGGTGGAACAGGCCGCGGCTCCCCCGATGCGGCCTCCCGTCAACCGAAAGGATGCCTTTATGACCCGCAAGCAAATCCTGGCCGCGACCACCGCCGCCGCCCTGCTGATCGCCCCCGCCGCCCTAGCCCAGGACCAGACCGCACCGGCCAGCCCGCCGGCCGGCGAGCAGACCACGCCCAACACCCAGTCGACCACGCCGCTGGACCAGCCGGACATCAGCCCGACGCCCGCGCCCGCCCAGCCGAACCAGTGGACGCAGCCGACCGATCCGACGGACGACGCCGACGATGACGCCCAGCCGTCGCCGACCGATCCGGAAGTGACGCCGCCGCCGGCCGCTCCGGGCCAGCCGGGCAGCGAGACGCCGCCCTATACCGCCCCGAACGGACAGCCGACGGACGACGTGACCACCACCGCCTCGCCGCCGGTCTCCAACCCGACGGACGGCCAGGTCGATCCGGACGCCGACGACGATGCGGACGGCGACCCAGCCACGACCTCGCCGACCTCCGCCCCCGATCCGGCGGATGGCGAACCGGAAGGCGACACCACGCCGCCCAGCGCCTAAGCCGGCCCTCCATCCGGAGGCGTGTTGATGATGAAGGCGGCGGGCCCTATGGTCCGCCGTCTTTTTTGCACCTCCCGGACACGCCTTGACCGCTCCCGCCGAACCGCTCGCGTTTCAGGACCTGATCCTGACGCTTCACCGCTATTGGGGCGACCAGGGCTGCGCCATCCTGCAGCCGTACGACATCGAGGTGGGGGCGGGCACCCTGCACCCGGCGACCGTGCTGCGCGCGCTGGGCTCCAAGCCCTGGAAGGCCGCCTATGTCCAGCCCAGCCGCCGCCCCGGCGATGGCCGCTATGGCGAAAACCCCAACCGGCTGCAGCATTACTACCAGTATCAAGTCATCCTGAAGCCGAACCCGGACAATCTGCAGGCGCTGTATCTCGGCTCGTTGGAGGCGATCGGGATCGATCCCAAGCTGCACGACATCCGCTTTGTCGAGGACGACTGGGAGAACCCGACGGTGGGGGCCTGGGGTCTGGGCTGGGAGGTGTGGTGCGACGGGATGGAAGTGACGCAGTTCACCTATTTCCAGGGCGTCGGCGGCATCGAGGTGGACGTAGTCTCGGGCGAGCTGACCTATGGGCTCGAGCGCCTGGCCATGTATGTGCAGGGCGTGGACAACGTCTACGACCTGAAGTTCACCAAGGAAGGGACCACCTACGGCGAGGTGTTCCTGGAGAACGAGCGCCAGCAGTCGGAGGCGAACTTCCACGGCTATGACGTCGATGGGCTGAAGCGCCGGTTCGAGGACATGGAGGCCGAGAGCAGGCGGCTGCTCGCCATGACGGGGCCGCAGGGTCAGGCGCTGGTGCTGCCGGCGTACGATCAGGTGTTGAAGGCCTCGCACCTGTTCAACCTGATGGACGCGCGCGGGGCCATCGCGGTGGCGGAGCGGCAAAGCTACATCGGCCGCATTCGCGACCTGTGCAAAGCCTGCGCCCTCGCCCAGGTTGAATCTGAACGCGCGAGCGCCTGATGCCCGAACTTCTGCTTGAAATCTTCTCGGAAGAGATCCCCGCGCGCATGCAACAAGGCGCGGCGCGCGACCTGGAGCGGATGGCGTCCGAGCGACTGCGCGCGGCCGGCCTGACGTGGGAGGCGCTTACGACCTATGCGGGGCCGCGCCGGCTGACGCTGGTGATCGACGGCCTGCCGGCGGCGACGCCGGACCGCAACGAGGAGCTGAAGGGACCCAAGACCTCCGCGCCGCAGCAGGCGCTGGACGGCTTCCTGCGCAAGACCGGCCTGACGGCCGGTCAGCTGGTCGAGCGCGACGGGGTCTGGTTCGCGCAGATCAGCCAACAGGGACGCAGCACGCCCGAAGTCGTGGCCGAGATGGTCGATGCGGTGGTGCGCAACTTTCCCTGGCCCAAGTCGATGCGGTGGGGAACGGGAACCCTGCGCTGGGTGCGGCCGATCAAGCGCATCCTGTGCATCTTCGACGGGGCGGTGGTCCCGTTCGAAGTCGAGGGCATCCGCTCGGACGCCGTGACCGAGGGCCACCGCTTCCTGGGCTCGGGCGCGCCGTTCGCGGCCAGCGACTTCGCCAGCTATCGCCGGAAGCTGGAGGCCGAATACGTGCTGCTGGACGCGGCGGATCGACGCTTGCGTATCCTTGAACAGGCCAAGGCCGTCTGCGCGGCGCGGGGGCTGAGCCTGGTCGATGATGACGGCCTGCTGGACGAGGTGGCGGGCCTGGCCGAATGGCCGACGCCGATCCTGGGCGACATGGACCCGCAGTTCCTGTCGCTGCCGCCCGAGGTGGTGCGCCTGTCGATGAAGGTGCACCAGAAGTATTTCGCCGTGCGCGATCCGGCGCGCGAAGGTCTCGCGCCGCACTTCGTGGTGGTGGCCAATGTCGAGGCGTCGGACGGCGGGCGAGCCTTGGCGGCAGGCAATGCGCGGGTGCTGTCGGCGCGGCTGAACGACGCCCGCTTCTTCTGGGACGAGGACCAGAAGGTCGGTTTCGACGCCTGGTCGAAGAAGCTGGAGGGCGTGACCTTCCACGCCAAGCTGGGAACCCTGGCCGAACGGGTGGAGCGGATCGCGGCCCTGGCGCGCGAGATTGCGCCGCTGGTCGGCGCCGATCCGGATCAGGCCGAGACGGCGGCGCGTCTGGCCAAGGCGGACCTGGCCTCTGGCATGGTGGGCGAGTTCCCGGAACTGCAGGGGATCATGGGCGGCTACTACGCGCGCCTAGCCGGGCAGCCAGACGCCATCGCCGACGCCGTGCGCGACCACTACAAGCCGCAGGGGCCGAACGACACGGTGCCGACGGCGCCGGTGACGGTGGCGGTGGCCCTTGCCGACAAAATCGATACCTTGGTCAGCTTCTGGTACATCTCTGAGAAGCCTACGGGGTCTAAGGATCCGTTCGCGCTACGTCGTGCAGCCTTAGGCGTTGCACGCCAAGTCCTGACAGCCGAACTGCGGTTGCCGCTAAACCGCCTGTTCGTACATCAGGGCCGGCGCTTATCTGCTCAGCTTCTTGGCCGTGCGGGCAGCATCATTCCCAACCTAGCCGCGTCCATGGCGGCTTTCGGCTTTACCGTTACACCGAACGAAGATGGTCTGGTCACTGTGGCGGATAAGGCGCGGCAAGCGCTAGAGAGATCGACTGTCAACGATGTTGCACCAGTCGAGTGGGAGCATTCCTACTGGACTGACTTGGGCTTATTCATCCTCGATCGCCTGAAAGTCCTCCTCCGCGATCAGGGCCAGCGTCACGACCTGGTGGATGCCGTGTTCGCGCTGGGCGACGATGACCTCGTCCGCATTGTGCGGCGCGTTGAGGCGCTGTCGGCGTTTCTGGCGACGGACGACGGGGCGAACCTGTTGGCGGGCTACAAGCGGGCGACCAACATCCTGCGGGCCGAGGCCAAGAAAGGCGAGCTCCCGACCGGCATGGTGCAGACGGGCCTGCCCGGCCAGCCCGAGGCGGAGACGACGCTGGCTTTTGCGGTCGGGGCGGCGCGGACGGCGGTGGACCTCGCGCTGGACGGCGAGGACTTCGCCGCCGCCATGACGGCGCTGGCGCGGCTGCGGGCGCCGGTGGACGCCTTCTTCGATCAGGTCATGGTCAACTCGGACGTGGCGGCCGAGCGCGACAACCGGCTGAAGCTGCTGGGCCAGGTGCGCAACGTGATGGGTCGGGTCGCCGACTTCGGCCAGATCGCGGGCTAGGCGCAGGCGATCTTCCCCCTAAGGGGGAAGTGTCGCGTCCTCGAGCGCAGCGAGAGCAGCGACGATGGGGGGAAGTCTTCGGCTTAAGAAGACTCCCCTCACCGACCCTGGATCGCTGCGCGATCGACGGGCCACCTCTCCCGCGAGCGGGAGAGGGCTCTCTGCGTCTCAGGCCTCGAACACGGTCTGGAAGCCGCCGTAGATCATGCGCTTGCCATCGAAGGGCATGGGCAGATTTTCCATGCGGGGATCGCTCATCATCTTGCCTTCGGCCGCGTCGGCGGTGGCCTTGTCTGGCCAGACCACCCAGGAGAAGACCACGATCTCGCCGTCCTCGGCCTGGACCGCGCGGCGGAAGTCGGTGACCTTGCCGTCGGGCGTGTTGTCGCCCCAACCTTCGTTCATCGCCAGAGCCCCGAACTCCTGGAACAGGGGCCAGGCCATGCGTGCGGACTCGATATAGGCGTCCTTGTTCTCAGGCTTCACCGGCGTCACGAAGCCGCTGATGTAGGTCATGGTCGTCTCCTCCTTCTCGGTTGAACGGGGATCAGGCGTTGGCGACGGCGCGGTCCAGCGCCGCGATGTCGATCTTGACCATGGTCATCATGGCCTCCATCGCCGCCCTGGCGCGGGCGGGATCCGGGTCGGTGGTCAGCTCCATCAGGCGGCGCGGCGTGACCTGCCAGGACAGGCCCCAGCGATCGATGAGCCAGCCGCACTGAACCTCGCGCCCGCCGCCTGTGACCAGGGCGTCCCACAGCCGGTCGGTCTCGGCCTGATCGTCGGTCAGGACCTGGAACGAGACGGACTGGTTGAAGGGAAAGTCCGGCCCGCCGTTCAGCGCCAGATAGGCGCGGCCGGCCAGGGTGAACTGGATCGTCAGCACCGAGCCGGCGGGGCCGGACGGCGTGTCGACCGGCGAACGGTTGACCGCATCGATGCGGCTGTCGGGCAGCAGCGAGACATAGAAGCGCGCCGCCTCCTCGCCGTCGCCGTTGAACCACAGGCAGGGGACGATCTTGTCGCTCATGATGCGGGCTCCGCGTTGGTGTTGATCATCCAGTCCTTGCCGAAGCGGTCGCGCAGCATGCCGAAGCCGGGCGACCAGGGCGACGGGCCGAACGGCATCTGAACCGCGCCGCCCGCGCCCAGGGCGTCGAACACGCGGCGCGCCTCTTCCAGATCGTCGAAGTGCAGGGCGACCGAACCGGCCCCCGGCCCGACGCCGGTCTCCATGCCGTCGGCGCAGACGCCCGGTGGGCTGTCGGAGCCCATGATGGCCTGGTCGCCGATCTGCATCCATGCATGGGCGACCTTGTCCAGCCACTCGGCGCCGACGTGTTCGGCCGCGCCAGGCACGTCGGCCATGGCGACAAAGTCGAGCCGGTCGGCGCGCAGCACCTCGGCGTAGAAGCCGAACGCCTCGCGCGCCTCGGTGCGGAACATCAGATTGGGCGTGACCTTCATGATCCCGATCCTTCGGCCAGAGCCGCCAACTGGTCGGCGACCGCGCCCCAGCCGGCCTCGAAGCCCATGGTCCTGTGCGTGTCGGCCGCCTCGGCGGTCCAGTGCAGGGCGCGGGAGGTGAAGCGGGTGGCGTCGCCTTCCGGCTCGAACGTGTCGATCCGGACGAAGTTCATATCACTGTTCTGCGGTATCCATCCAGCCGTCATGGCGCCCGTCGACACCAGGCGGCGGCCGGGATCGACCTCAAGGAACACGCCTTCATAGGGATGCCGCTCGCCCTCCGGCGACTGCAGGGTCGTGTTGCAGCGGCCGCCGGCTCGCAGGTCCCAGTCCACGACCGGCGTGGTCCAGGGGCGGGGACAAAACCATTCCGCCGACCGCTCGGTGTAGATGCGCCACACCGCCTCGGGCGAGGCCTGGATCAGGCGGGTGACGCTCAGTTCGTGACGATCGGTCATGGCGTCACGCGGGCGCGAGATCGTTGGCGGCAAAGGCTTCGGGGCCTTGCGCGACGGCGGCCGGGTCCATCCACATGACCTCCCAGATGTGGCCGTCCGGGTCGGCGACGCTGCGGCCGTACATGAAGCCGTAGTCCTGTCGGGGGTTCGGATCGCCCCGACCTTCGGCGGCGGCGCCCGCGTCGATCACGCGGTCCACGCCGGCGCGAGAGTCTTCGGACAGGCACAGCAGCACCTGGGCGCTGGCCTGGGCGTCGGGGATCGTCCGGTCGGTGAAGGTGCGCCACTTGTCGTGGGTCAGCAGCATGGCGTGGATGGTGTCGGAGAACACCATGCAGGCGGCGGTCTCGTCGCTGAACATCGGGTTCCGGGTCGCCCCGATCGCTTCGTAGAAGGCGGTGGACCGGGCGAGGTCCGTGACCGGCAGGTTGACGAAAATCATCTTCGGCATGGCGTTTCTCTCCTTCTTGGCCTTCCCATCTGGACTCGCCTGCTTATCTTAGTCAACGATGAAGTTAGAAAAAATAACCAATGACAAGGCGCGGCGGTATCATGACGCCTGCGGCGCGGCGCACGGGCTGGATCTGGTGGGGGATCGCTGGGCGCTGCTGGTGATGCGCGAGCTGATGCTGGGGCCGAGGCGGTTCGGGGACCTCAGGCGCGACCTGTGCGGGGTCAGCGCCAATGTGCTGACGCAGAGGCTGGAGGGACTGGAGGCGTCGGGGCTGGTGCGAAAACGCAAGCTGGCGCCGCCCGCCTCGGTCCAGGTCTATGAGGCGACGGAATGGGGGCTGGAGATCGAGCCGGTGTTCATGGTGCTGGGGCGCTGGGCGGCGCGCTCGCCGAGCCACGATCCGACCCTGCCGCTCAGCGCTGTGTCGCTGATGCTGTCGTTCAAGACGATGTTCGATCCCCGTCTGGCGGGCGAGGCGCGGATGACGCTGGGCTTTGTGCTGGGCGAGGACCGGATGGCAGTGCGGGTCGCGGACGGGCGACTGGAGGCCTGGCGAGGCGAGCCCAAGGGAGCGGAGGTTGTCGTGACGGCGGCCCCGCCGCTGGTCGCCGCCGCCGTCCATGGCAAGGCGCCGCCCGAGGCGCTCGACGGGATGAGGGTCGCGGGCGATGCGGCGGTGTTCGAGCGGTTCGTCGGCTTCTTCCACATGCCGCCGAAAGCCGAGACCGCCGGAGCTCAGGTCGCCGGCTCGGAGCCGTAGCTGCCGGTGCGGGCGGGCGAGGGTTCGTCCATGGGGCCGCGCACTTCGAACAGGCCGACCAGCTCGCCCTTGGCCACGGTCGCGCCCTTCAGCACATTGACGATGTCGGCCAGGGAGGTGTCCGGCGCGAGGTCCAGACGGCGATCGAGGCCGAACAGCTGGAAATGATAGCGGTGCGGGCCATGCCCCTCGGGCGGGGCCATGCCGAGCCAGCCGGGCTTGCCGTGGCTGTTCAGCCCCTGGATCGCGCCGCCTGAGCCTTCGGGCTCTGAAACCTTGTCGAGGCCGGCGGGCAGGCCGTGCAGGGAGCCGGGGATGTTCCACATCAACCAGTGCACCACCGGGGCCTCTTGCGGCGCGTCCGGATCCTCGACCACCAGCAGGTAGGAGACGACGCCGGGCGACGCTTCCCAGCTCAGCGCCGGCGAGGTCTCGTCGCCCGACTGCGCATGCACCGGGTCCAGCCAGCCGTCGACGTCCACGGCGTCGGAAGTGACCAGGAGCACGCCCTCGGTATAGGGCTCGACCTTGACGAAGGTGATGGCCTGGCCGGAGTGTTCGGGGTGGGCGGCGTGCGACATGCGGGGACTCCTTGCTGCTGCAGGAAACAACCCGCCAGCGGCGGGTCCGTTCGGCTTGGCCGTCAGACCTTGAGGTCGAGCAGCGCGCCCATCATCTCGTCGGCCGTGCGGATGACGGCGATGTTGGCGCTGAAGGCGGTCTTGGCCTGGACCTGCTCCACCACCTCCTGCTCGAGGGTCTGAAGCGATCCGGAAGCGGTGCGGCGGGCGCTGGTCTCGAACCGGTTCAGCGCGTTCGACATCCCGGCGGCGGCGATGGACACGGCCTGCATGAACACGGTCTCCTTCGCCGCCCAGCATGGGCGCGCAGCCTCAATGGCGGCTGAAGGAACAGGGTGAACGGCGAAATCGGCCGCACGCGCGCCTTGATCCGTGTATAAAGACGCATCTTTCCGCCCGGCCGAGGCTTGTCCTTGCGCCGGGCGCGGTCGTTTCAAGCGGCCGCCTTGTCCGTTTATCCAGGTTCCCGATGCCCTTTCCCGCCGTCCACCCCGCGCTCGACCGCGCGCTCGCCAACAAGGGCTACGCCGAGCCGACGCCGGTGCAGGCCGCCGTTCTGGAAGGGTTGGGCGAGCAGGACCTGCTGGTCTCGGCCCAGACCGGGTCCGGCAAGACGGTGGCGTTCGGCCTGGCGGCGGCGGGCAGTCTGCTGGGCGAGGCCGAGACGTTCGGGCCGGCCGATGCGCCTCTCGCGCTCGCCATCGCGCCGACCCGCGAGCTGGCGCTGCAGGTCGCCCAGGAGCTGAGCTGGCTCTATGCCGAGGCGGGGGCCAAGATCACCACCTGCGTCGGCGGCATGGATGCGCGCAAGGAAGCCCGCGCCCTGAACTTCGGCGTCCACATCGTGGTGGGGACGCCCGGCCGCCTGAAGGACCATATCGAGCGCGACAACCTGGACCTGTCGGCGCTGAAGGTGCTGGTGCTCGACGAGGCCGACGAGATGCTGGACATGGGCTTCCGCGAGGACCTGGAGTTCATCCTGGAGCAGTCGCCGCCCGAACGTCGGACGCTGCTGTTCTCGGCCACCATCGCCCGCGAGATCGCGACCCTGGCCAAGCGCTATCAGCGCGACGCGGTGCGGATCGACGCCACGGACAAGAGCCGGCCGCACGGCGACATCGAATATCGCGCGCTACGCATCGCGCCCAACGAGATCGAGCACGCCACGGTCAACACCCTGCGCTGGTTCGAGGCGGGTCGGGCCATGGTGTTCTGCTCGACGCGGGACTCGGTGCGCCACCTTCAGGCGTCGCTGCTGGAGCGGGGCTTCGCCTCGGTCAGCCTGTCGGGCGAGATGGGCCAGCGCGAGCGGACGGATGCGCTGCAAGCCCTGCGGGACGGCCGGGCGCGGGTGTGCGTGGCCACCGATGTGGCGGCGCGCGGGCTGGACCTGCCCGATCTTGGCCTTGTGATCCACGCCGAGCTGCCGGTGAACCGCGCGGCGCTGCTGCACCGGTCGGGCCGGACGGGACGGGCGGGCAAGAAGGGCGTGTCGGTGCTGATGGTGCCGCACTCGCGTCGGCGAAAGGCCGAACGGCTGCTGGCCGAGGCCGGCGTCGAGGCCGTGTGGCAGGGCGCGCCGACATTCGACCAGATCCGCAAGGCCGACGAGGATCGCCTTGTGGCGCCCGAATTCTTTGAGGCCGAAGTCACCGACGAGGACATGATCCTGGCCAAGCGCCTGATCGCCGAGCGGACGCCGGAAGAGATCGCCGCCGCCCTGGTCCGCCTTCGCCGCGCCGACCTGCCGGCGCCGGAAGAGCTGTCCGATCCGGGCGCGGACCGGCAGCCGCAAAGGCGCGAAAGGGTCCGCAGCGAGGGTGGCGACGAGCTGGCGCCCACGCCGTGGCCGGGCGAGCGGCTGCAGCCGGACGAGGTGACCTGGTTCCGCATGGACATCGGCCGCAATCGCAACGCCGATCCCAAGTGGCTGATCCCGCTGATCTGTCGCGTCGGCGGCATCGCCAAGCCTCAGATCGGCGCCATCCGCACCTTCCCGGAAGAGACCCGGTTCGAGATCGCCAAGTCGCACGAAAAGGCGTTCCGCGATGCGGTCGCCGCCTCGAATGAAGAGGTCAAGATCACGCCGTCGGAGGCGCCCACCCCCGGCTCGTTCAAGCGCGCCCGGCGCGAGGACGGTGAGGGCGCGCGCCCCTTCGTCAAGAAGCCGCCCTTCAAGCGGGCGGAAGGCGAAGGCGGCGAAGCCCGCCCGGCGTTCAAGAAGAAGCCTTACCAGCCCCGTGCCGAGGGCGCGCCGCGCCCGGCCGGCGACAAGCCGTTCTCCCATGCGGGCGCCAAGAAGCCGTTCAAGCCCAAGCCGGGCTTCAAGGAAGGCGGCTTCAAGAAGACCGGGTTCAAGGGCAAGCGGCCGAGCTGATGCAGGACCCATCCCTGCGGCGCAGGGATGGGCGCGCCCCAGGCTTGTCAGTTCGTTGATGCAGGCGCAGCATCGCGTCCATGAGCCAGTCGCACACGCCCGAAGGCCGCTTTGCTTCGTTTGAGGCCTTTTATCCCTTCTACATTCACCAGCATTCCAACCGGACATGCCGGCGCATCCATGTGGTGGGGACAGGGCTGGTGATCGCGGCCTTTCTGCTGGCGGTCGTGACGATGAATCCGTGGTGGCTGCTGGCCATGCCGGTGCTGGGTTACGGCTTCGCCTGGGTCGGGCATTTCGCCTTTGAGAAGAACCGGCCGGCGACCTTCCAGTATCCGATGTGGAGCCTGATGGGCGACTTCCGCCTGTTCTTCGAGACGGTCAGCGGCAAGCGGCGCTTCTGATCCTGCAAACAACACAAAAGGGCGGCCGGTTCGCACCGGCCGCCCTTTTGTGTGTCTGACGCAGACCTAGTTGGAGGCGCTTTCCCAGGGCGGGGGGCAGCCGTCGAAGCGGCCGGCGTCGGCGACCGTCAGGGTGCGCATGTTGAGGCGCTGGGCCTGTGCCATGGAGCCGCGGCCATGGCCGGTGAACAGGTCTACCTTCTGGCCCTTGATCGCGCCGCCGGTGTCGGAGGCGTACCAGTAGCCGTCGTGACGCGTGCCGTCGGCCAGGCGCATGCCGACCGTTTCGCGGATGAACAGGCGGGTGCGGCGGGGAATGACCTTGGGATCGACGGCCACGGTGCGCATGGCGATCGGCTGGCAACCCAGCGAATCCCGCCCCGTCGCGCCGCCGCCGCCCGCATGATAGAGGCGCGCCGACGGGCGCCAATCCGGATCGCCGTCCATCAGTTCGGCTTGCTGGGCGTCGAGAGCGTGATCTTCGCCGGCCGCTTGTTCGTCGGAACCGATGCTCGCATCGGGTGTTTTGCTCTTGTTCGAGTCCGCAGCGACTGCGGCTTCGTACGGGATGGGACCGTCGGATGCAGACGCATCAGTGACGGGAAACACCATTGCCCAGAGCATGGCGAACGCAGCGGCCGTGCCGATCATCGACTTGTCTCGCGGAGACCCCGGCCCCCAACGCAGCCGACGCATGCCTTGTCGGTAGGGGATGAGGCGAGAATGTGGCAAAGCCGTGCGCCCTTTGGGGTCATCCCCTGACTAGAGCGCCTTGATCAACACCGACGCCGCGGTGGCCAGCAGATAGACCGCGAAGGTTTTTCTCAGAAGAGTCCGGCTCATACGGTGCGCCAGCCGCGCACCGAACGGCGCGGTCAGCACGGTGATCGAGCCAAGGATTATCCCCGCCGGAAAGTTCACATAGCCCAGCGAGAACGGCGGCCGGCCGCCCGCATCCCAGCCGAAGACCACGAATCCGAGCGCCGCGGCTGCGCCGATCGCCAAGCCGAAGCCGGAGGCGGTGGCCACCGCCTGATGGATGGGCCGGCCGCACAGGGTCATGGTCATGCCGCCGAAACTGCCGCCCCCGACGCCCATCAGGGCCGAGAACAGGCCGATCAGCCCGCCGATGATCCTGCGGCCCCATCCGGTCGGCAGGTCTCGCCGCAGCGTCATCCGCTCGGGCAGAAGCCCCATCTGCGCCGCCACCAGCGTCAGGCACACGCCATAGACGATCGCCAGCCCGCCCATGCTGGTGATCCCTGCCAGGCCCGCCCCAACCAGGCCGCCCAGCGCCACCCAGGGCGTCCAGCTTTTCAGCACCTGCTCGTCCACCGCCCCCAAAGCTCGGTGCGCGCCCAGCGAGCGCCAGGAGGTGGCGACGATGGTCAGAAGCGAGGTGCCGATGGCGGTGTGCAGATTGCCCTCGCCGCCCACGCCCAGCGCCTCAAAGGCATAGAAGAGGGCGGGCACCAGAACGGTCCCGCCCCCGACGCCGAACAGGCCGGCGATCAAGCCTCCGATCAGCCCGGCGGCGGCCAGAGCGGCGACCAGGGCGATCAGTTCGGACACGGGCAGGGCGCTCATCGCCGCCTTCTAGCGGCCCGGCGGCGCCCTGTCCCCGTTGGTCAGCCTCAGAAGCGGTAGTTCAGGCCCAGTTGCACGACCGGCAGGACCTTGTAGTCGTCGGCGTCTTCCTGGATTTCGGCCTCTTCCTGGCGCAGGCGCTCCTGGAACAGGGGATTGTCGGAGAAGGTCCCGCCGCTGGACTGCAGGTCCACGACCGGCGCATCGCCGAACACCGCGCCGGCGGTGAAGCGGAAGCCCAGCCGGCCACCGCGCGTAAAGGTGTTGTCGAAGCCGATGCCGGCGAAGGGGGCGGTGTCCTCAAGGTCGATGCGGCCGTCGAGGCGACCGACCTGGGCGGGGGTGAAGGTCACGCCGCCGATGCGCACGTCACGGGTCGGGGTGGCGTCCAGGTCCACGCCGCGCTCGCCGAAATAGGCGCCGCCCGAGACAAAGAAGCTGTTGCGGAACGGGTGCAGGTCGACAAAGGCGCCCGGCGACTTGAAGTCGATCTCGGCATTGTAATCGACGTCCTGATAGCTGTCGTCGCGGTCCCATTGCAGCACGTCGTAGCCGCCGCGCAGCACGACCAGGTCGTTGAGCGCGAACTGAATGTTGGCGCCGAAACCCGGCGTGCCGACCTGGGCGCCGACGGCGATGGGGCCGGGGACCTGGGCGAGGGCCGCGGCGGGCGCGGCGGCGAGGGCGACGGCCACGGCGGCCTTGCGGGCGAGGCGGTTCATTGGGGAGGGCTCCGGAGGGGAAGAAGGGGGTCCGGACTCCCGTTACCAAGCAGCCCTTAAGGGAGGTTTGCAGCCAAGCTTGCGGGCGGCATGATCAGGCGGCGTCGTCGCGGCGGCTCTCCGCCTCGCGCACGGCGTCGGCGGCGCGGTCCACCACCTCGAGACCAGCGCCGGGTCGGATGGCGTCCACCGTCAGGATGCGGCGAAAGGCGCGCGCGCCCGGCCGGCCGTGCATCAGGCCCAGCATGTGTCGTGTCATGGAAGCGAGCCCCACGCCTTCGGCCAGCCGCGCGGCCATGTAGGGACGATAGCGTTCCAGCGCCGCAAAGGCGTCGATGTCGGGTCCGGCGTCCCCGAACAGGCGACGGTCGGCCTGTCCCAGGATCGCCGGCTCGTGATAGGCGGCGCGGCCCAGCATGACGCCGTCCAACTGCACGCCGTCGGCGCTGTCCAGGTGCGCCTCGGCCTCGTCGAGCGAAGCAATGCCGCCGTTGATCGAGATCGACAGGTGCGGCCGCTCGCGCTTCAGCCGCCGCACCAGGGCGTAGTCCAGCGGCGGCACGTCGCGGTTCTCCTTGGGCGACAGACCCTTCAGCCAGGCCTTGCGCGCATGGATGATGAAGGTCGAGACGCCCGCGCGCGCCGAGGCGTCCACCGTGGCGAACAGGCTTTCGGCCGGGTCCTGGTCGTCCACGCCGATGCGGCATTTGACGGTGGCGGGCACGTCCACGGCCTCGATGATCGCGGCCATGCAGTCGGCGACCAGTTCGGGCTCCCTCATCAGGCAGGCGCCGAAGCGGCCGGACTGGACCCGATCGGAGGGGCAGCCGACGTTCAGATTGATCTCGTCATAGCCGAAGGCCGCGCCGATCCGCGCCGCCTCGGCCAATTGGACCGGGTCCGATCCGCCCAGCTGCAGCGCCACCGGATGCTCGACCGCATCAAAGCCCAGCAGACGCTCGCGGTCGCCGTGGATCACCGCCGGCGCCGTGACCATCTCGGTATAGAGCAAGGCTCGGCCGGTCAGCGCGCGGTGAAAGGCGCGGCAGTGCCGGTCGGTCCAGTCCATCATCGGGGCGATGGACAGCCTTCTGTCCAGGAGAGCGGGCGGCATGGCGAGGTCGATTGCGGATGGGCCGGCTTCTATAGCGACGGCGCGCGCGAAAGGCGAACGGGGCGCGGCTTCTCGCCTCGCAGGGGAACCATAGGGGGACAGGGTTCTTCCCACTGGGCAACCTCGGAAGGGAAAGCCCATGATCAAACCCGTTCTCGCCCTCGCGGCGACCGCGTCGCTGCTGGCGGCCTGCGGCGACAACGACGCCGCACCCGAAACCGGACCCGTTGAAGGCCCGGCCGTTTCCTCGTCGGAAGCGCCGCGCAACCCGGCCGTCGATACCGCCGACACGTCCCAGCAGGGCGCCCTGACGCCCGGCGCCAACTCCTTCACCGAAGGCCAGGCGCGCGAAGCCATCGAAAAGCAGGGCTACACCGACGTCGGCGCGCTCAGCCAGAACGACCAGGGCGTCTGGTCGGCCACCGCCAGCCGCGACGGCGCCCAGACCACGGTCTCGGTCGACTACAAGGGCGTGGTGAGCGCGCAGTAGCGCACGCCCAAGCCCCTCTCGCACCAACACACCAAAGGAGGCGCCCCATGGCGACCATCACACGACTGTTCGACAGCCACTCGCAAGCCCTCGACGCCGTCTCGGACCTCGAAGCCGCAGGCGTCGATCACGACCGCATCAGCATTGTCTCGAACAACACCGACAACTGGCACGCCGGCCATTCGCACCCTGATCGCGCCGCCGGCGGCCCGCTGGGCGATCGCAACGGCGATGGCGAGAACGATGCCGCAGACGGCGCCGGCAAGGGCGCGACCACCGGCGGCGTGCTGGGCGCGGCCGGCGGCCTGCTGGCGGGTCTGGGCATGCTGGCCATTCCGGGCCTCGGTCCGGTGGTCGCCGCCGGCTGGCTGGCCTCGACGGCGGTCGGCGCAGCGGCGGGCGCGGCGATCGGCGGCGCGACGGGCGGCCTCCTCGGCGCCCTGAAGGAAGCCGGCCACAGCGACGAAGAGGCCAACGTCTATGCCGAGGGCGTGCGTCGCGGCGGCACCCTGGTCAGCATCAAGGCCGACGATCACGATCGCGACCGGCTGGAAGGCATCCTGAACGGACGTCGCGGCTTCGACGCCACGACGCGTGGCGAAGCCTATCGGCAGACCGGCTGGTCGGCCTTTGATCCGAACGCCGACCCGTACTCCAGCGAGCAGATCGAGCGCGAGCGGGCCCAGTACCGCTAAGGCGCATCCGCGCGCTGACTGATGAGCGGCGGCTCTCCTGACGGAGGGCCGCCGTTTTTCTTATGTGGAGCGGGTCGGGTCGGTCAGGGCGTCGGTCATTTCGCGCGGATCGACATGGCGCGACCAGGGCAGGGTGCTGGTCTGGCGCTCGATCATGCGGTGGACGCGTGGGCGCTCGGGGCCGGAATGCAGGGCCAGGATGGCGTCGCTGTTGTCCACATCGGCCTTGGTGCGGCGCTGGTTGTGGCGGACATAGTCCAGCCAGGTCGCCACATGATAGCGCTCGATCCACAGGTCGGGCTCGCCCAGGTCGCGCAGCAGGGTCCAGTGCTTGGCGCCGTCGCGGCGGCGGATGCGGCGGCGCTCGGTCATGACGTGGAGGAAGGCGACGACCCGCTCGGGCGCGATCCGATATTCGATGGTGACCACCACCGGGCCGGTGCGCGGCTCGACCGGGACGGCGGTCTCCGGCTCCTGGAAACGACCGAGCGGATCCAGGTCCAGCATCTGCATGCGCGGGACGGGCAGAAGGAAGCCCAGCAACGCGCCGCCGAGCTGAACCGCCGCGGCGGCGAGCAGGGCGGTGGCTACGCCATGATCCCCGGCCAGGCCGCCGAAGATCCAGCTGCCGGCCGCCATGCCGCCAAAGGCCGCCATCTGATAAAGCGCGAGCGCCCGGGCCACGACCCAGCGCGGGGCCGATATCTGTACCGTGACGTTGAAGGTCGACAACGCCAGCACCCAGCCGGCGCCGGCAAGGGCGAGGCACGGCAGGGTCAGAACCAGCGTGGGGCTGAGCGCCGCGCCGGCGGCCCCGGCCGCGAGACCCATCGAGGCGACCCGCACGATCCATTCGGCCGACAGACGCTGCCGCAGGCGGGTGGATGACAGGGCTCCGCCGACCGCGCCCACGCCGAAAGCGCCCAGCAGCAGGCCGTAGACGAACGGTCCGCCGCCCACTAGGTCGCGCGCCACCAGCGGCATCAGGGCCGGCACGGCGCTGGCGGCCAAGCCGAAGACACAGGCCCGGAACAGCACGCGTCGTATGCCGGGCGACAGGGCGACGTAGCGAAGCCCCGCCTCCATCGCCATGCCCAGCTTCTCGCGCGGCAACAGGCGCGGCGGGCGCGCGGGGCGCCAGCGGGCCAGCACCACGATCAGGGCGACATAGCTGAAGGCGTTGGTCAGAAAGGCCGCCGCCGCGCCGAAGGTGCCGACGATCACCCCGCCGATGGCCGGACCCAGGCTGCGGGCGATGTTGAAGCCCATGCTGTTCAGCGCCACGGCGGTGGGCAGGACAGAGCGCGGGACCATGTCGCCGACCGAGGCCTGCCAGGCCGGATTGTTGATGGCGGTGCCGCAGCCGATCAGGAAGGTGAAGCCCAGCAGCAGCCACGGCGTCAGCACCCCGCCCCAGGCGCAGGCGGCCAGCACGATCGACACCGTCAGCATGAAGCCCTGCGCCGACAGCATGACCCAGGGTCGATCCAGATTGTCCGCGACCGCTCCGGCCCAAAGCGACAGCAGCATGATCGGAAGCGTGGTCGAGGCCTGGACCAGGGCGATCATCTGGGGCGAGGCGTCCAGCGAGGTCATCATCCACGAGGCGCCGACCGACTGGATCAGTCCGCCGAAGTTCGACGCCATGCTGGCCAGCCACACCGCCCGAAAGATCGGCAGGGCCCACGGCGAGGTCGGCATGGCGGGGGGCGTGTCGGCCGGCGGGGGCGAGGCTTGGGAGGGCGTATCGGCGACGGACGGCATGGGCCTGCAAACGGTTCAGCGGGACGGCTGTTGCCCCCATGCGCGCCTTATTCGCCGTCGCCGGCAAGTCCTTGCCCCGGTTTGACATTGGGGGCGCCCCTTCACAGGATCGAACGACCGGCGCAGAGGGTCGGGACGGGCGCATGCGGCGTCCGGCGCACGCGAACCGCGACCGTCGATCCACGGCGGCGACGGCGTCGCATCAGGGCGAGGATGTCTATGAGCCAGTCGATCATCGACGAACTGGAGCGCCGGCGCGCGGTCGCCCGGCTGGGCGGGGGCGAGACGCGCATCGCGGCCCAGCACGCCAAGGGCAAGCTGACGGCGCGCGAGCGGATCGAGGTGCTGCTGGACGAAGGCTCCTTTGAGGAAACCGACATGTTCGTGGAGCATCGCTCCCACGACTTCGGCATGGAAAAGCAGCGCATCCCCGGCGACGGCGTGGTGACCGGGCGCGGGACCATCGGCGGGCGGCTGGTCTATGTCTTCTCCAAGGACTTCACCGTCTTCGGCGGATCGCTGTCGGGGGCGCACGCGGCCAAGATCGTCAAGATCCAGAAGATGGCCCTGACCAACGGTGCGCCGATCATCGGCCTGTTCGACGCCGGCGGCGCGCGCATCCAGGAGGGTGTCGAGAGCCTGGCCGGCTATGCCGACATCTTTCTGCAGAACACGCTGGCCTCGGGCGTCATTCCGCAGATCAGCGTCATCATGGGCCCGTGCGCGGGCGGCGACGTCTATTCGCCCGCCATCACCGACTTCATCTTCATGGTGAAGGACACCTCCTACATGTACGTGACCGGCCCCGACGTGGTGAAGACCGTCACCAATGAGGTGGTCAGCCACGAGGACCTGGGCGGCGCCCGCGTTCACGCCGGCAAGTCGGGCGTGGCGGACGGCGCGTTCGAGAATGACCTTGAGGCCTTGGCCGAGGTGCGGCGCCTGATCGGCTTTCTGCCGCTGTCGAACCGCGAAAAGCCGCCGGTGCGCGACAGCTATGACGAGCCGGAGCGGGACGAGCCCAGCCTGGACACCCTGGTGCCCGCCAATCCCAACCAGCCCTACGACATGAAGGAACTGATCGGGAAGGTCGTGGACGAGGCCGACTTCTTCGAGATCGGCGCCGACTTCGCCCGCAATATCGTGTGCGGCTTCGGCCGGCTGGACGGCCAGCCGGTGGGCATCGTCGCCAACCAGCCGCAGGTGCTGGCCGGCGTGCTGGACATCGACAGCAGCCGCAAGGCCGCGCGCTTCGTGCGCTTCTGCGACGCCTTCCACATCCCGCTGGTGACGCTGGTGGACGTGCCCGGCTTCATGCCCGGCACGCGCCAGGAATACGGCGGCCTGATCAAGCACGGGGCCAAGCTGCTGTTCGCCTATGCCGAGGCCACCGTGCCCAAGCTGACGGTGATCACGCGCAAGGCCTATGGCGGCGCCTATGACGTGATGAGCTCCAAACACCTGCGCGGCGACGTCAACTACGCCTGGCCCTCGGCCGAGATCGCGGTGATGGGCGCCAAGGGGGCGGTCGAGATCATCTTCCGCAAGGAGGCCGGCGATCCTGACGCCTTGGCGGACCGCGAGGCCGAATACAAGGAGCGCTTCGCCAACCCGTTCGTGGCGGCGGGGCTGGGATACATCGACGACGTCATCATGCCGCACGGGACAAGGCGGCGGCTGGTGAAGGCGCTGCGGACGCTGAAGAACAAGGTCCAGGAGAACCCCTGGAAGAAGCACGACAATATTCCGTTGTGAGGCATTATGTGGTTTCCTAATGTAGAAGATGTTCGTCGAATACACTTTGAGCTTGTAGATGTATTTGAAAAATCCGAAGATCCTATCTCGCCTCCAGGTGTGAAGAGCGAGGGGTTGCTAGAGTCTGCGTGTCAAAGGCCGCACACTGGGATTGGAGGTGTGGATAAGTACAAAACGCTTACCGAAAAAACCGCAGCTCTATTTCATAGCCTTATAAAAAATCACGCATTCCATAACGGAAACAAGAGAACTGCTCTCGTTGCTATGCTCACTTCTTTGCATAGAAATGACAAGGTTCTGTGCCGGAATGTAGATGATGATTTGCTATATAATTTCACGCTAGATGTGACCGCTGATAATTTTCCGGATAGCAATGCAAGAAATGTCGATCAGATTGTGATCGAAATTTCCCAATGGCTGTCTCAAAATACTGAGGCGCTAGACAATAGATTTGGCACAACATCTGCAAATGACTTCATCAAGATGTCGGAACTGGCGGGAGCTAGAGTGAAAAAAACCGACGGTGGACGGTCGTTTAGCATTAACACGGATGTTGGTGGTGTTAAGTTCAGTAAGAAAACTAGGACGTTTGCAGGTCCGGTCGTCAGAAATTATCTGAAAAAACTTGGTCTTACGCAAGTTAAGTCAGGTCTGTCGGCAGGTGAATTTAAGCAAGGGTTTATGGACGAGCGAGAAGAGATTTACCGCTACATGGCAGCGCTGCAGCGTTTGGCTAAGACCTGAAACCTTATCGACTGAGATTTGCAATGTTCTCCAAAATCCTCATCGCCAACCGGGGCGAGATCGCGGTTCGGATCATCAAGACCTGCCGCAAGATGGGCATCCAGACTGTGCAGGTCTATTCGGAGGCCGACGCCGGGTCGCTGGCGGTCGAGATGGCCGACGAGGCGGTGCTGATCGGGCCGGCGCCTGCGGCGCAGTCCTATCTGCTTGCCGACAAGATCGTGGAGGCGGTGCGCCAAACGGGCGCGCAGGCCGTGCATCCGGGCTTCGGCTTCCTGAGCGAGAACGCGGGCTTCGCGCGGCGGTTGCGGGACGAGGGCATCGCCTTCATCGGGCCGAACCCGGAGGCCATCGAGGCCATGGGCGACAAGATCAGCTCCAAGAAGCTGGCGGCCGAGGCGGGGGTTTCGACCGTGCCGGGCCATATGGGCCTGATCGAGACGCCGGACGAGGCGGTGAATATCGCGCGTGAGATCGGCTATCCGGTGATGATCAAGGCCTCGGCCGGCGGCGGCGGCAAGGGCATCCGCGTGGCGCACGGCGACGACGACATGGCCGAGGGCTTCGCCGCCGTGAAGGCCGAGGCCATGGCCGCCTTCGGCGACGACCGGGTGTTCCTGGAAAAGTTCATCGTCGATCCGCGCCACATCGAGATCCAGGTGCTGGGCGACAAGCACGGCCATGTCGTCCACCTGTTCGAGCGTGAATGCTCGATCCAGCGCCGCAATCAGAAGGTCATCGAGGAGGCGCCGTCCCCCCTGCTGGACGAACAGACCCGCGCCGCCATGGGCGCGCAGGCCGTCGCCCTGGCCATGGCCGTGAACTACGATTCCGCCGGCACGGTCGAGTTCGTGGCCGGACAGGACAAGAGCTTCTTCTTCCTGGAGATGAACACCCGGCTGCAGGTCGAGCATCCGGTCACCGAACTGATCACCGGCGTCGATCTGGTGGAGCAGATGATCCGCTCGGCCTGGGGCGAGGCGCTGGCGTTCGGGCAGGACGACCTGAAGATCGACGGCTGGGCCATCGAAAGCCGCATCTACGCCGAGGACCCGTATCGCGGCTTCCTGCCCTCCATCGGCCGGCTGGTCCGCTATGAGCAGCCGGAGGAGGGCGAGCAGGACGGCTACACCGTCCGCAACGATTCCGGCGTGCGCGAGGGCGACGAGATCAGCATGTTCTACGACCCCATGATCGCCAAGCTGTGCGCCTGGGGACCGACGCGCGACGCGGCCGTGGACGGCATGGCGCGGGCGCTGGAGGACACGCACCTGTCGGGCCTGGGGCACAACATCCCCTTTCTGTCGGCGGTGATGGATCAGGAGCGGTTCCGCTCAGGCAATCTGTCGACCAGCTACATCAAGGACGAGTTCCCCGACGGCTTCCACGGCCTGACCCCCGTTCGTCGCCAGACAGGAATCCTGATCGCCGCCGGCATGGCCATGCACGAGATCATCAGCGAACAGGCGGGCTATCCGTCCGACCGCACCGACTGGATCGTGCTGGTGGACAAGGCGCCGCACGGCGTCAGCCTGAGCTACGACGAGGACGAGGCGCTGCTCCTGGCCTTCACCGGCGGCGGACATGCGCGGCTGACCGAGATCGACTGGCGGCCGGGCCTGCCGCAGTTCCGCGCCGAACTGGACGGCGAGCCGTTCACCGCCGAGGTGAAGCGCGTCGCCGACGGCTTCGACATCCGTCACCGGGCGGCCAGGGCGCGCGTGCGGGTTATGACCCCGCGTGCGGCCGAGTTCTTCGCCCGCCTGCCGGAGAAGCAGGCCGCCGACACCTCGAAGCTGATCCAATCGCCGATGCCGGGGCTGGTCGTCTCGGTGCCGGTCAGCGTCGGCCAGGCGGTCAAGACCGGAGAAACGGTCGCGATCATTGAAGCCATGAAAATGCAGAATATCTTGAAGGCCGAACGCGACGGCGTGGTGAAGGCCGTCGGCGCCAAGGCCGGCGACCCCGTGGCCGCCGACGACGTGCTTGTCGAATTCCAGTAAGCTGCAGAACAACAAGAAAGTTCAGGGAAACATCATGTCCGATCCGGTCGTCATCTGCTCCGTCGCGCGCACGCCGATGGGCGGCTTCCAAGGCGCGCTGTCCGGCGTGAAGGCCACCGAACTGGGCGCCGTCGCGGTCAGGGCGGCGGTCGAGCGCGCGGGCGTTTCGGCCGACAAGGTCGAGCAGATCTACATGGGCTGCGTGCTGTCGGCCGGTCTGGGCCAGGCGCCGGCGCGCCAGGCGGCGATCGGCGCCGGGCTGGGCCAGCATGTGGAGGCGACCACCGTCAACAAGATGTGCGGCTCGGGCCTCCAGGCCGTGATGATGGCGCACGATGCGTTGAAGGCCGAGACCGCCGACGTGATCGTGGCCGGCGGTATGGAGTCCATGACCGGCGCGCCCTACGTCATGGCCAAGCACCGCGGCGGCGCCCGGATCGGCCACGACGTGATCTCCGACAGCATGTACCTGGACGGGCTGGAAGACGCCTATGACACGGGCAAGCTGATGGGCGCCTTCGCCGAGGAGACGGCGGCCGAATACCAGTTCACCCGCCAGGCCATGGACGACTATGCGGTCGAAAGCCTGAACCGCGCCCGCGCCGCCGCGACCGGAGCCGGCTTCGCCTCCGAGATCGTCCCGGTCGAGGTCAAGACCCGCAAGGGCGTGGAGACGGTCGCCGTCGACGAACAGCCGACCAAGGCCGATCCGGCCAAGATCCCGACGCTGAAACCCGCCTTCTCCAAGGACGGGACCATCACCGCCGCCAACGCGTCTTCGATCTCGGACGGCGCGGCCGCCGTGGTGATGACGCGCCAGAGCACAGCCGAGGCGCTGGGGCTGCCGATCCTGGCGCGCGTGGTCAGCCACGCCGCGCACGCGCATGCGCCCGGTCACTTCACCACCGCCCCTGTGCCGGCGATGCAGAAGACGCTGAAGAAGGCGGGCTGGTCGGTGGACGACGTGGACCTGTGGGAGATCAACGAGGCCTTTGCGGTGGTTCCGATGATCGCCATGCGCGAGATGAACATCGACCACGCCAAGGTGAATGTGAACGGCGGCGCCTGTGCGCTGGGCCATCCGATCGGCGCCTCCGGCGCGCGGGTGCTGGCGACCCTGATCTCGGCGCTTAAGGCGCGGGGCGGCTCCAAGGGCGTGGCGTCGCTGTGCATCGGCGGCGGCGAGGCCGTGGCCATGGCGGTCGAGCTGGCCTGACCGTGACCTTTCCCGTCCCCACGCCGCTGGAATGGCGGGAGGCCGCGCAAAAGGCGCTAAAGGACCTGCCGATCGAAAGCCTGGTCCACCTGGACGCCGACGGCCTGGCGGTGCGGCCCCTGTATGCGGCGGCGAGCGGAGTGCAGCCCCTGTCCGCGCCGCGTCCATCCGACGCGGACGGTCGGGCCTGGGACCTGCGCGCGCCGGTCGAGGGCGACGATCCGGCGGCGGTCAATGCGGCGGTGCTGGCCGAACTGGAAGGCGGGGCGGCGTCGGTGCTGCTGGCCGGGGCGGTGCTCGATGACTCCGAGCCGCTGCGGCGCGCCCTAGACGGCGTGGCGGTTGAGCTGGCGCCCGTCGCGCTGGATGCGGGGATAGACGGGCCCGATGCGGCGAACGCCCTGGCGGTGGCGGCCAAGGGGGCGCCTCGCGCGAAGCTGCGGTTCCACCTCGATCCGATCGGCGCCTTCGCCGAGGCCGGGGGCTCGCCGCGCTCAGTGGACGAGCACCTGATGCTGGCCGCCAATACCGCTCAGCGGCACGCGGGCGCCTATCCGGAAGCGAGCTTCTTTCTGGCCTCGGGCCGGGTCGCGCACGAGGCGGGCGGGTCGATCGCGCAGGAGCTGGCCTTCGCCGCCGCCTCGGCCGTGGCCTATGCGCGGGCGGCGCTGGAGGCGGGCATGACGCTGGAACGGGCGCTTGCGGGCACGGTGGTCGGCCTGTCGGTCGATCAGGAGTATTTCGACAGCCTAGCCAAGATCCGCGCCATGCGCCTGATCTGGCGCAGCCTGACGCGGGCCCTGGGATGGGAGACGCCCGCCGTGATCGAGGCGCGGTCGTCCAGGCGCATGCTGGCGGCGCGCGATCCGTGGCCGAACCTGTTGCGGCTGACGGCGGCGGGCTTCGCCGGCGGCGTGGGCGGGGCGGACGTAGTGGTGCTGGACGGCTTCACCACGGCTTCCGGGCGACCGGAAGCCTTTGCCCGGCGACAGGCGCGCAACACCCAGCTGGTGCTGATGGAGGAGGCGAGCCTCGGCCGCGTGGACGATCCCGCCGCCGGCTCCTGGTTCCTGGACAGCCGCACGCGCGAGCTGGCCGAGGCCGGATGGGCCGAGTTCCAGATGATCGAGGCGGAAGGCGGGGTGATCGAGGCCCTCAGCGGCGGGGTGATCCAGCCGCGCATCGCCCGCGCACGCGCCCTGCGGGAGAAGGCCTATGCCGACGGATCGGCTCAGATCGTCGGCGTGACCAGGTTCGAGGACGCCGATCCGCGCCCCGCATCCACCGAGGCGCTGCGCCCGACCGCCTCGTCTGTCGAACGCGTCTGCGAGCCGCTGACGCCCATCCGCTTCGCCGAGCCGCACGAGGCGAACGCCCGATGACCTTTCCGAACTTCTCCTCCATCCGGCTGGACCTGTCCCCGACGGGAGAGGGTCAGGCGCGCGAGCCGTGGCGGACGCCCGAGGGGCTGACGGTGCAGCCCGCCTATGGGCCCGAGGCGCTGGAAGGGTTGGAGGCCCAGCACGGCCTGCCGGGCTTCGCGCCCTTCATGCGCGGCCCCTATCCGACCATGTACGCTGGCAATCCGTGGACGATCCGGCAGTATGCGGGCTTCTCCACCGCCGAGGAGTCCAACGCCTTCTATCGCCGCAATCTCGCGGCCGGGCAGAAGGGCCTGTCGATCGCCTTCGATCTGGCGACGCACCGGGGCTACGATTCCGACCACCCGCGCGTGACCGGCGACGTCGGCATGGCGGGCGTGGCGATCGACAGCATCTACGACATGCGGACCCTGTTCGACGGCATTCCGCTGGACCAGATGTCGGTGTCGATGACCATGAACGGCGCGGTGCTGCCGGTCCTGGCCCTTTATGTCGCGGCGGCCGAGGAGCAGGGCGTGCCGCACGCGGCGCTGACCGGGACCATCCAGAACGACATCCTCAAGGAGTTCATGGTCCGCAACACCTACATCTATCCGCCCGAGCCCTCGATGCGGATCATCGCGGACATCTTCGCCTGGACGGCGCAGGAGACGCCGAAGTTCAACTCGATCTCCATCTCCGGCTATCACATGCAGGAGGCGGGGGCCTCGGCCGACATCGAGCTGGCCTACACCCTGTCTGACGGGCTGGAGTACATCCGCGCGGGCGTGGCGGCCGGCATGGACGTGGACCGGTTCGCGCCAAGGCTCAGCTTCTTTTGGGCCATCGGCATGAACTACTTCACCGAGGTGGCCAAGATGCGGGCCGGGCGCCTGCTGTGGGCCGAGGCGGTGCAGACGGCGTTTTCGCCCAAGGACCCGCGCTCGCTGTCCCTGCGCGCGCACTGCCAGACGTCGGGCTGGTCGCTGGCGGCGCAGGACGTGTTCAACAACGTCAGTCGCACCATGGTCGAGGCCATGGCGGCGGCCGGCGGCCAGACCCAGAGCCTGCACACCAATGCGCTGGACGAGGCGCTGGCCCTGCCGACCGACTTCTCGGCGAGGATCGCACGCAACACCCAGATCCTGTTGCAGCAGGAGACAGGCCTGACGCGCGTCATCGATCCCTGGGGCGGCAGCTTCTATGTCGAGCGGCTGACGCACGAACTCGCCGAACGCGCGCGCGCCCACATGGCGGAGGTCGAGGCGCTGGGCGGCATGGCCAAGGCCATCGAGGCCGGCGTGCCCAAGATGCGGATCGAGGAATCGGCCGCCCGCACCCAGGCGCGGATCGACACGGGCCAGCAGACGGTGGTGGGCGTGAACCGCTATCTCAGCGATACGCCCGACGACATTCCGATGCTGAAGGTCGACAACGCCGAGGTCCGCGCCCGTCAGATCGACAAGCTGAAGCGCCTGCGCGCCGAACGGAACGAGGCGGAGACGCAAGCCGCGCTGGGCGCCCTGACCCAGGGCGCGCACGGCAAGGCGAACCTGCTGGAACTGGCGGTGCGGGCCGCGCGGGCCAAGGCGACGGTGGGCGAGATTTCGGACGCGCTGGAGGCGGCGTTCGGCCGGCACGTGGCCTCGGTGAAGACGGTTTCGGGCGTCTATGCGCGCGAGGCGGGACGCGATCCGCGCTTCGCCCGCGCTCGCGAGATGGTGGCGACCTTTGTGGAGAACGACGGCGGGCCGCCGCGCATCCTGATCGCCAAGCTGGGTCAGGACGGTCACGATCGCGGCCAGAAGGTCGTGGCGACGGGATATGGCGACCTGGGCTTCGACGTCACGGCCGGCAGCCTGTTCCAGACCCCGGCCGAGGCCGCGCGCGATGCGGTGGAGAAGGGCGTGCATGCGGTTGGGGCCTCCTCGCTCGCGGCCGGGCATTTGACCTTGGTGCCTCAGCTTAAGGCCGAGCTGGAGAAGCTGGGACGGCCGGACATCACCATCGTGGTCGGCGGCGTTATCCCGCCCTCGGACGTCCAGCCGCTGCTGGAGATGGGGGCGGCGGCGGTCTATCCGCCCGGTTCAGCCATCGCCGACACGGCCATCGACCTGATCGAAAAGCTGAACCAGAGGCTCGGCTACGCCCAGCCGGCGCCGAGAAGAGAGCCCGCATGATCGGCAAGCTGAACCACGTGGGCGTCGCCACCCCGTCGATCGCCGAGTCGATCCGGCTGTACCGCGACGTGCTGGGCGCGACGCGCATCGGCGAGCCGTTCGACCTGCCGGCGCAGGGGGTGAAGGTCTGTTTCGTCGACCTGCCCAACGCCCAGATCGAGCTGATCGAGCCCTTTGACGACACTAGCCCGATCGTCGGCTTCCTGGCCAAGAACCCGCGCGGCGGCCAGCACCACGTCTGTTTCGAGGTCGAGGACATCACTGCCGCCATCGCCGAGATGAAGGCAAAGGGCGTGACCCTGCTGGGAACCGGAGAGCCCCGCATCGGCGCGCACGGCACGCCGGTGGTGTTCCTGCACCCCCGAGAAATGGGCGGGGTGCTGGTGGAGCTGATGCAGACTGCGGACGGGCACTGAGGGGCGAGAGCCGGGCCCCCTCCACCCCGCCCTTCGGGCGCGGTCCCCCTCCCCCAAAGGGGGAGGATTGTCGAACAATGCGCTCCTCCCCCTCTGGGGGAGGGGGACCATGCGAAGCATGGTGGAGGGGGAGGCCGCCCTCAGCCCTCCCGCGGCGTCACGTCGCCCGTTCGGGCCGGAGCGCCTGCGAAATCGCTGGCGTAGGCGGGGTTGAGCAGGGCCTGGAAGGCGCTCAGCGGCAGGACGACCTCATAGGCGCCTTCCGCATACGGCCCGACCGCATAGGGTCCGATCAGGAACACCAGCCCGCCCGCCTTGCCCGGCTGACCGGCGGACGGCTCCAGCGCCATCGGCGTCTGCAGGGCGCGCGGACAGTTCCAGGTGTCGCCGCGACCCAGCGTCAGCCGCTCCGTTCCCGGCGAGCGCACCTGTTTGGCCGTGTTGACCGCATCGCACAGGGCGCGGTCCAGCGCCGCGGCATCGACGCCGGGGCGGAACAGGTCCGCGGCCGCGATCTGGCGCATGGCCGCCTTGTCCCACAGCACGCCGGCGAACAGGGTATTGCCGTGCGCCCCGCCCGAATAGTCGTAATCGGTGCGCTTCAGGCTGAACAGCTTGGCCGCGTCGGCGCCCGGCTCGACCGTGATGGTCTTCTCGTAGGGCGGAAGGTCGCTGTCCGAGCCCGCTTCGGTGCGGTCGGCCTGGGCGCCCTCCATGAACTGGCGCAGTTCGCGCACCGTCGAGGCGTAGAGGGCGGCATGCAGCTGGGGCTGGGTGCGGACCCCTTCCGGCAAGGTCAGGCGGACGGTCGCGTAGGGCGTCTGTTCGCTGAAGCTCAGCGGTTCGTTCGACAGGGCGGGCGCAGGCGCGGCGGCCGGGGCGGCGGGCGGCGGGGGCGCCGGCTCCTCGCGGCGCTGGCATCCGGCGAAGGCGGCGAGGGCGCATCCGATCAGCAAGAGGCGGGACGGCGTCATCGGTGAGGCTCCTTGTTCCGGGATCAAGAGGCGGCGCCCAAGACGCCGACGGTCTGGACGCCGGCGGCGATGGCGAACAGCAACAGCAGCCCCGCCTCGCGGTTGGACTTGAACAGGCGCAGGGCCAGGGCGGGATCGTCCGCTCGCAGCCGCACGACCTGAAACGCCAGGTGTCCGGCGTAGAGGAGGAGGCCGGTCCAGGCCAGAACGCCCAGTCCGGCCGAGGCGAGCGCGCATCCGGCCAGCAGGGCGGCCAGGGCGTAGAAGACGGCGACGCCCCGCCGCACGCCCGCGCCCAGACGACGCGCCGAGGACTTCACCCCGACCATGGCGTCGTCCTCGATGTCCTGCAGGGCGTAGATGGTGTCGTAGCCCAGCGTCCAGAACACGCCGCCGAGGTACAGCAGCACGGCGGGCAGGTAGGCCTGCCAGGCGAGACCCACGGCGTGGTCGCCCGTCGGCGCGCCTTGCCACAGAAAGGGTCGGAACTCGCCGGCGATCTCGGGCGGCAGCAGGGGCGCCGCGGCCAGCGGCAGGGCGGAGGCGAAGCCCATCAGGGCGCCCCAGTTGAAGGTCAGGCCCAGCCACGCCTGGGGCCACCAGGTGATCCGCTTCATGAACGGATAGGCGGCGACCAACGCCAGCGATCCCACGCCCAAAAGGATCGCAACGGTCGGCAGGGTCAGCAGGATCAGCAGGCTGACGAGGCTGCATCCCACCACGAAGGCCCAGGCCTGCTTGACCGAGATGCGGCCGGACGGGATCGGACGCTGGGCCGTGCGGGCGACGCGGGCGTCGAAGTCGCGGTCCACGATGTCGTTGAAGGCGCAGCCCGCCGCCCGCATCAGGCAGGCGCCGATCCCGAAACCGACAAACAGCCACAGCTCATAGGCGCCCGGCGCCTTGCCGTACTGCGCCAGCGCCAGGGCGATGCCCTGCCACCCCGGCAGCAGCAGCAGCCATATGCCGATCGGACGGTCGAAGCGGCCGAGCTTCAGCCACGGCTTCAACCCCTCCGGCGCATGGCGGTCCACCCAGTTCTGGCCGGCGTCGGGGAGGGGGGCGGACGTCATGGTCGCCTCCATAGACCCTGAGCCATCGACCGTGAAGGTTGGCGGGATGACTCCTCTGTGAGGTGACGGCGGCGGGGCGGACGGCTAGAGGCAGGCTTCGCCACACAAAGAACACGTCCTGCCGCTGGTAAGGACGCCTGTTCACCGTCCCTCGGAGCGCCCCTGCATGACTGCCGCCGTCGACGCCTCGATGATGAATCCCGTTGAGCTGTTTCTGACCGCCGACTGGGTGGTCAAGAGCGTGATGATCGGCCTGGCGGCGGCCTCGGTCTGGTCCTGGACCATCATCATCGACAAGGCCTTCCGCTTCACGGCGCTGAACAAGCAGGCGGAGGATTTCGAGACGGCGGTGTCGTCCGGCCGTTCGCTGGAAGAGGTCGCCAACCAGGCGGGGCCGAACCCGTCGCACGCCCTGCCGCGCATGCTGGTGATCGCCCTGTCGGACTGGCGTGAGGCCCGGCAGAAGGGCGCGCTGAACGGCGAGCAGGGCGGCCTGCTTTTGACCCGCATCGACCGGGCCATGGACAGCCTGATCGCACGCGAGGGCCAGCGCATCGAAAAGGGTCTGGGCGTGCTGTCGATCGTCGCCACCGCCTCGCCGTTCATCGGCCTGTTCGGCACGGTGTGGGGCATCATGAACGCGTTTGGGCGCATCGCAGCGGCCGGCAACACCAACCTGACCACCGTGGCGCCGGCGATCGCGGAGGCGCTGTTCGCCACCGCCATCGGCCTGGCGGCGGCTATTCCGGCCTATATCGCCTACAACAAGTTCTCGATCGACGCGGGCAAGTTCACCGGACGGCTGGAAAGCTTCGCCGACGATCTGCAGGCGGCGGTGGCGCGTCGGCTCGGCTCGCCGGGCGCGGCCCCGCCGCCCCCGCCGCCGTCGGACGGCATCACCCTGAACCGGACGGTCTGAGCCATGGCCATGGGCGGGGGATCGGGCGGCGGCGGCCGTCGCGGCCGGCGGGGGCGCAAGGGCCCGTTGACCGAGATCAATGTCACGCCGCTTGTGGACGTGATGCTGGTGCTGCTGATCATCTTCATGATCTCGGCGCCGCTGTTGACCGTTGGCGTGCCGGTGGAGCTGCCGCAGACGGACGCCAGCGCGGTCGAGACCAACAACGAGCCGCTCAGCGTCTCCATCGACCAGCAGGGCGCCGTGTTCATCGCCGAAAGCGAGACGCCGTTCGAGGAACTGGCGCCGCGCCTGCTGCAGGAAGTCGGCGGGGCCGAGCAGGCCGGCGAGCGGCCGGTGTTCGTGCGCGCGGACGGCCGGGCGCCGTATCAGGCGGTGGCGCGGGTGATGGCGCGGCTGTCCGCCTCGGGCTTCACCAAGATGAACCTGATCACCGACACGGCGCCGGAGGCCTGAGCCCCTTGCGTCGTCCGAGCCCGGCCGTTCTCGGATCCGTCGCCCTGCACCTGGGCGTGGCCGCGCTCGCCTTCTTCTCCTGGCCCGAGCGGAACCCGGAAGACCCCAAGCCGCTGGTCAGTTCGGTGCCGGTCTCCATCGTGTCGGAGACCGAGATCGCGGCCGCCGCCGCCGACAATCCGCAGCCCGAGCCGTCGCCGGACAACGCCGCCACCGCGCCGGTGCAGCAGCCCGATCCGGTTCCCCCGACGCCCGAACCGACGCCGCCGACGCCCGCCCCGCCGCAGCCGACCCCGCGACCCACGCCGCCCGCCCCGACGCCCCGGCCTGCGCCATCGCTTCGTCCGGCGCCGCGCCCGACGCCGCCCCGCCCAGCGCCCACGCCGCCTCAAAAGGCCCAGCCGACGCCCCCGCGCCCTGCGCCCGCTCGGCCGAACCCGGCGCCAGCGCGCCCAGCCCCGAGCCGGCCGGCGCCCCAGCGTACCGAACCCAGCCTCGACCTGGACGCCCTGGCCGGACGCCCGAACCCCGGCGCCAATCGGGGTCGCCCGGCGGCCGGGCAGCAGGGCGCCGGCCAGGCCAGCCAGGCAGCCGGACCGCAACTCACCGCCTCGTTCGCGAGGGTCTACCAAAACTGGAATCCGCCCTGTCAAACCGTCGGGGTCAACCAGATGCGAATCCAGATGGACATCACCTTGTCGCCCAACGGCCGGATCGTGGCGGGTCCCACGTTGGTGTCGCCTCAAAGCGGATCTGTATGGAGGGCTGTGGCGGATGGCGCCGTCAGAGCGCTTATCGCATCTCAGCCGTTCGACGTGCCGTCTGGGTTTGAGGGAGGGCGCTACAGGCCTTCGTTCAATGCTGAGAGAGCGTGCGGGAACAGGTGACAAGCGCCGGCGGTTCGATGAGGCATGAACCCCTCGACCGTTCTGTCCGAAGATCGCCACGGCCCGCTGATCGACCTGGCGCGACAGGCGGCGACGGCGCTGGAGCTGTTCGGCGTCGGCGTGCTGCTGCTGGCGGTGGTGCTGGCCACGGTGCTTTACCTGGTCAACGGCTTCAAGGGCGGCGGCTGGGCCAGGGCCTATGACGGCTACCGCGCCAACCTTGGGCGGGGCATCCTGCTCGGCTTGGAGCTGCTGGTCGGCGCCGACATCATCGCCACCGTGACCTCGCCGCTGACGGTCGAGAGCGTGGGGCTGCTCGCCGGGGTGGTGCTGATCCGGACCTTTCTCAGCTTCTCGCTGGAAACCGAGATCGAGGGACGCTGGCCCTGGCGGCGCGACGCGGCCCTGCGCGAGCATCCGCAAAAGGCGGATGCGCCTGACGAAAACGCGAACCCCCAGGCCCGAAAGTCGCCCCATTCACCATGAAGCTGGCGGTCGCGCCGTCGCCCGGCGATAAGGGCGCGATCCTGCACGACCCACGGAGCCCGCAATGCGTCTGAACCTTCTTCTGGCCTCGGTCGCGGCCATGGCGATGGCCTCTCCGCTGATGGCGCAGAACCCGCAGCCGGCGTCTCCCCAGCAGTCTGGCCAGCCGGTAGAGGTCGAGATCGATCAGGGCGTGCTGCGTCCGCTGCAGATCGCCGTTGTGCCGTTCAGCGGGCAGAACGGGTCGGACATCTCGAACGTCGTCAGCGGAAACCTGAAGCGGTCGGGCTTCTTTGAGCCGCTGAACCCGTCCAGCTTCATCGAGACGGGCCTGACACTGGCCAACGCCCCCAACTTCCCGCAGTGGACGCAGATCGGCGCGCAGGCTGTGCTGTACGGGGCGGTGACGCCGCGCCCTGACGGTCGCAACGACGTGGGTTTCCGCCTCTACGATCCCTATCGTCAGTGCCAGATCGTCAGCTATCAGTTCACCGCGACGCCTGAGCAGTGGCGCCGCATCGCGCACAAGATCTCCGACCTGATCTATCAGCGCATGACGGGCGAGGCCGGCTTCTTCGACACCCGCGTGGTGTTCGTTTCCGAAAGCGGCACCCAGCTGAACCGCATGAGCCGCCTCGCGATCGTGGACCAGGACGGCTACAACCCGGTTTATCTGACGCAGGGCGACGAGGTGATCATGTCGCCGCGCTTTTCGACCTCGCAGCCGGACGAGATCACCTATGTGGCGCTGGGCAAGGACTACAGCCGCATCTATCTGCTGAACCTGACCACCGGTCGTCGCGAGTCGCTTGGCGAGTTCGACGGACAGGTGTTGGCCCCGCGCTTCTCCAATGACGGGTCCAAGGTGGCGTTCTCGATCATCCGGCGCGGCAACACCGACGTCTATGTGATGGACCTGCGCAGCCGCCAGCTGTCGCGCCTTACCACCGATCCCGGCATCGACACCTCGCCGTCGTTCAGCCCGGACGGGTCGCAGATCGTCTTCACCTCCGACCGGGGCGGATCGGCGCGGCTCTATGTGATGCGGTCGGACGGCTCCAGCCAGCGGCCGATCAGCCGCGGCGGCGGCATCTACACCGCGCCGGCCTGGAGTCCGCGCGGCGACCTGATCGCCTTCACCAAACAGGGCGGGGGACGGTTCTCAACCGGCGTGATGGACCCCTCCGGCGGGGGCGAGCGCATCCTGTCGTCGTCCTATTTCGAGGAAGGCCCCAGCTGGGCGCCGAACGGCCGCTACGTCATGTTCGCGCGCCAGACGCCGGGCGGCGACACCCGCCTGTGGACGGTGGACCTGTCCGGCCGCGTGGTGGCCCAGGCCGGCTACAACGGACGGGGTTCGGACCCGGCCTGGTCGCCGTTGCTGGACGAGAGCGCCAGCGCGGGCCTGGGCGGCGCCGACGCCTGCCCGGCCTGATTGATCAATCCTGCGTTAGGCCTATGGCGCGCGCCACGGGCCTCGCGCAGACTGCAACGCCAAAGCTTGAGGCCGCCGTCCTCAAAAAGAAGAACCTTCAGGAGACGACCCCATCATGATGTCCGCCGCTTCCAAGTCCCGCCTGGGCCGTCTGGCCCTGATCGGCGTGGCCGTCGCCGCCATGGCCGCCTGCAACCGTCGCCCGCCCGCGCAGGGCGCCACGCCTGACGCCGGCGCCGTGCCGTCCGGCCCCGCGACCAACCCGGCCTATCCGACCGCGCCGACCGGGCCGGTCACGGGCGGAAGCATCGCCGGCGCGCCGGGGTCGGAGCAGGACTTCGTGGTCAACGTCGGCGACCGCGTCTACTTCGACCTCGACAGCTATGAGGTGCGTCCCGAGGCCTTTCCGCGCCTGGACGCCCAGGCCCAGTGGCTGCAGCGTTATCCCGGCGTCGCGGTGCGGATCGAAGGCAACGCCGACGAACGCGGAACGCGCGAATACAACCTGGCGCTGGCCGCGCGCCGCGCCGAGGCGGTTCGCACCTATCTGATCAATCGCGGCATCCCGGCCGGTCGGATCGACACCATCAGCTACGGCAAGGAACGGCCCATCGCGGAAGGATCGACCGAAGACTCCTTCGCCCGCAACCGCAACGCCCACACCGCCATCGTCTCCGGCGCCCAGCGCTAAGGACGCAGAGCAGGTCCAGCGTGAAGAGGCGTCGGCTGCGGCCGGCGCCTCTTTTCGTTGCGGCGGCTTGTCGCAGACGAGGATGGGCGGCTAGATCGGTCCCGAGGTTCGGGGGGATCGTCATGGACGTGGATGCGGCGGGCGGCATGGTGTCGGCGGGGCTGATCGCCGGCGCGATCGAAAGACCTGCGGGCCATGCGGGCGAGGCGGGGCATCGCTGCGCCGACTGCGGGGCGGAGGTGTCCAGCAAGTTCTGCCCGGAATGCGGCCAGCCCGCGCATACGCACCGGACCCTGCTGCACCTCGGCGAGGAGCTGCTGCACGGCGTCATGCATTTCGACGCCCGCGTGTGGCGCACCCTGCCGCTTTTGGCCTTCAACCCCGGCCGGCTGACGCGCGAATGGGTGGAGGGCAGGCGCACGCGCTATGTCTCGCCGCTGGCGATGTTTTTATTCACAATTTTCGTCATGTTCTTCGCCCTGACCTTCGCCCCGCATCGCGAGGCGGAGGAGCAGCCGATGACCGAACGGATCGCCGAGCAGCGTCAGGACGTGCAGGAGGCAGAGACCGCGCTGACCCAGGTCCGGGCCGAGATGGCGCAACAGGACGGTCGCATCGCGCAGGAGGCGCTGAAGGGCGCCGAGTTTCTGGTCGCACAGGAAAGGGCGCGGCTGACCGGCATGGAGCAGGAGGCGCGCGACGGCCGCGCAGACGGCCTGAAGCCCGGCAGCTGGCAGGCCCAGATCAAGGATATGGCGGCCGAGAACAGAATTCGTGGCAAGGGCCTAGGCGGAGTGCTGGTCAAGAAGCTGCAGAATCCCGACTTGGCGCTCTACAAGCTGCAGCAGACGATCTACAAGTTTGCCTTTCTGCTGGTGCCGCTGTCGATCCCGTTCATGGCCCTGCTGTTCTTGTGGCGACGCGGCTTTACTCTGTACGACCACGGCGTTTTTGTTCTGTATTCACTGACTTTCATGGCCATGCTGCTGATGGCGCTGGTGCTGGCGGGCATGATCCCTGGTCTGGCCGTGCCCGCCGCCTTTCTGGCCATGCTGGCGGTCCCCGTGCACATGTTCGCCCAGCTGAAGGGCGCCTATGGCCTGTCGTGGTGGTCGGCCGGCTGGCGAACGATGTTCCTGCTGAACTTCAGCACCATCGTCGTGAGCCTGTTCGTCGCCGCCATCGTCTATCTGGGCCTCGGTCACTGAGGGCGTATTCCGGGCCTTGCCCGCGCCGCAAATCGGTGGGAGCAATCCGGCCATGATCAAGCTTTCCGTGTCTCCCCGCGTTTTGGCCATGACGGCCGTCGGCGTCTGCCTGATCGGCGGCGCGGTGGTCGCCCAGACCGCGCCTCTGCCGGCGATCCAGTGGGACGTGCGCCGCCTGGATCAGCTGGACCGCAACGTTCGTCGGCTGGAGCGCGCGCTGACGCAGCGGAACGCGGCGGGCGAGCCCGTGCTGGTGCAGCCGGACCCCGAGGTGGTCGCGCTGCAGGGGCGCGTCGCGGCCATGGACCAGCGGCTGCAGGATCTGGAGCAGACCTTTCAGCGGGTGAACGCCGACGGCGAGCGCCTGACCTTCCAGCTTGATGAAACCCAGCGGGCGAACGAGACCCTGCGCACCCGCCTGGCGCAGGCGGAAGAGCGGGTGGGGAAGTTGGAGACTGAAGCCGAACTGAACGCTCCCATCGTGGCCAACTCTCCCACAGGCGCCGCGCCGGGCGACCTGGCGGCGGCGGTGCGGCTGCTGTCGAGCGACCGGCCGCGCGGCGTGCGGGCGCTGGAGACGCTGATCGTGACCTGGCCGGAGGCGGCCGAGGCGCGCGAGGCCAATCTGCGTCTGGGCGACCTCAGCGTTCAGGCCAACGACCGGGCGAATGCGGTGTCCTACTACGCCGCCGCGCTGAAGGACTGGCCCAAGACCGCCTGGGCGCCGGAGGCGACGCTGAAGCTGGCGGACGCGCTTCTGGCCACCGACCGCAAGACGCAAGGGTGCGCGGCCCTGTCGGAGTTCACGCGCCGCTATCCGGAAGCCCCCGCCGCGCTGAAGACCCGCGCGACCCAGACCCGCACCCGCGCGGCGTGCGCCGCCTGATCGAACCGGACCTCGAAGCGCGGGTCTGCGCCCGGCTGGATGCGCGCCTGAGCCGCAACATCGACGCGCCGGTGTGCGTCGCCCTGTCCGGCGGCGGCGACTCTCTGGCGCTGCTGCAGATCGCCTCGGTTTGGGCCAAGGATCGCGGGCGGCGGCTGCTGGCCCTAACGGTTGACCACGGACTGCATCCGCTCAGCGGCGAGTGGACTGCGTTCGCAGGGGCGCAGGCCCGTCGTTGCGGCGCCGAGTGGCGGGCGCTGGCCTGGCAGGGGCCAAAGCCGGAGACGGGGCTTACGGCCGCCGCGCGCCTGGCGCGACACCGCCTGATCGCCGACGCGGCCCGACACGCGGGCGCCCGCGTGGTCCTGTTCGGCCACACCGCCGACGATGTGGACGAGGCCGAATGGATGCGCGCGCGGGGCTCGACGCTGGGCCGCATGCGCGAATGGTCGCCGTCGCCCGTGTGGCCGCAAGGGCGCGGGCTGATGCTGTTGCGCCCGATGCTGGCCGAGCGGCGCGAGCCGCTGCGGCGCTGGCTGGGCCCACGGGGCAGCAGCTGGATCGACGATCCGGCCAATGACGATCCCCGGTATGGACGCGCCCGCGCCCGCCTCGCTCTAGCCGGGGAGGCCGCCGCCGCGGTCGGTTCGGCGCGACGCCCGCTGTTGGGCGACCCTCCGCAAGCCATCGACGGCGAAGGCTTCCGCTGCGCGCGTCAGGTCGGCCGCCAAGCCTTGGCGGCGGCGCTGGTCTGTGCGGGCGGCGGAGAGGCGCAGCCGCGGAGAGAACAGCTGCAGGCCCTGATGAGCCGGTTGGCGTCGGGCGAAGACTTCGTGGCCACCCTGTCCGGGGCGCGTCTGGAGGCGAAGGGGCCGGATTTGGCGATCCTGCGGGAGGCCGGCGAGCTGAGGCGGCGGGCGGCGGAGCCTCTGGTCCTGCAGCCGGGCACGGCGACGGTCTGGGACGGGCGGATCGAGCTGCAGGCGCGCGAGCCGGGCTGGGCGGTCGCGGCGGCGCAGGGGCGGATGGCGCAGTTGTCGGACCTTGACCGTGCGTGCCTGTCGCGTCTGCCGGCGCCGGCCCGCGCGTCCTGGCCGGTGCTGATGCATGAAAAAAGCGGCCCGGTCCTGAGCTCCGAGGCGGTGTCCGTTCGCGGGCTGACGGCGCAGCGACTGCGTCTGGCGCTCAGCCGGGCGTCGGGCGAAACGACGCATGAGGACGATCTGCGTTCGCCCGCAGATGGCGAAGGGCCTTGGAACCCCCTATGTCTTGGCGCAGAACACATGGACCGGCGGTCGGGGGACGACTGCTGGACGACCGAGGACATCAATGAACCTGCGTAATCTGGCGATCACCAGCGTCATCATCCTGGGGCTGCTGGCGGCCTATGCGGCAGTGTCGCAGGGCGGCGCCATGACCGGCGCGGTGGGCGGCCCCGGCGCCGCCGGCCGGCCCGAGACCATCACCTATTCCCAGCTGGTGCAGCGCACCCAGGCCGGCGACATCCGCGAGGCCACCGTGCGCGGCGACCAAGTGACCGGCGTCTACCGGAACAACGGCCGCTTCACCGCGACCACCCCGTATCCCAACGAGCAGCTGGTCGAGCAGATGCTGCAGTCCGGCGTCAACGTCGACGCCAAGACCACGCGCCAGTCGTGGTGGGCCAGCCTCTTGATCGGCATCCTGCCCATCGTCCTGCTGGTGGGGGTGTGGATTTTCTTCATGCGCCAGATGCAGGGCGGGGCGCGCGGAGCCATGGGTTTTGGGAAGTCCAAGGCCAAGCTGCTGACCGAGCACAAGGGCCGCAAGACCTTTGACGACGTGGCCGGCGTCGACGAGGCCAAGGAAGAGCTGACCGAGGTCGTCGAGTTCCTGAAGGACCCGGGCAAGTTCCAGCGCCTGGGCGGCAAGATTCCCAAGGGCGCCCTGCTGGTCGGCCCTCCCGGCACCGGCAAGACGCTGCTGGCCCGCGCTGTGGCTGGTGAAGCCGGCGTGCCCTTCTTCTCCATCTCCGGCTCGGACTTCGTCGAGATGTTCGTCGGCGTCGGCGCCAGCCGCGTGCGCGACATGTTCGAACAGGCCAAGAAGAACGCCCCCTGCATCATCTTCATCGACGAGATCGACGCGGTCGGCCGTCACCGCGGCGCCGGTCTGGGCGGCGGCAATGACGAGCGCGAGCAGACGCTGAACCAGCTGCTGGTCGAGATGGACGGCTTCGAGGCGTCGGAGAACATCATCCTGATCGCCGCCACCAACCGTCCGGACGTGCTGGACCCGGCGCTGCTGCGTCCCGGCCGGTTCGACCGCCAGGTGGTGGTGCCGAACCCCGACGTCTCGGGGCGCGAGCGCATCCTGCGCGTCCACATGAAGGACGTGCCGCTGGCCGCCGACGTCAACGTCAAGACCATTGCACGCGGCACGCCCGGCTTCTCGGGCGCGGACCTGGCCAACCTGGTCAACGAGGCGGCCCTGATGGCGGCGCGCAAGGACCGGCGCATGGTCACGCACCGCGACTTCGAGGACGCCAAGGACAAGGTGCTGATGGGCTCCGAACGTCGCTCCATGGCGATGAACGAGGAAGAAAAGCGCCTGACCGCCTATCACGAGGCGGGACACGCCATCGTCGCCATGAACGTCAAGATGGCCGACCCCGTGCACAAGGCGACCATCGTGCCGCGCGGCCGGGCCTTGGGCATGGTGATGCAACTGCCGGAAGGCGACCGCTATTCCATGAAGTACCAGCAGATGATCGACCGCATCGCCATCATGGCCGGCGGCCGGGTCGCGGAAGAGCTGATCTTCGGCCTGGAGAACATTACTTCTGGCGCGTCGTCCGACATCGAGCAGGCGACCAAGCTGGCGCGCGCCATGGTCACGCGCTGGGGCTTCTCCGACAAGCTGGGCACCGTGGCCTACGGCGAGAACCAGGAAGAGGTGTTCCTGGGCCACTCGGTGGCGCGCAGCCAGAACGTCTCGGAAGAGACGGCTCGGATCATCGACGGCGAGGTCAAGCGCATCGTCGGCCAGGGCTGGGACGAGGCGCGCCGCATCCTGACGGAAAAGGCGGGCGACCACGAAAAGCTGTCGCAGGCTCTGCTCGAATACGAGACGATGTCGGGCGAGGAGATCAAGGACCTGCTGGAGAAGGGCGTCGCCCCGAACCGCGACGAGAACAACTTCCCCAACGCCGGTCCTTCGGTCGCGGTGCCGGTGACGCCGGTGTCGGACGGAACCGAGATCGCCGTGCCCGTCGCCAAGCCCGCCACGACCAGCGTGCCGACGGTGCACTGAGGCTCTGGGCCCGCCGACCGGCGACGGCGGCGGGCCTGATCGCGCGGAGGGCGAATGGCGCCGATCGTCGTAGACCCGGACCGGATCCGCGCCTTCGAAAACAGCGCGGCGTTCGGCGACTGGCTCGCCGGGCGCCACATGTCCGAATCCGAGGTGTGGGTTCGCATGTTCAAGGTCAGGTCGGGCGTGGCTTCGGTCACCTGGGCCGAGGCCGTTGACGAGGCCTTGTGCTGGGGCTGGATCGATTCCGTGCGCAAGGGTCTGGACGAGGTCAGCTTCCTTCAGAGGTTCACCCCTCGCGGCAAAAAGAGCGTCTGGAGCCAGGTCAATGTCGCCAACGTCGAACGGCTGATCGCCGACGGCCGTATGACGGCGCACGGGCTCGCACAGGTCGAGGCGGCCAAGGCGGACGGCCGGTGGGAGGCCGCCTACCGAATCCGCGGCGCGGTCGCGCCGGACGACCTGCTGGCGGCCATCGACGCCGAACCCGGCGCGCGAGCGATGTTCGAAGGCTTGACCGCGCAGAATCGTTTTGCGCTGATCTTCCGCACCGAGGCGCCGAAGACGCCCGCCGGACGCGCCCGCGCCCTCGAAAGGCTTGTTGCCATGCTGAAGCGCGGCGAGACGGTCTATCCGCAGAAGACCCCATGACCATGCGGCCTCTCGTCATGGGCATCGTCAACGTCACGCCCGACAGCTTTTCCGACGGCGGGCGCTGGGCGTCGGTGGAGGCGGCGACGGACCATGCGCTGCGGTTGGCCGGGCAGGGCGCGGACGTGCTGGACATCGGCGGCGAAAGCACCCGGCCGGGCGCAGAGCCGGTCGGCGAGGCCGAGGAGATCAACCGCACCGCGCCGGTGATCGAACGCGTCCGCGCACGCTGGGGCGGCCGCATCAGCATCGACACCATGAAGCCGGGCGTGGTGCGTGCCGCCGTTGCTGCCGGGGCGACGATGTGGAACGACGTCACCGCGCTCGGCCATTCTCACGATGGCGCCGGCATCGCCGCCGAGCTGGGCTGCGAGGTGGTGCTGATGCACATGAAGGGCGAGCCGCGCACCATGCAAGACGATCCGCGCTATGGCGACGTGGTGGCCGAGGTGCGCGATCATCTGGTCGCGCGGGCGCAGGCCGCGATGGACGCCGGCGTGGCCGCCGAGCGCATCTGGCTCGATCCGGGCATCGGCTTCGGCAAGACGTTGCAGCACAACCTGGACCTGACCGCGCGGCTGGACGTGCTGGCGGAGACGGGGTTTCCCGTTCTCTACGCCGCCAGCCGCAAGCGCACGATCCGCGCCATCGACGACACGGCGGTGGAGGCCGGCGACCGGCTGGGCGGCTCGCTGGCGCTGGCGCTGGAGGCGGCGCGGCGCGGCGCCCGCATGGTGCGGGTCCACGACGTGCGCGAGACGGTTCAGGCGCTGAAGGTGCAGACGGCGGTCGAGGCCTCGCGTGTCGCTCGCCCGCTTCTGGACTGAGACCGCGATGCCCGTAAGCCCTTACCTGTCGCCGATCCTGCTGCTGGTCGCGTCCAACCTCTTTATGACCTTTGCCTGGTATGGCCATCTGAAGGGCAATCCCAAGCCGTTGTGGATCGCGGTAATGACCAGCTGGGGCGTGGCGTTCTTCGAATACTGGCTGGCGGTGCCGGCCAACCGCATCGGCCATCAGGTCTATTCGGCCGCGGAGCTGAAGACGATGCAGGAGGTGATCACCCTCGCGGTCTTCGCGGGCTTTTCGGTGCTGTACCTCGGCGAGAAGCTGACGGTGAACCATCTGGTCGGCTTCGGCTTCATTGCGCTGGGCGCCTTCTTCATCTTCAAGGGGCCGCTGGCCTGATCTCTGGCCTGATCTCTGGCCCGACCTCTGGGCTGATCTGCGGCTTGCCCTTGGTCCCGGCTTGTCCCATGTCCCGGGCATGACTTGGATAATGTCGATCAATCCGTGGCTGACGCTAGTCGTCGCCGGTGTTCTGGAAGTGCTCTGGGCGTCCGGCCTGAAGAACGTCGGGCCCAGCCGGCCGCTGACGTCGCTGGGCGTGCTGGCGGCGCTTGGGGCCAGCATGTTCCTGCTGTGGGTGGCGACCCAGCGGCTGCCGATCGGCACCGCCTACGCCATCTGGACCGGCATCGGCGCGGTGGGCGCGGCGAGCGTGGGCATCCTGGTCTATGGCGAGCCGGCCACGGCGGTGCGCCTTGTCTGCATCCTGCTGATCGTTTCCGGCATTGTCGGCCTGAAGCTGTTCTCAGGGGCGCACTGATGGCGATCAGTCCTTTGGGCCGCGTTCTGATTATCGCCGGCTCGGACTCAGGCGGCGGAGCTGGCGTTCAGGCCGACATCAAGGCGGTGACCATGATGGGCGGGTTCGCCGCGACCGCCATCACCGCGATCACCGTGCAGAACACGCTGGGCGTCCACGGCGTGCATCCGCTATCGCTGGATCTGATCGCGGCCCAGGCGCGCGCTGTGCTGGACGACATCGGCGCGGATGCGGTGAAGACCGGCATGCTCGGCTCGGTCGAGGTGGTGGAAACCGTCGCCGCCTTGCTGGACGAGGCCAAGGCGCCGGCCGTGGTCGATCCGGTGATGGTGGCCAAAGGCGGTCATCCGCTGCTGCCGGACGAGGCGGTGCAGGCGGTCGCGCGCCTGATGATCCCGCGTGCGGCGCTTCTGACCCCCAATGCGCCCGAGGCCGAGGCCCTGACGGGTCTGGAGGTCGCCGATCTGGACGGGCAGAGGCGGGCGGGGGAGGCGCTGCTGAAGCTGGGCGCCCGGGCGGTTCTGATGAAGGGCGGCCACGTGCCGGGCCCCGTCGTGATCGACCTGCTGCTCACCGGCCACGGCGAGACGGTGCTGGAAAGCGAGCGGATCGACACCCGCCATACCCACGGCACCGGCTGCACCCTGGCCAGCGCCTGTGCGGCGGGGCTGGCGATGGGCCGCCCGCTGGAGGTCGCGGTGGCCGAAGCCTGGGCCTATGTCGGCGAGGCGATCCGCCTCGCGCCGGGCCTCGGCGGCGGCCACGGTCCGCTGGACCACGCCTGGCCGGTCAGGGGTTAGGCGCCGGCCGCGGGGTTCGGCTGGGCCAGCACCACCAGGTTCCCGTCCGGATCGCGCAGCCGCATGATGGTGGTGTAGTCGGCCGCCTCGACCTCGGCCACCACCAGGCCCGCCGCATCCAGCCGCGCGCGTTCGGCCGCGATGTCATCGACGATCAGGGTCAGGGTGCCGGCGCCCGCGTGCTCGGGCTTTTCATACAGCTGAAGCCCGCCGGAGCCGCAGTCCCATTCGTGCAGGCCGGCCATCGGCGCAGTGTCCGGATCGCGCCCGAACAGGGCCGTGAACCAGCGCGTGCTGGTGTTCAGGTCCCGGCACGACAGATTGGCGTAAACCTTGGCGATCGACATGGACGCCTCCTTTCCTCTCCCGATCAACGAGGCGGGGCCTTATTGGATGCGGGATGAGCGATTCCCTGGAACAGCGGCTGATCGAGATCGTTCGGGCCGATCCCGACCTGATGACGGTGCTGAGGACGATGCGCGACCTCGACCCGCCGGACTGGCTGGTCTTCTCCGGCGCGGTCTACCAGTCGGTTTGGAACGCTCTGACCGGCAGGCCGCCGGGGCAGGGCGTCAAGGATTTCGACATCGGCTATTTCGATCCCGACACCTCGTGGGACGCCGAGGATGCGGTGATCCGGCGTGTGGCCGACGCCTTTGAGCCCGGTCTGCGTGAACGGGTCGAAGTGCGCAACCAGGCGCGAGTGCCGCTGTGGTTTCCGGCCAAGTTCGGCGAGGCCTACGGGCCCCTGGACAGCACGGGCGAGGCATTGGCCCGCTTCGTGGCGCCGGCGTTCGCCGTGGGCGTGCGGCTTGAGGCGGACGACGCGCTGACGGTTGTCGCGCCATTCGGGCTGGCGGACGTGTTCGACATGGTGATCCGGCCTAATCCGTTCAGGCCCTTGGCCAAGGACTGGAACCGCGTGGTGGAGCGGGCCAAGGCGCGCTGGCCGGAGCTGACGATCGTCGAGCCCTGATGCGCCTGATCCTGGTGCGCCTGATCCTAGTGCGCTTGGGCTTTGGAGAAGACGTTGATGACCACGACGCCGGCCACGATCAGGACCATGCCGGCGATAGCTGCCGCATCCACCTTTTGACCGAATCCCAGCCAGGCAATTAGGGTGATCAGCACGATGCCTGCGCCCGACCAGATGGCGTAGGCGACGCCGGTCGGGATGGTCTTCAGCACCTGCGACAGCAGATAGAAGGCGACCGCATAGCCGACGGCCGTGATCACCGACGGGACCAGACGGGTGAAGCCGTCCGACGCCTTCAGGGCGGTGGTGGCGATCACCTCGGCCACGATGGCGCCGGCCAGAAACAGGTAACCGTTCATGGCTGGTCGACGGGCCGGTCGAAGCGCGCTTCCTCCGCCTTGTGCAGATATTGCTCGGCCACCATCCAGGCCTTGAACGGGCGAAGCGCGCCCAGGCACAGGGCGACCAGAACGGGCAGGGTGGTGAACAGGTGCACCCACACGGGCGGCTGCACGGTGAAGTCGAAGATCATGAAGCCGATCATGCCGACCACGCCCACCGCCGACATGACGAAAAAGGCCGGGCCGTCCGCCGGATCTGCGAAGCCAAAGTCGAGGTCGCAGGCGGGGCAGCGATCGCGCAGCGACAGAAAGCCCTTGAACAACGGCCCCTCCCCACAGCGCGGGCAGCGGCAGCGCAGGCCGGTGGACAGGGAACTCAGGCGCGGATGGTCGCTCATGCCGTCTTCAATGCGCCGAACGGCGCAAGGTGTCGCCGGGACCGATGGTCCACCCGCGATCAGATCGGCATGGCCATGATTTCCTTGTAGGCGTTGATCACCTGATCGCGCACCGAGATCACCGTTTCCAGCGACGCCTCGGCCGAGGACAGGGCGGTGACCACGTCGATCAGATTGCCCTGGCCGCCGATGGACTGGGTCATCTGGGTCTCGGCGGCGCGGGTCTGCTGCGTCATGTCCTGCATGACGTTCTGGACCATGTCTCCGAAGCCGCCGCCGGACGCGGCCGGCGTGGGCGCGCTGGGCATGGCGCCGCCCTGGATGGAGGAATAGGCGCGGGCGGCCATCAAGGGGTTCATGGATCAGGCCCTTCTCGTCAGCGCTTGATGATGTCGAGGGTGCGGCTTTCCATGGTCCGCGCGGTCTCGATCACGTTCAGATTGGCCTCGTAGGCGCGCTGGGCCTCGCGCATGTCCATGGCCTCGACCAGGGTGTCGACGTTGGGCCGCAGCACATAGCCCTGAGCGTCCGCCGCCGGATGGGTCGGATCGTAGTCCTTCTTGAACTCGCTCTGATCGGACCGCACCTGGGACAGGGACACGCCGGTCATGCCGTCCATCTCGCGCGCCTGGAACACCGGCACCTGGCGGCGATAGGGCTGGCCGCCCGGCGCGTCGGCGGTGGACTGGGCGTTGGCGATGTTCTCGGCGATCACGCGCATGCGCGATTGCTGGGCCTTCAGGGCGCTGGCGGCGACCGCCATGGCGTTGTTGCGGGGGGTGATGGGGTCGGGCATTGATCAGGCCTCTTTCGTCACGCGCCGGGCTTCTTCGCGGCCAGGCGGATCATGCTCATCGACTTCTGGTAGAAGCCGATGGCGGCGTCGTAGGCCATGCGGCTCTCGGCCATCTTCAGCATCTGCTCCTCCATCACCACCGAGTTGCCGTCCATGGTGGTCTCCGAGTCCGGCGCCTTCATCGGGTCGTAGCGAAGGCGCGAGCCGGCCGGCGCGATGTGGGCGTTGCTGGTTCGCAGCATCTCCACGCGACCGCCGGCGTGGCCCGGATGGGTCTGGGCCATCGGCAAGCCGCCGCCGCGCATGGCGTCGGCGAAGGCGGGCGGCGCCTTCAGGTCCTGGGCGCCGTAGCCGGGCGTGTCGGCGTTGGCGACGTTCTGGGCGATCACGCGCTGGCGCTCGTCCAGCCAGCCGAGCCGACCCTTGATCTGTTGCAGCAGCGGCAGGTCGGCGACGCCCATGACGGCCTCCGAGAGCGCGACGATCGCACCCGATAGGCAGAAAATGCCGCCTGTCTGGTTAACGCGGGGTTATCTCAACGGCTCGTTAACCCTGCTGGTTAACAGTCGCCAACGACGCGCGGGGTGCGCGCCGCTCCCACGACACGCCCGATGAACTTCCTTGATCTCGCCCGCGCCGTGTTCGGCCTGGCCTTTACACTCGGCATCATCGGCCTGGCGGCCTGGGCGGCGCGCCGCTATGCGCCGCAGTTGCTGGCCCGGCTGCAGGTCCAGCGGGGCGAGCGTCGCCTGCAGGTGGTCGAGACCCTGGTGCTAGATCCGGCGCGCCGGCTGGTGCTGGTGCGGGTAGACGACGAGGAGCGGCTGATCCTGCTGGGCGAAGGGCGCGAACTGATCGAGCCGCGCCAGATCGGGAGCGGCAAGTGAATCGCCGGTTCAACCCTCTCCCTCCCCGTTTCGGGGAGGGTGGTCGCGGAGCGACCGGGTGGGGGCGGCAAGGCAAGGACGCACGGACCCGCGATGTGTCGCCCGGCCGCCCCCACCCGGCCTCGCTACGCTCAGCCACCCTCCCCGGGGCGGGGAGGGAGAGGATCTTCTCCATCCCCACCGGCGCCGAACTGAAGCGGGCGGCGCTGCTGTCGCTGTTCACGACGCTGGTGTGCCTGGCCTGGCCGCTCGGGGCGCTGGCGCAGGAGGCGGCGCAGACCGGATCCGCCATCAACATCGACCTGGGCACCGGCTCCGGCCTGACTCAGCGAGTGGTGCAACTGGTCGGACTGATGACCGTGCTGTCGCTGGCGCCGTCGATCGTCATCATGACCACCAGTTTCGTGCGGATCGTGGTGGTGCTGTCGCTGCTGAGGACCGCCCTGGGCATGCAGCAGTCGCCGCCGAACGCGGTGTTGGTGTCGCTGGCGCTGTTCCTGTCGGCGATCGTCATGGCTCCGACCTGGCAGGACGCCTATGATTCGGGCATCCGCCCCTTGCTGGATCAGCAGATGGAACTGCCCCAGGCGTTCGATGCGGCGTCCGAGCCGGTCAAGACCTTCATGCTGGGTCAGGTGGACCGCGCCGACCTAGCCCTTTTCACCCGCCTGAGCCAGGTGGAAGCGCCGCAGAACGTGCAGGAGCTGCCGCTGCGCGTGGTCACTCCGGCCTTCATGATCTCGGAGCTGAAGCAGGCGTTCTCGATCGGATTTCTCCTGTTCATTCCGTTTCTTGTGATCGATCTGGTGGTCGCCAGCGTGCTGATGTCGATGGGCATGATGATGCTGCCGCCGGTAGTGGTGTCCCTGCCGTTCAAGCTGATCTTCTTTGTGCTGGTGGACGGCTGGCGGCTGGTCGCGGGCAGTCTGGTGGAAAGCTTCCAGCGGGCGGCCGGAGGCGGCTGAGGCCCGCCCCGCAAGGGTTTGCGCCGTATCCGCACTTGCCAAGGCGACGCTTTTCCGTGTTGATCGGCGGGTCTCGCCCCGTGGGGGCGATTGCAATGGATAAATCCTCATGACCACTCAAGCCGAACTGATCGCCGCCGTCGCCAAGGACACCGGTGTGTCGCAAGGCGACGCCGGCAAGGTGCTGACCTCGATCGTCGAGAACATCCACAAGAGCCTGAAGGAAGGCGGCGACGTCCGCATCTCGAACCTGGGCGTCTTTGACACCGCCGACCGCGCCGAGCGCGAGGGCCGCAACCCGGCTACCGGCCAGACGATCAAGATCGCCGCCTCCAAGGCCGTGCGCTTCCGCGTCTCCAAGCCGCTGAAGGACGCCGTGAACGGCTAAGGCCGATCCGGTCCGCCGGTGCGGATCGAAGCTGCGTTTCGACGGGCGGGCGCCTTTCAGGCCCCGCCCGTTTCCTTTCTGAAGTCGTCCTTCATCGCGCCGACCCAGCCGACAAAGGTGTCGGCGCCGCCCGCAAGCCCGGCGAAGTCGCCGGCGCCCGCGACGCCCGAGAGGCTGTCATCCAGCGCCACGCGGATGGCGTTGGCGGACCGAGCCTTGGCGATGAACGGCGAATACTGTCCGTGCAGACGCTGCAGCGCGGGCCGGTTTCCACCCAGCGAATAGCCGACGCCGGCGCGAACCAGCCAGCTTTCCTCGACCGGCTTCAGTGGCGACGGATCGGCGAACCGGTCGCCCAAGCGGGCTTCGTACAGGGCGGCGGCCTCGGCCCACTTCTGCTGCTTCCACAGAATGTCGGCGCGGACTTCGCGTGCCGGGGCGCTCTGGTCCTTGTCCAGCACCTCCAGCGCGTGGTCGAAACGGCCCAGGTCCATCAAGGCGCGGGCCTCCAGCGCCCGGCGTTCGGCGTTCATGGCGCTGGGCAACAGGGTGGTGCGCGAGGACCAGATGGCTTGCAGCGCCTTCTCAGGCTGGCGATCCATCAGATAGATGGTCGAAAGATCGGTCGCGACCTGCGCCTTGGCCACGCCCTCCAGCCGCGCGTCCACCTGGTGCTTCAGCAGCTCGGCCGCCTGGTCCAGCAGGTCCACGTCGATCAGGCGACGCGCCAGGCGGCGCACCATTTCGTCGCCGTCGGCGCCGACGGGCGTCAGCTCGCGGAAGTCGTAGAACAGCGCCAGGGCCTGCACCGGCTGAAGGCCGTCCGCCGCGCCGTCCAGGAACAGGGCGCGAAAGGCGTTGGACTGGTCCGCGAGGATGTCGGACGCGCCTGGAATGCGCGCCATCCGCTTGCCCGCGCTGCGCAGCGCGTCCAGCGCCTCGCGGTAGCGCCCCTGGCGCAGGTAGATGTCGGCCAGCTTGCGGATTACGGCCAGTTCGGTCGCGTCGCCTCGCCAGCGCCATTTCAGCTGCTCCAGCTGCGCTGCGGCTTCATTGGCGGGCAGGGCGCCCTTGTCCAGCTCCAGCCCGATCACGCCCAGCTTGGCGGGGGTGGCGATGCCGTCCAGCGGCGCGCGTGCCACGGCCTTGTAGACAGCGAGCGCCCGGTTCTTGTCGCCGGAGAGGTCGAACAGGCGCGCCTGCACCAGCCGCGCGGTCAACTGGTCCGCCGCCGGGGCCTGCTGGCTGAAGCTGTAGGCGAGAAGCTGGCGCGCGGCGTCCAGATCGCCGGTCTCGATGGCGGCCATGGCGTGGGCGGCGCCGAAACGGGCGCGCCATTCCTTGGGGAAGTCGTCGATCACCGAGGCGCCTGCCGCAAAGGCGGTCCGCGCGCCGGCCCAGTCGCCCTGATTGGCGGCGATATAGCCCAGCCAGACCCTTGTCGCCGGATCGTTGGCCAGGGCCGCGCCTGAGAAGTCGCTTTGCGCCTCCTCCAGCCGGCCGATCGCCGCGCGCGCGGCGCCGCGCAGGCCGCGCACCTCGGGCTCGCCAAGCATGTTCGGGGCCTGAGCCACCAGGGCGTTCAGCACGCCAACGGCCTCGAAGTTCAGACCGGAGCCGACCAGGAAGCGGGCATAGGCCATGCGCGCCTCGATCGGCGCGCGCGGATCGTCCTTGGCCGACAAGGTCTCCTCGCCGGCCGCATCCTGAAGCTGGCGCTGGCGTTCGGAAAAGCCGTCCTCGCCCAGTTCGGACCACTCGGCCAGGATCAGGCCTGGATGATCGGCCTTTTTCGGCGCATCGGCCGCGTGGTCGCCGACCGCAAGCACCGCGGACGGCGGCGACAGCATCAGGCCGTCCGGGCGGCTCAGCGTCACCAGGTCGCCGGCGGCCTCGACCTGAAGGTCGTCGGTGGCGGTTTCGACAGCCAGCCCCTGGGCGGTGGGGATCAGCGACAGGTCCACGGTGCGACGGGCCTCGGCCAGGCCCTTGCCGGGCGCAAGCGCGGTAACGGCGGCGAAGCGGTCGCCGACCAGCGGATCGGTCAGCCACACCGTCTTGGTGGCCCCGGCCATGCGCGCCGTCAGGGTCGCGGAGCCGTCGTCGGAGCGGCCGATCTCGACACCCGATGCGCCGGCGGGCGATCCGCCGATCGTCACGGTCCACAGACCGCCTTCGCCCTGTGCGGTGACCGCCAGGCCGTCCGGCGCGGCGATCCGCACCACCGAATAGTCGGGACCGGCGGCCCAGCGCGCATCCTTGGCCGGGCCCAGGTCCTTGGCGCCCGCGAGATCCATCCTGGCGGCGGCGTCGAAGACGATCCACACCGCCTCGCCCCGCCGGAACACGGCCGCGCCCACCGGCGTGCTCCAGCCGAAGGAGAGCACCGTCTTGTCCGCAGAACTCGTGGCGCGCACCGGCACGACCGACTGAGTCGCCGGCTTCGGCTTTTCTTCGCCTTCGGGCGCTTTGCCCGGCGCATAGAGGTTCAGCCAGACGGCCCCGTCGGCGACGCCGGACCGGGCCTGCGCGCCCTCCGCCAGGGTGATGACGACCTCGGCCGCGCCGCGCACCGCGCGCGTTTCGACCGAAGCGACGCCTTCCGGGGGATCGACCTTGAGACGCGAAATGTCGGGCGCGGCCGTTGTGCCGATGCGCACGATCACGGCGTCGCCCTGACGCCGCACCTGCGCGCGACCGCCGATGACGCCGCCGAACTCGACGCGGGTGAAATCCGCGGTGCGGCCGATATCGACCGACAGGGGCGCGCCGCCGCGCGCCGCCTCCTGCGCCAGCGACGGCGCAACGGGCGCAAGCGCGACCGCGCCAGCCGCGGCGGCCGCCACGGTCGTCTTCAGCAGGCGCTTGCTGTGCGGGGCCCCGGACATCGCCTGGGACCCTTGGGGAAAAGCCGTTTAATCGCGGTTAACCGAACGCCGCCCGTCGCGTCAGAAATAGCGTTCGCCGATGCGCAGGGTGTCGCCGGGCGCGACCGGCGTGGAACTGGTCAGCGGATAGGCCTGCTCGGCGTTCTCGTCCACGCGCTTGATGAACACCCGGCGGGTGTTGGCGCGGTAGGTGAAGCCGCCGGCGGTGGCGGCCGCGCTCATCACCGTCAGACCTGCTGCGTATGGGTATTCGCCGGGCCGATTGACCTCGCCCAGGATGTAGAAGGGACGGTGGTTCACCACCTCGGCCGAGACGCGCGGCTCGTGCAGATAGCCGTCTCGCAAGGCGGCGGCCACGCCGTCCCTGAATTGCGCCACGGTCAGGCCGCCGGCCCGCACCTCGCCGATCAGCGGCAGGGACGCGGCGCCCGCGCCGTCCACCACAAAGGTCCCGCCCAGCGCCTCTTCACCAAAGACGGTGACGCGGACGCGGTCGCCGGGCCCGAGCCGATACTCGGGCACGACACGCTCGGGCGTCTGGATCGGCCCGGCCGAGGCCGGCGCGTTGGCCGCGACGCCCATCGCAACGACAAGGACCATCGTCCACGCGCCAAGCGTTTGCGCCTTCATCTTCAGCCCCCATACCGTTAGTGCACCATAGGCGTGGTCGCGCTCGCCAGCCAAGGCGGGACGACGCGGGCCGGCGGGGGCGGGCGACATGGGGGCAAGGAAACGGCGGCTCGCCGTGGCGATGGTTCTGCTCGCTGCGTCGACGTGGGCGTCCGACGCGATGGCGCAGGTCAGCGCTCAGCCGGCGCCGCTGTTCGAGCGGGACCGGGGCATGGCCGTGCGCGACCGTCCGCATCCGGAATATGAAGCCACGGGCGCGCGCCTGGGCGGCTTTGTGTTGCGCCCCCGCGCGGAGGTCGGAACCGAGATCGTCGACAACCTCTACGCCGCGCCGGCCGATCGGGTGGCCGACAGCCTCCTGCGGCTCGCCGCGGGTGCATCGCTGCGATCGACGTGGTCGCGTCATGCGCTGGTCGTCCAGGCGGATGGCGTGGCGCGCCGCCATGCGTCTGCATCGCGTGAGGACAGCAGCGATGGATCGCTCGACCTGTCCGGCCGGCTGGACCTGACGCGTGACATGGACCTGGCGTTCGGCGCCGGCCTGTCCAGGCGAGCCGAGCCGCGCGGCGCGGTGGATGCGCCCGACGTCAGCGCCGAACCGATCGTCATCGAGGCGCGCGAGCTTCATCTGCAGGGCCGACGCGTCTCCGGTCGTTTCAGGACCACGCTGCGCGCCGAGCAACGCCGTCTCGACTTCCGCGATGGCGAAACAGCAGCGGGCGAAGAAGTCGATCAGGATCACCGCGACCGGACGGTGTCGCGTCTGACCGGGCGCGCCGACTATGCCGTCACGCCCGCAGTCGCCCTGTTCGTGCAGGGCAGCGCCGACCGGCGGGACTATGACAGTGCGCGAGGAAGGGACTCGGCAGGCGGCGAGGCCTTGCTGGGCGCCGACTTCGAGGTGGGCGCGCTGATCCGCGCCCAGATCGCGGCCGGCCATGTTCGACAGGCGTTTGACGATCCCGCCATTCGCGACATCCAGGGCGTAGCCGCGACGGCCAGGGTCGAGTGGTTTCCGACGCAACTGACGACGGTAACCCTGACGGGGGATCGAACGGTCGAGGATGCGGAGCGCCTCGGCTCGGCTGCATCCTTATCGAGCCGCGTCGCCCTGGCGGTGGATCATGAACTGCTGCGCAACCTGATCCTGAGCGCGCGGATCGGATGGCGACGCCAGGCCTACAATGACGTGGATCGGGAGGATCGGCGGTTCACAACCGCCCTCGAAGCCAGCTATCTGTTCAACCGACGGTATGGAGTGCGCCTTACCGGCATCCATGAGCAGCGATCGTCGCGGGGGCGGTCGGCCGGGGCGGGGTTCGAGATCAATCGACTGGCGGGGGCGCTGGTCGCCCGGTTCTGACCGGGTGCGGGAGGGGGAGATCGATGGACGCAGGGCTGCAGGCGCCGGCCGGCTGGCGCGGCGCGATCGGAGAGGGCGTGGACCTGCATCGGCTGATCGGCGTCGTGCGTCGTCGGCTGTGGCTGGCGTGCGCCGTGTTCCTGCTGACCACGGTCGCGACCATGGCGGCGATCCGGATGCAGCCGACGCTCTATACGGCCGTCGCCAGCCTGACGATCGACACCCGCAGGGCTCGGGTGGTCGATTCCGAGGCGGTGCTGTCGGGCCTGACAGCCGAGTCGGCGGTGGTGGACACCGAGGTCGAAATCCTGAGGTCCCGTCAGTTGGCGGAGCGGGTGGTCGACGCGCTGAGGCTGGTCCAAGATCCCGAGTTTGCCGAGCCGAGGTCAGGGCGCCGGTTCGGCGTAGCGGGCGGGCCAGCCGTCTTGAGCGATCCGCAGGCGCGCAAGGAGCAGGTGATCGACGCGGTGCTGGAGCGGCTCGGCATCGCACGGACCGGCGGGACCTACGTGATGAACGTGGCGTTTGAATCGCGCGACCCGGCCAAGGCGGCGCGCATCGCCAACGCCTTTGCAGACCAGTATCTGCTGCAACAGCTGGAGGCCAAGGGCGATGCGACGCGCCAGGCCAACGGCTGGTTGACCGAGCGGCTGGCGGCCCTGCGCGCCGAGGTCGAGGCGGCGGAAGGCGCGGTCGAGCGATACCGCGCCGAGAACGGCCTGCTCAGCGCCGACGGCGCGACCCTGACCGAACAGGAGATATCGGCCTACAACCAGCAGCGGGCCGCCGCCCGCAGTCAGCTGGCGGAAGAGCAGGCGAGGCTGCGCACCGCCCGCGCCCAGCTGGCGCGCGGATCGAGCGGCGAGGATGTGGGCGAGGCGCTTCAGTCCCAGGTCGTGCAGCAGCTGCGCGCCCGCCGGGCCGAGGCGTCGGCTCGCGTAGCGGACCTGTCCAGCCGCTATGGCGAACGTCATCCGGACATGGTGCGGGCCCGCCACGAACTGTCCGACGCCGACGAACAGATCGATGCCGAGATCCGCCGCATCGTCTCCAACCTGGAGGCGCGGGTGCAGGTCGCGCGCGAGCGGGCGGGGGCGGTGGACGCCAGCCTGGATGAAGCCCGCCGCACGCTGGCGATCGACAACGCCGCCGGTGTCCGCCTGAACGAACTGGAGCGCCACGCCTCCTCGGTGCGAACCTTGTATCAGAGCTTCCTGGCTCGCTTTCAGGAGACCAGCGCCAGCGAAGGGGCCGAGCAGTCGGACGCCCGCATCGTCTCGCGCGCCCGCACCCCGTCCGAGCCGTCGTCGCCGAATATCCCGCTGATGCTGGCGGGCGGGTTGGTGGCCGCCCTGGTGCTGGCGCTGGTCGCGGTCGGCCTGGCCGAGATGCTGGACAGCGGCCTGCGGCATGGGGAGGATGTGGAGCAGCGGCTGGGCAAGCCGAGCCTCGGTCAGGCGCCGCTGCTGCGCTCGGTGGCGGAAAAGGCGGATCGCAGCCTGGCGCCCGCCGACTATGTGCTGAAACGGCCGTTGTCGCCGTTCGCCGAAGCGTTTCGGACCCTGCGCGCCGCCATTCTGCACTCAAGGCCGGGCCGCAATGTTCAGGTGGTCGCCCTGTGTTCTGCCCTGCCCGACGAGGGCAAGTCGACCACCGCGCTGAGCCTTGCGCGCATCTCGGCCCTGGCCGGCGGACGGGTGGTGCTGGTCGACTGCGATCTGCGCAGGCGTGCCGTGGCCCGCATGCTGAGGGTCGAGCCGGAGGTCGGCTTGCTCGAGGTGCTGGACGGGTCGGCTGCGCTGGACCAGGCGCTGCATCTGGACGAGGGCTCGGGCGCGTGGGTCCTGCCGCTGGCGCGGGGCGGCGCGACGCCGCGGGATATCCTGGGGGGGCGCGAGATGGACCGGCTGATGGCGGCGCTGCGAGAGCGGTTCGACCTCGTCATCCTGGACACGCCGCCGCTTCTGGCCGCCAGTGAAGCCAGGGTTCTGGCGACGCGGGCCGACGCGGCCGTGGTCCTGGCGCGCTGGCGGCGCACGCCTGACCGCGTCGTGGGGAGCGCACTGCGGATGCTGGAGCAGTCGGGAGCCGCCGCTGTCGGCGTGGTGCTGACGCAGGTCGACATGAACGCCCAGGCGCGGCACGGCTATGGCGACATCGACTACGACTACGCCGACTACGTCGCCTTTGCTCAGCCGAGAGCGGACTGACGCCGCCGGCGCGCTTGATGGATGTCGGTCCAGATCAGCGGCAGGAGGCTCCAGGGCTCGACGCAGTAGCGGTGGAACAGGCGTCGAGGATCGTGGAGGAGGCGGTACAGCCATTCCAGCCCCGCCCGACCCATCCACCGGGGCGCCGCGCTCTGCACCCCGGCCTCGTAGTCGAAGGCGGCGCCCACCGACAGGATGGCGCAGTCGGGTAGGCGATGCAGGTTTTCGGCGATCCAACGCTCCTGCCGGGGCATGCCCATGCCGACAAACAGGATGTGCGGCTGGAAGCGCGCGATCTCCGACAGCACTTCCGCATTGTCGGCCGCATCCGGTCGGGCGTCGAAATAGCCGGACTGGGTGCGGATGTCCGCGCCCGGATAGGCGATCGCCAGCTTCGCCCGAGCCGCAGGCCCGACCTCTGGTGCGCCGCCCACGGCCATGACGCGCCAGCCCAGCCGGTTGGCCACGCTCCAGAAGTGGTCGCGCCAGTCCAGATAGGTGCAGCGGTGGAAAGGCCGGCTGTGCAGGCCCAGCGCGCGCGAGAACCAGATCAGCGGAGTCGAATCGACTTCGACAAGGTCGGCCTGCTCATAGAAGCGGGCGACTTCCGGATGTTTCCGCAACAGATAAAGGCTGTGCAGATTGTGGTTCGCCACCACCGTCTTGCGTCCCGCCGCCACCGCGTTCTGGACGTGGTGAAGCACCTCCTCCGGGCGGACGAGGTCCATCGGCTGACCCAGGATGCGGACGCGTTCGGCCTCGCGGCGTTCCTTGCGGAACGGCCGGCGCGGGGTCGCGCGACGCTCGCGGGCGGGCAGGACGGCGGGCTCGGTCATCGCCGCTGGATAGCCCTGCTCGGCTCAAGACCGGGTAAGCGCACAGCGTTAACGGCGCCGGCGAAAAAGATGACGTTTTTTGCAGCATCGCCCTGTTGACCCGCCCTGCGGCCTGCCTTAGAGGTCCGCGCCTTCCCGATGACGACGCCGCAAGGCGACGCCGCCGGGGCCCAGATGGCGGAATTGGTAGACGCGCTGGCTTCAGGTGCCAGTGGCTTAACGGCCGTGGAGGTTCGAGTCCTCTTCTGGGCACCACTTTTTACAACGGCGTCGCATCTTCGGGTGCGGCGCCGTTGTTGTTTCCGGCGGCGGTTTCGCCAGAACCGCCCAGCTCATATATGATCGCGCAATGACCGTTTACCTGCACGAAGGCGACCTGCCCGACGACCTGGACCTGGGGCCGGAGGTCGCCATCGATTCGGAGACCATGGGCCTGCGCTTCCGGCGCGATCCGCTGTGCGTGGTGCAGCTGTCATCGGGCGACGGGAACGCCCACGTCGTGCGCCTGCGCCGGCCGGACTACGACTGCCCGAACCTGAAGCGGCTGCTGGCTGATCCGGACGTGCTGAAGATCTTTCACTTCGGCCGCTTCGACATCGGCATGTTCCAGCTGCACCTCGGCGTCGAGACGCGGCCGGTCTATTGCACCAAGATCGGCTCAAAGCTGGCGCGGACCTACACCGACCGGCACGGGCTGAAGGACGTGGTGCGTGAGCTGGCGGGCGTGGATCTGTCCAAGGCGCAGCAGTCGTCGGACTGGGGCGCCGAGACCCTGACCCAGGCGCAGCTGGATTACGCCGCATCGGACGTGTTGCACCTGCATGCGGTCAAGGGGCGGCTGGACGCCATGCTGGAGCGCGAGGGCCGCACCGAGCTGGCGCGCCAATGCTTTGACTTCCTGCCGACCCGTTCGGCGCTCGATCTCGCCGGCTGGGACGAGATCGACGTGTTCGCCCACAGCTGATCCCATGAGCGAGGCGGAGCGGCGCAGCATCGAGGCGGACGAGGCGCGGGTCGCCCGCGAGGGCGACCGCTGGCGCGCGCGATCGCGCCGCATCCGCTTCTATCGCCGCGTGCTGCCGGTGCTGATCCTGGTGGTGGCGGGCGCCGCCCTGACCTGGACCGTGTTTCGCACAGTCATGTCCGGCGTCGAGCGCCGGGCCAGCCAGAGCCAGGAAATCCGCCTCGACAATCCGATGTTCCATGGCCAGGATGCGCAAGGCCGCGCCTTTCTGGTGGGGGCGCAGGGCGCGATCCGCGATCCGAACACCGGCCATTTCCGCCTGGTCGGGCCTGTGCTCAGGCTCAATCTCGGCGGCCGCAAGGTGACGCAGATGACGGCGGACGGCGGCACCTATGACGAGGGGCAGCGCAAGGTCATCATCGGGCCGAACGTGCGCATCTCGGACGGCGGCTCGGGCTTTACGCTGACCACGCCCGAGGCGGTGGTCGATACCCGCACCGGCGTGGTGACGGGAACCAAGGGCGTGCAGGGGACCGGCCCCCTTGGAACGATCAACGCTTCGTCCTATGCGATCCATGATCAGGGCGAACGCGTCGTCTTCCAGGGCGCGGGCGACAACAAGGTGAGGGGCGTCATCAACCCCTCCGGCTCGGAGGGTTGAGCATGGCGACGACAATCAAGGCGATCGCGGCGGCGGCTGCCGCCCTGACGCTGCTGGCCCTTCCGACAACAGGCGACGCCCAGTCGGGCGCCTCGCGCCAGCCGATCGCCTTCGGCGGCGACACCCTCGAGAATACCGCAGACGGAGTTGTTCTGCGCGGTCGCGCCGAGGTGGTGCAGGGTGGAAATCGCCTTCGCGCCGACGTCCTGTCGCTTGTTCGTGCGTCGGACGGCGACCTGCAGCGGATCGATGCCACCGGCACGGTCTATCTGGTGACGTCCGAGCAATCGATGCGCGGCGACCGCGCCGTGTATACGCCGAGCTCCGGCGAGGTGGTGGTGACGGGCGACGTGATCCTGACGCAGGGCCAGAACGTGCTGACCGGCGGCCGCCTCGTCTACAACGTCAACACCGAGGCCGCCCGCATGGAGGGCGCGCCGCGCGGCGCGGCCGGCCGTCGGGTGCAGGGCGTCTTCTATCCCGAAGGGACCAACTGAGCCCCTCGGGGTTCGGTCTGGATCGCGCTTGGCCCGCAAGGAACTGTCAGCCCTGAACCTGGACGACCGCACCGGCCCCGAGCCGGCGGTCGAGCCCGCACCCGCGCCCGCGCCCAGAGGCCTGCGGGTGCGCAACATCGCGCGCGCCTTTGGTCCGCGCCAGGTGGTGCGCGACGTGTCGCTGACGGTGCAGCGTGGAGAGGTGGCGGGTCTGCTCGGTCCCAACGGCGCGGGCAAGACCACCTGCTTCTACATGATCACCGGCCTGATCCCGCCCGACAGCGGGACCATCCATCTGGACGGCCAGGACATCACCGCCCAGCCGATGTACCAGCGCGCCCGCATGGGCTTGGGCTATCTGGCGCAGGAAGCCTCGATCTTTCGCGGCATGACGGTGGAGCAGAACGTCCGCGCCGTGGTCGAACTGCACCACAAGGGCGACAAGGCGGTCGAGGCCGAGACCAACCGCCTGCTGGAAGAACTCCGCATCGACCACCTGCGCCACGCGCCGGCGACCGGCCTGTCGGGCGGCGAACGCAGGCGGGTGGAGATCGCGCGCGCTCTGGCCGGTCGTCCGTCCTTCATGCTGCTGGACGAGCCGTTCGCCGGCATCGATCCGCTGGCCATCGCCGACATCCGCACCGTGATCCGCTACCTGGCGGGCGAGGGCATCGGGGTTTTGATCACCGACCACAATGTGCGCGAAACGCTGGACATCATCGACCGCGCCTCAATCATCTCGGCCGGTTCGGTGCTGTTCGAGGGCACGGCGGACGAGGTGGTGCACGATCCGGAGGTGCGCCGGGTCTATCTGGGCGACCTCTACGCCTGAGAATCCCTCTGCCGCCCGCGCCGCCTTCGGTCTAAGACACGGCCATGAGCGACATCGACCCGAGTCTCGACGGCCCTCCCTGGGACGAGGACGTCGTCGAGCGCGATCAGAACACCGACGACATGTTCGGCGCTCCGCCCGCGCCCGCACCAGCGCCGCCTGCGCCTGCGCCCGCGCCCGCGCCTGTCGCGGCGCCTGAACCGCCTGCGTCCGACGCCGCCTATCAGGTGCTGGCGCGCAAATACCGGCCGTGCACCTTTGAGGACCTGATCGGGCAGGAGGCCATGGTCAGGACCCTGACCAACGCCTTCGCCACCGGCCGCATCGCCCACGCCTTCATGCTGACCGGCGTGCGCGGGGTGGGCAAGACCACCACCGCGCGCCTTCTGGCCCGCGCCCTGAACAACGAGACGGACGTCATCGACAAGCCGTCTCTGGCGCTGACGCCGAACGGACGGCACGACTCAGCGATCATGTCCGGCCAGCACATGGACGTGATGGAGATGGACGCCGCCTCGCACACGGGCGTCGGCGACATCCGCGACATCCTGGAAAGCGTCCGCTATGCGCCGGTCGAGGCGCGCTACAAGGTCTATGTGCTCGACGAAGTGCACATGCTGTCGAACCAGGCCTTCAACGCCCTTCTGAAGACACTGGAGGAGCCGCCGCCGCACGCCAAATTCATCTTCGCCACCACTGAGATCCGCAAGGTCCCGGTGACCATCCTGTCGCGCTGCCAGCGTTTCGACCTACGGCGCGTGGAGCCCGAGGTGCTGGTCGAACACCTGGACCGAGTGGCGGACCGCGAAGGCATGCGGATTGAGCAGGAAGCCTTGGCGCTGATCGCGCGCGCGGCCGAGGGCTCGGTGCGTGACGGTCTCAGCCTGCTCGACCAGGCGCTGGTGCAGGGCGAGCGCGGGCAGACGGTGCAGGCCGCGACCGTGCGCGACATGCTGGGGCTCGCCGACCGCAGCCAGACCATCGCCCTGTTCGAATCGATCATGGCCGGCCGCACGCCCGAGGCGCTGGAGAGCTTTCGCACCCTCTACGGCTACGGCGCCGATCCGGTGCAGGTGACCAACGACCTTCTGGAGCATTGCCACGCGGCGTCGGTGGCCAAGATGCTGGGGCCGCAGGCGACGCGGCTGCCCAAAGATCAGGCGCAGACGCTGGCGGCGCTGGGCGCGGCCATTCCGGCGGCGACCCTGTCGCGGACCTGGCAGATGCTGCTGAAGGCATTGGACGAGGTGCGGCGCGCGCCCAATCCGTCGGACGCGGTGGAGATGGCCATCGTCCGCCTCGCCTACGCCGCCGACCTGCCCGGGCCGGAAGAGGCGCTGAAGCGGCTGCAGTCGGGCGAGCCGATAGGCGGCGGAGCGGGCGGTGCGCCCAGAGGTGGAGGTGGCGGCGGCGGAGGCGCTTCAGCGCAGCTGGCGCCGCGCCCGGTGGTCCAGCCCGCCCTGCCCAATCCGCAGACGTTCGAGCAGGTCGTGGCCCTGATCGGCGAAAAGCGCGAGATCGGCCTGCAGATGGACGTCGAGCGGTTCGTCCGCCCGGTGGAGTTTCAGCCGGGTCGCATCACCTTTGAACCCGCCGACGGCGCGCCCGCCAATCTGGCCACCCGCTTGACGGCGCGCCTTCGGGACTGGACCGGCCGCCCGTGGTTCGTGGTCGCCAACGGCCAGGGCGGCGGCGAAACCCTGATCGAACAACAGAAGAAGGCGCGGCTCGCCGAGCGCGCCGAGGTCGAGGCCGATCCCTTCGTCAAGGCGATCCTGGACGCCTTTCCCGGCGCGACGCTTGGCGAAATCCGCACGATCGCGCCGACGGTGGTGACGCCGGAAATCCCCGACGCCGTCGAGGAAGACGACGACTGAGCCACACCAACCTGCGGCCCCTGTCGCAACGCCTCGGACCGCATTATCTAACGCCCCATGAAAGACCTTACCCAACTGATGCAGCAGGCTCAGGCGATGCAGCAGAAGCTGCAGGACGCCCAGGCGAAGATGGCCGAGACGACCGCACAGGGCTCGTCCGGCGGCGGGCTGGTGACGATCGCGCTCAAGGGCGCCGGCGAGATCACCTCGGTGGTCATCGACGACAGCCTGCTGAAAGCCGGCGAGGGCGAAATCCTGGCCGATCTGATCACGGCGGCCCACGCCGATGCGCGGCGCAAGCTGGATGAGGCCAACTCGGCGCTGATGCGCGAGGCGGCCGGGCCGATGGCGGGGATGAACATCCCGGGCATGCCCAAGCTGTTCTGATGGCCGCATCCGCCGGGCCGGAAATCGAGCGGCTCATCTCCCTTCTCGCCAAGCTGCCGGGGCTCGGCCCCCGCTCGGCGCGGCGTGCGGCGCTGGCGCTGCTGAAGCGGCGCGAGCAACTGCTGGTCCCTTTGGCCGCCGCCATGGCCGAGACGGCCGAGCGGGTGGTGTCTTGCTCGGTGTGCGGCGCCCCAGACACGCGCGACCCTTGCGCCATCTGCGCGGACGGGGCGCGCGACAACGGCCTGATCTGCGTGGTGGAGGAGGCCGGCGCCCTGTGGGCCATGGAGCGGTCGGGCGCCTTTCGCGGCAAGTATCATGTGCTGGGCGGCTTGCTGTCGGCCTTGGACGGGGTGGGGCCCGAGCACCTGCGCATCGCCGAACTGGTCGGACGGGTGAGGGGCGGCGGCGTGCGCGAGGTGGTGCTGGCCCTGCCGGCCACCGTCGACGGCCAGACCACCGCCCACTATGTCGCCGAGCGGATCAGCGGCCCCGAGGTGGACGTGACCTCGCTGGCGCGCGGCGTGCCGGTCGGCGGCGATCTGGACTGGCTGGACGACGGCACCATCGTCCAGGCCCTGCGCGCCCGCCGGCCCGCCTGAAGGCTGTTACGGCCGGGCGACTCCCTCTAGGAACGGACGGTGAACGCCTAGCTGTGCGACCGTGTCCGTCGTAGAGCCTCGTCAATCGTGGCGTTCGCCTGATTTCCTGTCGGAGCCGCCATGCCGATCGACCTGCTGCTGATCCTCGTCCTGCTGGTGTCGGCCTTCGCCGCCGTCTGCGCCGTGTGGGCCGGCCTGTCCGCCCAGCGAGCGGGCCGCATCGCCGAGGCGGCCGGCCGCGACGACCGGTCGGCCGTGGCGCTGGCGCGCGAGATGGCCGCCCTGCGCGGCGAGTTCGACGCCAAGGCCGCGACCCAGCGGCTGGAGCTGTCGCAGGCGTTGAACGGCCTGTCCGACAGCCTGGATCGTCGCATCGGCGCGCTGACAACCAACTTCGACACGCGGCTTCAGGCCTTTGCCGAACTGCAGAAGAAGTCCGGGGACGACCTGGCCGAGTCCCAGCGCCAGCGCCTGAACGAGACCAAGGCCGCCGTGGACCGCCTGGTCGAGACGCTCAGCCAGCAGCAGGTCGAGGGCCGCAAGGCCATGGGCGAGGAGCTGGAAAAGGTCCGCGTCGTCGTCTCCGGCAACCTCGAGACCCTGCGCAAGGAAAACGAGACCAAGCTGGAGCAGATGCGCGTCACCGTGGACGAAAAGCTGCAGGGGACGCTCGCCGAGCGGCTGGGCGAGAACTTCAAGCTGGTGTCAGAGCGGCTGGACACGGTGCACCGGGGCCTGGGCGAAATGCAGAGCCTGGCCACCGGCGTCGGCGACCTGAAGCGGACCCTGTCCAACATCAAGGCGCGCGGCTCCTGGGGCGAGGTGCAGCTGGGCGCCCTGCTGGACGACATGCTGACGCCCGAGCAGTTCGGCCGGCAGGTGCGGGTGCGCGACGACAGCCGCGAGGTGGTGGACTATGCCGTCTATCTGCCGGGCGCGACCGAGGGGAAACGGCTGATCCTGCCGCTGGACTGCAAGTTTCCCCACGAGGACTACGACCGGCTGCTGACGGCGCAGGACGCGGGCGACCCCGTTGCGGTCGAGGCGGCCGCCAAGGGGCTGGAGCGGGCGTTGCGCATCCAGGCCAAGAGCATCCGCGACAAATACGTCCATCCGCCCGAGACCACGCCCTTCGCCATCATGTACCTGCCGACCGAGGGGCTGTTCGCGGAGGTGATCCGCCGACCGGGCCTGGCGGGCGCCCTGTCGGCCGAGTTCTCGGTCACGGTGACGGGGCCGACCACGCTCGCGGCCACGCTGAACAGCCTGAAGATGGGCTTCCAGACCCTGGCCATCCAGAAAAACGCCGGCGACATCGCCCAGGTGCTGGGCGAGGCCAAGAAGGCTTTCGAGGACTACGGCTCCGCGCTGGACGCCGTCGACAAGAAGCTGGACGAGGCCAAGAACAAGGTCCGCGACGTAGGCGTGCGCCACCGCGCCGTGACCCGAAAGCTGAAGGGCGTCGAGACCACGGGCCTGACCGGCGGCGCGCGGCCGTCGCTCGCCTCCGACCTGCTTGCCCTGGAGGCTGACGGCGACGACGCCTGATCCGCAACGATGAACAGCGTGCTTGTCCTTGTGGCAAGCACGCTTGACATTCCTTGCGGAGCCGTGAGACAAGCCTCCTTGTCATAACGGCAAGGGAGGTTGTCATGCCGAGTGCACTTAGAAACATGATCAAGCCCATCGGGGCTTTTCTGCTGCTCATCGTTCTGGCGCTGGTGGCGGGCGTTGTGTTGGGCATCGTCGGGGCCGCCGGCGGGCTGGGGCTGAACCTGACGCTGCTGATCGCGATGAGCGTCGCCACCGTCATCCTGATGGCCGGCGCCCTGTGGGTCGGCGCCCTGTGGATGCGCAACATCGACGAAGCGGCGCGCGAGGCGCACAAGTCGGCCTGGTACTGGGGCGGCACCGCCGGCATGGCGGTCGGCGGCGTCGGCGTGGTCCTTTCTCGCCTGCCGCAGGCCGCAACCATTCAAATCCCGACCATCGGCGATCCCACGCCGGCGACCTATGCGGCCATGGGCGCCGTCATGATGCTGGGGCTGATGCTGCTTGGCTACACGATCGTGTGGGCCTGGTGGTGGTGGGCGCGGCGGTGAGGAGATGTTCATGAACAACCGCCTCAAGGTGCTTCGCGCCGAACGCGACTGGAGCCAGGCTTTTCTGGCCGACCAACTCGGCGTCTCCCGTCAGACCGTGAATGCGCTGGAAACGGGCCGCTACGACCCCTCCTTGCCGCTCGCCTTCAAGATCGCTCGCGTCTTCGACCAGCCGATCGAGTCCATCTTCCTGGACGAAGCGGCCTGAAGCCGCCGCGCCATCGCTCACCAACAAATCCAACACCGTTGAACCGCCTGTCCAAAAGGATCCGCGACATGAACGCCCACGCCTTTTTCGCCTCCGCCGCCCGCAACGTCAGCCGTGCCGGCGCCTCCGCCATCGTCTCCATGGCCGTCTTCAGCGCCCTGTTCTCCGTCCCCAGGCCCGCCTTCGCCCAGACGCCGGCCGCGCCGGCCGCGCAATCCGCCGAGGTTCAATCCGCCGAGGTCCAGGGCGACGGTCCCGCGCTCTGGGTGGTGCGCGATGAGGACTCCACCCTCTACCTGTTCGGCTCGGTGCATGTGCTGCGTCCCACCACCGCCTGGGAAACGCCGCGCATCAAGGCCGCCTTTGACGCCTCGTCGGACGTCTGGATGGAGATCAGCAATCCCGACGATCAGGCCGCCATCCTGCCGCTGATCCAGCAGCACGGCCTGTCGCCGCAGACGCCCCTGTCCACCCTGCTGACCGCCGAGGAGTTCGCCGACCTCGACGCCGCCGCCAAGACCGTGGGCGCCAGCGGCGCGGCGCTGGACCCCATGCGGCCATGGCTGGCCGGCCTGACCCTGTCGGTCGCGCCGCTGACCAAGGCCGGCTACGATCCCCAGTCGGGCGTCGAGCTGATCCTGAAGAGCCGCGCCGAGGCCGCCGGCAAGCCGATCCACGGATTCGAGACCATCGACGAGCAGGTGCGCATCCTCGCGGGCCTGCCCGAAGCCGATCAGGTCGACTTCCTGCGCGCGACGCTTGAAGACTTCGACGAGGCGGTGACCCTGCTGGACGGCATGGTGACGGCCTGGTCGGGCGGCGACGTGGACGGGCTGGACCGCATCGTCGTCAAGGAGATGAAGACCGACGCCCCGGCCGCCTATGACGCCCTGCTGGTCCGCCGCAACGCCAACTGGACCGGCCAGATCGAGACCCTGCTGAAGGGGTCGGGCACGGCCTTCATCGTGGTCGGCGCGGCTCACCTGGCGGGCGCCGACAGCGTCCAGTCGATGCTAGAGGCCAAGGGCGTCGACGTCCGCCCCGCCCCCTGATCGCACCGCTCGCCTGCGCAAAGGCCCGGCTCGCCGCCGGGCCTTTTCTTTTGCCCGTCGCGGGCTATGGTCGCCGCCGCGCGCGGGCGTAGTTCAGAGGTAGAACGTCAGCTTCCCAAGCTGAATGTCGTGGGTTCGATTCCCATCGCCCGCTCCAATGATTTCAGCAGCTTACCGGCTTCCAGGTTTCGAGGCTGGGTCTTCGGCAGGGCGGCGATCAGGCGCTTTCGGCGGCCAGGGGCTTGGGTTCGGCCGGCGCTCCGCCGTCCGGGATCATGCGCTCCAGCGCCTTCGCGGCCCAGGGCGTGAAGATCAGAAACAGCAGGGCGCCGCCCACGTTGAAGGCGACGTGGGCGTTGGCGATCTGCTGGCTGACCTCTCCGGCGCTGAAGGTCGCCAGTCGCGCCAGCGGAGCCAGCAGCATCAGCCCGATAGCGACGCTGGTGACGTTGAACAGAAGATGGAAGACGCCGGCGCGCACCGCGTCGCGCGAACGGCCGAACGTCGCCACCAGGGTGTCGGCGCAGGTGCCGATCTCTGCGCCCAGCATCAGCGCCAGGCCCGCCGGCAGCGAGATCAAACCCTCCCCCGCCAGGACGATGATCAGACCCATCATGGCCGAGGACGATTGCAGGGCCGCCGTCGCCGCGGCCCCGGCCAGGACCCCCAGCAGCGGCGCCTCGAATCGGGCGAGCCATTCCTTGATCGCGGGGACGTCGCGCAGCGGCTCGACCGCCAAACCGACGACGCTGAGGCCGAACAGCACCATGCCCAGGAAGAAGACCACCCAGGACCACTTGCGCACCCCGTCGCTCTTGGCGAGCAGGGTCGAGAGAAAGGAAAGGGCCAGCAGGATGGGCGCCAGCGAGTCGGCGTTCAGGGCGAATATCTGGCTGGAGAATGTGGTGCCGATATTGCTCCCCAAAATGACGGGAAGCGCGGCCGAGAAGCGGATGAGGTTGGCGTCCACCAGGGCGATCACCAGGATGATCACCGCCGAAGAGGAGTCCAGAAGCACAGTCACGACCGTGCCGCTGGCCAGGCCGCGCACGCGGTCGCTGGAGCTGGCCCGCAGCACCGACTTGAGCTTGTCGCTGCCGACCTCCTTCAGTCGCACGGCCAACTGGTTGACGCCGTAGAGGAACAGGATCAGGCCGCCCGTCAGCGTCAGGCCGATTTCCCACCAGGATATGTCGGGGGCGCCCTCGGCTTGCTGCGCAACCGCGCTTGATGTGTCGAAGACGAGAAGCGCGGCGACCGTCAGGACGACCCACAGCACGCTGTAGCGGTTGGCCAATGAGAGCTTCATGGGAGGCCTGTCACGGGGTGAGACAATTGACCGCAGAACCCGTGCAATGGGACGCTGTTCCGGGAACGCAGGAATATCGCCAATCCTTCATCAAATCGTCGCGTGGCAAGCGGGCTGCCGGGTCGCTAATCTGGGTGAAAGAGACCGTCGGCTTGGTCTCGGCGGAAGGTGGCGATCTTGATCCTGCACGGCTATTTTCGATCCAGCGCGGCGTGGCGCGTGCGTATCGCTCTGGCGCTGAAGGGACTGGGGGTCACGGATGTGTTCCACCACCTGCGAAAGGGCGAGCAGAGGTCGGCGGACTATCTGGCGCTGAACCCGCAGGGGCTGTTGCCGACGCTGGAACTGAATGACGGAACCGCGCTGACGCAGTCGATGGCGATTCTGGAGTATCTGGACGAGACGCATCCCGAGCCGCCGCTGCTGCCCACCGATCCGGTCGCGCGCGCGCAGGTGCGGGCCGTGGGCCAGGCGGTCGCGTGCGACATCCATCCGGTCCAGAACCTCAAGGTGCTGAAGCGGCTGCGCGATCTGGGCCACGACGAGGCGCAGGTGCAGGCCTGGGCCGCCTGGGTGATCAAGGAGGGGCTGGACGCGGTCGAACGGATGCTGGCGGGCGGCGCGGGGCCCTTCGCCTTCGGAGACCGGCCGACCCTGGCCGACATCGTGATCGTGCCTCAGCTGGCGAACGCGCGGCGGTTCGGCGTCGAGGTCCGCTGGCCGCGCCTGCTCGCGATCGAGGCGGCGTGTCTGGACCTGGACGCCTTTCGCACGACCGCGCCGGCGATGCAGCCGGACGCGGAGTAGCCGCCACTAGCAGGCGTTGACGCGTGACAGCACCGCCGGCGCGGTGCGCCACAGGATCAGCAGGTCGGTCCGGAACGACCAGTGGCGGGCGTAATGCAGGTCGGCCTCGATCCGGCACGCCATGCAGCCGAGCTGCCGGATCTCGCCGCGCAGGCCACGCACCTGGGCCAGGCCCGTCAGGCCCGGCCGGACGGCAAACCGCTCGCGATAGCGCGGCAGAAGCGCCGCATAATGATGGTCATGAGCCACGGCGTGCGGGCGTGGGCCGACCAGGGACATGTCGCCCCGCAGCACATTGATCAGCTGCGGCAGCTCGTCGAGGCTGGCGGCGCGCAGGACCCCGCCGATGCGGGTCACGCGCGGGTCGCCGGGACGCGCGTGGGTGACGGCGCCGCCGTCCTCGGCCACGGTCATGGTGCGAAACTTCAGGATGGTGAAGACACGCCCGTTCAGCCCGGTGCGACGCTGGCGAAACAGCACGCCGCGCCCTTCCGAGGCGATGACGACGGCGATCAGCAGAAGCAGCGGCGCAAGGACAGCCAGCATCAGCGCGGCGGCGGCGAAGTCGAAGGCGCGCTTGCCTGCCGCCGACGCGGCGCATCGAACGCCGGTCACCGCACAGGGCTGCACGCCCGCCGCGAAGCTTTGGATATTCACGGCCGCCTCCCCACGCCCGTTGCCCTGCTAAGGTTCTGTTAACCTTTGGCGGGCGGGCGGCGCATCATCAAATGATAGGAGGGAGGCCTCAGCCGTCGATGGACACCACGGGCCGGGGCATGGCGGCGACGGCCTTGGATCCGCCGCGCGCGGCCAGCCCCTTGCGGATCAGGCGCTGGATCGGATCGTCGATCCAGTGGTGGAACAGGAAGGCGAACACAAAGGCGGCCACGACGCCCATTCCCCACAACGTCCACTGCGCCGAGACGGGCAGGGCCAGGCGACTGGCCGCGACGCCCGCGCCGCCGAACCAGGCGATGCGCACCACCTCGTTGGTGATGAACATGGAAAAGGACACCACCGCCGTCTTCTCGATCAACCGCGACGGCCGCGTCACCGGAACGGCCCCGGCCGCCAGGATGATGATCGAGATAAAGAACAGAGACGCGAGCGCGTGCTTGTCGAAATGCTGAACGCCTGCCAGCGCCACGGCCGCCAGCACGCCCGCCCAGCCGGCCAGGCGCGGCGAGATCCAGACCTTTTGCGCGAACCATGCCAGGCACATGCCCAGAAAGAACAGCGGCAGGGCGCGGATGAAGCCGAAGCGCATCGGCATCTGGTAGACGGGGAAGCCCAGCAGCGCCCAGGTGATCTCATTGGCCACCAGATAGGCGACGACGCCCAGCAGCAGCGCCGCCCAAGGGCGCATCCGCATCAGGCCCCGGATGATCCAGGGAAAGCACAGATAGCAGCCGATCAGGGCCGAGATCGACCAGGACGGCGCATTCCAGCCCAGGCCGCCATGCACGCCGAACGACTGGACCAGCAGCAGCTGCGCCGGCAGCTGATCCCAGGCGAACCATTCCGGATGGGTCGGAGGCGCGCCCAGCGCGGTGCCTGCGACGACCAGGGCGACAAGCGACAGCCCCATGATCAGGTGGGCCGGCGCGACCCGCAGCACACGCTTCAGAAAGAAGTCGCCCGCCGACATCCGGCCGCCCAGGACAGGGCCGCCATAGACCCGCATCAGCACATAGCCGGAGTCGATCAGAAAGAAGTTGGTCAGCAGAAAGCCGCCCCGCTCGAACACCGGGTGCAGGCCTTCCGCCAGCGGCACGGGCGCCGAGGCCTGGAAGTGGTGCAGGATGATCAGCGAGGCCACGATGAAACGCAGCGCGTCGAGCCAGCCCCCGCGCGCGATGGGGGTTGTGTCGTTTCGGGTCATGACGGCGGCCCAGGGCATGGCGTGCGCTCCTTGAGGCCTCGCCGTCGCAAGAGCCGGGCCGTCAGGCTCCGCCTCAGCGCACCAGGCGCAGGAACTCCTCGCGGGTGCGGGGATCGTCGCGCAGCACGCCCAGCAGGCACGAGGTCGACAGGCTGGCGCCCGGCACGTTGACGCCGCGCAGGGTCATGCAGCTGTGTTCGGCCTCGATCACCACGCCGACGCCTTGCGGACGCAGGACGTCCTGGATCGCCTTGGCGATGTCCGAGGTCATCTTTTCCTGAATCTGCAGGCGCTTGGCGAAGCCTTGGACCACGCGCGCCAGCTTGGAGATGCCGACAACGCGGTCGGTCGGCAGATAGGCGACATGCGCCCGGCCCACCACCGGCAGCATGTGGTGCTCGCAGAAGGAGACAAAGCGGATGTCCTTCAGCACCACCAGTTCGTCATAGCCGCCGACCTCCTCGAAGGTCTTTTCCAGATAGGCCCGGGGATCGGCCTCGTAGCCGGCGAACAGCTCCTTGTAGCTGCGGGTCACGCGGGCGGGGGTCTCCAGCAGACCCTCGCGCTCGGGATTGTCGCCCGCCCACCGGATCAGGGTGCGAACGGCGGCTTCGGCTTCTTCGGCGGAGACGGCTGGATCGGTCATGGCGGCGATATAGACGCGCGTCGCGAAGAAGGGGAGGGGCGGCTGAGCGGTTAGCGCGGCGTTAACCAGACGCCCGGCATTTTCTGCCCGGTTGTTCCCGGGAGAGTGCACGCATGAACGGCGCGGAAGTGATGGACGTGGGCCGCGACGCCCTGTGGCTGACCATCCAGCTGTGCGCGCCCGTGCTGATCGTCGGCCTGGTGGTGGGCGTGGTGATCGGCCTGGTGCAGGCGCTGACGCAGATCCAGGAGCAGACCCTGGTCTATGCGCCCAAGATCATCGCCATCTTCGTGTCGCTGCTGGTGTTCCTGCCGCTGATGGGAGCCATGCTGGGCGGCTTCATGCGCGAGATCGCCGCGCGTATCGCAGGCATGTAGTGGAGCGCTTCTGACCATGGGGCCTTGGGCCACAGCGGACCAGGTCTGGGCCGGCGGGCTGATCCTGGCTCGGATCGGCGCCATCCTGATGCTGATCCCCGGCATCGGGGAATCCTATGTGCCGCCGCGCGTGCGGCTGTCGCTGGCGCTGCTGATCAGTCTGGCGCTGTGGCCGGTGGTGAACGGCGCGCTGCCGCCCTTGCCGGCCGAGATGGGGGCCATGATCGGCTGGATCCTGCGCGAGGTGATCGTCGGGCTGATGATCGGCCTGCTGCTGCGGATGTTCATGACGGCCCTGACCACCGCCGGCGAGATCGTGTCGCTGCAGACGACGCTGAGCTTTTCCCAGACCGCCAATCCGCTGCAGGCCGCGCCGGGGTCGACCATCGCGACCTTTTTGACGCTCCTGGGCGTGACCCTGCTGTTCGCCACCAACACCCACCACCTGTTCATCGCCGGCATTGTCGGCTCCTACCGGCTGATCGCGCCGGCCAATCCGCTTGTGATGAGCGACTTCACCAGCCTGGCGGTGCGCACGCTCGGCGACAGCTTCCTGATCGGGGTGCAGCTGGCCGCGCCGGTGCTGGTGTTCGCCTTGATCTTCAATCTGGCGACCGGACTGGTCGGGCGGGTGATGCCGCAGTTCCAGGTGTTTTTCGCGTCGGCCCCTCTGTCGATCCTGCTGGGGCTGTCGGTGTTCGCCCTGAGCCTGGGCGTGCTGGGGACCGTCTTCATCGACCGTTATCGCCGCCTGGCCGAGGTCTTCGCCCAGGGCGTCTCGGGAGGCGCCGGTGGCTGAAGGCGCCGATCCCGAGTCGAAAACAGAAGAAGCCACCCCGCGAAAACTCGACGAGGCGCGGCGCAAGGGCGACGTCGCCAAATCCCAGGATGTCGGCTCGGCCCTGGCGCTGGCGGGCGCGGCTGCGGTGATCCTGTCGGCGGGCGGCTGGTTCGCGACCTCCATGGCCGAGCAGCTGCTGCCTTTCATCGCCGCGCCCCACGCCATGGTGGACGCGCTGGAGGGCGGAGCGGGCGGCCAGATCGCCTCGCGTGCGCTCTGGGCCATGGCGCCGTTCCTGGGCGCGGTGATGCTGGCGGCCTCGATCGGCGGGATCGGCGGCAATCTGGCCCAGACCGGCCTGATCTTCACCGCCGAGAAGCTGAAGCCGAACTGGAAGGCGGTGAGCCCGCTGGCGGGCTTCAAGCGCATCTTCGGCCCCGACGGCCTGGTTCAGTTCCTGAAGACCTTCGTGAAGCTGATCGCCACCGGCTGCGTCTGCTGGGCGGTGCTGAAGTCGCACGCGCGCGAGCTGGAGAACCTGGCGGCGATGAGCCCGGTGGCCATCCTGCCGCTGTGCCGCGATCTGGCGGTGGCGCTGATGGCCTCGGCGATCGTGCTGTTCGGCTTCACCGCCGGGGCCGACTTTCTGTGGCAGAAGATCAGTTTCGCCAAGAAGATGCGGATGTCCAAGGAAGAGCTGAAGGAAGACTACAAGCAGTCCGAAGGCGATCCGCACATCAAGGCCAAGCTGCGCCAGATCCGCATGCAGCGCAGCCGCCAGCGGATGATGCAGGCGGTGCCGACCGCCACCGTCATCGTCACCAACCCGACCCACTATTCGGTGGCGCTGCGCTACGAGCCGGATCAGGGCGACGGCGCGCCGGTCTGCGTGGCCAAGGGCGTCGACGCCCTGGCCTTGCGCATCCGGGAAGTGGCGCGCGAGCACGAGGTGCCGATCGTCGAGAACGTGCCTCTGGCCCGCGCCCTCTACGCCGCCGTGGACATCGACGAGACCATCCCGCCCGAGCATTTCCAGGCGGCCGCCAAGGTGATCGGCTTCGTGTTCCAGTCGCGCAAACGCCGATAAGCGGGATCGGCCGCGATCCTCTATGATCCGTTGACTGATTCCCTTGCGCGAGGCCGCATGACCATCGTCCGTCGTCTTCCGTTTGATCCGCTGCTGGCCGCGATGGCCGCCGGGCTGGCGCTGGCGGTGGCGGCGATGGCCTATCCGGCGTTCCGGGGCAATCCGTGGTCGGCGCCGGGCATGATCCTGATCCTGACGGCAGGGCTGATCGCCCTGGTCGGGCTGTTCGGCTTTCGCCGGGCGGAGGCGGGTCGGCCCTCTAGCGACGTGGCCGTGGACTTGCTGGACGCCCTGGGCGAACCGGCGGCGCTGGTGTGGGCCTCGGGGCAGGTCCTGGCCTTCAACGCCGCCTGGACCGAGGCGAACGGCGCCGACACCACCCTTCCGCGCGGCAAGTCGGCCCAGGCCCTGTACATGGCCTTTGCCCAGGCGCGGCGGGGTCAGGCGGGCCGCGCCATCGTCGAGATCGGCGAGCGCGAGCTGGAGGTCGTGATCGGCCTGGCGGGCGAGGGACGCTTTCTGGTGCGTGCGGCGCCGGAAGCCGTGCTGCCTGATCTGCATCCCGGCGCGTCCGAGCCGCGCGCCCAGGCCGCCCTGTCCGGCGACGCTCGCGCCATGGCGGCCGGCGCGCCGTTCGGGTCGGCGGTGATCGGGGGCGAGGACCTGTTCGTCGGCCGGGCGGAAGAGCCGAACGCCGCGCTGAAGGTGCTGACCGGCCCGGCCGCCGCCGGCGACGCCGCCTTCGGCCACCTGTTCGAGCCGGCGGGCGTCGGCGAGGCGCGCGCCAAGCTCCAGGCTGGCTCGTCCGGGCCGATCGAGCTGGTGGCCCGCGCCTTTCCCGACCGGATGCTGCACCTCTATGTGGCGCCCGAAGGCGACAAGCGCCGCATCTGGCTGTTCGACGTCTCGGCGCAGAAGTCGATGGAGCTGCAGCTTTCACAGGCCCAGAAGATGCAGGCGGTGGGCCAGCTGGCCGGCGGCGTGGCCCACGACTTCAACAACCTGCTGACCGCCATCCAGCTGCAGCTGTCGGGCCTGTTGGAGCGGCACCCGGTCGGCGACCCGTCCTACGAGGGGCTGAACGAAATCCGGCAGACGGCGATCCGCGCGGCCGATCTCGTGCGCAAGCTCCTGGCGTTTTCGAGGAAGTCCACGGTGCGGCGCGAGCGGCTGGACCTGGGTGAACTGGTGGGCGAGTTCGCGGTGCTGCTGCGCCGGCTGCTGCGCGAGGACGTGCGGCTGGAAACCGACTATGGCCGCGATCTGCCGGTGGTGCTGGCCGACAAATCGCAGCTGGAGACGGCGGTGATGAACCTGGCGGTCAACGCCCGCGACGCCATGCGCGGCGTGGTCGAGCCGGGCGACGCCGTGGTCACCATCAAGACCCGCCGCCTGACCGCCGAACAGGCCCGCGCCATGGGCTGGACTGCCGTGGCGACGGACGAGGTCGCCTTGATCGAGGTGTCCGACACCGGCCCCGGCGTGCCGCCCGAACTGGCCGACAAGATATTCGAGCCCTTCTTCACCACCAAGGCGGTGAACGAGGGCACCGGCATGGGCCTGGCCACCGTCTACGGCATCGTGCAGCAGGCGGGCGGGCACATCACCGTCGGCAATCTGGACGGCGCGGGCGCGGCGTTTCGCATCTTCCTGCCGGCCGCGGGCGAGGCGGAGCTGGCCGAGGTGCAGCCGGTCGAGGTCAAGGTCAAGGCGCCGCGCGACCTGTCCGGCGCCGGCCGCATCCTGTTCGTCGAGGACGAGGCCGCCGTGCGCGGCATCGCCGCCCGCCTGCTGCGCCAGCGCGGCTATGAGGTCATAGAGGCGGCCGACGGCGAGGAGGCCCTGATCCTGGCCGAGGAGCACGCCGGCCAGATCGACATGCTGATCTCCGACGTCATCATGCCCGGCCTGGACGGTCCGTCCCTGCTGAAGAAGGCGCGGCCCTATCTGGGCGACGCGCCGGTGATGTTCATCTCCGGCTATGCCGAGAGCGACTTCTCCGACCTGTTGCAGGACGAGGTCGGGGTGTCCTTCCTGCCCAAGCCGCTGGACATCAAGACCCTCGCCGAGCGGGTCAAAAAGGAACTGCACGCGGGCTGATCGCCGGCGCGACCCTTGCGCGATTCCCACTTGCGGCGCGCGTCCGCGCGGGCTCCATTGCCGGTCTGAACCGGGGGAGTTCGTCGCCATGATCAATCGTCGCCGTCTGCTGCAGACCACCGCCGCCGGAGCCGGCCTGGCCGCGATCGGCGCGCCCGCCCTGGCGCAAGACGCGCCGGCCGCAGCGCCCACGCCGCTGTGGGCCTTCATGGACCGGACGTTCGAGCAGGCGCTGGACCTCAGCCCGGAAACGGTGACCGGCCTGGGCCTCGACAAGGGCGTGCGCGCCGCCGCCAAGTCACAGCTGACCGCGCCCACGCTGGAGGTCGAGGAACGGGGCCGCGCCTTCACCCTGGCCCAGCGAGCGGAACTGGCGCGGATGGACCCGGCCGGCATGACCGAGCGGGACCGCATCTACTACGACACCCTGGTCGACAACCTGGATGCGACAGTGGCCACCTACGCCATCCCCTATGGCCAGGGCGGCTGGCCCAATCCGTATCGCGTCAGCCAGCAGGGCGGCGCCTATCAGTCCGCGCCCGACTTCCTGGCCAACCAGCACACCATCGAGACGGCGGCCGACGCCGACGCCTACGTGGCGCGGATCGAGGCCCTGGCCGACGTCCTCACGGCCGAGACCGAGCGGGTCCGCGAGGACTTCGCATTGGGCGTCACGCCGCCCGACTTCATCCTGGCCAAGGCGATCCGCCAGCAGGAGGGCATGGCGGGCACGCCGGCGGCCGAATCCTCGATGGTCGAGTCGGTCGTGACCCGCACGCGCGACAAGGGCCTGACCGGCGACTGGGGCGCGCGGGTCGAGCGGTTGCTGAACGAGCGGGTCTATCCGGCGCTGGCGGCCCAGACGGCGGTTCTGAAGGCTGCCCAGCCCGACGCGACGCACGAGGCCTCGGTGCGGCGCCTGCCGCAGGGCGAGCAGTATTACGCCAACAGCCTGCGCTATATCACCACCACCCGGCTGAGCGCCGACGAGATCCACCGCACGGGCCTGGAACAGGTGGCCGAACTGTCCGGCCGGGCCGACGCGCTGCTAAAGGCGCAAGGCATGACGCAGGGGTCGGTGGCCGAGCGTATCGCCGCCATGGGCAAGGATGCGCGCTACATCTATCCGAACACCGATGCGGGCAAGGTCGAACTGATCGGCAAGCTGAACGAGCAGATGCAGGCCATGCAGGCCCGCCTGCCGACCGCCTTCGGCCGCCTGCCCAAGGCCGGCGCCGAGATCAAGCGCGTGCCGCCGGCGATCGAGCAGGGCGCGCCGATGGGCTATTATAACAGCCCGTCGCTGGATGGATCGCGGCCCGGCATCTACTGGATCAACCTGAAGGATACGGCGGACTGGCCGTCCTGGACCTTGCCGACCCTGACCTATCACGAGGCCTCGCCCGGCCATCATCTGCAGATCGCCCTGCAGCAGGAAAGCCCGTCGGCGCCCAAGCTGATGAACCTGTTCTTCTTCTCGGCCTATGGCGAGGGTTGGGGGCTTTATGCGGAACAGCTGGCCGACGAACTGGGCGCCTATGAAGACGATCCGGCGGGGCAGATCGGCTATCTGCAATCGCTGATGTTCCGCGCCGCGCGGCTGGTGGTCGACACCGGCATCCACTCCAAGGGCTGGAGCCGCGAGGAGGGCATCCGCTACATGATGACCGCCTATGGCGACACCGAAGGGGCGGCGACGTCGGAGGTCGAGCGGTATTGCGGCTGGCCGGGCCAGGCCTGCGCCTACAAGGTCGGGCACAACGAGTGGGTGCGCCTGCGCGACAAGGCCAGGAGCCAACTCGGCGCCCGCTTCGACCAGCGCGGCTTCCACGACACGGCGCTGGCCGCCGGCGGCGTGCCGCTGTCGGTGCTGGAGCGGATCGTGGACGGCTGGACGACCAGCCAGGCCTGATCGGGGCGTCCTAGTCGCGCACCGTCATGCCGTCGCGCTGACGCAGCAGGTTGTGGATGGCGGTGGCGGCCACGGCCGCCTCGGCGGTGGCGACCGCGATCTGGTTGAGGCCGCGCACCACGTCGCCGGCGGCGTAGAGGCCGGGCACGCTGGTCACCTGGTGCAGATCCACCTCCAGCCGGCCGTCGGTCGCCAGGCGGGCGCCAAGCGTCCGGGCCAGCTTGCAGTTCGGGGTGGTGCCCAGGGCCGAGTAGAGGAAGTCAAAGGCCCGCTCGGTCCCGCCCCAGCTGATGGCGCGCACCCGGTCGCCCTCCAACGTGACGCCCTCCACCGATCCTTCCAGCAGGGTGACGCCCAGTCGATCCAGCTCCGAGCGGCAGGTCAGGGCGTCGGGCGGGCCGATGTGGAACAGGGTCACGTCGTCGGAGTAGGTGCGCAGAAAGGCCGCCTCGCGGATGCCCAGGTCGCTGTCGCCGATCACCGCCACCCGCTTGCCGGTGGCCTCGAAGCCGTCGCAGATCGGGCAGATGCGCACCAGGCTGCGCCGGATGGCCGGATCGACGCCGGGCAGGTCGGGATGATGATCCTCGAGCCCCGACGCCAGCAGCACGGCGCGGACCCGCACCGTGCGGCCGTTCAGATCCGTTTCGAAGCCGCCTTCCACGAGGCGCAGGTTCTCGGCCCGGCCCGGCTCCAGGATCGCGCCATACTCCTCGGCCTGCTGGCGCATTCGGCCCAGCATGTCGCGCCCGCTGAGACCCTCGGGAAAGCCGGGCGTATTGTGGCTGACGGGTATCCAGTTGGCGCGCGGCTCCCCCCCGTCGGCGACCAGCACCGAACGGCGAAAGCGGGCCAGGTAGGTGGCGGCGGTCAGGCCCGCGGGGCCGGCCCCGACGACGAGGACTTCAGGCTCTCCACGCGTCACGCCTTGCGCAGCTCCGACGGCTTGTGCGCGGCCTGGGCGCCGGTCTTTCCGCTTTCGACCAAGTATTCGGGATTGTCCTTGGAGGCGGCGACCTTGTGGCCCTTGATGTGGGCCTCGGAGGTCAGCTTCTTGACCACCTTGCCGGTGGTCGTGCCCTGGCTGTGGTCCCACTTGACCTTGTCGCCGGACTTGAAGGTCTTTTCGGTCATGACGGCGGCTCCGCGTGTGTCAGTCCGCTGTTGAGCGGGCGGGGTGGGCTTCGGTTCCGATAGGCGGCGGGCCTTTGCGCCGGTGACGCGGCCCGCTATACCGCCGCGACGTTTTCATCCTCCCCAGCACAGGCGGACTTCACGCATGGCCAAGATCAAGGTCGCCAACCCCATCGTCGACATCGACGGCGACGAAATGACCCGCATCATCTGGCAGATGATCAAGGACAAGCTGGTGTTCCCGTTCCTGGATCTGGAACTGGACTACTACGACCTGGGCATGGAGAACCGTGACGCCACCGAGGACCAGGTGACGGTCGACGCCGCCCACGCGATCCAGAAGCACGGCGTGGGCGTCAAGTGCGCCACCATCACCCCGGACGAGGCGCGGGTGAAGGAGTTCGGCCTGAAGAAGATGTGGAAGTCGCCCAACGGCACCATCCGCAACATCCTGGGCGGCGTGGTCTTCCGCGAGCCGATCATCTGCTCCAACGTGCCGCGCCTGGTGCCGGGCTGGACCCAGCCGATCGTCGTCGGCCGTCACGCCTTTGGCGACCAGTACAAGGCGACCGACTTCCTGATGCCGGGCAAGGGCACGCTGTCGATCAAGTTCGTCGGCGACGACGGCGAAGTGATCGAGCACGAAGTGTTCAAGTCGCCGGGCGCCGGCGTCGCCATGGGCATGTACAACCTGGACGACTCGATCCGCGAGTTCGCCCGCGCCAGCTTCGCCTACGGCCTGAACCGAAACTATCCGGTCTATCTGTCGACCAAGAACACCATCCTCAAGGCCTATGACGGACGCTTCAAGGACCTGTTCCAGGAAGTGTTCGACGCCGAGTTCAAGACCGAGTTCGACGCGCGCGGCCTGACCTATGAGCACCGCCTGATCGACGACATGGTGGCGGCCGCCATCAAGTGGTCGGGCGGCTTCGTCTGGGCGTGCAAGAACTATGACGGCGACGTCCAGTCGGACGTGGTGGCGCAGGGCTTCGGCTCGCTGGGCCTGATGACCTCGGTCTTGATGACGCCGGACGGCAAGGTGCTGGAGACCGAGGCCGCACACGGCACCGTGACCCGCCACTATCGCCAGCACCAGAAGGGTGAGGCCACCTCGACCAACTCGATCGCCTCGATCTTCGCCTGGACGCGCGGCTTCAAGCATCGCGCCAAGCTGGACAACAACGCCGAGTTGGGCGTGTTCGCCGAGACGCTGGAAAAGGTGGTGGTCGACACCGTCGAGGCCGGCTTCATGACCAAGGACCTGGCGCTTCTGGTCGGCGATCAGCAGGGCTGGCTGACCACCGAGGGCTTCCTCGACAAGGTCGCCGAGAACCTGAGCGCCGCCCTGCCGGAGGCGGCGTAAGGGCGAGGAGGCATCGGGCTCAAGCAGCGCGAAGCGCGGGGGGCCACAAACACGGGCTCAAGCAGCGCGAAGCGCGATAGCCCCACTAAGCATGACGCCCGCCGGAGCGATCCGGCGGGCGTTTTCGCATCCAACGAGCTTGACCGCGCGTTAGGGGTCGTGGCCCACTGGGCGCAGTATGAAGGCCTGTTCCGCCGCATGACCGATGCTCGTCCGCCTGCAGCCGACACCCGCCCGATCTGGGTGCGCGAGGCCGAGCGCAAGGCGGCCGAAAGACGCGAGCCTTCCGTCAAGAAGCTGCTGGTCAACCTGATCCTCATCGCGGTGGCGGCGGCGCTCGTCTGTTTCGTTGCTGCGCCCTTCTTCGCTTTCGGCGCCATTCGCGCGGCGGCGAATGCGTCGGACGTGCAGGGTCTCGGCCGGCTGATCGACTATGATGCGGTGCGGGCGTCGTTGCGGCCGCAACTGTCCGGACGGCCCGAGCCGCTGACGCCGCCGCCCTCCTTCTTCCAGGACCCCGTCGCGGCCGTGCGTCGTCAGTTCCAGCAGTCTGTGACACGGCCGGTGCGGACTGCGGTCGATCCCGAAATCTATCTGTCGCCCCGCGCCCTGCACGCCCTGACGCTGGGCTATGGCCGCCGCGCGGACGCCTTTACGGCGAGCGGGCAAGAGGCGGAGGGCGGGTTCCGGCGCCAGCCCTGGCCGGCCTTCTGGAGCTTCGACCGGGCGCGGGTGTCCGTGCCGGGTCAGGACGGGGGCGAGCGTACGCTTTTCACCTTTGAGCGACGCGGGCCGTTCGAGTGGCGGCTGGTCCACATCGGCTTGCCGCAGGCCGTGGTGGCGGCTGCGCCGGCGCAACCGGCGGCGCGCTGAAGGCTTTGTTGCGGCTAAGAGGGGATCGCATGAAACGCAAACTGTTGTGGACGCTGGCCGTTCTGGTCGTGCTGGGCTTCGCCGGCGCGTTCTTCGCCTCGCCCTTTCTGGCGGCGCAGAGCCTGGTGCGGGCCGCGCGCGCGGGCGACGCCGCCGGGATCGAGCGTCACGTCGACTTTCCTGCCTTTCGCCAAAGCCTGAAGGACGAGCTGAGCGCGCGGCTGCTGGCCGAGTTCGGCGGCGAGCGGCGCGGGGGCGCGTTGGGCAGCCTCGGCATGCTGCTGGCGCCGCAGCTGGTGTCGGGCGCGGTGGAAAGCTTCGTCACCCCGCAAGGGATCGCGGCGCTGGTGCGCGAGGGCGAAGCGCCCGATCCGCAGAGCCGACCGGCGGAAACGCCACAGCCGGACACGCCCCAGGACGCGTCGGGCGAGGACGTGCGCCAATCCTGGGCCTATCGCGACCTCAACACCTTCGCCGTCACTCTGACGCGCGAGAGCCGCCCGGACGATCCGCTGGTGCTGCTGATGCAGCGGCGCGGGCCGTTCAGCTGGAAGCTGGCGGCCATCGACCTGACGCCCGCCTCCTGAAGTCAGCCGGCCAGCGCCGCGCGAACGGCGGCCAGCCCCGCTTCGGCCTTGGACCCGTCAGGCGCGCCGCCCTGGGCGAAGTCGGGCTTTCCGCCCGCGCCCTGGCCGCCCATGGCTAGAACCGCCGCGCGGGCGAGGTCGGCGGCGTTGACGCGGCCCGCCATGTCGCTGGTCACGGCCACCGTCACCGCGGCGCGTCCGTCGGTCACGCCGATCAGGGCGACGACGCCCGAGCCGACCTGTTTCCTGAAGTCCTCGGCCACGCCGCGCAGGCCCTTGCCGTCCACGCCGTCGAGCACGCGCGCGATCAGCTTGACGCCACTGATCTCCTCGGGCGCGGCGGATGCGCCGGAGCCGCCACCCAGGGCGAGTTGCTTCTTCAGTTCGGCGACCTGCTTCTCCAGCGCCTTGACCGATGTCTGCAGGCCTTCGACGCGGCCGGCCACGTCGCCGGGCTGGACCTTGAAGTCGCGGGCGAGGCCGCGGGCGACCTTGGCCTGGCCTTCCAGATAGAGGCGCGCCGCCTCGCCGGTCAGGCCCTCGATGCGGCGCACGCCGGCCGCGACGCCGGCCTCGGACACCACCTTGAACAGGGCGATGTCGCCGGTGCGCGCCACATGGGTGCCGCCGCACAGTTCGACGGAATAGGGAGCGTTGTCGCTGGTGAGCGAACGACCCAGCGTCAGGACGCGCACCTCGTCGCCGTATTTCTCGCCGAACAGGGCGATGGCGCCGGCCTCGATCGCCTCCTGCGGCGCCATCAGCTTGGTCTCCGCCGGGACGTTCTGGCGGATCACGGCGTTCACCTCGGCCTCGATGGCGGCGATCTGGTCGTCGGTTACGGGCGCGTTGTGGCTGAAGTCGAAGCGGGCGCGTTCGGCGTCGACCAGCTGCCCCTTCTGCGCGACGTGCGGGCCCAGCACGTTCTTCAACGCGGTGTGCAGCAGGTGCGCGGCCGAGTGGTTGGCGCGGGTGGTCTGGCGCTTGTCCGCATCGACCCGCTGGGCCACGCGGGCGCCGAGTTCGAGCTTGCCCGCCGTGATCTCGGCCGACAGGACGTGCAGGTCGCCGGCGTGCTTCTTGACGTCGATGACCTCGGCCTCGCCGCCCGGCCATTCCAGCGTGCCGTGGTCGCCGGTCTGGCCGCCGCTTTCGGCATAGAAAGGCGTCTGGTCGAACAGGATTTCGACGATGTCGCCGGCCTCGGCCGCATCGGTCGGCTCGCCCGCCTTCATCAGGGCCAGCACCTCGCCCGAGCCGTCGACGGAGTCATAGCCGGTGAAGACGGTCGGACCCATGCGGTCGCGCACGGCCAGCCATTCGGAGGCGTTGGCGCTCTGGCCCGAACCCTTCCAGTGCTCGCGCGAACGCGCGCGCTGCTCGGTCATGGCGACGTCGAAGCCTTCGACGTCGACGGTGAAGCCGCGACGGCGCGCTTCGTCCTGCGTCAGGTCCAGCGGGAAGCCGTAGGTGTCGTAGAGGGTAAAGGCCGTCTGGCCCGACAGCACGCCGCCGTCGCCCAGCGACCGCGACGCCTCTTCCAGCAGGCCCATGCCGCGACCCAGCGTGGTGCGGAAGCGGATTTCCTCCTGCTTCAGCGTGTCCTCGATGAAGGCCTGGGCGCGGGCGAGTTCGGGATAGGCGTCGCCCATCTCGCCGACCAGGGCCGGCACCAGCCGGTGCATCAGCGGGTCCTGCGCGCCCAGGAGGTGCGCATGGCGCATGGCGCGGCGCATGATCCGGCGCAGCACATAGCCGCGTCCCTCGTTCGAGGGCGTGACGCCGTCGGCGATGAGGAAGGAGGAAGAGCGCAGGTGGTCGGCGATGACGCGGTGGCTGGCCTTGCGGTCCCCTTCAGCCGTGGTCGAGGTCGCTTCTTCCGACGCCGCGATCAGGCGGCGGAACAGGTCCACCTCATAGTTGGAGTGGACGCCCTGCAGCACCGCGGCGATCCGCTCCAACCCCATGCCGGTGTCGATGGACGGTCTTTCGAGCTTTCGAACGATCTGGTCGTTCTCCTTCTCGAACTGCATGAAGACGTTGTTCCAGACCTCGACGAACCGGTCGCCGTCCTCGTCCGGGCTGCCGGGAGGGCCGCCGGGGATGTGGTCGCCGTGGTCGTAGAAGATTTCGGTGCAGGGACCGCACGGGCCGCTGTCGCCCATGGCCCAGAAGTTGTCGGAGCCGGCGATGCGCACGATCTTGTCGTCGGAGAAGCCGGCGACCTTTTTCCAGATGTCAAAGGCCTCGTCGTCGTCGATGTAGACGGTGACCATCAGCCGCTTGGGATCGAGGCCGAACTCCTTGGTGACCAGGGTCCAGGCGCGGTCGATCGCGTGTTCCTTGAAATAGTCGCCGAAGGAGAAATTCCCCAGCATTTCAAAGAAGGTATGGTGGCGCGCGGTGTAGCCGACGTTGTCGAGATCGTTGTGCTTGCCGCCGGCGCGAACGCACTTCTGCGAGGAGGTCGCGCGCTTGTAGGGCGGGGTGGAGGCGCCGGTGAAATAGTCCTTGAACGGCACCATGCCCGCATTGACGAACAACAGGGACGGATCGTTCTGCGGCACCAGCGGGGCCGAATGCACCTTCGTGTGGCCGTCGGCCGCGAAGAAGTCGAGGAAGGTGGATCGGATCTCGTTCAGGCTGGGCATGGCGGCGCGTTTCGGCTGGGAGGATCAGGCCATATAGGGGCAGGCGCGCGATCAAGCCATGCGTTTTCGGCGGGCGTCGGCCCGCGCCCCGTCATCCCCGCCTGTGCGGCGGGAATGACGGACTGGAGACGGCCTTACGCCTCGACTTCGTCGACCTCGGCGTCGTCTTCGGAGAGCAGGGCGTCCAGGGCGTCGATGATGGCGTCGAGCTGCTCGGGCGTGGCCTCGACGGTCAGCGAGCCGCCGGCGTCGCCTTCGATCTCGATCAGATAGCCTTCCTCGGTTTCGGACAGGCTGAACTGGGTCAGGGCCTGGGTTTGGGTCTTTTCGTCGGCCATGGGGAGGCTCCTTGCGTGGTGAACCGGATCAACGGTCCGGCCGTGCGGAAGGCTCCGGGGCGCGGGCAAAGAAAAAGGCCGTTCGACGGTCGTGTCGAACGGCCTTCGCTTTCTCCGTCCCGCCCCGACGGGGTAGATGGCGGGTCGCCGGACCCGGACGGAGGAAGAGCGGCGAGGAGAGCCGGAAATCAGCCCTCCAGGTCTTGACCCTCGTCCGGCTCGGGCGTGCCCAAGAGCTCGTCGGCGATCTTGTTGGTCGAGGCGCGCACGGCCTTTTCGATGGAGGCGGCGATGTCCGGATTGGTGCGCAGGAACTCGCGCACATTCTCCCGGCCCTGGCCGATCCGGGTCGAGTCATAGGAGAACCAGCTGCCCGACTTCTCGATGATCCCGGCCTTGACGCCCAGGTCGATGATCTCGCCCAGCTTGGAGACGCCTTCACCGTACATGATGTCGAAGATGACCTCGCGGAACGGCGGGGCGACCTTGTTCTTGACCACCTTCACGCGGGTGGTGTTGCCCACCACCTCGTCGCGGTTCTTGATCGCGCCGGTGCGGCGGATGTCCAGGCGCACCGAGGCGTAGAACTTCAGCGCATTGCCGCCGGTGGTCGTCTCGGGCGAGCCGTACATCACGCCGATCTTGTGACGGATCTGGTTGATGAACAGGACGATGCACTTGGACTTGGAGATCGAGGCGGTCAGCTTGCGCAGCGCCTGGCTCATCAGGCGAGCCTGAAGGCCGGGCAGGCTGTCGCCCATCTCGCCCTCGATCTCGGCGCGCGGCGTCAGGGCGGCGACAGAATCGACCACCACGATGTCCACCGCGCCCGAACGGACCAGGGTGTCGACGATCTCCAGCGCCTGTTCGCCGGTGTCGGGTTGCGACACCAGAAGGTCGTCCAGGTTCACGCCCAGCTTCTGGGCGTAGATGGGATCCAGCGCATGCTCGGCGTCGACAAAGGCGGCGACGCCGCCCTTTTTCTGCACCTCGGCCACGGTGTGGAGCGCCAGGGTGGTCTTGCCCGAGGATTCGGGGCCGAACACCTCGATCACCCGGCCGACCGGCAGGCCGCCGATGCCTAGCGCCATGTCCAGGCCCAGCGAGCCGGTCGAGACGCTTTCGATCTCGGCCACCTGGCCCGCCTTGCCCAGCTTCATCACCGAGCCCTTGCCAAAGGCGCGATCGATCTGTGCGATCGCCGCCTCAAGCGCCCGCTGCTTGTCTCCGTCTTCCTTGCCCACGAGTTTCAACGCCGCCTGCGAAGCCATTGCCTTGGTCTCCCTTGCCATGATTCCCATCAATGCTTGGGAGAGACCCGCCATGGACCCGCTCCCTTGTGAGACGGACTATGTGCATGGTTTGTTCTGGTTCACAAGATGTTCTCATCCGCAGGACAGCGCCCGCTGCGATGTTGCGACCATTCCTGACGCACCAGCTGATCGGCGGGTCAGGCAGGCTGCCGAGAGGCGAGCGGGCGGCACAGCATCAGCAGCAGCAAGGCGGGCAGGGCGACCACCCCCGGCAGCAGGCCGCCGATGCCGAGGAACAGGTGGTGCGCGAGGCTGAGCAGCCAGGCGCCGCCGATCACGGTCGCCAGCAGCGGCGCGATCACGGCCGGAGCCTTGTCGAGCGCATCAGCTGTCGAGGCGGAGAGGGCGGCGGCGAGCGCGGCCAGCAGCGTGGGCCAGGCCACGATCGGCGCCGTGGTCGGGGCGAGGGTCTGGGCGGCGAGGGTAACGACGAGCCCGAGCCCGATCAGTCCGATCCAGCCGCTCCATGCGTTTCGGGTTTGAAGCCCGGGCGCAATCGGCAGGACCAGAGCCACGGCGGACGTCGCCAGCAGCATCGGGTTGGGACCAGCGCGCGCGATGCAGATCACGGCTGCTACGCCGACCATGGCGACGGCGCTCCATCTGCCGCGACGGCCTTTCCCGAACAGGAGCAGAGCCGCCAGGCCGAGCTGGCTGATGGCGACCGCCGCCTCCAGCCAGCCCAGCCGCGCCATGATGGTATAATAGCCCTCCGGCCCTGTGGGACCGGCCAGCAGCCGCAGCGCCTGCGCGGTGACAAGCCCGGCCGCCAGGAACCAGACGCCGCCCAGCACGCCACGTCCGACATCGGCGGCGCTGAGCCCGCCGACCCGTCCGACCCTCCACACGGAAAATCCCCAAAGCGCCAGGGCGCCCGCGACCCCGATCCACCCCGCCGCCGGCGGATAGGACAGCACGATCCGGCCCAGCACGTCCGTGTAGACCACATCCGCGGTCGCCGCAGGCAAAGCGGGCGCGCGCGCCAGACGGTCGGCGAACTCCAGCGCCTGTGACCCAATGTGCTGGACGCTGCCGGCGTCGAGGTTGTCCGGCGTCGACAAGGGCGTGTGGTAGTGGGCGGGCCGGCCGAGGAACGCCAGGTTGATCCCCTGAACGCCGGCGTCCTTTGGCAGGCTGAAGTCCGTGCCGTTGGGCATCCGCTCATAGACGAAAACCGACAGCGAGTTCGACGACACCCCGCCGGTGACGCGGGACGCGATGGCGGCGAAGGCGGAAACCGTGTCGGCGTTGCCGCGCCCGGTCTCGAACATGGCGGCCCGACCGCCGCCGCCGCGCGCCTCCAGATTGGCCACGGCTCCGATTGTGTCGCGCAACGGATGGGCGGCGAAGAAGGCGCGGGCGCCGATCAGGCCGATCTCCTCCGCGTCGGTGAACAGGACGATCACGGTGCGCGGGGCCGGGCCTCTGGCGCGGATGGCGCGCACCGCCTCCAGGATCGCGGCGACGCCCGTCGTGTTGTCCGCCGCCCCGGGCGAGCGGGGCGTGGTGTCATAGTGGGCCATCAGGGCCACGGCGGGAAGCGCGGGGTCGGAGCCGGGCAGCACGCCGATCAGGTTGACGCCCTCTCCCGCGCCCGGATCGAGGCCCGGCGGCGCGTGGTCGGCCAGACGGAAGCCTTGAGTCTGCGTCTGCAGGCCCAGGCCCCCCATCCGTCCGAGCAGATAGGCTCGCACCCGCGCATGGTCGGGCGATCCGACAGGGTGCGGGCGCTGGGCGATCTCTCGCACGTCCGCCAGGGCGCGTGTGGCGGAAAAGGCGGTTGCGGGCGCGTCGGCCGGAAGGGGGCGCGGGCTCTGGCTCGTCAGCACGGCCAGCCCGAACGCCCCGGCCAGCGCCGCGATCAACAGAAACAGCCGCATCGCCCCGCCTCCTGCCAGAGGCGCAGTTAAGAGGCCGATCCGCCTTCTGGCAATCGTCAGGCGGCGCGGCGCAGAGAGGCGGGCGATTTGACGTAGACGCCGCGGCGGCCGTTCACGGGGCGAAAGGCGACCGTGTCGTCCTCGATCCGCTCGTCCAGACCCAGGAACAGGCAACCGTCGTCCACCAGCCGCTGTTCGAGGCCGTCCAGCACGCGAGCGCGCCGCGACGGGTCCATGTCGCCCAGGACGTTGCGGCAGAAGATGACGTCGAAGCGGACGTCGTCGGTCGGCTCGTCCAGCAGGTTGGCGCGGGCGAAGCGAACGGCCTGCGTAAGTTCGGGGCCGGCGCGCCACTGATCCTCGCTGGACTCGAACCATCTCAGCATGGCGTGGGCGCTCAGGCCGCGCTGGATCTCGAAACCGGTGTAGATTCCGGCGCGCGCCTTTTCGATCGCGCGGCTGGACAGGTCGGTGCCCAGCACCTCGACCCGCGCATCGGCGCCCAGCGCGCCCATCGCGAGCGACCAAGTCTCCTGGCCGGTCGAGCAGCCGGCCGACCAGACGCGGATCGGCCGATCGGTCCGCACCCGCCCCAACGCCGGGATCAGTTCGCGCTCGAACACCGCAAACGGCGCGCGGTCGCGGCGGAACCAGGTCTCCGGGTTCAGCAGCGCCTCGATCACGGCCCAGCCAAGCGAGGCGACCGGCCGCGCCCACAGGGCCGCCAGCATGGCCTCGACGCTGTCGTAGGACTCACGCCGCGCCACCGGAGCCAGCCGGTGCTCGGCCAGGCGGATGCGATCGCGCGTGAGCCGGAAACCGGCGCGCGAGATCATCAGGCCTTGCAGCCGCTCGAAGTCTTCCGGGCTCATGACGCAGGCGCGCCCGCGTGGGCGGCGATCGTCGGGACAAAGCCGACCTCGGCCAGCTTGGACTGCAGGATCTCGCCGTCGAACGGCTTCATCACATATTCGTCGGCGCCGGCGGACAGGGCCTCGGCGATGCGCTCGGCCCGCGTCTCGATGGTGCAGAACAGCACCTTGGGTCGCTCGCCGCCCGGCATGGCGCGCAGCCGGCGCAGAAAGGTCAGCCCGTCCATGACCGGCATGGACCAGTCCAGCAGAACCGCATCCGGCATCATTCCGGCGCAATAGGCCAGGGCCTCGGCGCCGTCGGCGGCCTCGTCGACCTCGAAGCCCAGACCTTCCACGATGCGCCGGGCGACCTTGCGGATGATCCGGCTGTCGTCGACGATGAGGCAGGTCCTGAGGTCCAAGGTCGTCTTCCGAAAGGGCGCGCCGGGCGAAAAAGGGCGGCCGTGACTCGAGAGGGATTATCGCGCCCTGCCGGTTAACGAGGTGTTGGGACGGCGCCGGATCTCAGCCCGGCATCCGCGCCGTGATCGCGACAAGCCCGTCGTCGATGGCGAGGTCAAGCGTTCCGCCCGCGTCGCGCACCGTCAGCCAGAGCCAGTAGGGCTGGATCCACTGGCCGGCGAGGCCGTCGGTCAGGCGCTGGCCGTTCAAACCGGTGACCACTTCGGGCTTCAACCGGGCGCGGGCGCCTTCCGCCCGGCCCTCGAACACCAGGGCGTCGCCGTCGCGTCGGCTGGTGACGACCGCCTGGCCGCCCATGGGCAGGGCCAGCGCCGTCAGATAGGCGAGGTTGGTTAGGGCGCGCGCCTGGGGCTTTGAGAAGTCGCCGCCGTCGATGCGCCAGTCCAGCACCGCGCGCCCGCCCTCGGTCATGCCGGACACTAGGCCGTGCAGCTCTCCGGCGGTGAACCGCTCGCAGGTGGTGGCCGCGCCAAAGGCCACGCGGGCGAAGTGGACCAGAGCCACCAGCTTTCTGGCGCTTTGCTCGATCAGGCCCAAGGCGTCGTCGCGCATGTCCTGCGCCGCCGGATCGTTCATCAGGTCCAAGCCCGAGCTGATCGCGCCGGCCGGGCTGATGAAGTCGTGGCACAGCTTGGCCGCGACATGGGCGGCCAGTTCCTGGCCATCGACGGGCAGATCGAGAAGGGCGTGATCGGACGGGGTCATGCGCGGCCTTGGAACGAGTCGGAAACGGCCGGGACCCTGCCCCGATTTGAGGGTTCTTGGAACCGCCCGCTTGATGCTATCGACAGCCGATGACCGACGCCGTGCACGACCGCCTGTCCCGCAATCTCGCCTCGGGCGCGCTGACGCTGGCGCTGGCGGACATCGCCGAAGAGGCGGGTCGGGTGATCCTGCCCTTCTGGCGCAGCGACATGGCGGTGCAGACCAAGGCCGACGAAAGCCCGGTGACACTTGCGGACCAGAAGGCCGAGGCGCTGATCCTGCAACTGCTGGAGGGGCTCTATCCCGGCGTGCAGGCCGTGGCCGAGGAGCAGTCGGAGGCGCAAGGCAAGCCTGATGCGGCTGCCGACTGGTTCTGGCTGATCGATCCGCTGGACGGCACGCGTGGCTTTGTGAAGGGCGGGGAGGCGTTCACCGTCAACATCGCCCTGGTTCATCAGGGCGCGGTGGTCGCAGGCGTGGTGTCCGCGCCGGCGACGGGCCTGACCTGGCGCAGCGACGCCGGGTCCTGCCGCGAGGGCAAGGGTGCGTCCCGCCGCCGCTTCGGCGAGGCCTGGCAGCCGATCCGCGTGCGCGATCGGCCGCGCGAAGGGCTGGCGCTGCTGAGCCACAGCGTGTCGGACGCCGAGGCCGAGCGCCTGGCGGCGCGGCACGGCTGCACCCGCTGGCAGGGCACGGACTCTTCCCTGAAGTTCTGCCTGATCGCTGAGGGGCGATTCGACGCCTATCCGCGCTCGGGTCCCATCTCGGAATGGGATACGGCGGCCGGCCAGGCTGTGCTGGAGGCCGCGGGGGGGCGGGTGCTGGCCGAGAATGGCCAGCCGCTGGCCTATGGCAAGCCCGGCTTCGTGAACGGCCCGTTCGTCGCCATCGGCGGCTGAGCCAGCAGGCGCTCGGCGCGCTCGGCCAGCACCAGCGCGCCCTGTTCGCGCGCGGTCACGGCCGCCTCCGTCAGGATCAGGCCCAGTTCGGGCGGCGCATCGAGACGGCTCTCGGCAAAGGGAGAGCGCGTCAGGACGGTGCGGGCCAATGTGGTCCGAGCCAGCGCGACATGCGCCATGCCGATCTGGTCGGCCGCCCAGGCCAGCGGCTCCGATGCCGCCGCCTTGATCAGGCGCGCGCGAATGCGCGTCTCGATCGCGTCCAGCCCCGCCACGTCGCCGAGCGTCGCGACCAGCGCCGTCTCGCGTGCGATGCGACGTTCACGCGCCAGGGCGCCCAGGATCAATCCCTGTCCCTGCGTCAGGCTCTCGCATTGCGTCAGGGTCAGCAGCGGAACCGCCTCGTCCTCAGACCGAACCAGCTGGATGGCGATCCAGTCCAGCGGGCTGTGATCCGGGGTGAACTGGTCGGCGGCCGCCTCGAACATCGCGCGCCCCTGCGCCGCCGCATCCGCGTCGCCGGCCAGCGCCGCCAGCACCGACAGGCCGGTTCCGCACAGGGCCAGGGCGCGCGCGCGCGTCAGCGGCCGATAATCGGGCGAGGCGCCGTCGATCAGCACGGCCAAGTCGCGCCCGGCCTCATCCAGCAGGGCGGGATCGCGGCGCATCACCCCGATCTCGAGCGCCAGCCCCGCGCGCTCCATGCGCAGCTCGTCGCCTTGGATCTTGTCCTTGCCGGCGGGGCCTTGAAGCGCCGCGTCCATCCGGGCCGCCGCCTCGCGCAGGCGTCCGTCGTCGCCCGACAGCCGCGCCAGGCGGGCCTCGATGCGCGCGCCGAGCGCGGCGGCCGGCGCCTCAGCGCGCCGGCCGGGCGCGAGCGCCGCCACGGCCTGCTCGGCTTGTTCGAGGCCATCGATCCCGCCGCACAGATCGAACCGGATCATGGAAATATGCGCGACCTCGACCGCAGCAAGCGCGGTTTGATCGGGCGTTCCGGCCTGCTTGACCGCGTCCTGGGCCGCATCGTGAGCACGCGCCAGACTTTCGGCGGCGCCGGTGCGACGGGCGTGCTCGCGCCACAGGGCGCAGGCGCGCAGCGAGGCCGAGAACGGACGCGCGCAAGACACCCGGCCGGCGTCCGTCGACTGCTGCCGCGCCTCGATCCGCAGCAGGTCCGCGCCGATCAGCTCGACCCAGCCGAGGTCGTCCTCCTGCCGCGCCTGGGCGAACAGCTTGCGCAGATCCTTGCCGAATTCGAACATCCTGCCTCGTCCTGTGCCGGAAGGGGACCCTCGCGGCCGCTCTTCCGTGTCGGCAGCAAACGCCCGGCCGCGCGCCGGGTTCGGCTTGAGCATGGGCGAAAAGCGATCAGCCCAGGTTCGGCGCTCGCTGCAGGCACTGTCGCAGGGCCGCGCGGCCCGCCGCCTGATCGGCGCTGAGGCGACGCACGGCCGCGATCCGCGCGCGGGTCTGGTCGCCCTCCGCCGCCTGCGCCGACTTGCCCGCAACCGTCGCCGCCTGCATCGCCGCCAACGACCAGTACAGCGCCGCGTCGTACAGCCGCTTGCCCTCGGCGCTCTCGCCGCCCTCTAGCTCCGACGCCGCCTGCGTCAATCCCGCGCACTGCACCGCCTCCGCATAGGAGACGAGGCCGCTTTCTTGCGCGGGTTCGACGCCGACCAGGCCGACAAGGATCAGAACGCCCAAGGCGATCATGACGGACTCCAACAGGCGATACGCGCCACCATGCGCATCAGATCACGCGCCCGGCGCGGTGAAAAGATGGCGCTGCGATCACCCCCGCTCCTTCGTCCGGGTGAAGGCGATCCTGGGGAAGCGTTCTCCGACGTAACCAGTCTCCCAGCTCGACTTCGCCAGGAACACTGGCGCCTGATCGATGTCGCGGGCCATCTGGGGGCGGTATTTGCCCGTGAAGTCGTCGATGTCGGCGGCCTCGCCGCCGATCCAGCGGGCTTCGGCGTAGGGGGAAGGCTCGAACACGACGTCCAGGCCGTATTCCTCGCCCAGACGGTCAGCCATGACTTCGAACTGCAGCTGGCCCACAGCGCCGACGATGAAGTCTGAACCGAGTTCCGGCCGGAACAGCTGGGTCACGCCTTCTTCGGCCAGGCCTTCCAGCGCCTTCTTCAGGTGCTTGGCCTTCAGCGGGTCCTTCACCCGCACGCGCTGCAGGATTTCGGGCGCGAAGTTGGGCAGGCCGGCAAAGCGGATCAGGCCGCTTTCCGACAGGCTGTCGCCGACGCGCAGCACGCCGTGGTTGGGGATGCCGATCACGTCGCCGGCAAAGGCGTCCTCGGCCAGTTCGCGGTCGGAGGCGAAGAACATGATGGGCGCATTGACGCTCAGCGACTTGCCGGTGTTCTGCACCTTCAGCTTCATGCCGCGCTTGAAGCTGCCCGAGGCCATGCGGAACATGGCGATGCGGTCACGGTGGTTGGGGTCCATGTTGGCTTGGACCTTGAACACGAAGCCGGACACTTCGGCCGAGCCCGGCTCGACGGTCAGCTCGGCGGGCGCCGGGGCGTTGCGGGTCTCGGGCGGGGCTTCCTTGCGGGCCGCCAGCGTCTTCGGCGGCGGCGCCCAGTCGCCGATGGCTTTCAGCAACTCGTCGATGCCGAAATGGCGCAGGGCCGAGCCCCACAGCACCGGCGTCATGTGCCCTTCCAGAAAGGCCTGGCGGTCAAAGGTCGGATAGCCGGCCTCGACCAGCTCCTGCGCCTCCAGCAGCGCCTCGTGCTCGCCTTCCTCGAAGTAGCGGGCGGCGTCGGACAGCGGCAGGGCGTCGGGGTGCGGCGTGTCCTCGACGCTGCCGGCGACCTTGCGGGCGTAGGGCTGGAACCGGCCGGTGCCCATTTCCACCATGCCGCGCAGGCGATTGCCGCTCTCGGCCGGCCACCAGATCGGCGCGGGATCCAGCTGCAGGCGCGATGCGATCTCGTCCAGCAGGGCCATCGGATCCTGAGCCTCGCGGTCCAGCTTGTTGATGAAGGTGATGATGGGAATGTCGCGCAGGCGACAGACCTCGAACAGCTTCAGCGTCTGCGGCTCGATGCCCTTGGCGGCGTCCAGCACCATGATGGCGCAGTCGGCGGCGGTCAGGGTGCGATAGGTGTCTTCGGAGAAGTCCTCGTGACCGGGGGTGTCGAGCAGGTTGAACATCAGATCGCGGTGCTCGAACGTCATCACCGACGCCGAAACCGAGATGCCGCGCTCCTTTTCGATCTTCATCCAGTCCGACTGGGTGCGCCGGTTCTCGCCCCGCGCCCGAACCGCCCCCGCCGCCCGGATCGCCCCGCCGGCCAGAAGGATGTGCTCGGTCAGGGTGGTCTTGCCCGCGTCCGGGTGCGCGATGATGGCGAAGGTCCGGCGGCGGCCGGCCTCTTCGGAAAGGGTCAGTTTCGACATGGGCGCGCACTAGCGCGCGCAGAGGCCGCTGTCACCGGGCGGCGGTAGGTTCCGCATTCTCCGGTGGGCGGTATCGGGGCTCTTCTGGAGTGGGGCCGGACTCGATCTGGTCCTCCACTTCGGGCGGCGGGGGCGCTTCGCCGGCCTTCATCTCCTCGATCATGCGCTGGGCGGCGTCTGCCGCGCCGCCTCCATGCGGACCATTGGCCAGCGGCTCGAGAAGGGCGATGGCCTCACTCTTCTTGTCGGCCCGAACCAGCGCGGAGGCGTAGTTCAGGCGCACCTCCGCAAGCTGCGGCGCCCGATCGAATGCCAGGCCGAGCGTCAACAGGTCGTTTTCGTTCGGATAGTTGGCCACGCCCGATCGAAGTTCGGCCAGCAGCATAAGGGTGCGATAGTGGTTCGGCTCAGCTTCATAGGCACGAGCCAGATAGCCCCGAGCGCCGCGCTGAAGAGCCAGCCGAGCGTCATCGTCCTCGGCGCCTTGCGCCTGTCGCATGTGTTCGGAAGCGAGGAACTGCAACGCCTCGACGTGCGCGGGGTCGATCTCCAGCAGACGCTTCAGCGCCGCCTCGCCCGCTGACCTGTCTCCAAAGTGAAGCCCTGCATGCCCCGCCGCGAGCAAGGCGAGGGGATCGTCTGCATGCCGCGCCGCCAGCCTTGCGGCCTCGCGGCCGGTCGCTTCACGCTGATCCTCGGCCACCCCGACCTTGAGGCGCTGGTTCAGCAACAGCAGGTCGTTCGCTGACGACGGCAGGCGGCTGATCGTGATCTGGGGCTCCGGGAAGGATCCCTCGACGATCCGGCTCGTCAGGCGGCGCCCCGTATAGCGGCGAAGCTCTGCCCTCAACTCAGGAAGCGACAGGCCGGTGGCGCGCTGCATGGCCTCGACCGGATCGCCGCCAGCGCCCACGTCGGTCAGATAGGCGTCCAGCTGGGTGCGACGGGCGGGGTCGCTCATGAACCAGTGCGTCAGCAGCCAGGCGACAGGATAATAGGTGTCGCGATGACTGGAGCGCGTCACCTCTCCGGGACGGCTGCGCAGCAACACCTCCAGCGGCAGCCACGTGGCGTTCAGAAGCCAGCCGGCGCGATTATCCGAGTAGTTGCCGAGCGTGACCCTTCCGTCGTCGATGTCGGCGGTCATGTAGTATTCGGCGAATCCCTCGACGAACCAGCCGGGATAAGCGCCGGGCATGTTCGCCAGCATGAAGTGATGCACATACTCGTGCAGCAGCACCTCGTCGTTCTCGCCCCGAATGGCGACGGCGAAGATATCTTCCTCAGTCGGGAAGTAGGTGCCCACGACGTTCTGTTGCGACGCCGGATGTACGCGCAGCAGGCCCGCCCGCGAGCCCACCAGATAGATCGGGAGCTTGCGCGATGCGTCGGTCGCCGGCGCGCGCCAGAGATAGCGAAGAACGCGATCAAAGGTCTCCAGCTTGCGGACATAATCGTTCAGCGACCGTTCGGAGCCGTCGCTGTAGACAACAAAGCGGTCACTCTCCGCTCTGCGCCAGTCCGCCCACGCCGCGGTAGGCGCCAGCAGCACCGCCGCAGCCGCCGCGAGCATGGTCACGCGCCATCCATGACCAAGCGTCATGTCGATTCCCCGTTCGGATTCCCTCATGGGCCAATCTGCACGGTTGCAGTTCGGGTGTCACCGGAGTTGCGCTGGGTCAAATACCCTCTCGCCACGGAGGGCTATTGGAGTCATGCTCGTGTCCGCGAGACGATCCGGCCACGCAGTCGGGCGCCGTGAGGAAACACAGGAAAGGAAGACCATCATGGCCGTGATCCATCCCGAAGACCGCCTGCACGCCTCCGAAACGCGCGGAAGGCTGCATCCCGCTGTCGGCCTGGCCGTCGGCTTCGGCGCCATCGTGGCGGTCGCCACGGCGGTGCACCTGCTGTTCGGCGTGCTGTTCTAGGACGGCCTCAGGCCGCCAGGCGGTTCCAGACGGCGCGGTCGGCCTCGATCAGGTCGAGGCGGCCGGCGTCGGCCTGGTTGTGCAACTGGCGGATCACGCCTTCGGGCAGGGCGCAGAAGCGCGGCTCGACCAGGTCGGGCTGGCAGTTCGCGGCGGGCGCGGCGAACAGGGCGGCGTTGACCTCGGGTCCGCGGTCGTGGATCAGCCAGGCCAGGCGGCGGGCGCGCGCGGGATCGTTGCGGTGCAGCAGCGGGTCCTCGGCGAAGAGTTCGCAGCCCAGTTCCAGCACATAGTCGAAACCCAGCCGCTCGAACCGGCGCGCGTCGCCGGGCGTGACCGGGCAGGCCTCGTCCAGGTCGAACACGACGTCGTTCAGGAGAAACAGCATGGGCGGCTTTCTGCCTTGGAGGGCGGACGCGGCTTGGTCCGTTTCGCCAACCTAGCCGGGCGCGCTTGCAGTCCCGTTCACGGACGCGGTTAAGGCTTGGTCACCAGCAAGGCGCCGGGAGCCGATGCGTCCCTTTCGGCGCCGGATCGCCGGGCGGGTCAGGAGCTCGCGAGCCAGGGCCGAAGCGCCCTGTCAGAAGCGGCACGGTCGAATGCGGCCGCGCTTTCGGCGTTGTCGCTATTCGGCCTGATCTTCATGCTAGTCAGCACGATGGATGATGAGAGCCGACAGGCTTTGGCGAACGACCGAGCGGAGAAGTACGCGCCCGCGCCCACCGGCGGATCGCTGTTGGCGGGCGTCTGCGGCGGCGTCGTGGCGCTGCTGGGCGATGTCAGCGTTTCGGCCTTCTACGGCTGGCGGCTGCGGGATCATCTGCTGCTTTCGGCCGGCGTCACCGTGATCGGCTTTTTGATCGTGTTCGTTGGCTACAAGCGCCTTGGGCGGCTGAGCCGAGCCGCGCGCAAGTCTGAACGGGCGCAGGTGGACGTGGAGCAGGACCGGTAGCGCAACGGACGGCGCGGTCACGGCGCCAAGGCGCGCCTTAGCCCGCGCCGCGATCGCGGGAGGGTTCCGGCTCGGGCTCCAACGCCGTGTCGCCGCGCGCCTCGGCCATGACGTCGTCGGCGGCGTCATTGTTCGCGGAAGATGGCGTCGGCTGTGGCGCGGCGGCAGGCGAGGGGCCTCGGCCATAGCCCAGCCGACGCAGGGCCTCGTCGCCCTCCAGGCCAAAGGCGCTGCGCAGCCGCAGGTCGGTCTGTGGGAAGGGCGTCTCGATGCCTGCGCCGTCCAGCGCGTCGGCGATCAGCCAGGTATAGGCCGCATGCATGGCCGCCGGCCGCTTGACCGCCTCGCGGGTGGGCCAGACCAGCAGCTCGAACTCCAGCCCGCGCTCGCCGAACGACACCAGCCAGACCTGGCTCTTGCGGGCGTCGCTCTCGGGCAGGGTGAAGGGGCTCGTGCGGGCGCAGGCCAGCACCGCATCGCGCACCCGGCCCCGGTCCGAGCCATAGGCGACGGTGAAGGGAATGTGGATGCGCCGCGTGTCGCCCTTCAGCGTCCAGTTGGTCACCGGCTGCTCGATCAAGCGCGAGTTGGGCACCAGCACGTTGACGTTGTCGTTGGTGCGCACACGGGTGGCGCGCGGGCCGATCTCCATGATCGCGCCGCGGATGCCGATGTCCTCAATCTCGATATAGTCGCCGACCGACACCATCCGATCGAAGATCAGGAACAGGCCCGAGACGAACTCCTTGACCACGCCCTGGAGCCCCAGGCCCACGCCGATGCCGAGCGCGCCGGCGAACACCGCCAGCGACGACAGGTTGACGCCGGCGGCCGACACCGCCGCCATGACGCCCACCACGATGATGCCGTAGCCGGCCAGCCGCTCGAGCAGATAAATGGCCTGGGCGCCGCGCTCGGACCGCGCGCGCAGCCGGCGAAGGAAGCGCGTGACCAGCCAGCTCGCCGCCGCCGTCGCGACCAGGATCACCGCCGCGGTGACCAGCCCGCCGATTGTCAGGGTGACGCCGCCCGCCTGCAGGACGCGGGTCTCGTCCAGGGTGTGCAGGCTGTTTTCCAGGCTCGCCGTCATGGGGTGCAAGCGTTGCGGCTGGGCTCAGGGTTCCAGTTCGATCCAGACGGGGGCGTGATCGCTGGCGCCGTCCTGGCTGCGCACCTCGCGATCGACGCCGGCGTCGATCAGGCGCGCCGTCGCATCCGCGTTCAGCAGCAGGTGGTCGATGCGCAGGCCGGCGTCACGGCTCCAGGCCTCGCGCAGATAGGCCCAGAAGGTCCAGGGCGGCGGATCGTCCGGGAACCGCTCGCGCAGGGCGTCGGTCCAGCCGTCGTCCAAGAGACGGGCGAAGGCGGCGCGCGCTTGCGGGCTCAGCAAGGCGTCGCTCTTCCACGAACGGCTGTTGTAGATGTCCGCCTCGGTCGGGACGACGTTGTAGTCGCCCGCCAGCACCACGGGCGCCGGGGCGTCGCGCAGTGTCCGGGCGTGCGCGATCAGTCGCTCGAACCAGGCCAGCTTGTATTCGAACTTGGGACCGGGCCGGGGATTGCCGTTCGGCAGATAAAGGCAGCCGATCACGACGCCGTTCACCGCCGCCTCTATGTAGCGGGCCTGATCGTCGCCGTGGTCGCCCGGCAGGCGGCGGCGCGTGACGACCGGCGCGCCGACGCGGCTGAGGATGGCCACGCCGTTCCAGCGGTGCTCTCCCTTCCAGGCGGCTTCGTAGCCCGCGTCGAGGATGGCCCCCTGCGGAAACTGCGCGTCCGTGGCCTTCAGTTCCTGCAGGCAGACGACGTCAGGCTGTGCGGTCTGAAGCCACTGCAGCAGGTTGGGCAGTCGGCGGTTGATCCCGTTGATGTTGAAGCTGGCGATCTTCACGCCGGCTCAGGCTTGCAGGGCCAGAGGCAGCGGCGGCAGGGACGGAGCCGCGACGCTCAGGCTCGCCTGCTCAAGCGTCGAGACAAGGGCGGCGGGGTCGATCGGCTTGGTCAGGAAGCTTTCGACGCCCACCGCCAGCCACGCCTGTCGGTGCACATCCATGGCGTTTGCGGTCAGGGCGACCACCGGCGTCTCCCGATTGAGGCCTTCCCGGCGGATCGCGCGCGTCGCGCTGATCCCGTCCATGACCGGCATCTGCATGTCCATCAGGATGATGTCGAACGGCACGTCGCGCGCCAGCGCCACGGCCTCCGCCCCATCCTCGGCGAAGCTCAGCCTGCAGCCGAACGGCTCCAGCAGCATGGCGACGATCTTGCGGTTCACCGGATGGTCGTCAACGGCCAGGATCGACAGTCCGGACAGATCGGCCTCGATCTGCGCCTGCTGTTCCGCCGCCTCCACCCGCTCTTCGGCCTGGCTCGGCAAGGTCAGCTCGAAGGTGGTTCCCACGCCGATTTCGCTCGCGACCGTCAGGGCGCCGCCCATCAGCTCGGCCAGCCGCTTGGAGATGGCCAGGCCCAGGCCGGTGCCGCCGTAACGGCGCGTTACGCCCGCATCGACCTGTTCGAAACTGTCAAAGATGTGCGGCAGCCGATCGTCGGGGATGCCGCAGCCCGTGTCGCTGACCTGGATGCGCAGGGCGGAGCCGTCGGCGATCCACTCGGCGCGCACCGTCACTTCGCCTTCCTGGGTGAACTTCACCGCATTGGACAGGAGGTTGAACAGGATCTGCTGCAGCCGCAGGGCGTCGATGCGCAGGCGGGCAGGGAAGTCGGACGGCAGGTTCAGGCGGATCGCCACGCCGTTGGCGTCGGCCTTCGGCTCCCACAGGCTCTTCAGTCCCTTCAGCTTGTCGCGGACGTCGGTGCTGGTCGGCTCGATCTGCATCTTGCCGGCTTCGATCTTGGAGAAGTCCAGCACGTCGTTGAGCAGGCCCACCAGGACCTCGCCCGCGTCCTTCAGCATGCCGACCTGTTCGCGCTGTTCCGGCTTCAGGCGGCTGCGGTCAAGCAGGGTGGCGGCCGCCATCACGGCGTTCATGGGGGTGCGGATCTCGTGGCTGACCACCGCCAGGAAATCCGATTTCGCCGCGTTGGCGATCTCGGCGCGGTTGCGTTCTTCGGTGGCCACCGCATTGGCCTGCTGAAGCGCCTTGGTCGTCGCGGCGCTCTGGCGAACCGCCACCAGCAGGTGGGTCATGTAGAGCAGGCAGCCGATGGCGATCAGATAGTCCTGGGGCGTGTCCGTCAGGATGGCGCGACCGACCGGCAGGCCCAGGAAATAGAGGGCGTGCGGCGCGACCGAAGCCAGCAGGATCGATCGCACCGAGTTCAGGTGCAGGGTGACGTGAAGCAGTGCGCCGGCGATCAAGACGCTGCCGAACACCATGCCCGTCTCGCCCGCGCCCCACAGATAGATCGAAATGGAGGAATAGACCGTGCTGTTCAGGACGCAGGCCAGACACGCCGCCGCGATCGCGCCAGCGCCCGGACGCTCGCGATCGCTGTTCAGGAACGGCCGGAACGCCAACCAGTCCACGGCCTGCCCGACCGAGACGGCGATCAGCCACACAGCCGGCCAGACGGACGGCGCGATCATCCACGCCGTCAGCGCGATGAAGCCGGCAAGCCCCATGCGGGCCTTCATCTCGCGTCGTCTGGTCTGGGCCACCGCCCGGTAAGGAGTGTTCATGGCGTCCTCTCGCCCGCGACACTATGACGCCAATGCTGGATTAAGCCTTAGCGCGAGCGAGACGACGCCGATTTATCTGCGGTTGCCGGCGAGAGAACCAGCCGGCCCGCAGTCAGGTCAGGGAATAAGCCGCTCGGCGCGCATCTGCTCGAACAGGGCGAAGAAGGCGTCGTCCGTCGGCTGATAGGCGGTGAAGCCCAGGCGCCGGCTCTTGCCCATGTCGGTGACCACCTCGATCGGCCGACCGAGGTCGGCGTCGGTGTGCCAGGGCGACGCCAGGCGGTCCAGGTCGGGTTCGACCAGACCCTCGCGCTCGGCGATCGCCCGCCAGGTCGCGCGGTCATCCCGCATCTGGACTTCCAGCGGCAGGATTTCGCCGTCGAACTCGGCGGGGGCGAGGCCGAACCATTCGGCGATGCGCCCCCACATCCATTTCCAGCGGAAGACGTCGCCGTTGACGACGTTGAAGGCCTGGTTGGCGGCCCCAGGCGTGGTGGCGGCCCAGACGAGATGGCGCGCCAGCTGGCTGGCGCTCGTCATGTCGGTCAGGCCGTTCCACTGCGCTTCGGATCCGGGGAAGCGGAACGGCCGTCCGGTCTCGCGGCACAGGGTGGCATAAGCCGCCAGCGTCGCGCCCATGTTCATGGCGTTGCCCACGGCCTTGCCGATGATGGTGTGCGGGCGATGCACGCTCCAGGTAAAACCGTCGCGCGCGGCGGCGGCGAAGACCTCGTCCTCCTGGGCGTAGTAGAAATTGTCGATGTCCAGGCGGCCTTGCGCCTCGCGGAACGGAGTCTCGGGAAGGGATCCCTGCCCATAGGTCTCGAACGGGCCGAGGTAGTGTTTCAGGCCGGTCACCAGGGCGACGTGGCGAACCGAGCCGGCCGGTCGGACAGCGTCCAGCACCGCGCGCACCATGGCGGCGTTGACGCGGATGTTCTCCGCCTCGTTCGCCTGCCGCGACCAGGTGGTGAAGAAGACGGCGTCCGGTCTTGCACCGGCCAGCGCCGCAGCCGTCGCGGCGGGGTCATGCAGGTCCGCGGCGACCGGGGAGACGCCGTCCTGCGGCGCCGGCCTGCGAGCCAGGCCCAGAACCTGCCAGCCCTGGCGCACCAGTTCCGCAGCGACCGCGCCGCCTGCGATGCCGCTCGATCCCACCACCAACGCTGTTCCGGCCATCACCATCTCCTTTGCATGAGGAACGCACCTAGGCGCGAGGCGCCACGGCCGCTAGACGGCACCAATCGGGGACCTAGCCTCCAAAGGGTGACCACCATGCAGGCGATCGGCGAAGACGAGGACTGGCGCGAGGACTGCGCCCCCCGACGCGTGCTGGAGCTGTTCGCGACCAAATGGACCAGCATGGTGCTGCATACGCTACAGGCGCGTCACGGAGGCTGCGCGCGATCCGGAGTCCTGCTCCGCAGCCTGCCGGGCGTGTCCAAGAAGATGCTGACCCAGACCCTGCGCGAGATGGAGGCAAGCGGCCTGATCAGCCGCCACGTGCAGGGGTCCATTCCTCCGGCCGTCGAATATCGCCTGACCGAGCTGGGGAGACGGTTCGTGGAGCCGGTCGAACTGCTCTACGCCTGGGGCCGGGACAACGCCGACGCGCTGGACCGTCTGACGCCGCGGCCGACCTCGCGCAGAGGCTAGAGGGGGCACGGTCCCCGCGCGCTCATTCGTCGTCGAACGGTGGCGGCAGCTGTCCGGCCTTGAACAGGATTGTCGGGTTTTCGTCGTAGTCCCCGATCTCGACATCCGCCGAGACGCTGAAGGCGACGACGCCGAGCCTTAGCGGCGCGAGGCGTTCGGCCTGGCGCCTGGCTTCCTCGGGGGTCTTGCACCCGATTTGTTGTTCGGCCCTGAGGGCCTTGCCCCGTCCCGCCGTATACGCCTGGACAATATGTACCGTTTCTGAAGCCATCGATATCCAAGCGGCTGATTTCTCTGATCGGTCAAGCGCAGAACGCGTCAAATGTTCAGGTAGGCACGGGAGCGCCTTGAAAATACCAGAACTGACTACCATATCGGTCATGTCGATCTTTTGCGTAACGCCCCGTCCTTTATGCGTACGCACCAAGTTCAGGCTTATCCATTCAGAATCCGACGCACCACCAAGGTCTGTCTTGTGGTGAATTCTAACGGAGGTCCTGAAAATGACTACCGGCACTGTAAAATGGTACAATTCCACCAAGGGGTATGGCTTCATCCAGCCGGATGACGGCGGCAAGGACATCTTTGTCCACGTCTCAGCTGTCGAGAGCGCGGGTCTGCGCGGCCTCGATGAAGGTCAGAGCCTTTCCTACGAGCTCGAGCGTGACAGCCGCAGCGGCAAAGAGTCCGCAGGCCAGCTCAAAGCCTCGGCCTAACTTTCCCTGCCGCGCCTGGTGAGCAGCCAGGCGATCACGCTCAAGGGCTGGCGCAGTCTGCGTCAGCCCACGTTTCAACGGAGACCATCATGACTGTGCTCGCTGACAGGGTGCCTGCCCTGAACGACGTGGATCTTTCAACGCTCCGGGCGAACGCGGTGCGCTTGGTCGAGGAGGGAACGGCCACGCAGGTTCTGGCCGCCGACAACATCATTCCCGTGATCGATGCGGAGGTCGCGCGACGTGCGGCGCTGCCAAAGGCGGCCCCGGTGAAGAAGCGGGCTGCCCCGCGGCTGAAGGCGATCCCGGTCAGCGGCCACCAGACCGCCCTCGCGCCCAAGGCGGCCTAAACGCTGTTTCTGGCGGCCAAGAAAGACTTGCTCTTCGAGCTGATCAAAGCGCCGGCGCGTCAAGCGCGTCCGGCGCTTAGCGCGTCGCGTACCTGGGTCCACAGCGGCGGAGCTCAGGATGAAGATCTATGATGGACGGTTTTCCAATGGCGAGTTCGTCACCAGACGCGGCGCTCGCGAGCTCCCCTTCGCCTGGCGCGTCGTTTACCAGGTTCTCGGACGCCCTGGCGTGATGACTGGCTTCTCGACATCTCGATCCCTCGCGGAAGCGACCGTCGAGCGCCACAGCGCGGAGATGAGCTGGAACCGAGGGAGCCGCAGCATCTTTGTTTCCGGCGAGGTCGTTCCGACCTGCGTGCGCGGGGCGCCGTAAGCTCTGCATTCAGGTGCGCGTCACAGATCTTCATCTTCGCCAGAGGGCCAGATGAAGCCGGGACTGCGCTGCTCAAGCCGCCGGGCACTCCGAGCAGGCGATGTGAATCAACGGGCCAGAAAAGCAAAAGGGGTTAGCGGCGAGCCGCTAACCCCTAGGAAACTGGTGGAGCTAAGCGGAGTCGAACCGCTGACCTCTTGAATGCCATTCAAGCGCTCTACCAACTGAGCTATAGCCCCGGACCTTTCGGTCTGGTCCGCCCGGTTCGTCTTGCGACGGCCCCCGGCGAGGCGGCGGAACCTATGTCGAAGCATTTCGGCGATCAAGCCTGTTTCGACATTTATTTTCGGCCGGGTTCCAGGCGCCGAAAATGCAGCAGAATCAATGACCGGAATGCTGTCCCATCGCGCCTCCACTAGCGGGAGCCGCGACGGGCGCAAGTGAAAAAGATCAGTCGTCGTCCTTGGACGGCTTGGCGATCTCGTCGTCGAAGGAGTCGTCGTCCTCGTCCTCGATGAAGGGCACCGAGTCATCGTCTTCGTCGGCCAGGACGTCGTCGTCGTCGCCGTCGGTCGCGCCCATGCCGGGTTCTTCCGATGCGTCGGTCGGCGTGTCCTCGTCGTCGTCGGGCGTCAGGATCGGCTCATGGCCTTCCTCGTCGATCTCGGGGGCGCGGACCGTCTCGTCCTCGTCCTCGTCCTCGGCCTTCTTGTCGACGACCTGATCTTCGGCCTCGTCATCAGCCGGATAGCCCGGGCGGGTCCGACGGCTGCGCAGCTTCAGCGCCTCTTCCGGATCAAAGTCGGTGGAGCATTTCGGGCAGTGGGCGGGGCGGCGGTTCAGGTCGTAGAACTTTGCCTGACAGTTCGGGCAGACCTGCTTGGCGCCCAGTTCGGGATTGGCCACGGCGGATACTTTCAACAGGTTGAATTCGGGGCGGTCCCTTGCCACCCCCGGGGGCCGCTGTCAAAAGCGATCTTCGCGCCGCCCGCCCGGCCGATCCCCTGATGACCAGCTTTAATGCGGGCCCGCCATGATCTCCCAACTCACCGCGCGCCGTTCCTCCGCCCTCAGCGGCCGGGTGCGCGCGCCGGGCGACAAGTCGATCTCGCACCGCGCATTGATCCTGGGCGGCATGGCCGACGGCGTCACCGAGATCGAGGGTCTGCTGGAAGGCGACGACATCCTGGCCACCGCAAGAGCAGTGCAGGCCTTTGGCGCGGGCGTCGAACGGCTGGGCCCGGGACGGTGGCGGGTGACGGGGCGGGGCGGGTTCAGGACGCCGCTGGACGTGATCGACTGCGGCAACGCCGGCACCGGCGTGCGCCTGCTGATGGGCGCGGCGGCCGGCTACGGCCTGACCGCGACGTTCGACGGCGATGCGAGCCTGCGCAAGCGGCCGATGAAGCGAGTGACGGATCCGCTTCGGCGCATGGGCGCGCGCTTCGGCTGGCTGACCAACGAGGACCGGCTGCCGGTGGCGCTGACCGGCGGCGCGCTGACCGCCATCGAGCACGAGCAGGCGGTGGCCTCGGCCCAGGTCAAGTCGGCGATCCTGCTGGCCGGGCTGAACGCCGACGGCGTGACGACGGTGCTGGAGCCGGAGAAGAGCCGCGATCACACCGAGCGGATGCTGCGCGCCTTCGGCGCCGAGGTGGGGGTGGAGCCGGTCGGCCAGGGTTGGCGCGTCACGCTGCGCGGAGGGCAGGCGCTGCGGGGAACGGCCGTGGCCGTGCCGGGCGATCCGTCCTCGGCCGCCTTTCCGCTGGCGGCGGGGCTGATCACGCCGGGTTCGGAGGTGACGGTCGAAGGGGTGATGCTGAACCCGTTGCGCACCGGCCTGTTCGACACCTGGATCGAGATGGGCGCGGACCTGACGATCTCGGACCGGCGCGAGGCCGGCGGCGAAGAGGTCGGCGATGTCACCGCGCGGCATTCCGCGCTGAAGGGCGTGGTCGTGCCCGAGGCGCGCGCCGCCTCCATGATCGACGAATACCCGATCCTGGCCGCCACCGCCGCCTTTGCCGACGGTCAGACGGTGATGCGCGGCGTGGGCGAGATGCGTGTCAAGGAAAGCGACCGCATCGCCCTGATGGTCGCGGGTCTGCGCGCCTGCGGCGTGATGGTGGAGGAGGAGCCGGAGGGCTTCATCGTCACCGGCGGACAGGTGAAGGGCGGCGCGACCGTCCGCACCGCCCACGACCACCGCATCGCCATGAGCCACCTGGTGCTGGGTCTGGCGGCGGATGCGCCGGTGTCCGTCGACGATCCGGGCATGATCGCCACCAGTTTTCCGGGCTTTGCCGAGATGATGCGTGGGCTGGGCGGCGATCTGGCATGAGCGATCGATCGACGACCGCTGATGTTTGAGGTTCTTCAGCATCCGGAGTTCGTGGAATGGCTTCATCGGCTCAGAGACATCCAGGCCAAAGCGCGAATCCTTCGTCGCCTGAACAGGCTTGAGCGAGGCTTGGTCGGTGACGCCAAATTCATCGAGGCCGGAGTGCGGGAGCTGCGCATCGACTACGGCCCCGGATATCGGCTATACTTCATTCAGCGTGGCGGGCAGCTGATCGTGATGCTGTGCGGCGGCGACAAGGCAAGCCAGAGGGCGGATATCGCGCAGGCCTTGCGGATCGCCAGGGAGGTCGAACATGGTTGAGCTGAGACGTTTCGACGCCGCCGAATATCTGGACTCTGATGAAGCGGTGGAGGCGTTCCTGCAGGACGCGCTGGATTCCAATGAGCCGGTCGAGATCGCGGACGCCCTGATAGTCATTGCGCGAGCCAAGGGCCTGACGGCGGTCACGGAAGCGGCCGGGCTGTCGGAGGCGATGCCGGCTGCACCAGCGCCCGCATGGCCGACGCTGCTCAGGGTAATCGGCGGACTTGGGCTTAGGCTTACCCCGGTAACGGTCAGATCCGCCGCCTGATGGGTTTCGTCATCGCCGTCGACGGCCCGGCTGCATCGGGCAAGGGGACCATCGCGGGCCGGCTGGCGCGCGAATACGGCCTGCCGCATCTGGACACCGGCCTGCTCTATCGCGCGGTGGGGCTGAAGGTGCTGGAGGCGGGCGGATCGCTGGACGACGCCGAGGCGGCGCAAGCGGCGGCGAGAGGGCTGGACGCTCGCACCCTGTCGGACGATCTTCGCCTGACGACCGGCGAGGCGGGGGAAGCGGCCAGCCGCGTCGCGGGGCACCCCGGCGTGCGCGCGGCGCTGCTGACGCTGCAACAGGACTTCGCCGCGCAAGCCGGCGGCGCCGTTCTGGACGGGCGCGACATCGGCACGGTGATCGCGCCGGACGCCACGGCCAAGCTGTTCGTCACCGCGACGCCCGAGGTGCGGGCGAGCCGGCGCTGGAAGCAGCTGACGGCGCGCGGCGACGCCATCGCGCTGGAGGACATGCTGGCCGACATCCGCAGGCGCGACGAACGCGACGCCGGCCGGGGCGCGGCCCCCATGGTGCAGGCCCACGACGCGGCCTTGCTGGACACGACCGACTTGGGTATAGAGGCCGCCTTCGATGCGGCCCGCCGTATCGTCGAGGCGGCGCGCGCCCGGCACGGTCTTTAGACCAAACCTGGCAAATCCAACGCACCGGTCCTCAGACTTTCCGCGGGCGTTCTGAGCGATCCTGTCGCGCTCGCATCCTGACGACCTGCCTATCCTTTCCGTCCACCTCGCGCGGGGCCGCATGGCCGCGCGCCGCAACCCATTCGGAAGCTCCAACAGCTACATGACCGACACTCTCTCCCCCTCGCGCGACGATTTCGCCGCGCTGCTCGACGAACAACTGCAGGGCCGCGATCTCGGCGAAGGCCAGGTCGTCCACGGCCGCGTCGTCGGCATCGAAAAGGACATCGTCATCATCGACGTGGGCCTGAAGACCGAAGGCCGCATCGCCATGCGCGAGTTCGGCCAGGGCGAAGGCGCCGTTCTGCCCAAGCTGGGCGACAACGTCGAAGTCTACCTCGAGCGCGTCGAGAACGCCCTGGGTGAAGCGGTCATCAGCCGCGACAAGGCTCGCCGCGAGGAAGCCTGGACCCGTCTGGAAGGCGTGTTCGCCGAAGGCCAGCCGGTCAACGGCGCCATCGTCGGCCGCGTCAAGGGCGGCTTCACCGTCGATCTGGGCGGCGCCTCGGCCTTCCTGCCGGGCTCGCAGGTCGACATCCGTCCCGTGCGCGACGTCGGTCCGCTGATGGGCAAGGAACAGCCCTTCGCCATCCTGAAGATGGACCGTCCGCGCGGCAACATCGTCGTGTCGCGTCGCGCCATCCTGGAAGAAGCCCGCGCCGAACAGCGCACCGAGCTGGTCGGCCAGCTGCAAGAGGGCGAAGTCCGCGAAGGCGTGGTCAAGAACATCACCGACTACGGCGCGTTCGTGGATCTGGGCGGCATCGACGGCCTGCTGCACGTCACCGACATGAGCTGGAAGCGCGTGTCGCACCCGTCGCAGGTCCTGAACGTCGGCGACACGGTCAAGGTGCAGATCGTCAAGATCAACCCGGACACCCAGCGCATCAGCCTCGGCATGAAGCAGCTGCAGTCGGACCCCTGGGACGGCGTGGAAGCCAAATACCCGGTCGGCGCCAAGTACACGGGCCGCATCACCAACATCACCGACTACGGCGCCTTTGTGGAGCTGGAAGCCGGTGTCGAGGGCCTGGTGCACGTCTCGGAAATGTCCTGGACCAAGAAGAACGTCCATCCGGGCAAGATCGTCTCCACCTCGCAGGAAGTGGATGTGGTCGTGCTGGACGTCGACAGCTCCAAGCGCCGCATCTCGCTGGGCCTGAAGCAGGCTCAGGACAATCCGTGGGATGCGTTCGTCGCCAACCACCCGATCGGCTCGACCGTCGAGGGCGAAGTCAAGAACGCCACCGAGTTCGGCCTGTTCATCGGCCTGGACAACGACATCGACGGCATGGTGCACCTGTCGGACCTGGACTGGAACGTCTCGGGCGAGGAAGCCATCCAGCGTTACCGCAAGGGCGAAACCGTCAAGGCGAAGGTGCTGGACGTCGACGTCGAGAAGGAACGCGTCTCGCTGGGCATCAAGCAGCTGGGCGGCGATCCGATCGGCGAAGGCGACACCTATCGTCGCGGCCAGCAGATAACCGTCACCGTCTCGTCGATCGAGACCGGCGGCATCGAGGTCAAGTTCGGTGAGGACGACGCGCCGGTGTCGGCCTTTGTCCGCAAGTCCGATCTGTCGCGTGACCGCAACGAGCAACGTCCGGAACGCTTCGCCGTCGGCGACCGCGTCGATGCGATGATCACCGCCGTGGACAAGGCCTCGCGCCGCATCTCGGTGTCGATCAAGGCGCTGGAGATGAAGGACGAACAGGAAGCCATCGAACAGTTCGGGTCGTCGGACTCGGGCGCCTCGCTGGGCGACATCCTGGGCGCCGCGCTGAAGAACGCCGGCAACAAGGAGTAAGAACGCGGCCCCCACGGGCGGTGTTCGAGGGGCGGCCGGAGCGATCCGGCCGCCCTTTTCCGTTTCAGGACAAGGCAAGCCGACGTATCAACTGATGAGGTTGGGCGCGACTCAGTCGCGCTGGGGCTTTTTAAGCCGAACCTCTGCGGCTAGGGTGCGCTCGGAAGGGGTCGGCGCGAGAACGTCGGTCCGCGTAAAAGGCGGGGCGCGATGATCAAGTCGGAGCTGATCGAAAAGCTGGCGGCCGAGAACACCCATCTGACCCACGGCGAGGTGGAGCGGTTGGTCAACATCGTTCTGGGCAAGATGACGGACTCGCTGGCCGAAGGCGGTCGGGTGGAACTGCGCGGCTTTGGCGCCTTTTCGGTGCGGTCGCGTCCCGCGCGGGCGGGGCGGAATCCGCGCACCGGCGAGACGGTCGAGGTGCCGGCCAAATGCGTGCCCTTCTTCAAGAGCGGCAAGGAACTGCGCGAGCGGCTGAACGCCTCGGGCGACGAATAGGGAGGCGCCGCGATGGGCCTGCTGTCCGAGTTCCGCGAGTTCGCCGTCAAGGGCAATGTCGTCGACCTGGCGGTCGGCGTCATCATCGGCGCGGCCTTCAACGGCATCGTCAAGAGCCTGGTCGATCAGGTGGTCATGCCTCCGATCGGCCTGATGACCGGCGGCATCGATTTCTCGGAGCTGGAATGGGTGCTGCGGCCAGAGAACCCGGCGACCGCCGAGATCGAAAAGGTCGCGATCCAGTACGGCGCCTTTCTGAACACGGTGATCCAGTTCCTGATCGTGGCCTGGGTCGTGTTCCTGATGGTCAAGGGGATCAACACCCTGCGCAGGCGCGAGGCGGCCAAGCCCGACCCGGCGCCTTCGGCCCCTACCGCGACCGAGTCGCTGCTGATCGAAATCCGAGACGAACTGCGCCAGCGTCCCGGCGCCTGACGCGTCAGGCCTTGGACACCCGGCCGGTGGTCGCGCGACGCTGCGCTTGTCGCCGCTCCTGCGCCGACGGAACCGGGCGGTTGCAGACCAGATAGTCGCCGTCCAGCGGCGTCGGTCGCCACAGAGGCGCCAGGCTCTCTTCGCGGAAGGCGGCGTGGCCGTGGCCCCAGCCTCCCTCGCGCCGGGCCGCTCGACCCACGCGGCCCAGCGTCTGCAGCAGTTCCGGCGTCAGCGCCTGCAGCCGCACCTTGGCCGCGCCCAAGGCTCGGGCGTTGCGGATCAGCGTCCGCGTCAGCAGCGGAATGGCGTCGGCGCCCGCCAGCGCCTGAAGGTCGATGATCTCCAGGCTGGGCGGATCGATGATGCTGGTCTTGGCGGTCATCGCCAGGGCGGTCCCGGTCAGCCGCCCGTCCTCGATCCGGCCCAGCAGCAACGGACGGTGCGGCAGGTCGGGATCGGCCAGACGCCAGCGCATCATCTCGGCGCCGCGATCCGCGACCAGCGCCCCTTGCCTGGACAGGGCCCGCCAGAACTCGCCATAGGGCGAGCCTTCCGACACATCGCTGATCTCCACCACGTCGCGGGGCAGCCGCAGATGCTCAGGCTGTAACAGCCGGGGGTTCATCAGCCGCTCGCCGATCTGCTCTGCCGCCTCCGCCGATGTCTGGCCATAGGCGCGCCGGAGCAGTCGGCCGCGGAAGCAGGCGATCGGGTCGATGGTCCACGACAGTATCAACGCGTGGGTCTGCTCGGGCCAGGGTCGCATTCCCAGCCGGCCGTAGAGCGCGGCCGAGCGAGCATTGGCGTTCAGGGTGTAGTGGGCGAACACGCCGGGCTGATCCAGAAAGGCCTGGATCAGGGGGCGGCTGGCGCCCTTGTGCTGCGGCGGGACGATGATCGAAAAGCCCGTCGCGCCATGCAGCCTGCGCCCGTCCAGCACGAACCGCTGGATCAGATTGCCCAGCATGGCGCACGGCCGGTCCCCCGCATCGACGATCACCCAGCCCTCGGGCGCATCGATCTCGCGCCGCGCCGGATTGTCGGCCAGCCAGCGCCAGCCGTCCATTGATCGCTGAGGCCAGCCGACCGACGCATGCAGCCGGTTAAGGGCCGGGTAGTCGTCGGCGCGAACCTCCCGCACGATCATCTCGGCTTCCATCCCTGTCTGGCACGCGTGATCTGCATGGCGTCCGTGATTGCAGAAGACGGGCCACTTATGACAACCAGAGGTTGCGTAGAAGTGAGCGACGGGTGCTCTCGCAAGGTTAAGGCTTGTTCGGACTATCGGCCCGTGCTGCTTATGCGCCTTTCGCGCGCCCAAGCGAGGCGCGGCAGTTGGGAGTGAGCCGTTGACGACAACGGATGGGGGGGCGCTGACGCCTCGAAAGACCTTCCTGGGTCACCCTCGGGGGCTGGTGATCCTGTTCTTCACCGAGATGTGGGAGCGGTTCTCCTACTACGGGATGCGGGCGCTGCTGGTGCTGTATCTGACGCAGCACTTCCTGTTCGGCCCGGCCGAGGCGCAGGGCATCTACGCCGCCTACGCGGCGCTGGTCTATCTGATGCCGGTGATCGGGGGCATGATCGCCGACAAGTATCTGGGGCAGCGCAAGGCCGTCATCATCGGCGCGGTGCTGCTTGTGTTGGGCCATTTCACCATGGCGTTCGAAGGCTCCGGCGGGCGTGAGCGCCTGACTATCGGCGAGACCACCTACGACATCCAGGTCGAAGGCCGCGATCAGAACCGCCGCATGTTCGCGGTCAACGGCGACGAGCGCGTTCAGATCGCCATCTCTCCCGAAGGCGTCTCCACCGTCGGCGCAGAGCCGTCGGCCGCGAACGCCGCCGACGCGGCCGCCGCCGCTGTCGGCACGGGCCTGGGCACGCCGCCGACCGGCGCGTTGGATCCCGCGACGCAGGCCGCTCCGCAGGCCTCCGCCCAGGCCGGCTTCCCCGCGTTCACCGCCACCGGCGGCTATTCGCTGGAGACGACCCGCGACACGGCGATGGGCGAACCGGTGCTTTTCCTGGCGCTTTCGCTGATCATCATGGGAGTGGGATTTCTGAAGGCCAACATCTCGACCGTGGTGGGCGCTCTTTACGAAGAGAACGATCCCCGTCGTGACGGCGGCTTCACCATCTTCTACGTCGGCATCAACCTCGGCTCGTTCCTGGCCACGGCCGCATGTTCGTATCTGGGCTTCACCTATGGCTGGGCCTATGGCTTCGGGTTGGCCGGCATCGGCATGCTGCTGGGTCTGCTCACCTTTGTGCTGGGTCAAGGCTGGCTTGAGGGACGCGGCGGCCCCCCTGTTCCGCTGAAGGGGCGTTCCATCCTGGGCGTGCCGGTCGAGGCCTTTTTCTGGATCGCCGGCCTGATCTGCGTGATTCCCGTATGGCTCCTGATGCAGCGTCACGAGATCATCGAGACCCTGCTGCCGTGGATCGCAGGGATCATCTTCGCCGCCGTTGTCGGCTACACCGTGCTGAAGCTGAAGGGCGTCGAGCGGAGCCGCATGCTGGTGGCGCAGGTGCTGATCTTCTTCTCGGTGCTGTTCTGGGCGCTGTTCGAGCAGGCGGGTTCATCCCTGACCTTGTTCGCGGATCAATCGACCCAGATGCCGTCCTGGTTCAACGCCGGCTACACGCAGATGTTCAACCCTGGCGTGATCATCATCGGCGGCCCGATCATGGCTGCGCTGTGGGTCTGGCTGGCCAAGCGCAAGCTCGAGCCCTCGACCCCGGTCAAGTTCTCGTTCGGCCTGATGTTCGTGGGGCTCGGCTTTCTGGTTCTGACCTTCGCCGCGAGCAACCTGGCCAACGACGCCTTCCGGGTGCCGCTGACCTTCCTGTTCCTGACCTACGTCTTCCACACGATCGGCGAGCTGTGCCTGTCGCCCGTGGGCCTGTCGATGATCACCAAGCTGTCCCTGGCTAGGGTGGTGGGCATGATGATGGGCGTGTGGTTCCTGTCCAGTTCGGTGGCGCACATCGTGGCCGGCCTCATCGCCCAGGCGACCGCAACCGACACCGTGGCCGGCGTGGTGACCAGCCCGCAACTGGCGCTGGAGACCTATGCTTCCATCTTCGGCACCATCGGCTGGACCGGCGTCGGCGTCGGCGTCTTCCTGCTGGTGCTTTCTCCGCTGCTGAAGAAGGGCATGGCGGGCATCCACTGATCTCCGACGGTGCGGACATGAAGAGGCCCCGGCGGAGCGATCCGCCGGGGTCTTTTTGTTTACAGCCGTGCGGCTTTCCCCCTCCACCGCTTCGCGGTTCCCCTCCCCCAGAGGGGGAGGAATGATGCGGGTTTGAACTCCTCCCCCCACAGGGGGAGGGGACCATGCGAAGCATGGTGGAGGGGGCGCGGCTTCAGAACGTCTTGCGCAGGCTGACGCGATAGAAGGTCCTGGGGTCGATCTCGCGGCGTTCGGTGAAGGCCACAGCCTGCGTCTCCCGATCGCCGTAGAAGGTGCGGTCGATGGTGAAGTCGTCCCACAGGGTGACCTCGCCGCGCAGGGTCAGGCTGGCGGTCGGCTTGTACTCGATCCAGGCCTGCTTGTAGTCGCTGATGCGGACCAGCTGGCGCTGATCGGGATCGAAGCGCGGGTCGCGGAAGCCGGCCAGGTAGAACACGCCCCACTGCAGCTTCAGGCGCGTCAGGTCCTGCTGGAAGCTGAACTCCGCTTGGCTGGGCCGCACGCCGGAGATGGCGCGGGTCTCGCCGGTCGTGGGATCGGTCACCTCGGTATGGTTCCAGCTGTTGGACACCTTGAACTGACCGCCCGAGACGCCGAGCTTGTCGGTCGGCAGCGTCAGGCTGACCGCCAGCTGGTCCAGCGAGCCGTCGCCGATGTTGCCGGTCGCCGACAGCTCGTCGGCCAGCGGGATCACGTCGATGGCGTTGACGATCTCGTCGTGGCGATAGCCGAGCGACAGCACGCCCTCGCCCCAGAAGCGGCGTTCATAGGTCAGCTCGCTGATCCAGCGCTGCTCCGGCTCCAGGTCGACGTTGCCGCCGAAGACGTTTTCCTCCTCCAGGTCGGCCGACGCCGCGAAGTCCGAGAAGTCCAGCTGCCCCAGTTCGCGCTCGAAGCGGAAGCGCAGCTGGTTGTTCGGCATCGGCGTCCAGGTGGCCAGGACGCGCGGCTTGGCGAAGAAGAAGCTCTTTTCCTGATCGGCGTCGCCCGACTGGCTGATGGTCGAGGCCTCCAGCCGCAGGCCCGCTTCCAGCGTCAGGTTGGGCCGCACGCGGTAGGTGCCCTTGCCAAAGGCCTCGCCACGCGTTTCCTCGACCTTGACCGAGGCGCTGGGCAGCGGCACGACCGCGCCGCCGACGGTCAGCGCCTGTTCGGTGTCGAGCATGTTGTAGGCGACCTCGCCCCCAAGCTCGAGGGTGATGCGCGGCGAACGCTCCTGACGCACGAGGGCGCGCAGGATCGATTCCGAACTCTTGCCGTCATAGCTGAAGACCTGATCGGGCTCATCGAGGCCGTTGCTCATCACACTGTAGGTCGAGGCGCCGTCAAAGTCCGAGAACTCGTGGATCAGCCGCGTCTCGAGCTTCAGCGTTGGCGTGAGAGGACGGGTGTAGGTCGCGCCGACCTCGCCGTTCACGCCGTCTTCAGCGCTCTGGCTTTCGCGAAACACGGTCGGGCTCTGGCTGATATCGTAGCTCTGCCAGTCGTTGACGCCGATGCGGGCGGTCAGGTCGATCTTGCCGCCGGCGAGAGGGCCTGCGTAGTTGCCGCGGATGGAGTTGCCTCCGCCGTAGCCGTCGTTCACCGTCTGCTCGTCACGCGTGACGACGCCCGCGGCGTTGCGGCGGATGGTGCGGCCGCGACCGTTGGAGTCGCTCATGCTGACGCCGTCCGACAGGGTGACGCCCCAGCTGCGATCGCCCTCGCGCGCGGTGAACTGGTAGGAGGCGCCGGACACGTCCTGGCCGCCCTCGAAGAAGACGCGGTTGGCGCTGAACACCGACTGACGGCTGCTTTCGGCCTTCAGGATCACGTTCACGACGACCGAGTAGCCCTGCATGTCGATGCCGGGCGCCCCGCCCCGGATCAGCTCGACGCGCTCGACCTGGCGGGCCAGGGTGCGCGACAGAACCGAGGATCCGGTGTCGTTCTTGGACGCCGGGCGCGCATTGTTGATCAGGATATTGCCGACCGCGCCCTCGAACCCCCGCGCGCCCGAGCCGTCGTCGATCTGAAAGCCCGGCACCCGGTCCACCATGTCCAACGCCGTGTCCGGACGCTGGTCGGCGAAGAAGTCGGGGGTGAAGACCAGCACGCCCTGCTGGGCCGCGTCCGCCAGCGGCGCCTCGGTCGTCGGGCCGGTCGGCACGGGCGCCTGAGCCGCCTGCGGATTCGCCTTCGGCGGCGTCGTTTCGGCCGACGCTGCGCCTGTGCTCAGCAGCAGGGCGGTGGTGGTCAGCAGGATGGTGCGGGTCATGTTTGGCCTCTCGTTGCGTGGCGAGAGGTGTGCCGTTCGTCGCGTGTCGTCTCCAGTTACAAGGCCGAAAGGTGGATTAAATCGGCGACAGCATTACAGGCTTGTAAGTGTTGCCGGAAGTTAATGCGATGTAAGTCGATCCTATACTTGCCGGATGTTCGGCAAACTCGGGGGCGGACATGAAGACGCGGCTTGTTCTGGCGATTTGCGGCGCCCTGGCTTTCGCGGGCGGGGTCCAAGCCCAGGTTCAGTCTGAGCCCGCCTCGGAGGTCGAACCGATCGTCGTCACGGCGCGGCGGTCGGGGGCGCCGATGTGGACGGTGACGGCGGGAGACAGCACCGTGCTGCTGGTCGGCGCCATCGACGGGGTGCCGAAGTCCGTCGCCTGGCGTCCGGATGCGCTGGATGCGGCGACGCTGCGCGCGAACCGCATCCTGTTGGGCACCGGGGTGGAAGGGTCGCTCAGTGACATCCTGAGGCTGATCTGGCGCTCGCGCACCCTGACGCGCCTGCCGGATGGACGGACCTCGGCCGACTATCTGTCGCCGGAGTGGCAGGCGAGGCTGGACGCCCTGGAGGCCCGCTACCGCGTCGATCACAGTCGCAAGAGCTTCCTGCTTTCCAGCCGCGACCTGCTGACGGACCAGCTCGACTTCGACCGCGACACGGCCGACGACGCCGAAGACGTGGTGCGCCGCGCCGCGCGAAAGGCGCGCATTCCGGTTCAGGCCGTCACCGGCGGGCGCGGCGACCAGATGGTCGAGGATCTGCTGACCGCCCCGCCCGAGCGCCTGGTTCCCTGCATGCAGGCGGCCATCGAGGCGACGGAGGCGGGCGCCGGACCGGTGCAGCAGCGGGGAGAGGACTGGACGCGGTTCCGCGTGCGTGCGGTTCTGGATTCACCGTTGGAGAAGGCGCTAGGCCGCTGCTGGCCCTGGGGCGATCCCACCATCGGCCCGCAACTGCGCTCCGCCTGGATCGAAGGCGTCGACAAGGCGCTGGCCGAGCCGGGGGTGACCATGGCGGTCGCGCCGCTGAACCTGCTCGGCGGCGAGGACGGCGTGCTCGACCGCCTAAAGGCCAAGGGTCTGGAGGTCTCAGGTCCGGACTGGCGCTGAGACCTCCGAGGCGAGAATCAGTTCGCCGGGCGCTCGGGAACGGCGTCGCGAGCGGCGTCGCCGACGTTCTCGGCCGCATTGCCCACGCTTTCGGCCGCGGCGGAGACGGCGTCGGTGCGCACTTCTTCCTGACGGTTCATGTTCAGCAGGAAATAGGCGATCAGCGCCACGACGGCCAAGCCGATGATCAGGGCCACGACGCCGCCCATGCCGCCGCCGCCGCGACGCTCGACGATCACCGGGTTGGAGCCGCCGCCGCGCTCGACCACGCGCTCGTGGTTTACGCCATCGGTTCGTTCGGTCACGCGTTCATCAGCCATGGGATATCTCCTCCTGTTGTGGTGGAGCTTGAACCCCGCGTGTGCGGCGAAGGTTCCGGAGGGCCTCAGACGGCGGTGCCGCCCACGGTCAGGCCGCCCATCTTCAGGCTCGGCTGGCCGATGCCGACCGGCACGCCCTGGCCCGCCTTGCCGCAGACGCCCACGCCCGGATCAAAGGCGAAGTCGTCGCCGATCATCTGGATGTGGGTCAGCGCGGTCGCGCCGTCGCCGATCAGGGTGGCGCCCCGCACCGGTGCGGTGATGCGGCCGTCCTCGATCAGATAGGCCTCGGTGCACTGGAACACGAACTTGCCGTTGGTGATGTCCACCTGGCCGCCGCCGAAATTCGCGGCATAGAGGCCGCGCTTGGTCGAGGCGATCATGTCGGCTTTGTTGTCGCGCCCGCCCTCCATGAAGGTGTTGGTCATGCGCGGCATCGGCATGTGGGCGAAGGACTGGCGCCGGCCGTTGCCGGTCGGCTGGACGCCCAGCTGACGGGCGCTCAGCCGGTCGTGCATCAGCCCGACCATGATCCCGTCCTCGATCAGCACGGTGCGCGAGGTGGGCGTGCCCTCGTCATCGACCGACAGCGAGCCGCGCCGCCCGGCGATGGAGCCGTCGTCGACCACGGTGACGCCCGGCGCGGCCACCCGCTTGCCCATCATGCCGTTGAACACCGAGGAGCCCTTGCGGTGGAAGTCGCCCTCGAAGCCGTGCCCGATCGCCTCGTGCAGCAGAACGCCCGGCCAGCCGGCGCCTAGCACCACGTCCATCTCGCCCGCCGGGCAGTCCACGGCCTCCAGGTTCACCAGGGCCTGGCGCAGGGCTTCGTCGACCTGGGCCTGCCAGCGTTCGGGCGCGATCCAGGTCTCGAAGCCCGCTCGGCCGCCGGCGCCGGCGGAGGCGCTCTCGCGCCGGCCGTTCTGCTCGACGGTGACGGAGACGTTCAGGCGCACCAGCGGGCGCACGTCACGGACCGATCGGGCGTCGGCGCGCAGGATGTCGATCTCGCGGCGCTCTCCGACCAGCGAGGCGGACACCTGGACCACGCGCGGATCGCGCGCACGGGCAAAGGCGTCGATCTCGGCCAGCAAGGCGATCTTGTCCGAGAAGGCGGGCGAGGCGAGAGGATCGACCTCCCCGTACAGCTTCTGGTTGGTGGCGCGCGGACCATCGGCGATCACGGCCGCATGGCCGGCCTTGGCCAGGGCGGCGCTGTCGGCGGCGCGGCGCAGGGCGGCCGGGGAAATCTCGTTGGCGTGGGCGTAGCCGGCGGTCTCTCCCGCCACCACCCGCAGGCCGAAGCCTTCCGAAGCGTCATAGGCGGCGGACTTCAGCCGGCCGTCGTCGAACACCAGCGATTCGCTCTCCGACCGCTCCAGGAACAACTCGCCGTCGTCCGCGCCGGTCAGGGCCGCTTGCAGGATCGTCAGGGCTTCCGACGGATCGACGCCCGAGGTCTCGAGCAGGGGAGAAGGGGAAACGTGCACGGTCATGTCTGGATAAGTAGGGGGCCGCGCCCCCTGCGTCACCACGCCGGCGCGCGATTCTACGGCGCCACCCGGCCGGTCGCGCCGTCGGCCGGGAAGACGATGTCCGGATCGGGCAGCGGCGCCTCGATCCCCGGCGCGTCCAGACGGTGCAGCACATGGCGCAGGATGTTCAATCGCGCCTTCTTCTTCTTGTCGGTGGCGATCACGGTCCAGGGCGCGCAAGGGCGGTGCGTCTCGGCCAGCATCCGGTCGCGTGCGTCGGAATAGGCGTCCCAGCGCGCCTGCGCCTCCGCATCCAGGTCCGAGACCTTGAAGCGTTTCAGCGGATCGTCCCGCCGGGCCTCCAGCCGCTTGGCCTGCTCCCCCTTGGTGATGTCCAACCACAACTTGATCAGCACAATGCCGTCATCGGTCAGCATGCGCTCGAACCGCGGCGCGTCGGCCAGGAAGCGCGCGTGCTGCTCGGGCGTGCAGAAGCCCATCACCGGCTCCACGCCCGCGCGGTTGTACCAGGACCGGTTGAAGATCGAGGTCTCGCCCGCCGCCGGCATGTGCGGGACGTAGCGTTGAAAATACCACTGCGTCGCCTCCCGGTCGGTGGGCTTGGGCAGGGCGAAGACGCGGGTCTGGCGCGGCGACATGTATTCGGTCATGCGCTTGATCGCGCCGTCCTTTCCCGCGGTGTCGCGCCCCTCGAACACCACTACGATGCGCAACCCCTGACGGATCGCCCAGGCCTGGCTTTCCACCAGCGCGGTCTGCAGGGTGATCAGTTCGGCGTCGTAGTCGTCGTCGGTCTTGCGCATGGCGCGACTGTGGACGCCGGGAGCGCGGGCGGCAAGGTGATGACACGCTGCGGCATGAGGTCGCGGAGCTTAGCCGCTGCGCGCGCGTTCACCGACCGGCCCTTCCGGCCGCGTGTTGGAGAGGCATGAAGCGCGACGTCGCCGACTTCTGGAATCTGCTGTGGGAACTGGCGCTGCTGGCGTGCGCGGGGTTCGCCCTGTTGAACGTCTTTGCGCCCGCGCAGGACCTGCCGTGGAAGCCGCTGGACCTGTCGCGCCCGATCGGCACGGCGACGGCGTCCAAGGTCTCGGCCTTTGATCTGCCGCGCGTGGCGGCGTCCGAGGAGGTCGAGCGTTCCACCGCGGCCTGCATGAACCTGCTGAGAGAGGCGGGGGTGCAGGTCGAGCGGGCGGCGGACCGCAACGACGGCGGCTTCTGCATCGTCCAGGGCGCGGTGCGCATCACCGGCGGCGACGTGACGCCGCTGAGCCCGGCCGGCGTGGTCATGCAATGCCCGCTGGCGGTGCGCTATGTGATCTGGGACCGGCAGGTGCTGCGTCCGACCGCCCGCGAGGTGATGGGATCGGAGCCGGCTCGGGTGGAGAATTTCGGGACCTATTCGTGCCGCCGCATCTACGGCTCGTCGGACACAAACGAGCGGCCGAGCGAGCACGCGCGCGCCAACGCCCTGGACGTCTCAGGCTTCCGGCTGGAGGACGGGCGCAGCGTCAGCGTTCTAAACGACTGGTCGGGCGCGGGACCTGCGGGCGAGAGCGGCGGTCGCTTCCTGCACGCAGTGCGCGACGGCGCCTGCCGGCTGTTCTCCAATGCTCTGGACCCGGATTATAACGCCGCCCACGCCAACCACCTGCACCTGGACGGGGCGCCGCGCGGCCTGTGCGGCTGAGGCTGCGCGATTCGCTTTGCTGTTGACCGGCCCGAAAAGCCGGGTGACAACATCTGCGCAGTCCGGATTTCAGCGTGGGGTCCAAACCCGCGTCTCGCTCCTTCGCCTGAACGAGCTTGTCCAGATGGGCTGACGGGGTTTGCCTTCGGGAACCCTGCCTGGAAAAAAGCGCGTTTACGGAGACGCAGACATGGCGACCGGTACGGTCAAGTGGTTCAACCCCACCAAGGGCTACGGCTTCATCCAGCCCGACAGCGGCGGCTCGGACGTGTTCGTTCACGTTACCGCCGTGCAGAAGGCGGGCCTGCAAGGCCTCGATGAGAATGCGAAGGTGTCCTACGAGCTGGAAAACCAGCGCGGCAAGACGTCGGCGGTGGACCTCAAGGTCCTCTAAGTCCGACCTTCGGGTTTATGGATTGACGGGCGCGTCGGCTTTGGTCGGCGCGCCCGTTTTCTTTCGCGCCGAGACCTGGGCCAGCACCACGGCGCTCAGCACCAAGGCGCCGCCCAGCGCCTGAACCGGCGTCAGGGTCTCGCCGAACACCAGCCAGCCCAGGACGCCCGCGACCACCGGCTGGATCAGGATGGTGACGGCGGTCAGCGAGGCCGGCAGCTTGCCCAGCGCCCAGGCGACCCCGCCCTGACCGGTGACGTGCATCAGGCCCATGGCGACGCAGGCGGCCCAGCCCGCTGCGCTGGCAGGAACCAGGTCTTCGCCCAGCATCAGCGAAACGGCCAACAGGATGGGCGCGCCGACCACCGTCGCCCACCAGGTGACGCGCATGGCGCTGGCGTCGCGCCTGGCCAGCTTCACCGCCAGGAAGTAGCCCGAGTACCAGAAGGACACGAGCAGGGAGAGGATGTCGCCCAGAAGCGGATTGGTCCCCTGCGCGCCGCTGGCCGCCGCCGCCATGGCGAAGGCGCCCGCCATGGCCAGGATCAGCGCCACCACGAACAGCTTGCCCGGCCGCTCCTTCAGCACCAGCCAGGCGAAGGCCGTCACCACTACCGGGGTCAGGTTGCACAACACGGTGGCGTTGGCGACCGAGGTCATGACGATGCCGTAGTGCCAGAAGCTGAGGTCCATGGCGAAGAACAGGCCCGCCAGCAGCATCCACTTGGACGGCCGGGCGAAGCCTTCGCCGCCGGGCCGTCCGACGATCAGCGCCAGCAGCGGCAGGGCGAAGACGAAGCGCCAGAAGCCGGCCGCCGCCGGTCCCGTCTCCGTCAACCGCACCAGAATGGGCGCAAGGCCCAGCACGCTGGCGGCGATCAGCAGCACGATCAGCGGAACGGCGCGCGACGGGGCGGCGGGAGATGCAGGCATGACGACGTGGGACGGCCGGTCAGCCGGCCGCGAACTCGCTCAGGGCGTCGATCACGGCGCGGTTCTGGTCTTCCGTGCCGATGGTGATGCGCAGGCCGTCGTGGATGCCGTAGCCGCCGACGGCACGCACGATGACCCCCTTCTTCATCAGGGCCTCGTTGGCCTCCGCCGCCGTGCGCGCGGGATCGGGAAACAGCACCAGGATGAAGTTGCCGGCCGAGGGCAATACCTCAAGGCCGAAGCCGCGCAGGGCCTGGGTCAGGCGCGGCTTCCACGCATCGACCAGTTCGCGCGACGTGCGCTGGTGCGCCTCGTCATTGATGGCCGCCGCCGCCGCCTCGATGCCGGGCAGGGAGACGTTGAACGGCAGGCGGATGCGCTCGATCGCGTCTGCCACCACAGCCGGCGCATAGCCGAAGCCGATGCGCAGGCCGCCCAGGCCGTGGATCTTGGAAAAGGTGCGGGTGACCACGACGTTGGCGGCGTCGCGCGCCAGGGGCAGGGCCGTCTCGTAGTCCGGCTCGCCGACGTATTCGGCATAGGCCTCGTCGATCACCAGGATGATGTGGGCGGGCAGGGCCTCGTGCAGCCGCCGGATTTCCTCGGCCGTGTTCCAGGTCCCGGTCGGGTTGGACGGGTTGGAGACGTAGACCAGCTTGGTGCGCTCATCGACCTGGGCCAGCAGGGCGTCGATCTCGACGCGGTAGGCGGGCTCTGGCGCCAGCTTGACCTCGGCGCCGCAGGCCAGGGCGCTGATGCGATAGGCGAGAAAGGCGTACTGGCCGCAGACGATGTTGTCGCCCGGGCTGAGATAGGCCTGGTTCAGCAGCGAAAAGACCTCGTCCGAACCGTTGCCGAAGATCAGGCGCTCGGCCTCCAGCCCATGGTGATCGGCGACGGCGTCACGCAGCTTGCCGGCCTTGCCGTCGGGATAAAGGTGGATATTGCGAACAGCGGCTTCATAGGCGGCGCGCGCCTTGTCGCCCGGCCCCAGGGGATTTTCGTTGGACGACAGCTTGATCGGCTCGGCCACGCCGGCGATCGACGACTTGCCGCCGACATAGGGGGCGATGTCCATGACGCCGGGCTTGGCGACGGGGCCGGCTGCGGAGGCGTCGGTCATGTACGAAATCCCTGGTGCTTCAGAATACGGGCGCCGCGCCGATGACGCCGGACAAGGCGCCCGGTGCGTCGATCAGCCGCCCGTCGTCGGCCTGCACATAGCCCGCCAGGGTGAACAGCTTCAAGCCGCCGCGCGCCGCGAGCGGCTCTGCGGCGAGGCCCGCCTGCGACAGTGTCTGCACGATGCGGCTGTCGGGCCAAGCAGCATCGGTCACCCAGAAGCTGCGGTCGTCCCCGGTCGGACCCGACGTTCGCGTCGAGACGACCAGCGCCTGGGGCCGAGCCCGGCGGTCGTCCGGCAGGGCGGCGGCGACCGAAAGCTCCGGTCGCGCCAGCATCCGCCCCCACCAGGGCCGGGCGGCGTCGACATCGAGAACGGCCGACCCGCCGCCCGCAGCGGCGGCGAGGGCGGCGTCGGGATCGTCCACCGTCCTGAGGTTCAGGCCAAAGCGGTCGGCGGCCAGAAGAGACGCACGCGCCCCGCAGACGACCACGAGAGCGCCTGCCGCCTCAATCCGGCCGCGCAAGGCGCGAAAGGCCGCCGCTTCCGTCGCCGGGACGCCGGCGAGCAGCGGCCGGAGCGCGATGGCGTCTCCATCCGGACGCTCGCCGAAGCCGGCCTCCAGCCGCGCACGGATGGCGTTCAGCAACGCCTGGTCCAGCGCCGCGCGCGCCTCGTCGGCCGGGGCCTCTTCCAGCATCAGAACAGCTTGGGCGCGGGGGCGATGGGGAAGGGACCCAGCCAGGTGCGGCCGTCGCGGAACAGCAGCGTCAGCTGCACGTCGCCCTGTCCCGTCGCATCCGCCGCGCCGGCCGCCGCGGCCGCGCCCGTCGCGCCGAGCCGGTTCACGGTTCCCTCGCCCGAACGCGCCAGGCCCGCGATGGCGCGCAAGGGTTGCTCGGCCTTCAGAGCCACCTCGCCGGCGATGCGGCCGTCGGCTTGCGCCCGCAGTTCGTCGCTGGCCAGGGTCGCGCGGCTCTGACCGGCCGACATCTCGCCGCGAATCTGGGTGAAGCGGCCGCCCGCGCGGGTCCAGGCGGCGAACAGGCCGTCATTGCCGCTGGCGCGCAGACGGCTGGCGTCCTCCAGCACCGTCTCGATCTGCAGGGTCAGCCGGCCCTGCTGGGCGAAGCCCTCGACCGGACCGGCCGGCCGGCCTTGCGCGTCTATCAGGCGGAACAGCACGTCCACGTCGTCCGCCGCAGTCACGCCGCCCGCGATGTGAGGGCGCGAATACAGCTCGACCCGCGCGGCGCGGGCGATCGGAAAGGGTTCGGCGCCCGGGTGCGGGGTGAAGACCGGATTGACCAGCTCGATCGCCAGGTTCGGCCAGCGCTGGTCCAGGCCGTGCACGCTCATCCGCACCGCATCGCCGCGCACGTTCACCTTGCCCTTGGCCGCGCGGGTGACCGTCAGGCCGTCCGGCGCGATCACCACCCACTTGGTCGGCTGATAGGCGTTGGCCTCGGCCACCAGCTCGGGCGCGGCGACCGCATGGCCGGACGGCGCCGTGATCGACGCGTGCGGCAGGGCCACGCGCGCGCGGAACGGCCAGCCGCTGATCGCCGGGTCGGCGTAGTCGATGGTCCAGCCGCCGTCGCGCAGTCTCTGCGCCTGCGCCTCCAGCCGGGTCTCGACCTGACGGGTCAGGAAAAACCACCATGCGGTCCAGCCGGCCAGCACGATCAGCAGCAGGATAAAGGGGGCGTAGAGGCCTTTTCGGCTGTGGCGCTTGGGCGGGGCGTTGTCGGTCATGAACGGGCTCTAGCAGATCGCGCAACGCGGAACAGCGGGCGCGGTGGCGCAACGTGGCCGCCCGTTCCGCGTTCAACACGGACCACGGTTCGGAGGCGGCGCATGGAAATGCAGAAGCTGTATCGCGGGCGGCTGATCGATCATGTGCAGATCGTCACGGCCGACCTGGCCGCCAGCCGTCGCTTCTACGAGGCGGTGCTGGATGTGCTCGGCGTGGCGATCGACTTCGAGGGCGACGGCATGTTCGGGGCCGATGAACTGGCCGTGTCCAGCGCCGACAGCGAGGCGGCGCAGGGCCGCGTGACCGGCCGCATTCACCTGGCCTTTCAGGCGCGCGACCGGGCGATGGTCGACGCCGTCCACGCAGCCGGCCTGGCGGCGGGCGGCGCGGACAATGGCGCACCGGGACTGCGGCCCTATCATCCCAGCTACTACGCCGCCTTCCTGCTGGACCCGGACGGCAACAACATCGAGGCGGTGTTCCATGGCCCGGCGGATCGCTCGGCCCAAAGCATCGAGATCGTGTTCGAAAGCTGAGCCGGTCAGTCGAGAAACGACTTGACCGCCTCGATGGCCTCGACCAGCCCCATGCGCTGCAGCTCGGCGCCCGGCGGCAGGCTGGCGAACAGGCGGGTGGGGGCGGCGGCGTCCAGCATGACAAAGACGCCCCGGTCGTCGGCGCGGCGGATCAGCCGGCCGAACGCCTGGGAAATGCGGGCGCGGGCCAGCGCGTCGTCATACCCCTTGCCGCCCAGCCGCTCCCGCCGCGCCTTGTGCAGCAGGTCCGGGCGAGGCCAGGGCACGCGGTCGAAGGCCAGCACCCGCAACGACCGGCCCGGCACGTCAACCCCGTCGCGCACGGCATCGGTGCCGAGCAGGCACGAGTTCTCCTCCACCCGGAACATGTCCACCAGCGCGCCGACCTCCAGCGGATCGACATGCTGGGCGTAGAGCGGGATCTGCGCCTTGGCCAGGTCCGGCCCCAGCCGCTCATAGACCGCCTTCAGCCGGCGGATGGCGGTGAACAGGCCCAGGCCCCCGCCGCCCGCCGCCAGGAACAGCTCGCGCATGGCCGCCGCCGTCTGGCGCGGATCGTCCTTGACCAGGTCGTTGACCACGATAACGCGGCTGTTGGCGGCGTAGTCGAACGGGCTGTCGACCTTCAGGGTGCGCGGCGGCTCGATCAGCCGGGCCGAGCCGGTGCGCAGGCGCGCCAGGTCGAACGGGTCCTCCTGCAATGGATCGGACAGGGTGGCGGACGTCACCAGCACGCCGTGCGAGGGCGCGATCACCGCCGCCTCCAGCGGCACGGTGGGGTCAATCCAGTGGCGACGCAGCGCCACGTCGTGGATGCGCCCGAACGCCGTCTCGGCGGACAGCCAGTCGACGAAGTCCGGGTCCGGCTGGTCGCCGCCGTCCTCCAGCGCCGCCAGCATCGAGCGCCAGCCGGGCAGGGTCATGCGCGCGCGCCGGTCCAGCCCCCTCAAGGCCCCCTCCAAGCGCGACCGCTGCGAGCCGTCCAGTTCGGACGCCTCGTCGTCCAGGATGTCCTCCAGATGCCGGGCCAGGGCCAGCAGCGGCGCCTCGATGGCGGCCAGGGCCTGAGCGGCCGCACGCGCGGTCTCGGCCACCGGGTCGGTGACGGGCTTCAGCGCGCATTCCATGCCGAACTCGCCGCCCGACGGCGAACGGCTGTCGGAGGTGCGGGCCCGCAGCTGATCCAGCGACGCGGCCAGGAACGCCTCGATGGGTCCGATCGGATTGACCTCTCCCGATGCGGGCGCGATCCGGCCGGTCACGCCTTCTCCCGGCAGGGCGGCGGCGGCGCGGACGGCGTCGTGCAGCGCCCTGGTCGCCGCCTCGTCATCGCCCAGGAGGTCGCCCAGCCGCTGTTCCAGCCCGCGTCCGCGCCGGCCCCGTCCTTCAGGCCCCCGGATCCAGCGACGCAGCTCGGCCGCCTCCTGGCCGGAGAGGCAGGCGGAAAAGGCGCTGTCGGCGGCGTCGAACAGATGGTGGCCCTCGTCGAACACGATCCGCTTCAGCGTCGCGGTCTCGCCGTCCTGCTTCAGCCCCCGCGCCGAGCGTGCGCCGTCGAAGGCGGCCTGGGTCATCACCAGCGCATGGTTGGCGATCACCAGGTCAGCGCGGCGGCTGGCGCGGATAGTCTTCTCGACAAAACAGGTGCGGTAGTGCGGACAGGCGGCGTGGACGCACTCGCCACGCCGGTCCACCAGATTGCCGGCGCTTGCGGCGTGCGCCGCAGGCGTGGCGAACAGGCCGGGCAACCAGCCGGGGAAGTCGCCGCCGGTCATGTCGCCGTCCCGGCTGTGCAGCGCCCAGCGCCCCGCCAGCGCCAGGCCGATCAGGTCGCCGTTCCCCAGCTGCGCCGCCTGCACCATGTCCTGCAGGTTCAGCACGCACAGGTAGTTCTCGCGCCCCTTGCGGATCACCGCCTTTTTCTTGCGCTCGGCCGGATCGGGCCACAGGGCGTGGCTTTCGCGGTCGATCTGGCGTTGCAGCGCGCGGGTGTAGGTCGAGACCCAGGCCGCCCCCTGGTTCCGCTCGGCCCACAGGCTGGCGGGCGCCAGATAACCCAGGGTCTTGCCGGTGCCGGTGCCGGCCTCGGCCAGCAGGACGCGCGGCCGCCCCTCGTCGTTGCGGGGCGAAAAGGCGAAGGCGGCCTCGGCGGCGTAGTCGGATTGGCTGGGGCGCGTCTCGTCCAGGCCCCGCGCCTGCAACAGCTTGTCCAGGCGGATGCGCGCGCTTTCGCTGTCGACCGGCGCCGAGCCCGCTTCGCCGCGCGGCGCCTCGTCTTCCCATTCGGCAAGGCGCGTCCACACATCCAGGCCCGAGCCGCGATGCTGGCGCTGACGCACCCCTCCGGCTCGCAGGGCGTCCGATGCCCGCTCGCCCCAGGCCCAGCCAGCGCGTTCAAGCGTCTGCGCCAGCACATAGGCGGCCTCCCGCTCTGGATAGGCGGGCTGAGCCAATTCGCGCAGCAGCACCGCTGCAGCTTCACGTAAGCAGCCCGCCTGTTCCTCGGCCGACTTCGGCTCGGCCAAGCCGAGCGCCAGCGCCAGACCGGTGGGCGACGGCGCGCAGAACTGCGCCGGCCGCACAAAGGCGAACAGCTCCAGCACGTCCATCATCTCGGGAGAGCGCGGCGGCGGCGACAGCCCCAGCCGGCGCGCAGTCAGCGACGCGTGCGCCACCAGCACCGACCCGCCGGTGAACACCCCTTCCGCCGCCCCACGCCCGACCTTGCGCGCGCCCGCGTCGTCGCACACCGCCCCCGCGCCCGGCGGCGTGGCCAAGGCAGGCGGCAGGGCGGACGCGACGTCCACGGCCTGCGGGCGCGCTTCAGAGATGACGGATTCGTCTGACACCTTCGATAGATAGCGTTCGCGGGGCTGAAACGGAACGGGAACATGCTATATGAGCCACGTGACGCCTGACGCCGCTCCCGCAAAGCTCCCCCCGCTCTTCGCCGACTGGTTCGCGCGGCGCGGCTGGTCGCCCAGGCGACACCAACTGGAGATGGTCGCGGCGGCGCAGGCCGGATCGCACGCCTTGCTGGTCGCGCCGACCGGCGGGGGCAAGACGCTGGCGGGCTTCCTGCCCAGTCTGATCGATCTGGCCGAGCGCGGACCCAAGCCCGAGAGCGGGCCGGGGTCGGGGGTGCATACCCTTTACCTTTCGCCGCTGAAGGCGCTGACCACCGATGTGGAGCGCAACCTGATGACGCCGATCCGCGAGATCGGGCTGAACATCCATGTCGAGAGCCGCACCGGCGACACCAAACAGTCCAAACGCCAGCGCCAGCGCGACTTTCCGCCCGACATCCTGCTGACCACGCCCGAGCAGCTGGCTCTGTTCTGCGCCTGGGAAGGCGCGCGGGCCTATTTCGCCGACCTCAAATGCGTGGTTCTGGACGAGGTCCATGCGATCTGGAGCGGAAAGCGCGGCGACCTGCTCAGCCTGGGTCTGGCTCGGCTGCAGCAGTTCTCGCCCGGCATGCGGCGCGTCGGCCTGTCCGCCACCATCGACGACCCCGACCTGATCCGCGACTGGCTGGCCCCGCACGAAGCTCCTCCTCCTTTGGGGGAGGGGGACCGCGAAGCGGTGGAGGGGGACCTCCCCCCTCACCAGGCTTCACCTGGTCCCCTCCCCCCTCTGGGGGGAGAGTTGGTGCGCCTGGTCAAGGGCGATCCGGGCGCTCAGGCGGTGGTGGACGTGCTGGTGTCCGAAGGCCGCGTGCCGTGGTCGGGCCACACAGGCCAGCACGCGATCCCCGAGGTCTACGCCGCCATCCAGCGCTCGAACCTCGCCCTGATCTTCGTCAACACCCGCTGGCAGTCCGAGTTCGTGTTCCAGCAGCTGTGGGCCATCAACGACGACAATCTGCCCATCGGCCTGCACCATGGGTCGCTGGCGCCCGAGCAGCGGCGCAAGGTCGAGGCGGCGATGGCGCGCGGCGACCTGCGGGCGGTGGTCTGCACCTCGACGCTGGATCTCGGCATCGACTGGGGCGACGTGGACCTGGTGATCCAGATGGCGGCGCCCAAGGGATCTAGCCGCCTGGTTCAGCGCATCGGCCGGGCCAACCACCGGCTGGACGAGCCGTCCCGCGCCCTGCTGGTGCCCGCCAGCCGGTTCGAGCTGCTGGAATGCCAGGCGGCGCGCGAGGCCGTGGCCGAGAACGCCTTCGACTGGGAGCCGATGCATACCGGCACGCTGGACACCCTGGCCCAGCACGTCATGGGCCTGGCCTGCTCCGAGCCCTTCACGATGGAAGCGCTGTTCGAGGAGGTGACCTCCTGCGGGCCCTATCGCGAGCTGACCTACGAGACGCTGGAGGAGGTGGTCGATTTCGTCGCCACCGGCGGGTATGCGCTGCGCACCTACGACCGGTTCGCCCGCATCGTGCGCGACCGCGAAGGCCGCTGGAAGGTGCGCAATCAGCTGGTGGCCCAGCGCCATCGGATGAACGTCGGCGCCATCGTCACGGCCGGCACGCTCAACCTGAAAGTGGCTCAACGCCGGGGCGGCGGCGCCTCCAAGCGCCTGGTCGGCGGGCGCAAGATCGGCGAGGCCGAGGAGTGGTATTTCGAGCCGCTGACCCCCGGCGACACCTTTGTCTTCGCCGGCCAGGTCTGGGCCTTCCAGGGCATCACCGGCATGGACGCCCTGGTCACCCACGCCCAGGACAAGGACCCCAAGATTCCATCATGGGGCGGGTCGCAGTTCCCGCTGTCCACCTCGCTCGCCGACCGGGTGCGGACCATGGTCGAGGATCGCGATCATTGGCGGGTCCTGCCGCCGGACGTTCAGGAATGGCTGGAGCTGCAGGAGCAGCGGTCGCTGATCCCCCGCGCCGATTCCATGCTGATCGAGACCTTTCCGCGCGGCAGTCGTCACTTCCTGGTGGCCTATCCGTTCGAGGGGCGGCTGGCGCACACGACGCTGTGCATGCTGTTGACGCGCCGGCTGGATCGACTGGGCGTGGGACCGCTGGGGTTCGTGGTGACCGACTACTCGCTGGCCATCTGGTCGATCCTTCCAATGGATGAACTGGACTTCGACGCCCTGTTCCAGCCGGACATGCTGGGCGACGATCTAGAGGCCTGGCTGGAGGAAAGCTTCATGATGAAGCGCACCTTCCGCAACTGCGCGCTGGTGTCGGGCCTGATCGAGCGGCGACAGCCGGGGGCGGAGAAGACGGGGCGGCAGGTGACCTTTTCGACCGACCTGATCTACGACGTGCTGCGGCGGCATCAGCCGGATCACCTGTTGCTGAAGACCGCGCGGGCGGATGCGGCGTCGGGCCTGCTGGACGTGGCGCGGTTGGGGCAGTTGCTGATGCGGATCCAGGGCAAGCTGCGTCACGCGGCGTTGACGCGCGCTTCGCCCTTCTGCGTGCCGGTGCTGGTCCAGATCGGGCGCGAGCGGGTGGGCGGCGGGGCCGCCGAAATGATCCTGGACGAAAGCGCCGAGGCTCTGATCGCCGAGGTGCTCGACGACGCCGAGCCCGGGGCCGAACCCGGGGCCGAGCCGGAGCTGGCCGCGTGAACGCGGCCCTGCTGAAGACGCTGGAGCCGGCGCGCAAACCCTGCGGCTCCCTGCGCGTGCGGATCGAGGGCGAGCCCTGCGTGCTGCGCTGCTCGGGCGCGCTGTGGGTTCCGGCGCACAGGTGCCTGATCGCCGCCGATCTGCACCTGGAAAAGGGCTCGGCGTTCGCCGCGCGCGGCCAGATGCTGCCGCCCTACGACAGCCGCGCGACGCTGGATCGGCTGGAGGCGGAGGTGGCGGAACTGGACCCCCGCATGGTCGTGCTGCTGGGCGACAGCTTTCATGATGCGCGATCGATCGCGCGGATGGCGGCGGACGACCTGGAGCGGCTGCATCGGCTGGCGGCCGGGCGCGAGTGGCTGTGGCTGGAGGGAAATCACGACCGGGAGGCGCTGAACGCCTCGGGCGACGCGGCGTCGCTGCTGCCCGGCGCCGTCGTTCCGGCTTTGTCGTTGGGCGCCCTGCGACTGACGCACGAGCCGGAGCCGGGCGACCAGCCGGGCGAGGTGGCCGGCCACCTTCACCCCGCCGCCAAGGTGGTGGCCTATAGCCGGGGCGTGCGCCGACCCTGCTTCATCACCGACGGCCGCCGGATCGTGCTGCCGGCGTTCGGCGCCTTTACCGGCGGACTGAACGTGCGCGATCCGGCCATCGCCGGCCTGTTCGCCAGCCCGCCCATGGCCGCCGCCCTGGGGCGGGACCGGGTCCACGCCCTGTCTTGGGGCTCGTTGGTCTAGTTTTGGGATCTAGTTCGGGCTGCTGAAGCGAACCACGCCGATCAGGCCGGCGCGCCAGACGTCCGCGCCGTCCACCAGCGGGCTGTCCTTCACGTCGCCCAGACGCCGCTCGTAGTTGACGAAGCCGCCGACGCCGAACCGCTCTCCGATCGGCACGGCGAGAAAGGCCGACACGCCTGCGCCGGTCAGGCCGCCGGATGGCTCATAGGCCGAAAAGCCGCTGCCGGGCGCCTCTGCGGGCGTCACGCCAAAGTAGCGTTGGACCCGCTCGTCGTTGCCGCCGCTGACATAAGCCGAGGTGCGCAACAGGCCGACGCGCGTCACGTCCTGATGGCCGATGGAGGCGAAATAGCTCAGGCCCGCATCGTCGCCGGTGACGTCGTGACCGATCCGACCGCCGACCACGAAGTCTCCGGGGATACGCTTGTAGGCGTACAGCGTGCCGTCCGCGCCGAGGTCAGGACGATCCAGGTTCGAGCCCTCGATGTCGCCGGCCGAAAACCGCGGCCGCAGCTGAACGCCCGCCCGGAAGTCGTCGGAATAGACGGCGTTCCAGCCCAGGCCGTCCAGGCCGTTGGCGTAGACGATCTCGCGCCAGTTGGCCGAGCCCCAGGCGGTGAAGTTCACGTCCTTGCCGGTGTTGCCGGTGGCCGAAAAGCCGTGCGTCACCCCGCCGCCCACATCGACTCGCCACTCCTTGGGCTCTTCCAGACGCGGATAGGGCTGGGACTGGGCCAGCGCCGAGCCGGCGACGGCGGACAGGGACACGACAGCGAGGGCGAAAAGACGCAGCGACATGCGAATGGAGGCTTTCAGGCGGTTGATCAGTCGCCGGAATGCGCGAGACGGCCGTTTGGCTGCACCAGGAGCTTCGTCGACGCCGACTCGATGCTGTTTTGCAACGCTTGCATGAACTCGGCCCGCTTCAGCCCGGCCGGGATCGGCGGCAGGAACTCATACACAACCGTGCCGGGATAGCGGCGGAAGCCATGCGCGGGCCAATGCACGCCGGCGTTGGTGGCGACCGGATGACAGGGCGCGTCCAGGTCTCGGTACAGGGCGGCGATGCCGGGCTTGTAGTCGGGCTGGGCGCCGACCTCGGCGCGGGTGCCCTCGGGAAAGATCAGGATCTGGCGGCCCTCGGCAAAGCGGGCGCGCGCCTGGCGCACCATGTCCTTCAGCGCCTTGGAGTGCGCCGAGCGGTCCACCGCGATCATGCGCGTCTTCCAGGCGAACCAGCCGAAGAAGGGCAGGGGCAGAAGTTCCTGCTTCATGATGAAGCAGTTGTCGTCCAGAAAGGCGAAGGGCGCGATCACGTCCAGCATGCCCTGGTGCTTGGAGGCGATCAGGGCGGCGCCCGTCGGCCTGTGCTCCAGCCCTCTCACCTCGACCCGGACGCCGGCGATCCAGCGCAGGCCGAACAGCACGAACCGCGACCAGGACGTGATCACCCACATGGCGTAGCGGTGCGGCAGCAGCAGCGCGGGCGACATGCCGACGGCGAACACCGCCATCGACAGATACAGCCAGGCGACGAACAACAGGGATCGCAGGGTGGTCACTTAAGCGGCGGCCTTTTCAGCGGCGGGGGCGTCGTCGTCGCCGGTCAGGTCGCGCCAGAACTCGCGCACCACGGCGGCCAGGTATTTGCAGTATTCCAGCGTCATGCGCCGCGCCGTGATCTCGGCCCGCCACCAGTCCTCGGTGTCCAGCGACGGGGTGGAGACGGCAAACGGCGTCAGCTCGGCGCCGGGCAGGGCGCCCTCGATCTCGGCCAGCGAACGCGGCATGTGGTAGTCGGAGGTCACCACGATCAGGCTGTTGTAGCCGCGCGAGCGCGCCCAGGCGGCGATCTCCTGCGCATTGCTTTCGGTGTCGGTGGCCTCGAAGCCCAGGTCGACGCAGCAGTTGAACAGGCGGGACGACCCGGGCACCAGTTCGCGCAGTTCCCGCCGGCGCACCTCGCGGTTGACGCCCGAGATCAGCACCCGGTCGCCCTTGTCGTATTCCAGCAGGCGAATGGCGGCGTTGACGCGCTCGGCCGAGGGGCCGGTCAGGGCGACAATGCCGTCCGCACGCGCCGGATCGGGCGCCGGCGTCAGGTCGCGCACATGCTGGGCGAAGGCGAACAGGCCCGCCAGCCAGATCAGGGCGGCGACGACCAGAATCGTCAAGAGTTTCATACGCCCTCCCTGCCATCCGCCAGCGTCCGCATTGCGGCGATCCGCGCCGCCGCAAGCGCCACCGTAGCCGCGAGAAGCGGGCATGGCGAGAGCAGCAAGAGGTCGCTCCAGGCCAGCGGCAGGGCAGCGCTGACCCCATCCGTGCCGCCGATGAACCGCAGCAGGATCACCGGCAGGGCGGCGACGGCCGCGCCGATCGCGCCTGACGTCGCGGCGAGGATGGCGAACCGCCTCTGGAACAGGCCCGCGATCAGGCCGTCGCCGGCGCCGTTCAGGCTCAGCGTCTCGATCACGCCGCGATTGGCGGCGAGCCCCGCGCGCGTCGCGTAGGCGATGGCCGCCGCCGCCGCAAAGGCCGTGGCCAGGAACGCCAGCCCCGCCAGGGCGCCGATTGCGCCGGCCGAACGCTCGACCTCGCCTCGCCACAGGCTGTGGTCGTCGACAGAGGCGTCGAGCCCGGCCTGCGCCAGCGCCCGGCTCAGCGTCACGGCCGAGGCGGGCGTATCCGGCGACAGCCTAACGGTGACCAGGAACGGCAGCGGCAGGTCGGGCAGCACCGCCTCGCCCAGCCAGGGTCGCAGCAGGGCTTCGGCCGCGCGTCGGTCCAGAGCCTGCGCCTCCTCCACGCCATCGACGCCCGACAGGGTCTCGGCGGCGCGGGCGGCGGCGGCGGCGCCCGTCTCGCCGACGCGCGGACGGACCTGCACGGTCGCCTCTGCGCCCAACTGCCCGGCCCAGCCGCGCGCCGCCCGGTCGGCGGCCGAGGCCCCGACGGCGGCAAGGCAGGCCAGAAAGCACAGCACGGCGATGACCGACATCAGCCACGGCTCGCCGGCGGAGGCGCGCGGCAGCAGGGGCGCGGGATCCCTGTTTGGACGAAGGCTTGAAAGGCGCGGGATCATGCGGCGACCGGCTCCGTCGTCGCGGGCCCGGTCAGGCGACCGCCGTCCAGCCTCAGCACGCCCGCGCCCGAGCGTTCGGCCAGACCCTGATCGTGGCTGGCGATCAGCACGGTGGCGCCCAGCCGGTTCAGCGACTGGAACAGGCGAAGCAGCCGCTCGCCCATGGCGGCGTCGACGCTGCCGGTCGGCTCGTCCGCCAGGATCAGGCCGGGCTGACCGATGACCGCGCGGGCGATCGCCAGCCGCTGCTTTTCGCCGCCGGACAGCTCGGGCGGGCGCGCCTGCATGCGCGCGCCCAGGCCCACCCAGCGCAGCATCTCCTCCACGTCCGCGGCATGCTGCGCGCGCGTCTTGCCGGCCAGCCGCAGCGGCAGCGCCGCATTGTCAAAGGCCGACAGGTGATCCAGCAGGCGGAAGTCCTGGAACACCACCCCCATGCGCCGGCGAAAGGCCGGCGCGTCGCGGCGTGCGATCCGCGTCACGTCCTCGCCGAACAGGCGGATCGTTCCGGCGTTCGGCCGCGCGGCCAGGGTCAAGAGCTTCAGCAGCGACGACTTTCCTGCGCCGGAAGGCCCGGTAAGAAAATGGAAAGAGCCGCGCGGCAGAATGAGGTTAACGTCCCGCAGAACCGTACCGGACGTCGCATAGCCGAAGCCCACGCCGTGCAGGCGGACGGTCTCTGGCGCGGCTGAGGGTTCGGGGCTGGCGGGCGAAGACGGCATCGATCTGGTTCAGCACGGGGCGAGCAGCCCCGAACGGGAGGGGGCGAGACGCCTCGCAGTCAGCGAACATGATACTGACCTGCCCCGCCTGCGCCACAAGCTATTTCATCGCCGACGACCTGGTCGGGCCGAACGGCCGCAAGGTCCGCTGCAAGTCGTGCGGCGAGGTGTGGAAGGCGTCCAACGACGAACCGCTGGAGCTGACCGTCGCGCCCGAGCCGCGCGTCGTCGAACCTGATCCGGAGGTCAGCCTGGCCGAAACGCCGGCGCCCGAACTGCCCAAGGCGTTTCGCGCCCGCGCCGAACAGCAGCGCCGCCTGCGCCGCGCAGCCGCTCAAGGCATTGCCTGGGCCGGAATGGCCAGCGTCTTTGTCGGCCTGGTCACCTCGGCCTGGCTGTTCCGCGTCGAGGTGGTGGAGGCCTTTCCCCGCGCCGCCGCCGCCTACGCCATGGTCGGCTCGCCGGTGAATCCTGTCGGTCTGGACTTCGAGGCTATGAGCGCCAAGGAGGCTCCTGGTCACCCTGGCATGGTGCTGGTGTCCGGCGCCCTCAGGAATGTGCGCGACGGCGAGATCGTGGCGCCGTCCGTCCGCGTCGCCCTGCTGGACGAACATGGCGCGGAGATCGGGCACAAGGTGGTGCGGATCGACGCGGCGCCCGTGCTGCCCGGCAAGGTGCAGGGATTCGCCGCCCTGATCGCCGATCCCGGCGGCCATGCGGCCGACATCAGCGTGAACTTCGCCCAGGCGGTTTCGGCTCACGGTGCAGGTCACGGCGGATCCGGCGCGGGCGACCACGCCCAGTCCAAGGCGGCTTCGGACCACGGCGAGGCGGCGGACAAGACCCATGCCCCAGCCGAGCACGCCTCGGCGTCCGCCGGCGGCTTGCGGCCCGCGTTGGCGCCCGGCCACGCCTCGTCGGATCAGGCGCCGGTCGACGCCCATCCGGTGAATGATCACGCCGCCGCCCCCGCCGCCTCGGTGGACAAGGGCCACCACTAGGCGTTAGGGCCTCTGGTCATGGCCGAGCCCGCCCCCACGCCGACCGTTCTGCTGCCCGAAGCCGAGGTTGCGCGCGTCGTGGCCGATCTGGCCGAGCGGATCGCTCCCGTGATCGACGACGACACGGTGGCGGCGGTGCTGCTGACGGGCGGACTGTGGTTCGCCGCCGACCTGACGCGCGCGCTGGCGCGGGTCGGGCGGCATGTTCGCTTCGACGCCCTGTGGCTGGCCTCGTATGGCGACGAACAGGCGAGCCGGGGCAAGATCGACGTCTATGCGCCGTTCCAGCGGCCCATCGCCGGGCGGCGAGTGCTGATCCTGGACGATGTGTTCGACACCGGCCTGTCGCTGGCCGAGGCCGTGCGCATCGCGCGGGAAGCCGGAGCGTCGGAGGTTCTGACCTGCGTCTTCGCGCGCAAACCCTGGCCCAAGCCCCGTGCGCCGGAGCCCGACTTCGTCGGCTGGGAGGCCCCGAACCGCTTCCTGGTCGGTTATGGTCTGGATCATGCCGGGCATCTGCGCGGGCTGCCGGACATCTGCGCGCTGGACTAACGCCGGCTTGCGAAACGGCGCCGCTTACAGCAAGCTTCGTCTCATGCGCATCCCCGTCCTGGCCTGCCTCGCTTTCGCTATCCTCGCCGGAGGCTGCACCGACAGCCGCAAGGCGCAGCGCGACGTCAAGTGGAGCGACCGCCCCGCCGACATCACCTGCTGGACCTATGGGACGCAGAACTTCGCCGGCCGCTCGACCGGCAAGGTCGAGTACGACGAGGGCGGCCGCCTGTCGTTCGTCGACGCCGCCAACGGCCGCTTCACCACCATCGAGGGCGACTGCCGCGTCGTCTATGCGACCGCGCCGAGGAACTGAGGCAGAAAGGGCCTCTCCTCCCTGTTCGCCTTAGCGAATGGGGAGGTGGATCGGCGGCGAAGCCGGCGAGACGGAGGGGTTCTGCGTCGCTGACCCCGCCCCTCCGTCACGAGGCGTCGCCTCGCGCCACCTCCCCGTCCGGGATGGGGAGGAGAGAAGACTACAGCCAGTCGGCGAACGGCTCGCGGTCCAGCATGTCCTCATAGGTCGGGCGGGGACGGATCACGGCCCAGCGGTCGCCGTCGACCAGCACCTCGGGGATCAGCGGGCGGCTGTTGTATTCGCTGGCCATGACCGCCCCATAGGCGCCGGCGCCGGTGAACACCACCAAGTCGTCGGCCTCCAGCGGCGGCAGGATGCGGTCGCGCGCAAAGGTGTCGCCCGTCTCGCAGACGGGCCCGACCACGTTATAGGCCTGATCCTCTCCGCCCAGCGGCTGCACGGCGCGAATGTCGTGAAAGGCGTCATAGAGCGCCGGCCGCATCAGGTCGTTCATGGCCGCGTCCAGCACCAGAAACCGCTGGCCGTCCGATCGCTCGTTGACCTGGATCACCCGGCTCAGCAGCACGCCGGCGTTGGCGGCCAGCAGGCGGCCGGGCTCGAACGCCGCCTCCACGTCCAGCCCCTGCAGCACCCGCGCGGCCATGGCGACATAGTCGGCCGGCGAGGGCGGCGTCGATCCGCCGGAATAGGGCACGCCCAGCCCACCGCCGAGATCGAGCCGGGTGACCGCATGGCCGTGGGCGCGCAGGTCCAGCGTCATCTGGCGCAGCACCTGGAACGCCGCCTCCAGCGGAGACAGATCGACGATCTGGCTGCCGATGTGACAGGCCAGGCCCACCGGCGTCACATGGGACGAGGCCGAGGCGCGGGCGTAGAGGCGCATCGCTTCGTCTGCGGGCACGCCGAACTTGTCGCCCTTGCCGCCGGTGGTGATCTTGGCGTGGCCGCCCGCGCCGACATTCGGGTTGACCCGAATGGCGACGGCGGGGCGGGCGTCCATCGCATGGGCGACGGCGATCAGCCGGTCCAGCTCGGCGCCGCTTTCCACATTGATCTGGCGCACGCCGACGCCGATGGCGAACGCCAGCTCCATGTCCGTCTTGCCGACACCGGAGAAGATGATCCGCTCGGCTGGCACGCCCGAGGCGAGCGCGCGCCGGATCTCGCCTTCCGACACCGTGTCGGCGCCGGAACCCAGCTTGGCCAGCGTGGCCAGCACCGACAGGTTGGCGTTGGCCTTGACCGCAAAGGCGATCAGCGCCTCGCCCAGCGCCTCGCGGTGCGCGTCAGCGGCGGCGCGCAGCAGGCCGTAGTGCCGCTTCAACGTCGCGGTCGAATAGACATAGGCCGGCGTGCCGACCTCGTCCGCGATCAGCTCCAGCGGCACGTCCTCGGCGTGCAGCGCGCCGTTCTTCAGGTCGAAATGGTGCAAGACTTATCGCGGATCGCGCTGTGCGGCGGTGCCGCCGATGGGGTTGGAGGGGCCGCCGTCGATCGGCTGGATGGAGGAGGGCGCATTCACCGTGGCCGGTTCGACCGGGCCGGGGGCGCTGGCGCCGCGAATGGCGCCGCCGTCGGGCACGGGCGCTTCCAGATCGGCCATGCGGCCGCAGGCGGAGGTGAGCAGGGCAAGCGCGCCTGCGACGATCAGGGTGGTCTTCACAGGCGTCGTCTCCAGTCGTTGATGCGCGCACGGACCTGTTCCGGCGCGGCGCCTCCAAAGCTCTGGCGGCTGGCGCAGGAGGCTTCGGGGGTCAGCACGGTGTAAACCGCTTCGGTGACGCCGGGTTCGAGCGCCTGCAATTCTTTCAGCGGCAGATCGGCCAGACCCAGACCCAGGCTTTCCGCCCGCTTCACCGCCGCGCCGGTCACATGGTGGGCGCGACGGAACGGCAGGCCCAGTTCGCGCACCAGCCAGTCGGCGAGGTCGGTGGCGGTGGAGAAGCCGGCGCCGGCGGCGGCGGCCATCTTTTCGGTGTTCGGCTGCAGCGCGCGCACCATGGCCGTCATGGCGTTCAGCGCCAGGTCCAGGGCGTCGAACGCCTCGAACACCGGCGGCTTGTCCTCCTGCATGTCCTTGGAATAGGCCAGCGGCAGGCCCTTCATCACCGTGGACAGGGCGACCAGCGAGCCGATGATGCGTCCGGTCTTGGCCCGCACCAGTTCGGCCGCGTCGGGATTGCGCTTCTGCGGCATGATCGACGAGCCGGTGGTCAGGTCGTCGGGCAAGGAAGCGAAGCCGAACATCGGCGTCATCCACACCACGATCTCTTCCGCCAGGCGCGACAGATGCCCGGCCGTGATCGAGGCGGCGGCCAGGCTTTCCAGCGCGAAGTCGCGGTCGGACACCGCATCCAGCGAGTTGGCCATCGGCCGGTCGAAGCCCAGCGCCTCGGCCGTCATGTGGCGGTCGATGGGAAAAGGCGATCCCGCCAGGGCCGCCGCGCCCAGCGGGCTTTCGTTCATCCGCACGCGGGCGTCAGCGAAACGGGAGGCGTCGCGCCCGAACATCTCCACATAGGCCATCAGGTGATGACCCAGCGTCACCGGCTGGGCGGTCTGAAGGTGGGTGAAGCCGGGCATCAGGTCGCCCGCGTGCTGCTCGGCCCGGTCCAGCAAGGCGGCTTGCAGCACTTTCAGCTGATCCACCGTGCGGTCGCAGGCGTCGCGTACCCACAGGCGGAAATCGACCGCCACCTGGTCGTTGCGGCTGCGCGCCGTGTGCAGGCGGCCGGACGGTTCGCCGATCAGTTCGGACAATCGGGCCTCCACATTCATGTGGATGTCTTCGAACTGGTCGCGGAAGGGAAAAGTCCCGCCGGCGATCTCGCCCTCGATGGTCTCCAAGCCGCCCAGGATGGCGTCGGCGTCCGCCTGTTCGATGATGCCTTGCCTGGCCAGCATGCGGCAGTGCGCGCGCGAGCCCGCCAGATCCTGCGCCCACAGGCGCTTGTCGACGCCGATCGACACGTTGATCGCCTGCATGATGTCGGCGGGCTTGGAAGAGAAGCGGCCGCCCCACATATCCTGCCCGACAGGCTTGGCCGTGGCGGTGGTCCCGGCGTCATCAATGGGGCGATCGGTCATGGCGGGCTCGAAAACGACAGTGGGCGTGCTGGCGGCCGTCGTGCTGGTCAGCGCGGGCGGCGGCGCGGCTTGGCTATACGCCAATCGGGGCGCATCCGTCCAAGCCCCTGAGGCGCCAGCCGACACTCAGCCGGCCGCCAGGAGCGAACTGGCCCGGTTCGCGCTCGGGTCTCTGAGCCAGCTGGAGACGCCTGCGTCGCTGGAGCCCGCGCCAGACTACGTCTTCAAGGACGCGGAGGGTCGCGACGTTCGCTTTGCCGACTTCCCCGGACAGGTCGTCGTGGTCAATCTGTGGGCGATGTGGTGCGCCCCGTGCAAGACCGAGATGCCGACGCTGGCGGCGCTCGCGCGGGACTACCAGGGGCGAGACCTGAAGGTTCTTCCGGTCAACGTCGATGCGACGCCTGAGGCGGTGCGGGCCGCCGGGCGGTTCCTTCAGGACCACGCGCCACTGCCGCTCTACAACGACATCCGCTTCCAGCTGCCGTTCGAGTTCGCCGGGGCCGGGCGGATGCCGCAGACGATCCTGCTGGATCGCCAGGGCCGCATCCGCGCCTGGCAGGTCGGCGAGGCGGACTGGGCCGGGCCGGAGGCGAGGGCGCTGATCGACGCCCTGCTGGCCGAGCCGGCCTGAAGCCCTTGGTTCTGAAGCCTGGATCAGTTGCCGCGCGAATCGGCCTCGGTTTCCGCCTTCTGCTCGTCGGCTGCGACGGCCATGCGATCGGTCGCCTCGTCGATCTCCTGACCCGCCTCGCGCGCGCCGGCGGCGATGGCCGAGCCGACCTGCTCCGCCTCTTCCTTCAGATTGTCGCCGGCCTCGGCGGCGGCGTCGCCCGTGCGATCGGCGGCGGCCTCGGCGTTGGCCTCGGTCTGCTCCTGCTCGGTCTCGGTGCAGGCGGCGGCGCCCAGCGCCAGGACGGCGGCGGCCGCGAGCAAGGTCTTTGAACGCGTGATCATGATGTCGCTCCGGTCAAGGTTGATCTCGTTCGGGCAAACGCCGCAGCCGGCGGCCGGTTGCGCCGTGGCGTATCAGCCGAACAGGTCCGGTTGTCGCAGCCGCAGGCAAAGGACGAGGTGCAGCGTCTTCAGGTCCTCGATCTCGCAGCCGTCCGCCATGCGGGCCAGCTCCGACAGCGAGACTTCGACCACCTCGATGGCCTCATGCTCGCCGGCCAGCCCGCCGCCCGCGCCGATGCGGTCGATCGCGCGGTACTCCCCCAGAAACAGAAACAGCCGCTCCGTCGAGACGCCCGGGCAGGAGAAGGCGGCGGCGACCTGATCAACCCTCTCCAGCCGCACGCCGACCTCTTCCAGCGCCTCGCGCCGAACGCTGTCGGCCGGCGTCTCGCCCGGATCGATCAAGCCGGCCGGCGCCTCGAGCAGCAGGGGGTTGGCCGCGCCGGCGAACAGCGGACCCGGCCGCAGTTGCCGCGCCAACAGGGCCACGCGACGCTCGGGATCATAGGGCAGCACGGCCGCCCCGTTTCCATGGTCCTCGACCTCGCGCACGATCCGGGCGCCCTCGTCGGTCTGGATCGTCGCCATGTGCAGCCGCGACCATCCGGAGTGGATCTGTTCCGATCCGACGATCCGCGCCATCAGTGGATGGAGCCTTCCAGCCCGGCGATGCGGCGGTCCATGTCGGCCACCACCGCCTCCAGTCGCGCCTTCTCGGACGCCATGTCGATGGGCGTCCCGTCCTCGTAGCTCAGCTGCGCCCCGCGCGCGATCAGGTCCAGCCGGTAGATGGCCGTGGTGCGCGCGGCCTTGAACCGTTCCAGTTCGCTGTCCGTCATGGTCGTTTCTCGCAAGAAGTTGTCGCCCGATCACCGGCCGGCGACGAGTTCCACCGTGATGGGCTCGCCCGTGACCGCCTTGGCCCGCCAGCGCGCGCCGACGCCTCCGGACACGACAGGCGTGCAGTATCGGACCGGCGACGGAATGGGGCGTCTCTGACGCAGGCACAGGTCCGCGCCCCGCACCTCCCACACCCCCGAACTGCGCCCGCCACGCCGACCCTGGCCGGTATAGGTGCGGTCAGCGTTCAGCCAGAGCCTCGCCGTACGCCCGTCCGGATAGGTGGACACCACCGTATTGGCGTAGGCCGCCTGCATCGGATCGGCCGCGCTCGCCTGGAGCGCCGCGGCGAGGAACAGACCGGTGAGCATCATCGGCGAACAGGACCATGGCGCGGGGCCGCTGTCGAGCGTAACCGGAGCATCCTGTGGGAAAACGGTGGTGGCTGGAGGCGGGATCGAACCGCCGACCTGTGGGTTATGAATCCACCGCTCTAACCATCTGAGCTACCCAGCCGTTGGGCTCGCGACGGGTCAAACCCTCGCGGAAGAGGCGTGCCTATATCGCCGCGTCGCCTCCGGTTCAAGTCGTCAGTGACCGCCTGCGTCAAGTCATTGCGTCACGCGCCTGAACGCGGGACACCTTGGGTGTTCGCCGTTGCAGAGAGCCGTATGCCGCTTCCTCCCACGCCCGAAGACCTGGCGCATGCGCGCTCAGTGCTGGCATCGGCCGATCCGGCGCTGGCGCGGGTCGATCGCCAGACCCCGCCCTTGGAATGGCGGCTGAGGGTCGGCGGGTTCGAGGGGCTGTTCCGCATGATCGTGGAGCAGCAGGTCTCGGTCGCCTCGGCCGCCGCGGTCTGGGCGCGCCTGCGCGACGGCATGGGCGGGATCAGCCCCGAGGCCCTGCTGCGGCACGATCTGGATCAGCTGCGCGGCATGGGCCTGTCGCGGCAGAAGGCGACGTACGGCCAGGGCATCGCGCGCGCGCAGCTGGCCGGCGAGATCGACCTGGAGCACATGGCCACGCTGGACGACGAGGGCGCTATCGCCGCCCTTACGGCGCTGAAGGGCGTGGGGCTGTGGACGGCCGAGGCCTATCTGATGATGTGCGAGGGGCGGCTGGACGTGTTTCCGGGCGGCGACGTGGCGCTGCAGGAAGCCATCCGCTGGGCCGACAATGCGGAGGTGCGGCCCGATCAGAAGCAGGCCTATGCCCGCGCAGAGGCCTGGCGGCCGTACCGGGCCGTGGCGACCCATCTGCTGTGGGCCTGGTATACCGGGGTGAAGCGCGGCGAGATCGCGCTGGAGCCGGTTGCATCATGACGCCGCTTGTCGACCCGGCGCTGGCCGAGCCGTTGCGCGATCCGCAGGCGGTGCTGGGCGCGCTCGACTTCGCGGGCGTGGCCGTGTTCGCCGCCACCGGCGCCCTGGCGGCGGCGCGCGAGAAGCACGACCTGGTGACCTTGGCCTTTTTCGCCGCCGTCACCGGCGTGGGCGGGGGCACCATGCGCGACCTGTTGCTGGGCGTGCCGGTGTTCTGGGTTCAGGACTGGCGCTACATCGGCGTGTGCCTGCTGGGCGCCCTGGCCATCTGGCTGCTGGGCCGCAGGGACTGGCGGTTTCGTGCGCTCTTGTGGCTCGATGCGCTGGGTCTCGGCGCCTATGGCGTCATGGGCGCGGCCAAGGCGGAGGCGGCGGGCGTGGCGCCGCTGATCTGCATCGTCATGGGGGCGCTGACGGCCTGTTTCGGCGGGGTGGTGCGCGATCTTCTGGCCGGCCAGCCCTCGATCCTGCTGCGACGCGAGATCACCATTTCGGCGGCAATCCTGGCGGCCACCCTGTTTGTGGGCTTGCGCGCGCTGGACACACCCATGTGGCCCGCGGCCATCGTGGCGGCGCTTTGCGGGTTCGGACTGCGCGCCGGGGCGCTGCAGTGGGGCTGGAGCCTGCCGGGTTTTCCCGACCGCGCGCGCGGATGAAATCGTCACGCGGCGGTCGCGTCTTCGTCGTGGCGGCGTCGGCGAATCGGGTCTAGGCTGAAGGGACCAGACAAGGAAGGAGACGCGTCTTCAGTCCTGTCGCCTCAACACCCCCCGCATCCCACGGGAGGGCCTGATGCAGGTTCTCTCCCGTCCGCCGTCCGGCTGGCCCGCCCTGGTGCTGAACGCCGACTTCCGGCCGCTGTCCTATTACCCCCTGTCGCTGTGGCCTTGGGAGGAGGCGGTCAAGGCCGTCTATCAGGACCGCGTCGATGTGGTCTCGACCTACGACAAGGTGGTCCGCTCGCCGTCCATGGAGATGGTGCTGCCCAGCGTGATCGCGCTGAAGACCTATGTCGATCAGGACCGAAAGCCCGCCTTCACCCGCTTCAACGTCTTTCTGCGCGACGGCTTCGCCTGCCAGTACTGCGGCGAGAACGCCGAGCTGACCTTTGACCATGTGGTGCCCCGGTCGCATGGCGGGCGCACGACGTGGGAGAACATCGTCGCGGCCTGCGGGCCCTGCAATCTCCGAAAGGGCGGGCGCACGCCCCAGCAGGCGGCCATGCCGATCCGCCGCAACCCGCATCGCCCCAGCGCCTGGCAGCTCCAGGAAGCCGGCCGACGCTTTCCGCCGCACTTCCTGCATCAGAGCTGGCTCGACTACCTCTACTGGGACATCGAGCTCGAACCCTAGGGTTTCCCGGTGTTCCCGTTTGTTGCCCAAGTGCCTGTTTTAATGGCGCAAAGAGGGCAGAGGGCGATTGCCCGGGATGACCGCCTTATCCTCCGACTTGCTCCCTTCTGGTGGCCATGTGGTGACCAGAAATCGGGCTCTAGACCCGCCATGGCGGGACGGAGGAAATATGTCTGGTGGCCATATGGTGACCAAGCGTCTCACCAAAAGGGTAGTCGAGGCTTTGGCACCCCGGGACGAGCGATACGTCGTGTGGGATTCCGATCTCAAGGGGTTCGGCGTCCGGATATCCCCGCAGGGTCGGCGGACCTACCTGGCGCGGTTCAGGACTCACGGAGGCTCGGACCGGCTCATGGCGCTGGCCCCCCACGGGGTCATTACGGCGGAGGAAGCGAGAGAACGGGCTCGGCTCGCCATCGCCGAGGCCGCCCAAGGCGGCGATCCCCAGGCCGACAAGATGGAACGGCGGGGCGAGATGACCATGGGGGAGCTGTGTGAACTCTACATGGCTGAGGGCACAGCGATGAAGAAGGCGTCGACCCTTAAGATCGATCGCATTCGCATCGACCGGCACATCAAGCCTCGAGTCGGACGGATGAAGCTGAGCGACGTCTCACGGGCCGACATCCAGCGCCTCATGATCGATGTCGGGAACGGCAGGATTCGGGCGGAGGCCACGCCTCACACTCGCGGAGGCAAGCATGCAGCGGCACGGACCGTAGGGCTCTTGGGCGGCATCTTCAGTTTCGCGATTGAGCGAAAGCTCATGACCGAAAATCCAGTCCGCGGATTGAAACGTTACAAGGACAATCGTCGTGACCGTTTCCTGTCGCCGGCGGAGATGGCGCGCCTGGGTGATGTCCTGATCGAATTGGAGAAGGATGGCGGTGATCCGCGCCACATCAACATCATCCGCCTCCTGCTGCTCACAGGGGCCCGCAAGAATGAGATCGCGCATCTGAAATGGTCGGAGGTCGATCTGGAGCGCGGCCTCCTCAGGCTCCAGGATTCAAAGACGGGCGCGAAGACGATCCGGTTGGGTGCGCCGGCTATACGGTTGATGACTGGCCTTCGCGCAAACGGGAGCGTCTATGTCTTCCCTGATCGCCGCCACCCTAAGCGCCCTGTCGCCAATCTGGATTGGGCATGGGTGAACATTCGCAAGCGGGCGGAGATGGAGGATCTTCGCATCCATGATCTGCGACACAGCTTTGCGAGCGCCGGTCTGGCCGGGGGCGAGGGGTTGCCATTGATTGGAAAGTTGCTGGGCCACAGCCACATCAGCACGACCAGCCGATATGCTCACTTGGCTGATGATCCTCTTAAGGCGGCAGCTGACAGGATCAGCGAGCTTGTGGCCATGGAGCTGATGCCGACGTTGGTGGCTGATACGTCGTCTGATCCTGACATTTGAGTTTGAGATTAAATGCAGGATTGCCGTGGGCTGGGTTTCAGCCTCTGCCAAGGCTGAGTTTCCAGGTGGCTTTCAAATGGCATGTCCAGCTTGGGATGTTGTTAGGCCCCGTCTGACAACATTTAGCGATTAAATTGGATTTCGCTGAAAAATCCTAAGGTTTTTGGCAATTGGGCTAACAGATTTGGATAGGTCTTAAATGACCATCAGGCCCGCCCACTTCGAGGGATACGGTCCGGATAAGGCCCTTTAGCACCGTAGGCGGACCGGGTATCGACCTGACTCTATTCGCCGCACGAGATGCGGCGAATAGAGGCTCTGATTACCGCAAGCACACGAGCGCTATCGCCTTTGACCTCGGTTTTGCGAAGGTGGGCGGCGCTGGCCGCTTGCCCTAGTTGTTCTCCCAGACCTGATTGAGAATCTGAGCGGCGAGCGCCGCCTTGTCTTGCGGAAGAAATCTCCCGTAGTGGGCTGCGACCGTGGCGGGCGTGTCTTGGATGGCATAGCTGGCCTGCTCGTAGCTCCCGGTCTGCTTGAGGATATGCGTGGCCAGCACATCTCGAACGCTGTGAGGACCGTGCGGTAGAAGGCCTGGGATGGCGCCACGACCCGTCCAAGGATTGTAGATGCCGTAGCGCTGGATGGTCAGTCGCCAGGCCTCATAGAACCCTTGCTGGCTGTAGGCTGCGTCATGGCTTGTCCTCTTGACCGTCTTGACGAAAAAGACGCCGGGATCTGCCGCACCGGCCAGAAGGAGCGGGCGATTTGCGATGTAGTCATCGATCCAGCGATAGAGATCGCCCAGATCGGGAAGCACGAGGCGGAACGGCCGTCTGGAGAAGTAGGCGGAGTTCGCATTCTTGAATGCGGCACAGGGGATGAAAACTTCCCAACCGTTGTCCCGCTCGCTCCACCGTAACTCTCCCGCCTTGATGCGCTCAAGTTCGCGCTCGCTTGTTGCGGGGTCGCCCTTGGCCCTAAACAGCAGCTGGCGAAGGTTTTTCTGTCGTAGGCCAAGATGGAGCCCAAACCGGAGCATCAGAAAGCTCCGAACGCTCTCGGCCGCCAGTTTCGGATAGCGTTCGGCGTTCGGCATACGCCGCAGGATTTCCTCGGTGATCTTGAGATATTCCGCGACCGGACGGGGCGCTTCGAGAATGGGAAGCAGTGGCTCGAATGGATCGCGATGCACTCGAGCGACCCGCTGGATTTCGCGGGCGCGCGCAAGCACATGGCGGTTCAACCGCTCACAAGCTGCGTCCCAGTCCGCAACAATCTTGCGGATTTCGTCTTCCGTAATCAAACCATCAACCGGCTCCAGTTCAGACGCGAGCCTGGGGTTCTGCCTTAACCACCCTGTGCCGCTGCGCGCCAAGGCCGCTGCCAAAAGGAGCATTTCGGCTTCCCAGCCCGTGTAGAAACCCCGGCGTGCTTCTCGCCATTGGACGTACCAGTCCCATACGGCTGGCGAGACGAGCAGGGCGAAGGTCAGCTTCTCTCGCGGGAGGCCAAATCCTTTGGATACGCTTTCAGCCGGCATTGCCAGTGCGCCGAACATAAGTCCGAGATGCTCGATCTTCTGTGAGGCCGTTTCCGCATTCCACACTCCGGACCGCTGGAAGCCGATGTCCGTCAGCGTTTGCGTTTTGAACCGCAGCAGATTCGCCATCTCTTGGGCGAGGCGGGATGGAGGTGCGAACTCCGACCGAGCGGAGAGTTTCTTTCCGGAGCGGAGCGGCACGCTGCCGACAGAACCTTCAAAGCGAATCGAGAACCGATGTTTGGAGACTTCCGCGTGGTAACGATGGAAAGCGGTCCCACCGGACAGGATCGATGACTGAACCCACGCCACGATTTGATCCTGCTCGCTGAGGCTCCGGGTCCCGAAGTCATCTGGAAGGTGCCAGGCCAGCCGCTGCCTCTCCGCCGCGCTCACTCCACGAGGGCGGTGGCCTGAAACCACACGCGACGGATCGAGGCGCGAACGGAGCCACCCTTCCGGCAGGCAGTACCGTTGCTCGATAAGTGAGATCACTCGGAAGCTGGCGGGCGTCGCCGGGACCTTTGTGCCCCTCCGCCAGGCTCTGATCGTAGTCAGGTCGACCACCGCTTCCTTCGCCGCGATGGCTCGATGAAGTGCCCAGGCGCTGTCTCCGTGGCGGTTCATTTCTGCGTCGAGCGCCTCAGCGAAGACAGCGGGAGCTTCCAAGCGGTCCCAAAGCGGCGCCGGACGTTCCACGATTGGATGCGGAGGTCGGCCTCGGCCCCTGAGGTGACCAAGATCCTCGGGGACATTGTCAGGATTGCCGTTCAGGCGTGATGGGACGGGCATGCTCTCTCCGCAGATCGGCCACCTCGGCCGGACTACTTAGAGACGCCGAAATATGCAGTGACCTGAGTTCGAGTCCGCCGACGACTGTGGATAGCCACCAGTCCACGCAGAGGCTTGGCCGTCGTCCCTCATGTGAACTGGGTAATCGAAATCATCGATGCGCCATCAGGGGCGAAGAGACGGGGAGGGAGGGCAAGATAAAAGAAGAGGGCGTCGCTTCGCTTTTGTCCTTTGTTCTCAGCCCCTAGCGACCGTCCAGTATCCACCCTGCGACTTGCGACGACTTAGGGTGGCGCGCGGCGGATCGCGACTTCCAGGAAGGTCTCGCCATGTCCGTTCGAAGCGCTTTGGAGGTTCGGCTGGCGGCCCTGTCCTCGTCCTCCGACAGCCCTGTCGATTTGCGGCTGCCCGACAGACTGAAATCGGATCCGGGTGTCCGCGCTTCGATGCTCAAGCGCCTCTCCTCGACGATGCGGTTCAGCTACGGCGCCAAGGCCGGTGCGCTCAAGTCGGCAGCCAGGAAGTCCGGCAGCGCCTTTCGCGTGGACGTGCGGCAGAGGGTCATCGTCAAGGCGCTGGTGTCGCGGCATGTGGGCAAGGGTCTGGCGCGTGGCAAGGCGCTGGCCGCCCATGTCCGCTACCTGGGTCGCGACGGCGCCGGCCACGAGGGGGAGCAGGCGACCTTCTTCGACCACCAATCCGATGCGGTGGATGGGGCCGACCGGATCGGGGCGTGGGCAGAGCACCGTCACCACTTCCGCTTCATCGTCTCACCAGAGAATGGCGACCGGATCGCGGACCTGCGCGATTATACGCGGGACGTCATGGGGCGGGTGTGCGCTGACCTGGGGGAGCCGGACCTCCCGTGGATGGCGGTCTGCCATTTCGACACCGATCAGCCGCATGCCCACGTCCTGATGCCGGGACAGCGCGCCAATGGCCGCGATCTTGTGATCCCGCGCGCATATGTCGGTTATGGTTTTCGCGCTCGCGCCCAGGAAGCGGCTCAGGAGCGACTGGGCGACCTGTCACGTCAGGACGCCGAGAGACGCATCTGGCGGGAAACCCAAAGGGATGGGTTCACAGGCTTCGATCGTCGCCTTCTGGCGTCAATGGATGGCCAGGGGCTCGTCGATGACGCGATAGGCGGTCGGAACGCGTGGGCGGCCCTGACGCGTGGCCGACTGGCGCATCTGGAAAGCCTCGGCCTGGCCCAGCGACAAGGACACCGATTCAAGCTGGCGGAAGACCTGGAAGCGCGCCTTAGGAAGCTGCAGATGTCCAAGGATGTGATCCGGACGCTGAACCAGTATCGGCTCGACACCGGCAGGGCGGCTGGCGTGCTGCGCGAGGGGAGGGTGACGGGGCAGGTGGTGCAGGCCGGATTTCACGACGAGCTGGGCGGCTCGGCCTTCGCCATGGTGCGCGATGCGACGGGTGCGGACCATTACGTCCGACTGGCGACCGGGACGGCGCTGCCGGCGGTCGGTGCCAAGGCGACATTGGGTCTTGACCCGCGGGGTCTGGCGCAGGTGCTTCCCGGCGGCCGGGGCGCGGCGGGCCTGGGTCTGTGAGGACCCACCCGCCGCCTGCGAGCATCAGGGTTGCGCGTCATCTAGAGCGGATGAGACGGTCCAGTCGCCCGACCGCCGGGGCTGACTGGAAGAGGACCGAAGGCCAGTCAGCTGGCCTCTGGCCCAGTCATGCAGCCGTTGGCGGGGATAGTAGGGCGTGCGCCCGAGATGGACGCAGGGCGGGCCGTCCGAGCGCGTGCAGAAAATCTTGGCCAGCGTCGCGGGCGAGCGCCGAATGCCCATGCGCAGAAGCTCGGTCGACGCTTCCTTGCGGTTCAGCAGAACGTCTTCGGTCTCTCCAAGGTAAATGCCAGTCATCGCGGGTACTCCTCGTTCAACGGGTCAACGGAGGCGCGACGATCCACAGGAGGTCAAGGCCGCCGCCAGAAGGCGATCACAGGCCCAAGCCAACCAGAAGGGTTCACTGGGTTTCAGGTGGTTTCAGGCGTGTCGCAGGCCTCACGCGATTTCTCGCGAACGTGATCGACAGTGTGGCCGGTCAGCGCGCCCCGGCCTTGATCCGAAGCTCGGCCACTTTGGCTTCGCAGAGGTTGGCGACGAGGTCGCGCAGGACGACAGCGCGTCGCATCAGCCACTCCAAATCTTCGGCCAAGGCATCGTACTGATCGCTGTAGCGGGCTTCGACATAAGCCCGTTTGAGCAGCTCGAATCGGCGACGGTCCGCTCGCTGCTCGCGGGGCCAGGCGTCCGCCAGCCGAGTGTCGATGTCCTCCGCCAGCGAGCGGAGGAACCTGATGTTGTGTGACCGGGGGAAATAGAAGGTGTGGACGAGCAAGAAGCAGGCGTAGGCGGTCTCGACGCCCTGGTGCAGGAGGAAGGCGGCCCACTTCCTAACGTGCGATCCTTGATCTGAAGCAGCCACCTGTTCAGCCGCCGAGCGCAAACGGAGATCCAAGTCCATCAACCTGGACTTCAGGGTCGTCTCCGCGTTCGCTAGAGCGTCAAACGACGTCATGGGCATGGGGGCAACAAATGAGTGACCCGGCACGTCGTAGAGCGCGATCCCGTCGCGGACGATGTCAGTCCAGAAATACTCGCCGCGCCTAAGTGCGTCGTTCACCTCCTTTAGGTCGTGCACGATGATATTCACCGTTCGGCCGATTTCGGGGTCGCGAAGAATTTGATCCTCGGAGTTCCACCAGTAGTCCGCGATGTTGGTGAGCTTCTCGTCGTTGACGACGATCAGGAGATCGAAGTCAGACAGGTAGCCGTTCTCCGGTTCGTCCACCCAATCGGTTCGAGCGTAGGAGCCGAACAGGATGATCTTGAACACCATCCCCCCGCGACGCCAGGTCGAGGTGCCGCCGCCACCGCCATTCTTTGCCGCGTCGAACCCAGCAAGCAGGGTATCGCGAACCTTGGCGAGTTCTCGCTGCTGACGCTCCGGAAGATGCTCGAGATCTGACCGCATCACTCGAGTCTAATCGAAAAAGCCGTCGATGCACGTCTAAGATCGGCGCGACCGCTTGGCGTCAATAGCGGACCTCAGCGGTCGATCGGAAATCGGACAGGGTCACGCGAACAGGCGGCGTTACAACGCGTTTCAGTTGCGGCTAAGGTCGTTCACCAACAACAGCGCAAATACTTCTCATGCCAGACTGGGCGAACGACCCTGCTGATGAAAATCACCTCCGCCTCTTTCTGCCTGGCGAAGGCTGGAAGGCCTATGCGGATAAGCTCAGCGATGAGGACGGAAAGCTCGAAGCGTCCGGCAGCAAGAGGCTGATCGAAAGCGCTTTCCTTAATGCCCTCAACTCTACGAACCTGCTGATCCTCACTGGCAGCGGCTCATCACTCGCCGCCCGGAACGACCCGGCCAAAGCTCAACCCGCCAGCATGGGCGACCTCTGGAAGGCGGTGAAACTCAGGGCTGGCGAAACGAAATTTCTGTCGATCTGCGGGTTGTTTCCCAGCGCGCCCATCGACGGGAATATCGAAAAGCTGCTGACGCTGTGCAAACTCTATCTCGAGCTCAATCAGACCTCGACGAGCGAAGAAGCGAAGTCCGTCGCCACCTTTGTCCGCGAGGCTGAGGACGCGATCCTCTTGACAGTCGACTTCATTGATGGACAGACGACCCTCGACGCCCACGCGACCGTCATCCAGAAGATTGGTCGGCGGGGTATGCGCAAGCCCCGGGCGCGGTTCTTCACGACCAACTACGACCTCTGCTTCGAGGAAGCTGCGAGACGGCACCGATTCACGATCATCGACGGCTTCTCCCATGCCCTGGAGCAAACCTACGACCGCGCCAACTTCGATTTCGACATCGTTCGGCGCGAGATTGGCAAGGACGCCCCCGACTACATCGAGAACGTCTTCCACCTCTACAAACTGCACGGCTCGGTCGATTGGCGCCGTATCGAAGGTGAGATCGTCAGGTCGAAAAGTCCCAAGGGCGATCCGATCCTGATCTATCCCCGCTCGAGCAAGTACCAGGAGTCTTTCGAGGCTCCCTACCTGGACATGATCGGGGCCCTCCAGGCGTCCCTGCGCGAGTCCGACACCGCGCTGATCATTTCCGGCTTCGGTTTCAATGACGATCATCTCAGCCGACCGATCCTAGCGGCGATGGAAGCGAATATGTCGCTGCGGCTGCTGGTCTGTGATCCAGCCTTCCTAGACGCCGCGGATGTGGCGGCCGGCGATCATGTGCTGAATGCCGATCTGAAGACCCAGAACAAGTATTTGAAGGCCTTCTATCGCCTGGCGGAAGGCGGTGATCCTAGGGTCCACCTGCTCAATGGGCGCTTCAGCGACATGGCCAAGGCCTTGCCGGATCTGGTCGGAGAGACTGATCGGGAGCGGCATATCGCGCGCGTCCGCGCCCTCCGCGAAGAGCAACCGCATTGACCGGTCGGTTGCCGAGCCCCGTTGATCCCGACCACTACTTAGGGACAGTGACCGAGGTCACGGCCTCCCAGGTCCAGGTCAACTTTCCCGAGGCGACGGCGCGACCCGAACGTCGCGGCCTTTCGCGCGGCGCCGTCGGCGATTTCGTCTTCATCGATTCCGAGCGCGTCAAGCTCCTCGGTCGTGTGATCGAAACGCGCATCCCGGACGGCGAACGACTGAGCGTGGAACCTCGTCTCGGGGCGGCGCCGGAGCCGAATCCGATCGGCCGAATCCAGCTTCTTGCCGCTGTCGAACAGGGATCGGACGAATTGCGGCGGGGAATTCCGGCCTTCCCCCGTATCGGCGACAGCGTACACCTCGCCGATCCTAGGCTTCTGGCCCGGTTGATCCGCAACTCTGTCACCAACAAGGGCGACCTCACGTTGAGCGTGGGCCGGATCGACGCTGCGGACGGCGTCGACATCTGTCTGCCGCCCGAGAAAATCTTCGGTCGGCATGCGGGCATCTTCGGCGCGACCGGAGGCGGCAAGAGCTGGACGCTCGCAACGCTGATCCAAGAACTTAAGGCCGCTGGCGGGAAGGCGATCCTGCTGGACCCGACCGGCGAGTTTGTGGACATCGATCCGGTTGATGAGGTGTTCGTCTTCCAGGTCGGATCCCCCGGCCACAAACAAGTGCATTTCCCATACCGAAAGGTCACCGAAGACGATCTGTTCTCGCTGTTTCGCCCCTCCGGCCAAAGCCAGGGTCCGAAACTAAGGGAGGCGATCAAGAGCCTGAAGCTGGTTCAGGCGGTGAGCGGCACGGCGCCGGAGAAGGTCATCTTCTACAAGGGGCTCGTCGCCAAGCGGGGCCAACCTCGCGCGCCATTCTATACCGCAATCGCGGACAACTCGAATGCGATCCATTCGCCGCTCTGCGATTTCGAAATCTCGAACCTCGCCGATCAGATCAAGGCGGAATGCGTCTACTCGACGGACCGCGACCACTCCGCCAACTTCGGCGGACCCGATCCGGCCACGGCGGGTTATTGCGAGACGCTCGTCTCGCGGATCGGCACGCAGATCAACTCTCCCGAACTGGAGTGTCTGTTCAAGACAAATGGGACGTCTCTGGTCGACGAACTGGCGACGTTCCTGAACGATCCAACCAAGGACGTGGCGGTGATCTCGTTCCGGGATGTCCGGTTTGAACACAATACGCGTGAAATCCTGCTCAACATCATCGGCCGCCACCTCCTAGGCCTGGCCCGTGGCGGGGCATTCCGGGACAGGCCGCTGGTAGTTTTTCTGGATGAGGCTCACCAGTTCCTCGGCCAGACGGTCGGCGATGAGTACGGCAGCACCCAGCTGGACTCGTTTGGCCTGATTGCCAAGGAGGGCCGCAAATACGGGCTGACCTGCGTCCTTGCGACGCAGCGGCCGCGGGACATTCCTCATGACGTTCTCAGCCAGCTAGGAACGCTGTTCGTTCATCGGCTGACCAACAAGCAGGATCGCGATACAGTGGAAAGCGCCTGCGGCGATCTTGATCGGGGCGCGGCTCAGTTCATCCCGATGCTGGGCCCCGGCGAGGCGATCATCATAGGGCCGGATTTGCCCGCGCCCCTGCCAGTCTTCATTCACCCGCCGACGAGTCCGCCCGACTCCCGCGGTCCTTCTTATCAGGCGTTCTGGAAATCGCGCCGGACGGCCGCGGCTGCCCGTGAAACCGGGGCGGACGACAAAGGCTAACAGGAGTCGGCGCTGACAATGCGTTTCAGTCCGTCAGGGCTGTGGACCCGGGCCGCAAACTCGGTAGTCATTCGGTATGGTAAAACCAGCTCCGCCCCTCAAGCCGTAGCGCCTGATGCACGGGGAGATTTGATCCCTCCGAGACCTGCGGGCTGATGTGATCTCCGAGCTGGGCTTGCTGCCACAGTCTTCACCACGATGCGCACATTGCCGAACCCATTGTGCCAACGTCCTTATGGACTGGGGTCGACGACGAGCGAAGATGATCGCCGGGTCGAGACCCATCGGTTAAGGAAACCGCCCATGCCCGTACACCCCTCCATGCTCGCCTCCCTCGTGGCGCCGCCGCCGCTTCTACCGTTGAGGGAGATGGAGGTCGCCGCACCTTGCTGGTGCCGGTCCGGGATGACGTGGGGAGCCTGTCATCGCGGTCGGGCGCTGAGGCCTCGGATGACGCCTCATGACCTCGTGAGACGTTTCAAGAAACTCGCTATGAAGGGGTACTGCTCGCACCCGGCTGGCGAGGGGACACGGTGCGGAAAGGTCGCCGTCCAGTCCCACACCGTCCAGCGCCGGGGCGGGCTCCGCGCCATCGCCGAGGCGGGGCATGTGATGACCGTCAAACCGACCACCGCCGACATGGAAAAGCACGACGGACGGCCGCCGCCGCGCAGCATCGGCTTGGGACGCGCGTCGATCTTCCCCGGCTTCTGCGCCAAGCATGACGCCGAGGCCTTCGCATCCATCGAAGGAGCGGACATCGGCATGACGCGCGAGGAGGCGATCCTCTTCGGCTTCCGCGCCATGGCCTACGAGCGGTTCCACAAGGCCGACCAATTGGCGCGGATCGCCGGCGAGCGCGAGATGGACTCCGGGCATCCCTTCGAGGTGCATGTCGAGGTCCAGAAGTGGGCCTATTCCTATCGGGCGGGGGTCGAGCGCGGGCTGGCCGAGGTGGAGGCGTGGAAGGCGGGGTATGACGGGGCCTTGGCCAACCCGGACGATCCGGGGTTCAACCACGTCTTCCTGCGGTTCGACGGATTGCTGCCGCTGGCCGCCTGCGGGGCATTCCACGTCGAGCACGATTTCGCGGGGAACCGCCTGCAGCGGCTTGGACGTGGGGATGCGGCCCTGGAGCACATGGCCCTGGTCGTCACGAGCTATGGCGGACGCTCGGTCGCCGCCTTGACCTGGACCGGCGGCGCGGATGGGCCATCCGGCCGACTAGCGCGGTCCCTCGGGAACCTCGGCGCCGCGCGCGCCTCTGACGCCGTCATGCGGCTCGCCTTCGAGCACTTGGACAACGTCTTCATGACGCCCAGCTGGTGGGAGGGGCTGGCCGTGCGCGATCGCGCCCGCGTCACCGCCATGATCTACAGCGGCGTATCCGGGATCGAGCGCGATCCCGGCCATCTCCGGGGAGGCGACGGGATGCGGCTTTCATCTGCAGGCCTTGTCGAGAAGGGGACCAGCCTGGCGGACTAGCCGCTGGTGCCGCGCCTCGGCGTCCCGGCCGGCCACGCTTGCGTCTGGGCCGCCCGCGTTCCAGATGTCCCCCGACCTGGAGAAGACGTGATTGATCCCCTGACACCGGCCGCGCGGAGCGCGCTGATGGCCCGTATCCGCCGGGCGGACACCAAGCCCGAGATGATCGTGCGCCGGACGCTGCACGCATCGGGCTATCGCTTCCGCCTGCAGTGGAAGGCCGCGCCCGGACGGCCGGATGTGGCGTTCCCCGGCCGGCGCGCGATCATCTTTGTGCACGGCTGCTTCTGGCATCAGCACCCGGGATGCCGGCACGCGCGCCTGCCAGCGACCCGCCGCGACTTTTGGGAGGCGAAGTTCGACCGCAACCGTGCCCGTGACGCGCGGGACCTCGCGCGGGCCGAGGCCGAAGGCTGGCGGAGTCTGGTGCTGTGGGAGTGCGAGATCGCCGACCGCGAGGCGCTGGGGCCGAGGCTCGAGGCCTTTGTCGGTCCGGTGCGTCGCAAACGGTCGCGGCCCACAGGTTTGGATCTTGCCCTTCCATCAGAAGAGGGTAGGATTCCACGACAGGAGCGGATCGCCGATCCGCGATTAGATGACGATGGAGCATGAAGTGCGCGCGATAGACCTCTATGCCGGGATTGGCGGGTGGAGCCTCGGGCTTCGTCTGGCCGGCGTTGAGGTCGTCGCCTCCTATGAATGGTGGCAGCCTGCGGTGGACACCCACAACGGCAACCACGGCGGCGGCATCGTTGCCACAGACGTGCGCAAGCTCAAGCTCGAGGATCTTCCGACAGGCATCGACCTAGTGGTCGGAAGTCCGCCCTGCACGGAATTCTCCTATGCCAACCGGGGCGGCAGCGGCGACCTCGCGGAGGGCCTCAAGGACCTCGTGCGCTTCTTCGAGGTGGTCGACCATCTGAAACCCAGGTGGTGGGCGATGGAGAACGTGCCCCGTGTCGCTGAGTACATGCGCGCGGGCTTCGCGGACCCCGGGCATGCGCTCCACAGGTTCCGTCACCTCGACCCGCTGATCGAGGTCGTCGACTTCTCGGATTACGGCGCGGCCCAGGCCCGGAGGCGCTGCATCGTGTCGAACGTGCCGCTGGCGCTCATCGACGGCTACAAGGCCAAGCTCGGGTCGCCTACGCTCGGAGATGTCATCGCGGCGCTGAATGGCGATGGCTCGGTCGTCACCGACCCGATCTGGGGCGGCGTCCTTCCTGCCGCCGGGCTGACCGAGACGGAGACCGAGCCGGCCCTTATCGGTGAGGAGCTGCGGATGAACCGAGACGCGAAGGTCCACCACGCGGTCTACAACAACATGGCCTTCCCGGATCGTCTGGGGGAACCGTCCCGCACGGTCACGGCGACCTGCACGAGGGTGTCGCGCGAGAGCATCGTCATCGAGGATCCGCGTCGGCCGGGCTCGTTCCGCCGCCTGACCATCCGGGAGCGGGCCAGCCTCCAGGGCTTCCCGGTCAACTACCAATTCCATGCCCGCTCCTTCGCCGAGAAGGCGAAGATGATTGGCAACGCCATTCCGCCAACATTCACCTACCTCCTGGCCTCGGCGGCCCGCGGGGTCCCCGCCGGGGCCTTCAAGGGGCTCTGGATGGACCAACGGCACATGGTGTTGCCGGATGTGCTGCCCAAGGCCACGCCGCCCGAGCGCGCCGGCCGCACCTATCCCGAGGGCCGCGCCTTCCGAGCCGCGATCCCCGGCCTGCGCTTCAAGAGCGGCATGCGGTTCGAGCTGTCGAACGGCGCAGCGCGGTCCAAGCCCGATTGGAAGGTCCGGTTCTTCTTCGGCCCCTCCAAGGATGTCCGGGAGATCGAGCTCGACGGAGCCGTCATGGCGGAGCTAGAGACCACCCTCATGGCCCACCCCGCCTTCGCCGACGCCTGGACGGCGCTCGGGCTGGCCGACTCACGTCTAGCGGACGCGGACGCCACGCGCCTTCAGGCGGCCTGGTCCCACAAGGGTGAAGGTCATGACCCCTATGATGTGGTCGACACCCTGGCCGCGGTCGCTGCGGACGTCCAGACCGCCATTGAGGCGTGGAGCGGGGAGGGGGACAACGGGGTCCTGGCTGAAGCGTACGTGATGAATGTCGCCGCCGGCGACGCCGCGCACTCCAAGGTTCCCGGCGCGGCCAAGCTGACGCGCAACGCGAAGGCGATCCTGGCGGGTCTTATCGTCGGCGACTGGTTCAACGCCCGGCGGTTCGCCCCAGCCCATCGCAAGGCCGCCTGAACGGCCTCGCGCGCCGCCGTCGTCAGGGGGCGATGCCGATCATCACCAAGGGCACGGCCGGGACGCCGCGTCCCTCCCGCATCAGGTTGTGCAGCTCCTTCTCGAAGAAGGATGGGCCTGACGACATCTCGGCCTGCAGGCATTTCATGGGCAGGACCTCCACGCCGACATCGATCGTGCCGGCGACGTAGAAGGCGAGGTGCTTCACAAAGAGGTCGTAGGCGACGAACGAGTATTTGCCGAACTGGACCTCAACGGCGACCCTGTCCTTGACGAAGTCCGTCTGGTTGAAGCTCGCCAGAGGGAGGAATCCACCTTTGAGGATCGCGGCCTTCTGCTCCGGCCGGGGCAGATCGACGATCCGCCGGTTCGTCTCGGCGTCCTCGCACACGAAATAGTTGGTCCGAACCGATTGCCACGGGCGAATCTGCGCGCCGAACCCCTCGCTGATAGCCTTGTTCAGCGCCCTCGGCGAGAAGAGCGTGCGCCCGAGCTTTCGCTTCTCCTTTGACTTTTTGAGGCGGCAGGCCTCCGCGTCGACGTCGCCGATGACGGTCTGAATCTCGGACCAGAGACCGGGCTGTCGGGCCTCAAGGAACTCCAGCCCGTTCAGGTGGGAATAGACTTTCGCGATCCTCATGACGTCTCTGACACCCCGGCTCCCCGCGACTCATGTAGAAGGCGGGAGGCTAGGGGGAATCCGCAAGATGTTCGAGGCGCTGCAAGCCAAGGGGTTCCAGGTCGAGTTCCACTCGCACGCCCGCGCCATCCTCGCCGCGGACTTCCCCGGGGCGGCCGAGGAGCTGGAGCAGGCCCTTCTGGCGGCGACGATCCCGATCGAGGAGATCATCGCGGGCGGCGGCGGTGAGGCCAAGGGCACCCAACGGCTCCGGAACGCCTTGACAGCCCTGGCCTGGCCCAAGACCGAGTTCGTCGTAGAACGGGTCGTGAATGGCGTGCGCCGCGAGAGCCAGTCTCATATCGTCGACCATGTCCGCCAGCTGGAGAGCGGGGAACGGATCGCGCTGGAGATCGAGTGGAACAACAAGGATCCCTTCTTCGACCGTGACCTGGAGAACTTCAAACGGCTCCACGCCGATGGCGCTATCTCGGTTGGGGTCGTGGTCACGCGCGGGCGGAGCCTGCATGAGGGTATGCGCGGCCTGGTCCGCCGCTTCCTGGACGAGAGGCAGGTCGGATCGTTCGAGGACATGGCGCGCTGGGGCTACGAGCCGACGTCGCGTCAAAGGCGCAATGTCACTGAACGGACCGGTCGCGCGCTCAACCCCGTGCCCTTCCGCGAGGCCTTCACGGGTCAGTTCGTCGCCGACAAGTTCGGCGAGGCGACCACCCACTGGCGCAAGCTCGAGGACCGAATCCAGCGCGGCGTCGGCAATCCCTGTCCGATGATCCTGATCGGGCTGCCCGACACGATCGTCACCTTTCACGAGGGGCTGGCCGCCTTGGCCGAGGTTGAGGCGGCGGAGGCGGAGGTCGCGGATGGGGCCGCGGCCGATGTGTGAACGGGCATCCACGGCATGACCGTCGTCTGCACCCAGTGCTTCACCGACAAGGGTCTTCGCCGGCGCATCGCCCAAGAGCGGAAGGGACACGACGTCGGCAACTGCGAGCGGCATCGCCGTTACAAGGGGGTGCCGGTCGAGGTCGTGGCTGGCATTGTGGACCCCGTCTTCCGGCACGGCTTCGGCATCTCCGACGGGAGCTGGCACAGCCCGTCGGGCGACAGCCTCGAGACCCTGCTCTACGAACTGACCGGGGTTGAGGAGGAGGCCGTGATGGCCGCCCTCATCGCCGCCCTCATGGAGGCCGACGACTACTGGCCCGCGGACGGCGGGGAGCCCTTCTACGACGAGACCTTCGCGTACGTCCGCAGCGAACAGGCCCTGTGGACGCACAGCGCGCTGTGGGAACGCACGCGCTTACGTCTCCTCCATGGCCAGAGGTTCTTCAACCGGCGGGTCTTGGCAGGGTTGGAGGAGGTCTTCGAGGGGATTCACCTCCAACGTGGCGCCGACAAGCGCGCCGCGGTCCATCGATTGGCGCCGGGTGATCGCAACTCCGCGTTCCATCGGGCCCGGATCGCCGAGACCGACGCCCTCCGGTCCGAAATCCGCGCCGACCCCGTCCGGAAGCTGGGCCCCCCGCCCGAACGGCTCCGCAGACCTGGACGCCTGAACGCCTCGGGCATCTCGGCCTTCTACGGATCCTTCGACATGGCCACCTGCGTGGCCGAGCTCCGGCCGCGGGTGGGGGCCTTCCTCGTCGGAGCCCGTTTCGAGCTGACGCGGCCGATCGTCGTGCTCGACATGACCATCTTCGAATCGCCCCCGAAAGCGACTAATCGCTTCGCCAATGATCACATCGTCAGACTGGCCCAGTACAATTTCCTGCAGGCCTTCACGCGGGAGATCGCCCAGGCCGTGTCGCCTGATGATGAGCATCTGGACTACGTGCCCACCCAGGCGGTCGCCGAGTACCTGACCCATCACCACGAGTTCAACCTGGATGGCCGTCGGACCCGGATCGAGGCCATCATCTACCGATCGGCCCAGTATCCTAAAGGCCTGAACATCGCCATCCTCGGCGAGGCGGCGCGGGTCGGGCTCTCAGAGGCGGACAGGAAGGCGGCCTCGAAGCCGGAACCGTTGTCCCCCTTCGAGGATGACTGGGAAGCGGAGCCTGGCGAGGCCGCGCCCATCATCGTGCGGCCTTCGACCTTCGAGGTGCGTCGCGTCGAGAGCGCCAGCTTCTCCAGCCCGGTGATCGAGGACCTGGGCTCAACGGATTGGGACGACGCCTGATGTCCTGGACTGCGACGCGCGCGCCTGGCTGCTCGTCAACGCTTTGGTCTGAACGTGAAGACATAGGTGGCGGCCACCTCCTTATCCCAGGTCCCGAGATCCCCAAGCCAGACCGGGCCGTCGCAATCGAAAGCCATGCCACGCTCTCTTGCCCGTTCCGCGAGTGCGTGCCGCCGTACCCTGGCCTTCTTGAGGACATTTTCGCGGCCCTTGCCCTCGGGGCCGCTGACCACCGTCGCGACGAGCCCATATCTGACAGAGCCCTTGTAGGTCTTTCCCGCGCACCGGATGAAATCGATGACCCGATCAGCGTCGGCCAGCAGACCCTGGCGGCCCGCGCTGCGTTTCACCTCGATCATCGCTCTGGGTGTGGAATGGGCGTTCCAAAGGACGATATCGATCCGCCCCTTCGTCTTGGAGGCGAGGCGTCGCTCGGCTTCCGTCGGTCGACCGCGCGGGGTCTGGCGGCCGCTATACTCGATCAGGCCGGAGAAGGTCTGTTCGAGGGTCAGGGCGCTCTTCGAGCCGATGGCCGTAGTCGCCGCCGAGAGCCGGCGCGCACAGCCCGCCGTCAGTATGCTCTCAACCCCCCAAGCCCCGAGGTATTCGCCCTTCGTCCAGGCCGTGAAATCATGGACCGCCTCGGCCATGCCCTCGTGGAGGGCCTTGACGACGTCTGACCGCTTCAGGCGGGGGGCATTGGGGGCCATCCTGATCCTTGTCTGGGCGCGCCTGTGCGATCGGACCAGAGCGTTCGACGTGAGGCAGCGCTTGCATCAGGCGATCCCCACTAGCGCGACTTGGCCGGGCGGTCCACAACCTGCGGTCGGAGGGGAATCCGGGGGAGGACATCATGCAGTTCCATGACCGGCGATCAGCGCCGCGACCGGCCTGGTTCCAGAGCAGTCTGGCCGTCGGCCTGCGTGTGGAGGTGATGGAGCTCCTGTCCGCGACCGACGAACGCCAATCGCAGACAGGCGTCCGGCGTGAGGGGTCCGAGCTCAGGCACTCCAGCATCCTGGACGGGCTCGCCCACCTCTTCCGGGGACGCTGCGCCTTCTGCGAGGCGGCCACCCAGACCCGGCCCTACCGCTTCCGCCCAGCATCGGAGGCCCGTCCGCCCGCGCCCGGTGGCAGGAGCCATCTCTATTACGTCTGGTTGGCTGAGGACTGGGACAACATCTACGCCATCTGCGACCTCTGCGATCCCGAACAGCCCGACCTCTTCGCGGTCACCGGGCCCCGGATGCCGATCCCGTCCCCGGAGGCGCTCAGGGGCTATGTCGATGACGGAGCCTGGCCTCAGGATCTGACGCTTGACCGCCCGGTCCTGCTGGACCCATGCCGCGATCGGAACTTCACCACCCATCTGGAGGTGCGCGGCGACGGCGCGATCCTGGGACTGAGCACAAGGGGTCGTCCGACGGTGGGGTTCTTCAACCTCAACCACCCGCGGAGGGTCGCCGAGCGGCGGGACGCATTCAACAGCCGCCTTGTAGACCTCCGGCACATCGCGACGAGGCCGTTCGACGAGACCGGGCGCGACCGGTTGCGGGAGCTGCTGGCCTTCCAAGAGCTGCCCTTCGGCGGAGCCTGGCGTCTCTACCTGCGCCGTCTGGTCATCGAACTGAGGCGGCGCATGGGCGAGCCGGCCGCCGCGGCGCAGTCGGGCATGGAGCGGTTCCTGATCGGCTTCGTTCAGCGACGCGACGCGGTGGCTGCACTTGATGATGCAGTGGCGACTGTCGAGGAGTTCGACGCCGCCGTCGACGCCCCGGCAAGCGCCATCCGCCGGTCCGCGCACAATAAGGCCCGACTGGCCAGGGTCGAGGTCTCGAACTTCAAGGGCGTCGAGGACCTCTCGTTTGAGGTCGGCGACGTCCGATCTCGCATAGGCGGCGGTGACGCGCCGTCCCTGATCATCCTGGGGGAGAACGCCGCCGGCAAGAGCACAATCCTCGAGGCGATCGCCATGGCCATGAGCGACCGAAAGGCCCTTGACCAGCTCAAGATCGATCCCGTGGATTACCGGCTCGATCCGACCATGATGGGCGGCAAGGGGCGTCCGCGCACCCACAGCGGAGTGAAGCTCAGGTTCGATGACGGAGAGGACCGTCTCATGCGGATCAGCGCCCGTGGGCTCTCGGCCGAGGGGCGCTCGGATTTACCGCCGGTCTTCGCCTATGGCGCTTTCCGGCAGTATGTGGATCGCACGCGCCGCTATTCGGCCGCCCGCTCGGTGATGAGCCTGTTCAAGACCGACGCCCTCCTCTCCAAGCCGGAGCGGTGGCTCATGTCCCTGGACGAGGAGCGGTTCGATGCCGTTGTGAGGACGCTCCGCCCGATCCTCTCAATCAGCCAAGACTTCGATGTCGTTCGACGTGATCCGGTCCAGGATCGTTGCATGGTGGTCTTCCAGACGCCGTCCCGAGCCGGACTGGTGGAGACCCTCACGCCGCTCACCCAGGTCTCCTCCGGCTTCCGGTCCGTCCTGGCGATGATGTGCGACCTGCTGGAGGGCATGATGCACCACAAGGTCAATCCGGGGTTCACCGGCTTCTCGACCGCTCGCGGCGTGCTCCTGATCGATGAGATCGAAGCCCATCTGCATCCGCGATGGAAGATGCAGATCATGCGCGGCCTGCGGACGGCACTGCCCCAAATGACGATCATCGCGACGACGCACGATCCCCTATGCCTGCGGGGGATGGACGACGGGGAGGTCATGGTGCTCCACCGCGTCGCGGGAGCGGAGACGACGGACACCGATCTGCCGGTCTTCGTCGAACGGCTGACGGAACTCCCAGGGGTCAGCCGGCTCACCGTTCAGCAGCTCCTGACCTCTGACTTCTTCAGTCTGTTCTCGACGGACTCGCCAGAGGCCGAGACGGATTTGGCGCGGATCGCCGATCTTCTGGCCGCCCAAGCTGCGGGCCGCGTGTTGAGCGACCGCGACCTGGACGTGCTGCGCGCCTTTGAACGGGATGTGGCCTCGGCCCTCCCTGTGGGGTCGAGCCAGGTGCATCGTCTCGTCCAGTCCGCGGTGGCGGAGTACCTCGCCGCCAAGCGGGATGCATCGGACGCCCGGCTCCGTCGGCTGCGACACGAGACGCGACAGGCGATCGTCGACGCCCTGGAGAGGGTCTGATGCGCAAGGCGCCGCGAGGCGACAAGGCCCCGCCCGCCGCGCTCGCAAAGCCCGTCAAGGGCCGGACCGAGCTCGAGCACGCACAAGCCCACTACGCCGATCCGTACGATCCGAAGACCGGGTCCTACGGATTCAAGGTCTACAAGGCGGCCGAGGTGAAGGAGCGGCTCGACGAGCTGTTCTTCGGGAAATGCGCTTACTGCGAGACCTTCTACGCCTCCAGCGCGCCCGTGGACATCGAGCACTACAGACCCAAGGGCGCCGTCGAGGGCGAGCCCGACCATCGGGGCTACTGGTGGCTGGCGATGGCTTGGGAGAACCTCCTGCCGAGCTGCATCGACTGCAATCGCCGGCGCAAGCAGCCCACGCCAAAGCCGGGCGCCAATCTGGCCGCCTTGGATCAGACGGCCAGGTTCAGTGCGTCACGGATCGTCCTGACGGGCAAGAAGGACCTGTTCCCCTTGGCCCCGATGGGTGTTCGGGCGACCGGGGACACCGCCAACCTGGATGCGGAGCAGGCATTGCTGCTGAATCCCTGCGAGGATGATCCGGCGGATCACCTCGTCCACCATGTCGAGCGGGCGCCGCTGGTCGGTCTCGTGCTCCCCAAGGGCCCAAGCGCGGGCGTCCTGCCAGCAGCGGCCGCCGCGCTGGCAGAGGTTGCCGACGCCGCAGCCCAGCTCGGCCTCTCGGTCCGCGGAGCCGTGTCCATCCAGGTCTATGGATTGAACCGCTTGGGCCTCGTGCAGGATCGGACCCGAGTGCTCCGGCGGCTCGAATTCCTCGAGGTCCTGATCATCGAGTTGTCGAGCATAATCGAGTCACTCGAGGACAAGACCGATCCGGATGTCATCGAGGCCGTCAGGAAGCTGGAGAGCTTGAAGCAGCAGACCCTCGCTGAGATGAACGCCATGGCGGACGTCCGATCCCCTTATTCATCGATGGCGGCGGCCTGGATCGAGGCCTTCACAGTCCGGCTGCTGGCGTGATGCCGTTTCGCACAAGCCTTCGGCACGTGGGGGCTTGCCGCAACGCCCGATTGTGGCAACGTCCCCTGGGAACGCCGGGGAGGCGGGAAGGGGAATCATGACGGTCACACCGGCGGCCACGCGCGTGGAGCGCCTTCGTCAGCTTCGGGAGGCGGGCGAGGTCATAGGGAGCGAGAAGCTCTTTTACAAAGGGGAGCCCCAGCGGTTCAACGTCTACCGGATCGACCTCGATCTGCTGGTGTACAACCGGCACAATGGCCGCATCGAGAGTGAGATGCTTACCTGGCAGTTCGACCACGACGTGGACGAGCACGCCTACGATGAGGTGATCCACAAGCGCATCGCGGACTACCTCTGGAACACCAACGAGGAGCGCAACCGGCACACCCTCAAGGACCTGAAGGAGAAGCAGCAGCAACGCCCCGGGATCGTCAGCCTGGACGGGGTGATCATCGACGGCAACCGCCGCGCGATGCTGCTGAACCGGATCGTCCCGAGGCGCCACTTCGAGGCGGTGATCCTGCCGGACGCCTACTACGACGACGAACGGGAGATCGTCCGGCTCGAGACCCAGTACCAGATCGGGGAGGACTCCAAGCTCGACTACGGTCCGCTTGAGAAGTACCTGAAGGTCAAGCGGCTCGTGCGGCAGCTCGACTATCCGACGAGCGAGGTCGCCGACATGATGGCGACGACCAAGGGAGAGGTCGAGAAATGGCTCTCCATCATGGACCTGATGGACGACTACCTCGAGCACATCGGCTGCGCCGGCCTTTACACGATGCTGAAGGAGCCTAGCGGAGCGACCAAGGAGGGGATGTTCGTGGACCTCCACCTCGACATGAAGCGCTTGGACAAGGGCACGGCGTCGGTCCCGTGGCCGACGAGCACGATCGACGAGATCGACCTGAGGACGATCCAGTTCGACTACATCCGCTTCGGATCCGGACTGCTGGATGCCGGGAAGGACTATCGGCGCATCTCCCACGACGGACGGGGCGAGCGGACCTTCTTCGCCAAGGAGGACATCTGGCGCAAGTTCCGTGACGGGCACCGCGGCACGGTCGACGTGATCACCAACGAGGTTGGCGAGTTGGCCGCCTTCGTCGCGGCGAATCCGCACTTCCCCTCCATGTCCGACGCCGCAATGGCGCGCGAGAGCGAGTGGAAGGCCAAGGCCGGTGGGCCGCTGCAGGGGAATTTCAACAAGGCGGACCTCGATCTGCAGTTGGAGCTCAACGCCAACGAACCGCGCAAGCTGTTGGAGCGGGCCTTCGCCGCCTTGGACAAGATCGACTATACCAGCGAGGGTTTCGTGACTGACACGGCCAACGGCCCCCTGGTCAAGGAGATCAACACCCTCGTCTACGAGATGAAGAAGCGTCTCGAGCGCGCTGAGCGCAAGGCGTGACCGACGCGGCGACCTTGGAGTTCGAGGAGGCGGACGGCGTCGCTGTCCTCAGGCTCGACACGGCCAGGCCGTCGCGTGATCCCGTCATGAAGGCCTACCTGAGGGGGGCCGGTGGTCGGGTTGTCGATGAACGGTCCATATCGATCCCGACCGCCGCTAACGGCCTGCACAGCCGCTATCAGGAGCTGACCGCGATCCTCGCCCGCCTCGGCATACGGCTCGAGGCCTCAGGCGCTGAGGACGACGCCGTCACCCGGGTGCAGGGGAATGAAGCGGCGTTCAGCGCCTTCTCCAGCCTGGCGGCCTCGATCTGGAACGGCGAGGTCGATACCGCGGCCTTCCGGGCCTTCGCCGACGTGGTCGCCGAGCGCCTGCCGGCGAGACGCCTCTACCCTCGTCAGTTGCTCGCCGCCTTCCACCTGGCCTTCGCCCAGAACGCGGCGAACTTCTCCGTCCCAGGCGCGGGCAAGACCGCGATCGTGCTGGCGGCCTACGCCTATCTCAACGCCCTCCCGCCGGAGGACCCCAAACACGTCGATCACCTCCTGGTGGTCGGCCCGCTCTCCGCGTTCAAGGCCTGGGAGGACGAGTTCGAGGCTGTGTTCGGACGTCGGGCGATCGCGAAGCGGATCGCCGGCTTCACCCCGCAGAGCGACCGGGAGGTCTACCTGCGGGGCATCTCCTACGCCGAGCGCGAGGTCGAGATGACCCTGACGACCTATGCGACCCTCGCCTCGACCGCGACGGACTTCCAGCGATTCCTCGGCCTGCCCGGCCGGCGGGCCATGGTCGTCCTGGACGAGGCGCACAACATCAAGCGGAACGACGGAGTCTGGGCCAACGCCGCGCTGGAGCTGGCGCCGCACGCCGGGGCGCGGGTTGTGCTGACCGGCACGCCAGCGCCGAACGGCTACGAGGACCTGCTCAACCTGTTCCGCTTCATCTATCCGCATCGGGACGTCGTCGGCTTCTCGGCGTCCGCGCTTCGGGCGATGACGGACGGCGCCATGGCGTCGGCCATCCCAAGGTTGAAGCAGCAGTTGCGCCCCTTCTTCACCCGCATCCGCAAGAAGGACCTCGGGCTGTCGCCGGCGCATGAGACCCGAGAGCCGGTCGGGCTCTCGCCGCTACACGAGGCGATCTACACCGGGGTCGAGCGCGCGATCATGCCGCAGATCCGATCCGGCTCGGGGGCGAGTTCCTCTCTGGTCCGGGCGCGGCTCATGCGCCTGCGCCAGGCGGCCGTGAACCCGTCCCTCCTGCTTCGTCCGCTCGAGGAGGAGGGGCTCTTCGACGTCGAGGGGGGCGACTTCTCCCTAGGGGAGATGGAAGTCGCCGACATGGTTGCGCGTTTCGATGCGGAGCGGGACCTGGTCCGCCTGGAGATGCTCGCCGCGCTGGCCCGGCGCGTCGTGGCGGAGCAGGGCAAGCTCCTGATCTGGTCCTATTTCCTCGGCAACCTGACCCTCCTGAAACGAATCCTGTCCGACAGCGCAGCCTATGTCGAGATCGTGACGGGGGCCACACCGGTCCTCACCGCATGGGACGATTTCGAGGACGGCGAGGCGACGACCCGCGAGGGCATCATCGATCGCTTCCACCGACCCGGCGAGAGCGCGATCCTGATCGCCAACCCGCAGGCGGTCGGGGAATCCATCTCCCTGCACAAGGCCGCCCGGACCGCGATCTACTTCGACCGCGACTTCAACGCTGGGCGGTTCATCCAATCCAAGGACCGCATCCACCGCTACAGCCCGGTGCCGCTCGGTGACGTCCAATACCATTTCATGATCGGGGAAGGGACGATCGACGAGACGATCGACCGACGGCTGATCCAGAAGGAGGAGCGGCTGGCCGACCTCGTCGACACCGACGACATCCCGCTCTTCGGCCTTGTCGAGGACGGCGCCGACGCCGACCTCCGTGCGGTCCTGCTCGACTATGAACGCCGCAAGACGCGCTGACGGGGCGCTGGGCCCCCCGCAGCTCGCCGCCCTCCTGGAGGCGGCCCACCCGGTCGCGCTCCCCCCCGAGCGCCTGGTCCGGATCGGTCGCGCCCAACGTCTTGGCAACCTCTCACGGGTGGTGAACTCGGTGAGCCTCCTCGTGGAGCTGGGCGTTTTGGTGGAGATCGGCGAGGAGGTCGCGGCCGCCCCGCCCCCGAAGGGCGGGGCGGACTGGGAGGGGATGATCCGTCGCGCCGTCCTTGAGCGGTTCTGCTGGATGCTCGAGGAGGCGGGTTTCGTCTCAGCGATCCAGCCGGGTGACCACCCGGCCGGGCTGCGCTTGGACGCCTTGCAGCTTCCCGGTCGCGACCTTGGCTATCCGCCCCTCCTGCTTCAGCTTGGCATCGCCTCGCGTGCGGACATGTTCGACCGGAGCTGGGTCGTCGCCGAGGACTGCGTGCCGCGCTTCCTCGCCCTCATCATGGGATTGAACCAGGCGGACGGCCACAAGCGTCTGACGCTCGACGAGTTCCTGGCGCTCCAGTCGAACCAAGCGGACGCCGGACGCCGGGCCGAGGCCTTCGCGCTGGCCCACGAACTGCGTCGGTTGGCGGGGCACCGCTTCCTGAACCAGGTGCGGCTGATCTCCGACGACAATGTGGGGGCGGGCTTCGACCTCCTGTCCTTCGACAAGCTCGGGAGCTTGCGCCATGATCGGATTATCGAGGTGAAGGGGTACGGCTCAACAAAGGCCTTCCACTGGTCGGAGGGCGAACTCGCCAAGGCGAGGGAACTCCGTGATCTCTACTGGCTGTACCTGGTCGACCTCAGTCTGCTGCAGGTCGAAGGCTACGAGCCGGAGATGATCCAGGACCCTTGGGCCTATTTCATCGAGCAGAATCCCGAAGGGTGGTCGTCGGAACCCCAATCCTACAAGTTCACCGCCCCGGAAGGGGGAGAGCCCGGGGCACGAGGAGCCACCGCCCCGCGCGCGGGTGGCTAGGATGGCATGTCACGACGTCCATTGCCCGCTGGGTGCCTGAGGTCGAGTGGACTTTCCGGGCCGGTGGGATGCCGACTGATGGAGAGGGATGTGATCAGAGCGGTAGTGCCGCCGTCGCGGCTGTGTAGCACTGAGGTAGAGGCCATCGTCTCTCTGGGACGCGCCAGCCGGCGCGGCCTATCGAGGGGCGGATTTGACCGAAGCCCGGTCTTCTGGGAGGTGCTCGAGAGGAACTGAATGACAGCTTCCCGACCCCGATTCAATGTCCGTTTCTGGCGCTTTAGAGCCGTGAGTCACGACTTTTCCGCTCGTGTCTGGTAGTCTCTATCGGGTGCTGGAAATCGCTGCGGTTTCCGTCGCTGTGGTGGCCATATGGTGACCATCGACATCGGCCGGGTCGACGGATGTCGTTTTTTATCAATGCCCTCAGGAGCTTATCCGAGCGTACAAGGCGGAACCTGCTTCCTCTACTGGGACATCGAGCTGGAGCCTTGAGGCTTCGCACCACCACCCGCCGGCGACCAAGGTCGAGCCGAAAGAGGCTCCTGCAACTCACCGCATGATCTTGCGGAACCTACCGACCGGATCGGTTTGGGGTCACGAGGCGTATCCGTAGACGGGTGCGCGATTATCGACTTAGCTAGGCGCGGGTTACAGGGAGGCTTGGATGTCCTGGTTGGGCTTTTGGCTGTTGGCGGTCGCTTGGGGCTCGACGGGGCAGACGGCCGAGGCGCCGCTCTCGACTTCTCAGGAACCGACCGAGGTGGATGAGGTCGTCGTCTATGGTCGGGCGTTGGAGGATGCGGCCCGAGCCTTCGTTGACGCTGCAGGCGACAGGCCGCCGCGCGGTACGCTCCCCGGGCGATGGACCAAATCGCTTTGTGTCCGGGTAGCCGGCTTGCGGCCGCCTCACGGGCAGCAGATGGTGGACGGGATCTCGCGCCGCGCCGCCGAGGTGGGGCTTGGGATAGGTGAGCCTGGCTGTGCGGCCAACGTGCTGGTCGTCGGCACTGATGACGGGAAGCGGACGGCAAAGGAACTGGTCAGGGCCGATCGCCGGCGCTTCCGTTATCCCGTCGATCATTCCAGCCAAGACCTCAGAGCGATGGGGCGGTTCATGTCGTCGGATGCCCCGGTGCGTTGGTGGCATTTGACCTTGCCGCGCAGTGTCGATGATGGCGTGGTCGCTGGACGCAGCAGCGCAGCGGCGGCCGGAGCAACAATGCAGGGCTTCGGCACGGGCATAGCGGGATCGACGGTGCCGTTCACGCGAGTGAGCCGCCCAAGCCTCATCAGATCGCCGCTGCGCTATGATCTTGAGACGGTGACAGTCGTGATCGACTTCTCCAAAACTGAGCGGGCGGCGATGTCGGCGCTCACCGACTATGTCGCCATGGTCGTGCTGACCCAGGTCGATCCGGATGCGGCGTTCGGCCCCGACACCGTTCTCAGCCTGTTTGACGACCCAGCCTCGTTCGACGCCATGACGGAGTGGGACGAGGACTACCTCAAGGCGGCCTATGAGGTGGGGTATGATCGCTTGACCGTCGCAGCGCATGAAGGGTCCATCGCCAGGCGTCTTGCGGCTCGCCGTCATCGATCCTTGGGCGAAGATCAGACGCGGTGATGATGGTGGCGTGAGCCGAGCGTCCGTCGCATCGTCTCAGACGTGGGGCGACGCTAGTTGATCTTGCCCTCCGGCCGCGCGCCGGTGATCGGCGCCTCGGCGCGGCGGGTGCGGCGACGGTCCAGCGCGGCGATCTCGGCGAAGGACAGGTCGGGGTGGCGGCGGGCCAGGCGGCGCAGCTGTTCGACAAAGCCCGGCGCGGCCGCCGCCGCCAGGCCCAGGGCGTCGGCGCCCAGATCGCTCAGCGACATCGACCGGCCGGTGAAGCCCTGCAACACCTCGATCAGCACGCCTGCGCCCAGAAGGGCCAGCATCAGGTCCGTGCGTCGCCATTTCGGCGCGATGGCGAGGGTGGCGACACCCAGCAGGTAAAAGGCGATCACATGGGCGGACTTGTCGGTCAGGCCGATCCGTTCCTCGAGACCCTGGAACGGGCCAAGCACCAGAACGGCCAGGACGGCGACGCCGATCAGAAAGATCAGCCGGGCGATGTGAACGAGGCGGCGCGGGGTCAGCATGGGCTCACCATGCCGCCCACAGTTCAAGACGAGGTGTGCGGTCGTGCTGAACGCCCGCTTAAGACAACGCCGTCAGGTCAGCGCGTCGATGCGGGCCCGCAGCACCGCCTCCAGCCCGGGCGAGCGGTCGTAGTAGTCCAGCGTCCCGCCGAGTTGGCCGACGAGGCTTTGTATCATCATGGAGCCGAAGCCGGCGCCCGATTGATGCCCGCCTCTGCCCCTGTCCTGAACCGAAAGGCGCAGCACCCCGGCCTCGGGTTCTGACAACTGGATGCAGACCGAGCCCACGGCACCGTCATATGCATACTTTTGCGAATTGATGATCAGCTCGGTCAGGATCAGGCCGATCGTGACCGAACGGCCGGATTCAACGCTGATCGGCGCCAGCTGGGTTTCGATGGCGTCACGCCACTCGGGCCCGGTGGATGCGCCGAGGTCTTCGATCAGATCATCGACGTAGCGGGCCAGATCGACCGAGACGGACTGGGTGTCCTGATAGAGACGGGTATGAACGGCCGACACCGCGCGTACGCGCTGGCGCGCCTCCTGCAGGGCGGCGGCGGCGACCCGGTCGGTCTGTTCACGCGCCTGCAATCCCAGGAAGCTGGAGACCAGCGTCAGGCTGTTCTGAACCCGGTGGTTGACCTCGCGGATCAGGTATTGCTGCTGCTCGAGCCGGAGGTCGCGCTCGGTCAGGCTGGCCTGCAGCGACTGGTTCATGCGGCGCAACTGGCTGACCGCGCTGAAATCCAGCAGGGCGTCGCGTAGCCGAGCCGCCGATTCCACCGCCGCCGCGTCCCACCGCCGGGCGCGGCCCCGCACGGTCTCCGTATAGTCTTCGAACGAGGCGCGGGGCGTCAGGACGCCGCGCGTGTTCGACTTGACCGCCGTCGACGGATCGCCCGCCCAGCGGATGGTCTCGGGGATCTCGGAACGGAACCACAGGAGCGACAGCGGCCGCTCGCTGCTGACCCGAACCGCCAGCAGGCCGCTGGCGTGCGCGGTCCAGGCCGCGGCCTGGGGCAGGACGGCGGACAGGCTGTTGCTGGCGACCGGACGCAGGCCGGGCTGTTGAGAGACCCAGCCGTCCAGATAGTCGATCGCGTCAGTTGGCGGGCAGCGGCCAAAGGTCTGGGTGCGGCCGTCCTGGACAATGGCCACGCCATCGGCGGCGACCAGGTTCAGCAGCGCCTGCGAGCGTTGGCCCAGCCCGTCGACCAGCGGCCGTTCGGCGGGCAGGGCGGCCAGCAGTTCGTCCTCCAGCCGGCGCAGGCGCACCCGCTCTCGGTACAGTTCGGCTTCGGCGCGGGCCTTGATCTGGCGCGCGAGATTGCGGGCCAGGGTGGTGGAGGCGACGCGCAGTTCGTAGGGCAGCAGCTTGGGTCGCTCGTTGTGGCAGGCGATCAGCCCCCACAGGGCGTCATCGACGACGATGGACACCGAAGCCGAAGCGCGCACGCCCATGTTCTTCAGATACTGCAGATGGATGGGCGAGACGCTGCGCAGGCCGCAGTCGCTCATGTCCAATGGCGGTCGGCCTTCGCCGCCGCGCAGCGGCTGCGGCGCATAGGCGGCGTCGGGAATGACCCGCACCGGATTGCGCACATAAAGCGCGCGGGCCTGGCGCGGGATGTCGGTCGCCGGGAAGTGGTGGTTCAGGAACGACGACGAGGTCTCCTCGCGCGCCTCGGCCACCACATGGCCGGCGTCATCGTCGAGGAAGCGGTAGATCATGATCCGGTCGAAGCCGGTCAACTTGCGGAACGCCTCGGCGGCGACCTCGCACACCGCCTGGACCGAGGCCGCGCGTTCCAGCGCCGCGCCGGCCGTGTCGAGGCGTCCGACCAGTTCGATGCCCAGCCGCGCGGCCTGGGAGGACTGCTCCACCTCGACCACGGTGCGGTCGCCGACGTGGTGCATGATCACGTCGTAATCGATCCGGTTGACCCCGCGCCAGCGGTCCACGAAGCCCGTCTCGCCGCCCCGGATCATCTCGCGCAGCTTGCGCCCCAGGCCGTCGCCCAGCACCAGATCGACGGGCTGGTCCTGCCAGGCCCGGACGCCCGTCAGGCCTTCGATGTCGCCGGCGCCCTCGACCGCCAACAGGGATCCGCGTTCCAGCGCCAGCAGGAAGCCGTGCGGCTGGATGGCCTGCGGGATGTGGATCGGCTCCCGATCGCAATCGTTTAGAAGGGGCTCGAGCTGCACTGCGGCGTCAGTCAACCGGCGTCTCCGTTCCACATCGATCGGCGAGGGCGCGCTCGGCGAAGGCAAACCCGTGTAGCCCTCCACGCACCACCGCGTCCATATCGGCGGCGCCCGTGGCGCAGGCGCGCTCCATGGCGGCGATGAAGCCGCGCCAGCGCGCGCCCGTGTCGTCGCCCCAGGGATCGAGAAACGCCAGGCCGGTCAGATCGATCCCCTGCGCGGCCAGCCGGCGGCGGATGATGCGGCCGCCCAGCATCGAGCCCTCCGCCACATAGACCCGGCCCAGCGCCTCGCCGACCGAGGCTGGCGGCGTCATCGGCCGCATGGGCGGTGTGAGAACGCCCAGGTCACGCAGGTCGTGCGCAATCCCTTCCGCACGCGAGCGGACCCGGAAACCCTCGTCCAGGTCTGCGATCAGTGGATGGGCCGCAGCCTCGAGCCCCGCATGGAACCGGTGAAAGTCGGCCACCAGCGCCCCGCGCGTGCGGCGGTCCGCCAAGCGAGGCTCGATCCGGGCCTGGGTTTCCAGCGCGTCGTGAGCCGGGCCCGTCGCGGCGCGAAGGGCGTGCAGGACCGGGGAGGCGATCATCCCCTCACCTTAGCAGATTGATTTCGCCTGTCACAGGATGCGACAGCGCGGCGACAGGGGCGCCTAGTCGCCGGTCCTCGCGGCCGCGCGCCTCCGGCGCTCGGCCTCGCGCCAGGCCTGGTAGTCGTCGACGAAGTCGAGCTGGCGCAGCACCTTGTTCTGCGGGTCGATCAGCACGTGCGCGCCCGCCGGAACGGTCACCGAGCCCCGCCCGCCCGTCATGGCCAGCGTCTGCACGCGCCCGTCGATCTCGACCTCCACCGGCATCGGGAAGGGAGCGCCGTCGCCGCTGGTCCACGACAGGCTCAGCCGGTCGCCCTCGCGCGTCTGGTTCAGCACCGGCAAGGCCGCCTGGTACAGGTAGCCCCGGAAGAACCAGCCGTAATCCTTGCCCGTCACCTCGTTGACGATGCGCAGGAAGTCGGGCGTCGAGCGGTACAGCGGCTCAAAAGCGCCCGGACGCGGATCGGGACGACCATAGACCAGCCGCGTCACCGCCTCCTTGAACGCCGCGTCGCCGATCAGCATCCGCAGCGAGTGCGCGATCAGCGATCCCTTGGAATAGATGTCGTTGCCCGGGCCCGTTCCGCCGAAATAGACTTCGTCCTCGGTCTTGGGCGCGCCGGACACCACGGGGAATTTGTTGATCAGGCCTTCGCGCTGATTGGCGAGTTCGCGCTGCATGTAGCGTTCGCCGTTCAGCCATCGGGCGTAGAGCGGCTGCATGTAGCTGCCCAATCCCTCGTGCAGCCACATGTCGTCGGCGTTCTCATTGGTCAGCTGGTTGCCGAACCACTCGTGGGCGAACTCGTGCTGCATCAGCCAGTCGTAGCCGCGCCCGTCCAGCTTGTAGCCATTGCCATAGGCGTTGATCGTCTGGTGTTCCATGCCCAGGTGCGGCGTCTCGACCACGCCGACCTTTTCGTCGCCGAAGGGATAGGGCCCGACAGTCGATTCAAAGAAGTCCAGCATCAGCGGCAGTTCGGCGAACAGGGCCTGGACCTGCGTGGGATCGTCGCTCTTCAGGTGCCAGTACTGCAGCGGCAGGGTGTTGCCGAACCGGCTCCGGTACTCGCTGGCCACCCGCTCGTAGGGGCCGATGTTCAGGGCCACCGCATAGGTGTTCGGCCGCTTGGCCGACCAGTTCCAGGTCGACCAGCCGTCGCCGTGATCCACCTTGCCCAGGAAGCGGCCGTTGGATGGCGCGGCCAGGTTCGACGGCACGGTGATGTGCAGGTCGACGCGCGCGGGCTCGCCGTGCGGATGGTCGATGCAGGGCCAGAACAGGTCGCAGCCCTCGCCCTGAACGGCGGTCGCGATCCAGGGCTCGCCCGACGGCGCGGTCGACCAGACAAAGCCGCCGTCCCACGGCGCACGAGGCGCGACGCGCGGCTTGCCGGCGTAGGCGATGCGAAGGGCTGCGGATCGTCCGGAGGGCAGGGTCTGCGGCAAGTCCACCGTCAGCCGCCCCTCCGGGTTCGACCAGCGGTCGGGCGGGACCTCCTGTCCGTCCACCTGCACCGAGGAGATGGTCAACAGCGTGTCCAGCTCGACGACCAGCCGGTCGAGCGGCGCGGTGGCGGTGAAGTCCAGCACGGCCACGGCGTCGATGGCCTGGTCCTGCGGGATCACGCGGATCGCCAAGTCCGCCTTGTCGAACCGCATGGCCAGCTGCTCGGCCGGCCGCGGCTGGTCGGTGGCGAGGGTGAAGGGCGTCGATTCGCGCGGCGCGGGCGGAACCGGAGTGGGCGGCGGCGGGGTGGCGCAGGCGGCGAGCGCCAGCACCGAGGCGGCCAGCGTCAATGTGCGCACAGCGGATACGGTCATCTTGCAGCCCCCGGATGAAAACAGCCGGGACGAACGGTTAGGCCAAGCTTGGACCCCGCGCAAAGAAAAAGGCCGGCGTCTCCGCCGGCCTTTTCCCAGATCGTATTGGCCTCGCCGATCAGGCGGCGGCTTGTTCCGACAGCTTGGCGCGGACCTGGCGCTTGATGCGCTGGGCGGCGATCGACAGCTGCTCGTCGCGAGCCTTGACGATGAATGCGTCCAGGCCGCCCTTGAAGTCCAGGGTGCGCAGCGCGGCGTTCGAGATACGCAGCGAGAAGGTCTGGCCCAGGGCGTCCGAGGTGACCTTGACCGTCTTCAGCGACGGCAGGAAGCGGCGCTTGGTCTTGATGTTCGAGTGGCTCACGCTGTGGCCGACCATGGGGCCGATGCCGGTGAGTTCGCAACGACGGGACATCGTCAGGATCCTTAAGGTGCGGCGATCGGCGGTGAACGGCGAACGCATGAAACAAGGACGCGCGGGAGGACGTCCCGCGCGAGAGAGGGGGCGTATAGAGGAAGGGGGGCTTGCGCGTCAAGCCGAAGTCGGGGAACCGGCTTGTTCAGCCTCCATTCAAAGGATGCCCTATATCAGACCCGTCATGACTGCTTCCTTGAACACCAAGCCCGCCCGTCGCCTGCCGCGCCTCCTGGCCATCGCCGCCCCGCTGATGGCCGGCGGCGTCATGCTGGCCGCGCCGGCCGCCGCCCCCATTGCCCAGACCACCGCCCAGACCACCACCCAGACCGCTGCTCAAAGCGAAGTGCTGCCGGGCTATTGGGAATACACCTTCAGCGCGCTGGGGCAGGGCGACAGCGAGCGGAAATGCGTGCGCCCCAGCGAGATCAACCGCTTCTTCAACGGCCTGTCGACGCGCCGCTGGCGCTGCACCTATCCGACGCGCGTGGTCGGCGACGGCTCGGCCCGCTTCGAGGGCTCCTGCACCGATCCCAAGGGCCGGCACGTCAATGTGCGCCTGAACGGAACCTATGAGCAGACCAGCTTCCGCTTTCGCGGCGGCGCCCAGCTGCTGCGCGGCACCCCCTACATCCCCGCCACTATCACCGCGCGCCGCATCAGCGCCCAGTGCCCGGCGAACGCAGAGTATTTCTGAGCCGTCGCCGATGCGTCCGGTCGTCCGCCCCTAGTGGGCGGCGCCGGGCTTCAGCCGCATTGCCTGATGCAGCACAAGGGCGATCAGGCCGCCGACGACCACGCCGATAACGCCGGAGATCACCGCCGTGGTCAGCCAACCGGCGACGGCTCCGACCGGGCCTAGAGCTGAGGCGATCGCATGGGCCAGGTGTTCGACCGGCTCGGCCGGCCACGCCAAGCCCAGGGTTTGCGAGCCGTGCAGCAGGATGCCGCCCCCGACCCACAGCATGGCCACGGTGCCGATCGTCGACAGGGCGCTCATGACCACCGGCATGGCCTTGACCAGGCCGCGTCCTAAAGCTCGCGCGGCGTGGGAGGGGCGTTCGGCCAGATGCAGGCCGATGTCGTCCATCTTCACGATCAGGCCGACCACGCCGTAGACGGCCACGGTCATGGCCAGGCCCACCACGATCAGCACGCCCGCCTGCATCAGCAGCGGCGCGTCGGAAACGTCGGCCAGGGCGATCGTCATGATCTCGGCCGACAGGATCAGGTCGGTGCGCACCGCACCCGACACGGTGGCGGCCTCCAGAGCGGCGGCGTCGCCGGCGACGGGAGCCGCCTTTTCGTGCCCGCCTGCGCCGAACATCTCCATCAGCTTTTCGGCGCCCTCGAAACAGAGATAGGCGCCGCCCAACATCAGGATCGGCGTGATGGCCCACGGTGCGAAACTGGTCAGCAGCAAGGCGACGGGCAGGATCAGCAGCAGCTTGTTGCGGACCGAGCCCACTGCGATCTTGCCGATGATCGGAAGCTCACGGCTGGGCGACAGGCCGGTGACATAGCGCGGCGTCACCGCCGCATCGTCGATCACCACCCCGGCCGCCTTGGTCGACGCCTTGCCGGCCGCCGCGCCCACATCGTCGATCGACGCCGCCGCCAGCTTGGCGATCCCCGCCACGTCGTCGAGCAGGGCGATGAGGCCGGAAGGCATGGGCGGATCTTGGGGCTGAGAAGGAGAGGCGTTCAGGCGTAGATCAGCGCCTCGGCCTTGTCGATCATCCAAGGCAAAAGGCCCGGGATCGCTCCCGGGCCTTTGTCATCTTCGGCGGTGAGGCCCGATCAGGCCGCTTCGGCGGTCGGGATCGGCTTCTTGGCGCTCAGCGACTTGGACAGCAGTTCGACCGCGGCGTCCTTGTCGATCTTGTTGGCGGCGGCCACTTCACGGGCCATCCGGTCCAGCGCCGATTCGTAAAGCTGGCGTTCGGAGTAGGACTGCTCGGGCTGGGTGTCGGCGCGGTACAGGTCGCGGACCACTTCGGCGATGGAGATCAGGTCGCCCGAGTTGATCTTGGCTTCGTATTCCTGGGCGCGGCGCGACCACATGGTGCGCTTGATGCGGGCGCGGCCCTTCAGCGTCGTCAGGGCCTTGGTCACCACGTCGTCGCCGGCCAGCGAGCGCAGGCCCGCCGTCTTGGCCTTCTTGGTCGGCACGCGCAGGGTCATCTTTTCGTGGTCGAACGTCACGACATAGACTTCCAGCGACATGCCGGCGACTTCCTGGGTCTCGATCGCATGGACCTTGCCGACGCCATGCGCCGGATAGACGACCGCGTCGCCAACCTTGAACTCCAGACCAGTCTTGCTCGTCATATTCGTCCTTTCCCGGTCAGGGCCGGGCGAAGCGAAGGCGCGTCGGGCGCACGCATGATTTCGGCCGGCGACTGGGGGAAGTCGTCGGCTGATCGAAGATGCGGACGTCAAAAGCGGAAACGGATCACCAAACCTCTGGCCGATCCCGTCTTCATAGGGCGGGATTCTGTCGCAAACGCGGGCGTCGCGGCAAAAGGCCGAACGTCCGCTCCAATGAAACAGAACCTACCACAAAATGAAGGATTTTCAAAACGTCCACAGACAAAGCTGACGCGCGCGGCGACGCGTGACCTCGGAACGCGCCGGAATCAGGAACCCTTGCCGGGCTTGGGGCTGAAGTATTTCTCGAACTTGCCGGTTTCGCGCTCGTACTGCTCGCGGTCGGCGGGGGGCGTGCCCTTGACGGTGATGTTCGGCCAGACCTTTGCGTATTCGGCGTTGACCTGCAGCCACTTGCCGTCCGGCTCGTCCTCGGTGTCGGGGACAATGGCGTCGATCGGGCATTCCGGCTCGCACACGCCGCAGTCGATGCATTCGTCCGGCGCGATGACCAGGAAGTTCTCGCCCTCGTAGAAGCAGTCCACCGGACACACCTCGACACAGTCCATGAACTTACATTTCACGCAGGCGTCGGTGACGATGTAGGTCATGGTGCGGGCAGGCGGACTTCTGAGTGGGTGAGGGGAAGGCCTGCGACATGGAGCCCTCGCAACCCCGTGTCAACCGGAGCACTATCGCAGCCAAGCGCCGCCTTGACGGTCGCGTCGGTCATTCGTAACTAAGCGTATTGCAGATCGGCCGCGATGGGCGGCCCTATCCTCGGAAGGACGCCTCATGACCTCTCCCCTGCTCCGCCGCGCCGCCGCAAGCGCGCTCGCGCTCAGCCTGATCGCCGGCGGCGCCGTCGTGGCGCAAGGCCAGCTGACCCAGGTTCCGGCCGAGGTCCGCGCCGGGACCTACGAACTGGAATCCAGCCACGGCAAGATCACCTGGTCGGTGAAGCACCTGGGCTTCTCCACCTATGTCGGCCAGTTCGTGAACGTGAAGGCCGAGCTGGTGCTGGATCCGGCCAACCCCTCGGCCTCGCGCCTGACCGCGACGGTTCCGCTGACCGACGTCGCCCCCAATGACGACCAGCTGAAGGCCCACTTGCAGACGCCGGACTTCTTCGACACCGCCAACCATCCGACCGCGACCTTTGTTTCGCGTTTGATCACCATCGACAACGACGATCCGACCGAAGCCACGGTGGTCGGCGACCTGACCCTGCGCGGCGTCACCAGGCCGGTGACCATGGAGGTCGAGTTCCATCAGGCCGGCCCGGCCATGGGCGGCGCCTACAAGGCCGGCTTCGACGGCGAAGCCACCATCAAGCGCTCCGAGTTCGGCATCAACTACGCCCTGCCGGCCGTCTCCGACGAGGTCGAACTGCACCTCGAGGGCGAGTTCGTCCTCAAGTCTTGATGATTGGGGCTACCGCGCGTCGCGCTGCTTGAGCCCATGATGCCTGGGGCTACCGCGCGTCCCGCGGCTTGAGCCCCTGATGCCTGGGCTACCGCGCGTCCCGCGGCTTGAGCCCCTGATGCCTGGGCTACCGCGCGTCCCGCTGCTTGAGCCCCTGATGCCTGGGGCTACCGCGCGTCGCGCTGCTTGAGCCCCTATCCAAGCAGGGAATAGAGCGCGCGGGCCTCTTCGGCGGGTCCGCGCCGTTCGCCCAGGGCCTCGACCTGGAGCGAGGTGACGCGGCCGTTCTGCACGAAGGTCAGGGCGTCGCCGGGATGGACGCAGCGGCTGGGCTTGTCCAGGCGCACCTCGCGGCCGTGGTGGGTCAGGCGCACCGCGCCGCGCTCGACCAGGCCGGCGGCGATTCCGCGCGTCTTGCAGAACCGTGCGCGCCACAGCCAGACGTCGATCCGGCAGGCGTCCTCGCGGTCGGCCAGGCGGCCGGGTTCGTGGCTCAGGCTCATGTTCCTCCGGAGGCCGAGGTTGGGACGGGCGCAGCTTTGCGTCTCGGGCGACGTCGCTTGGGTCTTGCGGGGGCGCCGGGCGGGGGCGCGTTCAGGATCGCCAGCGCCGCGAAGGGCGAATCCTTGACCGGGCGCGGCGCCTGTCCCGGCTTGTCCGGCATGCGGGCGCGCTCGGTCTTCAGCGCGGCGATGACGACCTTGGCCTGGTCGCCGGTCCAGCCGAGTTCGGCCAGCGCCTCGTCGGACAGGCGGCCCTTGCCAGCGGTGCGCAGCTCGGCCATCCGCTCCAAGGCTTCCACCGGCGCGAGCCAGCGCCCGGCGAGCCGCAGGCCATGCGCCGACAGGGCGCGCGGCGAGGGCGCTTCCGGCGGAGCCGACAGGAGGCCAGGCGTCGCCGCGATCAGAGGCGCGCCGATAAAGGCCTGGGCGAAATGCCGCGCGCGGGGCTTCATCAGACCCGGCAGCCAGACGGAATGGACGCCGACGCGAATGGCGAAGGCCTTCAGCGTGCGCCGCTTGACCTGGCTCAGCGCCGCCAGATCGCGCTCGACCTCGCGCCGGTCGATCAGGCCGCCGGCCTCGATCAGGCGAAAGGCGATGCCTCGCGGCAGGCCCCTCAGCGTTCCGGTCTCCACCGCCTGACGCAGACGACGCAGGTCACGGAGCGCCCGCCCGGCCTCGGCCGCCAGCCAGGCCTCGATGCGGCGCTTCGCCCGCTCGCGCGCCGGCGCGGGCCCAAGCTCGCCCAGCAGCCGCACCTGGGGCGAAAAGGGGTCGGCGCCGTCCGGCGCCGCCAGCACCTTGGCTGTCAGCACGCCGCGCCACAGGACGTCGCCGTCCGGCGCGACCGAAAAGGCCTCGTCCGGCTCGCTGGCCAGCCGGCCCAGCCGGCGCGCGACCTCGGGGCCGACCGCGCGGATCGCGGCTTGGCGCAGGGCGCGATCCTCCAGCGCCGAGGCGCCCTTCTCGGCCGAGAAGCGCACGCCCTGAAGCTGGCCCACCACCTGACCCTCGACCGTGACCTCGCCGTCCTCGGCCACGCCCGCCAGCGTATCCTCGCGCACGTTCAGCGCCCGCATCAGGGCTGTGGTGCGCCGATCGACGAAGCGTGCGGTCAGCCGCTCGTGCAGCACGTCGGACAGTCGGTCCTCCAGCGCGCGGGTCCGCTCGCGCCAGTGCGCGGCGTCGTGCAGCCAGTCGGGCCGGTTGGCGATGTAGGACAGGGTGCGCACGCCCGACAGCCGCGCCGACAGCTGGTCGATCTGACCATCGTCGCGATCGACGTCGGCGAAGCGGGGTGCGATCCAGTCCTCGGTCAGCCGTCCGCGCTTGCCGGTCAGGGCCTGAAACACGTCCTTGGCCAGGCGCGCATGCTCGTCCAGCGTGGTCTTCTGGAAGTCGGGCAGCTGGCACGCCTCCCACAGCCGCATGATGGCGCCGCGCGAGCGGCCGACGCGCGCCACCGCCTCGTCCTTGATCAGGCGGCGCAGCAAGGTCTCGTCCAGCGCCTCCGCCGTCAGCTGAAGACCCGAACGCTGCGGCGTCACCACCAGCGAGCGCAGGAGGTCGGGCAGGGTGTCGAAGTCCAGCCGGGCGTTCCTCCACTCCGCGGCCTCGACGGCATCGAAGCGATGCTCGACCACCTGTTCGACCAGGTCGTCGTCCAGCTCTTCGGCTTCCGCCGTGACCCCGAAGGTGCCGTTGCGCAGGTGCCGGCCGGCGCGGCCGGCGATCTGGCCGATTTCATGGGCGTGCAGCCAGCGCGTCCGCCGTCCATCGAACTTGCGAAGACCCGCGAACGCCACATGGTCCACGTCCATGTTCAGGCCCATGCCGATGGCGTCCGTCGCCACCAGGAAGTCGACCTCGCCCGACTGATACAGCGCTACCTGGGCGTTGCGCGTGCGCGGAGACAGGCTGCCCATGACCACCGCCGCGCCGCCCCTCTGACGGCGGATCAGTTCCGCGATGGCGTAGACCCGGTCGGTCGAGAAGGCGACGATGGCCGAGCGCGGCGGCAGGCGCGTCAGCTTCTTGGATCCCGCATAGGACAGGGTCGACAGCCGATCCCGCGTGACGATCTCCACCTCTGGGATCAGGCGGCGGATCAGCGGCTCGGTGGTTCCCGCACCCAGGAACATGGTCTCCATCCGCCCGCGCGCATGCAGAAGCCGCTGGGTGAAGACGTGGCCGCGCTCCGGGTCGGCGACCAGCTGGATTTCGTCGACGGCCAGGAACTCGACCGAGCGTTCCATCGGCATGGCCTCGACCGTGCAGACGAAATAGTGCGGGCGCGCCGGGACGATCTTCTCTTCGCCGGTGACCAGGGCGACGGCGCCCGCGCCCCTCTGCTTGACGATCCGCTCGTAGATTTCGCGGGCCAGCAGGCGCAGCGGCAGGCCGATCATGCCGGAGGCGTGACCCAGCATCCGCTCGACCGCCAGGTGGGTCTTGCCGGTATTGGTGGGCCCCAGGACCGCGGTGACGCGGGACGGGGCCAGGCCTGTCGAGCGATCGCTCATGATGCTGGCAAGGTGGCGATGGCGGCCGGGTTCCTCAAGTGTCTTTGTCGCCGTCCGATCCGGGCAGGCCCAGCAGCACGGCGGTCCGCACCAGGCTGGGCAGGTGCGGGGCCTGCATCTTCTCCATCACGCGCGCGCGAAACACCTCCACCGTCCGTGGACTGATGTCGAGGCGTAGGGCGATCTCCTTGCTGGAACGGCCGTCGATCAGACCGTCGAACACCTGACGCTCGCGCGGGGTCAGCGCGGCCAGGCGCTGCTCGGCCATGCGCCTGCGGTTCCGCCCGGCGTCGCGGGCCGCCAGCGAACCGAGGCAGTCGGCCACCGCCCGAAGTATGCGTTCGGGCGTGAACGGACGCTCGATCACATCCACCGCGCCCGCCTTGATCAGGGCGACGGCGTCGCCGACCGTCGCCCGTCCGGTCACGATGATCACAGGCCAGGCATGGTCGTGCCGGTCGATCACCCGCTGGATCAACTCGGCGCCCCCGAGATCGGGCAGGATCGCCTCCGTCAGCACACAGGCCGCCGCGTCGTCGGGCGTGTTGTGCAGGAAGTCTCCGGCCGTGGCGAACCCTCGCGCCCGCACGCCACGGGCTCGCAACAGCCCGACCAGTTCCAGTCGCGCCGCCGTGTCGCCATCGACGATGAAGACCGAATGTGAGGGCGGGCGCCCCTCCGCATCGGCCGGGACGATGGGGCGTCGATCGCTCGAGGGATCCGCCGGCAGGGACACGTGCGCGTTCTTTCCACCGAACAATGTCGGCTGAACCACTCTGTTCCCGATCCAGGGGGACCGCAAGAGGGGGCCGCGCGACGCGATCCGCCGGTGGAAACCCTTCGCTAGGTATTTCTACGTATCAGCGTCTTCATGAAGAATATGAAGGCTTAACGGCATCTGGATCGGGAGCTTCAGAGGTGGGGATGGGGACCCTGCCGGAGCGTCGCCGGCTCGATGCGCCCGCGCGATGTCCGACAGATCGCCAGCCGCTGAAGCCAGCGTCAACATGTAGCGCCTGCAGAAGGCAGCGTAAGGGGAAGCTTGCACGTGAATATCTTGGCCAACCTGCCCGTGGGGCGGAAGTTGTTTGTCGCCTTTGCGGTGGTGCTGAGCGCCATCGCCGTGATGGGCGCGTCGGTCGCCTTCAACCTGCTGTCGCTGAACAAGGCCGGGGAGGAGCGGGTCGCCGAGCACGCGATCAATCGATCAACCGCCGTTGCGGAGTTCCGGCTGGCCAAACAGGAGAACGCGCTGAGGGGCTTCCTGTTGTCCAACAATCCCTATTATCTGCAGCGGCTCGACGGTCATCGCGCTGAGTTCAAGAAGGCGCTCGAGGAGGTTCGCGCGGGCGCACGCGACGGCCGCGTCGCGGATGTCGACGCCGCCGAGAAGGCCGCGGACGAATGGTATGAGAACGTCCGCACGGTCGCGGTGAACCTGTCCCGCGATCCGGCCCGCCGACCGGAGGCGCAGGGCATGGTGGCTCCCGACGGGGTCGCTGATCAGTATATCACGCCTGTCGAGGAGGCGGTCGACGCCATCAAGAGCAAGACCGAGACCGAACTGGCCAACGTCCGCAAGGCCCAGGACGATGCAACCCATTCCGCCCTTCTGGGCTTGGCCGTCGGCCTTGGCATCGCCTGCCTGATCGCGCTGCTGGCCGGCTTGGCTCTGACCCGCGCCATCGTGCGTCCGGTGCTCGGCATGATCGGCCACATGCGCAAGCTGATGAGCGGCGACACCGCCATCGAAGTGCCCTGCGCCCTGCGCAAGGACGAGTTCGGCCTGATGGGACAGGCCGTGCTGGCCTTCCGCGACGCCGCCATCGAAAAGAAGCGCGTCGAGGCCGAGGCTCTGTCGCAGCGTTCGCTGTCCGAGCAGGAGCGGGCCGCCAACGAGGCCGAAAAGGCCCGGATCGCCGAGGAGGACCGCGTCGCCCTGGGCGCCCTGGCCTCCGGCCTGTCGGCCATGGCCGAGGGCGACCTGACGCACCGCATGACGGTGGAGGTCGCGCCCCGCGCCGAACAGCTGAAGGCCGACTTCAACTCGGCCATCGCCCAGCTGCAGCAGGCGGTCGCCGTGGTGGTGCAGAACGTGGCGGGCATCCGCTCGGGCGCCGGCGAGATCAGCCAGGCCTCCGACGACCTGTCGCGCCGCACCGAGCAGCAGGCCGCCAGCCTCGAGGAAACCGCCGCCGCCCTGGACCAGATCACCGCCACGGTGAACAAGACGGCCTCGGGCGCCAAGCAGGCCTCCAACGTCGTCCAGGCCGCACGCGGCGACGCGGAGACCAGCGGCAATGTGGTGCGCGACGCCGTCGCCGCCATGACCGCGATCGAGAGCTCCTCGGCCCAGATCAGCCAGATCATCGGCGTGATCGACGAGATCGCCTTCCAGACCAACCTGCTGGCGTTGAACGCCGGGGTGGAGGCCGCTCGGGCCGGCGACGCCGGGCGCGGCTTTGCGGTCGTCGCCTCCGAGGTTCGGGCCCTGGCCCAGCGTTCGGCGGAAGCGGCCAAGGAGATCAAGACCCTGATCTCGGCCTCGACTGGCCAGGTCGACCAGGGCGTCAAGCTGGTCGGTCAGACCGGTCAGTCGCTGCAGCGCATCGTGGATCGCGTGGCCGAGATCGACAGCCTGGTGTCCGAGATCGCCGCCTCGGCCAGCGAGCAGGCGACGGGCCTCCAGCAGGTCAACACCGCCGTCAACCAGATGGACCAGGTGACCCAGCAGAACGCCGCCATGGTCGAACAGTCCACCGCCGCCAGCCACTCGCTCGCCCAGGAAGCCGACGCGCTGCAGGCCTCGGTCGCCCGCTTCCGCATCGGCCAGACCCATGCTGCGGCCGCACCAATGCGCGCCTCGGCCGCCCCGGTTCGTCCGGCCGCGTCCAGGCCTGAAGGCCACATGGCGCGGGCGATGAAGACCATCAACCGCGGCGTCACCGCCCTGAAGCCGCAATCCCAGATCGCGTCCCAGGCGGTCGAGGACGGGTGGGAGGAGTTCTGATGACGGCGGTCCTGACCCTCGGTCCCGTGCTGGACCTGCGTGCGGCCGAACCGCTCAAGGCGGAGCTTCTGAGCCGTCGCGGCAAGGCTGTGGCGCTGGACGCCTCCGGCGTCGATCGCCTCGGCGGCCTGAGCCTTCAGGTGTTGTTGTCGGCGCGCAAGACCTGGGCGGCGGACGGACAGCCGTTCACCGTTCAGGCCGCCTCCGACGCCTTCGCGACCCAGTGGGAGGCGTTCGGCGCCTCCCCCCTTTCACCGACCGGGGGAGCCCTCGCGTGACCAAGACCGTTTTGACCATCGACGATTCCCGCACCATGCGCGACATGCTGCTGATGGCGCTTGAAGGGGCTGGCTACACCGTGATCCAGGCCGTTGACGGCGTGGACGGGCTGGAGACGTTGGCGGCCAAGGGCGCCGACGTCGTCATCACCGACATCAACATGCCCCGCATGGACGGCTTCGGCTTCATCGAGGGCATGCGCGCCAACCCGGACCACCGGACCACACCCGTGCTGGTGCTGACCACCGAAAGCGACGCCGAGAAGAAGCAGCGCGCTCGCGCCGCCGGGGCCACCGGCTGGATCGTCAAGCCCTTTGATCCCGTCAAGCTGGTGGACGCCGTCCGCCGCGTGGCCGCCTAAACACCCGAACAGGAAGGCCGGACCCTCCCGCCATGGACGCATTCGAAGCCATCAAGGCGACCTTCTTCCAGGAATGCGACGAACTGCTCGCGGACCTGGAAAGCAAGCTGCTGGTGCTTGAGTCTGGTCAGACCGACAGCGAGACGATCAACGCCGTCTTTCGCGCCGTCCACTCGGTCAAGGGCGGGGCGGGGGCGTTCGGGCTGGAGGACCTGGTCCGTTTCGCCCATGTCTTCGAGACGCTGCTGGACGAGCTGCGGGCGGGCCGCAAGCCTTGCGACGCGGTGACGGTGAAGACCCTGCTGCGCGCCTCCGACGTGCTGGCCGACCATGTGCAGGCTGCACAGGGCCTGAAGCCGCCGGTCGATCCCGCGCGTTCGGCCGCCCTGGTCGTCGAGCTGGAAACCCTGACCCACGGCGGCGCGGCGCCCGTCGTGGTGGAAGAGGAAGAGGACGACTTCGGCTTCACGCCGATGGCGTTCGATCTCGGCGCCTTTGATCCCGCTCCGACCGGCGATCTGCCGTCGCTGGACCTGCCGCCGCTGGATCTGCCTTCGATCGACGAACCGGAGGCCGCCGGCTGGCGCATCGTCTTCAAGCCGCATGGCCGAATGTACGGCAGCGCCAATGAAACGGCGATCCTGCTGCGTGAGCTCGGCCGGCTGGGTCCGGTCGTCGTGTCGCTGGACGAGTCCGATCTGCCGGCCCTGGACGTGCTGGCGCCCGAAGAGGGCTATCTGACCTGGACCATCGAGCTTGGCGCGGCTGTGGACGAGGCCGATGTGCGCGAAGTGTTCGACTTCGTGGAGGCCGACTGCGACCTCAGCATCGTTCCGCTCGGCGGCGGAGCCGAAGCCGGAGCTTCGCCGGCGCTGGACGACAGCAGCAGCGACGCCGCCGTCCTCGCCCAGGCCTCCGCGCCCGACCTCGACATCGCCGCTCTGCTGGCCAGGGTGCAGACGCAGGCCGAACCGGTCCCGCCCATCGCTCCCACGCCCATCACGCCGACGCCGATCGCCCCCATGGCCCCCATGACCCCTGTTGCGCCAGTCGCGCCGGTGGCTCCGGTGCAGGTCGTTCCGCCGACCGCGCCCGCGCCCCAGCCCGCAGCGCCGACCGCGCCCGCGCCCGTCACGATCCGCGTTGACCTGGACCGGGTGGACCGATTGATCAACGTGGTCGGCGAACTGGTCATCCAGCAGGCCATGCTGGCCCAGCGCGTGGCCGAAAGCGGGCTTGCCCGCTCGTCCAACATCGCGCTCGGCATGGAGGATCTCGAGCTCCTGACGCGCGAGATCCAGGACAGCGTCATGGCCATCCGCGCCCAGCCGGTGAAGTCGGTGTTCCAGCGCATGCCGCGCCTGGTCCGCGAAGTCGCCGACATGACGGGCAAGCAGGTGCGTCTGGTCACCGCCGGCGAGGACACCGAGGTCGACAAGACCGTGGTCGAGCGCCTGGCCGAGCCCATCACCCACATGCTGCGCAACGCCATCGACCACGGGCTGGAAAGCCCGGAAGAGCGCGTCGCCGCCGGCAAGCCGGCCGAGGGGACGGTGCGTCTGGCGGCCCTCCACCGCTCGGGGCGGATCGTCATCGAGATCGCCGACGACGGCAAGGGCATCAACCGCGAGCGCGTGCGCAAGATCGCCGTAGACAAGGGCCTGATCCCCGAAGACGCCCAGCTGTCGGACGAAGAGGTCGACAACCTGATCTTCCTGCCCGGCTTCTCGACGGCGGCGGTGGTGTCGGACATCTCGGGTCGCGGCGTCGGCATGGACGTGGTCAAGCGTTCGATCCAGGCGCTGGGCGGGCGCATCTCCATCGCCTCGATCCCCGGCAAGGGCTCGACCTTCACCCTCAGCCTTCCGCTGACGCTGGCGGTGCTGGACGGCATGGTGCTGGGCGCCGCCGAACAGACGCTGATCGCGCCGCTGTCGGCCATTGTCGAAAGCCTGACGCCGCGAGAGCAGGACATCCACTACGTCGGCGGCGTCGATCCGGTGATCCGTTTCCGCGAGCGTTTCGTGCCGCTGGTGGACGTGGCCATGGCCATGGGATTCCGCGACCAGCCGATGGTCCCCTCCGAAGGGATCGCCATGATCGTGGAGACTGAATCCGGCCAGCCCGCCGCGCTGCTGGTCGACGCCATCCAGGGCCAGCGCCAGGTGGTCATCAAGAGCCTGGAAACCAACTACCAGCCGGTGGACGGCGTCGCCGCCGCCACCATCCTGGGCGACGGCCGCGTCGCCCTGATCCTCGACATCGACGCCCTGGTGGCCGCCAAGCGCCGCAAGGGCTCGACCCGCCAAGACCTTAAGCTCGCGAGCTGATCCCATGACCGAAACCGCCGCTTCACAACGCGAACTGATCGCCTTCCGCATCGGCCGCCAGGAGTTCTGCGTCGACATCATGTCGGTTCGCGAAATCCGGGGCTGGACGCCTGCGACGCCGCTGCCCCGCTCGCCCGGCTATATGAAGGGCGTGATCAACCTGCGCGGCACCGTGCTGCCGATCATCGACCTGGGCGCCCGCTTCGGCCTGGAGACGTCCGAGCCGACCGCCCGCCACGTCATCATGGTCGCCCACATCGGCGGGCGCACCGTGGGCCTTCTGGTGGATGCCGTGTCCGACATCATCCAGATGACCGAAGGCGACGTGCAGGCGACGCCGGATGTCGCGTCCGATCAGGTCAAGACCTTCGTCAAGGGCATCTTCGCCCTCGATGGCCGCATGATCAGCCTGATCGAGCTGGACCGCATCCTGCCCGAGCGCGAGGCCGAAGCCGCATGACCACGGCCGCCGGGCGCGCGCCTCTGGTCGAAGGCGAGTTCGTCTTCACCGCCGAGGACTTCCGCCATATCGCCTCCATGCTGCACGCCCACTCCGGCATCGCGCTGAGCGAGGGTAAGGCGGCGCTGGTCTATTCGCGCCTGGCCAAGCGGCTGCGCGTGCTGGGTCTGCGCAGCTTCCGCGAATACTGCGCCCTGGTGGAAGGTGCGGACGGCGTGGACGAGCGCCAGGCGATGACGGCGGCCCTGACCACCAACGTCACCCGCTTCTATCGCGAGCCGCACCATTTCGACGATCTGCGCGACCGGGTCATGCCGGCGCTGGCCGCGCGCGCCAGGGCCGGCGGGAGGGTGCGCCTGTGGTCGGCCGCCTGCTCCAACGGGCAGGAACCCTATTCGATGGCGCTGACCATGCTGTCGGTCCTGCCGGAAGCGGCGGACCTGGACGTGCGCATCCTGGCCACCGACATCGACCCCAACATGGTCGCCCAGGGCCACGCCGGCGTCTATTCCGAAGACCTGCTGGAGCCGGCGCCCGCCACCCTGTGGCGCAAATATTTCGACCGGGCCGACGAACGCGGCGCCTGGAGCGCGGGCGATCAGCTTCGACGCCTGGTGTCGTTCCGCGAGCTGAACCTCATCGGCGACTGGCCGATGCGCGGCAAGTTCGACGTGATCTTCTGCCGCAACGTCGTGATCTATTTCGACGACGCCACGCAGGAGCGGGTGTGGAGCCGTTTCACGCCGCTGATGACGCCGGGCGCCACCCTCTACATCGGCCATTCCGAGCGCGTATCGGGACCAGCCTCGACGCAGCTGCAGACCTGCGGCCTGACCGCCTACAAGACGGCGGGGTCGCTGTGAGCGCGCCGGTTCGCGTCGTCGTCGTCGACGACAGCCTGACCATGCGCGGCCTGATCTCGGCCGCCCTGAAGCGCGATCCCGAGATCGAGGTGGTCGGCACGGCCGCCGATCCGATCGAGGCGCGCGCCGCGATCAAGGCGCTGAACCCCGACGTCATCACCCTGGATGTCGAGATGCCCAACATGAACGGGCTGGAGTTCCTGGAAAAGATCATGCGCCTGCGGCCGATGCCGGTGGTGATGGTCTCGACCCTGACGGCGGCCGGCACGGACGTGACGCTGGCTGCGCTGGAGATCGGAGCGGTGGATGCGGTGGCCAAACCCGCCTCGGCCACGTCCGAGGCGTTCGGCGAACTGGCGGCCAAGGTGAAGGCGGCGGCGCGCTCGCGCGTGCGGCCGCGCGGCGAGCACGCAACCGCCGCTGCGCCTTCCAACTACCAGCCCGATCCGCGCGGCGTCCTGGCCATCGGCGCCTCGACCGGCGGCGTGGAGGCCCTGCTGACGGTGCTGAGCGGCTTTCCCGCCAACTGCCCGGCGACGGTGGTGACGCAGCACATGCCGGCGACCTTCACCAAGAGCTTCGCCGCGCGTCTGGACAAGGCCTGCGCCCCGACCGTGACCGAGGCCGAGGACGGCGCGCCCGTGATGCCCGGCCACATCTACATCGCCCCGGGCGGCGAGGCGCACCTGGAGGTCTCGCCCGGTTCCCAGCCGCGCTGCCGCCTGTCGCGCACTGAAGCGGTCAACGGCCATCGCCCGTCCGTCGACGTCCTGTTTCGCTCCGTCGCCGCCCTGAAGCGGCCGATGACGGGCGTGATCCTGACCGGCATGGGCAAGGACGGCGCGCAAGGGCTGCTGGCGATGCGCCAGGCCGGCGCCCGCACCCTGGGCCAGGACGAGCACACCTCGGTTGTCTACGGCATGCCGCGCGCGGCGCACGAGATCGGCGCCGTCGAGCGCCAACTTCCGCTGCACCGCCTGACCTCCGCCATTCTCGACGCCTGCGCCGCCGCCGCGCAGAGCCCCGTCTCAAGGACCGCGTAGATGCCCGTCGCCTCCGCCATCAGCGTTTTGGTCGTCGACGACCAGCTGACCATGCGCTCGCTGGTCCGCACCAGCCTGCAGCAGATCGGCATGCGCGACATCCGCGAAGCCGCCGACGGCGAGCTGGCGCTGCGCGAGATCATCACCAAGCCCGCGCACCTGGTGATCTCCGACTTCAACATGCCGAACCTGGACGGCCTGGGCCTGTTGCGCGCCATTCGCGCCCATCCGCCGACGTCCAAGACGGCCTTCATCATGCTGACCGGCCGCGCTGATCGCGAGCTGGTGCAGCGCGCGGTGCAGTTCGGCGTCAACAACTACCTGGTCAAGCCGTTCACCGTGCAGCAGCTGAAGGACAAGCTGGAAGCCGTCTTCGGACCCCTGACATGATCGCCGTCGCCGACCCGCTGGAGCGCCGCGTCCACGTCGGCCAGGGCGAGCACTACGTCACCGACGACCCGCATGTGATGCTCAGCACCATTCTCGGCTCATGCGTGGCCATGTGCCTGCGCGATCCGGCTGCGGGGATCGGCGGCATGAACCACTTCCTGCTGCCGGAAGGAGAGGGGGCGGGCACCGACGCCGGGCGCCGATACGGAGCCTACGCCATGGAGCTGTTGATTAACGACGTATTGAAGCGCGGCGGCCGGCGCGATCGGCTGGAGGCCAAGCTGTTCGGCGGCGGCCGCATGTTCGATTCCCTGCGCGATGTCGGACGCGCCAACGCTGATTTCGCCGAGCGTTTCCTGCGCGACGAGGGCATCCCCGTGGTCGGCGGCAGCCTGCGCGGCGAGGGCGGACGGCGCCTGCACTATTGGCCCGTCTCGGGGCGGGCCCTGCAGCGCACGGTGTCCGACGCCGCCGCCCCGCGCTCCGCTCCCCCGCCGCCGCCGGTCGACGCCGGCGCGCTGGAGCTGTTCTGATGCCCGCCGCCGATCCCGCCCTGCTGTGTGCCGTTGCCGACGAGCTTGAGGATCTGCGCGCCGGCGTGGACGCCATTTCCCATCTGCTCAGCGACCTGGTGCGCCGCGTCCCGCCGGCCGAGCGCCTCGAGGTCATGTCGGACGCCCAGCGCCTGGACGAGATCACCCAGCGTCTTCAGGCCCTGTCCGGACTTGCTCGCGCGGTCGCGGCCGGCGAGGCGCCTGAGGCGGCGGTCGCAGCCATCCCGCTGGCCGACATGGCCCAGCGCCTGCGCCCGGCCCTGAGCCGCCAAGCTGATCAAGGCGCCGCAGCCGGCGACCTGCAGCTGTTCGACTGAGACCGGCCATGTCCCGGCCCGCGTCTTCCGACCGCATCAATCTCAGCCACTCCAGCGTCCTGCTGATCGACGACAATCAGCAGGCGCTGGACATGCTCAGCTCGATCTTCCACGGCTTCGGCGTCAAGGAGCAGATCAAGTGCGGCTCGGCTTCCGAGGGCGCGCAGATCCTGCGCCGCCGGCCCGTCGATCTGATCCTGGTCGATTGCGTCATGCCGGACATGGACGGCTATGACTTCATCACCTGGCTGCGGCGCGAGACGCCAGAGCCGATGCGCTATACGCCGGTCATCATGCTGACGGGCCACGCCGCCCAGTCGCGCGTGCACAAGAGCCGCGACTGCGGCGCCAGCTTCGTGGTCGCCAAGCCCCTGACGCCCGCCGTGCTGCTTCAGCGCATCCTGTGGCTGGGGCGTGACGAGCGCGAATTCGTGGATTGCGACACCTACTGCGGCCCCGATCGCCGGGTCCGCAACGCCGGCCCCCCCGCCGGCATGGACGGCCGCCGCGCCGGGGATCTGAGCGGCGAATTGGGCGAGGCGGTGGAGGCCAACATGGATCAGTCGGACATCGACATGCTGATGAAGCCCACGCGGGTGGCCCTGTGAGCCTGTCCCGCCCGCCCAAGATGGTGCGCGTGCGCTCCAGCCTGTCGCGTCAGATGGCCTCCGCCGAGGGCGGCCGCACGGTGGGCGAGGCCGAGCGCATGGCCAACACGGCCCTGTCCGCCCAGCGCGACCAGGCGCTGCGCACCCTGTCCGCCACCGTGCAGCGGCTGGACGCCCTGTGCGCGGCGGGCGCACCGGGGACGGAGCCGCAGGTCTACGCCCTGGGCACCGCGCTTCTGGACATCGCCGGCTTTATCGACACCGGCCCGTTCTATGAGGCCGCCTACAGCCTGTGCGACATCGCCGACCGCATGAGCGAGCGCGGCGCCTGGTCCTGGCCGGCCGTCGGCGTTCACGCCCGCGCCCTGACCCTGATCCTGGCCGAGGGCTGCCGCGTCAGCGAAGCCAGCGCCCAGCTGCTCGCGGGCCTGCACGCCGTCTCCGCCCACATCGCCGAAAGTTAACGCGACGGCCGCCAAGGCGGAACGACAGGGAAACGAATCGGGACCGAATCGGCCACACAGCCCCGTTCCGCCCCTGTTCACCGCCACATGTCGTAGGTTAACTCCGCTGAACCACAAGACGACCGCGCCGACGGCTTTTCCCCCGCCGCCTCTTTCCCGAACGCCCCCGACCCGCTACTCCGTCGCCGCGTGGCCCCGTAGCTCAGCTGCATAGAGCAAGGCTTTCCTAAAGCCGAGGTCGGAGGTTGGAGTCCTCCCGGGGTCGCCACTCGGCTCGTCGCCGCGACGCAGGCCGGTTCTTCCGAGGGTTCAGGCGCTCTGGCGCAGCGGCTCGGCCCACAGGTGGGCGCGGTAGGCTTCGAAACAGCGCGCGCCGGCCATCAGCCGCATCACCGCGCCTTCGGCCAGGCTGGGGATGCATTCGGGACGGTCGGCCGCCAGCGGACGCAGCACCTCCTCGTTCCAGGTGCGCGAATGTTCGACATCCAGCGTGGCGTGCAGGGCGAAATATTTCCGCTCGGCCCCGACGCCGACGCGCTTCAGGCCGCGCGCCACATGATCCGCCCGCCACGGGGCCGTCAGCTCGACCGCGCCCAGCGCGCCCAGAGCGTGATAGGCGTAGCGGCGCGTGGTCGAGAAGGCGACCAGGGTGTTGCCCAGCGCCAGCGACGGCCAAACCGTGCCCTCGATGATCGGATGCAGGTCCAGCTTGTCGGCCAGCTTCTGCAGCATCGGGCCGTGCATGCCGCCCTCGTTGCCGCGCCCCATCTCGTCCCAGTAGTTGCGCGCGAGTTCGAGCTTGGGCCGGGTCGGCATCTTGACCTGGGCATAGGCCACCAGATCCTCGAACCCGGCCTCGCCCGCCACTTCCTGCAGCAGGAACCAGCGCATCTCCTCGTAGCTGGCCTCCTCGGCCAGCCAGGGGAACAGCGGGTCGCTCTCGCCGGGACCCTTGCCCAGCAGGTTCTCGAACCAGGCGACAAAGCCGTCGACGTCGGTGGGCAGGTCCTTCAGCCAAGGTTGCGCGTCCTGGCGCATCCGCTCGACGAAGGCGCCTTCCAGAAGGATCATCTCGGCGTCCTCGCGCGCGGCGTCCTGCCAGCCGGCATGCGGCGTCGCGGGCGCCAGGCGACGGTTGTTCCAGCGCGACATGCGCCGGTGAAAGGCCTCTGGATCGCTCACGGAGTCCGTGGCGGGGGCAGCGGTCAGAGTCTGGGGGATCATCGCGCGGATATTCTCTTCAGATGGGCCCCTGATACGCGCATCTCGTCGCCCGGTTCCGAGCCAGGGTCGATCATCACGCAGCCGACGGCTTCGATGCACGCCAAAGGGCGCGGCCCTTTCGAGCCGCGCCCCTGTTTCAACAGGTGAAAGGGATCAGCCGCGACGATTGTCGCCGTCTCGGCGCTCGCTGCGGACCTGGGCGGCGAGACGGTCGAAGCGACGGTTCAGGTCGTCACGCTCCCAGCGGCTCAGGCCGCCACGGCGATAGTTGGCCTCCAGCCTCACCAGCGAGCCGAACTCGCCGCGCAGCCGGGTGGCCTCGCGCCGGCTCAGCGCGCCGTTGCGCACGCCCTGGTCGATGCGCCGGTCCAGATTCGCCTGGCGAGCGTTGATGCTGTTCCAGCCGCCGGCGTCGGCATAGACAGGCGGGCGGCCGTGACCCTGCTGGGGCTGAGCGGCGGCGGCGGGCAGCGCCACGGAGGCGGCGACAAGAGCCAGGACGGGGGCCAGGGCGGGGATGAGCGTCTTCTTGATCATCAGATCGTTCCTTTGCGATGCGACGCAGTCGGAAGCGGCTGCGATGGCTGTGAACCTGACGCATGTCGGCTGAGCCGCATCTGAACGGTCCGCGTCATCCGGCGTTCATCGTAGCCGCCAGGCGCCGGGGCCGATCATCTCAACCTAAGCGTTTGAATTCTGCCGGTCTCGTTCAGCGGCTGTTCAGAGGGGCTCCGCTATTTCCACGGCCATGTTCCGATTTGTTGTTCCCCTTGTTCTCGCCGCCTCCATGTCGACCGCCGTGGCGGCCTCGCCCGTGGACGATCAGTCGCGGCGACCCCGCGACGACGACCGCCGCGAACGTCAGACCGAGGCGTCGCCCCAGCGCGTCGATCTGGGGGATGTGGTGCGCCGCGTGGCCTTGGGCCGCCAGGGCCGCATGCTGGGCGTGAGCCCGCGCGGCGACGTGGTCGTGGTGCGATGGGAATATCCGGGCGGCCGCGTGGCCGACATCACCGTGGACGGCCGCAGCGGCCGCATCCTTGGAGAACGCTAAGCTATGCGCATCCTGCTCGTAGAAGACGACGCCGACCTGTCGCGCCAGTTGAAGACCGCGCTGACGGACGCAGGCTATGCCGTTGATCACGCCCCGGACGGCGAGGAGGCCTGGTTCCTGGGCGACACCGAGCCCTATGACGTGGTGGTGCTCGACCTCGGCCTGCCCAAGATCGACGGCGTCTCGGTGCTGGAGCGGTGGCGGCGCGAGGGCAAGACCACGCCCGTGCTGATCCTGACCGCCCGCGCGGCCTGGTCGGACAAGGTGTCGGGCTTCGACGCCGGAGCCGACGATTACCTGACCAAGCCTTTCCACACCGAAGAGTTGCTGGCGAGGCTGCGCGCCCTGCTGCGCCGCTCTGCGGGTCATGCGGCGGCGACGCTGTCGTGCGGGGGCTTGCGTCTCGATCCCCGCGCGGCGCGCGCCAGCGTCAACGGCGAGCCGCTGCGCCTGACGTCGCTGGAATACCGGCTGCTGCACTACATGATGATGCATCAGGGACGGGTCATCAGCCGCACCGAGCTGGTGGAGCACCTGTATGATCAGGACTTCGACCGCGACTCGAACACCATCGAGGTGTTCGTCGGCCGGCTGCGCAAGAAGATCGGCTCGGACCGCATCGAGACGGTGCGCGGCCTGGGCTATCGCCTGACGCCGCTGGCGGGCGAGGCCGAGGCGGCGTAAAGGGCGGACATGGCGGGGGCGAACGGCTGGAGCCGATGGATTGGGCGGCCGGGCCGGTCGCTGACGCGGCGCCTGATCTGGCTGGCTTCCGGCTGGATCGTGCTGGCCCTGATCATCACCGGTCTGGTGCTGACCAACCAGTTTCAGGAATCCGCCCTGCGCCGGCTGGGCAATGTGCTCAGCGCCTCCATCGACGAACTGGTGGTGCGCTCGGCCGTGACGCCGCAGGACACGGTGGTCACGCCCCAGATCCTGGATGCGCGAACGCTGCGCGTCTTCTCCGGCAAATACTGGGTGGTGGCCGAGCCGACGGGCGAGAACGGGCTTCGCACCCTGACACGATCGCAGTCGCTGTACGACGCCGACCTGGTGGTGCCGCGCGACCTGCCGCGCCGGCTGGAGGAGGCGTTCGGCCAGACCATCAGCTACAACGCCTTTGGTCCCGCCGACGAGCCGCTGCGCGTCGCCGCCAGCATGAAGCGCCTGCCGGGACGCGAGCAGCCGGTGGTCTTTCTGGCCGCCATCGATCGCTCAAACATCGACGCGGATACGCGCCAGTTCGCCACCATCACCTGGATATCGCTGCTGCTGCTGGGCTTTGGCCTGGTGACGGCGGTCTTTATCCAGGTTCAGGTGGGTCTGCGCCCGCTCTATGAACTCAGGAACGAGATCGCCGCCGTTCGCAAGGGCAAGGCCGCGCGGATCGAGCGCGACTATCCTGTCGAGATCCAGCCGCTGGCCGAACAGGTCAACCGGCTGCTGGACCACAACCAGGAAGTGGTGGAGCGCCAGCGCACTCACGTCGGCAACCTGGCGCATGCGCTGAAGACGCCCCTGTCGGTCATGCTGGCGGAGGCCGGAACGCAGGACGGCGCCCTGCCCGAGATCGTGCGGCGCCAGACCCAGGTGATGCAGGGCCAGGTCGATCACCATCTTCGCCGCGCCCGTGCCGCCGCCCGCGCCGCCCACGGTCTGGGCGAGAGCACGCCGGTGGGCGAAGTGGTCGACGAGTTGGCCGTGATGCTGGAGCGGGTGTTTGCCGACAAGGGTGTGGAGATCGACTGGCGCGCGCCTGACGACCTGGCGTTCCTGGGCGAGCGCCAGGACCTTCAGGAAATCCTCGGCAACCTGATCGAGAACGCCGCCAAATGGTCCCGGCGGCGCGTGCGCGTCTCGGCCGGGCCCAATGGCCTGGGCCAGATGATCGCCGTGATCGAGGACGATGGCCCGGGCCTGCCCGCCGACCGCCGCGACGAGGTGATGAAGCGCGGCGCCCGGCTGGACGAGGACGCGCCGGGATCGGGCCTTGGCCTGTCGATTGTGGATGACCTGACCCGCGCCTACGGCGGCCGACTGACGCTCGCCGACAGCGACCTCGGCGGGCTGAAGACGGTGCTCGAACTGCCCGCGGCTGAGGTCTGATCGGCATCAGTCGCATCGTTCTCCCCCCCCAACGGGGAGGGTGGTCGCGCCAGCGACCGGGTGGGGGCGGCCCGGCAGAATCGCTAGGTCTGAGGCCGAAGAGATTGTCTAAGGGCGCCTAGCCGCCCCCACCCGGCCTCGCCCCTTCGTGGCTCAGCCACCCTCCCCGAACGGGGAGGGAAAGGCGGGAGGCGGTTGTTAACCGCTGTGGTCGCAAGCTCGGCTCCCCTGATTGAAGGAGGGTCTTGTTGCCCGCCCTTTCTCCCGCTCGCCGTTCCGCGCTTCTTTGCGTGGTCGAAGCCTGCCCCGACGCGGTTCTGGGCGGCCTGACGATGGCGGTCGGCGCCCTGCCGGGCGAGGGCGCGGTCGAGCTGGCGGCCATGCTGGACGAGGAAGGCGTGAGCCGGCGTCGCCGCGCCGTCGCCTTTGCGCCGCTGCTGCCGATGTTCAGGCCCCGCGCCGACGAAACGCCGAGCCTCAGTTTTCCACCCTCCGTCCTGACGACCTTGTGGCGGCGGGTGGAGCGCGAGGCGCCCGATCTCGCCGCCTTTCTCGACACGGGCGATGCGGACGCGGCGGCAGCGGCGGATCGATTGTGCGCCCGCGCGGCCGGGATGCTGCGCGACGACCCAGGCGCCGTATGGCCGGACGGCGGCGGCTCCAACCGCGATCCGCGGGTCGCGGAACTGGCCGGCTGCCTCGACCTGGCGCACCTGGCCCGAGCCGGCGTCTCCGCCCTGCCGGCGTGGCTGGACCGGCCGGACCCCGAGCAACTGGCGAGCCTTCGCCTGCTGATCCGCGACGCCGAGGCTGTCGCGGACGCGGGCGGACGGCGCATGGTGGACATCCTGTTCGCCCACGCGCCCGAGGCCGGACGCATGCTGCGCGTCGTGACCCGCACGTCCAAGCTTGCCGACCATCAGGGCGTGCTCAGCCAGTCCGACATGGGCGTGTTCGTCGAGCGGCTGCTGCAGGCCGTCCAGGCGCGGGTCGAGCGGATCGGCGAGGCGAGCCGCCGCCTCGGCCCCGACAACGCCGCGCGCGTCACCGCCGACATCCTGTGGTGCGCCGATGTGCTGGCCGAACTGGACCTGGCGCTGCAACTGAAACCTGACACCGCCTGGGGCCAGTCGGCGCGGCTTGCGCGGGTGGGCGTCTCCGGTGCGGCGTCCGGCCTGCTGCAGTCGGCGGCCTCGGCCGTTCACGCCGCCTTGCCTCAGCACAAGCGCACCATTGTTGGCCGCATGAAGCGCCTGGCCCCCTGGCTGGACGCGCCGCCGGACGGCGAGGCGATGGCGCTGGCCGCCGACCTGCTGCCCTGCATCGAAGCCCTGCGCCCCGCCGCCGGCGTCCTGGGCTATGAGGCCGAGCGCGCGCGGGTCGGTCACGACCTGGCCGACTATCTGTCGACATGGGCCAACGAGGCGCTGGACGAGATCAACGACGGCGAGGCGGCCAATGCGGATGCGGCGCTGCGTCTGGTCGGATGCGCGGCGCGTTTCCTGACCGAGCTGAAGGCGCTGGACGCCGCCCGCGCCGTGCGCCGTCGCGCCGCCGCCGCCGAAGCGGCCCTGGCCATCGGCGACCTCTCGCCAGGCGTCTCGCTCCCGGCCGGCTGATGCTTTAAGCCTGCCGGCATGATCGTCTTCTGGAGCCTCGCCGCGCTTGCCTCGGCCCTGGCCGCCTGGCTGGTGCTGGGCGCCGCGCGCGCGCACATCGCCGTCGCCGGCGACGACGTGGCTGAGGGCCAGCGCGAACTGGACGAACTGGACCGGCTGAAGGCGCGCGGCCTGCTGGCGCCGGACGCCCACGCCGCCGCGCGCGCCGAGGCGGGGCGTCGGCTGCTAGCGGAGGCTGGATCCGGTGCGGCGACGCCCGTCGTGGGGCGTCGCGACCGGCCCGTCGTTCTGGGCGCGGTGCTGGCCTGCGTCGCCGCCACGTTGGCGCTGTATCTGGCCACCGGCTCGCCCGGCCTGCCGGACCATGGTTTCGAACGCCGCGTCGACGAATGGGCGACCCGGCCCGAGACGCTGGAGCCGGCGCAGCTGGCGGCCGTCGCTGCGCGCGTGGCCGACAGTCGCCCGAACGATCCCCAAGCTCTGGCCATGCTGGGCGTCGCGCGGTTCGAGGCCGGCGATCCGCTGGGCGCCGCCTCGGCCTTTCGCCGCCTGCTGGCGATCCGGCCGGACGACGCCTCGACCTGGGCGCGGCTGGGCGAAAGCCTGGTGCGCGCCAATGACAACGCCATCGGCGCGGATGCCGAGGCCGCCTTCGTCGAGGCCCTGAAGCGCGACGGCGACCAGCTGGGCGCCCGGTTCTTCCTGGGCGAGGCCGCGCTGCGCCGCGGCGACGCAGCCCGCGCGCGCCAGATGTGGACGCCGCTTATCGCCGCGCTGGATCCCGCCGATCCGCGTCGCCAGGACCTGGAACGTCGTCTGCCGGCCGATGGATCGTGACGCATTGGTCCCGCGCCCGCGTCCCGCTATACGACCTCGGTTTCCCCGATCCGCAGTTCGAGCATCGCCTGACGTGAGCTGGCTTCCGAAATCGCCAAAGGCGCGCCGCAGGCTGTGGGTCGTGGCCGCCGCCGCGCCCATCCTGGCGCTGGCGGTCGGCCTGTCGCTATGGGCCATGCAGGACAGCGTGACCTTTTTCTTCTCGCCGTCCGAAGTGACCGAGGCCAAGGCGCCCGCCGGCCGCAACATTCGTCTGGGGGGCCTGGTCGAGGCCGGCAGCGTCCATCACGCGAACGACGGCTCTGTCGCCTTCGTGGTCACCGACAATGCGGCGACGACCCGCGTCGTCTTCCACGGCGACCTGCCCGACCTGTTCCGAGAAGGGCAGGGGATCGTGGCGCAAGGCGCCTTCTCGCCCGACCGCACCTTTCACGCCGACCAGGTGCTGGCCAAGCACGACGAGACCTATATGCCGCGCGAGGTGGCCGACCGCCTGAAAGCCACCGGCGAGTGGCGCCCGGAAGCCGGATCGCCTCCGACGCCCGGAGCGTCCATACTGTGATCGTCGAACTCGGGGCCTTCGCCCTGGCGCTGTCGCTGATGCTGTCGGTGTTGCAGGCGGGGCTGGCGGCGGCCGGACGCGCGCGCCGCAGCCCGGTGCTGTCCGGGGCGGGCGAGGGGGCGTCGCTGGCGGCCTTTCTCGCGGTCGCCGTCGCCTTCGCGGCCCTGATCTACGCCTTCGCCGTTTCCGACTTCTCGGTGTCCAATGTCGCGGCCAACAGCCACACCGACAAGCCGATGCTGTACAAGGTCGCCGCGGCCTGGGGCAGCCACGAGGGCTCGCTGCTGCTGTGGTGCCTGGTGCTGACGGGCTTTGGCGCGGTGCTGGCGCGGGGGCGCGGACTGCCGTTCGGACTGAAAGCGTCCGCCGTCGCGGTGCAGGGCGGTCTGGGCGCGCTGTTTCTGGCCTTCGCCGTCTTCACCTCGACCCCCTTCGAGCGGCTGAACCCCGCGCCGGTTCAGGGCGCGTCGCTGAACCCGCTGCTGCAGGACCCGGCGCTCGCCTTCCACCCGCCGCTGCTCTACGCCGGCTACGTCGGGTTCTCCGTCTGCTTCTCGCTGGCGGTCGCGGCCCTGATCGAGGGGCGCGCCCAGACGCCGTTCTGGCCCGCCTGGGGGCGCTGGGTCCGGCCATGGGCGCTGGCCAGCTGGGCGTTCCTGACCGTAGGCATCACGCTGGGCGCCTTCTGGGCGTACTATGAGCTGGGCTGGGGCGGCTGGTGGTTCTGGGACCCGGTGGAGAACGCCTCCTTCATGCCGTGGCTGGCGGGCGCGGCCCTGCTGCACAGCGCGGTGGTGACCGAGCGTCGCGGAGCCTTGGCCGGCTGGACGGTGTTTCTGGCGCTGCTGGCCTTCACCTTCTCAATGCTGGGCGCGTTTCTGGTGCGCTCGGGTGTCCTGACCAGCGTCCACGCCTTCGCCGTCGATCCGCAAAGGGGGCTGATGCTGCTGGGCATCCTGGGTCTCACGGCCGGCGCGGCTTTCGCCCTGTTCGCCTGGCGCGCGCCCCGGCTGAAGGGCGGCGGCCTGTTCGCGCCGATCAGCCGCGAAGGCGGGCTGGTGCTGAACAATCTGCTGCTCACCACCGCCGCAGCGACGGTGCTCTTGGGCACGCTCTATCCGCTGATCCTGGAGGCGGCCTCCGGCGCGACCATCTCGGTCGGACCGCCCTATTTCAACGCCACCTTCACGCCGCTGATGGCCCTGGCCTTTCTGATCCTGCCGTTCGGGCCGCTGCTGGCGTGGAAGCGCGGCGATCTGCGCGGCGCCGCGCAGCGACTGTGGGTCGCGGCCGGCCTGTCGCTGCTGCTGGGGCTGGCGGGTTGGGCGGTGTTCGAGCCTCGCAAGGCGCTGGCCGGCGCCGGGATCGCGCTGGGCGCCTGGCTGATCCTGGGCGCCCTGGCCGAAGTCGCCGAGCGCATCCGCCTGTTCCGCGCGCCCATGTCCGAGACCCTGCGCCGGTCGCGCGGGCTTCCGCTCGGCGCCTGGGGCATGACCCTGGCGCACGCGGGGCTCGGCGTCTTTGTGCTGGGCGCCGTGGTCGAGACCGGCTTCAAGGCCGAGGCGGCCCGGCCGTTGCCGCTGGGTGAAGCCGTCGTCGCCGGCCGCTGGCTGGCCAGCCTCGACGAGGTGCGGGTGATCGAAGGTCCCAACTACCTGGCCGAACAGGGTCGTTTCACCATCCGTCCGTCCTACGACGATGGACGCGCGCGCGCCGTCACCGCCGAGCGCCGCTTCTTTCCCGCCGGCGGCCAGACCACCACCGAGGTGGGCCTCGACTTCCGAGGGCTCAGCGACGTCTATGTGGTGCTGGGCGAGCGCACCGAGGCGAATGGCCGCCCCGCCTGGAACGTGCGCCTGTACTGGAACCCGTGGGCGCGGCTGATCTTCCTGGGGCCCGCGATCATGGCGCTGGGCGGGGTGTTGTCGCTGCTGGACCGCCGCCTGAGGGTCGCGACGCCCGCTCGTCGCAGGCGATCCGCATGAAGCGTCGCATCCTGCTGGCGCCGCTGCTTGCGATCGGCCTGATGGCGGCGGAGCCGGCGTCGGCGCCTGACCGGCCCTTGCCCGACGCCGCTCAGGAACAGCGCGCCCGCGCCCTGTTCACCGAGATCCGCTGCGTCGTCTGCCAGCACGAGGCCATCGCCGACAGCCCTGCCGGCGTCGCCGCCGACATGCGCCGGCTGGTGCGCGACGAGATCGCCGCCGGGGCCAGCGACGAACAGGTGCGGCAGGGCCTGGTGCGCCGCTTCGGCGACTATGTGCTGTTCCGGCCCCCGTTGCGGATCGGCACGCTGCTGCTGTGGTTCGGCCCCTTCCTCTTGGCGGCGGGCGCGGCCCTGGCGCTGGTGCGGCGCGGTCGTCGCAAGAGGGCCGATCCCTTGCCGCTGTCACCTGAGGAAGAGCGCCGCCTGCACGATCTTTTCCTTCAGGAAAGCGTCCGCCGCGATCCGGACGCAACCTCGCCTCACGACGGGCGCTAGAACGGATCAACCATCCGCTCGGGCCGCTTGGCGAACGCCGTCATCGCCCTATATCTAAACGCGAAACCGGCGCCGGAGCGGCGTCGGATACAAGGATCGCAAGGACGACGATGCTGAAGCGCAAGGAGTTCATTCTGGGGGCCGCCGCCGGCCTGACCATCGCCGCGGGCGCGACCGCCGGCGGGGTTATCACCTGGCCGGGCGCGCACGCCGAGCCGCAGGCGGTGAACCGCATCACCCCGAACCCGGGCGCCGCCGGCGCCTTTTCCCCGCCGCCGGGCGCGCCCAACAGCTTCGCCAACATCTTCGACCAGGTCGCCCCGGCCGTGGTGCAGATCGACGTGACCACCCGCGTCGAGCGCCCGCGCGCCCTGACCATCCCCGGCCTGCCGTTCCAGTTCGTGCCCCCGCAGGGCCAAGGCGGCGACGAAGAGCCCCAGACGGCCCAGGGCACGGGCTCCGGCTTCTTCATCAGCCAGGACGGCTTTATCGTCACCAACAACCACGTCGTCGCCGACGCCACCGAGATCAAGGTCAAGCTGTCGGACGGCCGCGAACTGCCGGCCCGCCTGGTCGGCCGCGACGAAGGCACCGACCTGGCCGTGCTCAAGGTCGAAGGCAATGACTTCAAATATGTGTCGTTCGAGGAAACGGCCGAGCCGCGCGTCGGCGACTGGGTCATCGCCGTCGGCAACCCGTTCGGCCTCGGCGGCACGGCGACCGCCGGCATCGTCTCGGCCAAGGCCCGCGACATCGATCCCAGCGGCTACAATGACTACATCCAGATCGACGCCGCGATCAACCGGGGCAACTCGGGCGGCCCGACCTTTGACATCTACGGCCGCGTGATCGGCGTCAACTCGGCGATCTATTCGCCCACCGGCGGCTCGGTCGGCATCGGCTTCGCCATTCCAGCGGAGACGGCCAAGAGCATCACGGCTCAGCTGATGCGTGGCGAGACCATCCAGCGCGGCTATGTCGGACTGACGCTGCAGACGTTCAGCGCGGAAGAGTGGGAAGCCTACGGCCAGCCCGCAGACTTCGATGGGGCCTATGTCGCGGATGTGACGCCGGACGGCCCGGCGGCGCGTGCGGGCGCACAGATCGGCGACATTCTGGTCTCTGTGAATGGCCAGGCCGTGGCCAACAGTTCAGAGGCGACTCGCCGCGTGGGTTCAGCTCGTCCCGGCGACAACATCCGCTTGGAAGTCATCCGGGACGGCCGGCGTCAGGCTCTGAACGTGCGCTCGGGCACTCGCCCGCCTCAATCTGAACTGAACGCGTCGCTGGAAGGCGGCGAAGGAACGCCGGGTGTGCAGGCTCCAGGCGGCGGAGAGGTCGTCGAGGGCCTGTCGGTCACCCCGCTGAGCGCCTCGAACCGCCAGCGCTTCAACGTGCCGGAGTCGGTCAATGGCCTGCTGGTGACCAATGTCGCCGACACCGCCCGGTTCGCCAACGTGCGGCTTCAGCCTGGCATGGTGATCACGCGCGCCAATGATCGCACCGTTGCGACGGCGGCTGATCTGCGCGCCGTCATCGACGGGGCGCGCCGTTCGGGCCGTGAAAGCGTGCTGCTGTTCGTTCGCGCGGGTCAGACCCCTGGCACGGTGGTGCTGCGCCTGGGCGGGACCGACTGATCCGGAAGCTGAACAAGCCTTAACTCACAGGATCGCCGCCGATGCGCTACCATCGGCGGCGGTTTTGATTCCGGGGAGGGGCGTCTATGCGGATTCTGGTGGTCGAGGACGACGCCGAGGCGGCGACGGCCATGGTGCGCGGCCTGTCCGAGGCCGGACACGACGTCACCCATGCGGTGGACGGCGCATTCGGCCTGCTTGAGGCGCAAAAGGGCGGCTACGACGTCTATGTGGTCGACCGGATGATGCCGCGCCTGGACGGGGTCGGCATGGTAGAGATGGTGCGAAAGGGCGGCGACCAGACGCCCGTCCTGTTCCTGTCGGCGCTGGGCGAGGTCGAGGACCGGGTCACGGGCCTGAAGGCCGGCGCCGACGACTATCTGGTCAAGCCCTACGCCTTCGCCGAACTGATCGCCCGGGTCGAGGCGCTGGCCCGCCGGCGTGAAACGGGCGGCGTGCAGACGGTGCTCAAGGTCGGGGACCTGGAGATGAACCTGATCGGCCGCACGGTGCACCGGGGCGCCACCGAGATCGACCTTCAGCCGCGCGAGTTCCAGCTGCTGGAGTTCCTGATGCGCCACGCGGGCCAGTCGGTCACGCGCACCATGCTGCTGGAAAAGGTGTGGGAATACCACTTCGACCCCCAGACCAACGTCATCGACGTCCACATCAGCCGCCTGCGCTCCAAGATCGACAAGGGCTTTGCGAAAGCCATGCTGCAAACCGTGCGCGGCGCGGGATACAGGCTGGAGGCGTGAAGTCAGAGGCGAGTGGCGGGTGGCGAGTAACGAGACGGTGAAATTTAGAGGCGAGCGTGTGGTGAGCAGGAGCCTGTGCTGCGGCGCGCGTCTGCTTGCTCGTCACTCGCCACCTGCCACTCGCCACTAGCGACCATGCGCCTGCCTTCGCTCCTTCGCCGCACCCCCTTCCGGCTGACGCTGCTGTTCCTGGCCCTGTTCGTGGCGGCGGCCAGCGCCATCCTGGCCTATGTCTATTTCGCCTCGGCGTCGCAGGCCCAGGCGAGGGCGACGGCGGACGTCGAGAACGAACTGGGCGTGCTGACCGCCATTCACCGCACGCGCGGGCTGGATGCGCTGAACGGCGCGCTGGTGGAGCGCACCGTGCGGGGGGGCTCCTACCTTTATCTGCTGACCGATCCGGCGGGAAAGACGGTCACCGGCAATGTCTCGACCCTGCCGTTCGAGGCGGGCGAGAACCTGACGCCTGGCCTCGGCCAGTGGGACACCTTCCGCATCACCGACACCGACCCCGAAGGCCGGGTCCAGCGACGCCAGGCCATCGGCGTGATCATGCCGCTGGCCGGCGGCAGCCACCTGTTCGTCGGCGAGGACATCGGCGACATCGAGGACTATCTGTCCCGCCTGACCCAGGCGTTGTGGGCGGCCATGGCCATGGTGATCCTGCTGGGGCTGGGCGGCGGCATTTTCATCAGCCGCCGGGTCGAGGCGGCCATGGCCGGGCTGAACCGCGTGGTTTCGGCGGTGCAGGAGGGCGACCTCAAGGCGCGCGTCGCCACCCGCCATTCCAGCGACGAGCTGGACGAGCTGGCGCAGGGACTGAACGGCATGCTGGACCGGCTGGAGGCGTCCATGGCCTCGATCCGCCACGCCGGCGACGCCATCGCCCACGACCTGCGCTCGCCGTTGACCCGCATGCGGGCCAAGCTGGAGGTCGCCCTGATCGACGCCGAGGCCGGCAAGATCGACGGCGTCGATGCGCTGACCATCGCGCTGGACGAGGCGGACCAGCTGCTGAAAACCTTCAACACCGTCTTGGCCATCGCGCGGCTCCAGGCCGGCGGCGCGCCCGATCCTCGCGTTTTCGACGCCGCCGACCTCGCCGCCGACATGGCCGAACTCTACGAACCGGCGGCCGAGGACAAGTCGCTGGACTTCGCCTCCGAAATCGAGCGCGGCCTGCTGGTCGAGGGCAACCAGCCGTTCCTGGCCCAGGCCTTGGCCAACCTGATCGACAACGCCATCAAATACACGCCGGCCGGCGGCGCGGTGAAGCTGAGGGCGCGCCGGCGCTCCTCGGGCGAGGTCGAATACTCCGTCACCGACACCGGCCCCGGCGTGCCGGACGCCGACCGCGAGCGGGTGGTGCAGCGTTTCGTCCGCCTGGACAACAGTCGCACCGAGCCGGGCTCGGGTCTGGGCCTGTCGCTGGTCACGGCGGTGGCCGAGGCGCACGGCGGCCGGGTGCAACTGGACGAGGGGCCCGGCGTCTTCGAAGGCTACGGACCGGGCCTTCGGGTCGCCCTGGTGCTGCCGGCGGCGGCGGGGCAGGGCTAAACCCCTCCGTCACGAGGCTTCGCCTCGCGCCACCTCCCCATCGCGGATGGGGAGGAGGGCAGCGGCCTCTCCTCCTTGCCGCGCTAGCGGCGGGGAGGTGGATCGACGGCGAAGCCGGCGAGACGGAGGGGGGTCTTCGACAAGGCGTCGCAGACCTGATCTACAACCCACCCATGACGCCATCCGACCCGACCCCTCTGGCCCACCGCCTGCGTCCCGCCGGTCCCGTCGTGGATGCGAACGCGGCCGAGCGGCTTTACGAGACCCTGCGAAGGGCGGCCCAGGCGGACGGCTGGACCGACCGGCTCGAGGCCGCGTGGCCATCTCTCGCGCCCACCGCCGGCGCCTCGCCCTATCTGTCCGGCCTGATGCGGCGTCGGCCCGCGCACCTCCGCCGCCTGCTGGAGGCCGATCCTCAGACCGAACTCGACCGGCTGCTTGCGCAGACCGACGCGCTGGACGGCGATCCGGACGCGGTGCGCCAGCCGCTGCGCATCCTCAAGGCCGACATCCATCTGCTGACCGCCCTGTGCGACCTGGGCGGCGTCTGGGATCTGGATCAGGTCACCCTGGCCCTGTCGCGGTTCGCCGACACGGCCGTGCGCGCCGCCCTTCGCGCGGTCGGAGTCGAGCAGCGGGCCCGGGGCAAGCTCCTGTCGCCGCCGGACGACCCCCGCGGCCCCATCCCCGGCCTGTTCGGGATCGCCATGGGCAAGCACGGCGCCGATGAGCTGAACTACTCCTCCGACATCGACATCTCGCTCTTCTACGAACCGCGCCTGCTGGGCGTCGCATTGAAGGAGGGCGAGGAGCCGCAGACCTTTGTTGACCGCGCGGCCAAGGCGCTGTCCGGCCTGTTGATGGAGCGAAACGCCGACGGCTATGTGTTTCGTGTCGACCTGCGCCTGCGCCCCGATCCCTCCTCGACCCCGCCGGTCGTGGCCGTGCCCATGGCCTTGGCCTACTATGAAAGCGTCGGCCAGAACTGGGAGAGGGCCGCCTTCATCAAGGCGCGCGCAGTGTGCGGCGACCTGCGCTCTGCGCGACGGTTCCTGAAGGCGCTTCAGCCCTTTGTCTGGCGCCGCAGCCTGGACTACGCCGCCGTGCTCGACATCCAGTCGATCAAGCGCCAGATCCACGTGCACAAGACCGGCGAAGGGCTGGAGGCGGCCGGCGCGAACCTGAAGCTGGGTCGCGGCGGCATCCGCGAGATCGAGTTCTACGCCCAGACCCAGCAGCTGATCCTGGGCGGGCGCGATCCCGCCCTGCGCTCCAGCCGCACGGTCGAAGCCTTGCATGCGCTGGCCAGGGCCGGCCACATCTCGGCGGAGGTGGCCGAGGAGCTCGCCTCGGCCTATGCCGAGCTCCGCGCGCTGGAGCATCGCGTCCAGATGCTGGACGACGAGCAGACCCACATCCTGCCGGCCGACCCCGAGCGCCGTCGCGCCGTCGCCGCCCTGTCCGGCGAGGGGGACCTCGGCCTGTTCGACGCGGCGGTCGAGGGCCTGCTGTTCGGCGTCAACTATCGCTACGGCGAACTGTTCGAGGGCGAGGAGACGCTGTCTTCGTCATACGGCAGCCTGGTCTTCACCGGCGTGGAGAACGATCCGGAGACCCTGAACACCCTGCGCCGCATGGGCTTTTCCGAGCCCGTTTCGGTCGGGAACGCCATTCGCAGCTGGCATCACGGCCGCATTCCCGCGACCCGGACCGCACGGGGACGAGAGCTGTTCACGCGCCTGGCCCCGCGCCTCTTGGAAGCCTTGGCGCAGACCGGGTCGCCGGATGCGGCGTTCGCCCGTTTCGCCGGCTTCTTTTCGGGCCTGTCGCACGGGGTGCAGGTGCAGGCCCTGTTCCTGAACCAGCCGCGCCTGTTCGCCATGGTCGTGGGGGTTATGGCCTTTGCGCCGCGCCTCGCCCGCACCCTGGCGCGCCAGCCGGCGGCGCTGGACGGCGTGCTGGACGCCCGCTTCCTGTCCGACCTGGCCGAACAGGACGGCCTCGCCGATCAGATGATGCGAGAAGCGGAAGAGGCCGGCGACTTCGAGGGGCGCATGAACGCCGTGCGCCGCCTGCACCGCGAACAGGCCTTTCGCATCGGCATGCACGCCCTGACCGGTCGGGCGGGACCGGAGGCCGCCGGTCGCGCCTATGCGGCTCTGGCGGATGCGGCCATGCGCACCCTGGCGCCCGCCGCGTGGGGGGAGACCGAGCGGCTGGGCGGCGCGCTTCCGGGGGGGCGGATCGCGGTGGTCGCCTTGGGAAAGGCGGGCTCGCGCGAGATGACGGCGGGATCCGACCTCGACCTGATGACCCTCTACGCCGCGCCGCCGGACGCGGCGTCCGAGACCAAGGGCTGGCCGGCCGAGGTCTTCTTCGCCCGCTTCACCCAGCGGCTGATCTCGGCCCTGTCGGCGCACACGGCCGAGGGCGGCCTTTATGAGGTGGACATGCGCCTGCGCCCGACCGGGTCCAAGGGGCCGGTCGCCGTGCGGCTGTCGGCGTTCGAGGACTATTACCGGCGCGAGGCGGACACCTGGGAGTTCATGGTCCTGACCCGCGCGCGCGTGGTCTGGGCCAGCGACCCCGCCTTCGCCGACGAGGTCGAGCAGGTCGTGGAGCGGGTGCTGCGCCAACCTCGCCCGGGCGTGGACGTGGCCGGCGACGTCGCTCGAATGCGCGCCCTGATGGACCGAGAACGCCGGCCGCAGGGTTTCTGGGACCTGAAGCTGTCGCCGGGCGGCCAGGTGGACGCCGAGTTCGTCGCCCAGTATCGCCAGCTCGTCGCCGCCGGCGAAGGCCGACCGCTGACCCACTCGACGCTCGACGCCCTGACCGATGATCCCCTCCTGGCCGACGCCTGGCGCACCCAGCAGCGGCTCAGCCAGATTCTGGCCGCCGCCTTCGACGGGCGGGTCGATCCGGACGGCGAGCCCGAGCCCTTTCACGCCCGCCTGGCCACAGCGGTTGGCGCCGAAGACTACCTGGCGCTGAAGGCCGATCTCCAGGCGCTCCGGACCCGTGCGCGCGCCGCCTTCGAGGCCGTGCTGGAATCCCGCGACGGAAGCTGAAGCCCCCGACGTTCAATCTTCGACTGGGGTGCAGGTGCTGACCACTCATCGGAGACGAACGCCTATGCAGATCAAGCTCATCATAGCCGGCCTGGCGCTTGCGGGCGCCGCGGCCGGAACGACAGCGATGGCGGCCCAGAACGCCGTCGGCACCGGCCCACAGGCGCAGCGTGTCGCCCGCGCCGACGCCGACCGCGACGGTCGGATCAGCCGGACCGAGTTCGTGGACGCCCGCGTCAGCCGTCTCGGCGCCCTGGACGCCAACCGGGACGGCTCGGTCGCCGTCGAGGAACGCCGCGCCGGTCGGCAGGCCCAGCGCGCGGAACGCGCTTCCAACCGCTTCGCCAAGCTCGATGCGAACAGTGACGGCATGCTCAGCCGCGCCGAGTTCGAGGCGCGCCCGGCCGCGGGTCGTCGCGCCCATGCCGCGCGTCCCGCGCGCGCCGGCCATGCCGCTCGCGGTCCGGTCGCCGTCTCTGAGGCCCGCACGCGGCTTGAACAGCGGTTCGACCGGCTGGATGCGAATGGCGACGGGTATCTGACGTCCGAGGAACGCCGCGCCGGCAAGGCTCATCGTCGGATGGCGCGTCCGGCGGTCTCGCCTCCCGCTCCGGCTTCGGAGTAAGAACCGTGTCGGGGTCGGCCGCATCGGGCGACGCGGGCCCTTTCGTCAGCAGCGAAAGAGGCGTGATTGGCCGCAAGCGCCGACCCCGACGAGGATCTGGTTCGCCGTGTGGGTCGAGGCGACCCGGCGGCGATCCAGGCCATGGTGTCGCGCAAGCTGCCGCGCGTGCTGAACCTGGCCAACCGGATGCTGGGCGACGCGGCCGAGGCCGAGGACGTGGCTCAGGACGCCATGCTGCGCGCCTGGAAACAGGCGCCGCGCTGGAGCTTCGGCCAGGCCAAGTTCGACACCTGGCTGCATCGGGTGGCGCTGAACCTCTGCTACGACCGGCTGCGGCGCAGGCGCGAGATCGCGACGGAGACGCCGCCCGATCGGCCGGACGAGGGGCCCGCGCCGGATCGCGGCCTGCTGGCGGCCGAGACGGGCGTGCGGGTCGATGCGGCCTTGCGGCGGCTGCCGGATCGTCAACGCGAAGCGGTGGTGCTGTGCCACTATCAGGAAATGACCAACATCGACGCCGCCGCGGCCATGGAAATCAGCGTCGAGGCGCTGGAAAGCCTCCTGTCACGCGGCCGACGCGCGCTGCGCCAGGCGTTGGCCGATCTGGCGCCGGGGGCTAGGAACGGAGAATGGGGATGAACGACCGCGATCTGGACCGAATGCTGGGCGCCTCGCCGCGCCTGATCCCTTCGGCCGCCCTGCGCGACCGGGTGCTGGCTTCGGCGCTGGAGGCCGGGCTGACCCCGCGCGCGGAGAGCTGGCTTGCCCGCTGGCATGTCGGGCTGCGGCTGACGCTGGGCGCCGGCTGGGCCGCGGCGGCCTGCGCCGGCGTGGTGGCGGGGCTGGGCGTCACCACCCAGGCCACTCAGGCGGCGCGCGCGGACGCGGTGCTGTCCCAGGCTGCCTGGACCAGCGTGGATGACGCCGAAGTTCTGGACGAGGCGCCCGAGTGAACGCGCGCACGCTGAAGATCGCCCTGGCCGCGTCGGTTGCCCTCAATCTGTTCGCCGTGGCCGGCGGCGTCACCGCCTGGATCGCCCAGGACCGTGCGGTGAAACACGCGGAGGCGCAAGGCAGGCCCGGCCGCGAGGATCGCCTCGGAACCCTGCTGCAGCCGCTGCCGCAGCCGGCGCGCGAGCGTATACGCACCGAACTGCGCGCCTCGGCCCTGACCGCGCGGCCCGATTTCGATGCGGCGCGCGCGGCCCGTCGTCAGGCGATCGAGCGGGCCTCGGCCGAGCCGTTCAACCCGGCCGAGGTTCAGGCGCTGATGGAACAGGCGCGTTTGGCCGAGATGCGCGGGCGTGCGCGGCTGGAAAGCGGCGCGGTGACGATCATGACCGGCCTGTCGCCCGCCGAGCGCCGGGCGCTGGCGCCGATCCTGGCCCGCCGCAGCGACGCCAAGAAGCCGGAGACGCCGCCTCCGGCTCCGCCGCAGCCTTGAGGCTCAGCCCTTATTGAAGGCGCGGAAGGCGGCGATGGCGTCCACCGTCTTTCTGACCTGCGCCTCGATGCCGGCCCAGTCGCCGTCGCGGACGGCCTGATCGGTCACCAGCTTGGACCCCATGCCGGCCGCCACGATGCCCGCTCCGAACCATTTGGCGATGGAGGCCTCGTCCGGATCGACGCCGCCGGTCGGCATGATCTTGACCCAGGGCAGGGGGCCGCGCACCGCCTTGACGAAGTCCGGCCCGCCGACCGACGCGCCGGGAAACAGCTTCACGATCTCGCAGCCCAGCTCGTGCGCATTGCTGATGTCGGTCACGCTGCCGCAGCCGGGGAAGTAGGCGACCATGCGGCGGTTGCACGCCTTGGCCACATCCGGAACCAGGCAGGGGCTGACCACGAAACGCGCGCCCCGGTTGATGTAGAGGGCGGCGGTTCCGCTATCCACCACCGAGCCGATGCCCAGGATGATGTCCGGGTCGGTGCGCGACAGCTCGCGGTTGATCTCGCCGAACAGATCGCAGGCGAAGTCGCCGCGATTGGTGAACTCCACCACCTTGGCCCCCCCGCGCGCCGAGGCGCGGATGACGTTCAGGCACACCTCCGGATCGGGGTGGTAGAAGACCGGCGCGACGCCTTGGCTTTCCAGCGCGTTCAGGACGCTGAGACGGTCGTGGAGCATGGACGGTTTCCTCTGCGAAAGCTTCGCGCCCGACCTCCGATGTCGCGGACGCAAGGTCAAGTGAAACCGCGTCAGCGGCGGACCTGTTGACGTTTGTGCGGGAACGAGAGAGCGTCGTTCGACAGTCATTGGAGGGGCGGATATGTTCGCAGCGCTTGGTCTTGTCGCCCTTGCCGGCTTGCAGGAGCCGCCGCCTGTCCAAAGCATCGATGGCGCATGGTCGGTCGATCTGGCGACCGATCCCGCTCAACCTTATCGCCAGCCCATGAATCTCACGCTTCTTCCGGATGGGGTGGTCACGGGCGACTTCTACAACAGTCAGATCCAAGCGGGACGGTGGAAGCGTCAGCACGGCCGGCTGTGCGTGTCGTTCCGCACCAGCGACGGCGTCGGGCCTTACCATACAGCAGCCTGCTTGGCGGGCGACCATGTGGAGGGTCAGACGTGGGCCGAGCATCGCAACTTCGTCTTTATCTGGCGGGCTGACCGACCCGCCTAAGACGGCGTGTCTTGCGCTAGACTTGCCCAAAATCCGCGCGGGCCAGCTCCGCGATCCGCTTCACCAGCGCGCTGTCGGTGTCGAACAGCGGGTTCAGTACGGTGAAGTGGTTCAGGCCGGGCAGGGGATCAAACCGCGTCTGCACGCCATCCACCCTCCAGCGTTCGGCCATGTCCCGGCTCTGACGTACGAACTCGGCGCTTTCGTCCGCGCCCACGACGCAGTCCAGCACGGCCCCCGAAGGCGCCGGCCACGCGGCGGGCGACAGCCGGCGCGCTTCAAAGGCGTCGAGCCTCAGCGCCGCGTTGAGGGAGGTCGAGATCAGCGGCGCCAGCTCGAACACGCCCGAGATGGCCACGGCCGCCCGCGCCCGGCTTTCGGACAGCAGGCAGGCCGACAGGTGCCCGCCGGCCGAATGACCGGTGACGACCGGTCTTGCGCCCGTTCGCGCCGCCACATTTTCAACCGCCATCCGCATCTGCTCGACGATGCGATCCAGGCTGACATGCGGGGCCAGGTCATAGGTCGGGACCACCACGCTGACGCCGTGCGCCAGCAGCGGCGGGGCGACGAAGCTGAACCAACTCTCGTCCAGCGCCTGCCAGTAGCCGCCGTGGATGAAGACGGCGACCGGCGCGCCCGCGCCTGCGTCGAACCAATCCATCAGCTCGCGCTCGCCGGTCCCGTACTTCAGCCGCTCGGGCGGATGGGCGACCCGAGCCGCCTCCGATCCCGCCTTCCAGCGCGCCATCACGGACGGATGATCCGGGACCAGGGCGCGGTTGTTGTACTGCCGTTCGAGTTCGTCGGCGCTCAGTTCAGGCTCGCCCGTCATCTCGCCGTCCGCTAACACACGGCTCCGACCCGGATGCAGGAGCCGCCGCCATGATGACCGCCATCTTCGTCTTCATCAAATGCGAGCTCGGCTACGCCAACGATGTGGCCGCCGACATCGTCGACAATGTCGAGAACGTGTCGGAAGTCTATTCCACCTCGGGCCAGCACGACCTTCTGGCCAAGTTCAACCTGCCGCGCGACGCCGACATCGGCACCTTTGTCACCAAGCAGGTGCAGACGCGACCGCACGTTCGCGACACCTTCACCGTCATCACCTTTTCGCCCTTCCTGCCGACGCGGGTCTAGTCGGCGGCGCGGCGGGCGTCTTCCTTGGCCTCTTCGGCCTTGTCGGTGTGGCCGACCTTTTCCTCGACGGTCGCCGAGAACCGCTGATAGGCGCCCAGCCCCACCAGCACCAGGGTGGAGGCGACCACCAAGGCGGTGGGATAGATCAACTGCGTCACGTCCTCGCGCGCGGTCTTGAACACGGCCACCAGCCCTTCCAGGAACAGGGCGATGACGATGGTGGACAGGAATTTGGTCAGGCTGCGTCGCGCTTCGGCCGCGCTGCGCTTTTCGTTGCCGCGCCGCACCTCGTCCTCGAACAGGTATTTGGCCACGTCGAACACGGCGATGGCGACGATGATGTAGCCCAAGAGATCCAGGATCGCCTCGGCGCCCGAGGCGTCCGGCGCCCGCATCTGCCCCCAGGCGTCCTCCACGCCGAAGCCGACCAGCGCCATCGCCGACAGCAGCAGCAACAGGCTGGCCGCGCCGAACACGCCACGCGTCAAATAGGTCATGTCCGGAAATCCTCTTTGAAGATGAACGCACGCCGCAGCTTGACCGTTGCCTCAGCTCCGCCGCTTTGGTTGCGATAGTCGCCTGCGGCAAACCGCCCGCCCCAAGGAGCCTCCATGATCCGCCAGACCCTGTTCGCCTCGGCCGCCCTGCTGCTGGCCAACTGCGCCCCTCAAGCGGCCGCGCCCGTCACGGACGGCCCGGTGCGCAGCGCCGACGCCTCGGCCTGCGCCCAGCGCGGCGGGACCCTGAAGCAGGTCGGACGGCTGCAAAGCTGGCAGTGCGTGGTGAACTACGCCGATGCCGGAAAACGCTGCACCGACGGCGATCAGTGCCAGGGTGACTGCCGTCTGCCCGACGGCGCGCCCACGCCCGCGCCCAACGCCTCCGTCGCCGGCGTCTGCCAGGCGAACAGCGACAACTTCGGCTGTCACACCTCGGTCGAGGACGGCAAGGTCGGCGTCGGCATCTGCATCGATTGACGGCCGTCGCTCTCTTTTCTCCTCCCCATCTTGATGGGGAGGTGGCGCGAGGCGAAGCCTCGTGACGGAGGGGTGGGTTCCGCCGTCCAGAACCCCTCCGTCTCGCCGGCTGACCGCCGTCGATCCACCTCTCCATCGCTTTCGCGACAGGGAGGAGAAGGCGCGAAAAAGCCCCCGCCGCGGCGCGACGGGGGCTTCTTGTATTTCTGACCGGGCTTAGTGCGCGGTCGGAGTGTTGCCGGTGGTCATGCCGCCGTCGGCGTTGCCGCCGTGCTGCTCGATCTGGTCGGCGCGACGGTCGGCCTGCTCTTCGACGCGGTCGGCCTGCTGGTTCAGAGCCGTTTCCTGCTGCTCGTTCGGAGTGGCCGCCGCTTGGGCTTCCAGCTGGTCGGCCTGCGCTTCGCCCTGGGCCTCGACGGCGTCGGCCTGTTGCTCGGCGGCCTGATCGGTCGCGCTTTCACCGCAGGCGGCGACGCCGGCAAGAACGAACAGCGAGGCGGCGGCGATGGCGATCTTCTTCATGGGATGCTTCCTTCCATTGTGGAGCTTGAAGAACGCCACAGCGCCGCTTCGGTTCACGCGCCCGTGACTATATGGCTCAGCCCGCCTCTGCGAACGCCACGCGCGCCGAGCCCAGCAGGGCCGCGTGCTTGTGCATGATCACCTTGGTCGGGATGGCGGCCATGTAGTCGCTGAACCGGCCCTTGCGCTCGAACCGCTCGCGGAACGGGCTGGCCTTGATAAAGGGCAGGATGCGAGGAACGATGCCGCCGGCGATATAGACGCCGCCGCGTGCGCCGGTGGTCAGAGCGATGTCGCCGGCCACCGCCCCCAGGATGGCGCAGAACCGCGCCAGCGTGTGTCCGCAGGGGCTGTTGGCCTCTTCCAGCGCCTCGCGCGTGATCTCGGCCGGATCGTCGATGTGGGTTTCGCGCCCTTCGATCTCGGCCAGCGCCCGATGCATGTTCAACAGGCCCGGCCCGCAGATCAGCCGCTCGATCGACACCCGGTCATAGCGGCGGCGCAGGATGCGCAGGATCTCGTCCTCGACGGCGTCACCGGGCGCGAAACAGGCGTGGCCGCCTTCGGACGGCATGGCCATCTGCTGGCCATGGGCGTCGCGGACCAAGGCCGAGACGCCAAAGCCGGTGCCGGGGCCAAGCACCGCAATGGCGGCGTCCTCATCGCCTTGCGCGGGTCCGCCCAGGCTTTCCAGCTGGTCCTCAGGGACCACGGGCGCGCCCCAGGCCAGGGCCTCGAAATCGTTGATCAGCTTGACGGGCTGGAGCCCCAGCGTGCCGAGTTCGGCCTCCGACACCCGCCAGGGCGAGTTGGTCAGGTCGATGGCGCCGTCCGTGACCGGACCGGCCACCGCGATCACGCCGCCGGTGGGCTTGACCTCGCAGCCGTCGATAAAGGCGCGGACCCCTTCCAGAAAGGTCGGGTGGCGCTCGGCCGGAAAGCTTTCGTGGTGCTCGAGCACGGGGCGGCCGTCGACCATGCGGGCGACGGCGAAACGGGCGTTGGTGCCGCCGACGTCGCCGACGAGAAGGGTCTTATCGTTCATCTGGTCGTTTCCTGCGGTCGGTTCGGCGGATCAGGCGTCCACCGTCCGGTCGACGAAGTTGGGGTCGGCGGGCGCATCCGTAGGCGAGGGCTCGCCGGGAGGAAAGGCGAAGCAGACGGTGGCTCCCTGTTCGGCGGTGGTCACCACATGGCGGAAGGCGCCGAACAGCTCTCGCCCATAGCCCCAGGCCGAGGCGTCGGCGTGCCCCTGCGACCGCTGCGCGGCAGGGCGGGCCGACAGGTCGCCGACGCCCACGGTGGTCAGCACGCCGCTTTCGGCGTCCAGGCGGATGATGTCGCCGTCCTGGACGTGGGCCAGCGGACCGCCGGCCAGCGCCTCGGGCGACACGTTGATGGCGGCCGGCGTCTTGCCGCTGGCGCCCGACATGCGGCCGTCGGTGACAAAGGCCACCTTGAAACCCTTGTCCTGAAGCACGCTGAGCGCCGGCGACAGGCTGTGCAGTTCGGGCATGCCGTTGGCCTTGGGGCCCTGGAAACGCAGCACCACCACCACGTCGCGGTTCAGCTTGCCGTCGCGGAACGCCTGCAGGGCGTCTTCCTGCGTCTCGAACACGGCGGCGGGCGCCTCGACGACCCGGTTCTCGGGCTTGACGGCCGAGACCTTGATGACCGCGCGGCCCAGGTCGCCCTTGACCAGCCGCAGGCCGCCATCCTTCTGGAACGGGTTGGAGACCGGGCGCACGATGTCCGGGTCCAGGCTCTCGGCCACGCCGTCGCGCCAGACCAGCTGGCCATCCACCATCGACGGCTCCTGGTAGTAGGGCTCAAGCCCCCTGCCCATGATGGTGGTGACGTCGGTATGCAGATGGCCGTTCTGCGCCAGTTCGCGCACCACAAAGGCCACGCCGCCCGCCGCCTGGAAGGCGTTCACATCGGCCGAGCCGTTGGGATAGACGCGCGCGAGCAGCGGCGTCGCCGACGACAGCTCGTCCATGTCGGTCCAGTCAATGATGATGCCCGCCGCCCTCGCCATCGCCACCAGGTGGATGGCGTGGTTGGTCGAGCCGCCGGTGGCCAGAAGGGCGATGATCGCGTTGACGATCCCCTTTTCGTCCACGACGTCGGCCATGCGGCTTTCGCCCGTCCGCGCCAGCTCGACAGCCCGCTTGCCCGCCGCCGCCGTCAGGGCGTCGCGCAGGCCGGTCTCCGGATGGACGAAGGCGGTGGACGGCATGTGCAGGCCGATCACCTCCATCATCATCTGGTTGGAGTTGGCGGTGCCGTAGAAGGTGCAGGTGCCGGGTGAATGGTAAGAGCCGACCTCGCTTTGCAGCAGCGTCGCCCGGTCTACCTGGTTCTGGGCGTACAGCGCGCGGATGCGGGCCTTTTCATTGTTCGGAATGCCCGACGGCATCGGGCCGGCCGGCGCGAACACCACCGGCAGGTGCCCGAACGCCAGCGCGCCCATGAACAGGCCGGGCACGATCTTGTCGCACACGCCCAGCATAATGGCGGAATCAAACGCGTCGTGGGTCAGGGCGACGCCCGTGGACATGGCGATCACGTCGCGGCTGAACAGCGACAGCTCCATGCCGGGGCGGCCTTGGGTCACGCCGTCGCACATGGCGGGCGTGCCGCCGGCGACCTGGGCGGTGGCGCCGACTTCGCGCGCGGCCTCGCGGATGATGTGCGGAAAACGCTCGAACGGCTGATGCGCCGACAACATGTCGTTGTAGGCGGTGACGATGCCGACGTTGGGCTGAGAGCCCGTCATGGCCGTCAGCTTGTCCGCCACCGTCTGGCCGGCGAAGGCGTGGGCCCAGTTGGCGCAGGACAGCTTGGCGCGCGCCACGCCGTTGTCGCGGGCGGCGTCCATGCGGCGCAGATAGTCCGCGCGGGTTCCGCGGCTGCGCTCGAGGATGCGCCGGGTGACGGCGTCGAGAGTGGGGTGCAGGGCCATTCAGGCGGCCTCCGTCCAGAGAACTTCAAGCTCGGCGCCCGACTGCAGCAGCGCCGCGATCGGCGTGTCGGTCGGATCGCCCGCCGCCTTTTCCTCGAACACCCGACGCTTGGCCTCGCCGGTGATGGCCAGGATGTTGCGCCGGGCGCCCCTCAGCCACGGGATGTTCAGGCTCAGGCGGTCCTGCGGCGGGGCCGAGGTCGAGCGGCTCTTGCCGACCGCCAGCACGCGCGGCGGATTATCGGGGGCGAGCAGCTGCTTCAGCGCGGGATTTTCGGGGAACATGGAGCAGATATGGCCATCCTCGCCCATGCCCAAAAGCACCGCGTCCAGAGGCCGCCCGACTGCGTCCAGCGCGCGAGAGGCGATCAGCGCCGCCCGGTCCACCGTCACCTGTGGGCTGAATAGCGGGATGAACGCGGCCCGAGCCGCTTCGCCCGTTGACAGCGTCTCCTTCAGCAGACGCGCATTCGAATCCGGCGAGGTCTCGGGCACATAACGCTCGTCGATCAGGGTCGTGGTGATGCGGCTCCAGTCCACGTCGCCGACCTCGGCCATGCGGCGATAGACGGGGGCGGGGGTCGATCCGCCCGACCCGGCGAAAAAGGCCGCGCCGTCCGCCTCCACGGCCTGGACCAGGGTTTCCATGATTCGCGCCGCGCAGGCTGCGGCCCAGGCGTCGCGGTCGGCGAAGGTCTCGATCACGGGCATGTCACGCATCGGTGGTGTTCCAGCGGCGGCCTGTGCGCGCCAGCAGCATTTCGGCTTCGTCCGGGCCCCAGGTCCCGGGCTGGTAGTCGTGCGGCTTGAAGGCCGCGTCCTCCCAGGCCTCGGACACTTCATCGACCCACTTCCAGGCCTGCTCGGCCTCGTCGCGGCGCACGAACAGGGTGTTGTCGCCGTTCATTGCGTCCAGCAGCAGCCGCTCATAGGCGATGCGCCGGCGCGGCGGGCGCGCGTCCTTGTCGTCGACGCCCCAGGACAGCGACATCTTGATCGGCTGCAACTGCATGCTGCGCTCCAGACCCGGGCGCTTGTTCATGACCGACAGCGAGATGTCTTCCTCGGGCTGCAGCTCAATCACCAGGCGGTTGTCGCAGACCTCGCCCCGATCACCGCTGGCGAAGATCGAATGCGGCACCGACTTGAACTGGATCACGATCTCGGTGCGCTTCTCGGGCATGCGCTTGCCGGTACGCATGTAGAAGGGCACGCCTGCCCAGCGCCAGTTGTCGATGTCGGCGCGCACGGCGACAAAGGTCTCGGTGTCCGACGGCTCCCCACGCTCGTCGTCATACCCCTTGACCGGCTTGCCCTCCAGTTCCCCCGCCACATACTGGCCGCGCACGGTGACGCGCTCGGCCTCCTCATGTGTGATGGGACGCAAGGACCGAAGAACCTTGACCTTCTCGTTGCGCACCGAGTCCGGGTCGAGGTCGCTGGGCGGCTCCATCGCCACCAGGCACAGCAGTTGCAGCAGGTGGTTCTGCAGCATGTCGCGCAGCGCGCCGTACTCGTCATAATAGGGCCAGCGATCGCCGACCCCGACCGTCTCGCCCACCGTGATCTGGACGTGATCGACGGTCAGGTTGTTCCACAGCGGCTCGAAGATGGTGTTGCCGAACCGCAGGGCGATGAGGTTCTGCACCGTCTCCTTGCCCAGATAGTGGTCGATGCGGAACACCTGCTCCTCGCGGAAGGCGGAGGCCACCGCGTCGTCGATTTCGCGGAACGACTTGAGGTCGCGGCCGACCGGCTTTTCGACCACCAGCCGGCTGTTGCGCTCGGCCAGGCCCGCCACCTTCATCGCCGTGACGATGCGGCCGTACAGGGACGGCGACACCGCCAGGAACGAGGTGACCTCGTCGTCGCCGACCTTGGCCTTCAGGGGTTTGAGGCTCTCGGCGTCGGTCGCGTCCACCGCCAGATAGTCGAGCCGCGTCTCCATCCGCCGCCAGACGTCTTCGTCCCAGGCGTTGTCGCTCTCGGCCCGGGGCTGAACCGCGTCGCGCACCTTGGCGACGTACTCATCGCGGCCTTCGTCCGAGCGCGCCGCGCCGATGATCTTCAGCTCGTCGGCCAGCAAACCGTCCCGCTCGAGGAAATACAGCGACGGCAGCAGCATCCGCATCGCCAGGTCGCCGCCGCCGCCGAACAGGATAATAGCCGCCATGTCGTCTCCCGGATGGGTCCCAGATCGCGGGACGAACGGCCGTGCTTGGCCTATCCCGCGCCTTTGCCCGCTTCGGCCCGTTGGGCCAACACGTCCAGCACGTCCTGAAACACCATGTGACGCGCATGGAGAAGGACAAGCAGGTGGAAGATCAAATCCGCCGCCTCGCTCGCGAGTTCCGCGTCCGGTCCCGCGACGCCGGCCAGCGCCGTTTCCACGCCCTCTTCGCCGACCTTTTGCGCGATGCGCTTGGTGCCCTGCCGGATCAGCTTCGCCGTCCAGCTTTCGCTTGGATCGGCCGAGGCGCGTTGGGCGATCGTCTTCTCCAGCCGCGCGATGCGGCCCAGCCCCGGGGCGTCCGCTTCGCCAAAGCAGCTGATGCGGTTCAGGTGGCAGGCGTTCCCGACCGGCCGCACGCTCAGCACCACGGCGTCGCCGTCGCAGTCGGGCGTGATCGCGACCACATGCAGCCGGTCGCCCGACGTCTCGCCCTTGCGCCAACGCCCGCCGCGCGAGCGCGAAAAGAACGTCGCCTCGCCGCTTGTGATCGTCTCGTCCAGCGCCGCCCGATCCACATAGGCCAGCGTCAGCACCTGCAGGGTGTCGGCGTCCTGCACGATCGCGGGGATCAGGCCGCCGCCCTTGTCGAAGTCGAGGGTCGAGGGGTCGATCATCACGAAAGGCTCTCCGGCGCCGGTCCTGCATCAGCCCCCCTCCACCGCTTCGCGGTCCCCCTCCCCCAAGGGGGGAGGATCGTCTTGACCGCATCATTCCTCCCCCCTTGGGGGAGGGGGACCACGCGCAGCGTGGTGGAGGGGGCGGACGCCGCGTCGATCATACCCGCATCTCCAATCCCTGATCCGCCAGGTAGTGCTTCAACGCAGGGATGCCGATCGCGCCCGTGTGGAATACGCTGGCCGCCAGGGCGCCCGACACGTCCGCCTGTTCGAAAACGTCCCTGAAGTGCTCGGGCGTTCCCGCTCCGCCGGACGCGATCAACGGAATGGTCAGCCGTCCACGCGCCGCCGCGAGCTGTGCCACGTCATAGCCGCGCCGCACCCCGTCCTGGTCGATGCAGTTCAAGACGATCTCGCCCGCGCCCAGACCTTGCGCCTCGTCCAGCCAGTCCAGCGTGCGCTTGCCGGCCCTGCGGCGCGCATCCGGGTCGCCGGTGTATTTGTGGACCACCCAATCGCCGTCCTCCAGGCGGCTGTCGACGCCCACCACCACGCACTGCGATCCCAGCCGCTCGGCCATTTCGGCGATCAGTTCGGGCCGCTCGAGCGCCGGGGAGTTGATCGACACCTTGTCCGCGCCATGATCCAGGCACCGCGCCGCCTGCTCGACGCTGCGGATGCCGCCCGCCACGCAGAAGGGAATGTCCAGCAGCCGGGCGATGTCGCGGATCCAGCCGTAGTCCAGCGTCCGCCCCTCCGGGCTCGCGGTGATGTCATAAAACACCAACTCGTCGGCCCCTTCGTCGCGGTATCGTGCGGCCAGATCGCTCGCGTCGCCCATGTCGGTGTGGCCTATGAAGCGTACGCCCTTCACCACCCGGCCGTCCTTGACGTCCAGGCAGGGGATGATCCGCCTCGCCGTCACGCCGCAGCCTTGATGGCGTCCGGCAGGGTGAAGCGGCCCTCATACAGCGCGCGTCCAACGATGGCGCCGTTGCAGCCCAGCGACTTGATCGCGGCGATATCGTCCAGCGAGGCCACCCCGCCCGAGGCCTGAAGCACCATGTCGGGCCGGCGCAGGCGGATCTCGGACAGCAGCTGCAGGTTCGGCCCCGTCAGGGCGCCGTCGCGGCTCACGTCCGTCACCAGCAGGTGCTTGGCGACCCCACGAGGATAGCGGTCAAGCGCCGTCCACAGGTCCACGCCCGACGATTCGGTCCAGCCCTTCAGCGCCGGAACGGGCACGTCGTTCTCGATCTTGACGTCCAGCGCCAGGGTGATGCGGTCCGCTCCGAACCGATCCAGCCAGCTCAGCACCGAATCCGGCTGCGTAACCGCCAGCGAGCCGATCACGACCCGGTGCACGCCAGCGTCCAGCAGGCGCTCCACGTCGTCGGCGCTGCGGACCCCGCCGCCGGACTGGACGCAAACGTCGATGGCGCTGACCAGTTCGCCGATCAGGCCGTGCTGGGTGGCGCGCCCGGCCTCTGCGCCGTCCAGATCGACGATGTGGATCCACTCGGCTCCTTCGGCCACAAAGGTCGCGAGCCGCATGGCCGGCTGTTCGTCATAGCGCGTCACCGCATCGAACCGGCCATGCATCAACCGCACGCAGACGCCGTCCTTCAGGTCGATGGCGGGATAGATCAGCATGCAGGGGTCTCGGGCAGTTCGATGAAGTTGTTGAGGATTCGAGCGCCCGCCTTGGCTGAACGCTCCGGATGGAATTGGCAACCCCAACGGTTCTCTTTACGCACGACGGCCGGCACCGTTCCTCCGTAATCGGCGCGCGCCAACGTCGCAGGGCCGTCCGGACAGACGTAGCCATGCACGAAATAGGCGTAGTCGTCGGCGCCGATCCCCTCCAGCAGCGGATCGTCACGCACCCGCTCCAGCCGGCTCCAGCCCATGTGCGGAACGGGCAGGGCGGAGCCCGGCTCCAGCCGCGTCACCGCCCCCGGGATAAAGCCCAGCAGGTCGCCGCCCGCGCCTTCCTCGCTACGCTCGAACAGCAGCTGCTGCCCAAGGCAGACGCCGAGCAGCGGCCGCTCGAATGCCCGGACCGCCTCCACCAGGCCCAGCTCCCGCAGACGCGTCATGGCGTAGGCGGCCGCGCCCACGCCCGGCAGGATCAGCCGCTCGGCTTCCGCCACGGCCGCCGCCTCGTCCGTCAGCCGCACCCGCGCGCCCAGCCGCTCCAGCGCGAACTGCACCGAGGCGACGTTGCCAGCGCCGTAGGCGATCACCGTGACCTCCTTCACAGCACCCCCTTTGTGGACGGCACCGCATCGCCCTCCACCCGGATCGCCTGACGCAGCGCGCGGCCGAAGCCCTTGTAGCAGGCCTCCGTCTTGTGGTGGTCGTCCTGGCCCGTGACCGAGATGTGCACCGCCGCGCCCATGGCCTCGGCCAGCGAACGGAACACATGCGCCGTCAGGTCGGTGCGATAGTCGCCGATGTAGGGCGTTTCGAACGCGCCCTCGAACACCGGATAGGGCCGTCCCGACAGGTCGATCGAAACCTTCGCCTCCGCCTCGTCCATCGGCAGGACAAAGCCGTAGCGCGCGATGCCCTTGCGCTCGCCCAGCGCCTGCTTCAGCGCCTGGCCGAGTGCGATGGCGCTGTCCTCGATCGTGTGGTGCGGGTCGGTGTGCAGATCGCCTTCGCACGACAGCCGTAGCGAGAATCCGCCGTGCGCCGCGATCTGCTCCAGCATGTGGTCGTAGAAGCCGACACCGGTGTGGATCGCCACCGGCCCCGCGGCGTCCAGATCGACGGCGCAGACGATGCGCGTCTCCTTGGTGTCGCGCACGGCCTGTCCGGTGCGGGCGGTGCGCCGATTCGAGCCCGCCAGTCCCAGCGCCGCAAGCAGCCGGTCGTTGGCGTCCGTCTTCAGCGACACCGGCAGCCGCAGCCGGTCGCCGGTCAGATCGGCCTCGACGCCATAGGCCTTGAGGTCGGCCAGCACGGCCGCTGCATCCTCAGGACGCGCCACCAGGATGGGACCGACGCCCGGCTCCACCGGCATGATCCGGCCGATCTCGCGCGACAGCCGCTCGCGCTCGGCGCGCACGGCCCCGATCCGCGCTTGCGTCTCCAGCATCCGCGACGGATCCAGCGCCTGCATCGCCAGTCGCACGAGCGGCTCGGGCAGGGCGTAGGGCTCGAGCACGCCGGCCAGCCGCGCCAGGGTCTCCGGCTGGGCGACCGCCGCCCCGACGCGCGCCCCGCCAGGCCATAGGCCAGCGACAGACTGCGCAGCACCACCAGGTTCGGCTGCTCGGCGATCAGGGCGACGGCCGAACCCGCGTCCGAAAACTCGATCAGACCTTCGTCCACGACCAGCAGGGCGGGCGCGACCCGCTGCGCCATTTCCGTCACCGCCTCCAGCGAGCCCAAGGCGCGGATCACGGTGGCGATGGTGTCGCCGCGCGCCGGATAGACGGTCGACAGCCAGCCGAACGGCTCGCCCGCGGGCGCCTGCACCGATCCGCCGTCCCGCGCCGCCAGACGCCAGACGAGCTCCAGCCCATGCGTCAGACCGCGCACCAGCAGCACCTGCCCGGGCGCCACGCGATAGATTTCGGCCATGCGCGCGCGCAGAGCGGATGCCTCGTCCGGGTATTTTTCCAGGCCGTCGCCGCCGGACACCAACGGCGCAAAGGGTGCGGGCAGGGTCATCGAGCGCGCTCCCCCTCCACCATGCTTCGCATGGTCCCCCTCCCCCAGGGGGGAGGATTTTGGGCCTGCATTCCTCCCCCCTTGGGGGAGGGGGACCGCCGCAGGCGGTGGAGGGGGCCGGTCCCTGCATGCTGCTCAAGACCATCATCCTGCCGCCCTCAGATCCGCCGCCCGGGCGTGGGCCTCCAGCCCCTCCAGCCGCGCGAGGCGCGCCGCGATCGGGGCCAGCGCCCGCGCGCCCTCGTCGGTCACCATCTGCACCGACATAGACGTCATGAAGCTGGCGGTCGTGACCCCGCCCAGCGTTCGCGCGCCGCCGTCGGTCGGCAGGACGTGGCTGGGGCCGGCGGCGTAGTCGCCCAGCGTTTCCGCCGCGTGCCGCCCCACGAACACGGCGCCGGCCGCCCGGATCGACGGGATCAGCGCCTCCGGATCATCGACCTGAAGCGCCAGGTGTTCGGGGCCGTACAGGTTGGCGATTTCGCAGGCGGCGTCCAGGTCGCGGACAAGCACCGCCCGCGCCTCTTCCAGTGACGCCCGCGCGATGGCCTCGCGCGGCAGGGTCGAGACCTGCGCCTCCACCTCCGTCAGGATATAGTCGATGGTCGCGCGGCTGGTGGAGACCAGGATCACCTGGGCGTCCGCGTCGTGCTCGGCCTGGCTCAGCAGGTCGGCGGCGGCGATTTCGGGCGCGGCGTCGCGATCGACGATGACCATCAGCTCCGACGGTCCCGCCGGCATGTCCACGGCCGGTCCGCCCGGCAGCGCCGTCGCCTGCTTCTTGGCCTCGGCCACATAGGCGTTGCCGGGGCCGAACAGCTTGTCGCAAGGCTCGATGACGCCGTCGTCCAGCTCGCAGCCGAAGGTCAGCGCCGCGATGGCTTGGGCCCCGCCCAGTAGCCACAGGGCGTCCAGCCCGCTTTCGGCCGCCGCCAGGATCATGGCCGGGTGAACGCCGCAATCCTTGGACGGCGGGGTCACCGCCACTCGCTCGGTCACGCCGGCCGCCTGGGCCGGGATCGCCAGCATCAGCAGCGACGAGAACAGGGGGGCCGAGCCGCCGGGAACGTAAAGGCCAGCCCGCTCGATCGGCCGCCACGCCAGCCGGGACCGCACGCCGGGCGTCGTCTCCACGAACGGCGTGTCCTCCGGCTTGGTCGCCTGGTGGAACAGGCGCACGTTCTCGGCCGCCATGCGGATGGCGCGGGTGTCGGCAGGCGGTAGGGCGTTGCGCGCCTCGGCCACCGCTTGCGGCGTGATGGCGATGCGCCGCGGCGCGTGGCCGTCCAGCTTCACCGCCCATTCCATCACCGCCGCGCCGCCGCGCGCCTGCACGTCGTCCATGATGCGGCGCACGGCGTCGGTCACATCGCCGGCCGTGCGCCGCGCGGGGCGGGCAAGGGCCTCGCGGCGTCCGGCCGCGTCCAGGCTGGTCCAGTCGATGCGCTTCATCACATCATCTTCTCGATGGGCAGGACCAGGATGGCCGAGGCGCCGGCGGCCTTCAGCTTCTCCAGCGTTTCCCAGAACACCGCCTCCTGACAGACGGCGTGGACGGCGACCGCATCCTGGCGCCCGGACAGCTGCATCACCGTGGGCGATCCGGCGCCCGGCAACAGCGCGGTGATCTGGTCCAGCGCCGCCACCGGCGCGTTCAGCATCACATATTTGGCGCCTTGCGAGGACACCACACCGCTCATCCGCTCGATCACGCTGTCCAGCAGTTCGGTCAGCTCGGGCTCGGGCGCGACAGGCGAGCGGATCAGCACCGCCTGGCTTTCCAGCACCGTGTCCTTGGCCTGGAGGCCATTGGCCTCCAGCGTCGCGCCGGTCGAAACCAGGTCGCAGATGGCCGCCGCCAGCTTCAGCCGAGGCGCCACCTCCACCGCACCGCGCATGGTGACGATGTCGGCCCCCACCCCGTTGTCTTCCAGGAACCGGCGCAGGATGGCGGGATAGGAGGTGGCGATCCGCAGGCCTTCCAACGATCCCGGACCCTCGTACGCCAAGCTCGGCGGCGTCGCGATCTTCAGCGTGCAGCGCCCGAAGCCCAGCGGCATGACGATCTCCGCGTCGCGTCCGCCGTTGCGCCCTTCCTCCAGCACGTTCTCGCCGACGATGCCCAGGTCGCAGACGCCGTCGGCGACAAAGGTCGGTATGTCGTCGTCGCGCACGCGCAGCAGGTCGATGGGATAGTTCTCCACCCGGTACAGCAGGTCGTTGTGCCCCTTGACCCACTTCAGGCCCGCGTCGCGGATCAGGTCGAGGCTGCGGTCGGCCAGACGGCCGGATTTCTGGACGGCGATGCGAAGCCGTCCCTGAACAGTGCTCATTTCACGAAACTCTCAGGCTTTCAGCCGGTCCAGCGCCAGGCGATAGCCCTGATGCGGCATGTCTTTCAGGTAACGCGCGACGCGCACCACGGTTGTCGGGCTGGCGTGCGCCTCGGCGGCGATCTCGCGATAGGACTTGCCGCCGTCATCCAGCAGCCGCGCCACCTGCCACCGCTCGCCAAAGGCGCGCAGCTCGGCCGGCGTGCACAGGTCAGCCATGAACGCCTCCACCTCCTGACGCGTCTTCAGCGACAGGATGGCGTCGTACAGGGCTGCGCGGGCGGGGGAGGACGGCATAGCGTGTTCCATTATGCTGTAACAATGGAACGGTCAAGGGCGAGTTGCGGGACAACTCTCCTCCCCACCGGCGATGGGGAGGTGGCGTGAGGCGAAGCCTCATGACGGAGGGGTTGCGTCCGACACAAAGAACCCCTCCGTCTCGCCGGCTGCGCCGTCGATCCACCTCCCCATTCGCTACGTGAACAGGGAGGAGAAGGCGCTCGCCACCCGCCACCCGCCGCTCTATCTACCGCTCATGACCAAGGTTGTGATCATCGGCGCGGGCCATGCGGGCGGATCGGCCGCCGCCTTTCTCAGGCAGTATGGCTTGGAAGGCGACATCGTGCTGGCCGGCGAAGAGGCCGCGCCTCCGTACCAGCGCCCGCCCCTGTCGAAGGCCTGGCTAAAGGGCGAAGCGGACCTCGACGCCCTGCTGCTGCGCCCGGAGAGCTTCTACGCCGAGCATCGCATCGACTTCCGCCGGTCGGTCACCGCCGTGTCTATCGACGCCGAGGCCAAGTCCGTGGCCTTCGCCGACGGCGCGCGTGAGGCCTACGACATCCTGATCCTGGCGACAGGTTCCACCGCGCGAAAGCTGCCTGTGCCGGGCGGCGACCATCCCGAGCTTCTGGAACTGCGCACGCTGCGGGACGCCGAGCGGCTGAAGGCCGTGCTGGGGCCCGGCAAGCGGCTGGCCGTGGTCGGGGGCGGCTATGTGGGGCTGGAGGCGGCGGCCTCGGCGCGTGCGTTGGGCGCGCAGGCCGTGGTGATCGAGCGCGAGCCGCGCGTGCTGGCACGCGTCGCGTCGCAGACCCTGTCGGATTTCTTCACCGCCCGTCACCGCGCCGAGGGCGTCGACATCCGGACGGGGGTCGAGGTGACGGCGGTCGCGTCACACGGGGTCACGCTGGCGGACGGATCGGAGATCGCGGCCGATGCGGTGCTGATCGGGATCGGCGCCGTCGCCTGCGATGCGCTGGCGATCTCGGCGGGGCTCGCCTGCGATAACGGCGTGGTGGTGGACGAACAGGCGAGGACGACCGATCCGGCCATCTTCGCCATCGGCGACATGACGAGGCGGCCGATCCCGGCGCTGGGCGGCGTGTCCTGGCGGCTGGAAAGCGTGCCCAACGCCCTGGAGCAGGCCAAACAGGCCGCCGCCGCCATCGTCGGGCGGCCTGCACCGGCGCCGGAGGCGCCCTGGTTCTGGTCGGACCAGTATGATCTCAAGCTGCAGATCGCCGGCCTGCCCCTGAACGCCGATCGGCAGATCGTGCGCGGCGATCCGGGCACATCCACCTTCGCCGTCTTCCACCTGTCGGGCGCGCGCATCGTCTGCGTCGAGGCCGTCAACGCCCCGCCGGAATTCATGGCGGGCAAGCAGTTGATCGGAAAGCACGCGGCCGTCGATCCTGCACGTCTCGCCGACCCCAGCGTCTCGATGAAGTCCGTCGCCGCCTAAGCTGCAAGCGTGACCATTCAGCATCGCAACTGAGATTTATTCGCAGAAGCTATTGCGTCGATAGGGGGTGGTGATATTGCGACCGCATCGCAATCTCGCAGCCAAGGTCCTGCCGCAATGTCCGATTCCCGCGCCGCCTCCCTTCGCGCGCTTCTGTTCGCCTCCAGCGCCGCCGGCATGCTGTGCGCCGCCCCCGCGATGGCGGAGGAACCGGAGGTCGTCGTCACGGCAGACGTGGTCCAGCAGTCGACCAACCTCGGCACCATCGACGTGACGGGCCAGGTGCGCCGGCCCGCGCCGCAGTCGCCGGAGTACGTTGCGCCGCTGGTCGACACGCCGCGCTCCATCACGGTGATTCCGCAGGCGATCATCGAACAGACCGCCGCCACCTCGCTGCAGGACCTGCTGCGCACCTCGCCGGGCATCACCTTCGGCGCGGGCGAGGGCGGTCAGCCGCTGGCGGACCGGCCGTTCATCCGGGGTCAGTCCTCGGGCAACAACATCTTCGTGGACGGCGTGCGCGACACCGGCGGCCAGCAACGCGAGGTCTTCAATCTCGAACAGGTCGAGGTCATCAGAGGCCCGGACTCGGTCTATTCGGGCCGCGGCTCCGGCGGCGGCAGCATCAACCTGTCGTCAAAGTCGCCCAAGCTGAACGCCTTCACCAATGTCTCGGCGGGCGTCGGCACGGACGACTATCTGCGCGGCACGGTCGATCACAACATGCCGCTGGGCGAGACGGCCGCCCTGCGTCTCAACCTGATGGGCGCCTCGGGCGACGTGGCGGGCCGGAACGCCGTGGACTACGACAAGTGGGGCGCGGCCCTGTCGTTCGCGGCGGGTCTGGGGACCAACAGCACGGTGGTCGCCAGCTACTATCACCTCGACAGCAACCAGATGCCCGACTACGGCATCCCGCTCTACACCAAGCGCGGCGGCGCCACAGCCGATCGTCCCGATCCGTCAGGCGTGCTGGATGTCGATTACAGCGCCTTTTATGGCCTGAAGGCGCGCGACTTCCTGAACAACAGGGTGGACAGCTTCACCTTTGACTGGACCCACCGGTTCAGCGACGCGGTGACCATCCGCAACGTCAGCCGCCTGTCCAACACCCTGAACGACTATGTGGTCACCAATCCCGGCGACGGCGGGAACGCCGTGCTGGTCGGCGACACCTGGTGGATGAAGCGCGGGCTGAAGAACCGCTGGAACCCGGCGCGCACCCTGGCCAACGTCACCGACGTGTTCGGCAAGGTCTCCACCGGCGGGATCGAACACAGCTACGATGTCGGCCTCGAGCTGACGCGCGAGACGAACCGCAACGCCGGCTATACGGTCACGACCACCGGCGGCACGGCGTGTCCCGCGCCGCTGACCGGCTTTGACTGCACGCCGCTGTATGCGCCAAACCCCGACGATCCCTGGACCGGAACCATCGTCCGCGGACCGACCAGCCGCGCGGTGACCCAGACCGTGGGCGCCTACGCCTTCGACAGCATTTCGCTGACCGACCGCATCCTGCTGAACCTCGGCGTGCGCTGGGATAGCTACCAGACCGAGGGGACCAACCTGGCCCAGGCGGCCGGGACCGGCGTGATCACCGGCACGCCGGTTCCCAAGCGCAAGTGGGATTTCGTCAACTACCAGGCCGGCCTGGTGTTCAAGCCCACCGAGGCCTCCAGCCTTTATGTCTCCTACGCGACCTCCTCGACGCCGCCGACGGTCTCGACCGGCGACCAGAACACGGCGACGAACGGGCAGGGCGCGGGCAACCTCGCCAACACCATTCTTGATCCGGAAGAGAGCGAAAGTTTCGAGATCGGCGCCAAGGCCAACGTCTTCGGCGACCGCCTGGCGCTGTCCGCCGCCGCTTTCCACCTGACCCGCAAGAACGCCGCCATCCTGGTCGACGTCGGCGTGTTCGAACAGGCGGGCGAGGTCGAGGTGCAGGGGATCGAGCTGGGCGTTTCCGGCAACATCACCCCGCTGTGGCAGGTGTTCGGCGGCTACACCTGGCAGGACTCCGAGCTGGTGCGGGGCGCGGTGACCACCGCGGGCACGCCGCCGGTGGTCGTCCCCAACGCCTTTGAGGGCCTGCCGCTGGCCAATACGCCCGAACATTCGGCCAGCCTGTTCACCACCTATCGTCTGCTGCCCAAGCTGACGCTCGGCGGCGGCGTCTACTATGTGTCCGACAGCTTTGGCGGCAACCAGGGCGGGGCGGGCGGCGGCGCCAACCGTATCTATGCGCCCGAATACACCCGCGTGGACGCTTTCGCGTCTTACGACGTGACGGACCGGGCGTCGCTTCAGCTGAACGTGCAGAACGTGGGCGACGAGCGCTACATCCTGCGCACCAACGGCATCCACCACGCCGACCCGGCGCCCGGTCGCTCGGCCAGCCTGACGCTGAACCTGCGCTTCTAACAGGCGCAGCCGGAGCCTAAGCTGCCCAGACGGCCCTGTCCCATCCGGGCGGGGCCGTTCGCCTGAGACGGAGCGCCGCCATGTTGCTGCACATCCCCGAAGTGTTCACCAAGGCCGAAGTCGGTGCGTTGCGCGAACGGCTCGACGCCGGTCCATGGGCCGACGGCAACATGACCTCGGGCCACCAGTCCGCCACCGCCAAGCGCAACCGGCAACTGCCCGAGGACAGCGCCGAGGCGCAGGAAGTGTCCGCCCTCGTCGTCCAGGCGCTCCACGCCAATCCGATGTTCGTGGCGGCGGCCCTGCCGCACACGATCTTTCCCCCGCTGTTCAACCGCTACGAGGGCGGAGGCGAGTTCGGCCTGCACGTCGACAACGCCATCCGCCAACGCGGTCGCGACGGCCTGCGCATTCGCAGCGACCTGTCCGCCACCCTGTTCCTGTCCGAGCCCGAAGACTACGACGGCGGCGAGCTGATCATCGAGGAAATGTACGGCCAGCAGTCGATCAAGCTGCCCGCCGGAGACCTGGTGCTCTACCCCTCCAAGAGCCTGCACCGCGTCACCCCCGTCACGCGCGGCGCCCGCGTCTCCTCCTTCATGTGGCTGCAAAGCCTGGTGCGCGACGACGCCGACCGCGAGACGCTGTTCCGCCTGGACGTGGCCACCCAGCGCGTCGCGGCCGACAAGGGCCCCAAGAACCAGGCCGTGATCGAACTGACCGGCGTCTATCACAACCTCCTGCGCCGCTGGTCGGAGGTATAGCTCTCCTCCCTGCCGCTTCAGCGGCGGGGAGGTGGATCGGCGGCGATGGTCGGCGAGACGGAGGGGTTTCTTCATGTCCGAAACAACCCTCCGTCAGAAGGCTCGCAAATTGGCGAACGGCGCCCCACCTTCACCGCTCAGCTTGTAGCGGGAGAGCGCCATGGCCGAGGCGACGGCGGGACTGGATCTGGGCGCGGCGGCGGCGCTGCTGGCGGCCGGCGTGATCGCCGTGCCGATCTTTCGCAAGATCGGCCTGGGTTCAGTGCTGGGCTATCTGGCGGCGGGGCTGGCCATCGGCCCCTTTGGCCTGGGCCTGTTCCGCGAGCCCGAGACCATTCTGCACGTCGCCGAGTTCGGCGTGGTCATATTCCTGTTCATCATCGGCCTGGAGATGCGGCCCCGGCGTCTGTGGAGCCTGCGTCATGACATCTTCGGGCTTGGCGCCGCTCAGGTGCTGGTTTGCGGAGGTCTGCTGACCCTGACCGCCATGGCCGTGGGCGTGGCGGCGCCCGTCGCCTTTGTCGCCGCCATGGGCTTCGTTTTGTCCTCCACAGCCGTGATCATGCAGATGCTGGAGGAGCGGGGCGAGCTCGCCGGCGGGCCGGGTCAGCGCGCGGTGTCCATCCTGCTGCTCGAAGACCTGGCCATCGTGCCGCTGCTGGCCATCGTCGCGGTGCTGGCCAGCGTGACGGGCGTGTCGCACGAGGCCGCGCCGCCCTTGTGGCGCACGGTCGGCTTTGCGCTCGCGGCGGTGGCCGGGGTGCTGGCGGCGGGACGCTGGCTGGTCAATCCGCTGTTCCGCCTCCTGGCGAAATACGGCGGGCGCGAGGTGATGACGGCCGCCGCCCTGCTGGTCGTCGTGGGCGCGGCCTGGGCCATGAGCCTGGGCGGCCTGTCCATGGCCATGGGCGCCTTTCTGGCCGGGGTGCTGCTGTCGGAATCGTCGTTCCGGCATCAGCTGGAGGCCGACGTCGAGCCGTTCCGCGCCATTCTGCTGGGCCTGTTCTTCCTCAGCGTCGGCATGTCCCTGGACCTCGCGGTGGTGGTCGCCGATTGGCGGATCGTGCTGGGCGGCCTTCTTGCCTTCATGGTGGTCAAGGCCGCCGGCATCTATGGGGTGGCGCGGCTGTTCAAGGCGACGCACCGCGAGGCGGTCGATCGCTCGGCCCTGTTCGCGCAAGGCGGCGAGTTCGCCTTCGTGCTGTATGGCGCGGCGCTGGCCGCCGGCCTGTTCGATGCACGCGTCGCGGCCATGATGTCGGCCATCGTGATCCTGTCGATGGCGCTGACGCCGCTGACCACCCTGCTGCTCAGGCGGTTCACGCCCGAGCGCCCGCTGACGGCTGATGACGCCGACGATGTGGACGCCGCCGACGGCCTGCGCGGCCAGGTGCTGATCATCGGCTTTGGCCGCTTCGCTCAGGTCGTGGCCCAGCCGCTGCTGGCGCGCGACGTGGACGTCTCCATCATCGAAAACGACGTGGAGATGATCCAGGCCGCCGCGACCTTCGGCTTCAAGGTCTATTATGGCGACGGATCGCGGCTGGACACCTTGCGCGCCTCGGGCGCCGAGCAGGCCGAGGCCGTGCTGGTCTGCGTCGACAAGCCCGAAGTCGCCGATCACATCGTGGAGCTGGTGAAGTCGGAGTTCCCGCTGACCAAGGTGCTGGTGCGCGCCTATGATCGGGGGCATTCGATCCGCCTGATCCAGGCGGGGGTCGACTATCAGGTGCGCGAGACGTTCGAGTCGGCGCTGAAGTTCGGCGAGCGCGCCCTGATGGAACTGGGGCTGGACGAACGCGAGGCGGCCCTGACCATCGGCGACGTGCGTCGCCGCGACGAGGCGCGGCTGGACCTGCAGCTGACCGGGGGCTTGAAGGCGGGAGCCCAGCTGACGCGCGGCAACATGCCGACGCCGAAGCCGGCGCCCTATATCACGCCTCGCCGCGAGGGCCGGGTCCTGAACGAGGACGAGGCGGGTCCGCCCGCGCCGGTGGTCGCCGACGCGGACGAACTCACGTCCTGACGTCCTACTGAGCCGGGGCTGGGGCGGGCGCCGGCGCCGCGCCTTGCGAACGGGCTTGGGCCAGGGCGATGCGGGCGCGCAGGCCCTCGTCCTGCGAAACCGCCTGGCCGATGGCGTTGAAGCGTTCGACCTCCAAGCCGGAGGCGGCCACGATGCCCTGCATTTCCGTGGCCTGCTCCGGCGACGGCTGGGCGCCGTTCAGCGACTGGGCAATAGCGCCGAGGCGCTGGTTGGCGGCGGCGAACTTGCTCAGTTCATCCTCCGTCACGCTGGCGCCGACCGAACCGGCCGCCGAGGCGGGCGCCGCGGCCACCGCGATGCGCGCCTGCAGCACGGGGTCGTTGGCCGCCGCTTGGGCGATGGCGTTGAAGCGTTCGGTGGCCAGGCCGGTCGCGGCGACGGCGGCCTGCAACTCGGCGGTCTGCTCGGGCGTCGGCTGGCCGCCGTTCAAGGCCTGCGACACCGCGCGCACGCGGGGCAGGGCGGCGCCATAGGACTTCAGCTCCGCGTCGGTGAACTCGCCGGTCGCGGCTTGGGCCGGTGCGGCGGCGGCGGCGGGCGTGGCCTCCTGGGCCGGAGCGGGAGCGGCGGCGTCCTGAGCGAACGTGGCGCCGGCCACGGAGGCGGTCAGGGCGGTGAGAGAGAGAACGGCGGCGATACGTTGTGCGCGCATGGCGTATCCTTCTGGTCAGGTCTCCACGGGCGCCGCAGGGGCGACCAAGACGACGCCGGATGGGTCGCCGCTCCCTGCCGGTGTGGAGCCTTGGATCGGGGGACAAGGGCAAGGAGTCCAACCAACTTAAGCACTTCCGCCCGCTGCGCAAACCGTCAGGGCGCCGCGGGCTGGAGGCGGGCGCTGTGATCCGCTAAGGCGGTCGCCTGTTCTTGCGCATCGGATCACCCCATGAAACGCATCGTCGCCGCGGCGGTCGCCGCCGTCGTCCTGGCCCTTCCGGCCGCCCAGGTGGAGGCCTGGGGATCGAGCGGACACCGGCTGATCGGGGTCGCGGCCATGCGCGCGCTGCCCGCCGACCTGCCGGCCTTTCTGCGCAGTCCGGGCGCCATCGCCGACGTGGGCGAGCTGGCGCGCGAGCCGGATCGCTGGAAGGGCGCAGGGCAGCCGCATGACCGCGAGCGCGACACCGCCCACTTCATCGACCTAGACGACAACGGCTTCGCCCTGACCGCACAGGGTCCCGGCATCGACGCCTTGCCGCGCCTGAAATCGGAATACGACGCCGCCCTGACGAAGGCCGGGCTCGACGTCGACGACGCCGGCTACCTGCCCTATGCGATGATGGACGGCTGGCAGCAGCTGGTGCGCGACTTCGCCTATTGGCGCGTGCTGAGCGCGCAGGAGGCGCGCGAAACCAACATGGAACGCCGGGCCTGGTACCGCGTCGACCGCGAGCGGCGCGAGGCGCTGATCCTGCGCGACCTCGGCGTGCTGGCGCACTATGTCGGCGACGGCTCGCAGCCGCACCACACCTCGATCCACTACAACGGCTGGGGCGACTATCCGAACCCGGAAGGCTTCACCAACTCGCGCCAGACCCACGGCGTGTTCGAAGGCGCCTTCACCGCCCGCATCGCGCGCCTGGACGCGGTCGAGGCCGCGATGCCCGCGTCACAAGGCGGCGCCTTTGACGTCAAGGCGCGCACGGTCGGCTACTTGAAGACCACCCTCGGCATGGTGATCCCCTTCTATCGGCTGGAGAAGCAGGGCGGATTCAACGAGACTGACCCGCGCGGCGCCGCCTTCGTGACCGAGCGTCTCGCCGCCGGGGCCGCCGAGCTGCGCGACTGGACGGTCGCCGCCTGGACCGAGAGCGCGACGGCCTCGGTCGGCTGGCCCGCGGTCAAGGTCGCCGAGGTCGAGGCCGGCGCCGCCGATCCCTGGATCGCCATGGTGGGCGAGGACTGACGTCCGGGGCTGGCCCCCTCCACCATGCTCCGCATGGTCCCCCTCCCCCAGAGGGGGAGGAATGACCGCTTCTAACTCCTCCCCCTCTGGGGGAGGGGGACCGCGCCCAGCGGGCGTGGTGGAGGGGGAACCTACCCCCGATACCCCGCCCACAGCCCCTTGGACGCGCCGAAATATTGCACCGGCAGGTCCTCGTCGCTGTGCAGCGCCGCCGCCGCATGGTGCGGCCAGTGCGGGTCGTCCAGCGCCGCGCGCGCGATCGCCACGATGTCCGCCGATCCGCTCGCCACGATCTCTTCGGCCTGTTGCGGGTCGAAGATCATGCCGACGGCCATCACCAGGGCCTCTGGAACCGCCTGCTTCACGGCTTCGGCGAAGCGCAGCTGATAGCCGGGCTCGCGACCGGGGATGCTGGCCTTGGCCGCGTTGCCGCCCGACGTCAGGTGAAGATAGTCGTAGCCCATCTCGTGCAGCGCCCGGCCAAAGGCGGTGACCTCTTCCAGCGCGATCCCGCCGTCGACCCAGTCCGAGCCGTTGAAGCGCACGCCCAGCGCCTTGGTTCGCGGCCAGGCGTCACGCAACGCCTGCGCCACACGCATCGGAAAGCGCATCCGGTTTTCGGGCGAGCCGCCGTATTCGTCCGTCCGCTGGTTCGACAGCGGCGACAGGAACTCGCTGAGCAGATAGCCGTGCGCGGCATGCAGTTCGACCACGTCGAAGCCCGCGCGGTCCGCCCGCTGGGCCGCCTGCACAAAGGCGTCCGTCACCCGCTGCATGTCGGCCTCGTCCATGGCCTTGGGGGTGTGCCAGCCGTCCTTGAACGCGATGGCCGATGGCGCCAGCGTCTCCCAGGCGCCTTCGTCCGGCCCCAGCGCCTCGCCGCCCTTGGCCGGAGCGTGGGTCGAGGCCTTTCGGCCGGCATGGGCCAGCTGCACGCCGATCGGCTGGTCGGAATAGGTGCGGATGTCGGCCAGGATACGCGCAAAGGCCGCCTCCTGTTCGTCGTTCCACAGGCCGGTGTCGTCCGGCGTGATGCGGCCCTCCGGCTCGACGCCCGTCGCCTCGATGATCGTCAGGCCGGCGCCCGAAATCGCCAGCCGGCCGATATGCTGGACGTGCCAAGGCTGGGGCAGGCCGTCCACCGCCGAATATTGGCACATGGGCGCGATCGCCACGCGGTTCTTCAGCTGAAGCGGACCCATGGCGACGGGCGAGAAGAGCTGGCTCATGACTGCGTATCCGGGAGGAGAGGAGGGTTGTGCACCTATGCCGGTTGCGGTTCGGATCAAGCCCCGCCTTTCCGATTATTCACGTGTTTTCCGAAATCGCCCGCGTCACAAGACGGCAACGCTTCAACCACGGGGAACACCAATGCTGCGTCTCGTCATCGCTCTCGCCGTTTCCGCGCCGCTGCTGGGCGGCTGCATCGTCATCTCGACGGAAAAGCCCACCACGCGCGTCGTCACCGCCCCTGCCGCCCAATGATCGCGCGCGTGCTGAAAGGTCTGGCGGCCGTGGCGGTCGCCGCGCCGATGCTGGCCGCCTGCGTCGTCTATGACAGCAGCGGCGGCGAGAACGTCACGGTGCACGTGGCCGACACCCTGCCTCGTCCCGCCGAGGCGATCCGCACCGCTCGCATCGAGGGCGACGCCCTTGTGGTGCGCGTCGATTCCAACGGCTGCACCAGCGCGGCCGATTTCGAACTTGGGGTCACCGATGGCGATCCGGCCGAGGTCACGCTGAAGCGCACCAAGCCCGACAATTGCCGCGCCCTACTGGCCGAAGGCGTCGAACTGCGCTGGACCTTCGCGGACCTGGGGCTCGATGCGGGCGCACAGGTTCGGGTGCTGAATCCGCTGAAGTAGGGGGACTTTCCCCCTCCACCCCGCCCTCCGGGCGCGGTCCCCCTCCCCCTCCAGGGGGAGGGGGCGTCTAGGCGCTTGCCGCCACCGTGTCGAACACCGCCAGCATGAACGGCGGGATACGCTGCGGCCTCAGCGTCTGCGCATCGACCAGGCACCATTCCGATACGCCCTGGGCGCAGACCCGGCCCTGGGCGTCCTCGATCCGCACATAGCGGCTGAAGCGCGGCCCTTGCGGCGCGCCGACCCAGGTGCGGGCGACCACGCCCTGCGCGCCCGGCTCTATGCCGCGCAGATAGTCGATCTCATGCCTCAGCGCGACCCAGGACCAGCGGTTGCGGTCTTCCTCGGAAAAGCGCGCGTTCCAGTGCGCCGTGCCGGCATCCTGCAGCCAGCCGACATAAACGACGTTGTTGACGTGGCCGTTGGCGTCGATGTGCTCAGGCAGAACCTCGAGCGGCACGACGAAGACCTCGCGGTCCTCGCGCGGCTGAAGCACGCTCCGCGCCATGGGTCAGGCCTCGCCGAGCGCCACGCCTTTTTCGGTCATCAGCGCCTGAAGCTCGCCCGCCTGGAACATCTCGCGCACGATGTCCGAGCCGCCGACGAACTCGCCCTTGACGTAGAGCTGCGGAATGGTCGGCCAGTCGGTGAAGCTCTTGATGCCCTCGCGCAGGGTCTCGTCCTGCAGCACGTCCACGCCCACGAACGGCGCGCCGACATGATCCAGGATCTGCACGGCCAGCGACGAGAAGCCGCAGCGCGGCTGGTCCGGCGTGCCCTTCATGAACAGCACCACGTCGTGCTCGGCGAGCGTGGAGGCGATAAAGGCGTGGACGGGGTCGGTAGTCGGGCTGGTCGACTGGAGGGTGGCGTCGGTCATGGGTGACCCTTTCGTTTGCGCGTCAGCTAGGCGCCGGCCGAGGTCCGGTCAAGGGCGCGCGGCGTCACGCCGCCGCGTCGACCCGCGCCATCTCCATCTGTGCAGCCAGGCCCGGCGGCAGGTCGCGCTCGGGCGTTTCAGACAGAGCCTCAAGGTGGGCGGTGTCCTGAGCCCGCACGATCACGCTGGTCAGGGCCGGATCGGTCAGGGCGTGCGCCAGGCAGATCGTCTCGGGCGTCCAGCGGGCGGTGCGGCGCAAGAAGGCGTAAGGGTCCGGCCCCACGGGCGAAGGCGCTGCGGCCTTCGCGCCCAGGCCGAACAGGCCGCGTCGCACCGGCGAGATATCGCCCTCCGGCTCGCGCAGCAGCGCCTGCGGAAAATAGTCCGTGGCGAACACCATCATGTCCTGCTCGCGCGCGGCGCGGATGCGGGCCCGCACCTTCCAGTCCGAGCGTACGTTGCATGGCGTCACCAGCACGTCGAAGGCGCCGGTCGAGACAAAGGCGTCCATGGCCTCGCCGTCGCCGGCGACGCCCGCCAGCCGCAGCCGCTCGGTCCGCTTCATGGTCTTCAGCGCGTTCAGCCCGGCATAGCGCAACTCATGCTCGCCCGGCGCGTCCAGCACCGCCACGTCGATCCAGCCCAGCCCGGAATAATGCAGCACCCGGTCCACGGCGGCCGTGATGCCTTCGGAGGTGAAATCGCGCACCTGCCGGCGGGGATCGACCTCGCCCAGCGTCAGCGACACCAAGGCCAGCTTGCGGTCCAGGTGCGACAGGGCCTCGCCCAGCACCTCGGCCACCACCGGATCGGCGGTCTCCAGACGATAGCTGTTGATGCCTTGCTCCAGCGCGGCGAACAGCAGCGACATCGCCGCCTCGCGCCCGCGCGCCAGCATGTCGGCGCCGACGCTCAGGGTGATGGCGGAAACGGCCGCGCCCGACGGCCCGAACGGACGATAGCGCATCGGGATCAGCCCTCCTTGCCGGACGGCGCCGAGGTCTCAAGCGCCAGGGCGTGCAGCTCCCCGCCCATCTTGCCCTTCAGCGCGCCATAGACCAGCTGGTGCTGACGCACGCGCGACAGGCCGGCGAAGGCCGCCGAGACGATGCGCGCGCGATAGTGGTCGCCGTCCCCGGCCAGATCGTCGATGACGATCTCGGCGTCGGGAAAGGCCTCGGCCAGATCGGCGTGCAGGGCTTCGGCGGACATGGGCATGGCTAAACTCGGCTCGTTCGCCGCTCAGCATGGCTGCAAAAGCTTAATGCCCGGCTACATCAGCCCCAGCTGCTTGAAGCTGGCGACGCCGTGGCGGCCTACGACCAGGTGGTCGTGGACCTCGACGTTCAGGTGCAGGCCGGCCTGGACCACCTGGCGGGTCATCTCGATGTCGGCGCGGCTGGGTGTCGGGTCGCCGGACGGGTGGTTGTGCACCAGGATGATGGCGCTGGAAGACAGCTCCAGCGCGCGCCGCACCACCTCGCGCGGATAGACGGGCGCATGATCAACCGTGCCCCGGTTCTGCACCTCGTCCAGGATCAGCTGGTTCTTCTTGTCCAGATACAGCACCCTGAACTGCTCGCGCGGCTCGTGCTGCAGCGCCACGCGCACATAGGCCAAGAGCGCCGACCAGGACGAGATCACCGTGCGCTTCTGCGTCGGCTCCCTGGCGATCCGGCGAGTGACGTCAAAGATCAGCTGCAGGTCCAGCGCGACCGCCCGCGTGGCCTTGCCGGGCTGATAGCCCAGCGAGCGGGCGACCACGTCCTCCACCGCCTCGTGGCTGGCCGCGCCGATCCCCTCCAGCCCGCCAAAGCGCGCCAACAGGTCCTTGGCCAGCGGCTTGGTGTCCTTGTAGGGCACGCTGCGGAACAGCAGCAGCTCCAGCAGCTCATAGTCGGGCAGGGCGCCCAGGCCCCCTTTGGCCGCGCGCTCCCGCAGGCGGTCGCGGTGCCCGCCGTGACGCGGCGCCCCTTTCGCCTTTTCCTTCGCCGGCGGCGTCGCATCGTCCAGCATCCGATCCTCCCGCCAGCCCTTGACGGGCCTCAGGATCGACCGATTGCCCGCGCCGACGCAAGAGGCCGGCGCGATCAGCCGCGATAGCTGGCGATGTAGTCGGCGCGGCTGCCGGTCTCGCGCGCCTGGCACAGGGCGAAATCGACCGGAGCGATGGTGCCTTCGCCCTGGCGGCAGCCGGTGCCGCGACGCAGCCATTCCCGCTGTTCATTGCGCAGAACAGTGAACTGGGCGCCCGTCAGACGGTCCTGGGCGGCGCGGTATTCGGCGTTCAGGCGGTTGTCCTGGCGCTTGAACTCGGCGCCGGCGCATTCACGCATCTGGATGGTGGTGTTCGCGCCCTCCATGCACGCGTCCAGCGAGGCGCTGGTTTGCGGCGCGGGCGCTGCGGGACGAGCCGGCCGAGGGGGCGCCACGGCCGCAGGCGAGGGAGCAGCGGCGACCGGCGCAGGCGCTGCGGCGGCGGCGGGCTCGGCCGAGGCGGCGGGCAGGGCGGCCTGTTCAGTCATCGGCGCGGGCGGCGGCGGCGCGGGCGCGGGCTCAGGCTCCTGTCGGCCGCAGGCGGCCAAGGTCAGCGCGGAGAGGGCGGTTGCGAACAGGACGGCCTTGGTCATTCCGGGGCTCCGTGACGATGGGTCTCACCGTCCTAAGCGCCTGAACAACGGCTCCGGTTCACCGATCAGTTCGGACGGAACAGCCCGGCGGGAGACAGGGTGAAGATTTCCACGCCGTCCTCGGTCACGCCCACCGAATGCTCGCACTGGGCCGACAAGGACTTGTCGCGGGTCACGGCGGTCCAGCCGTCGGACAGCACCTTCACCTGCGGCTTGCCCAGGTTCACCATAGGTTCGACGGTGAAGATCATGCCGGGCTTCAGCACCGCGCCCTCGCCCCGGCGGCCATAGTGCAGGACGTTGGGGCTGTCGTGGAACACCCGGCCGATGCCGTGGCCGCAGAAGTCGCGCACCACGCTCATGCGCTGGGCCTCGACGTACTTCTGGATGGCGAAGCCGATGTCGCCAAAGGTGTTGCCGGGCTTCACCTGCTCCAGGCCCAGGCGCAGCGATTCATAGGTGACGTCGACCAGCTTCTTCGCGCGCGGATTGACGGCGCCCACCGAATACATGCGGCTCGAGTCGCCGAACCAGCCATCCAGCAGCACGGTGTGGTCGATGTTGACGATGTCGCCTTGCTTCAGCACCCGGTCGCCGGGGATGCCATGGCAGACCACATGGTTGATGGAGATGCAGGTGGTCTTCTCATAACCCTTGTAGCCCAGGCAGGCGGGCTTGGCGCCCTGCGCCAGGGTCCATTCGCGGATCAGGTCGTCCAGTTCGCCGGTGGTGACGCCGGGCTTCACATGCTCGGCGATCATGTCCAGCGCCTCGGCCACCATGCGGCCCGCCCGGCGCATGCCGTCGAACTCGTCCAGGCCGTAGATGCGGATCTCGCTGGAGCGGACGGGATGGTCGGTTTCGAGGTCGGGAACTTCGTACATGGAGGCTCGGATGCGGACTTGGTGCGGCCGTGAGATGGAGAGCCTAGCACGAAAGCTCAAGTCCGTCGCCCCGGCCGGCGGCGACCACCCTGCTGTGCAAACATCAGCCTCTCAAACGAAGTTCCAAGCAGCAAACATGCCGCTGCGTAAGCTCTCGCAGCCGTGATCCGCTGCGGCGCGGGCGACACAGTTTCGCCAGAAACCGGTCCGAGACGAGCCGCGCAGGCAACGCTTCATCGCCATGAACGCTGTGCGTGCGCTCCCCGACAGCCCGGGTCCGCAAGGCCGGGCGCGCTTCATCTTAGGTGTAAAGAGAAACATGATCCCCAGGATTCTCGGTCGCGTCAGCGCCGCCGCCCTGCTCGCCGCCTCGGCCGCCGCCGTCGCCGCCCCCGCCTCGGCTGGCTCCTTCTATCTGCAGGAACAGTCGGTGCGCGGCATCGGCCGCGCCAACTCGGGCGAAGGCGCCGACATGGGCGCGTCCTCCCTGTGGTGGAACGCCGCCTCGATCGCCCGCAGCGGCCGCGAAGTCTACCTCGGCGCCCACGGCCTGATCGTCGACTCCGACGTCGACAATCGGGGATCGACCCTGACCTACGCGCTGCCCGCGCCGACGCCCCCGTTCCCGGCGGGCTCGGTCTTCCGCGGCAGCGCCCCGGTCGGCGGAGACCAGCACGTGCATGAAGTGGTGCAGAGCGGCGTTGTACCGAACTTCGCCGTGGCCCTGCCGGTCGGCGACCGCTTCGCCATCGGCCTGGCGGCTCAGGCGCCTTACAACTTCACCACCGAATATGACGCCGACGACTTCGCCCGCTATGACGCGATCAAGTCCGAACTGCTGACGGTGAACCTGTCGGCCGTGGTCGCCATGCAGGTCACCGACTGGCTCGACATCGGCGCAGGCTTCGACGCCCAGTACGCCGACGCGGAGCTGACCTCGGCCCTGCCGAACCTGCCGACCGTGGTGCCGACCGGCGGTCTGACCGCCCGCTTCATCCCCTCGACGACAGACGGCTTCAACAGCCTGAAGGGCGATGGCTGGAACTATGGCTGGAACGCGGGCGCGCAGATGCATTTCGGCGCGCTGGATCTCGGCGTCTCCTACCGCTCCAAGATCGAACATGAGCTGGACGGCGACGTCTCCGTTTCGGGCCTGGCGGGCGCCCTGGCCGCCGCCAACTTCAGCGCCGGCGGCACCGCCAGCTTCAACACGCCGTGGTTCGCCACCCTGTCGGCGCGCTACCATGTCAACGATCGCCTGACGCTGAACGCCCAGGTCAACCAGATCGGCTGGAGCGAGTTCGACGCCATTCGCGTGGACTCGACCCGCGACAGCGTGATCGAGCAGAACTACGACGACGTCACCACCGGCGCGATCGGCTTCGACTACAAGATCGACCCAACCCTGACCGTGCGCGGCGGCGTCGGCTTCGATCCGACCCCGACGCCGGACGGCCAGCGCACCGCCCGTATCCCGGACGGCGATCGCTTCCTGGTCTCGGGCGGCCTGACCAAGGAAGTCCGCCCCGGCATGATGCTGGACGGCGCGGTGACCTACATCGGCATCGACGACACGGAAATCTCGGACGACCGCGACGTCTACGGCAACGGCCTGATCACCTCCAACCTGCGCGGCGAGGCGACCGGCTACGGCGTCGGCTTCTCCGCCGGCCTGCGCTGGGCGTTCTAAGACTTAACGCCAAGGTGACGATGGAAACGGCGGCTCCTCCCGGAGCTGCCGTTTTCTCTTTCAGGGGTCGTTGTTGGCGCGGCCCCGGGCGGCCAGCCGCATGCGAGGCCGCCCTGGTCCGTGAAGACGGATCGCCGCCTTGCCTCGCACCCGCTTTTCCGTCATAAGCCGCCGCTTCCGGCGCAAGTGAACCTCGCGTCTCCACCATCACGACAGCTTTTCTGTTGTGCTGCCGCGCCCAGCGCTGCTTGAGCACAGCCCACTCCGGGCTCAAGCAGGCCGATAGGCCGATAGCCCTAAAGGAAAGAACGAGGATGGCGAGAACCCCCTGCCGACGTGATCGTCCACAGGGGCCGTTGTCGTATGGAGCCGTTCTCACCCGCCAAACGAGGTAGTGAATGTTCGAGGCTCTGAACGAGCGGCTGACAGGCGTCTTCGACCGGATCACCGGGCGCGGCGCCTTGTCCGAAAAGGACGTGGCCGAGGCGATGCGCGAGGTGCGCACAGCCCTGCTCGAGGCCGACGTCGCCCTGCCGGTCGTCAAGGAATTCATCGCCTTCGCCACCGAACGCGCCACCGGCGAAGACGTCATCCGCTCGGTCAAGCCGGCCGACCAGGTGGTCAAGATCGTCTATGACGGCCTGATCGAGATGCTGGGCGGCGAAGAGCCGGTTCCGCTGAACACCAACGCCAATCCGCCGGCCGTGGTGCTGATGGCCGGCCTGCAGGGCTCGGGCAAGACCACGACCTCGGCCAAGCTGGCGCGGCGCCTGAGCCAGTTCGACCGCAAGAAGGTCATGATGGCCTCGCTGGACACCCGTCGCCCCGCGGCGATGGAGCAGCTGGCGACCCTGGGCAAGCAGATCGAGGTCGCGACCCTGCCGATCGTGCAGGGCGAGAGCGCGGTGCAGATCACCCGCCGGGCGCTGCAGTCGGCCAGGCTGCAGGGCTTCGACGTCCTGATCCTGGACACCGCCGGCCGCATCACGCTCGACGAAGGGCTGATGAACGAGGTGGCCGAGGTCGCCGAGATCGCCAAGCCTGTCGAGACCCTGCTGGTCGCGGACAGCCTGACCGGCCAGGACGCGGTGCGCACCGCCAAGGCCTTCCACGAGCGGCTGCCGCTGACGGGCCTGGTGCTGACGCGCGCCGACGGCGATGGGCGCGGCGGGGCCATGCTGTCGATGCGGGCGGTCACGGGCCTGCCGATCAAATACCTCGGCGCCGGCGAAAAGGTCGATGCGCTGGACGTGTTCGACGCCCGCCGCGTCGCCGGCCGCATCCTGGGTCAGGGCGACATCGTGGCCCTGGTCGAAAAGGCCGCGCAGGACCTGGACCAGGCCAAGGCCGAGAAGATGGCCAGGAAGCTGGCCAAGGGCCAGTTCGACCTGGACGACCTGGCCGGCCAGCTGCAGCAGATGAAGCGGATGGGCGGGCTACAGGGCATCATGGGCATGCTGCCGGGCGTGGCCAAGATGAAGGGCCAGATGGCCGAGAGCGGCATCGACGACCGCATGATCCTGCGCCAGGAAGCCATCATCTCCTCGATGACCAAGGCCGAGCGCAAGAAGCCGGACCTGTTGAATGCGTCACGCAAGAAGCGCATCGCCGCAGGCGCGGGCGTGGACGTGCAGGACGTCAATCGCGTGCTGAAGCAGCACCGCCAGATGGCCGACATGGTCAAGTCGATGGCGCGCGGCGGGCCCAAGAAGATGCAGCAGATGGCCGCCATGCTGGGCGGGCTTGGCGGCGGCGGGATGGGCGGACCCGACCTGAACCGCCTCAAGGCCATGGGCGGCGGCAAGATGGCCGAGCCCTCGGCCGACGAACTGAAAGCCATCCAGGACCGGTTCGCCGGTCTTGGCGGCGGACAACTTCCGGGAGGCCTTCCGGGCCTGCCGGGCTTCCCGAAAAAGAACTGACCTTCGTTTAGAAAGAGACTGAAATGCTGAAGATCCGTCTGGCCCGCGGCGGCGCCAAGAAGCGCCCCTACTACCACATCGTCGTCGCCGACTCGCACTCGCCGCGCGACGGCAAGTTCATCGAGAAGGTCGGCGCCTACAACCCGATGCTGCCTAAGGACGGCGCCCAGCCGCGCGTCACCCTGAAGTCGGAGCGCATCGCCGAATGGCTCGGCAAGGGCGCCCAGCCGACCGACCGCGTCGCGCGCTTCCTGTCGCAAGACGAGACCCTGTCGGCCAAGGTGACCTGGACCCAGGGCAACAACCCGAACCGCGCGCAACCGGGCAAGAAGGCCCAGGAACGCGCCGCCGAGCGCGCCCAGCGCGAAGCCGACCGCGCCGAAGCCGAAGCCGCCGCCAAGGCTGAAGCCGCCGCCGCCGCCGAAGCCGCCAAGGCCGAAGCCGCCGCTGCCGCCGCCGCGCCCGCGCCGGCCGCCGAAGAAGCGCCTGCTGAAGAAGCTCCCGCCGCCGAGGCGACCGAAGAACAGGCGTAAGCCTGAACGAATGATCCCTCTCCCGTTCGCGGGAGAGGGAGGGGCCCGTCGCGAAAGCGGCGGGAAGGTGAGGGCATCGGTTGCGTCCCTGTTGGGGCCGGGCCCCTCACCCCAACCCCTCTCCCGACGGGAGAGGGGTTTTTTTATGCCGGAAGACAGCAGACTGATCCTGGTCGGGCAGGTGGCCGGGGGGTTCGGGGTCAAGGGGGAGGTGCGGGTGACCGCGTTCACCGCCGATCCGTTGGCGCTGACGGACTATGGGCCGCTGTTGCGGGCGGACGGGTCGGTGGGGCTGACGCTGACGCAGGCGCGGCCGGACAAGAACGGCATTGTCGGACGCGCCAGGGAAATCACGACCAAGGAAGAGGCCGACGCCCTGCGCGGCTTGAAGCTGCACGTGCCCCGCGACCGCTTTCCCGAGCCGGAGGAAGACGAGTTCTATCTGGCGGATTTGCTGGGGATCGAGGCGCGCGATGCGGCGGGCCAGGCCGTGGGCACAGTCAAGTCGGTGCAGAACTTCGGCGCCGACGACATGCTGGAAATCGCGCCCGCCGAGGGCGGCCCGACCTGGTACCTGCCTTTCACCAAGGCGGCGACGCCGGAGCTGCACCTGGTCGACGGCTGGATACTGATCGTGCGGCCGACCGAGGTCGGCGAGCGCGAGCCGGACTGAAGGTCAGGCCAGGACGTAGCTGGCCAGCACCTTTTGCACGTCGCCGATGTCCACGCCGCGCCCAAAGGTGCGGTTAAAGATCGCGCCGCCCGACAGCGCCACCTTCAGTTCGGAGTCCATGTCGAGCGTGCCGGCGGTCTCGACGCTGAAGTGGCTGATCTTGGCGTAGGGGACCGAATGATATTCGGTCTTCTTGGCGGTCACCCCCTGCTTGTCGACGAGCAGCAGGCGCTTGTCGGTGAAGACGATCAGGTCACGCACCAGCTTGTAGGCGTGCTCCACCCGTTCGCCGGGGATCAGGATGTGACCGAGTTCAGCCGTCGCCGAGGCGGCGTCGAGGGTGTTGGCGTTGCCCATGAGGGCGTTCAGCAGGCTCATCAACGATCTCCCTGGTTTCGATCACCGTACCGCTTGAGAGGCGTTCCCGTCACGCCTATCTTGATCGACGGCGGGTCATGCTGCGGTGTTCGAGGAAGACGACATATCCTCGCGGCCTTAATTCACTCGAAGGGAGCTGTCCCTGTCCGGGCTCGAGGGCCTGGGTATATGGCGCCCACCTGGTTATCCAGGCTCGAGAGGATTTAAACTGTTCTTTACGGCTCTCGCGGCGCCGCCACCCTTCTTTTTCTAAGACGCGAGGAACCGCTGCACGGCGGCGAGGAAGCGTTGCGGCTGGTCGCTCATGACCTGGTGCTCGGCGCCTTCGATGGGCTCGAACCGGGCGGGCGTGCGCAGATTGTCGAAGCCGGAGCGGAACAAGGCCTCCAGCTTGCTGCGGGGATTGTTCTCGTCGCGGCTCCAGCCGTAGGCCACGGTCACCGGCGCGGTGATCTCGCGCAGGCGAAGGCGCAGGTCGACGGTCATCACCTCGTAGAGCCCCTGGGCCAGGATGCGGCGATCGCCGCCCTGAAGCCCCAGGCTGCCGAACACCATGTCGCCCGCCGCGCCCAGATCACCGCCGAAGCCGCCGATCTGGCTGGTCAGGGCGGAATCGCCGAACAGCATCAGCGCCTGATAGATGACCTGGGCGATCGGCTCGATCTGGGCCGAGGTCGCGCGCGCATCGACCAGGGCGGGAAAGAAGGGGGCGGAATCGACCACCATCACCCGGCTGACGCCTTCGCGGGCGTCGGCGGCGACGCGCAGCGCGATCTGTCCGCCCATGGAGTGGCCGATCAGGGCCGGGCGGTTCAGCCGCTGTTCGGCCATGTAGCGGCGGATCTCGTTGGCGACCGGCCCCTCAATCCCGCCCTCGGCGTTGCCGGCGATGGCGGTCTCGCCGAAGCCGCGCACGGTGACCAGGTGCAGTCGATAGTTGTCGTCCAGTCGGTTCACCGCCGGTCCCCAGGCCGTGGCCGTCGAGCCCAGGCCGGGGATCAGGATCACGTCGGGGCCGCGCCCGCGCGTCTCCACGATGATCCGGTCAGAGCGAAACGCCCCTTGCGCAAGCGCGGGCGAAGCCATGGCCATAAGGGCCAGGATAAGAAGCAGGATGCGACGCATGATCCGGCTCTAACGACGGATCGCGGCCTTTGGTTGTCGCATGCGCGGCCGAGCGAGGAACGATCCGGCCCACCGGCGATTGGTTTTCCGATCCTTCTGGAGAAACCGATGTCCGTTCAGCCGCCCGAGAGCCTGCGCCTGTCGCGTCGCACCCTGTTCGTCGCCGGATCGGTTGGCATGGGCGCGATGATCGCCCGTCCCGTCCTGGCGCAAAGCGCGGGCGCTGAACGACCGCCCGAGATCGACATCGGACGGGTGGAGAACGGCAAGGTGACCTTTCCGGAATGGAAGGGGCCGAACGACGCGCCGTCCAGCCCGCCGCCCGCGCCGCAGCCGGACGAGCAGCGGGTCGGCTTTGCGATCGTGGGGCTGGGCCGGCTGTCGCTGGAGCAACTATTGCCGGCGTTCGGCGAGACCATGCGGGCCAAGGTCGTGGCGCTGGTGTCCGGGACGCCGGAGAAGGCGCAGGCCGTGGCCCGGCAGTACGGTGTGTCGGCCGATGCGATCTACGGCTACGACGACTGAGACCGCATCCGGCAGGATAGCCGCATCCAGGCCGTCTATGTCGTCACGCCCAACGGCCTGCACCGGCGCGACGTGCTGGCTGCCGCCGGGGCCGGCAAGCACGTGTTGTGCGAAAAGCCGATGGCCAACACCTCCAGAGAGGCGCGCGACATGATCGCGGCCTGCGAGCGGGCGGGCGTCAAGCTGATGATCGCCTATCGTTGCCAGTACGAACCCTACAACCGCCGGGCGCGCGAGCTGTATCGCTCGGGCGAACATGGGGCGGGTCGATTGATCGAGGCGTCCAACAGCCAGGACCACGGCGATCCCGCCCAGTGGCGCAGCGACAAGGCGCTGGCGGGCGGCGGCTCGCTGCCCGACATCGGTCTGTATTGCCTGAACACCATCCGCGCCCTGACCGGGGAGGAGCCGGTGGAGGTGTTCGCCCGCATCGTCACCGACACCTCGGACCCGCGCTTCCGCGAGGTCGAGGATAATGTGTCCTGGACCATGCGCTTCCCGTCGGGCGTCATGGCCAACTGCTCATCCAGCTATTCGGCGCACAACTACAAGACCCTGCGCTACCAGAGCCAGAAGGCGTGGAACCGGGTCGACGACGCCTTCGCCTACACCGGGCAGTCGATGACCATTTCGATGCGCGAGGGCGATCAGGCGGCCGAGACGTCACCCAACATCCCGCACAAGAACCAGTTCGCGCTGGAGATCGACCACTTCGCCCAGTGCATCCAGGAGAACCTGCAGCCCCATACGCCGGGCGAGGAGGGCCTGCAGGACCACCGCATCATGGAGGCCATCTACCGCTCGGCCGAGACGGGGCGCCCGGTGACGTTGGATCGGGTCGAGGGTCTGGACGTGTTCCGGGGACCGGAGCCGAAGGAGGGCTAACGCTTCTGGCAGGACGGGCAGAAAAAGGTGGAGCGGCCGCCCTGGACGATGCGGGCGACGCGGCCTGAACAATCGTCGCCCCGGCAGGGCTCGCCCTCGCGCCCGTAGACGTCGAAGCGATGCTGGAAATAGCCCTGGCCGCCCTCGGCGTTGGCGAAGTCGCGCAAGGTGGAGCCGCCGGCCTCGATGGCGTCGTTCAGGACGTTGCGCACCTCGACCGCGAGCCGTTCCAGGCGCGGGCGCGAGACCTTGCCGCCGGCGACGGTGGGCGAAATGCGGGCGCGATAAAGGGCCTCGCAGACATAGATGTTGCCCAGCCCCGCCACGATCCGCTGGTCCAGCAGCGAGACCTTGATCGACTGTTTGCGGCCGGCGAAGGCGGCGTGCAGATGCGCGGCGGAAAAGCCGTTGCCGAGCGGCTCGGGGCCCAAGGCCGCGAACCAGGGATGCGTCTCGACTTCGCTGCTCGGGACCAGGCCCATGAAGCCGAAGCGGCGAGCGTCGGCGAAGCCGATGCGGGTCACGGCGTCGTCGCGGATCGCGCAGGCGCTGAAGTGTTCGTGCTTGCCGGCGATGGGCGCGGCCTCCTCGAACTCCCCAAGCTGCATCCCGTCCAGGGTGAAGCGGCCGGTCATCCCGAGGTGCGCGATCCAGGTCTCGCCCGTGGACAGCGGCAGGAGCAGGTATTTGGCGCGACGCTCGATGCGCTGCACCACCGCCCCCTCCAGCCGCTCGACGAAGCGGTCGGGGAAGGGGAAGCGCAGGTCGGGACGGTTGATGCGGACGCGACACAGCCGCGCGCCCGCAAGCACCGGCTCAAGCCCCCGCCGGACCGTCTCGACCTCGGGAAGTTCGGGCATGCTGGGCCTTAAGGCCGCCCGACCAGCTGATCGACCGAGCCGGTGGTGACCGGGTGATACAGGGGCCGCGCCTGCGCATAGATGCGGCGGGCCAACGTCCGGCCCCAGTCGCCCTCGCCCCACAGGGTGGTGAACAGCGGCAGGACGAACTTGCGACGGCCCTGTTCAGTCAGGAAGCGTTCGGCGGTCGGCACGGCGGGCTGGTAGCGGTGCGCCATGGCGATCTGCAGCCAGGCGAAGGTCAGCTCGCTGTTGCCTTCGTTGGTCAGGTTCAGCGTGGACTGGAGGTCCGCCAGTTGCGCGGCCGTCAGCCAATCGGCGGTGGCGCGCAAGCCCTCCGGACGCCAGCCGAGGAAACGCTGGCGCTGCTGGGTGTTCCAGCCGCTCCACGGGATGGCCGAGGCCGGACCCTTGTCGCGGAAGAAGGCGACGGCCGCCGCATCCACCGGCGCAAAGGCCGGCGAGGTCGGCGCGACCGCGTTCGACGGCAGGCCCGGCTGATAGATCCAGGCGTCCATCTGCAGCTGTTGCTCCAGCACCGGATCATTATGGGTCAGGTGCTCGCGGACGTCGGCGAGGAACTGCTCGGTGGTCATCGGCCGGAAGGCGTTGCGGTCGAAATAGCCGGTCAGCCAGGCGTCGAACCGCTCACGACCCACGACCCGCTCGATGGTGCGCAGGAACAGGGCGCCCTTTTCATAGGCGATGTCGGTCAGGCCGTCGTCGGGATCGCGGCCGTCCAGCTCGATCTTCAGGCGGGTGTCGGCGGCGGGCAGGCTGGCCAGCGTCTCCTGCAGGCTGTCGTAGCCCAGCACCTGCTCCTGCATCGCGCGGTCGCGGCCATAGACCGCCTCCATGATGCGGTTCTCGAAATAGACGGTGAAGCCCTCGTTCAGCCAGAAGTCCGACCAGGTCGCATTGGTCACCAGGTTGCCGGACCAGCTGTGCGCCAGCTCGTGCGCCACCAGAGACACCAGCGAGCGGTCGCCGGCGATGATCGTCGGGGTGGCAAAGGTCAGGCGCGGATTCTCCATCCCGCCGAACGGGAAGGACGGCGGCAGGACCAGCAGGTCGTAGCGGCCCCAGCGATAGGGGCCGTAGAGTTTCTCGGCCGCGTCCACCATGGCGGCGGTGGGCTCAAGCTCATGCGCGCTGGCGGCCAGGCGGCTGGGCTCGGTCCAGACGCCGGTGCGCTCGTCCAGCGGCGCAAAGGTCAGGTCGCCGATCCCCAGCGCGATCAGATAGGGCGGGATCGGGTTGGTCATGCGGAAGCGCCAAGCCTTTTGGCCGTTCGCCGCCGCCTCGCCGCCCTCCGTCAGCATCTCGGCGCTCATCACCGCCGTGAGGTCGGCAGGCGCGGTGATGCGGGCGTCATAGGTCTGGCGAATGCCGGGGCTGTCCTGGGTCGGAACCCAGGTGCGGGTGAGGATCGCCTGGCCCTGGCTGAACAGATAAGGCTTCTGGCCTCCTGCCGTCTGCTGCGGGCTGAGCCACTGAAGGGCGGCGGCGTTCGGGCGCGTCGAATAGTCGATGACGATGCGCCGCGTCTCGCCCGCCGACAGGGCGGGAAAGCGGATCGTCAGCGGCTGGCCCAGCACCGGATCGTTCGCGCCTGCCTCGAACTGCAAAGGCTGGCCCGACGCGTCGGACACCGAGCGGATGTCCATGTCGCGGATGTCGAGAATGATCTCGTTGGCGCCCGCCACGCCCTGGATGTCCAGCGCCGCCTTGCCGGACAGGGTCTTGGCCGCGAAGTCGGCGGACAGGTCCAGCGCCACGTGGCGCACGCGCGCAATCTCGGGCCGGGCGTAGGAGTGGACGTCGCGCGCATAGTCGACCGGCGCGTTGGCCGATGCGGGAAGGGGCGGCATGTCTGAGCCTCCGGTGGTGGAGCAGGCCGAGACGCCGAGCGCGGCGGCGAGAGCGAGGGCCGAGACCAGGCCGGCGCGAGTGCGGATCATCGTGGACGTCATCCTGCTGTTTTCGAGCACGGACAACGCCCCGGATGACGGCAAAGATCAAGCCTTGGCGGGCGCCGCCGCATGGTGGGCGCGGAACAGCTTGCCGCGCTCGGCGAACAGCACGAATGCCAGCGCCATCAGGCCAAAGCCGGTAAAGCCCAGCGTCATCGGGGCGACGGTGCCGTTGAACTGCTGGCCGATGGCGAAGCCCAGCAACGAGCCGCCGATGGTGGAGATGAAGCCCTGGACCGACGAGGCCGTGCCGGCGATCTTGCCCATCGTCTCCATGGCCATTGAGCCGAAGTTGCCGGCGATCAGGCCAAAGCAGAACATGGTCAGGGTCTGCAGCACCGCAAAGGTCCAGATGGATTCATGGCCGCTCAGCGCCACCGCCGCATGAACGGCGGCCACGAAGGTGAAGCCGATCAGGGCCGTGTGCGAGATGCGACGCGAGCCGAGCTTCACCACCCACCGCGCATTCACCAGTGACGCGACCGCGATGCCGCCGGCGATCAGGGCGAAGATGGCGGGAAATTGCGCCTCGGCCTCGAACACGTCGGCGAAGATCTGCTGAGACGAATTGATGAAGCCGAACAGGGCGCCGGTGATGGCGGTCATGGCCAGGGTGTAGCCGACGGCCGTGCGGTCGGTCAGGGCGACGCGGTAGGCCGACATGAGCCGGCGCGCCTGGATCGGCAGGCGATCCTCGGGCTTCAGCGTCTCGGGCAGGCGCAGCGCGGCCCAGACGATCAGGCAGACGCCGACCAGGCCAAGCCCTGCGAAAATCCAGCGCCAGGGGCCGACCAGCATGATCAGCTGACCGATCGACGGCGCCAGGATCGGCACGCCCAGGAACACCAGGAAGCTGAACGACATGACGCGCGCCATGGTGCGGCCCTCGTAGCGGTCGCGCACGATGGAGACGGCCAGCACGCGGGTGCAGGCGCTGCCCAGGCCCTGGCCGACGCGGGCGGCGATCAGGGTTTCGAAGCTGGGCGCTAGCGTCGCCAAAAGGCTGAACAGCACATAGATGCCCACCCCCGTCAGCAGCACGCGCTTTCGCCCGAACCGGTCGGCCAGCGGGCCGTAGATCAGCTGCGCCCCGCCGAAGCCGAGAAGATAGGCGGTCACGACCCACTGCCGGGTGTTCTCGTTGGCGACGCCCAGATCCTCTCCGATGTGCGGCAGGGCCGGCAGCATGGAGTCGATGGCGAGCGCGTTCAGCGCCATCATCAGGGCGATCAGACAAACGAACTCGACGAAGCCGGGCTCGCGCCGGGCGGGGAGGGCGGCGGAAGCGGTCATGGGCGCCAGATGCGCCATGCGGCGGATGATCGCAACCGGCGCGGTGTCGATAAGCCCCAAGCCTGGGCGCGTCCGCTCGCCGCCGTCTCGCCAAAGTCACGATCCTTCGTTAAAGGAGGCCATGACAGACACCAATACACAGCCGATGACGGCTGAGGCGGCGCTGGACCGCCTCGAAACCCTCTACAATCAATCCGTGGGCAATCTGCGAGGCGCCGTGCGCGCCTTCGTGGAGACCGGCGCTCGCCCCGATGCGGCCGAGCGCGCCGACGGCCTGTTCGCCTATCCCGAGCTGCGAGTGCTGTGGGACGGCGACCGCACCCAGGCCCTGGAGCCTCGCGCCTACGCCCGGCTGGCGCATCGCGGAACCTACAGCACCACCATCACGCGGCCGGAACTGTTCCGCGCCTATCTGACCGAGCAACTGAGCCTGCTGGAGCGGGAGTATGGCGCGACCTTCGACGTCGGGCTGTCCCGCCAGGAAATTCCCTTCCCCTATGTGACCGACGGACTCGACGTGGCGCTGGACCGGTCGATGACGGCGGGGCTGGCGCGCTGGTTCCCGACCACGGACCTGGCGCACATTGGCGACGAGATCGCCGACGGCCTGTTTGACCCGTCCGGCGACTTTCCGCTGTCGCACTTCGACGGCCTGCGGACGGACTTCTCGCTGGCGCGGCTGCGGCACTACACCGGCACGCCGGTCGAGGACATGCAGTCCTATGTGCTGTTCACCAACTACAATCGCTACATCGACGAGTTCGTGCGCTGGGCCTGCGAGCAGCTGAAGGCGCCGAACAGCCCCTACGACAAGCTGTCGTGTGCGGGCGGCGTGGTGGTGACGCGCGACACCGCCGATCCGGATGCGGCGCTCAGCGAGAACGCCTGGAAGAAGCACCAGATGCCCGCCTATCACCTGACCGCGCCGGGCGGGAAGGGGATCACCGTGGTCAACATCGGCGTGGGCCCGTCCAACGCCAAGACCATCACCGACCACCTCGCGGTGATCCGGCCGCACGTGTGGCTTATGATCGGTCACTGCGGGGGCCTGCGCGCCAGCCAGTCGATCGGCGACTATGTGCTGGCCCACGCCTATCTGCGCGACGACCATGTGCTGGACGCGGTGCTGCCGCCGGACATTCCGATCCCCTCGATCGCCGAGGTGCAGCGCGCCCTCTATGACGCCACCAAGTCGGTCAGCGGCATGCCGGGCGAAGAGGTCAAGCGCCGCCTGCGCACCGGCACGGTGGTGACCACCGACGATCGGAACTGGGAGCTGCGCTATTCCAAGTCGGCGCTGCGGTTCAACCAGAGCCGGGCCGTCGCCATCGACATGGAGTCCGCCACCATCGCCGCCCAGGGCTATCGTTTCCGTGTGCCCTACGGGACCCTGCTGTGCGTGTCGGACAAGCCGCTGCATGGCGAGATCAAGCTGCCGGGTCAGGCGAACCGGTTCTACGAGGGCTCGATCTCCGAACACCTGCAGATCGGCATCCAGGCCATCGACCTGATGCGCGCGGAGGGGCAACGCCTGCATTCCCGCAAGCTGCGCGCCTTCGACGAGCCGCCGTTCCGCTGACACAAAAAAGTACTTTACGTCGTAAAGTGACTGGCTCATCCTGAGATCATCGGATTTCAGGAGGAGGGCGCCATGACGCGCGACGCACAGATTATTCAGGACGACATCGCCTATATGCGGGCCCTGGCCCACGAGGGGCGGCATGCGCCTCTACTGGCCGGACCCTTCCTCGTCACCGCCGCCATCGTCTTTGGCGTGGCGAACCTGGGCCAGTGGGCGCTGCTCAGCGGGACGATCGACGCCAGCCCGTGGGCGCCGGTCTGGCTGTGGATCGGGGCTGGTCTCGTCTTCGGCGCGGCGCTGTCGGTGCTGATCGGAAGAATGAAGGGCAAGCCTGGCTTCAACTCGTCGGGCAACCGGGCGGTCGGCGCAGCCTGGTCCGCGGTCGGTTACGGCATCTTCGTCACCTGGCTGGGCCTGATGGCCATGGGTCTGAGCTCTGGCGACTGGTCGGTGATGATGACCATGCCGACGATCGTCTTCGTGGCCTATGGCTCGGCCTGGATGATCGCCGGCGCCATGACGCGGGTGCGCTGGATGACGGTGACCGGGCTGCTGTCCTACTTCGGCGCGATCGCGGTGGGCTGGTTCGCCGGCGATACGGCCATGTATCTGGTGTTCACGGTGGTCATCTTCGCCGTCGCCTTGGTTCCCGGCCTGATCCTGATGCGGCAGGAACCGTCGGAGATCGTCTGATGGCGGACGACTTCGACATCAATCGAATAGACGAGGTCATCCACGGCCGGATTCGCCTGGGGATCATGGCCTACTTGGCGGGAGCGGAGCGGGCGGATTTCAACACCCTGAAGGCCCGGCTCGAGACCACCGACGGCAATCTTTCGGTCCATCTGCGCAAGCTGGAGGACGCCGGCTTCGTCGAAACCACCAAGAGCTTTCGGGGGCGAAAGCCCCTGACAGAGGCGGCCATGACTGAGGCGGGGCGCACGGCCTTTGTCGCCTACCTGGACGCCATGGCGGGGCTGGCGCCGCCTCGCTAAGACGGGAGCGATGAGCCCGCCCGACCGCCCGATCGCCCTGTCCGTTTGTCGGTCAAGACCAGCCTCCTGGGTCGAGCCGGGGCGGGTGGCGACCGGCCTGAGAGATGCGGTCGGTCTGGCGGCTCTGGTCTCGAACGGCGAGGGCGCGGGCGGGCGGTGGTCCCACGTCGCGGCCGAACCGGACGAAGTCCTGGTTGTGGATCGAAGCCAGGGGGGGCTGTTCGACGCCCTGCGCGATCCCGCCTGGAGCGCCGGCGTGATCGGCCTGGCGGCCTATGACGCCGGCGCGCGGGCGGCGACAGGAGGGCGTGGCGGGGTGTGGCCGGACCTGATGCTGGCGCGCTATCCGGCCATGCTGCGCTTCGATCATCGGTTGCGAACGGTCGAGGCGATCGGGCGGGGCGCGGACGCAGAGGCTGCCGACCGCGCTCTGGATCGGGCGATGGCTTGGCTGGATGGCGCAGTCGATGCAGAGGCGCCGCCGCCCCCGGCCGAGACGATGGCGGAGGAGGGGTCCGGCGCGGACTACGAGGCCGCCGTGGCCGATGTGGTCAGCCGCATCGGCGCGGGCGAACTGTTCCAGGCCAACATCGCGCGGGCTTGGGGCGGACGACTGTATGACGGCGCGCAGCCGTTCGACGTGTTTCTGCGGCTGCAGGCGAAGCGCGCCTCGGCCTATGGCGCGCTCTGGCGGCTGGGGGAGTGGGCGCTGGTGTCGAACTCGCCGGAGCTGTTCCTGTCGCTGGAGGGCGGGCGGCTGGAGGCGCGGCCGATCAAGGGGACGCGACCGCGCGGAAGGGACGCGGAGCAAGATGCGGCGCTCGCGGCCGAGCTGTCCGGCAGCGCCAAGGATCGCGCCGAAAATCTGATGATCGTCGATCTGATGCGCAACGACCTGGCGCGGGCGGCCGAGCCCGGATCGGTGCGGGTCGAGGCGCTGTGCGAGGTCGAAAGCCACCCCACCGTGCATCACCTGGTCTCGACCGTGAGCGCGCGGCTGAGGACCGGGCTCCATGCCGCCGATGCGCTGGAGGCGACCTTTCCGCCGGGATCGATCACCGGCGCGCCCAAGCACCAGGCGATGAAGGTGATCGCCGCGCACGAGCCGCCGCGCGGTCCGTGGTGTGGGTCGCTGTTCCTGCTGGGGGAGGGGCGGATGACGGCGTCGGTGCTGATCCGTACGGCGGCGTTCGAGCGATCAGGGCGACGCTGGCGCTTTCGCACCCTGGCCGGCGCCGGGATCACCGCCGACAGCGATCCCCAAGAGGAGCGGCTGGAAACCGAGGCCAAGATCCGCGCGCTGGCCGAGGCGCTGATCGGCGATCAGGGTGTAAGCGTGACCGGAGCGGTGTCTCGCGGCAGATTGTAGGCCGTGTGAGACAGGTTCACGCCGTCCGAAAAGTTCACGGCAGAGACATAGGTGTATTTGATTTCGGAAACGATCACAGTCTGGCCGTTGCTGATCAGGCCGTCGGGCACAATCGGGGCGTCGGCGCCAGACCAGTTCGAGCCTCGGCTCCACTGCACGGTGTAGACGTCGTTCTGCCGGATGACGCTGCTGACCCGCAGCTTCAGCGTATCTACGGGGTAGGGCGCCATCACCAGGTCGCCGACATCCAGGATGCCGTCGAGATCGGAGGTGGTCAGCGTATTCACCTGCCCCACGAGATCGCCGACCACTGCGGCGACATGGTTCATGCGCTTCTGCGCCATGAAACCCTGACTGAATTCGGTCATGGCGAAATACAGCCCGATCATTACCGGGGCGATCAGGGCGAACTCGACGGCGGACACGCCGCGCCGATCCCGCATCAGCCGCTGAAGGGCGCGGCGGCTCATGCGACGCACGTCGTCACCGGCGCGACGCCCGACGGGTTCCAGGGCTCGTTGCGGAAGGCGGTGGAGGCTTTCAGCATCACGCTTGTCGCTCCCAGCCTCAGCACGCCCTGATTGAGAAAGGGCGCGAGCATCGGCTGTCTGTACCAGATCCGGACCAGCACGAGATCGCCCGGAACGCCGCCGTTGTAGCAGTTCTGCGCCTGCAACTCACCATCCACGACGGCGGGTTCGGCGGGAAGGGCGTCAAAGCGCGTGATGGTCTGAACGTCAATGGTGGCGCGCCCGTCACAGTCGGACGAGAAGATGTTCATTCGCCCGCAGACGTCCTGCTTGAACCGGGCCGCGTCGAAGCTCTGCGCCTCGGCCCGGCCGGTTCGGATCAGGCGGCCGCTGTCGCTGATCGCCGTCTCGAGCGTGCTGTTGATCAGAAAGGCCAGCCCAATCTCCAGCACCATGAAAAGCAACGCGAAGAACGGCATGCTGACCAGGGCGAACTCCACCGCGGCCGAACCCTTGCGGTCACGCGCCAGTCGTCCGGCGAGGCGGAAGGACTGAAGACGACGAGGGTGGAGACGAATCGGCATGGCGATCAGGGCGCGGGGCTCGCTTGGGCGCCCGATCCATTGGCCTGGCTGCGGATGCTGGGCGCGCACGTCTGCCCGCACGCCATTTCGGTGGCCTGCCCGCCGCGCCAGACGCGAACCGCCCCGGTGGAGCCGGCGGTCACCGCGATCTCGCCCTGGAACAGGGTGCGGCCGATGGCGTCCACCGCCACCACCTCGGTCACGCCATAGCCCTTGCCGATGACGAACAGGGTGTTGGCGTCCACCACCGTTACATCCGCGATCTGGGGATTGCCGACCACGACCGAACTGGCGGCGCCGTTCAGCTGCACCCGCTGGGTGCGGTCGATCTCGACCGTCAGATTGCGCGACTGGGCCGAGGCGGAGGAGGCGAGGGTCGCGGCGGCGAGGGCCAGGCCGGCGACGGCGTAGGAACGGCGGAGCATGGCGGCTTTCTCGATGAGCGCGAGCGCCTCCGGACATGCATGAGGCGACGCGCGAAAGGTGCGCCTGAAATCTCAAGAAAGTCTGAAGCGCGCGGCTGCGGCGGTATGAAGAAAAATGTCGGTAAATCAGCGGGTAACCACGTCCGACGACCTGGCCTTAACCTCGGCCTGCGATTGTCACCCTGCGTTTTGGGGGTCAAGCGGGCCACCGGCTCCCCCCGCCAGTCGCTCGCTAAACCATAGTCTAGAAGGACATGCACATGACCAAGTTCGTTTCGCGTTTCGTCAAGGACGAGTCCGGCGCCACCGCCATCGAATACGGCCTCATCGCCGCCCTGATCGCCGTGGGCATCATCGCCGCCGTGGGCGGTATCGGCACCAAGCTGAAGGCGTCGTTCGAGAAGGTCGAAACCGAACTGCCGACTTCTTAAGCCATAGTCGAGCAGCCCTAATGACTGCGGAGGGGCCGGAGCGGAAACGCTCCGGCTCTTTCTGTTTGGGTGAAGGCAACGCGGACTTAACGGCTCACGAGGCAGGATCGCATCATGGACACCCTGACCCTTCTGCTGCTCGGCGTGCTGCCGGCCCTGGCCATTGTCGCCGGCCTGCACGACCTGCTGACGATGAAAATTCCGAACTGGATCTCTGGCCTGCTGATCGTGGCCTTTTTTCCCGTCGCCCTTCTTGTGGGTCTGGACCTGCCCACCGTCGCCGCCCATGTCGGCGTCGGTCTGTTGGCCCTGTTCATCGGCGCGGGCATGTTCGCGCTGAACTGGATCGGGGGCGGGGACGCCAAGCTGATCGCCGCCTCCTGCCTGTGGCTGGGCGTTACCGGATCGGGCGTGTTCCTGCTGCAGACCGGTGTCTGCGGCGGCGCCTTCTGTCTGTTCCTGCTGACGGCGCGCAAGCATCTGGCGCCGTTGGTGGTGGGCGGGCCGGACTGGGTCACCCACCTGATGCAACCCAAGGGCGACATCCCCTATGGGGTCGCCATCGCCGCCGGCGCCCTCCTGGCCTTCCCGGCCAGCGACATGGTGGCGCGCTTCTCGGCCGGGTTGTGATCGCCAAACAGCGTTTAGGGCGGCGTTAACCCGCCCCCTCCATGATCGTTAACGACAGGGCACCCGGGAACCGCTTCTCGCATCCCGCGCCCGACCGGAGACCATCTGGATGAAGCCTGCCCGCATCGCCGTCATCTGCGTCGCCGCCGTGTCCGCCATCGGGCTGGCGCTGGTGGTGCGCGCCATGGGATCGTCGTCGAACGAGCCGGCCTCGCCGGCCGCCGCCGCCCCGGTCGAGCAGCGCGCCATGACCCGCATCCTGGTCGCCGCCAAGGACATCCAGCCGGGCAAGCGCCTGACCGACGCCGACATGGCGTGGAAGGACTGGCCCGCCGACGAAATCGACCCGTCCTTCATCGTCGACGCCTCCGCCCCCGCCGTCCCCAAGGACGCCACGCCTGAAAAGAAGGTGGAAGGCGCAGTGGAAACCGTCGCGCGCGTCGCCAACGAGGCGGCCGGAAAGGGCCTGAAGTCCGACTACCTCGGCTCGGTGGTCCGCGAAACCATTCTGGCGGGGGAGCCCATCGTCGGCCGCAAGATCGTGCGGGCCGGCGACAGCGGCTACCTGGCCGCCTACCTCGAGCCCGGCATGCGCGCCATGGCCATCGGCGTGACGGTGGAGACGGCCGCCGGCGGCTTTATCCTGCCGGGCGACCGGGTGGACGTGGTGCTGTCGCGCGAGAACGAAACCGGCGGCGACAATGCGCCGGGACCAAAGTTCACCGCCACCACCGTGATGCGCAACCTCAAGGTCCTGGCCATCGACCAGCAGACCCGCGCCGGCGACGACGCCCAGGCGGTGGTCGGCGCGACCGCCACGCTGGAGGTCGGCCCGCAGGACGCCGAGACCCTGGCGCTTGCCAAGGCGGAAGGCGACCTGTCGCTGGTGCTGCGCTCCTATGCCGACAACGCCGGTCCGTCGGGCCGGACAGGGCGGATCACCGCGCCGGTCGCGGCGGCCCCACGCGCGGTCAAGGTTTATCGCGGCGGCGAGCCGCAAGTGGTGACGGTGCAATGAGCCTTCGCATGATCCGATCCGCGGCGGTGTGCGTGCTGGCGCTGCTGTCGGCCGCATCGCCGTCGATGACGCTGGCGCAGACGCGGGCGGCCGTGGCCATGGGCGCGTCGGCCCCCCAGATGATCAACCTGCCGCGCGGCACCTCGTTCGCGGTGGACCTGCCGGCGGATGCGCGCGACGTGATCGTGTCCAACCCGCAGGTGGCCGAAGCGATGCTGCACTCGGCGCGCCGCATCACCGTGATCGGCCTGCAGCCCGGCGAGACGGACGCCGTCTTCCTGGACGCCGCCGGCCGCACCATCCTGACGCTGCGTGTAAGGGTCGATGCGGGCACCAGCGCCCTGCAGGACACCCTGGCGCGCGTCCTGCCCGGCGCGATGGTGCGCGCAGAGGCGGTGAATGACAGCATCATCCTGACGGGCTCGGTGCTCAGCCCCGCTCAATCGACGCAGGCGCAGACCATCGCGCGGGCCTTTGTGTCGGCCCCTGAGAAGGTGCTGAACATGCTGAACGTCGCCGGCTCCGACCAGGTGATGGTCAAGGCGCGGGTGGTCGAGGTGCAACGCTCGGCCGTGAAGCAACTGGGCCTGGACGTCAGCGCCGTGCTGAACACCGTGGGCGATGGCCTCAGTTTCGCGCAGAACGCCACCTTCGGCGTCAACGGCGGCCTCGTGGGCGGGGGCGCCCTGGGCTATGTAAACGCGGGCGCAGACGGCTCGCTGAGCAGCCGGTTGCAGGCCTTCGAGCGCACGGGGCTGTTGCGCACCCTGGCCGAACCCAACCTCACCTCCGTCAACGGCGAGAGCGCCGAGTTCCTGGCCGGCGGCGAATTCCCGATCCCCGTCGGCGCCTCGGACGACGACGGCCGAACCAACATTTCCGTGGAGTTCAAGCCGTTCGGCGTGCGGCTCGCCTTCCGCCCGATCGTGCTGTCGGAAGGCCGGATATCGCTGCAACTGTCGACCGAAGTGTCGGAGCTGACCACGGAAGGCGCCTTCACGCTACGGCCGTCGGCGGACTCGGCCCTGGTGATCCCCGCCCTGAACGTGCGTCGCGCCTCATCGACGGTGGAGCTGCCCTCAGGCGGATCGCTGATGATCGCCGGCCTTTTGCGCGACGAGATGCGCCAGAACATAGACAAGCTGCCGGGCGCCGGCGACCTGCCGGTGCTGGGCGCCCTGTTCCGCTCGCGCGACTACACCTCGGGCCAGACGGAACTGGTCATCATCGTCGAGGCCTACATCGTCTCGCCGACCGCGCCCGGCCGGTTGCAAACTCCGGCGGATGGGCTGCGGATCGCCAACGACGCCCAAACCCTGCTGTTCGGCCAGTTGAACCAGCAATACGGCAGCCCGCCGCCCGCCCCCGACCCGGCCGCCGGCTGGCAGGGGCCGGTGGGCTATGTGATCGAATGAGGCGCGCCATGATGCACCGACCGAACCGCACCCGAACCGCGGGAGGCGTGTCGCTTGTTGGAGCCGCCGTCCTGCTGGCCGGTTGCGCAACCCCGGCAAGCGACCCCGGCCATGGCCGTCCTCTGACGCCGACGTCGCGCTATGTTCTGCAGGTTGAACCGGGCGTGGACCGGATCGCCCTGGCGGTGCGCCCCGACGGCGTGTCGCACAATCAGCACGCCGCCCTGATCGACCTGACGCAGCGCTTCGCCGCCAGCGGCGCGCCGGCGGTCGTCGTTGAGGCGCCGGGCGGCGACGATCCGGCCACGGCCGCCTTTGTCTGGGCCGCGCGGGACGCGGTGGCGGCGCTGGGAGTGCCGGCGGACCGCATCGTGGTGTCCGCCTATGCGGCGCCCGATCCCCGAGCCCCGGTTCTGGTCGGGTTTGAAATCCTGCGCGCGCATGTGCCGAACTGCGCCGGGCGCGCGGGCGATCTGGCGCACAACCCCAGCAATGAGCCGGACATCGGCTTTGGCTGCGCCGTCACGGCCAACATGGCGGCTCAGATCGCCGATCCGCGCGATATCGTAGCGCCCCGCGACATGGCGCCCCTGGACGCCTCACGCCGCGCCACGGTGATGGACGCCTACCGACAGGGGGAGGTCACGTCCGCCGCGCAGGAGCCGCTGGTTGAAGGTCGCATCTCCGAGGCGGTGGAATAGGTCATGAGCACGATCAACGCCGCGCAGGGCTACGACTTCGACGAGGAGTTCGAGCTGGAGTTTGCGGGATCGCCCGCCGCGCCCGGAACTCAGCCGATGCAGCCGGTTCAGGCCATGCAACCCGTAGCGCCGGTCGAGCCGGTGCTGCTGGCCGGGGACATCAATCCGCGCGAGCCGCTGCCGCTGCCGCTGACAGCCACCGCTCCGTCGGCCGCGAGCTTCAATCCCGTCGGCGACCTGCTGGCGGGCGCGCAATCGGCGTTGGCTCCAGCGATCGGCGAGGTGTCGGTGCCGCGCATCGCCATTCACGTCTTCGCTGAGCGCCAGGACACGCTGGCGGCCGCCGAGCGGGCCGGCCAGGATCGGCGCCTGTCGCGCGCGACCACCCAGATCCGGGTGGGCGGCGCACCCGCTGCGGTGGAAGCTTATCAGCACGAGCCGACCCCGCCGCTGATCATCGTCGAATGCCTTCAGGACCCGCAGACCCTGCTGTGGCAGGTGGATCAGCTGGCGAACGTCTGCGACGCGGGCACCAAGGTCATCGTGATCGGCCCGACCAACGACATCCTGTTGTTCCGCGAGCTGATGCGGCGCGGCGTCAGCGAGTATCTTGTCTCGCCGGTCCAGCCGCTGCAACTGATCGGCGCCATCGGCGGCCTGTTCAACGACCCGGCCCAGCCGTTCGTCGGCCGCACCGTGGCCTTTGTCGGCGCACGCGGCGGGGCGGGGGCCAGCGCGGTGGCGCACAACACCGCCTATGCGATCTCTGAACGGATCGGCGCCAACACCGTCATCGTCGATTACGACCTGCCGTTCGGCACCGCGGGGCTGGACTTCAACCAGGACCCGCTGAACGGCGTAGCCGATGCGCTCGGCCAGCCCGACCGTCTGGATGCGACGTTGCTGGACCGGATGATGGTGCGCTGCACCGACAAGCTGAGCCTGTTCGCCGCCCCCGCGACCCTGGACGCCGACTGGGACATTTCGCCCGACGCTTTCGAAGAGGTGACCACCCGCATCCGCTCCACCGCGCCGTTCGTGGTGCTGGACCTGCCGCACCTGTGGTCCGGCTGGATGCGCCGTACGCTGATCTCGGCGGACGAGGTGGTGGTGGTGGCGACGCCCGATCTGGCGTCCCTGCGCAACGCCAAGAACATGATCGACCTGATCAAGTCGAGCCGCCCGAACGACGCCCCGCCGCGCCTGGTGCTGAACCAGGTGGGCGTGCCCGGCCGGCCGGAAATCCCCGCCAAGGACTTCGGCGCGGCGCTGGGCGTTCTGCCCAGCCTGGTGATCCCGTTTGACGCCAAGACGTTTGGGGCCGCGGCCAACAACGGCCAGATGATCCTGGACGCGGGCGCCAAGACCAAGTCGGCCGAGGCGTTCCAGACGCTGGCGCAGATCGTCTCCCGGCGCGAGCTGCCGGTCGCAACCAAGGGCAAGCCGAACAAGGCCGCCGCCGCCCTGCCCGCGCCCGGCAAGGCGTCAACCCAGGGGTCCGACAAGGCGTCCAAGTCGCTGTTCGCCAGCCTGTTCAAGAAGCGCTGATAGGTGTTCGGCAAGCGCACAGGTCAGGCCGGCGACACGATCGCGCCCCTGCGTCCGTCGCCGGCGGCAGCGCCGGCGGGCGCCGAGGTGATGGCGCTGGCGCCCGCCCCGGCGGGCTTCGCCTCGCCGCCCCCTCCGACGCAGGGCTTCGCACCCGCCGAGGCCGCGCCGGCCGCAGCCGGGCGGGTGACGGACCGTCTGGACGCCCTGGCGTCCCGGCCCAAGCCCACGCCGGAAGCCGCCCCGCGCGCCGCCTCCGCCGGACCCAAGCCCACAAAGGGCCTGGACCAGCTGAAGAAGGCCCAGGCCGTCGCCGAGATCGTCCGCGAGCAGTCGGACTATTATCACGCCACGAAGACGACGATCTTCAACGCGCTGATGAACACCATCGATCTGGGGCAGCTGGCGCAGCTGGACCAGAAGGCGGCGTCGGAGGAGATCCGCGACATCGTCGCCGAGCTGGTGGCGATCAAGAACGTCTCCATGTCGGTGGCCGAGCAGGAGAACCTGGTCCAGGACATCGTCAACGACGTGCTGGGCTATGGACCGCTGGAGCCGCTGCTGGCGCGCGACGACATCGCCGACATCATGGTCAACGGCGCGGGCCGGGTGTTCATCGAAGTGGGCGGCAAGGTCCAGCTGACCAACGTCCGCTTCCGCGACAACGGCCAGTTGATGAACATCTGCCAGCGGATCGTGTCGCAGGTCGGCCGCCGCGTCGATGAAAGCAGCCCGATCTGCGACGCCCGTCTGCCGGACGGATCGCGCGTCAACGTGATCGCGCCGCCGCTGGCGATCGACGGCCCGACGCTGACGATCCGGAAGTTCAAGAAAGACAAGCTGACGATGAAGAACCTGGTGGAGTACGCCTCCATCAGTCCCGAGGGCGCGCGCGTCCTGGGCGTCATTGGCGCGTCGCGATGCAATCTGGTGATCTCGGGCGGCACGGGCTCGGGCAAGACCACGCTCTTGAACACCCTGACCGCATTCATCGACCCGACCGAGCGGGTGATCACCTGCGAGGACGCGGCCGAACTGCAGCTGCAGCAGCCGCACGTGGTGCGCCTGGAAACCCGTCCGCCCAACCTGGAAGGCCAGGGCATGATCACCATGCGCGACCTGGTCAAGAACTGCCTGCGGATGCGGCCTGAGCGGATCATCGTCGGCGAAGTCCGCGGACCCGAAGCCTTTGACCTGCTGCAGGCGATGAACACGGGCCACGACGGCTCCATGGGCACGCTGCACGCCAACTCGCCGCGCGAGGCCATCAGCCGGATGGAATCGATGATCACCATGGGCGGCTACGGCCTGCCGTCCAAGACCATCCGCGAAATGATCGTTGGCTCGGTCGATGTGATCGTCCAAGCCGCGCGCCTGCGGGACGGCTCGCGCCGCATCACCCACATCACCGAGGTGGTGGGGCTGGAAGGCGACGTGATCGTGACCCAGGACCTGTTCGTCTACGAGATCACCGGCGAGGACGAGAACGGCCGCGTGCTGGGCCGGCACCGCTCGACCGGCATCGCGCGTCCGCGCTTCTGGGATCGCGCGCGCTACTACGGCCTGGAGCGCGAGCTGGCCGATGCGCTGGACGCGGCGGAGTAAGGGCCCATGCTTCCCATTCTCGCGGCGATCCTGGCCTTTGTGACCATCGGCAGCCTGGGCTGGGCGCTGGTGGGCGGCGATGATTCCAGCACCAAGGCGGTCAAGCGCGCTGAAAGCTTCGGCGGCGGAAAGGCCAAGGAGGCGGCCGCGCGCAAGGCGGCGCTCGCCAATACGCCCGAGGCGCGGCGCAAGCAGATCATCGATCAGCTGCAGGACGCCGAGCGCCGTCAGCGCAAGGCGCGCATGACCATGGACGCCCGGCTGAAGCACGCTGGCCTGTCGATGAAGCCGAAGACCTTCTATCTTATCAGCGGCGCTATCGGGCTGGTCGTGGCCCTGTTGGTGATGCTGGTCGGCGTGAACCTGTTCGTGGCGATGGGCGTCGGTCTGATCTTTGGTCTGGGCCTGCCGCGCTGGATCCTGGGCTTCATCGCCAAGGGGCGGATGAAGAAGTTCTCGCTGGAGTTCCCCAACGCCGTGGACGTGATCGTGCGCGGCATTCGCTCGGGCCTGCCGGTGCATGAATGCTTCAAGATCATCGCGCGCGAAAGCCCCGCGCCTCTCGGACCCGAGTTCCAGAAGTTGGTGGAGGGCCTGGCTGTCGGGCTGACGCTGGAGCAGACGCTGGAGCGGATGTCCGAGCGCATGCCCTCGCCGGAGCTGCGCTTCTTCACCATCGTGATCGCCATTCAGCAAAAGACCGGGGGCAACCTGGCCGAGGCGCTGCACAACCTGTCCACCGTGCTGCGCGCGCGCCGGATGATGGGCGAAAAGATCAAGGCCATGTCGTCCGAGGCGCTGGCGTCCGCCGGTATCATCGGCTCGCTGCCGCCGGTGGTGGTGGTGCTCGTGACCCTGACGACGCCGGCCTACATGATGCTGATGTTCACCGACATGCGTGGGCAGTTCATGCTGATCGCGGCCGTGACCTGGATGGCCATGGGCGTTTTCACCATGAAGAAGATGATCTCGTTCAAGTTCTGATGGGAGCCGGAGCATGAACGACATCATTCAGACCATCACCAATCCGCAGACCCTGCTCAGCATCGTCGTGGGCGTCCTGGTGTTCTTCACCCTGCTGACCCTGCTGGGTTCGATGACCGGCGGCGCCGACCTGGACAAGCGGATGAAGGCGGTGTCCGAGCGGCGCGACGAGCTGAAGCGGCGCTCGCGCGCGGCGGTCGGTTCAGGGCAGAGCGCCCTGCGCCAGACCGACGAGGGCTTCAAGAAGCGGGTCGTCGACCGGCTGAATCTCTCGCGCCTGCTGGAAGACCCCAAGGTCGCCGAGAAGATGATGCAGGCAGGCCTGCGCGGTCCCCGCCCGCTGACGGCCTTCTACTTCTTTCGCTTCGCCTCGCCCTTCGTGTTCCTGGCTGTTGCGGCGCTGTACCTGTTCGTGATCAACGACTTCGGCCAACCGGTGATGTCGCGGCTGACGGGAGTGATGGCGGCGGCGGTGGCGGGCTTCTATGCGCCCAACATCTATCTTTCCAACCGCATCGCCAAGCGGAAGACCTCGATCATGCAGGCCTTCCCCGATGCGCTGGATCTGATGCTGATCTGCGTCGAGGCCGGCATGTCGATCGAGGCGGCGATCCAGAAGGTCAGCCAGGAGATCGGCGGCTCTTCCATCGATCTGGCCGAGGAACTGTCGCTGCTGGCGGCCGAGCTCAGCTATCTGCCGGATCGGCGCGTCGCCTACGAGAACCTGGGCAAGCGCACCAACCATCCGGGGGTCAAGTCGGTGGCCACCGCCATGACCCAGGCCGAAAGCTACGGCACGCCGCTGGGTTCGGCGCTGCGGGTGATGGCCAAGGAGAACCGCGAGCTGCGTCTGTCGGCGGCCGAGAAAAAGGCCGCAGCCCTGCCGGCCAAGCTGACGGTGCCGATGATCATCTTCTTCCTGCCGGTGCTGTTCGTGGTCATCCTGGGGCCCGCCATCATCAACATCCAGGACACCTTCGCCAAGTGACGCCAGGGGCGGGCGCCGAGTGACGCGAACGGCGGATCGCGCCATGCTGGCGGCATGGATGCGTCGCCGACACTGAACCGCTGCCCCTGGTGCGGGACCACGGACCCGCTGTACCTCGCCTACCACGACGAGGAGTGGGGCGTGCCGGAGCGGGATGCGCGCGCCCTGTGGGAGAAGCTGGTGCTCGACGGCTTCCAGGCAGGACTGGCCTGGATCACCATCCTGCGAAAGCGTGAGGGCCTGCGCGCGGCGTTTGATGATTTCGATCCTGAAGTTGTCGCCGGATATACCGAGGCGGAGGTGGACCGCCTCCTGACCGACTCACGCGTGATCCGCTCGCGCGCCAAGATCGAGGCGGCGATCGGCGGGGCCCGCATCTGGTTGGCGATGCGCGACGAGGGCGAGGACTTCTCCGACTGGCTGTGGTCGTTCGTGGACGGGCGGCCGATCCAGACGATCCACGCCGACTACCGCGCCATGCCGACGCAGACGCCGCAGTCGGTCGCCCTGTCCAAGGCGCTGAAGGGCAGGGGGTTCAAGTTCTGCGGCCCGGTGATCACCTACGCCTTCATGCAGGCGGTCGGCATGGTCAACGATCATGAGACCAGCTGCTTTCGTCACGAGCCGGTTCGTGCGATGGGCGACGCCTGATGGCGGCTCGAAAAGACAAACCGACGCCCGCGCGGCCCTTGCCGACGCTGACGCTGGAGACCCTGGCGGCCAAGGCCGTGGGCGGTCCGGTGTGCGGGGTGGACGAGGCGGGGCGCGGACCCTGGGCGGGACCGGTGTCGGCGGCGGCGGTGATCCTGAACCCCGACGATCTGCCGGACGGCGTCGACGACTCCAAGGCGCTGACGGCGGCTCGGCGCGAGACGCTGGAGATCGAGATCAAGGCGCGCGCCCTGGCCTGGGGCGTCGGTTTCGCCTCGGTGGAGGAGATCGCCGAGCTCAACATCCTGCAGGCCACGGGCCTGGCCATGTGCCGGGCCATCGAGGCGATGAGCATCCAGCCGGTGGCGGCGCTGGTGGACGGCAACTACCGCTTCAAGCTGCCCTGCGACGTGCGCACGGTGGTGGGCGGGGACGGGCTCAGCCTGTCGATCGCGGCGGCGTCCATCCTGGCCAAGACGGCGCGGGACCGGCTGATGATCGAGCTGGATGGGGTCTATCCCGGCTACGGCTTCGCCAGCCACAAAGGCTACAACGCGCCGGTGCATCAGGCGGCGCTAAAGGCGATGGGGCCGTGTCCGGCGCACCGAAGAAGCTGGTCGCCGATCCGGGCCTTGCTGGAAGAGGCCTGAACCGAACGGCTCAGATGTGCATGAAGCCGCCGAGGAGCGCGCCCATCAGCGCCGCGATGGCCGCCCCGCCCATCATCAGCATCCAGCGCGGCGTGGGCGGCAGCTGGGGCTCGACATCGATCTCCTCCACCATCACCGGCTCGGCCTCGACGCGGCGACCGAAGTTGGCGGCCGTGTGGGTGAAGACGCCGCGATCCTGAAACGACGGCGGGATCGAGCGAGGAATCTCGGTTGCGCGCGGGGCCCAGGACCGCTCTTCGACCGCGGCATAGGCCTCGTGCCCGCGGGCCACATCCATCCGCTTCAGACGGAGGTCTTCCGTGTGGGAAGAAAGATCGGGGCGTGCGACGGGCGGTTGCATACCATTGCTAACGAGGCCGATGGCGGACGGTTCCCGGTCCCGCTTCTTAAGAAAAATCAACGAATCAGGCGGCGATGGACAACTTCACCGCGCGCTGCGTGACGACGAACAGATGTTCGACATTGTTCAGCCTTCCGACCGCCCCGACCTTCTCGCCCTGCCGATTGTGGATGCCGATGCGGGCGCCGACGTAGCGCGGTCTGGGGATCTCCACCACCTGAACATGGCCGCGTTCGGACAGCATGGAGACCAGGTCGTCGCGGCTCAGATACCCCTCGTCGTTGAACGAAACGATGAGGTTGGGCGCGCGTAGCCGCTCGATCACCGAACGCAGCGCCGGACCGATGCCGGGACGGCTGTTGAAGGCGCTCTTGCGGGTGCGCACATCCACGCGCTTGTTGGCGACGCCGTAGGTCTCGGGACGGTCCCACAGCACCAGGCTTTCCCAGACGTGGTAGTTGGCCAGATAGGAATGCTGGTTGTAGGGCGGGTCGAGGTAGACGAGATCCGCCTCGATCTCGGCGGCGATCTCCAAAGCGTCGGCCTGCGTCGCCCGGCAGGGGGCGCCGACCGAGGGCAAAAGTTCCGGCAGGCGCAGTTCCAGCGGCTTCAGCGCGCGGGGCGCCCACCGCTTCATATAGGCCATCTGCAGGCCGGCGGTGGAATCGACCCGGTCGGCGGCTTCCATCAGGCTGACCAGGGCGATGGCCCTTAGCTCCGGCTCCAGATCCAGCGCCTCGATGCGTTCCCGCACGGCGTCGATGCGGGCGCCGTTGTCCGGATGAAAGAAGCGCGCCTCCTCGCAAAAGGTGCGGGTGAACCAGCCGGGCGCGGGGGGAACAGCGCGCAGCTCGTGCAGCAGCCGCGCCGCCGATTCGATCCATCGCTCGCGGTCGGCCTGGACATAGACAGTGGCCAGAGCGTGGGCATAGGCGTTGTGGTCGTTGGACCAGACGGAGAAGCCCTGCCGCTTCAGCGCATGCCCCACGCGCGCCGTGCCCGAGAACAGGTCGCCGATCTGGCCGCCGTCAGGCAGCACGGCGCGCACGGCGGCAGTCAGGGGCGTCAGCAGCGCCCGTTTGGAGCCGATGTATTTGATCATGCCCGGCCCCGCGTCACCGCCTCAGCATAGGACGGACGGGGCCCCTTGCACGAGGGGGCGCGTCAGCGGCGCGGCTTCTTGGCTTTCGGTTGCGGCGCATGGGCCAGGCGCAGCAGGTTGGCGGCGCCCGGCGCGCCGAAGGGCGTGCCCGCCAGGATCAGGATGCGCTGACCCGGTTGGGCCAGGCCGAACTTCACCGCGCTGTTCACCGCATCGTCGGTTACGGCTTCGAGCGAGTCCGGCTGCTCGCCCAGGCGGGGCTCCAGGCCCCAGACCAGGGCCAGGCGGCGGGCGGTGTTCGGATTGGGGGTCAGCACCAGGATGGGCTTCAGGGGGCGTTCGCGCGACATCCGCCGGGCCGTGCCGCCCAGGGTGGTGAAGGCGACCACGCAGGCGGTGGACGGCGCATCCGTCGCCTTTCGCGCCGCGCCGACCAGGGCGTCCACGTCCTCGTCGATGCCGAGGTGCTCGGACGCCATCAGGGTGGGCCACAGCGGATCCTTTTCCACCCGCTGCATGATGCGATCCATGATGCCGACCGCTTCCAGCGGATAGTCGCCGGACGCGGTCTCGGCCGACAGCATCAGGGCGTCGGCGCCCTCATAGACGGCGTTGGCGACGTCGGTAGCCTCGGCGCGGGTGGGGGCGGGGGCGCTGGTCATGGATTCCAGCATCTGCGTCGCCACGATCACCGGCACGCCGCGATTGCGGGCGGCGCGCACGATCAGCTTCTGCGCGACCGGCACCTCCTCGGGGTCCATCTCGACGCCCAGGTCGCCGCGCGCGACCATGACGCCGTCGCAATAGTCGAGGATGGCCTCGAGGTCGGTCAGCGCGGCGGGCTTTTCGATCTTGGCCAGGCACGCGGCCTGACCCTTCACCAGCTGCTTCAGCTCGGCCATGTCTTCCGGCTTCTGCACGAACGACAGGGCGACCCAGTCGACGCCCAGCCGCAGGGCAAAGGCCAGGTCCTCGCGGTCCTTGGGCGTCAGGGCCGAGACGGGGATCACCGCGTCCGGCACCGCCACGCCCTTGCGGTCGCTGAGCTTTGTGCCGCTTTCGACCGTGACGTCGGCCCATTCGTCGCTGCGCTCGCCCACGCGCAGACGCACGCGGCCGTCATCCAGCAGCAGCAGCATGCCGGGGCGCAGGGCCTTGAAGATTTCCGGGTGCGGCATCTGCACCCGCGTCTCGTCGCCCGGCGTGGGATCCAGGTCGAAGCGCATGGTGTGGCCCGGCTTGACCGCGATCTCGACATTGGCGAACCGCCCGAGACGCAGCTTTGGCCCCTGCAGGTCCGCCAGCACGCCCAGCGGGCGCTGCAAGGCCATTTCGGCGCCGCGCACGGCCTTCAGCGCCGCGGCGTGATCGTCGTGCGAGCCGTGGCTGAAGTTCAGGCGGAACACGTCCACGCCGGCCTGGGCCAGGGCCTTGACCGTGCCGGGGGCGCGGCTGGCGGGCCCCAGGGTGGCGACGATGCGTGCGCGGCGGGCTCTGTTCATGGCGTATCCTCGATCCTGACGCCCGCTTCCCCAAGCGTTCGGCGTTCAGGCTTGGCGCCTTCTGCCAACGAAACTTCCGCGAGGTAAGTCCGCGCGGCGCCTCGGAAACAACAGTTTACGGCGCGGGCGTCGCGCATGGCGCCGTTCCGAAGCCGCCCAGGTCGATGCAGCGGCCCTCGAGCTGAGGCGTCTGGACGCCCATGACGTGAGCAAGCGTCGGGGCGATGTCGATGGTGCGGATCGGCAGGAAGCGCTCCTGTCCGGCCGCGCCCGGCCACCAGAACAGGATCGGCACGCGACGATCATAGTCCCAGGGCGTGCCGTGCCCGGCGATGGTCCCGCCGACCCGACCGCCGGCGACGGCGTTCGGCGCCCAGGCGAAGGCGATGTCCGGCGAACGGTCCGCGACCGTGGACAGGCGCATGCGCTCGCGCAGCGTCAGCATCTCGGGGTTCAGGGTCGAGGCGGGCAGGGGCTCGGCCAGCAGCCGCTCGCGCGTTTCGGCAAAGGCCAAGTCCGGGGTCCGGCGCAACAGCTCCACGGCCGCCTCGGCCACCTGGGTGCGCAGCGGCTCGGGGAGGGCGCGATGCTCGGCGTCCGCGACCAGCAGGCCGCTGCCGCCGGACTGCAGGGGATCGGCGGACAGGTCGAAACGCTGGCGCAGCTGGGCGTTGACGCCGCGCAGGCCTTCGGGATCGACCCGGTGCGCCTGCGGATAGCCGCGCGCGGCCAGCCGCTCCACGAAGTCGGAGCCGCCATGGTCGGCGGTCAGCACGACCAGGGCGCCGCCGGGCACGTCCGACAGCCTGGTCAGGAAGGCGCCCAGGGCGGCGTCGAGGCGATGCATCTGCTCGCACATCTCCGGGCCTTGCGTGCCGTAGCCGTGGCCGATGCGGTCGGTGGCTGACAGGCTGACGCCCAGCATGTCGGTGACGCCGCGCCGGCCCAGCGCCTGCGTCTCCAGAAGATGCTCGGCCGCCTCCAGCGTCATCTCGTCCAGCTGCGGCGAGCTGTCGAGGGCGTAGTTGGCGGGCGGCACGGTCGAGTGGAAGGCGGCGTCGCGGATCGTCCAGTCGCCTTCCAGCGCGCGGCAGTCCTCGAAGGCGTAGGTCCAGGCCGGCGGCTGGGCCTTCAGCGTTTCGATCAGGCGGGCGTTGAAGGCGGCGACGGGCGCGAGGCGCGCCTCGGCCGTCTGACCCGGCTCGACATAGGTGGTCAGGCCGAAGCCTTCGGTGAACCAGTAGGCGCCGTCGCCCTTGTGGCCGTTCAGGTTGATGGCGCCCCGGTCCTTGCCCGACACGGCGAAGACGCGGCTCTGGGGGCTTTGGTCCTTGAGCCAGTCGGCCAGGGTCGTGACCTCCAGCTGATCGGGGCCGACCGGGCCGTTGTCGGTGTTTCGCCCATGCGCCAGCGTGTTCCGGGGCGCGGCCAGGCAGTAGACCTCCTGGCCGGTTCTTGCATCGACCCAGTCGTTGGCCGGAATGCCCGTGGTCGCCGGATGCATGCCGCTGAGCACCGTGGAGTGACCGGGGCAGGTCTCGGTCACGCCGTGCGTCTGGAAGCCGTTGGCGTGGACCAGACCCTGGTCGGCCAGGGTCTTCAGCCCGCCGGTGAAGCGGCTGCGATACTGGTTGAACAGGTTGGCGCTGAACTGGTCCACCACGATGGTGACGATCAGCTTGGGCGCAGCGGGCGCGGGCTGTGCGGTCTGGGCCAGGGCCGGCAGGGGCGTGGCGAGAAGCGAGAGGCTGAGCGCAAGGGCGCGGCGCGACGGGAACATGGGCGAACAATCCTGACTGTCGGCGCCGTCTAGGCGAGGGATGTCTCATCCGCGTGACGGGCCGATCGCGGCTTGGCGCCCTCGCGCGGCGGAGACAAGGCGGGACGGCCGTGATTATGGTGGCGGCATGGATATTGATGCTGTGCTGAACGCCGAGGGAGCGAGCGCGACCGATGTGCTGGCGCGCGCGCGACGCGTGGTGATCAAGGTCGGCTCGGCGCTGCTGATCGACGGCGGCGGGCCTGCGCGGGGCTGGCTGGACGGACTGGCGTCGGACATCGCGCATCTGAGAGATGAAGGGCGCGAGGTGATCGTGGTCTCCTCCGGCTCCATTGCGCTGGGGCGGGCGCGGCTGCCGGGCGGCGGGTCGATGCGGCTGGCCGACAAGCAGGCGGCGGCTTCGGTCGGCCAGTCGCTGCTGATGCAGGCCTGGCAGGCCGCGCTGGAGCCGCACGGGCTGGTGGTCGGGCAGATCCTGCTGACCCGCGACGACACCGAACGCAGGCGGCGCTGGCTGAACGGGCGGGCGACGCTGGAGGCGCTGCTGAGCCACGGGGTCTTGCCGGTGGTCAACGAGAACGACACGGTGGCCACCGAGGAAATCCGCTATGGCGACAACGACCGGCTGGCGGCGCGCACGGCGCAGCTGGCGCGGGCAGACCTGTTGGTGCTGCTGTCCGACGTCGACGGCCTATACACCGCCGATCCCCGCCGCGATCGCGGGGCGCGCCATCTGGCAGTGGTGGAGGCGCTGACGCCCGAGATCATGGCTATGGGGGCAGGTCCGAACGCGGCGACGGGCGTGGGGACCGGCGGCATGGCGACCAAGCTTCAGGCCGCCGCCATCGCGAGGGCCGCCGGCTGCGCCACGGTGATCGCTTCGGGGGAAGCGTTGTCGCCGCTGAAGGCGTTGCGGGAGGGCGCGCTGGCGACCCTGATAACGGCGCCGGACACGCCGATGGCCGCCTACAAGGCCTGGATCGCCGGCAGCGTGCAGCCGGCGGGCGAGCTGACGCTCGACAAGGGCGCCGTGCAGGCGCTGAGGGCCGGGCGCAGCCTGTTGCCGGCCGGGGTGACGATGGTGGCGGGCGCTTTCGACAAGGGCGACAGCGTGCGGCTGCTGGATCCGGCGGGGGCGCGTGTCGGCGTGGGTCTGGCGGCCTATTCGGCGCGCGAGGCCGGCCTGATCGTGGGGCGGCGCAGCGAAGAGGTCGAGGCCCTGCTCGGCTATCCGGGACCCGCCGCCCTGATCCACCGCGACGACCTGGTGCTGGAGGCGGGATGAAAGATCGGATGCTGGTCATGGGCCGCCAGGCGCGAGAGGCGGCGGACGGCCTTCGCTCAGCCCCGGCCGAGGCGCGGACGCGGGCGCTGAACGCCTTGTCGCGTCGGATCGGGCAGGCCGAGAACCGCATTCTGCAGGCCAACGCCCTCGACGTGACGGCGGCGCGGGACGCGGGCATGAGCGAGGCCCTGATCGACCGGCTCGCGCTGACGCCTGCACGCGTTCAAGGCATGGCCCATGCCGTCGAGCAGATCGCGGATCAGCCTGACCCGCTGGGCGCCGAGATGGCGCGCTGGACGCCGGCCAACGGGCTCGACATCGCGCGGGTCAGGACGCCCATCGGCGTGCTGGGCGTGATCTATGAAAGCCGGCCCAACGTCACGGCCGACGCGGCGGCGCTGTGCATCCGCTCGGGCAACGCCGCGATCCTGCGCTGCGGCTCGGACTGCTTGCAGTCGTCGCTGGCGATCGCCGCAGTGGTTGGAGAGGCGCTGGAGGAGGCGGGCTTGCCGCGCGCGGCGGTGCAGCTGGTCGAGACCGCCGACCGCGAGGCGGTGGGGCTGATGCTGACGGGGCTGGACGGCGCCATCGACCTGCTGATCCCGCGCGGCGGCAAGAGCCTGGTCCAGCGGGTGCAGGACGAGGCGCGGGTCGCGGTGCTGGGGCACCTGGAGGGTCTGTGCCACACCTACCTGCATGCGGCGGCGGACGTGGAGGTCGCGCGGGCCGTGGTGCTGAACGCCAAGATGCGGCGCGTGTCGGTGTGCGGCGCGACCGAGACGCTGCTGGTGGATCGCGCGGGCGCCGAGCGACTGCTGCCGCCGGTCGCCGCCGACCTGATGGCGGCCGGATGCGAGCTGCGCGGGGACGAGGAGGCGCGGGCGCTGGTGGCCGGCATGGCTCCGGCGACGCTAGGCGACTGGACGACCGAATATCTGGCGCCGATCCTGGCCGTGCGGATCCTCGACGACCTCGACGCCGCCTGCGCGCATATCCGCGCCTATGGCTCGGGGCATACGGAGGCGATCGTCACGACCGACGCCGAGGCCGCCGAGCGCTTCGCGGTCCGCGTCGACAGCGCCATTGTCATGATCAACGCCTCGACCCAGTTCGCCGATGGGGGCGAGTTCGGCTTCGGCGGCGAGATCGGCATCTCCACCGCCCGGCTGCATGCGCGCGGCCCGGTGGGGGCCGAGCAGCTGACGACCTACAAATATGTGGTGCGCGGGACGGGCCAGACGCGACCCTAGAGCGCCTCGAGCCGCTCCCGCACCGCGCGGGCGAAGCCTGCGCCGCCCTGGGGGTCGTGGCCGAGATAGAAGTCGGGCTCGATCAGCTCGGCCTCCATCAGACGCCAGCGGCCGTCGCCATCGGGCACGGTGTCGATGCGCGCGTAGAGCAGGGGTTCCTCGATGGCGGCCAGCACCTGTTCGGCCAGAGCCAGTGCGCCCCCGGGCGGCGCGATCGGCGTGTAGATGCCGTTGAACTGGACCTGGATGCGGAAGTCGCCGGCGGCCGGACGCTTGTTCACCGCGTGGCTGAAGCGACCGCCGAAGAACAGCATGGAGGTCTCGCCCTCGGTTTGGATGGTCGGCAGGAAGGGCTGGATCATCACCGATCCGGGCGGCGGATCGGCCGGCGTGTCGCCCCGCGCGATCTTCAGCGTGCGCCAGGCGCCGCCGGACACCGTCGGCTTGACGATCAGGGTCTCGGCGCCGGTCTGCTCGAAGGCGTCGTCGAGGTCGGAGGGCGTCACGTCCGTGCGCCACAGCGTCGGCGGGATGGCCACGTCGCGTTCCGTCAGCCGGCCCAGATAGGTCTTGTCCGAGTTCCAGCGCAGCACCGACGCCGGATTGGCCAAGGGCGCCCCCGCCCGTTCCCAGGCGGCGCAGCCCTGCAGCCAGCGGGCGTGATCGCGGTGATAGCCCCAGGACACCACCGGCAGCACCAGCGGGTAGTCGAGCAGGGCGGACGCATCCTCGACATGCTCGGTCCAGGGCGTCGGGACGGCCGTCACACCCTCTCTTGCGAGCGCCTGAGACAGCCGTTCCAGCACCGATGGCCACTGGCCGGCGTAGGAGGGATCGGTCGGGTCGGGGGTGAAGACGGCGATCTCGGTCATGAACAGCTCCTGCGGCGGCGAGGTCGTTTTGCATAAGGCGACGGGCTGGCCGTCTAGGCCCTAGACTCACAACCACAAAGAGGTGATGGCGGCGAGAGCGACTGCGGCGGCGTAGGTGCACGCCAGTTTGTCGTATCGGGTAGCGACGCGTCGAAAGTCCTTGATGCGGCAGAAGGCGCGTTCGACGCGGTTTCGGCGCTTACCGGTTTGCGGGCCGAAGGCGGGGAGGTTCTTGCGACAAGGGCTGTTTGGGATGACGCGGCGGGTTCCCCGATCCAACAGCAGGCGTCGCAAATGCATAATTATAGCGTCTTCCGCTGATCAGCACATGGACTATGCCCGAGATCACCCGCCGATCAGCCACCCGTGGCGCGCCGCGCGGCATGTTCGGCGGCAACGGCCGAAGCCGCTCGAACTGCACATTCGTCAGCCAGAACTCCGAAGCCATGTCCGTCCTCCTGTTTCCACGGAAGAGAGCCACAATCCGCGATCGCCGGGAGTCCTGTTTATGGGGCCTTCCCTAGGCGAAGACCCAGACGGAGGACCGCTTGATCTCCTGGTCCTCCAGCTCGCGCGTGGTGGGCACCCGGTATTCCGCCAGGAAGTCGAGGCCCGAGCGAGGGAAGTAGGTGCGGCCCGGATCGCCGATCAGCACCCGCGTTCCCCGCGCCCGCGCGCGCGCCAGCCACGCCAGCACCGCCTCGGTCATCGGCTTCTCGTAGCAGATGTCGCCGGCGCAGATGACATCGACCTGCGGCGGTTCGGCGTCCAGCAGGTTGCGGTCGGTGAAGTCGAGGCGGACGTCGTTGGCCGAGGCGTTGGCCTGCACCGCCGCCTCGCAGAAGGGATCGATGTCCGCGCACAGCACCGAAGCCGCGCCGGCCTTCATGGCGGCTATGCCGACCAGCCCCGATCCGGCCGCGAAGTCCAGCACCCGTTTGCCCGCGACTTCCCGTGGATGGTCCAGCAGATAGCGCGCCAGCGCCTGGCCGCCCGCCCAGGCGAAGGCCCAGAACGGCGGCGCCACGCCCATCTCGCCCAGTTCCTCCTCCGTCAGCCGCCAGATCGGCGTGACCTCATCCGCCAGCCACAGGGAAATTTCCGGCGCATGCGGCACGGGCTGAAGCCGCGTGTTGGCCGTGATGAAGGCGGCGGGATCGGTGATGGCCATGCCTGAACGCCTGCGCCCGAAGCCGCGCGCGATCAAGCGCAACTCCGTGTCGGGTTGTCCTGACGAAAAGTCAGGTTGACATGACATTTCCCTGGTGTAAGGTCAGCCTTACATCAGGGGAGGCCAGATCATGTTGAACCAAGCAAGAGACAATACGCAGGCCGCCAAGCGATACGCCGGGCGCACCCTTGCCTTCATGGGCGTTTACGTCGCCATCAACGTCGCTGCAATCATCGGCCTGTTTGACGGCCGCGCTGGTTGGACGGCGTGGCTGCTGGCGGTCGCGGTGGCCCTGCCCGTCCTTGGGCAGATCTGGGCGACGCTGGCCTATCTGAACGAGGCCGACGAGTTCGTGCGGGCGGTGATGACCAAGACCTTTGTCGCCGCGACCGGCGTCGCCTTCGCCGTGTTCTGCGTCTGGGGCTTCGCGGAAAGCTATGCGGACGCGCCGCACGCGCCGGGGTGGCTGATCTATCCGCTGTTCTGGGCCGCGTTCGGCGTCATTTCGCCCTTTGTGCGGACCAGCCGATGAAGAACCGGCTGAAACTGCTGCGCGTCGAGCGCGGCTGGACGCAGGAACAGCTGGGCCAGCAGCTCGGCGTCTCGCGACAGGCCGTGAATGCGCTGGAGACGGAGAAGCACGACCCGTCGCTGGACCTCGCCTACCGGATCGCCGCGATCTTCGAGCGGCCGATCGAAGACATCTTCGAGAATCCGCACGCCCGCTGAGGCGATCGATACACCCACTCACAAAGGAAGAAGACCGTGTTCCACGCAACCCTCAAGGGGGCGTGCGCGCCCCGTCGCGCCCGCTTGATGCTGATGGCCGGCGCCCTGTTCGCCATCCTGTCGGCGCTCGATCCGCGCCGGGCGCACGCCCAGGCCGCCCCGTCCGCCGCCGCCCAGTCCGCCGCCGCCCAGTCGGCCTTCGCCTCGGATCGACTGTCGATCGAGGTGGTGGGTCAGGGGCCTGACGTGATCCTGATCCCAGGTCTGGTCTCCTCGCGCGAGGTGTGGCGCGAGACGGCGGACCGGCTGAAGGCGACGCACCGGGTGCACCTGGTGCAGCTGGCCGGCTTCGCAGGCGAACCTTGGACGCATGGCGACGGCGCCTTTGTCGAGCCGGCGGTCGAGGAGCTGGCCCGCTACATCCGCGAGACCGGACTGCAGCGCCCGGCGGTGATCGGCCACTCGATGGGCGCGCTGAGCGGCCTGATGCTGGCGCAGCGGCATCCGGCGCTGGTCGGCCGGCTGCTGTCGGTGGACTCGCTTCCCTTCTACAGCGCCCTGTTCGGTCCCACGGCGACGCCGGAGAGCGCCAGGCCCTTCGCCGAGCAGGCGATGGCCGGCATCCTGTCGGCGGATGACGCAACGCTGCGGGCGCAACAGACCGCCTCCGCCGCCGGGCTGTCCAAGACGCCCGGGATGCAGGCGCAGATGGTGGGCTGGTCGATGGCGTCGGATCGTCACGCCTTCGCCGCCGCCCTGCGTGACGTGATGACCACGGACGCCCGTCCGGGTCTCGCCGCCATGACCACGCCGGTGACGGCCCTCTATGCCGCAGACGCCAAGGGCGGCGCGCCGGCTGCCATGGCGGATGCGCTATGGACGCGGGAATACGCCGCCCTGCCGAACGCGCGCCTGGTTCGCGTTGACGGCAGCCGCCACTTCATCATGGCCGATCAGCCGGAACGCTTCACGGAGCTGGTGGACGCCTTTCTGGCCGACTGAGCCGATCAGGCGGCGAGGTCGGCCAGGACGCCCTCGATAAAGGCCGCGTCGTGCGGCGCGTCGCCGGCCGGATAGATCAGGCGGTCGTCCTTCCAGTGGCGGATCTCGTCGTCCTTGACCCGCTTGGCGACCGATGCGGCGGCGCGACCAAAGGCGAAGGCCGTCGCCTTGGGGCCCGAGGCGATGGCCTCCACGCCCGCCTCGTGCGCCAGGGCGTTCAGGCGGGCGTTGGCGATCAGGGCGGCGGCCCGTTCGGGCAGGGGGCCGAAGCGATCCTCCAGCTCGTCCCCGAAGGCTTCGATGTCCGCCGTGCTCGAGAGCCGCGCCAGGCGCGCATACAGGTTGATGCGGGTGGTGGCGTCGGGAATGTAGGTGTCGGGCAGGGCGGCCGTGGCGTCGCCGGAATAGATCGCCTCGCCCAGGTTCAGCGGTCGTTCGCCCCGCGCGGTGCGCAGCGCCCCTTCCAGCACGCGCTGATAAAGGCTGGCGCCGATCATCCGCATGTGGCCGGCCTGCTCGTCGCCGACCAGATCGCCGCCGCCGCGCAGATCCAGATCGCGCGCGCTGATGGCGAAGCCGGAGCCCAGCCGGTCCAGCGCCTCCAGCGTTGACAGCCGGGCGCGCGTCGCTTCGGGCAGCTCCTCGTCCTCGGCGTGCAGCAGATAGGCGAAGCCCTGACGACGGCCTCGCCCGACCCGCCCGCGCAGCTGGTGCAGCTGGGCTAGGCCGAACCGATCCGGGCGCCAGATGATCATGGTGTTGGCGCGCGGCACGTCCAGGCCGCTTTCGATGATGTTTGTGGCCAAAAGCACGTCGCCCTCGCCGTCGGCGAAGCCGACCATGACCGCATCCGTCTCCTCGGCCGACAGCTTGCCGTGGGCGATGCGGACGCTGAGTTCGGAGGCGATCTCCGACAGGCGTGTCTGCATGGGCTCCAGATCCTCGATGCGAGGCACGACCACGAAGCTCTGGCCGCCGCGCGCCTTTTCCCGCAGCAGGGCGGTGCGGACCGACGCCGCATCGAAGGGCGTCAGAAAGGTGCGGATCGGGCGACGGCGCGCCGGCGGGCTGGCGATCACGCTGACATCCTGGATGCCGACCAAGGCGCCTTGCAGCGTGCGCGGAATGGGCGTGGCGGTCAGCGACAGCAGGTGCGGCGCCTTGGCCCGCAGCTTGTCCTTCATGGCCGCGCCGAACCGCTGCTCCTCGTCGATGATGACCAGACCCGGCGTCGCCAGCGTCACGTCGTCGGCGCCGAGCGCGTGGGTGCCGATCGCGACCGTGATCTCGCCGGACGCCAATCCCGCCTTCACGGACTTGGCTTCCTTGCCGTCGACCAGGCGCGACAGCTGGGCCACCGCGATGTCCGTGCCGGCGAAACGGCGCTGGAAGGTCTCGAAGTGTTGGCGCGCCAGCACGGTGGTGGGGGCGGAAACGATCACCTGCTTGCCGGCCAGCGCCGCGGCGGCGGTCGCCCTCAGCGCCACCTCGGTCTTGCCGAAACCCACGTCGCCGCAGACCAGCCGGTTCATCGGCCGGCCGGAGGCGAGGTCGTCCAGCACCGCCTCGATGGCCGCGGCCTGATCGACGGATTCTGGATAGGGGAAGCCGGCGGCGAAGCGGGCCAGCGCCGGCTTCGGCGGCTTGATCGGCTCGGCCGTGGCTTCGTCTCGCGCCTTGGCCATCTCGACCAGCTGCCTGGCGGTCGCATCTATGTCGGCGCTGAGCTGCGCCCGCCGCTTCTGCCAGGCGTCGGTGTTCAGCCGATCCAGCGTTACCGCCGAGGGTTCCGAACCATAGCGCCAGATGCGGCCGAACTCCTCGACCGGCGCCAGCACCGTCGCGCCGCCGTGATACTCGAGACGCAGCACGTCGCGTTCGTCGTCGCCGACCGCGATCCGCTCCAGCGCCTGAAGGATGCCGACGCCGTGATCCTCGTGGATCACCACATCGCCGGCCCGCAGCTCGGGCTCGCCCAAGAGCTCGGCCGTGCCGGAGGCGGGTCGCGCGACGCGGCCGCCGACCGCGTCGGTCGGCGTGATCACGGTGACGGCCAGTTCCGCATCGTCGAAGCCGGCGTCGAGGTCCAGCGGCAAGGCGACAAACGCCCCGGCCGAGGCCGCCAGCAGTTCGCTCCATCCGTCGGCCAGCTCCGGCGCGTCCGCCTTGGCGCGCTTCAGCAGGCGCGTCAGCATTCGCTGCTCGTGGGGCAGGCCGGCCAGAACCACCCGTCGCCCGGCGTTGCGGCGCTCCTGAACAAAGGCGGCCAGCGCCTTGCCGGGCGACCGCTCGACCGCGAAGGCCGGATTGCGCGACAGCCCGTCGAGGTCCAGCCGCTGACCCTTGGCGAGCGCAGCCAGCGTCTCTTCCAGCGACAGGTAAAGCTGCTCGGGCGCCAGGGGGCGCGCGTCCTCGTCGCGGAAGGCGAGGCGGGTCTGGTGCGCCTCGGCCGTCTGCTCGGCGAAGCGGCGGCAACGGTCCTCCACCTCGTCCTCGGTCAGGATGCAGGCGCCCGGCAAGAGGTCGAACAGACTGCCGAGGCCGCCGTCGTAGCGCTCGGCCATGCGGTGCTCTTCGCCGGCGACACGCACATCGTCCGGCCCGATCAGCAGTTCGGACGCCGGCGTCAGGCACAGGCGCTCGACGTCATCCTCGGTGCGTTGCGTCACCGGATCATAGCGGCGGATGTCCGAGACCCTGCCGCCTTCGTCGATGGAAATCCGGACCGGGGCGGCAGCCGAGGGCGGATAGACGTCCACCACCTCGCCCAGGATCGCGATCTCGCCAGGTTCGTCGATGCGGTCGTCCTGCACATAGCCCGTGCGGTGGGCGAAGGCGGACAGGGCCTCGCGATCCAGAGGCGCTCCCGCTTCGATCTCGAACTGCTCCGCCAGGACCTCACGCGGCGGGATGCGCTGCATCAGGGCGTCGGGCGAGGACACCAGGACAACCGATCCGGGAGCCTCTCGCGCCAGCTGTTCAAACACCGCCATGCGCCGGCCCATGCTTTCGCGCGACGGAGAGGCGCGGTCGTAGGGCAGGCAGTCCCACGGCGGCAGGATCAGCGTGCGAAGCGGCCGGTCGCCGGCGAAGGCGGCCAGGGCGCGGCCGATCTCGTCGACCCGCCGCTCGCTGGTGGTGACCAGAACCGTCAGCGGCGTGTCCGGGTCCAGCGCTCGCAGCAGCCGCGCCGCCACCGCCGCCGCGCCCGGCCGTCTGGGCGCCCGTTCCGGCTCGTCGACTTGCGGCTGCGGCCCGTCGGTCAGGGGCGCTTCGCCGGTCAGGGCGGGGGCGTGCGGGTCTCGCTTGTGTTCGGCCACTGGGGTCTCGCTTCAGGATGCGGTCATCAACGGCGAGCGGAGCCAAGACGCTCCATCGCATGACCGCGAAATCTGGCGACGAGGACAGGCGGGAGCGATCAGCCCGAGGGGATCAGCGCCTTGATGCGGCTGGCCAGGGCTTCCATGGCGAAAGGCTTGGTCATCACGTGCATGCCGGGATCGAGGTGGCCATTGCCGACGACCGCGTTCTCGGCGTAGCCGGTGATGAACAGCACCTCCAGGTCCGGACGGACCAGACGCGCGGCGTCGGCCATCTGTCGCCCGTTCATGCCGCCGGGCAGTCCGACATCGGTGACCAGAAGGTCGATGCGGGCGTCCGACTGCAGGATCTTCAGGCCCGCCGCCCCGTCCGCCGCCTCCAGCGCCGCATAGCCGAGCTCCTCCAGCACCTCGAGCACCAGCATGCGCACGGTCGGTTCGTCGTCGACGATCAGCACCGTCTCGCCCGCCTTGGCCCGTTCGGCGCCCGCGAGATCGGGTTCCGGCTCGGCCATCTCCGCCGGGCCGAGGTGGCGCGGCAGGTAGATGCAAACCATCGACCCATCGCCTTCCTCGGAATAGATCCGCACCTGACCGCCGGACTGGCGCGCGAAGCCGTAGATCATCGACAGGCCCAGCCCGGTGCCGACGCCGATCGGCTTGGTGGTGAAGAAGGGGTCGAAGGCCTTGGCGATCACATCGGCGCTCATGCCGGTTCCGGTGTCGCTGACGCAGACGGAGATGTACTGGCCGGGCTCCATGTCGCGCTGTTCGGCCCCGCGCGAGTCCAGCCAGCGATTGCCGGTCTCGATGGTCAGCCGCCCGCCTTCCGGCATGGCGTCCCGTGCGTTGATGCACAGGTTGAGAAGGGCGTTCTCCAGCTGGTTGGGATCGACCAGCGTGGTCCACAGGCCGCCGGCGGCGACCACCTCGACCGTCACCTGCGGCCCCACCGTGCGGCGGATCAGCTCTTCCAGGCCGCCGATCAGGCGGTTGGCGTCCGTGGGGCGGGGGTCCAGCGTCTGGCGACGCGAAAAGGCCAGGAGCCGGTGCGTCAGCGCCGCGGCCCGTCGCGCCGCGCCCTGGGCGGCGGTGGTGTAGCGTTCGATCTCGTTGAAGCGGCCTTGGGCGATACGGTTGCCCATGATCTCGAGGCTGCCGGTGATACCGGTCAGCAGATTGTTGAAGTCGTGGGCGATGCCGCCCGTCAGCTGGCCGACCGCCTCCATCTTCTGGCTCTGGCGCAGGGCCTCTTCGGCGGCCATCAGCTCGCGCGTGCGCGTGGCGACCTGTTCCTCGAGCGTCTCGTTGAGCTGCTCCAGTTCCGCGCCCTGTCGCAGCCGATCGTCGATGTCGGTGCTGGCCCCGATCCAGCGCGTGATCACGCCGTCCGCATCGCGGATCGGTTCGGCCCGGACCAGGAACCAGCGCCACGCGCCGTCGTGGCGGCGGATGCGGAACTCGACCTCATAGATGGTCCCGGTCTCGAGCGAGGCGCTCCACGCCGCCGAGGCGCGGGGGAGGTCGTCGGGATGAACGATCGACGTCCAGCCGCTTGCCCCCTCCAGGTCGTCCTCCGTCAAGCCGGTGTAGGCGTGAAGAGCTGCATTGAACCAATCCAGGTAGCCGTCGGCCCGGCTTGCCCAGATGTGGTTGGGCACCGCATGGGCGAAGGCCCGGAACTGGGCTTCGCTGGCGCGCAGCGCCTGCTCGGAGCGCGCCCGTTCGGAGGCGCCGCGCACCCGCTCGGCCACCTCTCGCATCAGCATCAGGTCGCTGTCCGGCCAAGGGCGGGGCGTGGCGTTGTTGGCGAAGAACAGGGCCACGAACCGGCCTTGTTCGACGAGAGGCATGTTGATGAAGGATTCGGCGCTGATGGCGCTCAGCTGACGGGCGGCGCCTTGCGTGCGGGGGTCCTCCGCCGCGTCGGCGATGGCCACGGTGATCCCGGCCTTGAGATCGTCGATGTAGGAGCCGTAGTCGCGGAAGTTCAGCACGCCGGCGATGGACCGCACGCCCGGCGCGTTCCAATCGCGCTCGATGGTGATGGTCTCCGCCACCCGGTCGATGACGCCATAGCCCACACGGCTGACGCCCAGCGCCTTGCCCAGAACCTCGGACGCCGCATGGGCGATCTCTGCCGGATCCGTCAGGTCGCGCAAGGCGTCGTTGAGCGCCAGCAGCGTCGCCTGGCGCGCCTCGGTGCGTCGCCTTGCGGTGATGTCGTTGAACAGGATGGCGACGCGGTTCTGCTCCGGATCGCCGATACGAAAAGCCTGAACGTCGTACCAGCAGCCGAACTGGGCCGCGGGCTGCTCGAAACGCACCTTGTCGCCGCTCTTGGCCACTCCGCCGTAGAGGTCGAACCAGTGCTGCTCCAGTCCCGGGGCGATCGCCGACACCCATTTTCCGGTCGAGCCGTGCAGGCCGGTCATCCGCTCATAGGCGGCGTTGCCTTCCACGATCATGTAGTCGACGGGCCGATCGGCCTCGTCGAACTTCATCTGGATGATGCAGAAGCCGATGTCGGTGGTGTTCAGCAAGGCGCTGTAGCGCGTCTCGCTCTCACGCAGCGCGGCCGCGGCCGACGTACGCTCGGTGACGTCGGCGCCCTCCACGAAGATGCCGGTGATCACGCCATTGGCGTCCCGGATCGGCTGATAGACGAAATCCAGATAGCGCTCGTGGACCGGACCGCCAGGGGACGGCTGCACGTCGAACTTGAGGCCGTCCGCGACAAACGGTTCGCCGGTCGCGAAGGCCCGATCGAGAAGCTCTATGAACCCTTGGGACACGGCTTCAGGCAGCGCCTCGGCAACGGTCCGTCCGACCACATCGCGATGACCGATCAGTTGCACATAGCCGGGATTGACCCGCTCGAACCGGTGCTCGGGCCCGCGCAGCAGCGCCATGAAGGTCGGCGCCTGGGCGAACATCTGGGCCAGCTGTTCGCGCTCGTCGCGCAACGCTTGCTCACTCATGATCCGATTGGTGACGTCTCGCGCCACGCCCACGAAGCGCGTCGGGCGGCCGTCGGCGTCCAGTTCAAGCTCGCCCTTGCGCGCGATCCAGCGCAGGGCGCCGTCGTCGGCTCGCCGAATGCGGTACTCGACATCGAGCAGGGCCTCGCCGGTGCGCCGGCTCAGGGCGTTGGAAACAAGTTCGACGTCGTCGGAGATGACCAGGCGCTCAAAGGCCTCCGCCGGCGCCTGCGACGCCTCCGGCATGCCGTAGAGGCGACAGAACTCGGGCGTCGTATGGATGACGTTGTCCGCCGCCGAAACCCAGAACAGGCCGACGCCCCCGGCTTCCTGGGCGCGCCGCAGCCGCTCTTCGGCTTCCTTCAGGGCCTCTCCGGCCTCGTGTTCCGATGTTCGATCCCGAACAACCTTGACGAAACCCAGGTGGACGCCATCCGCTCCGAACAGCGGCGTCATCTCGCCGGAGGCCCAGAAGCGCGCGCCGTCCTTGCGGATGTGCCATCGCTCGTCGTTGGCGCGGCCATCGCTGAGGCACAGCCGCATCTCTTCGCCGGGACGGTCGATCGCCAGATCCTCGGGCGTGAAGATCAGGCCGACCGGCTGACCTGTCGCCTCCTCGGCCGTCCAGCCGAAGACGGCGGTTGCGCCAGGATTCCACTCGCGGATGGCGCCATCGCGATCCATGCCGATGATCGCAAAGCCCAGCACGCTGTCCAGGATCGCCTCCCGGCGATCGGCTGTCGCATGGGCGGAGGTCGCCCGAGGGGCGAGCGAGTCCGTAGGGTCGTCGATCATGAGGTCTCGAAGCGGCCTTGGCCCGTTACGGTTCCAGCGCGCGTGGCGATACCTGGGGCGCGCCTTTCCCTAGCATCCGCCGGCGACTTGTCGACCGGGATGTTCAGGCCGCGCGGGCCTGAAGCGGCGGCTGGTTCTGCGTCGATTTGTCATCCGGCCGGCGAACGGGCAACTCGAAGCTGACGGTTGCGCCGGCGCCCAGTTCGCTTTCGATGGTCAGGGCGCCGCCGTGCAGTTCGACCAGCGCCTTGGTCAGCGACAGCCCCAGTCCCGTGCCCTGCGTCGTCTTCGAATGCTGGCCCTCGACCTGCTCGAACGGCTGCGCCAGCCGCTCGATATCCTCTGCGGCGATGCCGATGCCGGTGTCGGCGCATGAGACCCGCACGCGCTCCTCGCCATCGTCCGAGATGATCTGACGCACGCTGAGGGTGATGGCGCCGCCTTCCGGCGTGAACTTCACCGCGTTCGACAGGAGGTTCAGCAGCACCTGCTTGACGCCGCGATAGTCGGCCTCGATCTCGGGCGTCGGATCGGCGTGCAGCGAAAAGCGCAGGCGCGCATCCTCAATCTTGCCGCGCATCAGCCGCACCGCGTCCTCGCACGCCTCGGCCACCGACACCGGCTCGTAGTGCAGCGTCATCTTGCCGGCCTCGATCTTGGCCATGTCGAGGATGTCGTTGATCAGGCTGAGCAGATGCTGGCCCGAGCGGTGGATGTCGCCGGCGTAGCCCTTGTATTTCGGATGGCCCAGCGGCCCGAACATCTCGCCCGCCATGATCTCGGAAAAGCCGTTGATGGCGTTCAGCGGCGTGCGCAACTCATGGCTCATGTTGGCCAGGAACTCGGACTTGGCCTGGTTGGCCGCCTCGGCGCGGGTCTTGGCGACCTCGTATTTGCGCGCCAGCAGGCTGAGCTTCTCCTGGCTGGATTCCAGCTCCCGAACCGTCAGGCGCAGCACGTCCACCGCGCGCTGACGCTCGGCCTCCTTCAGCTTGATGGCGGTGATGTCGGCGGCGGTGATCACCGAGCCGCCATCTGAGGTGAACCGCTCGTTCAGCTGCAGCCAGCGGCCGTCGTGCAACTCCACCTCGCGGGCGCCGACCCGACCGTCGGTCGCGCTGTGGTCGGACTTGATGGCCAGGGCGGCGATGCGGTTCAGCTCGTCCTTCAGGGCGCCCCGCCGCACGATGTCGGGTCCCAGGGCGAAGGCGTCGCGGAAGGCGTCGTTCCACAGGATCAGCCGGTCCTGTCGGTCGAACAGCACGAATGCGTCGGAGATGCTCTCCACACCGTCGCGCAGACGGCTTTCGGCGGCCTGGGCCTGGGCCTTCGAGCGGCGCGCCTCGGTGATGTCCAGCGCGACGCCCAAAATGGATGAGAAGCCTTCCTCGCCGCGCGCCCCGCGCGCCTGGCCGCGCGCATCGATCCAGCGCGCCTTGCCGGCTGCGTCGGCGACAGGAAAGGTGACCTCGAAGGCGCCGTAAGCCGCCGCCTGGCGCAGGGCGTGCTTGACCTCTTCCACATAGCGGGGATGGACGCGCGCCAGCACGCTCGCGGCGCTGGCGACGCCGCCCGCGTCGAAGCCCAGCATCTCAGCCATGAAGTCGGACAGCGTGACCTCCTCGCCCTGGAGGTCCCATTCCCAGACGCCGCAGCGCGCGGCCTCGACCGCGACCCGGAAGCGGCGCTCGGACGCGGCCCAGGCGCGGCTTTCCTGCGCACGGCGAAAGTGCTGGACTGTCATCAGGATCAGCACGCCCAGTCCAAGCAGGAGCGGCGTGACCAGCAGCCACAGGTCGTCGACTATTCCGTCTCCGCCGGGCGAAGGCCGGGTGGCGACGGCGAACAGCCCGCGCGCGCCGACGGGAACGCTGGCCGCCAGCGTCGGCTCGCCCCTGATCTCGAGCGGCGCCGCTTGTCCATCGGCGGGTGGAGCCGCTGCGCCCAGAGCCTCCGCCAGCGCCTGTCCGTCCTCGCCGATCCGGGTGGAGGCGACGATGCGGCCTTCGCCGTCGACCAGCCGCAACTCGGCGCCGACCGGCGCACCGGCGGGGCGGGGCAGGGCTTGAGCCACGCGGTCCGCCGGGGCGTCGCTCTGCAGCAGCAGGGCGCGGGTCTCCGCCGCCAGCAGCCGGGCGTCCTGAGCCACCGCGAGTTCCTGATAGGCCTGTATGTCGCGCGCGGGTCGCGTCGCCTGCCGCGACGTCAGCATCACATAGGCGGTGATCGCCAGCGCCAACGCCAGCACGGCCACGCGCAGCCAGGCCGGAGAGCCCGGCGCCTGGTCAGAGGCCCGCCGCCCCTGGCTTGTTACGCGGCGCTCCATGCCCCGCAAGGCGATCTCCGGACCAAATCAGTGATGCGGGGAATCTAGGCTGTATCGGCGATTCCTGTCGAGGGTTCGTTAACCAAATCGCGTCAGGCGGCGCGCGCCTCGGTCGGGCCCTCGACGGATGCAGGCGTTTCCAGCACGCTGGTGACCGGTTTCAGCGCGGCTTGGGCGTCCCGCGCCAGGGTCAGCACGGCCGGCGGCGCATCGTCCGGCGTTTCGGACACCAGATCGATCAGCGATCGCACCACCTGCATCAGGGCGGGCGCGGCGGCGATGAGCCGAGCCTGCGCCTCGATCTTGGCCGGATCGCGGTCGTATTCGGCGCCTGGGACGCGCCATCCGCCCCAGTCGGCCGTATCGGTCACCACCACCGGATAGGTGCCCGGATAGGGGTGGTGAACGCAGTCCTCCGGCGTCTGCCACTTGTTGCGCGCACGCAGCAGCCGCCAGCTTCCGAGATCGGTCGAGGCGGGGTCTTCGCTGGGCAGGAACAGCTCGGAGGCCGCGAAGTCGCGACCCAGACCCACATCATAGGTCACCCGAACAGGCTCATCGAAACCCTTGGCCCAGACGGGCTGAACCTGTTCGATCTGGGCCCAGGCGCCGACGCATTCGACCCAGACCTTTTGCCCCTTCTGGAACTGCGCGCGCGCCATCGACGTCTCCACCGTGATGGCCGAGACTTAGGCCTTCACGCCTTAGCGGCCGGTGTGCCGATGTGGTTAAGCCGGGCGGATCAACCGCGCGAGATGTCTTCCAGCGCCTCGCCGGCGTACTTTTCCTTCACCCGCGTGGACAGGTCGCCCAGCGAGACAACGCCGACCAGCCGACCATGCTTGTCGATTACGGGGGCGCGGCGCACCTGGCGCTCAGCCATCAGGTCAAGCCCGACCTTGAGGTCGTCATCGTCCCTCAGCGTCCAGGCCTCGCGGCTGATGAACTCCATTATGGAGGAGCCGGGCCCCGCGCCCCGCGCCACCGCCCGCACGGTGATGTCTCGATCGGTCAGGGTTCCGATCAGCTGGTCGCCGTCGGCCACGGGCACGAAGCCGAAGTCGCCTTCGGCCATCCATTGCGAAACGTCCTGCAGGGTGTCGCCGGGGCGGGCGATGCGGACGTCACGGCTCATCACGTCGCGGATTCTCATTGGGCTTTCTCCTGACCGGTCTGGCCAAGGAACAGCCGCGCGGAAGGCTGGTTCCGGCGCACCTCAGGAACACCCCGGCCAAGCTGAGCGTTTCCATGCACAATCAAGCAGAAAGCCCTCTTCATGGACTCATCATCGCCGCAGGCCGCGCCCGAGCCGCGCAAGGGCATGCCGTCGCCACGGCTCAACCGCGAGGATTTCGAGGCCCGCTATCGCAGCCGTTTTCACGATCCGGCATTCGACGGGCTGAAGGCCGAGGTCGATCGCATCGTGGCGGTGGCCTGGGACGCCTACGAGAACCAGCGCAAGTCGCCGGTGACGCGCAAGGCGGGCGACGGATTCGCCGATCCCGACTACGACCTCGCTGTCGACTGGATCGCCGCCAACGACATGATCCAGGCGGCCAAGGCCCGCCACGCCGATCCCGAGGGGCCGATGCGCATCCTGTTGGTCAACGGCTCGTCGCGCTCGGAGCACAGCTGCCCGGGCGAAATGTCCAAGAGCTGGCGACTGACACAGATCGCGCAAGAGGTGTTCGACGGCCAGAACGGCTTTGAAACCACGGTGCTGGACCTGTCGCGCCTGACCAGCGAGTTCGGGCGTGAAATCCATCCGTGCAAGGCCTGCTTCTCGACGGCGGCGGCGCTGTGTCACTTCCCGTGCAGCTGCTATCCCAACTACTCGCTGGGCCAGGTCCACGACTGGATGAACGACATCTATCCGATGTGGGTCGAGGCGCACGGGATCTTCCTGGTCACGCCGGTCAACTGGTACCAGGTGTCCAGCCCGATGAAGCTGATGATGGACCGGATGGTGTGCTGCGACGGCGGCAATCCCGATCCGTCCTCGACCCACGGCAAGGACGCCAGGGAGGCCAAGCAGATCGAGCTGGACGGGTGGGACTATCCCCGCCACCTGGAGGGACGGCAGTTCTCCGTCGTGGTGCACGGCGACGTCGAGGGGGCCGAGAACGTGCGGCGTTCGTTGTCGGACTGGCTGCGGTTCATGAAGCTGCAGCCCGCAGGGCCGGACGCCGAACTCGACCGCTACATCGGTTACTGGGAGCCCTACGCCACCAGCCACGAGGCGCTGGACAAAGACACCGACATTCAGGCCGAGGTGCGGATCGCCGCCGAGCAGCTGGCGCGGGCGGTGCGGGCGCGCCGAGACGGCAAGCTGGTCACCACCTATGAGGGCCTGGAAAGTCCACGCCAGAAGTGACCGGCTTCAGTAGACGTCGCGCCGGTAGCGGCCGTCCTCGATCAGCTGGATGACGGCCTCTTCGCCAAGCATGGTCTCGAGCGCGGCGTGTACGCCGCGCGACATGCCCTCCAGGCTGCCGCAGACATAGACGGCCGCGCCGCGCGCGATCCAGACGCGCATCTCGTCGGCGTTGGCGGCGATCAGGTCCTGGACGTAGCGCCCGTCACCTTCGTCACGCGAGAAGCAGCGATCCAGCCGCGTGAGGAAGCCCGTCGCCAGACAGCCTCGAAGCTCGTCCTCAAAAAAGGCGTCGTGCGCCCGCGTGCGTTCTCCGAACAGCAGCCAGGTCTCGCAACCCGTCGGCCGTTCCTTGATGTGGGCGCGCAGGCCCGCAAGGCCGGTGCCATTTCCGATCAGGATCATCGGCGTCTTACGCGCCGGTCCGTGGAAGCCGCTGTTGGCGCGCAGCCGCATGGCCACCTCGCCGCCGAGCGGGCAGTCCTGCGTCAGCCAGCCGGACGCCAGCCCGGGCGTTCCGTCTGCATGGCGAGCCAGCCGGATCACGAACTCGACGCCGCCGTCGGCGGGCAAGGAGGCGACGGAATATTCGCGGGCGCCCGGCGCCGGATGCGCGTCTGACGCCGGCACGCCCACCTCGGCGATGTCGCCCGCACGCCATTCCGGCGCATGGTCGATTGGTTCCAGCCGCAGGTGATAGGCTTCGCCCCCCGGACTGCCAGGGTTCAGCAGCATGCGATGTGTCAGCCGCCAGGGCAGATAGGCCGGCGGGGTCCAGTCGGGCTCGTCGACGGCGCCGGTCAGGGCGTTCAGCTGATGCTGCCAATGGCGGATCGCGCCAGCGTCACCGTTGTCCACCTCGACCAGGTCGTACAGCGGTTCGGCGCCCGCTCGACGCAGCCAGCCATCGACCGCATGGCCGAAGCCGCAGAACTGGTCATAGTCGCGGTCACCCAGCGCCAGCAGGCCGTAGCGGACGCCCGAAAGGTCCGCCTCATCCGTCATCACCCGCCGCACGAAGCGCGCGGCGTTGTCCGGCGGGTCGCCCTCGCCGGTGGTGGAGACGATCAGCAGCGCGCGGCCGCAGGTCCTGAGCGTCTCGGTATCGACCTGGTCCAGCGGCGTCATGCGAACCGCGCTGCCGCCCCGCCTCAGCGTCTCCGCCGTCATCACGGCCAGTTCCTCGCCAAAGCCGGTTTGGCTGGCGAAGGCCACGAGTACCGTCTCGCCCTCGGCTCGCGGCGAGGCCCGCGGCGCGGAGCGGCGTCGGGCGCGCGCCTCGCGCCAGGCCACGGCCGCGACCAGCGCCAGCCACAGCAGCAAGGCGACAAGCGTCCACAGCAGACGAACGGGATCGCCCGTCACGCGCCCTCGTCCATCATCGCCTGATAGGCCGGGGTCATGCGCTCGATCAGGCCGCGGGGCGTGCGCTCGACGAAGTGCGCCGCCAGGCCCAGGTCGCGGGCGAACTCGGGCCCCTCGAACGGCCCCATCACGATCAGGGCGGTGGCGTAGGCGTCCGCCTTCATCGCCTCGGGGTGAAACACCGTGACCGAGGCCAGGCCGTTGTCCACCGGCCGGCCGGTGGAGCCGTCGATGGTGTGCGGATAACGCCGCCCGCCGTGCTCGAACGCCCGGCGGTAGTCGCCCGAGGTCGCCACCGCCAGATCGAGCAGGGCGCAGACGGTGCGGGGCGCGGGCGAGCCCTCCGGCTGCTCGATCTCGACCCACCAGGGCTGGCCGTCCGGCTTGACGCCTCGCGCCTTCAGCTCGCCGCCGATCTCGACGAGGTGCGAGGTGGCGCCCATGGCGTGGAGGCGGTTGGACACACGATCCACCGCATGGCCCTTGGCGATGCCCGAAACGTCCAGCCGCATGCCGCCCAGCTGCATCATGCCGCGCGCCTCGCGGTTCAGACGCAGGCGTCCCCAACCCGAGACCTTCAGCGCGGCCTCGATCTCATCGTCAGCGGGCGTGGGCAGCAGCGGCGAGCGCGGACCCGGCGGGCCGAACCCCCACAGGTCGACCAGGGCGCCCAGCGTGGGATCGACCGCCCCGTTTGTTTCGTCGCCCAGGTCCATGGCGGCATCCACCAGGTCCCAGAACCCTTGCGACACCGCCCACATGCCGGCCGGGGCCGTGTTGAACCGGCTGATCTCGCTGGACGGCTCCCAGGGACTGAACAGGGCGACCACCTCGGTCAGTTCGGCCTCGATGGCCGCCTGGACCCCGGCCTTGTCGGCGCCCGCGGGCGCGATGACCCGCGCGTTCCAGGTCGTGCCCATGCTGGCGCCCGACAGGCTCCAGACGATGTCGCTGGGCGGCCGCTCGGGCAGGCCGACGCCCACCGGGATCAGGACGCGATTGCCCTCGCTGTCGGGCGCCACGTCGCCGCCGATGCTGACGATCGGCGGCGCGGCTTTCGATTCTCGGGTCAGGGCAGGACCTCGACCACGCCGACGTAGGAGGTGTTGGAGGCCAGGGTCTGCCCTTGAGCCTCGGTGCGCACTGCCGCGTTCATCCAGTACATGCCGGGTTCCGGCCAGGTGACGGTGAAGGCGCCGTCCGCGCCAGTCTTGACCGTCATTTCCTCCGGCGCGTTGCGATAGCGCAGGCCGCCGCGCGCCACCGTGACGTCGAGGTCCGCCGCCGGCTGGCCGTCGCGCAGGAACTTGAACGTCGCCGCCTCGCCGGCCGCGAGGTCGTTCGGATGGGTGACCGGAACCAGCTCCAGCCCTTCGCCCGTGGTCTGGAAGACCGTCTCGTTCGGCGCGTTCAGGGTGACGAAGGTCTCCACCCGGCTGTTGTTGCGGCTCGCCTGAACCTCCGTCGCGCCCGCCGGCAAGGCGGACGGATAATCGCTGGCCGGACCGCGCCAACGCTTGCGCTCGCCGTTCAGCATATAGCTGGCCATCAGGCCCGAGCCGACGTTGGCGATCTTGTAGGTGCCGTTCTGCGTCAGGTGCACGTCAAACGTCGAGCGGTACTGACCCTGCATCATGTGCTCGGGCTGGATTTTTGAGCCGTCGGGTCCGGTGACCACCAGATTGTCCAGCCGCATCGCGGCGTGATCCGGGATGAAGACGCCGTTGGACATGCCGGCGTCAAAGCCGACCCAGGCGTCGGTCCCCGACAGGCTGGTGGAGGTGGGGGCCAGCCACGCGCGGTGCGCCTGGGCGCTGAGCGGGGCGGCGAGGGCGGCGGCGAGCGACAGGAGGGCGAGGGTCTTCTTCATGACTGCGGGTCCTTAGCGGGAGACGGTGACGCGCACGGCGCCGAGTTCGGAAGAGCCGGAAGCGTTGGCTGTGTTGGCGGCGCCCCAGCGGAACGGCACGCGCACCACTTCTCGGCCGCCCAGTTCGCGGGCCGCCTCGACCACCATGGTGTACTGGCCGGGCTGAAGGCCCCGCAGGCGGGCGGCGGGCACGGTGATCGACTGGCGGCCGGCCGCGCGGGTAGCGCCGGAGATCCCGTCGGCCGGCATGGTCATGGCGCGCCCACCCTTGCGCCACCAGGTGCGCAGGTCCTTGAGCCAGTCCTTGCCGTCGCCCTCGTTGTTGCGGGTCTGCTGATACCAGACAGCCAACGTCTGGACCGCCGTCTGGTCCGGCTTTTCGATCCAGATGGCGACATAGGGCCGGTGGTAGGAAGCGGTGGCGATGCGCGGCAGCTCCACCGCCACCGAGACGTCGGCGGCGAAGGCGGGTGCGGCGGCGGCGAGCCCTGCGGTGGATATGACGATGGGAAGCAGGCGCATGGGCGAACTCGTCAGTGGATGAACAGAAGGGCGATAACGACGGGGGTCAGGAGGCCGAGGCCCACGATCGGCCAGGTCGATGGTCGGCCGCGTGCGTGCAGCCACAACAGCGCCAATCCCGTGACCGCGAAAATTACGCAGGCCACCGCAAAGACGTCGATGAACCAGAACCACACGGCGCCGGCGTTGCGGCCCTTGTGCAGGTCATTGAGGTAGGCGACCCAGCCGCGCGTGGTCTTTTCCCGCAACGCATCGCCGGTTTCCCGATCGATGGTGACCCAGCCGTCGCCGCCCGGCATGGCCAGGGCGACGTAGATTTCCTCGGGCGTGGTCTCGCTGGCGCGCCCGGCGATCTCGGCGTCCAGGGCGTCGGAGGCCCAGCGCGCCACGGCGTCCGGCACGGGGTCGGTGGTCTCGGCCGGGAAGCCCTCCAGCCGCTGCAACAGCGGCGCGGGCAGGACGGCGGTCTGCTCGCTGACGACCGGCTCGGCCGGGATCGACGCCGCGTGGTTCAGGGTGATGCCGGTGACGGCGAACAGGATCATGCCCACCAGGCTGACGGCCGCCGAAATCCAGTGCCACTGGTGCAGCTGCTTCAGCCAGAACGACCGGCGCGCGTTCACGGCCGCCCTGGGCTTGGCGGTCCGTTCGGCTGGACGAGGAGCTGCGAGATCGGTCACGCCAACGGCTGTGCCATTGTTGCGAACGGTTTTCAATAGCGACGATAGCGCCGCTCGGTCGCAGCCTCTCAGTAGGTCAGGCGCAGCCCCGCGCTGAGGGTGCGAGGCGGACCATAGCCGGCGATGCCCAGGCCGGTTTCGGCGACCTCGACGTCCTCGTCCGTGACGTTGTCGAGCGCCACATAGACCATGGCGCGGTCATTCACGGCCCATTCCGCCCGCGCGTCCAGCGTGACGGCGGCTTCCAGCACCCGGCTGTTCAGATCGTCGTCAAACCGGTCGGACTCATAGCGGGCGGCCGCGATCAGGGTCAGCCGGTCGGTCGCGCGCCAGTCGAGACCGGCCGTCGCGCTCCATTCCGGGGCCTGGGCGGGGCGCAGACCGGTCAACTGCGGCGCGGCCGATCCCCCATCGACCTCTGCGTCGGTCCAGGCGACCGCGCCGGTCAGGGACAGCCGCTCCGAGACCGAGGCGGAGCCGTTCAGCTCGACGCCCCAGGCCTCGATCGTTCCGGCGTTCTGGCGCTGGCGCAGCACCCCGCCGGCCGGGATGAAGCCGGCGCGCGGGAAGGTCGCCGGGCCCTGACCCACGGTCACATTGACGATGGCGTCCTCGATCTCGTTCCAGAACAGGGTCGCGCCCCAGGCGATCCCCGCACGGTTGTCAAAGGCCAGACCCGCCTCGATGCCGCGCAGCGATTCCGGCTCCAGTCCGGCGTTCGCTTCCGTGACATCGTCGCCGACGCGGAACGGCCGGTGCAGCTCGTTCAGCGTGGCGGGGCGAAAGCCGGAATAGGCCGCCAGCCGCGCCGCATAGCCATTCCCCAGATCGCGACGCGCGGCCAGACGCGCGCTGACCACCTCGCCAGAGCGCGCCTCTTCGGCCTCGTCCAGCGTCACGGCGCCGGTGGCGAGGGTGTATTCCTCGCGGAACCCGCCCTGGTTCTCCCAGCGGTCCAGCCGCAGTCCGCCCGCGACCAGCCAGTCGCCGCCGGTCCACGATCCATCGACATAGCCGCCGACCACCGAGGTCTCGCCGCCCGCCCGCCGGTTGCGCGGAGTAAACGCCAGGCCGAACCGCTCGTTGGTCTCGCCCTCGTTGAAGCGGCCGTCGGCGCCGACCTCCCACTGCAGGCTCCCGCCGCCGAAATCCTGCGCGCCGCGTCGCACGGCGGCGTTCAGGCCCCAGCCGGTCGCGGGTGTGCGATATTGATCGTTGACCAGCGTCGTGGTCGATCGGTCGGTCGAGGCCGTGGCGGTGGTGTTGGAGAAGTCGCTCTCACGCCGCCACGCCTGAAGCCGCCAGCCATAGCCGCCATCCGTCGGCGCCTGGGCGGCGGTGGCGCTCAGCACATGGCCCTCGGCGGTGGAGCGGCCGTCGCCGAGCCCCGAGCCGCGTTCCTCGTCATAGGCTGCGGCGCGCAGGGACAGGTTGGCTGTTCCCACCGGCATGTCGGCGCGGACCGAGGCGCTGCGGGTGCGAAGGTCCAGCGGCGTGTCCGCCGCGCCCGCCGCAGGACCGCGCACGGGCACATAGCCGTCGCTGGTCTCGTACAGCGCCGAGCCCGTCAGGTTCACCGCGCCCACTTGCCGCGAGCCCGATCCCGCAAGCCGCGCGCCGCCGCGCTCCAGCACCGAGGCGTCCAGCACCGCGCCCCGTTCACGCTCGCGCAGCAGGATGGTTCCGGTCAGGGCGCCCGCGCCATAGGGGCCGGAGCCCGCGCCGCGCACGATGTCCAGGCTCTCCAGCGACTCGGTCGGGACCTGCGACCAGATCACCCAGCCGCCGAACGGATCATTGACCGGCACGCCGTCCAGCGTGACCAGGGTGCGCCCGGCGCCCGATGGCGCAATGGCGCGCAGCGAAATGCCCTGGGTGGTCGGATTGGCCGACAGGCTGGTGGTGCGCCGGAACAGGGACACCGCCGGCACGCTGCGCAGCGCCTCGTCCAGGCGGCTGGAGCGTCCAAGCAACTGCTCGTCCAGGCGGATGACCGAGAACGCCGCATCGGCGGCGGCCGGCGGCAGGCGAGCGGCGGTGACCACCACCTCCTCGATCTGGACGGGCGGGGCGGGGGGAGGAGGAAGCTGCAACATCGGCCGCTACAATACCATTCGCGCCGGACGGTTCGCCCTCTCAGCCGAGTTTTTCGGACAGTTGCTCCAGAAGCGCACCGGCGAAGGTCGACAGGGTGTCGTCGCGCGCGCCCATGACCACGATCCGGTCGCCGGCCCGGGCCAGCTCCAGCAGCCGCGCGCCGCAGGCTGCGCGGTCGGGCAGGGCCTCCGCTTGACGTCCAGCGGCGCGCACGCCCGAGACGATGTCCTCCGACGACACGCCGCGGTCGGTGGTTCCGCCGAAATAGACCGGCTCCGGCATCAGCAGGACGTCGTCGGGACGCAGCAGGCCGGCGAAGCCGTCGATGAACTCATCCTTCATCAGCTTCAGAGGGCCGAAGCCATGCGGCTGGAACAGGATCAGCAGCCGGCCGTCGAACGCGTGCAGCGTCTTCAGCGTGGCGGCGATCTTGTCCGGGTTGTGGGCGAAGTCGTCGATGACGGTGACGCCGCCTGCCGTCCCCACCACCTCCATGCGGCGGCGGATGCCGGCGAAGGTCTTGAGGGCTCCAATCGCCTCGGCCGTCGAGACGCCCAGAGCGCGCACCGCGCCGATGGCGGCGAGGGCATTGGCGACATTGTGGGCGCCCGGCGTCGCCAGTTCCACGTCGTGCTCGCCCCAGCCCTCGATCAGGCGAAACCGAATTCCATGCGGCAGCGGCTGCAGGTCGTGCGCCGACAGCGTCGCCTCTTCGCCCAGAGAGAAGGTGATCACCTGGTCCGGCGGCAGCATCTGCGCCAGCGCCTGCGTTTCCGGGTTGTCGCGGTTCAGCACGGCGGTGTTCGCCCGTCCCGCAAAGCCGCCGAACAGATCGCGCAACTCCTCCATCGACTTGTGGTCGAGCGATATGTTGGAGACCACCGCCACCGTCGGATCGTAGCGCGCGATGGAGCCGTCGCTCTCGTCCACCTCGGACACGAACAGGGTCGGATCGCCGATCAGGGCGCTGGCGAACGGGTGGTCGGCGTCAGCGAAGTTCTTCATCACCGCGCCATTCATCACCGTGGGGCGACGGCCGGCCCTGTCCAGGATCCAGGCGATCATGCCGGTGATGGTCGATTTTCCGCTGGTGCCCGCGACGCCGATCGAGGTCTCGGCGGCGTTGAACAGGCGGCTCAGCAGCTCCGGCCGGGTCAGGATCGAAGCGCCCGCCCGCCTGGCCGCGCCGATGTCGGGCACGGTGGCCTCCACCGCCCCGGTCGCCACCACGATCTGGTCCGGCGAGGTGACGCCCGAGCCGTCCTGCGGGTGCAGGACGACGCCGTGCCCGCGCAGCCAGTCGAACTTCTCGGGTGTGCGGCCCTGGTCCAGCGCGCGGTCGGAGCCCTCGATGCGAGCGCCTGACGCCTGCACGATCATCGCCAGCGGCAGCATGCCGGAGCCGCCGATGCCGCAGAAGAAATAGGAGGCGTCTTGATTCATGGGGCGGAAACCGGAAAGGCAGGGCGCTCAGGGCGGCTGACTAGCACGCGAACGGCGGGGAACCATCCATGAAGAGCGGCGCCTTCAAGATCGGCGTGGTCTGCGCAAGCTCCCGCTTCAGCCCTGAACGCATGCAGGCGATCGAGGAGTGGATGGAGCAGGCCGTGCCGGACCGCTCGATCTCGCTGGTGTTCCATCCCGCCTGCCTCTTGAAGCACGGTCATTTCGCCGGTGACGACCGCACCCGCGCCGAGGCGTTCGTGGAGTTCGCCAACGATCCGCGCATCGACGCCGTCTGGTTCGCGCGCGGCGGCTATGGCTCCTGCCGCATCGCCGAGGCCGTGCTGCCTCGGCTGAACCATGTGGCCCGGAGCAAGCGGTTCCTCGGCTATTCCGACGCCGGCAGTCTTCTGGCCGGCATGTACAAGGCCGGGTTCCCGCATCTGGCGCATGGGCCGATGGCGTCCGACGCCCTGCGCCAGGACGACACCGGCAGGCGCGCGCTGGACTGGCTGACGACCGGCGACGCGAGGGGCTGGGAGCCGTCGCTGCAGGCCGATCCGCGTCCGGCCGCCGCCTTCAACCTGACCATACTCGATCAGTTGGTCGGCACCGCGCTGGAACCGGACCTGTCCGGTCATGTGCTGATGCTGGAAGAGGTGTCGGAGGCGTTGTACCGCGTTGATCGGATGATGTTTCATCTGACTGGCCAGGTCTCGATCCGACGCGTGGCGGGCATCCGCCTCGGGCGGGTGTCGGACATCACGCCCAACGATCCCGACTTCGGCCAGACGCCGGAAGAGATCGTGCGCTACTGGTGCCTGCGTTCTGGCGTCGCCTATCTCGGCTCAGCCGACATCGGGCACGACGCCGACAACAAGGTCGTCCCGTTCGGCGAACGGTAGCCGAAAAGACACAGTCTCGCCACGATCCCGCAGCTTTGCCGCAACCTCTACTCGACAACCGGCGCAACCTTGCGCCAGATGGGGGTCCGCGAGGCGTTAGGAACTCGTTAGTCCAGGTGTCGGGGGACACCCGGGCGACCGACGCCCGATCCGCGATGCGGCGGCCTGTTCAGACTTCGGGGGAGGTTCGGACAGGCCGCCTGATCCCGCCGCCCCATCGACGCCGCCGCAGCAGGGGACTAGAGGATCGGCGTGCGCTTCGACGAACGCTTCATCGATGAACTGAAGGCGCGCCTTCGCCCGTCCGACGTGATCGGACGTACGGTGAAGCTCAAGCGGCAGGGGCGCGAGTTCGTCGGCCTGTCGCCCTTCTCCAAGGAAAAGTCGCCGTCGTTCTTCGTCAACGACGACAAGGGCTTCTTTCACGACTTCTCGTCCGGCAAGCACGGCGACATCATCTCCTTTCTGCAGGAGACCGAACGCCTTTCCTTTGTCGAGGCGGTGCAGCGGCTGGCGGGCGAGGCGGGCCTGGCCCTGCCGGCCGAGGACCCGCAGGCGGCTGAGCGCGAGGCTAAGAAGCAGGGCCTGTCCGACTGGATGGACCTGGCCCAGAAGTGGTTCGCGGCCAATCTGCGCCGCTCCACCGGCAAGGCGGCGCGCGACTACCTGGAAAAGCGCGGCCTGCCCGAGGACCAGTGGGAGCGGTTCGGCCTTGGGTATGCGCCCAACGACCGCGAGGGTCTGAAACAGGCCTTGGTCCAGCGCGGCGCGCGCCCGGCGGAACTGGTCGAGGCCGGCCTGCTGATCTCTCCCGAAGGCGGTGGCAAGCCGTACGACCGCTTCCGCGACCGGCTGATGTTTCCGATCCTGGACACGCGCGGGCGGATCGTCTCGTTCGGCGGCCGGGCGATGAACCCGGACGACCGCGCCAAATATCTGAACGGCCCGGAAAGCCCGCTCTTCCACAAGGGCGCGACGCTCTACGGCCTGCCCGAGGCTCGCCGCATCCTGGGCGCCGAATCTAAGAACGATCAGTCGATCATCGTGGTCGAAGGCTACATGGACGTGATCGCCTGCCAGCGTGCGGGATTGCCGGCCGTGGCGCCCATGGGCACGGCGCTGACGGAAGAGCAGATGGAGCGGCTGTGGCGCGTGTCGCACGAGCCGGTGCTGTGCTTCGACGGAGATGCGGCGGGCCTTCGCGCCGCCTATCGCGCGATCGAGCGGGGACTGCCGCTGCTGAAATCCGGCCGCTCCTTCCGCTTCGCCCTGCTCGAAGGCGGCCAGGACCCCGACGACATCCTGCGCGACAAGGGCGCGCCGGCGCTGCGTCAGGCGCTGGCCGACACCCGCGCCTTCGCCGAGGTGCTGTTCCGCCGTGAAGTCGAAGTCGAACCGCTCGACACGCCCGAGCGCAAGGCCGGCCTGAAAGGCCGCCTGCGCCAGGCCGCCGGCGCCGTCCAGGACAAGGACCTGGCCGAGCAATACCGCCGCGACCTGTTTGATCGCTTCGACGCCCTGTTTCCCAGGAACCAGCCGCGCGCCGTTGAACGGCCGTGGACGCCGGGGTCGGGCCGGGGTCGCTTCGGTCCACCCCCAATGCAGGGCCAGACCGCCGAAGGCGCCGCCGCCATGCAGTCGCTCAGCCGGTCGATCGAACCGGTGCCGGCCGCTCTCGCGCATGGCGCGATCGACGATCCGGAGCGATTGGACGATCATCTGGAGGCTGTCGCCGCCCACGGCTTCGGCGATCCGGCTCTGGACGGACTGGCGCAAGAGTTAGTGCGCTTACGGTTGTCGGGGCTTCCGCTTGACTCTGCGGCCATGCGTCGCCATCTGGCGCAATCGGGTCACGATGCCTTAGTGCGCGAGGTCGAGAAGGCGGCGGCAAAGTCCGGCGCGCCATTCCTGGCTTCCGACAAGCCCCTCGCCGAGGCGCGGATCCGGTGGTCGCAGGCGCTTGACGCCTCAACCCGCGTGGCGGCGTTGGAGCAGGCGCTGGCGTCAGCGAAGTCGGAGGCCCATCTGGTCTTCGACGCCTCTGCCTTCGCACGGGTGAAGGCGGAGCGTGACGCCTTGCGCCGGGCCATCAAGACCGGAACGATTTGGGATAACAGTTCGGCCTCGTAACCTACGAAGTCGGCGAGCGTTGTATTTTTGCCATGGGGCCTGATCACCCCCGCTGGCTGGAGAGACACTGAATGAGCACTCAGACCGAGACGCAGGACACCGAGGTTTCGACCGACGGGCCCCTGCTCGATCTGACGGACGCCGGCGTCAAGAAGTTCATCAAGCAGGCCAAGGCGCGCGGCTATGTCACGATGGAGGAGCTGAACAAGGTCCTCCCCAGCGAAGAGGTGACCCCCGACGCGATCGAGGACACCCTGGCCATGCTGTCCGAAATGGGCGTCAACGTCGTCGAAGCCGAGGAAGACGCGCAGGAGGCGCAGTCCACCGAGGTCGCCGCCGCCGCAGGAACCGCCGTGGCCGAAACGCCGGCCAAGGCCGCCTACGACCGCACCGACGATCCGGTGCGGATGTATCTGCGCGAGATGGGTTCGGTCGAACTGCTCAGCCGCGAGGGCGAGATCGCCATCGCCAAGCGGATCGAGGCCGGCCGCGACGCGATGATCTCGGGGCTTTGCGAAAGCGCCCTGACGTTCGAGGCCATCATGGTGTGGCGCGACGAACTGGAGAACAACCGCATCCTGCTGCGCGAGGTCATCGACCTCGACGCCACCTATGGCGTGCTGAACCCGTCGTCCCTGCCGGGTGCGGCCCAGCCCGAGGCCGAAGAGGCCGAGGACGCGCCGCCGGCCGAGCCCAAGCCCGAGGGCGACGACGAGGACGACGACGACTTCGACGACGGCGGCGGCATGTCGATCTCGGCGCTGGAGGCCGAGCTGCGCGACGGCGTCATGGAAGTGCTGAACGCCATCGCCTCCGACTTCGAAGGCTTCCGCAAGCTGCAGGACAAGCTCGTCGAAAGCCGGCTGAAGGGCGAACAGCTCTCGGCCAAGGACCAGAAGGCCTATGAGACGCTGACCACGGCGATCTCGGATCGCCTGAAGACGATGAAGCTGAACAACAACCGCATCGAGGCGCTGGTTGAGCAGCTTTACGCCATCAACAAGCGGCTGATCGGTCTCGAAGGCCGCTTGCTGCGTCTCGCCGACAGCTACGGCATCTCGCGGCCCGAGTTCCTGAAGGCCTATTTCGGCGCCGAACTCGACCCGACCTGGAGCGAGCGCGTCAAGGACATGGGCGTGCGCTGGACCAAGTTCAGCGAGAACGAGTCCGGCCAGATCGCCCTGATCCGCTCGGACATCGCCGCCGTCGCCACCGAAGCGGGCCTGCCGATCGACGACTATCGCCGCATCGTCCAGACGGTTCAGAAGGGCGAGCGCGAGGCCCGTCAGGCCAAGAAGGAGATGGTCGAGGCCAACCTGCGCCTGGTGATCTCGATCGCCAAGAAATATACCAACCGCGGCCTTCAGTTCCTGGACCTGATCCAGGAGGGCAACATCGGCCTGATGAAGGCGGTCGATAAGTTCGAGTATCGCCGCGGCTACAAGTTCTCGACCTATGCGACCTGGTGGATCCGTCAGGCGATCACCCGCTCGATCGCCGATCAGGCGCGCACCATCCGCATCCCGGTGCACATGATCGAGACGATCAACAAGATCGTGAGGACATCACGCCAGATGCTGCACGAGATCGGCCGTGAGCCGACCCCGGAAGAGCTGGCAGAAAAGCTGGCCATGCCTCTGGAGAAGGTGCGCAAGGTCCTGAAGATCGCCAAGGAGCCGATTTCGCTCGAAACCCCCATCGGGGACGAGGAAGACAGCCACCTGGGCGACTTCATCGAGGACAAGAACGCCGTCCTGCCGATCGACGCCGCCATCCAGTCGAACCTGCGCGAGACCACGACCCGCGTGTTGGCGTCGCTGACGCCGCGCGAGGAGCGGGTGCTGCGCATGCGCTTCGGCATTGGCATGAATACGGACCACACCTTGGAGGAGGTCGGCCAGCAGTTCTCGGTGACCCGCGAACGCATCCGCCAGATCGAGGCCAAGGCGCTGAGGAAGCTCAAGCACCCCAGCCGCAGCCGCAAGCTGCGGTCGTTCCTGGACAGCTGATGGAAAGGCCGGCGCAAGCCGGCCTTTTTCGTTCCGGGCAGGGATCGTCGGCGCCGGTTCAGGAACCCGCCCGGCCGCTCACGTATTGTTACATACAGCATGGCCAAGCTGTCGCGTGCGCGCTAGTCATGCCGCATCCCGAGCGGGGCCAACCCCGCCGATCAGAACACGGCTCAGGGGCTTACCGATCATGACTCAGTGGGTGTACGGCTTCGGCGGAGGCTCCGCCGACGGCGATGCGTCGATGAAGAACCTTCTCGGCGGCAAGGGCGCGAACCTGGCCGAGATGTCGTCGCTGGGCCTGCCGGTGCCGCCCGGCTTCACCGTCACCACCGAAGTCTGCACCTGGTACTACGCCAACGGCGAAACCTATCCAGCCGACCTGGAGGCGCAGGTCACGGCGGCTTTGGCCAAGGTCGAGAGCGTGGTCGGCAAGACGTTCGGCGACGTCGACAATCCGCTGCTGGTCTCGGTCCGGTCGGGCGCGCGCGCGTCGATGCCGGGCATGATGGACACCGTGCTGAACCTCGGCCTCAACGACGAGACGGTGGAGGGGTTGGCGCGCCTGTCGGGCGACCGCCGCTTCGCCTTCGACAGCTATCGCCGCTTCATCACCATGTATTCCAATGTCGTGCTGGGCCTCAGCCATGACGACTTCGAGGAGGTGTTGGACCAGCACAAGGACCGGCTGGGCGTCACCGTCGATACCGACCTGTCCGCCGCGGACTGGGAGCGGGTGGTCGAGGACTACAAGCAGGTGGTGGAGCGCGAGCTGGGCCACGCCTTCCCCCAGGATCCGCAAGACCAGCTGTGGGGCGCCGTCGGCGCCGTGTTCGAAAGCTGGATGAACGACCGGGCGAAATTCTATCGCCGCATGCACGACATCCCTGAAAGCTGGGGCACGGCGGTCAACGTCCAGTCGATGGTGTTCGGCAACATGGGCGAGACCTCGGCCACCGGCGTCGCCTTCACCCGCAATCCCTCGACCGGCGAGGCGCGGCTGTATGGCGAGTTCCTGATCAACGCCCAGGGTGAGGACGTGGTGGCCGGCATCCGCACGCCCCAGTCGCTGACCAGGATCGGCCGCGAGGAGATGGGCGAGACCGCACCCTCGATGGAAGAGGCCATGCCGGAGGTGTTCGGCCAGTTCGTCGACGCAGTCGGCAAGCTGGAGAGCCACTACCGCGACATGCAGGACATCGAGTTCACGGTCGAACAGGGCCGGCTGTGGATGCTGCAGACCCGCAACGGCAAGCGCACGGCCAAGTCGGCGCTGAAGGTCGCCGTGGACCTGGCCGCCGAGGGCGTGATCTCGCAGGAAGAGGCGATCAGTCGCGTCGAACCCTCCGCGCTCGACCAGCTGCTGCACCCGACGCTGGACCCCAACGCGACCCGCAACGTCGTGGCCGCCGGCCTGCCGGCCAGCCCCGGCGCCGCGACCGGCAAGATCTGTTTCGACGCCGATGAGGCCGAGCGGCTGAACCAGCTGGGCGACGCCGTCATTCTGGTCCGCGAGGAAACCAGCCCCGAAGACATCCACGGCATGCACGCGGCGCGCGGCATCGTCACGGCGCGCGGCGGCATGACCAGCCACGCGGCGGTGGTGGCGCGCGGCATGGGGCGTCCCTGCGTTTCCGGCGCCGGCGAGATCCACATCGATGAACGGGCCCAGACGTTCACCGCGCGCGGCCGCACCTTCAAGGCCGGCGAGGTCATCACCATCGACGGCTCCAAGGGCGAAGTCCTCGACGGCGCCGTGGCCATGATCGAGCCGGAGCTGACCGGCGACTTCCAGACCCTGATGGCCTGGGCCGACGGCGTGCGCCGCCTGAAGGTCCGCGCCAACGCCGAGACCCCGCTGGACGCCCGCACCGCGCGCGGCTTCGGCGCCGAGGGCATCGGCCTGTGCCGCACCGAGCACATGTTCTTTGACGACACCCGCATCGCCGCCGTCCGCGAGATGATACTGGCGGATGACGAGGCGGGCCGCCGCACGGCCCTGGCCAAGATCGCGCCGTTCCAGAAGGGGGACTTCGTCGAGCTGTTCACCATCATGGCGGGGCTGCCGGTGACCGTGCGCCTGCTGGATCCGCCATTGCACGAGTTCATCCCGCACACGGACGAGGACATCGATGCGCTGGCCGCCTCTTCCGGGATCGACGCCGACAAGCTGAAGCGGCGGGCGAGGGAGCTGCACGAGACCAACCCCATGCTGGGCCATCGCGGCTGCCGCCTGGGCGTCGCCTATCCCGAAATCTACGAGATGCAGGTGCGCGCCATCCTGGAGGCGGCGCTGGAGGTGAAGAAGACCTCCGGCGAAGCGCCGGTGCCCGAGATCATGCACCCGCTGGTCGCGCTGGGCCTGGAGATGAAGTTCCTGCGTGAACTGACCGACCGCACCGCCAAGGCGGTGTTCGAAGAGGCCGGCGACAGCGTCGACTATCTGGTCGGGACGATGATCGAGCTGCCGCGTGCGGCCTTGCGCGCCGGCGATCTGGCCCAGCACGCGCAGTTCTTCTCGTTCGGCACCAACGACCTGACGCAAACGACCTTCGGCATCTCGCGCGACGACTCCGGGCGGTTCCTGCAGGCCTATATGGACAAGGGCATCTTCGAGACCGATCCCTTCGTCCGCCTGGATCAGGAGGGTGTGGGCGACCTGATCCGCATCGCCGCCGAGCGGGGGCGCGCCGAGCGGGCGGACGTCAAGCTGGGCATCTGCGGCGAGCACGGCGGCGATCCTTCGTCCATCGCCTTCTGCGAAGAGGCAGGGCTGGATTACGTCAGCTGCTCGCCGTATCGCGTGCCGATCGCCCGGCTCGCCGCCGCCCAGGCCGCGCTGTCGGGAGAGCGCGAAAAGGACCGCTAGGCGTCTGCCTGATCCACGGTCGGATAAGGGGCGGCTCCGCGCGGGCCGCCCTTTGTCGTTGGGGCGAGGCGTTCCAATGTCACAACAACGTCACAGTTGAAGGAACGCTGTATGTGTCCTGACGTGCACAGCTCAGCGCAAGTGGTCGCGGCATCTGGAACGGCATAGTCCGTCCCCCATTTATGCACTCGCTGGATGGGGTTGGCGATCAACACAGATCGCCGCATCTAGGAGTGAATAGAAACAATGCGTAACATCATTCTCGCCGCTGTCGCCATTTCTGCAATCGCTGCGCCTGCACTAGCGCAATCGGCGTCCGAGCCGCGCGGATACGGCAACCTCGGCTACACTCATCTTGACGACACCAGCACGGGCGCCGTGACCGGCCGCCTGGGCGTGAACCTGAACCGCTTCATCGCGGTGGAGACCGAGGCCTCCGTGGGCGTCAAGGATCACGACATCAACGTGGCCGGCGTGGACGGCAAGATCGAGCACGAGTGGGACGCCGCCGGCTATGTCGTCGGCAAGTACCCGGTGTCCAACAACCTCGAAGTGTTCGTGCGCACCGGCTATGGCCACACCGAACTGAAGCGCGAACTGGCCGGCGGCTCTTCGGACATCGGCGAGGACAGCTGGAACTACGGCGCGGGCGCGACCTATCTGGTTGACGGCCTGAACGGCGTGCGCGCCGACTGGACCCGCCGCGACTTCAACGGCTCGGACGGCGAAAACGACAGCTACGCGCTGAGCTTCGTGCGCAAGTTCTGATCGTCTTCGATCCGACATGACGAAAGGGCGCGCCTCCCGCGAGGCGCGCCCTTTTCACGTCAGCGATGTCTCAGGCGAAGTCGCCGGCCAGCGCCCAGCGATTCGAGCCTTCCCCGAACGGGCGGAAGAAGAGATCGCGATAATGTTCGAAGACCTCGATGATGCGGGTCTTCAGATCCGGCGTCACCTGTTCGCCGCGCTGGCGCTTCAAGGCGGCGACGCAGTCGATGACCACTGTCTGGTGCGCCGATCCGCCCATGCGCTCCAGCACCAGGGCGATGTCGCGCGCCAGGCTGTCCAAGCCGTTCCGCGGTGTTTTCGTCTGAGCCATCCAGGAACTCCCTGTTCTCGACCCGCAAGGCCTCGCAAATCTTCGCGGCGGATTCAAGCGTAGCCACAGAGATGTGAATGGAACCAAATCGATTTTGGTGAATTGCGGCGGTCATTTGGCGAAATCGGCAACTGGATCGCCCCGGACGCATTACCGCAGAGCTTCTAGGAGGATACAGGAATGGTCGAGCTCTATCGGGGCATTGCGCTGGGTTGGCCCGGCCTTGTGGACACCGCGCCGTTCGTGGCGCGCATCGTGGTGGGCGGGATGTTCTTCCTGTCGGGGTTCTACAAGCTGTTCTCGGCCCAAAGCGCCGAGAAGATGCAAAAGACCATGGTTGAGGCGGGAATCGCCGCGCCACGCAAGACGGCCCGCTTCGTCTCGGTGTGCGAGTTCGCGGGCGGCGCCCTGCTGATCCTCGGTCTGCTGACCACCCTGTCCGCCGCCCTGCTCTTCATCATCAGCCTGGTCGCCCTGCTGACGGTGACGCGCAAGTCCGTGGAGGGAACCAGCCTGGGCTACCGGTTGTCGTCCTATCTCGACCTGCCCGAGACCCTGCTGATGACCATCCTGTTCTGGCTGATGGTGCAGGGGCCCGGCCTGTGGAGCCTCGACTGGGCCCTGCTGACGCCGCGCTTCTAGGCGCGCTTCCTGACAAACACCGTGCCGGCGGAATAGCCGGCGCCGAACGAGCAGATCAGCCCCGTATCTCCGGGCTCGAAGCCATCGTGGTGCAGGTGAAAGGCGATGATCGAGCCGGCCGAGGAGGTGTTGGCGTATTCGTCCAGGATGATGACGTTCTCATCAACCGTCGGCTCGCGACCCAGCACCTTCTTGCCGATCAGCTGGTTCATGTTGATGTTGGCCTGGTGCAGCCACAGGCGCTTCAATCCGTGGGGGTCGAGGCCCAGCTCGCCGGCGTGATCGACGATCATGTCGGACACCATCGGCACCACGTCCTTGAACACTTTTCGTCCTTGCTGGACGAAAAGTTTGTCTGAGGGGCCTATCGCTTCGCTGCTTGAGGCCGCCGCGCCCGCGTCTTGGTTGCTGCGTTCGGTTCGGTTCAGGAAGCCGAAATTGTTGCGGATGTTGTTGGAGAACACCGTCTTCAGCCGCGTGCCCAACACGTCCCAGCCGCCGGGACCAGCGGTGTCGGACGACTCGACGATCACGGCGGTGGCCACGTCGCCGAAGATGAAGTGGCTGTCGCGGTCGGTGAAGTTCAGGTGGGCCGAGCAGATCTCGGGGTTGACCATCAGCACGGCCTTGACCGAGCCGCCGCCAATAAAATCGGCCGCCGTCTTGATCCCGAATGTGGCCGAAGAGCAGGCCACGTTCATGTCGAAGGCGAAGCCCTCGATCCCCAGCGCCTGTTGCACCTCGACCGCCAGGGCGGGGTAGGGGCGCGGCATGTTGGAGGCGGCGCACAGCACCGCGCCGATCTCGCTGACCGGCTTGCCCCAGGCCTCGATCGCCTGACGGGCGGCGGCGACGGCCATTTCGGCCATGACCGACAGTTCGTCGTTGCCGCGTTCGGCGATGCGGGGCGCCATCCGCTCCGGGTCGATCACGCCGGCCTTGTCCATGACGAAGCGGCTCTTGATGCCGGACGCCTTTTCGATGAACTCGGCCGAGGAGGGCGTCTTCGCCTCCAGCTCGCCCGCCGCGATGCCGTCCGAATGGGCGACGTTCCAGCGTTCGGCCCAGGCGTTGTAGCTTTCGACCAGTTCGGCGTTCGACACCGACTGTTCGGGAGTGAAGAGGCCGGTCGCGGCGATGACGGCGTGGGGCACTTTGTGGTTTTCCTATCGCTCGACCCGCGCGGTCTCGCTGCTTGAGGAAGTAGGTTGCTGTCGCTCGGCTCGCGGAGCCTCGCTGCTTGAGGAAGGTTTGTTTCGTCTTCGATCGCGTCAATAGGACGGCGGAGGGCGCCGGTCGAGGCTGGCCAGCATGCCGGTCGCCCAGCGACGCACCTGTCCGCGCGGTGGGGGCGGGGCGGGGCGGTCCCGGGCGGCGATCAGCGCCTCGACCAGGTCTTCCGCCTCGCAGGGCCAGCCGTCCGGCGTGATGTAGAGCGGATAGCGGATCAGGGCCGCCAGGACGAGGTGATCCACCGTGGCGCGGCGGCTGCGGCGATCGAACGCCAGCCGGTCGTCGGTCAGGCCCCAGCCTGCGTAGAAGGGCCGCCCATAGATGGACACGGCCTTGCCGCGCATCAGGGCCTCGAACCCGGTCAGCGACGTCAGGGTGGCGACGCGGCTGCAGGCATGGAGGCAGTCGATGATGTCCAGCCCGTCGCCGGACGCGTCCACCGCCTCCAGCGCCGCAGGATCCAGCCGCCCCGGCCGGTTGCCCGCCAGGACGTCCGGGTGGTTGCGATAGACCAGAAAGGCGTCCGGATGGTCGCGCTGCGCCGTCTCGACCAGGGCCGAGTTGGTGCGCAGATCCGGCTCGCAGCCCAGCAGGATCGACTTGTCGTTCTCGACCTGCCCCACCACCAGCAGCACCGGCCGGTCCGCGGGCCAGTCGGCGGGCGCATGTCCCTTGATGTTGTATTTGGACAGGCCGGCATCGACGACGCGGGCGCGCAGGGCGGCGGCGCGGGCGAGGTCGGCGGCGCTTGGCTCGGTCGTCTCGATCAGGGTCTCGAGGCGTGAGGGGCGGCGGGGATCGTAGTAGACGCCCTGGTCGTCCAGGGCGACGGACAGGGCGCCCACGAAATCCGAACCGAGGCCGCGCGAGCGAATGAAGCCGTCCTCCATCCTCACCGTCGGGCCGTCGAAGCCTTCGGCCGCCGCGCGCGTGGCCGCGCTCTCCTTCCCGGCCCACCAGATCAGCCGGCCGTCCGTCTCGTTCGCGTGCCGGGCCGCCCGCTGTGGCGACATGAAGTAGCGCAGGCGGGTCTTGGGGCCGTTCAGCAGGCGGCGCACCTGGGGTCGCTTGGCGGGGGCGAAGCCGACGGCGGACCACGACCCCGCGAGACGCTCGGCCCGGTCGCGAAAAGCGATCAGCCGGTCCAGCGCCTGCTCGGCCTCGCAGCGTCGGCCCGTGACCGGATCGACATAGCGGGTATAGGCGATCAGCGCCGCCGCCGCGACCTGCTCGATCGAGCGCGAGACGCCGCGCCGCCCCGTGTCCACCGCATCGACGGTCAGGCCCCAGCCGGAATAGAAGGGGGCGCCGAAACAACGGACGGGCAGGCCGCGCAGCAGCGCCTCGAACCCCAAGGCCGAGGTGACGCACCACACCGCATCGACGGCGGCGAGCAGCTCGGACGGGCGCACGTCGGCGTCGATCAGGGTGACGCCGTGCAGATCGGCGTCGGCGATGCAGCCCTGCTTGCGTCCGGCGGCGACGGCCGGATGACGCTTGACGATCAGCTGGGCGTCCGGTTCGTCCCGGCGGGCGGCGGCGATCATGTCGGCGAAGCTCTGCGTCGAGGCCAGGCCGCAGGCGATGGAGGCGTCGCCGAGCGTCTGGTCCACGATCAGGATGCGACGACGCGGCTGGAGCACCGAGGCGTCCAGCGGTCCGCCCATGTTGGTCTTGGACAGGCCGGAGGCGACGATACGATCGATCAGGGCGCGCGCGCGCTGTTCGGTCGCCGCATCGCACCGGTCGGACGCTTCGGCGATCAGCCGCTCCAGACGGCTGGGCCGGGTGGCGTCGTAATAGACGCCCAGGTCGTCGACGATCAGGCTGACGCTGGCTGCGCCCGCCTCGCCCAGTCCGATCGAGCGCAGGAAGCCGTCTTCGAGCGCGACATAGGGGCGGTTGTTCCTTGCCGCCCAACGGCGACCGGCGGCGGCGGACGGCTTCATGCCCCAGCCGAGAACAGCCTGAACATCCGCGCCCGGCATGCGGCGCAGCTCATACTCGGGCAAAAAGGCGTCGAGAAACGGGACCTTCAGCACTCCGGGCGCGCAGACCCAGGCGGGCTTCGGAACAGGTGAGGCGGCGGGCGAGGTCACGCCGAAGCTTTAGCGGCAGAGCCGGCGAGTTTGCACGCGGAAAACACGCACGCCCGCCGGCGGGACGCCTCTCCTTCCACCTGCGCCGGGGAAGGAGAGGGCGTGCGTCAACCCTGTTGGGCGTAGCCCTTGCCGCCGTTCGACGGGCGGCGACGGGGACGGCGCTTCATCTGGCCCTCAGCGCGCGGTTCGGCCGAAGCGGCCGGAGCCGAGGCTGAGGCCGTCTGGCGCGGACGCTCGCCGCTCATCGGATTGTATTCCCGCACCGGGGCTGTGCGTTCGGCGCCCGCGCGGCCGCCCTTGCGCTGGCGATGCGGCTGGCCGCCGCCTTCCGGGCGCACGCCGTCGCGGTGCGGGTTGCGACGGCCGCGGCCGCCCCGACCGTCGCCACGCTCGCCGCCTTCTCGCTCCGGCAGGGTCGCCTTCTTGCCGACGCCCGAAGCCATGATGGAGGCGTCCAGCGCCGCCAGCGCCTTGTCGTTGCGGCGGTCGATGGCCGGGATCTTCTGGCGCGTGACCTTTTCGATGTCCTTCAGCAGCTTCATCTCGTCGCCGGCGACGAAGCTGATGGCCGTGCCGTCGGCGCCCGCCCGCGCGGTGCGGCCGATGCGGTGGACATAGGCTTCCGGCACGAAGGGCAGTTCGAAGTTCACCACGTGGGTGACCTTGTCCACGTCGATGCCGCGGGCGGCGATGTCGGTGGCGACCAGCACGCGCAGCTTGCCGTTCTTGAACGCCTCAAGCGCACGCTCGCGCTGCGGCTGGCTCTTGTTGCCGTGGATGGCGCCGGCCTCGACGCCGCCGGCCTCCAGATAGGCCGCGACCTTGTCGGCGCCGTGCTTGGTCTTGGTGAACACCAGGCAGCGGGTGAAGCCCGGGTCGCTGAACAGTTCGGTCAGCAGGGCGCGCTTTCTGCCCTGTTCGACATGGACGACCGACTGGCTGATGCGCTGGACGGTGGTGGCCTGGGGCGTCACCTGGACCTTGACCGGGTCCTTCAGCAGTTCGCCCGCCAGCTTGCCGATCTCGGTCGGCATGGTGGCCGAGAAGAACAGGTTCTGGCGGCGCGCCGGCATGCGCGACACGATCTGGCGGATCGGCTTGATGAAGCCGAGGTCCAGCATCTGGTCGGCCTCGTCCAGCACGAAGATCTCGGTGGAGGCGAGGTCCAGCGTCTTCTGCTGGATGTGATCCAGCAGGCGGCCGGGCGCGGCCACCAGGATGTCCAGGCCCTGTTGCAGCGCGCGCTCCTGGCCGCCGTACTTCACGCCGCCGAAGATCACGGCGACCCGGAAGCCCAGGTGCTTGCCATAGGCCTTGAAGCTTTCGCCGATCTGGGTGGCCAGTTCGCGCGTCGGGCTCAGGATCAGGGCGCGCGTGGTGCGCGGCACGGGCGGGGTGCGGTTCTCGGCCAGTCGGTGCAGGATCGGCAGGGCGAAGGCCGCCGTCTTGCCGGTGCCCGTCTGGGCGATGCCCAACAGGTCCTTGCCCAGCATGACGTCGGGGATGGCCTTTTCCTGGATCGGAGTCGGCTTTTCATAGCCCTCGGCGGCGAGGGCGGTCAGCAGGGCCTTGTTCAGGCCCATGGATTCGAAGGTAGTGCTCAAGTGCGTTGTCTTTCGCATGCGCGACGCAGCCGGCTGATGAGCCGAAAATAAGCAGCGCCGCCAGTCCGGCCGGGGGGGGCCGAAGATGGATCGGGCGCCGCCCCGCGTGTCCGGACAGCGAATGAAACAGCTATGGGCCGGCGTCTTCTACAGACAGGTCCTCAAAGAAGAGAACCCACACGCGCTGGAGGCGCCGGACGTCGCGAAGGTGCGACAGCGCGGCAGATGGGCGCTCAGGCCTAAAAAGTCAAGGTAGAGGCTCTCCTCCCCGTTCGCGTAGCGAATGGGGAGGTGGATCGACGGCGAGAGCCGGCGAGACGGAGGGGGGTCTTTGTGTCGGCCGCAACCCCTCCGTCACGAGGCTTCGCCTCGCGCCACCTCCCCATCCCCGATGGGGAGGAGAGGAGACGCCAGACGCCTTCAGCCGCCGGAAGGCAGTTGATAGGGATTGTTCACCACCACCGGCGAGCCGGCGGGCAGGCCCAGTTCGTCGAACGACCATTTCAGCTCGACACCCTCGTCCTGCGGCTTGCGGCAGGTGTCTTCGTCGATGCGGCGCAGGGTGATCACCGCCTTGCCGCCCTGCAGGCTGACGATCGGCAGCAGGTCTTCCTTTTCGGTGCAGCCGTTGGAGGTGACCCAGAACACGGCCTGATCCTGGGTGAAGGCGGCAGCGCGCACGGGCTCCAGTTCGCCCGGCATGCCCGCGGTGGACGCGGTCGGCGTCTCTTCCGGCGTCGCGACGCAGGCGCTCAGTAACCCCGCCGCCCCCACGGCCGCCAGTCCGCCCCTGGTCAAAGTCGTCAGCCGTTCCACCGAACGCCCTCCCGATCTCGCCTCCACCATGGAGGATGCGCCTGTTCGTCTCCGAAGAACAGGGCCTGAAAGACAAAGGGCCCCGGACGCATCCGGGGCCCTGAACTCGTCTCCACCAGGCGGCTCAAGCCGGTCAAAGACCGATAGCCGCCAAGGAAGATCTTCGTGAGCGCAGCTTACGAAGAATAGTATTCGACGACCAGGTTCGGCTCCATCTTCACCGGATACGGCACGTCGGCCAGTTCCGGGGCGCGCACGAAGCGCACCGAGAAGCTGCGGTCCGACAGTTCCAGGTAATCCGGCACGTCGCGCTCGCCGGACTGCTGGGCTTCCAGCACCAGGGCCATGTTGCGCGACTTTTCCTTGACCGAGATCACATCGTCGGCCTTCACGCGGTAGGAGGCGATGTCCACCTTCTTGCCGTTGACCAGGATGTGGCCGTGGCTGACGAACTGGCGCGCGGCCCAGACGGTCGGCACGAACTTGGCGCGATAGACGACGGCGTCCAGACGGGCTTCCAGCAGGCCGATCAGGATTTCCGAGGTGTTGCCCTTGCGGCGCGCGGCCTCGGCGTAGGTCCTGGAGAACTGCTTTTCGGTGATGTTGCCGTAATAGCCCTTCAGCTTCTGCTTGGCTTTCAGCTGCAGGCCGAAGTCGGAAACCTTGGACTTGCGGCGCTGGCCGTGCTGACCGGGGCCGTACGAACGCTTGTTGACCGGCGACTTGGCGCGGCCCCACAGGCTTTCGCCCATGGCGCGGTCGATCTTGTACTTGGCGCTGTGGCGCTTGGACATTCTGTTCTCTTCTCAGTGATGCGGCCCGGTCTCTTCCCGAATGAAGAGACAATCTCAACGGCGGTCCACGCATCGTCCGTAGTGGCTTCGCGCCTCCGCCTGGGGCAGGTGCGGGAAGGGCGCGCTTATCCTCTCCAGGCCTCTTGGAGTCAAGCCGGAGGGGGCGTTAAGCATCATTTGGCGGAACGACGTGCGGTTTCCGCTCATTTCCTCGACGTAGCCGGCGATCGCCGGCTGTCCGCCAAGGAGGTTTCATGGTGCGCGCCACGTCCAATCCATCCGCCGGCGTCACCGAACGAGCCTTTGATGCGCTGCGCCGCGAACTGGTGGATCTGGTCGAGCCGCTGACCGATGAGCAACTGCTGGACCTGGCGGACGGGATTCATGAGATGCTGCGCCAGCGGCGCGTGGTCCGCAACCATCACCGCCAGCGCATGTGCGACCGAACCGGCGGCCGCTTCGACCTGTCGGTCTGACGTCGCGGGCGGCGTCCCGGTCATGCTGTTTGGCCCGCCTTTCTCCGTCATCCTAGGCCTTGTGCCTAGGATCCAGACTCCCGGCGCCAAACGTGTGGCGACCCCGTCCCGCCCTTGTGTCGTCCCACTGCGAACAGGCCAGACCTGAGTCTCTGGATCCTAGGCGCAAGGCCTAGGATGACGAGGGTAAAGAGGCGCGTTCGCCGCCGGCTCACCCGCCCTGGGGCGCGCCGCCGATGCTGCGGGTGGGCGTGGCCATGCCGTTTCCGCCCTGGGGAACCGCCTGCGCTTCCGGCACGAAGATCGCCCGACCGCCGCGCTTCTGCAGACGCCCGACCCCCGGGAACGGGAAATGATAGGCGTAGATATGGGCGCCCGACGCCAAGAGGGCCGACACTTCCTGTTCGCGCCGCTCGCGCCCGGCGTTCTGGTCGTCGTCGTAGCCATTGTTCCATTCCGGATGTTCGACCGACACCAGGAAGTGGTGCATCAGATCGCCGGTGTAGAGCAGTTGGTTCGGCCCCGAGGTGATCAGATACGCCGTGTGGCCAGGCGTGTGGCCCGCCGTGTCCTGCGCCTCGACGAACGGCAGGATTTCCTCGTCCGGCCGGAAGGTCTGCACCTTGGGCGTGATCACGCGCACCAGGTCCGCCATCTCCGGATTGGCGCGAACGGCCGCCCATTCCGCTTCCGACATGCGCACGGCCGCATTGGGAAAGGCCAGGGCGTTGTTCAGCACCAGCCCGCCCGTGTGATCTCCATGACCGTGCGAGATCAGCACGTCGGTGACGCTGGCGGGATCGACGTTGGCCGCCTGCAGCGACTGCATCAGCGTGCCGCCCTGCGCCTGGCCCAGGCCAGCGTCTAACAGCACCGTGCGTCCGTCGGCGCGCACCAGCAGCGGATGCACCTCCAGCCGCAGGGTGTCGCCCGGCTCGCCGTTGGCGGTCAGGACATTGGACACGGCGTCGGGCGTCTGGCCCACGCCGAAGATCTTGTTGTCGTTCGGAACCGGGTTCTCGCCGTCCGCCAGGGCGATGGCGTCGATGCCGCCGATCTTGAACCAATAGGCGGGCTTCTGCGCGGGCTTGGCCTGGCTGGCGCTGGCCTGGCCGTCGTCGGCCATGTTGCCGCCCTGGTTGGTTTCGCGCTGCTCGGAGGGCGAGCAGGCGCCGAGCGCCAGAAAGGCGGCGGCCGCCACGCTGGTGGTCAGGATCGATAATGCGCGCACGGCCGCCTCCGGTGAAACAAAGAAAAACGCCCGCCGAAGGCTCCGGCGGGCGTCGGGTCGAGGGCTTAACGCCTGGCGGCGGCGAACAGTTCGTTGGCCTTGTTCCAGTTCACCACCGACCAGAAGGCCTTCAGATAGTCGGCGCGGCGGTTCTGGTACTTCAGATAGTAGGCGTGCTCCCACACGTCGGCGCCCAGGACCACGTCGCCCTTCTGCTCGGCCACGTCCATCAGGGGATTGTCCTGGTTCGGCGTGGAGGTGATCTTCAGCTTGCCGTCCTGGACGATCAGCCAGGCCCAGCCCGAGCCGAACTGGCCGGCGCCGGCGGCGTTGAAGTCTTCCTTGAACTTGTCCATGCCGCCCAGATCGCTATCGATGGCGGCGGCCAGCTCGGCCGACGGCTCGCCGGTCTGACCTTCGGGGGCCAGCAGTTCCCAGAACAGGCTGTGGTTCCAGTGACCGCCGCCGTTGTTGCGAACGGCCTTGGGCGCGGAGGACAGATTGGCCAGCAGGTCCTCGATCGACTTGCCCTGCAGGCTGGAGTCCGCCTCCACCGCCTTGTTCAGGTTGTCGACATAGGTCTGGTGGTGCTTGTCGTGGTGGAAGGTCATCGTCTCCTTGTCGATGGCCGGTTCCAGCGCGTCATAGGCGTAGGGCAGGGGCGGCAGGGAAAAGGCCATGGGAGATGCTCCTTCAGGTCAAAGCTTTGCAGGTCCGCCTCATCTAGGAGACCCCATCGCCGAACCCAAGCCGGGGCCCGCGATTTCGTTCCCTCAGGGCCGAACGTGCGCCTTGATGCAGTCGCGCACGGCCCGCTTCAGGTCGCCCGGCGCGTTCGGCTCGTCCACGCCCTCGGCCTTGAACACGGCGCGCACCGCCGCGTCGAGCCCGTTCGGCAGGGCCTCGATCACCCGCTGCCGCCCCTTCTCATGCAGGCAGAAGCCCACCTCGGTGCACAGGGCGGCGAACAGGGCTTCATAGTCAGGCGTGGTGGTGGTCATGGCGTCGGCCTTGAGTGGGTCAATCATGGTGTGTAGAAGTGTGTTCGTGAACAGCCGAGACATCATCAGGGCGCTCGAAGCGGACGGGTGGTTCGAGGTGGCTCACAAGGGTTCGCACAAGCAGTTCAAACATCCGACCAGGCCGGGCCGCGTCACCCTGGTGCATCCAAGGCGCGATCTTCCGATCGGCACGCTGCGTTCCATAGAGCAGCAGTCGGGCCTGAAGCTGAGGTAAGTCGTTGGCGCATTATATCGCCCTGATCCACAAAGACGAGAGCAGCGACTACGGCGTCTCCTTTCCGGACCTGCCGGGACTGGCGACGGCCGGCGCTTCTCTGGACGAAGCGCGGGCCTTCGCCGAGGAAGCCCTTGCGCTGCATCTGGAAGGGCTGGCCGAAGACGGAGAACCGATCCCGGAGCCCTCCAGCCTGGACGCCCTGATGAACGAGGCCGAGAACCGCCGCGCCGTCGCCATCATGGTGCGTGCCGAGACGCAGGCCCGCACCGTTCGGGTCAACATCACCGTCCCGGAGGACACCTTGCGAGAAATCGACCGCTATGCCGAGGCCCACGGCTTCACGCGGTCCGGCTTCCTGGCTCAGGCGGCCAAAAAAGCGATGGCCGCCTAGCCTCCTACGCTCAGCCGCACGCCGCCGTGACTCACCGTTTCAGCCGCCCGGCGTGAAAGGCGATGTGGTCGGCGATGAAGCTGGCCATGAAGAAGTAGGAGTGGTCGTAGCCCGGTTGTATCCGCAGGGTGATCGTTTGGCCTGCTGCGTCGGCGGCGGCCTGCAGCAGCTCCGGCTTCAGCTGTTCGTGCAGAAAGGGGTCGGCGTCGCCCTGGTCGATCAGAATGTCGTCAAACACGCCGCGCGCCGCGCCGCTCTCGATCAGCAGGGCCGCATCGTGCGCCGCCCACGCCGCACGGTCCTCGCCCAGATAAGCCGAAAACGCCTTTTCGCCCCACGGGCATCGCGTGGGCGAGCTGATCGGCGCAAAGGCCGACACGCTGCGGAACAGCTCCGGACGGCGCAGCGCCAGCGTCAGCGCGCCATGCCCGCCCATCGAATGACCAAGGATCGAACGGGCCCCGGTGGTCGGAAACTCGGCGTCGATCAGCGGGATCAATTCGTCGGTGACATAGCTCTCCATGCGGAAATGCTCGGCCCACGGCGCCTGCGTCGCATCGAGATAGAAGCCCGCGCCCTGACCCAGGTCATAGGCCGCATCGTCCGCGACACCTTCCCCGCGCGGCGAGGTGTCGGGCGCGACCACGATCACCCCATGCTCCGCCGCCGCCTGGTACGCCCCCGCCTTGGTGGTGAAGTTGTCCTCGGTGCACGTCAGCCCCGACAGCCAGATCATCACCGGGAACGGCCCCTCGCCGGGCGGCGTCCACACCGACAGCGTCATGGGGGTGCCGGTCACGGCGCTGTCGTGCTTCAGGTAGCGCAGGGTTCCGCCATGAACGACGTGGGTCTTGGTGGTCTGCATGGTCATTCCGGTGCGATCAGCGTGGTGGACACGCCCAAGTGAATGGCCCGTTCAGCAAGACGGCGGTCCGCGGTGACCAGCGGACAGGACAACCTTTGAGCGAGCGCCAAGTACAGGCAATCGTACACAGAATGCGTCAGCCTGGCGGCCAACCGCTGGGCTGGCGCGAGTATATCATCGTCGGGATAGAGAACCATGATCTTGGCGAGAACAGCCACGCCTTCTATGGCGTCGTCCAGATCCGCCCGCCCCGCCCGAACATATTTCCACAGAGCGTTTGCGACCTCGATCTGGATGAAGCTCGGAGCGGCGGGCTCGAACCCGACGCGCGCCGCCAAGGCGGGCGCCGCCAGGAGATCGTCCGCAACGAGCCACTTGAGAACGACGCTGGCGTCGAAAACGGCGACGCTCAACGATCGCGGTCTTCGCGGATCAGGGCCGTGCTGTCGAGCTGTGACCCTCGGGTCTGTTCACGGATACGGGCCGCGACACGTTCGAAGCGATCCTCGACCTCCTGCACCTCTCGCGCGGCCATATCCCTGAACTTCTGTTCAAGAGAGATGTTCTGCGCCTTCGCCAGCACTTTCAGGCGAGAGACGATCCGATCGTCGAGATCGCGGACTAGAACCTGGGCCATGATGTTATGCTAGCATGCTGCTATCAATCACGCCAGCAGCCGCCTCAGAACACCACCACCGAGCGTATGCTCTCGCCCGCGTGCATCAGGTCGAAGGCCTCATTGATGCGTTCCAGCGGCAGGGTGTGGGTGATCATGGGGTCGATCTCGATCTTGCCGTCCATGTACCAATCGACGATGCGCGGCGTGTCGGTGCGGCCGCGCGCGCCGCCAAAGGCCGAGCCGCGCCACACCCGGCCGGTGACCAGCTGGAAGGGGCGGGTGGCGATCTCCTTGCCGGCCTCGGCCACGCCGATGACGATGCTTTCGCCCCAGCCGCGATGACACGCTTCCAGCGCCTGGCGCATCACGGTGGTGTTGCCGGTGCAGTCAAAGGTGTAGTCCGCGCCCCCTCCGGTCAGCTCGACCAGATGGGCCACGATGTCGCCGCCGATGCTCTTGGGATTGACGAAGTGGGTCATGCCGAAGCGGCGGCCCCATTCTTCCTTGGAGTCGTTGATGTCCACGCCCACGATCATGTCGGCGCCGACCATCTTCAGCCCTTGGATCACGTTCAGGCCGATGCCGCCCAGGCCGAACACGACGCAGTTCGATCCCGGCTCGACCTTGGCGGTGTTGACCACCGCGCCCACGCCCGTGGTCACGCCGCAGCCGACGTAGCAGGCCTTGTCGAACGGCGCGTCCTTGCGGATTTTCGCCACCGCGATCTCGGGCAGCACCGTGTAGTTCGAAAAGGTCGAGCAGCCCATGTAGTGGGCGATCGCCTGGCCCTTGTAGCTGAAGCGGCTGGTTCCGTCCGGCATCAGCCCCTTGCCCTGCGTGCCCCGAATGGCGGTGCAGAGGTTGGTCTTGCGGCTGAGGCACGACTTACATTGGCGGCATTCGGGGGTGTAGAGCGGGATCACATGGTCGCCGACCTCGACGCTGGTCACGCCCGGCCCCACCTCGACCACCACGCCCGCGCCCTCGTGCCCCAAGATCGAGGGGAAGATGCCCTCGGAGTCCAGCCCATCCAGCGTATAGGCGTCGGTGTGGCAGATCCCCGTCGCCTTGATCTCGATCAGCACCTCGCCCGCGCGCGGACCTTCCAGGTCCACCTCCACGATCTCCAGCGGCTTCCTGGCTTCAAACGCGACGGCGGCGCGGGTCTTCATGGCGGGGCTCCTTGGGCGTTCAGCGAGGGGCGAAAAGGATGACCCCGGCTCCGACGAGGCATAGCGCCGCGCCGCCCATGTCCCAAGCGTCGGGCCGAACCTTTTCCACCACCGCCATCCAGATCAGGGATGCGCAAATGTAGACACCGCCGTAGGCGGCGAAGGCGCGGCCGGCTGCGTCGCTGGGGGTGAGCGTCAGGAGCCAGGCGAAGGCGATGAGGCTGAGGACGCCGGGCGCGATCCACAGGGGCGAGCGGTCGAGTCTCAGCCAGGCCCAGAAGGCGAAGCAGCCGGCGATCTCGGCTAGCGCCGCCAGCGGGTAGATCAGGGCGGTCTTCACCTTTCCTCGGCCCCGCGCTCGGCCTCCTTCTGGGCAGCCAGCTTTGCGAGCACGCGGCCGCGGCCCTTGGACAGGGCGTGGATCACGCCGCGAAAGGTCGCTGCCTCCTGCTCGGTGAAGGCGGCGCGGCCCAGCATGACCCGCAGGTTCTGGCTCATCGACCGCTTCTTCTCGGGCGGGTGAAAGAAGCCGCCGGCCTCCAGCTCGGTTTCGAGGTGCTCGTACATGCCCAGCAGCAGGTCGTTGGAGGCGGGCGGCTCGCCTTCGCGGAAGCGCGGCGGCGGGGCGTCCAGCACCAGGGTGCGCCATTCATAGGCGTTGATCGCCACCGCCTGCGCCAGGTTCAGCGAATGGTGGCGCGGATCGATGGGGATGGTGGTGATGCCGGCGCAGAGCGCGATGTCGCTCGTCTCCAGCCCCGCCCGCTCGCCGCCGAACAGCACGCCGGTCTTCAGGCCCGAGGCCGTGTCGTCATACAGGATGCGCGCGCTCTCGCGCGGGGTGCGCACGGGCTGGCGCGTCTCGCGCGGGCGGGCCGTGGTGGCGAAGACGGTGTGCAGGTCGGCGATGGCCTCGGCCACGCTGGGAAAGACGGTGACGCCGTCCAGCACCCAGTCGGCGCCCGATGCCGTGGCCCAGGCTCGGTCCTGGGGCCAGCCGTCGCGCGGGCTGACCAGCCGCAGGTCGGACAGGCCGAAGTTCGCCATCACCCGCGCCACCGCCCCGATGTTGTCGGCCAGCTGCGGCTTGTCGAGGATGACGGCGGGGGCGGGGAGGTCGGTCATGGGCGGGTGTTTAGAGCAGGAGCGGGCGGGAGGGGACCCCTCCGTCTCGCCGGCTCACGCCGTCGATCAACCTCCCCATCAGAGATGGGGAGGAGAGATGTCCGCCTTCTCCTCCCTGTCGCGCAGCGATGGGGAGGTGGCGCGGAGGCGAAGCCTCGTGACGGAGGGGTTTTGGCTCTAGAATGACAAACGCCCGCCGGACGAATCCAGCGGGCGTTTCGTAGTCTCAGCGATGAAGCCGCTCAGGCGGCGACGCTTTGGGTGCCTTCCGACGGGTCGCGCAGCACATAGCCGCGGCCCCAGACGGTTTCGATGTAGTGCTTGCCGCCGGCGGCCGTGGCCAGCTTCTTGCGCAGCTTGCAGATGAAGACGTCGATGATCTTCAGCTCGGGCTCGTCCATGCCGCCGTACAGGTGGTTCAGGAACATTTCCTTGGTCAGGGTCGTGCCCTTGCGGAGCGAAAGCAGCTCCAGCATCTGATATTCCTTGCCGGTCAGGTGCACGCGGTGGCCGTCCACCTCCACCGTCTTGGCGTCCAGGTTCACCGCGATCTCGCCGGTGGTGATGATCGCCTGCGAATGGCCCTTGGAGCGACGGACCACGGCGTGGGTGCGCGCGATCAGCTCGTCCTTGTGGAAGGGCTTGGTCATGTAGTCGTCGGCGCCGCCGCCAAAGGTCTTGACCTTGGTCTCGATCTCGTGGCTGCCCGACAGGATCATCACCGGGGTGTTGACCTTGCCGACACGAAGCTGGCGCAGAACCTCGAGCCCGCTCATGTCCGGCAGGTTCAGGTCCAGAAGAATGAGGTCATAGTCATAGATCTTGCCCAGATCGATGCCTTCCTCGCCCAGGTCGGTCGTATAGACATTGAAGCCTTCCGACTTGAGCATCAGTTCGATGCTCTGGGCAGTCGCGTGATCGTCTTCAATCAACAGGACGCGCATTCATGCCCCTCCAGGCAAAGCTTGACGGTAACCACCCGCGCCCACGGCCGGGTAACCTTGTTCGTAAGTTAAGGGCGGAAAACCTTAAGAAGGGTTAACGCCATCCGATTGAGGCGAATCGTAGGCTGATTTGCGAATCGGCGTCGAGGGGCGGGCGAGTCGCGCGTTAACTTTTTCCGCTGGGCCGGCCGGCATCCGCCCCTCAACTGTCGAGACGGCCGACGTGCAACCCCGGCGCGGCCTTGGCGAGTCGACCGCTTCTGACGCGCGATAGGACAACATTCCTATCCATGCCTCGCCGTCGGGCTAGGATGGTTGCGTCGAACACACGCGCAGGGAGTTGAAGGGGTGATCGAAGAGTATCGAGTTCCGGTGTCGGACGCCGACCGCACCATGGCGGGGCTGGCGCTGCATATGGTAGGCGCGCGCACGGGCGCCGCGCCGGGGCGAATGGAGGGCCGAAGCCGGCTGGATCCGCGCAGCTGCCGGGCCCGCTGGTTGGCCATGTATCTGACGCATGTGTCGTTCGGCTGGAGCCTGGAGCATGTCGGCCACGCCTTTGGCCTGAACCGCGCCACGGCGGGCACGGCCTGCCGCTGGGCCGAGGACGAACGGGATCGTCCGGCCATGGACGCCCTGCTGACCGAGCTGGAGGCCTGCATCCAGGCGGTGGTGACCGGCGCGCGGGTGGAGATCGCGGCGTGAGCGCGGGCGAGGGCGATGCGGATCACCGCCTGGCGCGGCTGCGCGGTCTGATCGTGCGGCCCGGCGCCTGGCTGGACGCCGCCGACGGCCGCTATCGGCTGCGGGTCGGGCGCGACCGGCGGACGCGGATCACCACCACCCTGGACGAGGCCGAGTTCAGGGCGCTGGCGGTCGATTCAGGCCTGAAGGCCCGCGACGGCGGCGGTTGGGTCGCGCGGCGGATCGGAGACGTCGGCGCGCCGTCCTCGCCGCCGCCCGGCCGTCCGGGCATGATCGAGGGCGAACGGCTGGTGATGGAGGCGGACGGGCGGCTAATCCCGCGCCGCGCCAATCTGGGCGAGTCGCCGATCCTGTGGCTGGCGCGCCGCAAGGACGCCTCGGGTCGACCCTGGCTAACGCCGGTGGAGGTCGCGGCGGGCGAGCGCCTGCGCCGCGACGGCGAACTGGCCGCCGCCGGACCGTCGCTGACCATGCGATGGGACGCGCTGCCGCGTTCCGGCGGCGGATCGGGCGTGCGGGTCGAGCCAGGCGACCTGGCGCTCAGCGCCAGCCGCAGGGTGGAGGCCGCGCTCGACGCCTGCGGGCCGCGCCTGCGTCCCATCGTGGGACGAATCTGCATCGTGGGCGACAGCCTGCAACTGGCCGAGACCGGCCTCGGCCTGCGCCGCCGCCAGGGCAAGACCCTGCTGAAGCAGGGCCTGCAGGCGCTGGCGGAGCATTACGGATTCACAGAAGGGCAACCATCTCAGCTGAAGAGGATTTAACTTGCCATGATCTATCACCATGATAGGTGTCGCGCCCGGAGGGGCGATAAATGGGGCCAGGCTTATGGTCGACCGGTGAGGCGACAAGGCGCATCAATGCCTGTGCGCTAAGCGATGATCTGACGCTGAGTTGGACGGCACATGCTAAGTCGCAGATGGTCGTCCGCGACCTTCTGATGTCCGATGTTCTCCACGTTATCAAGCGTGGTTTTGTCTTGGACCCACCTCGACCCTCCAGCCGTGACGGTCTCTACAAGTATCTGATCGAAGCGACAACGCCCAATAGCGAAGGTCGTAAGGTCGGTGTCGTCGTGATCCCGGACGGTGGGTGTGAAATGAAGTTGATTACAGTTATGTGGAGAGATGAGCTATGACGAGGCTGGATTACCGCTACGACGAATGCGGCCTCGACAATGTCATTCTGGTGGGCCTGGAAGCTTGCCAAGATGATGACGGGCACGACATCATCACTATCCGCCACATCAATGTCCTGCATCGCGCAATTGTGGAAGCTATAGGCGCTAAGCCGTCGGCACTGACTGGACGTGAACTCAGGTTCCTCCGAACTGAACTCGGACTCACTCAGGCCGAACTGGCGTTGAGTATCAACAAGGATGCGCAAACCGTTGCTCGTTGGGAGAAGGGGAAAGGCCCAATCGATCCAACCGCGGACACGGTGATCCGCATATTGGCGCTGCAGCACTCCGCTGAGGAGATACCGCCCATCCACGAACTGGCGCGCTGGGCGGTAGCATCCTCGGCGGAGGCTCCTATCCGGATCGATGCTCGCGATCAGGACAACTGGCAACCGCTGGCGGCATGACCTTCTAAAGGCCCGCATCGCCCTTCAGCGCGTCGATGCGCTTGGAGGCTTCGGCCTTGGACAGGTCGGCTGAGAACATGTCGGGCTGGCCCGCCTCTTCGGACAGGGTCTTCAGATAGGATGCCTGTGCGCCGGTCATCGGGTCGTCGCCGGACACCCAGTCCGCCGGATCCTTGACGGTGTTGGAGCCCGGATCGTCCTGCAGCTTGGGGTTCTCGTTGGCGTCGGTCATTGGGGAATCTCCTGTGCGGGTTCCCTTAATGTTCCGCCGCTGGAAAGGTTCAGGCGGCGGCGCCCTCCGCCTCCATCGCCGCCTCGCGGATGCGGCCCACCATGCTGTTCAGCCCGTTGGCCCGCTGGCGCGTCAGGGCCGAGGGCAGGCCCAGCCGGTCCAGCGCCGCGCGCGCGTCGAAATCCAGGATCTCCCGCGGCGTGCGTCCCGAGAACAGCCGCAGCAGCAGGGCGATGTTGCCCTTGGACAGGGCGCTGTCGGAATCGGCGGCAAACAGCAGGCGCTCGCCCGCGCGGCGGGGAACCAGCCACACCTGGGCGGCGCATCCGGGCACCTTGTACGCCTCGGTGCGTTCGGCGTCGGGCAGCGGCGCCAGACCCTTGCCCAGGTCGATCACGTATTCGATCCGCCCCTCCCAGTCTTCCAGCAGGTCGAAGTCTTCGGCGAGGGATTCAAGCGCCTGTTCAGGCGTGTCTTCGGGGATCTGGACCAGGGTCGTCATGGCCGCGAGATAGGATCGAGCGGGCCGGTCGGCAAACGCGTTCATGATGAACGGCCGGATCGTCCCCAGAAAATGCGTGGCGCAGGGCTTGCAGGACTCTCCTGCGGGGTGTGCGCCCTCGCACCGACTCAAACCGGTCCGTAAGCTTGGACCGAACACTTTCAACAGCTTGGACGCCCTTGTCGCCTTTCGCCGCCCCTTCAGAACGAGACATGCCGCGATCGCCGATGCGCGCGGCGTGGCATCTCGGCTGGGCGGCGGCCGTGGCTTTGGCGGCGGCCGGGCAGGGGGCGGGGGACGGCAAGGCCGCCGCCGCGGTCATGGCCGGGGCGGCGATGGCGGCGCCGGGTCTGCTGGGCGCGGCCTTTGTCTGGCGCGACGGTCCGGTGCTGCGGGGTTGGCTGATGGCGCTGTGGGCGCTGGCCTCGATCGCCGCCGCGACGGTCCTGGCCCAGACCGGCGAGACCGCCTCGCCCTTTCTGTTCATGCCGGTGGTCGCGGGGCTGCTGCTGGATCGCGGCTCGGGCCGGACGATCCTGGCGGGCGCGGTGGGTTCCGGCATGGCGGTGGTGGGCGCCCAGGCCGCCTCGCCGTTGCCGTCTGCGACTTCGGCCCTGACGGCGGTGCTGGTGGTGGCCGCGGCGGCCGGCGCCATGCTCCTGGTCCGACGCGAACAGGCCGGCGCGACCGAACGCGCGCAGGAGGCGGCGACGCGGGCGCAAGGCTTGCTGGCGGCCCAGCCCGGTCTCGCCCTGATCCTGACGCCGGATGGCCGGCTGCTGGACGCGCACGGCACGCCTCCGGCCGCGCTATCGCTCGAGGCGCTGTTCGATATTGGTCTGATCGCGGCGGTGAATGCGCCCGACCGGCCGGCGCTCTTGGCCGCCCTCGCGCGTGCGGCGTCGGGAGGGGAGGCGGAGGCGCTGTTCACGCCGCGCCTGGCTCTGGACCGACGCGTGGTGGTGATCCTGCGTCGGCTGACGGACGGCGACCCGCCGCGCCTGATCGCCCAGGTGTTCGACGGCACGGTGCAGTTCGCGCGAGAGTTGGGGCTGGACGCCGCCCGCGCGGAGGCGCAGGCGCAGAACCTCGGCAAGTCGCGTTTCCTGGCCACCATGAGCCACGAGCTGCGCACGCCGTTGAACGCCGTGATCGGCTTTTCCGACATCATGCGCCAGCGCCTGTTCGGCCCCTTGCCCGACCGCTACGGCGAATACGCCGACAGCATTCACCAGGCCGGCGGGCACCTGTTGGACCTGATCAACGACGTGCTGGACCTGTCCAAGATCGAGGCCGAACGCTACCAGCTGGCGATCGAGAGCTTCGATGCGCGCGAGCCGGTGTCGGCCGCCGTCGCCCTGGTCCGCCCCCAGGCCGAGGACAAGGGCGTTCACCTGTCCGCTGTCCTGCCGACCGACGTCCTGACCGCTGCGGCCGACCGCCGGGCGCTGAAGCAGATGACGCTGAACCTCCTGTCCAATGCGGTGAAGTTCACGCCCGCCGGAGGGTCCGTCACCGTCTCGCTCGGCCGCGTGGACGACGATCTTGAGCTGATCGTGTCCGACACCGGCGTCGGCATCGCGCCCGAGGACCTCGCCCGTCTGGGCCGGCCGTTCGAACAGGCGGGCGCCGCCGACCAGCGCGCACAGGGCACGGGCCTGGGCCTGTCGCTGGTCCGCTCGCTGGCCGAGCTCCACGGCGGCCGCCTGACGCTGGACAGCACCCTGGGCGAAGGCGCGGCCGCCACCGTGCGCCTGCCGCTGGGGCAGTGACGCGCCTCTCCCTCCCCGTTTGGGGAGGGTGGTCGCGTCAGCGACCGGGTGGGTGCGGCCCGGCAGGGTCGCGCCTGCTGAAGCGAAACAGATCGTAGATGACGGCGCACGGCCGCCCCACCCGGCTTCGCCCCTTGGGGGGCTCAGCCACCCTCCCCGGACGGGGAGGGAGAATGTCTAGACCGCGCCCATTGCCAGGAAGGCCTGCCCGGCGGCGAAGTCGCCGGCTTCGAAGCGGGCGCGGGCGACCGAGCCGTCGCGGAAGACGAACTCCAGGGCGAAGGGTTCGCGTGGGTCCAGACCAGCCAGCGCCTCTGCGGCTTCAGCGGGAAAGCGCCAGGCCTGGCCCGCCTTCTGCTCGCGCGGCAGCAGCGTCGTCGAGGCGTCTTCGGCGCCCGAGGACCAGATCGTGCGGGCCTGGGCGGACGGCGGCAGGTCGCCGGTCAGCCACGGCTGGGGCGCGACGGCGGCGTCTCTCAGCACCAGGCGCGCGCCGACCGGGCGCGGCTGGCCGAACCAGGACACCACCGCCACCGGCGCATCGGCCACATCCATCGTCCCGGCCAGGCCGAAGCGCACGGGCGAGGCGCCGGTGACCGAATCCTGCACCAGCCGATAGGTCGGGCTCTTGTAGGCGAAGCGGTCGGCGCTCCAGTCCCGACGGGCGCCCGGCAGGGTCAGGCGCGCCAGCCGCTTCCAGCCGGAGAAGGCGTTTTCGGCCCGCCCCGCCACGGTCTTCAGGTCGGCGGCGTCGCAGGGCGTGCGGGCGGCCAGCGCGCGTGCGCGGCCGGCGCTTTCCGCCAGTTGAGGCGCGTCGACGCCCGCCCGGAGCGCGGCGCCGCGCGCCTGCCAGGTCGCGGCCTCCAGCGCCTTGGTCAGCCGGGGCTCGAACAGGCGGCACCGGCCGTCGGCGGCCAGGACGAAGCTGCGCTCGTAGAACCGCTCGGCCGCCCCGTTCGGCGACGCGCCCGCCGGCGGGGCGGCGAGCGCCAGCGCCAGGGCGGTGGCTGCGGCTGCGGCTTTGGCGTTGATGACGAAGAGGCGCGGTCCCATAAGCCTCCTTATGCCGCAGGCCGCCTTCGGTCCGGTTTCCGAGCAGGGTTACTGATTTGCTGCTGTCCACCGACATCTGGGTCTCGGCCCTGATCCGCCGGGCCGAGATCGAGGGCGCCTACGCCACGGTCGTTCGGCGCGGCGATCCGCGCGGCGGGGCGGTGATCGTCAAGGCGTTCGACACCTCGACCCGCCGGGCGCGGCTGTTCACCGAAGCCTTCGGCATGGACGGCGAGCGCCAGTGGATCCAGCCGGTCTCAAGCGAAATGGAGGGCGAACTGGACGCCTATGTGTCACGCCAGGTCGGCTATGATCCCGACCTGTGGGTGGTCGAGATCGAGGATCGGCAGGGCCGGCATTTCATCGACGGCAAGGTCGTGGATCAGGCCTGAAATCCGGACGCGATCGCCGCCGCCATCGGATTGGCCGCGCCTGATGCGGTAAAGGGCAGGGGGCTGTCCTTGCCGTCGTCCTTGTCGCCCTGACGCAGCCAGCTGTCGGTGTCGCGCAGGCCCCAGATGCTGAAGGCGAACCGCTGCCTCTCCGGCAGGTCGGCGAAGGCGACCGCCAGTTCGCGCACCCGCCCCGTCTGCTGGGCCAGCCGCTCGCGGTCCGAGCGCAGGTCGATGCGGCCTTCGCTACGCAACGACGCGTCCAGCTCCGACACATGGATCGGCAGGCCGAAACGGGCGGCCTCGCGGATGAAGCTGGTGATCTGTCCGGGCGGGATCTCGATGTCGAGGTGCGCCTGGGTGCCGATGCCTTCCAGCGGACAACCGGCCTTCAGCAACCGTTCGACCAGCCGCAGGAACTCTGCGCCCTTCCTGGGCGTGTTCTCCAGGTTGTAGTCGTTCAGGAACAGCACGGCCTCGGGATCGGCCGCCTTGGCCTTTTCAAAGGCGCGCAGGACGTAGCCGTCCGCGCCGTATTCGCGGCTCCAGTGACAGTCGCGCATGCCCTCGCCGTCGTCGGTGATCGGCTCGTTGACGACGTCCCAGGATCGGACCTTGCCGCGATAATGGCCGGCGACCGTGGCGACATAGTCGTCGAAGACACGGTCGAACTCGGCCCCCGACAGGCCCGCGACCAGATCGCCGCCTTGCGAATACCAGATCAGGGTGTGGCCGTGGACCGCCATGCCGTTGGCCTGGGCGAAGTCGACGATGCGGTCCGTGCGGTCGAAACGGTAGGGCGCATTCAGTCCGTCTGCGGCGATGTACTCCATCTTCATCTCCCACTCCGGCGTCAGCTGGGAGACGTTGGCGCGGGCGAGAGCGACCCAGGCGGGATCGTCGATGTGCCCGGCCTGGATGCAGGTCCCGAACGGGGCCGGGGAAACGGACTTCAGCGGCGGGGCACTGATCGGCGCGTCCTGCGCCGAGGCGAACCGGTCGCATGCGGCCAGCGCCGGCACGGCGGCGAGGAGGGCGCGGCGATCGATCATCTACCTTCTCCCGCTTGCGGGAGAAGTGGCCCGTCGATCGCGCAGCGATCCAGGGTCGATGAGGGGGGTTTTATTGAAGGGGAAACTTCCCCCATCGTCAGCCGTGTCGCTTCGCGCCACGAGCTGACACTTCCCCCTGAGGGGGAAGATATGTCGCCGCTACACCGCACGCCGGCGCAGGGCTTGTTCGTCAAAGGCGGCGGTTTCGCGCTTGGCGAGCGCCACCAGTCGGTCCAGCCGGGTGGTCTCGGCGACGTGCTCGAACTTCTTCAGCTCCTCGAACGCGCCGGTCAGGGCCTCGCGGGCGCCTTCCTCTTCGGCGGCCAGGGTGGTCAGGGCGCCCTCGGCCACGGCCTTGCGGTTCTTCCAGCCGTTCAGATAGGCGGTCAGCATCAGGCCGGCGTCGGCGTCGATGCGGGCGCGCTCGCGCTCGCCCTCGGCCTCGGCGTCCAGCACGGCCAGCTTCATCTCGGCGGCGGCGCGGCGCTCGTTGATGTCGGCCAGGCGCTTTTGCAGCGTCTCGACCTCATAGTTGGAGATGCGGATCAGGGATTGGGCCCAAGCGGTCATTTCGTCATCACTCCCTGATCATGCCTTGGTTCAGGATTGCCTCCAGCCGGGTAAAGGAATCGGAAAGACGTGTGGCGTCGTCCTTGTCCTGTCCCAGGAAACCTTCCAGAGCAGGGTTTAGAGCGATGGCGCGATCGACGATCGGGTCGGCGCCCTGGCGATAGGCGCCGATCTTGATCAGCTCTTCCATGTTGGCGTAGGCGCTGAGGCACTGGCGGGCGCGCTTGTTCAGCTCGCGCTCGGGCGGGGTCTGGCAGCCGGGCAGGGTGCGGCTGACCGACTTCAGGACGTCGATGGCCGGGAAGCGCCCGCGCTCGGCGATCTTGCGGTCCATGACGATGTGGCCGTCCAGGATGCCTCGCACCGCGTCGGCGATGGGCTCGTCATGGTCGCCGCCGTCCACCAGCACGGTGAACAGGGCGGTGATCGGCCCCGCCGTCGTGCCGTCCGGCCGCATCGGGCCCGGCCCGGCCCGCTCCAGCAGCTTGGGCAATTCGGTGAAGACGGTGGGGGTGTAGCCCTTGGTGGTCGGCGGCTCGCCCGCCGCCAGGCCGATCTCGCGCTGGGCCATGGCGAAGCGGGTCACACTGTCCATCAGGCAGAGGACCTCGAGGTCCTGGTCGCGCAGGAACTCGGCCAGCGCCAGGGTCATGTAGGCCGACTGGCGTCGCTTCAGCGCCGGCTCGTCGGAGGTGGCGACGACCACGATGGCGCGCTTCAGCCCCTCTTCGCCCAGGGTCTCCTCGATGAATTCGCGCACCTCGCGACCCCGTTCGCCGATCAGGCCGACGACCACGGCGTCGCAGGTGGCCTGCCGCGCCAGCATGGACAGCAGGACCGACTTGCCGACGCCCGAGCCCGCGAAGATGCCCAGCCGCTGGCCCCGGCAGGTGGTGGTGAAGACGTCCATGGCCCGCACGCCGAGGTCCAGCCGCTCGCCTACGCGGCCGCGCGAATGGGCGGCGGGCGGCGCGGCGCGCAGCGGATAGGGCGCCGGACCCTGCGGCAGCGGTCCCTTGCCGTCGATGGGATTGCCGAAGGCGTCGATGATCCGGCCCAGCCAGGCGGTGGTCGGCCGCACCGCCGCCGCCGCGTCGATGATGCGGATGTCGGCGCCCGGCGCCACGCCCTCGACCGGCCCGAACGGCATCAACAGGGCCTTGGCGTCGCGAAAGCCCACCACCTCGGCGGGCAGGGGCTCGGCCCCGCGCCGGCCGATCTCGGCCCGCGCGCCGACGGCCAGGCGGGAAAGGCCTCCGCGCGACTCGATCAACAGCCCGTTCACGCCGGCAACCTTGCCGGTCACCACCAGCGGATCGATCGCTTCAACGGCGGAGATCAGGTTGCGCACAGGAACAAAGGTCTCCGGCCGACGGGGCCGTTAACCTTTTGCGTCGACGTGGTTAACGCGGGGTGAAATCTTCGCCGGCCGCTTCGCCCTTGTCGCTGAGGCGGCCCTCGATCACGCGAAGCACCGACAGGGTTGTTCTTAGATCCTCGGCCGGAACGCCATCCAGAAGGCTGTCGCGCAACTCGCCCGCGGCCTTGTCCAGGTCTTCCAGATCGGCGCGCCCCTTGTCCTCGATGAACACCAGCTTGGCGCGCCTGTCGCCGATCAGCGCGCGCCGGCTGATCATGCCCCGCCCCTCCATGCCATCAAGCATGCGCGTCAGGGTGGCGGGGCTGATGCTGAGAAGCTCGGACAACTCGGCCTGGGTCAGGCCCTTCGGAGCGTCCGCCAGGAAATACAGTACTGCCGCGCGCGAGTTGGTGTTGCCGGACGGCTTCACCAAAGCCGCAAATCGCGCCTTCCAGCGGCGCCCCACCAAAGCAATCGAAAAGGCGACCGCGAGTTTCAACTGCTCGTCATCCATTCCGTGGATGTCGCGTTTGGTGAATGGCCGATTAGGCACGTTGGGACTTCTTCGTTGTGGAACCGGCCCGCCAGCGTTGCCGTTAGCGGACCCTCGAACCCTAGCTACGTAACCTTTGCGGTTTCAGATGCAGTTCATAGGGCGCTAACCATCCCTTACGGCGGCGGAAGGCGTTCAGAGAATAGGGTTCTCCAAACAGGTGAATCGGGACCCCCGCCCATGCTCATGTCCAAACGCCGCAAGGCCGAACACGCCGCTCAGATCGCAGAGCTGCGAAGCGTGCTGGACGCCGTCCACCGCTCTCAGGCGGTGATCGAGTTCGACCTGGACGGCACGATCCGCACGGCGAACGACAACTTCCTGTCGACGGTGGGCTATCGTCTGGAGGACATCCAGGGTCGCCACCACCGCATGTTCATGGACCCGGCCGAGGCCGCGGGCCCGGCCTATGCCGACTTCTGGCGCAGGCTGAACGCGGGCGAGTTCTTTGCCGACACCTTTACCCGTTATGGCCAGGGCGGGCGCAGGGTGGTGATCGAGGCGTCCTACAATCCGATCCTGAATGCGGACGGAAAACCCTACAAGGTGATCAAGTTCGCCACCGACGTAACCGCCGCCACCATCGAGCGCGAGCGTCGGGCCGAGGCCGACCAGGCCGCCGCCGAGCTTCAGACGCTGGTGGTGGCCGAGACCGGTCGGGGCCTCAGCGCCCTGGCGGGCGGCGACCTGTCGCACCGCATCACCGTCGATCTACCGGGCCAGTACGCCCAGCTGCGGGCTGACTTCAACGCGGCCATGGGCCAGCTGGAAGGGGATATCGGCGTGATCAACACCAAGGCGGGCGCGATCCGCGCCGGCGCCGGCGAGATCAGCCACGCCTCCGACGACCTGTCGCGCCGCACCGAGCGCCAGGCCGCCACGCTGGAGGAAACCGCCGCCGCGCTGGACGAGGTCACCGCGACCGTCAAGCTGATGGCCGACAACGCCAAGCGCGCCTATGGCGTGGTCGGTCAGGCGCGCCAGGACGCCGAAGCCTCTGGCGAGGTCGTGGGCCGCACCGTCGCCGCCATGACCGCGATCGAGCAGTCGTCCACCCAGATCAACCAGATCATCGGCGTGATCGACGAAATCGCCTTTCAGACCAATCTGCTGGCGCTGAACGCGGGCGTCGAGGCGGCGCGGGCGGGCGAGGCGGGCCGCGGCTTCGCGGTGGTCGCGTCAGAGGTGCGGGCCCTGGCCCAGCGTTCGGCCGAGGCGGCCAAGGAGATCAAGGCCCTGATCTCCGAAAGCGCCAATCAGGTCCGCTCCGGCGTGTCGCTGGTGGGCGAAACGGGCCAGGCGCTGACCGCCATCGTCAGCCGCATCTCCGAGATCAGCGGCCTGATGACCGAGATCAACGCCTCCACCCAGGAACAGGCGACGGCCCTCGCCGAGGTCAACACCGCCGTCAACCAGATGGACCAGGTGACCCAGCAGAACGCCGCCATGGTCGAGGAAGCGACGGCCGCGAGCCACTCCTTGACCCAGGAAGCGCAGGGCCTGGCGCAGCTGGTCGGCCGGTTCCAGCTGTCCGGCGGCGCCGCCGCGGACATGTCGCCCGTGCATCAGGCCCAGGCGCGCGTTCTGGCCTTCGCCCGGGGCTGACGCGGAAATCTGAACGGCGGCGGTAGAAATCATCGACGCCCGGCCCTTGCGCCCGGCGTCGAGGCCTTATCTGTTGGCGATAAGAACGCCTGCGGAGACCCACGCCATGACCGACGCCGCCGCCAACAAGGATTTGGCCCAGCCTGGGGCCGAATACGACGCCTCGCGCCACCGCAAGTCGGGGCGCGGCAAGGTGTATGACTCCATCATCGACACCATCGGCGACACGCCACTGGTGAAGCTGCCGCGCCTGTCGGCGGAGTACGGCGCCAAGGCGACGGTGCTGGCCAAGCTGGAGTTCTTCAACCCGGTGGCCTCGGTCAAAGACCGCATCGGCGTGGCCATGGTCGAGGCGTTGGAAGCGCAGGGGCGGATCAACGCCGACACGGTGCTGATCGAGCCGACCAGCGGCAACACCGGCATCGCCCTGGCCTTTGTCGCCGCCGCCAAGGGGCTGAAACTGATCCTGTGCATGCCCGAAAGCATGTCCATCGAGCGGCGCAAGATGCTGGCGCTGCTGGGCGCCCGGCTGGAGCTGACGCCGGCCGAGAAGGGCATGAAGGGCGCCATCGCCCGCGCGCAGGAGCTGCTGGCCTCGACCCCGAACGCCGTCAGCCCGTCGCAGTTCGACAATCAGGCCAATCCCGCGATCCACAAGGTCACCACCGCCGAGGAGATCTGGAACGACACCGACGGCGCCGTGGACATCGTCGTCTCGGGCGTCGGCACAGGCGGCACCATCACCGGCGTCGGCCAGGCGCTGAAGGCGAAAAAGGCCTCGATCCGCATGATCGCGGTGGAGCCCACGGCCTCGCCCGTGCTTTCCGGCGGGGAGCCGGGGCCGCACAAGATCCAGGGCATCGGCGCGGGCTTTGTCCCCTCCATCGTCGATCGCGCGGTCATCGACGGGGTGGAGCAGGTCTCCAACGAGGACAGCTTCGACATGGCGCGCAAGGTCGCCCGCGCCGAGGGCGTGCCGGTCGGCATCTCGTCGGGCGCCGCGCTCGTCGCCGCCTACCGCCTGGCGGCGCTGGACGAGAATGCGGGCAAGACGATCGTGGTGATCATCCCCAGCTTCGCCGAACGCTACCTGTCCACGGCGCTGTTCGAGGGGTTGTAGGAATTCCCTCTCCCTCCCCGAACGGGGAGGGAGAGGGAATCCAGCCGCATACCCGGGGTTAACCGACGCTGCTTAACCTCCGCAGCCATGAACGATGCTGTGGCGGCGATGGGGGAGGAGGGCGGTGCGGCGGCGCCGCTGAAGGCGCGTCACGCCCTGCTGAAGCGCCTGGCCGACGTCGTGTCCCTGCCGGCCAGCCGCATCAACGCCTTTGAGCGATCGGTCACCGGCGACCTGCTGGTCGAGATGCTGCGGCTGGCGGCGCCGGAGGAGCGTCGGCGCGTCGCCGCGCGCCTGGCGCCCCTGGCCGAGCTGCCCAACAGCGTGGCGCGCATGCTGCTGCGCGACGAACCCGAGATCGCCGGCCTGCTGATCGAACAGTGCGCCTCCCTGACCGACGCGGACCTGGTGTCCTGCGCCCGCGACGCGGGACCGGACCACCGCTTCATGATGGCCGGGCGGCGCGGCCTGTCGGAGGTGGTGACCGAGACCCTGTTCTCGTTCGGCGAGACGGCGGTGATCGAATGCGTGCTGCGCAACACGACCGCCCGCCTGTCGCAGGTCGGGCTGGAAGGGGTGGTGGGCGTCAGCCGCCAGACGCCGTCCTTGTGCACGCCCTTGCTGAAGCGGCCGGAACTGCGCCCGTCCGGCGCCTATGTCATGTTCTGGTGGTGCGGACCCGAGGATCGGCGCACCATCCTGCAGCGGTTCGCCGTCTCGCGCGAGGTGATGCAGGAGGTGTCGGAGGACGTCTTCGCCATGGCCGCGCGCGAGGGCTGGTCCGATCCGGTGTCGCGCAAGGCGTTGCAGTTCATCGAGCGCCGCCAGAGAAACCGCGCCGCCATCGCCAAGAGCCCGTTCGACGACCTGGAGGGCGCCGTCGCCCACGCCGCCCAGAACGGTCTGACGCGCGAAACCGCTTCGGAGATCGCGTATCTGGCGGGGGTCAAGCCCCTGACCGGGGCCAAGATTCTGGGCGATCCCGGCGGAGAGCCGCTAGCCATTCTGTGCAAGGCGACGGGCCTGTCGCGGGCCGATCTGCTGAACCTGTGGCGGTCGATGCGGCGGCCCGAAGCAACGGCGGACGGCGCAGTGCACCCCGACTGGGAGCGGGTGCAGGTTACCTATGAGATGCTGGCGGTGGATCGCGCCCAGACCGTTTTGCGATACTGGAACTGGTCGCTGTCTTCGGCGCTGACGCCCACGCTTCTTCGCGCGATACGCCAGGGCGAGGACGAGGCCGTGGACGAATATTCCGCGCCCCAGCGGGCGGCGATGATGGCGCTGGCGCAAGACTTCGGGCGCTGAGCAGTCTCTAACTCAGATAGGCGCGGGCTCAACGCAGGCGCGAAAGAAAACTGAGAAGTGCGGGTCGCGTTGCTTTCGACCGCAAACATCCCTACAGGCTGTGAATATTGGCGGCTGATCTTCACCAGTCGCACCTTGCAACCTAACAGATGAGACGATCCGGATGGACGAAAAGCCCGAACTGCTCGAAATGACCGCCGACATCGTCTCGGCCTACGTCGGCAACAATACGGTATCGGCAGAGACGCTGCCGTCGCTGATCGCCAACATCCACGCCGCCCTGTCGCAGGTCACCACCGGCCCTGTAGAGCCGGAGCCCGAGCCCAAGGAACCGGCCGTGCCGATCCGCAAGTCGATCGCGCCCGATTACCTGATCTGCCTGGAAGACGGCCGCAAGTTCAAGTCGTTGAAGCGCCACCTGCGCACCAAATACGACATGAGCCCCGAGGAATACCGGACCAAGTGGGGCCTGGCCAAGGATTACCCCATGGTCGCCCCGAACTACGCCAAGGCCCGCTCGGACCTGGCCAAGCAGATGGGCCTGGGCCAAGGCGGCCGCAAACCCGCCCGCGCCGCGGCCGGCGCCGGTCGCGCGAAGAAGTAAGAAGCGGCAATCTAAACTCCTCCCCCATTGGGGGAGGGGGACCGCGCCCGGAGGGCGTGGTGGAGGGGGAATAGGCGCACTTGCCTGATCCGCAGGCTTACTTCATCTAACCTGATGGAAGCGCCCGCCCGCACAATCGCCCGCGCCAAGGACCTGCGCCGCGCGCTGACGCTGCCTGAAGTTCTCCTTTGGCAAGCGATCCGAGGCCGCCGCTTGGATGGCGTTCGATTCCGACGACAACATCCGTTCGGCCCTTTCATCGTGGACTTCTACTGTTCGGACGCTCGACTGGTGCTCGAGATCGACGGCTCGTCCCACGAGAACCCGAACCAAGCGCGGCATGATCTGAGAAGAGATGCCTGGCTGGCGGCGCAGGGTATCTCCGTGGTGCGCATCCCGGCGCGGGAGGTGTTGTCGGACCTGCCTGGGGTGCTGGATTTTATCCGGTTGCGTGCGGCGGGACCCCCTCCACCACGCTGACGCGCGGTCCCCCTCCCCCTGTGGGGGAGGAATGTTGGGGCAAGAGGCCTAAGCGGCCCCGGCGCCCCGCCGCAGCTTCCAGAAGCGCAGGGTGCGCAGTGCGGCTTCGCGGGTCAGGTCGCCGTACATGGAGGCGTAGCCGCGGGCGCGGGTCATGGCGTCGCGTTCGGTGTTCAGCAGCACAACCGCGTAGGTCAGGAACAGGGCGCGGTCGAGATCGGCGGCGCGGCAGACCACGGCCAGGGCGTCCAGCTCGCGACGCTCGATGATCTGGGCGGCGGTGTGGAAGTCCACGTCGGCCAGCTGAGCCAAGGCGATCACGAATGCGGTGCGGCCGTTGGAGCGCAGAAAGCGGGCCAGGGTCGGCGGCGTCAGCTGGCCGGCGGCCTTCAGCTCTTCCACATAGGCCAGGCTCTCGGCGTAGTCGGCGGGCAGGGCGCCGTCCTCGGCGGCGACGCGGACGCGGCCGGCGGTCAGGGCGCTTTCCAGCAGGGTCGGGTCCAGGCGGGCGTTCTGCTCCAGGATCTGCTGGCGCAGCCGGGCCTCGACCACGAAATACATCTCGTTCAACAGGTCGGCGGGCAGTCCGCGTCGCTCAACCGTCGAGGCGTGCAGCGCGGGATTGGCCTTGGCGCGCTCGACCGCCGTCTCGCTGGCGGCGCGCGACAGCTGGGCGCCGTCGTTGCGCAGCAGGGTTCCCAGCGTCTCGTCGTCGCCGTTCTCGACAATGGCGTCGGACACGGCCTCGGACACATGGGCGCGGCTGGACACCTCGCGCAGGTGGCCTTGTCCCTGGGACTGGACGACGTCGATCAGGTCCTGGTCTGTCAATACCGGCGAGGCGCGCAGCACCGGGCCTGCGACCTCCAGCTCGTCGCGGGCCAGGCGGCGGATCAGGCCGCGCGGGGCCTGGGAGGTCTCGGAGAAACGCTGCGCCAGCTCGGCGCGGACGGCCGTCTCCATCTCGGCGGCGAGGTCGGAGAGGATGGTGTCGTACAGCGCCGTCTCGGCGGCCGACCGGCTGGGCGCGCCAAAGAAGTGGTCGGTCAGTTCGCGCAGCAGCAGCCGGCGCTTGTCGCTGGAGGCCTCGCCGGCCAGGGCGATCAGGTCTGGCAGGCGCGAGCCGTCGACAACCGGTGCGATCAGGGTCTCGCTCATGAAGGATCGCCGCTCACGAGAGGCGCGGCCGGTTGCAGCTTGCCGGAGGCGTCGCGGCGCAGGGCAGGGGCCGGAGGCGCGGCGAGGTCGGTCGCAGAGTCTGACGGCGCGGTGGCCAGCTGGACCGGCATCGTATCCAGCCAGGCCGGCTCGGGCGCGGCGATGGCGTCGGGCCGCTGGCCGTGCTGGCGATGAACCGAATAGTAGCGCGCACCGGACGCCGAAGGATCGGCGGGGACCGGCGCCGTCCCGGACGCGACCGCGCCGGCCGGCGTCGGCCCAGGCGCGGCCTGGCGTTGCAGGCGGAAGATGGGCGCATCGCGGCGCGGGGCCATGGGATCGGCGGCGGCGGGCGCGGCGTCGACCGGCTGCGGCGTCGGTTCGGGGGGCGGACCGCTGGGGCCGGAGGGTTCCGCGACGGCCGCGGAGGCGACGACGCGGGGCGAGGCCGCCACGCGGCGCATGCGGGGCTGGGGCGCGGGGGGAACCTCGACCTCGGGCTCGACCTCAGGCTCTGGCGTGGGTTGTGGCGCAGGCGCGGGCGGCGGCGCAGGCGTAGGCTCAGGGGCGAAACGGCCGGTGATCGAGGCGCCCGGCGTGTAAAAGGCGCTGGCGGGCGTCAGGCCCTGGCGGGGCGACGCCTCCGCGCGCCTCATGGGCTGATCGAGGATCGGCGACGGGGCGGGCGGTACGAACGCGGCTGCGGGCGGGGACGAGGCCGCGACGCGCGCCGGCGCGGGCCGCAGCGCCTTTCCGGGCCAGGAGAGGTAGCGAAGTCCGGTCGCCTCGCCCGATGCGGGCGCGGTCTGGGCCGAGGCGGGCGCGGCGATCAGGGCGCTTGCAAGCACGCCGGCGACCGCAAGGGCCGAGGGTCGGGACGGGGCGTGGCGCACGACGGTTCTCTCTCCGCGCAGACGGGTCGAGACGCCGAACTAAACCGTCGCGCTTAATCCTGCGCTAACGGAGGAAAATTCAGCCGCGGCCGGGCAGATAGTTGTCGGTAAAGGCGTCGCGCCAGTCGAGGCCGGACGGCGCAAGGCCCGCCTGCGAGACCAGGTCAAAGAACGCCTGCCACCGCTCGGCCGTCATGGCGCCCAGGCCGTAAAGGGCGGCGTCGCCGCCGTCGACCAGGCCGTTGTCGCGCAGGGCCTCGCGCGCGGCCGTCAGGGCGGGCTCCGTCAGGTCCGGATTTCCGCGCCGGATCAGGGCGTCGGCGCTGGATGCGTCCCCGCGCATGTAGTCGCGCCAGCCCTCGGCCGTGGCGGCGATAAAGGAGCGGAGGGCTTCGGCGTTGTCCCGCGCGAAGGCGTTGGGCGCCAGCACCAGGCCGCCGTAGGCCGGATAGCCCTCCTCGGCCAGCAGAAGGGTGCGCGGCTCGAAGCCGCCGAGGCGCTGGATGCGATACGGATCGCTGGTGACCCGGCCGCCCAGAACTGCGTCGGGATCGTCCAGGAACGGCTGCAGATCGCCGGCGAACGGCTGAAGCGCTGTGTCGGCAAAGCCCGCGTTGGCCTTGAGCCAGGCCCAGGCGGGCGAAGTCGCGGCCTCGGCCAGCAGCACCGGCCGGTCGTCGAGATCGGACAGGCCGTCGAGGCCGGCCGTGTCGCGCACCATCAGGGCGGCCGGATCGCGCTGGAAAAAGGCGGCCACGGCGCGGACCGGCGCGCCCTCGGCCGCCAGCGCAAAGGCGGAGGCGCCGTCGGACGCCAGGCCCAGCTCGGCCGTGCCCCGCGCCAGCCGCTGGGCCACGTCGCCGGCGGACTCGCCCGCCACGATCTGGACGTTCAGGCCGCGCCGCTCGTAGGCGCCCGAGGCAAGCGCCGCATAGACGCCGCCGTGCCGCGCCTCGGCCGGGCCGTCGCTCGCCACGCGCAGGCGCACGCGCCCCTGTTCGTCCACCGGCGCCTCGACCCGCCGGCACCCGATCAGGCCGGCGGCGCCCAGCGCCAGGGCCGCGCCGCCGAGCAGGGCCTGCCGGCGATCCGCGAGGCGACGATTCCCGAAATGGCTCATGCCGCTGGTGTAGGCGGCGGGGGCGGCGGTGGAAAGGCGGTCAGCGTTCCGGGGTCTCGTCGAACGGGTCCTCGCTGAGGTCGGCGCCCATGCGGTAGTGCACCGGCTGGACGCAGCGAATGGCGGCTTCAAAGCCCGGCGTGGCGCGTCGCTGGCTGACAAGGCTCTGCGCCTCGCCAAAGGCGGCCGCCGGCTGGGCCTCCAGCACCGCCACATTGCCGATCTGGCCCCAGGAGGCGATGTCGAAACGCACCAGCGCCCAGCCTTCGATCCCGCGCGCGCGGAAGGCTGGCGGATAGGGCAGGTCGCGCACCGGAGACAGCCGGGCGGTGATCGCCTCGGGGCACTGCTGCAGCGGATCCTCCCGTTCCTCTTCCGGCGGGATGGGCGGCGCCGAGAGGTTCGGGCCGGTGCGGTAGAAGTTGTAGACGCAGCCGTTGGCCGGCTGACCCGGATGCAGGCGGCTGTCGCCCATGGCGCGACGGGCCTCCGTGTCGAACACCGCGTCGCCCGACGAGCCCAGCGTCTCCACATCGGTGTATCGGCCGGCGGCGTCGACGTTCCAGCGCACCACGGTCCAGGCGTAGCCGCCGGGCGGCGGGCGCTGGCCGAGCTCGAAGTCGGGATGGCTGGTGGTTTGCGGGCGCCGGCGGGGCCGATCCGGGACCATGCAGTTGGCGCCGGGTCCGGCCAGGCGACGCGCCACAGCGTCGCGCAAGGGGCCGCGGTCGCGAGTGACCGCATAGTAGCGCATCAGCAGCGACGGCGAAGCCTCCTCGATCCGTGTGGGACGATAGGTGATGGTCAGGCGGCAGTCGCTTCGCGCCCCGCCGTCGAAGCGCCAGGCGGCGAGATTGGCCTGGACCGTCACGCCGCGCGTAGCGGTTGCATAGTTGTAGGACGAACCGGCCATCCCATCCGGGCGGATGTCACGCGTGCGGCCGTCCGCGGCCACCGCGAACCGAAAGACGCTCGTCTGAGGCCCTTCCAGTGTTTCCGAAGCGGACGCGGGCGGCAGGTCCTCGCGATAGGCGGGCTGAACGGGCGTGTCGCCGCAGGTGGTCTCGGCGACCGGGTCCAGCAGAATCGAGGCGGGCGACGATGGCGCTGGCCCATGCGTCAACACAAGCGGTGGCGGCAAGACCTGTGCAAGGCTCGGGGACGCCGCCCCCGTGATCGCCGTGATGATCGCGATGGTCCGCACCCGCCGCTCCCGTCTCCAGTGCTGAAACCGCAGCTTGGAGCGAAGCCGGCGGACTTGTCCACCACGGTTGCGCGACGGTCAGACGGACAGGGCGGCCTTTTTCTCTTCCAGTTCCAGCCACTCCATCTCGGCGGCGTCGAGGTCGGCGCGGGCCTTGGCGGCGGCGGTCATGGCGCGGTCAAAGGCCTTGGGATCGCGGCTGTAGAGGTCGGGGTCCGCCAGGGTCGCGTCGTGGCGGGCGATGTCGGCGGGGAGGGTCTCGATCAGGCGTTCGAGCTCTTCGAGACGGCGGGCGTCCTTGTAGGTGAGCTTCTTCGGAGCGGTCGGCGGGGGCGCGCTGACGGACGGTGCGGCGGGTTTCCTGTCGCCACTCGTCACCCGCCCCTCGCCACTCAGGAAGCCGGGATTCTGGCGCACGAACTCGGTCCAGCCGCCGGGGGTCTCGACGATGTCGCCGCGGCCGTTGAGGGCGAGGGTGGAGGTGGCCAGACGGTCGATGAAGTCGCGATCGTGCGACACCAGGATCAGGGTGCCGTCGTAGCTCTCCAGCAGCTCCTCCAGCTTGTCCAGCGTGTCCATGTCCAGGTCATTGGTGGGTTCGTCGAGGACCAGCAGGTTGGCGGGCTTGGCCAGGGCGCGGGCCAGCAAGAGGCGGTTGCGCTCTCCGCCCGACAGGGTCGAGATCGGCTGGCGCAGCTGGGCCTCGGAGAACAGGAAGTCCTTGGCGTAAGCGGCGACGTGCATCGAGCGGCCGCGCACCAGGATGCTGTCGCCGCCGCCGGGCGTCAGCGCGTCCCACAGGGTCATGTCCGACTTCAGCCCCTCGCGCGACTGGTCGAGATAGACGGGCTCGAGGTTGGCGCCCATGCGGACGGAGCCCTCGTCGGGGGCGAGTTCGCCCAGCAGCACGCGCACCAGGGTGGTCTTGCCCGCGCCGTTGGGGCCGACGATGCCCAGCCGGTCGCCGCGGATGATGCGGGTGGTGAGGTTCTTGAAGAGGGTGCGATGCGAAGCGAGTGGCGAGTGGCGAGTAGCGAGTGGCGAGGTTGACACGTCCTGATCGTCGGCTTGGGTCTGCGCGGCGGTTTCACTCGCCACTCGCCACTCGCCACCCGCCACTGTCCCGAACCCCTTCGACACCCCCTTGATGTCGGCGACCAGCTTGCCGGAGAGGGCGCCGGAATCGACGCCCAGGTTCAGCTCGCGCGGCAGGTCCTTGACCCGCTCGGCGCGGTCGGCGCGCATGGCCATGAGGGCGCGGGCGCGGCCCTCGTTGCGGGTGCGCTGGGCGGTGATGGAGCGGTAAAAGGTGTAGGTCTCGGCCTCGATCTTCTTGGTGAGGCGGCGCAGGGACTCGGCCTCTTCCTCCATGACCTTGGCGGACCAGTCGTCGAACTCGATGAAGCCCTTGTTCAGGGTGCGGACACGGCGGCCCTCCAGCCAGTGAACGGTGTCGGTGACGCGGTTCAAGAAGGCGCGGTCGTGGCTGACCACCAGCACGGCGAAGCGGGCCTGGATCAGCTCGTTTTCCAGCAGCTCGATGGCCAGGATGTCGAGGTGGTTGGTGGGTTCGTCCAGCAGAAGCAGGTCGGGCTCTTCGGCAAAGGCCTTGGCGAGCGCGGCGCGGCGGGTCTCGCCGCCGGACAGGCCTTGGGTGGACTTGGCCGGGTCGAGGCCGAAGGTGGTCAGCCAGGCCTCGGCGGTCCAGGATTCGGCCTCGCCCGAGGCGGCGTAGTCCAGCAGGGTCCACTCTTTTGTCGCCCTATCGCTGGCGCTACTTGAGGGCGGGCTGAGATCCGGCTCCTGCGGCACATAGGCGAAGCGGACGGCGGACTGGACCGAGCGATCGCCGCTGTCCGGCTCGATCAGGCCCATGACCACCTTCATCAGGGTGGACTTGCCGGCGCCGTTGCGGCCGACCAGGGCGGCGCGACTGCGCGGCTCGATCGCCAGGTCGACGCCGTCGAACAGCGGGCGGGGCCCGTCCTGGAGACGGACGTCCTTGAGGGCGACGAGGGGAGGTCTGGACGAGGTCTTGGCTGCCATGCGGGGCGGCATATAGACCGCCGCCCCGCATGACGCCATGGCGCAAGCCTGTAGGGCGGGCGCCTACTGCAGGCCGAGGTCGGCGCGCGACAGGTCCAGATCGGCGGCGGGGACCACCACCAGGTCGGGATGCCGGGCGCGCAGGGCGTCGATGAAGACCTTGGAGTCGCCGGCCACCACCACATAGGCGCGGTCGGACGAGACATACTGGCGGGCCGCGGCCTGCAGCGTCTCGGGCGTCACGGCCGCGATCTTCTGCGGATAGGTGGCGACGTCGTCGACCGGCAGGCCGTATTCGACCGCGTCCGACAGGAAGCCGCCCAGGCCCGCCGTGGTCTCGATCTGGCGGGCGAAACCGCCGTTCAGATAGGTCGAGCGGCGGGTCGCAGCGTCCGTCGCCACGGCCTCCGAGCCCAGGCGGTCGAACTCGGCCAGGATCAGGTCCACGACCTCGGCGGCGCTTTCGTTCTTGGTCTGGGTGGAGGCGGTGACGAGGTCGGCCGAGGCGCCCGAACCGAGGCTGGAATAGGCGCCGTAGGACAGGCCGCGCTTGGCCCGCACCTCCTGGAACAGGCGACCGTTGGAGCCGCCGCCCATGACCGCGTTGGCGACGGCCAGGCGATACCAGTCGTCGCTGGTGCGCAGCGGCGCAGGCACGGCGGCGGCCACGGCGGCCTGGCCCGAGCCGGGCAGATCGACCACCACCACGCGCGGGGTCGGCAGGGCTGCGGGCGCCGCCGCCTGAGCGTTCGCGGGCAAGGGCGTCGAGGGCTTGGCCCAGCCGCCCAGCAGGCGCTCGGCGTAGGCGAAGCCTTCCTCAGGGCTCATGCCGCCGGTGATGATCAGGGCGGCGTTGTCCGGACGCCAGCGCGCCTGGTGCAGGGCGGCGATCTCTTCGCGGGTGACGGCGTTCAAGGAGGCGGGGGTGCCGCGCGCGGGCGCGCCATAGCCGCCCTCGCCAAAGGCCGTGCGGCGCAGGGCCGCGGCGGCGAGGGGGCCGGGCTGGCGCAACTCGACCCGCAGGCCGTCGATGGACTGTTTGCGCAGGCGCTCGAGCTCTTCGGGGGCGAAGGTCGGGGCGGTGACGATGTCGCGGAACACCGCGCCCGCGGCGTCGGCCGAAGCGACGGGGGCGGATAGCACCAGCGAGGTGCTGTCGCGGCCGGCGCCCGAGCCGGTGCTGGCGCCCAGCGCCTCCAGCGTGCGGGCGATCTCGGTCGAGGAACGGCCGCCGGCGCCCTGACCGGCCAGGGCCACGGTCATGGCCGACAGGCCCGAGCGGTCGGCCGGGTCGGCGGCCGAGCCGCCGCGCGTCACCAGTTGGGCGTTCATGATCGGCAGGTCGGTGGACTTGGCGACCACCACACGCAGGCCGTTGGGCAGGGTGCGCTCTGCGATTACGGGCGGACGAGCCTGGACCGGGGCGGACGGCGCGGGCGCGGCCTGGCGCTGCCCTTCCGGCGCCAGTTCGTTGGGAGCGTTCAGCGCGGGCGGCACGGAGATGAACTCGGGCAGCGGTGCGGGATTGGCCCAGGCGTCGGCCTGACCCGCCGGGCGCTGGCTCTCGTCCAGATAGCGGATGGAGACGCGGCCCTGGTCGCCCAGGTACTGTCGGGCGACGCGCTGGACATCGGCTGTGGTGACGGCGCGGACGGCGGCGAGGTCGGTGTCCGCCGCACGGGGGTCGTTCTGGCCGACCAAGGCCTGGCCGAGCAGAAAGGCGCGTCCCGAGGCGGTTTCGCGGCTGCGCAGGGCGGAGGCGAGGATTTCGGTCTTGACCTCGGCCAGTTCGGCCTCGGTCACGGGCGTGTCGCGGATGCGGGCCAGTTCGGCGTTCAGCGCGGCCTCGGCCTGGTCAGGGGTCTTGCCGTCGGCGACGATGACCTGGGCGACGATCGAGCCGCCCTCTTCCTGGGCGCCGCTGTAGAGGCCGGCGCTGGCGGCGACCTGCTGCTGATAGACCAGCGACTGGTAGAGGCGCGAGGATTCGCCGCTGGACAGGACGCCGGCCAGAACCTCGATCGCCGCGGCGTCGGGACTGTTGGCGGGCACGCCCTGCCAGACGGCGGCGACGGCCGGCAGCGGCACGTTGGGCGCATAGGCGACGATGGAACGCGGCTCGGTACGACGCACCTCGGGCGGGCGCGTCATCTGCGGCACGGGCCGGTCGGTCGGGGCGGTGATGGGCGCGAAATACTGATCCACCCAGCGATCCAGCTGGGCCGGATCGAAGTTTCCGGACACGATCAGGGTCGCGGTGGAGGGACGATAGTAGGCTTCGTGGAAGGCGCGGGCGTCCTCGATCGTGGCGCTGTCCAGGTCCTCGATCGAGCCGATGGTCGGGCGGCGATAGATGTGGGCGTCGTAAGAGTTGTCGCCGATCACGAAACGCTGGAGCCGGCCGTAGGGAGGGGCCAGCACGCGCTGGCGCAGCTCTTCCTTGACGATGTCGCGCTCGGCCTTGAACACGGCCTCGTCCACCACCGGGCGGGCCATGCGCTCGGCGTGGGTCCAGAGCATGGTCTCGAGGTACTGGGGCGGGACGGTCTCATAGTAGTTGGTGAAGTCGGCGCCGGTGGAGGCGTTGCGGGTCCCGCCGACGTCCTCGGTCAGGGCGTTCATGGTGCCCAGCGGCATGTTGATCGTCTTGCGCGACAGGATGTGCTCGAACAGGTGCGCAAAGCCCGAGCGGCCGGCCGGGTCGTTCTTTGCGCCCACGTCGTACCAGACCTGGACCGTCACCGTGCCGGCGGCCGGATCGGGCATGGCGTAGACGTTCAGCCCGTTGGACAGGGTGCGGTGGGTGAACTGGAGCGGCGCCGGCGTCAGGGCGTCCAGCGACGGCGGCGCAGGGGTCTGAGACGCGACCTGGGCCAGCGTCGGGCTGGCGAGGGTCAGTGACAGGACGGAGGCGGACAGCAGGGCGAGGCGCTTCATGGATCGGGCTTCCGGCGGCGGGTTGAGCTGAGAGTGACCGTAGCAGGCGGACCGCGCGTGTGAAGATTACGATGCGGTAATGCGCCAAACGCCGCGACTTCGCCGGGATCGGACGCTAAGGGACGGAACATGCAGCCCTTCTGGCGAACCAAGACCCTGGACGAGATGTCGCCCGCCGAGTGGGAGAGCCTGTGCGACGGGTGCGGCCTGTGCTGCGTGATCCGGTTCGAGGACGAGGACACCGGCGAGGTGATCCCGACGCGGGTGCACTGCAAGCTGTTCGACCCCACCGTCTGCGCCTGCTCGGACTATGCGAACCGCAAGGCGCATGTGCCGGACTGCATCAAGCTGACGCCCGGCAACATCGAGGCGCTGGAGTGGATGCCGAAGTCCTGCGGCTATCGCCGTATCCACGAGGGGCGGGATCTGGCGTCGTGGCATCCTCTGGTCTCGGGCGACCCGAACACGGTGCATACGGCCGGCGTGTCGGTGAAGGACCAGACGATCTCGGAACTGGCGCTGGCAGAGCCCGAGGACGCGCTGGATTTCGAGGCGCCGGAGTGGGCGGTCGAGCGCGGCTGCTGACCATCCCGCGCCCGCCAGCGCAATGACGCTGGTGGAAGCTGAATATCGTCAAGGGGTTGAGCTTTTCTCGCGGCGATCTGCGCGCCTGGGGACGCTGGTCCGGTATGTTCTGGGCATGGCGGGAAAAGGGGACAGGGCGGGGGCGGCGGACGACGGCGCCGGGTGGCTGGGCGAGCTGTTCGGCCTGCTGAAGGCGGTGGTGGACGAGGGCGTCGAGGTGCTGGTCGCCGAAGACAAACCCGCCAACACGGCCGAGGTCGAAAAACGGATGCGGACCGTGGGCGTGATCGCGCGCACGGCCAAGTTCGTCGATGACCTGCGCCGCCGCGCCTGCGCCGCCTCTCCACGCGAAGACGAGGACGAGATGAACGGTGGACACGACGACCCCGAGCGAGACGAGCGGCTGCGGGCCGAGCTCGTCAAGCGATATGATCAGCTCGAAGGGATACTTGAACAGAAGCGAGCCGCAGCAGCTGAGCGGGCCGCGGCTCGAGCTCGCCTTGAGGAGAGCGGGTCTGCTGAACCATCAGGTAGCGCCGCAAGGTGACGATTGGCGGACCTGGCTGCTGCTCGGCGGGCGAGGGTCGGGCAAGACCTTTGCGGGATCGTGGTGGATCGACCATCTGGCGCGAAAGACGCCGAGGACCTTTGCCCTGGTAGGGCCGGCGCTGCACGACGTGCGCGAGGTTATGGTGGAGGGGGCCTCCGGGCTGAAGAGCTTTGGCGTGGCGGGCGATCGGCCTCGGTGGGAGGCGGGTCGCCGCAGGCTGGTGTGGAAGAACGGCTCGGCAGCCTACGCCTTTTCGGCAGAAGACCCGGACAGCCTGAGAGGGCCGCAGTTCCATGCGGCCTGGGCCGACGAGTTCTGCGCCTGGCGCCAGCCGGAGCTGGTGCTGTCGAACCTGCGGTTCGGGCTGCGGCTGGGGACCGAGCCCCGGCTGGCGGTGACGACGACGCCTCGTCCCACGGCGGCCTTGCGGCGGCTGATGGCCGAGGCGGGGCTGGTGCTGGATCGCGGAGCGACGGGGCTGAACGCGAAGAACCTGGCGCCCGGGTTCCTGGAGCATCTGAAGACGCTGTACGGCGGCACGCGGCTGGAGGCGCAGGAGATGGAGGGGGTGCTGGTCGAAAGCGACGGCGCCCTGTTCAGGATCGAGGACTTGAAGCGGGCGCGGGGCGCGCGGCCGGCGGAACTGGAGCGGACGGTGGTGGCGGTCGATCCGCCGGCCACGGCGGGCGGCGACGCCTGCGGCATCGTGGTGGCGGGGCGCAGGGACGAGCGGGTCTTTGTGCTGGCCGACCGGACGGCGAGGGGGCTGAGCCCGCTGGGCTGGGCGCGGGAGGTCGTGCGGGCGGTTCGAGAGTTCGAGGCCGATGCGGTGATCGCCGAGGGCAACCAGGGCGGGGACATGGTGCGCAACGTGCTGGTCCAGGCGGGCTGTCTGGTCGAGGTGAAGATGGTGCACGCCAGCCGGTCCAAGTCGGCGCGGGCCGAGCCGGTGGCGGCGCTGTATGAACAGGGTCGGGTGGTGCACTGCGGGGCGTTTCCACAGCTGGAGGAAGAGCTGATGGCGCTGGGGGCGGCAGACAACGGGGCGAGCCCGGACCGGGCGGATGCGCTGGTCTGGGCGGTAACGGCGCTGATGCTGAATGGGCGTAGGCCCGGGCCGAGGATACGGGTGCTGTGACGGATTGTCCTCCCTGTCGCGCAGCGATGGGGAGGTGGATCGTCGGCGTGAGCCGGCGAGACGGAGGGGCTCTGAGCGGCGGAGGAGAACCCCTCCGTCACGGCGCTCCGCGCCGCGCCACCTCCCCATGGAATGGGGAGGAGAGATTGTAAAAAAAGGAGACAAAACGATGCCGGCGATCGCGGATCGAGACGGGCTGCTGAATCATGGGCGGAGCGCGGGCGGGCCGGCGCGGAGGGCGCGGGCGGTGACGCCGGACGATGGGGCGGATCTGCCTGTGTATGCAAAGGCGCTGTACCTGGGCGTCGCGGGATCGGTGCGGGTGCTGACGGTGGATGCGGCGGACGGGGAGGCGGTGGTCTTCGCCAATCATCCGGCGGGGTATCTGCCGGTGCAGGTGCGTCGGGTGCTGGCGACGGGGACGAGCGCCGGGCAGATCGTGGCGCTGTTCGACTGATGATCGAGCTGGATGCGATGGGCGCGGCGCCAGGCGGGGTGCTGGCCGCGAGCGGCGTAGTCGAGGCGCCGGAGGGCTTCGCGGTGGTGACCCACGACGGGCGGATCGTGACCGATGATCAAGGGCGCATGGTGGTGACGGAGGCGCGGGCATGAGCGGGTTCGTGACGTTGAGGGACGCGGGCGCGGCCTTTCGCGACGAGGTGGAGGCGAGGCGGCGGCGGCTGGTGGCGGGGCGCGGCGTGCTGTTGAGGAACGGCCTGTCGGACGGAGCAGCGACCCAGGCGACCTATCGTCAGCGGATCACCGTGGGCGCCGAGGACGCGCTGGACGTGGGGCTGGTTTACGCCAACTGGCGCATGCCCAACGGGGCGAACGAGGCGGCGGGGCCGAACGCGATCACAATCCGGGCGGCGATCGAACATCCGGCCGGGACGATGACGCCGGTCTTCTTTGGCGGGCGGCGCGAGGTCGTGCTGGAGCCGGGGGCGCAGGCGGCGAGCGATGCGGGCGCGGGCGTCTCGATCCCGGCGGGAGCGCAGGCCTGGGTGCGGACCCATGTGTCGGCGGCGAGCGGCGGCCGGTGGCCGCTGGGCGTGACCACGGTCCCGGGCGACGGCGAGGGCAGCAACCTGTCGGGCGGCGGGGCGGACCTGACCACCAGCGGGACGGTGCCGACCGCGTTCGCCTATGGCTACGGGCCGCTGGCGATCACCGGACTGACGGCCACGGCGCAGAGGGCGATCGTCGTGCTGGGCGACAGCATCGCCTCGGGCCAGGCGGACAATCCGGCCAACGACTTGGGCTTTGTGGTGCGGGCGGTGGGCGGCCGGTATGGCTGGTCGAGCCTGGCCATGCCGGCCGAGCAGGCGGGGCAGATCGTGAGCGGCGGCGGACGGCGCATGGCGCTGGCCGCACAGCATGCGACGACGGCGGTGTGCAATCACGGGATCAACGACCTGGTGATCGGCCGCACGGCGGCGCAGGTGCAGGCGAGTCTGCTGGCCCTGTGGAAGGGGCTGGCCGGACGGGGGCTGGAGGTGTTCCACACCACGCTGACGCCGCGCACGACGTCGAGCGATGGCTGGGCGACGCTGGGCGGGCAGACGCCTTACGCCAACGAGGCCGAGCGGCAGGCGATCAACAGCTGGCTGAGATCGGCGCCGTCGCCGCATCTGACGGGCGTGTTCGACGTGGCGGCGGTGCTGGAAGACGGCGTCAGCGGGCGCTGGAAGGCGCCGGCGGAAGGGGCGCTGACCGGCGACGGGCTGCATCCGAGGCCCGCCGGCTATGCGCTGATGGCGGCGGCGGTCTCGCTTTAACAAACCAGGGAGGTGGGGATGAAGGGGATCCGCTGGCCGTTCGGTCAGGCGGCGCAGGCGTCTGCGCCCGAAAGCAAGGCAAGCGCCGCCGGGCCGCTGATCGCCTTTTCGCACGTGGGGCGGGCGCGGTGGACGCCGCGCGACTATCGCTCGCTGGCGACGGAGGGGTTCGCCCGGAACGCCGTGGCCTATCGTTGCGTGCGGATGATCGCGGAGGCGGCGGCCTCGGCGCCGTTCCAGGTGTTCGTGGACGGGGCGCGGGACAATGCGCATCCGCTGGCGCGGCTGCTGGCCAAGCCCAATCCCGAACAGTCGGGTGCGGAGCTGATGGAGGCGCTGTACGGCGCCCTGCAGGTGGCGGGGAACGCCTATCTGGAGGCGACCGGGGGCGACGACGGCCCGCCGGAGGAGCTGTGGAGCCTCCGGCCCGATCGGATGACGGTGGTTCCGGGACCGCAGGGCTGGCCCCAGGCGTGGGAGTATGCGGTGGACGGGCGCAAGGTCAGGATCGCGCGCCGCGCCGACGGCTGGGCGCCGGTCATGCAGCTGAAGCTGTTTCACCCGACGGACGACTGGTACGGCTTCTCGCCGCTGGAGGCGGCGGCCTTCGCCATCGACGTGCACAATGCGTCGGGCGCCTGGAACAAGGCGCTGCTCGACAATGCGGCGAGGCCCAGCGGGGCGCTGGTCTATGGCGCGCGCGACGGAGAGCGGCTGACGGCCGAGCAGTTCGAGGCGCTGAAGGCGCAGCTGGCGGACGGTCACACGGGGGCGGCCAACGCGGGACGGCCGCTGCTGCTGGAAGGCGGCATGGACTGGAAGGCGATGAGCCTGAGCCCGTCCGAGATGGACTTCATCGCCGGCAAGCATGCGGCGGCGCGGGAGATCGCCCTGGCGTTCGGGGTTCCGCCGCAGCTGCTGGGCATCCCGGGGGACGCGACCTACGCCAACTATCGCGAGGCCAATGCGGCCTTCTGGCGGGGGACGGTGATCCCGCTGGTTCGCAAGGCGGCGGGCGCGCTGTCCGGATGGCTGGGGCAGCGGTTCCCCGGATGCGTGGTCGAGCCGGACCTGGAGGCGGTTCCGGCGCTGCAGCCCGAGCGAGACGCGCTGTGGGCGCGGCTGAACGCGGCGACCTTTCTGACCGAGGAGGAGCGCCGGCGGATGGCGGGGGTGGGGACGTGATGGATGAGTGGAAACGGGTTCCGCCGGCGGTGGTGGCGGCCCTGATCGTGCAGACGGCGGCGGGCCTGATCTGGGCCGGCGGGGCGGCGGCGCGGATCGGGGCGCTGGAGGCGCGCATGGGCGAGCAGCGGCTGGTGGCCGAACGTCTGGTGCGGCTGGAGGAGCAGGGCGTCGCCACCCGCGCGGCCGTGGAGCGGATCGAACAGCGGCTGGAGCGGCGATGAGTGGGCCGCTGGTGATCGAGGGCTATGCATCGTTGTGGGGCGTGGCCGATTTGAACGGCGACGTGGTGCAGCGGGACGCCTTTCGCGACAGCCTGACGAGGAGCGGCGCGGGCGGCGTGCGGATGCTGCACGGTCATGACGGGGCGGCGGTGGTCGGCGTCTGGGACGAGGTGGAGGAGGACGAGCGGGGCCTGCGCGTGCGCGGCCGCATCGAGCCCTGGTCCGCCGCAGCCCGGATGGCGGCGGCGCTGGCGAGAGCGGGCGCGCTGGACGGGCTGTCGATCGGATACCGCACCGCAAGGGCGCGGCGGGACGGACGGCTGCGGGTGCTGAGCGGGGTCGAGCTGTGGGAGGTGTCGCTGGTGACCTTCCCCATGCTGCCGGGGGCGCGGTTCCGCCTCGCCTGACAAAGGTCATGCGCCGTTTGGGCGCGGACGAAGTTTTCTAAACCGGAGACATCATGAAAGAGACCAAACAGGCCCCGGCGGGTTCGCCGGAGGCGCGCCTTGTGGTGGGCGAGATGCTGGCGGCGTTTGAGGCGTTCAAGGACGCCAACGACCAGAGGCTGGCGGCCATCGAACGGAAGGCGGCGGACGGGCTGCTGGAGGAAAAGGTCGCTCGCATCGACCAGGCGGTGAGCCAGGCGCAGGCGCGGCTGGAGCGGATCGGGGCGGAGGCGCGACGGCCGATGCTGGGCGGCGTTGGTGATGGGTCTGGCAACCCCTCCACCGCTTCGCGGTCCCCCTCCCCATTCCATGGGGAGGAGAAGTCCGCGTGGGACGGCTATCTGAAGACGGGAACGGCGCCGCAGGTGCTGGAGGTCAAGGCGGGGCTGTCGGGCGGCGCGTCGTCCGGCGGCTATGTGGTTCCGCCCGAGACCGAGCGGGCAATCGAGCGCAGGCTGATGGCGGCCAGTCCGATGCGCGAGATCGCGACGGTGCGGACCGTGGCGTCCGGCCTGTTCCGCAAGCCGGTGTCGACGGCGGGCGTGGCGTCGGGCTGGGTGGCCGAGACGGCGGCGCGGCCGGAGACGGACCCGGCGACGCTGGCGCTGCTCGAGTTCCCGGCGGCGGACCTTTACGCCAATCCGGCGGCGACGCAGGCGTTGCTGGACGACGCCATGCTGGACCTGGACGAATGGCTGGCGGCCGAGGTGGAGGACGCCTTCGCCGCGCAGGAGACGCAGGCCTTCGTGGGCGGCGACGGCGTGAACAAGCCTCGCGGGTTCCTGAGCTATTCGACCGTGGCGGACGCGACGGCGGGCTGGGGCCAGATCGGCTATGTGGCGTCGGGGGCAGCGGGGGGATTCTCGTCCGGGAGCCCGGCGGACCGGCTGATCGACCTGGTCTATGCGCCAAAGGCCCAGTACCGGCCGAACGGCCGGTTCGTGATGAACCGCCGGACGGTGTCGGCCATCCGCAAGTTCAAGGACGCGGACGGCGCCTATATCTGGCAGCCGGCGGCGCGGCTGGGGGAGACGGCGTCCTTGCTGGGCTATCCGGTGACGGAGATCGAGACGGTGCCGGACGTGGCGGCGAACAGCCTGTCCATCGCCTTCGGCGATTTCCAGCGCGGCTATCTGATCGTCGACCGGGCCGGGGTGCGGGTGCTGAGGGACCCATATTCAGCCAAGCCCTATGTGCTGTTCTACACCACCAAGCGGGTCGGCGGCGGGGTGCAGAACTTTGACGCCATCAAGGTGATGAAGTTCGCCGCCTCGTAGAGGCGGGTGACAGGCGACCATCTCTCCTCCCCATCGGAGATGGGGAGGTGGATCGGCGGCGGAGCCGTCGAGACGGAGGGGTTCCGGGTGGCGGACAGAACCCCTCCACCACTTCGTGGTCCTCCTCCCCATCGCAAAGCGATGGGGAGGAGAAGGCCGTGTTTCTTCCTGACAACTGGAGGCGTTCAATGACCGCACCCGTCGCCCTGATGGAGGCGAAGCTGTTTCTGCGCGTGGAGCACACGGCGGAGGACGGGCTGATCGCCACCCTGATCGAGGCCGCGCGGGCGAGGGTGGAGGGGGATGTGGGGCTGAGCCTGACGTCCACCTCGCCCGCGCCGCTGAGGCTGGCGATCCTGATGCTGGCCTTACGGGCCTACGAGCGCGGCGAGAGCGACATGCCGATCGGGCCGGTGGAGGCCTGGGTCGCGCCCTATCGCGTGGTGCGGCTGTGAGCGCGGGGATGCGGGTGCTGGCGGGGCTGCTCGAGGCGGTGGAGGCGGAGACGCCCTATGGCGGGCGCAGCGTGACGTTCGAGGCCCTGGGCTCGGCTTGGCTGAAATGCGGGGCGCGCAGGCGGCGCGAGCGGGCGGACGGCGATGCGGGACCACGCGGGGTGGAGACGCTGAGCGCGGAGACGCGGGCCGATCCCCGTTTGATCGAAGCACGGGTGCTGCGGTTAGGCGGCGCGGACTGGCGAATCGTCGGGGTGGACGGCGAGCGGCGGCCGGGGCGCGTGACGCTGGATCTGGAGCGGATGCGATGAGCGACCATGAAGGCGCGCTGCAGCGGGCGCTGATCGAGCGGCTGCGGAGCGACACGGGGATCAGGGCGGTGCTGGGAGATCCGGCAAGGGTCTGGGACCAGCCGCCCGGCGCCAACCTCGATCATGGGGGCTTTCCGAGGCTGCTGGTGGGAAGGGGCGAGAGCCGCCCGGTGGCGGCGGACGGGTGCGGCATCGAGCATCGGCTGACGCTGACGGCGGTGTCGCGGTTTCCCGGATTGGAAGAGGCGAGACGGATCGCGGGGGCGGTGCGGGCGGCGCTGGAGGATGCGGTGCTGGAGGCGGACGGGGTGCGGACCGTCAGCGTGGCCGTGGTGTTCAGCGACGTGTTCCGGACCGGCGACTGGAGGCGGACGCAGGCGGTGCTGCGGGTGCGGGCGGTGACCGAAGATATCAGGGAGAACGAGTAGATGGCGGCGCAACGCGGCAAGGACATTCTGTTGAAGATCGAGGGCGCCGGCGGCGCTTTCACCACGGTGGCGGGGCTGAGAGCGCGGACGATCTCGCTGAACGCGCGCACGGTGGATGCGACGGACGGGGACAGCGCCGGGCGCTGGCGCGAGCTGCTGGCGGGCGCGGGGGTCAAGTCGGCGGCGGTGTCGGGGCAGGGCATATTCCGCGACGCGGCGTCGGATGCGCTGATCCGCGAAGCCTTCTTCGAACAGGCGGCCAGAATCTGGCGGCTGATCGTGCCGGACTTCGGGGTGCTGGAGGGACCGTTCCTGGTCTCGGCGCTGGAATATGCGGGCGAGCACGAGGGGGAGGCGACGTTCGCCATCAGCCTGGCCAGCGCGGGCGCGATCGGGTTCTCAAGCCTGTGAGCGGCGGCGTGAACGGGGCGCGTGGGGAGGTGCGGGTCATGCTGGCGGGGCACGAGCGGCGATTGTGCCTGACACTGGGTGCGCTGGCCGAGATCGAGACGGCGCTGGGCGTGGACGGGTTGGAGGCCGTGGCCGAGCGGATGCGGCGGTTGTCGGCGCGAGACCTGCTGGCGGTGCTGGAGGCCTTGCTGCGCGGCGGGGGCGAGGATGAGGCGGCGGTGGGCCTGAGCCGGGCCGAGGTCGATCCGCGCGAGGCGGCGCACGGGGTGGCGCGCGCGTTCGCGGCCTGCGCCGGATGAAGACCCCATGGGCTGGGATGATGCGGGCGGCGGCGATGATGGGGGTGGGGCCGGACGCCTTTTGGCGGCTGTCGCTGAAGGAATGGCGGATGCTGACGGCGCGGGCGGAGGCGGGCGCGCCGTTGGGACGTGGCGAGATGAGCCTGATGATGGAGCGGTGGCCGGATGAGTGATGCGTGGAAGCCCGACGGGCTGGAGGTCCTGCCGCTGCAGGCGGCGGAAGCGGCGGCGGCGCTGGAGGCGCTGAAAGGACCGGCGCAGGAGGCGGCGGACGCCATCGACCAGGCGTTCGGTCGCGCGGGCGAGAGCCTGGTCCGATCGCTGAGCCGGGCGGCGGCGGACGGGGAGGTGACGCTGGCGGAGCTGGCGCGCGCGGTGCTGGGCGCGGTGAACATGGCGGGGGGGTCGGGACGCGGCGGGCTGGGCGATGCGATCGCGCAGGCCGTTGGCGGCATGTTTGGCGGCGCGCGGGCGGACGGCGGGCCGGTGCTGGCGGGCGGCGCCTATCTGGTCGGCGAGCGCGGGCCGGAGGTGTTCCGGCCGGCGCAGGGCGGAATGGTGGAGCCGTCCGGCGGGGGGGCGTGACCGTCAATGTGCGGGTGGACGGCGGCGCCCCGGCCCTGCTGAGGTCCGAGGCGCAGATCGCGCAGATGCTGGCGCGCGCGGTGAGCGTGGGCGCGCGGCGGGCATTCTAAGGCGCTATCGCCTTGCGCACGGCGCTAGGCTGCTTGAGCGTTTCAGAGCGCCTTGGGGTTCGGGCCGAAGCGGTTCTCGCCGGGCTGGCTGTCCGTCAGGCCGATCCACAGCAGGAAGGCGAAGCCGATAAGGGCGGCGACGGCGAAGGCGCCCAGCGCAGGGCCGAACATGGCGAAGGCCGCGACGGGGTTCTCGAAATCGCCGTCCGAGCCGCCGCCCATCATTGCGCCCAGGCCGAAGAAGATGATGCCGACGATGAACATGGCCACGGCCACGACGAAGGGAACCAGCGCCAGCCAGCCGGTGCGGCCCATGTCGTGCAGGCGCTTCACCGTGATGGCCACGTTCGGCCAGATCAGCGCCAGGCTGATCAGGACGCCGATCAGCGGCAGCCAGCCGGCGACCACGTTGGCGCCCAGCAGGATCAGCCAGGCCATCCAGAAGTGCGAGCGGCGAATGCGGCCTTCGAAGGACAGCATCAGGGTCTTCCAGTCAACGGCGGACACGTCGGGCAGGCCGGCCGAGCCTGCGGTCGCATAGGCCGGCTGGGCGGATGCGGTCTGCGCGCTGGCCAGGATGACGATGTCGCGGGCGTCGGCGCCGTCGGCGACGAAGTCGACGCGGACGCCAGGGGCGGGCACGGCGGGCGTCTGGAGCGCGGACGAGGTGAAGCCGTAGCGCTGGCCGTCGTCGCCGCTGATCAGACCGCCGCCCGCGGCCGCGTCATAGCTGAGAATCTCGCCGCGCATGTCGTGTTCGCCCCTCGTGGAAGCTTGAGCATGGCGGAACGGCGCAACGCGAACAAGTGAAACTGAAGACAGGAAGCACCATGAGCTTTCACGAGGTGCGCCTGCCGGCGCGGCTAGCGTTCGGATCGAGCGGCGGGATCGAGCGGCGGACGGAGGTGGTGACGCTGGCGTCCGGGTACGAGCGCCGATCGAGCCCGTGGGCGCAGGGGCGCAGACGCTATCTGATCGGGGCCAACCTGCGCACGCTGGACGACATGGCGGCGCTGACGGCGTTCTTCGAGGCGCGGCGCGGGCGGCTGTATGGATTCCGGTTCCGCGACTTCGCCGACTTCAAGTCCTGTGCGCCGAGCGGAACGCCAGCGGCGACGGACCAGCGGATCGGCACCGGCGACGGCGTCCGGCGGACATGGGAGCTGACCAAGGCCTATGGCGAGGTGCGCCGGCCGATCCGCAAACCCGTCGAGGGTTCGGCGACGGTGGCGGTGAATGGAGCCGTGGTGGAGGCGGCGTTCGATGCGATCACCGGCGTGGTGACACTGGCCGAGCCGGCGGCGGGCGGTGCGGCCGTGACGGCGGGATTCCTGTTCGACACGCCGGTCCGGTTCGATGCCGATCGGATCGAGGCGTCGCTGGAAAGCTTCGACGCCGGGCGAATGGCGGCCGTGCCGCTGATCGAAGTGCGGGTCTGAACCATGCGGAACGTGCCGGACGAAATGGCCGCCCGCATGGCGAGCGGGGCGGCGACGCTGTGTCATGTCTGGCTGCTGAGACGGCGGGACGGCGTACGGCTTGGGTTCACCGATCATGATTGCGATCTGACGGTGGACGGCGTGCGCTGTCGGGCGGAGAGCGGCTGGACGGCGGGGGCGGCGGAAAGCGCCGTCGGCCTGGCGGCGGGCGCGGCCTCGGCTGCGGGCGCGCTGGACGACGCGGCGATCACGGAAGAGGCGATTGCGGCCGGCGCCTTTGACGAGGCGGCGGTCGAGTTGTGGCGCGTGGACTGGGAGCGGCCTGACCTGCGGGTGCGGCTGTGGACGGCGAGCCTGACCCGCATCCGACGCGAGGGCGAGCGGTTCACGGCGGACCTGGAAGGGCCGCTGGGCATGCTGGAGCGGGTGGTCGGGCGGACCTATGGCCGGATGTGCGATGCGCGGCTGGGAGATGGGCGGTGCGGAATCGCGGCGGAGGCGGGCGCAACCTGCGACGGGCGCTGGGCGACCTGCGTCGGCGTGTTCGGCAATGGAGTGAACTTTCGCGGATTCCCGGATGTGCCGGGCGACGACTTCCTGGTGGCGCATGCGGCGACGAGCGGGCGGCGGGACGGGGGGAGCCGGCGATGAGAGGCGTGGTCTTGCCCCCTCCTCCGCGCGATGCGCGGTCCCCCTCCCCCAAGGGGGGAGGAATGCAGGTGGTGGAGGCGGCGCGAGGATGGCTGGGCACGCCCTATCGACATGGCGCCAGCGTGAAGGGCGCAGGCGCGGATTGCCTGGGGCTGGTGCGCGGGGTGTGGCGCGAGGTGGTGGGGGAGGAGCCTGAAGCCCTGCCGCCGTACCGCGCCGATTGGGCCGAGGTCGGGTGCGAAGAGACGCTGCTGGAGGCGGCGCGGCGGTGGCTGGTCGAGGTTCCGGTCGAGGCGATGCGGCCCGGCGATGTGCTGCTGTTCCGCATGAGCCCGGAGGCGATGGTCAAGCACTGCGCGATCCTGAGCGACGCGGCGGGGCCGGAGCCTCGGATCATCCACGCCTACTGGGGGCGGGCGGTGGTGGAGAGCTGGATGGGCGTCTGGTGGCGCAGGCGGCTGGCGGCGGTGTTTCGCTGGCCTGGATGGGAGGGCTGACAAGACATGGCGCAGGTGGTGCTGGGCGGGATCGGCGGGGCGGTTGGGGGCGGGATCGGCCGGGTCCTGGGGGCGACGCTTGGTCGGATGGCGGACGGGGCGCTGCTGGGCGCCTTGTCGCCGGCGCGGCAGGTGGGGCCTCGGCTGGACGGGCTGAAGATCCAGGGCGCGGCGGAGGGCGCGCCGATACCCTGCGTGTTCGGACGGGCGCGGGTCGCGGGGCAGGTGATCTGGGCCGCGCGGTTCCAGGAACGCCGCACCGAGCAGCGTGGCGGCAAGGGCGGGCCGAAGACGGTCGACTACGACTATTCGCTGAGCTTTGCGGTGGCGCTGGGCGAGGGGCCGATCGACGGGATCGGGCGCATCTGGGCGGACGGCCAGCCGATGGAGACGGCGGGGATCGCCATGCGTCTGCATCGCGGAACGGAGGACCAGCAGCCGGACCCGCTGATCGAGGCGGTGGAAGGCGGGGCGCCGGCGTATCGAGGCACGGCCTATGTGGTGTTCGAGGACCTGCCGCTGACAGCCTATGGCGACCGGCCGCCGCAGCTGAGTTTCGAGGTGTTCCGTCGGCCGGTAGGGAGCGGGGCGAGGCTGGAGGATCGGCTGGAGGGCGTGTGCCTGATCCCCGGCGCGGGCGAGTTCGCGCTGGCGACAGACGTCGTGCTGCGGCGCGAGGGGCTGACGCGGACCAAGCCGGAGAATGTGCACGCGGGCGAGGGACGGGCGGACCTGTTGGTGTCCCTGGATCAGTTGCAGGCGCAGGCTCCGAACCTGAAGCGGGTCAGCCTGGTGGTCGGCTGGTTCGGCGACGATCTGCGGGCCGGCCACTGCCGAGTGCGGCCGGGGGTGGAGCGCCGGGACAAGCCGACGGAGCCGCTGAGGTGGTCGGTCGCGGGGCTGGAACGGGGCGACGCCTATCTAATCTCGGAGGTGGACGGCCGGCCGGCCTATGGCGGGACGCCATCAGACGACAGCGTGCGGCAGGCGATCCGCGAGCTCAAGGCGCGGGGGCTGGAGGTGACGCTGTATCCGTTCGTCTTCATGGACGTGCCGGGGGATAATGCGCTGCCCGATCCGTATGGCGGCGCACGGCAGGCGCCGCACCCCTGGCGCGGGCGGGTGCGAGGCGAGGACGGGCCGCAGGCGACGGCGCAGGTGGCGGCCCTGTTCGGCGACGAGGACGGCTGGGGCTTGCGCTGGATGGCGCTGCACTACGCGCGGATCGCACGGGAGGAAGGCGCGGACGGGCTGCTGATCGGCTCGGAGATGCGCGGGCTGACGTGGACGCGGGATCAGGCGGGCGGCTATCCGGCGGTGGCGCAATACCGCACCCTGGCGGCCGAGTGCCGGGCCGTGGTCGGGCCGGATGTGAAGCTGTCCTATGCGGCGGATTGGTCCGAGTATTTCGGGCATCAGCCGGGGACGGGGGACGTGATCTTTCACCTCGATCCGCTGTGGGCGAATCCGAACATCGATCATGTATCGATCGACTGGTATCCGCCGCTGAGCGACTGGCGCGAGGGCGACGGCGGGGTGGACGGGGCGCTGTACGGCGGCGCAAGCGATCAGGCCTATCTGGCGGCGAACGTGGCGGGCGGCGAGAATTTCGACTGGTTCTACGGCGGGGAGGCCGAGCGTGCGGCTCAGATCCGGACGCCGATCCGCGACACGGCGCACGGCGAGGACTGGCTGTTCCGGCCCAAGGACCTGAAGGGCTGGTGGTCGAATGCGCACCATGATCGGCCGGGCGGCGCGCGAAAGGCGACGCCGACCGCCTGGATCCCGGGCATGAAGCCGGTGCGGCTGTCGGAGTTCGGCTGCGCGGCGGTGGACAGGGGCGGCAATGCGCCCAACCTGTTTCAGGACCCCAAGAGTTCGGAAGGCCGGCTTCCGCCGCACTCGAGCGGCGCGAGAGACGACGCGGTGCAGCGGGCGGCGCTGGAGGCGGTGCTGGCGCACTATGCGGCGCTCGAGAACAATCCGGTTTCTTCGGTCTATGGCGGCCGGATGCTGGAGGGGGCGAACGCCTGGTGCTGGGATGCGCGACCCTATCCGGCCTTTCCGGCGAGGGCGGATGTCTGGGCGGACGCGGGCGCCTGGCGCAGCGGGCACTGGTTGAACGGACGGCTGACGGGCGACGCGCGGGACCTGATCGCGGCGGTGCTGAGGCGCGGGGGCGTGGGCGAGGACGGCTTTGTCGTGGAGGGCGTGGAGGGTGCGGCGGCGGGCTATGTGATCGACCGGCCGATGCGGACCCGAGACGCTCTGGGACCGCTGCTGACTGCCTTCGATGCCGTGGCGGCGGAGAGGGGCGGCAGAATCGCCGTGATCGGACGGTCGGGCGAGGTTCTGGACGTGGCTCGCGACGACCTGGCGCTGGAGGAAGAGGGCGCGCCGGATGTGGCGGAGCGGTCGCTGGAACGGCGGCCCGGCACGGCGCGGGTGCGGTTCATCGACGAGACGGCGGACTATCAGACAGGCGCGGTGACGGTGCGCTCGGACGAGGTGGAGGACGACGGCGGGCTGGATGTGGATCTGCCGGTGGCCTGCGGCAGCGGACTGGCGACACGGGCGGCGAGGCGACTGTTGGAGGGAGAAGGCGAGGAGGCGCTGACGCTGGCGGCCGGGCCGGAGTTGGCCTTGCGGGTCGAGCCCGGTGATGCGGTGAGGGTGGAAGGACGCGGCGGCCTGTGGCGGGTCGAGCAGGCGGCGATGGACGAGACGCCGCGGTTGCGCCTGCGACCGCTGCGGGAGGCGCTGGTGCTGGACCCGGAAGAGGATTGGCGGAGCGGGGGCGAGGCGGAGGCGCCCGGCGCGCCTTTGTTGCGGCTGCTGGATCTGCCGCCGCTGTCGGGGGCGGAAGATGACGACCGGCCGCTGGTGGCGCTGGCGGCCGAGCCGTGGCGGCCGATGAGCCTGCATATGGGGGCGACGCCCGACAGCCTGACGGTGCGCGCGGCGGTGGAGACGCCCGCGACCGTGGGGGTGTTGCTCGCGCCGTTGGAGCCCGGTCTCACCGACGGCTGGGACGAGGTCAATGCGCTGGAGATGAAGCTCGAAGGCCAGGCGCCGTCGAGCGCGTCCGAGGCGGCGGTGCTGGGCGGAGCCAACGTCATCGCAGTGGAATGTGCGGGCGGAGGCTGGGAGTTGCTGCAGTTCCGCCAAGCCGAGATGACCGGCGCCGACAACTGGCGGCTGAGCGGCCTGCGTCGCGCGCAGCAGGGGACGGATGTGGACATGGCGACGGGTGCGACTGAAGGGGCGCTGGCGGTGTTCATGGGCGCAGGGTTGCCTCGGGTGGACATCGGACGGAGCGAACGGGGGCTGCCGCTGCTCTGCCGAGCCGGACCGCGGGGTGCGCCGCCGGGCGGCGACCGGTTTGCGCAGACCATCTTTACGCCGCAGGGCGTCTACTATCGGCCGTGGTCGCCGATGGGATTGGCGGCGGAGAAGAGCGAGAGCGGCGCCCTGGCGTTGCGATGGACGCCGCGTGCGCGGCTGCCCGGCGCCGGATGGAACGCCGAGGGCGAGCTTGACGCAAGACGCTATCGCATCCGCGTGCTGGATGGGGAACGCGTCTTGCGGGCAGCCGAGGTCGAGGTGGAGGCTTTCGCCTATGCGGTCGAGGCCATCGCGGAAGACTTTCCCGGCGGGATCGGCGCCAGCGCCCTGATGGCTGTGGCGCAGTGGGGCGAAGGCTATGGATGGGGCGCGGAGGCGCGCATCTTTATCGGCGGATAGGCGGCGCGGGTCTTTCGGGCGCGGCGGGCATGGCTTAACTGACGGCTTGGCTTTCCTATCTTTGCGGAGCGACAGACGGCGTGGCGAGCGATCCCTACAAGGAATTGGGCGTGTCCCGAACCGCCTCTCCCGAGGAGATCAAGAAGGCGTTCAGGAAGCTGGCCAAGGAGCTGCATCCCGACCGCAACCCGGGCGACAAGCCGGCCGAAGACCGGTTCAAGCGCATTACCGCCGCCTTCGACATCCTGGGCGACGAGGACAAGAAGGCCAAATACGACCAGGGCGCCATCGATGCGGACGGCAACGAGCAGTTCCGCGGCTTTGGCGGCGGGCGGGCCAGCGGCAGTCCGTTCGGACAGGGCGGATCGAGCGGGTTCGGCTTCGGCCGCGAAGGCGGGCCGGGCGGTCGCGCCAACTTCGAAGGCGTCGATCTGGACGAAATCTTCGGCATGTTCGGAGGCGGCGGACGCCGACCAGCCGGGCCGCAGCGTGGTCAGGACGTGCGGGCGACGCTGGAGATCAGCCTGGAAGACGCCATCGCCGGCGCCACGCGGCGCATCCAGTTCTCGGACGGGCGCACGCTGGACGTGACCATCCCGAAAGGCGCGACCGACGGCCAGACCATCCGCCTAAAAGGTCAGGGCGGGCCGGGGCGCGGCGGCGAGGCCGGCGACGCCCTGATCGAACTGAGGCTGGCGCCGCATCCGCTGTTCCGGCGCGAAGGCGCCGATCTGGTGATGGACCTGCCGGTATCGGTCCCCGATGCGGTGCTGGGCGGCAAGGTGCGCGTGCCGACGCCAGAGGGCGCGGTGTCGATGACCATTCCCAAGGGCTCGAACTCGGGCCGGGTGCTGAGGCTGAAAGGGCGCGGGGCTCACGAGGGCGGACGACGCGGCGACCTCTTGGCGCGGCTGATGGTGACGCTGCCAGACGCGCCGGACGAGACGCTGGTGCGCTTTGCCGAGGATTGGCGTGACAAGCGGCCGTACCAGCCGGGGCAATGAGGGTGATCGACAAGCCCCAGACCAAGCCCGAACGACCGTGGTTTTCGGCCGGGCCGACGGCCAAGCGGCCGGACTATGCGCTCGAGGGCCTGCCGACGAAGTTGATGGGCCGCGGCATTCGGGCGCCGGAGGTGGTGGAGCGGTTCGCGCACGGCCTGAGGCTGACGCGCGAGGTGCTGGAGGTGCCGGACGATTACGTCATGCTCTATACGCCCGGGTCTGACACCGGAGCGGTGGAGGCGGCTCTGTGGGGCATGCTGGGCGCGCGCGGCGTGCAGGTGATCGCCTATGAGAACTTCGGCCTGACGTGGGCGGCGGATGTGCGCGATCACCTGAAGCTGGAGCCGGAGGTGCTGGAGGCGCCTTGGGGCGAGCTGCCCGACCTGTCGCGCGTGGACTGGTCGAAAGACGTGGTGTTCCCGTGGAACGGCACCACGTCGGGCGTGCGGGTGCCGGATGCGGACTGGATCGATGCGGACCGACAGGGGCTGGCGGTCTGCGACGCAACCTCGGCCGCCTTCGCCATGCCGTTGCCGTGGGACAAGCTGGATGTGGTGACGTTCAGCTTCCAGAAGGCGCTGGGCGGCGAGGCGGGCATCGGGGTCATGGCGCTGTCGCGGCGGGCGGTGGAGCGGCTGGACGTTTATCGTCCCGATCGGGCGATTCCTAAGGTGCTGCGGATCGCCGACAAGAACGGTTTTGATCGTTCGCTGGCCGACGGCGTGGCGATCAACACCTTCTCGATCCTGACCATCGAAGACTGGATCGACGCGCTGGATTGGGCGAAGTCGGTCGGCGGCCTGTCCGAGCTGATCCGGCGCACAAACGCCAACTACGCCGCGCTGGCCGAGTGGGTGGAGCGGACGGACTGGATCGACTTCCTGCCGGAGCGGCCGGAAATCCGATCCACGACTTCGGTCTGCCTGAAGTTCACGGATGCGCGCGTGGAAAGCCTGGACGCCAAGGCGCAGAAGGCGTTCGTGACGCGGTTCAAGGCGCTGCTGGAAGGCGAGGGCGCCGTGTTCGACATGGAGCCGCACAGGAACGCGCCGCCGGGCCTGCGCCTTTGGTGCGGTTGCACGGTCGAGACGGCCGACGTACGCGCCGCCACCCCCTGGCTGGAGTGGTCGTTCCAGACTGCGGTGTCAGAGGTCGGATAAATCCGACCGCTTGGGAGGACACCGCCCGATTCCCCGGTTATAGGCTGCGCCCGCATCAAGTGCGGAGAGAACGGTCTTGGCGAACGTGGCGGTGGTCGGCGCTCAGTGGGGCGACGAGGGCAAGGGCAAGATCGTGGACTGGCTGTCCAACCGCGCCGACTGGGTCGTGCGGTTCCAGGGCGGGCACAATGCGGGCCACACGCTGGTCGTCGGCGACGTCACCTACAAGCTGAGCCTGCTGCCAAGCGGCGTGGTCCAAGGCAAGCCGTCGGTGATCGGCAACGGGGTCGTGGTCGATCCCTGGGCGCTGATCGACGAAATCGGACGGATCGAGGCGCAAGGGGTGAAGATCACGCCCGAACTGCTGACGCTCGCGGACAACGCCTGCCTGATCCTGCCGCTGCACCGCGACCTGGATCAGGCGCGCGAGGCCCAGGCCGGTCAGACCAAGATCGGCACCACCGGACGGGGCATCGGCCCGGCCTATGAGGACAAGGCCGGGCGGCGCGCGATTCGTGTCGGCGACCTGTCGGACCCGGAAGCGCTGGACGCCAAGATCGAACGACTGCTGGCGCACCACAATGCGCTGCGGCGCGGGCTGGACCTGGCGGAAGTGGATGTCGCCAGCCTGAAGGCCGAGCTGCTGGCCATCGCGCCCAAGGTGCTGCCGTTCGCCAGCCAGCCGGTGTGGCGCATGCTGGATCAGGCGTACCGCGACGGCAAACGCATCCTGTTCGAAGGCGCGCAGGGCACGCTGCTGGACGTCGATCACGGCACCTATCCCTATGTCACCTCGTCCAATACGGTGGCGGGGCAGGCGGCGGCGGGATCGGGCCTGGGGCCGCGTTCGGTCGGCTATGTGCTTGGCATCGTCAAGGCCTACACCACGCGGGTGGGCGAAGGGCCGTTCCCCACCGAGCTGTTCGACGAGGCCGGCAAGCGCATCGCCGAGCGCGGGCGCGAGTTCGGCACGGTCACGGGTCGGGCGCGTCGCTGCGGCTGGTTCGACGCGGTGCTGGCGCGACAGTCGATCGCCATCAACGGCATCCACGGCATCGCCCTGACCAAGCTCGATGTGCTGGACGGGTTCGAGGAACTGAAAATCTGCGTCGGCTATCGCATCGGCGGGCGCGAGTTCGACTATCTGCCGGCCGGCATGAAGGACCAGGCCGCAGCCGAGCCGATCTATGAGACGATCGAAGGCTGGTCCGAAAGCACCCAAGGTGCGCGGTCCTGGAAGGACCTTCCGGCCAATGCGATCAAATATGTCCGCCGGATCGAGGAACTGATCGCCGCGCCGGTTGCGCTGCTGTCGACCAGCCCTGAGCGGGACGACACCATCCTGATGCACGACCCCTTCCAGGGGTGAGACGAGCGGCGGCGCTCAAGGCCATCTTAACCCTGGCGGGACTAGCGTGAGCGATCTGTCGCCACGGAGTCCCGCTTGTTCGCCGCCGATCCCAAGACGCTGAACCGGATCGCTCCGTCCATCCGGCGGATCGTGATCGCCGACCCGAATCCGGCGTCGGCGCGGCTGCTGATGGACATCATGAAGGTGATCGGTTCGCGCGAGGTCTTCATCGAGAGCGATGAGGAACGGGCGCTGGAACTGCTGCGCGACGTCGAGCCGGGGATGGTGTTCACCGAACGGCGGGGCGAGACGCTGAACGGCGAGACGCTGACGCGGCGACTGCGGCGCTCGTCCATGATCTGCCGGACGGCCCCGGTGATCATGGTGACGAGCGATGCGACCGCCAGCTCGATCAAGGGCGCGCGAGACGCCGGGGTGCATGAGTTTCTGCGCAAGCCGTTCACCGCCGGCGACCTGTTCAAGCGCATCGAGAACGTCGCACTGAAGGCTCGGCCGTGGATCGAGGCCGTCGGCTATGTCGGACCCGACCGGCGCCGCTTCAATTCGGGGGAATACGCCGGCGCGCGCAAGCGCAAGGCCGATGCGGCGTCGAATGAAACGACCATCGACCCAAAAACCCAGGCGTTGCGCATCCTCGCGGCCGCACTCGCCCAGTTCAATCAAGACCCGATGCAGGCGGCCCGTGCGGTCAAGCAGCAGGTCGATACGCTGAAGGCGCTGGCGGCCAGCACCGGCGACATCAATCTGGCGATCGCGGCGAACGGACTGGACGCCTATCTCAGCGGGGGCGGCGTGACCAAGGATGGTCTGGCCCAGCCGATCGGGGCGATCCTGGCGCTAAGCGCGCCGGTGCCGCAGACGCGCGCGGGCTGATCCCGCGCGCTTCTACACTCAGGCGTCGACCAGATTGCGCTCTTCTGCAGCGGCGCGCATGGCCTTTTGCAGCTTCTCGAACGCCCGGACCTCGATCTGGCGCACGCGTTCGCGAGAGACGCCGTACTGGCTGGCCAGTTCCTCCAGCGTCACCGGATCGTCCTTGAGGCGACGCTCGGTCAGGATGTGCTTTTCGCGGTCGGTCAGCTCTTCCATCGCTTCCTGAAGCAGGCCCATGCGCAGACCGCGCTCTTCGTCCTCGGCTAGCTTGGTCTCCTGCGAGACGGCGGTGTCGTCGGCCAACCAGTCCTGCCATTCGCTTTCACCGTCGGCGCGCAAGGGCGCGTTCAGCGAAGCGTCGCCGCCGAGCCGGCGGTTCATGTTGGTGACCTCTTCCTCCGACACGCCCAGCTTGGTGGCGATGGCCGAGAGGTGTTCGGGATGCAGGTCGCCTTCCTCGAAGGCCGAGATCTGGCTCTTGGCCTTGCGCAGGTTGAAGAACAGCTTCTTCTGGGCGGCGGTGGTGCCCATCTTCACCAGCGACCAGGAGCGCAGGATGTATTCCTGGATCGAGGCGCGGATCCACCACATGGCGTAGGTGGCCAGGCGGAAGCCCTTGTCCGGATCGAACTTCTTGACCGCCTGCATCAGGCCGACGTTGCCTTCGGAGATGACTTCGCCGATCGGCAGACCATAGCCGCGATAGCCCATGGCGATCTTGGCCACGAGGCGCAGGTGGGAGGTGACGAGACGGTGCGCGGCCTCAGGGTCCTGGTGCTCGGACCAACGCTTGGCCAGCATGAACTCCTCGTCCTTGGTCAGCATCGGAAACTTGCGGATTTCCGTGAGATAGCGCGACAGGCCCTGTTCGGGCGACATGATGGTGAGCGAGCTGTTGGCGGCCATTACGGTCCCTCCGACCAAGATAGTGCGAGCGGGCGCTTCGACCCCGGCCACCGATTGTGCGCCGACGCCTCTCCCCTCAACCGGACAAGTAGCGATGGGTTGCCGACCTTTTTAGGGACGGATGGTCACACGAAAGCGTGACTGTATCCCCGGCGCCACTCGCCTTGGATGAGCCGTGCTTCTAGCACAGTCTCTGTTGCCGTTCAAGACCGAGTGGAGAGGTCAGGTATTAGAGCGCCGTCAGCAGGTGCTCGAGGCGCTGCATGTCCGCAGGCGGATCGGTCTCGAAGCGCAAGGCCTCACCCGTCACCGGATGACTGAAGCCCAGCACGGCGGCATGGAGAGCCTGGCGGGCAAGGCCGGCCTGGGTGATAGCGGCGCGAACGGGCGCGGCGGGGCTGCCGGAGCCATAGACGGGGTCGCCCAGCAGCGGCGCGCCTCTGGAGGCCAGGTGCACGCGAATCTGATGGGTGCGGCCGGTCTGGAGCGTGCAGGCCACGCGGGCGGCGAGCGGCGCGCCCGATGCCTTGGCGGGCTGACCAAAGGTGCGCTGGACGACATAGTCGGTGATCGCCTCTCGCCCGCCGACGCGCAGTACGGCCATCTTCTTGCGATCGCCGCTGGAGCGGCCGATGCGGGTCAGGATGCGGTCCCGCGGAGGCGATGGGGCGCCGCGGGTCAGGGCGATGTAGGTGCGCTCAATGTCGTGGGCGGCGAACAGGGCGGAGAGGCCGGCGTGCGCGCGGTCCGATTTGGCGGCGACCATGACGCCTGAGGTGTCCTTGTCCAACCGGTGGACGATGCCGGGGCGCGCCACGCCGCCAATGCCCGACAGGGACGCGCCGCAGTGGTGCAGCAGGGCGTTGACCAGGGTGCCCGTCTCGCAACCGGGCGCCGGGTGGGCGGCCATCCCGGCGGGTTTGTCGACCACGATCAGGTCGGCGTCCTCGAACAGCACGACCAGCGGAATGGCCTCGGGCTGGGGATCGGCCGGCGCGATGGGCGGAAGGGCGACGGCGTAGAGGCCGGGCAAGGCCTTGGCCGAGCCGGTGCTGACGGGCAGCCCGTCGCGGGTCACGGCGCCTTCCGCCAGCAGGGCCTGGAGGCGGGCTCTGGAGAGGCTGGGAAAGGCGTCCGACAAGGCCTTGTCGAGGCGGACGCCGGGAGCGTCGATCCTCGCGTCCAGCCGCTCTCGGGCAAGATCATCGTCGTCGAAAAAGGCGTTGGTCACGCCGGCGCGCTTAGCACGCGCGGACGCCCGAACGAAGACGGGCGACCCGAAGGCCGTCCGTGAAGCTTAGGCGGCCTGTGACGCCGCCGTGCGGAAGTGCGGGTTGAGTTCGCCCGAGGCGTAGCGTTTGGCCATCTGGGCGGTGGACAAGGGCTTGATCTTGTCGGCCATGCCCTCGCAGCCGAACTGCTGATAGCGTTCGATGCAGAGCTTGCGCATCGCTTCCTTGGCCGGCTTCAGATAGGCGCGGGGGTCGAACTCGCCCGGCTTTTCCATCAGCACCTTCCGGATCGCGCCGGTGATGGCCATGCGGTTGTCGGTGTCGATGTTGATCTTGCGCACGCCGTGCTTGATGCCGCGCTGGATCTCCTCGACCGGCACGCCCCAGGTCTGGGGCATCTGGCCGCCGTACTGGTTGATGATGTCCTGCAGGTCCTGCGGCACGGAAGAACTGCCGTGCATCACCAGGTGGGTGTCGGGCAGGCGGCGGTGGATTTCCTCGATCACATGCATGGCCAAGATGTCGCCATCCGGCTTCTTGGTGAACTTGTAGGCGCCGTGGCTGGTGCCCATGGCGATGGCGAGCGCATCGACCTTGGTGGCGGCGACGAATTCGACCGCCTGATCCGGGTCGGTCAGCAGTTCGGAGTGATCCAGCTTGCCCTCGAAGCCGTGGCCGTCTTCGGCCTCGCCCATGCCGGTCTCGAGCGAACCCAGCACGCCCAGCTCGCCCTCGACCGATACGCCGCAGCTATGCGCCATCTCGGTGACGCGACGGGTGACGTCGAGGTTGTATTCGTAGGAGGCTGGGGTCTTGGCGTCCTCCATCAGCGAGCCGTCCATCATCACCGAGGTGAAGCCGTACTGGATGGCGGTGGCGCAGGTGGCCGGGCCGTTGCCGTGGTCCTGGTGCATGCAGACCGGGATGTTCGGATAGAGCTCCGCCAGCGCGTCGATCAGCTTGGCCAGCACGATGTCGTTGGCGTAGGAGCGCGCGCCGCGAGAGGCCTGGATGATGACAGGGGCGTTGACCGCCTCGGCCGCCTCCATGATCGCCAGGCCCTGTTCCATGTTGTTGATGTTGTAGGCCGGCAGGCCGTAGTCGTTCTCGGCCGCGTGGTCGAGCAGCTGTCGCAGCGTGATGCGCGCCATGATCGGGGTCTCCTGAGCAGGTCTTTTTATTGGCCGATGTTCTAGACCCGCCGAGCTTCCAAGTCACGCCATGTTACAGCCGGAGCTCAGGCGCGCAGGGCCTCGACGCCGGGCAGGGGCTTGCCTTCCATCCACTCCAGGAAGGCGCCTCCGGCGGTGGAGACAAAGGTCATGTCGTTGGCCACGCCCGCGTGGTTCAGCGCCGCCACCGTGTCGCCGCCGCCAGCAACCGCGGTCAGCTTGCCGGCCTTGGCCAGTTCCGCCGCATGCTTGGCGGCCGCGACGGTCGCGGCGTCGAAGGGCGGAACCTCGAACACGCCGAGGGGGCCGTTCCAGATCAGAGTCCGGGCGGCGTCCATGGCGGCGGTCAAGCGCGCGACGGTTTCGGGGCCCGCGTCCAGGATCTTGTCGTCAGCCGACAGAGCGTCGCCAACCTTGACCGCGCGGGCGTCGACACCGGGCCTGACCTCTGTTGCGACCACCACATCGACGGGCAACAGCAGTTCGCAGCCCTTGGCCTCGGCTTCGGCCATGATCTCGCGCGCGGTGTCGGCCATGTCCTTTTCGGCGAGCGAGCCGCCGATATCCACGCCCTGGGCGTAGAGAAAGGTGTTGGCCATGCCGCCGCCGATGGCCAGCTGATCGAGCTTGCCCACCAGGTTCTTCAGGAGGTCCAGCTTGGTCGAGACCTTGGAGCCGCCGACGATGCCCAGCACCGGCTTGATCGGGCTGCCCAGCGCCTTGTCCAGCGCCTCAAGTTCGCGCCTCATCGACTCGCCGGCATAGGCGGGCAGCAGGCGCGCCAGGCCTTCCGTCGAGGCGTGCGCCCGGTGGGCGGCCGAAAAGGCGTCGTTGACATAGAGGTCGCCGAGAGCCGCCAACTGTTGCGCGAACGCGGGATCGTTCTTCTCCTCGCCCTTGTGGAAGCGGACGTTTTCCAAGAGCGCCACGCCGCCCGCGTCGAGATCGGCGATCACAGCCCTGGCCTCGTCACCCACGCAGTCTTCGGCGAAGCGAACCGGGGCGCCCAGCAGTCGCTCCAGATCATCGACCACCGGCTTCAGGCTCATCGACGGCACGCGATCGCCCTTGGGACGGTCGAAGTGAGCCAGCAGGGCGACCTTGGCGCCCGCGTTCCGCAGGCGCTCGATCGTCGGCAGGGCGACGCGAAGGCGGGTGTCATCGGTGACCTTGCCGCCCTCCATCGGCACGTTGAAGTCCACGCGGACCAGGGCGGTCTTGCCGGCGAGGTCCGTGGCGTCGTCGAGAGTGCGGAAGGTCATGGTGCTTTCCTTCTCCTCCCTGTCGCGCAGCGATGGGGAGGTGGCGCGGCGCCGTCAGGCGGCCAGACGGAGGGGCTTGCGTGCGGAACGAACCCCTCCACCACATCGTGGTCCCCCTCCCCATCTGCATGGGGAGGAGAGGCGGGTCAGATCAGCTTGGCCATCGCCAGGGCGGTGTCGCTCATCCGCGTCGCGAAACCCCATTCGTTGTCGTACCAGCTCAGCACGCGCGCCAGCTTGCCATCGACGACCTGGGTCTGGGGCAGGGCGGCGGTGGAGGAGGCGGCGATGTGGTTCAGGTCGCTGGACACCAGCGGATCGGTGGTGGTGGCCAGAACGCCCTTCATCGGACCGTCTGCGGCCGCCTGAAGCGCCGCGTTGATCTCGTCCACCGAGGTTTCTCGGCCCGCGACGACCTTCAAGTCGATGACGGAGACGTTCGGGGTCGGCACGCGGATCGACGATCCGTCGAGCTTGCCCTTCAGCTCCGGCAGCACCAGGCCCAACGCCTTGGCGGCGCCGGTGGAGGTCGGGATCATCGACAGGGCGGCGGCGCGGGCGCGGTAGAGGTCCTTGTGCATCGTATCCAGCGTCGGCTGGTCGCCGGTGTAGCTGTGCACCGTGGTCATGTAGCCGCGCTCGATGCCGAACAGGTCGTGCAGGACCTTGGCCACCGGCGCCAGCGCATTGGTGGTGCACGAGCCGTTGGAGACGATGATGTCGTCGGCGGTCAGCGTCTCATGGTTGACCTTGTAGACGATGGTCTTGTCGGCGCCGTCGGCGGGGGCGGAGACCAGCACGCGCTTGGCGCCGGCGGTCAGGTGCGCGCTGGCCTTCTCCTTGGAGGTGAAGATGCCGGTGCATTCGAAGGCGATGTCGACGCTCAGGTCCTTGTGCGGCAGGTTGGCCGGATCGCGCTCGGCCGTGACCCTGATCTTGCCCAGGCCCACGTCGATCCAGTCGTCGCCGCTCTCGACAGTGCCGGGAAAGCGGCCGTGCACGGAGTCGTAGCGCAGCAGGTGAGCGTTGGTCGCCACCGGCCCCAGGTCGTTGATCGACACCACCTCGATGTCGCGGCGGCCGTGCTCGGCGATGGAGCGAAGAACAAGGCGGCCGATGCGGCCGAAGCCGTTGATGGCGACGCGAACGGTCATGGGTTTCTCCTGAAGCCGAGCTTGATGTCGAGGCTTCAATGGAACGCACTGGAGCGCGTTTCAAGTGCGTGGCTGTAACGAGGCGTGATCGCTGGAGCGCCGTGATCGTCATGGCTCATGAGACTGCGTGGTCGAGCTTGCGGTGAGAAGATGCTGGCGAAGAGCGGCTATTCGGGCAGAAGAGAAAAACTATTGCGCGGCGCGCTTGTGCGCTGTCTGTCGGTGTGGTTACCTTCCGGAAGAACAGGAGCCCGCCGTGGCCATTCGCGCGACCGCATCAATGAACCGCCAGACCGCAATAGCGGTTCGCGCCGTTCGTGCATTTGCGCCTGCAGAAGGCCTGTCTGCGGTCATTTCGCTCGTACTTCTTGGCCTGCTTACGCAAGCGGCGTGGATGCACGTGACCTGAACCCACTCAACAGGATCGCCCCGCACCCACCCCGCTCCCGAAAGGAAGCGGGGTTTTTCGTGCTTGGCGGTTCGACAACGAACCAGACCGATGACGCAATATTCTACCTCTCAGCAGAAGGCGCCCAACGCGCGCAGCGCGGCGGTGACGCAAGGCCCGAACCGGGCGGCGGCCCGCTCCTATCTGCGCGCGGCGGGCATGCAGGACGCCGACTTCGACAAGCCCATGATCGGCATCGTCAACACCTGGTCGACGGTAACGCCCTGCAACATGCACCTGGATCGTCTGGCGAAGGATGTGCGCGCCGGGGTCACAGCGGCCGGCGGCTACCCGGTCGACTTCAACACGGTCGTCGTGACCGACGGCATCTCCATGGGCACGGCGGGGATGAAGGCCTCGCTGATCTCTCGCGAGGTCGTGGCCGACTCCATCGAACTGGCGATCGAGGGGCACCAACTGGACGGGGTGGTCTGCATCGTCGGCTGCGACAAGACCATCCCGGCGGCGGCCATGGCCCTGGCGCGAATGGATATCCCAGGTCTGGTCTACTACGGCGGCACCATCATGCCGGGCGTCATCGGGACGCGCGAGGTCTCGGTGCAGGAGGTGTTCGAAGCCATCGGCGCCCATTCGGCCGGGACGCTGGACGATGAGGGCCTGAAGGCGATCGAGAGCGCCGTCTGCCCCGGCGCCGGCGCCTGCGGGGGGCAGTTCACCGCCAACACCATGGCCATGGCTCTGTCCGTCATGGGCATCAGCCCCATGGGCGCCAACGACGTGCCCGCCGTCGATCCGGCCAAGGCGGCCGAGGGCGAACGCTGCGGACGGCTGATTGTCGAGCGCGTCTTCGCCGGCGACACCGCGCGCAAATACATCACTCGGGCCAGCCTGAAGAACGCCGCCGTCGCGGTGTCGGCCTCCGGCGGATCAACCAATGCGGTGATGCACCTGACGGCCATCGCTGCGGAGGCTGGGATCGACTTCGGCATCGAGGATTGCCACCAGTCCTGCGTCGAGGCGCCGGTGATCTGCGATCTGAAGCCTGGCGGGCGCTTCCTGGCTTCGCACCTGTTCGCGGCCGGCGGGACGCGTCTGGTGACCCAGCGCATGGCCTCGGCCGGCAAGATCGTGAACACCCCCACCGTCAGCGGCCGCAGCCTGTTCGTCGAAGCCTCCGAAGCGGAGGAAACACCGGGGCAAGAAGTCGTCGCGAGCTTTGACGCGCCGGTGATGGCGAGGGGCTCCTACGCCGTCATCCACGGGGATGTCGCGCCCGACGGCGCGGTGATCAAGCTGACCGGGCACAAGGTCGATCGGTTCGAAGGACCGGCCTGCGTCTTCGACTGCGAAGAGGACGCCTTTCACGCGGTGCAGGACGGCTCGGTCGGTGAGGGCGACGTGATCGTCATCCGTTACGAGGGGCCGAAAGGCGGCCCCGGCATGCGCGAGATGCTGCAGGTTACGGCGGCCCTGAAGGGGAGGGGCGTCGAGAATGTCGCGCTGATCACTGACGGACGTTTCTCGGGCGCCTCCTACGGCTTTGTCGCCGGCCATGTGTCGCCGGAGGCGGCCGTCGGCGGTCCTATCGCCCTGATCCGCGACGGCGACCGCATCACCATCGACGTCACCAATCGCCGCATCGATGTCGGCGCCGACCTGAAGGCGCGCCGCGCCGCCCATGTCGCGCCGCCACTGAAAGAAGCGCGCGGCGTCTTCGCCAAATACCGCGCCAGCGTGGCCTCGGCTGCCCAGGGCGCCGTCACCATCCCCAACCCGCCGCCGGCGCAAGTTCCGGCTCCTATCCAGACCCATGAGGAAGCCTGAGCCATGGCCATCACCATCTACACCAACGACGACATTCGACCGGGCGCCATCGCCGGCCAGCGCATCGCCATCATCGGCTACGGCTCGCAAGGGCGGGCCCATGCGCGCAACCTGCAGGACAGCGGCCACGACGTGATCGCGGGCGTTCGCCATGGCGGCAAGGGCTGGCGTCACGCGAACGAGGACGGCGTGCCGACCGCCGAGCCTGCGGACGCCGTCCGCGGCGCCGACGTCATCGCCATCCTGACGCCGGACATGGTGCAGGCGGAGATATACAGGACGATCGTCGAACCGAACGCCAAAACGGGCGCGGCCATCCTGTTCGCCCACGGCTTCTCGATTCACTACCGCCGAATCGCGCCGCGTGAGGACATGGACGTGATCCTGGTCGCGCCCAAGGGGCCGGGCGATCTGGTGCGACGCGAGTTCGCGCGCGGCCGCGGCGTGCCGGCCCTGTTCGCCATTCAGCACGACGCCACCGGCAAGGCGCGGGATCGGGCGATGGGCTATGCGCGCGGCATCGGTGGCGCGACCGGCGGCCTGATCGAGACCAGCTTCAGGGAAGAGACGGAAACCGACCTGTTCGGAGAGCAGGCCGTGCTGTGCGGCGGGGCCAAGGAGCTGGTGATGAGCGGCTTCAACACCCTGATTGAGGCCGGCTATCAGCCGGAGATCGCCTACTTCGAGTGCATGCACGAGCTGAAGCTGATCGTGGACCTGTTCTACGAAGGCGGAATCACCAAGATGAACGCGTTCATCTCGGAAACCGCCAAGTGGGGCTCGGTCTCATCGGGTCCGCGCGTGATCAACGCTGACACCCGCGAGCGGATGAAGGCGGTGCTGGCCGACATCCAGAGCGGCAAGTTCGCCGAGGACTGGATCGCCGAAAACGAGACGGGCAAGCCGGCCTATGACGCCCTGGTCAAGGCCGACAGCGAACAGCCCATCGAGATTGTCGGACAGGCGCTGCGCCAGCGCATGGCTTGGCTGAACGCGCCGCAGGCGGGCGCCCATCCGGCCCAGGCCGCCTGATCCGCCATGATCGCCTCCGCCGCCCCGAAGCCCGCGCCCGCCGTCGCGCAAAGCGGCGCCCGCCTGCTGATCTCCACGCTGGAGCGGCTGGGGGTGGGGGTGGTGTTCGGCTATCCGGGCGGGGCGATCATGCCGGTCTATGACGCCCTGGCCGGGTCGAAGCTGAAGCACATCCTGGTCCGTCACGAGCAGGGCGCGGCCTTCGCCGCCGACGCCTATGCGCGGGCCAGCGGCCGGGTCGGGGTGTGCATAGCGACGTCGGGGCCCGGCGCGACCAATCTGGTGACCGGCATCGCCAACGCCATGATGGATTCGGTGCCGATGGTCTGCATCACCGGCAATGTCGCGCAGGGCGTGATGGGGACGGACGCCTTTCAGGAGATCGACATCCTGGGCGTCACCCTGCCGATCGTGAAGCATTCCATCCTGGTGCGCGATCCGGCGGACGTGCCGGCGGCGGTGGAGGAGGCATTCCATATCGCGGCCGCCGGTCGGCCTGGGCCGGTGCTGATCGATATGCCCAAGGACGTGCAGGTCGGGACAACCACGGCTCCGCGCGGCTTCTCAGTTCCCAACATATCTGCGGGCGTCGACGACGATGCGGTGGCGGCGGCCGAGGCGGCGATCCGCGCGGCCAGGCGGCCGCTGATTTATGTCGGTGGCGGAGTGAAGATCGCCCGTGCGGCCGAGTTGCTTCGCGCCTTCGTGCGGGCGACGGGCATTCCTCAGGTCGCGACGCTGAACGCCTTGGGAACGATCCCAACGGGCGCGCCCGGCATGCTGGGCATGCTGGGCATGCATGGAGGACGGGCGGCTAATGATGCGGTTCAGGCGTGCGACCTGCTGATCGTCATCGGCGCGCGTTTTGACGATCGCGCGACCGGTAAGCTGGCTGAGTTCGCGCCCGGAGCCCGCGTGGTCCACTTCGACGCCGATGCGTCCGAGGTCGGCAAGATGCGGACGGCCGATGTGGCAGCGGTCGGCGATCTGAAGGCGGCGCTGGCGGCCCTGACCTTGCGGATGCGCGGCGGGCCGTCTCTCGACATCCAGCCATGGGTGGTGGACTGCGCCCGCGCCGCTGAAGCGCATGCGCCGCGCTATGACGCGCCGGGCGAGCGGATCTATGCGCCCGACCTGCTGAAACGACTGTCCGAGGCGGCCGGGGACGACTTCGTCGCGGCCTGCGACGTCGGCCAGCACCAGATGTGGGCGGCGCAGCATTGCCGCTTCTCTCGATCGGAGTCGCACATCAGCTCGGGCGGCCTGGGCGCCATGGGCTTCGGCCTGCCGGCCGGCGTCGGGGCCAAGCTGGCGAGGCCGCAAGACACGGTGGTCACGATCGCCGGCGACGGGGGCTTCATGATGAACATCCAGGAGCTGGCGACGCTGCGGCGCTACGCCATTCCGCTGAAAATCTGCCTGATCGACAACAGTTCGCTTGGCCTGGTGCGCCAGTGGCAGGAGCTGTTCTTCGCCGGGAACTATTCCGAGATCGACCTGTCCGACAATCCGGACTTCGTGGCGGTCGCCGAAGCCTTCGGCATTGAGGCCTTCCGCATCGAACGGCGCGACCAGGTGGATGGCGGGATCGCCCGCCTGCTGGCTGCCGAGGGCCCGTGCCTGATGCACGTGATCATCGATCCCAGAGACAACGTCTGGCCGCTGGTGCCGCCGGGCAAGTGCAACGCCGACATGATGGAGGGCTCCTGAGATGAGCAACACGATCCACATCCAGATCGACCGCGCCGACGGCTCGCTTCAGCGTCTCATCGGCTTGGTGGAGCGGCGGGGCTTCCACATCGACGGCATCAGCATGGCCGATGCGGGCGCAACTCGCGCCGTGGCCCTGACGGTGCGAGGCCGCGACGACCAACGCTGCACCGACGCCCTGGAACGCCAGGTCGACCGCCTGTTCGGCGTTCGCCGCGTCTCGCCCGACGCCTTCAGCATGCAGGCCGCAGGATGACCGATCGAGTAGCCGTAACCCGAACCGAACAGATCGCCGCGTCCGATCCGAACCGCGTGATCGTCTTCGACACCACCCTGCGCGACGGCGAGCAGGCGCCGGGCTTTTCCATGTCGGCCGAGGCCAAGGTCAGGGTGGCCGGCGTGCTGCGCGACCTGGGTGTGGACGTGATCGAGGCGGGCTTCGCCGCCGCCTCGCCGGGAGACGAGGACTGCATCCGCCGCGTGGCCGCCGAAGTGGAAGGGCCGGTGTTCTGTTCCCTGTCGCGCGCCAGCGAAGGAGACATCGACGCCGCCTGTCGCGCCCTGGCGCCCACGCCGCGCTCCCACCGGCGGGTACATGTGTTTCTGGGGACCAGCCCGATTCACCGCTCGGCCAAGCTCAAGATGAGCACCAACGCCGTGCTGGCGACGGCGGTGCGGGCTGTGGAATACGCCCGGAGCCTGTTCGACGACGTGGAGTTCTCGGCCGAGGACGCCTTTCGCACCGAGCCCGAGTTCCTGGCCGACGTGCTGGAGGCCGCCGCTGACGCCGGCGCCCGCACCCTGAATGCGCCGGATACCGTGGGCTACGCCACCCCGGACGAGGTCAAGACGCGCTTTCGCGAGCTGTCGGCGCGAATCCACGCGCGGCATCCGCACGCCATCCTGTCGGCGCACAATCACGACGACCTGGGCCTGGCGGTCGCCAACTCTCTGGCGGCGGTAGAGGGCGGTGCGCGGCAGATCGAAGTCACCGTCAACGGCATCGGCGAACGCGCCGGCAACGCCTCTCTGGAGGAAGTGGTCATGGCCCTGAAGGTGCGCAGCGATCGGTTCGGCGTCTCCACAGGCATGGAGACCAGGCACATGGTGCGGGCCTCGCGCACCCTGTGCGATGTCACCGAGACGACGGTGGCGCGCAACAAGGCGGTGGTGGGCATCAACGCCTTTGCCCACGAAGCCGGCATCCACCAGCACGGCATGCTGGCCGACAGCCGCACCTACGAGATCATGCGGCCGCAGGACGTGGGCTTCGACGGCAGCTGGTTCGTGCTGGGCAAGCATTCGGGCCGCCACGCCATCGCCAGGCGCGCAGAGATCATCGGCCGCCCTATCGACGGCGAACGGCTCGCCGCCGTGGCCGCGGCCTTCAAGCAGCGCGCCGATCAGATCGGGGAGATCGACGACGCGGAACTGATCGCCATCATCGACCAGGCGGACCAGGCCTCGAACGAGAGGATGCTGCGCTATGCATGAGTCTCCGCGCACCCTGTTCGACAAGGTCTGGGACGCCCACCTGGTGCGCCCCGAGACGCCGGACACGCCCGGCGTCCTCTATGTCGACCTGCATCTTGTTCACGAGGTCACCAGTCCCCAGGCCTTTGCCGAGATCGAGAGCCGGGGCCTCACGGTGCGGCGGCCGGATCGCACCTTTGCGACGCTGGACCACTCCACGCCCACCCTGCCGTCGGATCAGGATGGACGCCGCCCATATGTGACGCAGGAGGCCGAGGCGCAGGTCCATGCGCTGGAGCGGAACTGCGCCACGCACGGCGTGCCTCTGGCGGGTTGGGACTCCGAGGATCGCGGGGTGGTCCATGTCATGGGACCGGAACTGGGCCTGACCCAGCCGGGCATGACGGTGGTCTGCGGCGACAGCCACACGGCGACGCATGGAGCCTTTGGGGCTCTGGCTTTCGGCATCGGCACATCGGAGGTGGGCCATGTGCTGGCGACGCAGTGCCTTCTCCAACGCAAGGCGCGCACCATGCGCGTGACGGTGAATGGTCGGCTTCAATCAGGCGTGTCGGGCAAGGACCTCGCGCTAGCCGTGATCGCCGCCATCGGCTTTGGCGGCGGCACCGGCCATGTCATCGAATATGCAGGAGAAGCAGTGCGGTCCCTGGACATGGAAGGGCGCATGACCCTGTGCAACATGTCTATCGAGGCGGGCGCCCGCGCCGGCATGATCGCGCCGGACGACACCACCTTCGCCTGGCTGAAGGGCCGCCGACATGCGCCGCAAGGGCCGGCGTGGAGCAAGGCCGTGGCGCGTTGGCGCACGCTAAAGAGCGACCCGGGCGCGGTGTTCGACAAGGAGGTGGTGCTGGACGGCGCCGCCATACGGCCCATGGCCACCTGGGGCACGACGCCGGACGCGGGCGCTCCAATCGGCGCGCCGGTCCCGCAGCCCCGTTCGGACGCCGATCTGAAGGCGCAGGGCTATATGGGCTTTGAGGCAGGGCAGCCGACCACGTCACAGGCCGTGGACGTTGTGTTCATCGGCTCCTGCACCAACGGGCGCCTGCCGGACCTGCGCGCGGCAGCCGAGGTGCTGCGTGGCCGCAAGGTCGACCCGCGTGTCCGCATGCTGGTGGTGCCGGGCTCCGAAGCCGTGCGTCGCGACGCCGAGGCCGAAGGGCTGCATCAGGTGTTTCTCGCCGCCGGCGCCGAGTGGCGTATCCCGGGCTGCTCGATGTGCATTGCCATGAACGGTGACTTCGTCGCGCCCGGCCAGTTGGCGGTGTCCACCTCGAACCGCAACTTCGAGGGGCGACAGGGAAAGGGCGCGCGCACCATCCTGGCCAGCCCGGCAACCGCCGCCGCCAGCGCCGTCGCCGGCGTCCTGACCGATCCGCGCGCCTACCTGGAGGTTACGGAGCATGCCTGAACCGTTTCGAACACTGACGTCGCGGACGGTGACGCTGAGCCAGGCGAACATCGACACCGATCAGATCATTCCCGCGCGGTTTCTGACCACCACGACGCGCATGGGGCTGGGCAGGGCGGCCTTCTATGACTGGCGCTACGAGGCCGACGGCTCGGAGAAGCCGGAAGCGGTGCTGAACCGCATCGATCCCACCGAGCACCGCATCCTGCTGGTCGGGCGCAACTTCGCCTGCGGGTCGTCGCGCGAGCATGCACCCTGGGCGCTGCTGGACTATGGCTTCCGGGCGGTGATCGCGACGGAAATCGCTGACATATTTACATCAAACGCCTTGAAAAACGGCCTGCTGCCGATCGTGGTGGAGCAGTCCGTTTGGGATGATCTGGCATCGCATCCTCAGCAGCCGGTGACGATCGACCTTCAGGCGGGCGAGATCCGGCGCGGCAATGCGCCCCCCGTACCGTTCGGGATCGAATCCTTCGCGCGACAGTGCCTGCTGGACGGGGTGGACACCCTGGGCTGGCTGCAATCCAACATGCCCGAGATCGAAGCCTTTGAGCGTTCGAAAGAGACTGTCTGATGCTGAACACCGCTCCCAAGACCTTCAACATCGTGCTGCTGCCCGGAGACGGCGTCGGGTCGGAGGTGACGCGCGCCGCACGTGACGTGCTGTCGGTCATCGGCGACTTCTACGGCCATCATTTCGACTTCACCGAGCACCTGATCGGCGGCGCGGCGATCGATGCGACGGGCGAGGCCTTGCCGCCGGAGACGCGCGACGCCTGTCTGCAGGCCGACGCCGTTTTGCTGGGCGCGGTCGGCGGACCCAAGTGGGATGGCGGCAAGGTGCGGCCCGAACAGGGGCTGCTGGCCATCCGCAAGGCCATGGGCCTGTTCGCCAATCTACGCCCACTGCAGGTCTCGCCGGTGCTGGCCCACCGTTCGCCGCTGAAGAAGGAGATCGTCGAGGGCGTTGATCTGATCGTCTTTCGCGAGCTGACCGGGGGCGTCTACTTCGGCGAGAAGACCCGCACCGCCGATCGCGCCAGCGACCTGTGCGAATACACCGTTCCCGAGATCGAGCGGGTGACCCGCGCCGCCTTCCACACCGCGCGCCAGCGTCGCGGCAAGGTGACCTCGGTCGACAAGGCCAATGTCATGGAGACCAGCCGCCTGTGGCGGGAGGTCGTGACCCGCATCGGCGCCGAAGAGTTCCCGGACATCGAGCTGGAACATGCCCTGGTGGACTCCATGGCCATGCACCTGATCCGCAGGCCGCGCGACTACGACGTCATCCTGACCGAGAACATGTTCGGCGACATCCTGTCGGACGAGATTTCCGTTCTGGGCGGCTCCATCGGCCTGTTGCCCTCGGCGTCATTGGGAACGCAAGGGCCTGGCCTGTTCGAGCCGATCCACGGATCGGCGCCCGACATCGCCGGGCAGGACCTGGCCAATCCGGTCGGCGCGATCCTGTCGGCGGCTCTGTTGCTGCGTCACAGCCTGAGGCTGGAAGACGAGGCCGACTCGATCGAAGCGGCGGTCGCGGCCGTGCTGGCGGCAGGCGCGGTCACCGCCGATCTGGGCGGCGAGCTGGGCACGCGCGGAGCGACGGAAGCGGTGATCGACGCAATCAGGGCGATCCACTGGGCGGCGGCGCACCGCGTGCAGATGCACTGGGCCTGATCGACGGATCGTCGATAATGCGCATGGATCGTGCAGAAGATGAGGTTTGTTGCGCTGCTGTTGCACGAATGTTGCGGTTCTGACGTGTCAGGCGCTTGCGAACCGTTGATATGCGGTAAACAGTTCCTCCTGCGAGACTGCAGAAGGGGATACACGCATGATGTCGCAGATCAGAAAACGATGGGCGGGAGCGACAGCTTCGCTCTTACTAGCGGGCGGGCTTCTAGGAGGAGGCGCGGCCTTCGCTGCGGCTCCGATCGAGCCCGCCCCTGTTGTCGCCTCATCCGGATCGGGCGCGGCGGCCACCACCACAGCGGCGGCGGAAGCCGCTCCGCCGCCGCCCGCCTTGCTTGGCCATCAGGCCGCGCTTGAACTCGACGCCGCCGGCACGTCCTGGCTCGGCGTATCCACCGCCCTGGTGCTGCTGATGACCCTCCCCGGTCTGGCGCTGTTCTATGGCGGCATGGTGCGGCGCAAGAACGTCATCGCCACCATCACCCAGTCCGTCGGCGTCTTCGCCGTGGTGTCGCTGGTGTGGTTCATCGCCGGCTACAGCATCGCCTTCGGGGCCAACGGCGTGGAGGCGCTGCAGCCCTATGTCGGCAACCTGGACATGCTGTTCCTCAACGGCGTCAGCCTGCAGACCGCCAACAGCCTGCTGCCGGGCATTCCGGAGTTCCTGTTCATCTCGTTCCAGATGACCTTCGCCATCATCACCCCGGCGTTGGTCACCGGCGCCTTTGCCGAGCGGATGAAGTATTCGGGGCTGCTGCTGTTCACCGGCCTGTGGTCGCTCTTCATCTACGCCCCCATCTGCCACTGGGTCTGGGGCGGGGGCTTTCTCGGCGGCGCGGGCGTGCTGGACTTCGCCGGCGGTGCGGTGGTGCACGTCAACTCCGGCGTGGCGGGTCTGGTCTGCGCCCTGTTTCTGGGGCGGCGTCGCGGTTACGGGATCGATCCGATCAATCCGCACAATCCGGTTCTGACCATGATCGGCGCCTCCTTGCTTCTGGTCGGCTGGATCGGCTTCAACGCGGGCTCGGCCGGCGCCGCCAACGAACTGATGGGCGTGGCGTTGCTGAACACGGTGCTCGCCGCCGCCGCCGGCGCCCTGACTTGGAAGCTGGTCGAGGTTATCGAGAAGAAGAAGGTGTCGCTGATCGGCATGCTGTCGGGCGTGGTCGCGGGTCTGGTCGCCATTACGCCGGCCGCGGGCTTCGTCGATCCCAAGGGGGCGGTGATCATCGGCCTGATCGCCGGGCCGGTCTGCTACGCGGCTTCGGTGTGGATCAAGAAGCTGCTGCGTTACGACGACAGCCTGGACGCGTTCGGCATTCACGGCGCGGGCGGCCTGGTCGGCGCGCTCCTGACCGGAGTGTTCGCCACCACCGCGATCAACAGCCTGTCGGAAGGCGCCAACATCGGCGCCCAGGCGCTGGGTCTGGCCTGGACCATCGCCTATTCGGCGCTCGGCACCCTGGTCATCCTGGTGATCTGCAAGTTCACCACCGGCTTGCGCGTCAGCGAGGAGGAGGAGGCCGCCGGCCTCGACACCTCGCTGCACGGAGAGGCGCTCGAAGCGATCTGAAGGCGCAGGCCTGATCGAGACATATCACCGGCCGGTCCATGCGGATCGGCCGGAACGGGCGCGGCTGCGCGCCGCCGCCCCCAAGCTCCACACAAGGAAATGAACCATGAGCATTCAGTGCGTTCGTGCGTGCCTCGCTGCCCTTGCCTCCACCGCAGCGCTCGCCTCCGCCTCCGCCGCTTCCGCCCAGTCGTCGGATGTGGATGTGGCCTTCAACATCGGCGTGGTCAGCGACTACGTCTTCCGCGGCTTCAGCCAGACCGATCAGGACCCGGCGCTTCAGGGCGGTATCGACGCCACCTTCGGCGACAGCGGCTTCTACGCCGGCGCATGGGCCTCCAGCGTCGACTTCGGCGACGAGACGGATGCGGAAGTCGACATCTACGGCGGCTGGCGCACCGAGGCGTCCGGCTACGCCCTCGATTTCGGCGTCATCGGCTATGTCTATGTCGATGAGCCGGACGGCGCCGACTACAACCTGATCGAGCTCAAGGCCGCGGCGTCCCGCGCCATTGGTCCGGCCACGATCGGAGCGGCGGTTTACTACTCGCCGGACTTCTTCGGCGTGGACGAGCAGGCGACCTATGGCGAGGTCAGCGCCGCCTTCACCCCGGCCGAGAAGTGGACGGTGTCCGGCGCGGTCGGCCATCAGTGGCTGGACGTCAACGACGACTACACGACCTGGAACGCCGGCGTGTCCTACGCCCTGACCGAGAACCTGCTGGTGGACGGACGCTACTTCGATACCGATGTGGACGGGCCGCTCAGCGACGATCGGTTCGTCGGCACGATCAAGGTGCTGTTCTGACAAGAAGGGCCCGGCGAGCGATCGCCGGGCCCTTTTGCGTCCTCAGCGGGCGTAGCGCCGCTCGACCGGCTCGTAGCGGTCCCACACCTTGCCGTCGGCCAGCGACCGCAAGAGCTTCAGATACTCTGCGTGGGTCCAGGCCAGGGGCGTGGCCGAGTCATTGTTCTGGCCAAGGACGTAGTTGTTCTCGGTCGGGTCGCCCACGCCGTCCCACACCTGTTCGGACAGCATCAGCCCGTCGTTTGCGAACCGCTCCATCCCGCGCACATAGGTCTGGCGGATGGCGGCGATGTCGGCCGGCGAGGGCGTTCCGTTCACGCTGGCGCGCGCCAGCTCGTAGTGGCCGCGTTCTCCGGTGAAGAAGGGCCACACCCGACCGCGCTGGCCCGGGCTCATCTGGCCGCCGACGCCGTAGTTGGCGCCCGTGACCGCGTCCTCGCCGTAGCCGTCCACGCCATAACGGCGCCAACCCGGCGTCTTGTCGCCCTCTGGTCCGAAGTCGTAGCGGACACGGTACAGGTGCTCCAGCGACTGGTCGTCGTACTCGGGCAGGGTGGCGACGATGTAGGGATCGTCGGCCTTGCGTACCCCGTAGCGGACCAGTTCCAGGAAGCCGCCGTCCACGACCCGATCCTCGGCCGGCGCGATCTGGCCGTTCGAGGCGCCGATCGGGGCCTTGTCGTTCGGGTCCTGGTTCTGGGTGATGCGGACATAGTAGCGGCCGTCGCCGAAGTCGCCGCGCGTAGTGAACATCGTGCCCTCCACGCCCTTGGCGTAGGCGTCGGCGGTCTCGCGATAACGCGCGGCGCCCGACCGGTCGCCCGCTTCGCGCGCCATCTCGGCCGCGCTGGTCAGGCCGGCGATGACCGCGGCGGTGGTAGACGGCGAGTAGCCCTGCTGCTCTTCCCAACGCTCCTGCTGGGTAAAGGGCGGGCGGATCGCGGCATCGTTCCACAACAGGCCGATCTTGCCGCCGTCAACCAGGAAATCGGCGGCCGGCTTGATCATGCGGCGGTACATGTCGGCCATGTCGGCGTCCGACATCCAGCCCATGTTCCACAGACGATAGCCCAGCATGATGGGCATGGCGGTCTGGTCCAGCTGAACCGCGGCCCACTCCAGCGTGCCGTCCACCTCGGTCTTCTGCAGGAACCAGCCGGTCGCGCCCGTGTTGCCGGGCGTGGAGGCGCTGACCTGCACCTGCGGCAGATAGTGGAAGGCGGCCAGCGGCGTCTCGCGGTCGCCCAGCGCCGCCATCGCCATCGCCACCTGATAGAAGTCGCGCGGCCACACGGCCTTGTAGCCGGTCGAGGGCTTGGACGCGTCCACCGTGTCGCCCCACGGGTTGGACAGGGATGCGATCAGGGCGCCTGCGTGGGTGCGGTCTTCCTGCACCTTCAGCATCAGCGCCGAGGCGTAGGCCAGCTTGCCGCCGTCGGTCGCCTGCTCCGCGATGCGCGGCAGCTCGGTCAGGGAGGCGACATAGTCCTCCCAGCCCACACGCTCGCCTTCGCCGTTGTAGCGGGCCAGCACCTCGTCCAGACCGGTCGAGAGGGCGCCGTCGGCCGCGCTTTCCGCCGCCTGGCGGCTGTCGCCAAAGCCGATCACGAAGTCGCGGCTCAGGCTCTGCCCGGGGCGAATGCGGGGCAGGGCGCCCGTCAGCATGATGTTGCCGGCGGTGTCGCCGGTGGAGGCGTAGGCCCGGTCAAGACGCCCGTCCTTCAGGTCCGTCAGTCCGTCCGAGACGCCGACAAAGCCCACGCTGGCGCGAGCAAAGGCTTCGCTGGGGCGCAGGATCAGGTGGGCGCCGCCCTCATGCGCATAGAGGGCAGTGTTCGCCGCCTCGCCCCGATCGTCGATCCCGGTGTTGGCGACGTGCGGCTCCAGCAGCAGATAGGGCGTCACGTCGCCTTTCAGCGCCTTGACGGTGACGCGCAGCACCAGCGCATTGCGATCCGGATCGGTGAAGATGCGCTTTTCGATCTCGAATCGGCCGGCCTTGTCGGTCGTGGTCACCTTGTAGGCGGGCGACAGCGGGCGTCCTTGCGCATCCACGTGCAGATATTCGGTGCGATGAGAGGTGTCGGTTCCTTCGACCGCGACGCCCGTCGGGGTGGCGACGGCGAAGCGCAGCGCCTTGATCTGGGCCTCGTGGATCAGGCCGTACATGGTCTCGGTCAGCATGCCGTCGGCGACCGAGAACCACACCTTGGAGACAGCACCGGTGCGGCCGCCGTCGTGGTACTGGCCATCGACATAGGCTTCGTAGGATGCGCCCGCCCCAGTCTTGGCGGCGGTGGACCAGGTGGGGGCGGCGCCAGGGGCGCCCGGCGCGATGTTTTGCGCCGAAGCGGTCGAGGCGAGGGCCAGGCCGGCGGCGCCGGCGAGGCAAAGGGTCTTCAGGTCACGCACGCGGCGCCTCCTCGGAATGGTTGAGCGAAAGCAGAAAGGGCAGGGGCACGTCGAGGCGGCTGTTCCACGACGCCTCGTTGTGCTGGGCGCCCGGGAACACCAGGCTGCGGAAGTCGTCGGGCCCATAGCCGCAGTCGCGGAACACCCCGTCGATGCGCGTCTGGAACTCCGCATAAAACTGGTCCAGCGTCTCGTCGCCCCGGTCGAAGTAGAAGCGATGCGCGCCCGGCGTCGGCAGACCCGTCGCGATGACGCCGCTCCAGGCGGCGACCAGCCGTTCGCGCCAGGCGTCCAGCCGCGGACCGGCTTCCAGGCCCTCGACCTTCAGCGGCCAGTGGGTGGACAGGCCGGCGGCGGCCGAGAACACGTCCGGCCGCTTCATCACGGCGTACATGGAGATCAGCCCGCCCATGCTGGAGCCGGCGATGCTGGTGTCGCGACCCCCGGGCAGGGTGCGATAGGTCCGGTCGATGAAGGGCTTCAGCTCATCGGTCAGGAAGCGGATGTAGCCGTCCGACAGCGGCTCGCCGCCATATACCGCCTGCACGTCGGCGCGCATGTCGTCCGGCAAGGCCTTGATCAGATCGGCCGGCACATACTCCCGCAGGCGCAGGTCGGTGTTCCAGACGCCGACCACGATCGGCGCGCGCACCTGGCCGGTCGCGACCAGCCGCTCCAGATGCTCGTCCACGCCCCATTCGCCGAACGGCGCGGTTGAGGCGTCAAACAGGTTCTGGCCATCGTGCATGTAGAGCACCGGATAACGCGCATCCGACGCCTCGTAGCCGGGCGGCAGCCAGACCGAGACGTTGCGCGCCTGCACATGGGCCGAGCCGAACGCTTCGTGCAGCACCAGCCGGCCGGCCGACGGGACCTGCGCGCGCACGGAGCCCGCGAACGGCAAGGTCGCCGCCGCCGCCAGCAGGGCGCGCCGGTTCACGCCCGGTGCTCCTTGACCAGCAGGGCGCTGATCGCCGCCAGCACAAAGGAGGCTGCGCCCAGCAAGAGGGCGTAAATCGCCTGGCCGTCGAACACGGTGCGCAGGATCAGGCCCAGCACCGTCGCGGCAAGCAACTGTGGCACCACGATGAAGATGTTGAACACCCCCATGTAGACGCCCATCTTTCGGTCCGGCACCGCGCCCGACAGGATGGCGTAGGGCATGGACACGATGGAGGCCCAGGCGAAACCGACGCCGACCATGGGCAGCCACAGCAGGCTGGGCTCGCGGATCAGAAACACGCCCGCCAGGCCCGCCGCGCCGAACAGCAGCATGACGGCGTGGGTGGCCTTGCGCCCGATCCGTCTGGCGAGCACCGGCAGGGCGAAGGCCGCCAGCGCCGCGACGCCATTGTAGACACCCATCAGGACGCCCACCCAGTCGGCTCCGGCGTTGTAGGCGGCCGATGTCGTGTCGGTCGCACCATAGTGGACGCTGGTCACCGCCGCCGTGGTGTATATCCACATGGCGAACAGGGCGAACCAGCTGAAGAACTGGACCACGGCGAGGCCTCGCATGGTCGCGGGCATGCGAAACACGTCGTTGACGATCTCGGTAGCCGCATTGGTGATGCGGCGGCGCTGCATCATGCCGACCGCAACCAGCAGCAGGCCAAAGCCGAGCGCGAAGCCGGCCAGGATCAGCAGCTCCTTTTCCAGGTCCATCAGGCCAATCAGCAGGAAGGCTAGGCCCCCCAGCACGGCGCAGATCAGGCCGATCGTCAGCCAGCTTTGCACCGAACGGGCCGGCGGCTCTTCGCCCGGCGCGACCGGCTCGACGCCGCGCGCCTGTTCAAAGGCGGCGATCTGTTCGGGCGAGTATTCCTTTGTGCTCAGCACCGTCCACAGCACGGCAGCGAAGAGACCGGCTGCGCCGACGTAGAAGGCGATCCTGACCGACAGCGGCACCGCCCCCTCCGGCGCGGTCGAAGCCACATCAAAGACGTTGGACAGCAGCCACGGCAGAACCGATGCGAACACCGCGCCCGCGCCGATGAAGAAGCTCTGCATCGCATAGCCCGCAGTGCGCTGCTCCTCGGGCAGGTTGTCGCCGACAAAGGCCCGGAACGGCTCCATGGTGATGTTGATGGAGGCGTCCATGATCCACAGCATGGCTGCGGCGAACCACAGGCTGGGGCTGTTCGGCATGGCGATCAGCGCCAGCGTCGTCAGGATGGCGCCCACCAGGAAGTAGGGTCGCCTGCGCCCGAAACGCGTCCACGTCCGGTCGCTGAAGTGGCCGATGATCGGCTGGACCAGCAGGCCCGTCAGCGGCGCGGCGATCCACAGGATGGCCAGGCTGTCGACCTCGGCCCCCAGCGTTTGGAAGATCCGGCTGGTGTTGGCGTTCTGCAGGCCAAAGCCGATCTGGATGCCGAAAAAGCCGACGCACATGTTCCAGATCGCCAGTCTGGACAGGCGCGGGCGGTGGGCATGGATGAGTTCGGGCGTGGCGCTGCTCATGAAATTCCCCTCAGACTTCCCCAGCCGTCATCCCGGGCGCAAAGCCCAGGATGACGGAGCAAGGATCGTGATCAACGACGACGGCTGCGGCCCAGCGGCACGAACCGGATCGCCTGACCGCCGCCGGGCGCCAGCGCCAGCGTCAGGGTGTCGGCCGAGGTGACCTCGCGCTGTTCGATGACGATGCTTTCGCGGCGATCGGTGTAGTTGGCGTCGGGCCCGTCGCGGTAGATCTCGGCCCGGTAACGACGGCCGGCGTCCAGGAAGCCCAGCGGCGCCGACAGAACGCGCGGATGCTCGTCGGTGATCGCGCCCAGCGCCCAGATGTCCGAGTTCCGCTCCTTGCGTGCGACAACGACATAGTCGCCGAGAGCCGCGTCCAGGGTCCGGCTGTCCGACCAGTCCACCGGCACGTCCTTGATGAACTGGAACGGCTCCGGATTGGCCTCGTAATTGTCGAGCAGATCCGCCGCCATCTGGATCGGGCTGTAGATCACCACATAAAGCGCCAGCTGCTTGGCCCAGGTGGTGGCCACGCCCTCGGCGCTGCGGGTCTTCATGCCGAAGATGCCAGGCGTGAAGTCCATGGGCCCGGCCAGCAGGCGGGTGAACGCGAGGTTCGCCTCGTGCTCGGGCGGGTTCGAGGGGTTGCCCCAGGCGTTGTATTCCATGCCGCGCTGACCCTCGCGGCTGATGATGTTCGGATAGGTGCGTCGCAGGCCCGTGTCCTTGAACGGCTCGTGGGCGTTGATCGCGACCTTGTGGCGGGCGCCGACCTCGGCCACCCGCAGGTGGTGCTGGGCCATCGGCTGGCTCTCGTGCCAGGCCATGACCACCCGGCCGTCTGGTCCCGCGACGCGCGCCCCGCCGGCGTCGGCGACATAGCCGGTCTTCACCGAATGGACGCCCAGCCGCTCGTACAGCGCCATGGCCGGCTCGAGCTGCTGGTCATAGTGGAAGGCGTTGCCGCCGGTTTCGTGGTGGCCGATCAGTTGCACGCCCTTGGACCGGGCATGGCTGGTGACCCGCTCGATGTCGAAGTCGGGATAGGCCTCGGTGAAGGAGAAGTCCGAGCCGTTGCCGAACCACTGGCCGTCCCAGCCCTTGTTCCAGCCCTCCACCAGCACGCCGCCAAAGCCGTGCTCGGCCGCGAAGTCGATGTGGCGGATGGTGTTCTCGGTGGTGGCTCCGTGCTTGGCGCCGGCCCCCCAGCTCTTCAGCTCCAGGTGCATTTCCCACCACACGCCGACGTACTTCATAGGCTTGAACCAGGACACGTCGCCCAGCTTGTTGGGCTCGTTGAGGTTCAGGATCAGGCTGGAGTCGAGCAGGCCGGCGGCGGTGTCGCTGATCTGCAGGGTGCGCCAGGGGGTGTTGAAGGGCGCGGTGCGCTCCACCGCCGCATTGGTCAGGCCGGGCGTCAGGGCGCAGCGGAAATCCGTGCCGCCCTCGCGACGCAGGTTCATGCCGGCGTAATCGATCAGCGCCGCCTCATGGATCGAGACGTGCAGGCCGCTGTCGCCCCTGACCGTCATCGGCGTCTGCGCCGAGCCGACGCCATCGATGGGGGTGCGGCGATAGAGGTGCTCCTCGCGGTTCCACTCCCACGCCGGACACCACAGGGCCTCCCCATTTTCGGCGAGGTTGAACTGCGTCAATTCCGAGCCGATGCGGACGGTGGTCAGCGCGGCCTGTTCAGGGAATTCGTAGCGGAAGCCGAGCCCGTCGTCATACAGGCGGAAGACCACGTCCACACGGCGACCCAGGCCGCCCGTTTCGGTAAAGGTGGTGCGCCACTCGTTGTAGTGGTTGCGGATGCGCTGGCGCTCGCCCCAGGGCTGCTCCCATGTGTCGTCGACCATCATCGGCTGGCCTGCGGTCATGCGCAGACCTCGTTCCAGCGGCGCCTGATCGGTCAGCAGGAAGCCCATGCGGGAAGGGCGCACGACCGGCTGGCCCAGGCGGCTGACCGAATACATCGGCCGTCCGTCGTTGTCGGTTCCGACCTCGACCGTCAGCATGCCGCCGGGCGACGAGGCGCGCGCCGTGGCGGGCGCGGTCTGCGCCATGGCTGGCGCTCCGAACGCCAGCATGGATACGCCCGAAAGCGCCAGAAACGATCGGCGTTGCATCATGTGAGGCTTCCTTCCTTGACCCACTTGCCAGACGCCGTTCTTTCGGCGAATGGAAGAGAAAGATTTGCAGAAAAGTTTTCAACGTGAGCCGCAAGACCACGCGACTTGAGGATTTGGCCCGGCTCGCGGGCGTGTCCATCGCCACCGCCTCGCGGGCGCTGAACGACAGCCCGGCGGTCAACGACCGCACCAAGCAGTTGATCTGGAAGCTGGCCAAGGAACATGACTACCCCTTCCGCCGCTACATGCCCGCCGGTCCGATCGGGGCGCAAGGCACCATCGCCCTGGTGACGCCGCGCCCGCAGGGGCGGGAAGGGCGTCTCAGCGACCCCTTCTTTCTGGAACTGCTGGCGGGGGTTGGCGAAGCGGCGCGCGAGCGTGGCTGCGACCTGCTGATGAGCCACATTTCGCCCGCGACCTACGACGATCTGGCGGGTGCGCTGAACACCAGCCGGGCGGACGGGGTGATCTTTCTGGGGCAGAGCACGCTGCACGGGGCCCTTAACCGACTGGCGGCGGGCGATCATCGCTTCGTGGTCTGGGGCGCCGAACTGCCGGATCAGAACTACTGCTCGATCGGATCGGACAACATCCACGGCGGCCGGCGCGCGACCTCGCACCTGGCGCGTCTGGGCCGGAAGCGCATCGTCTTCCTGGGCGACCTGGAGCCGCCCGAGTCGATGCAGCGGCACCGTGGCTACCTGGATGCGCTGGCCGGCGCCGGCCTGCCGGTCGAGCCCGACCTGATCGTGCCCGCCCACTTCGAGGTCGAATCGGCCGAGGCCGCCGTGGACGCCCTGATCCGCCGGGGCGTCGCCTTCGACGGCGTGGTGGCGGCCTCCGACCAGATCGCCCTGGGCGCCGTGCGCGCCCTGTTGCACGCCGAGGTGGATGTCCCCGGCCAGGTCTCGGTGATCGGCTTCGATAATGTGCCCTTCAGCCGCTACAGCCGCCCGGCGCTCAGCACCATCGCCCAGGACACGGTCAAGGCCGGCCGCCTTATGGTGTCGAAGCTGCTGGACCACGGGGGCGCGTCCGCCGGCCGGTCCGAGCGCGTGCCCACCGACCTGATCGTGCGCGAGACCTGTGGCGGCTGAACCGGTCATTCGGCTTCGAACAGCAGTCCGGCCAGCGGCGGCAGACGGCCGGCGTCGCTCCGCGTCCAGTTGACCGCCTCGACCAGGCGCCAGCCGGGCGGCGGGCTCCAGTCGATGACGTCGTGGCCCAGGTTGAAGACGCAGAGCAGGCGCTCGGCCTCCTCGTAGCGTTCCAGGCGCTTGAAGATCAGCAGATCGCCGCCGGTCTCCACCGGCTCCATGGCGCCGATCCGCAGCGCGGGATGCGCCTTGCGCAACGCGATCAGCCGCCGCGCGACGTGCAGCACCGAACCCGCATCCGCTTCCTGCGCATCCACCGCCTTGGCGACATGGCGCGGATCGACCGGCAGCCACGGCTCGACGCTGGAGAAGCCGGCGTTCGGTCGGCCGGCCGTCCACGGCATCGGCGTGCGCGCGCCGTCGCGCCCCAGAGTTTCGGGCCAGTTGGCGATGGCTTCGGGATCGACCAGCCGTTCGAACGGCACATGGGCCTGGGGCAGACCCAGTTCCTCGCCCTGATAGACGAAGACGTTGCCGCGCAGCGTCATCAGCAGCAGCATCGCCATGCGCGAGAAGGCGTCCTCGTCCCGCCCTTGCGCCCAGCGCGACACCGCGCGCGGCGCGTCATGGTTGGAAAAGGTCCAGGAGGGCCAGCCCTCGCCCTGGTCGCCCGGCCACATCGCCGGACCCTTCACCACCAGCTCGGACGACAGGTGGTCGGCGTAGAGGTAGAGAAAACCATAGGCGCTGTGCAGGCGATCGCCGCCGGCGGTGAACTCGCGCATCTCGCGGTCGGCATAGTCGCCGCCGACCTCGGCCACGGTGAAGCGGCCCTCATAGCTGTCGGTCAGCGCCCGCACCCGGTTCAGGAAGCCGATGATCTCGGGCTGGCTCTGGTTGTGGATCTTGTCCTGGAAATCGAACGGGCGCGTGCGCTTCTTGCCGTCGTCGATCGGCGGATTGTCGGTCAGCGCCGGGTTGTGGATGGCGAAGTTGATCGCATCCAGCCGGAAGCCGTCCACCCCGCGATCCAGCCAGAAGCGCGCGGCGGCGAGCAGGGCGTCCTGCACCTCCGGGTTCCTGACGTTCAGCTGCGGCTGCGAGGCCAGGAAGTTGTGCATGTAGTACTGGCCGCGCCGCGCGTCCCAGGTCCAGGCCGGACCGCCGAACACCGACTGCCAGTTCGATGGCGGCGAGCCGTCGGGCTTGGCGTCCGCCCAGACATACCAGTCCGCGTGCTTGCCCCGGCGGCTGGCGCGGCTGTCGATGAACCACGGATGCTCGTCCGAGGTGTGGCTGAACACCTGGTCGATCACGACCTTGAGGCCCAGCGCGCGAGCCCGTGCGATCAGGGCGTCGAAGTCGGACAGCGAGCCGAAGATCGGATCGACATCGCAATAGTCCGAGACGTCGTAGCCGAAGTCCTTCATCGGCGACTTGAAGAAGGGCGACAGCCAGATGCCATCGACGCCCAGCGACGCCACATGGTCCAGGTGCGCGGTGATGCCGGCCAGATCGCCCACGCCATCGTTGTTGGAGTCCGCGAAGCTGCGCGGATAGATCTGGTACAGCACCGCGCCGCGCCACCACTCCTGATGGGCGGCGGCGCTCACGGCCGGAGCCTCGGCGATGGACAGGTCGAGGATAGGGGCGTTCACGAGGCGCTCTTGCAGATCACATAATCGAGGGGAGGGATGGCGACGGCGTAGCTGGCGGGCGCCGACGCCTGGGCGGCGCAGTCGCCGCGAACAGACTGCCAGCGTTGCGATGCGGTCTCCACCTCGACCTGGCCGCTGACAGCGGCTGTCGAGCTGTTGAACAGCACCAGCACCTCTGCACCGTCATCGCCCATGCGCGACCAGGCCAGGAGCCCCGGCTTGTCGCCCGAGGCGCGCATCACCTGGCGGCCGCGACGCAGGGCCGGCTCGGTCTGGCGGATGCGGCCCATCTCGGCGATGGCGCGATAAAGCGGCGCCTCGGTGGAATAGGGCGCGTGCCGGCCGCCGATCGGCGTCTCTTCGCGGAAGGCCGGGACCTGGCTTTCCCACATGTCCTGACGCGAGGCGCCATAGCCGCCGGGGCCGGCGAAGCCCTGCTCGTCGCCATAGTAGAGGGTCGGCACGCCGCGTCCGAAGAACATCAGGGCATGCGCCAGCTTCACGCGGGCGAGTTGCTCGGCGTCCGAGCTCTCGGGCGCGGCCTTTTTGACGAAGTAGCCGACGCGGCCCATGTCGTGGTTGCCGAGAAAGGTCGGCAGGATCGCCGCGGTGTCCGCGCCATCCTTGTAGATCGGATCGGCGTCGAAGATCCTCGCCAGGGCGTCAGTGCCGACCGCGCCTGACGCAACGTCGGTGGCCGCCTTCTGGAACGGGAAGTCCAGTACGGCAGGGTAGCCGTCCACCTTTGTGAAGCGCGCCGTCACCGCCGGGTCGTGATCGTAGACCTCGCCGAAGATGTGGAAGTTCGGGATGCCCTTGGCGCGCGCGCGTTCCAGCATGGCGGGCACAAAGGCCTGCCAGAACTCTGGGTTCACGTGGCGTGCGGTGTCGATGCGGAAGCCGTCGATCCCGTATTTGTCGATCCAGCCGCCGAAGATGTCGATCATGCCCTGCACCACCACAGGGTCCTCGGTCAGCAGGTCGTCCAGCCCGGCGAAGTCGCCATCCAGCGAGCTTTCACCGGAAAAGGTGCTCTCGCCGCGATTGTGGTAGCGGATCGGATCGTTCAGCCACGCCGGGACCTTGGCGTTCTCCTCACCGGCGGGGATGTAGGGAGTGTAGGCCCAGTCCGGCCGGCTGAGCCTGGAGAAGTCCTCGCCGTCGAAGCCTTCGTTGATCGGCTGACCCTCGACGCCGCCCTGGCGCGTGTAGGGATGGTCGGCCCGATTGCGATAGACGCAGCGGTTCTGCGGGCATTCACGGTACTTGATCACATCGGCGGTGTGGTTCGCCACGATGTCGAGATAGACCTTCATGCCGCGCGCATGGGCGGCCTCGACCATGGCGCGCATCGACGCCTCGTCGCCGAAATGCGGATCGACCGAGGTGAAGTCGGTGATCCAGTAACCGTGGCTGGCCGCGCCGGTGTAGCGCTCGCCGACCTGCACCGGCTTGTTCTTGAAGATCGGCGCCACCCACACGGCGGTCGCGCCCAGGCCCTGAATGTAGTCGAGCTTCTGCGTCAGGCCGGCCAGGTCGCCGCCGTGATAGAACTCGGGATCGGCCGGATCGAAGCCGCTGACCAGCTTTTCGGGCGCATAGCCGCCGTGATCGTTCGACGGATCGCCGTTGGCGAAGCGGTCGGGCAGGGCGAAATAGATCACCTCGTCCTGCGGCGGGCGCTGACGCAGCGCCGCGATCGCGTCGGCCGGCGCCTGGGCTGCGGCGGTTGAGGCGGCGGCCGCCATGACGACGGCGATGGCCGTGGCCGCCCGCTTGGATGCGGTAAGCATGTCAGTCTCCATCCCTTGCCGCCCGCTTGTTATGTTTGCGGGTCTGTTTGCAAGATTTTGCAGCCACTCGGACCGGTGTCAATGGCGACATGATCTCGCAGTTTGAAGCGGGGCCGTCGAGACCGAACGCCTGCTAACCGTCTGCGCAGTGTGGCTCGGGCGCCCGCCATCAGGCGTCTGTTGAAGGCCGCATCCATTACAGACTTGCAACAGCCTTGGGAGTTTGCATACTTTTGCGACCGGCCAATCGCAGCGTCAGAAACGCGGACGGCCTCAGGGAGGATTGAATGTCTCAACGCTTCGCCGGGCGTGCGCGCCTGCTGTCGTCCACCGCTGCCGCACTGGCGCTGATGGGCGGCGTCGCCCATGCCCAGGCGACCGCCCCCGGTGTTTCACCGAACCAGACCGTACCGTCGCAGGTCGAGGAAGAGGGCGAGGCCACCGAGGTCGACGAGATCGTCGTCACCGGCATTCGCGCCGCCGTCGAGGCCTCGATCTCGGCCAAGGCCAACAACACCTCCATCGTCGAGGTCGTCTCGGCCGAAGACATCGGCAAGCTGCCGGACGTGTCCATCGCCGAATCGCTGGCCCGCCTGCCCGGCGTGACCTCGCAGCGCCTGGATGGTCGCTCCCAGGCCATCTCCATCCGCGGCCTCGGCCCCGACTTCACCACCGCCCTTCTGAACGGCCGCGAGCTGGTCACCACCGGCGACAATCGCGGCGTCGAGTTCGACCAGTTCCCGTCGGAGCTGCTGTCGAGCGTGGTGGTCTACAAGACCCCGGACGCGGCCCTGATCGGCCAGGGCCTGGGCGGCACCGTCGACCTGCGCACCATTCGCCCGCTGGCCTATGGCCGTCAGGCGATCGCGCTGAACTATCGCTATGAGTGGAACGACATCGGCGCCCTGAACTCGGGCACCACCGACAACGGCGAACGCTACAGCATCTCCTACATCGACCAGTTCGCCGACGACACCATCGGCGTCGCGCTGGGCTACGCCCACATGTCGTCGCCCTACCAGTCCGAGCGATTCAACGCCTGGGGCTATCCGACCATCGACATCGGCGACGACCGCTATGGCCAGGCACTGGTCCCCGGCGGTCCGCGCACCGTGCGTCCTGGCTACGCCGAGGAGATCGGCCAGCTGGTGATCGGGGGCGTCAAGCCCTATGTCATGTCCAGCGAGCTGAAGCGCGACGGCTACATGGGCGTTCTGGAATGGCGGCCGAACGACCGCTTCCGGACCGTGGTGGACGCCTTCTATTCCGAGTTCGAGAACACTCAGGTCCTGCGTGGCATCGAGTTCCCGCTGCAGTGGGGGGACTTGGGACGCGATGCGTCGGGAGCGCCGATCTTGAACGCCGCCGGCACGCCGGTGCGTCCGGCGCCGACGCTGCAGCCCAACACAACGATCGAAGACGGCCTGATCGTCGCCGGCACCTTCAACAATGTGAAGGGCGTGGTCCGCAACGACATCAACACGCGCGACAGCAACGTCCTGGCGCTGGGCTGGAACACCGAGTTCGTCGCCAACGAGGACTGGACCCTCGGCCTGGACGTCAACTACTCCAAGGTCGAGCGCAACGATGTGGTGCTTGAGACCCTCGCGGGCACCGGCCGCAATACCGTTGGGGCCACCGACACACTGGATTTCCGCATCAACGAAGATGGCGTCGTCCAGTTCACCAGCCGCCTGAACTACGCCGATCCGAACGCCATCTTCCTGACCAGCTCGCAAGGCTGGGGCCAGGACGTCATTCCAGGCGGCCAGGACGGTTACATGAACACGCCCTCCATCGAGGACGAGATCAAGGCCGTCCGCCTGACCGCTCGTCGGGAGCTGCATCAGAGCCCGTTCAGCTCGATCGACTTCGGCGTGAACTATTCCGAACGCGAAAAGTCGTTCGTCAACGACCAGTTCTATCTTCGCATTCCGAGCAGAGGCTCCTTGCCTGTTCCGGCGGAGTTTCTTCTGGAGCCCACCGATCTCGGTTATCTCGGCATCTCGCAGGTGCTGAGCTACGACGCTCTCGGCCTGGTCAACAGCGGCTTCTACGACCTGCTCCGCAACCCCAACGCCGATGTGCTGTCGGGCAATTGGAACGTGGTGGAGAAGGTGTCCACCGCCTACATCAAGGCCAACATCAACCACGACCTGGCGGGCATGCCGCTGACCGGCAACGTCGGCATGCAGTTCGTCTACACCGACCAGTCGTCGGACGGCTTCTCGGCTCGCCAGGTTTCGCAGGGCGTTTCGGAAAGCATCGCGGTTTCGGGCGGCGCCGAATATCTTGAGATCCTGCCCAGCGCCAACTTCATCCTGGAGGTGGGCGAGGATCTGTTCGCCCGCCTGGCGGTGTCTCGCACCTTGGCGCGTCCCCGCATGGACGACATGCGCGCCTCGCGGAACTACAATTTCTTCGCCGGCAACAACAACGCCCAGGCCCGTCCGGACCTGAACTCTCCGTGGAGCGGCGGCGGGGGCAATCCGGAGCTGAAGCCTTACATCGCCGACGTGGCCGACATCTCGATCGAGAAGTACTTCGCCAACCGTCGCGGTTACGTCTCCCTTGCGGGCTTCTACAAGCATCTGGAAAGCTACGTCTTCAACCGCAACCAGATCTTCGACTTCACCGGCTATCCGACGGGCGGTGTCGTGCCGGTCATCAACCAGGGCATTGTCGGCGCGCCCGATAACGGCAACGGCGGCTACATCCAGGGCGCCGAGTTCTCGCTGTCCGTGCCGCTGGAGATCGTGACGCCGGCGCTGGAAGGCTTTGGCTTCTTCGTCAGCGCCTCCTACACCGACAGCGAGGTCCAGCCGGACGAGACCCAGGCCCCAACCACCCTGCCGGGCCTGTCAGAGACCGTCGCCAACGCCACCGCCTATTATGAACGCTACGGCTTCCAGGCCCGGGTCTCGGCCCGCTATCGTTCGGACTTCCTGGGTGAGGTCGCCGGCTTCGGCAACGGCCGCACCCTGCGCTCGGTCGGCGAAGAGACGGTCGTGGACGCCCAGATCGGCTACGAGTTCCAGTCCGGTCCGGCCGAAGGCCTGTCGATCCTGGCCCAGGTCAACAACCTGACCGACGAGCCCTTCTACACCTTCGAGAACGGCGATGAGCGCCGGATCATCGACCACCAAAGCTATGGCCGGACCTTCCTGGTCGGCCTGAACTATCGCTTCTGATCTCCTTCTGAGCAGCGTGCCTCCCTTGTAAGGCGCGCCACCTCTCGGGCCGCTTCGGGAAACCGGAGCGGCCTTCTTTCTGGAACAAACGGCCACGTTTGGTTACCGGGTCGCATTTCGGTCTGGACGCCTCGCCGATCTTGTCCCACCCAATGAGAACCTGAGCCGCGACACAGCCGGCCGCCGGAGGAAAACCGCCGATGAGTCTTGATTCAACGCCAGCCGCGCCGCGCAAGGGCGCAGGCTTGGCCTTTGCCTATGTCACCAGCCTGTTCTTCGCCTGGGGCTTCGCCACCTCGCTGATCGATCCCCTGATCGCGGCGGTCCGGCGGGTGTTCGATCTCAGCTTCACCGAGGCCTTTCTGACCACCTTCGCCTGGTTCATCGCCTATGGCGTGGCCTCGTTGCCGGCGGCGGCGGTGCTGTCCAAGTTGGGCTACAGCCGCGCCATCATCGCGGCGCTGGCCACCATGGTGGCGGGCTGCCTGATCGTGCCGGTGGCGACCACGGTGGACTGGTATCCGGGCGTGCTGCTGGCGCTGTTCGTGATCGCCTCGGGCGTGACCCTGCTTCAGGTCGCGGCCAACCCGCTGGTGGCCGAGCTGGGCTCCAAGAAGAGCTCGCACTTCCGCCTGGTGTTCTCGCAGGCTTTCAACTCGCTGGGCGCCACGGTCGGTCCGTGGCTGGGCGCACACGTTCTGCTGACCGGCGGCGTGTTCGCGGCAGGCGCGGTGGTGACGGCCGCCACGCGCGGGGAATCGCTGCGCAGCATCGACATCGCCTTCCTCGGCATGGGCGCCTTCTTTGCCGTGATCGCGGTGTTCATCTTCTCGGCCCGCAAGTCGATCAATGCGGCGGCGCCGGCGCGCGACGCCGCCTCGGGGCAGAGCGGCTCGATCTTCTCGGCGCTGAAGTCGCGCTGGGCGGTGTTCGGCGCCCTGGCCATCTTCGTCTACGTCGGATCGGAAGTGGCCATCGGCAACATGCTGACCAACTTCCTGGCCAGCCCCGGCGTGCTGGGGCTTGAGCTCGAGGCCGCCGGCAAGATGGTGCCCTTCTACTGGGGCGGCGCCATGATCGGCCGTTTCGTCGGCTCGGCCCTGCTGACGCGGGTGCGGGCGCCGATCCTTCTGGCGATCTGCACCGCCGTCGCCGTCATCCTCTGCATGGTGGTGACGCAGACGGACGGGGTCACCGCAGCCTATGCGGCCCTGGCCGTCGGCTTCTTCAACTCCATCATGTTCCCGACCATCTTCACCCTGACGCTGGAGCGTTCGACCGCCTCGGCTTCGGCGACCTCGGGCCTGCTGGTGTTCGGCATCATCGGCGGGGCAATCCTGCCGCTGATCGCGGGGCAGGTGGCGGACCGGTCCGGCGACCTGCACCTGGCCTTCTTCGTGCCGCTGGTGGGCTATCTGCTGCTGACGGCGTTCGCGCTGATCTGTTCGCGCTGGAAAGGCGCGGAGGGGCAGGCGGGCTCGGTCGCGTCGCCGCACTGACGGCCGGCACCGGTTTGGTTTGGAAAGGCGCGGGCTCCGGCTCGCGCCTTTCTGGTTTGGGGATCAGGCGTCGATGACGCTCTGAAGGATCACGGCCAGGCGATCGCGCAGCGTCTCGCATCCTTCCGGCGTAAGACCATAGCCGCCGGTGATGTCGCGGCTGACCGCCATGCCCATGATCATGCCGGAGGCGAGCCGCGCCTTGACCGCCGCGTCGGGCCCGCCGATCCATTCGCTGAACGGCCCATAGAAGCGCGTGCTGGAACTGCGCCGCACCACTTCGGACGCCTTGGCCGAGCCGACCGAGCGCAACATGATCGACAGCGCCTGCATCTTTTCCGCGCGCTTGGGCTCGAAGACGATGTGCTGGGCCACGCGACGGCCGAACTCGGACCGTTCGCCCTGCATCAACTCGCCGCCGTCCGGGCAGTTGTCCAGCACGGTCGAGAACAGCTCTTCCTTTGAGCCGAAGTAGCGGCTGATCAGGGCTGCATCGACGCCTACGTCGCGTGCGATGTCGCGCATGCCGACATCGTCATAGCTCTCAGCCGCGAACCGCGCGCGGGCGGCGTCCAGAATGGCGACACGGGTGGCGGCCGCATTCCTCGGGCGAGGCGAAGGACAAAGCAAGGCTGGCGGCCTCCTTTAGAAAACCTGACTATTCCTAGGGTTGAATAACCCCTTCGCGCTATATGGCTTTGTCATCGCGTGTTGACAAGCGGCGATGGCTTCACCATTAAGTCACCGGACGTTGACTCGGGCGCTCCCCACGCATCGAGTGCATACTCTTACCCACGACCCCCCGACAGGGAGAGCGCAGATGCGCACGCTTAAGACCGCGGCCGTGTCCGTCATGATGACGGCCGCGCTTTATGGCTGTTCCAAGGGCGAGCCTGCGCCCGCAGCGGGCGCACCGCCCGTGACGGTGGCGCAGCCGCTGGCGCAGCGCGTCACAGACTGGGACGAGTTCACCGGCCGCTTTGAAGCCGTGGAGACGGTCGATGTCCGCGCCCGCGCCGGCGGCTTCATCCAGGGCGTTCACTTCCGCGATGGCGAGATGGTGCGCCAGGGCCAGTTGCTGTTCACGCTGGATTCCGCCCCAGCGCAGGCCCAGCTGTCGTCGGCCCAGGCCCAGGTCGCACAGGCCCAGTCGCAGGTGACGCTGGCCCGCGCCAATCTGACCCGCAGCGAAAGCCTGCTTTCGGCGCAGGCCGTGTCGCAGGCGGAGGTCGAAACCAACCGCTCGCAGCTGCAGGTGGCCCAGGCCAATCTCGCGGCCGCCAACGCCGCCGTCCGCACGGCGCGCCAGAACCTCAGCTACACCCGCGTCACCGCGCCGATCTCGGGCCGGGCGTCGGATCGTCGCGTGGACCGCGGCAACGTCATCGCCGGCGGCACCTCGGCCGGCGACATCCTGACCACCATCGTCTCGGGCGGCGCGATGCACTTCGTGTTCGACGGGTCGGAGGCGGTCGCTCTGAAGTACATGCGTGAGGGCGGCGTCGGACGGGATGCGCCGGTCCAGATCCGGCTTCAGGACGAGTCCGACTTTAGCCGCACGGGCCGCTTGGACTTCTCCGACAACGCCATCGACACCGCATCCGGCGTGATCCGCCTGAGGGCGATCGTGCCCAACGCCGACGGCTTCCTGCGTCCGGGCATGTTCGGTCGCGCCCAGGTGGCCGGCGGCGGCGCCTATGACGCCTTGCTGGTGCCGGACTCGGCCATCAACACCGATCAGGCGCGCCGTACCGTCTACGTGGTCGGCGCCGACGGCGCGGTGACCTCAAAGGCCGTGACGCTCGGGCCAGTGGTCCAGGGCCTTCGGGTCGTTCGCTCGGGCCTGGCGCCGACCGACCGCGTGATCATCGCGGGCCTGCAGCGCGCGGCGCAACCGGGCGCCAAGGTCACGCCCAAGGCGGGACGCATCCAGCCGGTTGCTCAGAACGCCTCTGGCGCGCCCGTGACCCAGTCCGCGCCTGCATCCAGCGCCTCTTTCGCCAACAGCGTGTCGGCCGGCGAGTAAGCCATGAACATCTCCCGCTTTTTTATCGACCGTCCGATCTTCGCGGCGGTGATCGCCGTGCTGATCACCATCGTCGGGCTCGCGGCCTATCCGTTGCTGCCGCTGTCGCAGTATCCGGAGATCGCGCCGCCGACGATCACCATCAACGCCGCCTATCCGGGCGCCTCGGCCGAGACCCTGGCCGAGACCGTCGCCGCACCGATCGAGCAGGAGGTGAACGGCGTCGAAAACATGCTCTACATCACCTCCTCGTCCACGTCGGACGGCGCGGTGGCGATCACGGTCACCTTCCAGCCCGGCACCAACCTGGATGACGCACAGGTGCTGGTGCAGAACCGGGTGGCGTTGGCCGAGCCGCGATTGCCGGACGCCGTTCGTCAGACCGGCATCGTGGTGAACAAGGCCGAGAGCGGATTCTTGATGATCCTTGGGCTGACCTCGCCCGACGGATCGCTAGGCAACGATTATGTCGGCAACTACGCCAACTCGACCCTGCGCGATCGCCTGCTTCGCATCGAAGGCGTGGGCACGGTGCAGGTCTTCGGCGGCGGCAACTATTCCATGCGGGTGTGGATCGACCCGGCCAAGGCGGCCGAGCGCGATCTGACAGGACCCGACATCGTCGCGGCGTTGCGCGCCCAGAACGTCCAGGCCGCGGCCGGCTCCATCGGTCAGCCGCCTTTTCCAGGAAACGCCTCGGCCTTTCAGCTGCCCGTCCAGGTGCAGGGACGCCTGACGGATCCGAACGAGTTCGGCAACGTCGTGCTGAAGACCGACGCGCAAGGGCGAAACACCTATCTGCGCGACGTGGCCCGGATCGAGCTGGGCGCGCAGGACTACGGCATCCGCGGCTTCTTTGACGGCCAGCGGGGCGTCGGTGTCGCCATCGTGCAGCAGCCCGGCGCCAATGCGCTCGGCACCGCCGAAGGCGTGCTGAACGAGGTGGAGGCGATGAAGGCCGACCTGCCGGAAGGCATGGAAATCTCCATCCCCTATAACCCGACCGAGTTCGTCGCCGCCTCGGTGGAGTCGGTGCAGCACACCCTGGTCGAGGCTATCATCCTGGTGGTCTTGGTGGTCCTGGTCTTCCTGCAGACCTGGCGCGCCGCCATCATCCCGATCGTGGCCATCCCCGTGTCTCTGGTCGCGACCTTCGCCGTGCAACTCGCGCTCGGCTATTCGATCAACTCGCTGTCGTTGTTTGCCCTTGTTCTGGCGATCGGCATCGTTGTCGACGACGCCATTGTGGTGGTGGAGAACGTCGAGCGTGGGCTGCGTGAAGGCTTGTCCCCCAAGGAGGCGGCTTACCGCTCCATGGAGGAGGTGACCGGCGCCCTGATCGCCATCGGCTTGGTGCTGATCTCGGTGTTCATTCCCACCATGCTGGTGCCGGGCATCCCGGGCATCTTCTATCGACAGTTCGCCGTGGTCATCGCCGCCGCCTCGGTCACCTCGCTGATCGTGTCCCTGACGCTGTCGCCGGCCATGGCCGCCCTGCTGCTGAAGCCGCACAAGGCGCACGACGAGCATGCCCGCAGGCCGGGCGTGTGGGGGTCGATCGTCTATTACGTCGGCTGGGGCGGACGGAAGTTCAACGAAGGCTTTGACTGGCTGGCCGACCGCTACGGTCGTCTGACGGCGCGCCTTGTGCGGACCGTCGCCCTGGTGCTGGTCGTCTATGGCGTGCTTTTGGGCGTCACCGCCTGGCGCCTGGTGGACACGCCGTCCGGCTTTATCCCGGAGCAGGATCAGGGCTTCCTGATCGGCGTCGTTCAACTGCCGGCCGGCGCCTCTCTTGATCGCACCGAAGCGGTGATGAAGCGGGCCAGCGACATCATCCGCCAGACCGAGGGCGTGGACGGCGCGATTGCCTTCGCCGGCCTCGACGGGGCGAGCTTCAGCTTCGGCTCCAACTCGGCGACCATCTTCGCGCGGTTGAAGCCGCACGACGAGCGCAGCCGAGAGGAAGCGGCTGCGGCCCTTGCCGGCGCGATCACCCAGGCGACGGGCTCGATCGAGGACGCCAACATCTTTGTCATCGCGCCGCCGGCGGTCCAGGGCCTGGGCAACGGCAACGGCTTCAAGATGATGATCCAGGATACCGAGGGCGCCGGCTATGGCGCGCTGGAAGGCGCCACCTTCGCCATGATGGGCGCGGCGGCTCAGGCGCCCACCGACGTCAGTCAGGTCTTCTCGACCTACAACACCGGCTCGCCTCGCATTCAGGCCGACGTCGATCGTGACAAGGCGTTGATGATGGGCGTCCAGCCCAGCGCGGTGTTCGACACTCTGGGCGTCTACCTGGGCTCGTCCTACGTCAACGACTTCAACTTCCTGGGCCGCACCTTCCGGGTGACGGCGCAGGCGGAACCGCAGTACCGCGACGACATCGCCGACATCGCCAACCTTCAGACCCGCTCTTCCACAGGCGCCATGGTGCCGATCGGCTCGGTGGCCAACCTGAGGAACGACTCCGGGCCATCGCGGATCGTTCGCTACAACCTGTTCCCGGCCGCCGAACTTCAGGGACAGCCGGCGGCGGGCGTGTCGTCGGGCGAAGCCTTGGACATCATGGAGACCATGGCCCAGCAGACGCTGCCTGACGGCTTCTCCTACGAGTGGACCGAGCTGGCGCTGCAACAGGAACAGGCCGGGTCGGGCGCGGCGATCATCTTTGTGATGTCGGTGGTGTTCGTCTTCCTTGTGCTGGCCGCACAGTATGAGGCGTTCACCCTGCCGATGGCGGTGATCCTGATCGTGCCGATGTGCATCCTGGCGGCGCTGATCGGCGTCAACATCCGGGGCCTGGACAACAACATCCTGGTTCAGATCGGTCTGGTGGTGCTGATCGCGCTGGCGGCCAAGAACGCCATCCTGATCGTGGAGTTCGCCAAACAGGCGGAGGAAGACGGCATGAACCGCTTCGACGCGGCCGTGTCGGCGGCGCAGACCCGTCTGCGTCCGATCCTGATGACGTCGTTCGCCTTCATCCTGGGCGTCGTGCCGCTGATGCTAGCGAGCGGACCGGGGGCCGAGATGCGCCAGTCGCTGGGCACCGCCGTGTTCTCGGGCATGCTGGGCGTGACCTTCTTTGGTCTGATCTTCACGCCGGTGTTCTACGTCATCATGCGGTGGCTGTCGGGCAAGCTGCCCAAGGCGCCCGGCAAGGATCGCACCTTGCCGACCACCTACGGCGTCCCTCCACACGACCCTTATGACCCTGATGCGCCCGCGCCCGCTCACGGCCGGGGAGGGGACCTCTGATGCCTCGCTTCAAGCTTTCGACCTTGCTGGCGGCTGCGTCCGCCAGCGCCCTTCTCGCCGCCTGCGCGGTGGGGCCTGACGCGCCCGTTCCCACTCTCCCCCTCCAGGGAACGGGCGCGTTCGTCGGCTCGGGCTCTCCGGCTGTGACCGCCGCCTCGCCGGCGCGTGACGACTGGTGGAGGCTGTACGCCGATCCGACGCTGGACGGCCTGGTTGCCCAGGCCTTTGCCGAGAACAACCAGCTGGAATCCGCCGCCGCCAACCTGCGCGCCGTGCGGGCCAGCCTGTCCGAGGCGCGTTCGGCCCGGCTGCCGTCCACCACGATCAGCGCGGCCGTGCAACGCGGCCGATCATCCGCCGCCACGGCCTTGGGTCTCCCGGCCGGCGAGGATGCGCCCGAGATCACCACCTATGACGTGGGCCTCGACGCTTCCTACGAGATCGATCTGTTTGGTCGCGTTGGCGCCGCCATCCGTGCGGCCAACGCCGATGCGGATGCGGCGGCCGAGGCGCTGGCCGGACTTCAGGTCACCGTCGCGGCGGAAACGGCGCGCGCCTATGCCGACGCCTGTTCGGCAAACGCCCAGATCGCCGTGGCCGAGCGTTCGCTGGAAATCCAGAACCAGACGCTTAGCCTGACCGAGACGCTGCTGAACGCCGGGGCCGGCACCGGCCTGGACGTCGCCAGCGCCCGCGCTGCAGTGGCCCAGACCGCCTCGACCTTGCCGACCCTGCGGGCCAGCCGCTCCGAGGCGCTGTTCCGCCTGTCGACCCTGACCGGGACCACGCCCGCGGAGGCCAGCCAGGCCGCCGCCGCCTGCGTGCGCGCGCCGCAGCTGACGCAGCCGATCCCGATCGGCGACGGCGCGGCTCTGCTGGCGCGCCGTCCAGACGTGCGCCAGGCCGAACGCAACGTAGCTGCGGCTGCGGCGCGGGTGAACGTGGCCACTGCCTCGCTCTATCCGACCATCAGCCTGGGCGGCTCGATCGGCTCGACGGCGCTGGACGCCGGTGATCTGGGCGAGGACCAGAACTTCCGCTTCGGCTTCGGTCCGTTGATCAGCTGGAGCTTCCCCAACATCGTCGCCGCGCGTGCGCGGATCGAGGCGGCGGACGCCCGCACGCAGGGCGCGCTGGCCGACTTCGACCAGACCGTGCTGGAGGCGCTGCAGGAGACGGAGACGGCGCTGTCGAACTACGCCAACGAGCTGGATCGCCGCACGGCCCTGACTGAGGCGCGGGATCAGGCGAATCGGGCGCTGGAGCTGTCGCGCCTGCGCTTTACGGCGGGCGCCGAGAGCTTCCTGACCGTGTTGGACGCCCAGCGCACCCTGGTGCAGTCCGAGGCGCAGCTGGCCCAGTCCGACGCCCTGGTGACCACCTATCAGGTGGCGCTGTTCAAGGCGCTGGCGGGCGGCTGGACCGCGCCGCAGGCCTGATCCTCTATCAACCGCCGCTTCTGGCCAGTTCGTCAGCCAGGGTGGCGGTCAGATAGCCGTCTGCGATGCGTCCGTTGGCGAGCTGCCAACGGCGCAGGGCCGCGCGGGTGTTGGCCCCGATCACGCCGTCCACGCCTTGGGTGTCATAGCCCAGTTGCGTCAACGCGCGCTGCGCGCCGATGCGCTGGTCGCGCGAGATCGGCGGATCGTTCGGCCAGCTGGCGACCAGCCCCGGCTTGCCCGACACGCCGTCGGCCGTGAGCCCGATCGCCAGGGCGTAGGACACCGAGTTGTTGTAGCGGCGGATCACATAATGGTTCGGCAGGGCCAGGATCGCGGGCCCGTTCGCGCCTTGCGGCAACAGGATCGCGGCCTCTTCAAGCGCCTCGGCGTCGGTGGGCGCGCCGCCTGCGGCCAGGGTCACGCCGTGCGCCGCCCAGACGCTCCAGGGATGGCGCGGCCCTTCCGCTTCGGCATAGTCGAAGCCTTGGGGCAGGACGACCTCGTATCCCCAGCCCTGTCCGCGCTTCCAGCCGGCCTGGGCCAGCAGGTTGGCGGCCGAGGCCAGCGCGTCCGCGTCCGAGCCCCAGATGTCCACCTTGCCGTCGCCGTTCTGATCGATACCCAGGCGCAGGTAGTTGTCGGGCATGAACTGGGTCTGACCCATGGCGCCGGCCCAGCTGCCTTTCAGGCCCGAGCGTGCGCGCTTGCCGTCGACCACGATGTCCAGGGCGTTCTTCAGCTGACCTTCGGCCCATTCGCGCCTGCGACCCTCATAGGCGAGCGTGGCCAGCGAGCGGATCACGTCGTTGTCGCCCTGAACCTGGCCGAAGCTGGATTCCTGCGCCCAGATGGATACCAGGATCTCGGCCGGCACGCCGAATCGCTGCGTCGTCTCCCACGGCACGCGGTCCACGCGCTGACGGGCCTGGGCGATGCGGGAGGCGGACACCGCATTGGCGACATAGGCGCCTGCCGGCTTGGAGAACTCGGGCTGGTTGCGGTCCAGCCGGATCACTGTTGCGTCAGGTGTCAGGCCAGCCAGTTCGCGCTCATAGGCCGCGCGCTTCGATCCGCCATGCCGCGCCAGGAAGCCCTGCTTCCAGCCCTCGAAGCCGCTCTGGTCGTACGATTGATCCGGCGGCGCCTGAGGCGTCGGAGCGGGCGCGGGCGCCTGGCCTGTCGGCGCGGGCTGTTGAGGGATCTGCGGCAGAGGCGGCTCGGGCAGCATGGGCGCGCACGCCGCGACCGTGCCGACAAGCAGAAGACGAAGGGATGAACGCATGGGGGGCAAGATACAGTCCGTGCTCGGCTACGGGGATCACAACCCCGCGAATGAAGCGTGCCAAGGGCCGAACCGTTGCCGTTCCAGTCGGATCAACCGGACGCATTAACCCTCTTGCCGCCTTGCTTCCTTAACGCCCTGCGACGTATGACCGCACTCGCTTCTGACACGGCCTGGTGGCGGAGTGGCGACGCGGCGGGCGTGCAACCCCGCAAACCCTCCGTTCGACTCGGAGGCCAGGCCTCCAGAACACAGCGGCTCTTCGGCGGCGCGGCGGGCGGACAAAAAGCCTTGCCGCGGTTGACGGATCGGGCGGCTGTCTCTATACGCACCGCCTCCGCCGCGGTCCTGCCGGACCTGCGGCTTTTCTATTGGTTTCGCTTCAGGACACACCGACCATGAAGGTCCGCAGCTCGCTCAAGTCTCTGAAGACCCGTCACCGCGACTGCAAGGTCGTGCGCCGCAAGGGCCGGGTCTATGTCATCAACAAGACCGACCCGCGCTTCAAGGCCAAGCAGGGCTGAGGTCGCGCTGAAGCAGCGCGCCGCCGAGCGGCGTGCGCTAGCGCAAGGATGATGACGATCCACAGGTCGCGGATTCTGTCCGCGGCCTTTTTCGTGTTCGCAGGTTGAGGGACGCCCGCCGGCATGGTTAGCGTCCGCCCCTGACTTTCCGAGAGTGTTGCCATGGCCGACGACGCCGCCTTTGACGCCAATCCCGACGTCCTGACCGCCACGGCGCAGGGCCGCCTGCGCACCATCATCGAGCGGCTTGAGCGGCTCGAAGAGGACAAGCAGGCCGTCATGACCGACATGAAGGAGGTCTTCGCCGAGGCCAAGGGCGAAGGCTACGACGTCAAGGTCCTGCGCAAGGTCATTCGCATCCGCAAGCAGGACAAGGCCAAGCGCCAGGAGGAAGAGGCGATCCTCGACCTCTATCTGTCGGCCCTCGGCGAGGTCTGAGGCGATCGGGCTTGAAGCGCACTCCCATCGGTTCCTCGAAGAGTGGGCTTTCGCGCTCAAGCAGCCCGAAGGGCGATAGCGCCCTAGAGAAGAAGCTGCTGAGCCCCTGGGATCAGCAGCGCAAGGCCGCTCAGCGGTCCGCGCTCAACGCCCTGAAACGCGCCCGCCGCTCGGCCGAGAAGGCGGGCGTTTCCTTGTCCGAATGGGAAGGTGAGTTCCTGGGCTCGGTCGAGGAGCGGCTGAAGACCTACGGCCGCGCATTCGGCGACCCGGAAAAGGGCGCGCCCGGCCAGGCGCTGTCGGCCATGCAGGGCCGCAAGCTGAAGGAGATCACCGCCAAGGCCAACGGCGAGGAGCCCAGGCCGAGATGGGGCCGCAAGAGGCGAGAGGATCAGGACTAACGCCTGACTTCCGTCATCCTCGGGCTTGACCCGAGGATCGGACGGTCCGCAACCTCGGCTTTATGAGCGAGCGTCGGCCCTTTATCGCGACTTACATCCAAGCCAGCCGTCCGCTCGGCGTGCTCTACATCGGCATGACGTCGAACCTGTATGAGCGCGGTCGCCAGCACAGGGAGGGCGTGGTCGACGGCTTCACCCGCAAGTATGGGTGCGGCCTGCTGGTCTGGTACGAGCAACATGAGCTCGTGACCGAGGCTATCCGGCGCGAGAAGGCGCTGAAGCGTTGGAACCGCGTGTGGAAGCTCGAGATGATCGAACGCAGCAATCCGGGATGGGTAGACCTGTTCCCTAATCTGTGCGGCTGGGCGCCTGATCCTCGGGTCAAGCCCGAGGATGACGGAAGGGGAAGCGTGGAGGAGTTCTTGAAGAGGCTCGAGGCCTAATCACCCCGCCTCCTTCAACTGTCCCTCCAGGCCCTGCTCGCGGACCTTGCGGTAGAGGGTGGAGCGGCCGATGCCGAGGCGGCGGGCGATTTCGCTCATGTGGCCAGCGTAGACGGCGATGGCGTGCTGGATCAGGTCGTGCTCGATGTCCTCCAGCGTGCGCAGATGGCCGCGCTCGTCGAGGATGCGGATCGGCTGCTCGGGCAGCGGCGGCAATTCCACGAGCGAGGCGACCCGGGGCGCCGCCTCGCCGCCGCCGATGGGCGCCGCGACACCGGAAATGGCCGGAAAGTCGTGCGGCTGCAGGAAGGGCGCATCGGCCAGCACGATGGCGCGAAACACCGCATTTTCGAGCTGGCGCACATTGCCCGGCCATTCGAACGCCTGAAGCATGGCCAGGGTCTCGGGCGCGCATCCGGCGATGCGCTTGCCCTCCTCGGCGTTGAAGCGGGCGATGAAGTGGTCGATCAGGGCGGGAATGTCCTCGCGTCGTTGGCGCAGCGACGGCGCCTCGATCGGAAAGACGTTCAGGCGATAGAACAGGTCCTCGCGGAAGGCGCCGTCCCGCACCTGTTGCTCGGGATCGCGGTTGGTGGCCGAGACGATGCGGACATCGATCTTGACCGGCCGCTTGCCGCCGACGGGATCGATCTCGCCTTCCTGAAGCGCGCGCAGCAGCTTGACCTGGAGATCGAGCGGCAGCTCGCCGATTTCGTCCAGGAACAGGGCGCCGCCGTCCGCCTCGCGGAACTTGCCCAGCGTCTTCTCGACCGCGCCGGTGAAGGCCCCCTTTTCGTGCCCGAACAGGATGGATTCCGCGAGGTTGGCGGGCAGGGCGCCGCAGTTCACCGCCACGAACGGTTTGCCCGCCCGGTCGGAGGCGCCGTGCAGGGCGCGAGCGATGACCTCCTTGCCGACGCCGCTTTCGCCGGTGATCATCACGGGGATGGAGGACTTGGCGGCGCGGGCGCCCAGCGCCTTAACCATCCGCATGGGGGCGCTGTCGCCCACGATGTCGTCGAAGCTGGCGCGGCCCTGCGCGCGCTTGGTCAGGCGTCCGACCTCGGCCGAAAGCTGCGTCAGCTGGAGCGCGTTGCTGACCCCGATCAGCAGGCGTTCGGGGCTGACAGGCTTGACGAAGAAGTCTTGGGCGCCGGCCTGCATGGCCTTGACCACCGCATCGACGCCGCCGTTGGCGGTCAGCACGATCACGGGCGTCGTGACGCCTGCGGCGCGCAGTTCGGCCAGGCACTCCATGCCCGACATCTCGGGCATGACCATGTCGAGCAGGACGACGTCCGCGCCGCCGCCGCGCGTCATGCGATCGACCGCCTCGCCGCCGCCGGTCGCGTGGACGACGGCGTAGCCTTCGCGGTCCAGCACGGCCTGGATCAGGCGGCGCTGGGTCGGATCGTCGTCGACCACCAGGACGGTCTTGGCCATGTAAAGGGCGCCTCGTTGGCGGGCCAAGCCTTTGACCCGTTTCGGGACGGTTCTAGGCGGAACGGCGTGAAGATCGCGTTGTGCGGTTGGGTGAGCGGAGGGTTAACGCGGTTGCGGGACGACCGGTCGGCCCCCACAACAGAGGCATGAATGCGCCCTTCAAAGCCCCGACCGCCGATGCCCCGCTGTGGGACCTTTCCGATCTCTACGTCTCGCGCGAGGATGCGGGCCTGGCCGCCGACCTGGCGCAGGCAAAGGCGGTGGTGGACGATCTGAACGCCCTGCAAGGGCGGCTGAAGGCCGCACGCGCGGACGCGACGCTGCTGGGAGAGCGGCTGGACCGGGCGATCACCCTGTACGAACAGGCGTCGGAGCATCTGGGCGCCATCGGCGCCTACGCCTTTCTGTCGGCCTCGACCCAGCGCGACGATGCGGCGGCGCAAGGGTTCGAGGCGGACCTGCGCGAGAAGATCACCGCGATCGCTACACCTACCGTGTGGCTGACCCTGGAGATCAACGCGTTGGAGGAGGCCGAGATCGAGGCGGCGTTGGCTGCGCGTCCGGCTGCGGCGCGCTGGCGGCCCTGGCTGCGGCGCGTGCGCGCGACCAAGCCGCACGAGCTGTCGGCCGAACTCGAGACCTTCATCGCCGAGCGCGGGCCGATCACCGCACAATGGCCGCGCCTGTTCGATGAACAGATGGCGGCGCTGCGCGCCGAGGCCGGCGACGAGACGCTGACCTTGGCCGAGGCGCTGAACCGGCTGTCGGATCCAGCCCCTGAGCGGCGGCGCCAGGCTGCGGAGGGGCTGTCGGAGGCGTTTGCGGAGCGCGCCTCGACAATGTCGCTGGTGCTGAACACCATCGCCGCCGACAAGGCGATGGAGGATCGCTGGCGCGGCTTCAAACGCCCGGCCGACAGCCGTCACCTGGCCAATGAGGTCGACGGCGAGGCGGTGGATGCGATGGCCGAGGCCGTGGCCGCCGCCTATCCGCGTCTGTCGCACCGCTATTACGCGCTGAAGGCCAAGGCGATGGGCAAGACGGCGCTGGACCACTGGGACCGCAATGCGCCCATCGAGATGACGCCGCCGCGCGCCTATGACTGGCGGCAGGGGCGTGAGGTGGTGCTGGACAGTTTCGGCGCCCTGGGCGGCGACTTCGCAGAGCGGGCGGGCCGCTTCTTCGACCAGCCATGGATCGACGCCCAGGCGCGGCCGGGCAAGCAGTCGGGCGCCTACTGCCACCCGGTGACCGCCAGCCGGCACCCTTATGTCTTCATGAACTGGATGGGCGAGCGCAGGGACGTGCTGACGCTGGCGCACGAACTGGGCCATGCGGTGCACAACACCCTGGCTGCGGGGCAGGGGACGCTGTTGGCCGACACGCCGCTGACGCTGGCGGAGACCGCCTCCATCTTCGCCGAGGGGCTGACTTTCGACCGGCTGCTGGCCGAGGCGCCGGAGGCCGAGCAGCGGGGCCTGCTGGCCGGACGAATCGAGGACGGGCTGAACACGGTGGTGCGCCAGATCGCCTTTCACCGGTTCGAGACCCGCTTCCACGACGAGCGGCTGACCGGCGAGGTTTCACCGGATCGCATCAACGCCATCTGGCTTGAGGAGATGGGCGCCTCGCTGGGGCCCGCGGTGACGCTGAACCCCGGCTACGAGACCTGGTGGAGCTATGTCAGCCACTTCTTCCACTCGCCCTTCTATGTCTACGCCTATGCGTTCGGGGACCTGTTGGTGGCGGCGCTGATGGAGGCGCGCAGGAACGATCCGGCGGGATTCACGCCGCTGTATCGCGAACTGCTGGCTGGCGGCGGGACCCGGACCTATGTGGATGCGCTGAAGCCCTTAGGCCTGAATCCGCGCGATCCGGCCTTCTGGAGCGTGGGCTGCAACCGGCTGGAACGGCTGATCGATCAGTTCGAGGCTCTGTCTTGAGCCCCGGCCAAGGCTCGCTATAGTCGCGGCCACGATCCCTCAACGGAACCGCGACATGGCCGACCCGCACCACCCCGTCGTCACCGATGGCGAAGCGAATTTCGTGGAGAACGCGACCGTTCACGCCGACGCCGATGCGCAGGCCTATGTGCACGGCTCCATGCCGCTGAACGAACAGCACGCCACCTATGGCCTGTTCATGAACCTGACCAAGTGGGGCTCGCTGGGCGTGGCCGCGCTGGTGCTGTTCCTGACGCTGTGGTTCCACCCGGGCGGCAATCTGATCGCCGCCGTGATCTGCGCCGCCGTGCTGATCGTGGCCGGGATCATCGCTCTGAAGACCAAGCCGGAGCACGCGCTCTGACGGCCGAGACGCTCGCCGATCCGGTCCGGCTGGCGGTTCTCGCCTCTTGGATCGCGACGGGGTTGGGGTTCGGACTGTGGCTGTGTAGCTGGTTCATGGGGCGCACGCCGCTGCGCCAGATGCGCCTGCGCGACTGCGGCGTGGTGATGGTGTTTTCCGGCATTCTGGTTCGAGTGATTACCCAGGACCGCGCGCTTGGCGTGTTCGACTGGGTGATGCTGCTGCTCGGCCCGCTGTTCATCGCCGCCGCCCTGTGGCGGCTCGCCCGCACGGGCGCCTGATCCGGAGTTGCTTATGAAGTCGCTGTTCCTTGTCGCCGCCGTGGCGTCCGTCGTCGCCCCCGCCGCCATGGCGCAGGGCCTGCGTGGGGTCGATCCACAAGGCGGCCTGCACTGGAGCGTCGCCGCGCCGCAGGGCGCCAGCTGGTCTCTGGACTGCCGTTTCCGCCCGGTGACGGTGCAGGGCGCCCTGACCAATCAGATCACCCACACCGGTTCGGGCCCCATGCGCGGCCGCCTGCCCACCGACAACGGCCGCTGCACCCTGAAGAAGACCGGGGGACAAGGGCCGATCGGCATCGCCGTGGTCAAGAACGGCCAGGCCACCGCCGACGGCACAAACGACGCCGCCAAGGCGGCGTTCGTCGATGTGTTCTGACGCGCAGACCGGCCTGCGCTAGGCGACGGCGCCGCTTGGCGCTATTCCGTCGCGATGATTTCCAAGACGACCCGGTTTGAGGTGCTGGACAGCCTGAGGGGGGTGTGCGCCCTGCTGGTGGTGCTGTTTCACCTGCCGGTGTCGAGCCATCTGCATGGGCTGGCGCTGACGCGGCACGGCTATCTGTTTGTGGACTTCTTCTTTGTGCTGTCGGGCTTCGTCATCGCCCATGCCTATGGCGCGCGGCTGAGCAGTGGACGGGACGTCCGGCGGTTCCTGATCCGGCGAGTGGGCCGCGTGTGGCCGCTGCACGTGGCGGTGCTGGGCGCCTTCGTGGTGCTGGAGTTCTGTCGGTTGTGGTTCCACTTCGACGACATCACGCCGTTCGCGCGCGACCGGGCGCCGGAGTATCTGCTGACCAACCTCCTGCTGGTCCAGGCCTATGGCATCCATCCCTACCTCACCTGGAACGGACCGGCCTGGAGCATCAGCGTGGAGATGGGCTGCTATGCCGTTTTCGCCGCCTTGCTGCTGTGGATGCCCCGGCGCTTCAACATATGGGCGGTGTTGATCGCGGTGGCGGGCGCGCTGGTGGTGCTGAACTTCGCGCCACGCTTCATGAACACCACCTACAGCTTTGGTTTTCCTCGCGCCGCCTACGGCTTCTTCCTGGGGTGCCTGACGCACCGGCTTTGGAGCGCGGGGCCGGACCTGTCGCCGCGCCTGACGGGCTGGATGGAGCCTCTCTGCCTGGTCGCGGTGGTCGTGTTCGTGTCCACCCTGCGCGGCCCGTGGGAGGTGCTGGCCCCGCTGTTGTTCGCCGTCGCCATCTGGGTGTTCGCCAGCGAGGGCGGCCGCGTGTCGCGGTGGTTGGCGACCCGGCCGATGATCCGGCTCGGCCACTGGTCCTACTCGATCTATATGGTCCATATGCTGGTGATCACGATCGGCCTGATCGCGGCGCGCAATCTCCAGCTGATGCCGAACGGGCGGCGGGTGGACCTGGGCTCGGTTTGGCTGAACGATCTGCTGTCGCTCGCCGTGATCGCGGCCATCGTCGGCCTGTCGGCCCTGACCTACCGCTGGATCGAGACGCCGGGTCGCGACTGGATCAACGGTCGCCTGAACCGCAAGCCGGACGCGGTCGCCGGACCCAAGCTCGCGGTCTGATCACGCCGCCATGCGCCATTCACTGGCGTGAGCCGGTGCGATCGCCTCGTCCCACAGGGCGTCCTCCTCGGAGTAGCGGGCGCTGGCGGCGGCGGAGATGACGTCCACCACCTGTTCCTCCAGCCGATCCCAGATCACCGCCAGGTCCGCGGCGCCGTCCGCCTCGCACGGCACGATGATGTAGCGGCTGGCGTTTACGGCGGCTGCGGGGTGGAAGGCCTGTCCCATGGACGTCTCTCCTTGAAGCGATTGCCTCTTGCTGATGTTGAGACAATGCAGCAGCATTGCGCCAGAAACGGACGTATGAAGATGGAGGCGGCGTGAGGCACGACAAGGCGGCCATGGTGATCGAACTGGCGCGGCGCATGGCGGCCAGCGCCGAGGGCCTGACGCTGGACGAGATGGCGGCCGAGATGCGCGTAGGCCGCCGCACCGCCGAACGGATGCGCGACGCCGTCTTGATGCTGTTTCCAACGGTTGAGGAGGTGTCCGATCCGCCGACCAAGCGCTGGCGCATCCGCGGCGGGCTGTCGGCGTTCGAGCAGGCGCCGACCGCGACCGAGATGCTGGAACTGAGCAAGGCGGCGCAAGGGCTGCGTGCGGCGGGCGAGGGCGCGCGGGCGCAGGCGCTGGAGGGGCTGGAGCGCAAGCTGAAAGCGGCGATGCGCTCGACCACCCTGAACCGAATGGCGCCCGATCTGGAGGCCCTGGTGCGGGCCGAGACCATCGCGGTGCAGGCGGGGCCGCGCCCCTCGGCGGACGAGGGCCTGCTGACCGCGATCCGGGGGGCGGTCCTGGCGCAGCAGCCGCTGGGCTTCACCTATGCCCGGCCGGGCGCCGAGCCGAGGCGGCGCTCGGTCGCCCCCTGCGGCGTGATGTTCGGCCGGGCCAACTATCTGGTGGCGGCGGATCGCGAGAGCGGGCGCATCCAGACCTTTCGCCTGGACCGGATGAGCCATGTGGCGGCGCAGGAGGGGGTGGCGATCCCGCCCGCAGACTTCGACCTGGGCGCCTTCGCCAGCCAGTCGTTCGGCATCTATCAGGACGAGATCGAGGACGTGGCGATCCGCATCGCGCCGGGCGGGGCGGACGAGGCCAGGGGTTGGCGCTGGCACCCGACCCAGAGCTTCGAGGATCAGCCGGACGGCGGCGTGATCGTGCGCTTCCGGGCCTCGGGCATGCGCGAACTGGCCTGGCACCTGTTCACCTGGGGCGAACAGGCCGTCATCCTGCAGCCGCAAAGGTTGAAGACCGTGATGGCCGACGAGCTGGCCGCAGCCCGCCGCGCGCTGGATGCGGCGGTCTAGCTCCCAGCCCTATGATGAAGACGAGAAGAACCGGGAACCCCATGAAGCTTCGTGACGCCGTCCGCGCGCTGATCGCCGGTGCAAGCCTCATGGCGAGCGCAGGCGTCGTGGGTTGCGCCTCGGCGCCGGTCAGGGACAGCGCGAGCCGACACGTCGCGCAGGGGCGTACGACGGTGGAGGTCACTCGGGATGGCGATCGCTGGACGGCGGACTACCGCTTCGGCCGGGAGGCTCCGATCTGGGCCTTTTCCCGTTCGGAGCTGATTGCGGAGGTGCGTCTTCCCTGGCGGCTGAAGCAATGGACGGTCGAGACGCCGGGCGTGGTGCTGGAGCGGCGCGGCGCCTTTGACGTCCTGCGCGCGACAGGAGGCGGGTCCGTGCCGAGAGAGGTTCGGATCGCCTTTACGCCGGCTCACGCTCAGATCGAGGCCGGCTACGAGACGCTGGCGTTCACGACCGGCGCCGTCGCGCTGCCGACGCGCCAGTTCGACATCTTTCCCGTTGATTCGGAGGCGGCGCTGGCCGCGATGCCGGAGGATCTGAACGGCGTGCAGGTGGGGCCGACGCCTGTCGTGACGTGGCGAGACGCCGCTGGTCCCGTGCTGCTGGGCGGCGAACGGCTGGACCGCGCCGTTACCGACGACGGCAACAGCTATGTTCTGTTCGGACAGGTCGAGCAGGTCGACGGCGAGCGGCTGACCACCATAATGGACCCGGCGCTGCCCGCCTGGATCGGCGAACAGGTCGGCGGCTTCGCCCCGCGGGTTGGCGACTGGTACACGCGGCGGCTGGGGCGCGGGCAGACCGACCGGCCCACGGTGATGATCAGTTGGAATGGGCCGACCGAGCGGATAACGAGCATGGGCGGCAGCGTCATGCCGGGCCTGATCACCATGAGCTTCGAAGGCGCTGGAGTTCTGAATCCGACGGCGGAGATGCTGACGGTGTCGCGCTGGTTCATCGGCCACGAGAGCGCGCATTTCTGGCTCGGACAGACGGTGCGCTATGAATATGCCCGCGACGCCTGGATCACCGAAGGCGGGGCCGACCTGATGGCGGTGAGGGCGCTAAAGGCGCTGAATCCGACCTATGACGACGTGGCCGCCTTGCAGACGGAGGTCGACGACTGCACCGATCTTTCGCGCGATCGCTCGGTCGTCACGGCGAACCAGCGAGGCGAGCAGCGCGCCTTTTATGCCTGCGGCGCCGTCTTCGCCCTCGCTGCCGAGGGGGCGCAAGCCCGGGCGACCGGAGGCGACTGGCTCGACTTCCTGAAGCCCCTGATCGACGAAAACCGGCGTGACGGCGTGCTGAGCCGCGAGGAGTGGCTGGACGCCCTGACAGAGGTGTCCCGCGACCCGTCGCTGCGCCTCGACATCGAAAGACTGCTGGACGAAGGCGCGCCTGATCCGGCGGCGGTGATCGCCCGGCTGTTCCAGCGAACGGGGGTGGCGTTCCGGATGGAGGCGGGAAGGGTGGTGCTGGTCTGACTTGAAGTGGACCATCGTCTGGACCATTCTTCGCGCATGCAGATATCGGTTACAGATGCGAAGAGGACGCTGACGAACCTGGTTCGGCGCGCCGAGCGCGGCGAGGAGATCGTCCTGACCCGGCACGGACGAGCGGCCGTGCGGCTGGCGCCTGCCGAAGACCGGCAGCACCGGGATCGCCGAGGTGAGTTGCTGCAGGCCGTTCGCCAGTCCGCCCGTACCAAGACGACCTGCGGGCCGGAGGCAGCGCGCAGCCAAGATTTCCTGTACGACGATGACGGCCTGCCTCGGTGATCGCGGTCGACACCTCGGCTTTAATGGCGATCCTGCTTGAAGAACCTCAGGCGGACGCCTGCGCCTCGGCGCTTGAGACCGATGACGCCCTGGTCATCTCCACCGCGACAATGGCGGAGGCGCTGATCGTCGCCGAGCGTCGCGGCCTGGGCGCCGAAATGGAGAGGCTAATCGACGGGTTGGGATTTGAGCAGGCAGCTGTGACAGCTGACGTCGCTCGCCGAATCGCCGGAATCTACGGGCGCTGGGGCAAGGGCGTGCATGCGGCCGCCCTGAATTTCGGCGATTGCTTCGCTTACGAAGTCGCTGATAGGCGATCTGTTCCGCTGCTGTTCGTGGGCGAGGATTTCGCACGCACGCCCTTAACCAGCGCCCTCGCTGCCTAGCGTGCTTCGCGCATGTGGAAGATGCGGGCGACGATGACGGCCTCAGCGTCGATCCGGTACTGGACGACGTAGCCGCTGTCGCCGAAGCGGATGTAGAGCTCGCGAAGGCCGCCGATCTGCATGCCCATCAGAGGCGTGAGGGCGAGTTGGGCGATGCCGGTCGTGATGGCGTCCACGGCGCGCAAGGCGGCGCCTTGATCATGTTCGGCGAGGAAGGCGGCCAGTCGGTGGCGATCCGCCGTTGCCTGAATGGAAAGGCGAACCCTCACGCGCGACGTGCGAGGCGCGCTTCCACATCGGCCTTGAACGCTGCGGACCACTCCTCCAGCGTCACATACTCGCCGGTGCGATCGTATTCGGCCAGCCGCGCGTTGGCCTCGGTCCAGTCGTGAGCGAGACTGGGTGAAAGGGTCTCGGCCAGGCGATCGGCCGCGTAGGCCTCGGGCGTCTGGCCGACCAGGGCAGCCGCCTCGGCGAGGCGGGCCACGGTGGCGTCATCCAGGGTCAATGTCAGGGCGCCGTCGGCCATGACCTTACCCTAGCACAGGATCACGAGCGGGCGAATCGATAGGGCGGATCGCCCTGGCCGCGAAGCAAGAAAGCACGCCCGCCGGAGCATCCGGCGGGCTTTCTGTATTCACGGTTCAGTTCGAAGCGGCGGGGGTCTGGACTGGGGTTTGGACGGGCGTCTGGACCGGCACAGCGTTGGCGACGGTGCTGGTGGTCACCGGCTCGCCCACGCTGATGATCGGCGGCGGACGCAGCGCCTGGGTGGTGCAACTGGCCAGGTCGCGGGTGATGTGGCGGCCCAGGCAGAACATGTCTTCATAGCTGGGGCGCGAAGCGGCCAGGCACTGATAGAGCATCAGCTTGGACATGTTCAGGCAGAACTCGTTGTTCGATTCCACCGTCAGCGCCTCGGTGTTGGCGCGCGCCTCGTCGCCTGCGGCGCCGAGAGCCGCCAGGGCGGCGATGGCCAGCGAGCGGACCACGGCGGGCGTGTAGGGCGGGCCGCTGCGCCCGGCCTCTACGGCCAGGCCGGTTCCGGCGTTGGCCGCCGTGAACAGGCGGGCGGACTCGTCGGCCGACGGCAGCATCTGGGCGATGGAGGCGGACTTGGCGGCCTCCAGGCGCACTTCGCGTTCCGTCAGGTGGGTCGTGGCCCAGCGGCGGCGCGGGTCATTGCGTTCCTGGATCGTATAGGCGTCGTTCTCGATGCCGTCGGCGATCGCGACCATGGCGGTGGCGTCGCGGCCTACGGTGGCCGCGATCAGGCCGGCGGCGGCGTCGGCGCCCGGCAGGGTCGCGGCGTAGGCGGGATCGGCCACGATCTGGGCGACGACCTGCTGGCGCTGCGTCGGATCAACGGCGAACTGGCGCACGCCGGCCACGAACTCGGGCGACTGCAGGGCGATGATCGAGCCATAGGCGATCAGCCCGCGCGACAGCTGGGCCGGTTCATAGGCCGCGCCCTTGCGGATGGCGGCCTGAATCGACTCGGCGTCGGTGAAGCCGCCCGGCTGAATGGTCTGGGCGTCGCGCAGGAAGGCGACATAGATTGAGGCGGCCTGGGCCACGCCCTCGTTCAGGGTCACGGGCGGCGGGGGCGGCGGCGCGACGGGCGGCGGCGGGGCGTCAGCCTCCGGCTTGGCGCAGTTGGCCAGGAAGACGGCGGCGGCGATAGCGGCAAGTGACAGGCCGCGGCTGGGGGAAGCCTTGGTCATGAACGCATGATCCCGGAAGAACGCGAGACGACCAGGGGGTGTGGTCGCCGGAACTGGAGGGCTTATAACGCGGCGTAAATGGTTTTTCGAAGGTTAATCGAACAGCTTCGAGACCGATTCCTCGTTTGCGATCCGGCGGATAGCTTCACCGATAAGAGGAGCGACTGAAACCGTTCGGATTTTCCCGCAGGTCAAGACTTCGTGGGGCTGTTCGATGGAGTCGGTGATGACCAGCTCCTTCAACGGGCCGTCCGCGACGCGCTGGACCGCCGGGCCGGACAGCACGCCGTGGCTGATGTAGGCCGAGACCTCGGTCGCGCCGTCGTCGATCAGGGCCTTGGCGGCGTTGACCAGCGTGCCGCCGGAATCGACGATGTCGTCGAACAGGATGCAGCGACGGCCCGACACGTCGCCGATGATGTTCATGACCTCGCTCTCGCCCGCCTTGGGACGGCGCTTGTCGACAATGGCAAGGTCGGCGTCGAGGCGGCTGGCCAGGGCGCGGGCGCGCACCACGCCGCCCACGTCCGGCGACACGATCATCAGGTCGTCGCCGCGCGGATAGTGTTCCTTGATGTCCTGGGCGAGGACGGGAATGGCGACCAGATTGTCGGTCGGGATGTCGAAGAAGCCCTGAATCTGGCCCGCGTGCAGGTCCATGGTCAGCACCCGGTCGGCGCCGGCCCGGGTGATCAGATTGGCCACCAGCTTGGCGGAGATCGGCGTGCGGCCGCCGGTCTTCCGGTCCTGCCGCGCATAACCGAAGTAGGGCATCACCGCTGTGATCCGGCGGGCCGAGGCGCGCACCAGGGCGTCGGTGATGATCAGCATCTCCATCAGGTTGTCGTTGGCCGGATAGGAGGTCGACTGGATCACGAAAACGTCCTCGCCCCGGACGTTTTCCTCGATGACGGCGAAGACCTCGTTGTCGGCGAACCGCTTGACCTGGGTGCGCGTGAGCGGGGCGTCGAGGTGGTCGGCGATCGCCTGGGAAAGGGGCCTGTTCGAGTTGCCGGAAAGCAGCTTCATGGCCGGTCATCCTTTCGCCGTCATCGCCACGCCATTGACGGCGTCGGTCGGCGGCTCTTTAGCAGCGGCGCGGCGGGGAACAAGCCATACGCCCAAGTTTCCGGCGCATGGCGCGTTTCGGCCACGGGTGCTAGGGATCGCCGCAATCGCTTGCCGGGCGCCGTCGGGGACGGCGCTCCGTTCGTCATGAGGTCTGTCCTTGTCCGCTTCCTTTTCGCTTCCGGGCGTTCGCCGTTCTCGCTCGGGCTTGGTGGTCATGGCGGCTGTGATCGCCGCCCTGTCGGTCTCGGCCTGCGCCGGGAACCGGAACCGCCCGCGCCTGGCCTATGAGGAGCGCCCGGTCGAGCTGCTGTACAACACCGGCTACGACCGGCTGCAGAGCCGACGCTGGTCGGACGCGGTGGACTATTTCCAGGAAGTCGAGCGCCAGCACCCGTATTCGGACTGGGCCCGCCGCGCGATCCTGATGCAGATCTACGCCTACTATCAGAACGGCAACTACGCCGAGGCGACGGCGGCGGCGGATCGGTTCATCCAGCTGTTTCCTGGCAATCCGTCGGCGGCCTACGCCTTCTACATGCGCGCCATCTGCAACTTCGAGCAGATCGTCGATGTGGGCCGCGACCAGGCCTATGCCGAGGCGGCTCTGACCGGTTTGCGCGACGTGCAGCGCCGCTATCCGGGCACAGCCTACGCTACCGACGCCTCGGTCAAGATCGACATGGTCAACGACCAGTTGGCCGGCAAGGAAATGAACATCGGCCGCTACTACCAGCGCGCCAATCAGCCGCTGGCGGCCATCAACCGCTACAAGGCCGTGATCGCGAACTCCGACTTCCAGCGCACCTCGCACTCGCCCGAGGCGCTGTATCGCCTGGTGGAGGTCAATCTGATGCTGGGCCTAAAGGACGAGGCGGTGCGCAACGGCTCGGTGCTCGGCTACAACTATCCAGGCAGCCCCTGGTACGCAGAGGCCTACGCCCTGCTGACTGACGAGGGCGCACGGCCGGACGTGGCGCCGGAAGGACGGCGCGAAAGCTGGCTGGAGCGCATCATCCCCGGCTGATCCGATCCTTGACGCCGGCGTTTATGTAGCTACATAAATGGTGCTGTTCGATCCGGCCAAGGATGCGATCAACACCGCCAAGCATGGCGTGTCTCTGGCTCGGGCGTCGGAGATGAACCTGGAGAGTGCAACGGTGATCGAGGATGATCGCCAAGACTATGGTGAGCGGCGCTACCGGGCTTTCGGCCGGATCGATGACCTGGCCTACTGCTTTGTATTCACGATCCGCGAGGGCGCCATACGTGCAATCAGCCTGCGCCGCGCTCATCAAAAGGAGATACGACGTCATGCCTCATGAGGTTGATCTTACCGACCCAGACAATCCCGAGTGGACGGAGGCTGATTTCGCCCGCGCGCGCCCCGCGCGGGAGGTGCTGCCCGAATCCGTGCTGAACCAGTTTCGTCGCTCGCCCGGCCGCCCGAAGGCGGAAACGCCGAAGAAGCAGGTGACACTGCGGCTGGACGCCGATCTGCTGGAGCACTGGCGTGCGCAGGGCGCGGGGTGGCAGTCGGGGATCAATGCGGCGCTGCGTCGAGCGTCGGGTCTCTGATATCCAAAGCCGACGACGCACTGTAAACGCCAACCATGCCTCATCGCGTGCGCCCATGCTGACCGCGCTGTCCATCCGCGACATCGTGCTGGTTGATGTGCTGGACCTCGAGGTCGAGGGCGGGCTGACCGTGCTGACGGGCGAAACGGGCGCGGGCAAGTCGATCATCCTGGACGCCCTGGGCCTGGCTCTGGGCGCGCGGGGCGATGCGGGACTGGTGCGCGCCGGCGCCAAACAGGGCTCGGCCACCGCCGTCTTTTCCGCGCCGGATGACGAGGCGCTGCTGCAGTCGCTGGCGGACAAGGGCATTGAGGTCGCCGCCGGCGAGGACCTGATCCTGCGCCGCGTGGTCTCCGCCGACGGCCGCAGCCGCGCCTTTGTCAACGACCAGCCGGCGGGGGTGACCGCCCTGCGCGAGATCGGCGCGAGCCTGGTGGAGGTGCATGGGCAGCACGAGACGGTGGGTCTGCTGGACTGGCGCACGCACCGGGGCCTGCTCGATGCCTACGGCGGGCTGTCGCCGCAGCTTCAGGCTGTGGCCAAGGCGTCGTCGACGCTGAAGGCGGCCGAGGCGCGTCTGGCCGAGTTGAAGGCGCAGGCCGCGGACGCGGCGTCCCGCTCCGAGGAGATCGCGCTGAACCTCGCCGAGCTGGATGCGCTCGATCCCCGCGAGGACGAGGAAACCGAACTGGCCGGCGAGCGCGCCATCCTGGGGGCGGCGGAAAAGGCGCTCTCGGACCTGGCCGACGCGCGCACCCAGCTGGGTGGCGACAAACTGAGCCAGAAGCTGGGCGCGGCCCTGCGCGCGGTCGAGCACGCGCGTCAGAGGGCCGGGCAGGCGGGCGCCGAGGGCGACCATCCGGTGATCGTGAGCCTGGGCGCGGCGGTCGAGGCGATCGACCGGACCATGGTGGAGGCGGCCGAAGCCATCGCCGCCGTGGACGCCGCCGCCGACGCCTTCGACTTCGAGCCCGGTCGGCTGGACAAGGCCGAAGAGCGGCTGTTCGCGCTAAGAGCCGCCGCGCGCAAATTGCACACGACGGTGGACGGTCTGCCCAGGCTCCGCATTCGCCTGCGCGAACAGCTGCGCCTCATCGAGGACGGAGCGGAGGCGCTGTCCGCCGCCGGGCGGGAAGCGGCGGCCGCTGTCGAAGCCTATGATCTGGCCGCGACCTTTCTGACCTCGGCGCGAGAGGCGGCGGCCGAGCGGCTGACGGCGGCCGTCATGGGCGAGCTGGGACCGCTGAAGCTGGAGCGGGCGCGCTTTCGCGTGGCGCTGGAGCCGATCGACGGACGGCGCGGGCCGGAGGGCGTCGAGACGGTGCGGTTCCAGATCGCCACCAACGCGGGTCGCGACTTCGGGCCGCTGGACGCAGTGGCGTCGGGCGGCGAGCTGGCGCGCTTTGCCCTGGCGATGAAGGCGGCCTTGGCCAGCCGAGAGGACACGCGCCAGCCGGTGATGATCTTTGACGAGGTGGACCAAGGCGTGGGCGGCGCCGTAGCCGAGGCCGTGGGCAGCCGTCTGCAGCGGCTGTCGTCCGGCGCCCAGGTGCTGGTCGTCACCCACAGTCCGCAGGTGGCGGCGCGCGGTCACGCCCACTGGAAGGTGATGAAGTCCGACAAGGCGGGCCTGACCACGACCACGGTGGTCGCGCTGGACGAGGCCCGCCGCCGCGAGGAGATCGCCCGCATGCTGTCGGGAGCCGAGATCACCGACGAGGCGCGAGCGGCGGCAGCGCGTCTGATCGGCTAGTCCAGCCTGACCTGGTTTCAGGTATTCGACTCGGGCCGCTACAGGTTCGACCGCGCCTTGGTGAGTTCAAGCATCGCCTGTGCGGCGCCCATCTCAGGCACGATCTCGTTGGTTCGATCCGAAATCGCATCGAAGCGGGCGCCGATCTCGTCGGCGGCGTCCGGTCCGACGATGTGGACGCCCTGGGTCAGGGTGACATAGGCGCGCTCGAACCCGCCCGCGCCGGCGGCCAGGATGCAGCGGCTGGGCGCGTCGTCGCCAACAAGATGCAGCAGGCCGGGGGTGACCAGGGCGGGGTCCAGCGCCTCCAGCGGAAGGCCCGCGCCGAGGTCCTCGGTCATGCGGGTATGGGCGGTGGGCGCAAGGCAGTTGACCCGGATGTCGTTCTTGGCCCCTTCGATCGCCAGCGTCTGCATCAGGCCGACCAGAGCCATCTTCGCCGCGCCGTAGTTGGACTGGCCGAAGTTGCCGTACAGGCCGGAAGAGGAGGTCGTCATGACGATGCGGCCGTAGTTCCGCTCTCGCATCGTGTCCCACACCGCCTTGGTGCAGTTGACCGCGCCCATCAGGTGAACATCGACCACGAAGCGGAAGTCCTCCAGCGTCATCTTGGCGAAGCTCTTGTCACGCAGCACGCCCGCGTTGTTCACCAGAATGTCTATGCGGCCCCAGCGAGCCAGGGCCTGATCGACCATGGCCTGCACCGCGTCGGCGTCGGTGACGGAGGCGCCGCTGGCCAGCGCCTCACCGCCCGCCGCCTCGATCTCGGCGACCACGGCCTCGGCTGCGCTGGCGGATCCGCCCGATCCGTCGCGGGCGCCGCCCAGATCGTTGACCACGACCCGGGCTCCACGCGCCGCCAGCGCCAACGCATGCTCCCGGCCCAGGCCGCCGCCCGCGCCGGTCACGATGGCCACGCGGTTGTCGAAGCGTAGGGTCATGAGGATGTCCTTTGCGGGTGGCGGTGCTGTTCCATGATCCTGTCTTCAGACAGGCGCATCAAGCCTTGTGGTCGAGGATCGGCGCATGAACGGCAGGTGATCATGGCCGTTCAGACGCGCCTCAGCGGGCCGGGCGCAAGGTGATCTCAAGGTCGGGCTGGTCCGACATTGGAGATACGCCATGAAGAAGATTCTCACCGCCACCGTCGCCGCCGTCATCGCCACCAGCACGGTCGGTCTGAGTTCCGCCGCAGAGGCGCAGTCGCGCCACGGCTACAGCCAGCAGCACCGCCAGAACGAGCGCGCCGAACGGCGCCAGGAGCGTCGCGAGGATCGGGCCGACGCGCGCGCCTACGCCCGGTATCAGCGCGCCGAGCGCCGCTACAACGCCGGCCGCTATGTCGCCCCGCGCGGCTATCAGGTTCGCCAGTGGAGCTATGGTCAGCGCCTGCCGGCGGCCTACGCCAGCCGCGGCTATGTGGTGAACGACTATGGCCGCTATGGCCTGCGCGCCCCGCCGCGTGGCTATCAGTACGTCCGTAGCGGAAACGACGTGGTGCTTGCCGCGGTCGCCGGCGGGCTGATCACCGCAGTCATCGCGGGGCTGTTCAACTAAAGCCCTGGAGGATCAGGGCCCTTGCAACGACGAAGCGCCCCGGAGTCGTCTCCGGGGCGCTTCTTTGCGTCAGGCGCTTGGCTGATGAAACTCAGCCGGTGCGGGCGGCGATGGAGCGGATGGTCTCGGCCTTGACCGGAAGGTCGCTGGCGATGCGCGATGCGACCTCGCGCACGCCCACCGGATAGGCGTCCCCGCCGTCGGCGATCGCCTTGGCCATTTCCGCGGCCTTCAGCAGCGCCTTTTCCAGCTCCACCACCTCTTCCAGCGCCAGAGCGTGCGCCTCCAGCTGCAGGCGCTTCACGCGCTCGGCGTTGCTCTCGGGCTTGCGCATGAGGTTGTAGATTTCAGCCTCGGCGGCGACGAGACGCAGGTCGGGGCGGGGCTCGTTATCGGAGTTGGGCTTGGACATGTGGGTGTTCCCTCGGCGCGTCCACAATGTCCCTTTTGAGGCTCTCGATCCAGCGGAGAGCCTCAACCGGAACGGTTGCCGAACGAGTGTGGCGCAACCGCCTCAGTTCGATCCGGTGCGCGCCAGGGCCGGAGACGAAACGCCGCCCGACACGGCCCGCAGCGGCGAGCGCACGGTCCGCAGCACGGCCGGGCTGACCGACACGCCGTCCTGAACCGGCGTGACCAGGAACCCCTTGGCCGCCAGGGCGTCGCCCGAGCGCACGCGGGAGGTCCAGACAGCGACGGCCGGCGCCAGCAGAAGCGGCAGCACGATGGGCGCGAACCAGGTGGCCAGATCGGGGCGGACGCACAGAGCGGCCGAGAACAGCACGCCCGCGATCATCTGCCAGCGCATGGCGCGGAAGGCGTCGGACCAGCACAGGCCGTCGCAATCGCGCTGCTGGGTCGTCCAGCCGGCGTCGTGGCCCGAGACGATCTGGATAAAGGCCTTGGTGTTGGCGACCATCAGGATGGGGGCGAGGATGGCCGACAGGGCGATCTCGGCGGCCATGCCCTTGGCGATGGCGCGCTTGCCGCCAAAGGCGCGCAGCTCGGCCGGCCGGCTGATGACCAGGGCCGCGCCCATGAATTTCGGCCCGATCAGCAGCACGCCCGACAGAAAGGACGCCAGCATGAAGGGGGTGAACTGCGGGTTCAGGATGTAGAAGAAGCTGGTCCAGTCCACCGGATAGAACATCTGGATGAACAGGCCGACCATCAGCGAGGCGAGCCACAGGGGCGAAGACAGATAGGCCATGCAGCCCATGGCCAGCTGCAGCCGGCTCATCGGCGACAGGCCCTTGGCGGCGATCAGGCCGAGGTGCTGCAGGTTGCCCTGGAACCAGCGGTGGTCGCGGCGGATGAAGTCGGTGATCGACGGCGGCGTTTCTTCCCACGAGCCGTCCAGCGAGGCGGTGACGTGAACGGCCCAGCCGGCGCGGCGCATCAGGGCGGCCTCGACCACGTCGTGGCTCAGCACATGGCCGCCGAACGGCTTCTTGCCCGGCAGCACCGGCAGGCCGCAGCAGGCGGCGAAGGCACGCGTGCGGATAATGGCGTTGTGGCCCCAGTAGCTCGACTCCGAGCCGGTCCAGTAGGCCAGACCGGCGGCGGCGACGCGGCCGTACAGGCGCACGCTGTACTGCGACACGCGGGCGAAGATCGTGCGGGCCTTGATGATGGTCGGGGCGGTCTGGATCAGGCCGACGCCCGGGTTGCGCTCCATCGCATCGACCATGCGCAACAGGGTCTCGCCGGCCATGGTGCTGTCGGCGTCCAGAACGATCATGTTCTCATAGGCGGCGCCGAAGCGACGGACCCACTCGGCCAGATTGCCGGCCTTGCGCTCGACGTTGTCGAGACGGCGGCGATAGTAGACGCGGCTGTTGGCGGACAGGCGAAAGCCCATGCAGGCCGACAGTTCGGCGGCGGCGGCCTCTTCCTTGGTCGAATCGCTCAGGACGAAGATGTCGAAGGCGGACGAGGCACCCAGGCGCGCCAGCGAGGCGTCGATCGCGGCCAGGCGTCCGAAGGAGGCGCGGGCGTCCTCGTTGTACAGCGGCATCAGCAGGGCCGTGCGCGTGCGCGGCGTCGCCGGATTGGGGGCAAAGGCCAGATCGGCCTGGTCGCGGCCGCGCATCAGCACCCACAGACCCATCAGGCCGCTGGTGAACCAGCAGGCGATGGCGGTGATCAGGACCATGAAGATGCCGAACGCCAGCATCTCCATCGAATCCCAGCCCTTGCGGGCATAGAGGTAGAAGGGGGCGATGGCGCTGAGGCCCGTCAGGACCACGGTGCCGGCCAGCAGCATCAGGCGGCGCGCGCCGACGTTGATCGGAGAGGTGGCGGGAACGGCCTCGGCGACGTCTTCGGGCGCGCTCAGCGACTGGCGCGGCATGGCCAGCGGCGCCTCTTCAGGCAGCCAGGCCCAACGACCGAAGTCGGTGTTCTCGATTTCAACCTGCGTGGCAGGCCGGCTCGCCAGCTTGTTCATGCCGCTCAAGATCTCCCGGTGACCGACGGGGTCCAGGGGAGGCGGACCGGCGCGGCGTGCTGCATCACAGCACCTCGCATCATCGATCACATTCGCGCGATTTTCAATCACGCGATGTTGATGGGAACCAAAAAAGTGGGGGATCGCTAGGGCGCGCCGTCGATGAGGCCGAGCGCCGAGGCGCCGAGCGGCGGCTCTGGACGCAGCTTGCGCTCCAGCGCCCAGGCCGCCACGCCGACCCATCCGACCAGCACAATGGCGTAGGCGCGCTCCCACCAGCCGACATTGGCGTCGTTGACGAGGCCGGCGAAGACCAGGTGCTTGGTCAGGACCGTCAGCGCCAGCATCGCAAGGAAGATCAGCAGAAGAAACAGCTTCAGCCGGGGCAGGTCGCGCCGCGAAGACAGGCCCCAGAGCAGCAGAAGCGGCGCCAGCTGGATCCCGAGGCCCAGGTTGATCACCATGTGCCGCGGATCGGGCCAGGGATAGAGCGTCGACATCGAAAGGCCGGCGCCGGCGATCACGAAGACGACCGCCACCACCACTCCGGCGATGCGCGCGCCGCTGAGCGCATGCACGGCCAGGCCAAAGCCGATGCCGGCGATCCCGGCCATCACACCGGCCAGAAAGACCCCGGCGTTGAAGATGATCGGCGCCTGCGCCGTCTCTCCGCCCAGTTCGCTCAGGTACTGGGTGGCGTTGTCGAAGTCGGGATAGGCGAGGGCGGCCATGCCGACAATGACCATGGCGGCGATCGGCGCAGCGGTCCCGACCCACAGCAGGCGCCGGCGGCGGCCATAGGGCGGCAGGGTCGAGGGGCGGCTCAGCGCCTCCAGATCGAGCGGCCATGGCCGGCCATCCCGCGGCTTAAGCCCCCACCAGGGACGCGCCCAGCCGACGCGCTTGACCGCCTCATAGACGATCAGACTGCCGACAAAGGTGCTCAGCGCCAGCAGCAGCGCCTCCAGCCCTGCCGGCAGGTCGGCGGGGCGCAGGATCCAGACGGCGGCGACCAGTACGGTCTGGTGCGCCAGATAGAGCGGAAAGGTCGCCTCGGTCAGATAGGTCAACACGGGGCTGCGACGGTTCCGCAGATGACGGCTGCCAAAGCCCAGGACGGCGGTGATCACCGCCCACTGATCGATGCCATAGACCACAGCGCGCGGCACGCCCCAGAAGGCGCCGCCGCCGGGATGGGCCACCTGCGCCATCATGATCGGCAGGGCGACGACGGCCAGCCCCAGGCTGATCCAGCGGAACCGCTCCATCTCGCGCCAGATCGGCTCGCGCGTCACGCTGGCGAAGCCGAACACGAAGGCCGCCAGCGACAGGGCGTGATTGTACCAGTCCAGGTGCAGGATGTTGGTCAGGCCGAAGAAGGGAAACAGCAGCACCCGAATGGAGATCAGGTAGAGGATCGGCAGGATCAGCAGGCGCGGCCCCGAAAGATGGCGCTCCAGCCATTCCTCCAGCCGCGGCAGCACGCCCGGCCGCCGCCACAGCGTTACCGTCACCAGGCTGTAGACCGCGATATAGACGACGAACCACAGGTGGTTGACCGGGATGCCGTCGGCCAGGCCTGTCCACGAGAACTCGTGCGTCCACCATTGGCCGAAACCCGAGACGCCGCCGGGCCAGCCCGCCTTGTCCATCGCCTCGATCCACGACTGAATGGGCACCAGCAACAGGGCCCCGAACACCAGCGGCGGCGCCAGCCGCTCGAACCGGGCGCGCGCCACCTGGCGCGGCGTGCGGCGGGCCGTCATGAAGCGCAGGGCCGCGCCCGACACCAGAAACAGCAGCGTCAGCCGCCAGGGATTGGTGATCAGAACCGCCTCGCGCATCCACTCAAAGGTGTGGGCGCTGTGCACGTGCCAGTCGTAGGGCGCATAGACCAGGCCCACGTGATAGAGGATCAGCAGGCCGAACGCGCCCACCCGGATCCAGTCCAGGTCATAGCGGCGAGCCGAGGGCGAGGCGGGCGGTGTCACGCGCGGTCTATGATATCGGCGATGCGGCGACGCAAGGCGTCCGATCGTCGCCTGCGGGTATGTCGGGGATCAGACGATCACGGCCGCCGGCGCCTGGTCGCCGAGCGTCTTCAGCGCAGTGGCCAGAGAGGCGTCCTGCTCGGCCTGGTACAGCGCCATCTCGTCCAGCACCGGGCGACCCAGCGCCTGTTCGAACTCGGCCTTGGCCGGATCGGCGGCATAGCCGCTGTCGCGCGCCTCTGACCCCAGGTTGGACTGGAAGATGCCGGCCGCACTGACGGGCAGGAAATCCTCGTAGGTGATCGGCTCGAACGTGACCGCCCCTGCGGCGATCAGGCTCTCCAGGTCTCCGCCGTCCGCCAGAGCGGCCGTCGCGACGGCGCTGTAGCGGAACCAGGCCAGACCCTGGCGGCGCAGGGAGTCCCACTCGTCAGGCAAGGTCGAGAAGTCCTTTGACGCCAGCGCCGCGTCATACAGCGCCCGGCCCGCCGGCGTCAGCGCCGCGCCCCGCTGCTCGATCTCCCCAAAGCGTGCGGTATGGACCCCGGCCGTCGAACCCTCGTCGGAGGGAAACGCGATGGCCTCATCCAGCGCCTTGAAGCTTGTCTGGCGCAGCAGGATCGGACAGGCGCGCGCCGGCGGACCCTCGATGGTCTCCTTGGGCGCGATGCCGCGCGCGGGCATGGCCGATTGCGCCGCGTCGATGTCCAGGGTGCGCGGCGTCAGGTGGTTGATGTGCGGCCCCTTGAAGCTGACCACGTCGGCGATCAGCCGGTGCGCACCGACCAACCGTGCATAGGTCTGGGCGTCCACCGTCGCCTCGGCGTGCCAGCGAAACGTCTCCAGCAGCTCGCTGACAAAGCGGTCGGCCTGCGCCTCGTCGAGACCACCGTCGCGCTCGGCCGTCTCGATCAGTTCGCATGCGCCCGGCGTGAAGATGTCACGGCCAGCCAGCGTTCGCGCCGCTTCGCCGCGCAGAGCCTCGTCCTCGATCAGCTCCAGCCGCAGCAGCGAACAGAACACGCGGAACGGGTTGCGACGCAGCGCCTCCGGCTCGACCGGGCGAAACGCCGTCGAATGCACGGGCACCCCCGCGGGCGCGAGATTGTAGTAGCTGACCGGCTGCATCCCCATCACGGCGAAGGCGCGCGCGATGGTGGCCAGCTCCTCGGCCGTGCCGACGCGGATGGCGCCGTGACGTTCTTCCGACAGGCGGGCCAGATCGCCGGATGCGGCCTGCCGCCGGCCGGCCCCGTCGTCGCGCCGCAGCACATCGGCGTTGATGTCGGCGACCAGGCTCAGCAGTTCGCCGTACTGCGGCACCTCCGCCCGGTACATGGCCGACAGCGCCGCCGAGAAGCGGCTGCGAATTTTATCGGGATGGACAAGGGCGTCACGGGCGGCGGGCATGGTGCGGATCACTCAAGGCGGGGGTCGCGCCGATGATTAGGCCGGGCGGCGACGCGTGAAAACCCCGCCGCCCGGCTGTGTCGTCAGGCCTCCACGCCCACGCCGATCGGGCAGGTCACGCCCGTGCCGCCGATGCCGCAATAGCCGTTCGGGTTCTTGGCGAGGTAGCCCTGGTGGTAATCCTCGGCGAAGTAGTACGGGCCGGCCGGTTCGATCTCGGTGGTGATCCGCCCGCGCCCCGCCGCCGTCAGCGCCTGCTGATAGGTGTCGCGCGACGCTTCGGCCTCGCGCTGCTGCTCGTCGTTCAGCGTGTAGATGGCCGAGCGATAGGTGGTGCCGATGTCATTGCCCTGGCGCATGCCCTGGGTCGGATCGTGGTTCTCCCAGAACGCCTTCAGCAGTTCGCCGTAGGAAATCTCGTCCGGATTGAAGACCACCTGCACCACCTCGGTGTGGCCCGTGCGGCCGGTGCAGGTTTCCCCATAGGTGGGGTTCGGCGTGATCCCGCCCGCATAGCCGGCCGAGGTCACCCACACGCCCGGCAGGTTCCAGAAGATCCGCTCCACACCCCAGAAGCAGCCCATGCCGAAGATCGCCGTCTGAAAGCCCTCCGGATGCGGTCCCTTCAGCGGGCGTCCGTTGACGTAATGGACCTCGTCGGTGCGCAGCGGTTCGGACCGGCCGGGCAGGGCGGTCTCTTGCGTCGGCATCTCGAGGCTCTTCTTGAACAGCATGGGGGCTTCTCACGAAAATAATGACTTCGGCTCCTATATGGGTATGTCTCAGGCGCTTGCCGAGGGGGCCGTCGTGTTCTATCAGGCCCGCCTCCCGCCGGATCGACCTTCGGCGGCGCGCACGGCGTGGCGTGGAACGGACAGGTGGCGGAGTGGTCGATCGCGCACGCTTGGAAAGCGTGTGTACGTGAAAGCGTACCGAGGGTTCGAATCCCTCTCTGTCCGCCACTCGATCCTCCGCGAAACCGCATTGCAGGTGAAACGCAAACAGCCGCACCGGCTTGGCGCAGGCGAACTTTTCCGGGTGGCGGTCGTTGTGAGTGAAACAACGATCAGCTGTTGCTGCGGCGAGCGCGGGCGGCTGGGAGAGCGCCATGCCGATCACGGTCAACGGCCGAGCCGTTTCCCCTCCCGCCGACGCCAGGGTGTCGTTGCTTGATTTTCTGCGCGAGGACCTTGGTCAGAGCGGAGCCAAGAAAGGCTGCAACCAGGGCGCCTGCGGCGCCTGCACGGTGTTGTTGGATGGTGAACGCATCCTTGCCTGTCTGACGCTCGCCGTGCAATGCGAGGGACGGCACGTGACCACGATCGAGGGCATCGGGCAGCCGGGCGCGCTTCATCCGCTTCAACAAGCCTTTGTCGATCATGACGGTTTTCAGTGCGGCTATTGCACGCCGGGTCAGATTTGCTCGGCTATCGGAATGGCGGCTGAACTTCGCCGGGGGGTTCCAAGCCACGTCACCGGCGACCTTGTCACGGATGTGATCGCGCTGTCAGACGACGAGTTGCGCGAAAGGATGAGCGGCAATCTCTGCCGCTGTGGGGCCTACAACGGCATGGTCGCCGCGATCGAGGAAATTTTCGGCGAGGCGAAGGCATGACGCCGTTTCAGTTCCATCGCGCAGGCGACGCCGAGGAGGCGGTGCGCCTCGGCGCGACGTCAGCCAGCAAATATCTCGGCGGCGGCACGAATCTCGTGGATCTGATGCGCGAGACGATCGAGCGTCCGGAGAGGGTGATCGATGTCACCGGCCTCTCCGGCGAGATAGCGATGAACGACGCGGCCGAGCTGATCATCGGGGCGGCGGCCCGAAACACGGCGGTGGCTGAGAACCGCCTCGTGCGGGAACGCTACCCGCTTCTGGCTCGCGCCATTCTCGCCGGGGCCAGCGGCCAGATCCGCAACATGGCCACCGTGGGCGGCAACATCCTGCAACGCACCCGCTGCACCTATTTCTACGATGACGATGGCAGCCGCTGCAACAAACGCCAGCTCGGCCAAGGCTGCGACGCCATCGACGGGTTCAATCGCATCCACGCCATCCTCGGCGCCTCTTCGCTGTGTGTCGCCACACACCCGTCCGACATGTGCGTGGCGCTGGTTGCGCTGGACGCCGTTGTTCATCTGCGAGGCGTCCGCGGACAGCGCGTCGTTCCTCTTGCGGAGCTGCACCGCTTGCCCGGAGACCGTCCCGATGTGGAGACCGTTCTTGAGCCGGACGAGCTGATCACGCATATCACTCTACCGCCTCAGCCCCCAGGCCGATCAACCTATCGCAAGGTCCGCGACCGTTCGAGCTACGCCTTCGCGCTGGTCTCCGTCGCCGCATCGCTGGCCGTCGATGAAGGCCGGGTCGCCGACGTCCGCCTGGCTTTCGGCGGGGTCGCGCACAAGCCCTGGCGCGCCCGCAAGGCCGAGGCTGTTCTGCTCGGGCAATCGGCGAACGAAGAGGCGTTCGCCGCCGCGATCGATGCGGAGCTCACCGACGCCCGTCCGCTGAAGGACAACGCCTTCAAGATCGATCTGGCGAGGCGCGCCACGGTCGCCGTGCTTGCCGACCTGACAGGACAACAGGCATGAAAATCGTCGATGAAGCCAAGGAGATGGCCCAGGGTCTGATGCAGGCGGCCATGGGCAAGGCCGTGGCGATGGCCCCGGACAGCTGGATGCCAGGCGGTCGTCCCGACCCTCTGATCCGACACCAGCATGGCTATATCGGCAAGCCGGTTTCGCGCATCGACGGACCTCTCAAGGTCTCAGGCGCCGCGCCTTTCGCGTCCGAATTTCCGATGGAGCGGATGCTCTACGCCGCCGTGGCCTACAGCACGATCGCCAAGGGCCGGATCTCGTCCCTGGATGTCGAGGAGGCGGAAGCCGCGCCGGGCGTCGTCCTCGTCATGACCTTCAGGAACGCGCCCCGGATGAAGGAGCCGCCGATCTTCCTGTCGGGCCCGAAAGCCGCCGGCGGCGACGGCCTGCCCGTGATGCAGGACGACCGCATTCACTGGAACGGCCAGCCGATCGCGGTGGTCCTGGCCGAAAGCCAGGAACAGGCTGATCACGCCAAGTCTCTGGTGCGGGCGACATATGAAGCGCAGGACGCCCTGACCTCCTTCGCAAAGGCGCAGGACCAGGGCGCCGCCCAGGCGCAGTTCATGGGCCAGCCGCTGCACGATGCGAAAGGCGAGGCGGAGGAAGTCTTCGACGCCTCGCCGTTCAAGGTGGACGCGACCTATGTCACCCCTCGCCACAACCACAATCCGATCGAACTGCATGCGGTGACCCTGGCCTGGGAAGGCGATCGCCTGCGCGTTCACGACGCCCAGCAGGTGGTGGTCCACGCCGCCTGGACCCTGTCGCAAGTCTTCGGGCTTAAGGAAGAGCAGGTCGTCGTCACTTCGCCGTTCGTCGGCGGTGGTTTCGGCAGCAAGACGCTGTGGCAACACCAAATCCTGGCGGCGGCGGCGGCCAAGCTCGCCGACCGCCCGGTGCGCCTCGTGCTGTCTCGTGAAGGCGTCTACCGTAGCGTGGGAGGCCGCTCCCAGACCGAACAGCGGGTCGCCCTTGGCGCGGATGCGGACGGCAGGCTGAAGGCGCTGATCCACACCGGCGTCACGGCCAAGACGCCGAGCAACATCATGCCCGAGCCCTTCATCCTGCCGACCCGAAGCGCCTATGCGTCGGACACCCTGCTGCTGGATGTCCGCCAGGTCGAACTCGACATGCTTGGAAACACCTTCATGCGGGCTCCCGGCGAAGCTGTCGGCACCTTTGCGCTTGAATGCGCGATGGACGAACTGGCTGAAACGCTGGGCATGGACCCGATCGAGCTCCGGCTTCGCAACGAACCGAAAGAAGATCCGGTCTCCGGTCTTCCCTTCTCCGCCCGCCACATCGACGAGGCCTGGCGCATGGGGGCCGAGCGGTTCGGCTGGAATACGCGGAATCCAAAACCCCGATCGCGTCGTGAAGGCGAATGGCTGATCGGCATGGGGTGCGCCACAGGGACCTATCCCTATTATCGCATGCCCGGCGGCGCGGCCCGGCTGACCTTGACGCGTGACGCCCACGCGACCGTCGATATCGCCGTTCACGAGATGGGCATGGGCACCTCCACGGTCCAGACCCAGGTGATCGCCGAGCGGCTGGGTCTGCCCATGGAGAACGTCACCTTCAACTACGGCGACTCGACTCTTCCGGGCGTGATCATGGCGGGAGGATCGCAACAGACGGCGGCGATCGGAGCCTCGGTAATCGCCGCTCACCGCAAGCTGGTCGGCGAGCTTCTGAAGCTTGCGGGCAACGACTCGCCGCTGGCGGGCCTCAAGGCCGAGGAGGTCGCCTGCCGGGACGACGGGCTGTGCGCCGTCGATGAGCCGGATCGGTTCGAATCCTATGCCTCGATCCTGGATCGCTCCGGGCGTGCGGATGTGTGCGTGGAGGCCGAGCCGCCCCAGCCTCTGGAGATGATGCACTGGTCGATGCACAGTCATGCGGCGATGTTCTGCGAGGCGCGGGTCAACATCGTGACGGGCGAACCGCGCGTGACCCGCTTCCTGGGCGCCTTCGACTGCGGCCGCATCCTCAATGCGAAGACGGCGGCCAGCCAGTTCCGGGGAGGCATCATCATGGGGCTGGGCATGGCCCTAATGGAAGAAACCCAGTTCGACGAACGCAACGGCCGCATCATGAACCCCAGCCTGGCCGAATATCACGTGCCCGTGCACATGGATGTGCCGCAGATCGACGTGATTTGGACGGACATTCCGGATCCGCACACCCCGATGGGCGCGCGCGGCGTCGGAGAGATCGGCATCACGGGAACGGGCGCCGCCGTCGCCAACGCCCTCTACAACGCCACCGGCAAGCGCGTCCGCGATCTGCCCATCACGCTGGACAAGCTTCTGTAGCCGTTCGGGAGGGAGAGCCCGCCCGCGTAACCCTGTACATCACCAAACGGCCTGTTCAGGTCAGTCGCCGCATTGGGCTTGCGCTGAGAAGCGTCAATAATCCGAAGTCGGCATGTTTGTCGTGATAGTGGCTCAAGGACGTCGCCGACACGGCGCAAATCCGTCGCTTTCTGGATAGGTCGCCAAGCTAAGCCGCCCTGGCACGGAGGCTTGGGGGACGGCTATGGCGATTCTGGATCGAAAGACGCGGTTGCTGGCCGCCGCGGCGATGGCGACCGTCTGGGCGGGGGGGCATCCTGCCGCCCAGGCTCAAGAGGCTGACGCGGTCGGCACGGTCGAGGACATCGTCGTCACCGCCCAGTTGCGCGAGCAGGACCCGATCGAGGTGCCGTTCGCCCTGACTGCCTATTCCGGCGAGTTCCTGGATCGTCTGGGTATCCAGGAGTTCGACCAGCTGTCGGCCTTTACACCGGGCTTCCTGGTGCAGAACCAGTCGCCGAACAATCCGGGGTTCGTGATGCGCGGCATCACCTCCGACTCAGGCGCCGCCACCTCCGAGCCGCGCGTGTCGGTGTTCCAGGACGGGGTGTCGATCTCCAAGTCGCGCGGTTCCTATGTCGAGCTGTTCGACCTCGAGCGGATCGAGGTGGCCAAGGGGCCGCAGTCGACCCTCTATGGACGCGGCGCGCTGATCGGTGCGGTGAACATCGTCCAGAACCGCGCGCGGCCCGGCGAGACCGGCGCCTATGCCGAGCTGGAAGCGGGCGACGAAGGCTATGTGTCGGTGGAAGGCGCCCTGAACGCGCCGGTGGGGGACAACGCCGCCATCCGCCTGGCCACGCGCATGAAGACGCGCGACGGCTATGTTGAAAACCTGCTGGGCGGCGAGGACTTCAACTCCATCGACACCAAGGCCTTCCGTCTGTCCGGCGCCTGGGCGCCCACGGATGCGGTGCGGGTGGACGTCATCGGCAACTATCAGGCCGACCAGGCGTCCGGCACCTCGTTCAAGTCGATCGCCTATGCTCCCGCCGATCCGAATACCGGCGTTGTCCTTGGCGATCGCGCGCCCTGGGAAGGGGCTGCCCTGACGCGGGGCGCGGCCTTTGATGGGGGCAAGAGCCTGGGCCTGGATCGCGAGGTCTGGGGCGTGACGGCCCTCAGCCGCATCGACCTGTCGCCGGAGTGGACGCTGAATGCGACCACCGCCTATCGCGAGTTCGACTCCTACGAGACCTTCGACGCCGACGGCGTGTCGCTGCCGATCCTGACGGCGGCCGAGGACGCGCACGGCACACAGTGGAGCCAGGACCTGCGCCTCGGCTTCGATGGCGGCGGTCGCCTGACCGGCTTTGTTGGAGCCGGATGGTTCCAGGAGGAAGGCTACCAGCGCGCGCCGACCCAGTTCGACGAGCGCGTGGCGTTGGCGCAGCTGTCGGGCCTGCTGGACGGCTCGCCGACGGCCGTCGGGTTCAACACCCTTCCGCTCGCGGCCTATCCGACGGTGGCGCGCGGCGCTCTGGCGGCGCTGCTGACGCCGCTGGGCGCGGGGGCGCTCGCAGGCCCGATCGCGGCCAATCTGAAGCCGGCGCACATCGAGACGACCACCAACAGTTCGGAACTGACGTCCTACGACGTCTTCGCCGATGCGACCTACGCCTTCACCGACCGGTTCGAGATGTCGGCGGGCCTTCGCTACACCCGCGACGACAAGACCACCGGCTTCGCCAGTTCGGTGCAGAGCCGCTCGGTGCTGGGCGGTCTGCTTGCCGTGCAGCAGGGCGGAATCCCGGCGGCGCAGATACCGGCGGTGCTCGCGGCCTTGGCCAACCCCGGCGTGCTGTCGCTTCCCGCCGCCGCCTTTCCGCTGTTCGGGCTGACGGCTCAGCCGACGCCTAACAACGGCGACTTCGTCTACGCCGACTCCGAGGACGACGGCCTGACCTGGAGGGTGACGGCGCGCTACGCCTTGTCGGATGATGCGAACCTGTACGCCAACTACGCGCGCGGTCGTCGTCCCGAGGTGATCAGCGCGGGAGCACCATCCGCTCCGCTGGGGCAGGCCCGGTTCACGCCCGTCGCCGCCGAAACGGTGGACAGCTTCGAGGTCGGCGCCAAGGCGGCGCTGATGGATCGGCGGCTGCGGCTCGACGGCGCGATCTACCGCTACGACTATCAGAACTTCCAGACGACCATCCAGGACGGCACGACGTTCATCACGACCAACGCCGGCGAGGCGCTGTCCTACGGCTTCGAAGGGCAGGCGACGCTTCAGCTCACCGACACGTTCGAACTGTTCGGGACCTATGGCTACAACCACTCGCGGTTCGAGGCGGGCATCTACGACGGCAACCGCTTCCGCCTGTCGCCGGACCATCGCGCCTCGCTGGGCGCCCTGTGGCGCACGCCGGTGCGGGGCGGCGCGATCGAGGTGCTGCCGACCTACACCTGGCAGTCGGAGATGTTCTTCGACGACGACAACGACCGGCCCGAGCTGCAAGGCGACAACTTCGTGCCTGACCTGATCCAGGACGAGCGTCAGGACAGCTTCGGCCTGCTGAACCTGCGGGTCCGCTATGAGGCCGACGGCGGCGCCTGGGGGGTCGAGGCCTTCGGCGAAAACATCCTGGACGAAGAGTACATCAAGGATGCGGGCAACACCGGCGACGGCCTGGGCCTGCCCACGTTCATCGCCGGGCGACCTGCGTCCTACGGTCTCGCCCTGAAGCTGCGCTACTAGGAGCCGATCCGATGAAGCTTGATCGCCGCAGCCTTCTCGGCCTCCTTGGAGCGGGCGCCGCCACAGGCGCCTGCGCCACCGCTCCCGGCTCGACCCAAGGCAAGCCCGCCTTTCTTCACGGCGTCGCCAGCGGCGATCCGGACCAGCGATCGGCGGTGTTCTGGACGCGCGTGACTCCGGCCGACCCATCGTCCGGAGACATCGCCGTGGCGCTCGAGGTCGCGCGTGACGCCGAGTTCCGCGACGTGGTCCGCCAATCCTCGGGCCTGCGCGCGCGTGCGGAGCGGGACTTTACCGTCAAGCATGATCTGGACGGACAAGGGTTGGAGCCGGGTCAGGAATACTTCTACCGCTTCACGGCCGAAGGCGTCGTGTCGCCGGTCGGCCGGGTGCGCACCTTGCCCGAAGGCGCGGCGCCGCAGGTCGCCTTGGCCGTGGTCTCGTGCCAGCTGTATCCCGGCGGCCTGTTCAACGCCTATGACGCCATCGCCAAGCTGGAACAGCTGGACGCGGTGGTTCACCTTGGCGACTACATCTACGAATACGGCGCCGAGCCGGATGACTATGGCATGGCGACCGGCGCGAGCCTGAACCGCACGCCGCAGCCGCCGCATGAGATCGTGACGCTGGCCGACTACCGGATGCGCCACGCCCAGTACAAGTCGGACGTCGATCTTCAGGCCGCCCACGCGCGTGCAGCCTTTATCTGCGTGTGGGACGATCACGAGGTCACCAACGACGCCTGGGCCAGCGGCGCCGAGAACCACCAACCGGCGACCGAAGGCGACTTCGCCGCCCGCAAGGCCGCCGCGCTGCGCGCCTACTACGAATGGATGCCGATCCGCGAGCCCAAGGCCGGGGGTCTGAAAGAGGCGATCAACCGCAGCTTCCACTTCGGCGATCTCGCCAGCCTGATCATGGTCGAGACGCGTCTGCTGGCGCGCAACGAGCAGCTGGACTTCGCCGCCATGCCGCGCACGACGGCAGGCGCGCCGGACGTCGCCGCATTCGAGGCTCTGCGCAACGCCTCGGAGCGCGACCTGCTGGGCGACGAGCAGCGCCGCTGGATCGGTGGCGAGCTGGCCGCCTCCAAGGCGGCTGGGCGGCCGTGGCAGGTCCTGGGCAACCAGGTGGTGATGGCGCGGGTCAAGGGGCCCGACATCGAGCGCATGGTGCCCGCCGCCCAGATCGCCCAGCTGATGGCGAGCCTGCCTGAGGACGTTCGCCCTCGCATCCAGGGCGCGCTGCAGCTGTTCAAGCTGGGTCTGCCGTTCAACCTGGACAGCTGGGACGGCTATCCAGCCGGCCGCGAGCGTCTGTACCAGACCTTCAAGTCCGCAGGCGTGGAGCCCATCGTCCTGGCCGGCGACAGCCATGCCTTCTGGGTCAACGAGCTGAAGGACGCGGGCGGCGAACGGCGCGCGGTCGAGTTCGGAACCTCCGCAATCTCAAGTCCGTCACCGGGCGACGCCGTCGGCGGGCTGCCGCTGGGGCAGGCGTTGGCGGCGGTCAACGACGAGGTCGTCTTCTGCGACCAGGCGTCCAAGGGCTTTGTGCTGCTGACGCTTATGCCCGACCGCGCTACGGCCGAGCTGTGGGCCGTGTCGACCATCACCGCCAAGCCCTACACCGCCTCGGTTGTGAAGCGGTTCGACGTTGCGCGCTCGGGGGAACGGCGTCTGACCGAGCTCTGATCCCTCTGTTGCGGCTCGGAGATCACCGACGCCAGCCGAGCCGGAGCGTGCGCGACCGCCGAGGCCGCACCTTTCCGCCTGCGCCTACAGCGTGCGGACCTCGAAGGTGATCAGGTCCTGGTAGCGGCCCGCTGGTCCGGGGGGCACGTCCTGCAATTGCAGGATCATCTCCATTGAACGACCCCGATAGGTCCTTGGCGGATCGACATCGACATCCGCCGGCGCCGACAGATCGACCGGCTGGGCGTCCAGCGTCAGGGTGTAGGCGATATGGGGTCTGGTTTCGGGCGCAGGAGCCTCGTCGGCCTCCGTTTGCAGAAGCAGTCTGCCCCGGTTCTCCGAAGTCACCGTCACGCGGGAGGCGGCGTTGGCGCGCACCTGCAGATAGAGGCGTCGGCTGGCGCTGGATTCAGCCAGGCCGAAGTCGATCCGTCCCACATTGTCGGCCCCGAAATCGCCCGCCGCGCCCGCGAGGTTGAGCTGGGCGCGAGGCGCGGCTGCCACCGTGACGCGGATCGGGCTGCTGAGAGCGGAAGACGGGGCGTCGACCCACGCCGCCAGCAAGGCGTCCACGTCATGGACGCCCGCCTGGACCATGACGTCCTCGACCACGGACAGGGCCAGCTCAAGCTCAAGGCTCTGGTTTTCCGCCAGTTGAACGGCGAACACGCCGGGCTCCACGGTCGGCGAAAGCTGGCGCGACGTCGGGCGGACGGCGAGACTCAGCGCGGGCTCGCCCACCAGAAGAACCGGCTGGGGCTGATCGAACAGGTCGCGCAGCGCCACGCGCGCCTGGCAATCCTGTCCGCTGCGGTTGGTCAGGGTGAAGCGGATCACGCCCGGCGGCGTCGCCGCGGCGAAGGGATCATAGTCCAGGCGAATGGCCGCCGACGTGTCACGCAGGGCCAGGTCGCAGGCGAGCGCCTGGCCTGGCCAGGCCAGCATCAGGCCGAACAAGGCCTGCAACAGTCTCCAGGGCGGCCTAGCGCAGTTGGATCGTGCCGACATTGACGACTCCCTGACTCTCCCGGGGAATGACGAACTCGGCGGCCACCTCGTCTCCGATCAGGATCTCGTAGCGGTCGGGAGCCAGGCCGTCGGCGACGAAACGTCCGCCGCGGTTGGTGAAAAAGGGACGCTCGGCCGACGCGCCGGCGCCGGTGGGGCGGATTCGTCCCGCGCCCAGAACCAGAGGCCCGCTCGGACCCATCAGGACCCCGAGCGCGATCCGCGAGGCGTCGCTGCCGATCATCATCCTGTAGCCGGAGCCGAAGCCGGGAAAGGTCTCGAGAACGCCCGATCCGAGGTCGTAGCCCCGGGGCAGGGGATTGACGACGATGCCGAAGCGATTGACGCCATAGGCGCGCTGCAGCGGCACCAGTGCGGGCCCCAGCGCCCCCGCGCGCGCAACCACGTTGTCGCCGGACACGATGTCCACCCGGCTCTGCCGCAACGACGAATGGACCGGCGAGATGATAAAGGCGTCGTTCGTCGGCCGGCCCAGCGCGAAGGCGCCGTCCGCATAGCCCAGGAAGCTGCCGATGCGGACATCCGATCGGGCCAGGCTACGCCGGCCGTCCAGCGCATCGAAGCGCTGGTTGTGATTGGCCTGCGCCTCGAACCGGTTGTTGATGTAAAGGGCGCGTCCGGACACGTTGCGGTCGCGGCGATCGTTCAGTAGTCGCACCTCGCCGCTGATGTCGCCCAGCGTGCCTCGAGAGTACCGCTCGATCACCGCCTCCGATCGACGATCCTCACTGTCGTATCGCACGGCTCCGCTCCAGCGTTCGCCCAAGGGCATGCGCAAGCCGATCAAGAAGCGCGCTTCGTCCCGAAACCCCTCCACCTTGGTCCAGGCCAGGTTGGCGACGACCGAGACGCGGCCGAACGCGCGACTCAGGCCCAAGTCGATGCTGTGCTCGTCAGGCGCGTCGCGGCCCTTGATGAAGGCCAGTCCAAGGCCGGCCCCGATCTCGCGTGGAAGAGTCCACTGACCCAGCACGCTGGCGCGCCACGCCTGCGGATTTTTCTGCGCCGGGCTGAAGACGTCGTTGAACCAGGTGCTGAGATACTGGAGCGCGCTGGTGATACGGACATCGTCCCGTTGCCGAACGCTGAAGGTCTGGCGGTGATTGGCCGAAAAGGCAGAGCCGAATCGGCCTCCGTCATCGCGGCTCGCCGCCGCCTCGACCAGCAGGAGGCCGTAGGGCGAGCCCCAGGTCGAATTGGCCCCGCCCATGAGCCGGGAGGCGGAGGACTGCATGTCCCCGCCCACGGTCAGCGCGTCCGTCAATCCGCGCCGATAGTATCCGGTCAGAGTCCAGTCGCCGTCGAATTTGAGATTGTCCTCGCCTTCTCGACGGCCGGCGCCGAACCCGAACTCCGTGATGTCTCGCCCCAGCAGGTCGCCACCGCTGAAGGCGTCGAAGACGGCGACCTCGCGCCGGCCGGCGATGTCGTCCAGGACCAGCCGAACCTCGTTCGAACCGGTCGTGAAGGGGAAGTCGCTCAGCGAATAGCGCCCCGCCTCGAGCTGCAGCGTATCCACCCGGATGCCGTTGACGATCACATCGACCGTCGCCTCGCGGTCCAGGGTGAACTCTTCGCGCCCGGCGGGTCTAACGTTCTGAAACGGTCGCACCGTGGCGTAGGCCCGCTCGACGCCGATCCCCAGCATCCGCCCGGATCCCTGGAAGCTGCTGGCGCCGGGCGTGAATTCGCCGGCGGTGGCGCGAACGGCCGAATCGTAGAAATCCTTGATCAGGCGGAACTCGCGTCGCCGCCAGCGGCCGTCGTCCTGTCCCCCGTCGAAATCCCATCCACCGACGGCGGTGACCCCGCGGAACCCGCCAAAGTTCACGATGCCGTCGAAAGCCGCCCAGGGCGGACTGGCCTGATCCTCATCGTGATCGTAGCTGGCCAGCAGATTGACGCCCAGGCCCGCGCTGAACCGCGCCGGCTGGATGTAGGCCGTCGGATCGGGCGCGACCTGCTCTCCGGACAGGGCCAGGCTGGTGGCGTTGAGGCCGGCGCCGCCTACCGTCGCCCGCATCTCCAGACTGGCGCTGTCGAACGCCAGCGCGAAACCGGCGACGCCGAGCTCGTCGAAAGGCGCTCTTCGTCGGCCCTGGGCGGCCGTGTCGATGGCCTGGAGCACCGAGGGCGCGACCCGCGCCTCCAGCAGTTCGCGAAGGCGGATCGTGTCGATCTGGCCCTGACCCGCCAGATTCACTTCTATGTTGATCGTGCCCAGAAAGCGCCCGTTCAGGGTCAATGGCACGCTCAGGGGCGTCAACACGGACTGGGCGCGCGCGTCGCTTTGCTCCGGTGCATTGTCTGGCGGAGCCGAGGCGTCGATGACCAAAGGCTGAGAGGATGTCGAGGATATAGGGCCGACCGAGGCCGCGGCGGGAAGACCTGAAGACGCCGCAGCGGTCGCGCCTCCCGCCTCGATCGCATGGGCGTATCGGTTGGTTCTAATCGGCCCTTCGAGATCGGGGGGCGCGGCGAAAGACGTTCGGGCGACAACAGAGATGCAGATGGCTCCGGCGCCGAACGCCTTCAGGCCGCGGCGCCGGCGACGGCGTCGCGACGCACACGGGGCGGGCATGGCGGATCACGGCTTCACGGCCGCGACGGTCGCGGCGCCCTGCAGGCCCGCGAGGGCGCCGGCAGGAGCCTTGATGATCCGCGATGCGCCAGGGAGCAGGGCGGCGAAGCCGCCGTAGTCCAGAGTGTCGATGTCGAGTTCCACCTTGGCGCCCGCGGTGTCGGTTGCGACCCACTGGCTGTCCTTCAGCAGGGCGACGCCCTTGCCGGCGTTGGTCGCCACAAAGGACAGCCCGCCCTCGGGCGCCCGAGCAGACTCGGACACCGTCACCTCGGCTTTGGCCCCCGGCGGGGATACGATCATGTGGCTGATGAAGTTGAAGGCCACCTTGACTTCGGTGGTCGCGCCGCCGGCGTTGCTTGTCTGGCTAAGGTTGATCGGCAGCTGCCGGACCTCGATCGCGTAGATGCGCGCCGTGTCGATGTCGGGATCGCCGACGTATTGCACCTGAACCGCCTGCTCCGCGCCCGGCGCGACGATGATCTGGGGCGGGAACAGGATGATGTCGTCATTCTCGGGCGTCCGCACGGCCGCGCCTTCCGCGCTGACCGTCACCCGCATGGGCTCCAACTCCAGAGTGATCGGCATAGTCTCTGTGTTCTTGACCATCAGCCGGAACGCCGCGGCCTCGCCCACGGGGCCGACCGTTACTATCATCGGCTGAACCTCGTGCGCCTGTGCGGCGGCGCCGGTCAGCGCCCCCGCCAAAGCCAGCGCCAGCAGAAGCTTTCTCACGAACCATCCTCCCCATGGACAGAAAAGGGCTGAGCCGGCGATAACCGACCCAGCCCAAACATCGGTCAGATGGCCGACATGGTGAATTCGAAGACTTCAGTATAGGTGCCCGACGGAGCCGCATTGGCCGGGTACAGCCGAGAGCTCGCCGGCAGGCCGGTGGTGTCCTGGTTGTTCACATTGGCGTTCAGCCAAAGCTTCGCGTTCGATCCTGAGGCGAGCGGCTGCGAATAGGCGGCCAAATCCCGCGTGAACAGGCCTTGGCCTTCAGCGTCGCCCGGGAAGGTGTCGGAGTTGGCGATGTCGAAGTTGTTGATGTCCGCATCCAGCCGCATCGAATAGTTGATGCGGTGCTCGAACACGCCGTCCGTGTGCACGAAGTCGCCGCTGCGAGGATTGACCACGAGGCGAGCGCCGTCGTTGTTGCAGGCCAGCTGCAGGTTCGCCACTTCAACCTCTCCGGTGTTGGCGACCGAGGTCGCGCCGCTGGAGACGTTGGCGAGCCGAACACTGCAATAGGGAGCGATGGACGTCTGGACGTTCAGCGTCTCCGCCGAAGCGGGCGCGGCCGCCAAGCCCGCCACGGCCGCCGCTAACACGGCGGATGAGATAATAACTTTACGCATAATACTTCCTCCAATATGTTTTGAAAACGGTCAGTCGCTGTGCTGCGTCTTGCAAAGATGTCAAATGATGTCTTTTATGTGCCCAACGTCAGCATTAGGGTCGTTAGTGACTGTTGGTGATCCAACAAACCACGGAGGATTTCCTAATATGGACTGTTAACCGGTTCCTCCCCAAGGTCGGGTATGCAGCTTCCGGTTTTATTGGGTAGGTTGCTCCGGAGGGCGCTGCATGGCGACGTCTTCAGGCATGCCTCGCGGGAGGTCAGGGCCTGCGGCGCAGGGTAGGCGAGGAGGGCCGCGTGAGGGACGGCATCATCGAGGGCGCGACGCGCGAACCGTTCATCAGGGCGTTGGGCGGTCGAGACACGGAGACGGACGCGCGTCTCGGGGCGCTGTTCATGCACGTGCGGGCCATGGCGGCTTGGCTGGACGCCGATCCGAGGGGCCGAGTGCTGGTTTCCCGTTCGGGGCGCATCGCCTGGGCCAATGAAGCGGCGCGCCGGATGCTGGAGGACGGCGAGCACTTCTGCGAGTCCAACAACCTGCTGATCTGCCTCAGCGAGGACGGGTCGGCGCTTCTTCACCGGATGCTGAGAACCGCGCGAGAGGAGGCCAAGGTCGCCGCCATCGTGTCGCAAACCGGCAGACACTGGTTGTTGCGGGTTCAGCTTCTGGCGCCGGAAGACGACGCCAGCATCGGGGTGACGTTCTGCCCCATGGAGGCGTCCATCAGCTATGACGTCATGCTTCAGGCGCACCATCTGACGCCATGTGAGGCGCGCATCGTGACAATGATGCTGGCGGGGCTGGAGACCGGGCGCATCGCGCAGCGGCAGGACATCTCCATGGAAACTCTGCGCACCCACATCAAGCACGCCTACAGAAAGCTCGACGTGACCAGTCGCGACGAACTCTACGCGATGGCCTCGGCGTTCGCGGGCATCTGAGGCGGCATGCTCCAGGAACGCTCGGGCCGACTGGGCCTCTGACGCCAAGCCGTCATGGAGCTGGGCTAACACCGCTGTCATGCAGCAATGGAGACTTGCATGACGCTTATCTCGACGGCGGCGCTCGTCATTGGCCTCGCCGGGGGGGCGGATGTCACGGGCCAGGCGGAGTGGCTGGCGGGCGACCACCACGTTCACAGCCGGTTCAGCGCCACCTACAAGCCGGACCCCGCCGATCCCGACGCGCCGCCGGTTCCGACGCTGGGTGGCGATGGGCCGCACACCATCATCCAGAACGGCGAGGCGGCCGGGCGCTACGGCCTGGCCTGGATGGTGTCGACCGATCACGGCGGACCGCGCCACTCCGTCATGAACTATGAGCTGGCCTATCCGGAACTTCTGGAGTCGCGCCGCACGACCCCGGGCGTGATCCAGTTCTACGGCATGGAGTTCGACACGCCGGGCAGCGAACACTCCAGTTTGATCATCCCCATGCATGACGGCGAGCGCGAGATGCTGCGCCGCATCGAGGCGTCCTACGGCACGCGCGAGCCCTGGCCGGCGAACCCCGCCCGCGACACCCGCGCGGTGATGCTGGAGGCGTTGCGCGAGATGGACGGCATGTCGCCCCGACCGGTCGTGATCGCCAATCACCCGTCGCGCTCGGCGACCGGCGTCGGCGTCTGGGGCGAGCATGATGCGGGATCTCTGCGCGACTGGCATGACGCGGCGCCGCGCGTGATCATCGGCATGGAAGGCGCGCCGGGGCACCAGGCGACGAGCCTGAAACCGGACGGCGAACGCGGCATCTATCGTCGCTCCCCGACCATGGGCGGTTTCGACCAGATGACGGCGACGGTCGGCGGCGTCTGGGACGCTCTGCTTGGCGAAGGCCGGCGGTGGTGGATCACGGCCACGTCCGATTCCCACCGCCACTGGAGCGAGGGCGGCGACGACTTCTGGCCTGGGGAATATTCCAAGACCTATGTAAAGGCGACGCGCGACCCGGACGCCATCCTGGAGGGCTTAAGGGCCGGGCGTGTGTTCGTCGTCACCGGGGACCTCATCTCCGAACTGGACGTGACGGCCTCGAGCGGCGGGCGGACGGTCGCATCGGGCGAGACCCTGGTGGGGTCGGGCGAGCCGGTGAACGTCACCATCCGCCTTCGCGATCCGGCTGGGGCCAATGCCGGAGGCCGTACGCCCGAGGTCAAGCGCATCGACCTGATCGTCGGGGAGGTGACCGGGCCGGCCAAGGACCGCACCGCAGACGGCAATCCAACCGCGCGTGTCGCCCAGCGTTTCACCCCCTCGGACTGGTCGCGGGAGGGCGAAGTGTTGACCGTGCGCTGGCAAATGCCCGCACCGCTTGGGCCTGTTTACCTGCGGGTGCGCGGCACCAGCGGGGATGAACTGGAGCCTGCGGCCGATCCGGCGGGCGAGGACCCGTGGTCGGATCTGTGGTTCTACAGCAATCCGCTGTTCGTGGAGCCGCGCTGACGCGGCCTCGCTGCAAGCAACGGGTAAGAAGAAGGCCCCCTTCCGCCATCGGAAGGGGGCCTTTGTCGTTCTGGCGTCGCCCGTCCTAGAAGGTCGCGCGCAGGCCCAGGTTGAAGCTGCGGCCGTATTCCTGGACCTGGAAGGGACGGATTTCGCTGCCCTGGTACACTGCCTGGCGCTCATCGGTGATGTTGGTGCCTTCCGCGAAGATCTGGAAGGTGTCGTTGACCTGCCACGAGGCGCCGAAGTCGAGCGTGCCGAAGCCGTCGGCGACGATCGCCGAGTTCTCGTCGATCACGGCGTTGGAGCCCGGCGTGATGTTGCCGTTGGCGGTGAAGTCGGAGCGATAGGTGTAGCTGAAGTGCACCTCGAACGGTCCATGCTCGAAGAAGGGGCTGAACGAGAAGCTGGTGTCCGACACCCCTTGCAGACCGGCGTTGATGAGGTTGCCCGGTGTGGCTTCAACCTCGGCTTCGGAGTCCGTGAAGGTGGCGCTGGCGGCGATGCCGAGGCCCCAGTCCACCTTGTAGGATCCGCCGAACTCGATGCCTTCGACCGACGCGTCGCCGATGTTCTGCGGACGGGTGATCAGCAGGTCCGCGGTCAGGGTCTGGCCGGCCTGGGTGGCGAACAAGATCTGTTCGCTGCGGGCGACGCCGCCGATGAAGTTGGAGATGTCCTTCTTGAACACCGCGCCGTACAGGGCGCCGAAGTCGTCGAAATACCACTCCAGCGAGGCGTCGTAGTTGACCGAGGTGTAGGGGCTCAGTTCCGGATTGCCGCCGACGCCGACCTTGACGCTGGGGGCCGCGGCGTCCAGCGCCGTCTGGCCGTTCAGGAACACCTGGGTGATCAGCGAGCTGTTCGGCACCACGGCGGTGCGCAGGTCGGCCAGAGACGGACGGGTCAGGGTGCGCGACGCGCCGACCCGCAGCAGCAGGCTGTCGCGCAGTTCCAGGTTCAGGTTCAGGCTGGGCAGGAACTCCTCGTAGGAGCCTTCAAAGGTCTGGGGATTGACCACGGTGGTCACCGCGCCGGCGGCGTTGCGGCCGGCGGTCAGCAGCGTGCCCCTGACCAAAGTCTCGGTGGAGACCCAGCGCAGGCCGAGGTTGGCGTCCAGCGGCATCGATCCGAGATCGGCCGAGAAGTCGGCGCGGCCGTACAGGGCGGTGATCTCTTCGTCGACGCCGTAGGACTGCTGCAGGTCGGCGCCGGTCGCGACCAGGTCTTCCGACTGCGCATTGGTGTCGTCGGACTCGTTCGGAATGATGTAGGAGCGGCCGAACAGGTCGCGATTATAGGTCAGCCCCATATTGTAGAGGTTGCGGATCGACTGGTCGAAGGCGTTCGTGGGCAGCTGTTCGTTGAGGAACTCCGGCGTGTTGACGTTCAGTCCCGGACGCAGCGTCAGGACGCGGTCGCGGCGCTGATAGTCGCGCGAACGGTCGGTGTACTGGCCGCCGAACTGAACCGAGGCGAAGCTCAGGCCGCCGAAGTCCATGTCCAGGTCGCGACCGATGTTCAGCAGGGCCGTGGTGTCGTCGTCTTCCGAGTTGATCGGACGCGTCCGGTAGGCGCTGACGGTGGTCGAGGCCGGGTTGCCGAAGTCCAGGTTGGTCAGGACGGAGGTGTACCGACGGTTGCCGACGGGGTCGGCGCCGAAGTCGTAGCTGTAGGTCAGGCCGGCCGGGTTCTCGGCCGTTCCGCCCGAGATGCGCTGCAGCGGCACCGGCAGTTCGGAGATGGCTTCCGAGTAGCTGAGCGACGGCGTGATGGTCCAGCCGGCGACATCCCAGTCGACCTGGGCCTGGATCGACAGGTTCTCGTGTTGTTGTTCCGAATATTCGGCGTTGCGGTCGATGCGGCCGCCGTTGATCTGGCCAGCGTAGAGGACGCCGTCCACCACGCGGGCGCTGCCGGGCGCCAGCCGGGCCGCGAAATCCGATCGGCCGCCGAGCCCGAAGCTGATCCGGTCCTCGTCGATGATGTTGTTGAAGCGCGAATAGAGCACGTCCACACGCGCGGCCAGGGCGTCGGTCGGCTTCCACGACAGCCCGGCCATGGCGCTGACGCGCTCGCGCTCTTCGCGCTCGAGGGTCAGCTGGATTTCGTTCGGCACGGCGACGGTGGCGCCGGCGATGACGCGGTTGGTGTAGCCCGTGGTCTGCACGCGATCGAACTGCACGTCGCGCGTGGCCAGCGACAGGCCGGCGATGACGCCCAAGGTCCGGTCGGCGTTGCGCCAGCCGCCGGAGATCGAGCCGTTCGGCGTGTGCTCCTCGGTGCGGTTCTCATAGTGGGTGTAGAGGCGGGCGGTCAGGAACGGCTCGGTTTCCAGCGCGTCGGCGGTGCGGATGTCGATGTTGGAGCCGATGCCGCCGTCGATCAGATCGGCGGTGGGCGCCTTGGTGACCACGATGGCCGAGATCAGGTCGGCCGGGATGACGCGGAACTGGAACTGACGGCCGCTCTGGTCCGAGTTGCGGACGTTCTCATTGTAGGCGATCGGCGCGCCGTTCAGCGTCACCGACTGGAAGTTTGGACCCAGGCCACGGACCGAGACGAACTGGCCTTCGCCCGCCTCGCGAGAGATGGACACGCCCGGCACCCGCTGCAGAGCTTCGGCCACATTGACGGCGGGAAAGTTGCCGATGTCGGAGGCCGACACCGCGTCCGAGATCGAGGCGGCGCGACGCTTGATGTTCAGCGCATCTTCCAGGCTCTGGGCGAAAGAGCCGGTGACGACGATCTCGTCCAGTTCGGTGGTCGGCGCCTCCTGGGCCAGGACGCAGGCGGGCGCGGCCAAGATGGCGGCTGCGGCGGCGGTGGACATCAGGCGCGCCGAACGAAGACGGCGAGACGGGCGGGTGACGACGGCAGGATCGGACATGTTGGCTCTCCGCTTGGATCAATGAACAGCGGCGCATGAATCATCGTGCGATCAGCCCGCCCCCGGGGCGGAGCCAAGACCACGCCAGCGTGACGCGACCACAACGGCAAAGTTGAGCTTCTGCGAATGTCGCTGGACAGCTTTGCGACAGGAGCGGGCGGTCGGGGCCGCGAGCGGAGGCGAATGGGCCTTAGGCGCCGCTGCCCGCGTCGATGCGCCGGCGCGAGGACACGGACACCGTCACCTGCTCCGGAGTGATGGTTCGCGCCAGGCGGCTTTGCACCCGCTGCTCCACGTCGCCGACCCGCACGTCGGTGACGACGGCGAAATGGCTGGAGGTCAGCCCGCCGACATTCTGCAGCCCCAGCGTCGCCAGGTCGGCCTCGGCAAGGGCGCCCTTGCTGTTGCGCAGATCGACCAGGCGGCGAACCGCATCGGCGTCTTCCAGGAGCAGGCGCAGCAGTTCAGGGGAGGCGGTGTTCAGGTTGAGGCCGGCGTCTTCAGGCAGAAAGGCCACGAACGGGCGCAGGCGCTCCAGATCGGCGGGATCGACACCGGCCGTGCGCAGCAGGCTTTCGTCTTGCAGGGGACCGACGGCCGCGATCACGCCGGCGATGGCGACGACGCCCGGCTGGGACACGCCCAGCTCGCGGGCGATGCGGGCGAAACGCGAGGCTTCGATGGCGTCGCCCGACTTCAGGCTGTTCAGGTTGAAGCGCGCCTGCTCGTCGACCACGGCGAGGGCGAAACGGCCGTTCGGGATGGCGATCGGTCGCTGCGCGATCGCGGCCCAGGGCTCGCTGTAGGCGTCCAGCGTCGGCGCGGAGACGCCGTCGCGACGCAGGGCCACCACGGCCGACAGTTCGCCCGCCCGGCTGTAGGCCTGGGCCTGCGACGCATCGCGCAGGCGGATGGTGCGTTGCACCTCGATGTCCTGCGCCGCGATCATCACCGCGACCGCCGCCGCCGCGATGGCCACGATGACCAGGACGTTCAGCAGGATCATGCCCTCGCGGGCTTGCGACAGCGGCCGCCTCACGGCGCCAGCTCCGGCGTGCGGATCACCCGCCTCAGCGTCGCCTCGCGCCCATCGACGCCCAGCAGCCGCAGGTCCATGGCCACCGCCTGAATCGGCGGCGGAGGCGGGGGCGGGACGAAGCCCGGCAGCGCCAGGGGATCGACCGGGGCCGGCGGCGGCGGGGGGCTGGGCGACCATCCCAAGCCGCGCTGGTGGTAGGTCCAGCTCAGCGACTGCACGCCGCTCAGAATGGTCTGGTCCCGCTCGCCCAGAGGACCCGAGACGGTGCGAAACAGCTCCGGCCCGCGCAGGGCGTAACGGACCACGACCGGTCGACCGGACAGATCTGTCTTCTGGAAGGTCAGGCTCGATCCGTCGCCGTCGATGCGGCCGCTGACCTGATCCAGATCGGCCGAGATCACGAACACCGCACGCTGGATGTCGGACAGCCGGCGCAAACGTCCGTCCGTCCGCTCCTGCGTCTGCAGCACGCCCGACAGCATGCTGAAGCCCGCCACCCCGATCAGGGCGAACAGGGACAGCGCGATGATCACCTCGATCAGGGTGAAGCCGTTGCGCCCGCGCGCGATCCGGCCTTTAGTCCCCGCCTCGATCGCGGGCGAAGAGGCAGGGCATGTTCCGGGTTTGGCGTCCTCGTGACGGCGATGGGCGGCGCGGCGACGGCGCATTTCAGTTCGAGCGCCTGTACGTCAAGGTCACGCCCTGGCGACTGGTGCTGCTGGCCTCCGGCGTCGGCGCGTATCTGGCGGGTCTGCTGCTCTTTTTGCCCGCCGAGGCCGCGCTGGGCGACGAGCGTGATGTGGTCGGCACGGTGTGGAAGGGCGAGGCGGCGCTTGAGCCCGGCTTTGCCGCCGGGTGGAGCACGCGGCCGTTGTCCTCGCTTGTGTCGTTGTCGGGCGTGGCCGATGTCGGCGTGCGCGGACCGGACACGGATATCGCCGGCGACGTCTCCGTCCGCCCGAGCGGGGCGGTGATCCGCCGCATTGAGGGCGCGGGCTCGATGCGGCTGCTCAATGCGCTTGCGCCGCAATTGCCGTTCGTCTGCGATGGCGATCTGCGGGTGTCGGCGACGAACCTCGCCCTGCGCGGAGGGACGAGCGGCGAGGGGCGGCTGCAAAGCGGCGCCGGAACGTGCGCCCCGAAGGCCGGCGGCCCCGCCCAGCCCGCGCCGCCGCTGTCGGCGAGCCTGTCCTCCGGCGCCGACGGCTCCGCGATCACCGCGACGGGGCCCGACGGAGCGACGATCGCCTCGGCCCGCGCGACCCGCGACGGCGCGGTGACCGTGTCGGTCCAGCCGGGCGCGGCCGGCCTGCTGCCGGGCGTCACGCCGGTGACGCTGGAGACCCGGCTGTAGGCGGCTCGGGTCACAGACCGGCCAGGTTGTTCAGGTTGACGATGGGCAGCAGGATCGCCAGCACCATCAGCAGCACCAGTCCGCCCATGACCAGCAGGACCATCGGCTCGACCAGGGCGACGATGGCGGCGACGAGACCTTCCAGCTCCTGCTCCAGGTCGGCGGCGGCGCGCTCGAGCCCCGGACCCAGCCGGCCGCTCTGCTCGCCGCTGGCGACGACGGCCAGCAGCAGGCGCGGAAATACGTCGGCCTCGGTCATGGCGCGGCGCAGGGAGGCCCCCTCGCGCACGCGCTGCGCCACATGCAGGGCGCGTTCCCGGACATAGAGGTTGGGGGTCACCGCGGCCGAGGCCTTCAGCGCCTCCACCAGCGGCACGTCGCTGCGCACCAGGGTGGCCAGGCTGCCGGCGAAGCGGCCGGCGTTCAGCTGACGCACGAACCCGGCCAGCGGCGGCGTGGTCAGCCGCAGCCGTGCGAACCTCAGCGCCACATGCGGCACGGCCAGCCAGCGGTTCAGCGCCAGACCGGCCACGGCCGCCACGATCAGGACCGCGATGCCATAGGTCTGGATGCCGCCGGACACCACGATCAGCGCGCGCGTCAGCAGAGGCAGCTCGGCGCCGCGATTGACGAACACCTTCACGATGTCCGGCACGACGTAGATCATCAGCAGGGTGATCATCAGGCCCGACACCACCGCCAGCAGGGCGGGATAGAGCAGCGCTAGCTGGATCTTGCGGGCGGTCTTCTCCCGGTTGGCGACGAACTCGGTCAGGTGGGCCAGGACCTCGGCCAGACGGCCCGACTGTTCTCCGGCCGCGACCGAGGCGCGATAGAACTCCGGAAAAGTGCGCGGATGCCGCTCCAGCGCCGCCGTCAGGCTGTGGCCCTCGACGATGGCGGCGGCGACGTCCATCAGAACGGGCCCGACGGCCTGGGTCGCGTGCTCCTGACCGACGACGCGAATGGCTTCTTCGATGCGGATGTCGCTGCTGATCATGGTCGACAGCTGGCGGGTCGCGGCGGCCAGGCTCTTGGCCGAGACGCGCCGGCGGAACAGGCCGATGGAGGCTCGGCCGCCCGTCCGTTCGCCGGCGCGCGCCTGGGCCGTCACCTTGGTCGGCAGCAGGCCGAGGTCCCGCACCATGCCGCGCGCGGCGACGTCGCTGCCGGCCTCCACCGTGCCGCTCAGGGCGCGACCCGAGGCGTCCACGGCCTGATAGGCGTAGAGCGCCATCTCAGCCGTCCTCGTGGATCACGCGGGCCAGCTCCTCGACCGAGGTCAGGCCCTGTGTGACCTTGGCCACGCCGTCGTCGAGGATGGAGGGACCCAGCGTGCGGGCGTGTCGGGTAAGATCGGCCTCGGACAGGCCGTCGTGGACCATGGCCTGCATGCGGGCGTCCGCCTCGACCACCTCGTACAGCGCCGCGCGCCCCTTGTAGCCGTCGTGGCGGCAGACCGGGCAGCCGACCGGACGAAAGACGCGGGCGCCAACGGGCACCGCATCGTTGGTCAGCTTGGCGTCAGCCGCCGTGGCCACGTCCTCGCGGCGGCATTCGGGGCACAGGCGACGCACCAGCCGCTGGGCGATCAGGCCGGTGAGCATCGGCGCCAGCAGATAACGCTCCACCCCCATGTCGATCAGGCGCGTCACGCTGCCCACCGCGCTGTTGGTGTGCAGGGTGGACAGCACCAGGTGGCCGGTCATGGACGATCGCACCGCGACCTCGGCCGTCTCATGGTCGCGGATCTCGCCCACCATGATGACGTCCGGGTCCTGACGCAGGATGGCGCGCAAGCCCCGAGCGAAGGTCAGGTCGATGCGGCTGTTGACCTGCATCTGGCCGACGCCGTCCAGCGCGTACTCGACAGGGTCCTCGACAGTCATGATGTTGCGCTTGCGGTCGTTCAGCCGCGTCAGGGCCGCATACAGCGTCGTGGTCTTGCCCGAGCCGGTCGGACCGGTGACCAGGATAATGCCGTGCGGGCGGCGGATCATCCGCTCGAACACCTCCAGGTCGCGCCCCGACATGCCCAGGTGCGTGAGGTCCAGGCCGGTGGTCCCCCGATCCAGCAGACGCAGCACCACCCGTTCGCCATGCTGGGTCGGCAGGGTCGAGACGCGCACGTCCACATCCAGCCCGCCGATGCGCAGGGTGACGCGCCCATCGTGGGGCACGCGCTTCTCGGCGATGTCGAGCCGGGCCATGACCTTGATGCGGCTGACCAGCAGCGGCGCCAGCGCACGCGGCGGCGACAGCACCTCGCGCAGAACCCCGTCCATGCGGAAGCGCACGACCAGACGCCGCTCCTCCGCCTCGATGTGGATGTCGGACACGCCCTCGCGAATGGCCTCCAGCAGGATGGCGTTGATCAGGCGCACGACCGGCGCGTCGTCGCGGCTGTCCAGCAGGTCGTCGACGGCGGCGGCGTCCTCGGCCAGGGCCGCCAGGTCTTCCTCGCTCGCGGCGATGTCGGCGGCCGATCCGGCGGCGACGCCGGTCTGTTCCCGCAGCAGGGCGTCGAACCGTTCGTCGTCCACCGCCTCGTAGCGGACCGCCGAGCCGCGCAGGCGCCGCACCTCCAGCAGCACCGACAGCGGGGCCGAGCGGCGATGAAGGCAGACGGCGCCGTCCGGACCCTCCTCGATCATCACGCCGTTGCGACGCGCGAAGCCATAGGGCAGGGCGGCGGCGATCGGCTCGGCGGAGGTTTCCAACAGTTCGGCGCTCATGGTCGGCTCACCTGCATCCGCACGCGCACCAGGCCCGGCTGGCCGGCCGCCTCGATGCGCAGGCTCTGGATCACGGCGCCGTCGATGCCCTCCAGCGCGGCGACAAAGGGGATGACGGCGTCGTAGCGGGCGTTGTCGATCGAGAAGGCCAAGGCGTCGCCGCTGTCTTCAACGGCGCTCGCGGCCAGGCCGGCCGCCGCAGCGCGCTGCGTCACCACCTCGGCGAGGCCGCCCTCGATCGCGGCGGGAACGGCGGCGCCCGGGCTCGCTCCGGCGGGTGCGGTCAGAAGACGGCTCTGCAACCGGGCGGCGGTTTCTATCCGCGCCGTGGCGGCTTCTCGCGCACGCATCAGCGGCAGGGCGACCCCGTACCAGGCCACCGCCAGAACAAGCAGGGCCGCCATGACCTGAAGCAGCCGCTGCTCGCGCCGGGAGCGGCCTTCTATCCAGGCCAGCGCCGCGCGGTGAACCGGCGGAACGGCGATCAGGGTGGCGCGGGTCATGGCTGACCTCCCCGCTGAGCCACAGACACGGCCGCGTTCAGCCCCGCGCCCGCGCCGCCCGTGACCGCATCAATCCGTGGTGTGGCCTGCAGGCCCGTCTGGTTCAACGCCCTGACGGCGGCGTCGAGGGCGGCGGCGTCCGGCGCGGACACCGCGAGCTTCAGCGGCTGGGCCGGCGCATAGGTGATGGCGCGAAAGCTCGTGCGCGTGCCGGGCAGGGCGCCCGACACCCGGCTCAGCGTCGAGATGAAGGGGCCGCCGGTGGCGGCGGACACCTCCGGTGCGACGCGGTCCACCGCCGCCGCCAGATCGGGCTCGCTTTCGGCGCCCGGCGCGCGGGCGGCGAGCAGCCGACGCGTTTCGGCCTCCTCGCGGTCCGCCGAACGATCCAGCGCCACGGTGTCCGCGACAAGGATCGCCAGGTGCGCCGCAACGGCCGCCGCCGCGATCAAGCTGAGGGTGCGCGCCAGCGACGCCGGGCGGGCGCGCCTGCCTGTAAAGGCGCCTTGGCGCAGGTCGAGCGGCGGCGTGACCAGCAGGGGCTTGCCGCTGGTGCTCAGTTCAAAGGTGCTGTCGTCCACGCCCTCGCGCATGAGCTCGGGCAGGGGGTCGCCGGCGGGAAGCAGGCGCGGACGCCCGGCGATCTGCCAGGCGGCGGAGAGACCTTGCAGGTCGATGGCGAAGCCCGCGCCGTCGTCGGTGCGCACCAGGGCGCGGCCGTCATCGATCACCAGCCGCCAGGCGCCCGTCGGCGGCGTCGCCAGCATCAGGGCGTCGGGCGTCAGCACGACCTGATCCAGGTCAGCTTGGTCCAGCAGCGCCGTCCAGCGCGCCATCACATCCAGCCGCACGACCCCGCAAAGGTGCCTCGACGGCGCGATCTCCATGCCCAGGGCGACATGCACCTGATCCAGCGGCTGGGCGATCAGGCCTTCGACTGCAAAGGGAGCGGCGGCCTCTCGCTGGCGGCGCGAGGCGAAGGGCAGATCCACGGCCAAGACAAGAACGTCCTCGGACGGAACCAGAACTGTCACCGGTCCGTCATAGATCGGATCGACCTCGTCGATGCGATCATCGACGATGCGACACAGACCGGTCACATGACGCCGCGCCTTGCCCAAGTCGTGCGCATGCGAAGCACTCTGCATTTGGCTTTGTTCCCAAGCTCGACGACGCTATAGCAGCCTCACGCGAGAGATCGCTACTGCAACGGGGCGTGTTGAAGTGCCGAAACGATTCAGGTGTCGCCTCGCGCGGCGCGAGGGCTTGACGCTGGTCGAGATGATCGTCGTTCTGGCGATCATCGCGCTGGTCGCCGTGCTGATCGTGCCCAACGTCATCGGCCGTCCCGACGAGGCGCGCGTCACGGTGGCCAAGACCGATCTGAAGACGATCTCGGCGGCCCTGCGCATGTACCGGCTCGACAACGGCGACTATCCGACGACGCAGCAGGGCCTGCGCGCCCTGGTGGAACGTCCCACCCAGCCGCCTGCGCCGGCGAACTGGAGCAGCGAAGGCTATCTGCCCGAGGCGCCGACTGACCCCTGGGGCCGCCCCTATGTTTATCGCAGCCCCGGTCAGAACGGGCGCTACGACCTGCTGTCCTACGGCAAGGACGGCGAAGCCGGCGGCGAGGGCCTGGACGCCGATCTGACCGAACGGACGCGTTGATCGCCCGATGACGTGCGCGGGGCGCAAAGGTCCTAGACGGCGCGAGGGGATGACCCTGGTCGAGATGCTGGTGGTGCTCGCCATCGTCGGCGTGTCGGCAGGCGTCGTGGTGCTGGGTCTCGGCTCGCTGCGGCGCGGCGATGGGGCGCAGACGGAGGCTAACCGGCTGGCCGACCGGCTGAAGCTCGCCGCCGACGAGGTGCTGGTCAGCGGCCGGCCCATGGCCATTGCCTGGACCCCCGGCGCCTATCGCTTCGAAGGCGCGGGGACGCCGTCGGCCGCGCTGGCCGAACCCCATCGGCTTTCTGACGGCGTGCGCCTGGCCGGCCCGGATGGCGCGGCCTCGGCCTTGATCGATCCCGACAGCGCAGCACCCCCCGTGACCTTTGTGCTGCGTCAGGAGGACGGCGGCTGGAGCGTGCGGTTCGACGGCCTGAACGCCGTCGCGGCGCCGCTGGCCGCGCAGGGGCTCGCCGGATGAGGCGCGAAAGAACGCAGCGCCAGGGCTATTCGCTGATGGAGGCGATGGTGGCCCTGTTCGTGCTGGCGGTCGCCTCGACCGGCCTGCTGCTGGCCACGCGCGCCCATATCGACAGTGTCGGCGGGCTGGAGGATCGCGTCACGGCGCAGTGGATTGCCGAGAACCGCCTGGCCGAGCTGAACCTCGGGGATCCGGCCGCCGCTCAGGCGCAGGTCGAGATGCTGGGCCGGCGCTGGCGCATCGATGTGGCGCGCCGGGCGACCGACGATCCGGACCTGATCGCCGTCGAGATCGCGGTGTCGCGCGAAGGCGGCGGCGCCTCGCTGGCGCGCCTCAGCGGCTTTATCGATGCGGAGGCGTCGGCATGATCCGTGGTCCGCTGACCGCACGTTTCTGGATACGCCTGAGCACCCTCGTTGCGGTCACTTCGGTAGGCTTGGCCCTGGCGCACCTGACGTGGCGCCTCACCGGCTGGGACGATGGCCGCAGCACGATCGAGACGCCGGATCGGCTGCCGCCGGTGGGCGGCGGTGACGGCGGGCTCGCAGCCATCCTGGCGCTGGCGCCCTTCGGCGGCGGGGCCGGCGTCGGCGCATCCGGCCTGCCGCCCACCAGCCTGGGGCTGGTGCTCAAGGGCGTGATCCTGGCGGCGACGCCTGAAGCGTCCACCGCCCTGATCGCGGTGGGCGAAGCGGCGCCCCGCAACTTCTCGATCGGGGAGGCGCCGATCGGCTCGGCGGTGATCGAGGGCATCGAGCTTGATGTCGTCGTCCTGAACGTCGGCGGTCGCCGCGAGGCCCTGACCTTTCCGCGTCTCGCGGGCGCTTCAGCGGCGGCGGCGCCCGCCACGTCAACGGCGCCCGCGCCCACACAGGCGCCGCCAAGCCCCGAGGCTGCGGCGGCCCTGGCGGCGGCCTCTCCGATCGCCACGGCGCTGGCGGCCTCTGGCGGAGGCGGCTCCTCCGGCCCAGCGAGCCGGGCGCCTGCGACCGCAGCGCCTGCGAATCCGGCGGCGGCGCTGCAGTCCGCCGGCGTCAGCGCGACTTCGGACGGCTATCGCCTCGGCCCCGACGCGCCGGCGCAGCTGCTGCGCGCAGGTTTGCGGCCCGGCGATCTGATCCGTTCGCTGAACGGCCGTCCCGTGGGCGATCTCGCCTCCGACCAGCAGTTGTTCGAACGCGCGGCCGCCGCCGGCAGCGCGCGGGTCGAGATCGTGCGCGACGGCCGAACCCTCACGCTCACCTTTCCGCTAAGATAGGCGCACATCGTGAAACGCACCCTCCGCCTCTGCACGGTCAGCCTGTTGGCCCTGACGCTCGCGGCGCCGCCCTCGGTCGGCGTCACCCAGGTCGCGGCGCCAGCCGGCGGAGAGGTCGTGGTCAACATGCGCGGCGTCGACATCCGCGAGGTGGCCGAACAGATCTCGCGCCTGACCGGACGCACCCTGGTGCTGGATCCTAATGTCAGCGGCGTGGTGACCGTGGTCTCGGCCGAGCCGCTGTCGTCCGCCGGCGTGTGGGAGCTGTTCCTGTCGGTGCTGCGGACCTATGGCTTTGCGGCGGTGCGCAGCGGCGCGGTATGGCGCATCGTGCCGCAGGCGACCGTGGTGCAGAACGGCGCCTCCGCCGGAGGGGCGGCGGGATCGAGCCAGCAGGTGGTCACGCGCCTGATCCGCCTGCGCAACCTGCCGGGCGACCAGGCGGTGAGGGCCTTGCGGCCCTTGATCAACTCGTTCGGCACTATCGAGTCGGTGACCAATCCCAACGCCGTGGTGGTCACCGACTATGCCGACAACGTTCGGCGGGTGGAGGCGATCGCGCGGTCGCTGGACACGGGCGGCGGCGAATCCTTCGCCACCCTGCCGCTCGAGCACGCCTCGGCCGAGGACGTGGCGGCGGCGCTGGGGACGCTGCTCGGCGAAGAAGGCGGCGGCGCGCGGGTCGCCGCCGACGCACGCAGCAACACCCTGCTGGTGCGCGGGGACTCCTCCGACATCGCCCAGGTCCGCAGTCTCGTGGCGGCGCTGGATCGGCCGGGCGGCGCGACGCCCGTCACCCGCGTGGTGCGCCTGCGCAACGCCGACGCCGAGAGCGTGGTCGAGATCGTGCGCGGTCTGATGGGCGCCGAGCCGACGGCGACCAATCCGGTCAGCCGCAGCCTGCGCCGGACCGGCCTGGCCAGCCTCAGCGCCGCGAGCCGCTCAGAAAGCGCCCTGTCCGCATCCAGCGAGACCGCGCCGGCCCAGAGCACGGCCGCTTCGGGCCAGCCGGCCAGCACCCCGCAGGGGTTCGCCCTCAACGACGTCACCGTGCAATCGGCCGGGGAGCTGAACGCCATTGTCATGCGCGGCGCGCCCGCGACCGTGCAGATGCTGGAAGACCTCGTCGTCGAGCTGGACGTGCGTCGGCCGCAGGTCACCATCGAGGCGGCGATCGTCGAGGTGACCGGCGAACTGGGCGAGCGGCTGGGCGTGCAACTCGCCGTCGGGGGCGCCGTGCCTGAAAGCGGCGTGATCGGCGGCACCTCCTTCACCACCGTGGGCGCGTCGCTGGGGCAGATACTTTCGGTCCTGGGCGTGCCGGGCGGCGGGGCGGTGTCGGAGGGCGCCAACCTGGCGGCGGGTAGCCGGGGCGACTTCGGCCTGCTGCTCCAGGCCCTGTCCCAGACCTCCAGCGCCAACCTGCTGTCGACGCCCAGCGTCACGGTGCTGGACAACAATCCGGCCGAGATCGTGGTCGGCCAGAACGTGCCGTTCCGCACCGGCGCCTTTGCGACGGAAGGCAACACCACCAATCCCTTCACCACCATCACGCGCGAGGACGTGGGCGTGACCCTGCGCGTCGTGCCGCGCGTTCATGACGGCGACGTGGTGCGGCTGGAGGTCAGCCAGGAGGTGTCGTCGCTGGTCAACGCGACGGTCGCCGGCGCCGCCGACCTGATCACCAATCGCCGCAGCATCCAGACCACCGTGCTGGCGGACGATGGCGAGACCATCACCCTGGGCGGCCTGATCACCGACGACGCCCAGAGCGCCGACAGCAAGGTGCCGGTGCTGGGCGATCTGCCAGGGGTCGGCGGCTTGTTCCGCGCGCGTCGCAATACCCAAACGCGCCGCACTCTCTTTATCTTCCTGAGGCCGACCATCCTGCGCGACGCCGAGGATGTGCGGGCAGGCGCGCGCCAGCGCTACGACCGCCTGCGTACGTCGCAAGGCGTGGTCACCGGCGCGCCCGTGCATCCGGACGCCCTGGAGCCGCCGGCCAGCGAATAGGCTAGGCGGCGCGGTCGGGGATGCTGAAGGCGTCCGCCTTGATCTCGACCGTTTCGAAGTGCGGGGCGGGCAGCAGGGCGGCGGGCGCCGTCGCTCGCTGCGGCTGACGGCGGCGCCGGACGGCGATAAGCGCGCCGAGGCTCGCCGCGCCGCCCAGCCAGCCCAGCGCCAGCAGGGCCAGGTCGCGGGTCCCGAAGCGATCCTGGCCGTAGACGATCGGCGTGCGGGCGGCAGGCTCAGCTGTCGGAGCCGGCGGCGTGATGGCCAGCGGCGCGACGACCTGCGCTCCGCCGGCCACGGCGCCGGCCAGCGCGGCGGCGGGGATCAGCTTCAAGTCGCCGCCCGCCTGTTCGATCAAGGCCACGTCCACGTTCCAGAGCCGATAGCCGAGTTCGCGCGCCAGCTGCTTGGGCGTGTACTGACCGTCGATGCGGAAGGGCATGGCGACGTCGATCGCCTCGTCGGTCGTGACAGGCAGGCCCAGCGTCTCGCCCAGCACCTCCTCGGCGATCTCCGACACAGGCGTTTCCGGCAGCATCATCAGATAGCGTCGGGGCGTGTCGTCCACCGGCGCGTCCGACAGCGGCTCCGCATGGCCCAGAGCGGGTACGGAAAGCGCCAGCAGAGCGGCCGCCAACAGTGCTCGGGCCTTGTTTGTCATGTTTCGCCTCGATCGCTTCCGACCCACACTAGCTTGCCTCGACGAGAGTTTCATGTCGGGCGGCTCATTCGCCTTCCTGTTTGTTGAAAGCGTGCATCGAAGACGCGGCGGCGTTATTTTGTCGGCCTCCCGCATCATTCGTCGCGGGCGGCGAGTTGAGGCTCGGCGCGTCTTGCGCCTCTTAGTGGAGGGACAATCATGAGAGCAACTCTGGCGGCGGGAGCCGCGCTGGCGTCCATGGTGATCGGCGGATCACCGGCGATGGCGCAGACAGACCGGGACTGGACGGGACTTTCAGTCGGCATTCTGGGCGGCGGGCTGCAAACCAAGGATCGCAGCGGCGAACGCCTGGTGTTCGATCGCGATTTCGACGGGCAGTTCGACGACGCGGTGGTGACGGTTCCCGGCGCGGACGCCTTCTCGCCCGGCTTCTGCGGCGGATCGGCCAATGGCGCCCAGGCGGCGCAAGGATGCGACGACGACAAGGAGGGCGTCGAGGCCGCTCTGCGCGTGGGCTATGATCAGCAGTTCGGCAGCTTCGTCGTCGGCGCCCTGGCCGAGGTCAGCACCTCGACGGCCGAAGACAGCGTGACCGGCTTCAGCACCACGCCCGCCTATTACACTTTCAAGCGGAACCTGCAGGGAATGGTCGCGGCGCGCCTGCGGGCGGGCTATGCGATCGGACCGGCGCTGCTTTACGGCACGGGCGGCTACGCCATGGGCCGGATCGACAATCGATTCACGACCTCAAACACGGTCAACGCCTTCTCCACCACCAACGACGACGAGACCGACGCCGACGGCTGGCAGGCGGGCGGCGGCGTGGAATGGCGTCTGGCGCCGAGGCTCAGCGCCACCGCTGAATATCTTTACACCTCGCTGGACGTCGATGATCCGTTCGTGGTGCGCGTCAGCCGTGGCGGGGCGCCGGCAACCAATCCCTTCATCCTGCCCCTGAACACGGCCGGCACCGACATCGCCCGCACCGCCGAGGAGTTTCGAGTCCACGCCGTACGCATCGGCATGGCCTATCGCTTCTGAGCGAAACTCGGGCTTGAACAACAAAACGGCCGCCGGTTTCCCGGCGGCCGTTTCCGTTTCTCAAAGGTGAGACGATCAGGCGCCGGAGCGGTTGATCGTGCCGTTCACGCCCGACGGGAAGAAGCCGCCGCCGGTGGCGACCGCCGCCGTCAGATAGACGATGTTCAGCACCTGGCCGGTCGTGCGGCTGAAGGCGATGGCGTTGGCGTCGCCCGGGAAGATGTTCGACGCGGCGGTGTCGGCGGGCAGACCGCGGTCGCCGGTGATGCCCTGATCCAGGCGCGACGATCCGTCCAGCGAATCGCGCGCGTCCGAGATGGCGTTGGCGCCCGTGCGAAGCGACGGCGTGGCCAGACCCTTGGAATACAGCACCGTACGCACCAGGCCGGCGTGATAGGCTTCGGCGGCCAGGATCCCCGCAGCGGCCTCCAGATAGGTTTTGCTGTTGATCAGCGGCGAGGCGCCCTTGTAGGCGGTCACGCCCACGTCCTCGAAGATATAGGCCGCCAGCAGGAAGTTCTCATCGTTGGCGTAGGGATCGAACGTCTGGCCTGCGGAGATCAGGCCTGCGGCGCGCGCCGCTTGCGAAAAGGCGCTGTTCGGACCCACGCCCACGTCGATGGCCGGCTGCGCAACGGCCGAGGTACCCAGAGCCGAACGAAGGAAGCGAACGTGCGCGATCTCGTCATTGGCGATTTCACGAGCGTAGGCGCGCACCACCGGATCGGTGAAGTTAACGGCGCGACCGCCGGTCACGGCGCCGCGCGTGCCCTGTCCACCCAGATCGGCGTCGGCCAGGCCCGTGCCGAAAGCCGCGAAGGAGTAGAACTGGGCCTCGAGATATTCGAGGTTCAGCGCGAAGTTCAGGACGGCCGGATCGTTGTCGGTCGCCGGCGGGTTCTGAGCCACCGCGTCACCCGCCGAGCTTCCGCAGGCGCTGAGCACCGCGCCGGCGGCCGCGCCCACGGCGAAGCCTCCGCCCAGGCGGAACAGCCGGCGGCGTTCCTCTTGTTTCTCACTGCGGCGTTCAAGCGTTTCCAGAAGGTCGAGTTTGGACATGGTGCTTCTCTCCTAAGATTATGGCCCGTAGTTGAAAGTGGCGAGCCGCGGTGAATGATCCGCCGAGCAAGAAATATCTTGGCGCGACGCCATGGGGTGGTCCCCAAAGCCAGTCGGCGCCCCAACTCGAACCGGCGCAGTCACGCGTCCTCCAGGTCTTCGGCCTGCAATTGGCCGGCCAGACGCGCCCTGGCTCGCCGGACCCGGCTCTGCAGTGTGCGAAGCGCGCAGTCGCAGGCCATCGCCGCCTCCTCATAGGTGAGGCCTGCGGTGATCAGCAGAAGCGCGTGCCGCGACTCGGGATCGAGGCGGTTTATGGCCGCCAGCGCCTCGGCGTATTCCGTGCGCCAGACCTGGACGGCTTCAACCGACAACCGGGCGGCGTTTGCGCCATCGATGTCCGCCACCATGCGGCGGGAGCGGCGCCAGTCGCTGGAGTGGGTGTTGCGCAGGATCGTCAGAAGCCAGGCGCGCATGTTGCTGCCGGCGGCGAACTGATCTCGCGCCCGCAGCGCCTTTTCCAACGTGTCCTGGACCAGGTCGTCCGCCTCGGCCCGTCCGCCGCTGAGCATCAGCGCATAGGCGCGAACGGCGCAGGTCTGCTCAAGAAGAAGCTTCTCGAAGGACGACAAGGGCGACTCCATTTCGCGTGCGCCTGACCAGCTACGGGGGTTTTGTCGATCTGGCTTCAAACAAATGCGCTTGAGGCGCCTCAAGCGAACGCCCGCAAAGCTTGACGCGAAATCCTTCCGCAAGCCTTCACAAAAGCTGCGCCATAACTTCAAGAAATCTCGTTGCAACTGTCACGCTAGATCAGCGTCGCCGTCACATCGTCGCTCTAGGCAGGGCACGGGCAGGAGGGGCGCCACGGCTTCGTGGTTCGGAGCATGGGTTCCGGCCGTCACCTGTCGATGAAATCTGACCAGACACGGTGGGACCGATGATGATCGACCTTCGACTGAAAACTCTCCTCGCGGTCGCCGCCAGCGCGCTCGCGCTCAGCGCCTGCGGCTCTTCGGAAGTGGCCTCGCCGGGCGAAGGCGACTTCGGCAACCAGCCGACCACGCCGACGAACCCGACCAACCCGAACCCCGGAACGGGTCAAGCCGCGGCTGACTGCCCCACGGGCCTGGCCAACGTCGGCACCGTGGCCAACGGCACGCTGCGTAACTGCCAGCTGCCGCAGCAGGTCACCGGCAACCTGACCCTGTCGGTGCGCGCCGGCACCATCTACTCGATCTCGGGCGCCGTGAACGTCGGCGTCGATCGCGGCATCGATCCCGCCTCGACCACGGGCTCTCAGGGCATCCTGACGATCGATCCGGGCGTGCGCGTGTTCGCCTCCAGCGGCGGCGACGCCCTGATCATCAACCGCGGCTCGCAGATCTACGCCGAAGGCACCGCGACAAACCCGATCATCTTCACCAGCCGCCAGAACGTCGAAGGCCAGACCACCGAGAGCTCGCAGGGCCAGTGGGGCGGCATCATCATGGCGGGCCGCGCGCCCCAGGCGAACTGCCAGCTGACGGCTCCCGTGACCTGCACCGGCACGGTTGAAGGCGGCCAGGCCGTGTTCTACGGCGGCGCCACGGCGACCGACAACTCGGGCCGCTTCCGCTACGTCCAGATCAAGTACTCCGGCTTCGAAGTCTCGGTCGGCAACGAGCTGCAGGGCCTGACGCTGGCCGGCGTCGGCTCGGGCACCACCATCGATCACGTCCAGGTCTACAACAGCTCGGATGACGGCATCGAGATTTTCGGCGGCAACGCCAACCTGAAGTACATCGTCATAAACGGCGCGGACGACGACGGCCTGGACACCGACACCGGCTGGCGCGGCGGCGCCCAGTTCGGCATCGTCACCCAGCGCGCGCCGAACTCGACCAGCCGTTCGGCGGGCTTCGAGTTCTCGGCCGCCCCGACGACCACGGCCTATGCGTCGCGCTACCTGGCCCAGCCCAAGATCGCGAACTGGACCCTCGTGGGCCGCAGCTCGCCGATCGATGCGCACACCGTGATGCACTTCGACACGGGCACGCAGCCGACGCTGCTGAACATCGTCTCGACCAGCGTCGCGGGTTCGACCGCCGGCTGCTTCGACATCGCCGATGTCGACACCCAGACCAGCTTCGATGGCAACGCCCAGCCTTCGCTGCGCTCGATCTACATGTCCTGCAGCATCGCCTACCGTCCGGCCAACGCCGCTCGCTCGACCGCGGTGTTCACCAACGCCCGCAACACCAATGTGACGGCGAACGGAACATCGACCCTGACCGCGCCCTCGGGCACGAGCATCACCAACCAGAACCTCGCCTTCATCAACGGCGCCAACGAAACGGCGGTCACGGCGATCGATCCGAAGCCGATCTACAGCTTCTTCGACAGCGTGACCTACATCGGCGCGGTCCGGAACTCGGCCGACACCTGGTGGCAGGGCTGGACCTGCGGTCTGACCGCCGGCGCCACCTGCTGATCCGCTGAAGCGTGAAAGCCGGCGGCGTGGCAGTCACGCCGCCGGTCTTTGCCGCCCCTGTTCGATACCGACCGACCCCTTCAAGGCGCAGATCATGAAGACGCTATCTCTGACCCTGAGCGGGGTCCTTTTGGCCACCAGCGCGATGATCGCGCCAGGCCTTGTCCTGGCCCAGAGCCAGGACGCGCCAACGAACCAGACCCCCGCCGCCCAGGCGGAGCCGCAGGTGGATAGCCAGGAGCCGGCCTCTGTGGACGAGATCGTCGTCCTGGGTCGCTATATCCCCGAGCCGAACCGGGAAAGCGCCGAAGTGGCGTCGTTCCTCACCGCCGAAGACCTTCAGCGCACCGGCGACAGCGATGCGGCCGCCGCTCTGACCCGCGTCACGGGTCTGTCGATCGTCGAAGGTCGCTTCATCTATGTGCGTGGCCTGGGCGAACGCTATTCATCGGCCCTGCTGAACGGCTCGCCGCTGCCCAGCCCCGAGCCGCTGCAGCGTGTGGTGCCTCTGGACCTGTTTCCGTCCAGCATCCTGGACGGCGTCACCGTTCAGAAGAGCTACTCCGCCAACTTCCCCGGCGAGTTCGGCGGCGGCGTGATCGACCTGCATACGATCGACGCGCCGCGCGATCCGTTCTTCACCCTGCAGACGTCGCTGGGCGTGAACTCCGAAACGACCGGTCAGAACGGGCTGACCTACTACGGCTCGCGCACCGACTTCACCACCTTCGACGACGGCACGCGCGACGTGCCGGCGGAGATCCAGGCGGCCTTCCGCAGCGGTCGTCAGATCAACGCCACGAATTTCAGCCCCGAGCAGTTGCAGACGATGGGCCGGTCGCTGGTGAATGCGCCGTTGCGCCTGCTGCAGCGGGACAACACTCCGGTGAACTTCGGCGTCGAGCTGACGGGCGGCCTGTCCTCCGACACCGGCATGGGGACGCTCGGCCTGATCGGCGTGGCCGGCTACGACAACAACTGGAGCCTGCGCGAGGGCGTGCAGGAAGAGGGCCAGTTCCAGGGCGACGAGCTCGTGCCCGTCACCACCTATGACGTCGAATCCAACCAGAACGACGTGCAGCTGAACTTCCTCGGCGGCCTGTCTCTGACCAACGGCGATCACGAGGTGAAGTGGACCAATCTGTACGTCCGCAACACCACCAAGGAGGCGCGCAGCGCCAGTGGCCCCAACTTCGACGCCGGCGGCTCGGTCATCCGCACCGACTACACCGAATGGTTCGAGCGCCAGCTGTTCAGCAGCCAGTTGGCCGGCGAGCACTTCTTCATGGACGGCGCGCTTGAGCTCGACTGGCGCGCGGCCTACGCCAAGACCGAACGCGACGCCCCTTATGAAACGCGCTTTCAGTACGGCGTGAACGCGGCCGGCGACTTCATTCACAACATCCAGGGCAACCTGATCTCCTTCTCCGAGCTGAACGACGACGTCGTTTCGGGCGGCGCGGACCTCAGCTACACCCTGCCTCTGTCGGATGCGCGGGAAGCGAAGTTCAGCATCGGCGTGGCGTCGATGGAGAACAATCGCGACGCGGTTCGCCGCGACCTTCAGTTCGCGGCCGTCAACGCCCTGACCGAGGATCAGCGGGAATCGCGCATCGATTTCCTGACGTCGGACTTCAACATCAACCCCACGACCTTGCAGCTGCGGGAAATCCCGGGCGTGTCGGGGGCGAACGCCTATGACGGCAGCCTGACCGTCAACGCCGCTTATGTGCTGGTGGACGCGGAGATCATTCCGTTGGTCCGCACCGCGATCGGCGTGCGGTTCGAGGATGGGGAGCAGGAGCTCGTGTCACGCGACCTGTTCGGCGGCTCTTCGCCCTTTCCGGCAACGCGGATCGAGGAGCAGTATTGGCTGCCGTCCTTCACCACGACCTGGAACTTCGCCGAGAACCAGCAGGTTCGCGTCGGCGCGTCCAAGACGATTGGACGGCCCCAGTTCCGCGAACTGGCGCCCCAGACCTACACCGATCCTGAAAGCGACCGAACCTTTATCGGCAACCCGTTCCTGGTCGATACCGAACTGCTGAACCTCGACGCCCGATACGAGTGGTTCTTCGCGCGCCAGCAGTATGTGACCGTCGGCGCCTTCTACAAGAACCTGGACAAGCCGGTGGAGTCGGTGATCATCGCCGCCTCGACCGGCGACCGCCAACAGTCGTACGTCAACGCGCCCGAGGCCGACATCTACGGCGTCGAGTTCGAGGTGAAGAAGTACTGGGAGTTCCCGACCGCCAGCATGCCGTTCATCTCGAACAAGCGTTGGCTGGTGCAGGGCAACTACACCTACTCCGACTCCGAGGTGAAGGTGGAGGAAGGCGACACCGTGCTCGACCTGTCGGGCGGCGGCGCGCCGTCTCCGGCGGACTTCTTCATCGAGGACGGCAGCCGTCTGCAGGGCCAATCCGAGCACGTGGCGAACCTTCAACTGGGCTGGGAAGACGACACGGCCCGCAGCCAGGCGACCTTCATCGTCAACTACGTCAGCGAGCGGATCACCACTCGCGGCGCTGGACAGGCCGGGTCGCGCGAGCCCGACTACATCCAGGAGCCCGGCGTGTTCCTGGACTTCGTCTACCGCAAGGACTTCACGGCGGCGGGCCAGGACCTCGGCTTCGCGCTGGAGCTGCGCAACCTGCTGGAGACGGACTTCGACGAGTATCAGGAGCTCGGCAACAAGATCCGGATCAACAACTACGACCTGGGCGCCAGCGCCTCGGTCAGCCTGACCGCACGGTTCTGATCTGATCTGAAAAGAACGCGCCTGCCGTCGGATTCACCGGCGGCAGGCGTTTTCATGCCTGGGATGCTCGCGGATCAGGCGCCTGCCGCCGCCAGCGTGTTGCGCCGCCCTATCCAGCGGGTGATCGCCGGGCGGACCAGAAGCGCCATGATGTCTATCACCGCATGGATCAGCATCACGCGCAACAGCGAGCCGTGCGACAGGTATATGAGCGTCAAACCGCCGCCCACCAGCATCGTCCCCAGCACGCCCTTCCATCCCTGATAGGCGTGAGCCAGCCCGAAACAGACGCCGGCGACGCCAAAGGCGATCCACAGCGAGCCGGTCAGGTGGAACAGGAACAGCGGCAGCGCCAGGCGGAAGAACAGTTCTTCCGAGAAGCCCGCGTTGAGGCTCAGCACCGTCACGATCATCGCTTCACGCCGATTGCGCGGCAGCAGCGCGTCCGCCGGACCGGCGACGGGCTTCAGCATCTTTCGGATCCGGCGCCATTGCACGAACAGCAGCACGGCCAAGCCGATGGCGAAGCCAATCGCCATGCCCGCCATGGACTCGGCCGATCCGTCGTGCTGCGGGCTGCGCAGGGCCTGATGCGCCTGTTCGAACGCGCTCGGAAAGGTGTTGAAAGGCGACAGTCCATCGACGAGCCACAGGCTGATCAGGCTGGCGCCCACCAGGATGGCGAAGCTCTGCGCGATCCAGCGCCAGTACACCCGCTGGCGATCCCCGCTGCAGGTCAGCGCCTGAAAGCGGCGATACGCCTCGGCGTCGCGCCGCACCCACCACGCCATTCCGGCCAACATGCCGAGCAACCAAAGCCCCTGGATCATCATGTCTCCCTCCCTGGCGACTTGCCGATGTGGAAAATGAATGTCGCTTTCCATCCCGTCAAGTCGAAAGTTGCTGATGTGGAAAGTGATGGTCGGGGAAGCCAATCGGTCCGGCTCTGACCGGCTTGGAACGACGATGAAGCAGGCGGCGGGTCGCGTCCGCATCTGCGTCGCCGCACCTTTGCAGTTGCGCAGGCGGCAGAAGTCCCATGAAGTGCCTCATCTGATTCCAAGAGGTCACCCATGCTGCGTCTGCTTGCCTCCGCGTCCGTCGCCGCTGTTCTTCTGAGCACGCCCGCCATCGCCCAATCGGTGGACCGCGCCGCGATCAACGGCATCATCGACCAGGGGCTGAACCACAGCGAGGTGATGGAGACGGCCGCGCATCTGACCGACCGGATCGGCGGGCGCATGACCAACTCGCCGCAGATGCGCGAAGCGGAACAGTGGACGCAGAAGCGTTTCCGCGACTGGGGCCTCAGCGACGTCCGCGCCGAGGGCTTCGAGTTCGGCCGGGGCTGGTCCATCGTTCGTTCGAGCGCGCGCATGACCAGTCCGCGCCCGATCGACCTGCGCGCCATTCCGGTCGCGTGGACCCCGTCCACCAACGGCGTGATCAGCGGCGGCGTGGTGGTGGCGCCCATCACCGAGGTCGAGGACTTCGCCGAGTGGCAGGGCAAGCTGGCCGGCAAGATCGTCATGCTGTCGCGGCCCGGTACGGGATCGGAGCCCACCGAGCCGGCCTTCCGCCGCTGGACCAGCGCCGAGCTGGCCGAGCGCAACACCTATGTTCAACCGCAGTTTTCGCCGACCGCCATCGAGCGCCAGCTGAAGACGGTGAACTTCGCCGCCGAGCTGGACGCCTTTCTGACGCAGGAAGGCGCGCTGGCCTGGGTGCGCATCTCGCAACGCGATGGCGGCCTGCTGCACGGCACCGGCTACACCTATCAGGTCGGCGCCACGCCCAAGTTGCCCGGCATGGAGCTGGCGGCCGAGGACTACCGCCGCCTGGCGCGTCTGGCCTTGACCGACACGCCGCCGACGCTGGAGCTGAACAGCGAGGTCCAGTTCCACGACGAGGACGTGAACGCCTACAACATTCTGGCCGACATCCCGGGCACAGCGCGCGGGACCGAATACGTCATGGCCGGCGCTCACCTGGACAGCTGGGTCGCCTCGGACGGCGCCGTGGACAATGCGGCCGGAAGCGCCGTGGTCATGGAGGCCGCGCGCATTCTGAAGACGCTTGGCGTGCGGCCCAAGCGCACCATCCGCTTCGCTTTATGGAACGGCGAGGAGCAGGGGATCCTTGGCTCCCTGGCCTATGTGGACCGGCACCTGGCGACACGCGCGCCGTCGAACGACCCGGCGATGGCGAGCCTGCCCAACAACCGCACCTGGCGCAGCCGCTGGCCCATCGAGCCACGCGCCGGCTACGGCGACCTTGTCGCCTACTTCAACCTGGACAACGGCTCGGGCAAAATTCGCGGCATCAACGCCGAGGGCAATGTGGCCGCCGCGCCGATCTTCCAGGAGTGGCTGGCGCCCTTCGCCAGCATGGGGGCGACCACCGTGTCGCTGCGCCCCTCCGGCGGCACCGACCACGTCTATATGCAGACGGTCGGCGTGCCGGGGTACCAGTTCATTCAGGACCCGCTCGATTATTCTAGCCGCCTGCACCACACCAGCATCGACAGCTACGACCACCTGAAGCCCGAGGACCTGCGTCAGGCGGCGATCATTCTCGCCAGCTTCCTGCTGAACGCCGCCAACCGCGACGAGCCCCTGCCGCGCATGCCGCTGCCGACGCAACCCTCGCCGAGCGATCCGTTCGAGTATCCGTCCGAGGACTGAGCGGCCGCCTCAGCCGAGCCTTGCGCCGCACGCATTCCCCGCGCTTTACCGGGGCATGGCCAAGCGACCCTCGACGGCAAGAAAGACGGTATCGGCGGAGAACCTGGCGGGGCTGGGCGCCGAAAGGCTCGCAGCCCTGCTGCTTGAGGCGGCCTCGGCCGACGCCAACCTCAAGCGGCGGATGCGGATGGAGCTGGCGGCCGAAGTCGGCCCCGCCGACCTGGCGCTCGAGATCGACAAGCGGCTGAATGCGCTGGCGACCAGCAAGACGCGGGTGTCGTGGCGCAAAAGGCCGGCGCTGCTGTCGGACCTGAAGGCGCTGCGTCGGATCATTGTCGAGCGGCTCGCCGGGCTGGATGCCAGGCTCGGACTGGATCGGCTGGTCGCCTGGTTCGACCTGTATCCCCGTCTCAGCGCGCGGCTCAGCGACGCCAAGGGCGAACTGCCGCTGCTGTTCGAGGCCGCCACGGCCGACCTGGTTTCGGTAGCCAATGCCGCTGGCGTGGATGTCGCAGCGCCGGTCTTCGTCGAGGCGCTGTCGATGCGGCTGACATCGTGGGCGTCCTGGATCGGCCAAGCGGCGCAAGACCTTGAGCCTGAACTGGCGAGGCGGTTGATCGTCGAGCTCATGGAAAATCGGCCGCCGCCCACGGGCCGTCTGGCGCTGGTGCTGCGCAGGCTGGCGAACCGCATCGGCGATCTTGACGCCTGGATTCAGACTTATTCGCCCGAGGATCTGCACAAGCCGGAGGTCACGACGGAGATGGCTCGCCGGCTGGGCCTGGCCGGTCGTGCGGAGGAGGGGCGGGCGGCGCTGGAGGCGAGCCGGATCGCCGGAATGCAGTCGCCTCTGCGTCAAGGTCGCGCGTCCTCCGCGCCGGCCGTGGAAACCTGGCTGGCGGCGGAGATCGCGGTGCTCGAAGCCGAAAACCGCCAGGAAGAGGCGCGGGAGGCGAGATGGCGGCTATTCGAACGCACCCTGTCTGCGGACACGCTGCGCGCCCTGCTCGCCGGCCTGCCGGACTTCGATGACGTGGTCGCCCTTGACCGCGCTTTCGAGGCGGCGGCCGCGCATTCGGACGCGATGAAGGCGCTGGCGTTCCTGATGAACTGGCCCGCGCTGCGAGAGGCGGGCGCCTTGATCGTTGCGCGCGCTGACGAGCTTCGCGGGGCGCACGAGAATGTGCCGCTTTGGGCCTCGCGGCTGGCGGCGCGACAGCCGCAGGCGGCGCTGTTGCTTCTGCGCGCCCGCGCCCGAGCGTTGGTGAACCTGGGCGTCGGTCTTGCGGAGGAGGAGGTCGCCGGTCTGATCGCCGAGGCGGAAGCCCTGGCGTCAGGTCTCGATAGCGAAGCGACGGATCACCAGAGCTTTCTGGGCGAGCTTCGCGGCCTCGCCGCTGCGGGCGGCCGCCGGATCAGGCGCTGATCCGGCTCCATGGCCCGGTGATCGCGTATGTCACGCCCGGGTTCTGGATGTTGACGAACAGGGTGCGGCCGTCCGGCGAGAAGACCGCCCCACAGAACTCGCTGTTCCCTTCCATGACGTTGCGGGCGATGGTGTAGAGGCGGCCCTGCGCGTCGACGCCCTTCACGTGGTTGCGGATGGTCGGCGAATAGTTGTCCTCGCAGACCACCAGGTGACCCCAAGGCGCGACCGTCAGGTTGTCGCCCATGTTCAGCGCCTTTTCGTCGGTGCTTTCCACGAACAGCTGGACGCGGCCGCTGTCGGCGCCGGAGGGCTGATAGCGCAGGATCTGGCCGCGCTCGATCGGGCCGCCCGATGTGGCGGTCAGGTACAGTTCGCCGTCGCCCCAGAAGACGCCTTCGCCGCGCGCGACCAGGGCCGCGCCGGCCGCATGGCCGCGCATCCGCAGGTCGTCGTTGGGGCTGTGGACGTCGTCCATGTCGATCCATTCGACCTCGCGCCAGTCGCCGACCGACCACAGCCGCTGCGTCTTGTTGGAGGTGTCGGCCGACGGCGCGTCCTTCAGCGCCATGGCCTGCAGCCGCCCGCCCTCGACCAGCTTGTCGGGCGTGTTCGGGATAAAGCGATAGAACAGCCCGTCGCCCCGGTCCTCGGTGAGATAAACGACGCCCGTCCCCGGATCGACGCAGACCGCTTCGTGGTCGAAGCGGCCCATGGCCGTCAGCGGCACGGGCTGGACCAGGCCGGTCTCGCGCGCCGGCACCTCGAACACCCAGCCGTGCGCCTGAGACACCTCGGCTGTCTCCGGCCGATCCTCGGTCTCTTCGCAGCTCAGCCAAGAGCCCCAGGGCGTATGGCCGCCGCAGCAGTTGGTGCTGGTGCCGATCAGGCTGAGGTGCTGGCGCTCCACCAGGCCGGTCTCGGTGTCATAGATGACCGTGGTCGTGCCGCCCGGGACGATGCGCCCGTCCTTGGTCGTGCCATAGGCCCGTGCGGGATCGATCCGCTCCAGCCGGGTCGCGTCGTCCGCCCAGGCCGTGCGCGTCCAGTGCGACGCCGACGACGGCTTCAGTTCGTGGTTGCGAACCAAGGCGACTTTTGAGCCGTCCAGCGGAAAGCAGCCCATGCCGTCGAACTGCCCCGGAACCAGCAGGCCGTCGTCCATCACCTCGCCCGCGCGCGACAGCACGCGGTAGGAGAAGCCCTCGGGCAGATCGAGCATGCCCGCCGGATCGGCCTTCAGCGGCCCATAGCCGGCGACCTCGTTGACATAGGTCTCCTGCGCCGCCGCCATGGCATGTCGCCCAAGACCCGAAAAGGCCAGCGCCGCCGCGCCGCTCGCCATCAGGCTTCGTCTGTTCAGGGACATGAGACAACTCCGACCGAAACTCGCCGCCCTTGTTCCGGCCGTTCATGACGCCTGTGTGAGGGTTTCGCGAAGCTTCCCGCCACGGCGGCGAGGCGTCAGGGGGCGCAGCGTTGATTGCCGTGAAACCAATCGCGTCGCGGCGGATTGGGTCGAGAACCAAAGCTCAGCATTTCAGAAGGGACGACGGCATGACCGCAGCAGTGAACAGGGGGCGACCTCTGCATCCGCTACACGCCATTCTCCTGGCCTTCCTGGTTTCGCTGTTCACCTGCGCACTGATCTCCGACATCGCCTATCTGCGCTCGGCCGAGATCCAGTGGTCCAACTTTTCGGCCTGGCTGATCACCGGCGGGCTGGTCTTTGGCGGCTTCTTCGGCCTGTGGGCGATCATCGATCTGGCGTTGTCCTTCCGCCACGGCCGTCCGACCCGCAAGCTGACCTATGTGATCCTTCTGGCCGTGGCCTGGTTCCTGGGCCTGGCCAACGCCTTCCACCACAGCCGTGACGCCTGGAGTTCGGTGGGAACCGGCGGGCTGCTGCTGTCGATCCTCTCGACGGTCCTCGCGCTGGCCGGCGCCTGGATCGCCTTTTCCAGTTCCAAGGTGCGGGAGATCGCCTGATGATCAAGTCCCTTCTCGGTGCGACCGCGATCCTGCTGGCTCTGTCCGCCTGCGGCCGGCCCAGCGATCCCAACCTGAACCAGACCGGCCCAGGTCCAGATCTGCCGGGGCAGAACGAGACGCTGGTGCCGCCGATGAAGATCGCGACGCCTGCCGGCTGGGACGGTCAGGCGCCGACGGCGCCCGCCGGCTTCACCGTCACGGCCATGGCCACGGACCTCGCCATTCCACGCCAGATGCTGGTGCTGCCGAACGGCGACATCCTGGTCGCGGAAGGCATGGGCGGCCACGCCCCCAAGCTTCGGCCCAAGGACTTCATCGCCGGCGTCATCAAGGCCAGGGGCAAGAGCAGCGTGAAGCCGGGCAACCGCATTACCCTGCTGCGCGATGCGAACAATGACGGCAGGCCCGAGGTCCGCACCACCTTTATCGGCGATCTGGACGCGCCCTACGGCCTCGCCTTTGTGGATGGAGCGGTCTACGTCGCTGAACAGGGCGCCCTGTTGCGCTTCCCCTACCAGGAAGGTCAGACGCAGATCACCACGCCGGGGCAGGAGGTCACCAAGCTCCCGTCCGAGATCAACCACCACTGGACCAAGTCGCTGACCGCCAGCGCGGACGGCAGCCGCCTCTATGTCGGCATCGGCTCCAACAGCAATGTCGGCGAGCGCGGCATGGCGGTGGAGCAGGATCGCGCCGTGATCTGGGAAATCGACCGCCAGACCGGGGCGCACCGCACCCTGGTGACCGGCATCCGCAATCCCACCGCCCTGGCGATAGAGCCGACCACCAGCACGCTGTGGGCCGTGGTCAACGAGCGTGACGAACTGGGTCCGCAACTGGTGCCCGACTATCTGACGGCGGTCCGGCCCGGCGCCTTCTACGGCTGGCCCTACAGCTACTACGGCCAGAACGTCGATCCGCGCGCCCGTCCTCAGAACCCCGACATGGTGGCTCGCGCCGTCGCGCCGGACTATGCGTTGGGATCGCACGTCGCCGCGTTGGGCCTCAGCTTCGCACGCGAGGGCGGTTTCGGCGGCCGCTTTGCCGAAGGCGCCTTCATCGGCGAGCACGGCAGTTGGAACCGGCAGGACCTGTCCGGCTACAAGGTCACCTGGGTGCCCTTCACCAACGGCCGCCCATCAGGCGAGCCGGTCGATTTCCTGACCGGCTTCATCCAGGGCGACCAGACGAGGGGCCGCCCTGTCGGCGTGGCGTTCGACCCCCGCACTCGCGTGCTTCTGGTCGCCGACGATGTATCCAACACCATCTGGCGCGTGGCGCCGACCCGATAAAGTCATATAATATCTTCTCCGAGTGCGCGTGACCGCCTATAGCGGTCGGGCGACCTTTTGGCTGGCTTTACCGCCATCTGGACAGGTCGTCCCTTTCGCGTCGGGAGCGTTCTTCATGATCTTGGTCGGCAACCTGCTCGTGGGCGGCTCGGACGTGCGAGGCTCGAACGGCGAGATCAGGGCTGTCGACCCCTCCACAGGCGAGACGCTGGAGCCCGTCTTCGGCGGTGCGTCGTTGGCGGATCTGGACAGGGCCTGCGACTCGGCCGACTCGGCGTTCGACGCCTACCGGCTGGCGCCGCTGGAGACCCGCGCACGCTTTCTGGAGCGAATCGCCGACAACATCATGGGCCTGGGCGACGCCCTGATCGCGCGCGCCATGCGGGAAAGCGGTCTGCCGCGCGCGCGTCTAGAAGGAGAGCGCGGGCGGACCTGCGGACAACTGCGCCTGTTCGCGTCGGTTGTGCGTGACGGCGCCTTCCTCGGCGCGCGCATCGATCCGGCCATGCCGGACCGCCAGCCCCTGCCGCGCGTCGATCTGCGGCTCCAGCATGTGCCGCTGGGTCCGGTTGCGGTTTTCGGCGCCTCGAACTTCCCCTTGGCCTTCTCGGTCGCGGGCGGCGATGCCGCCTCGGCCCTGGCGGCCGGCTGTCCGGTGATCGCCAAGGCGCATTCGGCCCATCCGGGCGTGTCCGAGATGGTCGGTCGCGCGGTGCAGGAGGCCGTGACCGAGTGCGGCCTGCCCGAAGGCGTCTTCTCCATGCTGTTCGACGCCGGCCTGGACATCGGCCAGGGGCTGGTGGCCGATCGCCGCATCAAGGCGGTGGGCTTCACCGGATCCCGCGCCGGCGGCACGGCCCTGATGCGGATCGCCCATGCGCGCGCCGAGCCGATCCCGGTCTATGCGGAAATGAGCTCAATCAACCCGGTGATCCTGTTCCCGCACGCCCTGGCCGCCAGGCCGGAGGCGACGGCCCAGGCCTTTGTCGCCTCCTTGTCGCTCGGTGCTGGACAGTTCTGCACCAATCCTGGCCTCGTGCTCGCGGTCGATGGTCCCGAGCTGGACGCGTTTGTCGAGGCGGCGGCATCCGCGCTGTCGGCCATGCCGGCCGCGGTGATGCTGACGCCCGGCATCCACAAGGCCTATCAGGCCGGCGTCGCCGCCATCGCCTCGCACGAGGCGGTGCGTACCGTCGCGCGCGGCGGCGAACCTGATGGACCCGGGGCGCGAGGTCAGGCGGCGCTGTTCGAGACCTCTGGCGACGCCTTTATCGACAATCCGGAGTTGCAGGATGAAATCTTCGGCGCGGCCTCGCTCGTGGTCCGCTGTCGCGATTTCCACCAGGTGCGCGCCATCCTGGAGGCGATGGAGGGCCAGCTTACCGCCGCCATCCACATTGTCGAGGCTGATCACGCCGAAGCGCGCGCCGTTCTGCCGGTGCTGGAGCGCAAGGTCGGCCGCATCCTCGTCAACGGCTTTGGCACAGGGGTCGAGGTCGCCCACGCCATGGTCCACGGAGGCCCTTATCCGTCCACCTCGGATGGTCGATCGACGTCGGTCGGCAGCCTGGCGATCACGCGCTTCCTGCGTCCGGTAAGCTATCAGGACCTGCCGCAGGAGCTGCTGCCCGAGGTGCTGCGGGACGCCAATCCGCTGCAGGTTCCCCGTTTGATCGACGGCGCCCCCGCTTCAAGCGTTGATCGTGCGGGCCAGGAGCAGCGTGCGTGACGTCGCTTGCCGACCTGCTGCCCGCGGACTGGCGGCGTGCGCGCCTGCTGGGCCGCATCCTAACCGACGAGGGCCCATCGCCCGTGCTGGTGAAAGACGGGCGGCTGATCGACATTTCCCGCCGCGCCTGCACGACATCGCAGGCGCTCGATCTTTCCAGTCCGGCCGACACGGACGGCTCGGATTTGGGCGCCGTGGAGACCATCTCGGCGGCTTCGGCGTGGGACGGGGGCGGACTGAAGCTGCTCTCGCCGCTGGACCTGCAATGCATCAAGGCGTCGGGCGTCACCTTCGCCGTCTCGGCGTTGGAACGCGTCATCGAGGAACGCGCTCGGGGTGACGCCGGTGTCGCCAACACCATTCGCCAAGGCTTGAAGCACCGGATCGGCGGCGAACTGGCCACGCTGGTCCCGGGCTCCGAAGCCGCAGAGCGGGTCAAGGCCGCCCTGATCGCCGACGGGCTGTGGTCGCAGTATCTCGAGGTCGCCATCGGCCCCTATGCGGAGATCTTCACAAAGGCGCCGGTGCTGGCCTCGGTCGGCTGGGGCGCCATGGTGGGCGTCCGCGCGGACTCGGCCTGGAACAATCCAGAGCCGGAAGTGGTGGTGATCTGCGACGGCGCCGGACGCCCGGTCGGCGCGACGCTCGGCAACGACGTCAATCTGCGCGATATCGAGGGGCGTTCGGCGCTTCTGCTCGGCAAGGCCAAGGACAACACGGCCTCGGCCGCCGTGGGCCCGTTCATCCGCCTGTTCGATGACGACTTCGGCATGGACGATGTGCGTCGTGCCACGGTGCGCCTGGACGTTGAGGGCCAGGACGGCTTCGTCCTCCACGGCGAAAGCTCCATGACGCTGATCAGCCGCGATCCCGAGGATCTGGTCGCCCAGACGCTGAGCGCGCACCAGTATCCGGACGGCTTTGCACTTTATCTCGGCACCATGTTCGCGCCGATCGAGGATCGCGACGCGCCGGGCAAGGGGTTCACCCACAAGATCGGCGACCGGGTGCGGGTGTCGACCGCGCGGCTGGGCGTTCTGGAGAATGTGGTCGGGACCTGCGACCAGGCGCCGCCGTGGACGATGGGCGTGGGCGAACTGATGCGCAATCTCGCCGCGCGCGGACTGCTGGAAGCGACACAATGACCACCGCCATCTATCCGTCGCTGAGGGATCGCCTGGTGATCGTCACCGGCGGCGGCTCCGGCATCGGCGCCGGCCTCGTGGAGGGCTTCGCACGACAGGGCGCGCGCGTCGTCTTTCTTGATGTGGCGGAGACGGACGCCCGGGCCTTGGAAGCGTCGCTGTCGGAGCTTTCGCCGTCGCCCGAGTTCCTGCGCTGCGACCTGACGCGGCTGGATGAGTTGCAGGCCGTCTTGCACGATATCGTGGCCCGGCACGGCGCGGTGGACGTTCTGATCAACAACGCCGCCAATGACGACCGGCACACGATGACGGAGATCACCCCCGCCTATTGGGACGACCGCGTGGCGGTGAACCTGCGCCATCTTTACTTCGCCACTCAAGCAGTCGCACCCGGCATGCGCGAGCGGGGCCGGGGGGTGGTGCTGAACCTCGGCTCGATCTCCTGGCATCTGGGACTGCCCGACCTGTCGCTTTACGAGACGGCCAAGGCCGGCATCGAGGGCATGACGCGGGCCCTGGCGCGCGAGCTGGGCGGCGACGGCGTGCGCGTCTGCTGCATCGTGCCCGGCAATGTCCAGACCCCGCGTCAGATGAAGTGGTACACGCCCGAAGGCGAGGCCGAGATCGTCGCGGCGCAATGCCTGAAGGGCCGTCTGCAGCCCGGCGACGTCGCCGCCCTGGCTCTGTTCCTGGCGTCGGACGACGCCCGCCTGATCACCGGGCATGAGTATTTCGTGGACGCCGGCTGGCGCTGAGGCCAAGCTTCAACAGGGTCCGCGATCAACGATGGACCGATCGGGAGAGGACAACATCCATGGCAGGACCGACGGGGGGCTCCGGCCCCGACATCGCGGGCGGGGACCGCGTCAACATGGCCTTTATCGCCCTGATCGTGGCCGTGGCCACCATCGGCGGCTTCATGTTCGGCTACGACTCCGGCGTCATCAACGGGACGCAGGACGGGATCGAGGCGGCCTTCAACCTCGAGGCGCTAGGCGTCGGCTTCAACGTTGGCGCGATCCTGCTGGGCTGCGCGGCGGGCGCCTTTATCGCCGGGCGGCTTGCGGATGCAATCGGCCGCAAGACGGTGATGCTGATCGCCGCCGTCCTGTTTATCCTCAGCGCGCTGGGCGCCGGCCTCGCCGACACCTCGGCCCATTTCATCATCGCCCGCTTCATCGGTGGTCTGGGCGTGGGCGCGGCCTCGGTGCTGGCGCCGGCCTATATCTCGGAGGTGACGCCCGCCTCGATCCGCGGCCGCTTGTCCAGCGTCCAGCAGATCATGATCATCACCGGCCTGACCGGGGCGTTCGTCGCCAACTATGCGCTGGCGGCCACCGCCGGCGGCTCGACGGCGGACTTTTGGATGGGCTTTCCCGCCTGGCGCTGGATGTTCTGGCTTCAGGTGATCCCGGCCGCCATCTATCTGCTGGCGCTGCTGCTGATCCCGGAGAGCCCGCGCTTTCTGGTGGTGAAGCGCCGCGAGGCCGAAGCGCAGGCGGTGCTGACCAAGCTGTTCGGCCCCGAAGCCGGCGCGCGCAAGGTCGCCGAAATCCGCGCCTCCCTCGCCGCTGACCACAAACCCAAATTCTCTGACCTGCTGGATCCGGCCACCCGCAAGGTGCGCCCCATCGTCTGGGCCGGCCTGATCCTGGCGGTGTTCCAGCAGCTGGTGGGCATCAACATCGTCTTCTACTACGGCGCGGTGCTGTGGCAGTCGGTCGGCTTTTCCGAGAACGATGCGCTGCAGATCAACATCCTGTCGGGCGTGCTGTCGATCGCCGCCTGCCTGGCCGCCATCGCCGTGATCGACAAGATCGGCCGAAAGCCGCTGCTGCTGATCGGTTCGGCCGGCATGTTCGTCACGCTCGGGATCGTCGCCTGGTGCTTTTCCAAGGCCGCGCTGGTGGATGGCTCGCTGCAGCTGGACGATCAGACGGGCCTCACCGCCCTGATCGCGGCCAACGCCTATGTGGTCTTCTTCAACTTCAGCTGGGGGCCGGTGATGTGGGTCATGCTGGGCGAGATGTTCCCCAACCAGATGCGCGGCTCGGCCCTGGCGGTGGCGGGCCTGGCGCAGTGGCTGGCCAACTTCGCCATCTCGGTCAGCTTTCCCTGGACGGCGGCGACGCTGGGCCTGGTCGTGACCTATGGCTTCTACGCCGTCAGCGCCCTGATCTCGTTCTTCCTGGTCCAGGCCTGGGTCAGGGAAACGCGCGGCCGCGAACTGGAAGACATGACGGGCTGAGACCATGACAGACGAGCCGGAACTGGTCTGGGACCTGCGGGCGGAACTGGGGGAGGGGCCGGTCTGGGACGAGGCGCGCCGCTGCATCTGGTTCGTCGACATCAAGGGGCGCCGGCTGCATCGCTATGGCCATGATGACGGCGCGACCGCCTCCTGGGACGCGCCCGACCAGATCGGCTTCGCTCTGCCGGCCGAGGATGGCTCGCTGATCTGCGGGGTTCGCGGCGGCCTGCACCGGTTTGATCCGGATGCGGGTGTCTTCACCCTGATCCAGCGGGTCGAGGCGGACCGGCCACAGAACCGGCTGAACGACGGGTTCGTCTCGCCCGACGGCGCGCTGTGGTTCGGGTCCATGGACGACTCGGAAGAGCAGCAGACCGGCGCCCTCTATCGGTGGTTCCGGGGCGGGCTGGAGCGTAAGGACGACGGCTATGGCGTCACCAACGGGCCGGCGCTCAGCCCCGACGGGCGCACGCTCTATCACCACGATACGCTTCAGCGCACGGTCCTCGCTTTCCACCATGACAACGGCCAACTGTCGAACCGTCGGGTGTTCGCGCGCACCGAGGACGGCTTCGCCGACGGTCCCTGCGTCGATGCGGACGGCGTGCTGCACGTCGGGCTGTTCAACGGCTGGGGCGTCGCGCGGTTTTCGCCTCAAGGCGAGAGGATCGGCACGATCCGCCTGCCGGTCCAGACGGTGACCAAGGCGGCCTTCGCCGGCGACGATCTGCGCGATCTCTATTGCACCACCGCCTGGCTGGGGAACGCCGACAAGCGGGAGGCGCAGCCTGCGCTGGGAGGCCTGTTCCGCCTTCGCGCCGATACGCCCGGTCTTCGGCCCACGCGGGTAAAGCTCTAGGCCACAGGCGGCATACGCGCCTGCATCTCGAACGACTTTGATGCGGCGCTGGCCGCCAAGCTCCGGTATAGCGGACGCCCGATCGAAGCCCGCCGAGAGGAGACACTGTTGCGTTCCATGCTGCTATCGGCCGTGGCGCTGTTGCTCGCGGTCGGCGGGGGATCGGCCTTCGCTCAGGATATGGCTCCAACAGCCGTTCAGGCTCAGGCCGCCGCAATCTCGCCGATGCTTCTGGACCCGGTCTTTGGCGACCATGCGGTGCTGCAGCGGGGGCGTCCGATCCCCGTGTGGGGCCGCGCGGTTCCCGGCTCGCGCGTGGCGGTGTCGCTGGCCGCGAGCAGCGTGACGACCACCGCCGATGCGACGGGGCGTTGGCGGGCCGACCTGCCGGCCCAGAAGGCGGGCGGTCCCCATGCGCTGACCGTCAGCGCGGGCGACGTGACCCAGCGCCTGGGCGACGTAATTGTGGGCGACGTGTGGCTGTGTTCGGGCCAGTCGAACATGGAGTTGTCGCTGCGTCAGGCGGCGAATGCGGACGCAGAGATCGCCGCCGCCGACGACGCCGCCTTGCGCCTGTTCAACATCCCGCGCCGCAGCCTGCCTCAAACGGCCGCCGAGCCTCAGGCCCTTGCGGCATGGACCCCGACGACGCCCGAGACCGCGCGTGACTTCTCCGCCGCCTGCTACTTCATGGCGCGTGATCTGCGTCGCGCCGACCCCAGCGTCGCGATCGGCCTGATCGCGGCATCCTGGGGCGGTTCGATCATCGAGGACTGGCTGAGCCGGGACGCCCTGGCGGCGATGGAGCCCTATCAGCCGTCGCTGCAGGCGCTGGACGCCTACGTCCGCTCGCCGCAGGAAGGCGAGGCGCTGTGGCAGCGCATCTCCATGGCCTGGTGGCGCAGTCACGATCCCGGACTTCAGGGTGGCTGGTACCGCGAGCGGCTGGACGAGACCGACTGGCGTCGGATTCCGGCCGAGGGCGCGTGGGAGACGACGCAGGAGGACCTGGCGACCTTTGACGGGGTGATCTGGCTCAGGACCAAGGTGGAGTTGACGCGGGCGCAGGCGCGTCAGGCCGCAACGCTGGACATCGGACCGATCGACGATGCGGACAGCACCTGGATCAACGGCCGCTACCTGGGCGGCATGCAGGGCTGGGACACGCCGCGCCGCTATCGGATTCGCGCGGGCTCGCTGAAGGCAGGCCGCAACGTCATCGCCGTCGGCGTGCTCGACAGCGGGGGCGGCGGCGGCGCCTGGGGGCCCGCGGCCGACAAGAGGCTGGTGTTCGACGACGGCTCGTCCGTGCCGCTGAACCAGCCGTGGCTGCGCCGCGTGGCGGCCCCCTTGGCCGGCCTGCCGCCGCCGCCGCGCACGCCGTGGGTCGGCGGGTCGGGCGTCAGCACCCTGTACAACGGCATGATCGCGCCGGTCGCGCCGTACGGGCTCAAGGGTGTCGCCTGGTATCAGGGCGAGTCCAACGCCGGCGACGCAGCCGGATACGCCGTGCTGCTGCCCGCCTTGTTCGCGGACTGGCGGCGCGCCTTCGACAATCCGGACCTGTCGATGCTGGTGGTGCAGTTGGCCAACTTCGGCCCCGCCTCCGATCGACCGCAGGCCTCGGGCTGGGCCGCCTTGCGCGAGGTGCAGCGACGCACGGTCAACGCCGACGCCAGGGCGGGCCTCGCCGTTTCCATCGACGTGGGCGACCGCTACGACCTTCATCCGACCAACAAGCAGGAAATCGGCCGGCGCCTGGCGCTGGAAGCGAGGCGGCTGGACGGCCAGACGGTTGCGCGTTCCGTCCAGCCCGAGGGCGTCCGTCGCGCCGACGGCGAAATCCGCATCCGCTATCCGGAGAAGGCCATCCTGACCGTTGTCGGAGCCAGCCGGCCGGTCGGCTTCGAACTGTGCGGGGCTGGAAACGACTGCCGCTTCGTCGACGCGATGCTGGAGGGCGCGGAAGTGATCCTGGGCGACGCCCGCCCCACCGACGCCAAGGTGCGGTTCTGCTGGGCCGACAGTCCTCTGTGCAACCTCTACGGGCCTGAAGGCCTGCTGGCGGTTCCGTTCGAGCTGGAGACGCCGCCTTCGGCTTCAGTCGCTTCAACAGTGGAGTGATCAGCCTTCCATGCGGCTACATCCACAAGGTGTGCAATACTAGGGGGCGGTCGCGGCCGGTCGCCGAGGGCGCCGGCCGCTAAAGGCAAGGTGAAGCGTTAGGCGACGGTCGCCTTGACGATCTTGCCGGGGTTGCGCGGCGGCTCGCCCTTGGGCAGGGCGTCGATGTGTTCCATGCCCGAGGTGACCTGACCCCAGACCGTGTACTGGCGGTCTAGGAAGGTGGCGTCATCGAAGCAGATAAAGAACTGCGAGTTGGCGCTGTTCGGGTCGGAGGTGCGGGCCATGGAGCAGACGCCGCGCACGTGCGGCTCGGACGAGAACTCCTGCTTCAGGTTCGGCTTGTTCGAACCCGAGGTGCCGGTGCCCGTCGGGTCGCCGCCCTGGGCCATGAAGCCCGGGATCACGCGGTGAAAGACCACGCCGTCGTAGAAGCCTTCCGAGGCCAGTTCGCTGATGCGGGCGACGTGGTTCGGCGCCAGGTCGGAACGCAGGGTGATGACCACGTCGCGGGCTTCGCCATCGCCGGTGTCCAGGGTGAAAGTCAGGGTTTCGGCCATCGGGCGCTCTCCTCGTTGTGGCAGATGTGTGCGGGGGACATAGCCCGCAACGCACGTCGGGGCTATGTGGTGCTGATGAGCGAAGAGGAAAAGCCCGAGGGCGCGCCAGAGCGTCGCCGCATGGTCCGGCTGCCCAGCGGTGGAACGGCCGCCGGCCGAGGCATGGGCCAGAAGATGAAAACGGCCGACACCAAGTCGATGTCGAGCCAGCAATGGATCAAGCGGCAGCTTTCCGACAAATGGTCGGAAAAGGCGCGCGCCGAGGGCTGGCGGAGCCGCGCGGCCTTTAAGCTGATCGAGATCGACGACAAGCACCGGCTGATCCGGCGCGGCTCGCGCGTCATCGACCTGGGCGCGGCGCCGGGCGGCTGGGTGCAGGTGGCGCTGGACCGGGGCGCGGCGGCCGTGGCGGGCGTGGACCTCCTGCCGATCGAGCCGATCCCGGGCGCGACGCTGATTCAGGCCGACTTCACCCACCCCGGAGTGGATAAGCAGCTGATCGACGCCATCGGCGGCCCGCCGGACCTGGTGCTGTCGGACATGGCGCACAACACCATCGGCCACCGCCAGACCGATCACCTAAAGATCATCGCCCTGATCGAGATCGCCGCCGACTTCGCCATCCGCACGCTGAGACCAGGCGGGGCCTTCGTGTCCAAGAACTTCCAGGGCGGCGACGCGGGCGGCGTCCTGGCGCGCCTGCGCGAGGAGTTCGAGACCGTGAAATACGTCAAGCCGGCCTCCAGCCGGAAGGACTCGGCCGAGGTCTTCCTGGTGGCGCTGAACAGACGCTAGGCGGCGACGGCCTGGCGACGGGCGGCGCGGCGGGCCTCGATGCGGCTCCAGATACGGTCGTGCAGGGTAAAGAACACCGTCTGCACCAGCGGCTCGACAATGCCGATTGCCAGGGCCGTGCGGATGTCGCCGGTCAGCGCATAGGCGACGGTCACAGCCACGGCGAAGTGCATCAGGCCATAGGTGACGGTCTTCAGCGCCACCTGCTTGAGCGACCGGGGCAGGGCGTGACTGTGGCCGTGGTGACCGCCGTGCGCGCGCTGCTGCTCTTCGGGCGACATGACCTCGAGCCGGGCGGTGAAGGCCTCGGCCGCCTCTTCGATGCTTGATGCGCGCCGCCGCCGCTCGATCCGGTGCCAGACACGGTCGTGAATCGAATAGGCGATGGTCTGAAAGAAGGGCTCGACCATGCCGACCGCCAGGGCCAGTCGCCAGTCTCGTGTCAAAGCAAAGGCCACCAGGATCGCGACCACGAGGTGCATGACCCCGTAGGAGGCGATTTTCAACGCAAGCTTGCGCGCGGTGCTGAGCAGGACGCCGACCATGACAGCAGAATGGTCTTTGGCTTCCACGGTTGCAAACCAATAAATTGTATCAGTCCCATAAACGCCGGCCTTGCCGCCGCGCCGCTTCGCCCGCTATACGCGGCCCGCAAAACGGAGACTCCTCATGGAGATACGCGAAGGCCTCACCTTCGACGATGTTTTGCTGGAACCCGGCCCGTCCGAGTTCATGCCGGCCGAGGTCGATGTGTCGACCCAGCTGACGCGCGACATCCGCCTGAACATCCCGCTGCTGTCCTCGGCCATGGACACGGTGACCGAAAGCCGGCTGGCCATCGCCATGGCGCAATCGGGCGGCCTGGGCGTGCTGCATCGCAACATGACCATCGAGGAGCAGGCCGAGCAGGTCCGCGCGGTCAAACGCTACGAAAGCGGCATGGTGGTCAATCCGGTGACGGTGACGCCAGACACCACGCTGGGCGAGGTGCGCGAGATCGTCGCGCGCAAGAAGATCACCGGCTTTCCGGTGGTCGATCCGGCGTCCGGAAAGCTGGTCGGCATGCTGACCCACCGGGACATGCGCTTCGAAGCCGACGCCAACGTCACGGCGGCTTCGCTGATGACCACCGGCGACCTGATCACCGTGCGCGAAGGCGCCGGCCGCGAGGAGGCGCGCGAACTGCTGCGCACCCGCAAGATCGAGCGTGTCATCGTCGTCGACGACGACTATCGGGCCGTCGGCCTGATCACCATGAAGGATATCGAGAAGGCTCAGGCCTTTCCTCACGCCGCCAAGGACGACCAGGGCCGCCTGCTGGTCGGCGCCGCATCGACCGTGGGCGACGCAGGCTATGAACGCGCCATGGCTCTGGCCGAGGCGGGCGTAGATGTCGTCGTGATCGACACCGCCCACGGCCACTCCGCCTCGGTCGCCCAGGTGGTGGAGCGGATCAAGCGCGAGTCGAACCGCATCCAGATCGTCGCCGGCAATGTCGCCACCTATGATGCGACCCGCGCCCTGATCGACGCGGGGGCCGACGCGGTCAAGGTCGGCATCGGGCCGGGCTCCATCTGCACCACGCGCATCGTCGCCGGCGTCGGCGTGCCGCAGCTGACGGCGGTGATGGACGCAGCCCGCGCCGCCCGCGATTCAGGCGCGCCGGTCATCGCCGACGGCGGCATCAAATACTCCGGCGACCTGGCCAAGGCGATCGCGGCGGGCGCCAGCGTCGCCATGATGGGCTCCATGTTCGCCGGCACCGACGAGAGCCCCGGCGAGGTCTTCCTTTACCAGGGCCGGTCCTACAAGTCGTATCGCGGCATGGGCTCGGTCGGCGCAATGGCCAGGGGATCGGCCGACCGCTACTTCCAGAAGGAAGTGTCGTCCGAGAAGCTGGTCCCGGAAGGCATCGAGGGTCAGACGCCCTACAAGGGGCCGATCAGTCCGGTGCTGCACCAGCTCGTCGGCGGTCTTCGCGCCTCGATGGGCTATGTCGGGGCCGGCACGGTGCGAGACTTCCAGGCCCGCGCCCGCTTTGTCCGCATCACCGGCGCGGGCCTGCGCGAAAGCCATGTCCACGACGTGATGATCACGCGCGAGGCGCCGAACTACAGGCAGGGCTGACGGCCATGACGACCGAACTGTTCTATCTCGCCCTGACGCTGATCCTGGCGCTGATCCAGATCTTTCTCCCGGCGGCGGGGCGGGTGGCGCGGTTCGGCCTGGCCTGGAACGCGGGCGCGCGCGACGAACCCAAGGGGTCGGCGGGACCCGTTACCGGACGACTCGAGCGGGCGCAGGCCAACCTGTTCGAGACTCTCCCCCTGTTCATTGGTGCGGTGCTGATTGCGCACGTTGCGGATGCGAACAGCGCCTGGACGGTCTGGGGCGCCGGCCTCTACTTCTGGGCGCGCGTGGCCTATGTGCCGCTGTATGCGCTGGGCGTGCCCTATGTCCGGTCGCTGGCGTGGCTGGTTTCGCTGATCGGGCTCGTCCTGATCCTCGCCGCCCTGTTTATTTGAGGATGCCGCCCCAGTGACTCCCGCCGCCCGACTGGCCGCCGCCGGCGCCGTGATCGACTCCATCACCCAAAGCCGCCAGCCGGCCGAAGCCGTGCTGAAAGCCTGGGGTGCAGCGAACCGCTATGCGGGCTCCAAGGACCGGCGGGCCATCGCCGACCGGGTCTACAAGGTGCTGCGCGCACGCGGCCGCCTGTCGTGGATCATGGGCGGGCGCGAAGACGGCCGGGCGCTGGTGATCGGTTCGCTGTCCGCCATCGACGGTCTGTCGCTGGAGGAGATCGAGGCGCTGCACTCCGGTGAAGGCTACGGCCCGCGCCCGCTGTCCAAGCAGGAGCGCAATCGCCTGACCGCCCAGCCCGGCGACCTGCCCGGCTGGATCGCCGCGGGCCTGCCCGAGTTTGTGGTCGAGGATTTCAAGAAGACCTTCGGCGATCGCTGGACGGAGGAGGCGCAGGCCCTGATGGTCCCGCGCGCGCCGATCGACCTGCGGGTCAATGTCGTCCGCGCCAGCCTGGAGGCCGTCGAGGCCGAACTGCGCGAAGCCGGGCTCGAGCCCGCGCGTACGCCGCTGTCGCCTGTCGGCCTGCGTTTAGCCGCCGAGCCGCCGCCGAACGTCCAGGCGCTGGACGCCTTTCAGGCTGGCCGTATAGAGATCCAGGATGAGGGCAGCCAGGTCGTCTGCGCCCTCGCTGAAGCGAAGCCCGGCATGACGGTGGTCGACTATTGCGCCGGCGGCGGCGGCAAGACCCTGGGCCTGGCGGCGGCCATGGGTCTGTCCGACGGCGGGGAGGGCCGGCTGGTCGCCTCCGACGTGGTGCAGAAGCGGCTCAACAACATCCGTCCCCGGCTCGAGCGCGCGGGCGTGGAGGCTGAACTGGTCCTGATCGGCCAGAACGGCGGCGGGCTGGAGGCGCTGAACGATCAGGCCGACCTGGTGTTCGTTGACGCGCCGTGCTCGGGCAGCGGCACCTGGCGACGCCGGCCGGAAGACGCCTGGCGATTGACGACGGAAGAGGTCGAGCGCCTGCACGCGCTGCAGGTCCGCATCCTGGGACAGGCCGCGCGGCTGGTGAGGCCGGGCGGACGGCTGGTCTATGTCACCTGCTCGATGCTGAGCGCCGAGAACGAGGCCAGCATCGCCGCCTTCGAGGCGGCGCACGCAGACTTCCGACCCACCGCGCGTTCCGAGTTGGCGACGCAGAGCGAGGCGGCGGCGGAGATGCTGATGAACCGCGCTGAAGGTCACGCCCTGCGCCTCTCGCCGGCGTCCACCGGCACCGACGGCTTCTTCTTCGCCGCCTACACTCGCCTCTACCTGACGGAACCGACCGCATGATCCCCGCTTCGACCACGCCCGGCGACCACCAGAAGGTCCTGATCGTCGACTTCGGCAGCCAGGTGACCCAGCTGATCGCGCGCCGTCTGCGCGAGGCCAATGTCTATTGCGAGATCCACCCGTTCGACAAAGCGGGCGCCGCGCTGACGGCCATGTTGCCGCGGGCCATCATCCTGTCGGGCGGTCCCAGCTCGACCACCGAAGCGGATAGTCCGCGCGTCGAACACGCCGTGTTCGAAGCCGGTCTGCCGATCCTGGGCGTCTGCTACGGCGAGCAGCTGATCTGCGCGGAAATGGGCGGCAAGGTCGAGAGCGGCCATCATCGCGAGTTCGGTCGCGCCGAGATCGTCATCACCAAGGAAAGCCCGCTGTTCGCCGGCATCGGCGCCGTCGATCACCGCGAGCCCGTTTGGATGAGCCACGGTGACCGCGTCACCGCCATTCCCAACGGCTTCGAGGTCATCGCCACCTCGGAAGGCGCGCCCTTCGCCGCCATCGCCGACGAGACCCGCAAGATCTATGGCGTGCAGTTCCACCCCGAGGTGATGCACACCCCGCGCGGCGCCGCGATCCTGAAGAACTTTACCCACGCGATCGCCGGGCTGGACGGCGACTGGACCATGGCCGCCTATCGCGACGAGCAGATCGCGAAGATCAGGGAACAGGTCGGCGACGCCAAGGTCATCTGCGGCCTGTCCGGAGGCGTGGACTCCTCCGTCGCCGCCGTTCTGATCCACGAAGCCATCGGCGATCAGCTGACCTGCGTCTTCGTGGACACCGGCCTGTTGCGCAAGGACGAGGCGGTTCAGGTCACGACCCTGTTCAGAGAACACTACAACATCCCGCTGGTGCACGTTGATGCGTCGAAGGAATTCCTCGGTCAGCTTGCCGGCGTCTCCGACCCCGAAACCAAGCGCAAGACCATCGGCCGTGTCTTCATCGAAGTGTTCGACCGCGAGGCCGCCAGGATCGAGGGCGCGCAGTTCCTGGCCCAGGGCACCCTCTATCCGGACGTGATCGAAAGCGTTTCCGCCTCCGGCGGGCCCAGTGCCGTGATCAAGAGCCACCACAATGTCGGCGGCCTGCCGGACTTCATGCAGCTGAAGCTGGTCGAGCCGTTGCGCGAGCTGTTCAAGGACGAGGTGAGGGCGCTGGGGCGCGAACTGGGCCTGACGGACGCCTTTGTCGGCCGCCACCCATTCCCCGGACCGGGCCTGGCCATCCGTATTCCCGGCGAGATCACGCCGGACGCCGTCGCAACGCTTCAGGACGCGGACGCCATCTATCTGGAGGAGATCCGCAAGGCGGGCCTCTATGACGATATCTGGCAGGCCTTCGCCGTGCTGCTGCCGGTCAAGACGGTCGGCGTCATGGGCGACGCCCGCACCTACGAAAAGGTCCTGGCCCTGCGCGCCGTCACCTCGACCGACGGCATGACCGCCGATTTCTACCAATTTCCCTGGGACGTCCTCGCCCGCACCGCTACCCGCATCATCAACGAGGTTCGCGGCGTCAACCGAGTCGTCTACGACGTGACCTCCAAACCGCCCGGCACCATAGAGTGGGAATAATTCGGGCCTTTCGGGAGCTTTCGAGAACGCTTCCGAAATGGGCTGTAAGTTGCTGACGCGAAAGTGAATTCTGTCGAGACCCTTCGGAGCCTTTCGGAGGGTCTTTTTTTCGTGATGCCGACCTGTCTGACGGTATCGCGCTCCGTTGCTCCCATGGATTCCGGCTCATACCGTCTGGGCCACGGCGAGCCGTTGACGGTATTCTTTTCAAGCAAGACGCTGAAAAGGCGAGAAAATATCGACCTCGAACCGCCGATTTCCGGGCCTGTCCGGTGCGAGGAGGTTTTACCGTGCTTACCGATGCCGCTCTGAAGAATTTGAAGCCTAAATCAAAGCCTTACAAGAGTACCGACAGGGACGGCTTGTACGCCTACATCTCGCCCGGGGGAGCGATCTCGTTCCGCTACGACTATCGCTTCAACGGTCGGCGAGAGACGCTCACCCTGGGGCGCTACGGACGGGGCGGTCTGAGCCTCTCGCAGGCGCGGGAACGTCTGTTCGAGATCAAGCGGACCATCGCGGACGGCGTGTCGCCCGCCCTGGAGAAGCAGCGCGCCAAGCGTCGTCTGAAAGAGGCGCGCAGCTTCGAGCATGTCGCCCAGCGTTGGATGGACACCGCACCGATGGCGGACAGCACACGGAACATGCGCCGGTCGATCTTCAATCGCGAGGTGCTGCCGCAGTGGCGAAACCGCCTGCTTAGCGAGATCACTCCCGACGACATCCGGGCGCACTGCAAGACCATCGTGGACCGCGGCGCGCCGGCGACGGCGATCCATGTGCGCGACATCGTCAAACAGATCTACGCCTGGGCGATTCTGCACGGCGAGAAGATCGACAATCCGGCCGACGGCGTCGGGCCGGCGTCGATCGCGACCTTCCGGCCGCGAGACCGCAGCCTGTCGCCGAGCGAGATCCGCATCATGCTGGGGCTTCTCGGAGAGGTGGCGACCCTGCCGACCATCCGGCTCGGGCTGAAGTTCATCCTGCTCAGCATGGTGCGAAAGAGCGAACTGCAGGATGGCGTCTGGCCAGAAGTGGATTTCGAGAACGCCGTCTGGTCGATCCCGGCGGCGCGGATGAAGCGCTCCCGGCCCCACAACGTCTATCTGTCGACCCAGATGCTCGACATCCTGATCGCCCTGAAGACCTGCGCGGGGAACTCCAAATACATCCTGCCGTCGCGCTACGACGCGGACGCGCCGATGTCGCGGGCGACCTTCAATCGCGTGACCTCCGCCATCGCCGCGCTGGCGAAGAAGCGGGGACTGCCTTTGGAGCCGTTCACCGTGCACGACCTGCGACGGACGGCTTCGACCCTGTTGCACGAGATGGGGTTCAACTCGGACTGGATCGAAAAGGGCTTGGCTCACGAGGAGCGGTCGTCGCGCGGGGTCTACAACAAGGCGGAGTTCGAGATGCAGCGACGGCATATGGCGCAGCAGTGGTCGGACGCGGTCGAGGCCTGGGAGGCCGGGCGGACGTTCACGCCGGTGCTCAGTGTGCCGGAGGGAGAGGGACCTCGCTTCGATCCAAAGTTCTGACGGGTCGGCTGACGCGTCGGCGGACATCGGGCGGCGGGGCGCGGCGGATCGGCTGGTTGCGGCGCCGCTCGAGCCACGCCTCGACCTCGGCCAGGTCCCAGACCACGCAGCGGGGCGTCAGAAGGAACCGCTTCGGAAACTCGCCCCGGCGCTCCATCTCCCAGATGGTGCTGTCGGCGAGCGGCACCATCTGGTGCAGTTCAGGTTTCTTGATCGTGCGGCGTAGGGGTGGGCTGGCCTGGGCCATCGAAATCTCCGCTTTGCTGGGAGAATCGAACCCGAAAGATTGCGACAGGCCTAGCCGTATCCTCTCCACCGTAGGCTTGCGCATCCCCTGGCGTCAGCGGCTTGAATACTTCCATATTTCGACTAATGCGGAACTATGGAAGCCGAAGCCTCGATTCTCGCTCTCGCTGCCCTGGCGCAGTCGACCCGGTTGGAGGCGTTTCGTCTCCTGGTCCGTCACGAACCGGAGGGCCTGCCGGCCGGTGACATCTCCAATCACCTCGCCATCCCGGCCAACACGCTTTCGTCCCATCTGGCCGTCCTAAGCCGGGCGGGGCTGATCCAGTCGGAACGTCGCAGCCGGTCGATCATCTATCGGGCCGACCTGGACCGGCTTCGCGACCTGGTCCTGTTCCTGCTCAAGGACTGCTGTGGGGGCAGGGCGGACCTGTGCGAGCCGCTGTTGGCAGACCTCGCGCCCTGTTGCTCGTGAGGACGCCATGGACATCGTAATCTATCACAACCCCGCGTGCGGGACGTCTCGCAACGCCTTGGAGCTGATCCGGCACGTCGGGATCGAGCCTCACGTAATCGAGTATCTGAAGACGCCGCCGTCGCGCGCCATGGTCGCTTGGCTGGCCGGGCGGACCGGCGCGCCGCTGCGTGACCTGCTGCGGGAGAAGGGCACGCCCTTCGCCGAGCTGGGTCTCGAGAACCCCGACCGGACGGATGAGCAACTGCTCGATGCGATCGAGGCCCATCCGATCCTGCTCAACCGTCCGATCGTCGTCGGTCCCCTGGGGGTTCGTCTCTGCCGCCCGTCGGAGGCCGTGCTGGACCTGCTGCCGGTCGAGAACCTGAAGCCCTTCACCAAGGAAGACGGAGAGGTCGTCATCGACGCCGACGGCCGGCGGGTGGGACGATGACCGAAGCGCCCGCCAGGTCGCCACGCCGCCTGTCGTTCCTTGATCGCTGGCTGACGGTGTGGATTTTCGCCGCCATGGCCGTCGGCGTTCTGCTCGGAACCATGGTGCCGGGCCTGCCCGCCTGGGTCGACAGCCTCTCGGTCGGTACCACCAACATCCCGATCGCCATCGGCCTGATCCTGATGATGTACCCGCCGCTGGCCAAGGTCCGCTATGAGGCCTTGCCGCGCGTGTTCGCCGACAAGCGGGTCCTCGCGCTGTCGCTGGTCCAGAACTGGATTCTGGGTCCGGTGCTGATGTTCGCTCTAGCGGCGATCTTCCTGCGCGATCAGCCGGAATATATGACCGGCGTGATCCTGATCGGCTTGGCGCGCTGTATCGCCATGGTGCTGGTCTGGAACCAGTTGGCCCGAGGCGACAACCAGTATGTGGCCGGTCTCGTGGCCTTCAACTCGATCTTCCAGATCCTGTTCTTCAGCCTCTATGCTTGGCTCTTCCTCACCGTTCTGCCGCCGCTGTTCGGCCTGCGGGGCAGTGTGGTGGACGTCAGCGTCTGGACCATCGCCGGAGCCGTGCTCGTCTATCTCGGCGTTCCGTTCGTGGCGGGCTTTTTGACGCGCCGCTGCCTGATCGCCCGCAAGGGCGCCGGTTGGTACGAGCGTCGTTTCCTGCCGCGCATCGGACCGATTACGTTGATCGCGCTGCTCTTCACCATCGTGGCCATGTTCAGCCTGAAGGGTGGAGAGGTCGTGGCCCTGCCGCTGGATGCCCTGCGCATCGCCATTCCGCTGACGATCTACTTCCTCGTCATGTTCGTCGTCAGCTTCCTGATGGGCAAGCTGATCGAGGCCGACTACCCGCGCACCACGGCGCTGGCCTTCACGGCGGCCTCCAACAATTTCGAGCTGGCCATCGCGGTCGCCATCGCGGCGTTCGGCCTGGCCTCGCCGGTCGCCTTCGCCGCTGTCATCGGCCCGCTGGTGGAGGTGCCGGTGCTGATCCTGCTGGTGTCGGTCGCCCTCTGGATGGGCCGGCGGTGGTTCCCGGAAACGGTCCCGCCGGCGGACGCCGGGTGATGGTGGTCCTCTATCTGATCGAACCGACCGACGCCGGCCTGATCGCCGCGCTGCGGGCCGAAGGCCTGCCCGCGCCCGACGCCGGCCGCTACTTCAGCGCCGATCACCACGGCGCCGTCGTCGGCTATGTCGGACTGGAAGGGGAGGGGCGCGACCTGCTGGTCCGCTCGCTGGTCGTCCTCGCCGACCGGAAAGCGCGGGGCCTGGGAGCCCGGGTGCTGGCCGCCGCCGAGATCATCGCCGGCGACATGGGCGGCGCACGCCTGCATCTGCTCACCACGGCGGCCGAGCCCTTCTTCGCCCGACACGGCTACCGGGCGGCGAACCGCCAGACGGCGCCGGAGGCGATCCGACGGACCCGCGAGTTCGCTGGACTCTGCCCGGCGTCGGCAGCCTATCTGACCAAGGACCTCTGATGGCCTTCGCCCGCCTGCGCCCGCTTCCCGATCCGGATCACCTGCCGGCCTTGGACAAGGCCTATCTCTCGGCCGATCCGGCCCGCGGTCTGGGGCCGCACGACCAACCACCCCGGATCCTGCTCCTCTACGGATCGCTGCGCGAACGGTCCTACTCGAGGTTCTGCGTCGAGGAGGCGGCTCGCCTGCTGCAATGGATGGGATGCGAGACCCGCATCTTCGACCCGTCGGACCTGCCTCTTCCGGGGGCGCCGGGCGACGATGACCACCCGGCGGTGCGCGAACTGCGCGACCATGCCCTGTGGTCCGAAGGCATGGTCTGGTGCAGCCCGGAGCGGCACGGTCAGGTCTCGGGCCTGATGAAGCTGCAGATCGATCATCTGCCCCTGAGCATGGGCGGCGTGCGCCCGACCCAAGGGCGGACCCTGGCCGTCATGCAGGTCTCCGGCGGGTCGCAGAGCTTCAACGCCGTCAACACCCTGCGGCTGCTCGGCCGCTGGATGCGGATGATCACCATTCCCAACCAGTCGAGCGTGGCCAAGGCCTTCCAGGAATTCGACGACGCCGGGCGAATGAAGCCGTCCGCCTACTATGAGCGCATCGTCGATGTGATGGAGGAGCTGGTCCGTTTCACCATCCTGTCCCGGCCTCACGCCGCGCAGCTGGTCGATCGCTATTCCGAGCGCAAGGCGGTCGGAATTCCGATCGACGCAGCGACCGATCTCTCGTCGATAGCGGTTGCGCCCCAATCCCGACCAAACGCCTGAATGTCGGTCTGCTTAATGTCGGCAGTCTCGGTCCTGAAGGACTTCGATGACCTTGCAGGCTGAAACCCGGCCGCCGGCGCAGTCGGCCGTCATCCGTGAAAGTTCAGTCTGGAGCGCCTGTAACTGCCGAATCTTCTCCGTGACATCGGCCAGATGCCGTTCCGCGATGGCGTTCGCGTCACTGCAGGGGCGGTCGGGGTGATCGGCAAGGTCGAGGAGCGAGCGGATAGCGTCGAGGTCGAAGCCCAACTGGCGGGCGTGCCGGATAAAGCCGAGCCGGCGTAGTGCGGGTTCGTCGTAGAGCCGACGGTCGCTGGCGGTGCGCGGCGGCTCGGGCAGGAGCCCGGCCTGCTCATAGAAGCGGATGGTCGGCACCTTCACGCCGGTCGCGGCGGAGAGCTTGCCGATGGTCAGATGCGGAGCGGGAGTGAGCGTCATCGGCTGAAAATAGGCGCTTGATCCTCTAGTGACTAGAGGATGTAGACCAGTCTTCATGGACACGAGCGAGACCGCCTGCCGCCCGGCCGCCGGCTGCTGCGGACACGATGTGAAGTTTGACGGCTCCACGCCGGCCTATCGCCGCGTGCTGGTGGCCGTGATCGTCATCAACCTCGTCGGCTTCGTCGCGGTCTTGGCCGGCAGTCTCGCACAGGGGTCGGCCGCGCTCGCCGCCAACGCCCTCGACTTCCTCGCCGACAGCGTGACCTACGCCGTGAGCCTTTGGGTTATCGGCCGCTCGGTGCGCCTCCGCGCCGGCGCAGCCCTCGCCAAGAGCGCCAGCCTGGTCGTGCTGGGGCTGTCGGTCCTCGGCTTCGCGGTCTGGCGGGCCATGACCGGGGCCGCGCCGGAGGGCTTCGTGATCACGGGCCTGGGTCTGTTCGGCTTCGCCGCAAACCTGGTCGCCGCCACCCTGCTGCTGCGCTTCAGGGACGGAGACGCCAATGTTCGATCGGTCTGGCTCTGTACGCGCAACGACCTGGCCCACAACCTCGGCGTCGCCGCGGCGGGCGGTCTGGTCTGGCTGACGGGATCGCGCTGGCCGGATCTCGCCGCCGGCGCCCTGCTGGCCTTCATCTTCCTTCAATCCGCATGGTCGATCACCCGTCAGGCGCTCGTCGAGACCCGCGTGAACGCTCGCTCGTCCGCCGCCCTGCCTGGAGCGGGCGCTTGATCCGCCGGGCCCGATCCGGCGTGACCGGTCGTCGCAGCAGGGCGGGCCGGAGCGCGTTCCCGTCGCGCAAGGCCGGGGCGGCCGGAGCAGCGTATTTTGTAACAGATTGCCGATACGGGCGAACGAAAGTATGCAGCCGCCGATGACCTGGTCGATGGTGACATGGGCGAAGTTGATTCTGGCGGTGACCTTCGTCGCCGCCGCCTTCTTCGTCGCGCCCATCGCTGACGCAGCGACCTGCCAGCCCGAACCGCCCGCCGCCCACGCCCTGGTTGATCACGATCCGGCCGAAGGCGACCACACCGGCGGCAAGGACCACGGCATCTGCTCGCACGGCCATTGCCATCACACCGCCGCCGCTCGCACGGCGGTCGGCGAAGACCTGCCTCTGCAGGCCTTCGACCGGCCGCTCCACGCCTTGCCCCTGAGCGATCTCTTCGGCTCCATCGCGCCAGACGGACTGAAACGCCCTCCCAGAGCCTGACACGACGACCGCGCTTCCGCGCGGGCTCTCTCGTGTCACTCCCTCTGGAAGATGAATCATGCCTGCCTCATATCGCCGGCCGCCGCGTTTCGCGGTCGGCTGCGCGCTCGCCGCTATCGCGGCTGTGCTGGCCAGCCCCGCGTGGGCTGACCCTGCGCCTTCGTTCGCCGAGCTCCTCGCCCGGCTGGACCAGACCCCGGCCACCACGGAAGCCGGCGCGCTTCTGGACGCCGCCGAAGCCCGGGCGCGCCAGGCGCGTGTCCGCCCCAACCCGACCCTCGCGCTCGATGCCGAGAACGCGTTCGGGAGCGGGCCCTTCTCTGGCTACGGCAATGCCGAGACCACGCTCTCGATCACTCAGGATCTTGAGCTCTGGGGTCGACGCACGGCTCGCATCAACGCGGCCCGCGCCGATGCCGGGACCGCCTCGCTCCGACGAGATCTGGCCGTGGTCGACGCCGCCGGACGGTTGGCGCTGGTCTACGCCGACGCCGAGGCGGCCGAGCGGCGCGCGACCTTGGCCGAGGAGAACCTGAGCCTCACCCTCGCCGACGCCCGCGCGGCCTTGGTGCTGGTGGAGGAGGGGCGCGAGCCGCTTCTGCGCGGCATCCAGGGCGAGAGCGAAGCCGCCGCCGCGCGCGCCGGTCTCGACGAAGCCATCGCCGAACGGGACGCGGCCTTCGCCCGGCTCACGGCGGTGGCCATGCTCGCCGAGCCGGTGACGACCATCGACGTCAGCTTGCTGGACCTCGCGCCGGCGACCGCCCTTTCGCCGACGGACCAGACGCCGACCGTGCGCGTGGCCGAGGCTGAGCGCTCGGCCGCAGAAAGCCGCATCGCGGTCGAACGCACGCGGTCGCGACCGGACGTCAGCGCCAGCGTCGGACTTCGCCGCTACGAGGCGGAAGACGCGACGGCGCTGACCTTCGGCCTCAGCCTGCCCCTGCCGCTGTTCGATCGGAACCGCGGCAACATCGAAGCCGCCCAGGCGGACTTCAGGGCGGCCGACGCCCGGCTGATGACCGCCCGTCAGGAAGCCCAGGCGGACCGGGCCGCAGCACAGGCGCGCCTCCGCGCCTCGGTGAGCCGCGTCAACGCCGCCGACGCCGGGGTGACCTCCGCCGAAGAAGCCTACCGCCTCTCGCGGATCGGCTTCGAGGCGGGCCGGATCTCGCAGCTCGAGCTTCGCGCGACCCGTACCGCCCTGGTCAACGCCAGAACCGCCGCCGTGGACGCCCGCCTCGCCCGGGTCCGCGCGGAAATCGATCTCGCGCGCCAGGACGGCCGCGCCCCCTTCCAAGGAGCCCAATGATGCGCAAGCGCACTTCCAACAAGACCTTGCTGATCGGCGGGGTCGCCGCCCTCGTCATCCTCGGGGCCGGGGGTCTTTACCTCGCCATGGGACGGTCGGATCCGCCCGCCGCCGAAGGCGCGGCGGCTGAAGGCGAAGCCAGTCACGCCGAAGAGGAGGGCGGTCACGCCGAAGGCGAGGCCGAAGCGCCCGAGGGCTTCGTCGCTCTCAGCGCCGCCCAGGCCCAAGCCGCCAATCTGGTCGTCGTCGGCGTCGGTCGGGGCGGGGGCGCCGAGACCCGGCTCTCCGGTCGCGTCGAACCCATGATCGACGCCCGCGCCGCCGTCGCCGCGTCTGTCGGCGGACGGGTGGAACGGGTGCTGGTGGCGCCCGGCCAGTCCGTTCGGATCGGCCAGCCCCTGGCCAGCCTCGTGAGCGGCGACGCGGCCACCTTCCGCGCCGACGCGGACGCGGCCGCGGCCCAGTCCGAAGTCGCGCGCCAGGCCTATCAGCGCAACAGCAACCTCGCCGACCAGGGCGTCGTCGCCCGGCAAGAGGTCGAGGCGTCCCGGGCGCAGCTGCTCAGCGCCGAGGCGGCGGCCCGAGCGGCCCGCGCGCGGTCGAGCGCGGCCGGATCGCCCAACGCCGCCGGACGGCTGAGCGTGAACAGCCCGATCGCCGGCGTGGTCACCAGCGTTCAGGTCGGCCCGGGCGGCTTCGTCCCGCAGGGCGGCGTGATCGCCGAGGTGACCAACCCCGCCCGCGTCGAACTCGTGTTCAATGCGCCGCCGCACCTTGCGGCGCTCGTCCGCGCGGGATCGACCTTGCGGGTCTCCAGCCCCGCGGGCGATTTCGACGCCGTCGTCACCGGCGTCGCCGCCGGGGCGGGCGCGGAAAGCGGCGCCACCGTGATCCGGGCGCGCCCGACGGGAGCGACCCTGCCGCCGGCCGGCTCCGCCGTCACCGGCGCGATCGTAACGGGTGAAGCCGCCGGCGGCCTGACCGTGCCGACGGAAGCCATCCAGACCGTCGACGGCGCCAGCGTCGTTTTCATCCAGGTCCCGAACGGCTTCCAGCTCCGTCCCGTGCTCGTCGGTCGCCAGGCCGGGGGACGCACGGAGATCCTGCGCGGCCTCGACGGGTCCGAGCGGGTCGCCGGAACCAACGCCTTCCTCCTCAAAGCCGAACTCGCCAAGGGCGAGGCCGAGCACGGCCACTAAGGGGGCGCGCGAATGTTCAAATTCATCATCGAGCTGTCGGTCAAATTCCGATGGTTCATCGTCCTGGCCACGGCGCTCGTCGCGGCCTACGGCCTCCTCGAACTGACACGGTTGCCGATCGACGCCGTGCCGGACATCACCAACCGTCAGGTGCAGGTGACCACCGTCGCCCCGGCCCTGGCCCCCGAACAGATCGAACGTCAGGTCACCTATCCGATCGAGACCGCCATGGCCGGCATCCCCGGTCTGACCTCGACCCGGTCGCTGAGCCGCAACGGCTTCAGCCAGGTGACCGTCATCTTCACCGACCAGACGGACATCTATTTCGCCCGTCAGCAGGTCGCCGAACGACTGGCGCAGGCGCGCGAGACGATGCCCGAAGGCGTCGAACCGGCGCTGGCGCCCATCACCACCGGCCTGGGCGAGGTGCTGATGTGGACGGTGGACTACAAGCCGTTCAACAGCGCCAACCTGGCCAGGCCGGGCCAGACCGGCTGGCAGGCCGGCGGCGCCTATCTGACGCCTGAAGGCGATCTCCTCACCACCCCGCAACAGCGCGCCACCTATCTGCGCACCGTGCAGGACTGGATCATCGCTCCGCAGATGCGGACGGCGCCCGGCCTGGCCGGCGTGGATACGGTCGGCGGTTATGTGAAGGAATACGCGGTTCGTCCGGATACGGCGCGTCTGTCGGCCTACGGGCTCGGCATGGGCGACCTCATCCAGGCGCTCGACCGGGCCAACACCCAGGCCGGGGCCGGCTATGTGCAGCGTGCGGGCGAGGCCCTGACCGTTCGCACGGACGCGCTGGCCTCGACCGTCGAGGACCTCGCCCAGGCGCCTGTCGTCAATCGAAGCGGCCTTGTGGTCCGCGTCGCCGACGTCGCCACCGTCGAGGTCGGCCAGGCCCCGCGTCTGGGCGGCGCCAGCCGCGACGGACACGAAGCGGTCCTCGGCACCGCCCTGATGATCGCGGGCGGCAACAGCCGCACCGTGGCCCATGCCGCCGGCGATCGGCTCGAGGAGGTGCAGAAGACCCTGCCGCCCGGCATCGAGGCCGTGACGGTGCTGGACCGAAGCGCCCTGGTGAACTCGACCATCGCCACGGTGGCGCGCAATCTGACCGAAGGCGCGCTCCTGGTCATCGTCGTGCTCTTCCTGCTGCTCGGCAACATCCGGGCGGCGAGCATCACGGCGTTGATGATCCCGATCAGCTTCCTGTTCGCCGTCATCGGCATGAACCGGTTCGGCATCAGCGGCAATCTGATGAGCCTCGGCGCGCTGGACTTCGGCCTGCTTGTCGACGGCGCCGTGGTCGTTGTCGAGAACACCCTGCTGATGCTCAGTCAGAAGCGCGCGGAGGCCGGGCGCATGCTGACGCGGCGCGAGCGTCTCGGCGTCGCCGCCGCGGCGGCGCGCCAGATGGTCAAGCCGGCCGCCTTCGGTCAGCTGATCATCCTGCTCGTCTTCACCCCCCTGCTGATGCTGGAAGGGGTCGAAGGCAAGACCTTCATCCCGATGGGCGCGACGGTTATGCTGGCCTTGGTCGGCGCCTTCATCTTCTCCTTCACCTTCGTGCCGGCGATGACGGCGCTCTTGGTGCGGGATCCCAAGAAGGTCGAGGTCGACGAACACGGCCATGCCCACGAGCACGAGACCTTCCTGCTGCGCCACGCGCGCCGCTGGATCGCTCCGGCCATTCGCACGGCCGTCGATCGTCCGAAGATCGTCCTGCTCTCCGCGCTCGGCGCCCTGGTCATCGGCGGCATCACCTTCACCACCCTCGGCCGGGAGTTCATCCCGACCCTGGACGAAGGCGACATCGCCATGCAGGCGCTGCGGGTTCCGTCAGCCTCGCTCGAGCAGTCGCTCGCCATGCAGATGGCGATCGAGCGGGCGATCAAGGCCCAGCCGGAAGTGGAGACCATGTTCTCGCGGACCGGCACCGCCGAAGCGGCTGTGGACCCCATGCCGCCCAACATCTCCGACAGCGTCATCGTTCTGAAGGACCGCAAGGACTGGCCCAACCCGGGTCTGGAGAAGGAGGAGCTGATCGCCCGCTTCGAGGAAGTCGCGTCGCGGCAGATCGGCAACAACTTCGAATTCAGCCAGCCGATCGAGCTCCGCTTCAACGAGCTGATCTCGGGGGTGCGGACCGATCTGGCGGTCATGGTCTATGGCGACGACTTCGCCACCATGCAGCGGGTCGCCGACCAGGTGGCCAACGCCCTGCGCCAGACGAACGGGGCGGCCGACGTGAGGGTGGAGCAGGCGTCCGGCCTGCCGACCCTGACGATCAGCGTGGACCGGTTCGCCGCGGCCAACTACGGCCTGTCGGCGGCCGACGTCTCCGAAGCGGTTTCGGCCGCGATCGGCGGCGCCGAGGCCGGCCGCATCTTCGAGGGCGACCGGCGTTTCGACGTCGTGGTCCGTCTCCCTGACGACGCGCGCAACGATCCGGCGGCGCTGGCGGCCTTGCCGATCGTTTCATCGACCGGCGTGACCGTGCCCCTGTCCTCGGTCGCGCGCATCCAGAGCGCCGAGGGACCGAACCAGATCAGCCGCAACGACGGCAGCCGCCGCATGGTCGTCCAGGCCAATGTGCGCGGTCGCGATCTGGGCGGCTTCGTCACCGACGCCCAGAAGTCGGTGGATCAGGTTCAGCTCCCCCCGGGCGTTCGCCTGGACTGGGGCGGCCAGTTCGAGAACCTCAAGCGCGCCGAGCAGCGGCTGGGCCTGGTCATTCCGATCGTCTTCGTCCTGATCGGCGTATTGCTGTTCATGGCGCTGGGCTCCTTCGCCGAGGCGGGTCTGGTGTTCGCCTGCGTGCCGCTCGCCCTGGTGGGCGGGGCGCTGGCGCTGCTCCTGCGCGGCATGCCGTTCTCCGTCTCGGCGGCTGTCGGTTTCATCGCCGTCTCCGGCGTGGCGACGCTCAACGGCCTGGTGCTCATGCAGGCGATCCGCGAGCGGCTTCAGGCGGGATTGCCGCCCCGTGACGCGGCCATCGAGGGTGCGTCCAGCCGCCTGCGGGCGGTGCTCACTACCGCCATGGTGGCGATCGTCGGCTTCATTCCGATGGCCATCGCTCACGGCGCGGGGGCCGAGGTTCAGAAGCCGCTGGCGACCGTCGTCATCGGCGGCCTGATCACCGCCACCGCCCTGACCCTGCTGGTCCTCCCGACCTTCGCGGCCAAGGCGGTGCGTCATCGCAAGGACGAGGGGATCGAAGACTGATGGCCCGGCCCCAGGATGACCGTCAGCAGCGCCGGACGCTGCTGACGGTTCTCGGCCTCAACGCCGGCCTGGCGGCGGCGCTCGGGATCGGCGGCGTGTCCGCCGATTCCAGCGCCTTGCTGGCCAATGCGCTGGATAACGCCTCGGACGCGGCGGTCTATCTGATCAGCTTTTTGGCCATCGGTCGGGCAGGGACCTGGAAACGGGGCGCCGCAAGGGCGTCGGGGATCATGTTGCTGGTCTTCGCCGTCGGCGTCCTCGTCGACGCCGTGCGCCGGGTGATCACCGGAACCGAGCCGATCGGTCCGACCATGATGGCGCTCGCCCTGGTCGCCGCCGTCGTCAACCTGATCTGCCTGCAGCTCATCCGCCGCCAGCACAGCGGCGACGTCAACATGAAGGCGGCCGAGACCTTCAGCTTCAACGACTTCGCGTCCAACGGCGGCATCCTCGTCGCCGGCGGTCTGGTCCTCTGGCTCGACCAGGCCTGGCCCGACCTCGTCGTCGGCGTTCTCGTCGCGGCGATCGCGATCAAGGGCGGCGTCGAGATTCTCCGCGACGCCAACGCCGCCTCCGACCACCCACAGGAACGCGCTTCATGACCATCCACGACCATTCCAACGGGCACGCTCACGACCACACCGCCGGGGCCAACGCCCGGCAGCTCACCATCGCCCTGGCGCTGACCGGGACCTTCCTGATCGTTGAGGTCATCGGCGGCCTGGTGTTCAACAGCCTCGCCCTGCTGTCGGACGCCGCGCATATGTTCACCGACGCGGCGGCCCTCGCCATCGCGCTGTTGGCGATCAAGATCGGCCAGCGGCCGGCGGATGAGAAACGCACCTTCGGCTACAGGCGGTTCGAGATCCTGGCGGCGGCGTTCAACGCCGTGCTGCTCTTCGTCGTCGCCGGTTACGTCCTCTACGAGGGGATCAAGCGCATTCTGGATCCCGAGCCCGTCGGCTCGATCGGCATGCTGATCGTCGCCGCCGCCGGCCTGGTGATCAATCTGATCTCCATGCGCATCCTGTCGAGCGGCAAGAATCGCAGCCTCAACGTCAAGGGCGCCTATCTCGAGGTCTGGGCGGACATGCTCGGCTCGCTCGGCGTCCTCGTCGCCGCCGTCGTCATCACCGTGACGGACTGGCGCTGGGTCGATCCGATCGTCGCGATCGCCATCGGCCTGTGGGTCCTGCCCCGCACCTGGATCCTGCTGCGCGACACCACCCACATTCTGCTGGAGGGCGCCCCGCGCGGCGTGGCCCTGTCGGACGTGCGGGTCGCCATCCTCGCCACCCCCGGGGTCGCCAGCCTTCACGACCTCCACGTCTGGGTTTCGGGCGCGGATCAGGCGAGCTGCACGGTTCACGTCGTGCTGTCGGAGGGCGCCGACGCCGATGCTGTCCGACAGGCCGTCGGCGACATGCTCGAAGAGCGCTTCGACCTGCATCACACGACCGTCCAGACCGAGCTCGAGCCCTGCGGTGACGCCGGAGGTCTGCACGTATGACCCGAAGCGACGACCCAGCCCGGTCCGCCGCCATGAGGGGCGACGAGATCCAAACCCTTTTTCAAACTCAAAGGAAAACGCCATGAAGCGCACCGGTTGGATCTCGGTGATCGCGGTCTTCCTCGCCGTCGCCGCCTTCGCCTTCGGCATTCTGTCCCGTCGAGGCGCCCCCGACGCCTCCGCCCCGCCGCCGGTCGAGGCGCGAGCGATTGATGGGCACGCCGGCCACGAGGGCGCGCCCTCGGATACGCCGTCGACCCGCGCCTATCGGGAGGCCGCCGACCGCATGCACCAGGCAATGAACATCGACTACTCCGGCGACGCCGACATCGACTTCCTGCGCGGCATGATCGCCCACCACGAAGGCGCGATCGCCATGGCCAGGATCGCCGTGGAGGAGGGCGAGGCGGATGACGTGCGCGGCCTGGCGCAGGAGATCATCCGCGCCCAGGAAGCCGAAATTTTGCGGATGCGGATCATGCTGGCGCGGCACGAGGACGCGCCGGCAGTCTCAGAACGGCCCTGACCCCATGGCCGGCAAGCGCTTCACGGTCCGCAGCCGCAGCATCCGCTGGCGCCAAGGGCGCTACAAGGGCCGCCGCGGCTCGAGCCCGCGCCGGCCGCCGAAGCCCCGGCCAGTACTTGATGTCGTAATCGCCGTCGGCGCCAGCCTGATCGCGGCCTTCGTCGTCCTGTGCATGGCCTTCTCCCTGCTCGGCGCCTACGGAACGCCGCTCTACATCGGCTACGGCGTGATGATGAGCCTGGTGACGGGCGGCTGTCTGGTGTTCGGTCCCCGCGACCGGGCCGGATTGATGATCGCCGGCGGGCTCGGCGTGCTTTGCGTCGCCGGAACGCTCATCCTGTACGGGGTGCGGGCGGACGTGCACTACCATCCTCACGCCAACGAACGCCCCGCCGCCACAGGGAAGCGCGAATGACGAGAAGCTCCGACGGGGAAGGTCAGGCCCGCCGCCCCGCGCGCATCGCCCGCGGAGGGTGGCTGGACGTGCTGCGGTTCGCCGCGGGATCGCTGATCATCCTCTACCACTTCCGGGAAGCGGCCCCGCTGCCGCTCGGACAGATCCATCCGGTGTTCGACCGGGGGTTCCTGCTGACCAATTTCTTCATCATCGACTCCGGCTATGTGCTGGCCCGGATCTACGGCGAGCGCCTGGCCTCGGGCGGGATCGACGTCGGGGCCTACGCGCGCCAGCGGCTGCTGCGCGTGTTCCCGGCCCATCTGGCCGTGATCGCCGGTCTCGCGGCCTTGGTCGCGGCCGCCGCTCTGGCCGGGGTCCGACCGAGCAATCCCCAATGGTTCGACTGGAGCCAGCTGCCCGCCCAGGTCTTGCTCGTGCAGGCCTATGGCGTGCCGGGCGGCGTCGGCTGGAACGCGCCGACCTGGACGCTGTCGGCTCTGATCGGCTGCTATCTGCTCCTGCCCTGGATCTGCCGGGCGCTCTGGAGCCGACCCCGGGCCACGGCCGCGATCGCGATCACCCTGCTTCTCGCCGCCGACGTCGCCAGCCGCGTCTGGCTGGGCGATCCGGTCTATCGCCTCCCCCTGCGGTTCGGATTCCTCCGCGCCCTTCCGCTCTTCCTGCTGGGCGTGGCCGCCGCCGTGGTCGGTGCGCGCGTCTACGTGCGTCCGTCCGTGGCGGGCGCCTTGGGACTCGGCGCTTTCGGTGCGCTCGCGCTCGGTCAGGCCGTTGGCCCCTTCGGCCTGGCCTCCCTGCTGCTGATGACGATCATCATCTGGGCGGCTGGAGCCTTGCCCGTGGTGCGCTCGTCGCGCCTGATCGAACACCTCGGCTTGATGTCGTTCGCGATGTTTCTCACCAATGAAGTCGCCCGCATCGTCTGGTTCGGCGTCTTCGACGCCGTCGGACAGTCGGACTGGTCCATCGGGATGCGCTGGGGCGTCTGGGCCGCCGGTCTGGCGGCGGCGTTCATGGGGGCGGCGGCGTTCCGGTATGGGTTCGACCGGCCGGTTCAGGCCTGGTTGAACCCGCCGAGGCCTGCGACGCCTGCGCCGGGGGTCAGCGCGGATCGGCCGGTGGCCTAGGGTCAGGGTCCCGCGCTCGCCAAGGCGTCCAGATAGCCGTCGCAGCCGGTGAAATAGCCGTCTACGCCCTCGATGACATCGGCAAGGACGGAGAGGTCCATATAGCCGTGGGCCAGCTCGATCGGCCGCCCCTGGGTGTCGACCGGATATCGGAACGAGAAAGAGCCGGGATCGACGGTCGCGAACTCCGCGACGAGCCTGCCGACCGCAGCGGTCGCGCCGTCCTCGTCGTCGCTCCCGAACGCCTGGAGCACCGCCTCGAACTGCGTCCACAGTTTGGTGAGGTCGTGAGACTTCCAGATGGGATCAACTCCGACGGTCCGGCCGTAGGTCGAGATCAGATACTTCAGGGAGAGTTCGAGGAATTGGCGGTAGTTGAAGATGATCGGGAAGACGAGGGTGTCACGATCGGCCGTATCCTCGACGGCCTGCTTGACCAGACTGTCCGCCGCCCGCTTGTAGCCGGTCAGCATCAGCACCATTCGGCTATGCGGATGCTCAGCCAACACGGCGTTCCCGTCCCACCGGGCCGAGACCTGAAAAAGTCTGTCGTCCGCCTTCGGCCATCGGAAGGGGCGTTGCATCAGGTCATCAAAGCTCATGGGTTCGCTCTCCGGATCACCGCGTCCATATAGGGTCATGAAGTTGATCCCACAGACGATGTTCGACGTCTTCGCGCTCGCCCTGCCGCGGGGCCACGGTTTTGGCGACCGCCCGCCCATTGGCGCGTGGGGCGACGCAGCGGGGATGGTGTGCGGCATCGTCACCCAGAAGACGGAGGACGGTTCGCTCGGGATCATCGCCATGCGACGCCGCGTCGATCACGTCTGGACGGTGACCGGGGAGGAGATCGGCTTTGCAAGCCTTGAGGACGCCAAGGCCCGCCTCGAGCTCCTTTTGCGCATCGGCGCGCCCCCAGAGCCTCTCCCGCCCAACACCGCGCCACGGCCTCCGCTACACGATCTCAAGGGTCGGACGCCCGGCGATCAGTTCTCGGTTCTCCTGCGACCCACGCACCATCTCGCCGCATGGGTCCTGAACCAGCTCTATCTCGCCTTGCCCAATCCGGACCGGAACTGGGCGGGCGACTGCCAGACCCGGAACTTCCACACGCGGATGTGGGAGGCTCAGCTGCTCGCAGCCTTCCGCGAGCAGGGGCTTCTCGTCAGTCAGCCTGTGGACTCCCCGGACTTCCATATCCAGAACCCATTGGGCGGAGAGGCCTGGGTCGAAGCGGTGACCGCCAACCCCGAGGTGCCGTTCGAGCACGTCAACGCGCCGAGAAGCGCGCCGCCAACTGAGCGAGACGCGCTGTTCTTCGGACCGGCGGCTGTTCGGTTCGCCAAGACCCTCGGCAGCAAGCTGCAGCGCGGCTACGATCGGATGCCGCACGTCACCGGCAAGCCGTTCATGCTGGCGGTCGCGGACTTCCATGCGCCCGCGTCGATGCTCTGGAGCCGCGAAGGCCTGATCGGCTACCTCTACGGCGAAGGGGCGGAGGTTGCCGACGACGGCGGGCGCAAGGTGGCGCGGACCACCAGGGCGGCGCACCTGCAGGGGCCGTCGGCCTTTCCCGCCGGACTGTTCGCCAACGCCGACCACGCCGAGCTGTCCGCCGTCATCTTCTCCAACGCCTGCGCCATCTCGAAGCTCAACCGGGTGATGGTGTCCGCTGGAGCCGAGGCCAAGGGGCTGCGTTACAGCCGCATCGGGCGCTTCTTCGATCGGCGGCCGGGGGCTCTGGAGGGCGAGCCCTTCTGTCTTGACGTCGCGAGTCCGGAGTACCGCGGGCTCTGGCCCCAGGGCTATGAACCTTGGTCGGCGGAGATGGAGGTGTTCCACAATCCCTACGCCCGACACCCAGTCCCGCACGCCCTTCTGCCCGAAGCGACCCACTGGTTCGAACAGGACGGCGAGCGGGTGTGCACGTCCTTCTACGAGACCTCCATCCTCTGGTCGGAGACCCATATCACGGACCTGGACCAGCCTGCCCCGCGCCTTGAGGACTTCCTTCGCCCGGCCGCCCCGTAGCGCAAGAGCGCGGTTGGCGCCGCCGCGCGCGCCGGAACCGGTCGTCAGGCCGCCGAGCGCATGAGAATATCAGGGAACAGTGCGTGGACGATGCGGCCCTCCACGGAGCCTTGGGTGATCTGGGGAGAGGTGAGGGAGGCCCGGAGCTTGCGCGCGACGCTCGGCTTCTGCAGAGCCGCCAACTGATCGGTCGCTCCGGCCACACGCCGGATCAGCCCCGCGAACTTGTGGCGCTCCTCGCTGTTGCTGAAGAAGGTGTTGAGCATCTCGACCAGGTTGCTCTGCTTGGTCGCCACAGGCTGCCGCAGCTCCAGCGACAGGATCAGGCTGACGAGCACCGGGATCTGCAGGGTGTCGAGGTCGCGGGGCTCCACCCCCGTGAGGGCGACGCGTTCCACCAGCTCCTGCAGCAGGTCCTGCCGGGCCTGCCACGGAAGGTGCCCTTCCACGACGGCCTCTCGCCATCGACGCAGATAGTCGACGTTCCAGGGCGCGACGGCGTAGGGCAAGCCTGAGGCGGGCCATTGCAGATCAGACAGGGCGAAGATCGCGGACCGCCAGTCGCGCCCGTCCTCCCAATGGCAGCGCACGAGGAAGCGGCCTTCCTCGCGCGATTGGGCCAGGACCTGTTCATCGAGTGAGAACAGGTTCTTGTTGTGCGAATAGAAAATGTCGAGGAACGCCGTCAAAAGCAGCCGGCGAGGAACGGGCTGGAACTTCCACGTCAGCCAGACCAAGTGGTAACCCTCTCGCCCGTAGAAATGCTCTCGACTGTCGATGATCGGCAGTTGCGTGCTTGAGAGCTGGATCTCCAGCGCCAGGCTTCGGCCGTTGTTGATCGCCCGTACGTCGGGCCGTCGGTGGCCGGTCTCGCCTCTCAGATACTCGTCGATATGGATTGAGCCGGCCTCCGTCGCCGGATCGATGGCGAGAATCTCCCCGACCTGATGTTTGAGCCAGCTGTGGAGAGGGCTCTCCTGCGCGCCCTGAAACTGCGCGGCGCTGCGCTGATCGACCGTGGCGGGGTCCCCTGTCCACCAGGGGCAGGTCGTCGGCGCACCCTTGTGGTGACGCCAGTAGGGCAGGCGGGTGCGCGCTTCCTTTGGCGCATAGACGCCGTGGCCGCATTGCTCGCAGACATAGGCGGCCGCCCCTTCGCGGCGGGCGGCCGCAGCGTTGCGGCGGATCTTCTGGTAGCGGTCGGGATCAATGGCGAGAAGCTGGTCGCTGGTGATGGTCGCGCCGGTCGACAGGTCGGTGACCCGTTCCAACGTCCTTTGCGGCTTCCTGACCGTTGCGACCATGTCCTCTCCGTGTTCCCAGTATGTTCACTGCGTGATTCCGCGCAAGGGCGATCGGATCGTCATCGGTCGGAAGCGCTAGGGGCTCCGCCCCCGCGCGGGCCAGGGTGAAGCGGCTACGCCGCCGGACCGGCCGGTCTCCCCGACCTTCCGCGCCGGCGAAGGCGCGATCCTCGGAATAACGGGCAGGCTTGTGCAGGTCGGGCGATCCCCCTCCGGCCGGTCCGCCCTGGCCCTTGCTACCCCGGTCTCGCCGACGGGCAGGGTTTCAGGCGCGCAGTTCGCGTGCCTGCAACCCTTGCCCAAGGAGGCAGACATGACTGCTCAATCCATCGAAACCGCCGCGACCGAAGCGACCGCGCCGCAGCACGGCTCGGAGATCACCGTGCCGCTCAACCGGCTCAAGGCCTCGCCGAAGAATGCGAGGAAGACCCCGCACAGCCCGGCGACCATCGAGGCCTTCGCGGCCTCCATCAAGGCCAAGGGGGTGTTGCAGCCGCCCGTGGTCGAGATCGAGCGGGACGGGGAGGGCGCGCCCACCGGAAACTACCTCGTCACCATCGGCGAAGGGCGCCGTCAGGGGCTGCGGCTGCTGGCCAAGCGCAAGGCCATCAAGCGGACCCATCCGGTGCGGGTCATCGTGGACGCCGAGAACGACGCCCACGAGATCAGCCTCGACGAAAACATGACCCGTGAGGCCATGCACCCCGCCGACCAGTTCGAGGCCTTCCAGCGGCTCGCCGCCGAGAAGGGCTACGGACCCGAAGAGATCGGCGCCCGGTTCGGAGTGTCGGCCCATGTGGTGCGCCAGCGGCTGCGGCTCGGGTCGGCGGCGCCGGAGTTGATGACGGCCTATCGGGAGGGGACGCTGGCGCTCGACCAACTGACCGCCTTCTGCGTCAGCGAGGACCGCGAGCGGCAACGGCAGGTGCTGGAGCAGATCGGGCCGCACACCCCGGCCTACGCCATCCGCCGCGCCATGACCGAGGCCAAGGTCCGCGTCGATGACCGGCGCGTCCGCTTCGTCGGCGTGGAGGCCTACGAGGCCGAGGGGGGCGGGGTGCTGCGCGACCTGTTCACCGAGGACGGCGGCGGCTGGCTGGAGGATGTGGTCCTGCTGGACCGGCTGGTCGGCGACAAGCTGACCGGACTGGCCGACGAGGCCCGCGAGCGCGAGGGCTGGAAATGGGCCGAGGCCTGTCTGGACTACCCCGACGTTTCGGCGTTCGGGCGGGTCTATCCGGTGGCGGTCGAACGGTCGGACGCGGACGTCGCCGAAATCGCGGCCCTGTCCGAGGAATACGACCGCCTCGTCTCTGAAACCGACGCGGCGGAAATGTTCCCCCCCGAGGTGGACGCCCGGCTGGAGGAGATCGACAAGGCCTTGCAGGCCTTCGGCCCGGACTTCGCCTATGCCGACGAGGCCAGGGCGCGGGCCGGGGTCGTGGTGACGCTGGGTCACGACGGCCTCGCCCGCTTCGAGCGCGGACTGGTCCGCGCCGAGGACGTGCCCGCCGATCCGCCGTCGCCGTGGCAGGAGGAAGAGGCGGCGGACGAGAGTGCGGACAATTCGCCGGGCTCGGAGGCGGAGGCCGCCGAGGACGAGGCGCCCTCGGCCTTGTCGGATCGTCTGCTGATCGACCTGACCGCCCACAAGACCATGGGTCTGCGCGACGCGGTGCAGGCCGATGTGAATGCGGCGCTGGCGACGGTGGTTCACGCGTTCGCCCTGCAGGTCTTCTATCCGGGCTACGGCGTCTGGACGCCGTTGCAGCTTCGGTTGACGACGACCGGGCTGGAGCGGCTGGCGCCGGGGGTGGAGGACGGCCCCGCCGGACGCCGGGTCAGCGACCGGTGCGAGGCGTGGGGCGCGCGCCTGCCCGAGCGCCCGGAAGACCTCTGGGGCGTGGTGGCCGCGCTGCCGCCTTCGGAGCAGTTGGACCTGATGGCCTGCTGCGCCGGGGTCGGTCTCTACGCGGTGCGCGATCCGCACGACCGGCGGCCCGGCGCCTTGGCGCAGGCCGAGACGCTGGCGACGGCTGTAGGGCTCGACATGGCCGGGACGTGGACGGCGACGGCGGCCAGTTACTTCTCGCGGGTGGCCAAGGCGCGGGTGCTGGAGGCGGTGACCGAGGCCGTCAATCCGGAGGAAGCGGGCCGGATCGCCGGGTTCAGAAAGGGCGACATGGCCGAGGCGGCGGAACGGCTAGTGGAGGGTCGGGGCTGGCTGCCGTCGGTGTTGCGGACGCAGGCTGGTGTGCCTGCGGAGGCGCAGGAGGCAGGCGAGGGTGCTGACGACGAAACCCGCACCGCGCCGAACGACGACGCCTATGCGTTCGCGGCCGAATAGCCGCAGCGCACAGATCGAGCGAAAACTCGCCGCGCGCCCTTTGGGGGCGCGCGGCTTTTTCATGGCTTGATGGCGGCTCGTGACTCTGAGCCGTCGTCGATCTGGTCTGCTTTGCGGGAGCGGGTAGCTAAGCAAATCGAGTATCGAGATCTTGGGGTGCGGACTCTGTTAATTTTGACCGCTGACGCAGGTCAGTCTGATCCTTCACCCTCCGTGAGGGCTGCCTCAGCGACCCGGTTCCAGAAGGTGCAAACCGCATCGTTGTATCGGTTCATGTCAGCCTCGCTGACGATGAACTGAGACAAGGGCTCTTTCGCGGGCATGTACCAAGGGCGCAGTCGGATGATCTCGCTATCGGGTGCCCACAGTTCCGGATGGGCTTCCCAAAGTTCGGTCAGGGAACGTCCCGGACCGTGCCTCACCGCATTAGCGACGAGGTGCAGTTCCCGGAGCGTGGCGTATTCCGGGAATGTCGAGAGGCCGCATCCCCGTAGGCGGCGGACGTGCTTGTTGACCGCTTCCGGCGACGCGCTTTTCCTGAATTTGGAGAAGTCCGTGGCACCTGATGATCCGAAGGCCTGGGTTTCGCACAACCATTCCACCACGTCGTTCTGCCACTGGCCGTTCAACGTCAGGGCGATGGCCTTGAGCAGATTGTTGCTGAGGGTGGGGATCCACCACTGACCTTCGCCACCGAGGTCCTCGTAAGCGTGACGGACCGCCTCGTGGTGACCCTTCATGCTGAAATAGAATAGTTCACCCGTCCGGTTCGCATAGCGCTGGACCGCGTGATCCAGCGTCCGGGAAATCCAGTCTTCGGGAACATCGAGACGTGCCTTCGTCATTAGCTTACGGTCACAGGTCGCGATGGATCGCTCAGGGGATGCCCAAACAGAACGCCCATTTCGTCTTGGTCGATGGGGACAAGCGCCCGGATCGTTCCGAGCTCCGCGTCGGCGCAGACGCAGACATCGGCGGTCCCGACAATGAGGAAGGCGAGCGGGCGTCGCTGCTCACGTCGCGACTTGAGCCAGGACGCCCGGTCGATCACCGAGGGGGTCGGGCGGAGTTCCGGGTGGGAATGCCATTCGCCAATATGGGTTACCAGACCGCCAGACCGTCTCCATGCTGCATCCGCAAAGGCCTGGTGACCGGCTGGAGATCGCCAGAACCGTGTCGGGGACCAACGGTCGCTGTTCTGAGGAGCGGAAGCGTCGATGACATGAAGATCGCGGCCACGATAGCTCCCCAACAGAATCCCACCGACCTCGTGTCGAAAGGCTGCGGCTTCTGCGATGGCCTTGATGCGGCTCAACACCATGTGTTCGACAAGGACGTTGCGGGGGCCGAAACTCAAGTCACCGGGCCTTGGCAGGCCGGACAAAGCGGCTCGATGGGCCAGTTTCGGTCCTTCGGAGGAGCCGTATGCTCGAGATCCAGCACCCGAGTGCGGACGCGAGGACCTGGCATGTCGGGTGCCGCCGCCCATTCAAGGGCGGCTTGAACGACAAGGGTGGCAGCGAGCATCGGCGCCGGGGCTGCATAGTTGATATGAGCGCCATCGCCGCAGGTGCCGCTCTCGACCGCCGTGGTCACGCCGGGTTTGAGGGGATTGGCTTTGAGTTCGCCGTGGTTAGGCCGCAAGCACTTTAGACAGGCATGGGCTGAGCGGGTGACCAGCACGGTCTGGGCCGCCAGACCATTGCCGTGGATGGCGGCGTGGATCACCGGGGGGAAGGGCTTGCCTAGGCGGCGGGTCGTTACGGCCAAATCGTTGAGACGAAGGCCCACAGGTGTTGAGCCAGTCGCGTCGATGACGAGGTCGTAGTCTTGGAGTCGGGCTGTGACCCCGAACACGTCGGTGGCCACGCCCTCCACCGTCAGGTCGGGATGGAGCCGTCGAACTTCGGCGGCGAGAGCGCCGGCCTTGGCGAGGCGAACCGCGGAAACCGGCAGGACATGGCGGCCAAAATTGGCGGTCGAGAACTGATCGCCGTCGATGATCAACATGGGGCGCTGAGATTGACCGGCGCCGGACCTCGCCAGCTCTAGGCAGACTCGGGAACCAATTGCGCCCGCGCCCACGACTGCGACGGCCTTTCCGATAAGGGGAGAAGGCGCGCTGAGCCGGCCGTTGACCAAGTCCGGGAGAGCGACGCTGTCGGCAAGGCCACGATCGAGGGTCATCTCGTTCTCTCCGTGAGATATGGATCGGGCGCGACGATTCTGGGGCGCTTTCGCATAGGCGATCCTGGCGAACTCGGGCCATTTGAATGACGCGGCGACGACCCCGTTCTCGGCCGCAAGGATGATGTGCCCCTTGTCCACCAAGGCAGGCGCAAATGCGTGGGCGATGGCGTCCGGCTCATCGACGAAATGCGCGATCCAAGTCTTTAGCGTGGCGAGGGTTTTGCCCGGCCCTCCGCCTCGCCGAATGTCGAAAGGGCGGTTGCCGCGCAGCACATATGCCTGCCGTACATCGTCAGGCTTGTCCCGGCTCCATCGGCTAACCCGTTCTGGTGTCGTGATCACCAAACTGTCTCGCCCGCCGACCCTGTTCCAGGTGCAGCAGCGCGCGCGACCGGAGAACCCTGCGGGGAGGTCCGTATAGAGATAGGTGTCAGGGTTCCAGTAGGAGACGAACTCCCTTTGGCGGTCGGCGAGCGTGGAAGCGTGGAGCACTTGGTCGAGCGTCTCTTTGGCGGACTCGAGCACCCTAAGGATGGCCCCTCCGGCATTGTAGGGATCATATTCCTCGACCTCTTTCTCGGCGAAGCAGAGGCTGTCATCGGCGTTCAGGTGGGCCAAAAGGCGCCTGCGGATCGCGAGGTCTTCGACATAGATCTTCGGTGGCGTCGTCATCACCGGATCAGTCACGCAGACCGCGACCGCGATGGTGGTCCTCCCCGACCGGAGGTCGCCGCGATAGCGGGTGATCCCGCGTCGGCTTTGCACATAGGCGAACCCTCGCGCCTTGAGGGCGGCGTCGAGGGCCGCCCAAGCGCGGGTCTCCAGAGGCGTCACCCGGAGGTCTGGGACCCCACCCGGGGCGATGGGCTTTGCGCTGCAACGGTGGAGCGCACCTGGCTTGCGGATGCGATGGGCGACACAAGAGCGGCGTTGTCCGGCACCCGATGACCGAAGAGCCTGCGGAAGCGCTCGACGACATTGAAGATGCTGGTCTCGTTGTTGAGAGCACCGTCCAATTCACTGGCGAGGGCGCGCGCTTTGAGTTCGAACTGGTTCTGCTCGGTTGTGGTCCAGTTGTCGTTCAGGGCCTTGTCGTCAACCACCGGGTTCCACACCACGCCCGCGATCTTGGCGGACAGGGCGCGGGCCACCACCAGCAGCCCGTCGTCGTCCCGCCCAGGCTGGGGCGGGGTATTGGCTTCGTCCAAGGCTTCAACAGCGCAGACCATCAGGACCAGAGAGCTCAAACGACAGCTGTCCCAGTGGTAGTCCCGCCACGCCTTGAGATAGCGAGTAAGCCGCTTTAGGTCGGTCCAGCTGGCATGACGCGCCGCCGCATTGACGAACCAGTCCTCGAGTTCCAGCGGGTCCGACTGCTCCCAGCCTGTAGTCCGGTGGGCGACATAGATCTCGCTCGGATCGAGCCGGATTTCGGGCGGCGGGGACGAGAACGCGGAGCCGTCCATTGCGCGATTGGCCGCCGCATGAAAGGCTTTTTCAAGTAGGGCCATCTTCACGTCAGGGATGGCGTAGATGTTGAGGTCGAGGTGCGCTTCCGCATCAATCACGACCCGGACGCAGATGCTTTTGCTTGTGTCGAGGGTCCAGCCTTGGGCGTCGCAGAGGGCGCCCAGGATGCGTTCGACGATCGCGAACAGCGTGTTCGAGGCCACGGCCGGGTTGAGCCCGACGATCGACATGGGGACATACATGCCGTCATCGAGGTCGAGTTGCTGACAGGCCTTCGCGGGCTGATTCAGCGTGCCGTACGCCCAAGATCCTTGGGTGCGGAACTTCGGGGTAAAGGACAGGGCGGCGGGGTCCGGAACCCCGTGCGCCTTGACCAGAGGGACCTCGTCCTGGGTCAGATAGGCACCGGCCACCCGCAGCCCTGCACGAAGCGCGTTGCGGACCAGCTTCTGTGCGGTCTGGAGTTTGTGCTTCTGCGCGTCGGTGATAACCAGTTCGCATCTCAGGCACGGTTGATTCGCCGCCTGATGAAGAAGCCGATGTGCATTATACCGCATGTTGTTGTCCTGAGCGCGCCCGAACCCTACATCTAGGGTTAAAGATTGTGACCGCAAGGGGGCGAAATGCATTCCGTTCTGGGTTGGAAGGCTTGGCTCACGGCAGCTTTGGCGATCTGCGTCGCGATCATTGGCGCGCGCTTGTTGGTCGGAAGCGAAATCCTCCCGTCATTGCAAAGCGGTATGAGCCTGACCTCGCTTTTAGTGACGGTTTTCGTCGCGACGCCGATCTGGCGGCTGCTGTGGCTTGTCCCCTATTTTCAACGCAAGGCTCCGCAGCTTGACGGGGAGTGGTCGGGCGTGGTCGCCTCGAATTGGTCCGTCGTCGAGCGGCTTAAGGAGGCGGCCAAACAGGCTGGCGCACCCGCTCTCGACGTGGATGACTTGGCTAGGCCCTTGCCGGACTTGGTCGAGGTTCCCGTGTCGGTGAAAATCCGGACCACCTTCGCCCGGATTTATCTCGAACTCGAAAGTGCCGACGATCGCTATCAGATATCAACCCTGAAGGCCGTTGAACTAAGGCCGGCGAACGAAGCCGGGGACGCCGTCCTCAGCTATGTCTTCGAGGGGCGGGTGTTGAACCCCAAGGCCGGCGATGTCGGCTGTTTCGACGGAGCCGCAACCCTGTCCTTGCGCTCACAGGCAAGTGGAGGTCTGGCTATGGCCGGGCCGACTTGGACTAACCGGGCTTGGAGTCGGGGCCTGAATACCGCAGGTGTCCTGCGTCTCACTCGGATCCGCGCCGACTTTTGGACGCCTCTGACATTCGGCTTGATAAAGCGCTAGCAGGTCGCCATCGCGGGGTCGGGCCGTCACCAGAACGGGCCTTTCGGCCCAGCAGAAGCGGCTTTCTGAATATCAAGCCCGGTATGGGAGCGAGGAGCGCCAGATTTCGAGCCCGTGAGACTGGAAGAAGTCGCTGGCCTCAGGGGCGGCGTCCGCAGACATGGTCGGGCCCATGCCGACGCTGACTATCGCCGACGAACCATCCTGGCGGGCGAGGGGCACATCCACATATCGCGTCGGCCCGAAACGGCCGGCGCGAAGACCCACTGGAAGCGCAGGTGTCTTTTCTCCGCCCGTCCGATTTCCACCAACGTCCTCGAGTGCGCCGTCGCCATTGCGAACTAGCATCCGCGATATCCGCACTTCGCGCTCGTCCGCGAAGCCAGGGTGTTTCATCGAAAAGAGGTCGACGCACAGGCGCCGCGCATAGTCCGAAAGCGTCGGGTGATCGTCAGGATCATCCTCTAGCTGTTGCTGGACGACGCCCAAGCCGAGACAGAGCATTCGGTCGACCAAGGCTTCGTCGTAAACCACGGTCCGGATCGCGACGCCGGCGTCGTGTTCGAGATGCCGTGCGTCCAAGCCCAGAACGCACCCGCCACCATCGCCCGCGTAGCTTCGCCACTGCCCCAGATCGTCGCGCCGAGGAGTCAATGACCCGATCATGAGGCCGGTGTTTGCGGTCAGCCCCTCAAGCTCCGACACGACGAAAATGCGGGTCGTGAGGTCCGTGTAGACCTGTCGATCCCGCATAAGGCCGATCAGTCGATCACGAGCATACGAAAACTCCGAAGCGTCGTTCAGCGCGGTATACTCGGAGAGCCGAAAGGTCCGGTTTTCAACGATCGCCCGCGCCGCCTCGATCGAGGTGTAGTGGTATACGACCGGACAGTGGTCCGAGCTGAAGTCCCAAGGCAAGGCCATGCGGAAGTTATGACCTGCCGTTGCTAAAGAGAATATGGCTGGAAGGGATTGGAAGTGTCGCTCACGCAGATCCGGATTTGACATCCGCTATAGAGCCGTCGCTCTTGGTTCGCTTGTGGCGCTCTCCGCAGTACCCAGCGCAATGAAGGCCGCTGCATTGTCGGCCTCCCGGCGGCAGGTCCTTCAAAAACAAGATCGCGCTTCGGGGAGCAGGGCGTCAAACCGCTTCGAGTTGCTGAACCCCGGACTTCCGATGCCTACTCAATCTCCAATTGGACACGGGCGGGTCTACGCTTCAGCTTGACCGTATGTATCTAACTGAAGCTCAAGCCCGCGCTCGCGCTGGCGTAGCAGAGGACGAGCCCGCTCATGTGCTGGCGTTCGCGCTCGCTCTCGACTCCGCGCTGAGCGCCCTGACAGATCGCTTCGACATTTTCCTCTCCCATTCCGTTCGGGACGCTAGTCTCGTCATGGGGGTGAAGCGGATCCTGGAGGAGGCCGGAAAGACCGTCTACGTGGACTGGATCAGCGATCCGAACCTTGACCGAAACGCAGTCACCGGCGCTACGGCAGAGAGGTTGCGGCATCGTATGAGGAAGTGCGACGCCTGCTTCTATCTCTTTTCCCGACATTCGAGGCGGTCGAGGTGGATGCCGTGGGAGCTCGGTTTTTTCGACGGCCATAACGGCAACGTCGCGATCCTTCCGCTGATCCCTCCAACGGGCGAACTCGACTTCACAGGCGAAGAGTATCTAGAGATTTATCCCAAGATAGACTTCGCAAACCTAAGCGGCAGCCCCAGCATATTCGTGAACCAAGTACGACGCACGGAGATGGGGTCGTACAAGTCCTATGATGAATGGCGGCGTGGCGCTGATAAGCTTAGACCCACGACCTAGCTACCCACCCGTCAGCCATTTCCGGAGAGGCGTTGCGGTGTTCGCTTTGTGATTTAGTACCATCCAGATGTCTTGGTCGCTGCCCTTCATCTGGCCCCAAACGATCCGGCGATAGAGGCCCAGATATTCCCATGAGGCCCAGGTCGAGTCGTGCAGATCGTCCGAGGACGGAAACAGAGCGATTTGTCCGAGGCCCTTGTAGCCGTCAGCCACTCCCAGCTCCCAAGGCACCCAGCGCGACTCCTTACTGTTCTTGCTCGTCAGAAGAACGAACCTGCTGCTCTGCTTGATGCGAGACTTCAGCAAATTGGCGGTTTCGTCCGTGGTGTAGGGAGGCATCTCCGGGTCGATTTCATCGATGTAGACCACGGCGCCGTGGTTCTGCAGGACGATCGTGGCACCCACGACAAGATCCTGGTCCTTGCTGGAGTGGGACAGGAAAGTTGAGCCGGCAGGGCTTCGCGCCGAAGCCGTGCGAAGCACGGAGGCCTGTTCGGTCAAAGTGATGTTCGCGGCGAAACCCCGAAGTTCCGCCCTTGTTACGAACCGGGTCACCTCAGTTGTCGTCCTGTGGCTTCGCCAGCCGTTGGAGTATCTCTCGAACGAGCTTCAGGAGCTTGTCGGGTGTTGTGGCCTGGTTTGACAGGACGGCTAGCTCTTCGTCGGTTGGCCTGGCCGCGCTTGCGCCCTGCGATGGGATAGCGGACCCAGTCAGATCTTGCGCGATTTGCTCGGCCGCGCCTCCGGTCGCACCGATGGGCAGTATGAAGGCCCCGGCCTCGCGCGCGACCTCGAACTCCTTCAACACGCCGTCCGCAACGATCTGAGAGCCGCCCTCGAGCTTTGCGCCGCCTAGGAAAATCACAATCCCGGCCTGTCGCGCCATCTCGGCGCGAAGCGCGGTCCATCGTTTCTGGTCCGGCTCCCTATCCGTCAGCGGTTGAGGGAAGGGTCGGACGATCAGCCGGCGGTCCAGATCCCACCCGCCGTCCTGACGGAGACGGTCGATAAAGCCCCCAATCACAGCTGGGCCGACCAGTAAGCCCGATCCGCTCACCAGATCCCGCCCGGTGTCCGCGATCAACCCGCCGACCGCCTCGGAAAGGCGATACAGATCGCCGGCGCGACCGTCGTCGCCGTCGAGCGGCCAGCTTCCACTGACCCATACCCGCATCGCGGCGACGCGGCGCTCTACCTGGCGCATCAGTTCGGGAATTTCGTCGTAATGCTCTACCTCGATTGTCCTCAGTCCGTAGCGGCGAAGGTCCTTGGCCCAGTGCTTATGCTGCGCCGTGCGGGCCCTGAACTCGTCCTCGGAAGAACAGTCCGCCAGGCTGGGCGGCTTCACGATTGCGAAGTGCTCCGGCGGCGCTTCAGTGAAGCTCTCACGAATGAGGGATAGCACGTGCCGGACATTGGGATCGGTCAGGCTGAGCCCGATGAAAAGAACGGACATGCTGCTGAGATGCGCCTGCAGCAGGGGGAGGAAGGCCCCACGCTTGGACCGATAGAGTTCGTAGTCGTCGGTCGAGATGACGATGTCGTCCATTCGGTCGACGGACCCATGCATCTTGTAGAGCCGTGCCGCGCCGGGCCGGGCGCGGAGCGAAAGGTCGGCCGCCCCGGAGACAACATCGACAGGCCGATTGATCACGGCGAAGGCGCGCTCGACCAGACGGTCGTAGTTCGTCGTCCAGATCTGCCGAACGGGGAGGCGCGCCAGCACCTCCAAGGTCGGCGGAACCGGTCGATCTTTGCCGATCTCTTGCCGGATCACGTTGCGGACGCCGGTCGCGGCACCGCTCTCGCTGATGTGCCACTGGGCCAGTGCGGCGAGGTCCTGGATGTCGCTGGAGCGGACACCGAGTTCCTCGCCGATGTCCTTAAGAAGCTCCGCCCAAGTCGGATATCCCGCGGCCTTCGAAACACCGGCGCCGACGAACACTGCGCCAACGCCTTCGTGGAGGGCAGCTGGAAAATCCTTGAGAAAGCGATTTCGGCTTGACGTAGGCATCCTACCGTCCGGCCCGCTTGGCCGCCTCTTCAATCCGAGCCGCCAACCGGGCGTGATCGGCATACTTGTAGACGGGCACCCCGGCCCTCGTAAGAAGAGCCGGGGTAGCGCCGGCAAGATCCGTATTTCCGAGCCTATCCTTGAGCTCGTGAATCTGGATGCCCACTATCCCGTTGCCCCGCGCGATCGATTGGCTGATTTCGTAGTCGATGTACTTGCGGCCCGCTGAGGCCGCGCCGATGCAAACAACCGTAACCGACGTGTTGAGCAGCGCGTCGTCGATCATCTTCTTGATCGCCGTATCGCCCTTCTTTTTGGCTTCTTCCCAGAGCGAGGCGTCATGGAACCCGACCGCCGCGGTGCCCACGATCTCGCCGATGTTGCGAATCTGATTCACACGCCAGATGTCGCGTTGATAGTGAAAACTGAAGAACACCCGACGTGCCATGTTTCCCTCCACGGGTCTGAATCGCCCCTTGCTAACGCTTGGGTTGCGCTCGGCGGTCCTCCGAGTCAACGGCTACGGTTGTCGGATATTCCCGCCACTACGGGTTCGCGATCGGACAGCCAGCCATACGATGTATGTTGGTCCGCCGCCGCGTGCGGACAACTTCGATTTTGTCGAAACATCTAGTTCTCGGCGGCGGACTGATGTCCGCTCTTTGGCGCTTCACCGCAGTCTTATCTGTCCGTAGCCCCAGGGAGGAGGCGATGGTCATCCGCGGGATATCCGGAGGCGTCGCCATTCGGAACCCCGTCGCGGCGCTTGGGTTGGACTCCGATCAACCAAGGAGCCCTCCGATGCAAATCCAACCAATGATCAGCACCCATCCCGACGTGCGCGGAAGCGTCAACGACAGTCTCGTTCGCGCGATCGAAGCGGCTTACGGCTGCGCCGCGGTGTGCCACATCTGCGCCGATGCCTGCCTGGCCGAGGATATGGTGAAGGATCTCACCCAGTGCATCCGCCTCAATCTTGATTGCGCCGACGTCTGCCTGGCCACGGCCGGCCTCGCCGCGCGTCGCGCCGGCAGCCACGAGACACTGATCCAGCGCATGCTCGAGACTTGCGCCGAGGCCTGCGCGGATTGCGCTGTCGAATGTGAGAAACACGCCGAGATGCACGAGCATTGCCGCATCTGCGCCGAGGAATGCCGCCGCTGCGAAAACGCTTGCCGCGAGGCTGCCTCCTCGATCACACCGTCACGCCATTGAGGCCGATCGCCGTCAACGGCACTCGACCGTCAGATGCCCGAGCTCGTGGACCGGCCTCAGCCGGTCGCGAACGGTCGCGACATCCACAGCCCCGGTCACGCTGACGATAGCCGAGTGCGCGTCCGGCCCGATGCGCCAGACGTGCAGATCGGTGATCCGGGCGTCGCCCGGCCCCTCGACGAATTCGCGGACCTCGGCCTCGATGGCGGTGTCCGTTGTGTCGAGCAGCACCGCGGCGGTGTCGCGCATCAGGGACCACGACCACCGGGCGATGACGATCGCGCCGACGATGCCCATCAGCGGGTCTAGCCAGACCCATCCCATATAGCGGCCCGCAAGCAGGGCGATGATCGCCAGCACCGAGGTCAGGGCGTCGGCCAGCACATGGATGTAGGCGGCGCGCAGGTTGTTGTCGCGATGGCCGCCATGACCGTGCTGGTGATCATGGTCGTCGTGATGATCGTGGTCGTGGTGATGGCCATGCCCGTGGCCATGACGACCGTGGTGGTGCCCCCCGCCGGACAGAAGGACGGCGCTGACCAGATTGACCACGAGACCCAGGATGGCGACCAGCGTCGCCTGGCCGAAGGCGACCGAGCGCGGATCGATCAGGCGGCCGATGGACTCTCCCGCGATCCCGAGCGCCACGATGCCCAGAACCAGCGCCGAGGCGAACCCCGCCAGGTCCCCGACCTTGCCGGTCCCGAAGCTGAAGCGCCGGTTGGCGGCATGCCGCTTGGCGTAGGCGTAGGCGCCGGCCGCAACGGCCAGGGCGCCGGCGTGGGTCGCCATGTGAAAGCCGTCGGCCAGCAGGGCCATCGAGCCGTAGACCAGGCCGGCGATGATCTCCCCGACCATCATGACGGCCGTCAGGCCGACCACCCACAGCGTTCGCCGTGCGCTGTCGTCGTGCGAACGGCTGAGGAAATAGTGGTCGTGGGTCAGATAGTCGGTCTCGGACGCGGACATGGCGCGGGCCTTACTTTGAATAGCGGCGAATGATGGCGATCAACTCGTCGGCGCCGCCCTGCCGGGCGTCCTCGCTCAGATCGGGATGAGCGACGTGGTGGCGCAGATGGTCTTCAATCAACTCTTCCAGAAGCCCGCCCATGGCGCCCCGCGCGGCCGCGACCTGCTGCAGGATTTGCGAACACCCGGCTTCAGACTCGATGGCGCGCTCTATTGCGCTGAGCTGACCCGAGATCCTCCGGACCCGCGCGACGAGCTTCTTCTTGTTCGTGGAGGTATGCGCCATGGATACTCCCCTATAGTATCTTGCACCGGCGCGCGACACCTCCTATGAGGCCGCTTCCTGTTGGGGAGTAGCTTCCGGCGTCTGATCGCCGGGGTCGGATCAACACACTCGCGTTTCGGCGCGCGGTCCGACCAGCGGAACCGCCGCCTAGCGAGACCAGCGCGTCCCACCGCCGCACCGGCCGGGGAGGGAAGCGCTGTTCGTTGCCGGGTGGATGCTCGTCATGACTCCTGTCGCCATCGCCGTTCTGTCTCTCAGCATGTCTACCGACGCCTTCGCCGCCGCCGTTGGGCGTGGTGCTTTGCATCGACCGAACCTGGCCGGCGCCGTGAAGGCAGGCCTGGTATTCGGGTGTATCGAGGCCATCACCCCGGTGATTGGCTGGGGGCTCGGCATGGTCGCTGCAGGCCTCGTCGAACGCGTGGATCATTGGATCGCCTTCGGCCTCCTCGCCGCTGTTGGCGGCAAGATGATCTGGGAAGCGACCCGTCCCCTGGCTGAGGATGCCCCACGCCGGTCCGGACCTTGGGCGCTGATCGCCATGGCGGTCGGGACCAGCATCGACGCGGCGGCTGTTGGCGTCGGCCTGGCCTTCATCGGAGCCAATATCTGGGTTATCGCGGCCTCAATCGGCGTCACGACCTTCCTGCTGACCACGATCGGCATGCTGATTGGCCGGGCCGTCGGCCAGCGTTTTGGCAAGATCGCCGAGCTTCTGGGAGGGCTCGCGCTTGTCGCGCTCGGTCTGATGATCCTGCTTGAGCACCTCGGCGTCATCGGCGCGTGATTGCCAGGACCCTACCGGCTCGACAGGGTGCGCAGGTCATCACCTATGCGATCGATCCGAGTTCTGCGATCACCGGACACCGAACCCGCCCGCCTTCGCTGCAGTCCGCGACGGCCTGCTTAAGCACCGTCCGGAGCCGCTCCAGATCCGCGATTTTGGCGTCCACGCTGGCGATGTGGTCCTGGGCCATGTCGCGGACTTCGCAGCAGGCCTGGACGCCCGGCTCACTCAACGCGATCAGCCGCCGAATGGCGTCGATGCCGAATCCCAGTTCGCGGGACCGGCGGATGAAGCGCAGGCGTTGGGCGTGTTCCGGCTCATAGCTCCTGTGTCCGCCCTCGGTGCGGGCCGGGGCGGGCATCAGGCCGATCCGCTCGTAGTAGCGCACCGTTTCCAAGTTCACCCCGGCGCTCTCTGCGAGGCGCCCGATCGTCAAACTTCGTGCGGACATGGCTCTTGATCCCGTAGCGGCTACGGGTTGTAGCCTGTAGCAGAAATCGAACGGGAGGCCCCATGGCCATCGATCAAGACCGGCCCAACATTCCTGAGGTCGCCGTCAGCGCCTCGGCCGCCATCGGCGGTGTGGCCTCGGTGTTCGCCTGGGCCGCGTGCTGTGTACTGCCTCTGGCTCTCTCGGTGGCGGGCGTGTCCTTCGCCGGCGCCGCGGTCATCGCGGGCGCGCGAACCTGGCTGACGCTTCTGGCTGCCGTCATCTTGGCCGCCGGCTGGCTGCTGCATTGGCGTCGCCTGCGGATGTGTCGGAAGGACGCATCCTGCCGCCGGCCCTCGCGTCTGGCGTTCTGGCTGCTGGTGATCGCCAGCCTGCTGATCGTCCTGTCCCTGGCCTGGCAGCCCTACATCGAACCATGGGCCATGCCGCGACTGGCGGCCATGCGATGAGCCCCGCCATCGTTCTGGAATCGACGCTGACCTGCCCGCACTGCGGTCACGTCGCGACCGAGACCATGCCCACCGACGCCTGCATCTGGTTTTACGATTGCCTCGGTTGCGGCGTGAAGCTGAAGCCTCAACCCGGCGATTGCTGCGTGTTCTGCTCCTATGCCGACGTGCCGTGTCCGCCGATCCAGGTGGATGGAAAGGGCTGTTGCGGCTAGGCTTAGGCGGCACTGCTGCATTCCGGAGTTCGCCGTGACCGATCACGCCACGCCCAACCTGCCGTCGCGGGATTTCGAAGCTACGTCCCAGTTCTACACTCGACTGGGCTTCCAGCAGGGCTGGCGCGACGAAGGGTGGATGATCCTGAAACGGGGCGGGCTGACGCTTGAGTTCTTCCCGCACCCGGAACTTGATCCGCTGACCAGCAACCTCAGCTGTTGCCTGCGGCTTGACGATCTCGACGCGTTCTACGCCGTGTGCCTTGGCACCGGACTGCCGGAGACGTGCTGGGGCCAACCCCGATTGCACGCGCCCAAGATCGAGGAGTCGGGCATGCGGATCGGCGCGCTCATCGACCCGGACGGAACCCTGATCCGCCTGATCCAGAACTGAGGCTTCGCGCCTTGCCCCGATGCACGCGTTGCGCGAGACTCGCGTCATGAAGACTTCGATCGATCATCTGCCGCCGCGCAAGCAGGTGGAACTGCGCCGGGTGGTCGAGGTGATCCGCGAGTCGTTCGCCGAAACCGTCTCGACCCGTCGGGCCGAGCGGCTGAAGAACGGCAAGATCCTCAAGATCATCCTCTACGGATCGTATGCGCGCGGCGATTGGGTCCATGATCCGGTCGGACGCTACTTCTCGGATTTCGATCTGTTGATCGTTGTCGATCATGAGGATCTGACCGACGGCGAGTTCTGGCATGACGCCGAGAACAAGCTGATGCCGGGCGAGACCCTGATCCGCACGCCGGTGAGCCTTATCGTGCACAGTCTGGAAGACGTGAACGAGCAGTTGGACCGCGGGCGATACTTCTGGGCCGACATCGTGCGTGAGGGCATCGTTCTCTTCGACACGCCCGGCGCCAAGCTGCGCAAGCCGGCTGACCTGAAAGCTCAGGTTGCCCTTAAGGAAGCGGAGGAGTTCTTCGGAGATTGGACGCAGAGTTCGGCCAGCTTTGCTCGTGGCGCGAAATTCTATATGGGCGAGGGCGCTGATCCTAAGCTCGCCGCGTTCAACCTTCATCAATCGGCTGAACACCTCTACCACTGCGTTTTGCTGGTTGTGACGCTCTACAGCGGCAAGGCGCACAACCTCGCCTTCCTGCGCAAGAAGTGCGAGGCGATCGACGCCCGCCTGGCCGAGGCCTGGCCGCGCGAGACCAAGTTCGAGCGCCGCTGCTTCGAGCTGCTGCGCGAGGCCTATGTGAAGGCTCGTTACTCCAAGCACTACAAGATCAGCGTCGAGGAACTGACCTGGTTGACCCAGCGGGTTGAGGTGCTGCGCGCGCTGGCGACGACTGTGTGCGAGGAACGGCTGGCCCATCTGCGCGAAGCGGCGAGCGATGACCCTTCCGCGTGATTTGATCCCGCCCAGCATGCGCGCGACGCTGGACGCCGCAAGACGGATGGCCGATCCCTTTGAGGACGTCCGCCGACAGCACGATATGCTGCGGGCCAGCGGCGTGCTCGGCATCGCCGAGCGCATGAAGCTGGAGACCCCGCTGGCCTTGGCCGCGATGGGTCGTAACCCGTTCATGGACCGGATGCAGGGCGTCGGCGCCCTGATGAGGGCTCAGACCGACGCGGACCGCGTCTATCGCGCCGCGTTTCCGAATGGCCTGATCGAGCAGGCCGAGCGGATCGCGCAACTGTCCGCCGGCTTCGCCTTGCCGGATGGTCTCGAGCGCTTCAGGACGCCGACGGACAGTTTCGTCGATCGCATCCTCCGACTGTCGGACAGTGGTCTTGGCGCGAGCGCCCTGGCGATCGGGCGACCCGCCCAGATCGAGGCCTTCGCGCGGGCCTCGGCGATGGCCGACATGTTCGCCGAGAGCGACCGGCTGACGCGGGGAGTGCGAGAGGCGGTCGGCGCCTTCTCCATCACGGAGATGCCGCAGTTCGCCAATCTGGCCGGTTATCGCAGTTTCCTAGACGCGGCGGGACTGCGGCTTGCGCACTGGCCGAGACGGCGTCTCCTGACGATGGCGGAGAAGCGCCGTCGCCTGAAGGCCCGCCTTCAGGCCAACTCGGCCCCGCCGCATGTGAAGCGCGCCAAGACTCTGGTTCACCGCTACGAACTGACCTTGAGGGAAATTCTAGATGCCGTGATGGCCGAGACCTACGGTGAGGACTGGGCGGACGAGCGCCTGCCGCTGTGCGACTGCAAGGATTTGCTGGGGAAGTGGAAGAAGCGGGGAGGCGAGGTTTTCGACCATGCCGACTACACCCACTACGCGCGGATCATGAGCCATCCGGAGCATTTCCAGGCGATCTTCGAGGCTGGTTTCGACGACCCAGAGGCGGTGTTCGATCTTCTGAAGCAGGCCGGGAAGCTGCGCGCGGCGTCGCACCATGCGCACCTGTTCACGCCCGAAGATCTGAAGGCGCTCCGCCTGACCTGGAACCAGATCGAAACAGGCTTGATCGCGCTCACTCCGGATTTCGCACTCGAGTGGACGGGTTAAAAGGCGACGAGGTCGGAATCGCCGTCCTCTTAGTGGAGCACTTCCCCGCCGACCGGATCGACCTGACGCAACTGGCCGGCCGCGTCCTGGACAAAGACTTCCACTTGCTCGCCCTTGTCGATCAGCGTCGTCGCCTTCACGAGCGCGGACTCTATGGCGTCGACGCTGAAGTCGAAATGCCCTGAGGGTCGGCCATCGCGAAGCACCCGCCAGTCGCCGTCGCCCCGGATCACCGTGAACTGGATGGTGTCGGACTGCCTCTCCAAGGGATCCCTCCTTCGCTCCAATCCGCGATGCGGATGGCGCCATGAACCTACCGCGACACCGCTTGAGCGTCATAGCATGTAGCCCACATCCGATGCGCCCGTCGGATAGGCGAACATCGTGGTCTTGAGGTCATCCGCAGTCAGTCCATGGCGGATCGCCAAAGCGAAAATATTGATGACCTCGTCCACGTTCGGGCCCACGAGGTGGGCGCCCAACACCCGTTCCGTCCCTTCCTCGACCAAGACCTTGAAGCCGAAGGTGGGTTCGGCCGCTGCGCGTGCTGTGAACCAGTCGGAGGCCTTCTGATTTTTGACTCGGTAGAGCAGACCCTGATCCTTAGCCTCCCTCTCCGTCAGCCCGACCGCCGCGATAGGCGGGATTGTGAAGGCCACGCTCGGGACGCCGCGATAGTTCGGCCTTTCGGAGTTACCGTTCAAAATGTTGGCCGCCACGACCTTGGCGTCGTGGCTGGACACGGGGGTCAGCGGCGGACCGACCTGGGCTGCGTCGCCCGCGGCATAGACGGCTGGATTGGAAACGCTCTGCAGAAATTCGTTGAGCTTCAGGCGGCCTCCTTCATGCTCGACCCCGGCGGCGTCAAGGCCGAGATCGTCGATCGCAGGTCCTCGTCCGGCGGCGTGAATGACCAGATCAGCATGGACATCGACGGCTTTCCCCTTCGTCTGGGCGTGAACCCGAAAGCCTGCGCGCGTCTGCTCGACCGCCTGGACTGTCGTTTCGAGGCGCACGTCAACGCCGAGTTGGCGAAAGCTTTCCATGAGCCAACCGACCACGTCCGGGTCGAACTGGGGAAGCAATCGCTCGCCACGCTGGAGGATTACGACTTCGGCGCCAGCCCGCGCGGCGATGTGGGAGAACTCGGCCGCGATATAGCCTCCGCCGACCAGCACAATGCGCTTTGGCATGTCACCCAGCTCGAGGAAGCCCTCGTTGGTGACCAGATGCTCTTCCCCCGGGATGCCGAGTTTCCTGGGTTCGGCTCCGGCGGCGATGAGCAGGTTCGAAAACTCCAGCGTTTCCTCGCCCACCTCAAGGCTGTTGCGGCCGGTGAGGCGCGCCCGTCCATGAAAAGTGTCGATGCCTCTTTCAGAGTACCGCTCTTGGTGCTTTTGGGGAACGGGATCGGTGAAACCCCGCTTGAAGGCCATGAGGTCGGCCCAAGCAATTCGGGCGTCGCCGGCGACACCCCTGCCTCGCATCCGCCATGTATGATCGACGGCGTTGGCCCCGCTGATCAGCATTTTTTTTGGATCGCAGCCCCGGAGCGCGCACGTGCCTCCAAAGGGACGAAAATCGACAACCGCGACGCTGCGACCAGCAGCGCGAACCCGCATGGCTCCGACCATGGCGGCGGTCCCGGTCCCGATCACCACAAGATCATAATGTTTGGTCATCGATGTATGCTCCGCGCTCGCTCTGTAGCGGCTACCTTGGGACGGACGAGGCGGTACAGTGCCTCGGTCACCACCGCGTTGACGGCGCCAAAGAGAAGGTGCCCGGCGACCCCTCTAGCCTGGGTGAGCAGGGGGTTGTCTCGATTGGGAGCACTGTAGCCGAACACAGGCGTCAGACCTTCGTCGATCATCAAGAGCATGGTCGCTCCAGCACTTCCTCTTCCCGTACTTTCGGCGGCTTGATCTGGTAGAGCGCCGTCTGCGCCCTCTCGGTTACCCTCGTGGCCACGAGACCGGCGATGACGCCGAGGGCTGTCTCCGCAGCCAGCGATTTTGATGGAGTTGCGCATTGTTCTGACTCCCGATGAGCACGCTCCGGCCGCCTCATCCGGCTGGCTTACGACACCGCGACTGTCCCTCGAACGGAACGCTCGGAAGGGGAACGAAGCTGGAGTTGCTTCAGGTTCCCTTCATAGCAGGAGACACCTCAGATTCATGCCAGGCGTGGCCGCGCCCGTCGCCATGCCGCGCGTCAGCTGCGACGACGCGGAAGCGGTGAATCCTGGGCACGTCTTTGGTGGCGGAGCGGATGCACCGGCATTGGCGGCACGATCCCTACGAGCGCCGCGATTGGCCGCATGGTTTAAGCGGCGGTGACCAGCCGTCTCTCCTGCGACGCGCCAAGCCTTGCGCGGCCTCTCAATGGCCTGATCTGACCGAAGCCCGTCCGGCTTCCGCAACCGTTCGCGCGACTTTCTTCCCCGGCCGGACGGCCTTCCTCGCGAGGCAAGAAAGTCGCGCTCCCGGTCCTCCGCTGCGCTGCGGGGCTCCCTGTGCTCGCCTGCGGGCCGCCCGGCCTCCGGTCCGCCGATCGCCATCGAGGCCGCGGCAGGCGTGGCCCGAGATCAGCAAGGAGAGACTTCCATGGCCACCATCGGTTCCTTCACCCAGCAAGCGGACGGCAGCTACAGCGGTTCGATCAAGACCCTGACCCTCAACGTCAAGGCGGCCCAACTCCGGGCCAATGACAAGACCGACGACAAGGCTCCTGATTTCCGCATCTTCTCCGGCCAGACCGAGTTCGGCGCGGCCTGGAAGAAAACGAGCCAGCAGAACCGCGACTACCTGTCGGTCAAGCTCGACGATCCCAGCTTCCCGGCCCCGATCTACGCCTCGCTGGTCGAGATCGATGGCGGACACAGCCTGATCTGGTCCCGCTGAGCGAGCCGCGGCGGCGCTGACGACAGCGCCGCCGCCCCTTCTTCAAATCCCGTCTTGAGGAGGCCGCCATGTCGCGCCCCAACGAACCCTCACGTCCCGACCTCTACACCCGCATCACCCACCAGATCGTCGCCCAGCTCGAAGCCGGCGTCCGGCCCTGGAGCCAGCCCTGGGCCGCATCCGAAAGCGTCAGCCGACCCCTCCGGCACGACGGCACGCCTTACCGCGGCGTCAACGTCGTCCTGCTGTGGGGCGAGGCCGCCGCCCGAGGCTTTCAGTCCTCCACCTGGATGACCTTCCGGCAGGCGCTGGCCCTGGGCGCTCATGTCCGCAAGGGCGAAAAGGGTTCCACCGTCGTCTACGCCGACCAGCTGGTCCGCATCGACGATGACGACGCCGGGGAGGAGACGACCCGACGCATTCCGTTCCTGAAGGCCTACACGGTCTTCAACGTCGAACAGATCGAGGGTCTCCCGGCCTCGTCCGCCCCGGCGCCCGCGCCGGTCCTGAACCTCGGTCAACGGATCGCCCGGGCCGAGACGTTCTTCGCCGCGACGGGCGCCGACGTCCGTCATGGCGGCGGCTGCGCCTTCTATGCGCCGGGACCGGACTTCGTGCAGATGCCGGTGTTCGAAAGCTTCCGCGATCCGGAAGCCTACTACGCGACGCTGGGCCACGAGCTGACGCACTGGACCAGGCACCCCGCTCGGCTCGACCGCGACTTCGGACGCCGCCGGCATGGAGACGCCGGCTACGCCCGGGAAGAACTGGTGGCCGAAATCGGCGCCGCCTTCCTCTGCGCCGACCTGGGGCTGGCTCTCGAGCCGCGCGAGGATCACGCCGCCTATGTCGCCTCATGGCTCGAGGTGCTGCGCGACGACAAGCGATTCATCTTCTCAGCCGCCGCCCACGCCCAGCGCGCCGTGGACTTTCTTCATGCGGCCGGCGAGGGCGGCTGACGCCGGGGACGTAAAAGATGCAGGGGCGCGCGCCGGTCATGGCTGGCGCGCGCGTCACCTGCGCTGTAACCTTGGGGTCTTGCTGGACGTATTGAGCTTGATGATCGGACGTCGAACAACTGCGGCCTGGGCGCCGGCCATTCTGGCCGTGTTCGCCCTGCTGTTCGCGTCGAGCCCGGTCACGGCCTGGGAGACTCCGGCCGCGGCCATGTCGATGCCGATGGCGCCCGCCGACGGCTCCAGTCCGGATGCCCCCTGCGATCCCGTGAAGATGAGCTGCGCTCGGCTGTGCGCCGTGCTCTGCCATGGCCTGGTTCCGACGCCCGCCGCGGCCGTCCCGGTAGCGGCCTCCGCCGATGTGCACGATCGTTTACCGGCCGACGCCCTCGCGGGGGTGGAGCCGGAAGCGGAGGACCCGCCCCCTCGAACCTGATCTCCACCGACGATCCTTTTCTCAGAAAACCGATCCATGGAGATCAACAATGAAACGTGCTTTTTCGCTCGCGGCCCTCGTGCTGCTGACCTCGGCCTCGGCTGCCTTCGCGGCCGCGCCCGACTCGGTGGTCAAGGCCGCCGCCTCCTGCTGCGAGCTTCTCGCGGCCTGCTGTAACGGCGGACCCTGCTGCTGATCCGCTGACGGAGGACGCCCGCGCGAAAGCGCGGGCGTCTGCCTCCGAGGCCGCTTCCCTCCTCATGATCCGTCCGGCTGGGGCGTCCGACAGGACGGCGGGCGAGCGGCCGTGCAGCGGTCGCCGAGGGGAGGACGTGCAGCACCGGAGGCCTACGGGGCGAGGGGGGTGACGGTCAAGGGCAGGATAGGCTTTGCGCCGGCAACGTCTGACAGACCCACCTCCCGATGGACCGCCTCACCCTTCGCGTCTCGCCCGATCTGATCCGCCGGTTCGACGCCGCGGCGGCGGGGCAGGGCGGGCGCTCGCGCTTGCTTCGCCGGCTCATGGAGGGGGCTGCGCAGGCGTCCTTTCCGGCGCCGCCGGAGGCGGTCAGCGCGCCCAGGTCGGGCAAGCTGACCCTGCGCCTCGGCGAGACCGACCTGCGTCTCCTGGAGGCCGAGGCCGCCGCCGTCGGGCTGTCGCGAACCCAATGGAGTGTCGCGCTCATCCGGCGGCGGTTGCGGGATCGTCCGCAGTTCAGCCGTCCCGAGGCCTTGGCGCTGATCGAGGTGCGGCGCGAGCTGCGGCGCATCGGCGTGAACATCAACCAGATCGCCCGCGCCCTGAACACGGCGGTGATGGAGGGGCAGGTGCTCGATCTGGAGATGGCCCAGCTCGGCGCCTTTCAGGCTGAGATCGCGGCCTGGGTGGAAGCGCTCGGCGAGGCCTTTGACGGCAACCTGTCCTATTGGGCCGGGCGGCCGTGAGCGACTTCCGCTCGCCGCGCGGGTTCGAGGAAGCCTTGCGGCCGCCGGTCGATCCGCGCCGCGCGCGGATCACGCCGGCGGTGCTTCAGTCGCCTCGGAACAGGGATCAGGATCCAGCCGCGCGTTTCGTCCGCGTCGCGCGCCGGGCGCCGGAGGTGATGGTCAAGGTGACGGGCCGAACCCGGGACGGCGGCCATCTGAAAGCGCATCTCGACTACATCAGCCGCAACGGCGCCCTGGCTCTGGACGGGCCGGACGGGGAGCGGCTGGACGGGCGCGCCGAGGTGCATGCGCTCGCCCGCGCCTGGGCCGAGGAATTCGCGATGGAGCCGGGACGCAGGCGCGACGCCTCGATCTCCCTGTCGATCGTGCTCAGCATGCCGGCCGGCACCGACGCGGCGCGTCTGCATGACGCCGCCCGGGCGTTCGCGGCCGAGACCTTCGGCGAGCGCTTCCCCTATGTCTTCGCCCTGCACGACGAGGGACGGCACCCGCACGTGCATCTGACGGTGCGCCGGCTGGGACGCGAGGGCGAGCGGCTGAATCCGCGCAAGGCCGACCTGCAGATCTGGCGCGAGGGCTTCGCCCGGGCGCTGCGCGACCGGTCCATCGAGGCGGAGGCCACCCCGCGGCGGACGCGCGGCGTGACCCGAAAGGCGGAGCGGACGCCGATCCGCAAGATGCGGGAGCGGTTCGTGGCGGGGAAGGGCGATCTGCCCGAGACGCTCGCCGCCGCCTACCGCGACGCGCTCCGGGGCGACGGCGGGGAGGGACCGTGGCTGGAGGCAATTCAGGCGCGTGAACTGGCGATGCGGCGCGCTCTGGTCGCGGAAGCGGTTCGACTGGGTCGGTCCGATCGGCTGGCGGATCGCACCCTGGCCCTGGTGGTGGAGCGGTTCGTGCGGGACCGGCCCGGGCCGAAGACGCGCGACCAGGCCTTGAGGGACGCAGGCGTCGATCGCTCGACCGGGCGAGAGCGAAGCCGATGAAGCGGCGCGACTCCACGGGCCCGGTTGCGGAGTGTCAGAAACAGAACTATATTTCTGACACGGAGACGATCATGCAAGTCCTTGCTGAACAGATCATGGAGCGCGTCCGGGCCCTGCCGGAGGGCGCGCCGGTCGCCGCCAAGGGGCTGCTCCATCTGGGCAGCCGCGCGGCGGTGGATCAGGCCCTGTCGCGCCTCGTGCGACGGGGGCGGCTCGTGCGCGCCGGGCGCGGCGTCTACATGCGTCCGCTGGAAAGCCGCTTCGGATCGCGGACGCCTTCGGTGGAAACGGTCGTGCGCGCGGTGAGCGAGCAGCGCGGCGAGGTCGTCGCCTCCAACGGGGCGGCGGCGGCCAACGCCCTGGGCCTGACCACCCAGGTGCCGATCCGCATGGTCTATCTGACCAACGGCAAGAGCCGGCTCCTCAACGTTGGCAAGCAGACGGTGGAGTTCAAACATGCGCCGGCATGGCAGCTGCTCCTGGCTGATCGTCCGGCCGGCGAAGCGGTTCGCGCCCTGGCCTGGCTGGGGCCGGAGAAGGCCCCGACGGCGCTGGAGACCCTGAAGCGAAAGCTGGGACCCGCCGCCTTCGGCGAACTGGTGTCCGTCGGACCGCGTCTGCCCACCTGGCTGGCGCGGTCGGTCAGCCAGGCGGCGCATGTCTGAGACCTTCCTGCAGCTTTCGGCCGAGGACCGGGCCGAAGCCCTCGCGGCGGCGGCGTCGGCGTCCGGCCGGCCCTCCCATCTGCTCGAGAAGGATGTCTGGGTCGTCTGGGCCCTGAGCGCGCTGTTCGAGGCGCCCTTGGGCGAGGGGCTGGTCTTCAAGGGCGGGACGTCCCTGTCCAAGGCCTACGATGTCATCCAGCGGTTCTCGGAAGACATCGATCTGACCTGGGACATCCGTCGCCTGCTTCCCGATCTGGCCAATGCGCCCGAAGACCCGGTGCCGCGGACTCGCGCTGAGGAGCGGCGCTGGTCCCGGGACGTTCAGCGGCTGTTGCCGCTCTGGGTCGAGGGCGAGGTGCGGCCGCTTCTGGAGGCCCGGATCGCCGCAGACGGCGTCGGCGCCACGGTGCGGATCGAGGGCGCCAAGGCCTTCGTCGACTATGCGCCGACCAGCACCGGCACCGGCTATGTCTCGCCCAGCGTGATGCTCGAGTTCGGCGCGCGGGCGACCGGCGAGCCGAGCGCGCCGCGACCCGTGGTCTGCGATGCGGCGGCCCATCTGCAAGGCGTCGTCTTCCCGACCGCCACGCCGCGGGTGATGGCGGCCGAGCGGACCTTCTGGGAGAAGGCCACCGCCGCCCACGTCTATTGCGCGCAGGGACGACTGCGGGGCGATCGCTTCTCCCGGCATTGGCATGATCTGTCCCGACTGGACGCGGCCGGCTTCGCCGAGACCGCGATCGCGGATCGGGCGGTCGCCGAGGCGGTCGCGCGCCACAAGGCGATGTTCTTCCGCGAGACCGCCGACGGCGCGGAGATCGACTATGGACAGGCGGTCACGGGCGGCCTGCGTCTGAAGCCTGAAGGCGCCTCGCTGGAGGCCCTCGGGGACGACTACCGCCGGATGGTCGAGGACGGCCTGCTGGAGGCGGACGCCGAGCCCTTCGAGGCGCTGATGGAGACCTGCGCGGGGCTCGCGGACCGCGCCAACGCCGCGGCGGCCCGTTGACCCTGCGCTACGCGCCGATCGAGCAGGAAGCGATCCTGCTCAAGGCGGTCTGGGACATGATCGACGACATGGTCAATCTGGAGATCTTCGACTATCCGATGACCTCCCGTCCGACCAATCTGGTGTTCAAGTCGGGAACCCACAAACGGGTCTTCGCCATCCTGCTGGCGATTTCCTGGCCCAGCCCCGGCCATCCGCGCTGCCCTTCGCCTTCGCGCCTTCGACGGCAGGCGCGCGCGAGACCGATCGAACCTATCTGTTCTATCTGGACGGCATCGGCCGTCAGCCGACCCTGGGCGCCGACGCCTCCGGTCTGGCGGCTTCCGCCTCGGCCTTCGCGGACTGGCTGAACGCGGAGTGCGTCTGTCCCAAGGTCTGGCTTCCCGAACTCGACCTGTCGGTGGACCTGCGCGTCTCCCGCATCTGGCTGCTCAAGGTCGTCGGCGACGCCAACAAGCACAACTTCTCCCGGCTCGATGCCCGGGTGAAGCAGATCAGGGCGATGCTCGCGCGGCACGGCCATGAGGTCGATGAGGGGATGGTCTATCGGTCGGTGCCGGACTTCCAGCAGTGGTTCTACACCGACGTCTTCTCCTATCACGCCAGCACCATCGGCGAGTTCCTGGACCAGATCCGCCGGGCCCTGTTCGCCTACCTCTCGCCGGAGTTCGCCCGGGCCTGGCGACGTGGCGACCGGTTCGAGGGCGATTACAGCTTCGATATTCCGGCGGACATCCGCGATCCGCTGGCGCTGGGCATGTATTGGGACCTGATGAACCGGATGAGGGACGGCGTCGGATTCCCGGCCTTCACCGTGTCGCCGTATCTGAAGAACACTTTCTAGGCGCGACCGCTAGCGCCGCCGCTCGCGGTCGCGCATCGTGTCCCGTTCCGTCGGACGCGCGCGGCCGGCGCGCGCCCAGGCGGCCTCCAGCAGCTTGGCTTGGATGGCGGGATCGGGGATGAGACGGGCCACCACCACGGCCGCGCGGGCGAGCCGCTCGGCGAGCGGATCCTGGAGGGGCTTCTGGGAGGAAGCCCGGTCGATTCCGGCCGCCTGGCGATCGCGGTCCCTGGGCCGATGGCCGTGGACCTCCAGACCCAGGCTCTGGGCCTGTATCCAGACCTCGCGCCGGAAGGCTGGGTCGCCAGAGACCTGTATCCGCTCCCAGCCGCGGTGCCGCGCGATCTTGAGCATGTCGATGACGGCGTCGGGATAGGCCTGGGTCGAGGTGAGCGATCCACCCCGGTCGCGGAACATCGGCGCGGGCGCACGATGATCCCGGAAGAACCGCTCCGCCCGGCCCCTGAGATCGCGCTCGACCAGATAGCGGTCGAGCACCGCGTCCGGAACGTCGCCCTTGGCGGTGGAGCGGCCGGGTGCGCCGGGCGCGGGCCGCAGGCGGTTGACCGCCGGAGCGGGCTCTGACGGGGTCATGGCTCGCGCTCCGGCGGGGTGGCGTCGACGACGCGGTCGAGCCAGGCCGCCACATCGGTTTCATCCGCGTCGGGCGGGGGCGGAGGAAGGCCTTCGGCGGCGAAGGCGCGGGCGATGACGTCGAAATCCATGGGATCCTCCTCGAGAGCGGGCGGGACGACCGGCGCTTCGACCGTCGGCGCGGGCGTGGGAGCGGGACGCAGACGGCGCTGGAAAATCCGGTCGCGCCAGTAGGCGATCTTGCGGCCGCGAACAGGCGGAAGACCGGCCTTCAGGACGATCAGGGCGGTCTGCGGAAGCTGCATGAGCTCCTGGGGCAGCATCAGCGCCCGGCGCTGGTCGGACACGGTCGTACTGCGTCGGCCGCGCGCGAGGCCGGCCGGCCGGCTGCGGCTTCGCCCGTCCGTCGTATAATAGCCCAGCCGTTCGCTGAGCTCCCGGGCGATCCTCAGTTCCTTGGGCGCGAAGACGATCTCGATGCCGCAATTGGTCATCACGTCCTCTGCCAGATCGGGTCCGTAGAGCGCCCGGAGCTGGGAGGGACTCTGAAGCACGGCCAGCAGACGCAGTCCGTAGCCCGCCACCCAGGCGAAGGCGTGGGCCAGCACCGGCGCCGGGCCGAGGCGAGCGAATTCGTCGAGCAGGACGAGGGTCGGACGGTCGGCGGGGGCGGGAAGGCTGCGGCTGTTGAGATCGACCAGCTGCTGAAAAAGCAGCGCATAGAGCGGCTGGATCCTCAGCATGTTGTCCGGCGTGGCGCCCAGATAGAGGGAGAGATCGCCGCGGCGCAGGTCGCGCAGGTCGAAATCCGAGACCGAGGTGGCGGCGTCGATCCGGGGGTTGAGCCACAGCCCCATGCGAGTGGTGATCGACTGACGCACGGAGGCGAAGGTGTTCTCGCTGGAGCTGGTGAAGTCCGTCAGGGCGGCGACGACGGGCCCCGGAAGAGGGCGTCCCTCCCGCGCGCGCGCCGCGACGATGCGGGGCAGCCGAGCACGGGCGTCGCCCGCGGTGAGCTGGCGGAAGATCTCGCCGAGGGTGAAGGGGCGATCGGGCGTGGCGGCGACATAGCCGCCCACGCCGATGAAGCCAGTGCGCGACGCCTCGGCCCAGAAGGGATCGGCCCTGTCATGGACTGGAAACAGCATCGCCGCCATGCGCTGAAGCTCGTCCAGCACCTGGATCGGATCGGCGCGGTCGATGTGGGCCAGGGGGTTGAACCGCGCGGTTCGGCCGTCCGACGCCAGGGGATCGAACAGATGGACCGTCTGGCCGGCCTCGGCGCGGTAGCCGGCGGTGGCGACATAGTTCTCGCGCTTGATGTCCAGCACCACGACCGAGTCCGGCCAAGCAAGCAGGTTCGGGATGACCACGCCGACGCCCTTGCCGGTGCGCGTCGGGGCGTAGAGCATCACATGCTCGGGGCCGTCGGCGATCAGGAAGGCGCCGTCGGCCCGCCCCAGGACCACGCCGCGGCGCGAGCTCAGACCGGCGTGGCGCTGTTCGGCCGCCGACGCCCATCGGGCGGCGCCGTGCAGCGGGCGTCTCTGGTGGAGCAGCACGGCGACGATCAGGATCCCGCCGACCAGACCCGCGCATGACAGGCCCACGGCCAGCCAGCGCCGCAACTCGGGATCGTGACGGTAGTACCAGAGCCAGCCGGGGACGCGCGTCGGGTCGATATCGCCGGAGAACCGACCCAGGCCGATGAGGGCGATGGTCACGGTGAGAACGCCCAGGACTGCGGCGGCGGCGAGGCCCGCGGTGGCGATCAGCGCCCCCCTAGTCGCCGGGCTGGCGCTTGCGAAGCGGGTCATGCCAGATCTCCGTCACACGGAACCGGCCGTCGACCTTCTTCATCTGGACGACGACATCGACGAGCAGGTGCAACAGGGCGCGGATGTCCTCGCGCGGCAGATCGCGCCCGCCTTCGGATTCCCGCACCAGCAAGGTCAGTTGCTCGAAGGCGAGGGCGGCCGAATCCGCGTGCACGGTGGTGATCGAACCGGGATGCCCCGAGTTGACGTTGCGCAGGTAGAAGAAGGCCGTGCCGTCGCGAAGCTCCTGCAGCAGGATGCGGTCCGGCCGCATGCGCAGGGCGCTTTCCAGAAGCTGTTTGGGGCCGATCCGGGCCAGACCTTGGCCGTCCTTGGAATAGACCAGATGGACGACGTTGCGGTGGGGCGTCACGAACTCGCGGGTGTCCTCGATCGTCAGCAGACGCTCGTGATCGGGGATGAGGGCGATCAGACCCTTGGCCAAGGTGGTCTTGCCCGAGCCGGTGGCGCCCGAGATGAGGATGTTGCGGCGAGCGGTGACGGCCAGGGTGAGGAAGCCCGGCCAGTCGCCGATCTGGCGCAGGCGCGTCAGCTCGGCGTCGACGGGATCGGCGGTCTCGGCACGGGCGTCGGCGACCTGGTCGAACAGGCCGGCCGCCGCGAACTCTACCAGGCCGAGGCGTCGCCGCGACGGCTTTCTCAGGGTCAAGGACAGGCCGCCGTCGGCGACCGCCGGCGGCAGCACGATCTGGCAACGGATGTCGCCGGGCAGGGTGGTCGAGCAGATCGGCTGTTCGGGGCTGACGTCCTGTCGGGTGTAGGCGGCGGCCGCGACCGCGAGGGTGCGCAGCCAGGCCTCGGTCAAGTCCGGCGCCTCGGCCCAGCGCCAGACGCCGTCGGCCTCGACCCCGACCTCGCCGGGGCGGTTGACGACGACCTCCGTCACCGTCTCCGGTTCCAGAAAGGGGCGCAGCGGCGCGAGGTAGTGATCGAGGACGGAGGTGTCGTCCATCACCGCGACCGCAGCTGATAGACGCCGGAGAAATCCAGATCCTGGGCGACGAAGATCGATACCTCCGCGCCCTGGCCCTTGCGCAGCGTCGGCGGGATGTCGACCGAGCCCTGGAGGGCGACCCCGGCCGCGTCGGACGGGAGGCGGGCGGTCGCGCCGCCGTCCTCGCGGCCCACGGCGGCGTAGACGCCGTGATCGACGATCGACAGCAGAAGGGCACCCCCGAACCGATCCCAGAAGCGGGTGTCGACCACCCCGTCGAAGCCGGATCGGCCGAGCGCGTCGGCGGCCGGCGAGGCGAGGGCGACGGCGACGCCCGTGGGCGTCACCGCCCGGGTCCAGAGGACGAACAGCCGGCGCCGGCCTTGCTGGAGGCCGCCGCGATACTCGCCGAGAACCCGGGTGCCGCGCTCCATCAACACCACGGCGCCGTTGTCGGACCAGGCGTCGCGGGACAGGACGCAGGTCACATAGCCCGGCGTGGTGCTGTCCATGGCCGTCTGCAGCACGCAGGGGACGCTGGTCCCGGCCGTGATCAGCAGGTTGCGGTCGGTAAGGCGGCCCGCGCGGGCCTGACCGACCGGGGTGACCTGACGGAGCTGGTCCAGGGCGGTTTGCGGTCCCGCGGGCGCGCCGGGCGCCGGAGCTGGCGGAGGAACCGCGGCCCCGCCGGCCCGGCTGTAGACCAGCACCGGAGCCCGCCGCGCGCTTTCGGCCAAGGCGCGCCGTTCCTCCGCAGGCGACGGACCGGAACGGGGCGCGCCTTCAGGTCCGGCCTCGATCGGCGGAATGGAAGGCCCGTCGTCGAGCCCGGGGGCCTCCGGATCGACGACCGGATCGCTGAGCAGCGGCGGCGGAGCCCGTCGCGCGGGCTCGAACGGCGCGGTCTGCCGCGGCGGCTCATCGCGTGTCGTCGGACGATCGGCGTCGCGGTCGCCCCGATCCCAGCTCGCGATCAGGAAGACGCCGCACCCGGCGGCGAGCGCGGCGAGGGTGATCATCTTGCCGCGCGGCCCGCCGAACCGTCCGGCGATCGGCGAGACGCCGCGGTCCGCCGCCGTCGAGGCCGGGGACGGACTCTCGTCCGGAGGCGTCGGCGCGGCCCCGGTCATGACGGATCTCCGACGGGCGCCCGATCGACGACAGGCGAGGCCGTGCCCGTGCCCAGCCCCCTGCCGCGAGGATCGAAGGCGTCGTTGAACAGGCAGAGGACGGATGACCCGCGCCTCAGCCGCAGGCCCCGCGCGACCCCGTGGACGACCACGAACTCGCCGCGCACGTCATAGGGGATGAGCCGCTCCGAGCCGTCCTCGGCGACCTCGAACAGGGCCGGCAAGGCCTGCACGCCTGGAAAGCGTAGAACGGTGACGCGGCCGTTGTCGCTGACCTCGCTCGGCTGCAGGGCCGCATCGCCCTGGGCGGACCAGGCCAGATTGCGCGGCCCTTCGAGAACGCCGCGGTCCAGCTCCAGGCCGATCAGGCGCTGTTCGACCGCCGCGGCCTGAACGGCCAGGGCGCGGGCGGCCTGGGCCTGATCGTCGGCCGGATAGCGGAAGCGCACCTGATAGGCGAGGGCGGCGCGGTCGCCAGGGTCGCGCGCGACCAGTTCGAAGGCGTAGTGGCGGATGACGCCGGCCCGCTCGGTGACCACCAGCAGATTGGTCGCCTGATGGCGTTCGCGCGGCTTCAGGAACAGAACCGAGCCTTCTGCCGCCACCTCCCAGGCGACGCTGTCGCCGATCGCGGCGTGGCGGATGGTCTCCTCGGGGGAGAAGACGATCTGGGTCGCCGTCCGGAAGGCGCCGGCGATCCGGTAGACCGCCGCCGGGTCGTAGACGACCTCGCGGATCCGGGGATCGGGGGGTGTTTGCGCCATCGCCGGGGCGGCGAGGACGACCAGGCCGGCGATCAGCGCCAGGGCGGACAGGGGACGTGTCATCGGATGACCTCCGGATCGGCGCGGTAGGAGGTCACCTGGAAGCCGAGAGGGTTCCTCAGCCGGTCCGGCTCCGACATCGGCGCGCGCGTGTAGGTGAAGGCGATGGTGGCGATCCAGTCGCTCTCGACGGTCTGTTGGGCCTGGCGGACCGTGCGTCGGAAGCGGACATTGGCGACGCCGGCGTTGATGAAGCCGATGGCGCGGATCGCCACGATGGCCTCGCCGTCCGGACCGTAGAGATTCTGCGGGCTGGCCGGGTTGGAGCCCCGGAACAGATCGGCCCAGCGGCGTTGCTCGCCGGGCGCGGACAGGATGGACACCAGCCGGAAGGCGTCCTCCGCCGCCGGGTCGAGATACCCCTCCCGCTGGCGGACGTATTGTCCGAGGAAGTATTTGCTGACCGCTTCCTCGTAGCGGACGGGCCCGCCCTCGGCGGAGAGGCCGCGCATGACGTCGACCGCGCCGGTGGCCTGGTCGACCCGGATCACGAAGGGCTCGGTCGACTTGAGCGGCGTCAGCAGGGCGACGGCCCCGGTCGAGACCACGGCCAGACCCGTGGCGAGCGCCGCGGCGGACCAGGCCAGGCGGCGCGATCGGAGCGCCGAGGCCAGGCGGTCCTGGTCCCAGCGGCGCGCCTCGACGAAATAGCGCTTCAGCTCGGAGGAGGGGACGCCGCTCATGCGCAACCTCCCGTGTCCGGTGAGGCGACGGGTTTGGCGGGACGCTCGGCCGCGGGCGTCAGCACCGATCCGTGGGGGTTGGCCGGTCGCCGGGCGGAGCCGTCGCAGGTCGGCAGCGCGGGATCGCCGCGGTGGGCGCAGGCTCCCAGCAGCAACAGGCTAGCGAGCAGAAGTGAGCGGTAGGTCATGTCAGGCGCCTCTCGGTCGGATGGAGCCGCCGCTCCTCGGGGGTTGGCGGCTGGATTCCTGCGGACCCTGGGCGCGGCCCGAGCCGCTTCCGCCCAGGGCGGCGGCGTTGGCGAAGTCGGCCAGGCCGGCGCTAGCGCCGCCGGCGATCCCGGCGGCGATGGCGGGGGTCTGCAGGAAGAAGATCGCGCCCAGCAGGCACAGGGCGATGAAGATCAGGCCGCCAATCATCGGATCGGCGCCCTGGATCGCGCCCCATTGATCGCGCACCAGCGACAGCACGAGCTGGAAGATGACGATGATCAGGGCGAACAGGACGAGATAGTTCACCGCCTGGCTGAGCCAGCCGAAGAAGAAGCGCCGGGTCGCGTCGAAGAGGGCGCAGGCGATGAAGATCGGGCCGAGGGTGACGAGCAGGGCGAGGGCCAACTTGGCCACCAGCACAACGCCGAAGCCGAGGGCCGCGGCCAAGGCGCCGACTAGGAAGACCGCCGCCGACACCACATAAGGGCCGGGGTTGAAGGCCGACGCGTCGCGCGAGATGTCCTCGCCCAACCAGGCGGCATAGGCGAAGAACTGGTCGAAGGCCGCGCCGACGCTGGGCGTATCCGCTCCGCTGACCGCGCGGGTCAGGGCGTTGGGCAGTCCGGTGAACAACGGCTCGGTGACGAAGGTGGAATAGGCCGCCGTCGTCGCCAGCAGATAGAGGAAGGCCAGCTTCAGCGAGCGGACCGCGAAGTCCATCACCGGTTCGCTGATCGCGCCGCGCAGGATGGCGACGCCGTAGAGCACGACATAGAGGACCAAGGCGATCCGCAGCGGACCTTCGACCTCGGCGATGACCGAGGACAGGCGGTCGCCGAGAAAGACGTTCAACCGCTCGTCGATGAAGTCGTAGCTGGGCTCGAAGACGCGGAAGCTCATGGCCGGTCCTCAGAACGCCTGCTCATAGGCGCGCATCCGGGCGTCACGCCGGGCCTCGGCCAGGCCGCGGCGCGCCGCCTCGCACTCCGTTTGCGTCCGGCCGGCGTCGCAGGCGGCCACGATCCGGGCCGCCGCGTCAGGGTCGGCCGCGAATTCCCCGGCCGTTCGGTCCGGCGCGCCGCAGCCGGCGAGCGCGAAGGCGGCGAGGAGGGCGATCCGCGTCACTGGAAGGCCCTCTCGTAGACGCTCATGCGCGCCGTGCGGGCGGCTTCGGCCCGTTCCCGGGCGCGTTGCTCCTCCAGCCGGGCCTCGGCCGCCTGGGTCAGGGCCAGACCTTGCAGCCGCACCTGTTCGTTCTGGATCAGAGCCTGTTCCGCCGCGAGCCGCGCCTCCAGATCCATCACCGCCCGGGCGTTGAGCGCGGTGTCGAGGGCCGAGCGCAGCGTCTCCAGACCCTCAAGCCGCCGGTCGGCGGCTCCGGCCACCGCCTCGCCCACGGCGAGATCGCGCGCCGTGCGGGCGCCCGCGCGTTCGAGACTGTCCCGGTAATAGGCGTCGGCCGGGCTCAGATCGCCCGTCGGCGGCGTGTACAGCCGGGTGTCGCGACGGATGGCGTTGGCGCGGTCAGCCAGGTCGCCGAGCGCGCCGAGGTCGCCGTTCGCCGCCGCCCGCATCGACCGCATATCGGGCAGGGGATTGCGCACGGTCGGCAGGCCGAGCTCGCCGGCCAGGGCGTTGACATCGGACAGGTTGTTGAGACTGTCGAACAGCCGCTGGCCCTGTTCGACCTGGGTCTGCAGCGCTTTCAACTGATCCAGGGTGGTGCGTGCCTCCTCGATCATCTGGGCGAGGGCCCTCGGGTCGTGGACGATCTGCTGGGCCCGGGCGGCCGGAGCGCCGGCGACAACGAGGGCGGCGACGGCCGCGGCGGACAGGATTCGGGCTCTCACAGGAACCTCCTCTGGTCATGGAAGGGGGCGCGCCATTGCGCGTAGTCGTCGCCCGCCTCGGCGCGCAGACGGTCGAGCAGGGCGACGGTCTCGGTCCGGCCGGACAGGATGGCCAGGGCGTCGTCCATGCCGCGCAGGTCGAGCTCGACCACGACGCTGTCGTGACCCTGTTTGACCAGGAAGCGGTGCGACTCCGGGGTCAGCACCTCGCGGACGAGCCGGAACTCCTCCCGGGTCAGGCCGAAACCGTCGATGTAGTCCCGGGCCTGGCCGTGGGCGTTGGGCAGGAAGATCTTAGTCGCGCACTGCTCGAGGATGGCGTGGGCGATGGGCGAGCGCAGCGCGTCGGCCGGCGACTGGGTGCCGAACACCATCAGGGCGTTCTGCTTGCGCCAGGTCTTGAGACCGTCCCGGGCGAGCTCGGTGAAGGCCGGATCGTCCAGCACCTTCCAGAACTCGTCGATGTCGAGCACGAGGCGTCGGCCATCGACACGCTCGGCGATGCGATGAAACAGATACAACATCGCGGGCGTGCGAACCTCGTCGTGGTCCAGCATCTGGGTGATGTCGAAGCCGGCGAACCGCGCCTCCAGGCTCAGGGCGTCCGCCTCATTGTCGAGCACCCAGCCCAGCGGACCGCCGCGCTGCCAGCGCTCCAGGCGCGCGCCCACGCCCCCGGCGTCGCCCTGGCCGAGCAGGCTGCGCAGGGCGGCGATGGAGCGTCGCTCGCGGGGCAGGGCCTCCAGCGCCGCGACGCCCTGATCGATGGCGCGCGCCTCCGGAACCGTGAGGGGGTCGTGGGGGCGATCGACCAGCGCGCGGACGAGACGAACCAGGAAGGCGCGGTTCGCCGGCGTCGGGTCGAGCGCCTTGAATGGGGCGAAGCCCGTCGGCTCGCCGTTGCGCAGGGCGAGATAGGTCCCGCCGCAGGCGCGCACGAAGATCTCGGCCCCCCGGTCCTTGTCGATGAACAGCTGCTGGGCGCCGAAGCGTTCGAGCTGGGCCAGCATGAAGTTCTGGACGACCGTCTTGCCCGATCCGGACGGCCCGCAGATGAAGGTGTGGCCCAGATCGCCGACGTGGAAGTTGAACCAGAACGGCGAGCCGGCCGTGGTGCGCAGCACCGCGACCGCCTCGCCCCAGTGGGCGCCGCGCGCCTTGCCGACCGGATGGGCGTGGAACGGCGCCAGGGCCGCGAAATTGCGCGAGGTGATGGCGGCCGGCCGGGTGCGGCGGGCGAAGGCGCCGGGGAACTGGGACCAGAAGGCCGCCTCCAGTCCGAGATCCTCCCGGGCCACGACCAGACCGGAATCGGCGAGAATGGCGCGCGCCTTGGATAAATGGTCCGCCAGCGCCCCCGGCGTATCGCCGTGCACGAGGATCGAAGCCTGGTGCTCGCCCATCACGAAGCGGTTGCTGACCAGGTCGTCGAGCGCGTCCGACAGGCCGGTGATCTGAGAGGCCGCGCGGTCGCGCGCGGAGACCATCTGGTTCTGCTTGCGCTCCATCACCGTCCGCGCGGCGGCCTTGGACAGGAACGCGAAGGACTGGCTCGCCACGAAGCCGAAGCGGACGCTCAGCAGATCGTCCCACAGCCCCGGCCGGGTCGTCGCCGGATATTCCTTCACCGCCAGGACGCCGGCGTAGCGAGCGTCGGCGACGTCCCGCAGCTCCAGGGTCTCGCGACCGAAGATGACACGCACCGTATGAACGGCCGCGCCGAGGTGGCCGAAGACGATCGGAACCGCCGAGCGCCGACCTGTCAGAACCAGTCGCATCACCTCCATCGGCTCGGAGAACCAGAGACCGTCACGTTCATACAGGCCGAGCCGGCGCGGCGCGTAGCGGTCGAGATACTGGATCAGGTCCCGGCCCGCTTCCTCGATCCGCTGGAGGTGGGCGGTCTCGACCTCGGCGTCCGCCCGCCGCGCCGCCTTCAGGCGACGCGCCAGGGCCGCGGCGCGATCGCCCGCCTCGCGGCCGGGGTGGAGGACGAGGGTGACGAAGAGCTCATTGATCCAGAGCCGACGCTCCGCGACCCGATCGTCGTAGAGCGCGCCCAGTTCGCCGGCGAAGTCCGAGCGGAAGCCGGCGGACCGCTCGAGTTCGGCCGGGCGGCGCACCACATGGTGCCAGATCGCCAGGCGATCGTCGGCCAGATTGCGCCAGGCCTGGTTCAGCTTGATATGCCAGTCGTTCAGATCGCGCGCATCCGCGGTCTCGAAACTGGCCCCGTCGATCTGGAAAACCATCATCAGGGCGCCGTTGTCGAGCGCCACCACGGCGTCGGAGACGTGGCGCGCGTAGGGCAGATGAGGCCGGGCGTCGGCCTCGCGCCGCAGGCGCATCGCGCTGACGCCGCCCTCAGCCACGGGCCAGCTCCGTCGGACGGTAGCGCCGGATGAGAGGCAACGGTGTCGCCGAACTGCCGCCCCAGAGGGCGGCGTTGCGCGACCGGCCCTTGGTGTCGACATAGACGAACAGCAGCCGGAAGGCGTTGTGATCCGCCCGACAGATCGCCCGGAACACCAGGTGCAGGGCCGGCGCGACGAGGAGATAGAGCAGGCTGCCGCCGACCAGGAAGACGACGCCCGAAAGGATGACATTCACGCCCATGGCCTCCATGGGGACGCCCAGGATCATGGCCGGTCGGGTGCAGGCCAGGAACAAGGGGTCTTCGGTCAGGCGCTCTTCAGCCATGCGGGCCTCCGGCGGACAGGCGCGACAGGGCCAGGCCGATGGCGACGCCGGAGGCGAGGCCGGCGAAGATCTGGGCGAAGCGCTTGGGCGAGATCAGCTTCAGGCCGAGCATCAGGACCAGCGCCAGGAGCACCGAGGCCGATCCGATCACGACCCAGGAGAGGGCGTCGTCCATCAGGCGCCGCCCGTGATCAGATTGACGATCTCGGCCGCGCCGAAGACGACCACGATGCCGAGCACCACGATCGCCGCGCGCCGCAGGTCGAACAGGCCGAACATCCAGAGAATGCCGACGACCACGACCGCCAGGACGGCGAGCAGCCGCGCGGTGTTGCCGGTCAGCATGTCGACGACGTTCTGAAGCAGGCCTTCGACGTTGGCGGAGGCGAAGGCCGGCTGGACCAGAATCAGGCTGGTCGCCAGGGCGATGGCGCCGACGGCGCCGAACCGGCGAGAGGAGATGGAGGCGGTCATTCAGAACTCCCGGTCTGGGTGGCGGTGAAGGTCAGGACCAGGCTGGTCCGGGCGCGCGCGAAGACGTCCCAGTCCGCCGCTGGCGCGGTCTGGACCGGGTCGGGCAGCGGCGCGGTCGCAAGGGGCTGGACGGGGCGCAAGGCCTGAACGCCGAGGCGGACGGCGGCCGCCTCGACCCGGGCGACATAGCCGTTGCGGAAGCCGCGCTCGGGATGACCGGTGTTGTAGCGGGAGAGGGCGATCCTCAACGTCGTCTGCGGATCGACGCCCTCGGCCGGCCGATAGCCCGCGCGAAGCACCTGACCGGCGGCGGCGAGGTTTCGGCAGGGATCGAAGGCCGCCTCGACCGACAGGCCGAGCCAGTCGAGGTTGTCGCTGTTGATCTGGGCGACGCCGAGATCGAGGTTCGCGCCTCGGGCCAGAAGGTCGCGCGCCACGCGCGCCGCCTCGGCGGCGTCGCGTGGCGTCCGCGCCGGCCGGGGGCCGCGGTTGACCCCGATGGCGTTCGGATTGAAGCGGCTTTCCGCATAGGCGACGGCCGCCAGGGTTTCGGGGGCCACATGCGGGGCGCAGGCTTGGGACAGGCTGAGGATGAGGGCGAGGTCCAGCAAGGGAGGCTCCATCGTGAGCCCCGAGCAAAGCCGATGAGTCCCGGCCGCCGCGACCCGCGACCCTCCCGCCGGGCGTTTACGGTAGGAAGGTCCGGGGTTCAGGCGGCCGCTGGGCGGCCGCGAGCCGCGCCACGGCCTGGACGCGCGTCCGCACCCCGAGCGCACGGCAAGCGCCCATCAGATGTTCATCGACCGTGCGGGCGGACAGGCCGACCCTTTCGCCGATCGCCGCCGATGTCAGACCCTCGGCGGCCAGGGCAAGGCACTGCTTCTGCCGATCGGAAAGCCGGTCGAGCGTGGAGGAATCTGAAAGCGGGTCGGCGGGTAGCGGGCGCATCCGGTCATGAGGCGCCGAATGGAACCCTTGGACCAGTCCGTAAGCCCGCCACCCGGGATCTACGGTGCGCCCTTGTCCGAGCCGCCGTCGTCTCCGGTGGGGGAAACGAGCCGATGTCGCCGTTCCTCAAGCCAGGCGTCCGCCGCGCTCTCCCGGCGGACGGACTGCGCGGCCAGCTCGCGCAGGGCCTTGGTGAAGGTGTTGATGATGGTCAGGGACTCCAGCTCCGCGATCGCGTCGCCCGCCTCCTCGTCGAACTCCTGCAGCACGACCGCGAGAATGGTGGCGAGCTTATTGTCGGCGCACCGCAAGGCGAAGGCGGGCGACCCGAGCGCCAGCGCCGCGAGGATCGCGTGGGGATCGCTGTCCGTGACCTCGGCGAAACGATGGACGCGCTCGATGTTGATGCGTCCACCGCCGGACTCGAAATGCTCGTAGGAGCGCAGCGCCATGTTCATGGACTTGGCGACATCCGCCGCCCGCAGCCGACGATGGGTGCGGATCAGCCGAAGGGCGGTGGACAGGGTCTCGCTCTGGGACTGACGGTCGGCGCTCTCCATGACGTCGCTCTAACTCCGTTTCCGAGCACCGCGACTCGCGCGCACCGCACCCCTACTGGTTGAAAAATGAAGCAACCGTGCATCAAATGAAAGGTGGGAAACAAACGGGTTTATAAACCTTGTGTATTTGCGCAAAATATCTGCGGGTCGCACGCGAAATCTTTGCGGAAGTCGCCGATTACATGGTCGCATTCTCATCGCAACCCGAACTCGGCGTGGGTCGCGGCTTGAGCGCCCTCGCTGGGGGTTGGTCGTGATGCGATCGCGAGACCCCTATAACGACGCCCTGACCGCCTTGGCGGCGTTCGCCGGATCAGGCCGCTTCGGCTGGGGAGAGCCGTTGGTCGCCACCGCCTTGGCCGCCGAACTGGAACTGTCCCAGACGCCCGTGCGCGAGGCCCTGGCCCGGCTCGCCGGCGAAGGTCTGATCGAACATCGCCCCGGGCGTGGCTACTACGCCCCCAGTCCCAGCGCCGACGACATCGTTGATCTCTACGAAATCCACCGGCGGCTGGTGCATTTGGCGATCGACCTTCTTGACGCCGCCGGAACGACTGTGGCGCTCCAGAGCGTCGGCGAGAGGAGCGAGGAGCGCTTCTACGCCGCCTTCGTCCGGTCGCCGGGGCGGGCGGTCTTGGCGCAAACCCATTGGCGCCTGACGCTGCGGCTTCGACCCATTCGGATCGTCTCGGCCGAATTGGCGCCGCCGGACCTGGCCTGGATCGTCGGTGTCGAACGCCACGTCGCGGACGGCGCGCTCGTCGCGTTGCGGCGCGAGGTCGATCTGCATCATCGAGAGAGATCGGCGCTCGCCACCGCCGTCGTGGCAGTCATGCGACAATCTGTCGAAAGTATAGGACAGATATAGTTTGAATATAGAGCCTCGCGGGCGCTGGCTTAGGGTGCGGGGCGTTTGGCCCCGTTCAAGGAGGCTACGACATGAAGACCAATCCCCTTCCGGGCCTGATCGGGCTCGGCTGCGCCAGCGCACTGACCCGCGCCGGCGGCGGCGTCGAAAAGATGGAGCTGATCCCGCTCTATTTCTACGACGACGCGTCCACGACCCAGATCGTCGGGCTCGGTTCCGCGATGGAGCAGACCCGCGCCGACGGCCCGGGGCACAATCGGGAACTCAACCCGATCTACACCTACGTCGATCCCTCGGTCGCCCGCATCGGCGGGGCCGCGGAGCAGACGCGGGCGGACCAGCCCAGCGGCAATCGCGAGCTGATCCCGGTCGAGCGTTGGACCGCCTGAGCGCGACGGCTCCGACGGGGGGCGACGGCGGCGACGCCGCCGCCCCTGCCGTGCGCCTGTATTTCGCGCCGGACGTTCACCACGCCTGCGTCGGTGGTGACGCCGTCCTGCTCGACGTGCGCGGCGACGGTTATCATTGCCTGCCGGACGGCGCCGCCCTGTGCCGGCGGCTCGCGGGAGGCGGTCTCGTCCGGATGAACGGCCCCGTCTCGGCCCTGATCGCGGCGGGGTTGATCGGAGCGGAGCCTTCGCCGAAGCCCCGGGTTCCGCCGGCTCGCCCGGTGCGTTCCGTGATCCACGCCGGAGGGCGTCTGGACCTGATGCGGGACCTGATCCCGGGGCTCTGCGCGATGCACGAGGTGCGGGCCGCCCGGCGCGGGGCCGGCCTGTCGCCTTATGTCAGTCTGGGCGGCGCCGAGCCTCGTGACGACCCTATGGCCGCGATCGAGGCCGGTCGGCGGTTCTGGACCCTGATGGCCTATTTGCCGATCGAGGGGGAATGCCTCGTCCGGTCGGCGCTGCTGGTCCGTTTTCTCCGGCGTCAGGGGCTTCGGGCCGACTGGGTGTTCGGCGTGCGCCTGTGTCCGTTCACCGCCCATTGCTGGGTGCAGGTCGGCGAGGTCTGTCTCAACGATGATGTGGAGCGGCTCGTGGCCTACACGCCGATCATGGTGCGATGAGCGGCGACGCCGGCTATCTCCTCGTCGCCGACGCCGCGGACGCCCGCGATCCCGCCGTCGAGGCGGCCCTGGCGGCGCTACTGCGGAGCGGCTGGACCCTGCGGCTCGACGGCTTCGGTCTGAGGATTCTGACCGGACCGCGTTTCCCATGGCCCGTCGCGCAGGTTCATCGCGCCCATGCCCTGATCGGGGAATGGCGCGGGGAGGGCGCGCATCCTTCCGCGATCGCAGGCCGCTTCCCCGAAGGACGCCCGCTCGGCGCGGGCCTCATGAGCGAAGGCTGGGGCGCCTATCTGATGGTCTGGCGAGATCGCGACGGCCACCTGAACCTGGTGCGGGATCCGACCGGAGCGGTGGATGTGGTGTGGTGGCGGCGAGGTCCCGTCACCTTGGTGACCGACTGTCCTCCGCCGGCGCTCGACGCCGTCTTGCCGGACACGCTCGCGATCGACTGGCCACAACTGGGCGCCCTTCTGGCGACGCCTTCGCTTCTGACCGACGGATTGCCCCTCCAAGGTTTGACGCCGGTCGGCGCCGGTTGCTGGAGCCGGCCGGACCAAGACCTTCCCGACGAACCCCTGTGGCGGCCGGCCGACTTCGTCCGTCGGGGCGCCGACGACGCCCCGGACGCTCTCGTGCGGGTCGTCGATCGCACCATCGACCGCACCATGCGCTCGCGTCGCCGGGTGGTCTCCGAACTCTCCGGGGGACTGGACTCGGCCATCGTGGCGGGAAGCCTGAGGGCGACGGGGCACGCCGAGCGCGCGGTCTTCATCAACTACTATGGCGACGACGCCGAAGGCGACGAGCGTCGTTACGCGGAGGCGGCCGCGGCGCTGAGCGGCGTTCCGCTCGAGACCGTTCGCAAGCCGGTCGAGGCGATCTCCGACGCGGACTTCACCACTCTGGCCTCCGGACTCCGTCCCGCCCTCCAAGGGGTGGACCCGGCCTATGATCGGCACGCCGCGGGCCGACTGGCGGCGCTGGGCGCCGACGGCCTGTTGACGGGACAGGGCGGCGACAGCGTCTTCTTCCAGGCCCCGGATCCCCTCGTCGCCGCCGACCGGTTCCGCCGCCAGGGCTTGCGCGCCCTCAATCCGGCCTATCTGGCGGCGGTGGGCCGCTGGACCCGCCACTCCGCCTGGACCGTCGGCCGACTGGCGGTGCGCGGCCGGACGCAGACCGGATCGGGGCCGCGTCACCGGTGGCTCGACGACGCGGCCGAGCTTGCGCCCGCCAAGCGGGGGCAGCTGGAGCGGTTCGTGAACTGTCAGCTGTTCTGGACGGACTGTCTGAGGGCGCGCCAGGCCCCGCTGCTCAATCCCTTCCTCAGTCAGCCGGTCGTCGAACACTGCCTCGGCGTGCCGTCCGACCGGCTGACCCTGGGCGAACGGGACCGGGGCCTGGCCCGCCTGGCCTTCTCGGAGCGCCTGCCGCCCTTGATCGCCGAACGGCGGGACAAGGGCGATCTGAGCCACTTCTACGGCCAGGTCGTACGGGACAGCGCGCCGGCGCTCGCCGCCTTCCTCCTGGAGGGACGACTAGCGGCCCAGGGCGTCCTCGACCGGGCGACGCTCGAGGTTGATCTCGACCCGGCCCGCCTGCTCTGGCGCGAGGGCGCCAACGCCCCGTTGCTGGCCGCCGTCCTGGAGGCCTGGGCGCGCCACTGGGAGGGTCGGATCGCGCGTCGCCGGACCGAGGTAGCGCGCCAGCCAGTCGAGGATGTGGGCGTGTAGGTCGCGCAGGTTGCCGGGGCTGGCGAGCACATGGCCCTCGCCATAGTAGGTCAGCAGAGCCGCGTCCCGGTTTAGTCGGTAGAGGACGCCGAACAACTTGCCCATGCGCGGCCGCTCCAGATCGCTTTCGATCAGCAGGGCCGGCGCCCGCAGGTCCGCCGCCGAGAACAGCGGGCTCATCTCGACATAGCGGGCGGCGTCCGCCGGGAAGGCGCCGATCGCCGCCTGGCCTGTCTCCGCCCAGCCGGACAGCTGGCCGATGGGCACGCCCTCGTCGGGTGCGGAGCGGAAGAAGGGCGGCAGTTCGAAGGCGCTGATCAGGTCGGCGTAGCCGTTGGAGGCGATCAACGCCGCGACCCGGTCGCTGTGGGGCGCCGCGTTGAGCACATTGAAGGCCCCGTAGCTGTGACCGAGCAGGGCGTAGCGGTCGGCCCGGACCCGGCCAGTGGCGCCGGCCGCATCGGCGATGGCGTCGATCTGCGCGGCAAGGGCCGCGCCGGACCAGCGCCCATCCGGCGGGTTCGGCAGGCTGACATAGAGAACCGCATAGCCGCCCCCGGCGATGACCGCCGGATTGTTCTGGAGCATGGCGGAGCGGCGCGTGAGCGGTGACGGCGGACGCGACGAGACGCGGCCGGGGTAGACCTCGACGACCAGCGGCGCCTTGACCCCTTCCGCCAATCCCGGCGGCAGGAGCAGCCAGCTCTTCAGCGCCTGGCCGGCAGGACCGGTGTGCGCAACTTCGATGATTTCGCCCCAGTCGAAGGTCGCGCGATCGAGGTTGATCTCCGCCAGGGTCAGGCCGGCGTCGGCGCGATGGAGCCGGAAACGGGCGGATCCGTCGGCGGAGTCCTGACGGGCGACGACGAAGGCGCCGTCAGGGCTGGAGGCGACGCGGGTTTCATCCGGTTCCAGCGGCGAGACGCAGACCGGCGCCGCGTCGATCGCGGCCTTGGCGCAGCCGTCGCTGATCAGGGTGCGGCCGGGGGTCGCCTCGCGCACATAGGCGGCGCGGAAGCCGGCGTCGCGAGCCTCGCCGAGGTCGCTGATCCGGCCGGCGACGTCCGGGCCTCCGTTCAGGGACAGAAGCCGGTCGCCGCGCTCGATACGGGTCTCGCCGTTCCAGTCGACGAGCCGATCGCCCGTCTGGGCCGGGATCGGCGCGAGACCGCCCGGCACGCGCCATTGGGCGACGCCGGCGTCATCCAGGACCCGGAGCACGGGCGTGTCGCCGAGCCAGCCGCCCAGCGCCACCGGTTCGTCCCACGGGCTTCGCTCCGTCGCCGGCTTGTCCGCGAACCTGGAGACCAAGCCGTCCAGCCCGATCGCGACATAGGCGCCGGACCGCTCGAAGCCGGCTTGGCCCACGTGGCGCGCGAAGGCGAGAAGCCGACGGCTGTCGGGGCTCCACGCCATCAGATAGGGGCCGTAATCGAGAGCGGGGTCGATCCGGGTTTCGGCGCCGGTGTCGATGTCGATCAGGCGCAGGGCGCGTCGGCGGATCGGGTCGCCGACCAGGACCGGGCGATCGGGATCGGGCTGCAGATCCTCGCGGTCCTCCAGCACGGCGATACGGGCGCCGTCCGGCGACAGGGCGAGATCGAAGATCGCACCCGCGGCGAGCGGCGTCTGCGCGCCGCTACGCACATCCAGGCGGAGGAGCGACAACGGTGGGCGATGTTCGCGGGTGTCGCGGGCCGAGCCGCTCGGAATGAAGGTGCCGCCGACGGATCGGCCGGACGCTGTCGCCGCCCAGAGCGCCGCGATACGGTCCTGGGCCTGGAAGCCGGTGCGGGCGATCTCGGGCAGCTGTCCGCCCGGCTGCACGACGACGAGCAGTTCGTCGACGGTTCGCCAGAGCGCCGTCAGCCCGAGCCGCGGGTCTTCCGGCGCGAGCGCGGTCCAACGGACCGCGCCGGTCTCGAGCGACAGGACGCCCAGCCGCCAGCTGTCCGGCGTCAGCTCGTAGACGATCAGCCGGCGACCGTCGGGCGAGAACCGTCCAGCCGTATAGCCGGCGGAATGGTCCGGGGTCTCCAGGGTGCGGACGACCTCGCCAGAGCGCGCGTCCACGATCTGGACGGCGCTGAGGAGGCGGTCGGTGTCCCTGGACAGCTTGTAGGAGGGCGCGCGGTCGTAGCGCGCCCGGCGTTCCAGCGCGATCCAGCGGCCGTCCGGACTGACGCGCGCATCGCCGAGACTCTCCTGACGCAGCAGGGCGTCGATGGTGAAAGGGCCGGAGGACTGGGCGAGCGCGGGACAAGCGAAGGCGAGCCCGGCCGCAAGGCCGAGCATCAGAACTGTGCGGTGCATCACCAGCTCCGGGTCAGCTGGAGCGAGACGTAGCGGCCGATGACGTCCGAGTTCGCCGCGTCATAGGCCACGCCTTCGGGCGCGTCGTAGAAGGGCGGATCACGGTCAAAGAGGTTCTGGATCGTCAGGGCGACGGCCGTCCCGGCGATCGGACCCGTCTCCGGCGCATAGCGCACCTGAAGATCGGCCGTGGTCCAGGAGCCGATGCGACGCCCGGAGGTGTCGGCGTAGTCGGAGACATGATCCACCGCTCCGCCGAGGGTGAGCGGGCCCCTCGTCCAGCTGAGATGGGTGCGACCCCGCAGGCCCACGGGATAGTTCGGTCGATCCAGCTGGGAGACCACGGGGGAGGTGGGCGTGGCCCGGGCGTCGAAGCGCTCCAGCCAGGTCAGGCTGCTGGTCAGATCGAAGGCGTCAGGGCCGACCGCGAAGGCGTAGGCGACCGTGAGGTCGGCGCCCTGGACCTGGACGCTGGCGGTGTTGACGTAGCGGGCGTCGACGATGGCGCCGTAATCGGTGGCCGGGAACAGGTCACGCAGGTTGGTGGTCGGCAAATCGAGGATCGCCTGCATGTCGGCGCGATCCTGGGCGTTGGTGGCCGGATCGATGATCCGAACGAACGGGCTCAGGGTGGTGTCGCTCAGCGCGGTGAGGATGTTCTCCAGAGCCGGTTGGCCGATCCGGTTCTCGAAATCCGTGCGGAAGGCGTTGACGCTGATCCGGAGACCCTGAACCGAGGCGGGCTCGAAATCGCCCCCAACCGTCCAGGTGTCGGCGGTTTCGGGCTCCAGATCCGGATTGCCGCCATACAGGATCATGGTCAGGATCTGGTTGGGTCCGCGGGGCAGGATCGAGGGACTGGCCGTCGCCGCGTCATTCACCTCGCGCAGGGCCGGCGCCCGGAAGGACCGGCCGTAGTTGGCCCGCAGGCGCGCGCCCGCCATGGGTTCCCAGACCAGACCGACCTTGGGGCTCGTCGTCTGACCGACATCGCCATAGTCCTCGAACCGGGCCGCCAGCGACAGTTCGAGCCGTTCCAGTCCCGGACGGCTGTTGCCGGCCCCGAACAGGGGAATCCGCGCCTCCGCATAGACCGCCGCCACGTCGCGCTCGCTGGCGTTCAGCGCGCCCAGGACGGGCGCGATGCCGGAGGTGAAACTGTCCACCTTGCGGTCGAAATTCTCGCGCCGGAGCGCCGCCCCGACCGCGAGTTTCAACGGGCCGCCGGGCAGCTCCAACAGGTCGCCGTCCAGCATCACGTTCGCCGTGGTGATGCGGCTCTCGCTCCACAGATGGGTCCAGCCGCCCGTGATGAAGTCCAGCGCGGCCTGCGGATTGACGTTCCCCGCCCCGAACGGATTGAGAAAGCCGTCCCTGGCGGCGCTGTAGCCCGTGGCCGGATTGTCCGCCAAGGCGCCCAGCGCCTCGCGCAGATAGGTCGATTGCAGCGTGCCCGACGACCCGAAGCCGGCTTCTTCCGCGCCGTAGGCGAGATAGCTCGACAACCGCCACGAGCCGCCCAGGTCGAGATCGGCGCCGATCGTCGCGGACAGGGTCTCGACCTCCCCGGATTGCACCGGGTTGGGCGTCTGACCGGCGAAGGAATAGGCGATCAGGTGCGAATTCGCGCCCGTCGGGGATTCGAAGAAGGGGTTATTGCGGTTGACGGTCAGCAGCGTGGCGATCGGCGACGATCGGGTCTCATAGTCGCGCCGGGCCCAGCGCGCGTCGCCGGACAGGGTCAGCCGGCCGCCGAGATCCTGCCGTCCCGCCAGATAGGCGATATGGCGGGTCTGCCGCGGAAAGACGTTCATGCCGAACCGCTGATTGGTGCGGTTCTCCTGCCCCGGCAGGAAATCGCCCGGAGCCAGGTTGGTCCCGTCCTGACCGCCCGGGATGGCGAAGGCGGAGACATAGGCGCCCGACGCCGGGTCGATCACCATGATGTTGCCGGGGTTGCTGTAGTTCAGTCGGCGATCCGATCCGCCGAAGCGGCGCAGATCGGCGTCACCCGCGCGATCGCGTTCGGCCGCGGGCAGGGCTTCGCGGTCCTGGTATTCGTAGACGCCCATAAGACTGCCGCTGCCCCATCGCCGCCCGATCGTCTGGGCGAACAGGACATCGGAGAAGGCGCCGTCGGCGGCCGTGCCGTAGCGCGCTCTGGTCTCGGCGCCGTCGTAGTCGTCACGCAGGACCACATTGATGACCCCGCCCACGGCGTCGGCGCCGTAGAGAGCCGAGGCTCCGTCGAGCAGGACGTCGATCCGCTCAACGGCGGCCGTCGGAATCGACGAGACGTCGGCGAAATCGCCCTTGGAGCCGGTCCCGGCGATCCGCCGGCCGTTGACCAACACCAGGGTCGCGTCGCTGCCGAGGCCGCGCAGGTTCACCCCATTGGAGTAGTTGGCGTTGGTGCCGCTGCGGTCGCCGCCGTTGCTGAGGGTGGCGTCATTGGCGGTGCCTGCGAAATTCTGCGGCAGCGCCGCCAGGGCTTGAGCGACGGTCGCGTGGCCGTCGCGATCAATCTGGTCGCGGCTGACGACCACCACCGGCGAGGGGCCGTCGAGCACCCCGCGCAGCAGGCTGCCCGTGACGACGACCTCGTCCAGCTGGACGGCTTCCAGCTGTTCGGCCTCGGCGCGTTGCGACGGGTCGATGAGGACGAACACATTGGGCCGGCTCCGTCGATAGGTCAGGCCGGTGTCGCGCAGGAGCAGCGCCAGCGCCGTCTCGACGGAATAGTCGCCCGAAAGTGACGCCGAGGCCCGGTCCGCCACCAGGGCGCTCGGATAGAGGATCTGCTGACCGCTCTGGCGAGCGAAGGCGGGGAGGGTGCGCGCCAGCGGCCCTGCCGGGATGTCGAAGCGACGCGCGGACTCGGCCTGCTGGGCGCAGACCGGCGTCGCCGACGCCATCAGAAGCGCCGCGAGCGCCGTTGAAGTGAAGCCCTGTCTCATGTGTCTCCCCCGGTTTCTTATCCGCATTGATGCGGGACCGGGAGGAGACGACCGGTCGCGGGCCTTACCCTAAGTCCGGGGTCAGATTATTTTTCGATGCGCCCGAAAGCACCACATGACCGTCCTCGGCCCGTTCGGCGGTGAGCGGATAGAGGTCGCGCAGCGCCGCCACGAAACCCTCGACGTCGCCGGCGTCGAACACCCCGCTCACCCGGATGGAGGAAATGTCCCCGGCGCGCAGTTCGATCGGATGACGGGTGTAGCGGTTGACCTCAGCCACGGCGACGCCGATCGGCGTTTCGTGGAAGGTCAGTCGGCCCGCCGCCCAGCTGGTCGCCGCGGGTAGATCGGTCGTGACCACCCGGGGTCGGGGGACGGACGTCACCAGCTGCTGTCCCGGCTGCATCGACCAGCGCCGGTCCGCCTGTTCGCCCTCGCGCACATCGACCCGGCCCTCGACAAGCACCACGCGTGCGCCCGTCCCGAAGCGCCGGACGTCGAAGCTCGTGCCCAAGGCCGTAACCTCGGTGTCGCCGGCCTTGACGACGAACGGCCGGTCCGGGTCGCCCTCAACGTCGAACCGGGCCTGGCCCGTGACGAGGGTGACCAGCCGGCGGCCCCCGGTCAGGCGAACGTCGATCCTGGAGTCCGTGTCGAGCGTGATCGTCGAGCCGTCGGCCAGTTGAACGACGCGGCGTTCGCCGACCTGGGTGAGATAGGGGGTCGGCTGCTGCGCTGACCACAACCACCAGCCCACGGACAGGGCCGCGATCGCGGCGCCGACGGCGCCGACGGGGGCGAGAACACCGAGCAGGCGGGGGCGGGCCCTGCGGCGGGAGGCGGCGCGGGTCCGGGCGTCCGCCGAAAGCGCGGCCATCTCGGGTTGGTCGGCCAGGGTGCGACTCGCGTCCCACATCGCCTGCATGCGGTCGAAACTCTCGGCGTTCCTGGAGTCCCGTCGCCAGGCGCTGAACGCCTTCACGTCCGCCGTGGTGACCTTGCGCTGGTTGAGCCGCGCGAACCAGTCGGCGGTCTCCTTGCGTCTGATGTCGGCGTCAGCCTCGGTCGTCATCAGTCTTCGCCTAAAGGTCCAGCCGCAGCGCGCAGTAGTCGAGCGCCTTGGACATCCGCCACTCCACCGTCTTGACGCTGATCTCGAGCTCCTTGGCGATCTCGGGATACGTCATACCGTCAAAGCGGCTCAAGACGAAGACGTCGCGGTAGAGTTGCGGCATGGATCGTATGATCTGGGCGAGCAGAACCTGATCGAACTGGGGCGCGCCTTCGGATTCGGGGGATTGGAGGTCGGCGTCGCTTGGCCGACGGCGCCTATGTTTGGCGTCATCGCGCACCAGATTGAGGGCGACCCGGAGCAGGAAGGCGCGGGGATGGGCGATCCCGCCGTCGGCGAAGGGCGCGATGCGGATATAGGTTTCCTGCACGACGTCGGCCGCATCGTCCGGACCGATCCGAGCCCGGAGGCGACGGTTCAACCACGCAGCGTAGCGGCGGTACAGGCCGTCCAGGCCGCCGCCGACCTCCGCTTGCAATGGCTTCGCTTCGCTCACCCTGCCTCTCCGACCGCAATTCAGACGGCTGGAATCCGGGGCGCGAACGGACAGCCGGGCGCAGGCGCTCACACGCCTGACACGGTGATCCGGTCAGCGACAGCCACGCCGCGCGTGGGTCGTCGAAGAAGATATCGCACAGGGGATTCCAAGCCCCTGCCGACGCGTAGGTCGGCCTGGCGAGCATGAATCAAACGGAATCCCGACGCAAGCGGGAGGGGTCGGGCGTTGGAATCCTCTGCGAACGAGGCCCGTTACTTCAGCGCGCAGCGCCGCCTCCGTCAGCGACGAACCCCGGCTCCGGCTGTGCGCCTATCTCGCGGCGCCCGACGGCCCCGCTGTAGTCGCGACCTGTCTGCGGTTCAACCGGCGGGGAGGCTTCCGTCCCGCAAGAAACCTGCGGGCGACCCGCAATTCATCGACGTTGCCCGGGCGCGAACCCGCCGTGTACGGAGGGAGTCGGACAACCGGTGGTGTAATATGGAAGCTGTATCCGAAGATCCGGGCCGTGGATCGCACGCGGTCACCCTGAGCCCGCGCGAACAGGAATGTCTGCAATGGGTCTGTCGCGGGAAAAGCTCTTCCGACATCGGAATCATTCTGTCGCTGTCGCCCCGCACCGTGGACAGCTATCTTGAGAAGGCCTGCTCCAAACTCCGGGTCCGGACCCGGATCGAAGCGGTCGCCTCGGCGGTCCGGCAAGGTCTGATCGACCCGGGATGAGGGGAGGGGGCGGGCCAGGAACTTCTGTGATGAAGCCCGGCGTTTCGCCGCCGATCGCCGCCGACGTTTGCACGTCCCCTGGCTCTTGATCGGCGCCTATCGTTCCCGGAACCCGCCGCCGGCGAGTCTAGATCGGCCAGCCCAAGCGCGCCAGCCGGGCTTGACCCCCGGCAGCAGTGGAGCAAGACACCCAGATGGCTAAATACGCGCCGCTCGCAGCCTTTCTCCGACGTCAGAAGAGCGCCGAGGTGGACCTGTCCTTTCGGGACATCGAGCGGATCGCCGGGGGCATTTTGCCCAAGGCGGCGTCGCTGGAGGTTTGGTGGCGCGTGGATACGGCGAGGGCGCCGATGCCCCAGCATCTCGCCTTCGCCGAGGCGGGTTTCGTCGCTGAACCGCGGACGCGGGCCGAGACCGTCCGTTTCATCCGGATTGCGGCAGGCGGCGCCCCAGGGAGCGAGGCGCGGCTCAGCGCGGCGAAGACCGAGAGTTGACGCCTGTCCGCTCCGGGCAGACCTCCGATCAGTCGGAGCGCCTGCCGGAGCGGTTCAGATCGGCCGGTCAGTTATGGTCGGCGTGACCTTGGGGAGCCGGAGCATCCGAGGGCGCCGGCGCGGGCGGCGCGGGTTCGGCGGGCGGCGAAGCGTCAGACTTCATCTTGTCGCAGCAGCTCATGGCGGCGTCAGCGGCCATGTCCTCGCAACAGTCGCAGCCTTCGGCGGCCAGGGCCGCTCCAGCGCTCAGGGCCAGGATCGCGCCGGCGGCGGCCAGCAGGTTGGAAACTCGCATCGTCGTTCTCCTAGTGAACCATGAAGCTGACAGAGCCGGACATCTTGTGGCCGTCCGGACCTTCAGCGGTCCAGGCGGCCGTGTAGGTTCCCGCGGCGAGCCGGGGAAGAGCCACGCTGACGGTCGCGGCGGCCGGCGCGGCGGGGGCGTTCACGACCACCGGGGCCTGTCCCTCGGCGGTCAGGGTCACTGTCTTCAGGACCATCGCGTGCGGGAAGGTGACGCTGAAGCGTTCGGGCGACCCATGGGTCATCGCCCCGTTCGCCGGAACCGTGGTGACGCCCGATTGCGGCGCAGCGGCCTGCGCCGGCATCGTGTGCCCGGCGTGAGGATCCTGAGCGGCGGCGGCGCCGGCGAAGGCCAGGGCGGCCGTGAGGACGAGAGTGCGGATCATGGGGGGTCTCCTTCGGTCAGAACCAGGCCTTGAGGCCGACGACGAGACGGGTGTCGTCAGCCTCGCCGCCTCGGGCTTCGATGTAGTCGGCGGTGTCGCCGAGCGCTCGGCTCCACTCAACGCCGACATAGGGGGCGAACTCCTTGCGGAACTCGTAGCGCAGACGCAGGCCCGCCTCGATCGACGACAAGCCGGAGCCGATCTCCAGCTCCGGAATGTCGCTCGCCGAAGCGTCGATTTCGAGGCGCGGCTGGAGGATCAGGCGCTGGGTGATGCGCTGGTCGTATTCGGCCTCGACGCGGGCGGTCAGGTCGCCTTCGGTGGAGAGGAAGGCGGCCGCGTCGATCTCCCACCAGTAGGGCGCGAGGCCCTGCAGGCCGAGAACAAGGTGCGTCGTATCCTCGCCGTCGGGCCGGAAATCCTGGCGCACGCCGGCCTGCATATCCCAGAACGGCGAGATCGCGCGGCTGTACAGCGCCTGGACCTCGGCCTGCCCCAGCTCGCCGCCAAAGTCGCCTTCGCCTTCGGACTTCCACCAGAAGCGATTGATGTCTCCGCCGCTCCAGCCCTGGACGTCCCAGAGATACGACTCGCCGTCATCGCCGAAGCCGGCTTCCAGACGGTCGATGATGACGGCCGTGGTGCGGACGTCCCCGTTTTCGCGAACCAAGGTCTCACGGGCGGCGGCCATCGCCTCGGCGCCGAAAACCAGATCGGCGGCGTGCGCGGGACCGCTGAGGGCGGCGGCGGGGAGCGGATCCTCCGGAGGCCGGCCGGGATTGTCGGCGCTGGTCGGCACGTCCGGCGGCCCCTTGCTCATGGTCGACATGTCGTGACCGGCATGGGGATCGGCTTGAGCGGAGGGCATGGCGGACATGTCGTGGCCCGCGTGCGGATCGGGCTGCGTCGTTGGCGCCATGGTCGACATGTCGTGACCCGCGTGCGGATCGACGCTCTGGGGATCAGCCGGCATCGGATGACCGGCATGAGGGTCCGGCGCCGGCGGCGTTGGCGCGGGCTGCATGACATGACCGGCATGCGGGTCCTGAGCGGGCGAGGGAGGGGGCGTCTGAGGCCGGACGACCGGTTCAGGCGCGGGTCGCGGCGCCGGGGTCGCCGGCATGACATGGCCCGCGTGTGGGTCCTGCGCCTGGGCGCTAAAGGCGCTGGCGGCGAGGATCAGCGGCGCGAGGGCGACGGCGAAACGGTTCATGACGCGACTCCGTCCAGGGGGCGGACCGTGACGACGTTGAACATGCCCGCGTGCATGTGCATCAGCATATGGCAGTGGAAGGCCCAGTCGCCGGGCGCGTCGGCGGTCAGGTCGAACGTCACCTTGCCGCCGGGCGCGACGTTCACCGTGTGCTTCAGGGGTTGATGTCCGGCGGGGCCACCGGTGACCAGCTCGAAGAAGTGGCCGTGCAGGTGAATGGGGTGGGCCATCATGGTGTCGTTGACCAAGGTCACGCGCACCCGCTCGTCGCGCTCGAAGCGGATCGGCTCGACCAGCTCGCTGAACTTGCGACCGTCGAAGCCCCACATGAACCGCTCCATATTGCCGGTCAGGTGTATTTCCATTGTCCGCGACGGCGGGCGCTGGTCCTTGTTCGGCTGCAGCGACACCAGGTCGGTGTAGACTAGAACGCGGTGGTCGACGTTGTTGAGACCGATCGGCCGCTCGCCCAGGCGATTGGCCGGATCCATGGCGATCGCATCGACGCCGACGCCGACCGCCATGTCCGGAGGCGCGTTCTCGGGATCGCGCATGTTCATGCCCGACATGGACATTTCGCCCATGTCATGCGCCGGTGTCGCGCCTTGCGCCGGGGCGCCATGGTCCATGCCTGCCATCGCACCATGATCCATCCCGGCCATGCTACCGTGGTCCATGCCGCCCATGGCGCCATGGTCCATTCCGCCCATGCCCATGTCGCGCATGGTAAGGTTCGGCACCTCCCGCAGCGGCGGGACTTCGGCCGTCATTCCAAGGCGCGGGGCCAGGGTCGCCCGGCCCATGCCTGACCGGTCGATCGCTTCGGACACGATGGTGTAGGCCCGGTCTTCGGTCGGCCGGACGATAACGTCGTAGGTTTCGGCGACCGAAATCTGGAACTCGTCGGTCTCGACCGGGCGGACGTTCTCGCCGTCGGCCTGCACCACGGTCATCGGCAAGCCAGGGATGCGGACGTTGAAGATCGACATGGCGGAGGCGTTGATGATGCGCAGCCGCACCCGCTCGCCGGGTCGGAACAGGCCGGTCCAATTCTCCTGCGGGCCGTGGCCGTTGATCAGATAGGTGTAGGTCGAGCCGTTGACGTCCAGGATGTCGCGCGGGTCCATCCGCATCTCACCCCACATGCGCCGCTCTTCCAGGCTCATGCGGTCGCTGCCGTCCATGAGGCCGGCCAGGGTGGTGCGCTGCTGGTTGAAATAGCCGGGGCTCTTCTTCAGCTTCTCCAGGATCTCGTGCGGGTGCATGAAGCTCCAGTCCGACAGGACCAGCACATGCTCGCGGTCGTAGCCGACCGGATCGGCGCCCGCCGGATCGATGACGATCGGACCGTAGTGGCCCATCGCCTCCTGGAGATTGGAGTGGCTGTGGTACCAGAAGGTGCCTGACTGCTTGATCGGGAACTCATAGACGAAGGTTTCCCGCGGCTTGATGCCCGGGAAGCTGATGCCCGGGACGCCGTCCATCTGGAATGGCAGCAACAGGCCGTGCCAGTGGATCGAGGTGTCCTCATCCAGGCCGTTGGTCACGGACAGTCGCACGTTCTGTCCCTCGCGCAGGCGCAGCAAGGGCGCCGGAAGCACCCCGTTGATCGTCACGGCATGGCCGGTCCGGCCTCCGACCGTGAAAGGCGAGTGGCCGACCATCAGGTCGATGTTGGGCCCGCTCAGCGTCGGCAGGTCCGCTCTCAGCCCCGCCGATCCGGTCTGCGCCCAGGCCGGCAGAAGGCCCTGCAGGCCAAGCAGCCCGCCGCTTACGGCGGCGCCCCTGAGAAGCATTCGGCGATCGAGACTTGGCATGGGCATAGGCGGGGGGTTCCTCGGACGCGTGTCGGCTTCTGGTAGACATACGCACGTCGGCGACAACGCCCTTGCGGCAGGTCGCCACACCTCGAAATAAACCGCCCTTCGCCGTCCGGCGACACGATGAGGTCAAGCGCCCCCGGGAACGGCCATGTCCTCGGCAAGCCGCTTGCGGGCGCGGGCGATCCGCGTCTCAACGGCCTTGGTCGTGACGCCCATGATCGCCGCGATCTCGCCGTGCGAGCGACCTTCGAGCGTGGCCAGCAGAAGAGGGGCCTTGAGGCCGTCAGGCAGGCGGGTCAGTGCGCGATGAAGCGCCTCGGCCCGGCGGCGATCGTCCAGTTGGGTTTCTGGAGACGGCGTCTCGATCCGAACCGCCGACGCTTCAGGGGCGTCGAGGCCCATCACGCCGCGCACTACCCGACGCACCGCACGCCGACGGCTCCAGTCCCGGCATTTGTTGAGGGCGATCGACCGGAGCCAGACATCGAAGGGCCGCGCCGCATCATACCGCCGCAGCGCGAGCCACGCGGCCGTGTAGGTTTCCTGGAGCAGGTCGTGCGCTTCCGCCTCATCGCCGACATAGCGCCGAACGAACCTGTAGAGATCGCCCTTGGTCGCCGCCATCAAGGCGCTGAAGGCGCCCCTGTCCCCGCCAGCTGCACGCGCTTCAATGCTGTCGCCCTCCACGCGCCGCGCCTAGCCGGCGTCGGCACGCAGGGCGTCCACCACCGCGGCGTCGAAGACCTCAGCCTGCGCCGGGGTGAGCACCGACCGCATCTCGAAGACGTGTGCGATGGTCGCTTTCTGCAGATCGCCCATGGCCGCGTGGAAGTGATCCACCGCCGCCTGCACCTGGGGCGTGTTTCCATCGCTCGCGGCGATGGCGGCGGCGAGCTCGCGGTTGGCGGTCCGCACCTCTGCTTCCAGCGCGGGGCGACGCGCGGCGAAGCGCGCTTCGATCGCGTCCAGACGACGATCCTGTTCGGCGCTCAGGTCCAACTGCTCGTGAACGACGCTATGCAGACTCGGTGGCTGACGCTCTCGCATGACCAAGGTCGCGCTCGCCCAGGTCGCCGCACCGCTGGCGAGCGCCGCCAGCACGGCTGTCAGGGTGACGGATTTCCAGCGCGCTCTCATCCCCGGACATCCAGGGGATCGAGAGGCGACAGGCCCGCGGAGACTGTAAAGATGCGCAACTCAGAGGGCTCTGGCCTGGGCGACGCCAGGAGCAGCAATCCACCGTTGGCCACGCCGAGCACGAGGGCGAGCCCTACGGCGGCGACCCGAACCTGGCCCATCGACGCCGAATCCCTGCGCACGGCGATCCGTGCCCAGACAGCCTCTTCCAGACCCTCCAACCGCCCCGTATCGCCAGGCGCCGCAGCCCCGATCAGTCGCTCGATCTCTTCAGTCATTACGCACCTGCGTCACGCCCCCTTTGCCATACGCGCCGAACCGCCCAGCCCCTCACGAGGGGGAGAGCGGCCCGCCGCGTAGATACCAGAGAACGACCGGGAGGACCCGCTCGTGTCGGGGGAGGCGATGTGAGCGAGAGGTCAGATCCGGCCGCGGGTCCGTTCCCGGACCGGCTCGATCCGCTGACGGGGGTGCGGTTCTTCCTCGCGCTCGGCGTGGTCCTGTTTCACTACCAGTTGCAATGGACGCTGCCCGAGGGCGCGGCCGGACTGTTGAACCGGGCTCGTCTCGCGGTCGACATCTTCTTCATCCTGTCGGGCTTCATCCTCACCCATGTTTACCTGCAGGGTGATCGGCCGGTGAACTACAGGCGGTTCCTCGCGGCGCGGTTCGCCCGCATCTACCCGGCGCACCTGTTCATTCTGGTGGCGATGCTGGCGCTCGTGCTCGTCGCGCCGCTTCTGGACGTCGGCCTGGAGCCCGGGCGGTTCAACGCTGCGGATTTCCTGACCACCTTCTTTCTGATTCAGGCGTGGTTCCCGCGAGACGGGATGGTTCTGTGGAACGGTCCCGCCTGGTCGCTGTCGGCCGAGTGGGCCGTCTATCTCGCCTTTCCGGCCTACGCTGCGGTCGCCCTGCGATTTCGACACAGGCCATGGATGCTCGTGGCGGCGGCGACTGGCCTGTTCATCCTGCTGGACGCGATCTACCGGCAGTGGTTCGGCTCGGTACTGCCCCGCGCGGAAGACAATATGGGCGTCTTGCGCATTGTTCCGGAGTTCCTGCTCGGGATTGGCCTCTACTATCTCGGAGCGCGCTGGGCGCCGTCCCCGCGGACAGCCATCGCGGGCGCCGTCGGAGCCACCGTGGCGCTCTTGCTCGCCATGCAGATCGGCGCCGACGATCGCCTTATCGTCGCTGCGGCGGGACCCTTCGTTCTCGCCCTGGCGCTGCTCGCCAAGGCAGGTGTCAGGACCTTCCTGTCGCACCCGATCACAATCTTCGCCGGTGAGGCCTCGTTCGCCCTCTACCTCGTCCATATTCCGATCCTGATGGTGTGGCGCAATGCCGCCCAGACTCTCGGGGGCTGGCCGGGCGACTATCGGATGGGTCTTCTTGAACTGGCGGCCATGCTGGCGGTCACCCTCGCCGCGGCGGCCGCCATCTATGGTCTGGTCGAGCGACCGAGCCGGAGTTGGCTGAGACGGCGGACCGTCGGCCGGACGCCGGATGCCGAAGCCAGACGCACCATTCACAGCGATCAAGGAGAGCCCTTTTGACCACCTCCCAGCTCCACCGAAGGCTTTTTCTCGGCGCCGCCGTCAGCGTCGCCCTGACCGGAACGGCCTGCGCCCAGAGCCGGTCGACGAGAAACCTCACGGTCTTCAAGACGCCGACCTGTGCGTGCTGCGACGCCTGGATCACGCACATGCGGCAGGCCGGCTTCACCACCACCATCACCGTTCTGCCGAGCCTGCAGTCCGTCCGCAGCAGTCGGGGACTTCCGGACAACCTGGGCTCCTGCCACACCGGATTGATCGATGGCTATTTCGTAGAGGGCCATGTCCCGGCGGGGGACTTGATAAGGCTGCTTGCCGAGCGGCCGACGGCGCTCGGCCTCGCGGTGCCGGCCATGCCTCTCGGTTCGCCCGGCATGGACACACCGCAGGGAGACAAGGATCCCTACGACACGCTGCTGGTGCTTCGCTCCGGCGCGACCCGGGTGTTCGCCCGTCACAATCCGCCGACCTGACCTGACCCTGTCTCACCTGATTTATAAACCGGAGCCCATCATGTCCCCCAAACCTCTCGTTCTCGCCCTCTCTCTCGCCGTCTCGACGGTGACGCCAGCCGTCGCGCAGGACCATTCCCACGGCCACGCCCAGACCGCCGGGTCGATCAGCGCGGAAGCGACGGACGCGGCCGCGACCGTCGATGCCTTCCATGCCGCGCTCAAGGCCGGCGACACCTCTGCCGCCCTGTCGCTTCTGGCCCCCGACGTCATGATCTTTGAAGAGGGCGGAGCGGAGCGCTCGCGCGAGGAATACGCCTCCCACCATCTTGCGTCGGACGCCGCCTTCGCGGCCGCCTCGGACGCTACCGTGAGCCGCAGATCGGGCTGGGCGGACGGTGATGTGGCGTGGATCACCAGCGAAGGCCGCACCACCGGTCAGTTTAACGGGCGCGCCGTGGACCGTCTGACAACGGAAACCATGGTGCTGAAGCGCCATGCCGACGGCTGGCGCATCCATCACATTCACTGGTCGTCGCGCGCTCCGCGGTAGTTCGCGTCTCGGGTCTGAACGGCTCCGTGCGCAAGCGCGTGGCGTTCAGACCGTATTTGTCCGCTTGCCGGGAATCCCGGACGCCCCGAGGGACGGACGTGACAACCTTCCGGCCTCGAAGAACGGAGCCGCGACCGCAGCGGCGCTCGGCTCCGCGGGCCATTTGCTCGCCCGGATCACGTCGCGACCGGCGGGGGGAGGGTGCCCATAAGCGCAACGACGGCAAGGACGACGAGCCCGAGGGTCGTCTCCGTGACGATGCTGCGCCGCAGCCGTCGAACCGCCGAGATCGACTGTCCCGTGTGCTCCAGCTCCCGGCGCAGGGAGGGTGTGAGGCGGAAACGGTTGTCCGCCGCCAGACTCAGCATCAGCACGAAGAGCGCCAGCTTGGCGATCAGCAGCTGTCCGTAAAGGCTGTCGCCAAGGTTCACGAAACGCTCCGGTCCGACGAGGAACCAGCTGTTCGCAAGACCGGTGGCCACGAGCAGGGCTACGGCGAGAGTGCCAAGGCCCGAGAACCCATGCAAGGCGCGGTGGAGGACCCCATCGTCGACCCCGGCGCGGCGTCGCAGCAGGATCGTCAGCGCCACCAGCGCGCCAAGCCAGAGGGCTGCCCCGACGGAATGGACGATGTCAGAGGCGAGGTGGACCAGGCCCCCGGAGCCTTCTGTCGCCGCGCCGTGTCCTGTCCAGGCGAAGCTCGCGACCACGAAGAGCCCAAGGCCTAGCGAGACGCTCCAAGCCGTCTTGCCCGGCTTTATGGCGAGGACCGCGACGACGGCTGCGAGGGCGAGGGCGGCCCGGGCGACCATGGCCTTACCCAAGGCCGTGCCGGTGATCATGAAGGACAGAGACGCAGGCTTGATGGCTTCCGCCAGCGAGCCGGCCATGACCGCCGTCTGGGCGAGGAGAGCCAGGAGCGCGCTGGCGAAGACCACCAAACCTGACCCTATCAGGATCGCGCGCGACCAGGTGAGATCCACGCCATCGCCGCGCCTGAAGGTGTACAGCAGGAATAGCGGCGTCCCGAGAAGGACGACGGCCCCGGCGTACTGGAGCCACCGTAGCGCGACGACCGCGAGCTCGAGCACGGCGTCAGCGCACGGTGAAGGTGTACGAGCCTGTCATGCGGTGACCGTCGCTCGAGGCGATGCGCCAGTCGATGCGATAGGCGCCAGCAGTCAGCGGTCGCGCCAGTGTCCCCGTGAGGGTCTTGCCGTCTTCAGCGATCGAGGTGCGTACCGCGAGCTTTTCGCCGGCCGAGTTGACGACGTCGAAACCAGAGAACGCCGGCACAGACCGCTCGCTGAAGGTCAAAGTCAACGTGCGGGTCGCACCCACCGTGGCGTTCGGCGCGGGCGTGGCGCTCACGAGACGGGCGTGAGCCGCAGCTGGTCCAGCGGCGAGGACGACCGCAGCCGCCAAGGCGACATAGGGAACGGGGTTGAATGCACGCATACTGTGTCTCCTGACGATTTGGCCGGTCCGGCCTTCGACTAGTCTACGCGTCGCGTCGACATTCCCCTCGCCAACGGCGACCGACGCTGGACGGCCTAATTCCGTGGAGCCGTCGACAAACCTCGCGGGGGCGGGCCAATCCGCCTGACGTCGCCTCGAAGAGCAATAGCCGCTCGGCGACCTGCGGAAAGTCTCGTCTGAACGCGGTCAGAGCCGCTCCTGAATGGCCTGCATCTGGCGGATTTCACGCTTCTGAGCCTCGACGATCTCTCCGCAAAGCGCGACCAATTCCGGGTCGCTCAACTTGGCCTTGCCGCACATCAGGATCGCGCCGGAGTGATGGGGGATCATTCCGCGAATGAGTTCCTTGTCGCCGATCGCCGCCTGGGTGCGCATGGCGTAGAAGCTGCCCGCGAAGATGATCATCGCGGTCAGCCCGATGGCGAGGTTGAGACGATTGTTCGGATACATCTCGCGCATCAGAACCAGCATAAGGACGGCCATTGGTGCGACCATCATCAGCGTCATGTAGACGTTGTTGAGATTGAAGTCGAAGTGATCGAGCGTCGCGATCATCGTAAACATCACCAAATACATGATGATGAAGTGGACGATGAGTTCAATCGCCAGGTTGCGATAGCTCTTGTCGTGCATGAGGGACCTCCCGCCGGCGAACCGACGCCGACGATCGACGCCGTCCAAAAGCACATACGCGCGGGCAGACCATTTCCCGCGCGTAATCGTCCCGCATCAGGCTCCGGGCTGCACCGAACCCGCAGCGGGGGCTGTTGCGCTGGATCGATGTTGCGCGACCCACTGCTCCAGCTCCGTGATCTCCTGGCGCTGCATGGTAATCGTCTTTTCGGCCATCTGGCGGAGCGCGGCATCGGGGTTTTCCCGCATCAGGACCTCCGACATAGCGATGGCGCCCCGGTGGTGCTCGATCATCTTCAGGGCATAGGTCTCCTGCGGGTCTGCGCCGTGCGCCTGCATCATGGCCTGATGCATCTGCTGTTCGGACGCGGAATAGGGCGTCTCAGGCCCCGCCATCGGCTGGGCCGCCGGAGCGCTTTGTTCAGTCGCCGAGCCCGCATCGGCCGTCTCGGTTCTATCGGCCTGACCCGCAGGACTGCACGCGGTCAGGAGCACGGACAGGGCGGCGGTCGCCAGACCGGCGTTCAGCTTGATCGACATCTTCGTTCTCCGAAAGTGATGATCAACGAACAGTTCTGGCTATGGGACGTTCCGGTCCTCACGCTTGCGCGGCTACGCAGTCGGATTGCGTTTTTCCAGGCGGGACGGATGCCGGCCATCCCACCCGTTCGCCAAGACAGGGCACGATTTCAAACCTTTTCACCCTGAAAGGCTGAAATGATCGGACACGGTCCGCTGTCGTTCGCCGCGCAGGCGCTCGCCAGTCGGCGCAACGCCGCTCTCGCCGTCTCAAGATCGGAGATGGTTCGATCGAGCGCTTCCAGCCTCTCCGCCGCCAGCACACGGGCGCGCGTGCGGTCTTCGCCAGCGTCGAGCGACAACAGCTCTTTGATCTGCTCCAGGGTAAAGCCCGCCGTCTGTGCGGAGCGGATGAACCTCAGCCGGCGCACGTCCTCCTCGCCATAACGTCGAACCCCCGCGCCGGCGCCATCGCGAGACCACCTATCGGGCGTCGGAAGCAATCCGCGACGCTGATAAAAGCGAACAGTCTCCACCCCGACGCCGCCGTCTCTCGCCAACCCTGCGATAGTCCGAACGTTCATGCTTGACTCCGTATCACGGTACGGAACTTAAGACCTGCAGCTCAGATTTGAAGATCAAGGAGCCTGCAATGACCAAGACCGCTGTCATCTATCGGATGGTGATGCCCGACCACACCTGTCCGTGGGGGCTCAAGGCCCGGCATCTTCTCAAGAGCCGGGGCTACAAGGTCGAGGACCACTGGCTCACGACCCGCGAGCAGACCGACGCCTTCAAGGCCGAGCACGGCGTCAAGACGACGCCTCAGGTCTTCATCGACGGCCAGCGCGTCGGCGGCCACGACGATCTGCGCCGCTATCTCGGTCTCAAGGTCCGCGATCCCAAGGCGACCACCTACACGCCGGTCCTCGTCGTCTTCCTGACCACCGCCGTGATGGCGACGATGCTCAGCCTGACGATTTTTGGCACGCCGTTCACCGTGCGGGCAGGGGAGTGGTTTATCGCCCTGTCTATGATGGCCCTCGCCATGCTGAAGCTCCAGAACATCGAGAGCTTCTCATCCATGTTCCTGAACTACGACCTGCTGGCCAAGCGGTGGGTGCCATACGGCAAGGTCTATCCGTTCGCCGAGTTCGGGGCAGGCGCGTTGATGGTCGCGGGCGTCCTGACCTGGTTGTCGGTCCCGGTGGCCCTGTTCATCGGCGGCATTGGCGCGGCCTCGGTCTTCAAGGCTGTCTACATCGACAAGCGCGAACTGAAATGCGCCTGCGTCGGTGGAGACAGCAATGTGCCGCTTGGCTTCCTATCCCTGACCGAGAACCTGATGATGATCGCCATGGCGATCTGGATGCTGGTTATGCACTACGCTCTGCCGGCGTCAGCGATGGCGATGTAGGTTCTGTTCATGCTAGTCTAGCGGAGGCAAGTGAACGCGCAAGAATCGATTGTTAATTCGAGTTTGAGATTGTCAATACGTCTCGAAAGATTGCGCGATCACGCGGTTTTTACATCGGTCTATTTATCTAATGTTTTCAGAACCAAGCCGAACGGTCGGGCGGCGAGCCGGTGTTAAAGTAGGTGGGCCGCGAAAAAACCAACTGATTCATGATTTTACCCAGCTTAGAGCAATCGAGTGGGAGTGAGGGGCGGCGGGCATGCGGGTGCGGCCTCTGGCGATTTGGTTGACGCTAGGGCGACATTAGCGGTCGGGTTGGGATAGCGCGAACCCGTAGATCTACGGTGGTGAAGGGTGCCGGAGATGCTCGATCTCTCGTGGGTATTTGGGGTCCGCTTCTGACTCATTGCTGACCTTCCGAAGGTCCGCTTCCGGCGGAATGGAAGTTTGTGTCTAGTGGGACCACACTTTTCGTGTCCCGACCAACACTGAGAAAGAGGGGGATGGGCGGGACGTGGCGATGGCCTTCGCCTCGCAGCTAGATGGTCGCCTTGCACCAGATCGTTTCGATCGAAACTGTACCTACGAGCATCCGATGAATTGGGCACTTGTCGGCGATCTCCAGCAACCGGATCCTCTGTTCCTCCGGTAGCCCAGTCGGCAGAGTGATTGTTCGGGTGAACTGATCCGACGGTGTCGCCCCCAAGTCCCGGGTCAACAAGACCTCGACGGACATGGCGCCCAAGGTCCAGCCTTTCCGGTTGGCGTACAGGCGCAGGGTCTGGGCCGTACAGGAGGCGAGCGCCGCCTGCACCAGCTCGTGAGGGGTCGGACCGAGATCCAGCCCGCCCAGGGCGACGGGTTCGTCGACCACGAAGCGGGCGGGGCCCGCGGTGATCGTCAGTTGTAGGCCGCCGAGACCGGCGTCGGTCGCGATCGAGGGCCGGGAAGCTGCGTCGGTCATGGGAATCCTTCGGCGAAGTTTGGAAAACAGGGACGCCGTCGCCTGCCTTGGCGACGGCGACTACATGAGCATGTTCGACGGCGTCGGATGATCAGGCGTCCGCCAGGACCGCGAGCGCGGCGTCGCGCTCCTCGATCAACTCCTGCACCGAAGCGGCCAGACCGGCGCGCGTGAAGGCGTCGAGCTCCAGACCCGTGACGGGCGCATAGACGCCGTCGCGGCAGGTCGTCGGCACACCGCAGACCAGCCCTTCGGGAATGTCGTACTGGCCGATCGAGGCGACGCCCATCGAAACCCAACGGCCGTTCGAGCCCTGCACCCAGTCGCGCATATGGTTGATGGCGGCGTTGGCGGCCGAGGCCGCCGAGGAGGCGCCGCGGGCTTCCAGCACGGCCGTGCCGCGACGGGCCACCTCAGGGATGAGGGTGTCGCGATACCAGGTCTCGTCGTTGATGAGCCCGGCCAGAGACTGGCCCTCCACGGTCGCATGGCTCCAGTCGGCGAACATGGTCGGGGAGTGATTGCCCCAGACCGCGAGCTTCTCCACGGCATCGACGGGGACGCCCGCGCGGCGCGCGAACTGGGCGGCGGCGCGGTTGTGGTCGAGGCGGATCATCGAGGTGATGGCGCCGGGCGGCAGATCCGGCGCGGACTGGATCGCCACCCAGGCATTGGTGTTCGCCGGATTGCCAACCACCAGAACCTTGACGGAGCGTTTGGCGACCGCGTTCAGGGCCGCGCCCTGGGTCTTGAAGATGGCGGCGTTGGCCGCCAGCAGGTCGCGGCGCTCCATGCCCTTGGCGCGGGGGCGCGACCCGACCAGAAAGGCGGCGTCGATGTCGTCGAAGGCGATAATGGGGTCGTCGGTGGTCTGGATGGAGGTTAGTAGCGGAAAGGCGCAATCGTCCAGCTCCATGACCACGCCCTGGAGCGCCGCCTGAGCCTGAGGCAGGTCGAGGAGGCGAAGATCGATCGGGGTGTCGGGCCCGAACACATCGCCCTGGGCCAGGCGGAACAGCAGGGCGTAGGCGATCTGGCCGGCGGCGCCGGAGACGGCGACCTTGACGGGGGCGTTGGGCATCGGAACCTCAGGATTGCGGGGTTTGAGAAAGGGCTTGGTCGATCGAGGCGGAGACGGCTTCGAGGGTCAGGGCGGTGTCCAGACGTCGGTGCTGGACGAAGAGCGTCGGCGTTCCATTCACCCCGGCGTCGCGGGCACGGGCGACACGGCGCTCCAGGGCCGCGATGGCCTCGGGATCGGTGATGCAGGATTGAAGCCGCGCCTCGCTGATGCCGAACCGCGCCGCGATCCTCAGGAGGGCGTCGCGCGGGCCGCCGCCGTTCGCCCATTCGGACTGGCCGTGCATCAGGGCGTCGATGACCTCGAAATAGCGATCTTCGCCTGCGCACCGCGCCAGCAGAACGCCGGCGGCGGAGAGGTTGGCGGGGCCGGTGATGAATTCGCGATAGATCAGCCGGACCCGCCCGGCGTCGATGTAGCGCCGCCGGAGTTCGGGCAGCACCTCGATGGCGAAGCGGGCGCAGGGGCCGCAGGTGGTCGAGGCGTATTCGATCAGGGTCACGGGCGCGTCAGCCTGGCCCAGCACCATGTCGTCGGCTTCGGCCGCGCGCGGCGCACAGGCGGTGATCAAGGCGCCGACGCCGCCCGCCATGAGGACGCGGCGTGACGGCGTGAAAAGGTCATGAGGCATTGGTGATTCCAGAAAGGACGGAGTGGAGGCGGATCAGCGTGCGCAAGGGATGTCGCGCTTGGCCGCCTCGGCGAGGCAGGGGGCGACGAACAGGTCTCCGCGCCAGGCGCCGCGCACCGTACGGGCGCCGACGATCAGCCACAGCACCAGCAGTGCGGCGACCAGGGCCATGCCGAACAGGTTGAAGGCCGGGATGGGGAGCAGGGTTCCCAGCTTCAGCGTCGCGACAGAGAAGACGCCGAGTGGGAAGGTGTAGCCCCACCAGCCCAGATTGAACGGCAGGCCCTGACGCAAGTAGCGCAGGGTGATCAGCACGGCCATCGCGGCCCACCACAGGCCGTAGGCCCACAGCAGCAGGCCGCCGATCAGGCCGATCCCGCGCGCGGCGTCGCCGTACTGGCCCAGACCGGCGGCGGTGAAGATGGCGGGCGCGGCCTGGCCGAGCACCAGCATGCCGAGCGCGCCCGTGCCGATCGGGCCCAGCGACAGCCAGCTGGAGGCCGCCATACCGGCGTGCGGCAGTTTGTGGATCGCCATGCGGAGCACGAGGATGACCAGGATGCTCATCGCCAGCGGCACGGACAGGGCCCACAGGCCATAGCTGACTACCAGCACCGACAGGGCGGCGTTCGGGTCCGCGAGGTGCGGCGCGATCAGGCCGCCGGTGACGGCCGCGACCTCGGCCGCCACGACCGGCAGCAGCCAGACGGCCGTCATCTGGTCGATGGCGTGCTCCTGGCGGGTGAACATCATGAAGGGGATGCCGATGCCGCAGGCGACGGCAAGGGCCACGTCGATCCACCACAGGGCTTCGGCGACCGGCACGACGCCTTCGCCCCAGCGCGCCAGGCCGAAGGCCATCAGGCCGTTGATGATGGTCGCCAGCCCCATCGGGATGCAGCCGAAGAACATCGACACGACCGAATGGCCGAAGATTCGTCGCGCGCCGTCGAAGAAGAAGATCCAGCGCGCCGCGTAGAGAACGGTGAACAGGGCGAACAGGCCGATGTTGAAAACCCACAGGGCTTCGGCGACGATTTTTACGCCGGGTATGGGGACCGGAAGCTGGTTCAGCGCCAGGGCGAGGATGCCGGTTCCCATGGTGGCGGCGAACCAGTTCGGCGTGAACTGCCGCACGATCTCCCTGGGCGATTGCAGACTCGCCAACGGGCGAAGGCCGAAGGCGACGTCGCGAACGTGAATGTCATGAGCCATGAGAGGTTATCCAGACGAGCGGTCAGCCCGCGGTGAAGCGATAGACGGCGCCGAGCACGACGGCGGTGACCAGAAGGCAGGCGGGCAGGGTCAGCATCTGCAACGCGGCTTCGCGGCCGCTGATCCAGCCCGTGTCGATGATCACGCGACCGGCGAGGCAATCGTTCAAGGAGCGGATGCGCTCGCCCGGCGCAGGCGTATCGGCCAGCAGGCTCATCCCGGTGAGAAGGCCGAAGAACATCAGGCCGAGAACGGTGATGAAGCCCAGGGCGAGCATCGCCTCGCCGTGACCGAACACCAGCCAGAACACGGCCACCATGGCGGCGTAGAGACCCGCGACCGCCTTGACCATTGCGGGGTGAACGCCGGTAAGGCCGACGCCAGGCTGGACCCGGTGCAAGGTCTCGCCGGATTGGGTCGCGGCGATGGGAGAAGGCGGAATGAAAGGCGTCTGCGGTTTTACATTCTCAGGACCGATGGCCTGGCGCCTGGCGACGGACCTGCGGCCTTGGCGCATGGCCGGAGCGGCGAGAAGGGTGGTCATGGCGGCTCTCCTTTCGGAGTGGAGGCCAGTCTTCGGCGCGCTCCTCGACATCCGGGATGCGCCTCTTGGATCATCAGCTCCAACGGATGTTTTAGATAGGTTTGTTCGCTTTGATCGAATGAACGCCCTAGGGGGTGATCAGCGCGGCTGCCCACGCAAAGGCGGCCTGCAGGCCAAGACGATGCTCGGGGGCGGTGTTGATGAACGTCGGGCTCGGGTGTGGCGCGAGACACAGCTCCACTTCAGGCCGCAGGCGGGTCAGCGTCGGAGCCGCCATCGCGGCGACGCGGCCGCACAATACCGCGGCCCTGAGGCGATGAAGCGGGGTGACCAGTCCCTCTAGCGTGGCCAGGCCGGAGGCGATCTCCTGTCTTGTCAGCGGTCGCGCGGACCCCGAGCGAAGCCAGGGGACCGTGTTCCAAAGGACGATGCGGCGGCGGTCGAGCCCCGCTGCTTCCATCGCGCGCTTCAGGTTGCGCGCGGTGCCCGTGGGATTGTCGATGGAGACGAGGCGATCCGCTTGCGGTCCCGGGGCCGGTGTCTCCAGAAGCACAAGGATTTCCGCCTCGTCTCCACCGTCGAGGGGGTCGAACTTCGGCGTACCTTGTTGAGCGCCCACGCCCCTATCCAGAGCTCTCAGGAATCCGTTCAGTCCCTCGAGATGCGTGTGAGGCGGCGCGCGGTCATTCACCAGTGAAGGCCAGACACCGCCTTGACGAGCCGACGCGCTCAATGGCGTGACGCCGTCAGGGACGCCAGGAACACCTCGCCCGCCTTTGAGCGATAGCGCTGCTTGTGCCGCAGGAGCCAGAACGGGCGGTCGGGCAAGGTCAGGGGCAGGGCGGCGAGGATGCCGGCGCGCAGGCGCGCGGCGACGACATTGCGCGACACGACCGTCGCTCCCGCACCGGCCTCGACGGCGGCGGCGACCGCCTCATTCCCGGGCAAGGTCATGGCCACGTCCAGAGCGTCGATGGCCAGCCCGCGCTGATTGAGGGCCGTCTCAAAAGCCGACCGGGTGCCGGAGCCGGGCTCGCGCAACACCCAGGTCATTTGCTTCAGGTCCGGCGGCCCGGCGCCGTCCTGGGCGGCGGGGTGGTCGGCCGCCACGACCAGCACCAGTTCGTCGTGATCCAGAACCGAACGGCTCAACGCCGGCTCGTTCAGTTCGCCCTCGACCAGACCCAGTTCAGCGCAGCCCTCCAGGACAGCGTCGGCCACCTCGCGCGTATTGCCGATCGAGACCTCGATGCGGATGCCGGGATGAGCCTGATGAAACCGGGTCAGTCGGGCGGGAAGCCACCAGCCGGCGATGGTCTGGCTGGCGTGGATCGACAGTCGTCCGCGTTTCAGGCCGCCCAGGTCGTCGAGCGCGTCCTGCGCCGCCTCGACACGGGCGAGGATCGCCTTGGCCTCGACGAGGAAGGTTGCGCCCGCCTCGTTCAGGACGATGTTGCGGCCAACGCGGTCGAACAGGGCGACGCCGTGGCGGCCCTCCAGCGTCGTCACCGCCGAGCTGACCGCCGACTGGGTCAGGTTCAGGGCCTCGGCGGCGCGGGTTACGTGCTGGCGCTCGGCGACGGCGACGAAGATGCGGAGCTGGTCCAGGGTCATGGGACAATCCTAACCCACGAAGCGGCGACTTCGACAGGGAACGTTCGGCGACGGCGAACGTTCCGAGCGGAACATCGCGTTGGTCGTCCGGGACGATCGCCTGCAGGATCGGATCATGACCCACGCCCCACCCTCCCGATGGATCAGAACCGGCGTCCTGGCGCTTGGCTCGGCGACTGCCGGTGCCGCAGTTATGGCCTTCGCACAGATGCCCGGCTCGGACTTCGATGCGGCGATGGCCGAGGCGATGGAGCGGATGCACCGCGACATGGCGGTAGAATCCACCGGCGACCCAGACGTGGACTTCGCCGCCATGATGATCCCGCATCATCAGGGCGCCATCGACATGGCGCGCGTCGAGCTTCTGTACGGGCAGGACGAGACCATGAAGCGTCTGGCCCAGGGGATCATCATTGAACAGACCCAGGAAATCGCCCTGATGCGCGACTACCTGACCCGCCATTCTGATGCGCCGACGCCGACCGGCGGCGCGACCTCGACCCATCACGGACACGGATCATGACCCTGACAGCCCGCGCCATCGCCGCCCTTGTTCTCAGCCTGTCCGCCGGACACGCCTTGGCCGATCAGGTTCCGGGCGCGGCGGCGGCGCCCGCCATCCCGATCAGCAGCCAGGATCGGTTCTATTCGGCCGACCAGTTCTCCAACACCGTCTCGGTGGTCGATCCCTCGACCAACGGCCTGCTGGGGGTGATTTCCCTCGGCGAACCGACTCCGGCCAACCTCAGCCCGCTCTACAAGGGCCAGTTGCTGGTCCACGGCATCGGCGCGGCGCCGGACGGCAAGACGATCGCCGTGGTCTCGATCGGGTCCAACTCGGTCAGCTTCATCGACACGGCCAGCAACACCGTCAAACATACCACCTATGTCGGGCGCTCTCCGCACGAGGCCTTCTTCACGCCGGACGGCCGCGAGGTCTGGGTCACGGTGCGGGGCGAGGCCTATGTTTCGGTGCTGGACGCCGCGACCTATCAGGAGACCGCCCGGGTCGAGACGCCCAACGGGCCGGGCATGACCATCTTCTCGCCGGACGGCCGCTACGCCTACATCTGCTCCAGCTTCAGTCCCGAGACGGTGGTAGTCGAGACCGCGACCCGTCAGATCGTCGGTCGGGTGGCCCAGGCCAGTCCGTTCTGCCCCGACATCGCCGCCACGCCCGATGGAAGCCAGGTCTGGATGACGCTGAAGGACGTGGGCAAGACCATGGTTTTCAACGCCCGTCCGCCGTTCGCTGTCCTACAGACGCTCGACACCGGCCCCTTGACCAACCACGTCAACATCGTGCGCAACGCGGCGGGCCAGTTCGCCTATGTGACCGTCGGGACCGAGAACCGGGTCAAGGTCTATCGCACCGACACCTTCACGCTCGTGACGGAGATCGAGGTGGGGTCGCTGCCGCACGGTCTGTGGCCCTCCGGCGACGGCTCGCGGATTTACGTCGGGCTGGAGAATGGCGACGGCGTGGCGGTCATCGACACCCTGGCCAACCGCGTGATCGCCACCGTGCCGATCGGTCAGGGACCGCAAGGGGTCACCTATGTGCCGCGTGCGGTCACTCAGGGTGACGGCAGGGCCAACCTCACGCCCCTGGGCGCAGCTCGCGCCTCGCATCAACTCGTTCTGACGGGCGAGGGCGACACCCGGTCCCAGGCGACCTTGTTCGAGCAGGGGCAGGTCCAGATGCTGCAGATCGCCGCCGCAGGCCTCCAACCCGGCAAGCCCTATGTCCTCGCCTTCGCCAATGCGGCGGACGGATCGGGGACGCTCGAGCCTCTGACGAAGTTCATGACCAATCCGGCTGGGTCTGCGGTCGTCAACGCCGTGGGCCCGATCCGTCAGGTGGTCGCCGCCGACGCCGGCGCACCCCGCCGTTGGCTGGTCATCGCCTCGGGCACGCCCGAGGCGATCGGCGCGGTCGTCCAGAGACAGTCGGAATAGGACCGGCCGCCATGCGGATCGACAAGTTCGTCCATAGCTGCCTGCGCCTGACGATCGGTGCAGATCGACTGCTCTTCGATCCGGGCAAGTTTTCGTTCGTCGACGGACGGGTCGATCCTGCTGTCTTTTCGGATGTCTCGACGATCGTCCTGACGCACGGCCATCCCGACCACATCGACCCTGACGCTCTGGCCAGGATCGTGCAGGCGAGTGGCGCGACACTCGTCGGCAACGGCGAGGTCGCCGACAAGCTCGGCGAGAAGGGGCTGTCGGTCACGGTGTTCGAGGAGGGCGAACGGACCTTCGGCGCGTTCCGGCTGCAGGCTCAGCCGGTCGCGCATGAGCCCATCCTGTCGGACGAGAGCCCGCAACTGACAGCCTTCCTCGTCAACGACGTTTTCCTCAACCCGGGCGACAGTTTCGACAGCCGTCTGGATCGGTTCGCGGGCGTGGAGGTGCTGGCCCTTCCGGTGATGGCGCCTTACCTGACCGAGCTCACTGTCCATGCGTTCGCCAAACGGATGAAGCCAAAATCGGTCGTCCCGGTCCATGACGGCTACGCTCGCGACTATTTCCTCAGGCAGCGTTACGACGTCTACGAGCCCTATCTGGACAAGGCCGGGATCAAACTGCACCGGCCGATGGCGCCCGGAGACGGGTTCGACGTCTCTGACCATGACTGACGCAGTCTGCACCTCCACCGGTTTCGCGCGATTGCGATCGCGATAAAATGGCGGCGGCTCGGCGTGGTAACTCAGGTGAATGTCGCCTTTGCGCGGTGACTGTCATGTCCGCTCATGGCGCGAAGCTGGCTTTGCGCTTCGCTGTGGTGGCAGGAGTGGTCACCGAGGCCCCGACGTGCCACTCGTCCCGGTGGGAAGGCAGGCGGCCATGGGGATCGCAACTTTGGGAGCGGACGGCAGCATCGATGTTCTCGAAGCCAGCACGCCGGAGAAGCGGAGCGCGCCGGGGAATAGTTGTTCAACGCCGACCGAGCGCTCACGCGCTCGGTCGGCGTGCGGCGGCGCGCGACTTTGAAGCCAGGCGGAATGAAAGGGCAGGAGATCTGCCGATAGATGACGATGAGCTCCAGGCCTCGCCTGTTCTTCAAAACGTCAGGCTATGGTATCCGCCTATGCCTAGGTATACCGGTACGATTCCCTCGCGCACCACGCCTGCGGCATTGTCAATACACCCCGAAAGATCTCGTGATCACGCGCTTTTTACATCCGATTATTTCTTCATTGTTTTCAACAGTCCACGATCTATTCGGACTACGATACGGCGCTTTAGGTGACCTCTGGTGCAAAGTCCTTGCCGATCAACGCGCTACCGGCCTTCGTGTAATCGAGTGGGAATGAATTTTGTCCTTCTGGCCGTCTTCCGCCTCTGACCGTTAGGTCGATCAGCGGGGCCGCTTTCCCGCTTAACGATCCTAATCGGGAAAGTCAGATTGTCGGAAAGCGCCATGTAACGAGATTTCGGAAGTGACCACCTCGTCGCGGATCACAAGGCGCTAACCTGCCGCTGCTCACCTCACCAAGGCACCTCGTTCCGCTCGAAGTAGAAGCGGCCGGTCATATCCCGAGTGGTTTGGGTCGCCAGCCAGACGATGCCCGCCGCAGCCTGCTCCACCGTGCGGTACCCGGTTTGGCCGTTGAAGTCGGTCGCGGTGTAGCCGGGGTCCGCCGCGTTCACCGCAATCCCCCAGGCGATCAGCTCTTTCGCAAACGCGACCGTTACGGCGTTCAGCGCGGTTTTCGAGCTGTTGTATCCGAGGATGTTGACTCCGTGGAACGCGTTGCTCGGGTCCGACAGCCAGCTTAGCGAGCCAAGCCCACTGCTGACCATGACAACACTGGCATCGCTCGTCGCCTTCAGAAGTGGAAGAAACGCCTGAGTCACTCGGATCGGGGCAAAGACGTTCGTCTCGTAGATCGCCTTGATGTCGTCGAGCGGCTGCTCGCTCGGGACGATTGGCTGACGCCCGGATATACCGGCATTGTTGATCAGAATGTCGAGCTTGCCGTCGTCACCTTCGACGCGCTCAACTGCGGATCGGACGCTGTCGTCACTGGTCACGTCGAGCGTGAGTGCCCGGACAACAATCCCCTCGGCGGCAAGGGTCTCAGCAGCCGCCTCGCCGCGATCCGCGTCGCGGCTGCCGAGCCAGATCCGAAAGCCCTGCCGGCCCAACTGTCTCGCAGTTTCGTAGCCAATGCTCTTGTTGGCGCCCGTGATGAGGACTGTCCTGTCGGTCATGCTATGCTCCTGCGCAGCGGTCGGCGACGTTGAGCTACCTGCGCTCTACGTCTTGAGGGGATATATCGGCTGTTCGGGCGGCTTTGATAATCCGCACAGGGTCGGATACGCTGATCGGCATGGCGAACAATGCAGAGGTGACGAGTTTCGACAACGTGAGAGTGTTCCTCTCCGTCGTGGAGGCGCGCGGCTTCAGGGCAGCGTCAAAGCGACTGGGCATCTCCCCCTCGACCGTTAGCGAGAAGATCGCCGAGATCGAAGGGCAGCTAGGTGTTCCCCTTCTCACTCGGACGACGCGCAGCGTCATGCCCACCGAGGCCGGAAGCGCGTTGGCCGCGCGGCTCGCGCCTCTTCTCGCCGAGGCTCGGGCAGCGCTTCAGGACGCCGCCAACTCGCAAGCCGAGGTGCGCGGTCTCCTCAAACTAAATGTCACCGGCGCGGTCATGGTGGACATCCTCCCGCCGCTGATCGACCGCTTCCTAACACTGCACCCGCACGTCCGGGTCGAGATCGTGGTGGAAGATCGGCTCGTGGACATCGTAGCGGCCGGCTGCGACGCGGGGATTCGGTATGGAGAGCATCTCGCCAAAGACATGATCGCGGTGCCGATCGGGCCACCCGTTCAGGGCCTGGCCTATGCTGGCTCTCCCTCCTATCTCGCACGAAACGCAGCGCCTCTCAGCCCGCGCGACCTGCTGCTCCACGACGCAATCCGGCTCCGCTTTTCGACCGGCGCGCTGGTCGCTTGGGACTTTGAGCGTGGACCTGAGTCGATGACGATTGATCCACCAGGCCGGCTGATCATTGGCGTTGATGCCGCACCTGCCGCGATCGCCGCTGCGTGTGCTGGTCACGGCGTTATCGGATCCTTCAAGAACTGGCTTGATCCGCACATTCAGAATGGGTCGCTTCGACCCGTTCTGCCCGAATGGTGGCCTTCGTTTGAAGGTCCCAGGCTCTATTTTCCCCGGCGATTCGTGCCCGCGCCACTGCGCGCGCTGACCGATCTCATTGCAGTGGAACGCAAGTCGCCGGCAGGAGGATAAGGACAAAAGAGTGCCCATGTGCCCGAAGCCGGCTTTCTGTAGCTCACCGCCAAGCCGTGGTTCGGCTCCCGCACCAATCGACACGGTGGTGCGCGCCGTGAGCGAACAGCGCGGCGAGGTCGAGCACGGCGATGAACTGCTCGCGCACTTCGGACGCCACCTTCTCGTCGCTCAGACGCCCCCCCGGAGATCGCGCTCGTATCCTCGACGCTCTGAAAACCCTCACTCGCACGCCCAGCAGGTTACCGTCCTGGTCACGGCGCCCCTACGGTATAGGCCTACATTAAGCCCGGATGCCGACCGAACTTGACGTTCAATGAGCCGTCCATCGCCGCCTCTGAGCGCCATTGCTGATTACTCAGGCGCAGCCTGACCACCGAGCCTGCGTCTCCAGCGAGCGCGTTCGGCAAAGACGCGGGTGACCTCCGCCATGTTCTCCGTGCCCCATGTGCAGAGCGGCACGAGGGCCTGTGCAAGGCTGTGGCCGAGCGGGGTCAGGCTGTAGTCCACCCGAGGCGGAATTTCCTTGTAGTCGGTCCGTTTCACCAGACCATCGGCCTCCAGCTCTTTCAGCTGCTGGATCAGCATCTTGTCGCTGACGTCCCGGATGGCTCGCCTCAGCGCGCCGTACCGCGTTGGCCCGTCCTGGGCCAGGAAGTAGAGGATCAAGGGCTTCCACTTGCCGGAAATAACCCGCAGCGTCGCATCAAGGCCGCAGGTGAAGCCGGGCAGGGTGGGCGAGCAAGACCCCGTCTGCGACGGAGTGGCGTTCAGAGCGTCTGACATTTTCGGGCTCTTACCAAATGGTGCATACTTGTCCGCAAGTGGGTGGTTCATCAGCTGAGTGCAACTCATCGAGAGGAGCACATCATGAGCAGACTGCAAGGCAAGACGGCCGTCATCACCGGCGGGGGAACGGGTATCGGTCTGGGCGCCGCCAGACGGTTCATCGAGGAGGGCGCCTTTGTCTACCTCTTCGGGCGCCGCCAGGCGCAACTCGACGCGGCCGTGGCTGAACTCGGCGCCAACGCGCGGGCGGTGACCGGATCGATCACAGAGCCGGCCGATCTGGATCGGCTCTACGAGACAGTGAAAGCGGAGCGCGGCGGGCTCGACATCCTGTTCGCCAATGCAGGAACCGGCGACTTCGCCAGGCTCGGCGAGATCACCTCTGAACATTACGATCAGATTTTCGACGTCAATGTGAAAGGCACCGTCTTTTCGGTGCAGAAGGCGCTGCCGCTAATGGCTGGCGGCGGGTCAATCATCCTGACCGGTTCCAGCACCGGCGTCATGGGCACTCCGGCCTTCAGCATCTACAGCGCGACCAAGGCCGCGGTCCGCAATCTGGCGCGCAGTTGGGCTCTCGACCTCAGGGGCACGGGCATCCGCGTCAATGTCCTGTCCCCCGGGCCGACCACGACGGAGCTGGCGCAGCAGGTACTGGGCGATGAAGGCCTCGCGGCCATGGGCGCCTCCACGGTGCTGGGCCGCATGGGCGATCCGTCGGAGACCGGCGCCGTCGCTGCTTTTCTGGCGTCAGCAGACTCCAGCTTCATGACCGGCGGTGAAGTGTTCGTCGATGGCGGTCTGGCGCAGGTCTGAGAGACGGGCGGGAGCTTCGACGGTGCGTCGAAGCTCCCGTGCAAAACGCCTTGGCGCCAATGGCATGACCTCGAAAGCCGCCGGCGCCCGACGTCTTCTTGCCCCCTCAGGCCGGCTTCACCGTCACCGTCTGGCGCACCATCTCGCAGCGTTCCTGCGTGGTCAGGAATGCGATGTCGGCGGCGTCGCGGCCGCAGGCGATGCGCACCAGCCCTTCGACGGGCGCCAGCCGCGTGGGATCCACCAGCCACCAGCCGCTGTCCAGCCAGACCTCGAAGATGGCGTGGAAATCCGGCGGCTCCAGCTGATGGGCGTAGGCGCTGACCGCGCGCGCCGGAATGCCGGACGCCCGGCACAGGGTGATGCCCAGGTGAGTGAAGTCGCGGCACACCCCCGCCCGGTCGATAAAGGTTCGCGCCGCCGTGGTCTCGGTGTCGGAAACCCCGTGCTCGTAGTCGATGTTGGCGCCGATCCAGTCCAGGATCGCCAGTACGCGCGCCCCGCCGGACGTGTCGCCGAACTGGCGCGTCACGAACCGGCCGAACTGGTCGGACGGGCAGTAGCGGCTGGGCGACAGATAGGGCAGCACCTCGGCCGGCAGTTCGCCCCAGTCGTGCTGCGAGACGCCGAGCGGAAGGGCTTTCAGCCGGCCGTTCTCGACCACCGCCTCATAGGTCAGCGTCACCTCGCCCTTGACGTGACAGCGCAGAGTCCGCGCTCCGAACTCGATGTCTTCGTCCTCCTGGAACGTGACGGGCGGATCAAAGACCAGCGTCTCCTCGACGATGTGCTGGCCCGGCCAGTGCGCTGCCTGGATCTTGTAGATGGCGTCGGTCGGCGGATCGAAGCGATAGACCAGCTGGGCGCGCGCGCGCAGTTTCATGGGAGGTCCTGGCGAAAGAGGCAGGCCGTTCTACGCCATGCGGCCACGGCTGTCCCGTCGTCGGCGCAGTGGAGCACAAGCGGCGCATCACTGAAGTCCCGAGCCGGTCGCCGACAGTCTTCCTGAAGGCGGACGGCAGACTGGAGAGCCGGTCAGCCGAATGGGGCGTTCACCTGTAAGGACGCCGCATCGTTCAGCCAGGTCGGGTTGGGCATGGCGCGATGGGCTGTGGCCATGGCTTCCGACCAGCGGCGACCCAGGTCGCGGAAGTAGGCGTCCTCCGAGTCTATCCGCCGCTCCATGCCGACCAGCTTGCCGCGGGGCATGATGATGAGATCCAAGGGCGGCCCGACGGCAATATTGGAGCGAATGGTCGAGTCAAAGGAGATCAGCCCGAGCTTTACCGCCTCGGACAGGGGCGTGCCGGCGCGCAGCGCCCGATCCAGGATCGGCTTGCCGTACTTCAACTCACCAATCTGCAGGTAGGGCGTATCAGACCCGCACTCGATGAAGTTGCCCTGTCCATAGATGAGGTACAGCCCCATCTTGCCGCCCCCGATCTGGCCGCCCAGCAGCATGGAAGCGTTGACGTTCAGGCCGTCGGCGGTGGGTGTCGGCGGCGTGTTGAGGGTCGCGCGCACGGTCGCCAGGGCGTGGCCGAGGATCTGCGCTGCGCGAAAAAGGGTCGGCGCGGTCTCCAGGGTTTCAGCCCCGTCGGAGTCGGGCAGCTTCACCCCTTCGGCCACCATCGCCAGGGCCGTCTGGGTCGCCGACAGGTTTCCGGCGGTGCAGACCGCCAGAACTCGCTCGCCCGGCGTCTTGCAAATGTGCAGCTTGCGATAGGAGGAGACGTTGTCCACGCCCGCATTGGTGCGGGTGTCGGCGATCATCGCCAATCCCTCGTCCACCAGCATGCCAACGCAATAGGTCATGACTGCTCTTCGCTCCCCGCGATGAGGATCGCCTGACGCTATCAGATTCGCGCGGCATGACGATCACGACCAGCCCTTGGCCTGATGTTGTTGCTGCTTCTGTTGCACGGGCCGCACATGCAGGGCGACGGACAGGCGCTCAGCGCCCCCGCCGTAGCTCGTGCCTCGGATCGGCGCGGCGCCCAGGGCGTCCAGTCCGATCGCGACGCGGACATAGTGGTCGGTGGGGCAGACCCCGTTGGCGGGATCAAAGCCGATCCAGCCCAGGTCCTCGACATAGGCCTCCGCCCAGGCGTGCGCCGCCTCCTGCTGGTGCTGGCCGTCCGAACGGCACAGGTGACCGGACACGTAGCGGGCGGGCACGCCCAGGCGCCGGGCGCAGGCAATGAAGATCTGGGCGTGATCCTGACAGACGCCGCGTCTCAGGCCAAAAGCCTCGGCGGCCGAATTGGCGGCGGAGGTGGCGCCCACCTCAAACGCAACGTCCCGATGAATGGCCGCCATCAGGCCATGCAGTCGCTCCAGCGTTCGACCGCCGCCCGTTGCGCGCGCATAGTCGATCAGCGCCGCATCTGGTCGCGTCAGCGGCGTCTCGCGCAGGAAGACGGGCGCGGGCAGCTTCTCGAACTGCCCGCGCAGAACGCCGCCGGTGTCGATGGTGGACACCTCGCCTGTGACACGCAGGGTCAGCGAGTCTGTCGGGCGCTCGGTATAAAGGTTGTGGACGATGTTGCCGAAGGCGTCCTCGGTCCGGCGCAGACGCGCATCGACGTCGGTCTCGATGCGCCATTCCCTGACCTGCTGCCCGTCACAGGAGCGCGGCGTCAGCCGCAGCACCTGCACGATGAAGCGCGCCGCGCGGGCATAGCCGTATCGTGTCGTGTGATCGATCCGTATCCGCATGGGTCAGACCAGATATTGCTCGTGGATCGCCGCGCCCAGCGCGTTGTTCTCGTTCAGAAAGGCCTGGATGTACTCGTGCAGGCCCGATTGGAAGATGTCCTCGATGCGCGCCTCGTTGAACCGCGCGAGGCGGGCCGAAGCGAGACGCTGGGCCGGGCCACGCCGACCATAGTCCGCCGCCAGCCGCTCCAGATAGCTGACGATCATGCCCTGGCAACTGGCCAGAGAGCGCGGCATCTGCCGGTTCAGCAGCAGCAGGTCGGCCACCAGCCAGGGACGCACGGACTCACGATAGACCCAGCGGTAGGCGGTCAGGGCGGAAACCTCCCGAAGCAGGGTCTCCCACTGGAAATAGTCCAACTGCCCCCCGATCCGCTCGCCCGGCGGCAGCAGCAGATGATATTTGACGTCCAGCAGACGGGCGGTGTTGTCGGCCCGCTCGATCGCCATGCCCAGGCGGAGGAACCAGTAGGCGTCGTTGCGCAGCATGGTCCGCGACGTAGCGCCCTCGACCGCCAGGGCGGTCGACTTCACGAAATCGAGGAAGTTGACGAAATCATCGCGGCGGCTGGGTTCGCCGATCTCGTTCAGGCCGTTCCAGGCGCCGTTGATCGCCTCCCAGAGTTCAACCGTCAGGGCTGTGCGGACCGAGCGGGCGTTGGTGCGGGCGCGGGTGATGCAGGCCTTGATAGAGGTGGGGTTATCGCCGCCGAAGGCCAGGAACTCGCGCACCGACGTCTCCGACGGCGTACGGCCTGCGGCGTCAAAGGCGCCCTTCACGCCCGAGGACGCAATCGCGCTCGCCCAGGCGGTCACGGCGGCCTCGTCTCTCGCCGGCAGGGCGGCCAGCCGAATGGCCGCCTCGAGGATACGCGCGAGGAAATCGGCCCGCTCCATGTAGCGGCCAGCCCAGTAGAGATTGTCGGCGGTCCGGGATAGCATCAGTCGTTCAGCACCCAGGTATCCTTGGTCCCGCCGCCCTGGCTGGAGTTCACCACCAGCGAGCCCGGCTTCAGCGCCACACGCGTCAGGCCGCCCGGCGTCACCCGGGTCCCGGCGGGACTGGTCAGCACAAAGGGGCGAAGATCGACGTGACGCGCGGCCAGCCCGCCACCGTCAAGAGTGGGCGCGGTCGAGAGGCTCAGAGTCGGTTGGGCGATGAAGTCGTCCGGATCGGCGATCAGTCTGGCGCGGAAGTCCTCGATCTCGCTCTTTGTCGCCGCCGGGCCGACCAGCATGCCGTAGCCGCCTGAGCCGCCGACCTCCTTGACCACCAGCTGGTCCAGCTGGCCCAGCACCGCCTTCAACGCCTCGGGCTCGCGACACCGCCAGGTCGGAACGTTCTTCAGCAGAGCCTCCTCGCCTGTGAAGAAGCGGATGATCTCCGGCATGTAGGTGTAGACCGCCTTGTCGTCGGCCACGCCCGTTCCGACGGCGTTGGCCAGGGTGACGCGTCCCGCATGATAGGCGGCCATGAGCCCAGGCACGCCCACTGTCGAGTCCGGCCTGAAGGTCAGGGGATCCAGGAAGTCGTCGTCGATGCGGCGATAGATGACATCGACACGCTTGGGGCCTTCGGTCGTCCGCATGAAGACGGTGTCGTCATTGACGAACAGGTCGCCGCCTTGGATCAGCTCCACGCCCAGCTTGTCGGCGAGAAAGCTGTGCTCATAGTAGGCCGAGTTGAAGGGACCCGGCGTCAGCACGACGATGGTGGGGTCCGCCCCGGCCGTCGCCGGAGCCGAGGCCTGCAGTGATCGCAGCAGGCTGTCGGTATATGCGTCTACCGGTCGGACCCGATATTCCGCGAACAGGTCGGGGAACAGCCGCATCATCATTTCGCGGTTCTCCAGCATGTAGGAGACGCCGCTGGGCGTGCGGACATTGTCCTCCAGCACGTAGAAGCCGTCCTCGCCCGTGCGGACAAGATCAATCCCGGCGATGTGACACCATACGTCGCCGGGTGGTCGACGCCCCTGGATCTCAGGCCGGTATTGCGGATTGGTCAGGATGAGATCGGTCGGGACGACGCCGGCCCTGAGGCATTCCTGAGGTCCATAGATGTCGCGCAGGAAGGCGTTGAGCGCGGTCACGCGCTGCTTCAGTCCTTTCTCAAGCAGCGCCCATTCCGCCGCATCGATAATGCGGGGCACGACGTCGAACGGGATCAGGCGTTCATTGGACTCGGCGTCCCCGTGCACGGCGAAGGTTACGCCCATGCGGCGGAAGAACAGCTCCGCCTGGCGCGAACGCGCCCGAAGAAGGTCCGGCGGCGCCTGTTCCAGCCAGGCCCCAAGGGCTCGGTAGCTGTCGCGGACCTCTTGAGATCCGCCGCCGGTCATTTCGTCAAACGCCTTCGTCATCCGCCCCCGCTGCGATCAACCTTTGCAGACTGAACGCAGCCAAAGCGCCTTCGCAACACATTTGTTGCAGCGAGGGGAAGATGGTCGGATCAACCCTGGCGTTGGCGCGGCTGGGAAAATGCCCGGGTGTCGGATCGGCCGCCGCTCTCACGATCGTCGACGTCGAGCCGACATTGGAGAAGAAGCGCCTCCGCCCGCGGCCAGATCCGTTGCGCGAGGCCGACCATGGGGCCGCTGATCTTTCCCTCGAGCCAGGCGTCCATGAGGGCGCGGACATAGCCCATGCACGTCGCGGCCGCCACGCGGGCGGCGAGGGTGGGGACGGGCAGGGGGTTGGCCAGGACGCGATGCCCATCAAGCGCGAGCGCGATCAGGTCGTCGATGCGGCTGGTCCGCTGGCGGGCAAAGGCCTGGAGCAGTTCCGATTGCAGAATGACTTCATGATTGGCGCGGAAAAGATCGGCATTCCGGTCATAGCTCGCCGCCGTGTCCATGAAGGCGCGGCGTAGCGCCTCGATCGGCGGATTGTCCGGAAGATGCCGGCCCAGTGTTTCGGCGTAGTACTCGACGATGGTGTCGCCGTCGAACAGGATGGCGTCCTTGGTCTTGAAATGGCGGAACAGGGTGCGCTGGGTGACGCCCACGCGAGCGGCGATCTGTTCGGTGGTGACGCTGTTGAAGCCCTGCTCGCGAAACAGTTCCACGGCGGCGGATCGAATCTCGAAGCGCGTCCGCATCTTGGCGTCGGCGCGTGATCCCGGCGTCGGGGCGCCGGCCCTCGTCGGCGCTAGAGTGTCGCTCATCGGATCATCAGATATCAACAGGCGCCGGCCGGCACGCGCATCCGGCTAGGGTATGGACACGGCGATGGAGCCATTTCGATCAGTTCTCGCCGGGCGCGGTCTATGCCCCAGATGCGGCCCTGGGCCTCGTCCCATGCGATCGCCTGTCCGGGCGCGGCCGCGGGCATGGTCGCGACATGGCGCAAAACGCCGCCCGCCTCGGGCAGGGCCAGGACGTAGATCTCCCGAGCGTCGTGGCCGGTCACATAAAGACGGCCGTCGGGACCCCAGACGCCGCCCGAACTGCTTTTCGGCGCGAAGCGGGCCAGCACCGTCTCAGGAAACAGCCAGGCGGATGTTCGCCGCCATTCGTCGTCGAAGCGGACCAGGACCGTGCTCTTGTGGTCGCGGCCGGCATCGCCGCCCCGATCGTCATAGTTGGCGAAGGTCGCCCACCAGAAGCCGTCCTTCCGAGTCACCCAGGTCAGCGAACCGGTTCCTGGACCCAGCGAGACCGTGCCGACATGCGTCAGGGAGGCGGGGTCGAAGACCTCGACCGAACTGGTCATGGGGGTGGCCGGATAGTTGGATGAGGCGCACACCAACCGGGTTTCGATAACGGCGCAGCTGTTCAGGTGGGGAAACAGCGCTGGGTCCCCGGTCCATTCCGCGACCTTGCGGCCCGTGCGCTTGTCGTACTTGCCGATGCGCGTGTTATCGATCGCATACAGGTGATCCGCATCGACCGCGACGCCCTGGCGCGCTTCGTCGGCGGGAATCCGCCTGACCTTTTCGGCGGGCGCAAGCGTGGGCGGCGGTGCGGCAGGTTCAGACATCAGGGCGAGAGCCCAAACGGCGGAAATGAGCATGGCGGACCTCAGGCCGCGACCGCGCCGGGGCGGCCGTTCTCGATGACAAAGGCGTTCAGCGTCGACAATCCGGATTCGGCGTCACGTGCATCGTCCAGGGCGCGGAAGGCGATCTCGGCCCGGCCGGGCGTCAAGTCCAGGCGACCGTAGCCCCGCCGACCTGTCTCATAGACCTCCAGGCGTGGGTTCAAGGCCTGCACCCGCCGGGCAAGGGCCGCATCCATGCCGAGCGACGTCATCGAGCCCCCCACGAACTCGCTGGCCACCACCGGACCGTCGCCGTTCCGGCGCACCGAGCCTGAGGCGAAGGCGTGAATGTCGCCGCCCAGCACCAGGGGGTTTTGCGTTCCGGCGTCGATCCAGCGCGCGATGATCCGTTCGCGCGTGGCGGGATAGCCGTCCCACCCATCGTTCGAGAACCGCACTTCGCTCAGATTTGCGGGATCGCGCAGTTCCAAGGGGCCGAACAGGGTCTGCTGCGTGAGCAGGTTCCAGCGGGCGGGCGTGCGGTCAAGCGTGTCCATCAGCCAGGCCTCCTGACGTTCGCCCAGGATCGAGCGGGCAGGATCTCGCCGGGCGTCGCAGTCGGCGATCAGCTTGCCGGATTGACCGGGCTGGGCGCACGGCGCGGCGTCGCGGTGCTGGCGGTCGTCGATCAGCTGGAACTGGGCCAGCGCGCCCCAGTCGACGGCGCGGTGCAGCAACATCGATGGGCCGACCGGCAAGGCCGTGCGGCGCAGCGGCATGTGTTCGAAGTAGGCCTGGTATGCGGCGGCGCGCCTGCGAAGAAACAGTGCGGGATCGACGTCGCCGTCGCGATCGCCGCCATAGTCGTTGACCACCTCATGATCGTCCCACAGCACCAGCCAGGGTGCGACGGCGTGCGCGGCTTGCAGCAGCGGGTCCGACTTGTAGGTGGCGTAGCGTACCCGATAACCGCCGATGTCGGTCGGCTCCGGGTTCTGGTGCAGGCGCACGGCGTTGCGACTGCCGGGGTCGCCTTCGTAGATGTAGTCGCCCAGGAACAGGATCAGGTCGGGGTTCTCCGCCGCCAGGTGGCGATAGCCGGCGTAGAAGCCGGCCTCGTACTTCTGGCACGAGGTGAAGCAGGCCCGGAGCCGATCGACGGACGCGCCGGCCGGCGGCGTCGTACACGCGCGTCCGACCGGACTGGCCTCGCCGCCCGCGGTGAAGCGGTACCAGTACTCGCGGCCGGGTCGCAGTCCCTCGACTTCGACGTGGATCGAGTGCCCGGCCGTCGGCTGGGCGAAGGTCTCGCCCGAGGCGACGACCCGCGACAGTCGGGCGTCCTCGGCCACGATCCAGCGGACCTGGACCGGTCGAGCCGGCATGCCGCCATCGCCTTGCAAGGGCCGAGGCGCGAGACGGCTCCAGATCACGAACCCGTCGGGCAAGGGATCGCCGGAGGCGACGCCGAGCGTAAACGGATAGTCGCCGACGCCGGCGCGGGCGCTGAGCAGCCCGTCCAGCGACACGGGGGCAAGCGCACAGCCGGCGGCGACGGCGGCGCCCTGAAGCAGGCGGCGACGGGAGAGGGCTTCCGACACGATCAGAACCTGAAGCTTACGCCGGCCGACGCCGACCAGGAGTAGATTTCCCGCGAAGACACCCGGCTCTCGTCTCCGAGATAGGTCTCGAGCGGCTCGTCGTTGATGTTCAGTATGGAACCAAAGACCTCGATCCCTTCGCGCAGGCGGTATGAGGCCTTGAAATCGAGCTGGTTGCGATCGGCCACATAGAGGTCGAGGCCCGGCGCGTTGAGCGCTTCCAGGTATCCGCTGCGGTGAGCCAGGGCGAGGCGAGCCGACAAGCCGTACTTCTCATAGAAAAGGGCGACATTGCCCAGCGTATCGGACTGACGGAAGAACGGAATGTCGTCCGTGCGGCCAAACAGTTCGGTCGAGCTGCCCGTCAATGTGCCGTTCGCCGACAGGCCCAGGCCGTCGAAGGGAGAGGGCAGGGAGGTGAACTGCTGCTGGTAGTTCAACTCGATGCCCCTGATCGTGCCGCTGGCCGCATTCTCGGGCCGAGTGGTGGTGAGCAACGAGAAGAACTGCCCATCGATCGTGGTGTTCGTCTGATCGATCGTGCGGTTGTAGATCGGGTTTTCGATGTCCTTGTAGAACAGGCCCAGCGATATGATCCCGGCCGGCGTCAGGTAGTATTCCGCTGAAAAGTCCAGGTTCATGGACTCGAAGGGCTTGAGGTCGGGGTTGCCTTCGCTGATCGAGCCCCGGAACACGCCCGCGGACGTTTCATCGAAGTTGAAGTCGCGGCGCGGCACGATGTCGGTGTAGTTCGGCCTGCCGATCGTGTTCGACCAGGCGGCGCGAAGGACCAGATCCTCCATCGGTTCGGCGCGCAGGTGCACGCTGGGCAAGACGTTGGTGTAGCGCGTACCGCCGTCGCGCAGGGGCGTGCCCGTCAGAACGCCGCCGAGACGCTGCAGATCGTAGGCGGAATAATCGGCGTCCGTATGTTCCACCCGGACGCCGGCGATCACCGTCACCCCGCGCAACTCCGCGCTGGCCATGCCGTATCCCGCGGCCACCTTCTCCTCGACGTCGAAATCCGTGACGAGCGAGTCCGTGACTGTAGTCGCCGGGTCGGGGATGAAGTTGGCGAGGTTGTCGCGGAACACCGCCTCGGCCGCAGGGAAGTCCACCACGGGGCCAAAGGAGAACCGGTCGTCGAAGAAGTCGTCCGGCCCGCGGCCGGACACCGCCGACAGGAGAAAGGGCGTTCGCGTGCCTGTGAAATTGGTGTTCTGGCGGTCCCAGGACTTGTCGCGCTGGACGTAACGTGCGCCGGCCTTCAGGAAGTTGGACGCCTGGTCCAGGTCATAGCGAAGATCGAAGCCCAGCGAATAAGTGTCTTCCTGCACATCGTCGGTGCGGCGGCGCACGCGGCGAAACGGATAACGCGCCGGGTCCTGCAGGTTCGGCGACCGGATGTCGAGGAACGGGCCGCTCGCTGAATAAGTGTTGGGGAAGGCGTTGGTGGCGGAGCGGAATTCCCAGTCTATGCGACGTGGCGTGTCCTCGGCGGCGTCCGCATAGACGCCGTTGAGGTCCAGGGTCCATGGCCCTGCCGCATACCGGGCGCCGGCCGAGAGATTGTACAGCGTCTGAACAACCTTGCGGCTGCGAAGTTCGATCGTGCCCCGGCCGCCGGAGTATTGGCCACTGGTCGGGGTGGCGTTGGTCAGGGTTCCCAAGGCGTACTGAACCGTCAGGCTGTCGCGTTCCTCGTCGTCTGCGTAGCGGGTGAAGGTGTTGTTGGCGAACAGGCGCCATTCGTCGTTCGGTTTCCACTCGAAGTTGGCCACCACGCCGGTGCGCTGACGTTCGATCGAGTAGTCGCGGAAGACCTGGCTGTCCGGCAGGATCTGCCCGTTCACCGGTCGGTAGCCGCCGCCTTCGATGGTGTCGGACTCATAGTCCCGGAATGAGTGGCTGAGACCCAGAACCACGCCGAACTGATCGGCCGACCCGAACAACCGTCCCCAGGACAAGTTCGCGCTGTACGGCGTGTTTCCGCTCTTATCGTTGTAGCCAACGGTCGCCGAGCCGTAGCCGAAGCCGCCCGGACGGTCGAAAGCGCTGGCCGTCACCAGATTGATCGAGCCGCCGACCGCGTTCGCATCCATGTCGGGCGTCAGCGCCTTGACGATCTCGACGCGCGAAATGATGTCGGACGGAAAGGTGTCCAACGCCACGCGCCGGGAGCCGCCTTCCGGTCCCGGGAAAATCTGACCGTTGACCGTGACGTTGTTCAAATTGCTGTCGACGCCGCGCACGATGACGTAGCGCCCTTCACCCTGGTCGATGGAGATCGATACGCCGGGCAGGCGCTGGACGGCGTCGGCGGCGTTGGCGTCAGGCAGCTTGCCGACGTCATCGGCCGAGAGCGCCTCGATGATGGTGGGCGCCGTTCTCTTGACCTGCAGGGCTCGGGCCTGGGCCGCACGGGCTCCCGTCACGACGATGTCGCCCAGCTCTGTGCCGGTCAGTTCGCCGCCGAGGCGAAGCTCGATCGGCACCACGCCGTCCTGATCAACGACAACGGTCTGTGTCACCGGCTGGTAGCCAGTGTACCGCGCGATCACCGTGTACTGACCGGCTGCGAGGTCCGCGACCGCGAAGCCGCCGGAGCGATCGGATGTCGACTGGCGGCCGTTCTCGAGGATCTGGAGGGCCGCGCCTTCCAGTAGGGCGCCGGTGTTGGCGTCGATCACACGTCCCCGGACTTCCCCGGCCTGAACCGCTGCAGCCAAGGCCATCAGGCTCGTGCCTGCGAGCGCCGCCGCCCCAAGACGGAACCGGCGCGCGCCGAAATATCGAGAAATGCTCACTGTCTGTCCCCTGCAGGCACGACGGAGATGGAACCGTTCGTGTCAGTGACTGACCTAAATGCTCCCGGTGACGGGCGTGTATGTGTTCCCTGTCACTCTTGTGAAGCTGTCCTGCGCGCCGGGGCTGGCTCGCGCCCAACCCTCGTGGAGGGCCGTCGAGGGAGGCTGTACAGATCCGAGCCGGTCGCGGGCGCCGCCGAGGCGAGCGTGCAACCCCGAGACGGCACAGACCGTATCTGCCGGCTCACCCGTGACATGGAGGTTCTTTGCGTGCAGCACTACGAGGCGCGGTTTCCTGACGGCCATGTTGTTCGAAAGCGGGCGATGCGCCCCTACGACTTCGCTTGGCGCGTTCATTACCGGATCAATGGCTTTCTGCGTTTTCTGACAGGTTTCACCATCAATCAGGACCGTGCGGAGGAGGCGATCGCCGGCCACGCCCGAACCATGAGCCGGACATCCAGCCGTAGCGTGTTCGTGTCGTCCGAGATCGTGACGACCCGTCCGGCGACCTCGGATAAGCCTCAAGGATCTGTCGCTTAGGTCGGTGCATCTTGAAGGACGTTCTCACGCTCGCCGAAACCCGCCGCGTTGCGCTCGCGGCTCAAGGATTCAACCGCTTTCGAAAGGGCGGCGAGGTTGATCGCCTGCGGATCGCAAACACGATCGCACGGCTTAACCTTCTTCAGGTCGACAGCGTCAATGTCCTCGTGCGTGCGCACTACATGCCGCTCTACTCGCGGCTGGGACCCTATTCGCGCGAACTGCTGGATACGGAAGTCGCGCGCCTGCCGCGCCGGCTGTTTGAGTACTGGGCCCATGAGGCGTCGCTGCTTCCGATCGACTTCCACCCGCTGCTCCGCTGGCGCATGGCCGACGCCGCGCGCGGACAGGGGGTTTGGTCGCGCCTCCAGCCCTTCGCAACCGAGCGTCGAGGCGAGGCCGAAGCCCTGCTCGACCGCATCGCCGCGGAGGGACCGCTCGCGGCTTCCGATCTCGGTGGTCGGCCCGCCCGCAAGGGCATGTGGGAGTGGAGCGACGCGAAGCAGGCGCTGGAGTGGCTGTTCTGGTCGGGGTTCGTCGCCTCGACCCATCGACGCGGCAGCTTTGAACGGATCTATGACCTGACAGAGCGCGCGCTGCCGCGCCGGATCGTGGAGGCCCCGACGCCGGCGCCCCGCGACGCCAAGCGCCTGTTGGTGGAACGCTCGGCGCGCGCGCTCGGCATAGCCACGTCCGGCGACCTGAGGGACTACTTCCGGCTTTCACCGGAAGACGCGCGCGCGGCGATCAGCGACCTGACGGATGCGGGAGTTCTGTCGGCCGTCCAGGTCGAGGGCTGGTCTCAGCCGGCCTACCTGCACCAGGATGCGCGGCAGGGCCGGCGCCTGGGCGGCGAGGCTCTGCTTTCGCCCTTCGACCCGCTGGTTTGGAAACGCGATCGGGCGGAGCGGCTGTTCAGCTTTTCCCATCGACTGGAAATCTATACCCCAGCCCACAGGCGTGTGCACGGCTACTATGTGCTGCCCTTCCTTATGGACGGCGCCATCGTCGCGCGGGTCGACCTCAAGGCCGACCGTCAGGCCGGTCTCCTGCGCGTCCTGAGCGTCCATCTCGAGCCAGGAGCGCCTGCGGAGACGGTTGAGCGACTGTGGGGCGAGCTTCGCCGGATGGCCGGTTGGCTCGGTTTGCAGGATGTGACGCAGCAGAGGCGGATCGATAGGACTTGAAATATCACTAAAGCGGCAGTGAGAGAAACAGGCCTGCTCGAGGTTGGAGAGGAGGTAGCCCGGTCGTGCTAAATGCGTCGGCGCGCGGGACTGGTCGAGACCCAGACAATGGCGGCCGCGCCCAGCAGGATGGAGGTTACGCAGGCGCCGAGCGCCAGCAGCCCTGCAGGCGTGTGCTTGACCTCGACCTTCAGAGACGCCGGACCGACCTCGGCTTCCACCAGCAAGGAGTCGTCGCGCTGCGGTTCGATCCGTCGGGCATCGCTTGCTCGCGCCGGCGAAGGCGTCGCCGCATCCGCCAGCGGCGGAGCTTCGGAAGCGCGGTGACGGATCGGGGCGGGCGGGGGCGTCTTGGGGGGCTTTGGCACGATTTGATCGCCTCTGATGGGGTGCTCAGGATGCACTAACGGACGGGGCCGAGGGATGAATGCTTCTATTGAAGCAGCACCATCCCCAGAAGGGCGAGGCTGATCGTGCTGGCGATCAGCGCGATCAGCACCAGCAGCCCGTCCCGAGCCGTCAGGCCCAGTCCGAACGCGGCGATGGCGGAAGCGGGGGCGACGACGGCGAAGGGCAGCAGTTCCAGCGGTGGAATGGCGAAGGCGATCACCACGCAGATCACCGCCACCACCCGTGTGAAGCCCGCCTGCGTGAAGACGCGCAGGCGCGGCTTGACGAAGCGGTCGATGACCCGCGCGGGCTTGCGCAACCAGCTTACGGCCTTGTTCAGCCGATCGGCGCCGACGGAATGTTCGCGCAGGCGTCGCGGAATCCAGAACCGGTCGCGCCCGATCACCAGTTGGCCCGCGATCAGCACCACGATGATGGCGAAGGCGGTCGGCAGGCCGGGAATGACCCCCAGCGGCGTCAGCGCAGCGAGCCCGGCGGCCAGCAGCAGCGGACCGAAAGAGCGTTCGCCGATCGCCTCGTGCACGTCCTTCAGTGGAACCTTGTCCTTGCCATCGGCGGCCTGTTCGAGTTCGTCCAGCAGGGTTTCAAGGTTCTGCGGCTTGTTCTGGTCGGCTTCGGCCATCTGCGTCCATCGTGTTCGCCCATGCTGACAACGCACAGGAGCGGCAACAGTCCCCAGCCTATGCCACGATACGACTTTCTAGCGTGACGGTGCGGCGCTAGAAGGTTCGTCCCCTGAACAGCCTGAGCTTGAACATGACCTTGCGCGCCGCCCTGCTCGGAGCCGCCGCTTCGCTGGCCATGGTCCCATCTGTGTCGCACGCGCAGGATGCAGCGGGGCACGCTGCGGCGCTGGACGACGTGGTGGTCACCGGATCGCTGATCCGGGGCGAAAGCGCGGCGACGCCGGTCGAGACGGTCGAACGCGTCACGCTCGAGGCGGCCGGCGTGCTTGATGCGTCCGGCCTGGTGCGGCTGGTCGCGGCCAACTCCGGCTCGGAAGCGCAGGTTGATCAGTTGAATCAGCCGCAGAGTTCGGGCACGGCCCAGTTCAACCTGCGCAATCTGGGCCTCGGCTCGACCCTGGTGCTAGTGAATGGGCGGCGCCAGACCGCCAGCGCCGTGACCGCCACCGACGGCTCGTCGTTCGTGGACATCAACTCTCTGGTTCCTCTGATTGCTTTGCAATGGGTGGACGTGCTGAAGGACGGCGCCTCCGCCACCTATGGGTCGGATGCCGTCGCGGGCGTGGTCAACTTCGTGACGCGCCAGGACGTGGAACGCCCCGAGGTCCGCGTCCGCTACGCGGCCGCCGACGGTTCTGACGAGACGACGCTGGAGGCGATCGGCGGGGGCGAGGTGCTGGGCGGGCCGTTGGTGCTGGCGGGGTCGTTCTATCACCGCTCGTCGCTGGGCTCGGACGACCGGGACTTCACCCAGGCTGAGACCTATGGCTTGGCGCCCTGGACGGCGGTGACGAGCTACGGTCAGCCGGGCTCCTACTTCCGGGCCAGCACGCGCGCATTTTCACCGGACCCGGACTGCGACAACCCGGCGTTCGGCTCGGCCTATCGCACCGGAGCGGCGGACACCTTCTGCCGCCTCGACTATTCGGACTTCTTCGACCTGGTTCCGGAAGAGGACCGCATGCAGCTGTTCGCCACGTGGCGGCGACCGCTGGCCGGGAACATAGACCTGTCGCTTGAGGCGGCCTGGTCGCGCAACCAGACCTGGGTGCGACAGTCGCCGTCGCTGCCGATCCTGGCGCGCACGGTGATCGTGCCGGCCAGCCACCCCGACAATCCGTTTGGCGAGGACGTGCTGTTCCGGGGCCGGCTGCTGGGCGCCGAGGCCGGCGCCTCGAGCGCGGTGTTCGACTATGACACCCGCCGGATCGCGGGCGCGCTGGACGGGACCTTGGCCAGTGGATGGGACTGGAGCCTGTCCTCGACCTTCAGCCGCCAGACGGTGTTCTACAACAAGCCCGACGTGATCGGATCAGCGCTTCAGAACGCACTGAACGGGCTGGGCGGCGCAGGGTGCGATCCGGCCACGGGCACGCCCGGCGTCGGGGACTGCCGCTACTTCAACCCGTTCGGCAGCGCCTATCTGGGAACGGGCACGTCAAATGACGCGGCGCTGATCGACAGCCTGACCGGCTACACGGGCCTGCGCGGCTCGGCCAGTCTGTGGACCGTGGATGCGCTGACCAGCGGGGAGGCGGCGCGGTGGGACGGCGGCGCATTGGACCTCGCCATCGGGGTCCAGGCGCGCCGCAGCGGCTATCGCCAGGACTGGAGCGATCTGGCCAACTCGGGCGAGCTGCTGACCGCCGGCGTGTCGCCCGACTTCGAGGGCCATGAGGACGCCGGAGCCGTGTTCGCCGAAGGCCGCCTGCGTCTGGGCGCCCGCTTCGAGGCGCAACTCGCCGCCCGCTACGAAAGCGAAGGCGGCGCCGACCGCCTCAGTCCCAAGGTCGCCGCGTCCTGGACGCCGATCGATCCCGTGACGTTGCGCGCCTCCTATGCACAGGGCTTCCGCTCGCCGTCCGTCTATGTGCGACAGGGCGCACAGGCGTCGCAGCCGTCGGTGCTGGATCGCGGCGCATTCGTCTTCGTCAACACCGTCACCTATGGCGATCCGAACCTGGAGCCGGAGGACTCCGAGAACTGGAACCTGGGTGTCGCCTGGCGTCCGCTCGAGGGGCTGCAGCTGTCGCTGGACGCCTGGCGCTTCGACTACGAGAACCTGGTGGTCAAGGAGACGGCGCAGGGCCTGATCGACCAAGCCGCCGCCGACGACCGCGCCGGCCTCACCGGCACGGACGCCCAGACCCGCGTGCGTCGCGATGCGGCCGGAACCCTGACATTCGTGGCGCTGAACTTCGTCAACGCCTCCTCAATCGAGACGGAGGGGCTGGACTTCGCCGCCCGCTATGACCGCGAGACCGACGTCGGCCGCCTCGGCGCGTCGGCGACCTGGACCTATGTCGATCGCTACGACATCCGCCTGACGCCGGGCGCCGTGGCGACGTCGGGGGTCGGCTCCACCAACCTGAACACCATTGGACGGTCGCTGCCGCGCAATCGGGGCGAGTTCGCCCTGTCCTGGGCGCTCGGCGCCTGGTCGGCCACGGGGCTGGCCCATTATACCTCTGGCTACAGCAATGATCGCAGCGGTATCACCGATGCTCGCATCGGATCGCAGACCACGGTCGATCTGTCCGCCAGCCGCACATTGGGCGAGGACCTGACGCTGAGCCTCGGCGTGGTCAATCTGGCCGACCGCGATCCGCCGCTGGCCCAGTTCGCCCTCGGCTACGATCCTGTCGTGGCCGACCCTCGCGGGCGGGTGTTCACCGTGGGGCTGAGCCGGCGGTTCTGAGGCGCTCGCCCCCCTTACTGAACCAGCTTGACGGGGCCGGACGACGGTCCGACGCCGTCCGGCACGGGGACGTTCGAGGATTGATAGTTGGCGTTGATGAACAGGGAGGCCGAGCCCTTCAGCTCCAGCGCGCGCGCCACGACCACCGTCCAGGGCGTGTCTCGCGCCACATCGGACTTGCCTTCGACGATCAGCTTGGCGCGCGGCACATAGATCACGCCCTGCAAGGTGTCGACGTTGTCGGCGGAGATGATGAAGTCCTGGGTGTTGTCGCGCGTGGCGATCATCACCATGCCGGCCCACGTCCCCGTCTGGCGGCCGTTCAGGTTGACCTGCGCCTTGTCCTTGAAGTCGAACTTGGACGCCTTGTCGAACATCAGCACCACGTCGTCGCCAAGGAGCCGGGCGTCTTCCTTGACGTCGAGGTGTCCACCCAGGAACCAGTGCTCGCCGGGTTTCAACGTCAGTTTGGCGCTGCCGAACACGGTAACGCCGCCGCAGTGGACGCCAGCGGCCAAGCTTTGCGTCCCCGTGCCGAAGAGGCGCGGCAACATGGTGCTGCAGATCTTCTCCTTGCCGAGGTTCAGGGTGGCGAACGGGTCCGGGATCACCTCCGCGCCCGTGCCCGCCACGGGAAAGATGCTGCCGCGGGCGCTTCGCACCGCCTGAACCGCCGAGGCGTTGATGTTGCCGCCTTCGACCAGGATGTCGCGGTTGGAATGCACCATGCAGGCGGGCGCCTGGATGCGGGCGCTGTCCTTGACGCGAATGACGGCCGAGTCGGTCTGGTTGAAGCCGAGGACGCACAGAGGCGTACGGCTGAGTGCCGACCCGCGCGCCAGGGCTTCGAAGTTCCAGCCGCCGGGCGGCAGCAGATTGACGAAGAACGAGGTGCGGTTGGCAGACAGGTGCACCTGAAGAACCCGCTGACCGTTGTGGTCCAAGACCTCGATCGCTTTTTGCACCCGCGGCGCCTGGGGCCAGTTCCCCAGCCCGGCGTCGACCATGGCGTTCGCCCGCTGGACCGCCGCCGCCCCGTCGATCGCCAGCGCCAGCTCCGAGGCGCCCGCCAGCGCCGAGGCGTCCGCCAGATCCTGCAGCCGACTGTCCGCCGAATGGACGCTCGCAACGTCTATGGCACCGATGGCGATCAGGGCCAGAACCGGACCGAGCAGGGCGAACTTCAGGGCGATGTTGCCACGACTGTCCTCGACCACGTCCCGAAACAGGCGCAGTGGCGCAACGGCGCGTCGGTCGGTTCGCCCTTTCAGCCGCTTACGCATCAGCATGTTCGCGCGGCATCGGCCCAGTTCCCAGCGGCAAGGCCTAACCTCGTAGACGGCTCCGGATTCATCGATCCGCTCCAGGCATTACGGCACAAGCCTTAAGGCGCGGTTTCGCTGTGCCGTTTGGGACGCGACGTGCCACCCTCTGGCGGGAACCGGCCCCTGGCGGCATAGACGCTCCATGAGCACGATCACCACGACGACCCCGCACCTCTACGGCATTCCCAACTGCGACACGGTCAAGAAGGCGCGCGTCTGGCTCGAGCAGCACGGCGTCTCCCCGGTCTTTCACGACTACAAGAAGGAGGGTGTGGACCAAGCCGCGCTGGAGCAATGGGTCGATGAGCATGGGTGGGAGACGGTCTTGAACCGGGCGGGAACGACCTTTCGCAAGCTGCCGGAAGAGGCGCGGGTCGACTTGGATCGGGACAGGGCCATCGCGCTGATGCTGAACCAGCCGTCGATGATCAAGCGACCGGTGCTGGACCTTGGCGGTCGGCGGCTGGTCGGGTTCAAGCCGGAGATCTACGCCGCGGCGTTCGGCGTCTGAGCGGCCAAGCGTCGCCTTACGAAAGTTTCACCTCCGGCCGCGCATCCACGGGCGCGTCTGGCCGCCTCTTGTGATCAGAAGGCCTCGGCAGCAAGCTGGGCCATAAGGATCAAAGGGGTATCATCGTGGAAGACTTCATTCCGATCTTCGCCATTTTCGCCGTCTTCGGCACCATCACCGCCATTGTCGTGGGTCCGAGCTATCTGAAGAGCCGCGAGAAGAAGGAGATGCAGCTGACGGTGCGTTCGGCCATCGACAAGGGCCAGCCGTTGCCGGCCGAACTCGTCGACGCCATGACCAAGGACGTGCAGCGCAGCCTGCCGTCGCGCACACGGGACCTGCGCCGGGGCGTGTTGTGGCTGGCGACCGGCGTCGGCCTGGCCGCCTTCGCGGCCGTGAACGAACTCATCGGCGGATGGGATCAGGATTTCCACGGCGGTCTGCTGGGCGTCGCCTGCATCCCCATCACCATCGGCATCGCCTTCATCGTCCTGAGCTTCTTCAACAAGAACAGGGACTGAGCGGCGGCCGGGGAGGGGACCGTCATGAAACAGCCGTTGCGTAACCTGCACGACAACGAGCTCGCCGCCCAGGCGGCGGCGGGCGGCAGGCGAGAGTTCGGCGAACTGGTGCGCCGTCATGGCTCGGCGGTGCGGGGGCTGCTGCGCCGGATGGGGGCCGAAGCGTCGCTGGCGGACGACATCGCCCAGGACGCCTTCTTGCAGGCGTTCCAGCGGTGCGGCGAGTTCCGCGCTGAGGGCCCTTTCGTCGGCTGGATTAAGCGGATCGCCGCGCGCTTGTACCTGAAGCGCCGGGCGCACGAAGCGCGCTACGTCGCCGAGGTCGAGACGGAGGACGCGGCGCCGACGTTCGACACCGCCGGGCTGATGGACCTGGACGAGGCGCTGAAGACGCTGAGCGAGACCGAGCGCCTGTGCGTCTCCCTGTGCCACGGCGCGGGGCTCAGTCACCTGGAGATCGCCTCGGCCATGAATCTGCCGCTCGGAACGGTGAAATCTCATGTCAAACGTGGTCTGGATAAACTCCGCGCGCGGCTCGATCCGCGAACGGATGCACTCGGGAGGTCGGCGCATGTCGGCTGATGAATTCGATCCCGCCATCGAGCGCCTGTTCGCCCGACAGCCTCCGCTCGTCGACACTGAACTGTTCGCGGCTCAAGTCGAGACGCGACTGACACGCTCGTCGCGGGCGAGGGCCTTTGCCCTGACCCTGGCCGGCGTTGTGGGCGGATGCGTCGCGGTGCGCGAAAGCGTGCACCTGAACTTCAGCGGCGCCGAGACCGACACGACCGCCCTGACGCAAGGGGTGCAGGCGGCCGGCGTCACGGCTCAGGGCGCGGTGCAGTCTGGGCTGGACGGCTTGGGTCTGTCGTCCATCGACCTGATGAGCACGGGCGGCATGCAGATGTTCTGGATCACGGCCGGGGCCCTGTTCGCCCTGCTGGCCGCCGGCGCCGTTCGCCTGTCGCAGGACCTCTAGGGGCGTGACGCGGGGGCTGGGCGCGCCTATCTGAGCGGCTGGCTTCCAGGAGTGAGCGCATGTCCAGCCAGGTTCAGCAGACCGTTCGTCGCATCGCGGCGCCGGACATTCAGGCCCGCAAGGGCGCAGAGCCCATCGTCTGCCTGACCGCCTATGACGCGCCGACGGCGGCCCTGCTGGATGCCCATTGCGACCTGCTGCTGGTCGGCGACAGCGTCGGCATGGTGGTCCATGGCCTGCCCAACACCGTCGGCGTGACCATGGAGATGATGATCCTGCATGGCCAGGCGGTGATGCGCGGATCGCGCCGCGCCATGGTGGTGGTCGACATGCCCTTTGGCTCCTACGAAGGCGGCAAGGAAGTCGCCTACGGGAACTGCGCCCGGATGATGAAGGAAACGGGAGCCCAGGCCGTGAAGCTCGAAAGCGGACCCACGGTGCCCGAGACCATTTCCTATCTGGTCCAGCGCGGCATTCCGGTCATGGGCCACGTCGGCCTGCGCCCCCAGGCGGTGCTGACCGACGGCGCCTTCAAGGCCAAGGGTCGCACGGAAGAGGAGCGACTGCGCGTCATCGCCGAGGCGGAAGCGACCGCGGACGCCGGCGCCTTCTCCATCGTCATCGAAGGCGTGGCCGAAGGGCTGGCGCGCGATATCACCGAGGCCGTGTCTGTCCCCACTGTCGGCATCGGCGCCTCGGCCGCCTGCGATGGACAGATTCTGGTGACGCCAGACATGCTGGGCCTGTTCGACTGGACGCCGAAGTTCGTGCGCAAATACGCCGATCTGCGAGGCGAAATCGACCGGGCGACCGCCGACTATGCGGCCGATGTGAAGGGCCGCCGTTTTCCTGCCGAAGTCGAAACCTACTTCTCCAAAAAGCCGGCTTCGCCGTAGCGCTTGCGTTGCGGCGTCGGGGCCGACCCTCTAGGGTCCGCGCCGGTTCGATCCTTTCAGGTTTTGGGGCGCGTTTCTCGTGGTTGATGTCTTCGAGCAGGTCGAGGGGGAGCTTCGCTCCGACCGCTACAAGCGGCTGTTCCGCACCTGGGGACCCATCGTCGCCGGTCTTCTGCTGCTCGCCCTGATCGCGGCGCTGGCTTGGTGGGGCTGGCAGAGCTTCCAGACGGGCAAGGCCGACAAGGCGTCGGCCGCCTATGATCGCGGCATGGAGGCGCTGCGCGCCGAGAACCCGGCCGGCGCCCGCACCGCCTTTGAAGAGGCCGCGCGCGAAGGCAACGGCGCCTACAAGTCGCTGGCGCTGCAGCAGCAGGCTGGCCTCGCCGTCACGGCCAACAACATCCCCGAGGCCATTCGGCTGTTCGACGGGGCGGCGAAGGCTTCGCGTGATCCGATCCTGTCCGATCCCGCCGCGCTGAAGGCGGCCTTCCTGGCCATGGACACCGCGCCCCTGGCCGAGGTCGAAACCCGGCTGGAGCCGCTGACCGGCGACGATCGTCCCTTGCGCGCCTTTGCCCAGGAAGCCCTGGCCATGGCGCGTCTGCAGAACGGCCAGGTTGCGCCCGCCCGGACCGCCTTTGTGCAGCTGCAACTCGGCCAGGACGTGCCCGAGCCGGTGCGCCAACGCGCCCAGGCCGCCATCGCCATGATCGATGCGGGAACGGCCGGTTCGCTGCCCGCCATCGTCCGGGCCGCCGCGACGGCGCCCGCGCCGCAGGCGCAGCCCCAGACGGCTCCCGGACAGGGCGCGCCCACTCAAGGCGCTCCGGCAGGCGCGCCGGTTCAGGCTACGCCGCAACAGTGACGATTTCCGACAGGACGCCTTCGATGACTTCCCGAGCCCTCAAGGTCGCGCTGGTCTGCGGCGTGGCCGTCACCCTGGCCGCGTGCGGCACGGTGCGCCGCAACCTGCCGTTCGGCCTGGGTCGCAGCGACGAGCCGGCGGCCACCGCGACCGAGGGCCAGCGCATCTCGGTGCTGGAGTTCGAGCAGCAGCTGGCGCCGTCCGCCGCCCTGTCGGGCCGCGACTTCTTTCTGCCGGGACCTCAGGCGGTCACGGCTTGGGCGCAGCCCGGGGGCACGCCCGAGAACCTGGTCGAGCACGTCATTGCCGCTCCGAACTTCCAGGTCGCCTGGCGGCGCAGCATCGGCCAGGGATCGCAGGTGCCCGGCACGGTGATGGCGCCGGTCGTCGCCTCCGACGGCAAGCTGTTCACCCTGGACGGCGATTCGACGGTCGCGGCCGTGTCGGCTGACAGCGGCGAAATCCTGTGGCGCACCGACATCAAGCCGGAAGGCCTGGCGCGCGGCGGCTTCGGCGGCGGCGTGGCCTATGCTGCTGGCAAGGTGTTCGTCTCCTCCGGCTACCGCGTCATGACGGCGCTGGACGCCAACACCGGTGCGGTCCTGTGGCGCACCACCGTTGACTCGCCGATCCACGGCGCGCCCACCGTTGTCGGCAACCGCGTCTACGCCATCGACGTGGACAGCCAGCTGTTCGCCTTTGACGTCAACACCGGCGCCCAGGCCTGGGCCTATCGCGGCATCGCCGAGCCGGCGCGGATCATGCGCGCCTCGAGCCCCGCGGTCAGCGGCGACACTGTGATCGCGCCCTTCTCGTCCGGCGAACTGGTCGCGGTGCGCGCCGCAAACGGCCAGGCCGTGTGGCAGCAGGTGCTGTCGCGCACCAGCCGCACCAGCGCCCTGTCCGAGGTGCGCGACGTGGCGGGCCGTCCGGTGGTCAGCCGCGGCATGATCTACGGCGTCAGCCATTCGGGCGTTCTGTCCGCGCTGGATCTGCGCTCGGGCCAGCCGAAATGGCAGCTGCCGGTCACCGGCGTGAACGCCCCGCTGCCCGTCGGCGACGTGGTCTACGCCGTGTCCAAGAGCGGTCAGCTGATCGTCGCCAACCGCGACACCGGCCAGATCTACTGGACGCGCGAACTGAACGAGGGGCGCGAGCGCAACGAAGGCGGCTTCCTGGGCTTCTTCGACCGGGAGGTCCGCCCCAGCTGGTCGGGCCCGATCCTGGCCTCCAACCGCTTGGTGATGGTCAACTCGTTCGGCGAGGCGGTGGCCTTCGATCCCAAGACGGGCGCGGAGCAGTCGCGGCTGAACCTGGGCGCGCCGGCCTATATCGCGCCGTCGGCCTATAACGGCGCGCTCTATGTCGTGACGGATCGCGGCGAACTCGTCTGCATTCGCTGACGAGCGGCTGAAACTAAGCTAGAAGGCCGGCATGGCTCTGAAGGTCGCCATCGTCGGCCGCCCCAATGTGGGCAAGTCGACCCTGTTCAATCGCCTTGTCGGCAAGCGTTTGGCGCTGGTCGATGATCGCCCCGGCGTGACCCGCGACCGCCGCTATGCGGACGGCGTGATCGGGGACATGGACCTTACGCTGATCGACACGGCCGGCTACGAGGACGTCACCGACGAGAGCCTCGAGGCCAGGATGCGCGAGCAGACCGAGGCCGCGCTGGAAGACGCCGAACTGATCCTGTTCATGATGGACGCCCGCGAAGGCGTGACCTCGCTGGACCGCATCTTCGCCGATCGCCTTCGCAAGCAGCACACGCCGGTCGTCCTCTTGGCCAACAAGTCCGAAAGCCAGGCTTCGGGCGGCGGTGTGGGCGAGGCGCACGCCCTGGGCTTTGGAGAACCCGTCGCCATTTCGGCCGAGCACGGCGAGGGCATGGCCGACCTCTACCAGGCGATCCTGGCCGCCTCCGCCGACATCTTCATCGAAGAAGAGGATGAGCCGGAAAAACCGATCCGCATCGCCGTGATCGGCCGCCCGAACGCCGGCAAGTCGACGCTGATCAACCGCCTTCTGGGCGAGGATCGCCTGCTGACTGGTCCAGAGGCGGGCATCACCCGCGACTCCATCTCGGTCGACTGGGTCTACGAAGACAAGAACATCCGTCTGGTCGACACCGCCGGCATGCGACGCAAGGCGCGGGTCCAGGAGAAGCTGGAAAAGCTGTCCGTCGCCGACACCATTCGCGCCATCACCTTCGCCGAGGTGGTGATCCTGGTGATGGACAAGGACGACGCCTTCGACACCCAGGACCTGCAGTTGGCCGATCTGGTCGAGCGCGAAGGCCGCGGCCTGATCTATGTGGCCTCCAAATGGGACCTGGAGGACGAGCCGCAGGCCCGCCTGGCCGAACTGAAGCGCCTGGCCGAGGACAAGCTGCCGCAGCTGAAGGGCTCGCCCTTTGTTGCGTTGTCGGCGCACAGCGGGCGTGGCGTCGAACGTCTGATGCCGGCGGTGCTTCAGGCCTATGACACCTGGTCGGTCAAGGTGAAGACCAAGGACCTGAACGATTGGCTGTCGCTCGCCACCCAGCGGCACCCGCCGCCCGCCGTGGACGGCAAGCGGATCAAGCCCAAATACATCGCCCAGACCAAGGCGCGTCCGCCGACGTTTGTGCTGATGGCCAGCCGCGCCTCGGCCATGCCGGACCACTACAAGCGGTATCTGGTGAACTCGATCCGGGAAAGCTTTGACCTGCCCGGCACGCCGATCCGCCTGACGGTCAAGTCGGGCAGCGAGAACCCCTATGTCGGCGGCGGCGCCAAGTCGGGGCCCGAGCGGTTCAAGGGCGCGGCCAAGACGGCGCCGCGCAAGGTGCTGAAGGCCGAAAAGCAGGAACAGCTGTCCAACCTGCCCGGCAAGGCGCTGGAGCAGAAAAAGACGCGCGTCGCCAAGCCGCGCGTCATCGGCGCGGTCAAGGCGTCTTCGTCCAAGAAGGCGGGAACCAGCGTGGCCATCGGCAAGGGCGCACGCGGCGGCGCCCGCCAGGTCAGCCGCTCCGGCCGCATCCGCACCGGCCAGAAGAGCGGACCGAAGAAGTAGGGCCATGCTCGCCCTGCTCGCCGCCGCCCTGTTGTCCGTCCAGAACAGCGAAGCGGGGTTGGACTGCGCCAGCGCCGTGACCAACGTTCAGATTGACGAATGCAGGGGCGTGGAACTGGAGCAGGAAACGGCGCGGATGCGGGCGTATCTTGACGCTGCCTTGACCCGTCTCCGCGAGGAGAGCGGCGCCGCCGACGGGCTGATCGTCGAGATCACCGACAGCCAGGCCGCCTGGGCTGCTTATGCGGACAGCGCCTGCAACGCAGTCCACACGCATTGGCGGGACGGCTCAATCCGGCAGTCGATGTTTCTGGCCTGCAAGACTGACCTGACGCGGGAGCGGACGCACCATCTTTGGCGCGAGTATCTGACTTTCGTCGACAGCACCCCGCCGATCTTGCCGGAGCCCGCGCTGCCGGGCGCCTGACACGTCTAGACCAGGGCCTCCCCGGAAGGGGCGGACCTCCAGTCCTGGAACTTGACGGTCAGCGGCGGCGTGCGGTCGCCGCGAGCCAAATCGACGATCAGCGGGCCGATATCGGACGGGTGAGGCAGGATCGCCGGATCCTCGCCGGGGTAGGCCTGGGCACGCATCTGGGTGCGCATGCGACCTGGATCGACAATGGCGCAGCGAATGGGTGTCGACTCCACCTCGTCGGCCCACGCCTTGAACAGGGCTTCGGCGCCCGCCTTGGTCGCGGCGTACATGCCCCAGAAGGCGCGGGGGGCCGAGGCCACGCTGGTGGTCAGGTGAATGGCGCGGCCGGCGTCAGAGGCGCGCAGCAACGGCTCCAGCGAGCGGATCAGGCGATAGACGGCGGTGAAGTTGGTTTTCTCGACCTTGGCGAACTCGCGCGGGTCGGCGTGCGCGACGGGCGTGAGGCCCGATGGCCCCATGGTCGCCGCCGCCTGCACCCAGACGTCCAGCCGCCCGAACCGCTCGAACAGGGCGCCGCCCAGCCGGTCGATCCCGCCGCCGTCCACCAGATCGAAGGGAACCAGCGTCGCGCGATTGCCGGTCGCGGCAAGGATAGCGTCGTCCAGCTCTTCCAGCCCGCCCTGGGTCCGCGCGGTCGCCACGACGTGAGCGCCGGCCCGCGCCAGTGCCAGCGCGCTCTCATGGCCGATGCCGCGAGAGGCCCCGACGACCAGGGCGATGCGGCCGGACAGGCACGGGAATTGGGGCGAAACGGCGCTGGACATGCCGCCGTCTTAGCCGGACCTCAGACGCTGTCCAAGCGCGCAGCGACCGGCAGGCTGGATCAGGCGCTGACCAGCAGCGACAGCTGACGCGCCGTGACCTGGCGTCCGCCTTCCTCGATCTCGCGATCCAGCAGGCGGGTCGGATATTCGCCGGTGAAATAGTGATCGGTGAACTGGGGATGGGCGTTGTTGCGTCCATCCTCGCCCATGGCGCGGTAGAGGCCGTCGATCGACAGGAAGCCGAGCGAATCGACCTCCAGCATCTCGCGCATCTCTTCCAGCGTCTTGTTGGCGGCGATCAGCTGCGCGCGCTCGGGCATGTCGATGCCGTAGAAGTCTGGATACAGGATCTGCGGGCTGGCCGAGCGCAGGTGCACCTCCTTGGCGCCCGCCGCGCGCACGGCGCGGACCAGCTTGACCGAGGTGGTGCCGCGCACGATCGAATCGTCGATCAGCACGACGCGCTTGCCCGCCAGCGCCGCCTTGTTGGGGCTGTGCTTCATGCGCACGCCCTTTTGCCGTGCGCCTTGGCTGGGCTGAATGAAGGTGCGGCCCAGATAGTGGCTGCGGATGATCCCCATCTCGTAGGGAATGCCGCTTTCCTGCGCATAGCCCAGCGCCGCCGGAACGCCCGAATCGGGAACGGGCACGACGATGTCGGCCTCGACCGCATGCTCGCGCGCCAGTCCGCGACCCATCTCCTTGCGGACCTCATAGACGGAGCGGCCGTTCACAACGGAGTCGGGACGCGAGAAATAGACGTATTCGAACAGGCAGGGCCGGGCCGATCGGGCGGGGAAGGGCTTGATCGACTGCAGGCCGCTTTCGTCGATCACGACCACTTCGCCGTGCTCGATGTCGCGCACATGGGTCGCGCCGATCATGTCCAGGGCGCAGGTTTCGGACGCCAGCACCCAGGCCTCGCCGACCTTGCCCAGCACCAGCGGGCGGATCCCCAGCGGATCGCGCGCGCCGATCATCTTGCTGCGCGTCTGCGCGACCAGGGCGTAGCCGCCCTCGATGCGCGCCAGCGCGTCGATGAAGCGGTCCACGATCTTGGCCTTCCGGCTGCGGGCGATCAGGTGAAGGATGACTTCCGAATCGGAGGTCGACTGGAAGATGGCGCCTTCGCTGACCAGCTGGCTGTGCAGATATTTGAAGTTGGTCAGATTGCCGTTGTGGGTGATGGCGATGCCGCCCTGGTCCAGATCGGCGAACATCGGCTGGATGTTGCGCAGGAACGATCCGCCCGAGGTCGAATAGCGCGTGTGCCCGACCGCCGCGCCGCCCGGCATGCGCTGGGACAGGTCGGCCCCGCCGAACGCTTCGCCCACCAGGCCTTGGTGACGTTCGGTGTGAAAGCGGCTGTCCTTGACGCTGGCGATGCCGCAGGCTTCCTGGCCGCGATGCTGTAGGGCGTGCAGGCCCAGCGCCACGATGGAGGAGCCTTCGTCAGCCTCCGCGCCCCAGACGCCGCACACGCCGCACTCCAGGCGCAGCTGGTCATCGTCGGCCTCGCGATAATGCTCGCGGTGAACGACGGGATCGGCGATCAGGTGGCGCATCGTCGGGGCTCCGATGTGCATACGGATGTCAGGGGGCTTCAGGGCGCGAAGTAGGCTCAGTTTGGGGCGCGGGCAAGGCGTCCTCGTCCGAGAATCCTCTTCGCACGGAAGAGTCGATCACAGGCGACAGGGCGTCGGCGCCGCGCCCGATGCCGGGCAGAACCACCTGAATGGCGCGGGCGGCCATGGCGCTGACTGGTTGAAGCGCGGCCTGCGACAGCCAGCGCGGCGTGCGCTCTCCGGGCAGGGCGGCGACGATCACCAGATGCACCGCGCCGATCAGCACCAGCGCCCGGATCACGCCGACGATCAGCCCCAGGACGCTGTTCACGCCGCCCAGCGCCGGATGGGCCTTTGCGCCCTTGGACAGCAGCGCGCCCAGCGTGCGCAGGCCGAAGTAGACGAGGAGGAACCCGCCCACCGCCGCCAGGATCGACCCGGCCCAGTCGGGATCGACCAGCGCGCGCCCGAGCGGCGCGGTCCACGGCAGGACGATCAGGGCCAGGAACGCCGCCAGCATGGCGCTGAGCAGGGTGATGACTTCCCGCACGCCTCCGCGCACGAAACCCGCGCCGGCCGAGGCGAGGATGACCAGAATGGCGAAGACATCGTATCCGGTCACGTTCGGCTGCGGTCCTGTGGCTGTGGCCCGACCCTAATAGCGGTTCGCCGAGATTCTTTCGACCGCTTCCGTCAGCCGCGACAGGGTGGTGGCTTTCACCCCCTTCGCCTTGGCGGGCAGGGCGGGGCACAGGGCCTGATCGAAGCCCAGCTTGGTCGCCTCGCGCAGACGGGCCTCGGCGCGGCCGACGCTGCGCACCTCGCCCGACAGTCCGATCTCGCCGAACACGACGCAGCCCTGCGGCAGCGGCATGTCGGTCGCCGAGCTGATCAGGGCGGCGGCGGCGGCGAGGTCGGCGGCCGGCTCGTTGATGCGAAGTCCGCCCGCCACGTTCAGATAGACATCCTTGTCCCCGAACCCCAGCCCGCAGCGCGCCTCCAGCACCGCCAGCAGCATGGCCAGCCGCCCGTTGTCCCAGCCCACCACCGCGCGCCGGGGCGTGCCATAGGCGGACGGCGCCACCAGCGCCTGCATCTCGACCAGGACGGGGCGGGAGCCCTCGATGCCGGCGAAGACGGCGGCGCCCGGCTGGCGCTCCTTGCCCTCGCCCAGGAACAGGGCCGACGGGTTGGCGACCTCGCGAAGGCCGCTGTCGCCCATCTCGAATACGCCGATCTCGTCGGTTGCGCCGAAGCGGTTTTTGCCGGCGCGCAGAATGCGGAAGGGATAGCCGCGCTCGCCCTCGAAGGTCATCACCGCATCGACCATGTGCTCGACCACGCGTGGGCCGGCGACCTGCCCGTCCTTGGTGACATGGCCGACCAGAATCACGGCGGGGCCGCCCGTCTTGGCCAGTCGCACCAGCTCGCCCGCACAGGCTCGGACCTGGGTGATCGACCCCGGTCCGCTGTCGTGCACGTCGGACCACAGGGTCTGGACCGAATCGACGATGACGATGTCGAACTTCTCTCGCTTCAGCGTCGACAGGATCTCACGCAGCGCCGTCGCTGCCGCCAGGTTCACCGGCGCATCCGCCAGCCCCATCCGCTTGGCGCGGGCGCGGATCTGCTCGACGGCCTCTTCGCCCGAGATATAGGCGACCCGCGCGCCCCTCAGCGCCGCCTTGGCCGTGACCTCCAGCAGCAGGGTGGACTTGCCCACCCCCGGATCGCCGGACAGCAGGATGGCCGATCCCGGCACCACGCCGCCGCCGCAGACGCGGTCGAACTCGGCCACGCCCGTGGCGATGCGCGGCGGCTCGGGCGCGTCGGATTGCAAGGTTTCGAACTGCACGCCTCGCCCGCGAGCAGAGGCGGCGGCGGCCGGCTTGATCGCGCCGGGCGGCGCGCTGCGGCTTTCCTCCGCCAGCGTGTTCCACTGTCCGCACGAGCCGCACTGGCCCGACCACTTGCCGTGGACCGTGCCGCAGGACTGGCAGACATAGAGAGCGGAATCACGAGCCATGGGCGTCCTTCTTATCAGGCGGAGAGACGCCTCACATGGTGCGGACTTGCGTCAGCATGGGACGCAGCGTCTTTACAGATAGCGCCTCGGCACGCGCGGCATGACGGAGGTCAGCAGCTCGTAGCTGATCGTTCCGGCGGCCGCCGCTGCGTCGTCCAGCAGCCGGTTGGGGCCGAACACCTCGACCTGATCGCCGGCTGTGACATCCAGGCCGGTCACGTCAACGGCGATGACGTCCATGGACACGCGACCCAGCATCGGCCGCATCTCGCCTCCGACCCAGACCTGACCGTCCGGGCTGTATCTGCGCAGGATTCCATCCGCATATCCCGCCGCACAGGTGGCGACCTGCATCGGACGGTCGGCGACAAAGCCGCGCGAATAGCCGACGCTTTCGCCCGCCAGTACGTCGCGCACCTGCAGGATATCGACCAGCAGGGTGGCGACCGGCGCGATCCGATCATCCGGCCGCCCCGTCGGTCCGCTGCCGTACAGGCAGATCCCTGGCCGCACCTGATCGAAGGCGAAGTCTGGTCCCAGGAAACACCCGCCTGAGTTGGCGAAGGAGCGCGTCACCCCCGGGTAACGCTGCGTCGCTTGCGCAAACAGATCGCGCTGGCGCCGGTTCATCGGCTGGTCGGGCTCATCGGCGCAGGCGAGATGGCTCATCACCAGTTCCAGGCCCGCGAAGGGCTCGGGCGCGTCCTCGGGGCGCACGCCGATGCGGTTCATGCCCGTATCGATCTGCAAGGCCGAGGGGCCGCCGCCGCTGTCCAGCCAGGCGGTAATCTGTGTTGGCTGGTTCAGCACGGGCCGCAGGTCGGCGGCGCGCAAGGCGGCCGGGGCCCCCTCGCCATGGCAGCCATCCAGCACATAAATGACCGGCTCAGGCCCTACGGCCTGACGCAACAGCACGCCCTCGGAGAGGCGGGCGATGAAGAACGTCCGCGCGCCTTCCAACATCAGCCGCCGCGCCACGGCCGCCGCGCCCAGGCCATAGCCGTCCGCCTTGACCACGGGCGTCACGGGCACGCCGGTCAGACGCTCCAGCGTGCGATAGTTGCGGGCAAGGGCGTCGAGATCGACGGACAGGACGGCGGGGGCGGTCATGGCCGCCTTATGGCGCAAACCCGCGCGGCTTGCATCACGATCGGTTCAAAGCAACGCAGGCCAGGAGCCAAGGCGCGCGTCTGCTGTTAGATTGCCTGAAGTCAGCTGTCAGGGATTCCCGTCATCCGCCTGTTCACCGAACATCCGCGCTCGGTCGGCGAAAGCTACGGCCAGCATCTTCTGTTCGCGACCAAGACCGGTGCGACGCTGATCGGCGCCGGTGTGGCGTGCATCGTCCACGGCGTGGCGCCCTTCCTGTTTCCCAAGACCGGCAGCACGACCATCCGGCGCCTGCATGCCCAACTGGAGCAGCGGGCCGCTCAGACCGTCTCGGCGCCCGTTTCCATCCGCGAGCCTGCGGAAACCCGGCGGCGCAGCAGGGCGCGGGCGGCCTCCTGAGCCTGCAGGCGCAGGTCCGGCACGGCCGTCATCTCCCAGAACGGCCCGCGCGCCAGCGGTCCCACCGCGACCAGATCGTCCTGAGGCCTGCCTGAGCGGTCCAGCAACCGGCCGTCCGGCTCGACCGCGAAACCCAGACCCAGCGGTTCGGCCACGGCCAGGCCCTGATCCAGCAGGCCGCGGATCAGGGGATCGGCGCTTCTTTCCACCTGGGCCAGCGGCCCGGTGCAGTTCACCACCAGGTCGAATCGGCGACGGACGACCTCGTCCATGCCGCGCGGACGCCATTCCACCTCCAGCCCGCAGTCCGCCGTGCGCGCGCTGACGATCCGGCCGCCGACGACCGACAGCCGTCCGTGGTCCATCATGGATTCGATGCGCGCCCAGATCGCCGGGGCCAGCCGGTGCCGGTGCACGTCCCACAAGGCGCGCAGGTGCCGCACAAAACCGCGCCGCTCTCCCGGCGTCCAGTTGCGCCAGAAGCCGGCCGCCTTGGTGCGCAGGCCATTAAGGACGCCCCGCCATTCACCGTCCGCGCTCGACCGACGGATTTCTCGGAACATGGAAAGCGGCGGTCCAGCCGAGGGTGGCGCGACTGGCGGCACGGCCTTCTCGAGATGGGGCAGGGGCAGGCGGCCATTGCGCGACAGGGCGGTGATCCTCCGCCCCTGCCGATCCAGCGAAATCGCCACATCCACCATGGTCAGGCCGGAACCGACCAGCAGGACGTCTGTCGCCGTCTCCGGAGCGCGGACCGCTCGGTCCCAAGGGTTCTGCACATAGGCGGGAGAGGCGAGCGCTTCGGGTGCAAATCCGGGGACGGCGCCGGGTTCCAGATTGCCGATGGCCAGGATCACGGCGTCGGCGGCGGCAGGCTCGCCGTCATCCAACGTCAGGGTGAAGCCCGCCGGCGAGCGTCCCGCGCCGACCACCGAGCCACGACGCCGGCGTAGCCTGGCGCCATACCGCGTCTCCGCCTGCGCCAGCACGTCTTCCAGGTAGCGGCCGTACTGTCCGCGCCCGACAAAGCCGTCGCCCCGGTCCAGCCCCCGCGCCTCCAGCCACTGCAGCAGGTGGTCGGGCTGGTCGGGAAAGGCGCTCATGCCCTCGGCCCGCACATTCAGGCGGTGCGTCGCATCGTCGGTGTCATAGGCCGCCCCGCGCGCGAACCGCTCCCGCCGCTCGATCAGCACGACGCGCACGTCGTCCGATCCGCTCAGCAGATGCACCGCCGTCATCACGCCGCTGAAGCCGGCGCCGACCACGGCGATCGTCGTCATGTCGTGATCGTCCTGCATGACCGGCCCTCCGCGTCCCCGCCGCGCTTCTAGAGCGTCGCGCCGAGCCGGGCGAGCGTCATTCGTAGGGGACGTTGTCGTAGCGGCCGTCGTGCGCCAGGTTGCCGAACTTGGTGGTGTCTGCGTCGAACGCCAGCTTGACGATGCCGATGGGGCCGTGGCGCTGCTTGCCGATGACAACCTCGGCCTGGTGCTCCAGCCGGTCCATGTCTTCCTGCCACTTCAGGTGCTCTTCGGTGCCCTCGCGCGGCTCGGCCCGGCCCAGGTAGTAGCTTTCGCGATAGACGAACATCACGCAGTCGGCGTCCTGCTCGATCGAGCCGGATTCACGCAGGTCCGACAGCTGCGGTCGCTTGTCCTCGCGCTGCTCCACCTGACGCGACAGTTGCGACAGGGCGATGATCGGCACCGACAGCTCCTTGGCCAGGGCCTTCAGGCCGCCGGTGATCTCCGACACCTCCTGCACCCGGTTCTTCTGGCTGTTGTCTCCGGTGGTCACCAGTTGCAGGTAGTCGACGATGAGCAGATCCAGTCCATGCTCCATCCGCTTCAATCGCCGCGCCCGCGCCGCCAGCTTGGAAATGGACAGGCCGCCCGTCGCGTCGATGTAGAGCGGGCTTTCGCCGATCTCGACCGCCGCATCCCTGATCTTGCCGAAGTCGGAGGCGTTGATCTCGCCCTTGCGCAGCTTGTCCGACGACACGCCCGACGCATCGGCCAGGATACGCATGGCCAGCTGTTCGGCGCTCATTTCCAGCGAGTAGAAGGCGACCACGCCGCCCGACACCGTCTTGCGACCCTCCGGCGTCGGCTCCCAGCGATAGTTGCGGGCGACGTTGAAGGCGATGTTGGTGGCCAGCGCCGTCTTGCCCATCGACGGACGACCCGCGAGAATCAGCAGGTCGGACGGGTGCAGGCCGCCGAGCTTGGAGTCCAGGTCGTCCAGGTGCGTGGCCAGGCCCGCCAGCTTGCCGTCGCGCTGATAGGCCTCGGCCGCCATTTGCACGGCGCCGGACAGGGCGTGCGAGAAGGCCACAAATCCCGACGACGGCTTGCCGGTCTCGGCCAGCGAATACAGCGTCTGTTCAGCCTGTTCTATCTGCTCGTCGGCGGGGGTCTCGGGGTTCGGCGCTTCCTTGATGATGTCGCCGCCGATGCGGATCAGGTCCCGGCGCAGGGCCAGATCATAGACGACGCGGGCATAGTCAGGCGCGTTGGCCGCCGGCGGCGCGCGGTCCACCAGATCGGCCAGGTAGCGCAGGCCGCCGAACTCCTGGAACGCCGGATCCTGCTTGAAGCGTTCCATCAGGATGGTCGGTTCGGCCAGCATGCCCTGGCGGATGTGGTCCTCGATCGCCTCGTAGAGCCGCTGGTGGAACGGCTCGTACATGTGCGAGCCGCGCAGGCGGTCGCTCAACCGCTCGAACACCGCATTGTCGAACATCAGGGAGCCCAGCAGCGCCTGCTCGGCCTCGAGGTTGTGCGGCATGGAGGCGACGGACGGCCCCGGATCCATCGGAGAGGCGCTGAAGGGCAGGGGGGCGAAGGCGTTCATGACCTTAGGCGTCTAGCGTGATCCTGCGTCGGACGCGGACGGATTCGGCCGTGCCTCGAATATGACAGGGGACAGCCTGTGGATGTCTTTGGCGCAGCAAAAAGGGCGCGCCCCCGTGGGGAGGCGCGCCCTCTTCAAGCATGGTCGGTCAGTCGGGATTACTCCCGGTCGCCGAAGCCTTCCTGCTGGCCGGCGCCGCCTTCCAGCAGCTCCTGGGCCGATTGCTCGGCGGCCTGGCGTTCGTCGTCGAACTGGCTGCGGATCACGTCCTCGCCCTTGGCCTGACGCTCGGCTTCGTCGGCCGAACGCGCGATGTTGACCTTGACCGTGGCGCGGACCTCGGCGTGCAGGCGAACCGGCACTTCGTGGACGCCCAGCGTCTTGATCGCGGTGTTCAGCACGACCTGCGAACGCTCGACCTTGCCGCCTTCGGCCTGAATGGCCTCGGCGACGTCGCGACCGGCGACCGAACCGTACAGCTGGCCGGTTTCGCCGGCCTGGCGGATCATGACGTAGGTCTGGCCGTCGATCTTGTCGGCGACCTTTTGCGCGTCGGCCTTGTTCTTCTCGTTGCGCTGCTCGATGGCGGCGCGGTCGAGTTCAAAGGCCTTCAGGTTGGCGGAGGTGGCCCGGCGGGCCTTGTCGCGCGGCAGAAGGAAGTTGCGGGCGAAGCCGTCCTTGACGGACACGACGTCGCCGATGGCGCCGAGGTTCTCGACGCGTTCGAGCAGAACGACCTTCATCTTACTTCACCACGTACGGCAGGAGGGCCAGATAGCGGGCGCGCTTGATGGCCTTGGCCAGTTCGCGCTGCTTCTTCTGGGAAACGGCGGTGATGCGCGAGGGCACGATCTTGCCGCGTTCGGAGACGTAGCGCTGCAGCAGCTTCACGTCCTTGTAGTCGATCTTCGGCGCGTTGGCGCCCGAGAACGGGCAAACCTTGCGGCGGCGATAGAAGGGGCGACGGGCCGGGCCGGAGCCCACCGGAGCGCCCGGAGTCGGGGTGGCGTCAGTCATGATCCGGTTTCCTTATTCGGCGGCTTCGGCGGCGGCGTCGTCACGCGGGCCGCGTTCACGCTCGCGCTCGCGTTCACGCTCGCGGCGGGCCAGCAGCGGCGACAGCTCCAGGTCGAGTTCCTCGACGCGGACGGTCAGCCAGCGCAGCACGTCTTCGTTGATCGACAGCTGGCGCTCGACTTCGGCCATGGCGGCCGGAGGGGCGTCAACGGCGAGCAGCGAATAGTGAGCCTTGCGGTTCTTCTTCACGCGATAGGTCAGGTTGCGCAGACCCCAGTACTCGATCTTGGCGACGGAGCCGCCGCCTTGGGTGATCAGGTCCTTGATGGTGTCGTTCAGCGCTTCGGCCTGCTGCGCCGAGATGTCCTGGCGCGTCATGACCGTGTGCTCGTAAAGAGCCATGCGGTAGTCTCCCTTGGTGGACCTCGGCGCGGCGCGACCGGGTGAAGTCGCGTCCACGATGGCTCCCGAAGCGGCGGCCGGGACGATCTCCCAAGCCCTTTGGCGTTCCGCATCGGGACCGAAGCCCCGGAAAGCGCGGGCTCATAGAGGAAAAGGGGGACAAGCGCAACATTTCTCCCTCCCCCGTGGGGGAGGGTGGCCGAGGCGAAGCCGACGCCGGGTGGGGAGGGCGGGGCAATCCATCACCAACCTGTCCCGCAGCCAGCAGGTGCGGCCTTGCTTGGCCGCCCCCACCCGGCCGCTGCGCGACCACCCTCCCCGAACGGGGAGGGAGAGGCGCTTGTTCGGCCTCTTTTCCCCGCCTACACCAGCCGCATGCCAAAGCTGACCTCGGCGGTCGATCCGCACAGCCCCCAGTATAAAGCCCTGCAGGCGCACAACAGCGCGCTGGTCGACGATCTGCGCGCCCAGGTGGCGCAGGCGGCGCGCGGCGGCTCCGACAAGGCGCGGGAGCGCCACGTCGCACGCGGCAAGCTGCTGCCCCGGGACCGGGTCGAGCGGCTGCTGGACCCCGGCTCGCCCTTTCTGGAGGTCGGCCAACTGGCCGCAACCGGCATGTACGACGACGAGGCGCCCGGTGCGGGCGTGATCGCCGGCGTCGGCCGCGTCTCGGGCCGCGAGGTGATGATCGTCGCCAACGACCCAACGGTGAAGGGCGGCGCCTACTTCCCCATGACGGTCAAGAAGCACCTGCGCGCTCAGGAGATCGCCGAACAGAACCGCCTGCCGTGCGTCTATCTGGTGGATTCGGGCGGCGCCAACCTGCCGCACCAGGCCGAGGTGTTCCCGGACCGCGACCATTTCGGCCGCATCTTCTTCAACCAGGCGCGGATGAGCGCTCGGGGCATCCCCCAGATCGCCTGCGTCATGGGGCTGTCGACCGCCGGCGGCGCCTATGTGCCCGCGATGTCGGACGAGACGGTGATCGTCAGGAACCAGGGCGCCATCTTTCTCGCCGGTCCCCCGCTGGTGAAGGCCGCGACCGGCGAGGTCATCTCCGCCGAGGAGCTGGGCGGCGCCGAGACCCACGGCCGCCGTTCGGGCGTGGTCGACCATGTGGCCGAGAACGACGAACATGCGCTGGAGATCGTCCGCTCGATCGTCGCCAACCTGAACACCGTCAAGGCCGTCGAGATGGACGTGCGAGAGCCTCGCGCGCCGGCCTTCGATCCGGCCGAGCTCTATGGCCTGATCCCCGAGGACGTGCGCGCACCCTATGACGTGCACGAGGTCATCGCCCGCATCGTCGACGGCTCCGAGTTCGACGAGTTCAAGGCGCTGTACGGCGCGACCCTGGTGTGCGGCTTCGCCCGGATCTGGGGCTATCCCGTCGCCATCCTGGCCAACAACGGCGTGCTGTTCGGCGAGAGCGCACAAAAGGGCGCGCACTTCATCGAGCTGGCTTGCAAGCGCAAGATCCCGCTGCTGTTCCTGCAGAACATCTCGGGCTTCATGGTGGGCGGCAAGTACGAGGCCGGCGGCATCGCCAAGGACGGCGCCAAGCTGGTCACCGCCGTCGCCTCGGCCGAGGTGCCCAAGTTTACCGTTCTGATCGGCGGCAGCTTCGGCGCCGGCAACTACGGCATGTGCGGCCGCGCCTATTCGCCGCGTTTCCTGTTCACCTGGCCGAACAGCCGCATCGGCGTGATGGGCGGCGAACAGGCCGCCAGCGTGCTCGCCACCGTGCACCGCGACGCCGAGACCTGGACCACGGACGCCGCCGAGGCCTTCAAGGCCCCCATCCGCCAGAAGTACGAGGACGAGGGCAATCCCTACTACGCCACCGCCCGCCTGTGGGACGACGGAATCATCGACCCGGCCCAGACCCGCGACGTGCTTGGTCTCGCCATCAGCGCCAGCCTGAACGCCCCGATCCCGGATACCACCTTCGGCGTGTTCAGGATGTAACCTATTCATCCTTCTCCCGTTGGGAGAAGGTGGCCCGAAGGGCCGGATGAGGGATCGACGGCGGTCCATAGCGCACGCCTCGACCCTCACCCTCCCACCGCTTCGCGGCGGGTCCCTCCCTCTCCCGCTGGGAGAGGGGATGCTGAGCTGGAGAACTGCCATGACCGATCGCGAAATCCCGACCGAAGCCGAGCTGAACGCCCTGGACGTCACCGACGCCGAGGAGGCGCAGATCAACTCGATCGCCCAGCCGCTGGTGCCGGGCGCCGCGCCCGACGCCGACGACGAACTGGTGCAGATCGACTCGACCGAGGACGGGGCGGTCTTCGTCACCATCAACCGGCCGCACAAGCGAAACGCCTTTGATGCGGCCACCGTCGCCGCGCTGCACGAGGCGTTCGACACCCTGCATGGGGCCGACAATGTGCGGGTCGTGTTCGTGCGCGGCGCGGGCGGGACCTTCAGCGCCGGCGCCGACCTCTCCTGGATGCGCGACGCCGCCGACTGGAGCGAGGGCGACAACCGCGACGACGCCATGGGTCTGGCCAAGATGCTGAAGAGCCTGCACGACGTGCCGGCCTTGACGGTGGCCCTGGTCGAGGGGTCGGCCATGGGGGGCGGCGCGGGCATCGTCGCCGCCTGCGACATGGCCGTGGCGATCGAGGGCAGTCGGTTCGCCTTTTCCGAGGTCAAGCTGGGCCTGATTCCGGCGACCATCGCCCCCTATGTGGTCGAGGCCGTCGGCGCGCGCCGCGCCCGCCAGCTGTTCCTGACCGGCAACATCTTCGACGCCGACTACGCCGCCCACGCCGGTCTGATCGACATGGTCCTGCCGGAAGGCTCGATGGACGAGTTCATCTCGATGCTGAGCGACAGCCTGGCCGGCAATGCGCCGGGCGCCATGGGCGACGCCAAGAGGCTGGTCCACCACGTCGCCGAGCACAAGCTGGACACGAGCCTGATCGAGGACACCGCCCGCCGCATCGCCCGCGCGCGCGTGTCGCCGGAAGGGCAGGAGGGCGTGCGCGCCTTTCTCGACAAGCGCCAGCCCAGCTGGTTCCAGTGAGATCGACTTCGACAAGGGCGGCATGAGACCGCCCGCACACAACGCCTTCCGGGAAGCCGCCTGATGTTCACCTCCGTCCTGGTCGCCAATCGCGGCGAGATCGCCTGCCGCGTCTTTCGCACCGCGCGCCGCATGGGGATCCGCACGATCGCGGTGTATTCGGAAGCCGACGCGGACGCCCTGCATGTGCGCGAGGCGGACGAGGCGGTGCTGATCGGGCCGGCGGCGGCGCGCGAGAGCTATCTCGACGCGGCCAAGGTGCTGGCGGCCGCCAGGGCGACGGGTGCGGAGGCGATCCATCCCGGCTACGGCTTTCTGTCCGAGAACGCCGACTTCGCGGATGCGGTGAAAGCGGCGGGCATTGTCTGGATCGGCCCCGACCCCGCTTCGATCCGCGCCATGGGCCTGAAGGATGCGGCCAAGACGCTGATGATCCAGGCGGGCGTGCCCGTCACCCCCGGCTATCAGGGCGAGGACCAGACGGCCGCGACCCTGGCGGCCGAGGCGGACCGCGTCGGCTATCCCGTCCTGATCAAGGCCGTGGCCGGCGGCGGCGGCAAGGGCATGAAGCGGGTCGATCGGCCCGAGGACTTCGCCGACGGCCTGGCCAGCGCCCAGCGGGAAGGCAAGGCGGCGTTCGGCGACGATCGCGTGCTGATCGAACGCTACATCACCCGGCCTCGCCATATCGAGGTGCAGGTGTTCGGCGACCGTCACGGCCAGGTCGTGCACCTGTTCGAGCGCGACTGCTCGCTGCAGCGCCGCCACCAGAAGGTAATCGAAGAGGCGCCGGCCCCCGGCATGGATGAGGCGACGCGCGCCGCCGTCACGGGCGCCGCGATCAAGGCGGCGCGCGCGGTCGACTATGTCGGCGCCGGCACCATCGAATTCATCGCTGATGCGTCGGAGGGTCTGAACGCCGACCGCATCTGGTTCATGGAGATGAACACCCGCCTTCAGGTCGAGCATCCGGTGACCGAAAGCGTCACAGGCGTCGATCTGGTGGAATGGCAATTCCGCGTCGCCGCGGGCGAGCCCCTGCCGCTGAAGCAGGATGAGATCGCCCTGAACGGCTGGGCCATGGAGGCGCGCCTCTATGCCGAGGACCCCGCCAACGGCTTCCTGCCCTCGATCGGACGGCTGGATCATTTCCGCCTGCCGGACGACGTTCGCATCGACACGGGGGTGGAGCAGGGCGGCGAGGTCAGCCAGTTCTATGACCCCATGATCGCCAAGCTGATCGTGCATGAGGAGACGCGCGAGGCGGCGGCCGAGCGGCTGGCGCAGGCCTGCGGCGAGGTCGAGGTCTGGCCAGTCCGCACCAATGCCGCCTTTCTCAAACGATGCCTGGAGCATCCCCGGTTCGTCGAGGGCGATGTGGACACCGGCTTCATCGGGGCGGAGGAGGGGGCTCTGGCCTCTCGCGACGAGGCCTCTGCTCGCGCCGCCGCCTTGACCCTGATCGCCGAGGCGGCGCTGGATGGCGGCCCCGACTCTGCCGATCGCTATTCGCCCTGGAGCGGCCAGCCGGGCCTTTCGTATGGGCTTCGCCTGAACGCGCGCGCGCGCACTGCGACCTGGGCGTTGCTGGACGGCGAGGCCATCCACGGCGAAGCCGCGCCGGCGCCCGGCGGCTGGCGCATCGACGGCGGGCCGATCGCCCAGGTCGGCTTCGATCAGGTGCAGACCGGCGAGCGCCTCTTTGGCTTCCAGGCCGACGGCGACGACTTCGTGCTGTTCGTCGACGGCGAGGCGCGGCGGGTGGAGCGGTTCCGCGTCAAGGCTGCGGCGTCAGGCGCGGCCTCCGACGGCGCCCTGCGCGCGCCCATGCCTGGCCGGATCGTCGCTGCGCCGCTGTCGAACGGCGACGCCGTGACCAAGGGCCAGACTGTTGTGGTTCTGGAGGCCATGAAGATGGAGCATGCGCTGGTCGCGCCGTTCGACGGCGTGGTCTCGGGCCTGTCCGTCACGGTGGGCGACCAGGTCACCGACGGCGCCGTTCTGGCCCAGGTCCGAGCGGCCGACTGAGGCCCTACAGCCCGATTCCGGCCAGCGGGCGGGTGATGATGGTGTCGCCCCAGGTGGCGATCAGCGCCAGCGCAGGCTTCAGCACCTCGGAATCCCTGATCTCCGCCACCCACGCGCGATGAGCCTCTTCGCTGATCCAGATTTCGGTGACCCACAGGCTGTCCGGTCCGTCCGTGCCGAGCGCGACCACATAGTGGTGACAGCCGCGCCGGTTTGCCGCCGGATCCAGCAGCATCAAGGCCAATTCGTTACGCCGTCCGCTCGCGGCGGTCAGGCGGGTAATCAATCCGTACATGGCAGCCCGTTCGGCGCGAAGCCGGAACAAGCTTCGCCGCAGCCGGATCGATAGCTTGCCTTCATTAAGAATGTAGCCACCGAGCCGCCGGCTCCCTACTTGGCGGCCCATGCCTCTTCACATGATCAAGCTCGGCGTCGGCGTGCCCGACGTCGAATGGCTGGAACGACGCGCGCAGGGCGGCCAGCCGCTGGTGGTCCACACCCGCATGACGCCCAAGCGCGCCGCCGAGATCGAGGACGGCGGATCGCTGTTCTGGGTGGTCAAGGGAACGATTGTCTGCCGCCAGCCGGTGCTGAACATCGCCACGCTTGGTGAAGGCAAGGCCAGTCGATGCGAGATCACGCTGGAACCGGTGGTGGTGCGCACCGCGCCTCTGGGCAGGCGTCCCTTTCAGGGCTGGCGCTATTTCGAGCCCAAGGACGCGCCTATCGATCTGTCCGCCGTCGACGCGGGAGAGGCGCCGGAGGATCTGGTGCGTCAGCTGCGCGAACTCGGCGCCTGGTAGGCCGCCGAGTTGACCCGGACGGCCGCGCGTGGTCTGGCGCGGCTCCCATGTCCATCCTGTCCCTCCAAACTCGCGCTACCCTGCGCCAGCTCTCGTCACTGGCCTGGCCGGTCGTGCTGGCGCGCATCGGCATCATGACCATGGGCCTGACCGACGCCATTGTGGTCGGTCACTATTCTTCTCAAGAGCTGGCCTTCCACTCGCTGGCCTGGGCCCCATCGTCGGTGGTGCTGACCACCGCCGTCGGCCTGATGATGGGCGTGCAGGTGATGACCGCCCGCATGCTGGGCGAGGGGCGACACGCCGAGGTCGGCGCGGTGCTGCGGCGCGGCGTCGTCTACTCGCTTCAGATCGGGGTCGCGTCGCTGCTGCTGATGGTGCTGGCCGGCCCCTGGGTCATGCGCAACGTCGGCTTCGAGGACGGGCTGGGCGAGGGCGCGGCCCTGCCGCTGGTGATCTTCGCCCTGTCGATGCCGGCCTATCTGGTCTCGGTGGCGGCGCAGTTCTTCCTGGAGGGCTTGTCGCGGCCTAAGCCCGGCATGTGGGCCATGTGGGTGGCCAATGGCGTCAATGTCGGGCTGAACCTGCTGCTGGTGCCCGACCTGCTGAACCTTGGCGTTGACGGCGCCGCAGCCTCGGCCTGGGCGACCTTCGGCGCGCGCACGGCGCTGGCTGTCTTTCTGGTGATCTACATCGTCCGCCAACCCGAGGCGAAGGCCTGGAACCTCTGGCGCAAGCCCGCGCGTGACCGCGTGACGGAGCGCGAGCAGGTCAAGGTGGGCCTGGGCGCAGGCGCCTCCAACTTCATCGAGGTCGGCGCCTTCGCCGCCATGACGGTGATCGCGGGCCTGCTGGGCGCGGCCGAGACGGCGGGGTGGGCCATCGTCATCAACATGTCCGCCATCGTCTTCATGATGCCCATGGGCCTGTCGTCGGCCACCGCCGTGGTGGTGGGGCAGAGCTACGGCTCGGGCGATCGCGCCGGCGTTCTGCGCGGCGGCCTGGTCGGCCTGGCGGTGGTGACGGTGCTGGCCCTGATCGTGGCGCTGCTGATCTGGCCCACGGCGGCGCTTCTGGTGCGCGCCTACAGCACCGATCCGGCCGTGGTCGCCATCGCCGGCCCGGCGCTCGCGCTCGCCACCCTGTTCTTCGTCGCCGACGGCATCCAGGTGGTCGCGGCCCAGGCCAACCGTGCCGCGGGCGACGTCTGGTGGCCGACCCTCATGCATTTCGGCTCCTACGGCCTGGTGATGATCCCGCTGGGCTGGGTGCTGGCCCACCGCATCGGCGTGGACGGGCTTGTCTGGGCGGTGATCATCGCCAGCCTCGTGTCCGGCGGGCTGCTGACCGGGCGGTTCCTGCGTGTGGCGAGGCGGGCGAGTTACGAGCGGCGAGCGGCGGGAGGCGAGTAGCCGCGACCACGCGCTTTTCCGCCGCTACACCTTGCCGTCCCCGACATCCGTCGCCACTAACACTCGCCACTCGCCACTCGCCACTCGCCACTCGCCACTCGCCACTCGCCACTCAGGAACCCATGGCCCGCATCCTCATCACCTCGGCGCTGCCCTACATCAACGGCATCAAGCACCTGGGGAACCTGGCGGGGTCGATGCTGCCGGCGGACGTCTGGGCGCGGTTCAAGCGGGCGCAAGGGCATGAGGTCCTCTACATCTGCGCCACCGACGAGCACGGCACGCCGGCCGAGCTGGCCGCTGCCGCCGCCGGCCAGGACGTGCGCACCTATTGCGACGAACAGCACCAGATCCAGAAGCGGGCGGGCGAGGCGTTCGGCCTCAGCTATGACGCGTTCGGCCGCTCGTCCAACCCTCAGAACCACCGCCTTACGCAGCATTTCGCCGAGGCGCTGGAGCGGAACGGCCTTATCGAAGAGCGGGTGGATCGGATGATCTACTCGATCGACGACGCCCGCTTCCTGCCCGACCGCTATGTCGAGGGAACGTGCCCGCACTGCGCCTATCCCAAGGCGCGCGGCGACCAGTGCGACAACTGCGGCCGCCTGCTCGATCCCACCGATCTGATCGACCCTTATTCGGCGGTGTCCGGCTCGCGGAACCTGGAGGTGCGCGACACCCGCCACCTTTATCTGCTTCAGACGAAGATCGAGCCCGAGATCCGCGCCTGGGTCGATGGCAAGACCGGCTGGCAGCAGCTGGCCAAGTCCATCGCCTACAAGCATCTGGACGAAGGCTTGATCGACCGGGGCATCACCCGCGACCTCGCCTGGGGCGTGCCGGTGACCAAGGACGGCTTTCCTCGCCCGGGCATGGAGGACAAGGTCTTCTACGTCTGGTTCGACGCGCCCATCGAATACATCGCGGCGACCGAGGAGTGGGCGGAGGCCACCGGTCACGACTGGCGCTCCTGGTGGCGGCTGGACGAGGGCGCCGAAGACGTTCGCTATGTCCAGTTCATGGGCAAGGACAACGTCGCCTTCCACACCGTCAGCTTCCCCGCCACCATCATCGGCTCGGGCGAGCCATGGAAGACCGTCGACCAACTCAAGGCCTTCAACTGGCTGAACTGGTATGGCGGCAAGTTCTCGACCTCGCAGAAGCGCGGCGTCTTCATGGATCAGGCGCTGGAACTGCTGCCCGCCGACTACTGGCGTTGGCGCCTGACGGCCTATGGTCCCGAACACGCCGATTCGCCGTTCACCTGGGAGGATTTCCAGGCATCGACCAACAAGGACCTGGCCGACGTGCTGGGCAACTTCGTCAACCGCATCGTCAAGTTCGCGGAGTCCAAGTTCGACGGCGTCGCGCCCGAAGGCGGCGAAGCTGGTCCGGTCGAGGAAAAGCTGCTGATCGACCTGCGCGCCGGCCTCGCCGAGGCGACCGAGCAGTTCGAGGCCATGGAGTTCCGCAAGGCCTCGGCCGCGATCCGCGCCTGCTGGGTGCTTGGCAACGAATATCTGCAGGAAGCGGCGCCCTGGACCGCGCTGAAGACCGACCGCGACCGCGCGGCCGTGGGCGTGCGCACCGGCCTGAACCTCGTCGCCCTGTTCGCGCGCCTGGCCGCGCCGATCCTGCCATTCTCGGCCGAAAAGATCGCGGCGTCCGTCGGCTCGACCGACCTCAGCTGGCCAGGCGCCGACGAGGACCTGCTGAACGTCCTGCCCGTCGGCCAGGCCGTGGCCGCACAGGGCGTGCTGTTCGCCAAGATCGAAGACGCCCAGGTCGCCGAATGGTCCGAACGCTTCGGCGGCGCGGAGGCCTGAGCCGGTGACGGACGCGGGCGGGTCGTATTGCGAACTGCTCGCCGACGATCAGGCGGAGGATCGCGCCGTGGTTGCGGGTACGGCCGCCTATGCCGCCCTGCGCCGGCGAGACGCCGACCGGCGTAAGCGGGTCCTCCACCTGCTCGCCGCGGCTCCACCTAGCACCGCGCAAGATTTCTACGCCGCGGCCTGGGTGCTGAACCACGGCGACCGCAGCGATGAAGCCTATCAGGCGCATCAGCTGGCGACCCGCGCCGACCAGCTCGGGTATCGCAACGCGCGCTGGCTGGCGGCGGCGGCGCTGGATCGTTCGCTCATGTATTCCGGCCGACCGCAGAAGTTCGGATCCAACATCGTGCCCGATGGACAGGGCTGGCGGCTTTGGGACGTCGATCCGGCGACAACGGACGCGGAACGCGCGCAGCACGACATGCCGCCGTTGGAGCAGATGCGGGAACGAGCCGCCGCGATGACCGATCTTCAGCCCGACTTCGTCGACGCCCCACAATGGATGCGAGACGCCTTGGCGCGCTGGGCTACTGATCGCCCTCGGTGACAGGCAGGCCGGCCGCCTGCCAGGCCAGGATGCCGCCGTCCATGTTGACCACCGCCTGGCCGTCCGGTCCCTCTGGACCAAAGGCCGCGCACACCCGTCCGCTGCGGCCGCCGACGCGGCACATGACGATCACCGTCTTGTCGACCGGCAGATCCAGCCCCAACCAGGCCTGGGGCATCTGGCTGAGCGGCGCCAGGATCGCGCCCTTGATGCGGGCGGCGGCGAACTCATCCGGCTCGCGCACATCGATCAGCACGGCGTCGCCGGCCTCCAGCAGCTCGCGCGCCTGCCTGACGTCGATGGCCGCCACAGCCGTCATTGAGCGGCGGCCGGGTCGGGCTCGGCAGGGCCAGGAACCGCGCTGCCCTCACTGCGCTGCTGACCCAGGTGGTGCGCGGCTTCATCCTCGTCGATCTCCAGGAAGCCGGGCGCGGAGGCGTTGAACGGCTCGAGGTTGCCCGTGCGCACCACCACCTGACGCGCGCCGTCCCAGATCATGTGCAGCGCGACATACAGCACCACCACCAGGCCGATGTAGCCGATCCAGCGGTAGCGATGCAGCAGCTTGGCGATAAAGGTCGCCGCCACGCCCATCAGCGCGATCGACAGCACCAGGCCGAACACCATGATCCACGGATGCTCGTGCGCCGCACCGGCCACGGCCAGGACGTTGTCCAGCGACATGGTGATGTCGGCCACCATGATCTGGAGCAGGGCGGCGCCGAAGGTCTTTCGCTTGAGGCCCAGTTCCTCGGGCGAAGGACCCTGGCCGTGCTCGATGCTCAAGGCGAGCTCGAGTTCCTTCTCGGCCTCCGCCTGGTCGTGGGTGCGCTGCTCCTGCAGTTCGCGCCACATCTTCCAGCACACCCACAGCAGCAACAGCCCGCCGGCCAGCAGGAGACCGACCAACGCCAGCAGCTGCACGGTGATCAGGGCGAATCCGATGCGCATCACCACCGCGGCGGCCAGGCCGATCAGGATCGCCTTCTTGCGTTGGTCCTGCGGCAGGGCGGCGGCAGCCAGGCCCACGGCCACGGCGTTGTCGCCGGCCAGCACCAGGTCCATCAGCAGGACCTGGCCGAGGGCGGACGCCTGGCTGGCGAATTCGGGAGAGGCGAGAAATTCCATGGCCGCTCTCTACCCGCGACCTCTCGCCGCGCCAAGCGTCACGACCTCTCCTCCCTGTCGCGAAGCGATGGGGAGGTGGCGCGATGCGCAGCATCGTGACGGAGGGGCCGTGTCCGCCTCGCAGAACCCCTCCGTCTCGTCGGCTTGCGCCGCCGATCCACCTCTCCGCCGCTTCCCGGCAGGGAGGAGAGGCTATGCCCTTTGCGCGCGCGCCGCCTCGTACAGCGCCACCGCCGCTGCGTTGGACACGTTCAGGCTCTCGAACCCGCCGGGCATCGGAATACGAGCCAGGGCGTCGCAGTGTTCGGCCACCAGCCGGCGGATGCCGTCTCCCTCTGATCCCATGACCAGCACCGTTGGGCGTGCGTCGAGCGCCTCTTCCAGCGTCTGCTCGCCGGACCCGTCCAGCCCCACCGCGCGCCAACCCAGGTCCGCCAGCCGTTCCAGCGCCCGCGACAGGTTGGTGACCCGCGCATGCGGCAGCCGCTCGGTCGCCCCCACCGCTGCCTTGGCGAGCGCTCCGGCGAGCGCGGGCGCGTGCCGGTCCTGCACCACGATCCCGCGCGCCCCGAACGCCAGGGCCGAGCGGAAGATGGCGCCGACGTTCTGCGGATCGGTCAGCTGGTCCAGCATCACGATCAGCCCTTGCGCTGGTTCTGCGATCTCCTCCAGCGGCACCCCCTCCAGCGGCTGCACCTTGAACGCCAGGCCCTGGTGCACCGCGCCCTGCGGCAGCATGCGGGTCAGCGCCTGAGCGTCCACCACCTCGATCCTGTGCCCGTGCGCGAGACTGTCGCGTTCGATCTCCTCCGCCCGGTCCGGCGTCGCCAGCAGGCGGCCCATGCCGCGCCGGGCGGGATTCGCCAGGGCCGCCAGAACGGGGTGCCGGCCCCACAGGAAGTTGTCCGCATCCGCCCGGCTGGCGCCGCCTCCGCGAGGCGCGCCACGCGGCGCTTCCGCTGGCCCGCGTCCTTGCACGGCGGGCGTTTGAGGGCGCGCTCGCGGGCTGTCTCCGCGCGATTTCGCGCCCGCGTTTTTCCCTTGTTTCCGGTCGTTGCGTTCTGATTTCGACGACACTATAAGACGCCCTCCGATTTGGAGCCCTAGGGGCTTTCGGGTCTGGCGCACCGTCTAAACCAGGCGGTGGGACAAGCCGAAGGCTTTTGTTTCACCCTCGTCCGAATGGTCGTGGATGAAGCGGTTTCGGCGGTTTCGAGACGCGCGCGGGGGAATGTCCCGAGCGGCAAAGGGGGGGGACTGTAAATCCCCTGCGTAAGCTTCGCAGGTTCGAGTCCTGCTTCCCCCACCACGCGCTTCTTGAACCACGCGGCCTGGGACGACAAAGCGGCCGGGTGCGGTTGTCCCTTGTGGGCGCCCGCATTCTTTGCGCGGGTATAGCACAATGGTAGTGCAGCAGCCTTCCAAGCTGAGGATGTCGGTTCGATCCCGTCTACCCGCTCCAGGTTTTTGATGAGCATGACGCCCATCCGCTGAACGGACCCGGGCCAATCAGGAGTTTTGGCGATGGCCAAGGAAAAGTTCGAACGCACGAAGCCGCACTGCAACATCGGCACGATTGGTCACGTTGACCACGGCAAGACGACGCTGACGGCGGCGATCACGATGACGCTGGCGAAGTCGGGCGGCGCCACGGCGAAGAAGTACGAGGACATCGACGCGGCGCCGGAAGAAAAGGCTCGCGGCATCACGATCAACACCGCGCACGTGGAATATGAGACGGCCAACCGTCACTACGCCCACGTCGACTGCCCCGGCCACGCCGACTATGTGAAGAACATGATCACGGGCGCCGCCCAGATGGACGGCGCGATCCTGGTGGTTTCGGCCGCCGACGGCCCGATGCCGCAGACCCGCGAGCACATCCTGCTGGCCCGTCAGGTCGGCGTGCCGGCGCTGGTGGTGTTCATGAACAAGGTCGACCTGGTCGACGACGAGGAGCTGCTCGAGCTCGTCGAGATGGAAGTGCGCGAGCTGCTTTCGTCCTACCAGTTCCCGGGCGACGACATTCCGATCACCAAGGGCTCGGCCAAGGCCGCGACCGACGGCGTGAACCCGGAAATCGGCGAACAGCGCGTGCTGGAGCTGATGGCCACGGTTGACGCCTACATCCCGCAGCCTGAGCGTCCGGTGGACCTGCCGTTCCTGATGCCGGTGGAAGACGTGTTCTCGATCTCGGGCCGCGGCACCGTGGTGACGGGTCGCGTCGAGCGCGGCATCGTCAAGGTCGGCGAGGAAGTCGAGATCGTCGGCATCCGTCCGGTCCAGAAGACGACCTGCACGGGCGTGGAAATGTTCCGCAAGCTGCTGGACCAGGGCCAGGCGGGCGACAACGTGGGCGTGCTGCTGCGCGGCACCAAGCGTGAAGACGTCGAGCGCGGCCAGGTGCTGTGCAAGCCGGGCTCCATCACCCCGCACACCAAGTTCGTGGCCGAAGCCTACATCCTGACCAAGGAAGAAGGCGGTCGTCACACCCCCTTCTTCACCAACTACCGCCCGCAGTTCTATTTCCGCACGACCGACGTGACCGGCATCGTGCACCTGAAGGAAGGCGTGGAGATGATCATGCCCGGCGACAACGCCGAGCTGAACGTCGAACTGATCACCCCGATCGCCATGGAAGAAAAGCTGCGCTTCGCCATCCGCGAAGGCGGCCGCACGGTTGGAGCAGGGGTCGTTTCGAAGATCATCGCCTGATCTTCGCAACGAGCCCCGTCCGCGGAAACCGCGAACGGGGAGGCGGCGCCGGCGTGGTCTCCAAGATCATCGCCTGATCGCGATCGGTCTTGAGACCTAAACATTACCCCCGTCGGAGCGATCCGGCGGGGGTTTTGCGTTGTGGCTGCATGACCCAGGATCGCTATCCCGACACGCCGGACGGCCGCTACTTCGTGGTCCGGGGTCGTCTGTGGCGCAGGAGCAATCCGAACCTGCCCGAGGCCGAGCGAAGCGCGCAGGTCGCGGCCCTGATGACGGCGCGGCGAGAGGTGGGCCTGGGCCTGAAGGCCGGAGACGACGAGGCGGTGGCGCGGGCCCGAGCCGAATTGGATGCGGCGAAGCGCGCGCTTGGCGAACGCGGCCCGGTGTGGTGGAGCGACGGCGCGCCCGACCTGAACCGCCGCATGGCGCGCAACACGGTCTACGCCGACTGGTTCGAGAACCTAGCTCGGGATCAGGGAAACCGAGCGCCGCCCGCGCGTTAGCTGCTGTTCCTCCTAACCGCCAAGGTTCAACGATGCGGTCACTGACGCGGCTCGCCCTTCTTGCGCTGCTGGGCCTCGGCGCCTGCGCGATCCATCCCGGCCGGGTGCACCAGGTGCGCTTCGCCTCCGACGCCGAGGCGGTCCTGGCCTCGACGCAAAGCGGAGTGGTGCGCGGCGTGGAGGGAGCCGGCGTTCGCGCCTTCCTCGGTGTTCCTTATGCCCGGCCGCCGGTGGCAACCTTGCGCTGGCGCGCGCCGCAGCCGGTGGAGCCGTGGCAGGGCCGGCGCGATGCGACGCGCATCGGCTCCGACTGCACCCAGGCGGTCGGGCGCAAGGCCATTCTGGGCGGTGGCGGCGGGATCGTCGTGGGTTCGGAGGACTGTCTCTACCTCAACATCTATGCGCCAGCGGACGCGCCCGAGACCCTGCCGGTGATGGTCTATGTGCCGGGCGGGGCCTTCACCGTCGGCTCAGGCGCCAACTACGATCCGTCGCGGCTGGCCGCCGAACAGGGGCGGGTGGTGGTGACGATCAACTATCGTCTGGGGGCGCTGGGCTGGCTGGCGCATCCGCAGATGGAGGGCGACGGCGAGGAATTCGGCGGCAACTTTGGCCTGATGGACCAGCAGGCGGCGCTGCGCTGGGTGCATGACAACATCGCAGCCTTCGGCGGCGATCCCGGCAAGGTCACCCTGTTCGCGGAAAGCGCGGGGGCATGGAGCGCCTGCTATCTGATGGCGTCGCCAGGCTCGGAGGGGCTGTTCCATCAGGTGATCCTGCAGAGCGGCGGGTGCTTGGAGCCGTCTTCGCTGGTGGCGGCGCAGGATGCGGCGAAGAGCGGGCCGGCCTTTGCCGAGGCGCTGGGCTGCACTGGGAAGGATCAGATCGCCTGCCTGAGGGAGACGCCCGCCTGGCGGATCGCCCGGGCGCCGTCACGAAGGGCGGGGATCAACGGGCTGGGCTCGTGGGGGCCCGTGTACGGCGACCGCATCACGCCCGAAAACCCGGCCGTGGCTTTCCATGGGGGACGCTACGTCCGGACGCCGGTGATGATCGGCACAAACCTGGACGAAGGGCGGCTGTTCGCCAACGAGGTTCAGAGCATGGATCGTTACGTCAAGGAGACGGGGTGGATGTACGGCGACGAGGCGGCGCGGGTGCTGGAGCGCTATCCGGTCGGCGACGACGGACCCGCCATCGCCATTGCGACAAACTTCACCGACCAGAGGTTCGCCTGTCCCTCCAACGCGCTGCGGCGCGTGCTGGCGCAACATGGGCCGGTGTGGGGTTACGAGTTCGCCGATCGCGGCGCGCCCTTTGTCCTGCCGGACCGGCTGGTGGGGCTGGACCTCGGGGCGTATCACGCCAGCGAGCTCGCCTATGTGTTCGGGACCAGCTGGATCTTCGCCGATGTGAAGCGGTTCACGCCTGAGCAACGCGTGCTCTCGGCGCGGATGCGCAGCATGTGGGCCGGGTTCGGTCAGCCGGGCTTCGATCCGGACTGGAAGGCGGCGGCGCAAGGCGGCGGACCGGTCCGGGTGTTTCACCCTGAAGGCGACCGGATGGACGCGACCTTCTTCGAGCGTCACCACTGCGACCTGTGGGACGGCACGACATTTGGAGCGGCGGCGCCGTAACCGCCGCTCCGCCTTTCGTCGGGTCAGCCCTGGAAGACGACCTGGACGCCAGGCTTCACCCGCGCGGCCAGCAGTTGCACGTCCCAGTTGGTCAGGCGAACGCACCCATGCGAGGCGGTCTTGCCGATGGTCTCGGGCTCAGGCGCGCCGTGGATGCCGTAGGAAGGCTTGTTCAGATCGATCCACACCACGCCGACCGGATTGTTCGGGCCTGGCTTGACCACCAGCCGCTCGGTCTCGGTGCCGTAGGAGAGCTTGTCCGGATCGTAGACGTAGTCCGGATTGCTGGCGACGCCGTTCACCTTCAGAGTGCCAGAAGGTGTCGGATTGTCGCCGCTGCCGATGGTGGCGGGGAAGAAGCCGATCAGTTGGTCGCTTTCGTCATAGGCCATGACGGCGCTCTGGCTCTTGTCGACGACGATGCGGGCGACATTGGCGGGCAGTTGGACCTGACCGACGGACGGCACCACCAGCTGCTGACCCGCGCGGTTGAAGTCGGCCGACGGATTCAGGGCGCGCAGCAAGGCCTCGCTGACGTGGAAACGCTCAGCCAGCGCTTCGACGATGTTGCCGTATCCCATGGCAGGGAGCTGGGACTGCGGTTCGACCTCGGTCGGAACCACGCCGATGTAGGGGCCGGCGACGTCCTGCTGGGTGATCTCGTATTCGGTCGTGACGGGTTGGCCGCCGGCCTGGATCAGGCGCTGGTAGGTTTCGGGCGTCAGGTCGCCGCTGGCCTCCAGACCTTGCGCCTCCTGCCAGGCGGCCAGCGCCTGGCGCGTGTTGGTCCCGCCCAGACCGTCGATGGCGCCGGGAGAGAAGCGGGCGCGGGCCAGCAGCACCTGGGCGCGGATCAGGGCCGGGCTGGGCTGGGGCTGCGCGGCCGGCTGGCCTTCCTGGGCGGGCGGCGCAGGCTCGGGCGTCGCTTGATAGGCGGCGTCGTTGATGGACTGTGCCGACAGAGGGCCTTGCGCGCCGACCGGACCGCTGCTCGCGCCCGGCCTTTCCGCGCCGGACGGCTCGGGCGCCCCGCACCCCGCAAGGAGCAGGGCCAGAACGGAGGCGGCGGGAAGGGCGGTCTTGGGCGCGAGACGAAACATCATGGGCAGGGTTCTCAAGTGATCAAAGGGAAGCGCGGCGATCGTCAGTCGTTCAGCTCGCCCGTGGCGGGATTGGTCGCGGTCTCGCCGGAGTTGCTGGACCCTTCCGATCCCTTGGGCTCGGTTGCCGGCCGAGGCGGCTGGCCTGCGGGTGAATCCCGGCGCTGATTTTCGTCTTCGGCGGGATAAGGGGCGGGACGTTCGTCGGTCATGGCGGCGGCTTTCTGATGCGTGACAAACGCCAACGCTTCAAAGCCTTGGGGGGCTCCATGTGAATCCGGCATTCACCAAGGCGATCAACCGTGTTGAAACGCGTAGCGGGTAGAGCATGAGCCATGCCGCTGCTGCGACGGCGCAAGGATGGACGCGCGTGAACCCACCCGTTTCGGTCGAGATCGTGAAGGCCGAGGCGCTGTCGTCCGAACAGATCGCCTCTTGGCGGCGTTGGCAGGCGGTGGATGCGGCGCTGGCGAGCCCCTACTTCCACTGGCGCTATGCGGAAATCGCCTCGCGCGTCTGCCCGGGGGCGGCGGTGGCGGTGTTCCGGCGTGGCGGCGAGGTCGTCGGCTTCTTCCCGCACCAGAGGCGCGGTCGAGCGGTGCAGCCGCTGGGCGCGCCGATGAACGACTATCACGGGGTGATTTCCGCGCCAGGCGTAGAGATCCCGTTGGAAGAGGCGGCGCGTCTTCTGAACGCCAGCCGTCTGACCGTCACGGCCTGGGTCGGCCAGGGACAGGCGGGCGCAGAGCGTCAGACGGTGATGGTGCGTCTGCCGGAGAGCGGCTACGCCGACTGGTACGCCGAGCGTCGCAGGACCTTCGGCAAATACTTCAAGGACAAGGAGCGGGCGCGTCGGAGCCTGGTCGCCGAGCTGGGCCCGATCGAGGTGCGGCATGAGGTGCGCGACCCGGAGCTGCTGGACCGGCTGATCGACCTGAAATCGGCGCAGTATCGGCGTTCAGGCCTGCACGACATCTTCGCCTGCGAATGGACACGGCGGCTACTGTACGCGCTGATGAGGTCCGAGGATCCTGATTTCGGCGCCTCCATTGCGACCATGCACGCGGGCGGCCAGTTGACGGCGCTGGAGTTCTCTCTTCACGCCGGCGACCAGTATCATTTCTGGTTCCCGGTCTATGAGCCGAGCCTGGCGCGGTGCTCGCCGGGCATACTGCTGAGCATGGACACGATGGAACGGGCGAGCGCCCAAGGGTTCCGCGTGTTCGACTTCGGCTTCGAAGGCGAGCACTACAAGAAGTACTTCTGCAACGATCGCCGAACCGTACGCGAAGCTGTGGTGCTGAAGCCCGGCGTGCAAGCGAGCGTAAGCGATGCGGCGGCGGAACTGCTGAACCGGGCCGGCGGCGGGCGGGGCGATGCGCTGCGCACCAGCATCCGCCGGCGCTGGGCCGCCATCGAGGCCTGCGAGACGACCTCGCTTGCGCGTGCGCGCGGTGCGGCGATTGCGGCGCGATCGGCCGCAAGCAAGGCCTTGGCTCGCAAGAAGACGCCCCACCGTGTGGCCCACGCCTGAGGAAAACGATCATGACCGAGCGCCGCACCCGCTATCCGGGCCCGATCACCGAGGCGAAGATCCATCCGCATACGCTGAACGACCGCGGCTTCGCCGAAGACGCGGCGCTGGCGGCGCTGCTGGACCGCTATCCGGCTGATCTCTTCGACATCAACCTGTACGACTACGATGAGGCGGGACAGGTCTCCTTGCGCACCGGCGCGCGTGGGCGGCTGTCGGGCGCCGAGCTGCTGGAGGCGATCAAGCAGGGCCGCTTGTGGGTCAATCTGCGCCAGGTGGAGACCGGCTGGCCCGAGCTGTGGGCCGCGGCGATGGAAGATTTCCGCCGCATCCAGGCGACCTATCCGGGCATGAAGGCGGTGAGGAACGCAGGACAACTGATTCTGTCCTCGCCGCGATCGGGCGCGCCCTACCATTTCGACGCGGCGGGGGTGGTGCTGTTTCACCTGCGCGGCAGGAAGCGGGTGTTCGTCTATCCGGGCGACGAGGCGCACCTGCCCGAGCGGCAGATGGAGCAGGTGGTCGCCCGCCAGACGACCGAGGAGCTGCCCTATACGCTTGCGTTCGAGGCCGACGCCCAGGTCATGGACCTGGAGCCGGGGCAGGCGCTGACCTGGCCGATCTATGCGCCGCACCGGGTGGAGAACCAGGGCCGCTTCTGCGTCAGCCTGTCGATGGACTTCCAGACCTGGACCTCGCGGTTCCGGAACGGCGCCCTGTTCGCCAATGCGGCGATGCGCAGGGCGGGCGGGCGGCCACGCTTCACCGATACGATGGGCCGGCCCGAACTGGCTGCGCGCTGGGCGGCCTCGGTGGCGCTGCGAAAGGCCGGGGTGCTGAAGAGCCGGCTGGACAGCTTCGAACGCGACTTCGAGCCGGAGATCGGCGCGGCCGATGGCGCGGGCGCGCTGAGGCCCACAGGTTAAATCGGTGTCATGACCTCGAGTTAAAATGACTCGGGGCCGAGCGGGGGGCACTGTTCCATCCATAGCTGGAGAGGAAGAGACCCGATGAAGACCGCCCTGTTCGCCGCTCGATCCGCACTTTTGGCCGCCGTCGCCACGAGCTGCGCCGCCCCTGCCTTCGCCGCCGATGTGGAGATCAAGGACGCCGTCGCCCGCGTCGTGGTGATCGTCGAGGATCGTTCGGACATCGGCGTCGAGATCACGCCCGGTCGCGCGGATCTGCCGGCGCCCCAGGTGCAGCGGCGAGGCGGGGACGTGCGCATCGACGGCGGTCTGCGCAACGACGTCCGCAACTGCTCCAGCGGTCCCGCAAGCGCTCGCCAGCCGGGCGAGGGCGCGACCGTGGAGGTTCGCAGCATCGGCCGTGTCCGGCTGGAGGACGCCCCGCTGATCGTGCTGCGGACGCCTCGCTCGGTGGACGTGGGGGCAAGCGGCGCGGTGTTCGGCTCGGTCGGGCGCGGCGCAAGCGAGATCGATCTGGGCAATGGGGGCTGCGGCGACTGGGTGGTCGCCAACACCACGGGCAAGATGTCCCTGGCGCTGGGCGGCTCCGGATCGATCCGGGCGGGAACCTCGTCCGAGCTCGAGGCGGCGGTGGGCGGGTCCGGATCCATCATGGCCGGCGCGACGCGGCGACTTGAGGCCTCCGTGGGCGGCTCGGGCGACATCACGGTGGCGCGCGTGGACGGCCCGGGCGAGGCCGCAATCGGCGGCTCGGGCGACATCACCGTTCGGGCCGGCGACATGCCGAAGTTCGAGGTTGCTATCGGCGGCTCGGGCAACGTCCGCTACGGCGGCCGTACAGGCGACCTCGAGGTGGCGATCGCCGGCTCAGGCGACGTGTCGGTGGCCGAGGCTTCTGGCCAGGTCTCCCGCTCGGTGATCGGTTCGGGCACGGTCAGCATCGGCCGCTGATCCGTCGCCCGCGAAGGGGAGGGGCCGGGTCGTGGAACCCCCGGCCTCTCTCTCTTCTCCTTGGCATCAAAAAGCCCCGGCGGATTGCTCCGCCGGGGCTCTGTCGTCCGTCAGGCCGTAAGGCTTAGAAGCCGGCCAGGACCGTCGACATGGCGGTCGAGCCCAGCGAGGCGCCGGCGCGGTCGCGCGCCTGGATGCCGCCGCCGAAGCTGTAGCGCAGGCCGATCGTCCAGCTGTCCACGTCCACGTCAACCGACTCGATGTCGGCGCGGGTGTAGCCGGCCGTCAGCGAGAAGGGCGAGTTGGCGAACTCGTACTCGCCGCCCACGCCGTACGTCCAGGCGTCGCCGTCGCCGAAGTCGGTATCGACGTTGTTGTAGCTGACGCCCGCGTTCAGGCGCAGCTGCGGCGTCAGGTAGAAGGCGGCGTCCGCACCCACCGTCCAGATGTCGGCGTCCACGCCTTCGAACAGGTCGTCGGCGTTGGTGTAGGCCACCTGACCGGTCAGCGTCGCCTGGTCCAGATACTTCTGGGCCTCGACGCCTGCGGTCCACAGCTCTTCGTTGCCCAGATTGCTGACGCCGACAAAGGCGCCGGCGCGCACGTCAGGCGTGAACATGCGGGTCAGGTGAGCGGCGGCTGCGCCGGACGCATCGCTCTCGTCGAAGGCTTCGACGTAATCGACCGCGCCGTTCAGCGTCACGGTCCAGTCGTTCATCGGCAGGGCCACCGTGCCGTCCACGGTCCAGACGTCCGCGTCCGCGTCGCCGAAGTCGGTGTCGATCGACGGGTTGGCGTAGGACACGCCCACCGAGCCGATGGCGTCCTGGGCCAAGGCGGGAGCAGCGAACAGGGCGGCGGCGGCCGAGGCGAGGAAAAGGGTCTTCATACTCAGGTATCCGTTCTTCTTCTCTCCGCCCACGGACCATTCCGGCGGGGCGGGGGGCGGCTGCTACCAGCCTTGCCCCGGATCGGAAGGCGAAAACTGCGCCGCTTGCCGATCACGAGGTTCTTTGTTGCCGAACTGTCACGCAATGTGGCGCAGATGTGTCGCCGCCATGTGTGCAAGAAAGCGGAGCCGTAAATGCACCCCCAGAACGGCATCTCCCCGCGCCCCGCTCCCGATTGGCGCTTTGCCGAAGCCTTCGCCGCCGAAGCGCCCTTGTGCATGGATGCGCTTGACGAAAGCGGAATCGATCGGCATAAGCGCCACTCTTGTTGGACCGGCTGTGCATCTCCGGATGCAGACGCGGTTCGCAGGGACGACCTAAGTACCTGTTCTTTGCAGCTTCTTGGGACTTCACGGCCTTCGCGGGAGACTGCGTGGGCCGCTCGTTTTTGCGGATTTGCGTACCTGAGGGCCTAGGCCCGAAGGCTTCGGTCTTTGAAATGGTTCACAGGGACGCGGTCCTCCGACCGCATTGGAAGTAAGCACCGATATGGATCAAAGCATCCGCATCAGGCTCAAGGCCTTTGATCACCGCGTCCTCGACTTTTCGACGCGCGAGATCGTCAACACCGCCAAGCGCACGGGCGCGACCGTTCGTGGTCCGATCCCGCTGCCGACCCTGATCGAAAAGTTCACCGTGAACCGCTCGCCGCACGTCGACAAGAAGTCGCGCGAGCAGTTTGAAATCCGCACGCACAAGCGCGTGCTCGACATCGTCGACCCCACCCCGCAGACCGTGGACGCGCTCATGAAGCTCGACCTGTCCGCCGGCGTGGACGTCGAGATCAAGATCTAAAGAAGAAAGAGGCGGGATCCGATGCGCACGGGCGTGATCGCCAAGAAGCTGGGCATGACCCGCGTGTTCGCCGATGACGGCGCGCACGTTCCGGTCACTGTGCTCCAGCTCGACGGCTGCCAAGTCGTCGGCCAGCGTACCCAGGAGCGGGACGGCTATGTCGCCGTTCAGCTGGGTGCTGGCGTAAAGAAGGCCAAGAACACGGCCAAGGCTCAACGCGAAGTCTTCGCGAAGGCCGAGGTCGAGCCCAAGGCCTATGTGACCGAGTTCCGCGTCGATGCGGACGGTCTGCTGGACGTGGGCGCCGAGCTGTCGGCGGACCACTTCATCGCGGGCCAGAAGGTCGACATTCAGGGCGAGACCATCGGTAAGGGCTTCGCCGGCGCCATGAAGCGCTGGAACTTCGGCGGCCTGCGCGCGACGCACGGCGTCTCGGTTTCGCACCGCTCGCACGGCTCCACGGGTAACCGTCAGGATCCGGGCCGCACCTTCCCGGGCAAGAAGATGGCCGGCCACCTGGGCCAGGAAGTCGTCACCACCCAGAACCTGACCGTCGTCCGCGTGGACGCCGAGCGCGGCCTGATCATGATCAAGGGCGCTGTCCCGGGTCACGATGGCAGCTACGTCAAGGTTCGCGACGCCATCAAGAAGACCCGTCCGTCCGACGCTCCGTTCCCGGGCTCGGTCAAGTCCAAGGGCGCTGCTCAACCCGCCTCGACCCCGGCTGAAGAAGCCCCGGCCGAAGCGACCGAAGGCGGTGAAGCGTAATGAAACTCTCTGTCATCAAGCTCGACGGCGGCGCGGCCGGCGACGTGGAACTGTCGGACGCCGTTTTCGGCATCTCGGACATCCGCGGCGACCTGCTGGCCCGCACCGTGAACTGGCAGCTGGCCAAGCGCCGCGCCGGCACGCACAAGGTCCAGACCCGCAACGAGAACTCTCGTACGGGCAAGAAGATGTACAAGCAAAAGGGCACCGGCGGCGCTCGTCACGGCTCGCGTCGTGCACCGCAGTTCGTCGGCGGCTCGCGCGCCTTTGGTCCGGTTGTCCGTGACCACGGCTATGACCTGCCCAAGAAGGTTCGCGCCCTGGCCCTGCGTCACGCCCTGTCGTCCAAGGCCAAGGCCGGCGATCTGGTCGTTGTCGACGCCCTGAACGTCGAGAACGCCAAGACCGCGGCTCTGCGAGACGCCTTCGGCAAGCTGGGATGGGCCAAGGCCCTGATCATCGCCGGTCCGGAAGTCGACGTGAACTTCGGCCTGGCGGCGCGCAACATCCCGTACATCGACGTGCTGCCGAACGCCGGCCTGAACGTCTATGACATCCTGCGCGCGGACAAGCTGGTGCTGACCAAGGCCGCCATCGAGGCGATCGAGGCGCGCTTCTCTGAGAAGGAGGCCGCGTAATGGCCGGCGCTCAACCCACCGCCAAGCACTACGACACCATCCTGGCTCCGGTGATCACCGAAAAGGCCACGATCCTGTCGGAGCAGAACAAGGTCGTCTTCCGCGTCGCCGACACCGCGACCAAGGACGAGATCGCCGCGGCGGTCGAAAGCCTGTTCAAGGTCAACGTCCTCAAGGTCAACACCCTGGTTCAAAAGGGCAAGACCAAGCGGTTCCGGGGCATCCTGGGTCGCCGCGTCGACATCAAAAAAGCGATCGTGACGCTGGCTGAAGGCCAGTCGATCGACGTCACCACGGGGCTCTGATCAGATGGCCTTGAAGACTTACAATCCGACGTCGCCGGGCCGCCGCGCCCTGGTGCTGGTCGACCGTTCCGAGCTGCACAAGGGCCGCCCGGAGAAGTCGCTGACCGAAGGCCTGACCAAGTCGGGCGGACGCGGGCAGGGCGGTCGCGTGGCCGTTCGCTTCCGCGGCGGCGGCGCCAAGACCCTGTACCGCAAGATCGACTTCAAGCGTCGCAAGTTCGACGCGGTCGGCACGGTCGAGCGTCTGGAGTATGACCCGAACCGCACGGCGTTCATCGCGCTCGTGACCTACGAGGACGGCGAGAAGACCTACATCATCGCGCCGCAGCGCCTGAAGGCTGGCGACCAAGTCGTCGCCGGTGAAAAGGTCGACGTGAAGCCGGGCAACGCCATGCCGCTGCGCTCGATGCCCGTGGGTACGATCATCCACAACATCGAGATGAAGCCGGGCAAGGGCGCCCAGCTGGCCCGTTCGGCTGGCGCCTACGCCCAGCTGGTCGGCCGCGATCAGGGCTACGCCCAGATCCGTCTCGGCTCGGGCGAGCTGCGCATGGTCCTGGACGGCTGCATCGCCACGGTGGGCGCGGTTTCCAACCCCGACCACATGAACCAGAACCTGGGCAAGGCCGGTCGCAAGCGCCACATGGGCTTCCGTCCGCACGTCCGCGGCGTCGCCATGAACCCGATCGACCACCCGCACGGTGGTGGTGAAGGCCGGACCTCGGGCGGCCGCACGCCGGTCACGCCGTGGGGCAAGGACACCAAGGGCACCCGCACCCGCAAGAACAAGGCTACGGACAAGTTCATTATCCGTACCCGCCACGTGAAGAAGGCTCGCTAAGAATGGCCCGCTCCTCCTGGAAAGGCCCGTTTGTCGACGGGTATCTGCTCAAGAAGGCCGACGCCGTTCAAACGTCGGGCCGCAAGGACGTGATCAAGACCTGGTCGCGCCGCTCCACCATCCTGCCGCAGTTCGTCGGTCTGACGTTCGGCGTGCACAATGGCCAGAAGCACGTTCCCGTGTCGGTCTCGGAAGAGATGGTCGGCATGAAGTTCGGCGAGTTCGCCCCGACCCGGAACTTCCCGGGCCACGCGGCGGACAAGAAGGCCAAGAGGAAGTAATCCGATGGCCCAGTCCAAGAACGAACGTCGGGTGTCCCCGACCGAAGCCCGCGCCAAGCTGGTCAACGTCCGCATCAGCCCTCAGAAGCTGAATCTGGTGGCCGCCTCGATCCGCGGCATGCCGGTGCAAAAGGCGCTGAACGAGCTGGAGTTCAGCCGCAAGCGCATCGCCACCGACGTGCGCAAGGTGCTGTATTCGGCCGTGTCCAACGCCGAGAACAACCACAACCTCGACATCGACAACCTGGTTGTCGCCGAGGCCTTTGTGGGCAAGAACCTGGTGATGAAGCGTTTCGCGAGCCGCGCTCGCGGCCGCTCGTCGCGCATCCTGAAACCGTTCAGCGAGATCACCATCGTGGTCCGTGAAGCCGGCGAGGCCGCCTGATGGGTCAGAAAATCAATCCGATCGGTCTGCGCCTCGGCGTGAACCGCACGTGGGACAGCCGCTGGTTCGCCGGCGGCGCCGACTACGCCCGCCTGCTGCACCAGGACCTGAAGCTGCGCGAGTGGCTTCGGGAGCGCCTGTCGGCCGCCGGCGTGTCGCGCATCATCATCGAGCGCCCGCACAAGAAATGCCGTATCACCATCTACGCCGCCCGTCCGGGCGTCGTGATCGGCAAGAAGGGCGCCGACATCGAGAAGCTCCGCAAGGACATCTCGGCCCGCAGCGAAGGCGAAGTTCACCTGAACATCGTTGAAGTGCGCAAGCCGGAAGTCGATGCACAACTGGTGGCCGAGAACATCGCCCAGCAGCTCGAGCGTCGCGTGGCCTTCCGCCGCGCCATGAAGCGTTCGATGCAATCGGCCATGCGTCTGGGCGCCAAGGGCATCCGGATGAACGTCTCGGGTCGCCTGGGCGGCGCGGAAATCGCGCGGATGGAGTGGTATCGCGAAGGCCGCGTGCCGCTGCACACCCTGCGCGCCGACATCGACTACGGCTTCTACGAAGCCAAGACGACCTACGGCATCATTGGCGTCAAGGTCTGGGTGTTCAAGGGCGAGGTGCTGGAGCACGACCCGATGGCCCAGGACAAGCGCTGGGCCCAGGAAGCTTCGGGTCCGTCGTCGAACGAAGGCCGCGAACGCGGCGGCCCCCGTGGCGACCGCGGTCCGCGTCGCGATCGGGGACGTGAGAGCTAAGTCATGTTGCAACCGAAGAAGACCAAGTACCGCAAGGCCTTCAAGGGCCGCATTCACGGCGCCGCCAAGGGCGGTTTCTCGCTGAACTTCGGCTCCTACGGCCTGAAGACGCTGGAGCCGGAACGCATCACCGCGCGTCAGATCGAGGCGGCTCGCCGCGCGATCACCCGCCAGATGAAGCGTCAGGGCCGGGTGTGGATCCGCGTGTTCCCCGACCTGCCGGTCACCGGCAAGCCGGCCGAAGTGCGGATGGGCAAGGGCAAGGGCGCCGTTGACCACTGGGCCGCGCGTTGCCACCCGGGTCGCATCCTGTTTGAAATCGACGGCGTGGCCGACGACATCGCCCGCGAGGCGCTGCGTCTCGGCGCCGCCAAGCTGCCGGTTCGCACCAAGGTCGTGACCCGTCTCGACGCCGGCATCGCTCTCGCTGAGGAAGCGGCCTGATGACCAAGATCGCCGATCTCCGGGGCCAGACCCCGGACCAGCTGTCCGACGAGCTGCTGCGGCTCAAGAAGGAACAGTTCAACCTGCGCTTCCAGGCGGCCACCGGCCAGATGGAAAAGACCCACCGCGTGGGTGAAGTGCGCAAAGACATCGCCCGCATCTCGACGCTTTTGCGTGAGAAGCGGTCGGCCTCGTAAGGAAACGAATATGCCCAAGCGAATTCTTGAAGGCGTGGTCGTCTCCGACAAGGGCGAGAAGACCGTCGTCGTGAAGGTGGAGCGCACCCTGCTGCACCCCGTTCTGAAGAAGACCGTGCGTCTTTCGAAGAAGTACCACGCGCACGACGAAGCCAACGCGCTCAAGGTCGGCGACGTCGCTCGCATCGTCGAGTGCGCCCCGAAGTCCAAGCTGAAGCGCTGGGAAGTCCTTTCCCCGGCTTCGGCCTCGTAATCAGAAGGATCTGATCAAATGATCCAGATGCAAACTAACCTGGAAGTGGCCGACAATTCGGGCGCGCGCCGGGTCATGTGCATCAAGGTGTTGGGCGGCTCCAAGCGCCGCTACGCCTCGATCGGCGACACCATCGTCGCTTCCGTCAAGGAAGCCATTCCGCGCGGCCGCGTGAAGAAGGGCGACGTCGTGCGCGCCATCGTCGTGCGCACCGCCAAGGACATCCAGCGCAAGGACGGCTCGGTCATCCGCTTCGACAAGTCGGCCGCCGTCATCGTCAACAAGCAGAACGAGCCGGTCGGCACGCGGATCTTTGGCCCGGTTCCTCGCGAACTGCGCGCCAAGAACCACATGAAGATCATCTCGCTGGCTCCGGAGGTCCTGTAACATGGCCGCCAAGATCAAGAAGGGCGACCGCGTCGTCGTCCTGACCGGTAAGGACAAGGGCCGCACGGGCAACGTGCTGCGCGTCCTGCCGACCGAAAACCGCGTCGTCGTTGAAGGCGTCAACATGGTTCAGCGCCACACGCGCCCGAGCCAGGCTGACCCGCAAGGCGGCATCAAGAACAAGGAAGCCTCGCTTCACCTGTCGAACGTCGCGGTCGCCGACGCCAACGGCAAGGCGAGCCGCGTCGGCTTCCGCGACGAAGACGGCAAGAAGGTCCGCTTCGCCAAGACGACCGGAGACGTCATCTGATGGCTACCGAGAAGTACACGCCTCGCCTCAAGGGCGAATACCAGGCGCGCATCCGCCAGGTGATGAAGGAAAAGTTCGGCTACACCAACGAGATGCAGGTGCCGAAGCTGGACAAGATCGTCCTGAACATGGGCATCGGCGAAGCCGTGGCCGACTCCAAGAAGGCGAACGCCGCCCTCAAGGACCTGTCGTCCATCGCCGGCCAGAAGGCGGTGCCGACCAAGGCCCGCAACTCCATCGCCGGCTTCAAGCTGCGTGAAGGCATGGTCATCGGCGGCAAGGTCACGCTGCGCGGCGACCAGATGTACGAGTTCCTGGACCGGTTCATCACGATCGCCCTGCCGCGGGTGAAGGATTTCCGCGGCCTGAAGGGCACCTCGTTCGACGGTCGCGGCAACTACGCCACCGGTCTGAAGGAGCACATCGTGTTCCCGGAGATCAACTACGACCAGATTGATCAGATGTGGGGCATGGACATCGTTGTCTGCACCACGGCCAAGACCGATGAGGAAGCCAAGGCTCTCCTCAGCGAGTTCAAGTTCCCGTTCGTGACGAACTGAGCGGGAAGGGAAGAGAACAATGGCTAAGAAGAGCGCCGTAAACCGCAACGAAGCCGTCAAGGCCCTGGTTGCGAAGTATGCCGCGAAGCGGGAAGCCCTGAAGGCGACCGCCAACGACGAGAGCTTGCCGCTGGAGGAGCGCTTCGACGCGCGCCTCAAGCTGGCGGAACTGCCGCGGAACTCCGCGCCGAACCGCATTCGCAACCGCTGCGAAGTGACCGGCCGCCCGCGCGCGTTCTACCGCAAGCTCAAGATGAGCCGGATCGCGCTGCGCGAACTCGGCAACCTGGGGCAGATCCCCGGCCTGACGAAGTCGAGCTGGTAAGGGGAGACGACAGTCATGATGATCAACGATCCCCTGAGCGACATGATCGCTCGCATCAAAAACGCCGCGACCCGCAAGCGTTCCAAGGTGCTGACCCCGGCCTCGCGTCTGCGCCAGCGCGTCCTCGACGTGCTGCAGGACGAAGGCTACATCCGCGGCTACAACCTGGTTCAGAACCCGGGCGAGTTCCCGCAGTTCGAGATCGAGCTGAAGTATTTCGACGGCCAGCCGGTGATCGCCGAGATCGCCCGCGTGTCGAAGCCCGGCCGCCGCGTCTATTCGGCGATCGGCGACCTGAAGCCGATCAAGAACGGCCTGGGCATCTCGATCCTTTCGACGTCCAAGGGCGTCATGTCGGACGCCGCCGCTCGCGATGCGAACGTCGGCGGCGAAGTCCTCTGCAGGGTCTACTAAGATGTCCCGTATCGGCAAGAAAACCATCACTGTGCCGAAGGGCGTGAACGTCACGCTCGACGGCCAGACCATCACGGTGAAGGGTCCCAAGGGCGAACGCTCCTGGACCGTCGCCGACGAGATCGAAGTGGCGCAGGACGGCGACGGCCTGTCGCTGACCCCGCGCTCGGACAGCCAACGCGCCAACGCCATGTGGGGCCTGTCGCGCACCCTGGTCGCCAACATGGTGACCGGCGTGACCGAAGGCTTCGACAAGACGCTGGAACTGGTCGGCGTGGGCTACCGCGCAGCGATGAAGGGCCAAGCCCTGTCGCTGCAGCTGGGCTTCTCGCACGAGGTGGACATCGATCCGCCGGCCGGCGTGACCTTTGCGGTGCCCAAGCAGACCGAGATCAAGATCTCGGGCTCGGACAAGCAGGCCGTAGGCCAGATCGCCGCGGTGATCCGCAAGCTGCGTCCGCCGGAGCCCTACAAGGGCAAGGGCGTGCGCTACCAGGGCGAGACGGTGCGCCGCAAGGAAGGCAAGAAGAAGTAAGTCATGGCTCTCTCTCTTCAACAGCAAGCCAAGCGCCGCGCCGAGCGCAACCGCCGTCGCCTGAAGGCCGTCGCCAACGGCCGTCTGCGCCTTTCGGTGCACCGCTCGGACAAGAACATCTCGGCCCAGGTCATCGACGACGCCCAGGGCGTGACGGTCGCGGCCGCCTCGTCGCTGGAAGGCGGCAAGGGCTCCAAGGGCTCGGACGTCGCATCGGCTGCCGCGATCGGCAAGCTGATCGCCGAGCGGGCCATCGAGAAGGGCGTCACCGAGGTGGTCTTCGACCGCGGCGGCTACATCTATCACGGCCGGGTCAAGGCCCTGGCGGACGCCGCGCGCGAAGCCGGCCTGAACTTCTAAGGGACGCGAAGCATGGCGCATCAACCCCAACGCGGCGGCGGCGGCAACGATCGCAACCGTCGTGACAACCGCAACGCTCCCGTCGATGGTCCGGAGTCGGACATCGTCGAGAAGCTGGTGCACATCAACCGCGTCGCCGCCACCGTGAAGGGCGGCCGTCGCTTCTCGTTCGCGGCCCTGATGGTCGTCGGCGACGGCAAGGGCCGCGTCGGCTTCGGTCACGGCAAGGCGCGCGAAGTGCCGGAAGCCATCCGCAAGGCGACCGAAGAAGCCAAGAAGACGATGATCCGCGTTCCGCTGCGCGAGAACCGCACCCTGCACCACGACGGCAACGGCCGTTGGGGCGCCGGCAAGATCATGATGCGCGCGGCCCCTCCCGGGACCGGCGTCATCGCGGGCGGTCCGATGCGCGCGGTCCTCGAAACCCTCGGCGTCCAGGACGTCGTGGGCAAGTCGACCGGCTCGTCGAACCCCTACAACATGATCCGTGCGACGTTTGAAGCGCTGAAGGTCCAGTCTTCGCCCCGCCAGGTCGCGTCCAAGCGCGGCAAGAAGGTCGCGGACCTGATGGGTCGTCGCAACGACGGCGCCTCGGCGCCTGAAGCCATCGAGGGCTGATAGACATGGCCGAGAACAACACCGTCACCATCAAGCAGACCGGCTCGCCGATCCGCCGCAAGAACGACCAGCGCGCCACCCTGGTGGGCCTGGGCCTGAACCGCATGGGCCGCGAATCCACGCTGGAGGACACTCCTTCGGTGCGCGGCATGATCGCCAAGGTCCACCACCTGGTGGAAGTGGTCGAGAAGTAAGACTGTTTCGCTACGCGGAGTGGCGAGTGGCGGGCGGCGAGTGACGAGCAGGTAGAGGTCGGTTCAGCCGATTTTTCTTGACTCGTTACGCGTCACTCTCCACTCGCCACTTTCTTTTTGAACGCCGAGTCCGCTGCCTGCAGCGGGCGCTAGAACCCGAAAGGATCAGGCACATGAAACTGAACGAAATCCGCGACAACGAAGGCGCGCACAAGAAGCGCATGCGGGTCGGCCGCGGCCCGGGCTCGGGCAAGGGCAAGACCTCCGGCCGCGGCGTCAAGGGCCAGAAGTCCCGCACGGGCGTGTCGCTGCTGGGCTTTGAAGGCGGCCAGATGCCGCTGTACATGCGCATGCCCAAGCGCGGCTTCAACAATCCGAACGCCTTGAAGCTGGCCGAGGTCAACCTGTGGCGTCTCCAGGAAGCCGTCGACGGCGGCAAGCTGGACGCGTCGGCCGAGATCAACGGCGAGGCCCTGGTGGCCGCCGGCGTGCTGCGCCGCGCCAAGGACGGCGTGCGCGTGCTCGGCACGGGCGAACTGTCGGCCAAGCTGAACCTGGTCGTGTGGTCGGCCTCGGCCGGCGCGGTCAAGGCGATTGAAGCCGCCGGCGGCTCGGTGACGCAGCAGCGCATCGAGGCCGAAGCCAAGGCCGCCGCTCGCGTCGAGAAGCGCAACGCCGCCAAGGGCAAGGCGCCGGCTCCCAAGGCGCCGCGCGGCGACGAGAACAAGGTCTCGGCCCGCGCCCGTCGCACGGCCGCGCAGGCCTGACATCCGCACACGTCGTCCCGGTCGCCGCGACCGTGGCCATATTGACATCGGGATGACGAAAGAACGAAAGCGGCCTCGCAAGAGCGCCGCTTTCCGCCTATCTGACGGCTCTAGAGTCGTGGGGACGCATAATGGCTTCGGCCGCTGAACAACTCGCCGCAAACATGAACATGGGCTCGTTCGCCAAGGCGACCGAGCTGCACAAGCGCCTGCTGTTCACGCTGGGCGCGCTGCTGGTCTACCGCATCGGGACCTATGTGCCGATCCCGGGGATCAACTCGCAGGCTTTCCTGCAGTTCTTTCAGAACCCGGATCAGTCGCGCGGCATCCTGGACATGTTCAACATGTTCTCGGGCGGCGCGGTCGAGCGCATGGCCATCTTCGCGCTGAACGTGATGCCCTACATCTCGGCGTCGATCATCGTGCAGCTGATGGGCACGGTGTATCCGCCGTGGGAAAAGCTGCGCAAGGAAGGTGGCGAAAGCGGCAGGAAGCAGCTGAACCAGTACACCCGTTATCTGACGGTGTTCCTGGCGCTGGCCCAGTCCTTCGGCATCGCGGCGGGCCTGAACGCCCAGGCCGGCCTGGTCGATCAGCCGGGCGTCTTCTTTATCGTCTCGACCGTCGTGACCCTGACGGGCGGCACCATGTTCCTGATGTGGCTGGGCGAGCAGGTGACGGCGCGCGGCGTCGGCAACGGCATCTCCTTGATCATCTTCGCGGGCATCGTCGCGGTTCTGCCGGGCACGGTGGCGCGCCTGCTAGGCCTGGCTCAGCAAGGCCAGATGTCGGCCTTCGCCCTTCTGTTCATCGCCGTGCTGGCTGTCGCCACCGTGGTCTTCATCGTCTTCATGGAACGGGCCCAGCGTCGTCTGCTGATCCAGTATCCGAAGCGCCAGGAAGGCAACCGCATGGCGGGCGGCGAACGCTCGTTCCTGCCGCTGAAGGTCAACACCGCGGGCGTCATTCCGCCGATCTTCGCCTCGTCGCTGCTGATGCTGCCGACCACGGTCGCCACCATGACGGCCAATGCGGACCTGCCCAGCTGGATGAGCTGGCTGCCGCTGGTCACCGCCCAGCTGACGCACGGTCAGCCGCTGTTCATGGCGCTGTATGCGGCGCTGATCATCTTCTTCTGCTTCTTCTACACCTCGATCACCTTCAATCCGGAGGACACGGCCGAGAACCTGCGCAAGTACGGCGGCTTCCTGCCGGGCATCCGGCCGGGCAAGCGCACGGCTGAGTATCTCGACTATGTGCTGACCCGGCTGACGGTAATCGGCGCGGCCTACATCACCGCCGTCTGCCTGCTGCCCGAGTTCATGGTCGCCCAGATGGGCAACAGCCTCTACTTCGGCGGCACCTCCATCCTGATCGTGGTCTCGGTGACCATGGACACGGTGGCGCAGATCCAGTCCCAGCTGCTGGCGCACCAGTACGAAGGGCTGATCAAGAAGGCCAAGCTGCGCGGACGTGGACGCGGTCCGGCCGTCGTGCGGCGCTGATCCAAGACTGAACCGGCCTGGGGGAGGGCGAGCCTTGAATCTGATCCTGTTCGGACCGCCCGCGGCGGGCAAGGGCACCCAGGCCAAGCGGCTGGTGGAGCAGCGCGGCATGGTGCAGCTGTCCACCGGCGACATGCTGCGCGCCGCGATTGCCTCGGGCTCGCCGCTGGGCGTGGAATGCCAGGCCATCATGGCGCGCGGCGATCTGGTGTCCGACGAGATCGTGATCGCCCTGATCGAGGACCGCCTGCCCGAGGCCGAGGCCGCCGGCGGCGCCATCTTTGACGGCTTTCCTCGGACAGTCGCGCAAGCCGAGGCCCTGGACGCCATGCTGGAAAAGCGCGGCGCCAGGATCGACGGGGTCGTGCGCCTCAAGGTCGACGACGCCGCCCTGCTGGAGCGGATCACCAAGCGTTACGCCGACCAAGGCCGCGCTGACGATAATCCCGAGACCTTCAAGGTCCGGCTGGACGCCTACAACCGCAACACGGCGCCGCTGGTTCCCTACTACGAACATCAGGGCAAGCTGACCGAGGTCGATGGCATGGGTTCCATCGACGCCGTCGCGCAGGCGATCGACGCCGCGCTGGACGAGGCAAGCGTTCAGGCCTGACGGTTGACCGATTTCGGGCGTTAGGTGCCCGAGATGTCCACGATCAATCCCTCCATTTCAGACGGTGTTCGCTTCCGGAACTCTCGGCGAGGCCGGGATGCCCTGGTCGGGGCAGGCGTGCTGCTGGCGCATCTGGGCCTGTTTGTCTTGTTCGGACGGATGGGGGATGCGACAGCGCCTTCGCCCGACGCAACGCCCATTGATGTGGCGCTCGTTCGTCCGCCTCAACCTCCTGTCCTGCCGCCCCCAGTTCAGCCTGCGCCCACCAGCGGTGGCGGCGCTCCGGCGGCGCCGTCGGTCGTCCATGTGCCCCCGCAGGCGGAGGCTCCGCCCGAACTGCCGGCGCCGCGCACGCCGGCGCCAGAACCCGCCTTGACGGTGGGCGTGTCCGACCAGTCGTCTGTTGATCCGGGGCTGGGGCAGGGCGGCGAGGGCGAGGGGACCGGCGTGGGGACTGGATCTGGCGACGGTCCAGGAGCGGGTGCGACCGGGCCGCGATTCGTGCGGGGGCCATCCAATGCCGAGTTGGCGCGTCTGCATCCGGCGCAGGCGCGCGGCGGCCTCTTCGGCGGGCGCGCGTCAGGCGAAGGCATCATTCATTGCCTGATCCGCCTGGATCGACAGCTCGAACAGTGCAGCATCGTCAGTGAGACGCCGCCCGGGCGAGGCTTCGGCGTGGCGGCGTTGCAGGCCGCCGGCTTCTTCCGGTTCGATCCGCCGACCCGAGGCGGCCGAGCGCAGGCGGGGGAGGGCGTGACCCTGACGGTGTCCTTTCGCTGAAGGCGGATCACAGGCCATTGACGTCCGGTGAATCGCCGCTATAAGGACGGCCTTCCGCGAAGGGCGCCCACGCTCCTGGTCTGTTGACCGGAGCGTTTGTTGCGTCTGACTAACGCGCATCTGGAGAGTTTCGTGGCCCGTATCGCAGGCGTCAATATCCCGACCAACAAGCGCGTCGAAATCGCGCTGCAGTACATCCACGGCATCGGCCCGGCCGCCGCCAAGGAAATCACCGAAAAGGTCGGCATCGAGGCCGCCCGTCGCGTCAACCAGCTGTCGGACGCCGAAGTCCTGCAGATCCGCGAGACGATCGACCGCGACCACACCGTCGAGGGCGACCTGCGCCGCGAGACCTCGATGAACATCAAGCGCCTGATGGACCTGGCCTGCTATCGCGGCCTGCGTCACCGCAAGGGCCTGCCGGTCCGCGGCCAGCGCACGCACACGAACGCCCGCACCCGCAAGGGTCCGGCCAAGCCGATCGCCGGCAAGAAGAAGTAAGAGAAAGAGCTGACCGATGGCCAAGGAACCGGGTCGCGTTAAGCGCCGCGAACGCAAGAACATCACGTCGGGCGTGGCTCACGTGAACGCCAGCTTCAACAACACCATGGTGACCATCACCGACGCGCAAGGAAATGCGATTTCCTGGTCGTCGGCCGGTCACATGGGGTTCAAGGGCTCGCGCAAATCGACGCCGTACGCCGCCCAGATGGCGGCCGAGGACGCCGGCAAGAAGGCGCAGGAGCACGGCGTCAAGACGCTGGAAGTGAACGTCTCGGGTCCTGGTTCGGGTCGCGAGTCGGCGCTGCGCGCGCTGCAGTCGGTCGGCCTGACGATCACCACGATCCGCGACGTCACGCCGATGCCGCACAACGGCTGCCGTCCGCCGAAGCGTCGCCGCGTCTAAACACGCAGCCGCTCTAGCCGCCGCCCCCTATTCCCGCCGGTTTCCATCCGCCTCGTCGACAGGGCAGGAAACCGGCGAAACCCGTTCGAGGGACAAAATGATCGAAAGAAACTGGCAAGAGCTGATCCGTCCCGAGAAGCCGCAGATCGAGGTCGGCTCCGACGCCCAGCGCAAGGCGCGCCTGGTGGCCGAGCCCCTGGAACGCGGTTTCGGCGTGACGCTCGGCAACGCGCTGCGTCGCGTGCTGCTGTCGTCGCTGCAAGGCGCGGCGGTGACCGCCATCCAGATCGACGGCGTGGTCCATGAATTCTCGTCGCTGGAAGGCGTGCGCGAGGACGTGGTCGACATCGTGCTGAACATCAAGCAGCTGGCGCTGCGCATGCACGCCGAAGGCCCCAAGCGCATGACCCTGCGCGCCACGGGCCCCGGCCCTGTGACCGCCGGCCAGATCGACGCCCCGGCCGACATCGAGGTGCTGAACCCCGATCACGTCATCTGCACCCTGGACGACGGCGCTTCGGTCCGCATGGAACTGACCGTGCAGAACGGCAAGGGCTATGTGGCGGCCGAGTTCAACCGTCCCGAAGATGCGCCGATCGGCCTGATCGCCGTCGACGCCCTGTATTCGCCGGTCAAGCGCGTCGCCTATCGCGTCGAGCCGACCCGCCAGGGTCAGTCGCTCGATTACGACAAGCTGCTGCTGGAAGTGGAAACCAACGGCGCGGTGTCGCCGGTGGACGCCGTGGCCTATGCCTCGCGCATCCTTCAGGACCAACTGCAGATCTTCATCACCTTCGACGAGCCGAAGAAGGCGGTGGAGGCTTCCGAAGGCAAGCCGGACCTGCCGTTCAACCCGGCCCTGCTGAAGAAGGTGGACGAGCTGGAGCTTTCGGTCCGTTCGGCCAACTGCCTGAAGAACGACAACATCGTCTACATCGGCGACCTGATCCAGAAGACCGAGGGCGAGATGCTTCGCACCCCGAACTTCGGCCGCAAGTCGCTGAACGAGATCAAGGAGGTCCTGACCTCCATGGGTCTGTCGCTCGGCATGGACGTGCCGAACTGGCCGCCCGAAAACATCGAAGATCTGGCCAAGAAGTTCGACGACCAGATCTAAGTTCAACCCTCCGCCCGTCTCCTCCAAGGAGAAAGCCGGGGCGGTTAGAAGATTACGGTTCTAGGTCCCGCGTTCCCCAAGAGGTGGGATACCGGAGCCGGAGTAGGAGAGACCCCGATGCGCCACGGCGCCGCCCACCGCAAGCTCGGCCGCACCAGCAGCCACCGCACCGCCATGTTCGCCAACATGGCCGCCTCGCTGATCAAGCACGAGCAGATCAAGACGACCCTGCCCAAGGCCAAGGAACTGCGTCCCTTTGTCGAGAAGCTGGTCACCCTGGCCAAGAAGGGCGACCTGCACGCGCGTCGCCAGGCCATCAGCCAGGTCCGTGACGTGACGCAGGTCGGCAAGCTGTTCGACACGCTGGGCAGCCGCTACGCCGAGCGCAACGGCGGCTACATCCGCATCATGAAGGCCGGCTTCCGACACGGCGACAATGCGCCGATGGCCGTGATCGAATTCGTCGATCGCGACGTTGACGCCAAGGGTCAGGACTCGGGTCCGGTGATGGCCTACGAAGGCGACGACGAGGCCTGAGCCTCGCTTACGCGATGATCGATCTGAAGAGGGCGACCGGGCGATCCGGTCGCCCTTTTTCTTTGTCCGCGATTGCGGCATGAGGCGGTGATGAGGACCGCCGACACCTTGACCATCATCGACTACGAACCGCGTCACGCGGCGGGCTGGGCGGCCCTGAACAGGGCTTGGCTGACCGAGGGCGGGTTTGTGATCGAGGCCAAGGACGACAAGGCGATCGGCGATCCGCAGTCCGCGTTTCTGGATGGTGGCGGACGCATCTTCATCGCGGAGGCCGCCGGAGAGCCGGTCGGGTGCTGCGCCCTGATCCGCATCGATGGCGGCTTCGAGGTGTCCAAGATGACGGTCAGTCCCCGCCTGCGCGGGCAGGGCCTGGCCCGGCGACTGCTGCAAGCCTGCGAGGCGGCGGCGCGAGCGTCGGGCGCGGCGAGGCTGTATCTGGAGACCAACAGCGCGCTCAAGCCGGCCATCGCGCTGTACGAAAGCGAAGGGTTCGTTCACTTGCCGCCGCGTCCGACCCCCTATGCGCGGGCGGACGTGTTCATGGAAAAGCGGCTGGCGGCTATTCCTTCGCCAGGTCCTGCCGCCTGAACCAGGCCAGGGCGGCGAGCAGCGGAAGCAGGGTCCAGAGCACCAAGCTGGTCAGCGCCGGCCACAGAGCCGGAGCCGGACCCGGAACAGGCCCTGCTGGCGGAACGACCAGCGTCTTCAGCGCGTCATAGGCATGTCCGGGCAGCAGGAGGTGCATGGTCCAGCCCTGCGGCTCCCAGCCGAACACCGCCGGTCCCAGTTGACCGAGCAGCGTCTGGACGAAACCCAGCGCCCAAGGCACGAACAGCGCGGCGAGCAGCGAACGGCTGACCACCGCCGTCAGCAAGGCGATCATGACGTACTGGACGATGCGGAGCCAGGAAAGCAGCCACGTCAGGACCAGATCGCCAAGGGCGCCCGCGCTCATGTCGAAAGTTATGGATCGCTCGAACATGGCGGCTTGCGCCAAGGCCACGATCAGGCCGGCGATCTGGAAGACCACCATGCCGGCGAGCGCCAGTCCCGTCATGACCAGCAACTTCCCGCCCAGCAGCGAGGTTCGGCCATTGCGCGCGCTGATCAGTCGCCAGGTCTCCCACCGGTAGTCACCGGCATACAGGGTGGCGGCGGCGACAAGCATGAGCACTAGCATCAGCCCGTTGGCGCCTTTGTCGGCGCTGGCGATCAACGTGTCGGCGAGGTTGAGCGGCGCGCTCGCCGATCCTGGATTGAGGCCCATGGCGGCCGCCGCCGCGCCGCCCTGCGTCCGCGCCTGCCACAGCAGGAACAGGCCGCCCAAGACGAACAGCAACGGCGTCAGAAAGACCGACAGGCCGATCTGGATGCGGTTCTTGGACAGCCGATAGGCTTCGGCGCGTGCGGCGTCAGCCAGCATGGTTGGGCTCCTTGACGCCGGTCCAGCCGGTCTCGGTCATGAACACGCTTTCCAGGTCGGCGCCGACCCAGCGCGCTTCGTCGATCTCGATCCCGCCCTCGACCAGCGCGCGAATGAGCGAAGGCGCTTCGCTGCGTGGCACAGAGGCCAACACGGCGTCGCCGTCCAGGCTCCCGCGTTCGCCCAGCACCGCCATGACGCGTGCGAGCGGCGTGGCGGACAGCCGCAGCCGCTCGCCCGAGGCCGTCAGTTCCGAAACACGGCCCTCGGCGACGACCTTGCCCTTGTTGAAGATGGCGACGCGGTCGCAGACGCGCTGCACCTCCTGCAGCTGGTGGCTGGCTAGGATGATGGTCACGCCCTCGATGTCGGCCAGCGAGCGGATCAGCGCGCGCATCTCCTGGATACCGGGGGGATCCATGCCGCTGGTCGGCTCATCCAGGATGACGAGGTCGGGTTTGGTCATCAGGGCGGCGGCGACCCCCAGCCGCTGCAGCATGCCGACGGAAAAGCCGCGCACCTTGCGATCGGCCGCTTCGGTCAGGCCGACCCGCTCCAGCCACCGCCGGATGTCGGCGTCCGCGACGCCGCCGTGCGACCGTCCCAGCCAGTGCAACACCTGTCGCGCCGTCAGGTAGGGCGGGAACCTCGGCGTCTCGATCATCGAGCCCATGCGCCGCATCGCGGCCACGTCGCCGATCGGACCGCCCATGATGGTCGCGCTGCCCTCGGTCGGCCGGATCAGGCCCAGCAGGGTGCGGAACAGCGTCGACTTGCCCGCGCCGTTCGGTCCCAGCACGCCGTAGACGCCGCCGCGTGGGATGCTGAGCGTCAGCCCGTCAAGCGCCCTGACCGACCCATAGGTCTTGGTCAGGCCATGGGTCTCAATGACGGGAGCGCTGCTGGTCATGAAGCCAGCTTGGCTGTCGGATCGGCGTTCGACAAGGCGGATCACACGGGCGCCGCATTAAGCTTCGGCAATGATCGGCCTCAAGGCCGCGTGCGCTCCAGGGCATAGAGCGCCTCGACCACATCGTCCGCCTTGGCCCGCACCACCGCCTGCGCGTCGTAGACGCCGCGATTGTAGAAGGCGCCGCCGATTTCCCGCCCGATGAAGTCGAGCAGCATCTCGGCCGGCAGTTGGGCCAGGTCGTGATCCAGTTCGTCGCGGAAGTAGGCGCGTAAGCTTGCGGTCGCCGCCGTGCGTTCCTCTGGCGAGAAGACGATGGGCTTCATTAGGCGACTTCCGCCAAGGCTTCCTCCGCGGCGACCCAGTCCGCCTCGGCGGCGTCCAGGTCGGCCTGCGCCTTGCCTCGAGCGCGGGTCAGGCCCTCCAGCTTCCTGGGATCCCGGGCCGCGGCGTCGGCGAGATCGGCGTCAATGCGGGCAAGGTCGGCGGTCAGCGCGGCCATGCGCTCCTCCGCCTTTCTGACTGCGTGACGCAGGGTGGAGGGGGAGGGGCCGCCCTTCTTCTTCTCGACCTTGGGCGCGGACGCCGCGATCGGCGCGGCTTCGACCACCGGCGCGTCGCGGACCTGGCTGGGCTTCATGCCGGCCTGTTTGGCGCGGTCGAGCACGAACTTGGCGTAATCGTCCATGTCGCCGTCGAACGGCTTCACCGAGCCGTCAGCGGCCAGCCACAGCCGGTCGGCCACCAGCTCCATCAGCGAGCGGTCGTGGGTGATCAGGATCACCGCGCCGTTGTAGTCGTTCAGCGCATCCAGCAGCGCGCGGCGACTATCGATGTCCAGGTGGTTGGTGGGCTCGTCGAGGATCAGGATGTGCGGCGCATCCATCGCCACCAGGTTCAGCAGCAGGCGCGCCCGTTCGCCGCCGGACAGCGCCTCGACCTTGGTTTCCTGCTTCTCGAACGGCAGGCCGAACTGCGCCAGTTTGGAGCGACGGCTGCTTTCCGATGCTTCCGGCATGGCTCGGCGGATGATTTCCAGCGGCGTGTCCGTCGGATCCATCGCCTCGATCTGATGCTGGTGGAACCAGCCCACGCGCATCTTGCCGTCGCGGTGGAACTCGCCCGCCTCGATGGGCAGGGCCTTTGCGATCATCTTGGCGAAGGTCGACTTGCCCGCGCCGTTGACGCCCAACAGGCCGATGCGGTCGTCCAGGTCCATGCGCAGGTTCAGGCCGCGCAGGATCGGCTTGCCGGGCTCATAGCCGACCGAGCCCCGCTCCAGCCGGATCAGCGGCGGCGGCAGGGGACGCGGCGGGGAGGGGAGGACAAAGGGCGCGACGCGTTCTTCGGGCGGCAGCTCGACCGGCTGCAGCTTGGCCAGCCGCTTGACGCGCGACTGCGCCTGCGCGGCCTTGGACGCCTTGGCCTTGAAGCGATCGACGAAGGACTGCAGGTGCGCCCGCTCGGCCTCCTGCTTGGCGCGCGACGCCTGCAGCAGCCGCAGCTTCTCGGCCCGGCGCTGCTCGAAGGCGTCGTAGTTGCCGGTGTAGAGTTCCAGCTTGCGGTTCGACAGGTGCAGGATGTGGGTGCAGACCTCGTTCAGCATCTCGCGGTCGTGCGAGATGATCAGGGCGGTGTGCGGATACTTCTTCAGCCGCGCCTCGAGCCACAGCGCGCCTTCGAGGTCGAGGTAGTTGGTCGGTTCGTCGAGCAGCAGCATGTCCGGCTCGGCGAACAGGGCGGCGGCCAGCGCCACCCGCATCCGCCAGCCGCCGGAGAAGTGCGACATGGGCCGCTGGATGTCCTCCTGGCTGAAGCCGAGGCCGACCAGGATTTCCGAGGCGCGGGACGGCGCGGACTCGGCGTCGATCTCGATCAGCCGCATCCAGATCTCGCCCATCTCCTCCGGCTCGGCGGTGTCCAGCCGGGTCATCAGCGAGTGACGCTCGACGTCGGCCTCCAGGATGGTGTCGAGCACGCTGACAGGCGTCGCCGGGTGCTCCTGATCGACCGAACCGATCCGGGCGGTCTTGGGCAGGCTGACTTCGTCGCCGTTGGCGGCCAGTTCGCCCAGAATGAGCTTGAACAGGGTCGACTTGCCGATGCCGTTCCGACCCACCAGCCCGACCTTGGCGCCGGGCGGCAGGCTAACGGAGGCGTCGTCGAGGAACTGGCGGCCCCAGGCGTTGTAGGTGAGGTTGGAAATCTGGAGCATGGGTCGACAGCGGCCTTGCGGCGGGATTGGAAAGCGGAGAGGGCGTCGCTATAAGCCCGCGACCCTCAATCTCCCAACAAGAAGTCACCCCCATGACCGAACGCACCTTCTCGATCATCAAGCCGGACGCGACGCGTCGCAACCTGACCGGCAAGATCAACGCCGTGATCGAAGACGCCGGCCTGCGCATCGTCGCCCAGCGCCGCGTCAAGCTGACCGACGCCCAAGCCAAGAAGTTCTACGAAGTGCACGCCGATCGCCCGTTCTACGGCGAACTGGTGTCGCAGATGACGGCTGAGCCGGTCGTGGTGCAGGTGCTGGAAGGCGAAGGCGCCGTGGCCAAGTACCGCGAAGTGATGGGCGCGACCAACCCGGAACAGGCCGCAGAAGGCACCATCCGCAAGCAGTTCGCCCTGTCGATCGGCGAGAACTCGGTGCACGGCTCCGACAGCCTGGACAATGCCAAGATCGAGATCGAGCAGTTCTTCACCGAAGACCAGATCGTCGGCTGAGCGGTTCGCCAACCGTGACAATATGGCCCGCCGCCGGAACCGGGGGCGGGCCATTTCGTTTGGGTGCTATCGGAACTCATCCTCCCCAAGGAGACTGACCATGAAGACCCTGATCAAGATCGCTCCCGTCGTTGGCGTCGTGGCCCTGCTGGCCGCCTGCGGACAGACCATGGAACAACGCGCGGCCACCGGCGCCCTGGGCGGCGCTGTCGCCGGCCAGGTGCTGGGCGGCAACACCGGCTCGACCGTGGCCGGTGCCGCCATCGGCGGCGTGGCCGGCGCGGCGACGACCCCGCGCTAAGACGTCTCGGCCCTCGAGGCTGAAGCGAAGCGGCCCCGGAGTTCTCTCCGGGGCCGTTTTCGTGCGTGTCAGTCCAGGGTGTTGCAGACCGCGTGCAGCACGCGCGAATAGAGCTGGTGCTCCGCCGTCTTGACCCGCTCGGCCAGCGACGAAGGCGTATCGTCGGGCAGGACAGGCACGCGCACCTGGCCCAGGATCGGGCCCTCGTCCACGCCTTCGGTCACGCCATGCACAGTGCAGCCCGCCTCGGCGTCGCCGGCGGCGATGGCGCGAGCGTGGGTGTCGAGGCCGGGATAGAGCGGCAGCAGGCTGGGGTGGATGTTCAGCATCCGCCCGCGCCAGGCGCCGACCAGCCACGGCGTCAGCACCCGCATGTAGCCGGCGAGCGCGACCATCTCGACGTCATGAGCCTTGAGGGCTGCGTCGATGGCTTGTTCGTGCGCCGCGCGGTCCTTGGCGAACGCCACGTGCGGAATGGCCACAGCTGCGACCCCCTTGGCCTCGGCCACAGCCAGGCCGCCCGCGCCTTTGATGTTGGAGACGACCAGCACCACCTCGAACGCCGCTTCGGGGGCCAGACCCGCGTCGATCAGGGCCGCCATGTTGGAGCCCGCACCCGAGATCAGGACGGCGACCCGGCGCTTTCTCATGCGGCGGCTTGCAACTGTCCGCAGACAAAGGCGATCTCGCCGGCGGTCAGCAGCGCCTCCAGCACCGGCTCGGCGTTCTCGGGCGACACGATCAGGATAAAGCCGACGCCGCAGTTAAAGGTCCGGCGCATCTCGTGATCCGAGATGCCGCCCGTCTCCGCCAGCCACTGGAACACCGGCGGCGCCTGCCAGGCGCTCCAGTCAAAGGCGGCCTCAAGCCCTTCGGCGATGCAGCGCGGCGGGTTCTCGATCAGCCCGCCGCCGGTGATATGCGCCGCGCCCTTGACCAGGCCGTCCTTCATCAGCGGCAGCACCGACTTCACATAGATGCGCGTCGGCTCCATCAGCGCCTGGGCCAGCGAACGATCGATGGCGAAGGGGGCGTCGTCGCCCCAAGCCAGTCCGGACTTCTGCACCACCTTGCGGATCAGCGAGTAGCCGTTGGAGTGCGGGCCCGACGAGCCGACGCCGATGATGACGTCGCCCGCCGATTGGCGGTCCAGATAGGGCAGGGCCTGACCCCGCTCGACCGCGCCGAGACTGAAGCCCGCCAGGTCATAGTCGCCGCCGCCGTACATGCCCGGCATCTCTGCCGTTTCGCCGCCGACCAGGGCGCATCCGGCCTGACGGCAGCCTTCGGCGATGCCCGAGACGACCCGGCGCGCGGCGTCGATCTCCAGCTTGCCCGTGGCGTAGTAGTCCAGGAACAGCAGCGGCTCGGCGCCCTGAGCCAACAGGTCGTTGACGCACATGGCGACCAGGTCGATCCCGACGCCGTCGTGCCGGCCGGTCTCGATGGCGATCTTCAACTTGGTGCCCACGCCGTCGGTGGTGGTGACGATCAGCGGGTCCTCGAACCCCGCCGCCTTCAGGTCGAACAGGGCGCCGAAGCCGCCTAGAGACGGCTCCGATCCCGGTCGTGCGGTGGATTTCGCCAGCGGCTTGATGTGCTCGACCAGCATCTCTCCGGCGTCGATGTCCACGCCGGCGTCGGCATAGGTCAGGCCGTTTGTTGTGGAACGGTCGGTGTCGCTCATGGGTCACGGCCTGAATCGGAAGGCGGAAAACTGTGGCGGCGTCTTGCCACAATGCGGTCGCGCCGCGCTATAGCACCGGAATGACGCCGATCACCACCAATGAGGCGCTGGCCGAGTTCTGCGCCCGCCTGTCCGCCGCTCCCTTTGTCGCGGTGGACACCGAGTTCATGCGCGAGACGACCTATTGGCCCAAGCTGTGCCTGATCCAGGCGGCCTCGACCGAACACGCCGGCATCATCGATCCGATGGCCGACGGGCTCGATCTGGAACCGTTCCTGGACATTCTGCGCGACCCGAACATCGTCAAGGTCTTCCACGCCTGCCGCCAGGACGTGGAGATCTTCGTGCGTCTCGGCGCCATGCCGCGGCCGCTGTTCGACACCCAGGTGGCGGCCATGGCGGCGGGATTCGGCGAGCAGGTGGCCTATGATTCGCTGGTGCGCCAGACGCTGAAGATCGATCTGGACAAGGGCAGCCGCTTCACCGACTGGGCGCGCCGGCCGCTGTCGGACAGTCAGCTGACCTATGCGCTGGGCGACGTGACGCACCTGGCAGCCCTGTATCCCAAGCTGCGTGACCGCCTGCACAAGGAAGCCCGGCTGGATTGGGTCATGTCGGAGATGGAGGGGCTGACCGATCCGGCGCTCTATGACACCGATCCCGAGAACGCCTGGAAGCGGCTGCGGCCCAAGAAGTACTCGGCCAAATACCTGGCGGCCTTCAAGGCCGTGGCTGTGTGGCGCGAGCGTGCGGCGCAGGAGCGCGACCAGCCGCGCGGCCGCATCCTGAAAGACGAAGGCGTCGACGAGATCGCCCAGCAGGCGCCGACCGACCCCGAGGCGTTCAACCGTCTGCGTTCGGTGCCCAAGGGATTCGGCGGCTCGCGCCTGGGGCTGGAACTGTCAGAGGAACTGAAGCGCGTCCTGGCCGATCCGGAGGCGCATGCGCCCAAGATGGATCGGCCCGCTCACAACCAGCCCGCGCCGCCTTCGGTGGTCGAACTGCTCAAGGTGCTGCTGAAGGCCAAGAGCGACAATGCGGGCGTCGCCTCCAAGCTGATCGCCACCGTCTCAGACCTGGAGAAGATCGCGCTCAGCGACGCAGCCGACGTCGAGGCAATGAAGGGCTGGCGCCGTCAGCTGTTCGGCGAGGATGCCCTGAAACTGAAGCGCGGCGAGATCGCGCTGGTGCTCAACGGCGCCCGCGTCGAGGTGGTCGAGATCGAGGGCTGACCCGAGAACTCTCCTCCCCATCTGCGATGGGGCGGAGAGCGGTTCAGATGCTGAGTTCCAGGCCCATCGCCTCAGCCAGAGCCTTGGCGCGCTTGCGGGTTTGTTCGCCCAGCAGCACGTCGGCGTAGCCTTGACGCGCCTGGAGGCGCAGAGCGTCGTCGCCGACGGTCGCGCTGGCGTTGGCCAGCAGTTGCGGCGAACGACCCGACAGGTCGCAGGCCAGACGGATCGCCAGTCCCAGCGCGCGGGCGCGCCGCGCCGACCGCTCGTCCAGCAGGCGTGCGATGGTCTGGGGCTCGGGCGTGGCGGCCGGGCCGCCGTAGCGGGCGTTGACTGCGACCGCCAGAAAGGCCCGTTCGGCGTGGCTCTGTCCCGGCACCGGGGCGCGCAGAACCTGGTCGAACACCAGCTCCAGCCTGTGGTCCGGGTGCAGCCGCGCGCCGAGGTCGGCCAGGCGACAGGCTGCGTCGGTCAGCACCCGGTCGCGCTCGGCGCCGAATGCGGGCGGCAGGACGGCCACGATGCCGGAAATCCAGCCGTTCAAGGCGCCCGGCAGAGCAGGAGAGATGCCTTGCCGCCCACCCAGCGCTGCGCAGCCGGCCAGCAGCGGATCGGCGGCCTTTTCCGGCGCGTCCAACTGCTCGAACAGCAGACCTTCGCGCACGCCCCAGGCCGAGACCTCGATGGTGCGAAGACCCAGATGCCGGATCAGGCCCTCCAGCACCAGACCGGCGTAGGGCAGGGTCTCGGCCCGCTTTCTCGATACGCCCGGCTGTCGTTCCAGAAGCTGCCTGGACTGCTGCGCCACCATCTGCGCGGCTTCCAGCGCCTCGTCGGCTGTCATCTCGTACTGGTGCACGACATGAAGCGGATAGTCCTTCAACCGCATCTGCACCTGGGCCAAAGTGCGCCAGGCGCCGCCAACCGCGTACAGGCGTTCGGCGCGGAACTCGTCGGCCACAGTCGACAACCGTTCGTCGATCCGAGCCCGAATTCGGGCCGCGTCGAACGGTTTGCCGTCCGCCAGCGCGAAAGGACCGAGCGGCAGGGTTACGCCCCCTTCTACGCCGTGGCCGTTGAGGCGCGTCAGTTCCAGGCTGGCGCCGCCCATGTCGGCGGAAACGCCATGCGCGCGCGGGGCGCCGGCCAGCACGCCCAGCGCCGCATAGCGCGCCTCTTCCTCGCCGGACAGGACGCGGATCTTCAGTCCCGTCTCGGCGGCGACGCGTTCGCAGAACTCGGGGCCGTCCGCAGCCTCGCGCACGGCGGCGGTGGCGGCGATCAGGGTTTTCTCCGGCCGGACCCCCTCAAGCACGGCGGCGAAACGGCGCAGCGCCGTCATCGCCATCGGCAGGCCCTCCGCCGACAGCCGACCGGTGACGGGCAGGTCGCGGCCGAGGCCCGCCAGCACCTTCTCGTTGAAAACCGTCCAGATCGCGCGACCTTCCAGCCGGTAGAGCACCAGGCGGACGGAGTTCGATCCGATATCGATGGCCGCGATGTCGCGCGGCGCGGGCAGATCGGCCATCAGCGAGCCGGCCGCTCGAGCCGCAGCTCTTCGGGACGGGTCTTCACCTTGCGGCCGCGACCGGACAGGCTGGGATTGGTCATGAAATATTTGTGCGCCGAGAAGGGCCGTTCCGGATCGACCGGCTGGACGCGCGTGTAGCGTCCGGCGGCGTCCAGCACCCAGCTCTGCGCATCGTCCTTGAGGTTGGCGACCATGATCTGGTCCAGAACCTGATCGTGCACCGTTGCGTTCCGGATCGGCGTCATCAACTCGACGCGCCTGTCCAGATTGCGCGGCATCCAGTCGGCCGAGGAGATGAAGACCTTGGCCTTGTCGCTCGGCAGGTCCTGGCCGTTGGCGAAGGCGACGATCCGGCTGTGCTCCAGGAAGCGGCCGACGATGGACTTGACCCGGATGTTCTCCGAAAGGCCGGGGACGCCGGGGCGCAGGCAGCAGATGCCGCGCACCACCAGGTCGATGCGCACGCCCCACTGGCTGGCGCGGTACAGGGCGTCGATGATCTCGGGGTCCACCAGCGAGTTCAGCTTGACCCAGATGGCGGCCGGCTTGCCCATGGCGGCGGCCGACATCTCCTTGCCGATCAACTCGATCAGCGTGGACTTCATGTTCAGCGGCGAGACAACCAGCGCCTCCAGCTCGTCCGGCGTCGCATAGCCGGTGATGTAGTTGAACACCCGGCTGGCGTCCCGCCCCAGCACGGGATCGGAGCTGAACAGCGACAGGTCGGTGTAGATCTTGGCCGTCACCGGATGGTAGTTGCCGGTGCCGAAGTGGCAGTAGGTCTTCAGGCCTTCGCCCTCGCGGCGCACGACGACGCTCAGCTTGGCGTGGGTCTTGTACTCGACGAAGCCGAAGACGACGTGGACGCCCGCGCGCTCCATGGCGCGGGCCCAGCGCAGATTGGCCTCCTCGTCAAAGCGAGCCTTCAGCTCGACCAGAGCGGTGACGTTCTTGCCGTTCTCGGCCGCCTCGATCAGCGCCGCGACGATGGGACTGTCCTTGGAGGTGCGGTAGAGCGTCTGCTTGATTGCCAGGACGTTGGGGTCGCGCGCCGCCTGGCGCAGGAACTGCACCACCACGTCGAAGCTCTCGAACGGGTGGTGGATCAGCATGTCCTTTTCCCGCACCGACGCAAAAATGTCGCCGCCGTTGTCGCGCACGCGCTCGGGATAGCGGGGTTCGTAGCCTTTGAACTTCAGCTCGGGCCGATCAGGGGGGATCAGTTCGCCCAGCTGCGCCAGCCCCAGCATGCCGTCCACCAGCACCACGTCCTGCGGCGCGGCCTGAAGTTCCTCGACAATGAAGTCGCGCAGATCGGGCGGCATTGAGGCTTCGATCTTGACCCGCACCACCGAGCCCAGACGCCGCTGTTTCAGCGCCTCCTCGAACTCCAGCACCAGGTCCTCGGCCTCTTCCTCGATCTCGATGTCCGAATCGCGGATCAGGCGCAGCACGCCCTTCTCCAGCACTTCGCAGCCGGGAAACAGGTGATCGATGAACAGGACCAGCACGTCTTCCAGTGAGACGAATCGCTGGCGGCCCTTCGCCGACCGTCCATCGACCGACAGCGCCCAGAACCGCCGCACCTGGGTCGGCACCGGAACCAGGGCGTAGAAGGTGCGGGTCTCGCCCTTGCGCCTCAGCTTCAACGCCAGAGAGAAACCGAGGTTGGGCAGGAAGGGGAACGGGTGCGCCGGATCGATCGCCAGTGGGGTGAGGATGGCGAACAGCTGGTTCAGGAACTCGGGTTCAAGCCGATCGCGTTCTGTCTTGGTCAGGCGTCCGCCGCTGACCACCTCGATGCCGCACTCGGCCAGTTCGCGCCGCAACTGGCGCCAGCGCACCTGCTGCTCGGCCATCAGCTGGCCGGCGGCGATGTTGATCCGCTCGAGTTGCTCGGCCGGCGACAGTCCGTCAGCCGATAGCACGCGCACCCGCTCGCGCAACTGGCCCTTCAGGCCGGCCACGCGCGTCATGAAGAACTCGTCCAGATTGTTGGCCGAGATCGACAGGAACCGCAGCCGCTCCAGCAGCGGGTGCAGCGGATTGGCGGCCTCTTCCAGCACGCGCTCGTTGAACGCCAGCCACGAGGTTTCGCGATTGAAGAACCGCTCGGGCGAGGCCATCAGCTCTTCGCTTAGCGCCAGCTGCGGGGCGCGCGAGGCGGGCACCTCCTGACCTCGGGTGGCGTCGTGAATGGCGGCGTCGGTCATGGATCGTATGTCGCGCGCCCGTGTGACGGTCGCAAGCGCAGAGAGGCGATTTGCCGCCTTCAGCCGCCCTCGGCCTGCAGCTCGTCCAGCACTTCGCGGGCCAGAACCCGCGTCACCGGCCGGTGTCGGGCATCCAGTCGCTCGACGGCGGCTGCGGCGGCCTCGGCCGACCTATCCAGCCGCCGCACCAGATAGTCGATCACCTCCGGCGCCGGCGCGATGCTGCGCTCGGCGAAGCGCGTCCGCAGAATGGCCGCCAGCACCGCGTCATCCGGCGCCTCCAGCCCCACGGTGCGCATGGCGTCCAGGCGCGAGCGCAGGTCGGGCAGGGCGGTCGCCCATCCACGCGGCGCGCTGCGCGAGGCGAGCAGCAGCGGCGCCCCCGTCGAGACCGCCAGGTTGATCAGGTGAAACAGGCTCTCGTCATCCGCATCCTGGGCCCGATCGAGCAGCAGCGGCCGTCCCTCGATTTCGCGTGGATCGATCAGCCCGGCCTCGGCGCCATGCAAGGCGACGGCGCCGACCCGTTCGGCCCAGATTTCCGCCAGCCGGCTCTTGCCCGAGCCCGCCGGTCCATGCAGCGCCAGAACCGCCCCCGCGCCGTCCGGCCACCGCTCCAGCAGGCGAACGGCGGCCTCGTTGCTGGCGGACACCACAAAGGCCTCGGACGCGCCATGTCGCTCGAGCGGCAGCCGCAGCTGCTCTCCGGCCGGGATGTTCAGAGCGCCGTCGGCAGGCATGGCCGGATCAATAGCACGCGCCAAGTCCCCGCGCGCCGTTCGGTTCCTGTTGGTTCCGGGGAGCGTCGCCGCCGCCTGTGGATGATCCTCAAAGAAACTCGGCCATAGCGGGATGATACTTGCCGGGCGCGAACTCGATCACCTCGTAGTCCGCGATGCCGTGGACCTGGAAGGGGTCGTCACGGAGCAGGGCGACCAGCGCCTCCCGCGTGCCTCCGCCGCGCGCCAGCAGCACGCCTCCGGTCCTTGGAACCATGGGGCCGGTGGCGACCAGCAGTCCGCTCTGCACATGCTGCTCCAGCCATGCCCTATGCTCGGCCGTTTTCGCCTCCACCGCCTCGATGGGTTTCAGGTAGCGCAGGATGACAACGAACATGGCGATCTCGGTAGAGGTTCTTAGGTCGAAAACCCGCGGTCACCCGGAAGGCGTGGCGGCGGCTTGCTCGTTCATCATACGCAGTTGATCTTCCTGCGCCTCTAACGTCGGAACGCCCGCTGCGGACCGCACTGCCTCCGGCAATAGGTTCCTGTCGAGATCTCCTTGAGAGAAGCCGACGTCTTCGTTCCTGCGAACAAACTGGGTCCCGTAGATTTGCGGCTTCGCGATGGATTGAAGGTAGCGGTCGAGGGTGGCGGCGGCGATCCATGCAGCGTCGACCTGCCCAAGCGCGACAGCGGCGTCGGCAAGCGCGTGCGCGAGGAGATAATCTTCCGGCTTTCCGCCGTGTTGGAAGATGAAGGCGGCTCTTCTGTAATCAGACCCGCTTCGAACCTCGCCTCGATCCAGCATACCGCGCATCTGGGCGCGGCGCTCGGCGTCATGAGCCGACACCACTGTCCAGTCGATGTCCTCGACGTGTCGAGCCGCTTGGTCAGCATCGAAGAGCGCCCGGAGCTCGGCGTTATCCTGAAGGGAAGGCGGAGTGTAGCTGTAGGTTCGCGCCGGGTCCCACGGACCGACCGTTACATCTGACGGCACGCGTTGCAGCGGCAGTGGCGGAAGAGGGGAGCCCACCAGCACCAAGGCGGTAGATCCATCGGCTTCGCGCCGGACTTCGTATTCACTGCTTTGGCTCGGATCGTCGGTCACGGTGCGGTACAGGGCGCCGGCACCCGTCGCCCTTATGAACTGGAGAGTGCGATGGACGACAGGCATCTGAAGCTCAGATAGCTGGACCCCTCCTGCCGCCGAGGTGAGGCTCATCGAGCTTGGTCCCTCTGTCGATCCGCCTGCGCCTGGATCGGTGTCGAGCCTGAGAATGAAGATCGTCTCACCCTCGACCTTCCATGCCCAGGCGCCGGCAAGACCGCTCTCGGCAGCCGCCGCCGGTCGCCAGGCGAGGGCAACTAGACAAATGAGCACGCCGGCAAGACGTGAAAGGTGCATCGGGGCGTCCTTGAGGAAGGGTTTGAGGCTGCGACCGTGCAGCCGCCGTGGCAAGGCCCCAACCTTGACTTTCCGGGGCGATGATGCGCCCTACGCCGTTCCATTTCGCCGCTCCTGCGGCCCCGACAAGACGATCTTCATGCACGCCTATCGCTCTCACACCTGCGGCGCGCTGCGCGCCTCCGACGCCGGCTCCTCGGTTCGCCTGTCCGGATGGGTGCACAGGAAGCGCGATCACGGCGGCCTGCTGTTCATCGACCTGCGCGACCACTATGGCCTGACCCAGCTGGTGCTGCACCCGGAGACGCCGGGCTTCGAGCGGGTGGAGCGTGTCCGGGCCGAGAGCGTGATCCGGATCGACGGCGAGGTCGTGCTGCGCGAAGGGGCGACCATCAACGCCAACCTGCCGACCGGCGAGGTCGAGGTGCGGGTGCAGGCGGTCGAGGTGCTGTCAGAGGCCGCCGAGCTGCCGCTGCCGGTCTTCGGCGAGCCGGAATATCCCGAAGAGATCCGCCTCAAGCACCGCTATCTCGATCTGCGGCGCGAGACCCTGCACCGGAACATTGTGCTGCGCTCGCGCGTGATCCAGTCGATCCGCAACCGCATGTTCCAGCAGGGCTTTCTGGAGTATCAGACGCCGATCCTGACGGCGTCGTCGCCGGAAGGCGCCCGCGACTTCCTGGTGCCCAGCCGCCTTCATCCCGAGAAGTTCTATGCGCTGCCGCAGGCGCCGCAGCAGTTCAAGCAACTGCTGATGGTGTCGGGTTTCGACCGTTACTTCCAGATCGCGCCCTGCTTCCGCGACGAGGATCTGCGCGCCGACCGGTCGCTGGAGTTCTATCAGCTCGATGTCGAGATGAGCTTTGTCACGCAGGAAGACGTCTTCGCCGCCATCGAGCCGGTGATGCACGGCGTGTTCGAGGAATTCGGCGAGGGCAAGCGCGTCGACGCCTATCCGTTCCAACGCATCCCCTACCGGGAATCGATCGCCAAATACGGCTCGGACAAGCCGGACCTGCGCAATCCGATCGAGATGCAGGACGTGTCGGATCACTTCCGCGACGGCGGGTTCGGCCTGTTCAACAAGATATTGGCGGCCGATCCGAAGAACCGCGTCTGGGCCATCCCGGCGCCGACCGGCGGCTCGCGCGCGTTCTGCGACCGCATGAACTCCTGGGCGCAGGGCGAGGGCCAGCCAGGGCTCGGCTACATCTTCTGGTCCGACGACCAGGGCGCCTGGGGCGGGCCGATCGCCAAGAACCTGGGCGAGCCGACCGACGCCCTGATGACAGCGCTGGGCCTCGGGCAGGGCGACGCCGCCTTCTTTGTCGCCGGCGATCCGGACAGCTTCTACAAGTTCGCAGGCAGCGCGCGAACCCGCGTCGGGACCGAGCTGAAGCTGCTCGATGAGGACCAGTTCCGCTTCTGCTGGATTGTCGACTTCCCGATGTTCGAATGGTCGGACGAGGAAAAGAAGGTCGATTTCAGCCACAACCCCTTCTCGATGCCGCAGGGCGAGCTGGAGGCGCTGAACACCAGGGATCCGTTGGATATCCTCGCCTATCAGTACGACATCGTCTGCAACGGCTATGAGCTGTGCTCGGGCGCGATCCGGAACCACAAGGCCGAGATCATGCTGAAGGCGTTCGAGATCGCCGGCTATGACGCCTCGGTGGTCGAGGACCAGTTCGGCGGCATGCTGAACGCCTTCCGCTATGGCGCGCCGCCGCACGGGGGCCTCGCGCCCGGCATCGACCGCATCGTCATGCTGCTGGCCGGCCAGCAGGCCATCCGCGAAGTCATCGCCTTCCCGCTGAACCAGCAGGGCGAGGACCTGCTGATGAGCGCGCCTTCGCCGGTTCAGGACAAGCAGATGAAGGAACTGCACATCCGCACCGCTCCGCCGATCAAGGTCTGACCGCTGATCTCCTCCCCATCCTTGATGGGGAGGAGACTATTCGGAGACCAGAACCAGATTGCGCTGGCGTGGCGGAATGGGCGGAGCAGGCGGCGCGGGAGGCGTGCGGATCACGCGAATAACGCCGCGACAGGCCTGAGCGGTCAGGCGACCGGGCAGACGGGTTGTGGCGTCACCGCAGGCCAGCGACACCTGCCCCTGGGTAAGGCCGCGAGCGCCGGACAGGTCCACGCCGCGAATGTCGGTGCGTCGCATCTCCGCATCGGAAAAGTCCGCCCGGTCGAAGCGGCCGCCGGTCAGGCGCGCCGCCGTCAGCTCCGCATCGCGGAACGAGGCGCCGGTGAAGTCGCCCGACGCCAGGTTCGAGGCGTTGACCTGAGCATTGGCGAAGTTCGCGCCCGCCGCCTTCACATTGGCCAGGGTGGCGCCGAACAGCGCGCTGCCGCTGAGATTGGCGCCGCTGAGCGTCGCGCCGTTGAAGTTCACGCCGTGCAGTTCGGCGCCCGACAGATCGGCGCGCGACAGGTTGGACCGCACGAACGAGGACCCTTGGGCCTCCGCCCCGGCCAGCGAGGCGTTGGTGAAGTTCGCCTCCGCAAAGTTGGCCCCCAGGATCTCGACGCCGCGCAGATTGGCGCGGGTGAAGTCGCTGCCGGTGAAGTTGGACCCCACCAGTTCGGCGCCGCGCAAATCCGATCCCACCAGGGTGGCGCTGATGAAGGTGGCGCCGGTAAAGGTCGCGCCCGTCAGGTTGCGGCCCGACAGCTCACAGCGATTGCACGATCCGCCCAGCGACACCGACCGCGCCACGTCTCGGTCTTGCAGCAACAGTTCGACGCCGGCGGACGCCGGGGCCGCCGCAAGCGTCAAGCTGGCCGCGGCGAGCGCGACAGAGAGGCGACGAAAGAGGGGATTGGCGATCTGTTCCACCCTCTCTTCATGCGCCGAAGCGCCTGATGAACCTACTTAAATCGCGGTAACGAAGGAGACGCTCAGCAGGCGGGGATGCGCAATCCGCGCGGCAGAACCGTCGAGGCGTCGCCACAGGCGCGGTTCAGTTGGGCCTGGGTCAGGCCGGTCGCGCGGGCCAGGCCAGCGCCGGAGAGGTTGGTCCCCGACAGTTGCGCCCCCGAGAAGTTGGCGCCCTCCAGATAGGCGCCGACGAAGCTGGCGTTGGTCAGGTCGGCGCGCGAGAAGTTCGAGCCGGAGAAGACGCCGCCGTAAGCCTCCACGTCGCGCAGGTCGGCGTTGGAGAAGCGGGTCCGGTTCATCACCGACAGGCTGAGATCCGCCTGACGCAGGCGTGCGCCGGAAAGGTTGAGACCGCGCCGCTCCAGCCCCGAGAAGTCACCCTGGAACAGGTTGCAACCGCCGCAGTTTGCGCCCCGCCGCACGCTGGCGATCTGACCGGCATTCTGGGCCAAGGCAGGCGTGGCGGCGGCCAGAAGGGCCAGGGCGACAAGGAGGCGTTTCATGACGGCGTGGGCTCCGGTTCGGCGCGGGCTGCATGCAAGCCGCGCGCCAGCCTACCCGCCTCTCAGTTAAGAAGCCTGCACCGCCCGCTGAATGCTGGACGAAGCGTGCGGGCGTTTCTATGATCGCGCAGCCGCCGGACCCTCCGATGCGGCCGGACTGGCGTGGGTTGGGTTGACGTGTTGAGCAAGATTTTCGGCTGGTGGAACGGAGCCACGATCGGCACCCTGTTCACCATCGCCAAGCGGGGCCGACTGGTCGGCGCCGACGAGAACGGCAATCGCTATTACGAGAGCCGCGACAACATCAGCTATGACGGTCGCCGCCGGCGGTGGGTGACCTACAACGGCTATGCCGAGGCGTCCAAGGTGTCAGCCGACTGGTACGGCTGGCTTCATTACACCTTCGCCGAGCCGCCGACGGTGCAGCCGCTGCCGCGCCGCAGCTGGGAAAAGGACCACCTGCCGAACCTGACCGGCACGCCGCTGGCCTGGCGCCCGCCCGGCTCGCTGGCGAACGAAGGCAAGCGCCCGGCCGCCACCGGCGATTACCAGGCCTGGACTCCCGAGTAAGAGAATGGCGCGTCTCGGCGGACGATTGGCGATGGGCCTGGCGGCGGCGGCGTTGCTGACCGCCGGCGGCGTGACGGCCAGCGCGCTACAGGACGCGCCGCGTGACGCCCGTCCCTCGCAGGACCCGATCGGCGACGTCCTTCGCGCCACGCCGCCGTCACCGCCGGTCGAGGGAGCGCCGGCAGGGCAGCCCGCGCCGGCCGCGCCCGTGCCGATCACGGTTCCCCCGCCGGTGGTGATCGTCGAGGAAGCGGCAGAGCCGGTCGCTCCGGCGCCGACCAAGACCACGGCCGCCGAAAAGCCCATCGAGCAGCCTGCCGCCCCAGCCAAGCGTCAGCGGCACAAGGTCGCCGTGATCCAGGCCATCGACAAGGTCACGGCCGAATCGATGCGGTTCGAGGTGCAGGTCGGAGGCCGACCCGTCCGTTTCGCCCGCAATCTGATCTTCAACGTCAGCGCCTGCGAGGTCTCCACGCCCGACGAACTGACCGAGGACGCGATCGCCTATGTCGATGTCTCGGTCCAGCCCCGAGGCACGACCCAGCCCCAGCCGCCGCGCGAGGTGTTCCGCGGCTGGATGTTCGCCTCGTCGCCAGCTGTCAGCGGCCTTCAGCACCCGAATTACGACGCCTGGGTCGTGGCCTGCAAGGATTGAGGAGGCAGGCCGTGCAGCGTTCCAAGCCGCCCAAGAAGAGCGAAAGCCTCGAGGTTCGCCTTTCGTATACGACCAAGACGGCTTTCATGGCGCGCTGCCGGGACGAAGGCCGCACGGCCAGCGACGCCATTCGCGACTTCATCGATCGTGAGATCGGGGCCTCAAGGAGCAATCGCGCCAGGATCGCCTGGAGACCCTTGTTGATCGCGGCGACGGCCGGGTTGGCGCTGGGTGCGGTCGCCGCGCCGTCACTGGCGGAGAGCATGGCCGCCGACGCTGCGGCGTTCCATCGGCTGGATCGCGATCAGGATGGCCGGCTGAGCCTGCGGGAGTTCCGCGCCCGCTAGCGGATCGGAAGCAGAAAACGATCTGGCTGCAGGTTCAGCCAGGTCCATGGCTTCCACAAGGACGCGCCGGCGCGCCAAGAGGCGAGCACCACCGCCGCCCGACCCACGATGTTCTCGGCCGGCAGGAGGCCCACGCCGATCTCGCGCGGCCAGCGGCTGTCCAGCGAGTTGTCGCGGTTGTCGCCCATCATGAAATAGTGGCCGGCGGGTACGCGAAATGCATCCGTGTCGTCGCCCGCCATGCCGGGGCCCTCGTCATAGGTGACATAGCGCCGGCCGGTGGACGCCTCTTCCTCCACCTCCATCACGACGCGTTCGGGAGCGTCATGGTCGCGCGTCATCCGCAAAGGCGTCCGCTCCAGCGGTTGGCCGTTGACGAGAACGACGCCGTTGCGGACTCGCACCTCGTCTCCGGGTAGGCCGATGACGCGCTTGACCCAGACCTCCCCCGGATCGTGCGGGCGACGAAACACCACCACGTCTCCACGCGCCGGATCCCGACCAAAGAGGCGTCGACCGCCGGCAGTCGGTGACCCGCCGGGCAGCGACGCGGTGCTCCAGCCATAGGCGAACTTGGAAACCACGATGTAGTCGCCGGTCACCAGGCCCGGCTCCATCGACGACGAGGGGATTGTGAACGGCTGAAAGGCCACGGTGCGGAGCCCCGCAGCCAGAAGCATGGCGACGGCGAGGGTTGCGATGATGTCAGCCACGTCGCGCCAGAAGGCGCGGCGCGTGCGAGCGGGAGCAGGTGCGATCTGGGTCATGCGACCACCAAGCCGGCTTTGGAGCAATGGCCAGTTGAGACGTGTCCGGACGCCCCGAGATCGTGTCCGGACAGACCTTCAGGCGGTCGGCGCCGCCCGGTGCACGGCTTCCGAGCCGCTCATGGAGCGGGTCAGCGCGCCTTGATCAGGCTGGACGGTCAGCGCCGGCTTCAAACGGCGGAGATAGGCGGCCTGAGGGGTCTCGACCGCGCCGAACTGGCTGAGGTGATCGGTCAGGAACTGGGCGTCCAGCAGGGTCCAGCCGCCGGCGTTCAGGCGCGCGACCAGATGCACCAGAGCGACCTTGGAGGCGTCGCGCTCGCGGCTGAACATGCTCTCGCCGAAGAAGGCGCCGCCCAGCGACACGCCGTACAGGCCGCCGACCAACCGCTCCTCGCGCCAGCACTCGACCGAATGCACAAAGCCGCGCGCGAACAGCTCGCCATAAAGGCGGCGGATCGGGCCGTTGATCCAGGTGTCCTGGCGGTCGGGCCCCTGTGACGCCGCACAACCGTCCAGCACCGCCTCGAAGGCCGTGTTCACGCGGATGTCGAACGGCTCTGTGCGCACCGTGCGGCGCAGGCGGGAGGGGATGTGAAAGGCGTCCAGCGGGATCACGCCCCGTTGATCCGGCTCGACGATGAAGACGCGCGGGTCGTCGCGCGCTTCGGCCATCGGGAAGACGCCGCGGGCGTAGCAGGCCAGCAGCGCCTCGGGGCCGAAGCCGGAGGAGAAGCTGCTGGCGCTGAACTCCGGCTCGGCCATGGCGGCCGCGCCTAAGCGGCGTCGCCCTTCTGACGCTTGGCCCACTTCTCCAGCCAATGGATGTCGTAGTCGCCGGACAGGATGTCCGGCTCGACCAACAGGCGTTGGAACAGCGGGATGGTCGTGTCGATGCCGCCGACGACCATTTCCCCGAGCGCTCGCTTCAGCCGCGCCACCGCCTCTTCGCGGTCGCGGCCGTGGACGATCAGCTTGCCGATCAGGCTGTCGTAGTAGGGCGGGATCGAATAGCCGGCGTAGATGGCGCTATCGAGCCGCACCCCCAAGCCTCCGGGCGCGTGGAACTCGTTGACCATGCCCGGCGACGGGGTGAAGGTCTCCGGGTTCTCGGCGTTGACGCGCACCTCGATGGAGTGACCGTCGAAGTGGATGTCGTCCTGGGTGAAGGACAGCGGCAGGCCCGCCGCGATCCGCACCTGTTCGCGCACCAGGTCGACCCCGGTGATGGCCTCGGTGACCGGATGCTCGACCTGCAGGCGGGTGTTCATCTCGATAAAGAAGAACTCGCCATCCTCCCACAGGAACTCGATGGTGCCGACGCCGAGGTAGCCGATGGCCTTGATCGCATCGACGACGATCTTGCCGATTCGATCGCGCCCGGCGGCGTCGAGGGCGGGGGAAGGGGCCTCTTCCAACACCTTCTGGTGACGGCGCTGCAGCGAGCAGTCGCGCTCGCCCAGGTGCACCACATTGCCGTGGCTGTCGGCGATGACCTGGATCTCGATGTGGCGCGGCTTTTGGAGATAGCGCTCCATATAGACGGCGCCGTTGCCGAAGGCGGCCTTGGCCTCGGACTGGGCCGTCTGGACGGCCTCGACCAGATCGTCGGCGGTCATCGCGACCTTCATGCCGCGTCCGCCACCGCCCGCCGCGGCCTTGACGATCAGGGGAAAGCCGATCGACTTGGAGGCTTCGACCGCGGCCTCGACCGTCTCGACCTCGCCGTCAGAGCCGGGAACGACAGGAATGCCTGCATCCTTGGCGGTCTGCTTGGCGGTGATCTTGTCGCCCATGATGCGGATGTGCTCGGGGCGAGGGCCGATGAAGCTCATGCCGTGAGCCTCGACGATCTCGGCGAAGCGGGCGTTCTCGGACAAGAAGCCGTAGCCGGGGTGCACAGCCTGCGCGCCCGTGATCTCGGCCGCCGCGATGATCGACGGGATGTTCAGGTACGACTTGGCCGCTTGCGCCGGGCCGATGCAGACGCTTTCGTCGGCCAGGCGCACCCACATGGCGCCGCGATCGGCTTCCGAGTGCACGGCGACGGTGGAGATACCCATCTCCTTGCACGCGCGATGAATCCGCAGCGCGATCTCGCCGCGGTTGGCGATCAGAACCTTTGTAAACACGGGATCAGGCCTCGAGCAGGACGAGCGGCTCGCCGAACTCGACGGGCTGACCGTCGCCGACCAGCACGTCCGCCACCACGCCGTCGCGGGGGGCCTGGATCGGGTTCATGGTCTTCATGGCCTCGACGATCAGCAGGGTCTGGCCCTTCTTGACCTTGTCGCCCGGCTGCACAAAGGCGGGCGCCTCCGGCGCGGGTTGCAGATAGGCGGTGCCCACCATCGGCGATTTCACCTCTTCGCCGGCGCGCGCGATGATGGTGGCCGGATCGCTGGTCATGGCGGCCGGAGCCGCGGCAGGCGCAACGGGCGCGGCGAGCGGCGCGGGCATGGCGGCGTATTGCACGGGGGCCGCGGCGGCGCTGACCTTGCGCGCGACGCGGATCTTCAGATCGCCGCGCTCGACCTCGATTTCGGTCAGCGAGGTGTCGTTCAGGATGTCCGCCAGCTGGCGCACCAGCTCCGCGTCGATCTCGCTCCCGGCGTTCAGCGTGTCATCGGCCATGTCGGTTTCGCCTTTTCTTTGGTCTTGTTGTGCCAACGGAAGCGCCTCAGGCGCGTTCCCGAATGATATCGAGCGCGGCCTGGATCGCCAGCGCATAACCCCGCGCGCCCAGCCCCGCGATGACCCCGGTCGCAGCCGAGGAGACAAACGAACGATGGCGAAACGCTTCGCGCGTCGCCGGATTGGAAAGGTGCAACTCGATCACCGGGATCGACAGCGCCTTCAGCGCGTCGTGCAGAGCGACCGAGGTGTGGCCGTAGGCCGCCGGATTGATCAACAGCGCCTGGGCCTGTGTCCGCGCTTCCTGGATCCAGTCGACCAGCACGCCCTCGTGATTCGTCTGGCGAAAGACGATATTCGCTTCACCTCCAGCCGCGCCGACGCAGCGCGCCTCGATGTCCGACAGGGTCTCGCGCCCATAGATGTGCGGCTCTCTCTCACCAAGGAGGTTGAGATTGGGGCCGTTCAGCACATAGATGACGGGAAGATCGGGCATCGGCTCCGGGCGGGACGAACCGCTGTGATGGAGCGGCCTTTTAGCGGAAGGCGCGGCGCGGATCAAAGCGCGCCGCCTTTGAACGGGTTGACCTAACGTCATGCGCATTCAAGTCAACGGCGATCAGCGCGAGATCGTCGCCTCCACCATCCTGACCCTGGTCGAGGAGTTGTCGCTCGACCCCCGCAAGGTGGCCGTGGAGCGAAATCTGGAGATCGTTCCCCGGTCGCTGCATGCCTCGACGACATTGGCCGAAGGCGACCGCATCGAACTGGTCCAGTTCGTCGGTGGCGGGTGAGGGGGCTCAGACCTTGAGGATCGGACCCTCATAGCGGGCCAAGATCGCGTCAGAGGTCAGGAGGGTGGCTCGCTCGGCGATCGCTTGAGCAAGAAGCAGTCGATCGAACGGGTCTTTGTGGATCGGCTCAAGAGGTCCGACGGCTACAGCGTGATCGCCAAGAACGGGCACTTCTTCATATCCAGCCGCCAGCAACATCGATCGTAGACGGCGAGCATCGACCTGGAAGTCCGGTCGTGACCGCGCCGCCTTTATCGAGACCTCCATCAGGCTGACCACGCTGAACATCGGCGTATTTCGGGGATCGTTGATCAGGTCCTGCGCGCGCGAAGGCACGCGCGCCGGCTCACCGGCGGCCCAAAGCAAAAGATGAGTGTCGATCAGCAGCTTCATCGGCTGGCTTGAGCGTCATTTTCCTCGTCGCCATAGAACATGGCTTCGATTTCTTCCTGAAACATGGTGTCGAAGTCGTCGGGCACCGTGAACTCGCCTTCCATGAAGCCGATCCTCTGGATCGCCTTCTGAGGAGCTTCCTCGATCGGCGTGACCTTGACCATCGGCTTGCCGGCCTTGGCGATGATGAAGGACTCGCCTTTGGCCGCCCGGTCGACGAGGCGGGACAGGTGGGTCTTGGCTTCATGGATGTTGACGGTCTGCATGGCTGAATCCCGTGAACTAAGTCCGGTTAGTTTAGTTCGTCCGCCAGATACCCGCAACGCGTCGTGACGCCTCTCGGCCTTTCGCCGGCTCGCATAGAGGATTAGGTGACGGCCATGACCGAGAACGCATCCGACACCTGGTCCGTCGCGGGCCGCACCTTTTCTTCGCGCCTGATCGTGGGGACGGGCAAATACGCCGACTACGCCCAGAACGCGGCGGCGGCGGAGGCGGCCGGGGCCGAGATCGTGACGGTGGCGCTGAGGCGCGTGAACCTGTCAGATCCGAGCCAGCCCATGTTGGTGGATCACGTGAAGCCCGACCGCTTCACCTATCTGCCCAACACCGCCGGATGTTTTACCGGAGAAGACGCGGTGCGCACCCTGCGCCTGGCGCGCGAGGCCGGCGGCTGGGACCTGGTGAAGCTGGAGGTTCTGTCAGACACCTCTCACCTTTATCCAGATATGGTGGAGACGCTTCGCGCGCTCGACATGCTGGTCAAGGACGGCTTCGACGTCATGGTCTACTGCACCGACGACGTGGTCATGGCCAAGCGGCTGGAGGAGGCGGGCGCCTCCGCCATCATGCCGGCCGCGGCTCCGATCGGGTCGGGTCTGGGCATCCAGAACGAGGTCAACATCCGCCTGATCGTGGAACAAGCCGGCGTGCCGGTGCTGGTGGACGCTGGCGTCGGCACGGCGTCGGACGCCACGCGGGCGATGGAGCTGGGCTGCGACGCCGTTCTGATGAACACCGCCATCGCCGGCGCGAAGGACCCGATCCGTATGGCGCGCGCCATGAAGCACGCCGTGATCGCCGGCCGCGACGCCTATCTGGCCGGGAGGATGCCGAGGCGCATGTACGCCGATCCGTCCTCGCCGCTGGCCGGTCTGATCTAGCCTTTCGACGCCTCGATCAGCTGGCCGACCTCGCGAGGGTCGATGCCGGGGCTGGCCTTGCCGTTGATGAAGAAGGTGGGCGTGCCCTGAAGACCCAGCGCCGCCGCCGCCGTGTGGATGTCGGCGATGTGGCGGGTCATCTCGGGCGAGGCGATGGCCGCCTTGGCGCGGGGCATGTCGACGCCGTTGGCCTGAAGGATCCGGTCGATGGCTTCGACGCTTAGCGCGCGCTCGTTCATCAGGGCGTCGTACACCGCCAGGTATTTGCCCTGCTGCTGCGCGGCCAGGGCGGCTCGGGCGGCGTACTGCGACGTCACGTCCTCGCCGCGGTCTAGGATCGGCCAGTCCTTGAAGACGAAACGCACGTCGGGGTTTGCCGCCATCAGCGCGCGATAGTCCTGCGCGACTGCCTTGCAGCCGGGGCAGCGGAAATCAAAGAACTCGATGACGGTGACGCGGGCGTCGGTCGGGCCAAAGGACGGATCGCGGGCGTCGACCGCCAGCAGCCCCGGATTGGTCGCCGCCGCCTGATTGATCGACGTGACGCGACCCTGTTCCTCGCGCTGCTGCAGGGCGGCGCTCGCCTCCTGCAGCACCTCGGGGTGGCGGACCATGTAGCGATGCACGGTCCAGCCCCCAAAAGCGTCCGGCGCGACGTAGGGCCAGGCCGCCAGGCCCAGCGCGGCCAGCGACACCGCCAGGGCGGCGTGACCCGTCCAGCCGCGACGCTTCCTTTCGGCCAAGGGTGCAGGCGCGGGCGAGGGAGCGTCGTCGGTCATCAGGTCTCTTCTTTGGACGTCTAGTTCAGGGTGGCGGGACGACGCAGCGCCTCACGCCGGTCGAGGTCGCTCAGGTCATCAGGCGTCGCGCCGGACGCCAGCACGATGTCGACGGCCCGACGCCACTCCATGGAGCCGGGATCCAGGATGCTGCGGGCGCGAAGGGCGAACTGGGTGGCCTGCTCTTCCTGCCCGGCGGCGAAATGATACTCGGCCGAGGCCAGTCGGGCCTCGCCCTCCTTGCCCTGGGCGGCGTAGGCCTGGGCGAGCAGGCGCCAGGCCATGGTGTTGTCGCGCTCGGCCACCGTGGCGCGCTTCAGCTGGTTGACGGCTTCGGCGATGTTGCCCGCATCGCCCGTCTCGATCAGCGCGTGCCCCAGATTGACGCGCAGCAAGGGCGCATCGGGCTTCAGACGCACGGACTCGGCGTGCGCGGCGATGGCGTCGGCCGGGCGACCCTCCTCGAACAGGATCTGGCCCTTCAGCTCCCAGTAGTATGGGTTGGAGACATCGCCGGCGATCAGGGCGTCCACGGCCGACAGCGCCTTGTCCGTCTGGCCGGCGCGGTACCAGGCGATGGCGCGGGCGTAGCGGGCGGGCAGGGACGCATCGCTCTCCGGATAGGCGCGCAGCGTGGCGTTCGGCTGGTCCATGAAGGCGCGCATCTTGGCCAAGATCAGGGCGTGCTGGGCAGTGCGCTCGGGACTTTCGGGGGTGTTGTAGTGGGCGGCTGCCTCGACGGGGCGCCGCAGCGCCTCGATACGCTGCGACGACAGGGGGTGGCTGCGGAAATAGGGATACCGGCGGCTGTCGGAGAAGACTTCCTGCGAACGAAAGTTTTCAAAGAACTCGACCAGTCCGCGCCCCGACTGACCCGCCGCCTCCAGCGCGCGGGCGCCGGTGAGGTCGGCCTCGCCCTCCTGGCTTTGCATGTAGCGCAGGGCGTCCAGCGTGCCGAAATACTGGCTGGAGCCGATCAGGGCGGCCCCAGCCCCTGGCTGTCCCGCCGCGATGGCCAACGCGCCTAGCGCCATGGTCATGAAGAAGGGCTGCTTGGCCGCGTTCTGCGCCCCGTCGCGCAGAGTGTGGCGGTTCTTGATGTGCCCCGCCTCGTGCGCCATCACGCCCAGCAGTTCGCCGGGCGTCTTTGTGCGCAGGATCAGGCCGGTGTTGATCCCCATGATCCGGCCGCGCGTGGCGAAGGCGTTCAGCTCGGCGTCGTTGATCAGCAGCACTTCGACGTCGGACGGCACCAGGCCCATGGCGTCGAACACCGGATCCGACCACTCGCGGATGACGCCTTCGATCTCGGTGTCGCGGATCACGCTCTGCGCCGAGGCGTGACCCGCCACGGCCAGCGCCACTAGGGCCGTCGCCGCGCCGGTCAGGCGGCGCAGCGCCCGATGGCAGGACGCAGGGCGGGGAAGCCAGTTCATGGCGCGCTCCAAAGCCTGGGCCCCCGCCCGTCGTTGATCAATCTAGCGATCCGCGCTCAGCGGCGCCACCACCCGCGCTTGGGCTTTTCAGGCGGCGCGACGATCTGGTTCGGATCTTCCGAGATCAGCGCCTGCACGTCGATCTCCGGCCGGTGAGGCGTTGGCGCCTGGCTCAGCACCACCGGCTCCGGCTCATTGGCCGCCTCGATGCGCTCGGCCTCGGCCGCCTGGGGCGTGACGTCCAGCACAACGGGTTCGCCGATGTCCGTAGGCTCGGCCGGCTCGACAGGAGCCAAGGCGTCAGGTTGCTCGGCTTCGACCGCTTCGACCGCTTCGGCCATCGGCGCTTCGAGCGCAGGCGCGGCTTCGGCGACGGGCTGATCGTCTTCGCCCAGCGGCTCCAGCGCCGGCTCGAAGGCGGCCTGAGCCGCGCTTCTGCGCCGCACCCGACGACGTTGCGGTTCGGCAGGGATCGCCACCGGCGCGGGCTCTGCCTCGGTTTGCGCCACAGAAGCCTCCGCCAAAGGCGCCGCATCGTCGGCGTCCTGGGTTTCGGTCGTCGCGTCATAGGTTGCGCCGCCCGAGCGTTCGCCGCGATCACGGCCGCGACCGCGACGACGACGGCGGCGTCCGCCGCGTCCTTCGTCGCCCGCTTCATCCTGACGGACCTCGGCCAGCGAGGGCTGTTCCTCCTCCGAGGCCGATTGCGGTGCGCCCCGGCCCGGGTTCAGCGGGTCGAACCAGACATAGGGATCGTCCAGCGACGGGGTGCGGCCGCGCACCCAGGCGAACACGTCGCGCTCGCCGTCCTCGCGGATGCGGCGCCCGCCGCGACGACCACGCCTGCGGCGACGACCGCTTTCGTCCTCGTCGTCGTTGGCGAAGCCGCCATCGGCTTCGGCGCCAGCCTCGACCGGCGCGGCGTCGTCCTCGCTTTCGACGGTTTCGACCTCGTGGCGTCCACCGCGACGCCGCCGGCGACGGCGTCCGCCGCGACCTTCGTCCTGACGCTCGGCGCGCTCGCGCGGCTCGTCATCGTCCTCATCCTCGCGGTCGAGCGACAGCTCGTCCTCGTCTTCGTCCTCGTCGATCTCCTCGTCCTCGTCGTCGCCTTCATCCTCGAAGGCGCTGTCGTCGAAGCCGTCGTTCAGGTCGATGACTTCCGCCTCCGGCGCGACGAAGTCCTCGTTGGTCTCGGTGCGTTCGATGGCGTGCTCGGCCTGGGCCAGGCTGTCGTCGATCTGGATCACGACGTTCAGGCCGCGCATTTCCAGCAGGCTCTGAAGGTACTCGCGCTTGTGGTTCAGGATGTAGAGGGCGACCGCGGTCGGCAGGCGCAGCACGATCGCCCCCGCGCCGTTCTTGCCGGCCTCGATGTCCACGCCGCGCAGGGCGACCAGAGCGGCCGATTCCGCCGAGCGGATGCGGCCGGCGCCCTGGCAGTGCGGGCAGGCCTCGGTCGCGCCCTCGATCACGCCCAGGCGACGACGCTGGCGGCTGATCTCCATCAGGCCGAAGGGCGAGATGCGGCCCATCTGGATGCGTGCGCGATCGGCGGACAGGGCGTCCTTCAGGATCTTCTCGACCGTGCGGTTGTTGCGGCCCTCGTCCATGTCGATGAAGTCGATCACGACCAGGCCGGCGAGGTCGCGCAGGCGCAGCTGGCGCGCGGCCTCGACCGCCGCCTCGCAGTTGGTCTTGAAGGCCGTCTGCTCGACGTTGCGCTCCTTGGTGGCGCGACCCGAGTTGACGTCGATGGCGACCAGCGCCTCGGTCTGGTTGATCACCAGATAGCCGCCGGACTTCAGCGGCACGACAGGTTGGTGGATCTGCGTCAGCAGGTCCTCGATGCCGTTGGAGGCGAACAGCGGCCGCGAGCCCTGGTACAGGTGCACCTTCTTGGCCTGCGACGGCATCAGCACGCGCATGAAGTCGCGCGCCTCCTTGAAGCCCTGCACGCCTTCGACCTGGATGCCGTCGAAGTCCTTGTCGAACATGTCGCGCACGGCGCGGCGGACCAGGTTCTCCTCCTCGTAGATCATCGCCGGAGCGTGGGAGGCGAGGGTGGTCTCGCGGATCGTCTCCCACAGCCGCAGCAGATATTGATAGTCGCGCTTGATCTCGGCCTTGGTCCGCTTGGCGCCCGCCGTGCGGATGATCAGGCCCATGCCCTTGGGCACTTCGAGCGCGGCGGCGGCCGCCTTCAGCCGGCGACGGTCGGAAGTGTTGGTGATCTTGCGCGAGATGCCGCCGCCCTTGCCGGTGTTGGGCATCAACACGCAGTAGCGGCCGGCCAGCGACAGCCAGGTGGTCAGGGCCGCGCCCTTGCCGCCGCGCTCGTCCTTGACGACCTGCACCAGCAGAATCTGGCGGCGCTTGATGACGTCCTGAATCTTGTAGCGGCGCATCAGCCGGCGCTTCAGCCGCTCTTCTTCGGCCAGGGCGGCTTCGGGATCGGTCTCCTCGTCGCTTTCGCGGCCCAGGTCGTCGGCATGGTCGGCGTCGTCGTGCGCCTCGGCCATGATGGCTTCGCGGTCGGCGACCGGGATCTGGTAGTAGTCCGGGTGGATTTCGTTGAAGGCCAGGAAGCCGTGGCGATTGCCGCCGTACTCAACAAAGGCCGCCTGCAGGCTGGGCTCTACGCGGGTGACCTTGGCGAGATAGATGTTGCCGCGAAGCTGACGCTTGGTTTTCGACTCGAAGTCGAACTCCTCAACCTGGCGTCCGTCCACGATGGCGACGCGGGTTTCTTCCGCGTGCGCCGCATCGATCAGCATTGTCTTTGACATGAAGGGTCTCTCTCTGGCGCGCTCGGGCCGGCCCGGCCAGTGATCTGGCAGGGGCTGCGGCGGCTCGCCGAATGGGGAAGGGGGCCGGGGCGCGCGTCATCCCGCCGCCAAAGGCGGCGCTGGCTTGAACAAGCCGTTGGGGATCGCAGGCGAAAAGGCCCATAAAAGGTCGTCTGTCCTGGGACCGGGCGCGGCCTGATCGGCGGCGATCCGGGACCGGTTCTTTGGACCATCGGCTAAGCCGGTCGGTCCTCGGAGTGGTGAAACACAGCGCCGCGAGGAGGGCGCGCCGGCATCGCCCGGACGGGGAGCGGCGCGATCGGTTCGCGAACGGAACCAAGCATAAGCACGATGACGCGCAATTAAAAGGACCACTGCCAAAGCCGCCTTAACCCCCCGCCAACGAGGTTCGGGCATTATGCCGGTCAGTGGTGTTGGGTGAAGCCGTCGGAATGAACGGTCGAGTGTTTCTGGATCTGTCGCGCTGGGGCCTGCGAGAGTGGGCTATGACGGCGCTCGCCTTCTTGGTCATCTGCCTCGGATTGCTGATGCTGGCGGGCCGGGGCCTGGCTGCGGGCGCGCAAGGCGACGTGCTGGGCGTCCGCTTCGGCGGCGACGGGCAGCGCACGCGCGTAGTCATCGATCTGGAGCGCACCACGCAAGGGCGGGTGATCGAGGATGGCGCGCAGGGGCAGGTGATCCTGTCGCTGCTCGACGTCTCCGCCGGGCGCGGCGCGACGGGCGACGGCTCTGGACTGGTCCGCAGCTACCGCGTCGGGGCCCAGGGCGGGGCTTCGCGCATTCAGCTGGACCTGGCCAAGAACGGCGAGATCGAGCGGCGCTTCCTTTTGCCGCCAGGCGACGGCGTGGGGCACTATCGCTATGTGATCGATGTGAAGGCGAAAGGCGCGCGCGCGCCGAACGCTGAGCCCGCGCGCCCGACATCGCAGCCGCTGCCCGCGCCGCGCCGCGCTGAAAAGCCGATGATCGTCATCGACGCGGGCCACGGCGGGCGAGATCCGGGCGCCAGCGGCGTTCACGCCAGGGAGAGCGCCGTCACCCTGGCGGCCGCCCAGCAGCTGAAGGCGGAATTGGAAAAGACCGGCCGCTATCGCGTGCGCCTGACCCGGACGGGCGACGCCTATGTGGATCTTTACCGCCGGGTGTCGATCGCGCGCCAGGCCGACGCCGACCTGTTCATCTCCCTGCATGCCGACGCCGGCACGGACCCGGCCCTGCGCGGCGCCAGCGTCTATACTCTGTCCGAACAGGGCGCGGGGCGGGCGGTGCGCGAGTTCACGCGCGACGCCGACTGGCATCGCGAGTTGCGGCTGCCGGGCCGCGATCCATCGGTCGACCGCATCCTGCTGGACATGACCCAGCGCGCGACCCAGAACCGCTCGGCCCAGTTCGCGCGGGTGCTGCTGACGCACCTGGAGGCGGTGGAGCATCCGCTGCTGCGCCGCAGCCACCGCGACGCGGGGCTGGCGGTGCTGTTGGCGCCCGACGTGCCGGCCGTGCTGCTGGAGATGGGCTTTATCACCAATCCCGAGGACGAGCGCCTGCTGACCAACGAGCGCCAGCGTCGCCGCATGATGCGTGCGGTGGCCGACGGCATCGACCGCTACTTCCGCGAACCCTCCGCACCGCTGGTGACCGCCTCCACGGGTGCAGCGGGTTAGGCGAGGCCCGCCTTCTTCAGCGTCTTCCAGGCCTTGATCACGCGCTGAAGTTTGGCCTCGGCCCCCCGGTCGCCGCCGTTGGTGTCGGGATGAAAGCGTTTCAGCAGCGCATGGTATTGAGCCTTGACCGCCGCCTTGTCGGCGCCCGGCTCGAGGTCCAGGTCCGCCAGGGCTGTGCGTTCCAGCTTGCCGATCCTGCGGTCCTCGCCCGGCGCGTTCGGCGTCTGCTCGCCCTTCCTGCCGAACAGGCCGAAGCTGTCGCGCCAGGAGCCCGAGCCTTGCGTGTTGTTCGTGCCCATCTTGGAGGCGAAGGCGGCGGCCTCGCGGCTGAATTTGCCGGCCTTCATCTCCCAGGTCGGGCGCCCGCCGGTCATGGCCTCGTTTTCCTGAGCCGCGCGCACCTCGCCTTCGGTCATGCCGGCGTAGAAGTTCCACCCCTTGTTGTACTCGCCGGCGTGCGGCTGGCAGAATTCGTAAAAGTCATTCAGCCGCTCACGCGACTTGGGCGCGCGCGCGGTCGCCGCGCGGCGGCAGTCGGGCCACTGGCACGGCTTTTCACCCGGCTTCAGGTGCAGGACGTCGGGGTCCTCGACCTTTTCACCAGGCTTGGGCGGCTTCACTCGAATGTCGGTGAAGCGCGGCTTGTATTGAAACGAAGCAGGCATCCGCCGAAGTGTAGGGGCGAATTGGACGCCATCAAGGAAGCGATCATGTCGGAAGGCCCCGTCGCCGCGATTATCCGCGAAAAACTGCAGCAAAGCCTGTCTCCGATCCGGCTGGAGATCGTGGACGACAGCTGGCGCCACGCCGGCCACCATCATGAAGGGGGCATGGACGCCAAGCCCGGCGGCGAAAGCCACTTCAACATCGTGGTGGTGTCCGACGCCTTTTCGGGCCAGTCGCGCGTGGCGCGCCAGCGGGCCGTCAATGACCTTCTCCGCGCCGAACTGGCCGGCCCGATTCACGCCCTTTCGATCCAGGCGCTCACGCCTGTGGAGGATTCGACAACCGGCGGTCGCGAACCATCCTTCGTTCAGACTGTCTTAGCCGTTTCACCCTAGCGTTGCGCAATTAAGAGGGCGGCAGGGGCAGGGTGTATGGTGGAAGCGGACAGTATCGACGGCATTGCCGGCGACCAGAAGGCCAGCGACGCCGCCCAGGCTCTGAAGGCGATTCTGCAGACTCAGTATCTGCGCTATCTGATCATCGCCAGTTGGGCGATCGGCCTGCTGGGCGTGGTCGGCGGGGTCGAGGCGCTGGTCTGGTTCGTGGGCACCCTGGCGGCCGGCGCCCTGCGCGGCGCGGTCGAACGCAGGGTCAGTCGACGCGTAGACAAGGGGTGGGGCCTTGTCTTCCCAGCGGTGGCGACGATCACCACCACCGCATGGGCGGTGGCGCCCTTGCTTGCGTGGTTCAGCGACAATCCCTTCGCATCGACCACAGCCGTGGCCCTGCTGATCGGCGGCTATGTGCTTGTGTTCGCCCAGCTGCGCAGCTCGCCGCGCCAGGCGCTGGTGATCTCCTCGCCCTATTCGGCGGCGGCGTTGATCATGCTGGGCAGCCTGTGGGGCACGCCGCAGTTCTGGTCGCTGTTGGCGCTTGTGCCCTTCACCGCCGCCGGTCTGTTCGTCCTGGTGATGATGACCATGCTGCGCGAGGGCCGCATCCGCGTCTTTCAGGAGCATCAGGCCCACCTGATCGAAGAACTGGAGACCGCACGCGACAAGGCCGCCGCCGCCAATGAGGCGAAGTCCAGCTTCCTTGGCGTCATCTCGCATGAGCTCCGCACGCCGATGAACGGCGTCCTGGGCGCCGCGCAACTGCTTGGCGCGACCCGGCTCGAGGGCACGCAGCGCGAGTATCTGTCGATCATCCGCAACTCGGGCGACAACCTGCTGTCGCTGCTGAACGACATCCTCGACATGACCAAGATCGAGGCCGGCAAGATGACCTTCGAGACCGTCGATGTCTCGGTCGACGACCTTTCCAAGCGGATCACCGGTCCGTTCGAGGCCCAGGCCGCCGCCAAGGGACTTGGGTTCGAGCAGATCACCGAGGGCGACATCCCGTCGGTGGTGCGCGGCGATCCCTTGCGGGTCTGCCAGGTGCTGCACAACCTCCTGTCGAACGCCGTCAAGTTCACGGATCAAGGCGCGGTGACCTTCCGGACGCGCGGGACGCGCATAGCCGCCAATCGCGTTCGCTTCGACTTCTTGGTCACCGACACCGGTTCGGGCATCTCCAGGGCCGACCTGGAGCTTCTGTTTCAACCGTTTACGCAGGTCGACGCCTCATCGACGCGTCGTTTCGGCGGCACGGGCCTGGGGCTGACCATCGCCCGGCGCATGAGCAACATCATGGGCGGCGACATCTCTGTCAGCTCGGAAGTCGGACGCGGATCGACCTTCACCATGACGGTTGAGGCCGAGGTGGTGGAATGGGCCAAGCCTGTTCCGATCGAAACCCGCGTCGTGGAGAGGGTCGAAGGCCAGGCGCTGAGCGTGCTGGTGGTCGAGGACCACCCCGTCAACCGGATGATCCTGGAGGCCTGGATGGGATCGGCCGGCCATGCCGCATCGACGGCCGAGAACGGCCAGATCGCGGTGGAGATCGCCCAGCATCAGCCCTTCGACCTGATCATCATGGATGTGAACATGCCGGTCATGGACGGGCTGACTGCAACGCGCATGATCCGCGGCGGGCAGGGCGTGAACCGCGAAACCCCGGTGGTGGTGCTGTCGGCCTCGGCCCGGTCCGAGGACCATCAGGCCGGCCTGGACGCCGGCGCCGACGCTTATCTGAACAAGCCCATCGACTTCGCCGCCCTGGCCGAGCTGATGACCCACGTTCCGGGCGGGCGCGAACAGGTGCGTCAGTTGGGCCTGGCGCACGAAGCCGTCGCGGCCTAAGCCCGCGTCCGGCAACCCGCGACCCGTCTGCATCGTTCTGACCGGGCGTCGATCACGGCGACGCTTCTTTTTGGAACGCCATGCGCGGCTTCGCCGAACTGCTGGATCGACTGTCGCTGACGGCCTCGCGCAACGCCAAGCTGGTGCTGGTTCGCGACTATCTGAAGGCGACGCCCGATCCTGACAGAGGATGGGCGCTGGCGGCCCTGACCGGGGACCTGACGTTTGATGCCGCCAAGCCGGCCATGATCCGCAAGGCGGTTGAGGCCCGGGTCGATCCCGTGCTGTTTGGCTGGTCCTACGACTATGTCGGCGATCTGGCCGAGACCACGGCGCTGATCTGGCCGCGCGATCCTGACTATCGTCCGAACCGCGAACCCGAACTCGCCGAAGTGGTGGAGGCGCTGCGCACCGCCGGACGCAACGAGGTTCGCCCCCTGATCGAAGGTTGGCTGGACTCGCTTGAGCCCCAAGGCCGTTGGGCTCTGCTGAAGCTGGTGACGGGATCGCTGCGGGTCGGCATGTCGGCCAGGCTGGCCAAGACTGCGGCCGCGATGATCCGACCCGGCGTCGCACCGGCGCCGCCTGACCCCGAAGGCGAGCAGGCGGACACGCCGTTGGAGGCCGTCGATGTCTCCGATCTGGAGGAGGTGTGGCATGCGGTCGAGCCGCCCTATGCCGACCTGTTCGCCTGGCTGGAAGGCCGCGCGGAGCGGCCCAGCCCCGACGCGCCCGGACGTTTCCGGCCGGTCATGCTCGCCGTCGCCATCGACGAGGCCGTGGATTTCCAGAAGCTGTCTACGGGCGACTACGCCGCCGAGTGGAAGTGGGACGGCATCCGCGTACAGGCGGTGCGAGAGGCGGGCGTCTGCCGGCTGTATTCGCGAACCGGCGACGAGATTTCAGGCGCCTTTCCCGACGTCATGGCCGGGCTCGATTTCGAGGGCGCGATCGACGGGGAACTGCTGGTGATCCGTGATGGCCAGCCGGCGCCGTTCGGCGACCTGCAGCAGCGGCTGAACCGCAAGACCATCGACGCAAAGCTGATGGCGGCGCACCCCGCCGGCGTGCTGGCTTACGACCTGCTGGCGGAGAACGGCGAGGACCTTCGCTCGCTGCCGCTGCGTGATCGTCGCGCGCGGCTGGAGGCGCTGGTCACGCGCGGTGGCGGCGATCGGCTAGCCCTGTCGCCGGTGGTTCCCTATGCCACTTGGGACGATCTCGCCGCGCTGCGCATCGATCCGCCCGTGGGCGCCGCGGCGGAAGGCTTGATGCTGAAGCGCTGGGACAGCGCCTACCTGGCGGGCCGCCCCAAGGGGCCCTGGTTCAAGTGGAAACGCGATCCGCACGTGGTCGACGCTGTCATGATGTACGCCCAGCGGGGGCACGGAAAGCGATCCAGCTTCTATTCCGACTTCACCTTTGGCGTCTGGACGCCGGACGGCGTGCTGACGCCCATCGGCAAGGCCTATTTCGGCTTTACCGACGAAGAACTGAAGCAGCTGGACAAGTTCGTACGCGACCACACGGTGGAGCGGTTCGGACCCGTGCGATCGGTGCGGGCGGAACGGGACTTCGGCCTGGTGCTGGAGATTGCCTTTGAGGGCCTGCAACGTTCGCCCCGGCACAAGTCGGGCGTCGCCATGCGTTTTCCGCGCGTCAGCCGGATTCGCTGGGACAAGCCGGCGCGAGAGGCCGACACCATCGACAGCGTGATGGACCTTCTGGACGCCATCGAGACCAGCGGCGGACGCGTGTCCAAGAGGTGAAAATATCGGGGCGGGGTTCCAATCGAGGCGTCAGGCGCTAGACCCCGCTTCCATGAGTGAACTCTCAGCACCCATCACACAGGCGATCAGCGCCGGGCGGCAAGCCGCCGCCATCGACGCCGCGATGATCGCCAAGCTGACCAGCATGGCCGGCGATTTCGCGGTCAATCTGACCATCGCCCTGCTGATCCTGGCCGCGACGCTGTTTGCGTCGAAATGGGCCGCCAGAGCGGCGCGCAAGGCCCTGTCGCGTGTGCGCGGCTTCCGTCACGACCCCACGGTGCTGAGCTTCTCGGTTCAGGTGGTGCGGGTGGTGGTGATCATCATCGGCATGATCGCAGTGCTGCAAAGACTGGGCGTTCAGACCACCTCCATCATCGCCGTGCTGGGCGCCGCGTCCCTGGCGGTCGGGCTGGCGCTGCAGGGCACGCTGTCGAACGTGGCCTCGGGCTTCATGCTGCTGGTGCTCAGGCCGTATCGCGTCGGCGAGATCATCGACATCGGCGGCGTGTCGGGCACGGTTCAGCGACTGGACCTGTTCACGACCCAGCTGTCGAACGCCAACAACCACAAGATCGTCATCCCGAACTCCAAGGTCCTCAGCGACGTAGTAATCAACCTGACCGGCCAGAAGACCCGGCGGATCGAGATCAAGTTCACCGTCGGTTACGGCGACGACCTGAACAAGGCTCGCTGCATTCTGGCCGACATGGCCCACGCTCACGAGAAGGTGCTGGCCGATCCGCATCCCTGGACAGGCGTGACCGCCCTGCTGGACAGTGCGGTGGAGGTGACGCTGCACGCCTGGGTCGAGGTTCACGACTGGTGGCAGACCCAGGCCGATCTGATGCAGGGCGGCAAGGAGGCGCTGGACGCCGCCGGGATCGAAATCCCGTTCCCGCACCAGGTCGCGGTGCCCTATGGCGACGAAGATGTCGTGCCGGTGGTCCGCGTCCAGACGATTGACGACAACGAGAAGGTCGCCTGATGCGCTACGACTTCGGCTCCGACAACACCGCCGGCATGGCGCCGTCCGCCATTGATGGGCTGGTCCGCGCCAACGAAGCGTTCACGAGGGCCTATGGCGCCGACGAGACCACCGCGCGCGCCTCCGATGCGATCCGCGCGCGTCTAGACGCGGACGCCGAGGTGCGGTTCGTCTTCAGCGGCACGGCCGCCAACGCCATCGCCCTGTCGATGCTGGCCCAGCCGTTCGAAGCCGTTCTGGCGCACAACTCGGCCCATGTCTGCACCGACGAGACGGGGGCGCCCGGCTTCTTCGGGCATGGCGTGGGACTGATCGGCCTGCCGGGCTTCTCCGGCAAGATTGATCCGCTGGCCCTGCATACGCAGCTGGATGAGCCGGAGGTCGGACACCGCCAGCCGCCGGCCGCCCTGACGCTGACCCAGGCGACCGAGTATGGCGCGGTCTATACCGAGGAAGAACTGCGTCATCTGATCGAGCCGGTGAAGATGAGGGGCTTCGGCGTTCACATGGACGGGGCGCGTTTGGCCAATGCTGCGGCGGCGGGCTTCGACCTGACGCAGATCGCGCGCCTCGGAGTCGACATCCTGGTGTTCGGCGGGGCCAAGGCCGGCGGGCCGTGCGCCGAGGCCATCGTCCTGTTCAACAAGGCGCTGGCGCGTCGGCTCGACAACCGGCTGAAGCAGGCGGGGCAGACGGCGTCCAAGGCGCGGCTGTTGTCCGGGCCGTTGCTGGGTCTGCTGGAAAGCGGCGACTGGGACGCGGGCGCCGCCCACGCCAACCTGATGGCGCAACGGCTGGCCGCCGGGATCGCCGCACGATCGCCCTTTGTACTGGCCCATCCGGTCGAGGCGAACGCCGTGTTCGTCCGCATGCCGGAAGAGGCGCACGCGCGGCTGAACGCACTCGGCTGGGCCTGCTACCGCTTCGACGACGGCTCGGTTCGCTTTGTCTGTTCGTGGGCCACCGACCCGGCGGCCGTGGACGAGGTGATCGAGGCGATCGCCGAGCTGAGTTGAACCACCCTCGATCGCGTCCTCTTTCCCTGTTGCGTGGCGGCTTCCATATGACGGGACATGGCGATGCGCGGTGAACGCTCCGGCCAGCGGCGTTCCGACGCCGCGACGCGGGCGCAAGGGACAATGGGGGATCAGCGGTCGCGAGCCGACGGCTGGAAGGCTTTGGCTGATCTGGCCGGGCTGGTGCGGCGATCGCATGCGCCGCAACTCTCCCTTCGTCTGTCGTCCGCCATCGGACTGACCTTGGGCGGAAAGGCGCTGGGCGTGCTGGCGCCTCTGGTTCTGGGCGCGGCCGTCAACCGGCTGGCGGCGGGGCAGGGCGCGGCCGCAGCCGTCGGCTGGGGATTCGCCGCCTTCGCGATCGGCTGGGCGCTGGTGCGCTTTCTGTCGTCTGCGGCGCCGCAGCTGTCGGACGTGATCTTTGCGCCGGTGCGTGCGGCGGCGCAGCGCACGGCGGCCACCGAGACCTTCGCCCACGCCCTCGACCTTTCGCTGGACTTTCACCAGACCAAGCGGTCCGGAACCCTGTCGCGGACGATGGACCGAGGGTCCCGCGCGGTTGATTTCCTGCTGCGCATCCTGGCGTTCAACCTGATCCCCACCGGGGTGGAGCTGGTGCTGGCGGCGGCGGTGCTCGCCGGACGCTATGACTGGCGCTTTGGCGCAGTGGCGGTGGCGGTGGTTGGCGTCTACGCGGCCCTGACGTTCGCCTTGTCGAACTGGCGGCTGGAGCATCGTCGCGTGATGAACGCTGCGGACTCCGAGGCCGCCGGCGTCTCGGTCGACGCCCTGCTGAACTATGAGACGGTCAAGGCCTTTGGCGCCGAGACGCGCGCGGCGGGCGCCTATGACCGGGCGCTGGGCGAGTATCAGCAGGCGTCGCTGAAGGCGAACGGCTCGCTGATGCTGCTGAACGCGATCCAGGGCCTGATCATGAACCTGGGCCTCGGCGTCATGGCGGTCATGGCCGGCTTCGAGGCGGCGGCCGGCCGGATGGGGCCGGGCGACGTCGCGGCGGCGGTGCTGATCCTGATCTCGCTCTATGCGCCGCTGAACATCCTGGGCTTCGCCTATCGGGAAATCCGCCAGTCGTTCATCGACATGGAGGAGATGATGGGCGTGCTGCGCCAGTCGCCTCAGGTGGCGGACGCCGCCGACGCCCGCCCGCTGGACCGGCCGACAAATGCGCGCGGCGCCTCGCTGGCGTTCGATGGCGTCGGCTTTCGCCACGACGCGCGCGCGAACGGGCTGGAGGACGTCAGCTTCTTTGCGCCGCCCGGCACGACCACCGCCCTGGTCGGCCCGTCAGGCGCGGGCAAGTCGACGGTGGTCAAGCTGGCGCTGCGCCTGCTCGATCCTCAGGCCGGGCGCGTGCTGATCGACGGCCGCGACGTGCGCGAGGTGACGCAGGCCTCGCTGCGATCGGCTGTCGCCCTGGTGCCTCAGGACGTGGCCCTGTTCAACGACACCATCGGACACAACATCGCCTTTGCGCGTCCGGACGCCAGCGAAGCCGACATCTGGGATTCGGCCGAGGCGGCGGAGCTGGCCGACTTCATCCGTGCGCTTCCCGACGGAATGGACACGCGCGTGGGCGAGCGCGGTCTCAAGCTGTCCGGCGGCGAGCGCCAGCGCGTCGGCATCGCCCGCGCGCTGCTGGCCGATCCTTGCATCCTGATCCTGGACGAAGCGACCAGCGCGCTCGACAGCCGCACCGAGGCGGCGATCCAGAAGACGCTGCGAAAGGCGCGGCAGGGCCGCACCACTCTGGTGGTCGCCCACCGACTGTCCACCGTGGCCGACGCCGACCAGATACTAGTGCTGAAGGCCGGGCGTGTTATCGAGCGCGGGGCCCACCACGAACTGGTGGCGCGGGTTGGCGGCGAGTACGCGGCCTTGTGGCGCAAACAGACACGCGCCGGCGGCGAGCTTCAGCCGGCCGGCTGATCCACCGGCGGCAGCTTCCTGCGACGCACATCCTCGAGATTGAGCAGGATCTGCTCGCGTTCGGCAACGGCGTCTTCCGGCAAGGCCAGAAGCAGCCGCAGGGCCTGGATGTGAACGGCGATGACGCGCCAGTCTGAAACGCCCGAGCCGTCAGCCAGATCGCACAGGCCGGCGGCGGCTGTGCAGAGGTCCTCCAGCGCGAAAGGACCAGCGGCGTCGATCACGGCGGCCGACCCGCGATAAACCTCTTCCAGTCCCTCGCCCGTCAGCACTCCGTCCTGCGGAGCAGGAATGGCGGCAAGATCGGCGATCCGTTGAGCGACGATTTCCCGGGCCTCTCCCTCCATGGCCTGGAGATTGGCGCGGGCGCGAGCGAGCCCCACGCCGGCGCTGATGCCGCCGGGCTGGTCCACCAGGGTGGAGAGGCGGGACCGCCTCTGGATGCGGGTGACGACGCTCACGCGGGCATATCCACTTCGTTCTGCTCGGCCTCGAAACGGGCCTTGCGTATCATGTCGGCGCGACGCTCCTCGCCATCATAGGGGTCGGTCCTGAAGCGCCTGTCCGGGCCCAGATAGTCACCGACCTGAAGGAAGGGCCGGGTGTCTCGCGCGACCCACAGCACCCGTTCCAGCAGCATCGCCGCACTGAACGGCTTGGTGACCAGAAAGTTCGCCCCGCAATCTCGCGCTTCGGCCACTCGTGAGCGACGGACGTGACCGGCCGTCATCACCACCGGGATGTAGGCGTTGGGCTCCAGCCCTGAGCGCCTGAGCCAGCGCACGAACTGGTAGCCGTCCATCCCCGGCATCTCGCAGTCGACAAACAGCAGATCGACGGTTCGTTCACCGAGAATGCGGATCGCCTCTCCCGCATCATGACAGGCATAGCTGGTTCGGATGCCAAAGCCGGACAGGGCGTTCGCGGTCAGGGCCAGCGAGAACGGCGAATCGTCCACGATCATCGTGACCGCGCCCGCGAAGTTGAACACCGCGCTGTCCCGCAGTGCTTCCGCGATCAACGCCATGCTGTCGCCTCACGGCCGCGCGCCGCCCCATTGCGCATCTTCGCCCCCAGAGAATCGCTTGCCCGAAGGCGCAGTTCTGGCGCAACGACGATGTGCGAGACGTTAACGCTACCGGCAGGTTAAGCGATCACCGCGCGCCAATGGCGTAGAAGCGGTCGGCGCGTTGCTTGCGAATTTCGGCGGCCGACAGGCCCTCGAAGCCGCGCAGCTCGTCGGCCAGGCAGTCGCCGACATTGGCGATGGCGGCCAGAGGGTCGGCATGCGCCCCGCCGGTGGGTTCAGGGATAAGCCGGTCCACGATCTTCAAGCCGATCAGATCCGGGCCGGTGATCTTCATGGCCATGGCCGCGTCCTTGGCTCGCGCGCCGTCGCGCCACAGGATGCCGGCGGCGCCCTCGGGCGAGATGACCGAATAGATCGAATGTTCCAGCATCAGGACGCGGCTGGCGGCGGCGATGGCGATGGCGCCGCCGGAGCCGCCCTCGCCGGTGATGGTGGCGATCGACGGCACGCCGAGTGTCAGGCAGCGTTCGGTCGAGCGGGCGATGGCCTCGGCCTGGCCGCGCTCCTCGGCTCCGAGCCCCGGATAGGCTCCGGCGGTGTCGACGAAGCTGAGCACAGGCAGGCCGAACTGCTCGGCCATGTCCATCAGGCGCACCGCCTTGCGATAGCCTTCCGGCCGCGCCATGCCGAAGTTGTGCGTCAATCGGGTCGAGGTGTCGTGGCCCTTTTCATGGCCCATGACGACGACGGGGCGACCGCGAAAGCGCGCCAGGCCGCCGATGATCGCCTGATCGTCGCCGAACTGACGATCGCCGCGCAGTTCGACGAAGTCGGTGAACAGTCCCGCGATATAGTCGACCAGGTGTGGGCGTTGCGGATGACGCGCGACCTGGGTCTTCATCCACGGGTCGAGCGAGGCGTACGTCTTTTGCCGCATCTGCGTAGCCTTGCGGCGCAGGCCCGCGATCTCGGTCTCGAACGCATCCTCGGTCGAGGACAGCAGCGACAGCTCCTCGATCTTGGCTTCCAGATCGGCGATCGGCTTTTCGAAGTCGAGATAATGCGTGGCCATGACGGCGTCCGATGGTCAGCGCGCCTGCGGCGCCCGAGATGCAAGGCGGCGGAAACTAGAGGTCCGGAGGGTGGCGGGCAAGCCGCGCTCAGTCGTCGCGCGCAAGCGGATGGTTGCGGCGGACCACCTCGGCCAGCCGGTCGGTGGCGACGTGTGTGTAGATCTGGGTGGTCGAGATGTCGGCATGGCCCAGCAGCGTCTGGACCACGCGCAGGTCGGCGCCGCCCTCCAGCAGGTGGGTGGCGAAGGCGTGGCGCAGGACGTGGGGGCTAACGCGTGTGGGGTCGATCCCCGCCGCGGCTGCGGCCTGATCCAGCAACTGCGCGAAACGACGGGGCGTGAGGTGACCGCTGCGGCCAGAGGAGGGAAACAGCCATGGGCTGTCCGGGGCGCCCGGCCTGCGGCGGGCGTCACGCACGATCCGCCAGGCCTTCACCGCCTCGCGCGCGCTGGCGTTCAGAGGGGCCAGACGGTCCTTGCCGCCCTTGCCGCGCACGATCAGATAGGCGGGGTCGCGCCGCACCGCCTCGACCTTCAGCGCCAGCAACTCGGATACGCGCAGGCCGGACGCATAGGCCAGCTCCATCAGTGTCAGCAGGCGCTGCCCGCGCGCGCTGTCCTCGGCGCCGGCAGCCGTCAGCAGACGCTCCATCTCCTCGCGGCCGAGCACCTGCGGCAGGGGGCGTCCGCGCTTGGGGGCATCCAGTCGCCGGGACGGATCGTCCTGTCGCCAGCCTTCGCCCAGGGCAAAGCGATAGAACTGGCGAACCGCGGAGCGCCTGCGCGCCTGCGTCGCGGCCGACAGGCCGCGCTGCGCCAGGTCGGCGTACCAGCCCTCCAGCGCCGCCTCGTTGGCCGTCATCAGTCCGCCGGCGCCGGCCTCCGCATCCGCAAGGTCGCGCGCGTACGCCGACAGCGTGTGCGGAGACGCATCCCGCTCTACCGCCATCATCTCGAGAAAGGCTTCGATCTGCGGCGTCAAGCCCGCGCTCCAGGACCGCTAGGCTGGCGAGCCGCCACGCTTGGTGTAGAGGATGACCCGATCATGCCCGCCCGCGTCCTCCCTTTTCCACCCCAAGCCGCCGCATTCGTCGCGCCGAGGTGGGGCGCATGAGCGGGCGGCGCGGCCATGCGCCCGAGCGCACCATAGCCTTGGTCGGGCTGATGGGCGTGGGAAAATCCTCTGTCGGGCGCAGGCTGGCTCAGCGTCTGGGCATGCCGTTCGCCGATGGCGACGTGGAGATCGAGACGGCGGCCGGCATGACGGTGTCCGAGATCTTCTCGGCGCTTGGGGAGGCCGAGTTCAGGGCGGGCGAGGCGCGGGTGATGAAACGCCTGCTGGAAGGGCCGCCGGTGGTGCTGGCGACCGGCGGCGGCGCCGTACTGAACCCTGATACGCGCGCCTTGCTGAAGGCGCGGGCCGACACGGTATGGATGCGGGCGGACCTCGCGGTGATCGCCGAGCGCGTCGGACGGCGCGACACCCGGCCTCTCTTGCGCGACCGTGACCCGATAGAGGTTCTGGCCACCTTGTCGGAAGCCAGGGCGCCCATCTACGCCACGGCCGATCTGACCGTGGATGTGGGGCTGGGTTCGCACGGACAGGCGGTTGACGCCATTCATCGCCAGCTTCGTCGTCACTGGCGAAGCCGCCGTTCGCAGGAGACCTCGTCATGATCGCCATTGCTGTAAGCGGCGGCGCCTTCGCTCCCTACGATGTCGTGGTGGGACGCGGTTTGATGGCGGAGGCCGGCCGGCGCATAGCGGCCTTGGTCCCCCAGCGGCGCACGGTGATCGTGACGGACGAGACCGTGGCCCGTCTGCATGCGCCCGCGCTGCAAGCGTCGCTTCGGGCGGCGGGCATCCACAGCGCGGTCGTGGCGGTTCCGGCCGGCGAAGCGTCCAAGTCTTTCGCCGAGCTTGAGCGTGTGCTGGATCGGATGCTTGAGACCGGGCTCGACCGCAGGGATGTGGTGATCGCGCTGGGCGGCGGCGTTGTCGGCGATCTGGCGGGCCTCGCGGCCGCGCTGTTCATGCGAGGGATCGACTTCGTACAAATCCCCACCACCCTGCTGGCGCAGGTGGATTCCTCCGTCGGGGGCAAGACGGCGATCGACACGCCGCGCGGCAAGAACCTGGTCGGCGCCTTTCACCAGCCTCGTTTGGTGCTGGCCGACATCGACGTGATGGCGACACTGCCTGAGCGGCAACTTCGATCAGGCTGGGCCGAGGTGCTGAAGCACGGACTGATCTGCGACGCGCCCTTCTTTGACTGGCTGGCGGGCGAGGGGACCGCCGGCGCGAACGGCGATCCGGCGGCCCTGCAACGCGCCGTGGTGCGCTCGGTCGAGATCAAGAGCGCGATCGTCGGGGAGGACGAGAAAGAGGCGGGCAAGCGTGCGCTGCTGAACCTTGGCCACACCTTTGGCCATGCGATCGAGGCAGAGCTCGGCTTCGAGGAGGCGGTGCTGGCGCATGGCGAAGCGGTGGCGCTGGGCTGCGCCATGGCCTTCCGCTATTCGGCGCGGCAGGGTCTGTGCGACATGGGCAAGGTCGAGCGTGTGGAAGCGGCCATCACCGCCGCCGGCCTGCCGACACGCCTGGCGCAGGCCGGCGTCTTCTCGGCGGATGCGCTGCTGGCGCGCATGGCCGGCGACAAGAAGGCGGAAGGCGGCGCCCTGACGCTGATCCTCGCCCGGGGCGTCGGTCAGGCCTTTGTCGCCAAGGGCGTCGACGCCGGCGAGGTCCGGACGTTCCTGGTCGAGGAAGGCGCCTCGGCCTAGTCAATCGCGCGGCACTCGGTCGCCGGCCGGCCGCGGCTGGTCCAGGTGGCCAGGGCGCCGCGGCCGCGCAGCTCGGTGGTGCTGGAGCGGTACCACAGGCCGTCGGCCGCGCGCTCCTGATAGAGATCGACCGCCTCGCCGTTGGACGTCCGCACCGTCGCCATCTGGCGGGGATTGTCGAAGTCGACGGATAGCCGCTCGCCGTTCTCGCACAGATAGACGGCCTGGATGACGCGGTTCAGGGCGCGGTCCTGGATTTCGGCGCCGGTGCGTCGGCGTGTGGTCTGGGCCTCCAGGGCGCGCTGCTTCACCGCGTCGCCGCTGTTCGGAGCCTCGGCCGGATCGGGGCCGCAGGCGGAAAGCAGCGCAAGGGCGGCAAGGCCGCTCAGCAGGATCGACTGCGGCAGATCAGGCTTCATGGCTGCGTCGCCCCCTCGTGCGTAACGGCGCCGCTTGGGCGACCATCCGCCTAACGTGCGCTGTGTGCGCGTGTTCCGCGTCGTGCCCGGAAGAAGCTGCGCAGCAGCTCCGCCGCCTCGGCCGCCAGCACGCCGCCCGCCGTCGCAGGCCTCCAGTGGCAGGTCGGCTGGTCGAACACGCGCGCGCCGTGGATCACGGCTCCGCCCTTGGGGTCGTCCGCCCCCCAGACCACGCGGCCGATCCGCGCGTGGCTGATGGCGCCGGCGCACATCGCGCAGGGCTCCAGCGTCACATAAAGAGTCAGGTCGGTCAGCCTGTAGTTTCCGAATTTTTTGGCCGCATGGCGCAGGGCGACGATCTCGGCATGGGCGGTCGGATCGTGCGCGCCGACGGGTCCGTTGGCGCCCGTCGAGACCACGTCTCCGGTCGCCGGATCGACGATCACGGCCCCAACGGGCACTTCGCCCGCGTCCGCCGCCGCTTGCGCTTCGTCCAGCGCCATGCGCATGAACCGCTCATCATGGTCCGCCATACAGACGACAACGACAAGAAGCCCTTCGCGCGTCAAGCCGACCGCGCCTCCGGCCCCCGCAAATCCGCCTTCCGCAAGAGCGAAGACGGGGCGAAATCCTTTGGCGACAAGCCGCGCGGCGAGCGTCCGCGCCCAAGCGGCAGGGATGGCGGCCGGGACGGCGCCAAGACAAGCAAGGCGCCCGCCGCCCCGGTTCGCAGCGAGCGAATCGCCAAGGCCATGGCCCGCGCCGGCATCGCCTCGCGCCGTGAAGTCGAGCGGCTGATCGGCCTGGGCAAGGTGGCGGTCAACGGCCGCATCCTGGACACGCCCGCGACCCTGGTGACGCGCGAGGACGTGATCACGGTCGACGGCAAGCCGATCACGGCGGCGCAGGCGACGCGCGTCTGGCGCTACCACAAGCCGGCCGGCCTGTTGACCAGCCACAACGACCCGGCGGGTCGACCCACGGTGTTCGACGCCCTGCCGGCCGGTCTGCCGCGCGTGATCTCGGTCGGACGGCTGGATCTGGCGACCGAAGGCCTGCTCTTGCTGACCAACGACGGAGAGCTCAGCCGGGCGCTGGAACTGCCGTCCACCGCCCTGGTGCGCCAGTATCGGGCGCGGGCGCGCGGTCGCGTGACCCAGGCCGACCTCGACAAGCTGAAGGACGGCGTCACGGTCGATGGCGTCGAATACGGTCCTATCGAAGCGACGCTGGACAAGGCCAAGGAAAGCAAGTCCGAGGACGGCAAGGCGCCGGCTAATCTGTGGGTCAGCGTCTCGATCACCGAGGGCAAGAACCGCGAGGTCCGCAATGTGCTGGAGTCGATCGGCCTGACGGTCAATCGCCTGATCCGCCTGGCCTATGGTCCGTTCCAGTTGGGCACCCTGCCGGTCGGAGCGGTGGAGGAGGTCGGTCCGCGCGTGATCCGCGAGATGCTGGGCGAACACATCCGCCCCGACAACCTGCCGACCGGCAACACGGTTGAGACGCCGGCCCCGATCCCGGGCCGTCGGATCTCCACGCCGATCGTCAAGGGACGTTCTGGCTCGGCCATGTCGGACCCGTCAAGAAAGCCCAGCCGCGTCCGCGCCGCCGAGACGGCCCAGGCCGACGCCGTGGACCGCCGTGAGCGTCCCGCCAAAAAGGACGGCTGGGCCAAGTCCAAGCCCAAGTTCGAGCACCCCAAGAAGACCTTCAAGCCGCGCGAGCGCACTGCGCCGGAGGGCGAACGCAGCTCGGCGGCCCGGTCCGAAGGCGAGCGTCCCGCCCGCAGCTTCAAGCCGCGCGAAGGCGCTGCGCGGGCGGATGCCCGACCCGGATCACGCCCGGTGCGTGACGCAAAGCCCCGCACGGGCGGTAAGCCGGCCGGACCTTCGGGAACCAGCGGGCGCGCGCCGGGCGGTAAGCCGCGTCCCGGCGGCTCGCGCGGACCTCGCTCGGGCGGCTGATCTCCGTTGCGTATCGTCGCCGGAAGCCTGAAGGGCCGGGCCATCGTCGCGCCGGAGGGGCAGGGCACGCGCCCGACCTCTGACCGTGCGCGCCAGGCGATCTTCAACGTGCTGGAGCACGCCGCCTGGGCCGAGCCGCTCCATGATGCGCGGGTCATCGACCTCTACGCCGGCTCGGGCGCCCTGGGGTTCGAGGCGGTGTCGCGCGGAGTCGCCTTTTGCCTGTTCGTCGAGACGGACGACGGCGCGCGCGGCGCGATCCGGGAGAATGCGGAAAACTTTGGCCTGTTCGGCCGGACGCGGGTGCATCGACGCAGCGCGACGGACCTGGGCGTGCGGCCCGGCTCGGCGGGTGAAGCGTTCGACTTGGCCTTTCTTGATCCGCCCTACGGCAAGGGCTTGGGCGAACAGACGCTGCTGCGCCTGACCGAAGGCGGCTGGCTGAAGCCTGGCGCGCTTGTGGTGTTCGAGCGCGGCTCGGACGAGCCCGAAATCGAGACGCCGGGCTACGAGCGGCTGGATGCGCGCGACTATGGCGCGGCGCGGGTGCTGTTCCTGAAGGTGGTCGGCTGACGCCAGCCGCTGGAGGGCGCTCCGACTTATCCGGAAGAAATTCCTATGTTCGGTTCGGACTCAGGTTGACTCCCAAGCCATGGAAGGAGGCATATAAGAACAAAAGGAGAACTAACTTGCGGGTTCGCCCCGAGATCGACGGCCTGAAGACGCGCCTTGAGGCGCTGGGAACGGAGAGCCTGCCCGGCTCGACCGAACGCTTCGGCTTGGGCGTCGATGCGGTGGATGCGCGGCTGCAGGGCCTGGCCAGTCATGCGCTGCACGACGTCTATCCTGCGGGTCTTGGCGATGCGGCGGCCGCGCAAGGGTTCGCCCTGGGACTGGCGTTGCGGGCGGGAAACAAGGGCGCGCTGGTCTGGGGCGTGCAGGAAATGGCGGATTGGGAGACCGGCCGCATCCATGGTCCGGGCCTGCACCAGTGGGGCGTTGATCCCGGCCGGATCGTGCTTGTGCGGGTGCGCGAGATGCAGGCTCTGCTGGCGGCGGGCGAGGAGGCGCTGTCCAGCGCCGGGGTGGGCGCGGTGCTGCTGAGCGCCTGGGGGGACGCCAAGGCTATGACGCTGACGGCCAGCCGGCGGTTGTCGCTGATGGCGGCCAAGGGGCGGACGGCGGCGATCCTGGTGCGGATGGGGGTCGAGCCTCAGCCCAGCGCCGCCGACAGCCGTTGGCGCGTGACGACCGCCCCGTCTCGCGCGCTGGAGGCCAATGCGCCCGGTCGGCCCGCCTTTGAAGTCGAATTGATGCGGCGGCGCGGAGGCGCGTCGGCCGGACCCTGGATCATGGAGTGGGATCGTGAGTGCGGATCGTTCGACCGGCCGTCGGTATCTGGCGGCCTGGTTTCCCTGGCTGCCGGCCGACCGGCGGCTGCGGGAGACGCCCGCAGACGATACGGATGACGCAACGCCCGTGGTCTTTGTGCACAAGGTGGGCGGCGCCCTGCGGCTGGCGGCGGTCGATCCTCTTGCCGCCGGCCTGGGCCTGACTTCCGGCATGACCCTGGCCGACGCCCAGGCGCGCACGCCCACCGTGCGATCGGTGGTCCACCAGCCGGAGGGTGATGACAGGCTCTTGAAGCGGGTGCTGGAGGACTGGGGGCGGTTCAGTCCGATGGCGGCGCTGGACGGGCATGACGGCCTGGTGCTGGACGTGACCGGCTGCGCCCACCTGTTCGGCGACGAGGCCGGACTGATGCAGGCGGTGAAGCGGCGGGCGGCGGGCATAGGCCTGCAGGTGCGGCTCGCCCTGTCCGACACGGCCGAAAGCGCACGCGCCTGGGCGCGGTTCGGACCGGGCGGGATGGTGCCGCAAGGCCAGGCGCGCACGGCGGGACGGCGCCTGCGCATCGCCGCGCTGGAACTGCCCGCAAAGGAAGAACAGGCCCTGTCGCGCGCGGGGCTGAAGACGCTGGCGCATCTCGATGACCGTCCGACCGCGCCGCTGACCGCCCGGTTCGGATCGGACCTGCCGACGCGGCTCAGACGCGTGCTGGGGCTTGAGGATGCGCGCATCACCCCCTCGCGGCCGGCGGGCGTCTGTGCGGCCGACCGCATTTTGGTCGAGCCGATCACCGAAACGGCCGACGTAGAGGCGGTGGTCGGCGATCTGCTGGTCGAGGTCATGGATCGGCTGGACCAGCGGGGACAGGGCGGGCGCGCCTTTCAGGTCGCCTTCTTCCGCGTGGACGGAGAGGTGCGGCGGATCACCATCCGGACCGGCCAGCCGACGCGCGACGCTCCCGCCGTGCTGCGGCTGTTCCGCGAAAGGCTGGCCAACCTGGCCAAGCCCCTGGACCCCGGCTTCGGCTTTGATCACCTGCGGCTGACGGCGCCGGTCGCCCAGAGGCTGGCCTATGCGCAGAGCGGGCTGGAGGCCGAGGGGCCGCAGGACGATCTGGGGCCGCTGATCGACCGACTGTCGGCGCGGTTGGGACCCCAGGCGGTGGTGCGGATCGAGGCGGTGCAATCCCATGCGCCCGAGCGCGCCGAACGGTTCGCGCCGGCCGCCGAAACGCCTGCATCGGCGGGGGAATGGGGCGAGCGCGATCCCGCCGATCCGCCGCTCAGGCCGCTTCAGGTGTTCGACCCGCCCCAGCCTGTGGAGGCCATGGCCGCCCTGCCGGACGGCTCGCCCGCGCGCTTCCGCTGGCGCCGCATCGACCATGTCGTGACCCGCGCCGAAGGGCCGGAGCGGATCGCCGGCGAATGGTGGCATAGGCCCAAGGAGCGGACGCGCGACTATTACCGCGTCGAGGACGGACAGGGCCGGCGTTTCTGGGTGTTCCGCGCCGGCTTTTATGGCGAGGATCCGCCGCCGCGCTGGTATCTGCACGGCCTGTTCGCATGAGCGCCTATGCCGAACTGGCGACGCGCAGCAACTTCTCCTTTCTGGAGGGAGCGTCGCATCCCAAGGAACTGGTGCTCAGCGCCATCCTGCGCGGCCACACGGGCATGGGCCTGGCCGACCGCAACACCCTGGCCGGAGTGGTGCGGGCCTGGAGCGCGCTGAAGCTGTTCCGTGAAGAGGGCTGGGCGCCGGAAAAGGTGCACGAGGCCGGCGGCCTGGGCGAGATCGTCTGGGTCGACAACCCCGCCTTCGCCCACATCGACCGCGAAGAGGTCAAGCGACGCGCCGCGACGTTCAAGCTGATCCTGGGCGCGCGCCTGCGGTTCAACGACGGAACGCCCGACATCCTGGCCTATCCCGAAGACCGCCAGGGCTGGGGCCGGTTGTGCCGCCTGCTGACGCTGGGAAACAGGCGGGCGAAGAAGGGCGAATGCGAGATCGGGCTGCGTGATCTATGCGCCGCGCCGGAAGGGCTGCTGCTGGTGGTCATGCCGCCGCGTCGGCTGGATGGACTGGACGCGGTGCTGGAACGGTTAGCTGAGGCCGCGCCCGGCGCTGTCTGGCTGGGCGCGACCATGCACAGGCGGGGCGACGACCGGCGTCGGCTGATGCGGATCAGGACTTTGTCGCAGCGGTGGGACATCCCTCTGCTGGCGACAAACGACGTCCTCTATCACGACCCGGTCGAGCGTGACGTGCAGGACGTGCTGACCTGTATCCGCGAAAAGACCGTGATCCATGAGGCCGGCCGCCGGCTGAAGGACAACGCCGAACGTCATCTGAAGCCGGCGTCGGAGATGATGCGCCTGTTCAAGGACGCGCCGGAAGCGGTTGCCGAGACACAGGATTTCTTGGCGCGCGTCGCCTTCGACCTCGGCGAACTCAGCTACAACTATCCTGAGGAGCCCGTGCCGCCGGGATCAACCGCCCAAGGCCATCTCGAGCATCTGGTGAAGACCTACGCGGCTCGGAAATATCCGGACGGCGCGCCCGCCAAGGTCCGAGACTTGCTGGCCAAGGAGTTGGATTTCATCGCTGCCGAGGAACTGGCCCACTACTTCCTGACCATCCACGACATCGTTCTGTTCGCCAACAGCAGGGGCATCCTGTGCCAGGGGCGGGGATCGGCGGCGAACTCGGCCGTCTGCTACGTCCTGGGGATCACCTCGGTCGATCCCCAACATCATGACCTGCTGTTCGAACGCTTCTTGTCGGCTGACCGCAAGGAGCCGCCCGACATCGACGTCGATTTCGAGCACGAGCGGCGCGAGGAGGTGATTCAGCACATCTATGAACGCTATGGCCGGCATCGGGCGGGGATCGCCGCCACCGTGATCCGCTATCGCCCCCGCAGCGCCATCCGCGAGGTGGGCAAGGCGCTGGGCCTGACCGAGGATGTGACGGCGCGGCTGGCGGGCGGCGAATGGGGCAGTTTCGGGCGCGATCTGCCGGACGCACGTGTGGTCCAGGCGGGGCTGGACCCAAAAAATCCCATGCTGAAGCGCGCAGTGGTCATGACCCGGCGGCTGCTGGGCTTTCCGCGCCACCTGTCGCAGCACGTCGGCGGCTTTGTGCTGACGCAGGACCGGCTCGACGAACTGGTCCCCATCGGCAACGCCGCCATGCCCGACCGAACCTTTATCGAATGGGACAAGGACGACATCGACGAACTGCGCCTGATGAAGGTCGATGTGCTGGCGCTTGGCATGCTGACCTGCATCAAAAAGGCGTTCGACCTGATGGCGGAGCATTGCGACAGCGATCTGGCGTTGGACACCGTCCCGCACGAGTGCCCGCAGGTCTACGAGATGCTGCAGACCGGCGACTCCATCGGCGTCTTCCAGGTGGAAAGCCGGGCTCAGATCAACATGCTGCCCCGTCTGAAGCCCGAGCGTTTCTACGACCTGGCGATCCAGGTCGCCATCGTACGCCCCGGCCCGATTCAGGGCGACATGGTCCACCCCTATCTGCGCCGGCGGAACGGGCTTGAAGAGCCAGAGTACCCCAGTCCTTCTTCGCCGCACGATGCTGACGAGCTGAAGCACATTTTGAAGGACACGCTGGGTGTGCCGCTGTTCCAGGAGCAGGCGATGAAGATCGCCATGATCGCGGCAGACTTCTCTTCCGTTCAGGCCAACGGCCTGCGAAAGGCCATGGGGACGTTCAAGGGCGAAGGGAAGCTGGACAGCTTTGAAAGCCTGATGGTCGAGAAGATGGTCGAACGCGGCTATGATCGCGCCTTCGCCCAGCGCTGTTTCGATCAGATCAAGGGCTTCGGCTCCTATGGCTTTCCCGAGAGCCACGCGGTGTCGTTCGCGCGGTTGGTCTACATCTCGGCCTGGATCAAATGTCACCAGCCGGCGGTGTTCTGCTGTGCGCTGCTGAACAGCCAGCCGATGGGCTTCTATGCGCCGGCCCAGCTGGTGCGGGATGCGCAGGAGCATGGGGTCGAGGTGCGGTCTATCGACGTGAACCACAGCGGCTGGAACAACAGCCTGGAGCCGGGCGAGGCCGGTCTGGCGCTGAGGCTGGGATTTCGCCAGATCGACGGGTTCAGACAGGATTGGGCCGGTGACCTGACCACGGCGCGGGATCGGCCCTATCGCGACGTGGAGGAGATGGCGCGGCGGGCGGGTCTGCCGGCCGGGGCCATGCGCAAGCTGGCGGATGCGGACGCCTTTCGCTCGCTGGGGCTGGACCGACGCGAGGGGCTGTGGGCCGTGCGGCGCCTGCCGGACGACGCGCCCTTGCCGCTGTTCCAGGCGGCCGTCGCCCGGGGTGCGCGCGAACTGGGGGAGGAGGCGGCGGCCAACCTGCCCTTGATGCCGCTGCGCGAGCACATCGCCACCGACTACCAGACCACGCGACTGTCGCTGAAAGGGCATCCGATGCAGATCCTGCGGCCGGTGTTCCGGTCCGAGGGCGTGCTGAGCGCCGCCGAGGCCGAGGCGAAAAAGCACGGCGCCCTGATCCGCGCCGCAGGCGTGGTGCTGGTGCGTCAGCGGCCGGGATCGGGCAACGCCATCTTTGTCACCCTGGAGGACGAGACCGGGATCGTGAACGTGCTGTTGTGGGCGCGCCTGTTCGAGACCTATCGCCGCGAGGTCATGGCCGCTCGCCTGATGGAGGTGGAGGGCACGGTGGAGAAGAGCATCGAGGGCGTCATGCACGTCATGGTGCGCCGCGTCGTGGATCGCTCGTCCGAGCTGCGCCGGCTGTCGGAGGACTATGACCTGGAGGTGCAGCTGTCGCGCGCCGACGCCGTGAAATACCCGCAAGGACCGCGTTCGCCCACCGGCAAGCATCCGCGCGATGTTCGCATCCTGCCGGGATCGCGCGATTTCCACTAAGCGCGAAACCGCCGGGCGCGGATCCACGTTGAGCGGGTGAACGGAGACACACCATGGCCGCGCGTCCTACCTGGCAAGGGCATCTGAAGCTGTCGCTCGTGACCTGTCCGGTCGCGATGTACACGGCCACGACCAAGACCAACGACATCAGCTTTCACCTGATCAACCCCGAGACCAACAACCGCATCCGCATGGTGCCGACCGATCCGGACACCGGGCCGATCGAGCGCAGCGAGCTGGTCAAGGGCTATGAGGTGTCCAAGGACGAATACGTGCTGTTCGACGACGCCGACTTCGACAAGGTGAAGCTGGAAAGCACCCGCACCATCTCGATCGACAAGTTCGTCGACGAGCACGAGATCGACCGCCTGTACTGGGACGACCCCTTCTACATCGTGCCGGAAAAGGGCGTGGGGGCCGAGGCCTTCGCGGTGATCCGCGAGGCGATGAAGTCGGCGGGCAAGATCGCGCTGGGCTGCCTGGTGCTGCGCGGGCGCGAGCGGCAACTGGCGCTGGAGGTGCGCGACAAGGGCCTGATCGCCTACACCCTGCGCGCGCACGACGAGGTGCGCGCCGCCGACGATTATTTCGACGACATTCCCTCGGTCAAGGCCGACAAGGACATGGTCGATATCGCCGCCCGCATTATCGGCCAGAAGGAAGGCGACTTCGATCCCGCCGATTTCACCGACCGCTACGACGATGCGCTGCGCGAGATGATCAAGGCCAAGCAGAAAGGCGGCAAGGGCGTGGTCGAGGCCCCCGAGCCCGACGACACCAACGTCATCGACCTGATGGCGGCGCTTCGCGCCAGCCTGCAGGGCTCGGCCAGCGGCGGCGCTGCAAAGAAGCCCGCCAAGAAGACCGCCACGAAGAGCTCGACCTCTGAAAAGGCAGAACCCGAGAAACCTGCAGCCAAGAAGGCGCGCGCGAAAAAGACAACGGCGGGGAAGAAGGCGGCCTGATCGCCGCTTAGCGCTTCTTGCCCAGTTCGGCCGCGATGTCCTTGGTCATGCGGCCGACCTTGCGGTGGGCGGCGGTGATCTGGTCGCGTGTGACGCCCCACCGCTTCATCCAGTATTCGACGGCCTGACGCTCGGACAGGTCCAGGCGGTCCTTGTCGATGAAGCCGCGTTTATCCTTCAAGCCCGCCATGATCGTCTCCTGAGCGAGACCAGCCTAGCGGATCAGACGCCCAGCGTCTTCATCGCGGGGCGCGCCGAGGCGGCCGAGGCTCGGAAGTCCTTCCACGGATCGGCCTTTTTCAAGAGGGCGGGTGCGGTGAGCAGGGTGTAGGCGCGCGGGTCCAGCCCGGGTTTCACCTGGCTCCACGACAGGGGAAAGGCGATGCCGGCGCCGGGGCGGGCGCGGGGCGACCAGGGCGCGACGGCCGTGGCCATGCGGCCGTTGCGCAGGTAGTCGAGGAAGATCTTTCCCCCGCGCGCCTTCTTGGCCAGGGTGGTGGTGAAGCGTTCGGGGTGCTCGCGGCGCATGGCTTCCGACACGGCCTTGGCGAGGGCCTTGCACCCGTCCCATTCGATGCGGCTGCGTGCGTCGGTCTTGATGGGCACGACGACGTGCAGGCCCTTGCCGCCTGTGGTCTTCACGAAGGCCGCAAAGCCCAGCGCCTCGAGACGCGGCTTCAGCAGCAAAGCGGCTTCGATCACGTCGTCGAAGTTCAGCCCCTCATCCGGGTCCAGATCGAAGGTGATCTGCTCGGGCGTTTCGGGATCGCCAGGCTTGCAGCCCCAGGGATGCAGTTCCAGCCCGCCGGATTGGGCGACGGCGACCAGACCGCCGACATCGGCCACCGCGACGTAAGGCTTGCGCTCCTTGACGTCGATCAGCTTCAGGCGCGGATTGTGGCCCGGCATGGCGTGGCGCTGGAAAAAGGTTTCGCCGCCCACGCCCTCGGGCGCCCGGATGATGGAGACCGGTCGGTCGGCGACGTGCGGCAGGATGCGCTCGGCCGCCGCCTCGACGTAGCGGGCGAGGTCGGCCTTGGTGATGGCCCTCTGTCCGTCATGCTCGGGCCACAGCACCTTGTCGGGATTGGACAGGGTCACGCCCGCGACGATGACCTTTTCCTTGCCACGCGGCTTTGCGGCGATCGGCGCTTTCGCGGCCTTGGGCGCGCTGGCGGGAGCCTGCGGTTCGGCCGTGACCTCGGCCGCCGTCTTGTCCTCGCGCAGACCCTTGTAGGCGGCCTGGCGCACATTGCCGCCTTCGGTGATGCCGCCGTGCTCAATCTCGGCGACCAGCACAGGTTTCAGCCAGTGGATGTCGCGGCCACGGCGGGGCGCGGTCTTGCCGGTGAAGGGATTGTCGTCCGAGGCTTGCGCCTTCAGCGCAGGGAGCAGCGTCTTGGACAGTTCAGCCGAGAAACCGGTCCCGACGCGGCCCATGTAGCGCAGGCCATCGCCCTCGCGCACGCCGACCAGCAGGGAGCGCAGCCGGGCGCCGCCTTCCGACGACCAGCCGCCGATCACCACCTCGTCGCGCCCGCGGCACTTGGACTTGACCCAGGAGGCGGTGCGGCCCGCGCGGTAAGGGTCGTCCAGCTTCTTGGAGATGACGCCTTCCAGCTCCATGCGGCAGGCGCTTTTCAGCACCGCCTCGCCGGATGAGGCGAAATGCTCGACGAAACGCAGGTTGGGGCCGGTATCGCCCACACGGTCGACATAGGCCTGCAGCCGCGCCTTGCGGTGTGACAGGGGCAGATCGCGCAGATCCTCATCGCCATCGAACAGCAGGTCGAAGGCGAAGTAGATAAGGCGGTCGGTCTTGCCGTCCGATATCGCGGCTTGAAGCGCGGAGAAGTCGGGCGTGCCCTCGTCGCCCAGGGCGCAGAGTTCTCCGTCGACGACCCCCTCCGGCCAGGACGCCGCCTGCGTGGCCAAGACCGGGAACTTGTCGCTCCAGTCCAGACCCTTTCGGGTCCGCATGGTTGCGCGGCCGCCGCCCACGCCGATCTGGATGCGATAGCCGTCGAACTTGATCTCGTGGGCCCACCCCTTTGCGGGCGGCGGATGGTCCACGACCTTGGCGAATTGGATCGGCAGGAAGTCGCGCGGACCGGATGAGGTCGCGGCTCTGGCTGCGCGCGTCTTTTTCGGCCTGGCGGCGGTCTTGGTCGAAGCGGACGTATGCGGCGGCGCGCCTTCCGTGATCTCGGCCAGGGTGCGGCCCGTGGTGATGGAGGTGTCGATCTCCATCAGGGCGTCGCCTTCGCCTTCGACAGTGAAGTCGTCGCGTTCCTTGATCAGCAGCCAGTTGTTGCGCTTCGATGGCTTGCCGCGATCAGTCTTCATGCGGATCAGGGCCCATTTGCCCTGCAGGCGCTCGCCGTGCAGCACCATCTTGATCTGGCCCTTGGCGAAGGCGGCGTCGAGGTCCGGCTCCTGCGGCTCCCACGATCCGGTGTCCCACATCTGCACCGTGCCGGCGCCATAGTTGCCCTTGGGGATGGTCCCCTCGAACGATCCGTAATCCAGCGGATGGTCCTCGACCTCGACCGCCAGTCGCTTGACCTTCAGGTCGCGCGACGGAGCCTTGGTCACCGCCCAGGATTTCAGCACGCCGTCGTGCTCGATGCGGAAGTCGTAGTGCAGGCGCGTGGCCGCATGCCGCTGGATCAGATAGCGGCGGGTCGCGGCCTTGGACGATCCTTTGCGCCCTTCCGGCTCGGGCGTGGCTGAGAAGTTCCGCTTGGCCTTGTAGGTATCCAGTTCGCCGCGCATGGCCGCCCGCTCCGTTGAGGAGTCACGGAACGCACGAAGGCCAAGGTTGGATCAGACGATGTAGTGCGGCACGAAACGGGAGGTGTTGCGCGTGATCCGCCCGCGATCCTCGCGCAGGCCGATGCCGGCCGGCTGGTCGCCCACCAGCCAGCTGCCGACGATGACGTAGGCGCCGTCGAAGCGCGGGGGCGCGTGCAGGGCCTGGCGGATGTGCGGCTGGTCGCCGTAGCCGCCCTCCAGCACCTTGGCCCGGCGCCCCTTGTCCACCAGGGCGACGTTGGCGCCCTCGCGCGAGAACAGCGGCTTTCGGACGTAGGAGGAGCCAAGCTTTTCGTGCTGGGGATCGCTTTCGAAATAGGCTTCCAGCAGATTGGGATGGCCGGCGTGGCGCTCCCAAAGCAGCGGCAGAATGCCCTTGTTCGACAGGATCGCCTTCCAGGCCGGCTCCAGCACCGTCATCTCTGCGCGGGGCAGGGGCTCGGCGTAGTCGTCGCGCAGCATCTGCTCCCACGGGTAGAGCTTGAACATCGCCTGGATCAGATAGTTGTTCTGGTCCACGAACCGGCCGTCGGCGTTCAGGCCGATGTGATCGATGGGCACGAACTCCGGATCGAGACCCGCCTGTTTGGCCAGATCTTCGAGGAAGCGAACCGTCTGGCGGTCCTCCACGAAGTCGGCGTCTGAGGAAAAGTGCACAAACCCGCCGTTCGGGAAGATCGTGCGAAAACGCTCGACCAGCTTCTCGTGCAGGCTGTTGAACTGGTCGGCGTTGGCGGGCAGGGCGCCCGTCGACATCTGCTCTTCCAGCCACAGCCACTGGAAGACGGCCGTTTCATAGACGCTGGTGGGCGTGTCGGCGTTGTATTCGTACAGCTTGGCCGGTCCTTGGCCGTCATAGGCGAAGTCGAAGCGGCCGTAGAGGGACGGATCGCTGCGCTTCCAGCTGTCCGCCACATAGTCCCGCGAGGCCTCGGGAATGTCGAGCAGGGTCATCAGCCGCTCGCTCTCGACCGCCTCGGCCACAAGATCGAGGCACATGGCGTGCAACTCGGCGGTCGGCGCTTCGATGCCGTCCTCGATCTCGGGCAGGGTGAAGCGGTAGGCGACCGACTCGTCCCAATAGGGCTTGCCGCTGTCGTGGTGCCAGGTGAAGCCGACCTGCTCGGCCAGCGCCTGCCAGCCGGGCCTGGGCGTCGGTCGCGTCCGTTCCATGTCAGTCGCGCTCGACCGGCGACTTTTCGGCCTGCTGGGTGATCTGGGGCGTGACCACCTTGACCTCCTGCTGGGTCAGGCGGGCCAGAACATCGTCGGCGTTGGACGAGCCGGGCAGGATGCCGGCGTCGCGCAGCTTGGCGTCCAGGTCGGCGCCGGTACGACGATCCTCGAACTCCTGGCTGACCCGCAGCCGCTCTTCCTGAACGGACTGGCGCTGCTTGATCCGTTGCAGGCTGTCGGCGGCCGAGCCGATGCGCGAATGCGCGCCTTGGGACTGAAGGGCGACGGCCGACTGGGCGCGCTGCACCGAGTCGTTGACCTTTACGATGTCGATCTCGCGCTTCAGCGTCTGAATTTTCTGGTCCGTGGCGCCGATGGTCTGGCGAAGACGCGTTTCGGCCGTCTTCATGTCCTCGACCTGGGGCGAACGAGTGGTGATTTCGCCTTCCAGTTCGGCGATGCGCTGGGCCACCTCGCGGGCCAGGTCGCTGTTGCCTCGACCGAGCGCGGCGCGCGCCGAGCTTTCGTATTTGGCGATCTGGTCGCCCAGGCTCTGGAGCTCGTTCTCGGCCGAGCGGCGGCGGGCGACCAGACCGGCGAGGTCGTCACGCGCCTTGCTCTGGGCGTTGTCGGCGTCGCGGATCTCCTGGTCGAGAATGCGCAGGGCGTTCTGGTCGACCACGGCCTGACCGGCCTCGTGGGCGGTGCCGCGGAACAGGGCGGACAGTTTGCTCAACATGGACATGGGTCTGTCTCCTTGGTCTCAGGCGGCGGCTTGCGCGCCAAAGGTCTCGCGCAGTTCGGTCGCATCGATGGCGTTCTCGGCCAGGGTGCGCAGTTCGATCAGGATGGTCTGCAGCGTCGTCTTGCACGACAGCTCGCCCATCAGTTCATAGTATTCCTCTTCGCCCACATTGGTGATGGCGAAGTTCGACAAGGGCACGACGCGCTGGGCCTTGAGCAGGAACTCGTTGAAGGCGGGCCGATCCTGCTGTTCCGAGGCCGGCCATAAGAGGACCGAGCAGACGATCTGGGCGCCGCCGACGCTGAGATAGATCGGCAGGTCGCCATATTCGTGCATGGTCGCCAGCAGCACGGCGTCCGATCCCTCCAGCACGCGCAGGGTCATTTCGTCCTCGCGCACAAGCGGGGAGCCTTCCAGCGCCTCCTTGATCGCAGGCACGGTCCACGGGGTTTCGATCACGGAATCCATCGGTCGGTCGGCTCCTGACAGGGCTGAGGCGTTGAAGGTCGGACGCATAAGGGACTGGAGCAAGGGGCCGCGCGTCGAATCCGTCACGATGGCGTGCACCGCCGCCTTGACATCCGCGCGGGCGGCCTCGGGCACCCACAACTCCAGCTTCACCATGCCCGCCTCGCGGCGCGCGCGGCGCCACGCCCGGATGCGATCCGAAGCGGCGTTCGCGGAGGCTGGTGCAAGACGAGACATGTTACATGCAACGCGTAACATGAACGCTTGACCTTCGCCAAGCGGATTGAGAGAACGGTGTTGGGAGGAACGGGACGATGATGCTGGCGAGGCTGAGACTGGCGCGCGTGTTCGACCAGGCGTTCCACGTCATGGCCGACCTGCAATGGACCATGCTCGCCGTGCTGATCCTTGTCCACGCACTGGCGTCGTGGGAGCTGCTGGTGCTGGCCGGCGAGACAGAGCTGACGGAGCCGGCGACCTTTTTCTACTGGTATGCGACCACGGCCTATACAGTCGGCTACGGCGATCTTAGCCCGCAAGAGACCGCGGGGCGGCTGGTGGTGGCGTTGTGGATTTTTCCCGGCGCGATCGCGGCCTTCACCACGGTGGTCGCCAAGGTGCTGGGCGCCATCGGCGACGTCTGGCGCAGGCGCCGCTCCGGAAAGGGAGACTATTCGAGGATGACCGACACCATCGTCCTGATCGGCTACCATCCGGTGCGCACGCCCAAGATGATCGACGAGCTTTGCGCCGAACTGGCCCGTGAGCAGACGCTGGTTCTGCTGACGCGTCAGGCGCTGAGCGAGCCGGACGAGCGCGTGCGCTATGTCCAGACCGAGAGCCTGACCTCGCCGGCGGCGCTGACGCGGGCCGGACTGGCGGGCGCCAGCCGGGTGCTGATCTATACCGACAGCGACAGCGACACCCTCGCGGCGACGTTGGCGGCGGGCGCCTGCGCGCCTGAGGCGGCCCACATCGTCTGCTATTTCGACAACGAGGACAGCGCGCGTCTGGTGCGCCAGCACTGCATACGCGCCGAGGTGGTGCTGTCTTCCGGACCCGAGATGCTGGCCAGAGCCGCGCGCGATCCGGGCGCCAGCCAGGTCATCAGCGCCCTGACCAGCCACCTGGACGAGGGCGCGACCCTGTTCAGCCTGACGTGGTCGGCGGTCGACGCCTCCTGGCGCGACCTGGCGCGGCGCTGCCTGGACGCCGGGGCCACGCTTCTGGCGCATCAGCCGGCCGACAGGGCCGAGCCGGCGTTCAATCCGCCGGCCGAGGCGTGCGTCTCTCCAGGGGATCGGCTGTTCTATGTCGCGGCGGCAAGGCTCGATCCCGCCGTTTTGTCGGGCTAAGGTCCGACCATGTTCAAGCGTCTGTTTGGCCAATCCACGCCCGAAACGCCCGACCGTCTGGCGGTGGTGCGCAACATCACCGTGGGGCGAACGGTGCGGCTCGACCCCTTGGCATGGCGGCGGATGGAGGGCGAGAGCCTGTTCACCCTGGACCGCGACGCCCTGGAGATCACCGCGCAGGGATCGGTCGAACTGGACGGTGGCCAGTTCGTGCATCGCTTCTACACCGACGACCACGTCATGCTGCAGGGCATGAGCGACGACGCGACGGGCGCGGTGTCCTACGACTTCACGCTCTATATCCCCTGGTCGTCGGCCTATCCGCCGAACGATGCGGCGCGCAGGCGCTGGAAGGATCGGCTGAGCGAGCCGGTGTTCGACGGAACGGCGGAGGAGGTGGGTCAGTGGCCGCGCTTCTGGTTCGCCGAAAGCGACGCGCGGCAGCCGCCGGTCAGCTTCTGGGAAGAGATCCATGACGACCGCAAGGCCGTCACCCCCTATGCACGCATCTTCCAGACCTGCATGCTGTATGCGCGCGACGTGCCCGGCGGGCGCGAGCTGATGCTGGCGATCGAGCAGGAGCCCGAGCGGAAAGCCGGCCGCACCGCCGACGTCACGCACGAGATCATGGTCGGCATCCCGCTGGAGCTGGCCGAATTCGACGCCTGACGGCGAGCCTTTTGGAGGGGGCGACTGGATGTTCGACTGGATGACGTTTCAGGCGGGGGCGATCTCGTTCCTCGTCGCCTTTGTGACGGCGGGCGCCTTCACGGTCGCCTTTAAGCTGATCTACCAATGGATCACGCCTTATCATGAGCGCACCCTGATCCGTCAGGGCAACCAGGCCGCGGCGGTGACGCTGGGCGGCGCCCTGATCGGCTATGTGCTGCCGCTGGCCTCGGCCCTGTCGCACACGGTCAGCCTGGCCGAGTTCGTGGCGTGGGCGGCGCTGGCCGGCGTGATCCAGATCGTGACCTTTGTCGTTGTCAGCCGCCTGGCCTTTCGCAATCTGGCCAGCCGGGTCGAGGCTGGCGACATGGCGGCCGCGCTGTATCTGGCGGCCATCTCCATCTGCGTCGGCCTGTTGAACGCCGCCTGCATGACCACCTGAGGACCTGTCGATGTCCGATGAACAAAAGCCTCTCGCCATCAGCCGCTTGAAGCGTTCGCGCACGCTGCAGGTGACCAGCCTGATGGCTACGGCCAGCTTCTCGCTGGCGGCCTGCGGAGACGCGCCGTCCGCCCCGTCCCAGGTCGAGGCGGCGCCCCAGCCCACGGCCGCCTATACGTCGCTTCAGGAATGTCTCGACGCCAATAACGCGCCCGACAGCGAGTGCCAGACCGCCTATTCCGAGGCTGAAAAGGCGCGCCAGGCAGATGGACCGCGCTACATGTCGCGCGCGGAATGCGAGGGGACCTGGGGCCCGTCCCAGTGCGAGCCGACCAACAACGGCTCGGGCGGATCGTTCTTCACCCCGCTGCTGGCCGGCTTCATCATCGGCCAGGCGCTGGACGGCGGACGATATCGTCCGATGTACCGTGACCAAAATGGCCGCTACTCCAACGGCTACGGCGGCGGCTACGCCTATCGCGACTATCGCTCGGGCCGGCTGCTGACCAACGGCCGCGACTACGACGTGGCCCGGCAGGCGCCGACGCGGGTTCAGAGCCGCACGGCGGTGGTTTCGCGCGGCGGTTTCGGCGGCGGCGGACGCGGCTTCGGCGGCTGATTTCCTCAGGGGCCAATCGGCGGCCGGTGCGTTGACCTGTCCTGCAAGGGACGGAGAACCGCGTGGACAAGGCTGAAATCATCGAACCGGCGGCGGGCGCCACGGCGCTGTTGATCATCGACATGATCAACGACCTGCAGTTCTCCGAGGCGGACGCCATGCGGCCCAAGGTGCTGAAGGCGGCGGAGGCCATATTGCGGCTACGAGACGAAGCGGATCGCGCGGGCGTTCCGACCGTCTACGTCAACGACAACTTCGGCCAGTGGCATTCGGAGAAATCGCGGCTGGTGGAGCATGTGCGTCAGGCCGATCCGGATGCCGCGGCTCTGGCCGATCGGCTCGGTCCACGCCCCAACGACTATTTCGTCATCAAGCCGCAGTTCTCGGGCTTCTACGCCACCAATCTGCCGGTGCTGCTGCCTCAGCTGAAGGCCAGTCGGGTGATCCTGACGGGCGTGGCGGCGGACATCTGCGTCCTGTTCACCGCAGCCGACGCCCACATGCGTCAGTACGATATCTGGGTCCCGAGCGACGCCGTGGCTGGACCTGACGAGCAACGCACCGAATGGGCGCTGGAGATCATGCGCAATGCGATGTCGGCCGAGACGCGCTCGACCGCCGACCTGCCGCTTGAAGATTGGCTGAAGTCGGCGGACGACGGTTGTTGATCCGCACAGCCGCGCCCATCTCGGACTTTCCACCACACGCAGGAGAGCGCCCATGAAGACGCGCACGCTGGGTCCGAGCGGACCCGAGGTATCGGCCATCGGCCTCGGCTGCATGGGAATGAGCGCCTTCTACGGCGGCGGCGACGACGCACAGTCGATCGGCGTGATCCACCGCGCGCTGGAACTGGGCGTCACCCTGTTCGACACGGCCGAGATGTATGGCCCGCACACCAACGAGGTGCTGGTGGGCAAGGCGCTGGCTGATCGGCGCGACGAGGCGTTCGTCGCGACCAAGTTCGGCATAGGCTATAACGCCGATCGGACCCAACTGACGGTCGACGGCTCGCCTGCCAATGTGCGCCGCGCCATCGAGGGCAGCCTGACGCGGCTCGGCATGGACCACGTCGACCTCTATTATCTGCACCGCGTCGATCCGGACACGCCGATCGAGGAAACGGTCGGCGCAATGGCGGAACTGGTGAGGGAGGGCAAGGTCCGCTTCCTGGGCCTGTCCGAGGCCGCGCCCGAAACCATCCGCCGGGCGCATGCGACCCATCCGATCACGGCGCTGCAGACGGAGTACTCTCTGTGGAGCCGCGACCCGGAAGACGAGATCCTGTCGGTCGTGCGTGAACTCGGCATCGGTTTCGTGCCCTACAGCCCGCTTGGGCGGGGTTTCCTGTCGGGCGAGATCAAGTCGATCGACGACCTGGCGCCGGACGACTTCCGCCGCACCAATCCGCGCTTCATGGGCGAGAACTTCGACAAGAACCTCGAGCTCGTCTCGGCCGTGTCCGAGATCGCGGCGGACAAGGGCGTCACGGCGGCGCAACTGGCCTTGGCCTGGGTGCTGGCGCAGGGCGAGGACCTCGTGCCCATCCCCGGCACGCGGCGCATCCCGACGCTGGAGCAGAACGCGGCGGCGGCCGAGATCGTGCTGACGCCTGAGGACCTCTCGCGGATCGAAGCGGTGTTCCCCAAGGACGCGGCGTCCGGTCATCGCTACGCCGAGGCGGCGCGGTCGGCGCTGAACCGCTGATCCTTGATCGCTGAGAAAAAAGGCCCGGTCGGATCGCTCCGGCCGGGCCTTTCTGCATTCAGCGGCTACGCCTTACTGGACGCGCGTCCAGGTCTGCGTCTTGCACAGCGGCGCGACGATGCAGCCGCGCAGACGCAGGGTGTTGTCGTTGGTCATGGTGATGGTGCCGCGATAGGTGCCGCCGTCGGCAGGATTATAGACCGAACCGCCGCGCCATTCGGTCGGGCCGCCGGTGAAGCCGGTCAGCATCGGCAGGTTGCGCAAGGGACGGCTTCGCAGCGACGCGTTCTTGTTGTTCTCGTCGCGGGCGTTGGCGTCCGAGCGGATGTGGCTGGAGGTGATCAGCGTCCCGCACAACGCCTGGCCGCAGCGGCTGATGCGCACCTGGCCGCCATTGGTGGGGGTCTGCCACAGGCCGGTCGGGTCGGCCGCCAGCGCCGGCGAGGCGAGGGCGCCGATCAGGGCCGAGGCGGCGAGCAGGACTTTGATCTTCATGGTCGTTTCCCTTGGGTAAGGCGATTTCGCCTTGTTGCCCCGGAGGTTGTCCCTGATCCGCGACGGAATCAAGGCTGTCTCAGCCACCGATCAGGGCGAGCCATCCGTCTTCCGTCAGAACAGCGACGCCGTGCTTTTCGGCGTCCTTCAGCTTGGAGCCCGCACCGGGTCCCGCGACCAGGTAGTCGGTCTTCTTGGACACCGAGCCGGAGACCTTGGCGCCCAGGCTTTCGGCGCGCGCTTTGGCCTCGTCGCGGGTGAAGCGTTCCAGCGCGCCAGTGAAGACCACCGTCTTGCCGGCGACGGGCGTGTCGGACTTGGGCTGTTCGACATCCTCGATGGTCGTCAGTTCCGCTTCCAGTGCGGCGACGACAGCGAGGTTGTGCGGCTCGTGGAAGAACTCGGCCAAGGCGCGCGCCGCGACAGGGCCCACCCCGGACACGCCGGCGATGCGGCCCAGAGTATCGGCGGGCGCGTCTTCGCGGGCGACGCGCGCCAGGCTCAGCACTGCGGGCCAATCTGAAGCGAGCGCCTGCACCGCCGCACGGCCGGGCTTGGCGAGACCCGCCAGCGCATGCTGCAGCTTGGCCTCCATGCCGCCGTCCGGCCAGGGGTCGGGCGCATCGGGAGACAGGCCGGCCAGCGCCGACAGCACGCGAGGCGTGACGCCGGGGGCGGCGGCCAGCTGCTCCCACTCGGGGCTCGGCAGGCCCGCGGCGGCCTTGAGGCAGGCGGCCTTCAGCGCGGACCAGCTCCCGAACGCGCGGGCGAGGACCAGCGAGGTCTGTTCGCCGATGTCACGCACGCCCAGGCCGAACAGGAAGCGATCCAGGCTGATCGTGCGGCGGGCGTCGATGCCGGCGACCAGATTGCGGATGCTGGTTTCGCCGTAGCCGTCCTCGGCCCTGAGGGTCGCCAGCGTCTCCTCGTCTCGCGCCAGGCGGAAGATGTCGGCCGGCTCCTTGATCCAGCCGCGGGCATGGAAGGCGATCAGCTGCTTTTCGCCGAGGCCCTCGATGTCGAAGGCGCGGCGCGACACGAAATGCTTCAGCCGCTCGATGATCTGGGCGTCGCAGATCAGGCCGCCGGTGCAGCGCCGCTTGACCTCGTCGCCCTCGCGCACCGCCTCCGATCCGCAGACCGGACAGTGGGTCGGAAAGACGTAGGGCGCGGCCTCCGCCGGACGCAGGTCGGGCAGGACGCCGAGGATCTGCGGGATCACGTCGCCGGCGCGCTGCAGCATTACCGTGTCGCCGATGCGAACGTCGAGACGGGCGATCTCGTCCTCGTTGTGCAGGGTGGCGTTTCGGACCACCACGCCGCCGACGGTGACCGGATGCAGACGCGCGACCGGCGTCAGCGAGCCCTGCCGGCCGACCTGGATGTCGATGCCCTCAAGCACCGTGGTCGCCTGCTGGGCGGGAAACTTGTGGGCGATGGCCCATCGCGGGCTGCGCGAGACGTAGCCGAGGCGATGCTGCCAGTCGATGCGATCGACCTTGTAGACCACGCCGTCGATGTCATAGCCGAGCCCGGCGCGGTCCCGCTCCAAGCCCCGATAGACCTCGATCAGCCCCTCGGCGCCCTCGACCCGCATCGAGCAATCGTTGACGGGAAAGCCCCAGGCCCGCAGCCGGTCCAGCGCCTCGCCCTGCGTTGCGGCGAAGTCGGAGGAGTGCTCGCCCCAGGCGTAGGCGAAGAACTTCAGCGGGCGCCGGGCCGTGATGGCCGGGTCCTTCTGACGCAGGGAGCCCGCGGCGAAGTTGCGGGGGTTGGCGTAGGTCCGGCGACCCTCGGCCTCAGCCTCGGCGTTGAACCGGGCGAAGGCGTCGTTCGGCGCATAGACCTCGCCCCTGATCTCGATGCGTGACGGCCAGCCTTCGCCGAGCAGGCGATGGGGAATGTTGGCGATGGTCCTGAGGTTGGCGGTCACGCCCTCGCCGGTGCGGCCGTCTCCGCGGGTGGCGCCCACGTTCAGCACGCCGTCGATGTACAAGAGGTTGGCGGACAGGCCGTCGATCTTGGGCTCGGCCACGAAGGCGATGGGCTCGTCGCCCGGCAGCTTCAGGAAACGCTGGATGCGGGCGGCGAAGTCGCGCACCTCGCCCTCGTCGAAGGCGTTGTCCAGCGACAGCATGGGCACGCCGTGGCGAACCTCCGCGAACTGGCTGGAAACAGCGGCGCCGACACGCTTCGACGGCGAATCGGGCCGGATCAGGTCGGGGTGCAGCGCTTCGATCTCGGCGTTGCGGCGCTTCAGCGCGTCGTAGTCGGCGTCCGAAATCTCCGGCGAGGCCTCGGCGTAGTAGAGGGCGTCGTGGCGGGCCATCTCGGCCGCCAGCCAGGCCAATTCGGCCTCGGCCTGCGGCGTCGACAGGTCGGCTACGGGAATGGTGGCGAAAGGCGCGGCGCTCATGGCTGCTTCTTACACCGTCGCAGGCGATTCCGGCATCGATGACGGATCGTTATGCTGACGCCGACCGCAGCGCTCGCTAAGGCTTTGGGCGCCAACTCGCTGGAGCCGCCATGATCCGCCTACGCCTTGCCCTTTCAGCCGTGTCCGTTCTCGCGCTGGCGGCGTGCCAGACCCCGTCGACCGAACCCGCCGCGCCTGCGCCTGCCGAGGTCGCGCCAGCCCGCGACTATGCGCAGCTGATGACCGACCTGCGCACCCTGTCCGCAGACGACATGGAGGGGCGCGACACCGGAGCGGCCGGCGGCGAGCGCGCGCGTAACCACATCGTCTCGCGCATGGAGGCGTTGGGCGTCGCGCCGGCTTCCTTTGGTCGATTGCAGCGGTTCGAGACCACGGGCCGCACCCGCAGCGGGCCGAAGACGTTCAACGGCGTCAACGTCGTAGGGCTGATTCCCGGCACGCGGGCGCCGGATCGCTACATCGTCGTCACCGCCCATTACGACCATGTCGGCGTGAGCGACGGCCAGATCTACAACGGGGCCGACGACAACGCTTCGGGCGTCTCGACCATGCTGGAGCTGGCGGCGCGGCTGAAGGCGGAAGCGCCAGAGCACAGCGTGCTGATCGTGGCGCTGGATGGGGAAGAGCGGGGACTGCTGGGCGCGCGCGAGTTCGTAAAGGCGCCGCCGGTGCCGCTGACCTCCATGGCGCTGAACCTCAACTTCGACATGACCGCGCGGGCGGAGACGGACAACCATCTGTGGGTCACCGGCACCTACCAGCATCCGACGCTGCGCCCGATTCTGGAGGCGCTGCCGGCGCAAGGGTCGATTTCGCTGGCATTCGGCAAGGACACGCCCGCCGACACCGGCGAGAACAACTGGGTGACCGCGTCAGACCACGCCGCCTTTCATGAGGCGCAGGTGCCGTTCCTCTACCTCGGCGTCGACTATCATCCGGACTATCACCGGCCGTCCGACGATTTCGAAAAGATCACGCCGGCCGTGTTCCAGAACTCGACCGAGCTGGCGATCGCGGCCTTCCGGGCGCTTGACCGCTCGCTGGATCGGTAGGGTTCAGACCGCCATGTTGTCGATCAGCCGCGTCTGGCCGAGCCAGGCGGCGGCCAGGATGCGGCCGGGCGCTCCGACCTCGTAAGGACCAAGGTCCGCGCTTCGAACGGCGACGTAATCGACGCGCTCGAAACCCGCGGCCAGCAGGGCGGATGAAGCCTCGGCTTCGACATCTGCCGGCGGCTCGTTCGCTGCGGCCTTGAGCGCGGCTTCGGCCAGAACGCCGTTCAGCCGGCGCGCGATCTGCAAATCGTCGTCAGACAGGTAGGCGTTGCGCGAGGACAGAGCCAAGCCCCAGCCATCTCGTTCCGTGGGTGCTCCGACGATCTCGGTCGGGATGTCGAGGTCGCGGGCGAGACGGCGCACCACCATCAGTTGCTGGTAGTCCTTTTCGCCAAAGACGGCGACGTCGGCCCGGGCCTGGTTCAACAGCTTGGTCACCACCGTCGCCACGCCGCCGAAGAAGTGGGGGCGAAAGTCGGTCTCGAGACCCGCGCTGGGGCCGCCGATCTCGACGCGAGCAGCGAAGCCTTCCGGGTACATCTGCTCGACCGAGGGGGCGAACAGGAGGTCGCAACCGGCCTGCGCCAGAAGCGCGGCGTCCTCCGCCTCGCGGCGCGGATAGGTTCCAAGGTCCTCGTGCGCGGCGAACTGGGTCGGATTGACGAAGACGCTGGCGAACACCTTGTCCGCGCGCCGCTTCGCCTCGCGCACCAGCGTCAGATGCCCTTCATGCAGGGCGCCCATCGTGGGAACGAGGCCGACGGTGAAGCCCTGGCGGCGCCATTCGCCGACGGTTGTGCGCAGTTCAGCAACGGTGCGGGCGACGGGCAGGGGAACGTCGGTCATGCTGGCGTTGACTCTTTTTCTTAAGCCTGTTCGCTAAGGACGTCTCAAAGGCCGTCCGTTAGAATCGCGCTTATGACGCCCGCAGAAGCGACCCGTCCAGTCCTGCTCGCGCTGATCGGCGCCGGCGCCGCATTGAGCCTTTCGGCGTGCGACGGCGACGCCGTGGAGACGCAGCGGTTCGAGACCATGGCCCGCGCCGTCGCCGCCGTGGACGTATCGGGCGGCCGTTCGGCCTCGGGCGGACTGCGCGGCGCCGACTTCTCGCCGGTCAAGGTGGCGGTGATGGACCCGCACGACATGTGGGACGCCCGCGACGCCCAGGCCGCCGGCATGCGCGGCGGGGTCGAAACGTCTGCGCCGCCTCCGGCGATCGTGCGAGCTGTCGTGCGCAGGCGAGAAGCCGCGCCTCCGCCGACCGAGGCCGATCTCACGGTCGATGCTGGAACGGTCGCGCCGGATCCGACTTCCGTTGCGCCGCGGATGATCCAGCTGGGCGCCTATGGCAGCGAGGCGATGGCGCAGGCCGCGTGGGAGCAGCTGTCGGGACGAAGCGACCTGCAGGGTGTCGAACCCGTCTTCGAGCCGGTCGAGCGGGGCGGAAGCCGCTTGATGCGTCTAAAGGTCGGCCCCCTGCCGCCCGAGGTCGCCGAAGGGCTTTGCCAGACCATCGCCGGCGCGGACCCCTGGTGCGCCGGGGGCTGATCCACAGCAATCCGTTAACCGGTCGTTGACGTTTGGGGCGTCTGGCCCGAGTCTGCGCTACAGTAGGTCCGTGCGCCTCCTCGAGTCGCGCCGGCCGCAGCGGAGATCGCCCTGCGATGACCCAACCCCATGTGATCGTCCTCGGCAACGAGAAGGGCGGGGCCGGCAAGTCCACCCTGGCCATCCACATCGTCACCGGCCTGCTGCATGCGGGCAAGACGGTGGCCATCCTGGACCTGGACCTGCGCCAGCGATCCATGGCGCGCTTCTTCAACAATCGCCGTGCGTGGCTGGCCGCCAACGGCCAGGAACTGCCTCAGCCGATGATGCCCGACATGGGCGACGGCAAGGCGCTGGCCAAGGCCGATACGGCCGAGCAGATCGCCGTGTTCGAGCGCGCCTTCGAAGAAGCGCAGGCGGCGGGCGTGGACGTGATCCTGATCGACACGCCGGGCGGCGACACGGCCGTGTCCAGCGCCGCCCACGGCCGGGCGGACCAGATCGTCACGCCGATGAACGACAGCTTTGTCGATTTCGACCTGCTGGGCGAGGTTGATCCGGTGACGCTGGAACTGCTGAAGCCATCGATTTATTCCGAAAGCGTGTGGGAGGCGCGAAAGACGCGCGCGATCACGCAAGGCCGCCACGCCTCCATCGACTGGCTGGTGGTCACGAACCGCCTGGCGGTGGCCGAGGCGCGCAACCGCCGCCGCCTGGAAGAACGGATGACCAAGCTGGCGAAGCGGGTCGGCTTCCGCGTCGGGCCCGGCCTGCGTGACCGCGTGATCTACCGCGAGCTGTTCCCGTTCGGCCTGACGGTTGCGGACCTGTCGAACGAGATCCGTCCTGTCGCGGTGTCGCTGGCTCACGTCGCGGCGCGCCAGGAAATGCGCAACCTGATGCAGGCCATGGGTCTGGAGCAGGCGCTGCAGCCGCTCGACGCCGCGGCCTGAAGGACCGCTGACCCGTTGGGGCTGATCTGGCTGGCGCTGGCCGCCGTCGCGGTCTGGGCGCTGGTGCGACTTGGACGGCAGACGGAGCGGCGGGGGCGCGCCGAATGGCGTGTCGCCGCAACGCTGATCAGCGCGGCCTTGCTGGGCGGCGGCGTGCTGGCGGCGGCGAGGGGCGCCTGGATCATCGCGGCCGGCCTGGTCGGCGCGGGCCTTTACCTGACCGTCAGTTCGCGGATGCGTCCGCCGGCGCCGAGGCGGTCGGCGGAGAGCATGACCGACGCCGACGCGCGCGCCCTGCTGGGCCTGGGCGAGGACGCGTCGGTCGCCGAGATCAACGCCGCCTGGAAGCGCGCCATGGCGCGGGTGCATCCGGACCAGGGCGGCACGCAAGGATTGGCCGTCCGCGTCAACGCCGCACGCGATCGGCTGCTGAGGCGGCCTTAGGTTTCGAACACCTTTCGACCGGCGACAAAGGTCGCGGCGACGCGGCCCTGCAGCCGCCGGCCGTCGAAGGGCGAGTTCTTGGACTTGGAGCGCAGGCGGTCGGCGTCGATCACCACGGGCGCGCCGGGGTCGAACAGGATCAGGTCGGCGGGTGCGCCATCGGCCAGCACGCCGGCGTCCAGGCCCAGGAGGGCGGCGGGGCCGTGCGTCAGCGGCCGCAGCACGTCCAGCAGGTCGAGCCCGTCCTGGTGGTGCAGCGACAGGGCGGCGGGCAATAGGGTCTCCAGCCCCACGGCACCCGGCGCCGCCTCGGCGAAGGGGCGGCGCTTGTCCTCGGCCGGCGCCGGGGCGTGGGCGGATGTTATGACGTCGATCAGGCCCTCGCGCACCGCCTCGATCAGCGCCTGCCGGTCCGCCTCGGTGCGCAGCGGCGGATCCAGACGGTAGAAGGTGCGGTAGTCGCCGATGTCCACCTCGTTGAAGCACAGGTGGTTGATGGAGACGCTGACGGCGACGTCCAACCCCTTGGCGCGGGCGCGGGCCAGGGTCTCAAGCGCGCCCTCGGTCGAGATCTGGTCGACCAGAAAGCGGGCGCCGGTCTGTTCGACCAGGGCCAGGTCGCGCTCCAGCCCGATGCGTTCGGCGATGGCCGGGCTACCGGACAGGCCCAAGCGCGTGGCCAGTTCGCCCGAGGCGGCGACCGCGCCCTCGGTCAGCCAGGGATCGGCCGGGCGGCAAGCGATCAGGGCGTTGAAGGCGGCGGCGTAGCTCATCACCCGCTGCAGGGTACGGCTGTTGGTGATGACCCGGTCGCCGTCGGTGAAATACAGAGCGCCGGCCTCGTCCATCAAGCCAATTTCGGCCATCCGCTGGCCGTCCAGGGCCTTGGTGGCGGCCCCGGCGGCGCGGACGTTGACCAGGTTCAGGGCCGCGCCGCGCCGCTGGATGAAGTCGATCATCGCGGGGTCGTCGACGGCGGGCTCGGTGTCGGGCTGGACGACGATGGTGGTCACGCCCCCGGCCGCGGCGGCCAGACTGGCGGACTTCAGCGTCTCCTTGGGCTCGGCGCCAGGTTCGCCGGTCTTGACGCGAATGTCGATCAGGCCGGGCGCCAGGCACAGGCCGGCGGCGTCCACGGTCTCGTCGGCGGTCAGATCGGGAGCCGAGCCGTGGATGACGCGTGCGATGCGGCCGTCTTGGATCAGCACGGCTCCCGGGCCGTCGTAGTCGCTGGCGGGATCCAACAGGCGCGCGTTGACGATGGCGAGGGTGGTCATCGTGCGTCCTCCCGCTGGGCCAGGGACGCCAGCACGGCCATGCGGGCGGCGACGCCCATCTCGACCTGGTCCTGGATCAGGGAGACAGACAGGTCGTCGGCCACGTCGGAGTCGATTTCCACGCCGCGGTTCATCGGGCCGGGATGCATGACGCGCACGCCGGGCGCGGCCCAGGCCAGCTTTTCGCGGTCCAGCCCCCAGAAGCGGAAATACTCGCGGGTGGACGGCACCAGGGCGCCGGCCATCCGCTCCAGCTGCAGGCGCAGCATCATGACCACGTCGCAGCCCTGAAGGCCCTCGCGCATGTCGTGGAAGACCTCGCAGCCCCAGCGGTCTGCGTCGCCGGGCACCAGCGTCGGAGGTCCGATCAGGCGGACCCGGGCGCCCATCATCTGCAGCAGGGCGACGTTGGAACGCGCCACCCGGCTGTGGGTGATGTCGCCGCAGATGGCCACGGTCAGGCTGGTCACGTCGCCAAAGGCGCGACGCATGGACAGCAGGTCCAGAAGCGCCTGGGTCGGGTGCTCGTGCCGACCGTCGCCGGCGTTGACGACAGCGCAGCCGACCTTCTGGCTCAGCAGTTCCGCCGCGCCCGAGGCCGAATGGCGCACGACCAGGATGTCCGGCTTCATGGCGTTCAGCGTCACCGCCGTATCGATCAGCGTCTCGCCCTTCTTCACCGAGGAGGAGGCGACCGGCATGGTCACGACGTCGGCGCCGAGCCGCTTGGCCGCGATCTCGAACGACGAGGAGGTGCGGGTCGAGTTCTCGAAGAACAGGTTCACCACCGTGCGGCCGTGCAGCACGTCCAGCGCCTTTGAAGACTGGCGGTTGAAATCGACGAACGCGTCCGCCAGGTCAAGCAGCCGGGGCGTGACGAAGGGGTTCAGGTCCGAGGCCGCCAGGAAGTGCGCCTTCGGGAACGGGATCAGCCGCTCGTGGATGGTCTGTTCGGCGACGGCGTGCGGCTGGGTCATCGAGACGGCGCTATACGGCCCGCTCAGACGAAATGAAACAGCATCAGCAGGATCGGCATGGTGATCGCGCCGCCGACGGTGGTCAGGGCGATCACGCCGGCCATCAGCGGCGCGTCGCCGCCCATCTGCCGCGCCAGCATGTAGGAGGCGGCGGCGCCCGGCGTCGCGCCGCACAGAAGCGCCAGAGCCTGCGCCAGCTGGTCCCCGCCGAGCAGGCGGCAGACGCCCCACATCAGGAAGGGCATGACCAAGAGCTTGACGACCGAGACCCACAGCACGGTCACGCGCCGGCGCATCACCTCGGCGAAGCTGAGGCCCGCGCCGGCCACGATCAGGCCCAGCGGCAAGGCCGCGCCGCCCAGCAGGTCAAGGATGCGAGCCAGCACGGGAAAGGTCGGAACGCCCGCGAAGTTGAGCAGCAGGCCGATCAGGCACGCCATCAGGATGGGGTTCTTCAGCATGGCCTGGAACAGCGCCAGCGGTGACACCCCGCGCTGATCCGCGCCCCAGCGCGCGAGCACGGCGACGCAGGCTATATTCGTCACCGGAATGATGCAGGCGATCATCACCGCCGCGACCGCCAGACCCTCGGCGCCGAACAGGCTCTGCACCACCGGCAGGAAGACAAAGCTGTTCCAGCGGATCACGCCCTGGAAGACGCTGGTGTAGGCCGGGCCGTTCACGCGGATCATCGGCTTGGCGAGCAACGCAAGAATGGCGACCACCGTCACCGACAAGACCGCCGCACCGCCCGCGGGCCCGGCGCTCGCCCCCGACAGGTCCGCGCTCCAGATCGCGGGAACCAGAAAGCCGGGATAAAGCAGGTTGATCGACAGCTTCTCGATCGGCCGCCATGCCGCGTCGGGCAGAAAGCCGGACTTGCGCAAGCCGTAGCCGATGGCGATCAAAACAAAGACCGGCGCGATGCCGAGGACCAGTCCGCCCATCAGATCCAGGTCGCCTGGTCACGCACCCGGTCCAGCGCCCCTTGCAGGATCCAGGCGGCGGCCGTGCGGTCGATCACGCCCGCGCGCCGCTTGCGGTTCAGGTCCAGGTCTTCGATCAGAAAGCGTTCCACCGCGCTGGTCGACAGCCGCTCGTCCCAGAAGGCGATGTTGACGGGACGCAGCCGCTCGAGGTTTCGGGCGAAGGCGCGGCACGACTGGGCGCGCGGTCCCTCCGTCCCGTCCATGTTGACCGGCAGGCCGATGACGAGGGCGGAGACCTTGCGGTGGTCCATCAGTCGGAACAGCTGCTCGGCCTCGACACTGAACTTGGATTTGCGGATCAGCTCCAACGGCGAGGCGATCAGCCGCGTAGCGTCGGATACGGCGACGCCGATGGTCTTCTCCCCCAGGTCCAGCCCCATCCACGGCGTCTCGGGCGGGCAGGCGGCGGACAGGTCGAGAAGGTCGAGAACGGGCACGGGGCTGCGGTTAGGACTGGCGCGGGCCGAAGTCAAAGGCGATGGTGCAAGGATGAGCCGCGCCATGTTCGTATCGATCGTCCTTCTCGCGCTTGGCGCCTGCGAGCGGCCAAGCACGGCCCAGGCGACGGTGCCGCAGGCCTCTCCCGTAGTGGCGCCCGACACTGCAGCCGCGCCCGGCGTCCGTGTTCCCGCCGTGGCGGCCGACGAACTGCAGGAGGCCGCCGCCGTGTCGCAACTGCACAGCGCGTCGCAACTGAACGCCAAGGTGTTCAGCCTGTCGGGCGGCGATCCGGCCGTGAACGGCCTCGTCACCTATCTGGCGCTCTTCGCCGGACCGGCGGACGGCTGGCGAAGCTATCCCCTGGGAGACTATGCCGAATGGCGGGTGACGGAGGCGCGAGCGGGCGTGATCGTGCTCGACGTACGTCAGGACACGGCTGGGCCGACCGGTGACATCATCGAGCAAGCGCGCACCGTCCGTGTGAACTTCACCTGGAACGGCGAGGCGCCGCCAGACGAGGTGCGGGTCTACACCGCGCAATAGCCGAACTATGCGTGATCCTTGTGCATTTCCGGCCTGATCGCTAATCCAACTTTCAACTTCACTGTGTGTTTGGAGGGCCGCATGGCCATCGACGCCGCGACGGTGCGCAAGGTCGCGCATCTCGCCCGCATCAAGACCCCCGAGGATCGGCTGGAGACGCTGGCCGGCGAGCTGAACGGCATCCTGAACTGGATCGAGCAGCTGGACGAGGTGGACGTGCAGTTCGTCGAGCCGATGACCTCCAACGTGCACCAGCCCTTGCGCCTGCGCGACGACGTGGTGACGGACGGCGGCAAGCTGGACTGCGTGCTGTCGAATGCGCCCAAGTCGGCTGACGGCTTCTTTGTCGTGCCCAAGGTGGTCGAGTAGTTTTTCTTTTTCGTCATCCTCGGGCTTGTCCCGAGGATCCAGAAACACAGCCCTATCCGGAGACTCCCGAGTCTCTGGATCCTAGGCACGAGGCCTAGGATGACGTGATTGGAAGTGGATCCGTATGTCGGACCTTACGCAACTTACCTTGAAGGCCGCCGTGGACGGGCTGAAGGCCAAGAAATTCTCCTCGGCCGAGATCACCCAGGCCTTCCTGTCGAACATCGAGGCGTCGAATGGGACGCTGAACGCCTATACCGAGGTCACGGCGGACAAGGCGCTGAAGATGGCGAGGGCGTCCGATGCGCGACTGGCGGCGGGCGAGGGCGGGGCCCTGGAAGGCGCGCCGCTGGGGATCAAGGACCTGTTCTGCACTGACGGGGTGCGCACGACCGCCGGCTCCAACATGCTGCGCGACTTCACGCCACCCTACGAGTCCACCGTCACCGCCAATCTGTGGCGCGACGGGGCAGTGATGCTGGGCAAGCTGAACATGGACGAGTTCGCCATGGGCTCGTCCAACGAGACCTCGGCCTTTGGGCCGGTGAAGAACCCGTGGAAGTCCAAGGCGTCGAACGCCGAACTGACGCCGGGCGGATCGTCGGGCGGATCGGCGTCGGCGGTGGCGGCGGACCTGTGCCTGGCCGCGACGGCTTCGGACACCGGCGGTTCGATTCGCCAGCCGGCGGCCTTCACCGGCACGGTGGGGATCAAGCCGACCTATGGCCGGGCCAGCCGTTACGGCATGGTGGCCTTTGCCTCGTCACTGGACCAGGCCGGGCCGATCACCAAGACGGTCGAGGACGCGGCGCTGCTGCTGCGCTCGATGTGCTCGTTCGACATGAAGGATTCGACCAGCCTGGACGTGGAGACGCCGGACTGGACCGCTTCGGTCGGAGAGTCCGTGAAGGGGCTGCGCATCGGCGTGCCGCGCGAATACGTCGTGGACGGGATGCCGGCCGAGATACAGGCGCTGTGGGACCAGGGCGTCGAGTGGCTGAAGGCCGCCGGCTGCGAGATCGTCGACATCAGCCTGCCGCACACCAAATACGCCCTGCCGACCTATTACATCGTGGCGCCGGCCGAGGCCTCATCGAACCTGGCGCGCTATGACGGCATGCGTTTCGGACACCGGGCCACAGAGGCCCGGTCGCTGACGGACCTGTACGAGACTTCGCGCGCGGAAGGATTCGGCAAGGAGGTGCAGCGTCGCCTGACCATCGGGGCCTATGTGCTGTCGGCCGGCTTCTATGACGCCTATTACGTCAAGGCGCTGAAGGTGCGCCGCCGCATCGCCCAGGACTTCGACAATGTCTGGGGCCAGGTGGACGCCATCCTGACGCCGTCGACGCCGTCCGCTGCCTTCGCGCTGGGCGACAAGCAGATCGATCCGGTGCAGATGTACCTGAACGACGTCTTCACCGTGACCACCAACCTGGCGGGCCTGCCGGGCATCTCGGTGCCGGCCGGCATGGACGCCAACGGCCTTCCGCTGGGCCTTCAGGTCATCGGCAAGGCGCTGGACGAGGCGACGGTGTTTCAAGTCGCCGCGGCGCTGGAAGACGCGGCGGGCTTTGCGGCCAAGCCGGACAAGTGGTGGTGAGCATGAGCGAGACCTCGAAGCTGATCCAGGGCCGCACCGGTCCCTGGGAAATCGTCATGGGGCTGGAAATCCACGCCCAGGTGGCGTCGAAGGCCAAGCTGTTCTCGGGCGCGGCCGTGGGCTTTGGCGCGGGGCCGAACGAGCAGGTGTCGCTGGTTGACGCCGGCTTTCCCGGCATGCTGCCGACGCTGAACCGCTGGTGCGTCGAGCAGGCGGTGCGAACAGGCCTGGGCCTGAAGGCGCAGATCAATCTGAAGAGCCAGTTCGACCGCAAGAACTACTTCTATCCGGATCTGCCGACCGGCTATCAGATCAGCCAGCTGTATCATCCGATCGTCGGTGAAGGCGTGGTCGAGGTGGAGGCGGAGGACGGCAGCTTCTTCAACGTCGGCATCGAGCGGCTTCACCTGGAGCAGGACGCCGGCAAGCTGATCCACGATCTGTCGCCCAGCGAAAGCTACGTCGATCTGAACCGCGCCGGCACGGCGCTGATGGAGATCGTTTCCAAGCCGGACCTGCGCAGCCCGGAAGAGGCGGTCGCCTATGTGAAGAAGATCAGGACCATCCTGATCTATCTCGGCGCCTGCGACGGCGACATGGAGAAGGGCAATCTGCGGGCCGACGTGAACGTCTCGGTCTGCCGCGCGGGCCAGTACGAGAAGTTCAAGGCGACCGGCGACTTCAGCCATCTCGGCACGCGCTGCGAGATCAAGAACGTCAACAGCTTCCGCTTCATCTCTCAGGCCATCCAGTACGAGGCCCGTCGCCAGATCGAGATCCTGGAGGACGGCGGCGCGATCATTCAGGAGACGCGGCTGTTCGATCCGACCAAGGGCGAGACCCGCTCGATGCGCTCCAAGGAAGAGGCGCACGACTATCGCTACTTCCCCGATCCGGACCTCCTGCCGCTGGAGCTGGAGCAGGCGTGGATCGAAGAGATCAAGGCGTCGTTGCCCGAGCTGCCGGACGAGAAGCGCAACCGTCTGATGAGCGACTATGGCCTGTCGCAGTATGATGCGGTGGTGCTGATCTCGGATCAGGCCAAGGCCGACTATTTCGAGGCGGCGGCAAAGGGGCGCGACGCCAAGCTGGTGGCCAACTGGGTGACCAACGAAGTCTCGGCGAGACTGGCGGCGAGCGGGCAGGAGTTCTCAGCCAATCCGCTGCCCGCGGCGCAGGTGGCCGAACTTGTGCAACTGATCGAGGAGGGCGTGATCTCCTCAAAGATCGCCAAGGAGGTGTTCGACTACGTCTGGAACGGCGAGGGCTCGCCGTCCGAAGTGGTCGAGAAGCACGGCCTGAAGCAGGTCACCGACACCGGAGCCATAGAGAAGGCCGTCGATGACATCATCGCCGCCAATCCCGACAAGGCGGCGGCGGTGGCCGAGAAGCCCCAGGCGATCGGCTGGTTCGTCGGCCAGGTGATGAAGGCCACCGGCGGCAAGGCCAATCCGGCCGCGGTCAACGACATCCTGAAAGCCAAGCTCGGCATCAGCTGAAAACGAAGACGGGCCCGGAGATCGCTCTCCGGGCCCGTCTCTCCGTCAGGTTTGGCTCAATAGACGTTCGACAGGACGCTGGCGATCAGGCCAGAGGCCACGGCGATCAGCAGGATGTCGCTGCCAGCGTGAACGTAGCGATAGCCGCGCGGGGCCTCGCGCAAACCATAGAAGTAGGGATCGCGCACATAGTAGCTGCGATACTGCGCCGGCAGGTAGCCGCCGGTTCTCCAGCGATAGCCGGAATAGCGCGGATCGACCCGGTAGTAGCCGTAGGACGGCGCATACCAGTAGCCCGAGCGCGGGCCATTGTAGCCGCGGAAGTCCGAGCGGCCGCGCCACCAGTCGCGGTTGTTGCGATCCCAGCGGTTGTCCTGACGCCAGTCGCGACGGTCGTCGCGACGGTCCTGACGCCACTCGCGACGATCATTCCGGTTGTCCTGGCGCCATTCGCGGCGGTCCTGACGATTGTCACGGCGGTCGTCGCGACGATCTTCACGCCGTTCCTGGCGCCACTCGCGACGGTCGCCGCGATCCTGAGCCTGCGCGACCAGCGGCGCGGCGGTGGTGGTCAGGGCCAGCGCCACCACGGCGGCCTTGGCAAGGCGATTCATGAGCTTGCTCCTCGTTCTCGGGGCGTCGAGCGGACGCCCTCCATGGATCGCAAGGTGACGGGCGCCGCATGAACTCGCGCTGAACGTCGGTGTCAGCATTGTTCAGCCATTGCCCAGGCCCTCGGGGCGCCTAACTGAGGATCGAGCCACAGGAGCCTGACATGAGCCGCCCCATCGAACTCTGGTACTGGCCGACGCCGAATGGCTGGAAGGTGTCCATCGCGCTGGAGGAGATGGGACTGCCGTACACGCTGAAGCCGGTGAACATCGGCGCGGGCGAGCAGTTCCGGCCGGAGTTCCAGGCGATCAGCCCCAACGGCCGCATGCCCGCCATCATCGACCCGGACGGGCCCGGCGGCGAGCCGCTGTCGATCTTCGAATCGGGCGCCATCCTGCAGTACCTGGGCGCCAGGTCCGGTCGGTTCTATCCGTCCGACGCGCGTGGCAAGGCCGAGGTGGACCAGTGGCTGTTCTGGCAGGTCGGCGGCCTGGGGCCGATGGCGGGGCAGACGCACCATTTCCGCCAGTACGCGCCGGCCATGATCCGCGACCAGCGCCAGATCGCGTATGGCGTGCGGCGCTACACCGACGAGACGCACCGGCTATACGGCGTGCTTGATCGACAGTTGGCCGATCGCGAGTTCATCGCCGGCGACTATTCGATCGCCGACATGGCGGCCTGGCCCTGGATCCTGCCGGAGGCGCAAGGGCAGGACCTGGCTGACTTCCCGAACCTGAAGCGGTGGGTGGAAGCCGTCGGCGCACGACCCGCCGTGCAGAAGGGGCGGGCGCTGGGCGCTGAGCTGCGCGCCGACCTGGCGGCTTCGGGCAAGGACGCAGAGGCGGCGCGCAGGATGCTGTTCGGCCAGCGGGGCCGGTGACCCGCGTCGGCGGGGTTTACGAGTGCTTTACTGAAAAGACTTGGCTCGCTTCTCGCCATTAACTTTAACTTCAAACCGGCGGTATTTGATGGCGTCTCAGGAGACGAGGCCAGAAAGGCTCTCGTTCGGGAGAGATGGTTATGATCGCGCAAGAACTCGCGCACGAAGACCTGGTCGCCGAAGGCGGCCTGCCGCTGCCGACGCCGGATATGAGCGGCGACGACCTGTTCAAGCTGGGCATGATGTATTCGGCCGGCGCCGGCGGGGCGCCGATGGACCGGGTGTCGGCCCACATGATCTTCAACCTGGCGGCCATGAAGGGCTCGATCGAGGCGCGCGTCTATCGCCGCGAGATGAGCCTGGAGATGGAGCGCGAGGAGATCGCCGAGGCTCAGAAGGCCGCGCGCCGCTACATCGACCAAGGCGTGGTGACGCTGGTCGCCTGAACGGCCCTAGAACTGTGCAAAGCCGCTGCCGTTCGATCCGTTGATCGAATAGCTGAAGCCGATCGGCAGGGCCGCACGCACCTGGGTGAAGAAGGCCGCAAGCTCGCCCAAGGTCGAGCGCGGCACAAAGACGATGTCGCCGCGCCGGATTGCGATGGCCTGATCGCGGCGCGGGCGAAGATCGACAACGCGCAGCATCCGCCGTCCGCCCGGGCCGCGCCGGATCAGCGCGACCTCGTGCATGCGCGCCGTGGGCTGGAATCCGCCGGCCTGGATCACCGCCTGATAGGCGTCGATGTCGCCATTGACCTCATAGACGCCGGGCGTGCGCACCTCGCCGTCGACCCAGACGCGGATCGGGCCCGCCTGGCGCAGCGAGACCTCGACCACCGGGCGCACGAGTTGCGAGGCGTAGGCCTCGGAGACCGACGCTTCGAGTTCCGGCAAGGTGCGGTCCGCGGCCATGACCTGACCGATCAGGGGCAAGGCGATCCGCCCGTCGGGGCCGACACGCAACGTGCGGGTCAGCTCGCTCGCCGTCGGCATGGCGACCTCGATTTCGTCGGACGGGTAAAGCAGATATTCCGGCTCGTCGTCCGTCCAGGTGGCGAACGGAATGTCGCCCGGGATGCTTGAGGACGCCGGTTGTCGCTGAGCCCCGCCATAGGCCCCAGCGGTTGCGCCGCAGCCTGAAAGTCCGACCGCGCCGAGGGACAGCAGGAGCAGGCGGCGATCGAGTGTCATGGTGGGGCAGCGCCTGTGCGAACCGTGTCTAGGCAAACTGTCGCCGGTTATGGGTAACCGCTGGTTAACGCGGCTGGGCCAAGGGTGGCTGACCTGAAGCTTTCACGGATTCGGCGACGCCCATGCGCCCGACGGCCTATGTTCCAGCACGACCGCGCTACGGCGTGCTGGATGTCGTCGGCCTGCTGTTTCGCGAGCTGTTGCTGATGATCGTGATCTTCCTGCTGGTGTTCGCGCTGGGCGCGGCGGCGGTGCTGACGCTGAAGAAAAGCTATACGGCGAACGCCAGCGTCTTCGCCGGGGTGGGGCAGGAATACGTCTATCAGCCGCGCGTCGGCACGGCCGAGCGGGGGCAGGCGCCGAACGCCGACGAGGTGGCGCAGTCGGAAGCCGCGATCCTGAACAGCCAGGAGGTCAAGCTGATGACGGTGCGGGCGCTGGGCGTCGACACCATTTTGGGCGAGCGCGTCAGCGGATCGCCGGCGCAGCAGGAGGCGGCGGCGCTGAAGGCGTTGTCCGGCGGGCTGGGCGTCGGCGTCTCTGTCGGCAGCCCGATCATCCAGGTGTCCTACAAGTCGGGTGATCCGCAGCGGGCGGCGCGGGTGCTGAACGCCCTGGTGGATCAGTATCTGGCCTATCGCCGCCAGGTGTTCCGCGACAATACGCCGGCGATTCGCACCCAGCGCGCGGCGTTCGAGGACGAGCTGGGCTCGGCCGATGCGGCCTATGAGGATTTCCTCGCGTCGAACGATATCGGCGACTTCGCCACGGCCAAGGCGACGCTAGCCGCGACATATCAGACGACCTTCGCCGAGCGGCTGTCGGTGCAGGCCCAAACGAATCAGGCGTCGCGGCGACTGCAGACGCTGGTGGCGCAGCAGGCGATGACGCCGGCCGAGATCGCGCTGCAGCAGGATCTGAATATCTCGGCGCAGGACCAAATCCTGCAGTTGCGAACCGAGCGCGAACAGCTGCTGGCCCGCTATCAGCCCGACGCCCAGCCGGTTAAGGACATCGAAGCGCGCATCGCGGGGCTCCAGGCCTATGTGGGGACGGGCACGGCGGTGGGGCCCAAGGAGGTCCGCACCGGGCCCAATCCGATCTGGGTCGAGCTGGAGACCACGCGGATCAATGCGCAGGCGGAGCGCGATTCGCTGCGGGCGCGGCTGGCGGTGCTGGACGGGCAACTGGGCGACATCCGCTCGCGGCAGGCGCGACTGACGGCGCTGGAGTCGGAGAATGCGAACTTGGCCGGCAACCGCGAGGTGCTGAGCGCCTCGATCCGCGAGTTCCAGCAGCGCGAGACCCAGAGCCGGGCCGATAATGCGCTGGTCCGCGCCGGCGCCGACAATGTCACGGTGATCGCGCGGGCCCAGCCGCCGGCGCAGGGCAAGAGCCTGAAGGTGCCGTTGCTGGCCGCCGCCTTTCTATTCGCGGGCTTCACCGCCCTGTGCGCCGGATTGTTGCGCATCTTCTCGCGGCGCGGCTTCTCGACCGCAGGGTCGGTCAGCCGCACGCTGGACATGCCGGTGCTGGCGGTGGCGCCGGCCAAGGCGCACTGAAGGGTCCCGGGACGGCATGGTCGATCTGACGGGTGAAATGGCGGGTCTGTGGGCGGCGCTGGGACCGGTGCCGGCGCACCGCGCCCGCATCATCCAGTTCGTCGGCGCCTCGACCGGAGAGGGCGTGTCCACCGTGGCGCGGGAATATGCGCGGCTGGCGGCGGTGCGGGCGCGAAAGCCCGTATGGCTGATCGACGGCGACCTGGCGCAGCAGGGGCAGCTGGAAGCGATCGCGGCCGAGCCGGAGCGGTTCGGGACCTTGAGCAAGCCGGTGCAGGCCTCCCCGAACGGCTCGATCTTCTTTGCCGTCACGCCGCGAATCACCGACGCGCAAGGGCGGACGATCCCCGCGCATCGGCTGCTGACCGCGAGGGCATGCCTGGGCGGAAGGCTGTGGACGACGCGATTCCGCATGGAGGCGCTGCGGTCCGGCCACCGGGCCGAGCCGCTGGGCCGGCCGGACTATTGGGACGCCCTGAGGCCGCACGCCGACACGGTGGTGATCGACACCCCGGCGGCGGACCGCAATGACATGGCCATCATCCTGGCGCCCTTTGTCGACGCCACCGTCCTGGTGATCGCGGCCGAGACGACGGCGGCGTCCGGTCCGGCAATCCTGCGCGACGAGATCGAGGCCGTGGGCGGCCGCATCCCCGGCGTGGTGATGAACCGCTCGACCTATCGCGCGCCGGGCTTTCTTTCGCGCCTCAGCGCCTAGAAGGCGTAGTTGACGCTGGCGACCAAGGCTTCCTCGTACTGCTCGCCTTCGCTGTTGGCGTCGGTGTCGTGGTAGCGAAGGTCCAGCTCGAGCGCGTCGGTCAATGCATAGGTCGCCCCGACATTCCAGCCGATGTAATCGACGGAGCCCTTCTGCTCGCGCTTGCCGATGGCGACGCTGCCTTCCAGCTTGTTGGTGAAGGCCCAGCCCGCCTCGGCCTCGGTCCAGACGTAGGAGTCGGTCGAGCCGAAGGCGTCAAAGGCGTACTCTACGCGCAGAAGCGCGCGGGCGGGGCCGACCGAGCGTTCCACCACCGCGCCGACCTGCCATTCCTCGTCGTCCAGGCCCGCGTCGGAGCCGGGCCGCACCTTGTACACGGCGCTGACGTCGATATCGAAGCCGGCGAGATAGGGGCGGGCGCCCACGACGGCGTTGAACTCGACGTCCGAGCCGTTGCTCTTGATCGTCTCGAAGCTGGGACCGGCGTAGAAGAAGCCCGACTGGCTTTCCCACTCCGCCGTGCCGGAGATGAACGGATCGCCGTTGGACTTGGACGCATTCTTGGAGCGGTTGTCGGTTCCGGCGCCGACGCTGAAGGACCAGCCGCCGCCCTGCGAACCGGGTGAAGGCGCCGAGTCGCTCGACGATTCCTCCTGGGCCATGGCCGGGGCCGCAAGGAGACAAAGGGCCAGGACGGCGGGGGCAAGGCGGGTCATGACGGCTCGCTAGCGGCTGGGGACTGGATGTCCCGGCCTTTAACGCACACCGGCGCGAATCGCGAACTGTTCCGTGGCCTGAGCGAATTCTTGTCTCAGGCGGGCAACGAGATCGGCGGTCGGCACGATGTCGTGGATGGAGCCCGCGCCTTGGCCCGCCGACCAGACCGTCTTCCACGCCTTGGCCTCTTCCCCCATGTCCAGCTTGTGCTCGGGCAGGGTCTTCGGATCGATGCCGTTGTCGATCAGCGACCGGGTCATGAAGTTGGCCGGTATGCCGGAAACCGCCGGCGTGTAGGTGATGTCGGTCGCGCCCGATTCGACGATCATCTGCTTGTAGCCGTCCGACGCCATGGCCTCGGTCGTGTTGATGAAGCGGGTGCCCATGTAGGCGAAGTCGGCGCCCATCATCAGGGCCGCGGCGACGTCCCCGCCGGTCGAAAGGCAGCCCGACAGGATGATGGTCCCCTGGTAGAAGCTGCGGACCTCGTTGATCAGGGCGAACGGGTTGACCACGCCGGCGTGCCCGCCCGCGCCGTTCGCCACCAGGATCAGGCCATCGACCCCTGCCTCGGCCGCCTTTCGGGCATGACGGACATTGGCGATGTCGTGGAAGACCACGCCGCCATAGCCGTGCACCGCCTCGACCACGTCGCGCACCGCGCCCAGGGAGGTGATGATCAGCGGAACCTGCTCCTCGACCGACACGGTCAGGTCGGCCAGCAGGCGCGGATTGGTGGGATGGACGATGTGATTGACGCCGAAAGCCGCAGCCTCGGGGTTCAGCCGGCTCTTGATGTCGCGCAGCCACTCCCGATAGCCTTCGGTCGTGCGCTGGTTCAGCGAGGGAAAGGTCCCGACGATCCCGCTGTTGCACGCCTCGACCACGAGATCAGGGCCGGAGACCAGGAACATGGGCGCCGAGATCACCGGCAGGGTCAGGCCCTTGAGCAGCGAGGAGGGGATGGCCATCGAAATCTCCATGGGTTCGACGCTGGCTTAGCGGCGTGTCGCGACGGAAGGCAAATCGCGGTGGCGATCGAGCGCGCGAAGGCCCGGGCTGCGGTTTCGCATCCGGTTGGAGGGCGGGCGTGTCGCCGGGCTTTCGCCCGGAGTATGGGTAGTTGTGTACCGTTTCGACGAAAGCTGACGCCCCGCGCGGATGATTTGTGCCTGCAAGCTCGGGGCGGAGGATGGTGGCGGTCTTATCGCCTAACCCCATAAGCCTGCGCCCCCGGGTCAAGCCCGAGGGTGACGTGGGCGGGCAGGGCTGCGACCCTGTCCCCGGACCGGCCGAGTATCCCCCTCGACCCTCTCGGCGCTGAACCGAGTTCAGCACCGGCGGCCGCAAGGGCGAACCCCTGCGACCTCCCGCTCCATCCGCTCCCGTCGCTCGCAAGGTCGCAGGCCAGGCGAGCCCTCCAGTGCGACGAGACGGATGCAGGGTGGCGTGGGTTTGAACTCAGGCGCGGAAGTTGGGGTAAGGTTGGCTAGAGGGTTGTTCCGACTGTCCTTTGCCTCCGCTGATGCGCTGTCTGCGCCTTTATTCCCGTCATCCTCGGGCTTGTCCCGAGGATGACGGGGGGAAGGGAAAGGGAACGAAGTGGCGGCGAGGCGCCGGCTCTCCCTCCCCGGTCGGGGAGGGTGGTCGCGTCAGCGACCGGGTGGGGGCGGCCCGGCAGGGTCGCACGTGTTGAGGCTAGACACGCCGTCGATAGGTCGCGCGGCCGCCCCCACCCGGCTTCGCCTGCGGCTCGGCCACCCTCCCCGGACGGGGAGGGAGAATGCTGGTCACCTCTCCTCCCCATGGCGATGGGGAAGTGGGTCGGCGGCAGAACCCTCCACCGACGAGCGGTCCCCCTTCCTACGCCGTGAGAAGGAAGGGGGAGGCTATAATCGCCGCCGTTTCCAAGCGGCGCGTCAGTCTCTAAATGACGGCCATGACCACAGACGTATCCGGCCTCAGTCAACTCGGCGCTCAGACGGCGGCGCCGGCCAGTCCCGCGACGGCGGTGCTGGAGCGCGTGCCCAATCCGCATGCCGACACCCTGTATCTGGCCCGGTTCACGGCGCCGGAGTTCACCTCGCTTTGCCCGGTGACAGGCCAGCCGGATTTCGCGCATCTGGTGATCGACTATGCGCCAGGCGACTGGCTGGTCGAATCGAAGTCGCTGAAGCTTTACCTGACCAGTTTCCGCAATCACGGCGCCTTTCACGAGGATTGCACCGTCTCGATCGGGCGGCGACTGGCCGAGCTGCTGCAGCCGAAGTGGCTGCGGATCGGCGGATACTGGTACCCGCGCGGCGGCATCCCCATTGACGTCTTCTGGCAGACGGGCGTCGCGCCCGAGGGTCTGTGGCTGCCTGACCAGGGCGTGCCGACCTATCGCGGTCGCGGCTGATCCGGAGTGCGGGGGAGCTCGCGACTTCCGCTTGAGACCTGGGGGCGCGCCCGGCTTCTTCGGCTGCAGGCGTGGGGCGACCGCCGGTCATGGAGCCGGTACGGGATCGAATTCCTGTGGTTCGGGCTGAAGCAGGGATGGGCGTGCCTGTTCGGCGGGCTGATGCTGGCGCTGATTCTCGGCACCCACCTGTTGTGGCCGGACGGGGCGGGTCTGTCGCGATACGACTTCCTGGTGATCGGCGCCCTGCTGATCCAGGCGGCCATGCTGCTGTTCCGGCTGGAGAGCTGGGAGGAGGCGCGGGTCATTTTCCTGTTTCACGTCGCCGGCACGGTGATGGAGCTGTTCAAGACGGCGCACGGATCATGGATATATCCGGAGGACTCGATGCTGAGGATCGGGGCGGTGCCGCTGTTCTCGGGCTTCATGTATGCGGCGGTCGGCAGCTACATCGCGCGGGTGCAGCGCATCTTCCATATCCGCGTGAGGCGCTATCCGCCGCTGTGGACGACGTGGCTGCTGGCGGGGGCGATCTACGTCAACTTCTTCGCGCACCACTGGCTGCCGGACGTGCGGATCGTGCTGTTCTTGGCGACCGCCGTGCTGTTCGGGCGTGGATGGTTCTTCTTCACCGCCGACCGAAGGAGGCGCTCGATGCCGCTGCTGCGGGGCTTTGGCCTGGTGGCGGTGTTCATCTGGTTCGCCGAGAACCTGGGCACATTCGCGCGCGCCTGGGCCTATCCCGGACAGGAGGCGGGATGGGAGATGGTGTCGCTGGCCAAGCTGGGCAGCTGGTTCCTCTTGATGATCGTGTCGGTCGTGCTGGTGTCGCTGGTGCACCGGCCCGAGCCGGAGCCGGCCGCTAGTCCAGACGGGTGACGATGGCCGCCAGATCAGGGCGGGGGCGCTCCAGCGGGGGTTGAGCCAGCGTGCCCATGTGGATGAAGCCGGCGATCCGCTCGCCCGGGCGAACGCCGAACAGGGCCGTCGCTTCTGTATCGAAGCTGTACCAGTCGGTGATCCAGCTGGCCGAATAGCCAAAGGCGTTGGCGGCGTGTTCCAGGTTCATGCACACCGCGCCGGCCGAAAGCTCCTGCTCCCAGACCGGCACCTTGTCGTTGGGAACGGGGGAAGAGATCACCAGAACCGTGATCGGGGCGGCGGTCAGCTTGGCCAGCACGGCCTGCGCCTTGGGTGGAAGGCTGCGCCGCTCGGCAAGGCCGCTCAGCTGTTCGGCGACTTCGGCCCGGCTGCGCGGGCCCATGACGACCAGGCGCCAGGGAGACAGCTTGCCGTGATCGGGGGTGCGTGCGCCGATCTCGAGGATCTGCGTCAGCTCGGCGTCAGACGGTCCGGGCGCCGCAAGAGCCTGGGCCGGAGCCGACCGTCGCGTGCGAAGGCGCGACTGAAGCTCGGCCGAGACGACAGGAAGGGGCAGGGGGAGGGTATCGGTCATGACGCATCCGAGCGGATTGGGTGGGCATGTAGATAGGGAGACGGGCCGCACGCGCGCCAGCCATGCGGCGACGAACTATTACCGCGTTCCGCCAGATTTCGCTTGAGGCCTCGAAGCGGCCTGCCTATAGAGCCGCCTCGCTCGGAAACGGGCTGGCCAACGGGCCGGGACGCGGTGGAAAACACCGGCCCGCCTGGGGAAAACCAAGGGTTCGCTCTTGCGGTTTCCAGCGGTCGGACCCATCTTCCGCGCTTCGACGGAATCGCTGTTGTTGTTTTGTCTGGGGCTTGGCCTTTTGGCTGGGTTTTGGGGCGGTTTTCTGCGGGCTTTTGGGGTGTTGATCCTGGGGTTCGCGGCGGTTTGAAAAAGCCGGTTGACGAGGGGTTCGGGGGTCGCTAGATCGCCGCCTCTTCCGGCTTTCGGGCCGGGTCTTCGGCGAGAGGTTCTTTTGTAAAAAGAACGGCTTGACGGGGAGATGGAGGGTCGGTAGATCGCCGCCTCCGCCGGTTCCGGGTGGTTCTTTCGAGAGCAGCCGGGGCGGGACGTGAAAAGAGGGTCTTCGCAAAAAGAACCGCTTGACACGGATCACCGAGGCGACTAAATCGCCGCCTCCGCCGCAGCCGGGCGATAAACGGCGGGATCGGGTTTCCGGTTCCTGGGTCTTTGAAATCGTTGATCTGGAAAGAGAAACGCAGGCGGCGGTGTTCTGGCGACGTTCGAATGAACGTCAATCGACACTGACATCTGCGGTCTTTTTGAAGATACCATGCGTCGGTCCTTTTGGATCGATGACGTGGGAACTCGTCAAGAATACGTAGAACTAATGCCAAGGCCATTTCGGTGGTCTTAAGCTTAGGTCAGAAGTCAACTCAACCTGAGAGTTTGATCCTGGCTCAGAGCGAACGCTGGCGGCAGGCCTAACACATGCAAGTCGAACGAACCTTTCGGGGTTAGTGGCGGACGGGTGAGTAACACGTGGGAACGTGCCTTTAGGTTCGGAATAACTCAGGGAAACTTGTGCTAATACCGAATGTGCCCTTCGGGGGAAAGATTTATCGCCTTTAGAGCGGCCCGCGTCTGATTAGCTAGTTGGTTGAGGTAATGGCTCACCAAGGCGACGATCAGTAGCTGGTCTGAGAGGATGATCAGCCACATTGGGACTGAGACACGGCCCAAACTCCTACGGGAGGCAGCAGTGGGGAATCTTGCGCAATGGGCGAAAGCCTGACGCAGCCATGCCGCGTGAATGATGAAGGTCTTAGGATTGTAAAATTCTTTCACCGGGGACGATAATGACGGTACCCGGAGAAGAAGCCCCGGCTAACTTCGTGCCAGCAGCCGCGGTAATACGAAGGGGGCTAGCGTTGCTCGGAATTACTGGGCGTAAAGGGAGCGTAGGCGGACATTTAAGTCAGGGGTGAAATCCCGGGGCTCAACCTCGGAATTGCCTTTGATACTGGGTGTCTTGAGTATGAGAGAGGTGTGTGGAACTCCGAGTGTAGAGGTGAAATTCGTAGATATTCGGAAGAACACCAGTGGCGAAGGCGACACACTGGCTCATTACTGACGCTGAGGCTCGAAAGCGTGGGGAGCAAACAGGATTAGATACCCTGGTAGTCCACGCCGTAAACGATGATTGCTAGTTGTCGGGATGCATGCATTTCGGTGACGCAGCTAACGCATTAAGCAATCCGCCTGGGGAGTACGGTCGCAAGATTAAAACTCAAAGGAATTGACGGGGGCCCGCACAAGCGGTGGAGCATGTGGTTTAATTCGAAGCAACGCGCAGAACCTTACCACCTTTTGACATGCCCGGACCGCCAGAGAGATCTGGCTTTCCCTTCGGGGACTGGGACACAGGTGCTGCATGGCTGTCGTCAGCTCGTGTCGTGAGATGTTGGGTTAAGTCCCGCAACGAGCGCAACCCTCGCCATTAGTTGCCATCATTCAGTTGGGAACTCTAATGGGACTGCCGGTGCTAAGCCGGAGGAAGGTGGGGATGACGTCAAGTCCTCATGGCCCTTACAGGGTGGGCTACACACGTGCTACAATGGCGACTACAGAGGGTTAATCCTTAAAAGTCGTCTCAGTTCGGATTGTCCTCTGCAACTCGAGGGCATGAAGTTGGAATCGCTAGTAATCGCGGATCAGCATGCCGCGGTGAATACGTTCCCGGGCCTTGTACACACCGCCCGTCACACCATGGGAGTTGGTTCTACCCGAAGGCGCTGCGCTGACCGCAAGGAGGCAGGCGACCACGGTAGGGTCAGCGACTGGGGTGAAGTCGTAACAAGGTAGCCGTAGGGGAACCTGCGGCTGGATCACCTCCTTTCTAAGGATGCGTCTCCAGCGCCTCTCACGAGGCTCTATTGACGCTCCGCATAGCGAAGCGCTTCACAGCGCCGAGCACATCATGCGGAACGCCGCCGTCTCCGTTTCTCTTTCCACTTTCGTCATCATCGACGCAGCCATACGGGTTGTGATCGAAGATGACGCGATCGCGAGCCTGGATGTCCCGGCTGTCGCGCTGCCCTAGGCCCGTAGCTCAGGTGGTTAGAGCGTACGCCTGATAAGCGTAAGGTCGGCAGTTCGAGTCTGCCCGGGCCTACCAGCAGCATGTTGGTGGCGCTAAGGCGCACGCCGCGGGCCTGCGCTGCTTGAGCGCAGCTTGGGTCGATGACAGTTCTCCTGGCTACACCCTGAGAAGGGGCCATAGCTCAGTTGGTAGAGCGCCTGCTTTGCAAGCAGGATGTCGTCGGTTCGACTCCGTCTGGCTCCACCAGGCCGCGCCCGCGGCCAGGGAATAGACCCGAGGCCCTTGCTTTGGAAGCGGTGGCGCACGGCGTCCAAGCTCGCAGATCGCATCAAGAATTGCCCGTCGGCGCTCGCCGACTGGCATTGAAATCGTGAAGGAAGAACGCGACCGGCCCCTCATAGGCTTTCAGGTCACTGTTCGAGAAGAAGACATTGTCTGACAAAATCAGGCGTGGTCCCCCGGCATTCTTTCCAGTCGGGTGGAATAAACCACGCATGAGTTTTGCTGAGAAACGATCAAACGTTGAAGGGCTTCTGACGGATGCCTTGGCGTAGAGAGGCGATGAAGGACGTGGCAAGCTGCGATAAGAACCGGGGAGGCGCTAGCACCCTTTGATCCGGTTATTTCCGAATGGGGAAACCCACCTTTACGGTCTTCCAACTCTGTTCCGGCCCAATCTCTTGTAGGTTGGTCGGGGCGGCGATTGGCGGATCGTTGAAAGGTATAATGAGCTGAATACATAGGCTTCATTAAGCGAACCCGGGGAACTGAAACATCTCAGTACCCGGAGGAAAGGACATCAACCGAGACTCCCGTAGTAGTGGCGAGCGAACCGGGACCAGGCCAGTGCTTCTGTGACATAAAGGCGAACGACCTGGAAAGGTCGGCCATAGCGGGTGACAGCCCCGTAGCCGTCAAACAGCAGAAGACTCGAGTAGGGCGGGACACGTGAAATCCTGTCTGAACATGGGGGGACCACCCTCCAAGCCTAAGTACTCCTCTACGACCGATAGTGAACAAGTACCGTGAGGGAAAGGTGAAAAGCACCCCGACAAGGGGAGTGAAACAGATCCTGAAATCGGAAGCCTACAAGCAGTCGGAGCCGCCAAGCGCGGTGACGGCGTACCTTTTGTATAATGGGTCAGCGACTTCATGTGTCGAGCAAGCTTAAGCCGTTAGGTGTAGGCGCAGCGAAAGCGAGTCTGAATAGGGCGCTAAGTTCGACGTATGACGACCCGAAACCAGGTGATCTATCCATGAGCAGGTTGAAGGTTGGGTAACACCAACTGGAGGACCGAACCCGTGAATGTTGAAAAATTCTGGGATGACTTGTGGATAGGGGTGAAAGGCCAATCAAACCTGGACATAGCTGGTTCTCCGCGAAATCTATTTAGGTAGAGCGTCCGACGAATTCCTTGGGGGGTAGAGCACTGGATGGTTGCGGGCTGCGCGAGCGGTACCAATACTAACCAAACTCCGAATACCCAAGAGAACTATCGGGCAGACACACGGCGGGTGCTAACGTCCGTCGTGAAAAGGGAAACAACCCTAACCATCATCTAAGGCCCCCAAGTCACGGCTAAGTGGGAAACGATGTGGGATTGCTTTGACAATCAGGAGGTTGGCTTAGAAGCAGCCATCCTTTAAAGAAAGCGTAACAGCTCACTGATCAAGCGATCCTGCGCGGAAAATGTAACGGGGCTCAAGCCGTGCGCCGAAGATATGGGTTTGCAGTTTACTGCAAGCGGTAGCGGAGCGTTCCGTAAGCCGGTGAAGGTCAGGCGTGAGCCTGGCTGGAGGTATCGGAAGTGAGAATGCTGACATGAGTAACGATAAGAGTGTGAGAGACACTCTCGCCGAAAGACCAAGGGTTCCTGCGTAAAGCTAATCTGCGCAGGGTTAGTCGGCCCCTAAGGCGAGGCTGAAAAGCGTAGTCGATGGGAAGCAGGTAAATATTCCTGCACCAGCTGGAAGTGACGGATGGCTTAACTCGTACCCACTTATTGGATTGTGTGTGCGGGGGCGTTGTCCCAGGAAATAACTCCAGCAGAGACCGTACCCGAAACCGACACAGGTGGTCAGGTAGAGCATACCAAGGCGTTTGAGAGAACTATGCTGAAGGAACTCGGCAAATTGCACGCGTAACTTCGGAATAAGCGTGACTCACCCTGCGCAAGCAGGACTGAGTGGCACAAGCCAGGGGGTAGCGACTGTTTAGCAAAAACACAGGGCTCTGCGAAGCAGCAATGCGACGTATAGGGTCTGACGCCTGCCCGGTGCCTGAAGGTTAAAGGGAGATGTGAAAGCGTCGAACTGAAGCCCAGGTAAACGGCGGCCGTAACTATAACGGTCCTAAGGTAGCGAAATTCCTTGTCGGGTAAGTTCCGACCTGCACGAATGGCGTAACGACTTCCCCACTGTCTCCAGCATAGGCTCAGTGAAATTGAATTCCCCGTGAAGATGCGGGGTTCCCGCGGTCAGACGGAAAGACCCTATGAACCTTTACTATAGCTTCGCCTTGGCGTTAGCGACCGTATGTGTAGGATAGGTGGGAGACTATGAAACCGGGGCGCCAGCTCTGGTGGAGTCATCCTTGAAATACCACCCTTACTGTCGTTGACGTCTAACCGAGGGCCGTTATCCGGTCCCGGGACATGGCGTGGTGGGTAGTTTGACTGGGGCGGTCGCCTCCCAAAGTGTAACGGAGGCGCGCGATGGTGAGCTCAGAGCGGTCGGAAATCGCTCGTCGAGTGCAATGGCATAAGCTCGCCTGACTGCGAGACTGACAAGTCGAGCAGAGACGAAAGTCGGCCATAGTGATCCGGTGGTCCCGCGTGGAAGGGCCATCGCTCAACGGATAAAAGGTACTCTAGGGATAACAGGCTGATTTTGCCCAAGAGTCCATATCGACGGCAAAGTTTGGCACCTCGATGTCGGCTCATCACATCCTGGGGCTGGAGCAGGTCCCAAGGGTATGGCTGTTCGCCATTTAAAGTGGTACGTGAGCTGGGTTCAGAACGTCGTGAGACAGTTTGGTCCCTATCTGCCGTGGGTGTTCGAAGCTTGAGAGGATCTGTCCCTAGTACGAGAGGACCGGGATGGACATACCTCTGGTGGACCTGTCATGGCGCCAGCTGTGCAGCAGGGTAGCTAAGTATGGAATAGATAACCGCTGAAAGCATCTAAGCGGGAAACTAACCTCAAAACAAGGCTTCGCTGAGGATCGTGGAAGACTACCACGTTGATAGGCCAGGTGTGGAAGCGCGGCGACGCGTGAAGCTTACTGGTACTAATAATCCGATCGGTTTGATCGTTTCTCAGCAAAACTCATTCGATGATGATCACAGACCAAGATCATCTCAGACAATGTCTTCTTCGCAATCCTTCTGTCCGCCTGGTTGACCCGGTGGCTATGTCGGAGGTTCCCCACCCGATCCCATTCCGAACTCGGTCGTTAAGCCCTCCAGAGCCAATGGTACTTCGTCTCAAGGCGCGGGAGAGTAGGTCGCCGCCGGGTCTACCCGGCGGACAGAACGATTGCGCACGATACTTGCCCTGTGGCCTTCGGCCGACTTGAGGCGAGGCCCCTCGAACCGTTCTTCCCTCACGCCTACCGTTTGCCGCGGGATGGAGCAGCCCGGTAGCTCGTCAGGCTCATAACCTGAAGGTCGCAGGTTCAAATCCTGCTCCCGCACCCAAACACTACAAACACCAAAGCCCCGTTGGCCCAAAAGCCCCGGGGCTCTTCTGCGTTCTGGGTGCGCCTAGCCTCGGCGAGACGGCCAGACGACTAGGGACCCACAGTTCGAAATGGTCACATCCGATCAGGGACGTGAGTTGGCCTTGTTCAGAGTGGTCTCTTGAACTCATCAGTCTCATGCGAACCGCAGCCGAAGACTAGAGACGTGCGCCATGGATGGGACGCCAAAGCCGGCCGCGTGACAAGCGTAAAACAGGCGGGGCATGCGTAGCTGGAGCTGGGCCAAGATCAATGCCGGCGCCGCCAACATCGGGCCAGGCGTCTCGGCCGCCAACCACCAGCGTCTGACGACCGCCACGGGCCTGGCTCGGGTGCCGGCTTCGCAGGCGACGAGCCCATCGACCTGGTACGCGGCTTCTGGTCAGGTGAACAATCTGCTGCAGTTGGCCCGCGCGATTATCAGGCATATCGCTAAGTAGCTGATGATGTCCCTTTTGACGGAAGGCGGCGCGCCACGCATCTTGTGAGTCGGGGAGGCGGATGATGCGCATGGCGAAAACGCCCGAGGCCGATCTGGTGCGGTGGGTGGCGACGGAGGTTCTGCCGCACGAGGCGGACGTACGGGCATGGCTCCGGCGTTTCCCAGCGGCGGCTGCGGACGCCGACGACGTAGTCCAGGAAGCCTATTGTCGGCTGTCCACGCTCACCGACTTCCGGCACATCGCCAGCCCGCGCGCCTACTTCTTTCAAACCGCTCGCTCGATCGTACTGGAGCAGATGCGGCGCGCCCGCATCGTGCGCATCGAGGCGGTGACGGAAATCGAAACCTTGTGCATCGAGGGAGACGAACTCTCGCCAGAACGCATCGCGGCGGGGCGAACGGAACTCGAGCACGTAATGAAGGTCTTGGCGACGCTGCCCGAGCGAAGCCGACGCATCTTTGAGATGCGGCGCATGCTGGGCTTTTCACAGAGGGAAATCGCCGAGCGGCTGGGCGTCAGCGAGAACATCGTGGAGAACGAAGCGACCCGTGCGCTGAAGACGATCCTGGTTGCGCTGGGCCGTACAGGGCCAGCGCCCCGTCGGGTGTTGGGGCGCAGGGCATGACCAAGCGACTGACCGCCAGCGAGGTCGACGCCGAGGCGGCGCGTTGGGTCGTGCAGCTGGATCGCGCCCCCTTGGATGAGAGCCGCCAGAGGGCGCTTGATCTGTGGCTGGAGCGCGATCCCCGACATCGGGGCGCGCTGTTGCGAGCCAAGGCCGCCTGGAGCGTTGCGGTGGGAGTTGCGCGCCCAAACCCTGTCAACGCCCAGCGTCGGCATCGCCGATGGCTGATCGGCGGGATCGGGCTGGCGGCGGCCGCAAGCGGAGCCGCTCTGCTCCTGCCGCCGATGCTGGAGAGTCGGTGGTACCGCACGGCGGTCGGAGAAATTCGTCGCGTGCCGCTGGAGGACGGCTCGCTGGCCGCCATCAACACGGACACGGCCGTCGAGGTGGCGCTCGGGCGCGACAGGCGGTCGGTGCGGCTTGACCGGGGCGAGGCCTGGTTCCAGGTGGCGAAGGATCGATCCCGTCCCTTTGTGGTGGCGACGGGGCCGGTGCGTGTCCGTGCGGTCGGCACCGCCTTCTCGGTGCGCCGCAAGCCTTTGGGCGCCGAGGTCCGGGTCACCGAAGGCGTGGTCGAGGTCTGGAGCGAGGAAGGGGCCGGTCGCCTCAGGCGGGTGTCGGCGGGCGAACAGGTGTTCATCAGCGATAAGGCAGGCGCAGCGCGGCCCATTGAGCGTCCACTGGAGGTCGAGCGGGCCTTGGCTTGGCGCGATGGGCAGATCGTGCTGGACGGCGAGACCGTGGGTCAGGCCGCCGCCCAGTTCAACCGCTACAATACGCGCAAGATCGTGATCTCAGATCCCGAACTGGAGCGGCAGAAGGTGATCGGCTGGTTCAGGACCAACGAGCCGGAGAGCTTTGCGCGCGCCTTGGGCGTGTCGCACGGCGCGGAGTTGGCCATGACGGGCGAGGTCATCATGGTGGCGGGGCCGCGCTAGAAAAGATTGTTGTCCGGCGACGGAAAAAATCGCGCCGCGCATCCAGTGATTGGAACCCTCAAAGAAGGGTCCGGGGTCAGGAAACATCACGGAGGGCTGTCGCATGAACCTCATGCGTTGCGAGGGCGCCAAGGCGTCGCTGATGATCGCTGCGAGCACGGCGGCGCTTTGTTGGAGCGGAGCGGTCCAGGCGCAGTCGCGTCAGTTCGACGTGCCGGCCCAGCCGGCGTCTACAGGCGTGCCAGCTTTCGCCCGACAAGCGGACCTGCAGATTTTGGCGTCGGCGGACGCGGTGGCCGGCGAACGCACCGCTGCGGTTCGCGGCGTTTACTCGGTCGATCAAGGACTGGGGCGCCTGCTGCAGGGTAGCAATCTGGTGGTGGCGTCCAACGACGGACGCACCGCCGTTTTGGCCCCGAGCGCAGCCCCGGTCATCCGGCAGACGGCGCAGGGCGATCAGGCTGACGAGCAGGTGGCTGAAGTCGACGCCATTGTTGTTACCGGTTTCCGCGCCGCCCTCGGCAGCGCCCTCAACGCCAAGCGGCGCGAAAACGGCGTGGTCGATGTGATCAAGGCCGAAGACATCGCCGACTTCCCCGACGCCAATTTGGCCGAGTCGATCCAGCGCGTGCCGGGCGTCTCCATTGCCCGGGACGCCGGCGAAGGCCGCCAGATCACCGTGCGGGGCCTGGGGCCCCAGTTCACGCGTGTTCGCATCAACGGCGTCGAGGGTCAGAGCACGGCGTCGGGCACCGACAGTTCCGGCGGCGCCAACCGCAACCGCGCCTTTGACTTCAACGTCTTCGCCTCCGAGCTGTTCAACAGCATCACGGTGCGCAAGACCGCGTCTGCCGAGACGGAGGAAGGCTCGCTGGGCGCCACCGTGGACCTGCAGACCGGCCGGCCTTTCGACTATTCCGGCGCCAACTTCGTCCTGTCCGGCCAGTACGGCTACAATGATCTGTCGCGTGAGTGGGATCCGCGTTTTGCGGCCTTGGCCAGCAACACCTGGATGGACGGTAGACTGGGCGCGCTGGTGTCCGTCGCCTACACCAAGCGCCAGTTGCTGGAGGAGGGACATGGTTCCGGCGGCTGGCTGAACGGCACGGAAGCCGGCGGCTACAATCCCGCATCGCCATTCAGCGCAGCCCGAGGCGCGGACGTCTATTCGCCGCGCTTCCCGCGCTACGGCCGTCTGACCCACGATCAGGAGCGGCTGGGCCTGACGGGGTCGCTGCAGTTCCGCCCGCAGGACCGCACGCTGATCAACCTCGACGTGCTCTATTCTGACTTCAAGGCGACCCGCGAGGAGAACTGGCTCGAGGCCCTCTCGTTCGCCCGCAACGCGTCTCAAGGCGGGCGTCCCGAGATCATCGTCCGCGATGGTGTGATCGATCAAAACGGCGACATGATCTACGGCCTGTTCGACGACGTGGACATCGAGAGCGAGACCCGCTTCGATGAGCTGGACACCCAATACAGCCAGGCGACGCTCAGCCTTGAGCACGAGTTCAGCGACCGGTTCAGGATCAAGGGACTGATCGGCTGGTCGGAATCGGATTTCGACAACCCGATCCAGACCACGGTGATCCTGAATCGCGAGAACACAGACGGTTATTCCTACGACTATCGTCCAAACCGCGATGCGCCGCTGATCAGCTATGGCTACGACGTCACCGATCCGCTGGCTTATAATTTTGGGGCCGCGCGCTCTGAAATCCGGTTGCGTCCGCAGGGCGTCACCAACACCATCAAGACCGCGCAGCTCGACGCCGGCTTCGACCTGAACGACGCCCTTACTCTCAAGGCCGGCGTGAACCTGAAGCGGTATGAGTTCGACTCCTGGGCGCTCGCCCGCGTCAACGAGGGCGTGGTGCCACAGCTGCCGGCAGGTGTGACGCTGAGCAGCCTGACGAAGTTGGTGGGCGGCTTCGGCCGCAATCTCGATGCGCCGGCGGGCACGGTGACCGACTGGACAGCGCCCGACCTCGGCGCCTTTGCGGACCTGTTCAACATCTACAGCGGCACGGGTCTGTTCGAGTTGAGCGGCGCCAGCAATCCCAATGCGCGCGGCAACATCCGCAGCGTTACGGAAGACGACACCGCCGCCTATGTGCAGATGGACTTCCGCACCGAACTCGGCGGCGTGTCGATCCGCGGCGACGTGGGCGTGCGCTACGTCAAGACCGAGCAAAGCTCCACCGGCTATCAGCTGGTGGCGGGCTCGGCCCAGCAGGCCACGGTTGAGCGCGACTATGAGGACGTGCTGCCGGCGTTGAACCTCACGGCGGAGGTCACGCCCGATTTCCTGGTCCGGTTCGGCGCGGCCAAGGTGATGACCCGGCCCAATCTCGGCAGCGTCACGCCCGGTGGCAGCCTCAGCACCGTGGGCGTGTTCAGCGTCAGTTCGGGCAATCCGTACCTCGATCCGATCCGCGCCACGACCTACGACCTGTCGGCGGAATGGTATTTCGCCCCCGAGGCCCTGTTGTCGGTCGGCCTGTTCTACAAGGATATCGACAGCTACATTCAGACGTCGCGGACTTCGCAACCCTTCAACCAGTCCGGGCTGCCGCTGAACCTGCTGGATGGGCTGGGCGTGGCCCCGACGGACGTCTTCCTGTTCAGCCAGCCGGTGAACACCGAGGGCGGCCCGCTGAAGGGGCTGGAGGTGAGCTACCAGCAGCCCTTCACCTTCCTGCCCGGCCCGTTCAACAATCTCGGCGCCATCTTCAACGTGACGCTGGTCGATTCAAAGATCAGCTACATCTCGGCGCGATCTCCGACGGGCTTCGTGGAGAACGACCTGGTGGGCCTGTCCAAGACGGCTTACAACGCAACGCTGTACTATGAGGACGACCGCTTCAGCGCCCGCGTCGCGGCCGCCTACCGCGACCGATATCTGACGGCGGTGCCCAGCGGCACCAGCACCAATGACATTGACGGGGTGCGCGAGATCGTCACCGTGGATGCTTCCGCCTCCTATGCGCTGACGGATCGCCTCCGGCTCACTTTCGAGGGCCTGAACCTGACCGATGCGTTCAACGAACAGTACACCGACAGCCGCCGGGACAGCATCTACGTCTACTCGCACACCGGACGGCAGTACAACTTCGGCGTCCGCTACACCTTCTGACATCCTCCTCCCGAGGTTTGGGCGTCGGACGGTTCGCCGACCGACGCCTGCTTTTTCTTTCAATGGAGAGGCCCGTGGCCGAAGCCATTTCGCGGCGCTTGGTGATCGGAGGATTGAGCGCCTTTCCGCTGGCCGCCCAGGCGGCCGTCATTGAGGCTTTTGACGCCGTGGTCCAGCGTCCTGGCGCTCGGTCGCGCGGCTCCGCGCCGACCTACGCCAGCCTTACCGATGCGATCGCCGCCGCTCCCGCGGATGGCCGGCGCCCCTTTCGCATCCTCGTCACACGCGGGATCTGGGAAGGGCAGGTCGTGGTCGACAAGCCGTTCGTGCACCTGATCGGCGAAGACCGACAAGGATCGATCATCAACCACCTGGCGGCGTCGGGGCTGGCCGCGCCTGACGGCAGACCTTGGGGCACGTTCCGCACACCCACCGTGTTCGTGCGCGCACCGGACTTCCGCGCCGAGCGCCTGACCATCAACAACGCCTTCGACGGCCTTGCCGAGATGAGCAAGCCGGCGGGCCTCCATTCGCACAATGGTGCGGGTCCGCAGGCCGTCGCCTTGATGCTGGACAAGGGCTCCGACCGCGCCGTTCTCATCGACTGCGACATTCTCAGCTACCAGGACACCCTGTTCCCCGATGCCGGAACGAGCCTGTTCGACCACTGTTTGATCGCGGGCAGCTACGACTTCATCTTCGGCGCGGGTCGCGCCTGGTTTGAAGGCTGCGAAATCCGTTCGCGTCCGCGCCCGGTCGATCCGGTGGAAGGCTACATCACCGCGCCCAGCACGCCGATCGACCAGCCCTTCGGCTTCGTCTTCAACGCCTGCCGGGTGACGAAGGAGACCGGCGTGGCGCGGCGCTCGGTATTCCTCGGTCGCCCGTGGCGTCCGTCCAGCAGCTTCCCCGACGGCCGCTACGGCGATCCGCGCTTCGTGGGCGCCGCCACCTTCCTGAACTGCTGGATGGACGATCACATCGCGGCGGCCGGCTGGACCGAGATGTGGTACACGGGCCGCGACGGCAATCCGCGCACCATGCTTCAGCCGGAGCAGGTCAGGTTCGCAACCTTTGGATCGTCCGGACCGGGGGCGGCCGATTTCAGCCGCGGCGAGCGGCTTACGGGCCAACAGGCGGCGGCGATCACGCAGCAGCGGGTCGTTGGACCGCGAACCTGAAGATCAGTAAAGACAGAGCTTCGAGGCGCAGGATCGACAATCCGCTTTGACCGAACAGCACAGTGCTAAGCGTCATCAGAAGGCTCGCGCGTTGCCGTGCGCCAGCCCTGAACGTCCGCTGTGCAGCTTGATGCCGATGATCGCTGATGGCGCTTCTGCGACTACGCCGAGAAGATCAGCCGCGGTGTGTGGTTCTGTTCAAAGCCTGCTCCCGCACCCAAACACCACAAACACGAAAGCCCCGTTGGCCCAAAAGCCCCGGGGCTCTTCTGCGTTCTGGGTGCGCCTAGCCTCGGCGAGACGGCCAGACGACTAGGGACTCACAGTTCGAAATGGTCACATCCGATCAGGGACGTGAGTTGGCCTTGTTCAGAGTGGTCTCTTGAACTCATCAGTCTCATGCGAACCGCAGCCGAAGACTACAGACGTGCGCCATGGATGGCAAAGCCGGCCGCGTGACAAGCGTAAAACAGGCGGGGCATGCTCGTTGCCGGGGAGGCGGTGATGGCTAAGCTTCGGCGGGGATCGGACGCGGACGAAGCTGCGGATTCCGCGAACGTCTTCTTCCGCGCCATGGTGCGACGTCCGATTCTGGCGCCGCCGCTGACCGGCAAACGTCGATCCGAGTAGGTTGCGCCGGGCAGCAGATAGCACCGAAACTGGTCGCTTCACCTCCAGCTGTCCGCGCGGCGCCATCCAACCTTCACCGTCCAGAGTTAGAAGCCTGCGGAAGCGGGGACGGGATCTTGGCTTACGACGGCGACCAACAACAGATGGCGCGCGATCTGGCGCCGGTCGGCGAGTTCATCCGAAGGCTCGTTCTCCGACGGCTTGGCCGCGCGGACCTGGCCGAGGATGTCGCGCAGGAAACCCTGCTGCGGCTGGTTGAGTACGCGCGGGTCAAGCGCGTCGACAGTTTCTACGCTCTGGGTATGCGCATCGCGGAGAACCTGATGAACGAGCAGCACAGGCGGGAGAGGCGTTGGAGCTGGACAGATCTCAGCGAAAGCTTGGCCAGTGGCGAGCCGTCGCCCGAACGGATCATAGAGGCACGCGAAGCCGTGCAAACCCTTGCTCGAACATTGGAAAGGATGCCGCGCCTGAGGCGTGAAATCATCGTTCGTCGCCGGATACGCCATCAGAGCTGCGCCGCCATCGCATCCGACCTGGGCCTGAGCCTGAAGGCGGTGGAGAAGCATGTGACACGGGGCCTTCTGGACCTGAGCACAGCCTTGCAAGCAACCGGAGCCGGTAGAGGGGGCAAGGCGTGAAGGCGAAACGGAACGGCATCATGACCGAGGCGGCGGCCTGGGTGAATTGGAGCACGCGGCAGGGCGCATCGAGCGAAGAGGCCGCTGCGTTTGATCGCTGGATGTCCGCCTCGGAAGCTCACCAAGCCGCCTTCGCGGACCTTGCCGCCATGTGGCGCTCGGACGCCATGGGTGAAGCGGCGCGGCTGGCGGCCAGCCGAAAGCGAACGAGGCGGCGATCATGGCTGGTGCTCGCGCCGATCGCCGCTCTTGCATCGGCAATGGTCGTCATCGGGATCGTGGGGCCATGGGCGGATCACCGCATGATCGAAACCGCACGCGGCGAGCGCCGGGACGTCATGCTGGCGGACGGGTCACGCGTGACCCTAAGCGGGTCGGCGCGTCTTCTGGTCGATCAGAACCTGCTGCGGCGGTCGGTCGTGCTCGAGCAGGGTGAAGCCTTTTTCGACGTTCCGCATGACGGACGACCCTTCTCGGTGGGAGTCGGTGACGGGGTCGTGCAAGTGATGGGGACCGCCTTCAATGTCGATCGATCCGAGGGCGGTCGGACCGAGGTCGACCTCTATCGCGGCGCTGTGCGCATCAACACAAGGACCGGGACCTCGATGGCGCTTGTTCCCGGCGAGCGCGGCGTGCTGGAGCATGGCCGTGCTCGCAAGGCGGCGTTTACGCCAAGCGCGCCTGACTGGATGGGTGGTTGGTTCGACACGTCCGACGCAACCCTCTCGCAACTGGTGGAGGAGATGGACCGCTTCTCACAGACTCCGATCGTCGTCGCCGACGAGCGTGCTCGCCGGATCAGGATCAGCGGTCGCTTCCGTGTCGCTGAACCTTCTTCGGTTCTGGACCTGATCCAGACGGCCTATGGTGTTCAAGTTGAGAGGAGAACTGATCGTATACTGATAAAAAGTAAGGCGGGTTGAACAAAAATGTCTTCAACATTTCGTGGTTGCTCCAGGTAGGGATATGGAACCTCCAAGCATCTCTCCTGCAGGCTGGTTGAGCCGACGCCTTTTCTCTTGGGGGATGCCGACATGAACTCGAACCTGACGCGACACGCGTCTATCTTGACGCTTGCCGCCGCGCTAAGCGCCGCTGCGCCCGCCGTTGTTGCGGCGCAGGAGGCGCAGCAGACCTTTTCGATTCCAGAAAAGGACCTCTCGTCGGCGCTGCGCGACTTTTCGCGTGCGACGAACCTGCAACTCGCCGCAAGCCCCGAGATGCTGCGCGGGCGCCGCAGCAAGGCCGTGCAGGGACGCTTCACCCCCGCCCAGGCGCTCTCGCGGCTGACGGACGCCAGCGGCGTTCGAGCGCGCATCGTCGGGCGGTCGATCATGACTGAACGGGTCGTCGCCCCGTCATCGGCGGAACGCGCGCGGCCGGCGCCCTCCGCTGTTCCGGCTGTCGCCCGCGCGGCGCCGCCCGTCTCAGTGCAGACCTCGGCCAGCCAGGTGGAGGATGTCGTCGTCACGGGCTTTCGCAGCAGCCTGCTGGCCGCGCGCGACCTGAAACGCAGCGCCACGGGCACGCAGGACGTCATTGTCGCCGACGACATCGCGGCCTTCCCCGATCTGAACCTGGCGGAGTCCCTGCAGCGCGTGCCCGGCGTGGCGATCACACGCGACGCAGGGGAGGGACGTCAGATTTCGTTGCGCGGCCTGGGTCCGGATTTCACCCGCACCCAGCTGAACGGCATGGAGGTGCTGGGCAATACCTCGTCCGGCTTCGACAATCGCGGCTCCGTCAGCCGCACCCGCAGCTTCGACTACAGCCTTTTCGCATCCGAACTGTTCAACCGCGTCGTCGTGGAAAAGACCTATGCGGCCGAGCAGGACGAGGGCGGCATCGGCGGCACTGTCGGCCTCACCACCGCACGACCGTTCGACTATGCGGGGTCGCGTCTGGTGGTGGGCGCGAAGGCGCAGACGAACTCCAATACGGACAGCGTGACGCCGCGCGTGATCGGCCTGGTCTCCGGCCGCTGGGACACGGGCATGGGCGAGTTGGGAGCGCTCGCCTCCGCCGCCTACACGCGCAACGACGTCAACGAGTTCGGCATGCGCAGCTGGAACTGGACCAAGATCAACGTCGCCGCCGCGAACATCGGGCCAGGCGTCTCGGCCGCCGACCGCCAGCGTCTGACGACCGCCACGGGCCTGGCTCGGGTGTCGGCTCCGCAGGCGACGAGCCCATCGACCTGGTACGCGGAGCGCGAGCGCGTCGGGCTGACCGGCGCCTTGCAGTGGCGTCCGAACGCGCGCGCAGAGATGGGCCTGGACGTGCTCTATGGCACGCTCGGCAACGATCGGGACGAGTACGCCCTGGCGCCCGCCGGCGTGAACGCCCTGACCGGCAACGTCACGGGGACTCAGCGTCTGAACGCCGTTGAAATCCGCGGCGACAGCATCGTCTACGCCGACTGGTCCGGCGTCGACATGCGCAATGAGCACAAGCACTCGGAAGACGAGACCACCTTCACCCAAGCGGTTTGGACGGGCAGTTTTCAGGCGACGGACAGGCTGCGCTTCGACGCCCTGGTCGGCTTTGCCCGATCGGAGTTCGAGGGACCTGTCTTCGACAAGGTCTTCATCCAGGCGGTCAACCAGAGCTTCGGCTACGACTTTCGCGGCGACAGTCCCGCCGTCACCACCTACCGCTTCGACACGGAGGATCAGAGCCTGTGGGGGCTGATGCGGGCCGACGCCCGCGAGGACTACATCACCAGCGAGTACAAGACCGTCGAACTGAACGGCGCCTGGGACATCAGCCCATCGTCCACCCTGAAGTTCGGAGTCGGACGCAAGAACTTCGAGAACGAGGGCTGGCAGCGGTTCAACCGCGTTGACTGGTACAACAACCCCGCGCGGCCCGCGCCGGTGCTGGAAGTCATCCGCTACGACTCCCTGCTTCCGTATGTCGTACCGGACGCCGTGGCGACCTTCGACCGGACGGGTCAGCGCCGGGATCTGACGGCGGCGGACGATCGGGCCGGCACCAACTACGTCCTGACGGAGGAGACCACGGCCGCCTTCGTGCAGTACGATCTTGACATGCAGCTGGGCGCCATGCCGCTGAAGGCCAATGTCGGCGTGCGCTACTATTCGACCGATTTGACGTCGGCCGGCACCGTCGCGACGAACGCCGGGCTTGTGCCCACCTCCATCGAAAACAGCTATGACGGCTATCTGCCGGCGGCCAACCTCGCGCTGGAGGTCACGCCTGACACGATCGTGCGCCTGGGCGCAAGCCGCAACATCAGCCGGCCGAGCCTCGACGACCTGCGCGCCGCCGGATCAGTCAGCTTCACGCCCTTCGGCGGAAGTGTGAACGCGGGCAATCCTGCGCTTGAGCCCTTCATGGCGGACTCGTTCGACGCCTCGATCGAGCACTATATGGGCGACAGCGGCTTTGTGGCGCTCGGCGTCTTCTACAAGTCGATGGACTCCTTCATCACGGCCGAAACCGCGTCCGTGCCCTACGGATCGATCGGCTATCCACTGTCCTTGATCGGACCGGGCCAGGACGCCAGCACAATCTATTCCTACAGCCGGCCGGTGAATGGCGACGGCGCCTCGATCCGGGGCGCGGAGTTGGCGGTACAGCGGGACTTCGACTTCCTGCCGGCGCCGTTCGACCGCTTCGGCTTCACGGGCAACGTCACCTACGCCAAGGGCGAGACCGACGCCCTGGTGGACGGCGTCACACGCACCCTGTCCCTGGCCAACCTGTCGAAATGGTCGTCGAACGCGACGATCTACTATGAGACGGACGTGTGGGGTGCGCGCATCTCCAGCGCCTATCGCGACGGCTACTTGGACGGCATCGGCGGCAACGGAAACGTGGGCTCCGGCTACCACGCCACCAACAACCTCGACGCCACCCTCTTCTGGAACGTCAGGCCGGAGCTGAAGCTGGTGGTCGAGGGCATCAATCTGACGGACGAGGCCATCGACCAGTACACCGACATCAACGAGGAGCGTCCGACCTCCTGGACCAAGAGCGGACGGACCTTCACCGTCGGTCTGACATACGTGTTCTAGCAACATAAGCAGCCACTGCCGGCGACCTTGCTCGCTGGCAGTGGCGGCCTTCGCGATGTGCTCTCTGCCTGTAAGGAAGTCACGATGTTCACCCTGATGGCGGCCCTGATGGCCTTCGCCACACCGGCTTCGATGGAGCCCTGCCAACCCTCTGCGGCGGACGTGCGCGAAGCGGGCGGAGACGCGTGCGCGCGACGCTGGATGGACGCGACGCTGCGGATGAACGATCTGACGGCGGTGGGCACGCACAACAGCTACAAGCTGGCGATCCCGGCCGAGGAGCTCCACGCTCTGGTCGCCGCGAACAGCGGGGCGCGGGGGCTGGACTATGCGCACCGCGCCCTCGCCGAACAGCTGGACGCGGGCGCCCGCCAGATCGAGATCGACGTGCTGAACGATCCGCAGGGCGGGCGCTACGCCCATCCTCTGTCCGCGCTCGGACGCGAGGGCGCAGGGGCGCCCGTCAGCGCCGTCTTCGCCGAGACCATGGCGCGCCCTGGCTTCAAGACGCTGCACATGCCGGATGTGGATTTCCGCAGCTCGTGCCTGACCTTCGTCGCCTGCCTTCAGGAGATCAGTCTGTGGTCGCGCGCGCATCCGGACCACGCGCCCATACTGATCATGCTGAACGCCAAGACCGGCCGGCCTTCCATGCCGGGCGGCGTGACCCTGCTCGACTTCGATGCGGGGGCCTGGAACGCGCTGGACGCCGAAATCCGGTCGGTGTTCGACGCCGAACACCTGATCACGCCGGATCAGGTGCGGGGCGAGCACGCCACCTTGCGCGACGGCGTGCTCGCCGGAGGGTGGCCTACGCTGGGGCAGGCTCGCGGCAAGGTATTCTTCGCCCTGGACGAAGGCCCGGAAAAGGTCGCCAGCTACGCCGCGGGGCATCCGTCGCTGGAAGGGCGAACGATGTTCGTCAACACCGACGAGGCCAGTTCCGCAGCCGCCTATCTGACCCTCAACGACCCGGTGGAGCAGCAGGCGCGGATACGCGCCGCCGTGCGCCAGGGCTTTATCGTGCGCACGCGCGCGGACGCCGACACCAGGGAGGCGCGAGAAGGCGACGTCGCGCGCCGCAGCGCCGCCTTGGCCAGCGGTGCTCAGTATGTCTCGACCGACTACCTGTGGGCCGACCCGCGCTTTCCCGGCTATCAGGTGAGACTGCCCGGCGGGGAGGCCGCGTCCTGCAACGTCGTACGCCTTGAACGGCGCTGCGACGATCTGGCTGTCGAAATGGTGGCGGGTGCGCCGGTTCGGGGCTATCTCGCGCCGGAGGTTCGACCGGTCCTCGCCATGGTGCTTGCGTCGCCGCCCGAGCCGGGTTCGCCTCGGCATCGCGCCGACGCCGAGATCTTTCGCCAGACGCGCGTGCTGCAGGGCACGCCCCGATGGACGTTGGCCACAAGCGACGTCACCGGCGACATGTATGATCACTTCGCCGACGCCCTCGGCGTCCGCTTGACCGAAGACGAGGCCCCGGTGTTGACGGCTCTGCTGCACCGCTCAGGCAACGATCGGTCGGTCGTGGGCGACGCCAAGAGCCATTGGGCGACCAGGCGGCCCTATCTCGACGCCGATCTGCCGATCTGCGAGGCGAAGTCGCAGCATCTGGCCAACAATCCAGACTACCCGTCCGGTCACGCGGCCCACGGCATGCACGTCGCCATGATCCTGGCCGAACTGGCCCCGCAACGAGCCGACCGGCTGTATGCACGCGGGCGCGGGTTCGCCGAAAGCCGCTACATCTGCGGCTCACACAGCTACAGCGCCGCAGAGGCCGGCATTGCCGCGGGCATGATCATCTATGGCGCGGAACAGCACTCTGCAGCCTTTCGTGGCGATATGGCCGCGGCTCGTGCGGAGGTACAGGCCGCGCTCGTCGGAGCAGGCCTGTCTCAGTAGCTCCGTCGGGGGACCTGGGCGAAGACGGGGTCTCCGGCCGACTCTGCTGGCCATGGCTTCTTGCCGAAGGCGATGCGCTCCTCTGGGTGAATGTCGGGGTCGTCTCTCAACATCTCGCAATCGTGGAGCGCGACCACAGAACCTGCAAGCTGACCTCCCCACATCGGCTTCGGGTCGGTCTGAGAAGATGGCTTCCGGATCAGAGCAGGCCCTTCTGTCGACAGACGCCTCAGCCGAAGGTCGATTGGCCGCGCGCTGCTGATGACCGCTGATGGCGTTTCTGCGACTATGCCTGAAAGGTCAGCCGCCGTGTGAGAGCTCGCCCGGATCCCGCGCCTGCACCCGCACATAGCAAGACCTGCAGGCCCAAAAAGCCGCAGGATTTTTTGCGTCCATTCACTGCACCGTATCGGGATGACGCACGCGGGACAGCCCGGCAGGTCACCCCCTCGTCAGGTGCGACCTGCAGGACCGCTGCAAAATTTTGCGAGCTCTTGTTCGTGCGCCACTGCGTCGTTTCGCCTTGCTGCGGCGATTTGGAGGTGAGAGGGCTATAGCCACTCCGCTGATGATGTGAAAGTTTGCACATCTTTACAGCACTGGCCGCAGGCGAGACGCAGCATGAAAATCAGGTGGAACCGGGCGGCTGCCGGCGTTATGCGACGCTTGTCTTGCGTCCGCTCCCAGGCCGTCGTCGGCATGGCTGCGGCGGGCGTCCTGGGCGGTTGCGCCGGAATGCCCGACGCGGCGGTCGATCGCTGCGCGGCGCCGCCGCTTGGCGAAACGCGGCTCTATCTGCGCGGCGCGATGAGCGGCTGGGCGGCGGTCGAGGAATACGCGATGGCGTGGGAGTGCAACGCCTATGCCGTCACGGCCGAGTTGCAGGGCACGCAGGACTTCAAGATCGGCGACGCCGGCTGGGCGGACGCCTCCACCTTCGCCGCACCGCGCGGGAGCAAGGCCGATGGCGCGACCCTGCCGGTGGCGCGCCCCGATCGGGGAGGCTCGGACAATCTTCGTTATCGCTTCGACGGCTGGAGCACGCTGCGCCTGCAACTGAGCGACGACCAGCCGGTGCTGACGGTGGCACAGGCTGAGCCCCGCGTTGAGCCCCTGTCCGATCCGCGCGCCCAAGCCCTGCGTCACGACAGCCGGGACCTGCGCTACAAGTCGCCGTTCGGGGCCGTTTCGGACGGAACCGAGGTCGTCTTCACTCTGGACGGTCCCGCCGCCGAGCGGGCGACCCTGGTCGTCGAGAAGCGTCGCCTGGAGGGCAACCAGGAAGTGCTGGCCTATGATGAGCTGGAGCGCGTGCCGCTGGCGCGCGGTGCGGATGGTCGTTGGTCGGCGCGGCGGACGTTCGACCAGGCCGGGGTTTACGGCTACTGGTTCGAGGTGGAGCTCGGCGGCCGGCGGTTCGTTTATCAGAACAACTCGTCGCCGATCTACTGGACGCGGGAGCGCGGGGCGAATGGCCAGGGGGTGGCGATCGACGCTCCGGCCGATGCGGAGGCGATCCGCCGCTTTCGCCTGACGGTCCACGCCAGCGACTACGCCGTTCCGGCGTGGGCGCAGCAGGCGGTGTGGTACTACATCTTCCCCGAGCGGTTCCGGAACGGCGACCCGTCCAACGATCCGAAGGCGGGACCGAACACCTTTCAGAACGGCTCGGTCGAGGTTCACGCCTCGTGGGGCGAACGGCCCTTCCGTCCCGGCTCGGGCGACGGCTCCGATGCGCGCGGCGGCAACGACTTCTTTGGCGGCGACCTGGCCGGGATCACCGAAAAGCTCGATCACATGGCCGATCTGGGCGTGACGGCGCTCTATATGACGCCGATCTTCACGGCCGCCAGCAACCACAAGTACGACACGGGCGACTATCGCAATGTCGATCCCGCCTTCGGCTCGAACGCCGAGTTCGAGCGTCTGACGCAGGAGGCCGCGCGGCGCGGCATCCGCGTGGTGGTGGACGTCTCGTTCAACCACACCGGTCGGGACAGCCTCTATTTCGACCGCTACGCCAAGCATCCTGGCGTTGGCGCGCTGGAGGGCGGAGAGGTCCGGCCCGACAGCCCCTATGCCGACTGGTACCGACTGGACCCCGCCAAGGCTGATCCCGACGAACGCTACAGCGGCTGGACCGGCGCGCGCGATCTGCCGGAGCTGAACGAAGCCTCGCCGTCCTACCGCAGCTTCGCCTACGGCGCGCCGGACTCCGTCACCCGCCTTTGGCTTGAGCGGGGCGCGGCGGGCTGGCGGATGGACGTGGCGCCCTGGGTGCCTGACGATTTCTGGCCCGGGTGGCGCGCGGCCGTGAAGGCGCACGATCCCGACGCCGTGACCATCGCGGAAACCTGGTTCGACTCGTCGAAATACTTCCTCGGCGACAGCTTCGACGCCACCATGAACTACATCTTTCGCAATGCGGCGTTGGACATCGCCGCGGGCGGAGACGTCGCCGGAAACTACCGCAACATCGAGCTGATGCGGGAACTCTATCCCGCCGCGTCGTGGCGGGCGTCCATGAACCTGTTGTCGACGCACGACACCGCGCGCAGCCTGTGGCTGCTGGGCGACCACGGCGACGATCCGGCCAAGGCGGCGGAGGCGCGGCGTCGCTATCGCCTGGCGGTGCTGATGCAGGTCGCCTGGCCCGGCGCTCCGACCGTATTCTATGGCGACGAGGTGGGCGTCACCGGCGGCGAGGACCCCGACAACCGGCGCACCTTTCCCTGGGCGGACACGGGCGGCGAGCCGGACGCGGCCCTGTACGCCGAGATGCGCCGGCTGATCGCGCTCAGACGAGAGCATCCGGTCCTGGCGCTGGGCGAACTCGGCGCGCCCTTGCATGAGGACGCCAATGTCGTGGTCGCCAGCCGGTCGCTAGACGGCGCGGTCGCCCTGGTCGCCGTGAACAATGCCGATGCGGCTCGCACGGTGCAGGTCGCGCTGCCTCCCGAGCTTCGCGGCCGCGACTACCAGGACGCGGTGACCGGGGAACGGGTCAGCGCCGGCGCAACGATCCAGCTGACCCTGCCGCCGCTGTTCGGCGCGGTGCTGGTGTCCCGCCCAGGCTAAGGATGTTCAGGCGAGGGGCCTGGCCGCCCGTCGCCTCCGCGCGGTCGCGACGGCGAGGAAGGGCGGCCGCGGCGGATCAGGGATTGTCGCGCGACCAGGCGGTGTAGGCGTCGAGCGCGCGCTGGGGGGAGGCGATCCACCAGGAATAGCCGTTGCGGCGCCCGACCGAGATGCCGTTGACGTCGTCGTGGATCGTCTGGTCCTTGTCGCCAAAGATCGGCTGGCCGGTGACGATGTCGTAGTTGCGCGACCAGATCGGCCCGGCCCCTGGCTTGTCGATCAGCTTGCGTCCGTCGTCCGTCATCTCGAACGATTTGTCATGGACCTGGGTGGCTTCGAGCCAGGCGGCGCCGGCGCGGATCGCGGCCTTCATCTCAGGCGACGGGTCGGGCTCCCCCATCAGGAAGATCAGGATGTCGGTGGTCTCGCCGCTGGCGACCGAGCGCGGCTCATAGTTGCGCGCACTGGTGGGGACCAGCCGCAACGGCTCGACCTGCTGGGGCCAGCCCATGATGCGGTCGCCGTAGCGGACCTCGGCGGCCAGGATGACGTCGATGGCCTTTTTCGTCGCCTCGGCGGCGCGCGCCTCGAGCTCGGCGGGAACGAAGTCGAAGCCTTCCTCGCCATGAGAGACATCGCGCAGCACCATGGCGGCCTGCGCCACGGCGTTGTCGTTGAAGGTGACGGAGTCGTGGAAGCCCCCCTCCAACGGCCAGATCTGCGGCCAGCCGCCGTTCGGATACTGGGCGTTCAGCAGATACTGGACGCCCTTGATCACGCTGGCGCGCCAAGCGTCGCCCTGGGGGCCCGGCGCATGGGCCGCGACCTTGGCGAGGAAACGCATCTCCGACCAGGTCGCGTTGTTGTCGAGCGTGCCGACAAAGGTCCAGAAGCGGTCGGCCGGGGCGTCGAAGTTAGCCGGGTTCTGCTCCATGGTTTCGGCGTCGTTGGAGAAGCGTTGGCCGGGCAGGCGCGCGATGCGGCGGTCCTGGTTCTTGCTCCAGCCGCCGGCCGGCGTCTGGAAGGTGACGACGGCGTCTGCCACCGCGCGGGCTTCAGCGGTGGCGTACCAGGCCTCCGGCTGATCGAGCGGCAGGTGGGTCTGGCTGCCGCCCACGGCCTGGGGCGGAGGCGGGGGCGTGGCGCCCGCCGGCAGTTCGGCGGCCAGCGACGCGCGATCCGCCTGCATCTGCGCCTGCGATCGGGCCAGGTACTCGATCCAGGGCTCGCGTTCGGCGTCCGGAAGCGCGCCGATCCGATCAAGGGTCAGGCCCACGGCCGGCGTGTTGAGGCGAATGACCTCTGCGCGCGCCGGGGGCAGGCCGACGGCGACAGAGGTTGTCGCCAGCAGGATGGCGGACAGAACACGAACAGGCTTCATGGCGGCTTCCTCAACCCAGGCCGGCTTCACTGAACCGGTCTCACTATGTTGAAGCCACGCTTACATATTGAAACAGCGGCATCAAGGACTACCTGTCTGGCCCGGGCGCATCCACGCGGCTCAGCGCGCCGCGCCCGCGGCGGAAAAGTCGAATGCCTGTTCCGCAACAAAGCTCTCCCACGCCTCGCGCGTGCGGAAGTCGAGGCCGCGATCCCAGGCCGAGCCCATGTAGTAGGTGAAGGGCCGGCCAGGCGTGACACGCAGCAGGATCAGGTAGTTGTCGGCGTCCTCCGCGAAACCCTGGACCATGGCGGGATCGACCGCGATGGCGATACCGAGGCTGCCGTGTTCGGGATTTTCGGGCTCCCAGAACATCAGGCGGCCGTTGGCGGCGTCACGGACAACCGTGCCTGAGCCGGCGTCGTTGCGTCGCTTGGAGATGCCGATGGCGACGGTCAGGGGATCGGTCGTGTCCGACTGCAGCGTCGACGTCATGCGGGTGAAGTTGGACCCGAGCGGCAGGGAGAGTGCGCGCGTCTCCCAGACGCGCCGGACCACATCCACCGGCCAAGGGCGATAATCGACGCTGAAGCGCGCCTCGTCGCCGCCTGTCTTGTCGATGCGGTAGGTCGAGAAGTTGCGGCTGGTCCACAGCTTGTTCTCGTACCAGACGCCGAGGCCGCCAGCGCCGCGTCCGCGTCCGACATCGTAGTAGTCCAGCCCTTCGCCGCGATCGACGTGGTAGTTCGGGAACCGCAGCTGGCGATCCATGAAGGGGTAACGCACCCGCTTGGCCCACACATCGACGCCCGAGCCGGACGGCGGTTCGCGCGCTTCCAGCGCCGGGCCGTAGATGCGGTGGGCGACGCGGTCGTTCTCCCACAAGAGGTCGTCCAGGCGGTCGGGAGCGAAGCGGACCACCGCGCGCGGCTGCTGCTGGTCGGCGGGCGGCGGCTGAAGCGGCTCGATCGTCGAGGGTCGGTTCAGCCCGGCGGGATCGTAGGCGAGAGCGGCGGTGGCCTGCATCTCGGCGGCGCGGCGGCGGATTTCTTCCTCGCCGACGATGGTGACGGGCGCGGGCGGCGTTGGCGTGGTCGCCGCGATGACCTCGGGCGTGTCGCGGGCGGGCTCTGCGACGGGCAGCCCCTTCACCGAACCATTCAGGTCGGCGACCTCGAGACCCGCGAGCAGATAGGCGCCGGTGGCGTAGAGGCCGACCTCCTCCGGTCGGGTGCGCACCGGCTGGTCACCGGTCTTCTGAGCCGCGCCGACGAGGCCGCTCGGCAGGACGTGCCGGTTCAGCGCCGCCCAGCCCTTCAGGACATGGGGCAGATAGGTCTCGCGCCCCAGCAGGCCGTGGTTGACGCCCCAGGCCAAGGCGTAGACGTGGAAGGCGGACCCTGACGTCTCCGCCTCCGGGTAGGATTGCGGGTCGAGCAGGCTGGCTCTCCACAGGCCGTCGTCCTGCTGCAGTTCGGCCAACCGACCGGCCATCTTCTGGAACAGGTCGACATAGTAGTCGCGGCCCTGATAGTCGGCGGGCATCGCCTCCAGCCAGCGGGCCAGACCCGCGATGACCCAGGCGTTGGCCCGCGACCAGTAGATGGGCTGCCCGTTCGCCTCAGTGCGGCCGACGAACCGTTCGTCGCGCAGGAACAGCCGCTGTTCGGGCATCCACAGGCGGTCGGCGGTGCGGCGCCACTCCTTGTCCGCGGCGGCGAGATATTTGGGATCGCCGGTGATGGCCGACATGCGCGCCAGGACCGGCGGCGCCATGTAGAGGGCGTCCGCCCACCACCAGACCAGGGCCGGCGTTTCGGTCGAGCGGTTCAGGTGCGGGACCTGCCAGTCCAGCCGCTGGCGCAGCGGCAGCAGCGTCCCCTCCTGCCTGCGGCGCGAGTACAGCTCTTCGTAGAGGTCGCCGATGGCGATGTCGTCGGCGTTCAGCATGGTGGGGCCGGAGCGGGCGCCCCGGACGCTGTAGTTGTAGTGCTCGGCCGCCGCCGTCAGGAAGCGCAGGATCTCGGGGTTCCTGGAGCGTCGAGCGACCCGCGCCGCGCCGACATAGAAGGTCGCCGCAACCCAGTTGGAGGAAATCTGCGTCAGGTTGCTGCCCGTCGAAAGGGCGAGGGGCTCCCTCGCCATGGCCGCGATCTGCGACAGGGTCACATAGTCAACCGCCGCCAGTGTGTCTTCCGCCGAGGGCAGGCACCTCGGATCGGTGTTCAGCGCGGGTCGTGCGGGCGGGGTCAGCCAGGCCGCCTCCACGCCCGGAGGCAGGGTCGCGCCCGATTGGGCGTAAGCTGGCGCCGCCAGGGCGGTCGACGCCAGCAAGGCCACGGTCAGGGAAGCGCCAAGGCGCGAGGGCCGAAAGAGGTGCATGCGTTTTCTCCCTGCGCCTTGAGGCGGCGCTTCCACTATTTGCTTCGGTGTACCATAAGTTGGTCAAGTCGCCTCGCCAACCCTGAAGCTTTCAGCAGACGGGCGACTGCCTTGATGTCGGAAGATCGACGTCCACACAGCAAAACGGCTGCGGCTGAACCGCAGCCAAGGGAGACGCCATGCTGAGAAGAACCGTGCTTCACCTGGGCCTTCAATCCGCCGCCGCCCTGTCCGTGACCCGCCCCGCGCCGGCCATGCGCCAACAGACCACCGATGCGGCCGATTTCGGCGCTGTAGGAGACGGCGAGACGATCAACACGCGAGCCATCCAAGCCGCAATCGATGCGGCCGCCGGCGCCGGTGGCGGCACGGTGGTGCTGAAGCCGGGCGTCTATCTGTCGGGCGCCTTGTTTGTGAAGTCGGGCGTGACGCTGGCGATCGGCCGGGGCGCGACGCTGAAAGGCGTTCAGGACCTTTCGGCCTATCCGATGGTTCGCACGCGCGTGGCCGGGATCGAGATGGATTGGCCGGCCGGGCTTTTGAACATCTATCAGCAGCGCGGCGCCAGGATCACCGGCGAGGGCCTTGTCGATGGCGACGGCAAGGTCTTCTGGGACAGCTATTGGGCGCTGCGGCGCGACTATGATCCCAAGGGCCTGCGCTGGGCGGCGGATTACGATTGCCGACGGCCCCGGCTGATCCATGTCTATGATTCCGATCAGGTCGAGGTCTCCGGGCTGAACCTGGCGCGCTCCGGATTCTGGACGGTGCATGTCTGCTATTCGCGCGACGTGGTGGTGTCCGACCTGATCGTCCGCAACAATCTTGGCGGACGCGGCCCCTCGACGGACGGGATCGACATCGACTCCTCCCAGCGCGTGCGGATCGAGCGGTGCGACCTGTCGGTCAACGATGACGCCATCTGCATCAAGGCCGGCCGCGACTGGGACGGTCTCCGGGTGGCGCGACCCTGCCGCGAGGTGCGGATCAAGGATTGCATCGTGCGCGATGCGCTGGCCGGCATGACCTTTGGCAGCGAGACCTCCGGCGGTTTCGAGGACATCGAGGTGTCCGGCCTGCGCATCGACTATCCGGTGCCGCTGGGCATCTTCTTCAAGTCGGGCCACACCCGTGGCGGCGTGATCTCCAACATCGGCATCCGCGACGTGCACCTGCAGGACGTGGCCACCCTGTTTCGGGTCAATCTGAACTGGTATCCCAACTACAGCTATGCGCAGATCCCGCCAGGCATCACGGACGTGCCGGACTATTGGCGCGCGCTGGCGACGCCTGTGCCGCGCGAGCAAGGCATACCGCGCATCCACGATGTCAGGCTGTCCGACATTCGCGCAGTGGGCGGCAAGGTGGGCTTCGAGGCGGCGGCCTATCCCGAAGCGCCGCTCAGCGACTTCACCTTCGAACGGCTCGACTGGGACGTGCGGGAGGCGGGCACGATCGCCAATGCGCGCAACTGGTCCTTCCGCGATTGTCGCATCGACACCCTGGATGGGACAGGGCCCAAGGTGACGAACTCGACCGGCGTGACCGGCCTGAGAACCGCCTGACCACAAAAAGAAGGCCCGGAGCGAAGGCTCCGGGCCAGTCTATCGCGCTGAAGTCGTCAGGGAGGAGGATCAGTACTTCCAGCGCAATCCTATAGCGATCTCGCGACCGGTGTGGCGGTAGTCCGAGACCCGGTCCGCGATGTCGACATAGCGGTCGACGTATTCGTCCGTCAGGTTGATGGCCTCGAGCGACACAGTGAAGTTGTCGTTGATGTCGTAGGACATGGATGCGTCGATGTTCAGCGTATCGTTGACGCCCTCTTCGGAGTTGCCGTTGGCCCCGGGGAAGGACAGCAGATACTGACTGCGGTGCGCCGCCGAGACGCGGGCCTGCAGCGGGCCTTCCTCGTAGTAGAGGGTGGCGTTGGCGGTGTTCTTCGACTGGCCCGTCAGGCGGTTCTTGCCGGCCGTGCCATAGCTGACTTCGGAATCCACAAAGGTCACGTTGCCAATGAAGCCGAAGTTCGACCAGAAGCCCGGCAGGAAGGTGAAGGGCTGCTGATACTGGATCTCGATCCCATCCAGCGTGCCGCCCTCTCCGTTCAGGCGACGTGTCACCTGGAAGATGTCGGTCGGCTGGGCGGCGCCCTGCAGCAGCTCAAGGGGCAGCCCAAGCTGGTTGTAGGGGATGCCGACCGTTTCGGAGGTGATGAAGCTGTCGATGTCCTTGTGGAACACGGCCAGCGCCAAAAGGCCTTCATTCTGGAAATACCACTCGATCGACGCGTCATAGTTCGTCGCGCGGAACGGATTGAGCAGCGGATTGCCGTAGGAAACCGTGCGCGTCGTTGGGGACACGCTGCCGCCGGGCGTCAGATCACCCAGAGTCGGGCGCGACATGACCTTTGCGGCGCCCAGGCGCAGGACGAGGTCTTCGCGCGGCTCGAACGCCAGATTGAACGACGGCAGGGTGTCCGAGTAGTCGTTCTCGGTGGTCACATAGTTGTAACTCGTGACCGGCGGCGTGCCGGACGAGACCGTCTGCCAGCCCTTGGCCGTCACCTCGGTGGTGGCGTAGCGGATGCCGACGTTGCCCCGTACGACCCAGCTGCCCAGCATGGTATTGAAGTCGGATTGCAGAAAGACGCCGTTGTCGGTCTCGTCCACCTCGCGCTCGCTGCGGTTCGAAACCAGCGGCTCGTCGTAGTTGGTCAGGGTGCGCGCCAAGGCGTCGATGTCCGGCACGATGAAGCGCAGGTCCGTGCCAGACGGCGCATCGACGTAGCCGCTGATATCGACGACCCGGCCCACCCGATCGACGCCGACGATCCGGTTGACGCCTGTCGGCGTCGAACTGGCCCGCGCCAGACCGAAGGTCTCGAAGCCGTAGGTGCGGTACTCTCCGCCGAACTTGAAGCTGATCGAATCGGACCAGTCATAGGCCAGGGCTGCGGCCGCGACATCGTTCTCGAAGTTGCCTCCGCCGTTCGAGCGGCTGGCGTTCACGAGGGTGAAGCGGGACCCTGAAGTGACGTCGAAGCCGTAGTCGATCAGCGGCTGGCGATCATCGCCGCGCGCGTCGTAGGTGTAGGTCGTATTGGGCGCTGTCTCGAAGCGGTAGGCGACGTTCAGCGGCGTGCGGGCTTCCGAACGGTTGAGGCCCAGCTTCAGCGTGCCGTGCAGGCGATCGGTGAAGTCGTGGCGGGCGTTCAACGAAGCCTGATAGAAGTTGCTTTCGTTACGCTGGAAGCCGTTTTCGGCGGCGACGATCATGTTGTCCCACACGCCATAGGAGAAGGCGTTGCGCGAGGCGTCGATCTCATAGTCCCGGACGACGAGCTGATTGACGGCGGCGCGGCTGAACGACCAGGCCTCGATGTTCGGGCTCTCGGTTTCCGAGTTGAACTCGGTGTACAGCAGGTCGAGGTTGACCTCGGTCCGATCGCTCGGACGCCATTGCAGCGCGCCCGTCATGCCCAGCCGGTCTTCGAAGGTCTGACCCAAGGTGTAGCGGGGGATGCGGGGATAGAAGGCGTTCAGCACTTCGTCCCGCTGGGCGGTGGTGGTGCAGACAAGGCAGCCGCCGAAGTTCTGGCCGCGGCCGTATGGCGAACCCGTCGTCGGGTTGACGTTGGTCGAGTCGCCCCGCTGCCAGCGCGTGGTGTTGAAGCTGCCAAGAACAGGCGCGCGTTCGGAGTAGGCGACCGAGAACAGGGCGCCGAAGGTGCGATCCTCGTTGGACCAGCTCAGCAGGCCGGCCAGGCGCGGGATGGTTTCCTCCGACAGGTCGTTGAACGAGGCCTGCGCCGACAGGGCCGAGTTGAAGCCCGAGCCGCTGAAGTCGAGGGGACGACCCGTCTGGAGGTCGACCGTCGCGCCCAGAGAACCTTCCTCGATCTCGGCCGACTGCGTCTTGCGAACCCGGATGCTGTTGAACAGCTCGGAGGCGAACATCGAGAAGTCGAAGCTGCGGTTGCGGTTGCCGCCGGTCGCCGCCTGGGCTTCCAGGCCATTGATGCGGGTACGAGTGAAGTCCGAACCCAGGCCGCGCACCGATATGGTCGTGCCCTGACCGTTGACGCGGTCGATGGTCACGCCCGGCAGGCGCTGAATGGCCTCGGCCAGGTTCTGGTCGGGGAAGTCCGCGATGTCTTCGGCCAGAATGGCGTCCACCGCGCCGGCTTCCTGCCGCTTGATGTTCAGCGCCTGCTGGAGGCTGGAGCGGAAACCGGTGACGACGATGTCATCGACCTGGGCGGTCTCGGGATCCTCTCCGGCGATCGGGGTCGCAGACTGGGGCGCCACGCCGCCCGTCGGGGCGGGCTGCGCCGGCGTCTCCTGAGCCACGGCCGCCGTGGCCATCGACAGAGCCAGCAGCGAGGCCCCCGCCGCGCACACCTTCTTTGTCATCAGCATCCGCATCGTTCTCTTCCCTCCGCACCGAAGCCGATGGCACCGGTGTCATTTTTTGAAACGGCGTTGCGCATGTTCAGCATGCGTCGCGTTCCACTTCTTGCAACAGCTTCTCGCTTTTTGCAACGGGGCGAGAATTCGGAGATTCAGCTCGCCCTTTTCGATCAGGCGGCCCTTGCGACCTCCACGGCGTAGACGTGGTTGGCGCCGTGCATGTTTGACACAAAGACGATCCACTTGCCGTCGGGCGTGAAGGTCAGATTGGGTTCCAGCCGATAGTCGTGGTTGGACATGTCCACGATGCGCTCGGACCGCATGTAGAGCGGGTCGATCAGGTCTTCCTGATCGCTGGAGGGATCGGCGTCGACCACCGGTTCGGGCCGCAGCAGGACCAGCCATTTGCCGTCACGGGCATGGGCGACCATGTCCTCGTCGCCCCCGTCGCCGGCGAACAACTGACCGTCCGGCGACACGTTGAAATGGACCGACCAGTCGTTCTGTTCGAGCCGTCGGTAGACGCGCTTTCCGGTCTCCAGATCGATCGATGCGACCCAGAACACCTGACCGCGCGGGGTCTGCAGGTCGTAGTGGACCTGCTTGCCGTCCGGGCTGAACCATTCATGCCCGAAGATCTCGGAGTTCATCGTGCGCTGGTGGGTCTTGCGCAGGTCTGAACCGTCCGCCTTCAGGGTCCACATCCGGTCCACACGGTGCCAGGGACCCTCGTGGCAGAAGATGATGCGGTCGGGATCGGTCGGCGAGAACTGGGTGTGGCCGATCCATTCGTTGGTCTTGTGGATCACGCGGCGTTCGCCGCTGGCCAAGTCGATGACGAAGATCTCCATCGGATAGCGAGCGGCCCAGCGCTGGAGCATGCGCACGCCCTTGGCGCGGGCGAAGTTCAGCGGCTTTCCGTCCGGGCCGTTGGCGGCGTACTCGGCCTGGTCGAAACGGCGGTTGCGCGGGTCGCCGAGATTCGGCTGGAGCGGCTCCGATCCATAGGCGACGAAGCCCAGCAGCAGGGTCTCGTCGCTGTTGACCGAGTTGACGGCGCCGTTCGGAATCTGGGCGATCTGGCGCGTCTGCCTTGTGTCGACATCGATGACGTACAACGTCTTTGCGCGGTCCATCAGCTGGGCGTCGCCCGGGGCCGTCACCGAATAGTAGACGTTGCGGCCCTTGCGGCCGGTGAACATCAGGTCGGCGTGCGGATCCGGGACAAGAATGCTGAGCGCCCATGTCCGCAGGTCCACCGTCGATATGCCCTGCGGAGTCGAGATGACCATCAGGTCGGGCGCGCCGGCTTTGGCGGGCAGGAACATGTTCTTGTAGAAGTACGGCTTGCCCCCGCCGCCGTCCGGCGAGATGCGGCGGATGCGGTGGTTGGTCTTGGCGTCGATCCACTCAGTGGGCACGGGGCCGGACCACTGCGGCGGCTGGTGCGGCGTGTCCTCCGTCGACGGTGGAGCGGTGTTCAGCGCCGGCCACTGCGGCGTCTCGCCGGGGGCCGGCGCGGGAGCGGGAGCGGGGCCGGCCGCTTGCGCGGCGGCTCCGTTGGAGGCCAGGGCTCCAACGGCCGGGGCGGCCAGCAGGGCCTTGAGCGCGGTGCGGCGGGAGGTCGTCATTGGGCGTTCCTCTTTGTTCTTGTTCAAGGCGCGGGCGTCAGGCCTTCGACCCGCACGGTCCAGCCTTGCTTGGGAAATCCGGGGGCGTGGCCGACCGAGCCGTCCCAGCCGCCGGCCATCAGACCCACGGCCATCAGCAGCGAGCCGTTGGAGGGGAAGTAGGTCTCCGCCGCCCGGCGATAGCCCGGCCCGTCGGGATTGACCGCCATCTCCACCCCGCCGGCGCCGGCCGAGACCGGCACCAGCTCATCGGCGTGCTCGTCCAGGTGGACGCGCGGCGTCATGCCGGTCGGTCCCCACTGGTTGTTCTTCAGGTCGGCGAACAGCCAGTCGACGGCCTTGTCCGGTTCGCCGAGCCGCGCCGCCGTCATCGCCATCATCGGGAAGTCCCAGCCCCAGGTCTGGCGCACGTCCCAGTTCGCCTCGACCGCCTCAAAGGTGCGGCGCATGGCGGCGGGGTCGATCCGTCGGCCGGGGATGAAGCCATAGGCCATCAGGAACGAGGGGTGGTCGCGGTTCTTGCACTGAGCGGCCGCCGCGTGCTTGCGGCAGGCGTCCGACATGGCCGTCTCCCAGAAGTCGGGCACGCTTTCGACCGGCAGGTAGAGACCGTCCTTCATCGGCGCCGGAGCGATCTTCGCCAGCGCCTGGTCCCAGTCGGCGCGACGAGCCTCTCCCTTGCGCTCGCGCCACTGCTGGGCGGTCTCCAGGGCCCATCGGAAATACTCGACCTCGAAGGTCGGGTTGATGGTGGTCAGCGGGTCGTAGTTTTCCTGCGCCGGGATCAGCGGCGTCCCCAGGTTCAGGCGGTCGCCGTCCGGCAGCGGCCAGGAGGCCAGAAGGTCGGCGGTGGACTCTACGAGCTCGCCGTAGCGGTCCAGCACCGCCGCGTCCTTTTCGGCGCGCCAGACCAGTTCGGCCAGCAGGATCGGGTGCGGCTGCTGCCACATGATGAAGGGCGAAACCAGGCTGGGGCTGTTGCGACCCTCCGGCCCCGCCATCTTGGGCCACCAAGCGCCCTTGACGCCATGGCGGGTCGCCTCGGCGCGGGCGTTGTCGAGATTGCCGAGGTACCAGGGAAGGCTGCGCTCCAGCAGCTTGGGCCGGCCCCACATGGCCAGCCAGCCGGAATGCCAAGGGTGCATCTCCAGGTGGAACTTGCCGTACCAGCTGTTGGAGAACAGCCCCTCTTCCTGCGGCGGCAGCTCGCCGGAGCCGTTCACCGCCGACAGGTACTGCGACAGCACCACGCGACGTTCCAGCTCGGCCGCGCGCGGGTCGGTGCTGCCGGAGAAGTCGACCGCCCCGCCTCCGGTCCAGAACTCACGCCAGTGCGCCGTGGTCGCCTGGACGCCGTCAGCGAAGGCGGGCGTCGCGGCGTCGCTGTTCGCCTGGTCGAACCGGACGCTGACCGTCAGGCGCTCGCCGCCTGTCGAGGTGACATGGAAGTCGTTTTCGCCCGCCTGCTCGACACGACCGTTTGCGGCGATGGCGGAGACGTAGGTCGTAGCGTCAATCGTGCGCCGGATGCGGGTTTCCCCTGCAGTCTGCGACAGGATGGAAAGGCTTTGCGCGCCTTGAGTTTCGAACGTCGTCGTGTCCGGATTGATGGCCGGGCTCACGCCTGGATAGCGCACGCGGACGCCGAGGCCCGCCCTGGCGACCAGCGGCGAGGCGATCTCGACCATCACCATGTCGAGCGTCGGGTGAACGCGGGTGACGACTTCGACCGGCTGACCGTCATAGGTGAAGCGGCTGGTCAGGGTTCCGGTCCACAGGTCCAGCGTCTGGCGCGTGTCGGCGACCCTGGCGAACTCCAGCGGCGCGCCGTCGCCCAGCGTCAGGCCGATGCGGCTGAGCGAGAAGCGATGCGGGTTCGCGCGCAGCCAGGTGTAGGCGGGGTTGGTTTCCGCCACGTCCCACGACTTCATCCAGGCGTAGGGCTGTTCGCCCCGGCCGGGGACGGGCACGTTTATCAGTCCGTCCTGCTCGGTGTAGCCCTCGGGGTTCGGAAAGCTGTGCCAGGCCCACTGGGCCATGGTCATCAGCGGGGCCAGTTCCGAATACTGCTCTGGAAAGGTCTGAAGCCCGGTGATGTCGGCGGTAAAGCCCAGGTCGCCATTGCCCAGCTGGATCGGCGCGTGTCGGTCGATGGCGGTCAGCGTCACATTGTGGCGCGTGACCAGAGCCTGCCGATCGATCGGCGCGGCCGGCGCGACGCCGGCCGCCGGTGCGACCGTCTGAGCGCAGGCGGCGGTGGGGCCGGCCACCAGGGTGAAGGCGAGGAGGGCGGCGCGCAGACGCATCACTTCGCCCCCTTCAGTCCGAGGCCCGCGCCCTTCCAGCCGTACCAGGCGACCACCGCGAAACAGACGGCCGGCAGCAGGAACGCGACATTGGCGCCGTAGGTGTCGGCGATCTTGCCCATGGGCCAGGGCAGCAGCACGCCGCCGCCGATCGCCATGACCATCAGGGACGACGCCTTCTTGGTTCCGGCGCCCAGGCCGGTGGTGCCCAGGGCGAAAATGGTGGCGAACATGGTCGACATGAAAAAGAACACCGCGATCAAGGCGATGGGCGACACCTTGTCGATGCCCGCCGCCACGATCAGCGTCAGCACCACATTGATCACGCCATAGGTCGTCAGCAGGGCTCGCGGTCTGACCCGCAGCAGCAGGGCCGTCGCGGCGAAGCGGCCGACCAGATAACCGATGGCCGCCAGCGACAGCATGAAGGCGCCCTGCTGCGAGGACAGGCCGTCCCAGTTCTCCGTCACCAGGTTGATGAAATAGGCGCCGATACCGACCTGGGCGCCGATGTAGAGGGCCTGGGTGATCACGCCGGCGACGAAGTGGGGCTGCCTCGACAGCGGACGAGCAGGGGCCTCGCCTGCGACTGCGCCGCCGTGGTCGGATAGGCCGGTCTCCGGCAGGCGCGCACGCCAAACCGCCAAGGCGAACAGCACGACGCCGACCGCTATCAGCCCATAGACGATCTGAATCGAGCGGGTGGCGCCGCCCAGCGCCTCGGTCGTGGTCGGGCTGAAGAAGACCGCGCCGCCGATCAGCGGGCCGAAGAAGACGCCGAGTGCATTGAACGACTGGGCCAGGTTCAGCCGCTGCGGCGCCCTGGCCGGATCGCCCAGCACATTGACGTAGGTGTCGGCCGAGGTCTCCAGCACGCACAGGCCGGCGGCCAGCACGAACATGGAGCCGACGAACGGCGCGAACTGCCCCATGCCGGCGGCGGGGATGAACAGCAGGGCGCCGATCGCGGTGATCGCCAGGCCGGTGACGATGCCGAACTTGTAGCCCCGCGCGTGCAGCAGCATGCCGGCCGGCACGGACAGCAGCAGATAGGCCCCGAAATAGGCGATCTGCAGCCAGGCGCTGTCGGCCTGGCTGATGCTCAGCGTCTCCTGGAAATGCTTGTTCAGCACGTCCAGCAGCCCATAGGCCAGACCCCAGATCAGGAAGCAGGCGATGGCGAAGGCCAGCGGTCCGCGCAGGGCGGCCGCGGGCGTGGCCAGACCGCCGGGGGTATGGGCGGCGTCGGTCTCGATGACCATGATGTCTCTCCTGGTGTCCTCGGGACCCTAGCCGTCTTGGTGCGGCTTCAGGCGGGGTTGTCAGATTCGGTAGATCGCCTCGGCGTTCATGGCGAACAGGCGGTCGCGCTCGTCGTCCGTGAAGTCGGACGTGATCGCGTCAAAGGCGGAAAAGAAGGCGTCGAACGTCCCGTGGACACGCTCGACGGGGAAATCCGAGGCGAACATCGCCCGCTCGGTTCCAAACACATCGATGCATTCCAGCACGATCGGACGGATGCTGTCAGGCGTCCAGGCGCGGTCGGTGATGCCGAGGCCTGAAATCTTGATCGAAACGTGCGGCTGGGCGGCCAGCAGGCGCAGGCCTGTGCGCCAACGCTCCATGCCTGCTTCGTCGCGGTCGGTCGGCAGGCCGGCGTGATTTACGATCATCGGAACGCCGGGATGGTCCGAGGCAATCCCGGCGGCGGTCGTCATCTGCGACGGATAGAGCTGCAGGTCGAAGGACAGGCCGTGCTCGGCCAACTTGGCGAAGCCGTCGATCCAGGCGGGATCGAGCAGCAGGTCGCGTGGGGTGTAGGTCTTCAACGGGTCTTGGTGCCAGCAGACGATCTGGCGTACCCCGCGCACATTGGGCCGGGCGGCATGCGCCTCCAGCAGGGCGTCGAGATCGGGATCGAGCAGGTCGGCCCCGGCGACGATCCCCTGCGGATAGCCGTAATCCTGAGCCGTGGCCTGCAGCCAGTCGGTTTCGCCCAGCTGTTGGCCGGTTGGCTGGCCCGCCTCCACATGCACGATCTTGTCGATGACCCAGCCGGCGGCATCGGCCAGATAGTCCTTCAGCAGATAGTCTCGGCGGGCGATGGGCGACATGTCCCCTGCCGGATTGTTAGGCAGGGGATCGTCCTGCAACCAGCCGTAGCGGGCGCGCGACAGGTCCCACAGGTGGACATGCGGATCAACGATGCGAAGGTCCGAGCCCACCCGCGGCGCCTAGTAGGTGGTCCGCCCGCCCGACGTGTCGAACGTCGAGGCGGTGGTGAAGCTGCATTCTTCCGAGGCCATGAAACAGACCATGGCGGCGCTTTCGTCGACCTCGCCCAGGCGGCCCATCGGGATCTTGGAGCGCATGTAGTCGACCTGGCTTTGCGGCATCTGGGCCAGGATCGGGCTTTCGAAGGTGGCGGGGGTCAGGCTGTTGGCGATGACGCCCTTGCCGGCCAGTTCCTTGCCCAGCGATTTGGTGAAGCCGATCACGCCGGCCTTGGAGGCGGAATAGGCGCTGGCGTTGGGATTGCCTTCCTTGCCGGCAACCGAGGCCACGTTGACGATCCGGCCGTAGCCGTTGTCGAGCATGAAGGGGACGACGGCGCGACTGCAGTAGAAGACGCCGTTCAGGTTGATGTCCACGACCCGCTTCCAGCTGTCGATCGGGAACTCGTGCACCGGGACGGTCGCACCCGTGATGCCGGCGGAGGCGATCAGGATGTCGATCTTCCCCAGCGTCTCGTTGGCTTCGGCGGCCGCGCGGGCGACCGCATCGGCGTCCGACACATCCAACGCCACAAAATGCCGGGCGCCGATCTCGGCGGCGGCGCTGGCCAGAGCCTCGGCGTTCAGGTCCCAGAGCGAGACTTGGCCGCCCTCCTGGATGATGCGCTCGGCCGAGCATTTGCCCAGGCCCGAGGCGCCGCCGGTGACGATGGCCATACGGCCCGCGAAACGTCCTGCGTAGACGGTCATGCGGCCGCGTCCCTAGACCAGGCGACGACCGTCTGCCGCTGCGAGCCCAGCTTTTCGATGCCCAGCTCCATCACGTCTCCGGCCTTCAGGTAGAAGGGCTCCGGCTTCTGGCCCAGACCGACGCCCGGAGGGGTGCCGGTGGTGATGAGATCGCCGGGCTCCAGCGTCATGAACTGGCTGACGTAGGCCACGATCTCCGCCACGCCAAAGATCATGGTTTTGGTGTTGCCCGTCTGCATGCGCCTGCCGTTCAGGTCCAGCCACATGTCCAGGGTCTGGACGTCGCCGACCTCGTCGGTCGTGACGATCCAGGGGCCGACCGGCCCAAAGGTATCGCAGCCCTTGCCCTTGTCCCAGGTGCCGCCGCGCTCGGTCTGGAAGGCGCGTTCGGAGACGTCGTTGATCAGCACATAGCCGGCGACGTGATCCAGCGCGTCGGCCTGTTCGACGTAGGACGCCGGTTTGCCGATGACGATCCCCAGTTCGACCTCCCAGTCGGTCTTTTCCGAGCCGCGCGGAATCACCACCGTGTCGTTCGGCCCCTGCAGGCAAGAGATCGCCTTCATGAAGACCACCGGCTCGGATGGTTCAGGCAGGTTCGATTCCGCGGCGTGATCTGCGAAGTTCAGGCCGATGGCGATGAATTTGCGGCTGCCGTTGACCGGCACGCCATAACGGGGCTCGCCCTCTACAAGCGGAAGCGTCGCCGGATCGATCGCCTTCAGCGCCGCGAGACCTTCGCCGTGAAGCTGGTCCGGCGTGATGTCGGCGACCACGCCCGAGAGGTCGCGCAGACGGCCTTCCCCGTCCAGGGTTCCAGGCTTTTCCTGCCCCTTCAGGCCATGACGCAGCAGTTTCATAGGGGGCCTTTTCTTAGCGTGCGTAGGGTCGATGCAGGGCGATGTCGCGGTTCAGCTCGACACCAAAGCCGGGCGCATCCGGAACCTTCAGCCGGCCGTTCACGGGCACGGGCTCGCCGATCAGTTGGGGATGGAACATCGGCACGACCTCGTCGGCGCCGGGGGCCATCATCAGGAATTCCGCGAACGGGCTGTTATGGCGCGTCACCACGAAGTGGTAGCTGTAGACCGACGATCCGTGGGGGATCATCAGCACGCCCTTGGCGTCGGCCATGGCGGAGATCTTGATCAGTTCTGTGACGCCGCCGCACCAGCCCACGTCGGGCTGGATGATGTCGCAGCACTCCATTTCCAGCAGCATGCGGAAGCCCCAGCGGGTGGCCTCGTGCTCGCCGGTGGTGACCAGCATCCCCTTGGGGACGTTCTTCTTGAGCGCCTGATAGCCCCAGTAGTCGTCCGGGCTCAGCGCCTCCTCGATCCACTTCAGACCCAGCTTGTGCGCCTCGTGGGCCAGGCGGATGGCGTAGTTCAGATCCAGCGCCATCCAGCAATCGAACATCAGCCAGAATTCGTCGCCGCAGGCGTTCCGCATCGCCTCGAGCTCTGCGAGGTTCTTGCCTAATCCCTCTTCCCCCTCGGCGGGGCCGTGGTGGAGGGGCATCTTGCCGCCGATGAAGCCGAGTTCCTTGGCTTTGTCCGGCCGTGCGCCCGTGGCGTAAAAGGTCAGTTCGTCGCGGACCGCGCCGCCCAGCATGGCGAACACCGGCTCCTGGCGCAGACGACCGAGCAGGTCCCATAGCGCCAGATCGACCCCGGAGATGGCGTTCACCACCAGCCCCTTGCGGCCATAGTACTGGGTCGAGAAATACATCTGGTCCCAGATTTTCTCGACCTCGGACGGATCGCGGCCTTCCAGGAAGCGCGCCAAGTGCTTCTCGACTATAAAGGCGGCGGGCTCGCCGCCGGTCGTCACCGCGAAGCCGACGACGCCGTTTTCGGCCTCGATCTCGACCACCAGCGTGCCCAGCACATTGATGCCGAAGCTGCGGCGGCTCTGGCGGTACTCGGGATACTTCGCCATGGGCGTGGCGATGTGGTCGTCGATCCAGTGGCCATCGCCCTGGTCATGGTAGTCGGCGCCGCCGCCCGTGCCGTCGTTCTTCACGACAAACGCCCGGACATGTTTGATCCTGGGAAGTCGGCTCATCCAGCAACCGTCGGTTGGCGGCAATACGCTCCCATAATGCGGGATTTCACTGGCTTTCCTCCGTGCGACGCGTCAAACTGCTGACGTCGAAGTCAGCACGCTTGCGCGTTTTGCTACATTCTGAGAATGAGGATTACGAAATGGGACAAGCAGCGTCAATCAAGACATCGCATGGCGAGACGTCGCTCGAGGATGCTGGGGCCAAGGCGTCCGGCAGCCAGACGCTGCTGCGCGGCCTGGACGTCATCGACGCCCTGATCGATGGCTCGCTGCCGCTGGCGGAACTGTCGGAAAAGCTGGAACTGACGCGCAGCACTACTCATCGCCTGGCTTCGGCTCTGGTGGATCGGCGCCTGCTGTCGTTTCGTCCCCGCGAGGGCTACAGTCTGGGGCCTAAGCTGCTCGAACTGGGACATGCAGCCGCCCAGCAGATGCATCTGCCGCGCGTCGCCCGTCCATGGCTGGAACAGCTGTCGGCGGCGACCGAGGACACGGTCCACCTCGGCGTGCTGGATGGCGCCCACGCGCTTTATCTGGACAAGGTGGCGGGCCGGCGCCGGATCAACATCGGTTCGCGCCTGGGTGAACGTCATCCCATCGCCTCCACGGGACTGGGCAAGGCCCTGATCCTGGACAAGAGCGAACCGGAGTGGATCGCCTTCTTCGCCCCCGAAGGCCAGCCGTACGATTCGGCCGCACGCGCCGTCTGGCTGGAGCGGATGCGCGGCTATGCGCAAAAGGGATACGCTTTCGATCTCGAGGAAAACGAGGATCAAATCCGCTGCGTCGCCGCGCCGATCCGCTCGGTGGACGGCCGGATCGTGGCCGCGCTCAGCGTGTCTTCCGCCGCCCAATATATGTCGGATGCGCGCATGGCCGAACTGACCAAGACCGTCACCGAGGCCGCCAACGCCATCAGCACCGATCTGGGCTGGCAGTCGAAATCCTGAACGCCGTCAACGCCGGAGCCCGCATGCTGCTTGAGAACAAGGTCGTCCTGGTCACGGGCGCATCGCGGGGCATCGGCCGGGCGACCGCCATCGAGGCGGCGAAGCAAGGCGCCGACGTCGCCATCAACACCTTTCGCGATCCGGAAGCGGCGGCCGAGGTGGTGCGCGACATCGAGGCGTTGGGCCGACGCGCCATCGCGGTCGATGGCGACGTAGCTCTGCCCGAGACTGCCTCGGCCTTTGTGGCGCTGGCGGTCGAGGCGTTCGGTCGTGTGGACGTGTTCGTGTCCAACGCCGGCATTTGCCCGTTCCACGCATTCCTGGACCTGCCGGTCGAGACGCTGCGCCGGACCATGGAGGTCAATCTGCACGGCGCCTACTTCATGGTGCAGGCAGCGGCCAACCAGATGGTGAAGCAGGGCCAAGACTCGGAGGGGAGGGGCGGCGCCATCGTCGCCATCAGCTCGATCTCGGCCCTGGTCGGGGGCGAGATGCAGACCCACTACACCCCGACCAAGGCCGGCGTTCACAGCCTGATGCAGTCCTGCGCCGTGGCCCTGGGTCGGCATGGCATCCGCTGCAACTCGGTGCTGCCGGGCACGGTCGCAACCGACATCAACAAGGACGATCTCGCCGACCCGGTGAAGCGCGAATACATGGAAGGGCGTATTCCGCTCGGTCGCCTGGGCCGGCCGGAGGACATCGCCTCTGTGGTCGCCTTTCTGGCCTCGGACATGGCCGGCTACATGTCGGGCGCGTCGCTGCTGGTCGATGGCGGCGCCTTCGCCAACTTCCAGTAGGCGGGTCGGTGATCATCTCTTCGCCCGGCGACTATCGCGAGGCGGCGCGGCGCAAGCTGCCGCCGTTCCTGTTCCACTACATCGACGGCGGGGCGTACGCCGAGCAGACGCTGCGCCGCAACGTCGACGACTTCCAGGGCATCGCCCTGCGCCAGCGCGTGCTGCAGGACATGAGCGATCTGAGCCTGGAGACCACGCTGTTCGGCGAGAGCCTGCGGCTGCCGATCGTCCTGGCGCCCGTCGGCCTCACCGGCATGTACGCCCGGCGCGGCGAGGTGCAGGCGGCCAGGGCGGCCGCGTCCAGAGGCGTGCCCTTCACCTTGTCCACCGTCTCGGTCTGCGCCATCGACGAGGTGGCGGGCGCCATCGACCGACCGATGTGGTTCCAGCTCTATGTCCTGCGCGATCGGGGCTTCATGAAGGACGCGCTGGAGCGCGCCAGGGCCGCCGGCGTGAAGACGCTGGTCTTCACTGTCGACATGCCCGTGCCCGGCGCGCGCTACCGCGACGCCCATTCGGGCATGAGCGGAAGGAACGCCGCCCTGCGTCGGCTGTGGCAGGCCGCGACCCACCCGTCATGGGCACTGGACGTCGGCCTGCTCGGCCGTCCCCACGACCTCGGCAATGTTTCCCGGTATCGGGGGCAGGCGACCGGGCTTGCGGACTACATCGGCTGGTTGGGCATGAACTTCGATCCCACCATTTCCTGGAGGGATCTGGAGTGGATCCGCGCCTTCTGGGATGGACCCATGGTCATCAAGGGCGTCCTTGATCCCCAGGACGCGCGAGACGCGGCCAGCTTCGGCGCCGACGGCATCGTGGTGTCGAACCACGGCGGGCGCCAGCTGGATGGCGTACTGTCGTCGGTGCGCGCGCTCCCGGCCATCGCCGAGGCGGTCAAGGGCGACCTGAGCATCCTGCTCGATTCCGGCGTTCGCAACGGGCTGGACGTGGTGCGCGCGCTGGCGCTGGGCGCCGACGCGGTGATGCTGGGACGCGCCTTCATCTATGCCCTGGCGGCGGAAGGCCAAACCGGTGTGGCCAACCTTCTCGACATCTTCGAAAAGGAAATGCGCGTCGCCATGACCCTGACCGGCGCGAAGTCGATCGCGTCTCTCGACGCCGCCAATCTGAGCTAGACGCGGATCGCCCCGGCTGGGCTACGCTGGACTTCTCTCGCGCTATAATAATATTTATGAGCAGCGGCAGGAGGGGCGATGAACCGGGGGCTTGGGCTGTGTGTCGCGGCGGCGAGCGCCTGGATTGTGGCGGCCGCCACGGCGGAGCCGGCGGCGCCCGACGCGAGGCTCACGCTTCCGATCGACTTCTCGCATGCCGGTTATCGCGGCGGAGGCGTGGTTCTGCCGGCGGCCCCGGCGACCATCGTCGTGGCGCCTGCGCCGGGCGATGACGGCGAACGCATCCTGGCCGCGCTTGATCTGGTCGGAAGGCGCCCGCCGGACGCTCAGGGACACCGGGGCGTGGTGCAGCTGCTGTCCGGCGAGTATCAAATTGCGGGGCAGCTGAAGCTGAGCACCGGCGGGGTGGTGCTGCGCGGTGCGGGGACCACGGAAGGTGGGACAGTGCTGGCGGCGGAGGGTGTGGATCGTCGCGCCCTGATCGCGGTGAATGGCCCCGCCGACGACGCCGGCGCCTCCGGGATCAGTCTTGCGGTGGACAGTCCGGTCGCGGCCGGTGCGACGCGGATGCCGCTGGGCTCGACACAAGGCTTGGCTGTCGGCGACAGGGTCGTCGTGCGCCGGCCCAGCACCGAAGCCTGGATTTCGCGATTGGGCATGGACGCCTTTGTTGGCTGGCGCCCCGAGGGGCGGCTGAACTGGAAGCCGGGTTCGCGCGACATCGCCTGGGACCGGATCGTGACGGCGATGGATGCAGGGGGCGTGACCCTGGACGCACCGATCACCACCGATCTGGACCCGGCCTACGGCGGCGGAGTGGTGCAGGCGGGCGCATCGACGCCGCGCCTGCGCGAAGTGGGGATCGAAGGGCTCAAGCTGGTCTCTCGCCACGACCCTCAGCGACCGATGGACGAGGATCACAGCTGGTTCGCCATCGCCATGGACCGGGTCGAGGACAGCTGGGTGCGCGATGTCGCGGCCGAGGGGTTCGTCAGCTATGTGGTCGATCTGGGCGAGACCAGTCGCCGGATCACCGTGCAGGATGTCTCGGCGTCGGACCCGGTGTCGGAGATCGGCGGCTACCGTCGGCGAGTCTTCTATACGGCGGGGCAGCAGACGCTGTTTGTGCGCTGTGAGAGCAAGAACGGCATCCACGACTTCGGGCTGGGTCACGCGGCGGCCGGGCCGAACGTCTTTCTCGACTGCGTCTCGGAAGAATCGCTGGGCGACAGCGGGGCGCTGGAAAGCTGGGCCTCGGGCGCGTTGTTCGACGGGGTCAAGGTCCGCGGCGGGCCGCTGAGGCTGACGCACCGGGGACGCGATGCGCAGGGCGCCGGTTGGGCGGCGGCGAATTCGGTGCTGTGGAACTGCGAGGCCACGGTGGTCGAGGTCCGCAGCCCGCCGAATGCTGCGAACGCCGCCATCGGCTGTCGCGGCGAACGCGTGGGCGAGGGCGTGGTCGAGGATCCTCGGGTCGAGCCGGGCCGCGACTTCCACCGCGCGCAACCGCAGGCGCCCGCCAGCCTGTACCGGGCGCAACTGGTTGCACGACTTGGAGACCCGGCGCTGGCGGCGCTCGAGCCCGCGGCCCTACCCGTGCCGGCGCCCGGCGTGCGCGTCCTGACGGAAGCTGAGGTCGAGGCCTATCGCGCCAGCCATCGACCGGCCGACGATCGCCATCCCCTGACCCTGACCGATGGCGAATTCCGCATCGACGGACAGCCGGCGTGGAAACGGCGCGCCGGCTTTTCCTTCTTCCAGGCGCAGATGCCGACCGCTCTGGCCGAGAGCTATGGCCCCTTCATCACCCGCTTCGCGCCGGGGCTGGAGGGGGTCGGTCTGACCGACGAGCTGGACGCCTTCGCCGCCACTCTGAGCACTGGCGATGTGGTCCAACACAACTACGGCCTCTGGTACGACCGCCGCCGCGTCGATCACGACTTCTACGGCTCGCCCGACCAGAAGGACGGAGAGGTGTGGGCGCCCTTTATTGAGCTGCCCTGGGCGCGCAGCGGACAGGGGCGGGCCTGGGACGGCCTCAGCAAATACGACCTGACGCGGTTCAATCCCTGGTTCTTCGAGCGGGTGCGGGGTTTCGCCGAACGGGCCGAGCAGCGCGGCGTGGTGCTGTATCACCGCATGTACCTGCAGCACTGGCTGCTCGAGAGCCGCTCGCACTATGTCGACTTCCCCTGGCGGCCGGTGAACGCCATTCAGGCCACGGGCATGCCAAACGAAGTTCCGGCGGCCGAGACCTTCTGGGACGTGTCCGATCCGGTGCGGCGCGACCTGCACCGCCGCTACATCCGCCACACGCTGGACGTGCTGAAGGGGCAGGGCAATGTCGTCATCGGCCTGGATCCCGAATACACCGGGCCGCTGCCCTTTGTGCAGTTCTGGCTGGATGTCATCGGCGAGTGGGAAAACGAGACGGGCGCGGACGTCCGCGTCGTGCTGGAAGTTCCCAAGGCGGAGATGGACGCCATCCTCGATGATCCCGCGCGGGCGCGGCGTGTGGACGGCGTCGGTTTTCATCACTGGACCTACCGTCCCGACGGCGCTTTGTTCGCGGTCGAGGGCGGTCTGAACAGGGCGCCGCGCGAACAGGCCGACGCCATCGCCCACCCGGAGGATCTGACGAACGGCGCCGATGCCGCCCAGGTGCGCCGAGACCTGTGGCGCTCATCTCCCGCTATGCGGTACCGCGCCTTTCGCGAATACCGAGACCGCCGCGCCGATATGGCCGTGCTGGGCGGAGAGGACGCGTTTCCTGACCTGAGCCGCGCGGTTGACGCCTCCTTTCCCGCCGGGGCCCGCGCGGCGATGCGGCCCGACGCGGAGCTGGTCGCGCCTGGACCCACGACCTGGGCTCTGGCGGATGGACGGGGGGTGGGGCTGGTCTATGCCGTCGCCGGCGGCCCGGTAACGATGGAACGACCGCTGGACGCACCGACGCGCGTGATCTGGGCGGGTGGCGGCTCGGCCTGTCTATCGGCCGCGGAAACCGAGCTGACGCCGCCGACGGACGGTCCCTGGGCCGCCTGGCTTAAACCCGTCGCCGCCTGCCCCTGATCTGATCCCGATAGGAGTTTCACATGCTCACCGCTCTTCTGCTGTCCGGCGTGATTCTCGCGCAGACGCCGCAGGCCGCCTCGCCTGTATCGACGTCCGCGCCCACGCCCGTGGTCCCGATCTCCGCCTCCAAGATCATCCTGGTTGGAGACTCCACCACGGCGGTGATCGGCGGCTGGGGGCCGAGCTTCTGCGCCGACCACGTCACCTCCTTCGTCGCCTGCGTGAACCTGGCGCGTGGAGGGCGCAGCTCCGGCAGCTATATCGCCGAGGGCTCCTGGGACCTGGCGCTGGCCGAGATGTCCACGCCCGGTTTCACCCAGACCTATGTGCTGATCCAGTTCGGCCACAACGACCAGCCGGGAAAGCCTGGACGTTCCACCGATCTGGCCACCGAGTTTCCAGCCAATCTGAAACGGTATGTCGATGAGACCCGCGCGCGGGGCGCCGTTCCCGTGTTGCTGACGCCGCTGACGCGCCGGCAGTTCGTCGACGGTCGGCTGCAGAACGACCTCACGCCCTGGGCCGACGCCGTGCGCCGGGTGGCGGAAGACACGCAGACGCCGGTGGTCGACCTGAACGCTTCCAGCGCCGCCGCGGTCCAGGCCCTCGGCCCGATGATGTCGGCCCGCTTCGCCCAGCTGCCGCCGTCGCCGGAGGTCGCCGCAGCCCTGCTGACCGGCACGACCATTCCGGGATCGACCGGCGTCGCGCCCACGCCCGCTCCCGTCACTCCCGCCGCGCCGTCTCAGACCTCGCCCCTGGCCCAGAACAATGCGGCCGTGGAGCCGCTGGGGCAGGCGCGGGTGTCGTTCGACTACACCCACCTGGGACCCGAAGGCGCCGACTTCTTCGCCGCGATGGTGACGCGCGATCTGATCCTGGCCGTGCCCGCCCTCCGGCGGGTTCTGGTCCCCTGATCGGGTCAGTGGTTGTCGCGCGGCAGGCCCATGGTGTCGATGATGCGGTGGTATTTGACGGCGGGCTCCAGCACGGCGCCCGTCTCTAGTTCGCCGACCATGGAGCGCTGGAACTCCTGCCACGGGGTTTGTGAAGCGGGGTAGTGATAACCGCCGCCCGCCTCGAAGACCGCGCGCCGCGCCGCCATCTCCGACGGGTCGATCAGCACGTCCACGCGACCGGCGTTCAGGTCGATCCGCATGCGGTCGCCATTCCGCAGCAGGGCGATGTTCCCCCCCGTCGCGGCCTCGGGCGAGGCGTTCAGGATTGATGGAGAGCCCGAGGTGCCGGACTGGCGTCCGTCCCCGACGCAGGGAAGGGCGTGCACGCCCTGTTTGATCAGGTGCGCCGGCGGTCGCATGTTCACGACCTCGGCCGCACCCGGATGGCCGACCGGGCCGGCGCCGCGCATGACCAGGATGCTGTCGGCGGTGATCCCCTCCGCCGGATCGTCGATGCGGCGGTGGTAGTCTTCCGGCCCGTCGAACACGACCACAGTGCCTTCAAAGGCATTCGGCGACGACGGATCGGACAGGTAGCGATCGCGGAACTCGGTCGAGACGACGCTGGTCTTCATCACAGCGCTGTTGAAGACGTTGCCAGTCAGCACCAGGAAGCCCGCGTCCTGCACCAGGGCCGTGTCGAAATCGCGGATCACGTCCGGCAGCACGACGACGGCGTCGCGGCAGTTGTCGCCGATGCTGGCGCCGTTCACCGTCAGCGCCTGCTCGTGAATCATGCCGTGCCGCATCAGTTCGGCCACCACCGCCGGCACGCCCCCGGCCTGATGGAAGTCCTCGCCAAGGTATTTGCCGGCGGGCTGCAGGTTCACCAGCAACGGCGTCTTGTGCCCCACCTCTTCCCAGGCCTTCAGCGGCAGGTCGACGCCTGCGTGGCGGGCCAGGGCGGTCAGGTGGATCGGCGCATTGGTGGAGCCGCCAATGGCGGAGTTGACGACAATGGCGTTCTCGAACGCCTCACGCGTCAGAATGTCGGAGGGCTTCAGGTCTTCGCGCACCATCTCGACGATGCGCTTGCCGGTCAGATAGGCGACCTGGGGACGCTCGCGATAGGGCGCGGGGATGGCCGCCGAGCCGGGCAGGGACATGCCCAGCGCCTCCGTCAGCGCGTTCATGGTCGTGGCCGTGCCCATGGTGTTGCAGTAGCCGACGGACGGCGCCGAGGTGGCGACCAGGTCGATGAACTGTTCGTAGTCGATCTCTCCGGCGGCCATCATCTGCCGGGCCTGCCAGATGATGGTGCCCGAGCCGACCCGCTCGCCCTTGTGCCAGCCGTTCAGCATCGGCCCGACGGACAGGGCGATGGCGGGGATATCGACCGTCGCGGCCGCCATCAGACAGGCCGGGGTGGTCTTGTCGCAGCCGATGGTCAGCACCACCCCATCGAGCGGATAGCCGTAAAGCAGCTCCACCAGGCCCATGTAGGCGAGGTTGCGGTCCAGGCCCGCCGTGGGCCGCTTGCCCGTTTCCTGGATCGGATGAACCGGGAACTCCATGGCGATGCCGCCGGCCTCGCGGATGCCCTCGCGCAGGCGCTGGGCGAGGACCAGGTGGTGGCGGTTGCAGGGCGACAGGTCCGATCCCGTCTGGGCGATGCCGATGATCGGCTTGCCGCCGCGCAGCTCGTCTAGCGTCAGGCCGTAGTTCAGGTAGCGCTCGAGATACAACGCCGTCATGTCGGGATTGTCTGGGTTGTCGAACCAGGCGCGCGAGCGAAGCGGCTTGGGAGTGCAAGGCGACATGACGGCTCCGGCGGCGAGATCGTCGTTGGAGATATCATAATATCAATGGATGAACAGGCTGGGCGTGTGATCGCCGCTGCTTTAATGTTGAACTTCATGGATCACGACCATCAGCGTAGCGCCCATTCGCTTTCCGGCCGGGAGCGGCCGATCCTGTCGGCGCACGATCAGATCGTGCGCGCGCTGGCGCTTCAAATCCTGTCCGGGGCCATCCGTCCCGGCGACAAGCTGCCGATGGAGGCCGATCTGCTGGACCGTTTCGGCGTGTCGCGCACGGCGCTGCGGGAGGCGCTGAAAACCCTGGCCGCCAAGGGCTTTCTGAACGTCAAGACGCGCGTCGGCACGCGGGTGACCGATCCGGGCGAATGGAACTTCTTCGACAAGGAAGTGCTGAGCTGGCAGGTCGCGGGGGGCATGAACGAGGCGTTCCGCCAGCAGCTGGCCGAGATCCGGCGGGCGGTCGAGCCGGCGGCCGCCGCGCTGGCCGCGCAGCGGCGCACGGCCGACAACCTGCTGGCGATGCGCGAGGCGCTGGAGCGGATGGGGCGCGAAACCACGTCGGAATACGGGTTCGCCCAGGCAGACCTGGCGCTGCACCTCGCCATCGGCGCCGCCTCGCACAATCCGATGATGCGATCGGTCGCCAGTGTGATTGAAGCGGCGCTGCTTGAGGCGTTTCGTCTAAGCCCGCCCACGCGCAGCCAGACGCTGCACCTGGAAACGGTCGCCGCGCATGCCCGGATCGTGGACTGCATTGAGGCGAGAGACGGCCCCGGCGCCTCGCAGGCGATGCTGGCCGTCATCGACGCCGGGAATCAACGGATCGAGCGCGAGAGGGCGGCGTCGGACGTCTGACGCCGAGCCCGCGCCCGGAAGTCAGGACAACTCCGTCATCCAGCCCTTCCAGCGCCGCCGGGCGTCCTGCACCTCTCCCGGCGGGGTGTCGGAGACCTGTGCGCGATAGGCAAGGGGCGTGACGCCATAGGCGCGCTGGAACTGACGGCTCATCTGGCGTTCGTCGGCGAAGGCCAGACGTTCGGCGAGCAGGCTCATGGGGCTGGAGTCGCGAAGGTCCAGCGCGGATCGCAGCGCCTCCAGCCGGCGACGCTGGATCAGGCGGGCGACGCCGCCTTCGGCCTCGTAAAGCCGGTACAGCGCCGAGCGGGAGATGCCCGCGCCGTTGATGACGTCGTCGACCGACAGGCTGCGGTCCGGCAGTCGCTGCTGGATGAAGCGCTCCACGCCTTCACGTCGTGAATATTCCAGCCGGGCCGCCTCGCTCGCCGGGGTGGACTGCAGTTCGTCCACGACGCTGAGCAGGTCGATTAGGCTGCGCGCCAGCGCCGGCAGGGCGCGGCCTTTCAGGGCGTCGGCGTTGCGGACCAGCGCCTGCATGTAGTCGGCCAGCATGCCGGCGCCCGGCGGGTGCAGGACCACGCCGTGCAACTGATCGACGGCGTCGCCCAGACCGGCCCGAACCAGGTCGCGGCCGATGCTGGCGGTGATCACATGGGCGTCGTGAAAGGCGTGCCGGATGGGATGGCGGGTGTCGGCCAGGTAGATTTCACCCGGTGTGGCGGCCTCGAACCCGCTTTCCGGTCCGCCCACGACCCGGCCGGACAGCACCAGGGTGAAGACCAGATGGTCAAAGCCGTCGGATGCGGTGCGCTGCAGCCTTGAATGGATCACGCCGGACAGACGGCGCTCGAAGATCAGGATGCCGCTGAGCCGCCACCCCTTCATCCAGGCCAAGAAGGCGCCGTCGCCGCGTTCGACGTCCGCGCCGGTGCTGAACAGCTGGCGGTAGTCGTGAAAGGCTTCGTCGGGGTCCTGGCCTTCGCTGCTGAAGGCGAGACGCTCGGCCATTCCACGATCCCTGTTCGGTTTACGACGATGAGGAACAGGCTTTACGGTGGCGTTGCACGGTCGGCAATCCAGGCGCGATTCCCCCCGCCGCGCGAACCCTTTCAGCTCGAGCATTTCATTCATGTCGCTGCCGATACCGGCGTCCGCACCCGCGCTGCCTGCCTGCCCGAGACACGGGCGGGGTGCATGACGAGACTGGGTTCGTCCTTCGGGCGTGGTGAGGGAAGGCGCATCCTGCTGGTCTTGGCGGCGGCGCATTTCCTGGCGACCGCGGACCGATCCATGGCGGCGGTGTTCGGGCCCCTGCTGTCGCGCGAGGTCGGGCTGGATGACGCGGCGCTCGGGGTTCTGCTGGGGCCTGCGTTCGCGCTGATCTATGCGCCCGGCGCCTTGATCGGCGGGCGGTGGCCGGCCCGGTCGATGCTGATCGGGTGCGTCGCGGTCTGGACGCTTGGCCATCTGATCTTCGCCTTCGGATCGGATTTCGGAACGCTGGCTGCGGGTCGGCTGGTGCTGGGACTGGGGCAGGCGGCCTTTGCGCCGACCGCGCTGGCGGTCATCGCGGCGAGTTTTGCGTCAGAGCAGCGAGGTCGCGCCACCTCGGTATTCACCAGCGGCTCGGCCATGGGACGAAGCGGGGCCCTGCTGCTCGGCGGCGTCCTGCTGGCGCTGGCTGCGGCGTGGGGCCTTGCGGCGCTGTCGCCCTGGCGGGTCGCCGCTCTCGCCTTCGCCATCCCCAACCTCGTGGTGCTCGGCCTGCTGGCAGCATGGATCCCACGGGGCGCGGCCAGCGTCGAGGATGGCGGCCTGCGCCAGGGCCTGCGTCGGCTGGTGGACCGGTCGAGCGGCCTGGCGCCTTTGGCCTTGGCGGGCGGGTTCAGCGTCCTGATGGTCCAGGCGGGCGCGGCCTGGGCGCCGTCCTTGCTGACGCGGGCGACCAGCCTGGACGCCGCGAGCGGCGCGCTGACGGCCGGGTGGATCGTGCTGGTTGCGGCCCCTGTCGGGCATCTGGCGGCCGGCTGGTTGACGGACCGGCTGGGCGTGCGAGGGCCGCGCCTGACCGTTGCGATCGGCGTGGCGCTGGCGCTGAGCGGTGCGGCGCTGATGAGCCTGAACGGCCCGTCAGTCCTCTTGGGGTATGGGCTGCTGACGGCCGGCGCAGGGGCTTCGGCGGTGGCGTGCCTGGCGGCGGTCATCGTCAGGGCGCCGAGAGAGACACGGCGGTCCGTGACGGCGCTCTACATGACCCTGACGGCGGTGGTGGGATCGGCGCTGGGACCTTTCCTGACCGGTGTGATCAGCGAGGCGCTCGGATCGGGCGAGCGTCTGGGCGATGCGCTGTTGCTGGTCGTGGGCGCAGCGGGGTGCGCTGCGGTTGGGGCGTTGTTGCTGTTCGGCCGCGCGGGCGGTCGGCCGGCGCCCTGATCAGGGCCCAGGCGAAGGCGACCAGAGGCGCCGCCAGGCCGAGCCAGCCCGCCACATCCCAGGCCGCGTCGCCCAGCAGCGCCGCGACCAGCCCGATCAGGCTGAGCACGCCGATCAGCAGCGGCGCGGCGAATATGGCCCGCAGGCTCAAGGCCTTGATCTTGCTCATGGTTCGCTCGCCAATAGGGGTTGGTCATCACGCGCCGTCCGGGGCTGGCGACGCCGCGAGAGCCACAGGTAGACGCCGGTGACCAGGATCGCGATGGTGGCCAGGTCCAGCAGCGCCCACAGGATCTTCAGCGGCAGGCCGCCGTAATCGCCGAAATGCAGCGGCTGCGACAGGGACAGGGTCTTGGCGTACCACGGCATCGGCTCGGCGGCGGTCAGCTCGCCCGTCTGCGCATCCATCAGCGCCGGGGTGATCAGATGCTTGGTGACCGGCGTGTCGCCGTGAAAGAAGACCGCGTAGTGATGGTCGGTGGAATAGGCGCCGCCCGGGAAGGCGACGAACTGCAACTGCATGCCGGGCAGGGCCTGCTGCGCCTTGGCCACCGCATCGTCCAGCGAACTGCGCGCGACTGCCGGATCCTTGCTGGCGTAGGCGGCGGTCAGGCGCCCGAGACGATCCGTCTTCCAGTAGGAGATGATGGGATCGGCCAGGGTGTTCACCACGCCGGTCAGCCCAACCACCAGCATCCAGGCCACGGCGATCACGCCCAGGAGGTTGTGATAGTCCAGCCACCTGACCCTTCGTGACCTGGCGGTGCGCACCGCGCCGAACGGAAGGCGACGCATGAAGGGCGCATACAGCACCACCCCGGAGACAATGGAAACGGCGAACAGCAGCCCCATCAGCCCCAGGAACAGCATGCCGGGCAGGCCCGCGAACATGTCGGTGTGCAACTGAAGCAGGAACTCGAGCACGGCGTTGCCGCCGACCTGGGGCGCCAGCTCGCCGCTGGTGCGGTCGTAGGGCGCGAAATGCATCTGCGATCCGGGTGAGTCGACGCTGGGCGCGGTGGTGACGTTCACCACCGGACGATCCTCGTCGAAGCTCATGAAGATCGGCAATTCTCCCGGTCGATCGGCCAAGGCGATGTCCAGCACGCGATCCAGCGGCAGCATCGGTCCGTCCGGGTTGGCCGGCGTCCAGTGCTCCTGCTCCAGCGCATGCTCGATCTCATGCGTGAAGATCAGCGGCAGGCCCGTCACGCACAGCATCAGCAGGAACAGGGTGCAGACCAGGCTGGTCCACTTGTGAGCCCAGGACCAGGCGCGAACGGTGCTCGTCTTCATCCGCTCAGAAGTCCGCCGTCACCGAAAGGCGGAAGGTGCGCGGCGCACCCAGCGTCAGGTAGTTGGAGCCCGGGAAGCCGCCGACCGCGACCCACTGGTCCTCGTCCGCCACGTTCTCGATCCTCGCGCGCAGGGTCAGGGGCGTGCCGGACGCCTCGAAGGCGTAGCGAACGCCGGCGTCGAAGCGGGTCCAGCTGTCCAGCTCGATCGTGTTGAGGCCGTCGACGGGCTGCTCGCCGGCATGGACCACGCGGCCCTCGACCGTCAGCCCGGGCGCGAAGGCCACATCCCATTCGACATTGGCGCTGGCCTGGAAGTCGGGAACGCCGATGGCGGCGCGGCCGACCAGGGCGGCGTCCTGGGATCGTGTGATCTCCGTGTCCAGCCAGGTCGCGCCGCCGATCAGCCGAAGGCCCGTGAGGGGTTCTCCGAACAGGCTGAGCTCGACGCCGCGGTTCTCTTGCTCGCCATCTGAACTGAACACGCGGCTGGCCGTGTCAAAGAGGGTGGACGGCTGAGTGGTGCGAAAGACGCTGAGCACCCCGCCGAACGTCCCGGCGTCGTACTTCAGCCCGGCCTCGATCTGCTCGGAGCGGAAGGGCGCCAGAACTTCGCCGGCGTTCGCCACAGGCAGTCCGCCGCTTTGCGCGGGTGCGGTCGAGCCGGGCTGCAGGGCTTCGGCGTAGTTGGCGTAAACGGAAAGACGGTCGGACGGCTTGTAGACGAGGGCGAACACGGGCGTCGAGGCGTCGCTCGAATAGCCGCCGGTCTGTGCGGAGCTATTGTAGTCGTAGGCGCGGTTCTCGACTTCCTGGTACCGGACGCCGATCGTCGCCAGCAGCCGATCGTCCAGGAAGGACAGCATGTCGGCGACGGCGACGCTGGTCATCCGGACCCGGGCGACGATCGTGGGATCGCTCAGGGAGCCGGCCGTCAGGGCGTCGGGAGACGGCGCGGCCACGACGACGGGGTCATACAGGTCGCTGGCGAAGCCCGCGAAGTCGGAAAAGGCGTAAGAGTTGCTTTCGCGGCTTTGGATCCGTGCGGCGGATGCAATCAGCCGGTGACCGATCGGCCCGGTCTCCAGGTCCGCACGAACGCCGACGTCGGCCGAAAACACCTCGTCACGACGCCCATTGTCGAAGCGATTGGCGCTGAGCGTCCCATCGGGCTGTGCTGTCGGATTGGCCAGGGAGTTGCGCTCCTTGCCCCGGCGACCGCCGACGGCGGCCCAGGCCGTGACGTCGTCGGTCAGGTCGAACTCGCCGCGCGCCGCGCCGAACAGCTGGGTCTCGTCCGTATAGGTCCAGGGCTGAGCGAAATTGCTGCTGGCCGACGGCGGGGCGGGGACTGCGCCTGCGGGCGTCACCTGTGGGCGCGGCGCGTCGATGCGGTGGTCCTGGAACCCCAGGTCGGCGGAGAAGCGGGCGCGCGCGCCGCGATGATCGACGCCCAGGCCGACCACGTTCAGCTCGCTGTTCTGATCCTCGATCTCGGCTTCGCCCGCGCGGCTGACCAGGTTCAGGCGTACGCCATAGGCGCCGTCGTCGAAGCGTCGGGCCAGATCGGCGGCCGCGCCGATCTCGTCGCCCCCGTCCCAGCTGGCGGTCAGACGGCTGAGCGGCGTGTTCGGCGCGCGCTTCGGAACCAGGTTGATCGCGCCGCCGACGCCGCTGCCGCCCGGCGCCGCGCCGTTCAGAAAGGCGCTGGCGCCGCGGAAAACCTCGACCCGCTCCAGCAGTTCGGCCGCCACGAACTGGCGCGGCAGAACGCCGAACAGGCCGTTGTAGGTCATATCGTCCGAGTAGATCGGGAAACCGCGAATGACATACAGTTCCTGGAAGTTGCCGAACCCCTTGCTGATGCGGATCGTCGGGTCGTTCTGCAGCACGTCGGCCACGCTGCGGGCCTGCTGATCCCGGATCAGGCTTTCGGTGTAGTTGGTGGTCGAGAACGGCGTGTCCATGATGTCCAGCGCGCCGAGCAGGCCGACCCGGCCGCCCGTGGCCACCTGACCGCCGGTGTAGGCCTGCGGCAGGCCGACCTGGCTGCCGGTGACCACGATGTCGTCCAGCTGAGCGGCGTCGGCCTCCTGCGCCAGGACGGGCGCGGCGGCGCAGGCGAGCAGCCATGCGGCCGAGCAGGAAAGCAGACGAGTCGAAAGAAGCACCGTGTCACCCTGTATTGCGAGTGCTTCGCATTAGGCGCGGTGCGAATGGAACGCAATGGCGGCGACTGCGGTGATGCGCCGCAAGCGGGGTCAGCGGAGCTGGAAGTCGCGTCCGTCGATGGTGGCTGTCACGTTGATGGTGGTCCCCGGCGTCAGCAGAAATCCGGAATAGAAGCCGAAGTCCGCCCGCTCGGGCTGCATCATCGCTTCGATCATCTGCGTGGTCAGGCGAACGGACATGACGCTGGAATCGAAACGGTCGGCCCAATCTAACGGCATGGAGGGCGACGAGGCCGATCGCATGGCACGAAGCGGAGCGGCGATCGGTCCAGATCGCTCCATCGCCAGGGCGTCATCCGACAGCGGCGCGGGCCCTTGAGGCGCCCAGGAGGCGGCGCTCGGCGTTCCCGCCTGAAGCAACAGTATCGCGATCGCTTCCAGCATCGGCCCGCCCTCGGTGAGGGCCAAGGCATAGGGCGGCGCGCCTTAACGGCCCGTCGAACGGCTTGGTAAGCAAGGAAGTAAGGATCTGCCCGAAACCCCTTTGGAACAGGGGGAGAGTGGCTCCGCGGGTAGGATTCGAACCTACGACCAGCCGATTAACAGTCGGCTGCTCTACCACTGAGCTACCGCGGAACAGCTGCTCGGGAGGCGGGCGTATAGCAGCGCCTTTTCGGTTCACGCAATGGGGAAAAGTGTATGCAGACGCATGATCCGCATCGACGATCCCGAAGACCCGCGCATCGCCGCCTTTCGCGACATTCGCGAGCGCGACCTGACGGGTCGGCAGGGGCTGTTCGTGGCGGAAGGGGAGGTGGTCGTGCGGGTGCTGGCCTCGGCGGCATCGCGCTGCCCGGCCCGCGCCTTGCTGCTGGCGGAGAATCGCGCGGAGGCGATGGCCGATGTCGCCGACGGGATCGATGCGCCGACCTATGTCGCGCCGCAGGCCGTGCTGGACCGCATCGCCGGCTTTCCGCTGCACCGGGGCATCCTGGCGCTCGGGGAGAAGCCCCGGTCGCCGGGCGTGGATGATCTGCTGGCCGGCGCGGGCGAGGCGGCGGCGGTGGTGGTCGCCTGCGGCATCGGCAATCACGACAATATCGGCGGACTGTTTCGCAATGCGGCGGCGTTCGGCGCGCACGCCGTGCTGCTGGACGATCGGTGCTGCGATCCCTTCTACCGCAAGGCCGTCCGGGTCTCGGTGGGTGCGGTGCTGAGAACGCCGTTCGCCGTCGGCGGATCAGCGGAAGCGATCGTAGAGCGACTCCTCGCGCGTCGGTTCGAGATCCTGGCCCTGACGCCTGGCGCGTCGGAGACGCTGGCGGGCTACCGTCGTGAGGGACCTGTGGCGATCGTGTTGGGCTCGGAAGGGCCGGGTCTGCCCGCCGAGGTGATCGCCAGATGCCGCGCGGTCGGCGTTCCGATGCACGGCGGCTTTGATTCGCTGAACGTCGCGGCGACCAGCGCCATCGCCCTGCATCACCTGACCAGCCCGCTGCTGAGCGGGCAGGGGCGAGCTGCGGATTAAGGGGACAATCGCGATGGAGGCCTGACCGGGAATCGAACCCGGGTGCAAGGATTTGCAGTCCTCTGCGTCACCACTCCGCCATCAGGCCGCTGCCCTTTGGAGGGGGCGGTCCATCGCGAGGGGCGTTCGCTATCAGATCGGATTGTCCGCCGCAACGCGCGGACCTATAAGCGCGGCAAGTTTTACGCTGTTCGCTTCTTCCCCAAGGCTGTTCCGATGGATTTCACCGCCGCGCGCAAGGTCATGGTCGATTCGCAGGTGCGGGTGAACGACGTCACCGACCGGGCCTTGCAGGCCGCCCTGCTGGTCGTGCCGCGCGAGCGCTTCTGCGATCCGGAGCGGGCGTTCGCCGCCTATGCCGAGGCGCCGGTCCAGATCGCCGGCGATCGTCGGCTGATGGAGGCGCGCGATATCGCCAAGCTGCTGCAGGCGCTCGACGTGCGCGAGGGCGAAAAGGCCCTGGCCATCGCCGCCCCTTACGCCGCCGCCGTGCTGCAGCGGATGAGAGCGGTGGTCACGGCGCAGGAGGCGGACCAGGCCGTCATGGACGTGGTGGCGCCGGTGCTGGCCGACGAGGGCGTGCAGACGGTGGTCGCGCCGCTGGACCAGCCGCACGGCGAAGGCTGGGACATCATTGTCAGCGAAGGCGCGGTGGCCGTACGGCCGGACGCCTGGATCGAGAAACTGCGCATCGGGGGACGCCTGGCGGTGGTGGAACGGCAGGGGCCGGTCGGCAAGGCGGTGCTGTATGTGCGTGGCCGCGAGGGCCTGTCGCGCCGGCCGCTGTTCGACTCTTCGCCGGCGGTGCTGGCGGCGATGACGCCCGCGCCGGCGTTCGCCCTTTGAACAACGCGCCAGCGTGAAGAAAACTTAACTGGCGCGGCGTCAGGCTAGACGCCAGTTAGGCTGCTACGAGATTTCGACGCCGACAGACTGGCGTCCACGGGGACGGACTATGTTGAAACGCACGCTTGGCCTGACCTCGGCAGCCGTGGTCGCCCTGTCGGTCGCCATGGCGCAGCCCGCATCGGCGGAAACGCTGCGCGAGGCGATCGCGCTGGCCTATCAGACCAACCCCAACCTGCTGGCCCAGCGCGCCAACCAGCGCGGCCTGGACGAAAGCGTGGTTCAGGCCCGCGCGGGACTGCGCCCGCAGGTGAGCGCATCCGGCAGCGTCGGCTATTCCCGCGTCTGGGCGCCCGATGCGACCGTCACGGGCCCGACCGGCGCGCCGATCACCGTGTCGGGCGATTCCGACAGCGACACCGCCGATGTGGGCGTCAGCCTGTCGCAGAACATCTGGACCGGCGGGCGCACGTCGCTGGCCATCGATGCGGCGCTGGCCAATGTGCTGGCCGGGCGCGAGAACCTGCGCGACATCGAGCAGCAGGTGATGGTCTCGACCATCCAGGCCTACGTCAACGTCACCCGCGACCTGGAAATCCTGCGCATCCGCCAGGAGAACCTGACCGTGCTGCAGCGGCAGCTGGAGGAGACCAGCGCGCGCTTCGAGGTCGGCGAGATCACCCGCACCGACGTGGCGCAGGCCGAGGCCAGCCTGGCGCAGTCGCAGGCCGACCTCGCCAACGCCCAGGCCCAGCTGTCTATCAGCCGCGCCAACTACGCCGCCATCGTCGGTCAGGCCCCGGCCGACCTTGAGGCTGCGCCGGTCCTGCCGCCGATCCCGACGGAGTTCGAGGCGGCGCTGGATGCTGCGCTGGCGGCTAACCCGACCATCCTTGCGGCTCTCTATGTTCAACAGGTGGCGGAGGCGGGGGTCGCTCAGGCCCGCGCCGAATACCTGCCATCGGCGCGTCTGGCGGCGTCCTATGGGGCCTCGACTTCCAACCTCGGCGACATCGGCGAATTGGCGGACCGCCAGGCGTTCAGCGCCACGGCCTCGGTGTCTGTGCCGCTGTTCACCGGCGGGCTGAATCGCTCGCGCGTGGCCCAGGCGCTGGAGCGCGCCAACGCTGCGCAGATCGGCGTCGAAGGTCAGCGGCGCGGCGTGCTGCAAAGCGTCAGCTCGGCCTATGCCCAGGTGCTGTCGGCGCAATCGACGCTGGCGGCGGGCGAGGAGGCGGTGCGCGCCGCCTCCGTCGCGGCCGAGGGCGTCCGCCAGGAGGCGCAGGTCGGCCTGCGCACCACGCTGGACGTGCTGCAGCAGGAGCTGACGCTCCGATCGTCGCAGGTGACCCTGGCCTCGGCCCGCGCCAACGAATATGTGGCCAAGGCCTCGTTGCTGGCCGCGATGGGCCGTCTGGGCGGACCGGACCTCGACCCGACGCTGCCGGCCTACGATCCGGTCGCCAACTACGAGCGGGTCAAGGATCGCGGCGGCCTGCCGTGGGACGGCGTGGTCGAGACGCTGGACCGGATCGGCGCGCCGGTGGTGGTCGAGACGCCGGACACGGCCGATGCGCCCATCGACACCCAGCTGAAGCGCCAGGTCGTCCAGACCGCTCCCGCTTCCTGACTTCGTTCAACATCAAGGCCCGTTGATTCCGACGGGCGTTGATGCGACGACAGGGCTTGGGCGAACGGCGACGCTGCTGCGCCTGACGCCATTGTTCCAATCTCCGCTCGGGGTTTCGCCATGACCGACCAGTCCCAGGAACCGACCATGGAAGAGATTCTGGCGTCGATTCGCCGGATCATCTCCGAAGACGAAGCGCCGGCCGACACGGCCGGAACGCCGCCTGCCGCGACGGCGCCGGCCGAGGACGACGCTCCGGTCGAGGCGCCGACCAGCTTCGCGCCGCCCGCCGAGCCCGAGCCGCCGGCGAGCGAAGACGACGTTCTGGAACTGACCGACCGCTATGAGGCGCCGAACGAGAGCATCGGCGACCTGGACGTGATGGACCCCGCCGACGCGCCGTTCCCGGCCGCGCCGCATCCGACCCCGGTTGAAGACACGCCGCAGGCGTCCAACGTGGGCTACGACACCCTGGTCGGCGACAGCGCCGCCGCCAGCGCGGCCTCCGCCTTCGCCGGGCTCGCCGCCTCGTTCAAGAAGCCCGAGGCCTCCGACGAGACGGGGATCGGCGGCGTCACGGTCGAGGAACTGGCGCGCCAGCTGCTGCGGCCGATGCTGAAGGACTGGCTGGACGCCAACCTGACCGGCATCGTCGAGGCGCAGGTACGCAAGGAAGTGGAACGCATCGCGCGCAGCGCCTAGAGCGAAATCGGTTGAGTTGGACGCAGTCCAACTCGGTCCGGATTTCGCTCCAGAATGAACTGGAGCCTGATTCACGGCATCAGAGGAATCGCGAAGCGATTCCACCTCAGCCGATCAGGCTCTAGCCCTTCGCTCCAGCCCAGACTAATCCGAGGGGCGGCTCCTGAAGGGGCCGCCCCTTCGCATTTCCGAAGACAAACCGTCATGCTTGAAAAAACCTTCGATCCCCAGGCCGCCGAGCCGCGTCTCTATGCGCAGTGGGAGGAAAGCGGCCTGTTCGCGCCCCGCACCGCGCAGCCGACCGACGGCGCGGCCGACGCCTATTCGATCGTCATCCCGCCGCCGAACGTGACCGGCTCGCTGCATATCGGGCATGCGCTGAACAATACGCTGCAGGACATCCTGGCCCGCTATCACCGGATGAAGGGCAAGGCGGTGCTGTGGCTGCCCGGCACCGACCACGCCGGCATCGCCACCCAGATGGTGGTCGAGCGCAAGCTGGCGGCGGACGGCAACATCAGCCGGCGCGACATGGGCCGCGACGCCTTTGTGCAAAAGGTCTGGGAATGGAAGGCCGAGAGCGGCGGGACCATTGTCCAGCAGCTGCGACGCCTGGGCGCCTCCTGCGACTGGTCGCGCGAACGCTTCACCCTGGACGAGGGGCTGAACGCCGCCGTCCGCAAGGTGTTCGTGCAGCTGTACAAGGAAGGGCTGATCTACCGCGACAAGCGGCTGGTGAACTGGGACCCGCATTTCCAGACCGCCATCTCGGACCTGGAGGTCGAGCAGCGCGAGGTGGACGGCGCCTACTGGCACTTCGCCTATCCGCTGGCGGATGGCGTGACGTACGAGCATCCGATGGCCTTCGACGAGGACGGCAAGGCGACCGAGTGGGAGACGCGCGACTTCATCGTCGTGGCGACGACCCGGCCCGAGACCATGCTGGGCGACACCGGCGTGGCGGTGCATCCGGACGATGAGCGGTATGCCGGGCTGGTCGGCAAGTTCGTGACCCTGCCGATCACCGGCCGCCGCATCCCCATCGTCGCCGACGACTACGCCGACCCGGCCAAGGGCTCGGGCGCGGTCAAGATCACGCCGGCGCACGACTTCAACGACTTCGGCGTCGGCAAGCGTGCGGGGCTTCAGGCCCTGAACGTGCTGGACGCCTTTGCCCGCATCACCACGGCCGATACGCCCGACATCCCGGCCGAGTACGACGGTATGGACCGGTTTGCCGCCCGCAAGGCCATCATCGCCTTGGCGGAAGAGGCCGGGTGGCTGCGCGAGATCGAAAAGACCAGGCATGTCGTGCCCCACGGCGACCGTTCGGGCGTGGTCATCGAGCCGTGGCTGACGGACCAGTGGTACGTCGACGCCCACACCCTGGCCCAGCCCGCGCTGAAGGCGGTGGAGCAGGGCGACACAGTGTTCGAGCCGAAGTCCTATGAGAAGATCTACTTCGAATGGCTGCGCAACATCGAGCCGTGGTGCATCTCGCGCCAGCTCTGGTGGGGTCACCAGATCCCGGCCTGGTATGACGAGGACGGCGCGGTCTACGTCGCCGAAACCGAGGAAGAGGCGGTCGCGGCGGCTGGCGGCAAGCCGCTGTACCGCGACGAGGACGTCCTCGACACCTGGTTCTCCTCGGCCCTGTGGCCGTTCTCGACCATGGGCTGGCCGGAGAAGACCGAGGACCTGGAGCGGTTCTATCCGACCAGCGACCTGGTGACGGCGGCGGACATCATCTTCTTCTGGGTCGCCCGGATGATGATGATGGGCCGGCACTTCATGGGCGAGGTCCCGTTCAAGCGGGTCATCATCAACGGCCTGGTCCGCGACGAGAAGGGCCAGAAGATGAGCAAGTCCAAGGGCAACGTCATCGACCCCCTGGGCATCATCGACGAGCTGGGCGCCGACCCCTTGCGCTTCACCATGGCGATCCTGTCGGGCACGCGCGACATCAAGCTGTCGAAGCAGCGGATCGAGGGCTATCGCAACTTCGGCACCAAGCTGTGGAACGCCGCCCGGTTCAGCCAGATGAACGAGGCGCGCCGCGTCGAGGGCTTCGATCCCGCGACCGTCGAACGGACGATCAACCGCTGGATCCGCGGCGAACTGACCAAGGCCGAACGCGCGGTGTCGGACGCCATCGAAGGCGGCCGGTTCGACGATGCGGCGGGCGCTCTCTACCGCTTCATCTGGAACGTGTTCTGCGACTGGTATCTGGAACTGGCCAAGCCCGTGTTCCAGGGATCGGACGAAGCCGCCAAGGCCGAGACCCGCGCCATGACGGCCTGGACGCTGGACCAGACGCTGAAGCTGCTGCACCCCGTGATGCCCTACATCACCGAGGAGCTGTGGGCCGAGCTGGGCAGGGAGGGGCCGGCGCGTGACGGCCTGCTGATCGGCGCCGACTGGCCGGTGCTGCCTGACAGCTTCGTGGACGCCGAGGCCGAGGGCGAGATCGGCTGGCTGGTCGATCTGGTCACCGACGTACGCGCCCTGCGCGGCGAGATGAACGTGCCGCCGTCCGCAAAGCCGCCGCTGACCTTTGTGTCGCCGGATGCGGCGGGCGCCGAGCGCATCGCGCGCCATCGCGACCTGATCCTGACGCTCGCCCGCGTCTCCAGCTTCGACACTGCGGATGCCGCGCCCGCCGGCGCGGTGACGCTGGTGTCCGGCGGGACTACGGTTGCCCTGTCGTTGGCCGGGATCATCGACCTGGCCGCAGAGCGGGGTCGATTGGAGAAGGAAATCGCCGCCTTCGACAGCGACATCGGCCATGTGAACAAGAAGCTGGGCAACCCCAACTTCGTGTCCCGCGCCGCGCCGGAAGTGGTCGAGGAGCAGCGAGCCAAGCTGGCCGAAGCCGAAGCGGGCAAGGTGAAACTGCAGGCGGCCCTGGCCCGCCTGGCTGACATCGCATGACGGGAATCCTCCCCTCTTGGGGGAGGGGGACCATGCGCGGCCTGGTGGAGGGATCTGGCCCCAGACACTGTAACCGCGTCGTTCCCCCTCCACCGCTTCGCGGTCCCCCTCCCCCTCCCCCAAGAGGGGAGGATTAGATGCGGATCGATCAGCTTCTGGTCGCGCGGGGCCTGTTCGAAACCCGCGCCCGGGCGCGCGCCGCCATCGAGGCGGGGCGGGTGAGGGCGGACGGCCGCCTGGTCGCCAGGCCGTCGGAACAGGTCGCCGAGAATGCGGCCATCGAGGCCGAGGCCGCGCACCGGTTCGTCGGACGCGGCGCGCTGAAGCTGGATCACGCCCTGACCCTCTGGCCGGTGCAGGTCGAGGGTCGGGTGGTGCTGGATGTCGGCGCCTCGACCGGCGGCTTCACCGAGGTTTGCCTGGAGCGCGGCGCCGCCCGCGTGTTCGCAGTCGATGTGGGCTTTGGTCAGCTGCACCCCAGGATCGCGGCCGATCCGCGTGTCGTGAGCCTGGAGCGGACCGACGCCCGCGACCTGACGCCAGAGCTGATCCCCGATCCGCCTGGGCTGATCGTCTGCGACGCCAGCTTTATCGGCCTGGCCAAGGTGCTGCCCGCCGCTCTGTCGCTCGCCGCGCCGGACGCCGACCTCGTGACCCTGGTCAAGCCGCAGTTCGAGGCGGACAGTCCGAAGGCGGTCGGCAAGGGCGGACTGGTCAAGGATGCGAACCAGCGCGAGGCGGCGCTGCAGCGCGTATGCGACTGGCTGGCGCAATGCGGTTGGGCCGTTCAGGCGACGGTCGAGAGCCCGATCGCCGGCGGCGACGGCAACGTCGAGTTCCTGCTGTGGGCGAGCCGAGACGGACAATGAGAAACCGCCGGGGGATGGCTCCTCCGGCGGCTCCCAGCACGTCGTCGATCGACAGGGGGGCTGAAAATGATCGACGCCGCGATGGCGTGGCGGGTCAGCAGACCTCGCGCGTGGTGGTCACCAGCCGGCCCCAGCGGTCCCGCGTCGTGGTGCTGACGCTGCGGCACTCGTAGCCCGAGCTGTAGCCGTAGCCCGACGAATAGGACTGGTTGTAGCCATAGCCGCTGTAGCCGCTGCCGTAGCTGCTGTAGCCGCCGTACTGAGCCGGATACTGGTTGTAGTAGCCGCCGCGGTCGTAGCCGTAGTCGCGGCGATCATCGTAGTAGCCCTGATCTCCGGTATAGCGGTCGTCATAATAGCGGGGCTGGTCGTACCGGTAGTCGTAGTCGTAGCCCGACGCGCGGTCGTAGCAGGCGTCCGAGCTGCCGCGTCCGACCTGGGAGCCGAGGACGGCGCCCAGCGCGCCGCCGATCAGGGCGCCTTCGGTCTTGCTGCTGCGGCCAGTCAGTTGAGAGCCGATCAGGGCGCCCGCGCCGCCGCCGATCACCGCGCCCGCGCCGGTGCGGCCCGAGCGTTCGCGGTCACACCGCTGGTCGCGATAGTTGCGATCATACCGATAGTCGCGGTCGTAGTCATAGGTGCGGCCGTAGGCGCCGGTGCCGTAGTTCTGGCCATAGCCGTAGGACTGAGCCGAGGCGGCGGCCGGCAGAACGGTCAGACCAGCCAAGACGGCGGCCGAAGCGGCGAGAGACTTGCGGGAGAGATGCAGGGGCATCGGTGTGTTTCCTGTTGATCGAGACCTGAACGCTGGTCCGTTAACGGTCTCGGCCCGTCTGTGTTGCATGCTAAGCCCGCCAAGCTGAACGGTGGTTGAGCCCCTTGTTCATCTTTGTTCATCGGAGCGCGGCCTTTGTGCCGGGCGCGCAAGCGGCTAGAAGCCGGGCGATGGAGACCTTGAGGATCGAGCGCGTCGGCGGACAGGGCGACGGCGTCGCGCAAACGCCCGCCGGGCCGGTGTTCGCCAGCCTGACCCTGCCGGGAGAAACAGTGCGGGGGCGGGTGATCGACGGTCGCGCCGAGGAGATCGAGATCCTCTCGCCGAGCCCGGACCGCGTGGCGCCGGTCTCGCCGCAATACGGGGATTGCGGCGGCTGCTCGCTGCAGCATTGGGCCAGCGGGCCGTATCTCGAGTGGAAACGCGAGCAGGTGCGGCTGGCGCTGGCGCGCGAGCGCATCGAGACGGAGATCGACCCGACGGTGGCGACGCCGCCCGGCACGCGGCGGCGGCTTGCCCTGCATGCGCGGCGCGGCGCGGATGGACGTGCGGTGCTGGGCTTCAAGGCGCGGCGGTCGTGGCGGCTGGTGGAGGTGCGCGAGTGCCCGATCGCCGATCCCCGGCTGGTGCGGGCGTTCCCGGCCCTGGCCCAGGTGGCTGACGCCTTCCTGGAGCATCCGAAATCAGCCCCGACTTTGCACGTCACCTGGACCCTGACAGGCCTGGACGTCGATGTGACGGGGGTGGAGCGGCGGTCCGGCGGCCTGTCCGCGGATGCCCGGACACGCGCGGTCGCGGCGGCCAGAAGGGCCGATGTGGCGCGCCTGAGCCTCGCGGGCGAGACGCTGATGGCGGCGCGGCAGCCGCAGGTGATGTTCGGGCCGGCGACCGTGGCCTTGCCGGCCGGCGGCTTTCTGCAAGCCGTGCCGGAGGCCGAGGCGGCGATGGTCGAGCGGGCGGTCGCGGCGGTGAAGGGGGCGAAAAAGGTCGCCGACCTGTTCTGCGGCGCGGGGACCTTCACCTTTCCACTGGCCACGGTGGCGCCGGTGATCGCGGCGGATGCATCCGACGCCGGGATCGCGGCGCTGAAGGCCGGGGTCAAGACGGCGAAGGGGATGAAGGCCATCTCGGCGGAGGCGCGCGACCTGTTTCGCCGCCCCATGACGCCGTTCGACCTGAAGGGCTGCGAGGCGGTCGTGTTTGATCCGCCGCGCGCCGGAGCGATCGAGCAGACCGCGCAGATCGCGGCGACAAGGGCCGGGGTGGTGGTGGGCGTCTCGTGCAATCCGCAGACGTTCGCTCGGGACGCGCGGGTGCTGATCGACGCAGGATTCCGGCTGGAGCGGGTGACGCCGGTGGACCAGTTTTTGTGGTCGACGCATGTGGAGCTGGTCGGCGTTTTCAGGCGATAGGCGGGATCATGGACGAGCTCTTCGATGAGGACGGCGGCGGCTTCGACGCTGAGGACTGGACGCGGCTGAAGCCGTTCGCCGGTGCGGTGGCGACGCTGGACGACGTGCAGGCTCGGCGGGCGGTGTTCGCCCTGGGCGACACCGATGATCCGCGGCCGCTGGCCATGGAGCTGCCGCAGCCGGTGATCTGGTGGGAGGACGACGGTGAGCAGGCGGCGGTGATCGTGCAGGCCGAGACGCATCTGAACGCCGAGGGCGAGTCGATGGAGGTGCTGGGCCTGATTCTGCCGGACGGCGGAGCGGCGGTGGCCCTGATGGACGACGTCGATCTGGTGGACGCCAGCGACCCGACGTGGCGCGACCTGGTGACAAACGCCATCGATACGGATGCGGCCATAGATTAGGCAGCGGCTAGGCCACGTCGAACAGGTCGAGTTGTGGGCGGGCGCCGGCGGGAACGCGGAACCGGGTTTCGTCCAGCTGGTGGCGTGGGGCGTCCAGGCCATAGCGTTTTACCGCCGCCTTGAACCGGGCCCCGATCAGCTCGGCCACAGGCCCCGTGCCCTTCATGCGCTGGGACCAGTCGGCGTCATAGTCCTTGCCGCCGCGCGTCTGGCGGATCAGCGACATGACGCGGGCGGCGCGGTCCGGCCGGGCGTCGGCCAGCCACTCGCGAAACAGATCCTTGATCTCGAGCGGCAGACGCAGCGTCACATACATGGCGGTGGTCGCCCCGGCCTTTGCGGCGGCCTCCAGCACCGCCTCCAACTCATGGTCGTTCAGGCCGGGGATGACGGGGGCGAAGCCGACGCCCACGGGAACACCGGCCTCGGCCAGGCGGGAGATGGCCTCCAGCCGCTTGGCGGGCGTCGAGGCGCGGGGCTCCATGGCGCGGGCGAGCCCCCGGTCCAGAGTGGTGATGGAGACAAAGGCCGAGGCCAGCTTGTCGCGCCCCATCGGACCCAGGATGTCGGCGTCGCGGGCGATCAGCACCGATTTGGTGATGATGCTGAAGGGGTGGTTGAACCGCTGCAGCACCTCGAGCACCCCGCGCGTCGAGCGGGTCTCGCGCTCGACCGGCTGATAGGGGTCGGTGTTGCCGCCTATGTGGATGCGTTTGCACCGGTATCGCGGGGCGAGCAGCTCCTGTTCCAGGAGACGTGCGGCGTGGGGCTTGAAGAAGATCCGGCTCTCGAAATCCAGGCCCGGGGATAGGCCCATCCAGGCATGGGACGGACGGGCGTAGCAGTAGATGCAGCCATGTTCGCAACCTTTGTACGGGTTGATGGAGCGGTCGAAACCGATGTCCGGACTGGTGTTCCGGGTGATGAGGGTGCGCGCGTGTTCGGGGCTGAGGGTGGTGCGGAGCGGCGCGACGTCCGCATCGTCGGCTGTCCAGCCGTCGTCAAAGGCCTCTTGGGTACGGGCTTCGTAGCGGCCTGTGGCATTGGACTTCGCGCCTCGTCCCTTGGTTGCCGGTGACATGCTGGGAGCATGATACAGGGGTAAGAACAAAGCAAGAACTTTTGTTCCGTCCGGGCTGAAGTCCCGGCTTGCGGTTTCGCATCCGGTTCGGAGAGCGGACGTCGGCTCTCCCTCCCCCGTTGGGGGAGGGTGGTCGCGTCAGCGACCGGGTGGGGGTGGCCCGGCAGGGGCGCACGTGCTGAGGCTTGACGCGCCGTCGATGGGGCACGCGGCCGTCCCCACCCGGCTTCGCCTGCGGCTCAGCCACCCTCCCCGAACGGGGAGGGAGACGTGGTGGTCTTTTCTCCTCCCCATCGCAGATGGGGAGGTGGCGCGGCGCGGAGCGCCGTGACGGAGGGGTTGGCACCGCGGCAAAGAACCCCTCCACCGCTGCGCGGTCCCCCTCCCCACGGTGTGGGGAGGAGAGGGCGCGTGTCAGGCGTCGGCGGTTTTCTTTGAGGCCGACTTCTTGGCTGCGGGCTTCTTGGCGGCGGTCTTGGGGGCGGCCGCCTTCTTTGCTGGCGTCTTCTTCTTCGGCTCGGCGCCTGCCTTGGCGGCGAGGAGGGGGAGGGCGGCGTCGAGGGTCAGGTCCTCGGGGGTCACGCCCTTGGGCAGGGTGGCGTTGATCTTGCCGGACTTCACGTAGGGACCGAAGCGGCCGGCCATGACGTGGACGGGATCGCCGGTCTCGGGATGGACGCCCAGGTCCTTGAGCGGCGCCTGGGCCGCCCCGCGGCCGCGGGGACCGCCCGCACGCTTCTCGGCCAGCAGGGCGACGGCGCGGTTCAGACCGACGTCGAACACCTCTTCGATGTCCGAAACGTTGGCGTAGGTGCCGGCGTGCAGGATGAAGGGCCCGTAGCGACCCAGACCCGCCGTGATCATCTTGCCATCCTCGGGGTGCGGCCCGACTTCGCGCGGCAGGGACAGGAGGCGCAAGGCGTTGTCCAGCGTCAGGGACGCCGGCGACCAGCCCTTTGGCAGGGACGAGCGCAGCGGCTTTTCAGCGTCGGGCGGCGTTGTCTCCACGTAGGGACCGAAGCGGCCGATCTTGAGATTGACCGGCTGGCCGGTCGCCGGATCGACGCCGAGATCGCGATCGCCGCTTTCGGCCGCGCCGTCCGCCGCATCGGGCGAGGCGACGGGGCGGGTGTATTTGCACTCAGGGTACCGCTCGCAGCCGATGAAGGCGCCGAAGCGGCTGGTCTTCAAGGACAGCCGGCCCTGATGGCACAGCGGACATTCGCGCGGGTCCGCGCCGTCGCCCTTGTCCGGGAAGATGTGGGCGCCCAGCGTCTCGTTGAGGGCGTCAAGGATCGCAGTGGTGCGAAGCTCGCCCGCGGCCTGGGTCGCCGCATGGAAGTCCTGCCAGAAGTTGCGCAGGAGCACCTTCCAGTCGAGGTCGCCGGCCGAGACCTCGTCCAGCTGGGTCTCGAGCGCGGCGGTGAAGTCGTATTCGACCCACTTCCTGAAGAACTGCTCCAGGAAGGCGGTGACGAGCCGGCCCTTGTCCTCCGGATAGAAGCGGTTCTTGTCGACGCGAACGTATTCGCGGTCGCGCAGGGTGGACAGGGTCGAGGCGTAGGTGGACGGGCGGCCGATGCCGAGCTCTTCCAGCTTCTTGACCAAGGTGGCTTCGGAAAAGCGCGGGGGCGGCTCGGTGAAATGCTGATCGGTGCGGATGGCGTCGACCTGGGCGCGGGCGCCTTCCTTCAGCGCCGGCAGGCGGGTCGTATCGTCGTCCTCGTCCTCGGACTGGCGGGACTTCTCGTCGCGACCTTCTTCATAGACGGCGAGAAAGCCGTCAAAGGTCACGACCTGGCCGGTGGCGCGAAGGCCGGTGCGGCCGTCGGAGGTCTCGATGTCGACGGTGGTCCGGTCCAGCCGGGCCGCTTCCATCTGAGAGGCGACCATGCGCTTCCAGATCAGCTCGTAGAGACGCTGCAGGTCGGATTCCAGGCGCAGGCTGTCGGGGTGGCGCGCGATGTTGGTCGGGCGGATCGCCTCGTGCGCCTCCTGGGCGTTCTTGGCCTTGGTCTTGTAGTAGCGCGGCTCGCCCGGCACGAAGGCGGGGCCGAACTGCTGTGCGATGACCTCGCGCGCCTGGGCGATGCCTTCGGGCGTGGTCTGGACGCCGTCAGTCCGCATGTAGGTGATCAGGCCGCCGGTCTCGTCCACGCCCTCGTACAGCTTCTGCGCCGCCTGCATGGTGCGCTGGGCCGAGAAGCCGAGTTTGCGGGCCGCCTCCTGCTGCAGGGTCGAGGTGGTGAAGGGCGGGGCCGGGTTGCGGCGGACGGGCTTCTTCTCGACCGAACGGATGGTGAAGTCGCCCGCGTCGATGGCGGCGCGCGCGGCCGAGGCGGTCGCCTCGTCCTTGATGTCGAGGCGCTGGATGCGCTTGCCGTCATGCTTGACCAGACGGGCGGTGAACGGCGGGCTGTCGGCGTTCAGGTCGGCCTCGATGGACCAGTATTCCTGCGGCTTGAACCGCTCGATCTCCATCTCGCGGTCGACGACGATGCGCAGCGCCACCGACTGCACCCGGCCCGCTGAACGGGCGCCCGGCAGCTTGCGCCACAGCACCGGCGACAGGTTGAAGCCGACCAGATAGTCCAGCGCGCGGCGGGCGAGGTAGGCCTCGACCAGTTCCATGTCGAGCTGGCGCGGATTGGCCATGGCGTCGAGAACCGCCGACTTGGTGATGGCGTTGAAGGTGACGCGCTCGACCGGCGTGTCCTTCAGCGCCTTTTTCTTGTTCAACACCTCCAGCACGTGCCAGCTGATGGCCTCGCCTTCGCGGTCGGGGTCGGTGGCCAGGATGACGCGGTCGGCGCGCTTGGCGGCCGCGGCGATGTCGCTCAGGCGCTTGGCGCCCTTGGCGTCCACTTCCCAATGCATGGCGAAGTCGTCGTCGGGCAGGACCGAGCCGTCCTTGGACGGCAGGTCGCGGACGTGGCCATAGGAGGCCAGCACCTCATAGCCGGAACCGAGGTACTTGTTGATGGTCTTGGCCTTTGCGGGGCTCTCGACAATGACGAGGTTCATGGTGCGCGCGGTCTCTGGAAGGGGCGCGAACGTGGTTGGCAAGCGGGCGTAAGTCAATGACCGGCTAGCGGCTGTAACTATAGGTTTCGACTACGCTTGATTAGCACGCTTAGATTGTGTCCATTGGCGCTTCCTGAGGAGAGGGCCTGATGCGTTCACAACTGCACCACCAAGACGACAACCATGGCGCAGGCGCAGCGACGAGCCAGTCTCGCGCCCAGGCCCAGGACTATCCGGTTCGCGACTATGTCGCCGCCATGGCCGGGGAGCTGGCGCGGATGGCTCGGTGGGATGGGGACGAGCGACTGGCCTGCCTGCTGGAGGCGGCGGCGGACGTCGCGAGCCGGCCCTGTTCAACCGACAAGCCGGCGCTGGAGTAGGCGCAACAACGGCTATAGCGACACCAGGCCGCCGGGCAGGAGTTCGGCGCGCCCGGCCAGGCTGAGCTCCAGCAAGGCCGCCGCCACCTGGGCGACAGGCGCGCCTGCCGCACGCGCCAGCTCATCCCGAGGCGTGGGCGTGGGCGAGAGCAGGGCGGCGACGCGGTCCAGCAGGGCGGGGTCGAACGGCTCGTCCGATACGGGCGACGGCGCGCCCGGCTCGCGCAGGGTGCGCAGGCCCGCAAAGGCACGCTCGATGTCTTCGATCCCTTCACACAGGACGGCGCCCTGCCGCAGCAGTTCGTTCGGGCCGCGCGCGCGGGGATCGAGCGGAGAGCCGGGCACGGCGAAGACCTCGCGTCCCTGCTCGGCGGCGAGGCGGGCGGTGATCAGCGAACCTGAGCGTACCTCGGCCTCGACCACCACCACGCCGCGCGACAGGCCCGAGATGATGCGGTTGCGGCGGGGAAAGTCGCGCGCTTGGGCGCGGGCGCCGACCGGGCTTTCAGAGACGATGCAGCCCTGGTCGATGATGCGGGCGTACAGATCGCGATGCTCGGGCGGATAGATGTCGTCGACGCCGCCGCCGAGGACGGCGACCGTGCCGGTGGGCAGGGCGCCCTCGTGCGCCGCGCCGTCGATGCCGCGCGCCAGCCCGGACACCACGACATGGCCGGCTTCTCCGAGTTGCTGGGCCAGGCCGCGCGCGAGCCGCTGGCCCCCTGCCGAGGCGATGCGCGCGCCGACGATGGCCATGCATGGGCGGTTCAGCAACGCCGCGTCGCCTCGCGTCCACAGCATCGGCGGCGGCGGGTCCAAGGCGGCGAGGGCGGCCGGGTAGGCAGGATCGCCGAGGACAAGCAGCCGCGCGCCGATGCGCTCGCCCGCCGTCAGTTCGGCCTCGATCCTCTCGGACGGAGGCGGCGTCAGGGAACCGCCGGAGCGGCGCATGATCTGCGGCAAGGCGTCGAGCGCGGCGATAGCCGAGCCGTGCCGCGCCAGCAACTGGGAGAAGGCGACAGGACCGACGCGGTCGGTGCGGGCGAGCCGCAGCCGGGCAAAGCGCTCTGCGGCCGACAGGCTCACGCCTTCTTGCCGCCGATCCTGGGTTCGGTCCCCTTCAGCAGACGGCCGATGTTCTCGTGGTGGCGGATCCAGATCAGCACGGCTGTGAAGATCGCCAGAACGAGCACGGGCTGGGACGCAGGCAGGCCGGCTGCGGGCCAGGGGATCAGAGCGATCAACGGCGCGGCGACCGCTGCGACCAACGCGCCCAGCGAGGAGACGCGGAACACATAGGCGGTGGCGATCCAGACCGCGCCCGCCATCAGCCCAAGCGGCCAGCAGGCGGCGATCAGCAAGCCAAAGAAGGTGGCGACGCCCTTGCCGCCCTTGAAGCCCAGCCAGACGGGGAACAGGTGGCCCAGGAAGGCCGCGCCCCCGGCGATGGCCCCGGCGGCTTCGCTGTTGAGCAGGTGACGGGCGAGCAGCAGGGCCACCGCGCCCTTGCCCGCGTCCAACAGGAGCGTAGCCAGCGCCAGGTCCTTGCGCCCGGTCCGCAGCACATTGGTCGCGCCGATGTTGCCCGAGCCGATCTGGCGCACGTCGCCGGCGCCCGCCGCGCGGGTAATCACCACGCCAAAGGGGATGGAGCCGAGCAGATAGCCCGCAGCCGCAACCAGGGCCAAGGTTCCGATCGCCGGTCCCGCCAGATCCTGCACCTTGATTCGCCTCCCGCTGCCGTCGGCCGCAAGGTGCGTCGATGACGCGGCGGCGGCAAGGGCTGTTCCGGGCGGGCGGCGAGGGATATGGAGGCGCCCATGCGCACGTCCCCCAACACCCGAGCCCGGCTTTTTGCCCTGATGCTTACGGCCGCCCTGCCGCTGGCGGCGTGCGCGGGCGTGAAGACGCCGGGCGAGGCAGGCGGGCCGATCCTGGCCGGCTATTTCGACTGCGTGCGCGAACAGGGCGTCGCCGTCTCCGCGCACCGGGCGGTGTCGGCGCCGGACCAGCCGGAGAACTCGATCGCCGCGATCCTGGCGACCGGCAGGGCCATCCCGGGCGCGATCCTGGAGCTGGACGCGGCCCTGACGCGCGACGGCAAGCTGGTGCTGATGCACGACGAGACCATGGATCGGACCACCACGGGGCGCGGGCGGGTCGCGGACCTGACGCTGGCGCAGGTGAAGACGGCGCGCCTGCGCGGAAGCGACGGACGGCTGACCAATGCGGCGCCGCCGACGTTGGCCGAGGCGCTGGAGGCGACAGGATCGGTGAGCGCCATAGCCAGCCTCGACCTCAAGCCGGCCGATTCGGCCGACACCCTGACGCTGGCGCGTGCGGTGGTCGACGAGGTGCGGCGCGTCGGCGCGCAGGGTCGGGTGATCCTGATCACCTATTCGGCCGAGGATGCGCGTGCGGTGGCGGCGCTGGCGCCGGAGATGATGGTGTCGGCCGGGTTGAGCGATACGGCGGGTCTTGAAGGCCTGAAGGCGCCGCAGATCCTGGCATGGACCGGATCGCGCGAGGCGCGACCGGCGCTGTGGCGCGCGCTGAAGGACGCCGGCGTCGAGGCGCAGTTCGGCACGCTGGGCGCGGAAGGACGGCGGCTGGACGACGTCTATGCGAGAGACGGCGACGTGTCGGAGTACCGGGCGCTGGTGGAGAACGGCGTGACGGTGATCGCCACCGACACGCCGCTCGCGGTCATGAGCGTGCTGCGTCCGGAGATCGATGCGGCGGCGAGGTGTCCGCGATAGGGGAGGCAAGCCTTCTCCCTCCCCGAACGGGAGGGAGAGGTCGGTCCGCTGTCTCTTAGCTCGGGCGGATCACCATGCAGGTGACGCGGCGTTCGGCCAGGGCGGCGCAGGCGGACTGGGCGCCCGCCTCCGTCAGATTGGTGAAGCGCGAGCGGTACCAGCCGCCGGCGTTGACCACCGTCTGTTCGGCCGAGGCGAACTGGCTGCTGAAGCGGCGGTTGACCTCGGTCAGCCAGTCGCGCGCGACGTCCTGCTCCTTGAAGGCTCCGACCTGCACGGCCCAGCGTCCAACCGGGGTGCGTGGTGCGGCGGATGTCGCGGTCGCGGACCGACGCGGCGTGGTCGAGGGCGCGACGGCCGCACCGGCTGGCGCGCCGTTCAAGGAGGCGGTGACATTGCGGGGCGCTGAAGACGTTGCGCGCGGCGCCGGCGTGGCGGCGCGGGGGGACGTCAGTGCGGCTCGCGTTTCGGCGACCCGGGACGTGGCCTGGGCCTGGGGCTGAGACTGGGTCTGGGTCGGAGCAGGCGACGGCGCTGCACGCGGCGTCGGCGGCGTCCAGGGCCGGGCGTTCGCGCCGGCGTCCGCGACCAGCGTCGGGCGAACGGTCGGAGCGGCGGCGGCCGTATAGGCCACCGCGTTCGAGCCGCCCGCTCCATCCTCGTCCGAAGCCGAGGCGTAGGCGATGGGCGCATCGTCGGCGGCGGCGGAGCCGACGCCGAAGCCGCGCTGCTCGAAGAAGGTCTGGGCGATCTGGATGCGTTCACCGCCGGCGCGACGGCGTTCCAGTTCGAAGCCGGTGTCCATCAGTTCGGCGACGTGGGCGTTGCGACTGGCGCTGGAGCGACCGCCCAGCACCACGGTGATGATGCGCCGACCATCGCGCACCGCCGAGGCCACAAGGTTATAGCCCGAGGCGTTGATGTAGCCGGTCTTCATCCCGTCGTAGCCGCGCCCCGAGGCCAGAAGCCCGTTGGTGTTGCGGAAGTCGCGGCCGTTGTAGGCCCAGTCGTGCAGGCCGAAATAGCGGTAGTACTGCGGATAGTCGCGCATGATGGCGCGCGCCAGGATCGACAGGTCGCGCGCCGAGGTGACCTGACGGCCGTCCGGCAGGCCGTTGGCGTTGACGTAGCGGGTCTGGGTCATGCCCAGCTCCTGCGCCTTCAGCGTCATCAGGGCGGTGAAGCGGCTCTCGGAACCGCCGCCGATGTGCTCGGCAAGGGCCACGGCCATGTCGTTGGCCGAACGCACGGCGGTGGCGCGCATTGCGTTGTCCAGGGTTATGGACTGACCGGCGCCCAGCCCCAGCTTGGACGGCGGCTGCGAGGCGGCGTGGGCGGTCACGGTCAGAACGTCGTCGAGGCGCACCTTGCCCTGCTCCAGCGCCTCGAACGTCAGGTACAGCGTCATCATCTTGGTGGTGGAGGCCGGATAACGGCGCGCGTCGGCGAAACGGTCGAACAGGACCTCGCCCGTCGCCGCGTCCACGACGATGGCGGCGTATTTGCTGTTCTCGGCGCTCTGGGCCTTCAGCGGCGCGGCGCCGAAGCCGGTCTCGACCGAGCCGATGCTGGCCGGACCCGCACTGAGTAGGCCCACGGTGAGGAGGAAGACGAGAACGCGACGAAGACTGGCGATCATGGGCGAACTCAAGGAACCTCTGAGACAAGGAGGCGGCGTGGCCCCCCGGCCTGACGCTGAACTGGCCCTTACCATGAGCGGCGGGGGTTTCGCGGTGGTTAATGAGGCGTCAACGGAGTTGTTACCCGCAGAACGTCGTCAGGCTTCTTCAAGGCAAGTGCGGCATTTTTGAGAGAGGGCGCGGAACCCAGGGCCTTCACGCAAGCTGTGACTGGACGCGCCTTCAAATCGGGTCATCAATCCCTATCTGAGCGTCAAGACGATCTCCCCACGACGGAACACGAATGCCCATCCAAAGGCCCGGTGAGCGCGACGGCGGACAAGGCGCCGCAACGGTCACCGAAACCAAGCCGAAGCTTCAGAAGCCCTCGCTGTATCGGGTGCTGATCCTGAACGACGACTACACGCCGATGGAGTTCGTCATCTATGTGCTGGAGCGGTTCTTCCAGAAGAGCCGCGAGGACGCCACCCGCATCATGCTGCATGTGCACCAGCATGGGGTCGGGGTGTGCGGCGTCTTCACCTACGAAGTGGCCGAAACCAAGGTCGCCCAGGTGGTGGAGACGGCGAGACGTCACCAGCATCCGCTGCAATGCACGATGGAAAAGGACTGAGAGGAACCTCCCCATGCCCTCGTTTTCGCGTCCTCTCGAAGAAACCCTGCACCGCGCCGTCGGCTACGCCAACGAGCGCCGGCATGAGTACGCAACCCTTGAACACCTGCTGCTGGCGCTGATCGATGATCCGGACGCGTCCGGCGTCATGCGCGCCTGCAACGTCGATCTGGCCGCGCTGAAGACGGCGCTGACGCTCTACGTCGACAACGACCTGGCGGCGCTGGCCACCTCGGCCGGCGAGGACGCCAAGCCGACCGCCGGCTTCCAGCGCGTGATCCAGCGCGCGGTGATCCACGTCCAGTCGTCCGGCCGCGAGGAAGTGTCCGGCGCCAATGTGCTGGTCGCCATCTTCTCCGAACGGGAAAGCCATGCCGCCTATTTCCTGCAGGAGCAGGACATGACGCGGTACGACGCGGTCAACTACATCGCGCACGGCATCGCCAAGAAGGCGGGCGCATCCGAATCCAAGCCGGCCAAGGGCTCCTCGCCCGAGGAGGCCGAGGACGCCGCCGCCGCCAAGTCGGGCGGTGAGGCGCTGGAAGCCTATTGCGTCGACCTCAACGAGAAGTCGCGCCAAGGCAAGGTCGATCCGCTGATCGGTCGTCAGGCCGAGGTCGATCGCTCGATCCAGATCCTGTGCCGCCGCACCAAGAACAATCCGCTGCTGGTCGGCGATCCGGGCGTCGGCAAGACCGCCATCGCCGAAGGCCTGGCGCGCAAGATCGTCAACGGCGAGGTGCCGGACGTCCTGAAGGACGCCACCATCTACTCGCTCGACATGGGTGCCCTCCTGGCCGGCACCCGCTATCGCGGCGACTTCGAGGAGCGGCTGAAGCAGGTGGTCAAGGAGCTGGAGAACCACGACAACGCCGTGCTCTTCATCGACGAGATTCACACGGTGATCGGTGCGGGCGCGACCTCGGGCGGAGCGATGGACGCGTCCAACCTGCTGAAGCCGGCACTGGCGTCCGGTTCGCTGCGCTGCATGGGCTCCACCACCTACAAGGAGTACCGCCAGCACTTCGAGAAGGACCGCGCCCTGGTGCGGCGCTTCCAGAAGATCGACGTCAACGAGCCGACGGTCGAAGACTCTGTGAAGATCTTGAAGGGGCTGAAGACCTACTACGAGCAGCACCACAAGGTCCGCTACACCGACAGCGCGATCCGTACGGCGGTTGAGCTGTCGGCCCGCTACATGACCGACCGCAAGCTGCCGGACAAGGCGATCGACGTGATCGACGAGGCCGGCGCCTCGCAGATGCTGCTGGTCGAGTCCAAGCGGAAAAAGGTCATCGGCCAGAAGGAGGTCGAGGCGGTCATCGCCAAGATGGCGCGCATCCCGGCCAAGTCGGTCTCCAAGTCCGACACCGAGAGCCTGCGCGAACTGGAAACGGACCTGAAGCGCACCGTCTTCGGCCAGGAGCAGGCGATCGAGCAGGTCTCGGCGGCGATGAAGCTGGCCAGGGCCGGACTGCGTGATCCGAACAAGCCGATCGGCTCGTTCCTGTTCTCAGGTCCGACAGGCGTCGGCAAGACGGAGGTGGCCAAGCAACTGGCCTCCACCCTCGGCATCGAGATGCAGCGGTTCGACATGTCCGAGTACATGGAGCGTCACACCGTCAGCCGCCTGATCGGCGCGCCTCCGGGCTATGTCGGTCATGACCAGGGCGGCCTCTTGACCGACGCGGTGGACCAGCACCCGCACGCGGTGATCCTGCTCGACGAGATCGAGAAGGCGCACCCGGACATCTACAACATCCTGCTCCAGGTTATGGACAACGGGATGCTGACGGATGCGGTGGGCAAGAAGGTCGATTTCCGGAACGTCATCCTGATCATGACCACCAACGCCGGGGCCGCCGACAACGCCCGCGCCTCCATCGGCTTTGGGCGCGGCAAGGTCGAGGGCGAGGACGACAAGGCCATCCAGCGCTTGTTCGCGCCCGAGTTCAGGAACCGCCTGGACGCCATCGTGGCCTTCAAGCCGCTGGGCGCCGAGACGATCCGCTCGGTGGTGACCAAGTTCGTGCTGCAGCTGGAAGCCCAGCTGGCGGACCGCAACATCACCATCGAACTGACCGACGAGGCGGCCGACTGGCTGGCCAAGAACGGCTTCGACGAACTGTACGGCGCACGCCCTCTGGCGCGGGTCATCCAGGACTCGATCAAGAAGCCGCTGGCCGACGACATCCTGTTCGGCCGCCTGACCGGCGGCGGGCACGTCAAGGTCCAGCTGAAGGACGGCAAGATCGATTTCGACATCAAGGGCGCCAGCGGTGCCCCGGCGAAGGAAGAGGAAGAAGAGACGGCCTGATCCTTCGGGGACGGCTGAAGGAAAGGCCCGGGCGGCGACGCCCGGGCTTTTTTTGCGGCGGATCAAGGCGCGCGGCGAAGCGTTGCGCTTCTCCAGCCGCCGCAGCGGCCGTGACGAGAGGCGATGCGAATGGCGACAGCGGGGGCTCGGACCCGGCCGGATCTGACAACGGGGCCGATCACGCGGACCCTGCTGGTGTTCAGCCTGCCGGTGATGGGCGGGAACCTGCTGCAGTCGCTGAACGGCAGCGTGAACCAGTTCTGGGTCAGTCACTCGCTGGGCGTGACGGCCATCACCGCCATCGGCAACGCCAACATCGTCATGCTGCTGATGCTGGGCGGGGCGTTCGGGGTCAGCATGGCCTCCAACATCCTGATCGGCCAAAGCGTCGGGCGCGGTGACATGAGCGAAGTGAAGCGGGTGATGGGGACCTCCGTCACCTTCTTTCTGGCGTTGGCTGCGGCGGTCGCGGCCACGGGGTTCTTGAGCGCCGACGCCATCCTGGGCGTCATGGGCACGCCGGCCGAGGCGCGGACCGAGGCGGTGACCTATCTGCGCATCGTCTTTCTGGCCATGCCGTTCATGTATCTGTTCGCGTTTCTGCAGATGGCGCAGAGGGGTGTGGGCGACTCGAAAACTCCCTTCTACTTCATGCTGCTGGCCGTAGTGATGGACGTGATCCTGAACCCGCTGCTGATCAACGGCGTGGGACCCTTTCCGCGCCTCGCCATTGCGGGATCGGCGGTGTCGACGCTGATCGGCCAGGGGATCAGCCTGGTGCTGCTGGTGATCACCCTTTACCGGCGAAAGAGCCCGCTGGCGTTGCGCCGGTCGGAGGCGCGGCTGCTCCGACCCGATCCGACGATCCTGCGCGCCCTGGTCGGCAAGGGCCTGCCGATGGGGTTGCAGATGCTGATCATGTCGGGCGCGGCCATGGTGATGATCGGCATGGTCAACAGCTATGGCGCGGTCACGGCCGCCGCCTACACCGGCGCGTCGCAGGTCTGGACCTATGTGCAGATGCCGGCGATGGCCATCGGCGCGGCCGTGTCCTCGATGGCGGCCCAGAACGTCGGGGCAGGCAGGTGGGACCGGGTCGACAAGATCGCACGGTCCGGGGTGCTGTGCGGTCTGGCCGTCACGGGCGCCGCAGCCGCCATCATCTATCTGCTCGGGGACGTGACGCTGAGGATATTCCTGCCCGGAGACTCGCCGGCCCTGCCGATCGCCCACCACATCAACGAGCGCGTGCTTTGGGGCTTCGTGTTGTTCAGCGTGACCTTCGCCCTGTCGGGCGTGGTCCGGGCGACGGGCGCGGTGTGGACGCCGCTGCTGATCCTGATCGTGTCGATGTATGTGGTTCGGGTGCCGTTCGCCGCCCTGATGAGCGAACGGATCGGGCCGGACGCGATCTGGTGGAGCTTTCCGCTCGGGATCGCAACCTCTGGCGTTCTGACGACGCTGTATTACCGCTACGGCGGATGGCGAAAGCTTCGCCTGCTGTCGCCGCGCGCGGCGGGCCAGGCACCGGATGCCGGCATGGCGACGCCGGCGGTGACCGTCGCCGACAACGCGCGGACCGCGCAGGCCTGAGCGGCGGATACGAAAAAGCCGCCGCCCCGGAGAGGGACGGCGGCTCGAACCGTGTGCCTTGGCCGATGCTTAGCGGCGGCGACCGGCGCGCGACAGGATCAGCGCCAGGCCGGCCACGATGCCGGTGGTCAGCAGGGGCTTGTTGCGGGCGAAGTCGACGCCGGCGCGGGCCTTGTCCTGGTACTGGACGGGCGCCTTGTCGACGAGGGTTTCGAGCTTGTCGACCGCCTGGCCGTAGAAGTCCTTGGCCTTGCCCTTGATCTCGTTGAACTTGCCGTCGGCCTGCAGCTTGGAATCGCCGGTCAGGTTGCCGAGGCCGCTTTGAACCTTGCCGCCGATTTCGGTGGCCGTGCCTTCGATGCGTTGGTCGGTCATGGGATGTCCTTTCGAGCGATGCTCGTTTGCGTGCGGGGAGATGCGCTCACAGCGCGCGAAGCGTCGGTCGGTTCCGGCCAAGCTTTGCTGCTGCGACGATAAGGCTTCAGCCGTTGCGGTAGGGCGACTGCGCCTCGGTCAGAGCCGCGATCTCGGCCTCCACGGCGGGGCCTTCGCCGTCCAGATAGCGGGCGACGGGCTCGCGCAGCGCCGGGTCGGCGATGAAATGGGCGGAATAGACGGGCGACGGCAGGTAGCCGCGCGCGATCTTGTGCTCGCCCTGCGCCCCCGCCTCAACGCGAGACAAGCCGCGCGCGATGGCGAAGTCGATGGCCTGATAGTAGCAGAGCTCGAAATGCAGAAAGGGCACGTCCTCGAGCGCGCCCCATTGGCGGCCGTAGAGGGCGTCGCGGCCGATGAAGTTCAGGGCGCCGGCGATGGGCGTGTCGTCCCGGAACGCCATGACCAGGGCGATGCGGTCGCTCATGGTCGCGCCGACGCGGGTGAAGAAGTCGCGCGTCAGATAGGGGCGGCCCCATTTGCGCGAGCCTGTGTCCATGTAGAAGGCGAAAAAGGCGTCCCAGTGCGCCTCTTCGATCTCCGTGCCGGTCAGGACGCGGATGTCGAGCCCGGCCAGGGCGTCGCGCCGCTCGCGCCGGATGGTCTTGCGGCGGTTGGACGACAGGGCGGCCAGGAAGTCGTCAAAGGTGCGATAGCCGTTGTTGCGCCAGACGAACTGCATGTCCTGACGCGGCAGAAGGCCGCCTTGCGCCATTGCCGTCCAGTCGTCGCGGGTGGGGAAGTTGACGTGCAAGGAGGAGACGCCCAGCCGCTCCACCAGGGTCAGGGCGCCCTGCAGCAGGGCCTCGCGTACGGTGGCGTGATCCGCGTTCGGGTGCGACAGGAAGCGCGTCCCTGTCGCGGGCGTGAAGGGCACGGCCCCCAGAAGCTTGGGATAGTAGCGACCGCCGGCGCGCTCATAGGCGTCGGCCCAGCTGTGATCAAAGACGTATTCGCCCTGGCTGTTGCCCTTCAGATAGAGGGGCATGACGCCGAGAACGGTCTGGCTCTCGTCGCGCAGCGCCAGGTGTCGGGGCGACCAGCCCTGGCGCGGCGCGGCGGACAGTGACGCCTCGCAAGCGTGCAGGAAGTCGAAGGAGACGAACGGATCGCCGGTGGGAGAGGCGCAGGGATCCCACGCCTCCCGGCCGATGTCGGCGATCCGGTCGTGAACCGTCAGGGTAAAGGTCAACGGATCTCCACGATCGCGTCCACTTCGACGGCGAAGCCGAGCGGCAGCTTGTAGACGCCCACGGCCGAGCGGGCGTGGCGGCCGGCGTCGCCGAACACCTCGACCATCAGGTCCGAGCAGCCGTTGATGACGCCCGGGATGGCCTCGAAGTCCGGTCCGGCCTGAACAAAGCCGCCCAGCTTGACGACCCGCACGACGCGCGACAGGTCGCCGTCGCAGGCGACCTTCATCTGAGCCATCAGGTTGATGGCGCACAGGCGGGCGGCGGCGTTGGCCTGTTCCGGCGAGACGTCGACGCCGACCGTGCCCTTGATCCCGCCCGAGGCGTCGTTCGACAGTTGGCCCGAGATGTGGACCAGGTTGCCCGTTTGGACAAAGGAGACGTAGTTGGCGACGGGGACGGCCGGGGTCGGCAGGTCGATGCCGAGTTCGGCGAGGCGGGCGTCGATGCTCATGGAAAAGGGTCCTGTTGTGGTGGTTTGGGGCGGGGTTTAGCGCGGGCGCGCGGCGGCGTCATCCGGGTGCGCGCTTAAAGGTTCGCCAACCGGCGTAAGCTAGGGTGCCGGTCATGGACATGCCCCAGGTCACGCCCGCCACCGCCTTTCAGACCGTGCTTGGACGACTGTCGTCCGACGAACGCGCACGGGTGGAGGCCGCCTCCCGCCCGGCCGCCGAGCGCGCCGCGCAGGTTGCGCCGCACTGGGACTTTGAAGCGCCGGCCAAGGCTGTCGATGCGGTGCTAGGCGGGAATGCGTCCGACGACATGCGGCGGGGTCTGATCGCCGTCTGGGCGCTCGGGCTGCCCGAACGCGCGGCCGCGCTGGACATGCCCGAAGAGGTGATGGCGCTCTATCCCTACTGGCTCGAGCGGCTGGCGGAGTTTCTGACGGGCGCGGAGGGCGCCGCTTACGATCCGGACCATTGGGCCAAGGACGTGCGGTTCGCGCTGGCGCTGAGCGTGCCGGGCGCGCGCTCACAGGTGATCGACCTGACCTCGCCGATGGGGCCGGGGCAGGTGGTACGCCATGTGCGTGAAGGGCACGGCGTCGGCGCGCTGGTGCGCTATGTGGCCGCGCGCGGGTGGAGCAAGACCTGGCTGGAGGTGCACACCGAAGCGCGGTGGCTGAAGGACTTCAACGAGGACGGGTGGAATCGCGCCTGGGCGACGGCGGCGGCAATCTGCAAGGCGCGGCCGGAACTGGGCGGCATGATCGGCTCCAGCTGGTTCTACGACCCGCCCTTGACGGAGATCAGCCCGAGGCTGGCGCACCTGCGGCTGAACCCGCTGAACGGCGGCGCCTTCATGGTCCATCAGGGACCGGGTGAGATCCATACGGAGCGAGCGGCCACGGCGTCGCCGACGCGCAAGCGGATGATCGACAGCGGCGAATACGTCGCGCGATCCTGGCTGATGGTGTGGCCGAGAAAACCACTGATCGCGTGGGCGGAGGCGAGGCGTTCCGTCCCGCCGTCATCCTAGGCCCTGTGCCTAGGAAACTCGGGCTTGTCCGGTAAGGTTCAGGAGTCTGGATCCTCGCCACAAGCGCGAGGATGACGAGGTTGGTGGCAGTGTGTTCTAGGCGCCTTCCCACTCGGCTGAATCCGGCGTATCGTCGTTTCTGAAGCTCGGACGAGGGAAGACGCGATGGCGAACGTGGCAAAGCCTTTGGGCAACGCGAACCTGATCCGAGCGGCGGGCTGGAGCGGGGTCGCGCTGGTGCTGCTGGCGCCGTTGATCGCGATGCGCTTTACGGACGAGGTGAACTGGACCGCCTTCGACTTCGCCTTCGCGGGCGTGCTGCTGGTGGGCGCGGGGCTGCTGCTGGAACTGATCGTCTGGAAGGCGCGGCGGCCGATGGTCAGGGCGGGGCTGGCGCTTGCGGTGGTCGCGGCGGTGCTGCTGATCTGGGCGGACGGCGCCGTGGGCCTGTTCTAGGCGAGCCGGCTCCAGGCGCGCGCGACGGGTTGGATGTCCAGATCGGCGGTCTTGGCCAGGGTGATCAGGCGGTCCAGATCGTCCGCGGTGCAGCCATAGGGCGTCGGTCGATCGCTGACGTCGTGGCCGTAGGCGATCAGCCAGCCTCTTTGTTCGGCGGCATGCTGCACCAGCGCCTCCAGGTCGTAGCCGGGCAGACGGCGAGACTCGAGACCGATGGCTTGCAGCAGGGCGCGGTCGGCGCGGCCGCTGTTGACGCCGTCCCGCACGCCGCGTCCGCACAGGAAACGCGCGTCGATCACCGCCTTTGACTTCAGGGCGCAGTCGCCGAACGGATAGGCGAAGGTGGTCATGACGTGGCCGTCCAGTCGCTCGGCGACCCAGGCGGCGTTGCGCGCGAGATCGGCTTCAAGTTCCGACGCCGAAAGGGTCAGGGTCGAGGCGTGTCCGAAGGTGTGGCAGCCGACCTCGTGGCCGGCGGCGAACAGCGCCTGAAGGTGTTCGGTGGTGAACTGCGGCAGGCCAAGGTTGGTCCCGCGCTCCAGTCCGCCGCAGACGTAGTAGGTCGCCTTGACCTCGTGCGCGTCCAGCACCGGGCCCGCCTCGGTCCAGGCGGAGGCGGGGATATCGTCGAAGGACAGGCTGAGGATCCCACGCTGAGGTCGCACGGGCACAGGCCGCACGTCGAGGTAGCGGCCGGCGCGGCGGCGCATCTTGTCGATAAAGGCGCTCATGACGCCATCCTGCATCGCCGCCGTTAAGGGCGGCTGAAGCCTCAGACGACGACCGGCTGCATGCTGTGCCCGCGCTCGCCGAAGACACGAAGGTAGCGCGCGATCTCGGCCGGATCGCCCACGGCCTTGGCCGGATTGTCCGACAGCTTGACCGCCGGGCGTCCATTGGCGGAAACGACCTTGCAGACCAGGGAGATGGGATCGAGCTCGGGCGCGAGCGCCGGCGAACAGCCGCGAAAGTCGTTGGTCAGGTTGGTGCCCCAGCCGTAGCTGAGACGGGCGCGGCCGTGGAAGCGCGCATGGACGGCCTCGATGCTGTCCACGTCCATGCCGTCGGAGAAGATCAGCAGCTTGTCGCGCGGATCGCGCCCGCGTTCGCGCCACCAGCGGATCAGCCTTTCCCCCGCCTCCAGCGGCGGCGAGGAGTCGGGGCGAAAGCCGGTCCAGTCGGCGACCCAGTCCGGCGCCTGATCCAGAAAGGCCTCGGTGCCGAAGGCGTCGGGCAGGACCACCAGAAGGTTGCCGGCGTAGTGCTGTCGCCACTGATCCAGCACCTGATAGGGAACGGCTCGCAGGGCTTCGTCGTCGGGCGCGAGCGCGGCCAGCACCATCGGCAGCTCATGTCCGTTGGTGCCGATGGCCTCCAGGTCGTGGTTCATGGCCAGCAGCACGTTGGACGAGCCGACAAAGGCGGAAGCCAGCCCTTCCTTCAGCGCGGCGATGCACCAGTCCTGCCACAGAAAGCCGTGGCGGCGGCGGGTGCCGAAGTCGGACAGGCGCAGATCGGGCAAGGCGCGCAGGCGCTCGACCTTGTCCCACAGCCGCGTCTTGGCGCGGGCATACAGAACGTCCAGCTCGAACCGGCCGAGCCGATGCAGGGCAGTGCGGCAACGCAACTCGTTCAGGATGGAGAGGGCGGGAATCTCCCAAAGCGTGACGTCGGCCCAGGCGCCGGTGAAGGTCAGTTCGATCTGACCGTCGCGAACCTCCAGGTGGTAATCGGGCAGGCGGAAGTCCGCGAGCCAGGCCAGGAAGTCCGGCGAGAAGATAGACTTGACGCCATAGAAGGTGTTGCCGGCGAGCCAGACCTGTTCGCGCCTGCTGAGGCCGACCGTGCGGGCGTGGTCCAGCTGTTCGCGCAGGGCGCCGACATCGATCTCTTCCGCCAGGCGGACGGATCGGGTGCGGTTGATGACCTGGAACTCGACGGAGACGTCGCGGTGCTCGCGCCAGATCAGCTGCAGCATCAAGAGCTTGTAGAAGTCGGTGTCCAGCAGGCTGCGCACGATCGGGTCGAGGCGGAAGCCGTGATCGTAGGCGCGGCGGGCGAGATCGGTCATCGGGCGGGTTTTTCCTTGCGGCCGGCGACCGCGCGGCCGGCGACCACGGCGTCGGCGCCGAAGCGGGCGCGTAGGGAGTCGATGGCGGTTTCGGTCTTCAGCGCGCGGGTCTCTGGCGTATTGAACAGGCCTGTGGGGGCGTCCTCCGCATCCTGCACCTCGGCCATGCCGATGCCGATCAGCCGGTAGGGGCGACCGAGTTCAGGCTTCAGCAGCTCGCGGCCGGCGGCGAACAGGGCGCGGGCGGTCTGGACCGGCTCCGGCAGGGAGATGCGGCGGGTGACGATGCGGAAGTCCGTGCGGCGCAGCTTCAGCACCAGCACGCGGCTGGCCACGCCGTCGCGGCGCGCCTTGGACGCCAGCTTCTCGCAAAGGGGCCAGAGTTCAGCCTCCAGGTCGGCGGCCGTGAGGAGGTCCTCGTTGAAGGTGGTCTCGGCGCTCATGCCCTTGCGGTCGCGGTCGGGGCTCACGGGCCGGGCGTCGCGGGCGTGCGACAGCTCGTGCAAGCGAAGGCCGGATTCGCCATAGCGCCTGACCAGGTCGCGCACGTCCGCGCGCGCCAGATCGCCGATGGTCGCATAGCCGTCGCTGCGCAGGCTCTTGCCAAAGACGGGACCGACGCCGGGCAGGGCGGTGACGGGTTTGGGCGCGAGAAGGGCTTGCGCGTTCGCCTGACCTATGACGGAGAAGCCGCGCGGCTTGTCCATCTCTGACGCCATCTTGGCGAGGAAGCGGTTAGGCGCCAGGCCGATGGAGACGGTCAGCCCCGTCTCTTCCTCGATGCGCTTCTGCAGGCGGATCAGCTGCAGCGCCGGAGGGCCGCCGTTCAGCCGCTCGGTGCCCGATAGGTCGACCCAGGCCTCGTCCAGCGACAGGGTCTGGGTCAGCGGCGTCAGCTCGGCGAGCGCGCCGAGGATGCGTTTGGACTCCACGACGTATTTGGAAAAGTCCGGCTTGATGACCACCGCGTCCGGGCAGGCCTTCAGCGCCTTGAACATCGGCATGGCCGAGCCGACGCCGTGCAGGCGCGCGACATAGCAGGCGGTGGAGACCACGCCCCGCTTGCCCCCGCCGACGATGACCGGCTTGTCGCGAAGTTCGGGCCGATCGCGCTTTTCCACCGAGGCGTAGAAGGCGTCGCAGTCGAGGTGGGCGATGGCCAGCTGGTCCAGCTCGGCGTCCGCCACGACACGCCGCGAGCCGCACGACGGGCAGCGCCGATCCGGCGGGCCGGCGGGATCGGCGCCGGTCCACAGGCAGTCGCGGCAGATGGCCTTGATGGCCACGTCGGCAGTCTCCTTCAGGCGGGCTTCACCCCAGCTTAAGACCCCTCCGTCATCCTGGCGTCAACAAAGGCGACAAGGCCTCCACGCGATGCGCAGGGGAGCCAGTATCAGGGTGATGATGTCCAAGACCGTCCTCATCGTCGAGGATAACGAGCTGAACATGAAGCTCTTTCATGATCTGCTCGACTCCCAGGGCTATCAGACGCTGCAGACCCGCGAGGGGCTGCAGGCGCTGGCGCTCGCCCGGCAGCATCATCCCGACCTGATCCTGATGGACATCCAGCTGCCGGAAATCTCCGGACTGGAGGTCACAAAGTGGCTGAAGGACGATGAGGAGCTGAACCACATCCCGGTGATCGCGGTCACCGCCTTCGCCATGAAGGGGGACGAGGAGCGCATCCGTCAGGGCGGGTGCGAGGCCTATATCTCCAAGCCGATCTCGGTGATGCACTTCCTCGACACCGTCAGGAAGCATCTGCAATGAGCGCGCGCATCCTGGTGGTCGACGACCTGGACACCAACGTCCGGCTGCTCGAGGCCAAGCTGACGCTGGAATACTATGACGTGCTGACGTGCGGCGATGGCATGACGGCGCTGGCGATCGCGGCCGAGCACCAGCCGGACCTGATCCTGCTGGACGTCATGATGCCCGGTATGGATGGGTTCGAGACCTGTCGACGGCTGAAGGCGGACGCATCGACCCGGCACATCCCGGTGGTGCTGGTCACCGCGCTGGACGGCCGCGAGGACCGGCTGAAGGGGCTGGAGGCGGGCGCCGACGACTTCGTCACCAAGCCGCTGGACGACGTCATCCTGTTCGCGCGCGTCAAGTCGCTGACGCGGCTGAAGCAGGTGATGGACGAACTGCGCGAGCGCGAGGAAAGCGGGCGCAGGCTGGGCGTGCAGGGCGAGGGCTCGGGACGGCTGCGGGGCGCCGGCGGGCGGGTGATGATCGTCGACGACGACATGCGCCAGGCCGAACGGATGGCCGCCGAACTGGCGGCTGAGCACCGGCCGACGATCGAGAGCGATCCGGAGGCGGCGCTGCTGGCGGCGGCGGGACCCATTGACCTGATCATCGTCAATGTGGCCGCACATGGCTTCGACGGCCTGCGCGTCATCGCCAAGGCGCAGTCGGGCGCGGCGGGGCGTCGCGCGCCGATCCTGGCGGTGATCGATCCCGGCGACCGGCCGCGCATGGTCAAGGCGCTGGAGCTCGGCGCCCACGATATCCTGCCGCGTCCGGTCGATCCGCAGGAACTGGCGGCGCGCGCCCGCACCCAGATCCGGCGCAAACGCTACAGCGACTTCCTGCGCGAAAAGCTGGACTCCAGCCTGGAAATGGCGGTCACCGATCCGCTGACTGGCCTGCACAATCGTCGCTACATGACCGGCCAGCTGCAGGCGCTGGTCGGGCGCGCCAGCCATGGCGGCGCCTCGGTCGCCGTGCTTGTGCTGGACATCGATCACTTCAAGTCCGTCAACGACGGCTTCGGCCACGACGCCGGCGACGAGGTGCTGCGCGAGTTCGCGGTGCGGCTGGCCACCAATGTGCGGGCCATCGATCTGCCGTGCCGGATGGGCGGCGAGGAGTTCGTGGTGGTGATGCCCGGCGCGTCGCTGGAGGACGCGCATCGCGTGGCCGAGCGCATTCGCCGCGACGTGGCCTCGGCGCCCTTCCGCGTCATGGGCGGGGCGGAACATCTGACCGTCACCATCTCCATCGGCGTGGCGGCGACGGCGCATGGCGACACCCCGGACGGTCTTCTGAAGCGCGCGGACGAGGGCGTCTATCAGGCCAAGGCCGCCGGTCGGAACACGGTCATCGCGCGCGCCGCCTGATCCTCAACGACGATCTCCAAACAGCAAAACGCCCGGCTGGCGATCCAGCCGGGCGTTTGAAGGATCATAGAGGCGTGAAACGCCGTCTTACTTGATCTTGCCTTCCTTGAACTCGACGTGCTTGCGCACGACCGGGTCGTACTTTTTGACGACCATCTTCTCGGTCATGGTGCGGGCGTTCTTCTTGGTGACGTAGAAGAAGCCGGTGTCGGCGGTCGAGTTCAGGCGGATCTTGATGGAAGCCGGTTTGGCCATCGGACAATTACCTTTGCGACGGCGAAAGCCGCTGGAAACGAGAGGCGCGGAACATACTCAGGCGCGCTGCAAAGTCAACGGCGGGAATGCGGCCCTCAAGACGCCGCCAAGGTTACAAAGAAGTCACGACGGAATGGCCGGCGATCCACGTTAGCAGAGCATCTGTTCCTCCCCCGACCGGACGCCTTCATGACCGCCGCCCTTCTTCTGCTCGCCCTCGCGCCCGTGGTCCAGCAGGCCCAGACCCAGCCGCAGCCGGCGACGACGCAGCAGGAGGACGAGGTCTATGATCTGGGCGAGGTGCTGGTCACCGCGCCGACGCCGCGCGGCGTGGCCCTGGGAGGGCAGGAACCGATCGCCTCTTTCGATTCGACCCAGCTTCAGGCGTTCGGGGCCTCCAGCATTGGCGAACTGGTGACGCTGCTGGAAAGCCAGACCCGCAGCGCGCGGGGCGGCTCGCCGGTCTTCCTGGTCAACGGGCGACGCATCTCGGGCTTTCAGGAAATCCGCGGCCTGCCGCCCGAGGCCATCGATCGCTTCGACATCCTGCCGGAAGAGACGGCGCTGTCCTACGGCTACCGCGCCGATCAGCGCGTCGTGAACATCGTGCTGAAGGCCAACTTCCGATCGCTGACCACGCAGGTGGAATACGGCGCCCCGACGCAGGGCGGACGCTCGTCCACCGAGATCGAGAACAATGTGCTGCGCATCGAGGGCGGCACGCGCTGGTCGTTCGACCTGAACCACGAGCGCGACAGCGCCATCTTCGAGAGCGAACGCGACATCGATCGCAGCCTGTCGGGCGCGCCGTTCGACCTGATCGGTAATGTCACCGGATCGCCCCAGGGCGCCGAGATCGACCCGGCTCTGTCGGCGCTGGCGGGGGGTGTGGTCACCGTGGCCGCCGTGCCGACCAATGCGGCGGCGGGCGGTGTGACCCTGCAGGATTTCACGCAGGGCGCGGGCGTTCAGCGCAACGGCGACGCCTCGGCCTGGCGCACCCTGACGCCGCAACGCGAGCAGATCGAGCTGTCGGGGACGCTGAAGCGCGACCTGAACGAGCGGGTGGGAGCGACCGTCAGCGTCAACCTGGAAGACCTGGACAGCGAAAGCTACCTCGGTCTGCCGGGCGTCAGCCTGAACCTCGACGCCGACAACCCCTTTTCGCCGTTCGGGACGGACGTGCTGGTCCATCGCTACGTCGATCAGCCCGAGGCGCTGAAGCGTGAAAGCGACACCCGAACCGCCAATGTGGCGACGGTGCTGGACGGCTATATCGGCGACTGGCGCTGGACGGCGACCGGCGGCTACGACCGGGTGGAGACGGAGTCGCGAACCGGGCGCGGCGTCGATGCGGCGGCGCTGCAGGCGCTGCCGGACGCAAACAGCGCCACCGCCAATCCGTTCGGCGACATCGGCGGAGCGGTGACCGCGATCCCGTTCGACACCGCGAAGTCGGTTGCGGGCACGCTGAACACCGAACTGGTGTTCACCGGTTCGCCCTTCAGCCTGCCGGCGGGCGATGTTCGGACCACCATCACCGGCGGCTATCGCCGGTTGACGCTGGATTCGGAAAGCACCCGCTCGGGCCTGTTCACCGAGCGCTCGCTGTCGCGCAACCTCGGCAACGTCCAGGCCAACGTCGATGTGCCGCTGTTCCAGCGCGACGAGGAGAACCCCAGCCTGCTGGGCGACCTGCGCGCCAACTTCAACGTGGCCTATCAGGAGGTGTCGGACTTCGGCGGCCTGCCGACGGTCGGCGGTGGCGTGAACTGGTCGCCGATCGATCCGCTGAACTTCAACGTCAGCTACACCGACGAAAAGAATGCGCCTTCGGTGCAGCAGCTGAACGATCCGACCGAGCTGACGCCGAACACCCCCGTGTTCGACTTCCGCACCGGCGAGACGGTGGACGTGATCCGCATCACTGGCGGCGATCCGAACCTGGAGGCCGAGCACAAGCGCACGCTGAAGCTGGGCCTGAACTACACGCCCTGGACCAGCGTCGATTTCCGGCTGAACGCGGCTTATACCCGCACCGAGATCGACGACTCCATCGCCTCCTTCCCGACCATCACCGCCGACCTGGAGGCCGCGCTGCCGGAGCGGTTCGTGCGCGACGCCGACGGCAACCTGCTGTCCATCGACGCACGGGCGCTGAACTACGAGAAGATTGAGCGGCAGGAGGTGCAGTGGGGCTTCAACTTCTCGCGCCCGTTCGGCCAGCCGACGCCGCAGGCGGAGCAGGGGCAGCAGCGCGGTCCGGGTGGACCCGGCGCGCGCGGTCCGGGCGGACGTCCCGGCGGCGGGACCATGATCACTTTCGGCGGGCCTGGCGGCGGCGGGGGCGGTCCCGGCGGCGGACGCCGTCGCGGCGGCTCGGGCGCACAGCCCGGGCAGGGCGTGTTCAACCTGTCGGTCACGCACATCATGCGCATCCAGGACGAGGTGACGATCCGCGATGGGCTGGAGCCGCTCGATCTGCTGGACGGCGACTCGATCGTGAGCAGCGGTGGGCAACCGCGCAACGAGCTGCAGCTGCAAGCCGGGGCCTTCAAGAACGGCTTTGGCGCCTTCCTCAACGCCAACTGGCGTGAATCGACGCGGGTGTTCGGCGACCTGGCCGGAAGTCCGGACCTGGAGTTTTCGGATCGAACCACGGTGAACCTGTTCACCTTCGCGGACCTGGGCTCGCGGACGTCGCTGGTGGAGCGGTTCCCGTTCCTGAAGGGCTCGCGCGTCGGCTTCGGCGTCACCAATCTGTTCGACAGCCGCACCGAGGTGACGTCCAGCGACGGGACCAAGCCGCTGAACTATCAGGAAGATTATCTGGAGCCGGTGGGCCGCGCCTTCCGCATCAACTTCCGCAAGATCTTCTACTGACCGGCGTCAGGCGCGGGTGACGAGATGTCGCCCGCGCACCATACGCACGAAAGGCGGCGGTCGGTCAGGGTCGTCCAGGCGGTCGCGCACCTCCCCCAGCACGAAGCGGGTGATGGCGGGCAGGTCCAGCCGTTCGGCCTCGTCCAGCGGGAACCAGGCGATCTCGTCCAGCTCGCCGCAGCCCTGGGTCGGCTCGGGATGCAGCAGGCTTGAGGCGTCGGCGACAAAGAAGCGGGCGTCGAAGCGACGCGCGCGACCGGGCGGCGTGATCGCTCGCGCCACATAGGTCAGGGCCGACAGGTCGGGCAGTGCGCCGGACTGCCGATAGGCGCGCCAGGGCCCGGCGACGGACGCCGGCGGGGCGGGCGCGCCCAGCACCAGGCCAGTTTCCTCGAAGGTTTCACGCACCGCCGTCAGCATCAGGGCGCGGCCCCGACGGGCGGGCATCTGGACGTCCAGCCTAGCCGCCGTTCGGCCGTCCGGCCGTCCGGTTGAGGCGGCGGTGAAATCTGACCGCTCCAGCCGCCCGCCGGGAAACACCCATTTCGACGGCATGAAGACGTGGCCGGGCGCGCGGCGGCCCATCAGCACCCGGTCGCCGCGCAGCAGGATCAGGGTGGCGGCGTCACGTGGTTTCTGGTCGCGCACGACGCGAGGCGCATCCGCGAGGTCCTGCCGCGCGTCGAACGGCGTGGTCACCTCCGCTTGCCCTTGCGCACTCCCTTCAGACCGCCGGCGGGCTTGGAGCCGTTGCGGGGCTTGGGGCCGCCGGGACGCCCCTTGCCGCGCGAAGGCGGACCGTCGCCGCCCCGGCCACGCACGCCATAGCGCGGCGCCGGGGCGTTCGGATCGCGCGGTTCCGGATCGCTCAGCATCTCGAACAACAGCCCGCCGGTGACGGGCGTGGCCTCCACCAGCTTCACCTCGACGCGTCGCCCGAGCGTGAAGCGTTGGCCGGATCGTTCCCCGACCAGGGCATGAGCGCGATCGTCGTGGGTGAAGTACTCGCTCCCCAGAGACGACACAGGAACCAGGCCATCCGCGCCCGTCTCGTCCAGCCGTATGAACAGGCCGAAGCGGGTCACGCCGGTTATGCGTCCACCGAAAGTAGCGCCCACCCGATCCTCAAGGAAGGCGGCGATGTAGCGGTCCATGGCGTCGCGCTCGGCGGCCATGGACCGGCGCTCGGTCATGGTCACCTGTTCGGCGATGGCGGCCATCTCGGCGACCTCCCGGTCGGTCAGGCCGTCCGATCCCAGCTTCAGCGCGCGGATCAGCCCGCGATGCACGATCAGATCCGAATAGCGCCGGATCGGAGAGGTGAAGTGGGCGTAGCGATCCAGGTGCAGCCCGAAGTGGCCGACATTCTCCGTCGAATAGATCGCCTGCATCTGGGTGCGAAGCACCACCTCGTTGACGACCTCGGCGTGCGGGCTGTCGCGCATCTGGTCCAGCAGCTTGTTGAACCGCTTGGTCGTGCCTGGTTCGCCCTTGTTCCACGGCAGGCCCAGGGTGGACAGGAAGTCGGCCAGGTTGAAGATCTTCTCCTGGCTGGGCGCCTCGTGGACGCGGTAGATCAACGGCGTGTGCTTCTGCTCCAGCGTCTCGGCGGCGCAGACATTGGCCTGGATCATCATCTCTTCGATCAGCCTGTGCGCCTCAAGGCTGACACGCGGCTCGATGGAGGCGATGTCGCCCTCGGGCGTCATGCGGATGCGGCGCTCGGCCGAGTTGATGCCCAGCGGGCTGCGACGCTCCCGGCCCTTCAGCATCGCGTGGTAGGCGTTCCACAACGGATAAAGGATCGCCTCCATGATGGGGCCGGTCACATCGTCGGTTTCGCCGTCGATGGCCTCCTGAGCCTGTTCGTAGGACAGCTTGGCGTGCGAGCGCATCAGCCCGCGTACGAAGCGGTGGCCGGTCTTTCGACCGTCCTTGTCGAACACCATGCGGACCGCCAGGCAGGCGCGGTTCTCGCCGGCCTTGAGGCTGCACAGGCCGTTGGACAGGACCTCGGGCAGCATGGGCTCGACGCGGTCGGGAAAATAGGTCGAATTGCCCTTGGCGCGCGCCTCGCGATCCAGCGCCGCGCCGGGTCGGACATAGGCGGCGACATCTGCGATGGCGACCCAGACGATCCAGCCGCCCTCGTTCTTCGGATCGTCGTCTCGCTGAGCATAGACGGCGTCGTCATGGTCGCGCGCATCGGCCGGGTCGATGGTGATGAAGGGGACTTCGCGCAGGTCCTCGCGGCCCTTCAGCGTCGGCAGCGCCTGGTCCTCGGCCTCGCGTTCCACGGTCTCGGAGAAGCCGGTCGGCACGCCGTGGGCGTGGATGGCCAGGAGCGAGGCGGCGCGGGGATCGTCCTCGCGGCCGATGGTCTCCAGAATCTTGCCGCGCTTGGGCCCGTAGCGGTGATCCCCCTTTTCGATGGCGGCGAGCACCAGGTCGCCGTCGCGCAGATCCTCGGCCTGGACCTTGGGCACCACCAGCACGTCCTTGGACCGACGGTCCACCGGCTCGACCCGGGTCTCCCGAGACGACTTGCGGATCACGCCCAACACGCGATTGGTGGATGCATCCAGCCGCTTGATCAGGCGCGCTTCCCAGTCGTTCTCTCCGCGCTCGAACTTGACCAGCAGCCGGTCGCCCATGCCGGGCGCGGGCGCGGCCGTCTTGCGGTCCGGCATCAGCAGGGCGCGCGGCGCATCGGCCGAGGCGTCGACCAGGCGCACGTACATCTCGCCGTCGGCATCGCGTTCGATCACGTCGGCCACGCCGACCGGAGGCAGGGCGCCGGCCTCTGAGAAGCCCTTGCGGCCGCGCTTGCCCAGCTTGCCCTCGGTCTCCAGCTCGCGGATCATCTCGCGCAGAGCGCGATGGTCGCCGCCCTTCAGGCCGAAGTGGCGGGCGATGTCGGTCTTTTCGGCCGATCCCGCATCGCGCAGGAAAGCGAGCAGCGTGTCCTTGTCGGGAAGGCCGGCGGGCGGCCTCTTGGGTGATTTCGTCATTCAGTCCTTCATGCCGCCGAGCCTTCGGCGGGATTGATGCAGGAAAGGCCGACCGCGCGGGCGGCTGCGGCCAGATTGATGTCCAGCGTGATCAGTCGCGCCTCCACGCGACGGCACACGGCCATGTGCAGGGCGTCGGGCGCGCGAAGCTTCAGGTCGAACTGGCGCACCAGAGCAGTGGCTTCGCGCACATCCGAGCCGTCGATTGCGATCGGCGCCGCCGTGGCGGCGATCCAGTCGTCGAGGTCGTGCAAGGCGGCGTCGGCGGCTGGCAAGGTCAGCGTTCGTGTCCGCACCAGTCGCGACACGGCCGATGACACCTCCGCAACGACGAAGTCGCTGACCTGCGGTAGCTGCGACTGCGCCATGAAATCGATCACCGCGCGGCTGTGGGACTCGATCATCAGAAACGGCACCACGACGCTGGCGTCGAAGTAGTCGATCATTCCACCGGCTCATCATACATGCCATTGATCAATTCGACCGAAGTCATGCCAAGCGGAGGACGACTGAGGCGCCGCTCTGCGATTTCCAGCAGCCTCGCCTTGCGTTGCTCAGGCGTCATGGCGGGCAGGGGGCGTAACTCCGCGACAGGCTTGCCATGGCGAGTGATGGTGATCGGTTCACCGCCTTCGGCCCGGTCAAGAAGATGGGTGAAGTTGTTCTTGGCTTCGGCGACGCCGTAGCTGGCCATGATCGATCTCCAGTTCTGGCCATAAATATAGCCATAGTGCGCCATGCCCGCTAGAGTGATCGCAGCGGGGCGTATATGCACGCGGTAGGATCTTGCACCGCTTGACCCGGACGGTCCGGACCCTCAGCTTCCGGCTCCGATCCTGCGTGGAGCCTCGCATGTCCTTTCCTGCCTCAACTCTGGCCGCCCCAACCCTCAGCGCGCCGGTCGCGACGCCGCTCGATCTGATCGGCAAGACGCCGATGGTCGAGGTCAAGCGCATGGACACAGGGCCGTGCCGGCTGTTGCTGAAGCTCGAAGCGCAAAATCCCGGCGGATCGATCAAGGATCGCATCGCGGTCGAGATGATCGAGGCGGCGGAGCGCGAGGGCTTTCTGAAGCCCGGCGGGACCATCGTGGAGGCGACGGCCGGCAATACGGGGCTGGCCCTGACGCTGGTCGGCCGTGCGCGAGGCTACAAGGTGCTGCTGGTCATCCCGGACAAGATGTCGAAGGAAAAAATCCAGCATCTCAGGGCCATGGGCGCGGATGTTCGCCTGACGCGTTCGGATGTGCCGCACGGGCACCCCGAATACTACACCGACATGGCCGAACGATTGGCTCAGGGAAGCCCTGGCGGCTACTACGTCAACCAGTTCGCCAATGACGCCAATGCCGAGGCGCATGTGAAGACCACCGGCCCCGAGATCTGGGAGCAGACCGGAGGCCGGCTCGACGCTCTGGTGGCCGGCATCGGCTCGGGCGGCACCATCACCGGCACGGCTCGGTTCCTGAAGAGCGTGGGATCGAACGCCGAGATCATCCTGGCCGATCCGGTCGGCTCGACCCTGGCCGGCATCGTCAACGACGGCGTGCCCGGTCCGGAAGGCAGTTATACCGTCGAGGGCATCGGGCAGAACTTCGTGCCGGACACGGCCGACATGAGCCTGATCGACAGCGCCTATTCGATCCCGGACACCGAGGCGATCGCCACCGCGCGCGAACTGCTGCTGAAGGAAGGCATCCTGGCGGGTTCGTCATCCGGCACGCTGATCGCGGCGGCCCTGCGCTGGTGCCGCGAGCAGACCGAGCCGAAGACCTGCGTCACCTTTGTTTGCGACACCGGCGCCAAATATCTGTCCAAGGTCTACAATGACGCCTGGCTGGCCGATCAGGGCCTGTCGGACCGAGAGCTGCACGGCGACTTGTCCGACCTGATCACGCGCAAGTACGAAAAAGGCGACGTGGTGGTGGCCGGACCGGACGATACGCTGGACACCGCCTTCAAGCGGATGCGCGGCGCCGACGTGTCGCAGCTACCGATCATCGACGAGGGTCGGCTGGTCGGCATCCTGGACGAAAGCGACATCGTCCACATCATGAACACCGACGAGATCACGCGGCGGGAGCGGTTCGCCAAGCCCGTGGCCTCGGCCATGACGCGCGACCTGGACACGGTTCAGGTGTCGGAACCGCTCGACGCCCTGATCCCCCTGTTTGATCGCGACCGGGTGGCGATCGTGCAGGACGGCGATCGGTTCGTCGGTCTGATCACCCGCACCGACCTGATCAATCACCTCAGTCTGAACCGGTAAGCGCATGCTTGGGAAGAAGAACAGCCAAGGCTTTTCGACGCGCGCCATCCATGCGGGGCAGCGGCCGGACCCCACGACGGGCGCGGTGATGACGCCGATCTATGCGACCTCGACCTATGCCCAGGAGAGCCCGGGCGTGAACAAGGGGTATGAGTACGCACGCGGCAAGAACCCGACGCGGGAGGCGTTCGAGGCTTGTATCGCTGATCTTGAGGGCGGCGCGCACGGGTTCGGCTTCGCCTCCGGCATGGCGGCGACATCGACCGCGCTGGAGCTGCTGGACGCCGGCGACCATGTGGTCACGGGCGATGACCTGTATGGCGGCTCGTGGCGGCTGTTCGAGCGGGTGCGCCGGCGCTCGATGGGGCTCGATTTCGCCTATGTGGACCTGAGCGATGTTCAGGCCGTAGAGGCCGCGATCACGCCCAGGACCCGGATGTTGTGGGTGGAAACGCCGACCAATCCGATGATGAAGCTGGCGGACATCGTAGCCCTGTCCGAGATCGCCAAGGCGCGCGGGCTGATCCTGGTGGTGGACAACACCTTCGCCACGCCCTTCTGCCAGCAGCCGTTGGCTCTGGGCGCCGACATCGTCATGCATTCGGCGACCAAATATCTGAACGGTCACTCCGACATCATCGGCGGCGTGCTGGTCACCGCCGACGCCGATCTGGGCCAGCGGATCAAGTTCCTGCAGAACTCGGTCGGCGGGGTGATGGGGCCGTTCGATGCGTTCCTCGCCAACCGGGGGCTGAAGACGCTGGCGTTGCGGATGAAGGCGCATTGCGACAACGCGCTTGCGATCGCCCGCTGGCTGGAGACGCGCGCCGGCGTGTCCCAGGTCATCTATCCCGGCCTGATCGCCCATCCGCAGCACGAGCTGGCCGCGCGTCAGATGAGCGGCGGTTTCGGCGGCATGGTGACCGTTGTTCTGGACGGCGACCTTGAGCGCACTCGGCGCGTCCTGGAGAAGGTGCAGGTTTTCACCCTGGCCGAGTCGCTGGGCGGGGTGGAAAGCCTGGTCAACCACCCCGCGATCATGACCCACGCCTCGGTGCCCAGGGAGGTGCGCGAAGCGGGCGGCGTCACCGACAGTCTGATCCGGTTGTCCGTGGGCGTCGAGGATGTCGACGACCTGATCGGCGACCTCGATCAGGCGCTGGGCTGATCGACGCCGGGCGCCGCCTTCAGCATGGCGGCGCCGTAGAGGCGGGGCTCGAAGCGTTTGGTCCAGAAGACCTTGCCCAGACCGCGCGCCACGCCGTCCATTGTCTCGGCTCGGCGTGGGCTGCGCGCGATCCACAGCGGCAGCAGCTTGAGGCCACGCACGGCGGTCTGCACCGCGCCCACGGCCATCCACCTGACAACGCCCAGCCAATCGCGGCGTGCCGCGGCGGCCTGGCTTGGGCTCTGGCCATAGGCAAAGGCTCGGGTCAGGGCGTAGCGCAGGGTGGCGCGGTGCGGCGGCGCATATTCGTCGACCCAGGCGCCGGAGGCCCAGCCGAAGCGACCGCCCCGTGCGCGAACGCCGGCGAACAGCACGTCGTCCTCGCCGCCTGACTGGTCCATGGCCGTGTCGAACGGCGCGGGGCCGGGCAGGGCGACCGAGCGAAGCATCAGCGAGTTGCCGCAGCCGTACGGTTCCTCAATCAGGGTGGTTGTCGCAGGACCGTCTCGCCCGAAGAACCGCTCTAGGTAAGGTTTGGCCCAGCCGGCGTCCTCGGGCACACGCCCCCGGATCGGGCCAAAGACAACGTCGGCGCCCGTCGTTTGAAGACTGCTGAGCAGCGCCGAAAGCCAGCCGGGAGAGGCCGCCTCGTCGTCGTCGAGAAATGCGATCAGCGGCGCCTCGGTCGCCGCCAGGCCGGCGTTTCGCGCGGTCGCCACGCCGGGCAGGGGCGCATGGACGTAGACGAGGGGGGCGGGCGCGGAAGGTCGAAGACGCTCCACAACCTCGGCGGCCGAGCCTTCGGGATCGTTGTCGGCGACAACGATGGTGGCCAATCGGTCTTCGACGCCAGTCTGGACAAACAGGGAGCGCAAGGCCCTCGCGAGGCTCTCCGGCCGTCTGAGCGTGGGAACAATGACGGCGACGTCGCCCATCAGATCGCCTCGGCGTAGAGGGCTGTGCGATAGAGGCGCAGCGCGAAGGCGCGCATCGCGACAGGCCAAAGCGGCGCCTTCGCTATGGTCTTGAGCCCGGCGCGTAGCAGACTTCGCACCGGCAGCTTTCGGATCAGGCGCGCCGCCTTGTAGCTGGGGTAGGCGGTGGCCAACTGGGGGTGCAGGGCGACGACGCGGGCGAAGTTGGGCGCGCCCTGTTCGAACTTGCGTGCAAGGGCGTCCACTGTGTCCAGACCCATGTGCGTGGCCGGATTGTCGACGTGAACGATGGGAAAGCGGCGCGACACCCGCATGGCCCATTCGACGTCTTCCCAGCCCCAGCCGGTGAAGCCGGGATCGAAGCGTTCGGCCTCGAACACGTCGCGCCGGACGAGGAGGTTGGAGGTGTAGACGTATTTCTCCGGCTGCTTCGATCGCTCGGCGGCAGGCACGCACTCGGATTGCAGCGAAAGGGCGCGGTGCACGGCGAAGCGCGGATCACGCGGCGCGGCGTCCAGCGAAAAGCCGCCAAAAGCGACGGCCGGCGCGCTGTCACGAGCGAGCGTTGCCCAGTCCTGAAGAAAGGCGTCAGAGTCCGGCTGCATGTCGCTGTCAAGGAACAGGAATGTGCCCGCGCGCGCGTTGGTGGTCAGGCGGTTTCGCCCGCGAGCGCGCCCTTCGTTGATCGGCAGGCTGATGAGGCGGATCGGCAGCGGAAGGCCATTGATCAAGCCTTGCAGACGCTGCGTGAGCGCCTCATCGCCGGTGCCGTCGTCCATGACGATGACCTCGACCGCGCCGTTTAGCCCTTCAGCCTCCGCCGCCAGCTGTTCCAGCAAGGCGGACGGATCGTCACGCAGGAACGGAATCAGCACCGAGACAACCGGCGTGGCGGAAGCGAAGGCCGCGTTGTCGTGGACACAAGGCGCGGTCATGCCGGCGCGCCACGACGTTGGGCCAGCAGGCGCAGCGCGACGTCGCGCACGCCGGCGGCGTTCAGCGCAAGCGCGACGCAGGCGTAGATCACAGCGCCGACGCTCGCATCCAGAGCGAGCTCCAACAGCCCGCCGAGCGGGGGCAGGGGCCACACGGCCAGAGCCATGGCGCCGGCCGCTACGCCGCATCTCGCCAGGGTTGCCCACGGCACGGGCAGGGGGATGGCGCGCCGGCTGAGCAGGATGCAGGCGACAAGACCTATGGCGAAGCTGCCGGCGGTGGCCCAGGCCGCGCCCACAAGGCCGAAGCGGGGGATCAGGACGAGGTTCAGCACCACGTTCGTCGCGGCGGGGATGGCCGTGGTCGCCAGCAGCAGTTCCGTCCGCTTGCCCAAGGTGAAGCCGAAGCCGAAGTAGTAGGCGATCATGCCGGACAGAAACGCCGACAGCGCGATCCAGGGCGTGACGATCACGGCGGCGGCGCGCAGGTCCTCCCCGATCATCAGCTCGGCCATAGGACGGGCGACAAGGGCCAGGCCGACGGCGGCCGGCAGGGTGATCAGCACCAGCATCGACGCCTGCTCCAGCGCCGACCGTCTGAGCGCCTCGCGTCCGCCGCGCTCCAGCGCCATGACCATGGCCGGCGCGCCCGCCGCCCCCAGCCAGATGAACATCACGTCCAGCGTCCGGTTGGCCAGCGAATAGCTGGCGTGATAGGCGCCGACCGCCGCCGCATCCATGAAGGCCGCCAGCAGGAAGCGGTCGGTCGAGGCCAGCACCAGAGCCAGCGTCAGCGACGCCGCCACCGGATAGCCATAGGCGGCATAGGCCTTCAGTCGGGCATGATCGACCACGCCGCGTCGCGCCTGACGCAGCTCGCCCGGCAGGACGAAGGGCAGGGCGAACAGCGGCGCGACCAGCAGCCCCAGCAGCGGAGACGCCGCGCCCGCGCCGGCCAGCGCGAACGCCGCGCCAACGCCAAAGCCGACGATCGCCACGCCCATATCGACGCGTGCGGCCTTTGAGACCTCGCCGGCGGCGCGAAACCGTTCCTGCGCCAGCTTGGCCAGGCACCGCAGCGGCGCGCCGGCCAGCCCTGCGGCGACCGCCAGCTTGAAGGGCAGGCTGGCCGGCCACATCCAGACGCCCAGGGCCGCGACAGGAACGAACACGGCGATCACCAGAAAGGCGGTGCGGTAAAGACTGGCGAAATGGCTGGCGAGGCCGTCCGGCGTCTGCTCCCCGGCCCAGAAGCGCGCCATGGCGGCCTCCAGCCAGGTGAAGGCCAGGATGTGCAACAGGCTGGTGATCGAAAAGGCCAGCGCATAGTGGCCGAAGTCCTCGGCGCTGAGCAGGCGGGTGAAGACGACAATGGTCGCGAAACCGACAACGCCCTGCACGATGTTGGCGGGCAGATAGCCCCACACGCCGCGCCAGAACATGCGGCCGTCCTTGCCCGCGCTCATCGCACCGCCGCCCGGTCGCCCAGCAGCACCGGCACGGTGACCAGCAGAATCCACAGGTCCAGCCAGACCGAATGACGCTCCACATAGTCGATGTCCAACTGCACCCGACGGCGCACGTCCGCCTCGCTGTGCAGGGGGCCGCGCGAACCCTGGATCGCGGCCCAACCGGTCATGCCCGGCTTGATCCGGTGGCGGTGGGCGTAGTCGGCGACAAGTCGGGCGGATTCGGTGTCGCCGGTCTTCATGCCGATGGCGTGGGGGCGGGGGCCGACCAGCGACATCTCGCCCGACAGGACGTTGAAGATCTGCGGCAGTTCATCCAGGCTGGTCGCGCGGATGAAGCGGCCGACGCGCGTGACCCGGTCGTCGCCCGCCGTGACCTGACGGCTGGCGGTGGCGTCCGCCGCCTCTTGGCGCATCGAGCGGAACTTCCACACCACGATCTCTTCCTGGTTGAAGCCGTGGCGGCGCTGGCGAAAGAAGACGGGACCGCGGCTGTCCAGCCGGATGGCCAGCGCGATCAGCGCCATGACGGGCGCGGCGAGCAGCAGGGCCGGAACGCCCAGAATCAGGTCCAGCATCCGCTTGGCGAAGGCGCGGCGAGCGTCGTTGCCGGCCTGGGTCAGCGAGGCCAGAGGCGCCCGCGCCAGCCGGTCCAGGGCGGCGTCGCGACCGCTGTCGTCCACCAGCACGGTGACGGGATTGGGCAGGGTTTCGAGCCGGCGGGTCAGCTCGCGAGCGCGGACCCCCGCCTGCGGGTCGATGGCCAGGACGATGTGATCGACGTAGGGCGTGATCCGGTGGGCGATCAGGGCCTCGGCGTCGCCCAGCACCGGCACGCCCGCCAGGCTGTCGGGCGACCGGGCCAGACGGTCGTCGAACACGCCCAGCACATTGATGTCGCGTCGCTCGATCGCGCTGAGGATTAGGGCCTCGGCATAGCGGGTCGCGCCCACCACCACGACGTTGGGCCTGAGCACACCCTGATGGCTCCAGCGCAGAACCATGACGGTCCACAGCCCATGAAGCAGACAAAGGATGAGCGCGCCCGACCAGGCCCAGATCTGCGCCGCCTCCATGCCGCGCCCCAGCAGCGTCGCCACGGCGAGGGCGGAACCGGCCGCCAGGAACCAACCCATCAACAAGGGCCCGAGGTGAACCAGAACCCCGCCCGTTCGACCGAAACGATAGCCGCCGAGCGAGGGCGTCGTGGTGATGAAGACGACAACGCCCAGGATCACCGGGGCCAAGTCCGCGATCCGGTCCGATCGTCCATGCGACAGCGCGACCGCCGCCGTGGCGACCACGGCCAGGACGTCGACTGCGCGAAACGCATGCGGCGCCAGCCGGACGCCGGACCGTTGGCGCGCATTCAGCCAGACTTCCGGCCGGAACGGCCCACGCCGGGGCGTACCGGCGGCGTCGAATGGGCTGGCGGCGTCAGCGTCGTCGAGGGGCAGGGCGCAATCGGGCATGCGGGTCCGCAAGGCAGGGCAGGGGCGCCACCCTGCCGCGCGCGCCTCTCTTTCCCGTTAACGCGGGGGTCGCAGCGCATCCGTCGCCCACGATGCGCTACGGGATTGCGCACCCGCCCGCGACCCGCTATCGACGCAGCCGCTGGAGACGTGGCCGAGTGGCTGAAGGCAACGGTTTGCTAAATCGTCGTACCCTGTAAGGGGTACCGAGGGTTCGAATCCCTCCGTCTCCGCCACTTGCCCCAAGACAAGTCTTCCTCGACAGGGCGCCGATGCTACTGATTGGCGCCGTCACGCCGGCGGGTGTGCTCCGGCCGAGCCTTGGTCGTCCCCGGCGGGAGGGATGCCGCATGTCTTTGGAAGCAGGCGGGCGAGGATCAGCCGCCCGACTGCGGTCCGGAGAAGTCGAACTGCTCGGGCTGGCGGCGCGGACCGGAGCCGAGGGTCCAGGTCAGACCGACATAGAAGGCCCGCAGGCGGATGTTCTGCTCGGAGCGTTCGCGGAACAGCGGCGTCTCGAACACCGTGGCGCTGTTGAAGCTGCTCAGGATGTCGCGCCCGGTGAACTGGAACGACAGGCTCTCGCTCAGCTTGCGGCGATAGCCGAGGTTCAGCATGCCGCCGGCCTCGCGCGTGCCTTGCGCCAGCAGCTGCTCGCCCTGCCAGAAGCCCGACAGCTGGACGAAATCGTCAGGCGTCGGCTGCCAGTTGAGGCTGAGGCGGCCGGAGGCGAAGGTCCCATCGCGATCCTCTCCGCCCGGAATGCCGGCGGCGTCGATTTCCTGCTGGAACAGGTTGACGCTGGCGTTGTAGCGCAGGGTCGGATGCAGGCGGCCATTGGCGGTCACCTCGATCCCTGTATCGCGGCGTGATCCCAGGTTCTCGGGCCGGGTCAGCAGCACGCCGCCGCCGATGTCGGTCGCCACATCGGTGAAGGCGCCGTCGGTGTCGCGCAGATAGGCGGTCGCCTGATAAAAGGTCTGGCCCTGCCGCAGCTGCCACATGGCCTCGAAGGAATCCGTTTCCTGCGGTTCCAGATCGGGATTGCCGGAGCGCCGGTTCAAGGGGTCCTGGTAGAAGACAAAGGGGTTCAGCTGCTGCGGTTGCGGACGCTGGATACGCCGCGAGTAGCTGGCGCGCAGAGTCTGGGCCTCCGACAGTTGATACTGCAGATGTGCGGTCGGATAGAGCCGCAGATAGTCCTGGTCTGCCGAGACGCCGTTGGTCAGGTCGTCGATCTCGATCTCTGCCTGCTCCAGCCGCAGGCCGCCCTGCGCCGACAGCTTGGGGCTCAGCGGACGCTCCCAGGTGCCGTAAAGGGCGTGAACGGTCTGGCGGGCTTCGAACCGGTTGCTGAGTTCCGGCACGATGCCTGCGGCGGTCTCTGACGCGCCGCGCCGGAACACGCTGTTCTGCTCGGGCTGCAGGTCGGTCAATTCATAGCCGGCGCGAATGCGCCCGCCGTCCGCCGTCGGTCGGACATAGGCGCTGGTGAAGCCCAGGGTGGTCTGGCGGCCTTCGATCTCGTTGATCTCGAAGAGGTCGGCCGCCTCCGGGATGATGAAGTCCGTCGCGGCCAGCGACGAGGTTTCGTTGTCGTTCCGATCGAACCTCAGCTCGTTGGACCATTCGTGCCCGGCGTCGTCGAAGCGATGCACGACACGCGCCGTGGCGCCGACGTTCGAGAAGTTGAAGCTGGAGTCGCCGCTGCGATCATAGGCGTTCACCAGAGCGCCGCCGGCGTCGCGGGTTTCGAACAGCCCGTCCACATAGCCGTCGCCGTCGATCAGGTTGCCTCGCACCTCGGCCGTCAGCTGCGTCTTGTCCGTGAGACGATACTCCGCCGTCAGCCGACCGACGCCGCCGTTCTGGTCCTGGTCGATCTGCTGGACCACGTCGGTGCTGCTGATCAGAGCGCCGGTGGCGGGATCCAGCCGCTCTCGCTGACGCAGAAACTCGATGCCGATCGGATCCGCGCGATAGCTGAGGTCGCCGGACAGGGTCAGCGGCCCATCCTGGCGCGACCCGCTGACACCCACGTTCCAGCGACCGCCGTCGCCGACGTTGGCGCGGACCGAGCCGGTCGAGGTCGATCCCGCCTTGGGCGCCGTGGGCTTGGTGATCAGGTTGATGACGCCGCCGGAGCCTTCCGGGCTGTAGGCCGCCGACGGATTGGTCATGACCTCGATGCGCGCGTATCGGTCGGCCGGCAGCTGCAGCAGGGCCTGCGCCCGTCCTTCGCCGGACAAGACCCCCGAAGGTCGTCCATCGACCAGGATCGTCACGTTGGAATCGCCCCGCAGGCTGACGGCGCCCTGCGGGTCCACATCCACCGAGGGCACGTTGCGCAGGGCGTCGGCCAGACTTCCGGTGGTCGCCTGCAGGTCGTTGGCCAGGCTGTAGCTGACGGAGTCGATGGAGGTGCGCACCTCATTGGCCTGACCCACGACGACCACGTCCCCGACGGTCGCGGGGGCATCGTCGTCCTGAGCGACAGGCGGTTCGGCGGGTGATGGAGCGGGTTGTTGGGGCGTGGCGGGCGGCGGCGTCGGCGCGGGCTGCGACTGGGCGACGACAGCACTGGCGGGCGCAACCAGAGCAACCCCGACCAGAAGAGTAAGCTTGAAGTTCGACATGGCCTGAATCCCGGACCCGGGACATCGTTCACCCGGTTAGCTGAACCGTAACAGCCAGCCGGATTGTCGGTCAGTTACATCTTCTTCATTACATCTTCTTCATTACATTAAGTCTTGTTCATCAAGTGCACCGGAAGCCGCCGTGAAGAGGCCGGCTGGCGTTCACGTTCCTGGAAAATCGCCGACGGCCGCCGGATAGGAAGTCCTGGGTCGGGCTTGGCTACGCAGTTCTGCGTACCAGCGCCTTATGCGCTTCCTTAAACCCTAAGCCTTAAGGCTGATCGACATGATCCACCTCCGCACTTTCGCGGCGGGTGTCGGCCTGGCCGCGCTCGCCACCTCAGCCTTTGCCCAGACGGCGCCGAGCGCCGATGAAATCTCCGCCCTGCGCGCCCAGGTCCAGGCCCTGTCGGCGCGTTTGGAACAGCTCGAAGCGCAGCAACGCTCCGCCGCCGCGCCCGTCGTCGCCGCCGCTCAGACACCGGCGGCCGCAGCCGCCGCGCCCGCGACGCCGGCCGCGCCTAACGACCCGCCGCGTCCCGCCCAGACCGCCGCGACGCCGGCCGCCGTGGATTGGTCCACCGGCTTGCCCGAGTTGCGCAGCCCCGACGGCGCCTTCACCTTCAGGCCGCGCGTGAGAGTCACCGCCGACCTGTCCAGCACCGGCGGTTCGGACTTCGATGGCCGCAACCTGGCGGGAACCGAGCTGCGCGGCCTGCGCCTGGGCGCACAGGGCCGTGTCGCGGGCGGCTTCACCTATTGGCTGGAAGCGGACATCGCCGACAATGCGGTCAGCGTCGCCAACGCCTTTGTGGCCTACAATCGCAAGCTGAGCGGCCGTGATCTGGAGGTGTCGTTTGGGCAGCGCCTCAACGACCGGGGCGTCGAGGGCGGCACGGCCGAGGACCAGACGCCGTTCCTGGAGCGCAGCCTGATGGTCTCCACCCTGGGGCCGGAACGCGGCAGCTATGGCGTCGGCGTGACGTCCAAGCTGACGGGCGGCGTCTGGCATGGATCGCTGTCGGTCACCGGCGACGCGATCAGCGACGGCACGACCGACGACACCCTGACGGTGATGGGCCGCACGCACCTGGCGGCGTTCAAGACCGACGACGGCTTCCTGCACCTGGGCGGCTGGGCCTTTGCTGAGGACCTGACGCCGGCCACGACCATCGCCTCGCGCAGCCTGGTGGTGTCCTCGCGCTTCAACGACAATCTGCGCCTTGCCAGCGGCCCCTACGCCAACCCCGAAGGCAGCCGAGGCTTCGGGCTGGAGTTCGGCGGCGTGCGCGGTCCCGGCTGGCTGATGGTCGAGGGCGGCCAGCGCGTCCTGGAAACGGCCGCGCGCGATTTCCACCAGGACGCCTATGCGGTGTCGGCCGGCTTCTTCCTGACCGGCGAGACGCCGCCGCTGTCGGCCCGCTCCGGCGCCTGGCAGCGGCCCAAGGTGCTGAAGCCCTTCGGCGGAGGCGACGGTTACGGCGCGGTGGAACTGGTCGGGCGCTATGACCAGGCCGATTTCAGCGACAGTCCGACCGGCGGCGAAGGCGATACCTGGCTGTTGGGGGTAAACTGGTATCCAACCAACAACACCCGCGTCTCTGCGCACTGGAGCGCGTGGTCGGTCGAGAACCGGACGGGCGTCTTCGCGGGCGACGACAGCGGCAACACCGCCACCATCCGGGTGCAAACGGGCTTCTGATCCTCAACAGAACGCGTCGGGTGGGGTCTTCATCCCGGCGCGTCTTCCCGCCAAGCCTTGCCCGCGCCTGGAGGGCGGGTTGCGAAGGTCCGGGCCGCGGCGGCGCGAGGGCGTCTACACCGCTCGCGGCGCGTGGATGCGCGAGGTCTCACGACAGCTGTCGATACGGGCCGCCGCCACGGGCAGGGAAGGATGACGCAACGCCCGCTCTAGCGCCTGGGTAAGGTCAACCCGGGCGAACGGCTTGGGAACAATGCAGCCCGGGTCGGCTTCGGCCAGCGCGTCGGCGTCCGCATAGCCGGTCACGAAGATGATCGGCACGCCGGTGCGAATCTTTCGGAGTTCGCGCGCCACCTCATTGCCGTTCATTCCGGGCATGGCGAAGTCCAGCAGGACGGCGGCGACGGCGTCATTGTCCCGGAATCGTTCGACCGCGGCGCCGCCGCTGCCAGCTTCGACGACGTTGTAGCCGAGATCGGACAGGTAGCCGGTGGTGATCTCTCGGACGGCGTCATCATCATCGACGACCAGGATGGTGGCCTGGGCGCCGGGGTGGAAGTCCATCCGGCTGTCCGCGCCCTGATGGTGAGGCGCGTGATCGGCCCGAGGCAGGTAGACGCTGATCGTCGTCCCGGCGCCCACGGCCGTGCGGATGCGCACGCCGCCGCCGGATTGGCGCGCGAGGCCGAAGACCTGGCTCAACCCCAGACCCGACCCCTTGCCCACGGCCTTGGTGGTGAAGAAGGGTTCAAAAGCCCGGGCGAGCACCTCGTCCGTCATGCCGGAGCCGTTGTCCGCGACGGAGACTTCCACAAACTGGCCGGTGGGCAGTTCGTCCGTCGCGTCAGCCGCTGATATCTCGACATTGCGGGTCGTGATCGTCAATCGTCCGCCCACCTCCATCGCGTCGCGCGCATTGATGGCCAGGTTCAGGATCACGAGCTCGATCTGCGTGGGATCGATCATGGCCGGCCAGAGGTCGGGGGCGAGGTCCGGCGGCTGGATGTCGACGCTGCCGCCGATGCTGCTCTGAAGCAGGTCGCCCATGCTTCGCACCGTGTCGTTCAGATCGACCGAGCGCGGCTCGAGCTTCTGGCGGCGCGAGAAGGCCAGCATCTGGGCGGTCAGACGGGCGCCGCGGCGGGAGGCCTCCTCCATCATCGACAGGCGACGGCGGGTTCGCTCGTCGGTTTCGTGCTTTTTCATCTGCTCGACGTTGCCGATCACGACCGTCAGCAAATTGTTGAAGTCGTGGGCGATGCCCGACGTCAGTTGGCCCACGGCTTCGAGCCGCTGAGCCTGCGCCAGGGCGGTTTCGGCGCGTTCGCGCTCGGCGATCTGGCCGGCGAGCATGCGGTTGGCCGCCTCCAGCTCTGCGGTGCGCTCGGTCACGCGCCGCTCGAGAAGCGCCTCGCCGCGGCGGATTTCGTCAATGCGTTCGCGGGCTTCGTACTGCCGCCGGCGTCCTCTCAGCGCGGTCTGTGCGGCGCTCACCAGGGTGGAGGGATGGAACGGCCGCTCAAGAAAGGCGACGTTGCCGAGCATGCCGGAGGCGCGCTGCAGCGCCGGATTGCGCTCCACGCTGCCGCCGCGCTGGGTCAGCAGCACAAAAGGGAAGTCCGACCACGACGGCTGCGCGCCGATCCACTGAACCAGCGGGCCGACATCGACGTCCGACAATCCTTCATCGGCGATGACGGCGAGACCTGCGCCGCGCTCCATCTCGGCCACGACCTTCGCCAAGCTGGGGCATGTCATGGTGGCCACGCCGCCATCGGTCAGGATGGCGTCGGCGATCTGGGCGTCCCGCCCGCGCGGCGCAAAGATCAGGGCGCGTTCGGAGAGGTCTCCGCCGGCGCTCATGCGGCGGGTTCGCCCATCAGGCCGCTGCCCGGTCCGACGAAGTTGGGTACGCCGCGCAGGACGCCCTGGAACCCGGTCAGAGGGGCGCCGAGCGACAGGCCGATGCCGTCGATCGTGTATTCGCGGATGGTCTTCTCGTGCTCGCCCGCGCGTTTCTTGATCACGGACACGGCGCGGCGGACGTGGCCAAGCGCCTCGAAATAGCGCAGCAGGATCACCGTGTCGGCGAGATAGGTGACGTCCACCGGCGCCTTCATCTCGCCCACCAGGCCGTGTTGCGCAACGGTGAGGAAGGTCGAGGCGCCCTGGCGGTTCAGATACTGCAGCAATTCGTGGATGTGGAGGACCAAGAACTGCTCCTGCGGCATGGCGGCCTGGTAGCCGTTGAGGCTGTCGATCACCACGGTCTGTATCTGCTGCCTGTCGACGCAGCGGCGAACCCGGTCGGCGAACTCGCCCGGGGACATTTCGGCGGCGTCGACCTGTTCGACCACCAGCAATCCGTCGGCGATCAGAGCCTCCAGATCAGCGCCCAGCTTGCGCATGCGGTCGTAGAGCAGGCCGATCTCTTCGTCGAAGATGAACAAGGCGGCCTTCTCGCCGCGTGCAACAGCGGCGATGGCGAAGTTGATGGCGAACAGCGACTTGCCGGTGCCCGCCGGGCCAAGGATCAGGGCGCTCGAGCCCCGCTCGACGCCGCCGCCCAACAGGGCGTCGAGTTCGGCCACGCCGCTGGACGCCTGGTCGCGGTTGAAGACGCGCCGGTGTTCGGAGGCGACGATGCGGGGGTAGACGTCCAGACCCCCCTGTTTGATGGTGAAGTCGTGATAGCCGCCCCTGAACCGGCGGCCGCGATATTTGATGATCCGCACGCGGCGGCGCTCGGCCCCGTATTCGGGCGCCAGCTCCTGCAGCTGGATGACGCCGTGGGCGACGCTGTGCACGGTCTTGTCGTTCAAGTCCGCAGTGAGGTCGTCGAGCAACAGCACGGTCGCGCCGTGCTTGGCGAAATAGTGCTTCAGGGCCAGCACCTGGCGGCGATAGCGAAGCGAGCTCTGTGCGAGGAGGCGGATCTCCGAAAGGCTGTCGATCACCACGCGCGTGGGCGTGATCCGCTCGACCGCGTCGAAGATCATGCGGGTGGTTTCGCCCAGCTCGAGGTCCGACGAATACAGAAGGCTTTGCTGTTGCTGTTCGTCCAGCAGGCTTTCGGGCGGCACCAGTTCGAACAGTTCGATGCCGTTCAGCGACCAGCCGTGGGAAGCGGCCGCGCGTCGCATCTCCTCCTCGGTCTCGGAAAGGGTGACATAGAGGGTCGCTTCGCCGTTCTTGACGCCTTCCATCAGAAAGCTCAGGGCCGCCGTGGTCTTTCCGGTGCCGGGCGCGCCTTCCAGCAGAAAGACACGATCGCGTTCCAGGCCGCCGGCCGCGATATCGTCCAGCCCGGATATGCCGAACCGGGCGTCGGGCGAGCCCTCGGGGACGTGTGACATGGGGCTCCGCTCGCTCTTTCGTCCACGGCCGAATAATCAGCCTCCGCGCCCCATTACATGAGCCGCGGGCTTGACCCTAGTCGATATCGACCGCCGCCGGCAGCGCGGCCGACGCCGCCTGTGCGTCAGGGGGCGTCCACGAAGGCGGCGATCCCGACCCGGGGGCGTTCGAGTTGATGGCGACCTCGTTCTGGGGGTGAAGTGTCGGGCGTCGTCGCGCCAGCAGGTCTGGGGCGCGCAGCCGGACAGGGTCAGGGCGGGCCGGGCCGCTCATGTTGAAGGCGTCGGGCCTCCCGAGAGGACGCCGGGCGGCTTGGGTCAGGCGGGGTCGATCCCGGCGGCGGGCCAGAAGCGAAGACGGCGATATCGCATCGGCGCGCGCCAAAGCCGCTGATGTAGGACGGGTCCAGCGGATTGCGTCCAGCGCGCTCAGTGGTCGTTCCGCCTGCCGAGATGCCGCACCCTTGCGGCCGTCAGGCGATGGAACACGGCGGCCCGGCACGATGTGAATAGAAGTTGTGAACGCTCTCAAAGCGTGATTACCTCCGACTCGGAAGGCGAAAGACCTTCACGGGAGGAACGGACGTGACGTCGTCATGGAGGCGCTGGGAGTAGAGTCCCGGCCTAGAACATCGCTGCCCGATCGCGATTGAGTCGAGGCCGTTCCCAATGCGTGGGCGGCGCCGGCTCGAACAAGCGCGGGCGCACGACGCGTCGCGTTTGATCTTCCCTCATGTCATGTCGTGAGGGGCGTTCATCGCATGAAGTTCAATGGTTTGTTCTCGAGCGTAGCGGCGCTGGCGCTTGCTGGCGTGCTGTCGGCGTCTGTCACGTCGTTGGCGCTCGCCCAGACGGCACCGGCGGGCGCGGCGGCGAGTTCGAGCGCCGCGCGCGCGGACGCCCTCGTGCGGGCCATGACGCGCGAGGAGAAGCTCAGCCTTGTCCATGGCTACTTTCCTCCGATGGCGAACAAGACGCCGGGCGCGCCGCTGGACCAGATGATCCCGTCGGCCGGCTATGTGCCCGGCGTGCCGCGCCTGGGCATACCCGCCCTGCGCGAAAGCGACGCCAGCCTGGGCGTCGCCAACCAGATCGAGCAGCGCAAGGGCGACGTGGCGACCGCCCTGCCGTCCAGCCTCGCCACCGCCGCGACCTTTGATCCCGAGGTCGCCTATGCGGGCGGCGCCATGATCGGCGCGGAGGCGCGCGCCAAGACCTTCAACGTCCTGTTGGCGGGCGGGGTGAACCTGACGCGCGATCCGTGGGCGGGGCGCAACTTCGAATACCTGGGCGAGGATCCGCTGCTGGCGGGCGTCATGGCGGGCGAGCACATCCGGGGCGTGCAGTCGAACCGCATCGTCTCGACGATCAAGCACTACGCCTTCAACAGCCAGGAAACCGGCCGCATGATCATGGACGCCCGCATGAGCGAGGCGGACCTGCGCGAAAGCGACCTTCTGGCCTTTCAGATCGCGATCGAGCGCGGACGGCCAGGCTCGGTGATGTGCGCCTACAACCGGGTCAACGGCGACTACGCCTGCGAGAGCGACTGGCTGCTGAACCAGGTGCTTAAGCGCGACTGGGCCTATCCGGGCTGGGTCATGTCCGACTGGGGCGCGGTTCATTCGACCGAGAAGGCGGCGCTGGCGGGGCTGGACCAGGAATCCGGGCAGGAGCTGGATCGGCAGATCTACTTCGGCGCTCCCCTGATGGAAGCCGTCGAGGCAGGGCGCGTCTCCGAGGCGCGGCTGGACGACATGGTCCGGCGCATCCTGGTCGGCATGATCGACACGGGCGCAATGGATGCGGCGGTGACGGCGACGGCTCAGCCCATCGACTACGACGCAAACGCCGAGGTCGCCCAGCGCGCGGCCGAGGCGGGCATCGTCCTGCTGAAGAACGAAGGCGGCGTGTTGCCCGCGGCGAAGACCGCGCGGCGCATCGTCCTGGTCGGCGGCCATGCCGACGTGGGCGTGCTGTCCGGCGGCGGCTCATCCCAGGTGCGTTCGGTGGGCGGTGCTCCGGTCGAGGTGCCGCTGACCTCCGGCGCGGCCATGTCCTTTGCGCGCCTGACCTATCACGCCTCCTCGCCGCTGGAGGCCATTCGCCGGATGGCGCCGGTGGCCGAGGTGACCTTTGTCGATGGCGCCGATCCTGTTGCGGCCGCCAGGGCCGTCGCCGGCGCAGACGCCGTGTTCGTTTTCGCCACCCAGTGGACTACGGAGGCGCAGGACGTGGAGACCTTGTCCCTGCCTGACGATCAGGACGCCCTGATCGCGGCGGTGGCCGGCGCGAACCCGCGCACGGCCGTGGTTCTGGAGACGGGCGGACCGGTGCTGATGCCGTGGATCGACCAGGTTCCGGCGGTGGTGCAGGCCTGGTATCCGGGCCAGAGGGGCGGGGAGGCGATCGCGCGCATCCTGTTTGGCGAGGTCAATCCGTCGGGCCGCCTGCCCATCACCTTTCCACGCAGCGCCGACCAGGCGCCGCGCCCGACACCGCCGGGGCTGGCGGCGATGAAAGCGGCCGACGCGGCGGCGGCGTCCAATCCCGGCGCGGGCTCGGCCGCCGGTTTTCAGCCGTTCGCCGTGGACTATCCGGAAGGTTCGGATGCCGGCTACCGCTGGTACGAACGGGAAGAACGCCGTCCGCTGTTACCGTTCGGGCACGGCCTTTCGTACACCACCTTTACCTATGGCGGCCTGTCGGCGACGGGCGGCGACGGCCTGATCGTGGAGGTGGACGTCACCAACACCGGCGATCGCGCAGGGGCGACCTCGCCCCAGCTCTATGTCGCGCCGGAGAATGGCGACCGGCCGCGTCGTCTGGCGGCGTTCGCGCGCGTGATGCTGCAACCGGGCGAAACTCGCCGGATCACCCTGACGGCCGAACCGCGCATCCTGGCCAAATACGACACCGATCTGCCGGGCTGGCGGATCGACGGCGGGCGCTACCGCGTCAGCGTCGGCCGCGACGCCCTCGACAACACCCTTTCAGGAACAGCGATCATCAATCCGGGCACGCTGAAACCCTGAAGATCAGAAAGCCGCACGCAGAGGCGGCGCCAACAGGAGGAGGAACAAGGACCATGAGAAAGCACGCATCCATCATCGCCGGCTTGTTGGCGACAACCGCGCTGGTGTCGCCGGCGATGGCTCAGACCCAGACGGCGCCGACCGATCAGGACCAGCCCGCCGAGGTGGACGAGATCGTCGTCACCGGCATCCGCGCCTCGCAGCAGCAGGCCATCAACATCAAGCGCAACGAGGCGGCGATCGTCGACGCCATCTCGGCCGAGGATATCGGCAAGCTGCCGGACGTTACGGTTGCGGACGCGCTGCAACGAATTGCGGGCATCCAGATCCAGCGCAACGCCGGCGAAGGCTCCACGGTCAACATCCGGGGCCTGCCGCAGGTCGTGACCCTGCTGAACGGTGAGCAGTATCTCAGCCCCGGCAACCTGGGCAGCGCGCAGCCGAACCTGAACGACGTGCCCGCACAACTGATGAACTCCATCGTGGTGTTCAAGTCGATGGACGTGCGAAACGCCTTGTCGGGCATCTCGGGCACCATCGACCTGCGCACCCGTCGCCCCTTCGACTTCGGCTACGGCCTGACCACCGCCGAAGCCGTGGAGTACGCGACCGGCGAGGACACGCGCGAGAACGATTATCTGTTCAACGCCCTGGTGAACTGGCGCAACGACCGCTTCGGCTTCCTGCTGTCGGCAGTGAAGAGCGAAGCCAATCTCGGCAACAACTATTCAGGCATTTCGGGTGGACCGTTCGGCAACAACGACTGGGGCGGGGCGGACGACAACTGGATCGCGCCGCACGGCTACGACAGCTTCAAGCGCGTAGTCGAACGCGATCGTCTCGGCGCGAACGGCGCTTTCACCTGGCAGATCAACGACGGTTTCGAACTGACGGGCGAAGTCTTCTACGCCAAGCTGGAGGAGCATAATCGCGCCGCCGGGTTGAACATCTCCAATCGCTGGAGCGGCCTCGGGTGGACGACACCGACGGCTTTCGACCAAACCGGTGTCAACGGCTCCAACGGTGAACCTTGGTTGGACGTCACCGAATACGATCTCGATGTCTGGTGGCTGAACTCATTTACGGTGAACCGGACAACCGAGAACGAGACCACCAACTATAACCTGGAACTGAAATACGATCGTGGCGGTCCGTTCAAATGGTCGGCGCGTGCGATCAAGGCCGACGCCTCGCTGCTGAGCATGAATGGCCAGGTTCAAGGCGATCTCAGCGACTGGACCTATTCGGCGGACCGGACCTTCACCCTGTTCCGTGATCCGCTCGATCGAACACGGGGCACATTCTATCCGGCCAACATCGCGGCGCTCTATCCGGCTTCGCAGTACTCGAACGGCATCGTGGGCTCGAACGGCGGGCGCTACGTCAATCCCAATCCGCTGGGTATTTCGCAGGACCCTCTGGTTCACCTGAACATCGGCGGCGACAAGACGGTGTGGAGCCGGTTCGATCAGCCGATCGCGGGCGGCCTGGGCGCCGGACGCACGCTGCAAGACTACATGGCCAATCAGGACAGCTATGCCGTCGCGGCATTTTCGTCCGAAGGCAACCAGCGCAACGAATCGCAGCTGGAGGTCGCGCGAACGGACGGTTCGTACGAGTTCGAAGGCGACGGCATGCTGGGCTTTGTGACCCGCATCGACGTCGGGCTGCGCCACGCCAAACGCGACGTGCAGATCGAGAACTTCCATCTGTTCTCGGACTTCTACGCCGGAAACGGCGCCACCAGCCCGAACGGCTGTTCGGCCCAGTGGAAGGCCATCGACGTTGTCATGAACCAGAACCAGTGCCAGGCGGGCGAGCAGGTGCCCAATCCGGCCTTCAACCCTGGCCTGCCAGTCAGCGCGACCAACCAGCCGACGGTGTTCCAAGGCTATACGGTCAACCGGCCGACCAAGCTCTACACCCACAACAACACCTACTTCATGAGCGACTATGGCTCGATCACCCAGGGCCTACCGGGCGTGTGGGTCGTTGATCCGCGCGACTTCGATGATGTGGTGGATTTTCAGACGCGGGTGTTCGGCAGCGCCTATCCGGTCATCATCCCAGGCAACAGCTATGATGTCGGCCTGACCGAGGACAGCGCCTATGTGAACGGCGGCATCAGCTTCGGACGATTGAGCGGGGACGTGGGGATCAAGATGATCCGCACCAAGCTCGACGTACGTCAGAACCTGACGGGCGAGACCCGCAACTACGGCGACACCAATCTCGATGTCGGCGACACCTATTCCAGCCGCCGCTACTCGGATTACCTGCCGTCGATCAACCTCATGTACGACTTCAGCGACCAGCTGAAGCTGCGGGCGGCCTACAACAAGACCATGATCCCGCTGGATCTCGGCAACTACGGTGGCGGGGTCACTATTTCGACGTCGGATTCGCTTGGGCCGACGCCGACGGATCCGACGGCGCCGCCGGTTGGTGTTCGCCGGGTGACGGGCGCGACCTTCGCCGGCAGCCCGTCGCTGAATCCCTGGCGCTCGGACAACTACGACCTGAGTCTCGAGTATTATCTGGGCAGTGCGACGTTGTTCAACGTCGCCTTGTTCAAGCTCGAGATCGACAGCTTCGTCACGCGGGCCACCGTCAACGACGGCGAATTCCCCGATCAGGACGGCGTGATCCGCCGGATCGTGCCGGTGAACCGACCCGTTCAGGGAGAAGGCGGCTCGCTTCAGGGCGTGGAGGTCGGCGCCAAGATCGCGCTGAGTGATGTGTTGCCGGAAGATAGCGCCTTCCGCGACTTCGGCTTCGACGGCAGCTACACCTTCTCCGACAGTTCATCCAACGCCACGGACCTATCTGGAGAAGACCTGCCATTTCCGGACAACTCGGAGCACCAGGTCAACGCCGCCCTCTGGTATCAGGGCGACCGGCTTCAGACGCGTGTGGCGTACAACTTCCGCACGCCGCGCCTCGCCACGACCTTTGGTCAGATCCCGATCTACCAGGACACGGCGCAGTATGTGGACGTGAACGTCACCTACGATCTGACGGAGAACATCACAATCTACGCCAATGGCTCCAATGTCCTGGGCGAAATCGAAGAGTACTATTTCGAGTTCGAGGACGGGGCCGAGCAGTTCCATTCGCGCAACGAGTTCGAGCCGCGGTACTCGATCGGGCTGCGCGCTCGCTTCTGATGCTTCCCTGAGCAACTTGGCCGGCGACGACTTCGGTTGTCGCCGGCCGATCTTTGTTCGATCGATAGGTTCGGGGAGGCAATCATGAGCGACGACCACAGGCGCATCCGCCATGTCGTGGTGGCGGGGGGTGGCACGGCGGGATGGATGGCGGCGGCGGCGCTGGCCAACCGCTTCGCCAATGCGCCGTTGCGGATCACGGTGGTGGAATCTTCCGAGATCGGCACGATCGGGGTAGGGGAGGCGACCATCCCGACCATCCGCCGCTTCTATGCGGGACTGGGTCTTGGCGACGCCGAGGTGATGAAGGCGACCGAGGCCACCTGCAAGCTGGGCATCCAGTTCAAGGGCTGGTCCGGCGAAGGGTCCGACTTCATCCATCCTTTCGGGCGGTACGGTCAGGACCTGAAAGGCATCGATTTCCACCACTACTGGATGCGGCTGCGCGAAGGGGGGCATGCGCCCGCGCTGGCTGAGTTTTCACTGGGAGCCGCCCTGGCGCGCGGTGGTCGGGTGACCCTGCCGTCCCGCAATCCGCCGTCTGAGCTGTCGGTGTTCGACTGGGCGCTGCATCTGGACGCCAGCCTGTTCGCCGGGCTCCTTCGGACCTATTCGGAACAGCGAGGGGTGAGGCGGCTGGATGCGCGGATTGTGTCGGTGGATCTCCGGCCGGAGGACGGCTTCATCCGGGCGCTCAAGCTTGACGGCGGCGGCGAGATCGAAGGCGATCTGTTTGTCGACTGCTCAGGGTTTCGTGGTCTGCTGATCGGGCAGGCGCTGGGCGTGCCTTACCAGGACTGGGGCGAATGGCTGCCGTGCGACGCCGCCTTCGCCGTGCAGAGCGAGAACGCTGACGAGGCGCCCCGGCCCGTGACCCAGGTCACCGCCAGGTCCGCGGGGTGGCAATGGGGCATTCCCTTGCGACACCGCGCCGGCAACGGGCTGGTCTTTTCCAGCGCCCATATGACCGACGATGAGGCGCTGGCCGAACTGCGGCCTCGCCTGCTCGGGCGGCCGTTGACCGAGCCGCGCCGAATCGGGTTTCGACCGGGGCGTCGGCAGCAGGCCTGGCGGAAGAACTGCGTTGCCCTTGGATTGGCGGCCGGCTTTCTCGAGCCTTTGGAGAGCACCTCCATCGCCCTGATCGAAACGGGCATCGAGCGGCTGCTGCAGCTGTTTCCCGATCGCGATTTCGATCCGGCCAGCATTGACGAGTTCAACGATCAGACCGCGCGCGAGATGGAGCGGGTGCGCGACTTCATCATCCTGCACTACAAGCTGAACGGCCGCGACGAGCCGTTCTGGCGCGACTGCCGCGAGCGCGAGATTCCCGATACGCTTCAGCGCAAGCTCGACCTGTGGAAGGCGCGAGGGCAGTTCGTGCGCTATCGCTGGGAAATGTTCCATCCTGCGAGCTGGCTGGCGATCTACGACGGCTTCGGCCTCTATCCCGACCGACGCGACCCTGCATTGGACGGCGTTGATCCGACGAGCCTGGGCCAGGCGTTGAACGGCATGCGCCGCGCCGTGGCCGAGGCGGTGGCCGACAGTCCAACGCATGCGGAGTTTCTCCGGGCGCTCAACCGTTCGCTTACGGCATAGGACAAAGGGCTTATGGACAACACCGAGCACCGGCCGCTTCGCAAAATCTGCATTGTTGGCGGCGGCACCGCCGGCTGGATCGCGGCCGCCCTGATGGCCGAGCACTTTAAAGGTCGGTTATGCGAGATCGAACTGGTCGAATCCGACGAGATCGGGACCATCGGCGTCGGCGAATCCACCGTGCCCCCCTTTCTGCAGCTGCTGGCCAAGCTGGGCGTCAACGAGGAGGAGTTCGTCCGCGAAACCCAGGCCAGCTTCAAGCTGGGCATCCAGTTCCGCGACTGGCGACGCAAGGGCGAGAGCTACTACCACCCGTTCGGGGTGATCGGCATGCCGGTCGACATCAGTGACTTCTATCAGGTGTGGCTGAAGGCAAGGCAGAACGGTTACCCGCACGAGCTCCAGGAGTTCGCACCCGCATCGGTGATGATGGAACAAGGCCGATTCACCTTGCCGTTCAAGGCGCGGAAGACGGCGGTGGGCGGCGCCGCCTATGCGTTGCACGTCGATGCGCGCCAGGTGGCCCTGTTCCTGCGCCGCTTCGCGGAGGCGCGTGGCGTGGTCCGCACGGAGGGGCGGATTGAGGAGGTGATCCAGCGGCCTGACGGCTTCGTCGAGCGGGTGGTGTTGAAGGACGGACGGTCGGTCGAGGCGGACTTCTTCATCGACTGCTCCGGCTTTCGGGCGCTGCTGATCGGCAAGGCGCTGGATGTGGGCTATGAGGACTGGTCGCACTGGCTGCTGTGTGACCGCGCCATCGCCGTGCAGACGGAGAACGTCGGGCCGCCGCCGCCCTATACCCTGGCGCACGCCCAGGACGCGGGATGGCGCTGGCGCATCCCGCTGCAGCACCGGACCGGCAACGGATATGTTTTCTCCAGCGCGCACCTGTCGGATGATGAGGCGACCGCCACCTTGATGTCGCAGGTCGAGGGCGAGCCGGTGGTCCAGCCGATGGTGGTGCCGTTCAAGACGGGCATGCGCGAACGCATCTGGCACAGGAACGTGCTCTCGCTGGGCCTCGCCAGCGGCTTCATAGAGCCCCTGGAATCGACGGCGATCCACCTGGTGTATCGCGGCATGGAGTTCTTCTTTCGCTACCTGCCGGATCGCGATTGCGCGCCTGCGCTGGCGGACGAGTTCAATCGGCGGATGAGAACGGACTACGAGGAGATCCGCGACTTCATCATCCTGCACTATTGCACCACCCAGCGGGACGACACGCTGTTCTGGCGCGCCTGTGCGGAAATGGAGCCGCCGGAGACGCTGCGTCGCAAGATCGACCTGTTCTGCGTCAACGGCTCGCTGTCCGAGGGCGTCGACGAGCTGTTTCGGGCGGTCAGCTGGCAATCCGTGATGGAGGGCATGGGGGTGCGCCCTCGCAGCTACCATCCTTTGGTCGAGCGGATTCCCTTTGATGGCGCGCCGGCGCAGATGGATCGGGCGCGCGAGACGCTGACGCGGACGGTGGAAGGGCTTCCAACGCACAAAGCCTTCATCGCCGCCCATTGCGCCGCGCCGTCGCCGCCGCCAAGAGCGTGACATGAAGCGAAAGGTCACGATCCGTCACGTCGCCGAGGAAGCGGGCGTTTCGCTTCAGACCGTCTCGCGCGTCATGAACAATGGCCCGAACGTGCGCGACGAGGTTCGGACCCGCGTCAATCAGGCGATGGCCAAGCTGGGCTACACGCCAAGCCTGGCTGCCAGGCGGATGGGGGGATCACGCTCGTTTCTGCTGCTGGCGCTGAACGATCGTGACCGCACGATAGAGGGCTGGCGCTCGGGTGAGGGGACCGACTGGGTCGACCAGATGCTGCTGGGCGGCATGCTGGAATCCGCCGAGCACGGCTACCGCATGATCTTTGAACTGGTCGATACCCACTCCGCACAGGTCGAGCGCGAAGTGCTGGGGGCCTTGGCTGCGCTGCACCCGGATGGGGTGATCCTGACGCCGCCGCACTCCGACAACCCGCTCATCACCGACCTGCTGAAGCGGCAGGGACTGCCGTTCGCGCGCATCGGCTCGATGACCGATGGGGCCGGCTTCGCCATCGCTATGGACGACGCCGCGGCGGGGCGAGCGGCGACCGAGCATCTGCTCGGGCTGGGTCACAGGCGCATCGCCTTTATCACCGGCAGCGACGAATATGCGCTCAGCGGCGCGCGCCTGGACGGCTATTGTCAGGCGCTTAAACATGCGGATGTCGCATCGGACGCAGCCTTGATCCAGAGAGGGGACTTCTCCTTTGCCTCCGGCGTGCGGGCGATGGAGGCCTTGCTGGACCTGGCTGCACCGCCCACGGCCGTGGTCGCCAGCAACGACCAGATGGCGCTGGCGGCGTTGCAGGTCGCGAACGGTCGAGGCGTCGCCGTGCCGGAGCAACTGTCGATCGTCAGCTTCGACGACACGCCCATCGTGCGCTTCAGCCATCCGCCGCTGACGGCCATCACCCAGCCCATCGCCGCCATGACGGCGGAGGCGGCTCGTTTGCTGATCCGCGCCAAGGCCGGGGAAGAGGACCTGCAACCGATCACCCTGACGCCTTTCGCCCTGACGACACGGGCGTCAACCGGGCGTCCGCCTTCGTGATCCTACATCGCCGACGCGGTTATCTGCTGCTTTACGGCTTGGCCTATGGCGGCGCGGTTTGCGCCTATGTGCCGCTTTTGACGCTGCTGTTGCCGCTGAAGGTCGAAAGCCTCGCTGAGGCGGACGGCAAGGTGGCCCTGCTGAGCCTCGCCTCGATCGCGGGCGCGCTGGCGGCCAGCGTCGGCAACATCCTGGCGGGCATGGTCAGCGACCTGTGGGCCAGGCGGCCCTTCGGTCGAAGGGCGGTAGCCGTGGCGGGACTGTTCGGCACGGCCTTGTCCTACATTACGCTGCATCTTGCCTCGAACCCGGCTGAGCTCGTGGCCGCGGTGGTGCTCTTCCAGGCGGCGCTGAACACCTTCCTGGCCCCGCTGATCGCCATCGCGGCGGACGAGACGGGAGACGATCAGAAGGGCGTGCTGGGCGGCGTCTATGGCGCGGCCTATCCGCTGGGCACGGTGGCGGCGGTGATGATCACCTGGGCGCCGGACTGGAGCTGGGCGGCGCGGCTGTTCTGCACCCTCGGCCTTGTGACAGCCTTGGCGGCGCCGTTCCTGCTGACGACGCGGAGGTCGGTCCAGTATGAAGCGGCGGCTCCAACAACGAACACGAGCGTGCATGGCTTTTGGCGTCTAGGCGTCGTGGGATTGTCGCGCCTTCTGGTGCAGGTCGCCGGCAATGTGCTGTTCGCCTTTATCCTGTTCTATTTCGAAAGCGTGGCCGGACCTCAGGGCGCGGCGTCGGGCGAGCAACTGGCCGCGCGCGTGGCGTGGATTACCGGGATCGTCACCTTGGTCAGCGCGCCTGTGTCGATGGCGATCGGCCGGCTGATCGACCGGCGAGGCGGCGCGCGCGCAAGCCTGGCGGCACTGGCGTGCGCCTGCGCCTGCGGCCTCGCCATCATGGGCCTGTGGCCGCAATGGGGGACGGCGGTCGCCGGCTACGCCCTGTTCGCGGTGGGCCTGGGCGCATTTCTGGCGATCCAGTCCGCCTACGCCATGCGTCTGTTGCCGTCATCGGCGCACCGGGGGCGTGATCTCGGTCTGTTGAACCTGACCAACACCCTGCCAGCGCTTCTGGGGCCTGCGTTGACCTATCTGCTGGCGGCGGAAGGGCGGTTCGGGCCGCTTCTCCTGCTGCTGGCGCTGCTGTCGCTGGCGGCCGGCGGGCTGATGACGCTGGGCGGGCCCACTCCGCGCACGGCGTGACCCGCCCGCCCGTGAGCGGCCTCTAGGCCGCCGGGCAGACCGCGTCGCCCTCGTTGGAGGCGAGACGGATATCCTCGACCGTGACGCCGAACGCGCCGGTCGAACGCAGGCCCCACGGCTGATCCACGGCGGCGATGTTGGCGCCGCGGTCGCGCAGGCACGACAGCCGCACCTTCATCGTGCGCCATTCGCCGACAGGACCCGCACGCAGCATGGAGGAGATGTCCACGGACGCGTCTCCCAGCGTCAAGAACACCGGACCCTGCGCTGCCGCATCCACGCGATAGCGGAAGGCGAGCGCCATTTCACCGTTGGCCTGGCGTGTCAGGTCGACGGGTCCCGCGACGATCACCGCCTGGCCGCCTGACGGGCCGAAGGTCAGGGCGCGTGCGGACTCCTGGGCCTCGCCGTCGGCGACCCGCACCGAGACCCCGTTGCGCGGGCTCGCGCCCGTGCGCTCGGACCCCAGGCGGAACTCGCCGCCTGCATCGCGCAGCATCAGGGACCAGGGCGCCACGAAGCGGCCGTCCGCGAAATAGCGGTCGGCGCTGGCGGCCGGCGCCGTCACGCCGCTGTTCTCCAGCAGCAGGCCCACGCCGGCAGGTTGGGCGTAGGACAGGCCGTAGCTGTAGGCGAACTGCGGATCATAGCCGGCCTGCCCGACGTTCAGCGGGCGAGCCGCCGCGTCCCTGGGCCAGCTGAACGACAGCTTGCCGGTGAAGTCGTGGCGCGCCTGGCCCTGGCGATTTCCGATCAGCACGTCGGCCACGCCGCCGCCCTCAGAACCGGGCAGCCAGGCGGCGACAAAGGCGTCGGAGGCGTTGATCTCGGGGTTGGTCCACATGGGGCGGCCCGACAGGAAGACCGAGACGGTGGGAATGCCCGCCGCCTTCAGTCGCTTCAGCGTCTGCAGCGGACCTTCCGGCAGGAAGTCCAGGGTTTCGACGTCCCCTTGGAACTCGGCGTAGGGGGTCTCGCCGAACACCACGATGGCCACGTCCGGCTTCTGGGTGAAGGCGCCATCGACGCTGAGCGTCGCCTGGCCGCCGCCCTGGCGCACCGCCTCCTGGATGCCGCCCCAGATCGACTGGGCGTTGGGGAAATCGCGGTTGCTGTTACCCGTGCCCTGCCAGGTGAGCGTCCAGCCGCCGGCGGCCTGACCGATGTCGTCGGCCGACCCCGCTACCAGCACGCGCGCGCCGGGGCGGATCGGCAGGACCGAGCCCTCGTTCTTTAGCAGCACCAGCGACTTGCGCACCGCTTCGCGCGCCAGGGCGCGGTGCGCAGGCGAGCCCAGCTCGCTCAGCTTGCCCTCGACGGGGCGGGCCTCGTTGAACAGACCCGACTTGACCTTGACCCGCAGGATGCGGCGCACCGCCTCATGCAGCCGAGCCATCGGGATCTGGCCCGAGCGCGCCTGGGCCAGGGTGCTCTCGTACAGCGGCCGCCAGCTGTCGGGCGCCATGAACATGTCGATGCCGGCGTTGAAGGCGAGCGCGCAGCTCTCGTTGGAACAGCCGGGCAGCTGGCCGTGGGCGTTCCAGTCCGACACCACAAAGCCGTCAAAGCCCAACGGGCCCCGCAGCACGTCGGTCAGGATGGTCTCGTTGCCGGAATGCTTGACCCCGTTCCAAGACGAGAAGCTGGCCATGATCGACAACACGCCCGCATCGATCGCCTCGCGATAGCCGGACAGGTGCGTATCGATCAGCTCTTGCTCCGAGCCGGTGAAGTCGCCCTGGTCGCGGCCCTGGTCGGTGCCGCCGTCGGCCAGGAAATGCTTTGCGGAGCCGGCGATGCGGCCGGGCTGCAGCCCTTGCGCCGTCGTGATCGGACCCTGCAGGCCCAGCGTCATCGGGCCGGCGTAGCTGCGCGCCACCTCGGGGTTTTCGGCGTAGCCTTCGTAGGCGCGGCCCCAGCGGTCGTCGCGCGGCACGGCCAGGGTCGGACCAAAGGTCCAGTCGGCGCCCGTCACCGCGACTTCCAGGGCGGTCGCCTCGCCGATGCGGCGGATCAGGTCGGGGTCGCGAGCGGCGCCGAGGCCGATGTTGTGGGGAAACAGGGTCGCGCCAACCACATTGTTGTGCCCATGCACCGCGTCGATGCCGTAGATCAGCGGGATACGCGCGCCAGGACGCTGGGCCACGGCGGCGCGAAAGGCCCGGGCCTGATCGACCCACGCCTGGGCCGGCCCCCGCTCGTTTCCGCCTGGCGAGGAGTTGCCGCCGGCCAGGATGGAGCCCAGCGGATAGCGCAGCAGGTCGTCCGGGGTGATCGAGCCGATATCGGCCTGGATGGTCTGGCCGACCTTCTCCTCCAGCGTCATCCGGCCCATCAGCTCGGTTACGAACGCCTCCGTGGCGGCGTCGCTCATTTCCGCGGGAGAGGCCGCCGCCGGCCAACGCGCGGGATGGGCTCGGGCAGCGTCGGTGACGATCGAATCCTGCGCCGCGACGTAGGAAACGACCTCGCCGCCGGAGGGCGAGGCGGCGCAGGCGCTCAGTGAGGCGCTGAGCGCAACGGCGGACGCGGCAAGGCTGTGGCTACGCTTCATCTTGATTCCCTCCCCAGGGCGTCGTCTGGCGACATGACGATTGCGGCGGCTTGTCTTCACCGCTCATCTCGGCCACCCTAATCAGCAATGTGAGCGTTCTCAAGAACGCCAATGCGTCGCAGGGAGGGGACCCATGACGAACGCGGAACTCAGCGTCGCCTTTTTCCTGCAGATGGCGGTGATCATCGCCGCCTGTCGTGCGGTGGGCTGGGCGGCCAAGACCTGGCTGGGCCAGCCGCAGGTGGTCGGCGAGATGATCGCCGGGGTGATCCTGGGGCCGTCGCTGTTCGGCCTGATGGCGCCCGAGCTTCAGGCCGCACTGTTTCCCGCCGAGTCGAAATCGGTGCTGTTCGTCGGCGCCCAGCTCGGCGTCGGGCTGTACATGTTCCTGGTGGGGCTTGGTTTCGAGCGCGACCATTTCAAGACAAACGCCGGCAGCGCCGTGGCGGTGTCGCTGGCCGGAATGGCCGCGCCGTTCCTGGTGGCCATCGCGCTCACGCCATGGCTGATCCAGATGGGCTTGTTCGGCCCAGGCATGGTCACCTGGCAAGCCATGCTGTTCATGGGCGCGGCGATCTCGATCACCGCCTTTCCGATGCTGGCGCGGATCATCCACGAGCGGGGACTGAGCGGCACGCGCATGGGTTCGCTGTCGCTTTCGGCCGGCGCGATTGATGACGCCGGCGCCTGGTGCGTGCTGGCCATCGTTCTGGCGAGCTTCGGGGGCGGCGCCATGGTCGCCGTCAAGGCCATCTGCGGCGGCGCGGCCTTTGCGGCCTTCATGCTGACGTTCGGACCCCGGCTTCTCGCGCCGCTCGGCCGTCAGGTCGAACGCGAAGGCAAGGTCAGCGCGAGCGTTCTCGGCATCGTGCTGATCCTGTTCATGCTCTGCGCCTGGGTCATGGACGCCGTGGGCATCCACGCCGTGTTCGGGGGCTTCATCCTGGGCGTCGCCATGCCGCGGGGTCTGTTGACCCAGCAGATCCGCACCCAGCTTGAGCCCTTCGCCGTCCTGGTGCTGCTGCCGATGTTCTTCACCTTCTCGGGCCTGAATACGCAGCTGACCATGGTCAACAGCATCGGCCTGCTCGGAGTGACGGCGCTGATCCTGATGGGGTCCATCGTGGCCAAGGGGGGCGCCTGCTGGGCGGCCGCCCGCCTGACTGGTCAGGACAACCCGACCGCCATGGGCATCGGCGCCCTGATGAACGCGCGCGGTCTGATGGAGCTGATCATCATCAACATCGGTCTGCAGCGCGGCATTATCGGGCCGGCGCTGTTCTCGATCCTGGTGCTGATGGCGATCATCACCACGCTGATGGCCTCGCCGCTGTTCGAGCAGGTCTATGGCCGCAAGGCGCGCCGAGATGGCCTGATCGCCGAACATGCTCCTGGTTAGCCGCTGACTGGATTGGCTGGGCAATCAGTCCAGGCGCCTGATGATCGAGCGGAATCCCTGGTCCAACACGCGACGCTTGGGGCGGCTGGACGGCTTGCCTCTCAGCGCCTCTTGCGAAGCGGTCGGCGCCTGTGCGATGTAACCGGTTACAGGGCGATATCGACAGACCTTCGATAGGATGGCTGGCACGGTTCGTTTGCAGGGAGGACTGACTTTGCCGCCAGAGGGCTGGGCCACGTGCGGGTGGATGGGCCGATGAGGTCGGCCACGATCCGCGATGTCGCGAAACGGTCCGGCGTGTCCGTGGCGTCCGTTTCGCGTGTCCTTAACGGCGCTGAGGCCGTCACCGAGGCCATGCGCGGGCGTGTGCTCGAGGCGGTCGAGACGCTGCGCTATGTCCCGCACAGCGGCGCGCGCAGCCTGTCGATGCGGCGGACCGACACCCTGGGCGTGATCCTGCCGGACCTGTTCGGCGAGTATTTCTCCGAGCTTATCCGCGGCATGGATCTCGCCGCGCGTGCGCACGGCAAGCATCTGATTGTGTCCAGCTCGCACGACGACGCCGAAGAAGCCGCGATGGCGATGCGGTCGATGCGCGGGCGGGTCGACGGTCTGATCGTGCTGTCGCCGCACCTCGATGCGGCGAAGCTCGCCGAAGGGCTGGTCGGATCCCTGCCCGTGGTGCTGATGAACGCGGCGGCCGTTGGAACGGATCGCCCGTGCATCACGATCGACAATCATGACGGGGCATCGCAAGCGGTCGCCCACCTACTGGAAACAGGTCGTCGTCGCATCGCCCATGTACGCGGGCCCGTCGGCAATCTCGAAGCCGACGACCGCATGCGCGGCTATGGTCAGGCGTTGGAAGCGGCCGGACTCGAGAGCCGGATCGAGCCGGGCGACTTCACCCAGGGTTCCGGTTACCGCGCCGTGGCCCGGATGCTGGCCGAGGTTTCCCCGCCGGATGCGGTGTTCGCGGCCAACGACATGATGGCGGTCGGCGCCGTGCTGGCGATCCAGGAGGCGGGCCTGAACTGCCCGGACGACATCGCCGTGGTCGGCTTCGACGACGTGCCCATCGCCGAGGTCGTGCGGCCAGCGTTGACGACGCTGAAGGTCGATATCGCCGGAACCGGCGCGCGCGCGCTCGAGCGGCTGATCACGCTGATCCAGGCGCCCGCGACCGGCGCCTTGCCGGAATCCGGGCCCGAGATCGTCCGGCCTACACTGGTCGTGCGTCAGTCCAGCGTCGCCTTGCAACATCAATCAAAAACGGTCTCGTCCCGCCCCAGCGGGCGTGACCGAAATCTCAGGGGGGAGCCTCACCATGCCTAACATCAAGACCCGCAACCACGCCCTTGCCGCCGCATCGGCGCTGGCCCTCTCCGTCGGCCTGCTCAGCGCCGGCGGGGCCATGGCGCAGACCGCGACGTCGACTATCCGAGGTTCCATCGCGGATGGCGGCGCGCCAGAGGCCGGCGCAACTGTGGTGGCGCGCGAGACGTCCACCGGCTTCACGACCCGCACGACGGCCAATGCGTCGGGCGGCTATGTGCTGTCAGGCTTGCGCCCCGGCACCTATGAAATCACCGCAACGGCCCCGGACGGCGGCGTCGCCACGGATACGGTCACGATCGGCGTGGGACAGGTAGGCGATCTCGATCTGGCGATCGGCGCTGCGATAACGGCTGATGCGGGCGAGAGCACGGTGGAGGACGTGGTGGTCGTCGGCCGCCGGCTGGCCGAAGTCCGCACGCCTGAGAACGCCACCAATGTCACCACGCAGCAGATCCAGACCCTGCCGCAGATCAACCGCAACTTCCTGAACTTCGCCGCGCTGGCGCCCGGCGTGCGCTTGTCGCAGAGCGAGACGGAGCAGACCATCACCGCCGGTGGCCAGCGCGCCGAATCCGTCAACGCCTTCATTGACGGCGCCAGCCTGAAGTCCAACGTCATCGGCGGCGGCATCGCGGGCCAGGACGACAGTCGCGGCAATCCCTTCCCGCAGGGCTCTATCCAGGAGTTCCGCGTCGTAAGCCAGAACTTCAAGGCCGAGTACGAGCAGGCCTCCTCAGCGATCATCACCGCCGTCACCCGCTCGGGCACCAACGAGTTCCACGGCGAAGTGTTCGGCCAGTATCGCGACGAAAGCTTCATCGCTCAGGACGAGTTCGCCGAGCGGCGCGGAGATGAAAAGGCGGATTTGGAGGTGCGCCAGTATGGCGCCGCTCTGGGCGGTCCAATCATCCAGGATCGCCTGCACTTCTTCGTGAACTACGAGCGCAAGGAGGAGCAGCGCGCCGCCCAGGTGAACTTGGGGCGGCAGAATCCAGAATACGTCAGCCGGTTCGACGAATACATCGGCACTTTCGCCACCCCGTTCGAAGAAGACCTGATCTTCGGAAAGCTGAGCTTTCAGCCTGCGGACGGTCACCTGATCGACCTCAGCGTCACCTATCGCGATGAGGCGGACACCACGGGGGTTGGCGGCGCAAATACCTTTGAGCGCGCCAGCGGCCTGCGCCAGACTACTAAGAGCGGCAACCTGCGCTATCAGTGGCAGGGGGCGGGTTTTCTAAACGAGTTCGCGGTCGATTACCGCGACTACAACTACAACCCGACCGCAGCCAACTTCGATCTGCCTGGAGCCAGCTACCGCATTTTTGAGGGTCCTTATGATCCGTTTGGCGGGGTGGCCATCGTAAACATCGGCGGCGCCAACAGCCGACAGGACATCACGGACGAAGCCCTGACCTTCCGCAACGATCTGACTTTCACGGATGTGGAGTTCCGCGGCTTTCATACGATCAAGGTGGGGGCAAAATTTTCCAAGCAGACATACAACGTGGAGAAAGAATTCGGGCGCAATCCCCAGTTCTTTTATGACTTGAACGGCGTTGCCAGCGGTGACGATGACGTGCCGTACCGTGTCGAACTGGGCAATGAGTTTCCGACCATAGACCTGACCAACAACGTCTATGGCCTGTATATCCAGGATGACTGGCGGATCACCGACAAGCTCGAATTGAACCTTGGGCTGCGGTGGGACTATGAAGACAATTTCAATAATGCGGACTACGTCACGCCTCAGTCGGTTGTCACCGGACTGAACCAATGGATCGCGTCTACCGACGGAGGGAAACCGGCCGGGTATGCCCCAAGCTGGTTCAACATCAACGACTATATCGGCAGCGGTGACCGCGAGCCCTTTACCGACGCCTTCCAGCCGCGCTTCGGGTTCTCGTATGACATCTTCGGCGACCGCTCGACCGTGATCTTCGGCGGCGCCGGTCGGTATTATGATCGGGTGCAGTTCAATTTTGCATTTGACGAGCTGGCCAAGCCTTTCGACTTCTCTCAGAACGTCTTCTTCTCGACGACGGGCCGACCGGCCGGCGTGGCCGATGGCACCCCGACGGACCCGGTGCGCTGGAATCCCGTTTACGCGACGACGGACGGATTGGACGCCCTGTTGGCCGGCTTCCCCGCCAAGGGCGAGGCGTTCCTGCTGAAGAACGACTTCGAGCCGCCGCGCACCGACCAGTTCAACCTGGGCGTCCGCCAGCGCGTTGGCGAGTGGCAGACCGAGTTCACCCTGGCCTACGGCAAGACGGAGAACGAGTTCACCTGGCAATATCTGAACCGTTGTCGCGAACCGTCCTATGGCAACGACGACGGCGGCTTCGGCGACAACGGCGGCTTCTGTTCTCCCGGCGCGGCCAACCCTTACCGCTCTTACCTGGTGTCCGACCACAACAAGGAGCGTGAGTTTACCGCCCTCTATGTCAAGTTGGACAAGCCCTACACGGCTGATTCAGGTTGGGGCCTGAACGTTGCCTACACCCTGTCGAAAGCTGAGCAGAACGGCGGCGCCGACAACTTCTGCTTTGATTGCTTCTCGGTGGAGAGCTCGCCGATGCGGCCGTCGGGCAACGACGAGCGTCACCGCATCGTGGCCAACGGCATCATCGACCTGCCATTGGATTTCCGTTTGTCCGGTATCCTGACGCTAGGCTCGGGCACGCCGTATGACGTCTTTGACGGGCGGGGCTCACAGTTTTATTATCGACCCAACGCGGGCCGTCCCGAGCGGGAGCAGTTCTTCCTGCCGGACGCCTTTGCCTACCGGAATCTGGACCTAAGGCTGACCAAGAACTTCCAGGTCTTCGACGGGCAGCAGGTCGAGGTGTTCGTGGACGCGATCAACGTGTTCAACTTCAGCAACTTCACAGGCTACGACGGGGGAACGGGATCGGCTGCCAGCCCCAACGCCAACTTCGGTCGGCCAAGCGGAGTGCTGTTCCCGACCCGGACGTTCCAGGTGGGCGCCCGCTACTCGTTCTGATCTCCCTGGTTTGGCCGCCTCTCGCATCGAGCGGGAGGCGGTCGCTTCTTTTCTGCCCTGTACTGCGTGAGGCGCCATGAACCGTCGAGACCTTCTGATGCAGACCACGGCGGGTGCGGCGGCTCTGGCGGTGGGGGCGCCGGGCGTGGCGTCGGCTCAAGCCACGCCGTCGCCGACGCGCGCTGTCGTGGCGGATCCGGTCAACGGCACCGGGCGCCGGCCGCTCAGGCTGGATCGTGAGATCGACCAACTTCAGGAGCGGACCTTTCGCTGGTTCGCCCATGTGACGGACAAGCGCACGGGGCTGACGCCGGACCGCTGGCCGACGAAATCCTTTTGCTCGGTGGCGGCGGTGGGGTTCGCGCTGACCTGCTGGCCGGTGGGGGTGGAGCGCGGCTGGATGAGCCGGGCGGAGGCGCGCGAGCGCACGCTGAACACCCTGCGCTTCTTCGCCGCCCTGCCGCAGGGGCCGGAGGCGTCCGGCACGGCGGGTTACAAGGGCTTCTTCTATCACTTCCTGGACATGGAAGCCGGGCTTCGGTTCGCAACGAACGAGCTGTCGACGGTGGATACGGCGCTGCTGCTCGCCGGCATGCTGTTCGCCGCCCGCTACTTCGACGGTCGCGATCCGGCCGAGGCGGAGATCCGGGAGAAGGCGCAGTTCCTGTATGAGCGGGTCGAATGGCCCTGGGCCGTGGTGCGGCCGAACCGCATCAGCATGGGCTGGCATCCGGAGACCGGATTCATCCCCTCGGACTGGTTCGTCTACAACGAAGGCATGCTGATCCTGCTCTTGGCGATGGGCAGCCCGACGCATCCGCTGGACGCGGGGGTGTGGCACGAATGGGCGTATGGCTACGACAAGAGCTGGACCGAACGTTGGGGCAGCTGGCACCTGGAGTTCGCCCCGATCTTCGGCCACCAGTACAGCCACATGTTTGTGGATTTCCGCGGCGTCCAGGACGCTTGGATGCGGGGCCAGTCATCGCTGCGGGACGAGCGGCTCGACTATTTCGAGAACAGCCGCCGCGCCGTCTACGCCCAGCAGAAGTACGCCCATGACAATCCCGGCGGCTGGGCGGGCTATTCGTCCGAGGTATGGGGACTGACCGCCTGCGACGGACCTGGGGACTTCAAGCAGACCATCGACGGCAAGGAGCGGGAGTTCTTCTCCTACTCCGCGCGCGGTCCGGGCGACCGGGACGACGGGACGATGGCGCCAACGGCGGCCGCAGGCTCCATCGCCTTTGCGCCCGAGATCGTCGTGCCCTGCATCAAGGCGATCAAGGCGCGTTATGGGGCCGGCCTCTATACCCAGTGGGGCTTCCTCGACAGCTTCAATCCGACGCTGACGGTGCGGGACGGGCCGCTTCAGCACGGCAGGATCGTGGACGGGATCGGCTGGGTTGACGGCGATTATCTCGGCATCGACCAGGGCCCGATCGTCATCATGACCGAGAACCACCGCTCCGACTTCGTGTGGCGCCACATGCGCGGCGAGCCGAACATCCGGCGCGGGCTGGAGGTCGCAGGCTTCACCGGCGGATATCTCGGAACGTGACGGGTGCAGCGCGCCCGCATCGTCGTCACGCGCTTGGCCTGATGGCGGCGGGCGCGGCGACGGCGTGCGCGCCGAGACCGGCGGGCGAGACCCGCCTGCGCTTCTGGGCCATGGGCAACGAAGGCGGCCAGGTTCCGAACCTGATGCCCGAGTTCGAGCGCCGAAACCCCGGCGTGCGGGTGGAGGTGCAGGCCATCCCCTGGACCGCCGCGCATGAAAAGCTGCTGACGGCCTATGCCGGGTCGTCGCTGCCGGACGTCAGCCAGATCGGCAACACCTGGGTCGCGGAACTGACCGCCATCGGAGCCTTGTCGCCGACGCCGCCCGCCGCAGGCGACCTGCTGACCGACCAGTTTCCGGCGGTGCTGGACACCAACCGCATCGGCGGCCGGGCCATGACGACGCCGTGGTATGTGGACACCCGGCTGATCTTCTACCGCACCGACCTGCTGCGCCGCGCGGGGTTCGAGGCGCCGCCGCAGACCTGGGCCGAGTGGAAGCGGTCGATGCACGCGGTGAAGCGGGTCGCGGGCGGCGACGCCTATGCGATCCTGTTGCCGCTGAACGAGTTCGAGCAGCTTCTGACCTTCGGCCTTCAGCAGTCGGAGCCGATGCTGCGCGACCGCGACACGCGCGGAAACTTCTCCAGCCCCGGCTTCGTCTCGGCGCTCGCCTTCTACAAGAGCCTGTTCGACGAGGGGTTGGCGCCGCTGGCGTCGTCGACGCAGATATCGAACGTCTGGACCGAATTCGCGCGCGGCTGGTTCAGCTTCTACTTTTCCGGGCCGTGGAGCGTGGGCGACTTCCGCTCGCGCCTGCCCGAGAGCTTCCAGCCGAATTGGGCGACCGCCGGCGTGCCGGGGCCGCAGGGGCTGGGCGCCTCGGCGCCGGGCGGCTCCAGCCTGGCTGTGTTCCGCTCCTCTCCGCATCAGGAGGCGGCCTGGGCCTTGGTGCGCCATCTGTCGGAGCCGGCCGTGCAGCAGCGGTTCAACACCCTGGTCGGCGACCTGCCGGCGCGCCAGAGCGCCTGGAACACGCCGGCGATCGCGGGCGACGCTATGCTGACGCCGTTCCAGGGGCAACTCGGCCGCGCCAAGGCCGTGCCCAAGGTGCCCGAGTGGGAGCGGATCGTCACCGAGATGCAGATCGTGGCCGAGCGCATGGTGCGGGGCGAATACACGCCCGAGGCCGCGGGACGCGAAATCGACCGCCGCGCCGATCGTTTGCTGGAGAAGCGCCGCTGGATGCTGGAGACGGGGAGGGCGGCATGACCCTGACCGCGCCGGTTCCCACCACGCCGATCCGCCGGACGCAGGCCGGACGCACGCGCCGCGAGCGTGCGGCCTGGGGGTTCATCGCGCCGGCCATGATCGCGATCGGCCTGTTCTTCGCGCTGCCGGTGATCGCGGCGCTTTTGCTCAGCCTGACCGATTTCGACATCTATGCGCTGGCCGATCTCGGCAACCTGCGTTTCGTGGGCGCGCAGAATTATGAGCGACTGCTGACCAATCCGCTGTTCTGGGGCGCGATGAGGAACACGCTCTGGTTCAGCGTGCTGGGCGTGCCGCTGTCGATCGCGGCGTCGCTGCTGGCGGCGGTGATCCTGAACGATCGGATGGTGAAGTGGCGACCGATCTGGCGGGTGATGTTCTTTGCGCCCTATGTCACCACCCTGGTCGCCACGGCGGTGGTGTGGCGCTACCTGCTGCATACCCGTTACGGCGTGATCAACTGGGCGCTGGACGGGGTGGGCCTGCCCGCTGTGGACTGGCTCGGTCAGCCGTCGACCTCGATCCCGGCGATCCTGATGTTCGTTGTGTGGAAGATCTTTGGCTACAACATGCTGATCTTCCTGGCCGTGCTGCAGACCGTGCCTGACGACCTTTACGAGGCGGCCAAGATCGACGGCGCGGGACCGTGGGGCCGGTTCCGGCATGTGACGTTGCCGGCGATCGGCCCGACCATGCTGCTGGTCTCGATCATCTCCGTCGCCGGCTTCTTCCAGCTGTTCGCCGAGCCTTATGTGATGACGCAGGGCGGGCCGGCCCAAAGCACGGTGACGGTGCTCTACTTCATGTACGAAGAGGGCTTCAAATGGTGGAACCTCGGCTCCGCCTCCGCCGTCGCCTTTGTGCTGTTCCTGTGCATCCTGGCGGTGACGCTGGTGCAGCTGGCGGTCGCCCGGCGGATGGAGCGCGGCCGATGAAGGCCAGAACGATCCTGCTCAACCTCGCGGTCGCGATCATCGCCCTGATCGTGCTGTTCCCGCTGCTCTGGATGCTGTCCGTCAGCTTCATGCCGACGGGCGAAGCCGCGACCTTTCCGCCGCCGCTGGTCCCCTCGCGCTTCACGCTTGAGCACTACCAGGACTTGTTCCTCAACCAGGGCATGGGGCGCTATGTGCTGAACAGCGTGCTCCTAGCGACGCTGGCGACGGTCCTGGCGCTGCTGTTCACGGTTCCGGCTGGCTACGCCTTCGCCAAGCTGCGGTTCAGGGGACGCGAACGGCTGTTTCAGGTGCTGGTGGCGGCGCTGGTGGTGCCGGCCCAGATCGGGACCCTGCCGCTGTTCCTGATGCTGAAGAGCATGGGGCTGGTGAACACCCATGCGGGGGCGCTGGTGCCCTGGCTGGCGTCGATCTTTGGGCTTTTCCTGGTGCGCCAGTATGCGCTCAGCATTCCCGACGAGATGCTGGAAGCCGCTCGCGTGGACGGCGCCTCGGAGGGACAGATCTTCCGCCGCGTGGTGCTGCCGACACTTCAGCCTATCGTGGTGACCCTGGGCCTGTTCGTGTTCCTGGGCAGCTGGAACGATTTCCTGTGGCCGTTGATCGTGCTGACGGACCAGTCGAACTACACCCTGCCGGTCGCTCTAGCCGCCCTGTCACGCGAGCACGTGCAGGATGTGGAGCTGATGATGGCGGGTGCGGTGGTCACGGTCGCGCCCGTCCTGATCCTCTTTCTGGCCCTGCAACGCTACTACATCCGCGGCATGCTCGCGGGCAGCGTGAAGGGCTGAGCTTCTACGGAGACCGCCATGCGCGCCCTTCTTCTCGCCACGGCGGCGACGCTCGTCTTTGCGACCACCGCCGTCGCGCAGCAGGACGCGCGCGTGCTGGACGACATGAACGACGCCGAAAGGTGGGAGGCCAGCGCCTCGACCGACATCGTCTCGCGCCTGTCGTCAGTCGAGGGGCGGGAGGGGCGTGCGATCCGCCTCGACTACGACTTCACCGGCAAGGCCGGCTATGCGGTCGCCAGCCGAGCGTTGGCGTTTGATCTGCCCGACAACTACGAGGTCAGCTTCTGGGTGCGCGGGGAGGGGCCGGCCAACACCTTTGAGGTCAAGTTCACGGACGCCGAGGCCGAGAACGTCTGGTGGAAGCAGACCACACGCTACGATGCGCCGGACGGCTGGACCCGCTTCACCATTCGCCGCCGCCAGGTGTCAAAGGCCTGGGGGCCGAGCCCGGAGACGATCCTGCGGCGCGCCGAGCGGGTCGAGTTCGTGGTGGTCGCGGCCGAGAGCGGAAGAGGCGCGATCGAGATCGACCAACTGACCCTGCGGCCGCTGCCCGTGGATCCCGCCGTGCCGCCGCAGCCGATCGCCACCGACGGCGCCGCATCATCCACCGCGCCTCTTTCCGTGGATCTGAACTTGACGACCGCGTGGACGGCTCAGGCAGACGACGCTCCGGCCCTGACGCTGGACCTGGGCTACGAGCGGGAGTTCGGAGGCCTGACCTTGCGCTGGGCCGAACGCGGCGCGGCTTCCGACTACCGCATCAGCGCGTCGTCGGACGGGGAGACATGGCGAGCGCTGGCGTCCGTTGCCGGCAGCAACGGCGGCGTCGACTGGTTGCGCACCCCCGAAGCCTCGGCCCGCTGGCTGCGGCTCGAGCCCCGCGCCCTGGTCGCCGCCTCGGATGTCTCGGGCCAGGCGGGAGCGGGACAGCGGCTCGGCGTGACCGCTCCCACCGCCTTCGCCTTGAACGAGCTCGAGATCGAGCCGCTGAGCTTTGGCGAGGACCACACCGCCTTTCTCGAGGCCGTGGCCGAGGAGAACAGGCGGGGTCTCTATCCCCGTGGCTTCTTCGGAGAGCAGCCCTACTGGACGCTGGTCGGCGTGGACGGCGGCGGCGAAAGCGGCCTGATCAGCGAGGACGGAGCGATCGAACTGCGTCGCGGCGGGCCGAGCATGGAGCCTTTCGTGATCGACAACGGCCGGCTGGTCACCTGGGCGGACGTCCAGATCGCGCCGTCGCTTCTCGAGGATGATCTGCCGATCCCGAGCGTCAGGTGGAGCCACGACGACTGGACGCTGGACGTCACCGCCATGGCGGATGGAGCGCTCGGGACCGCCCAGCTTTATGGTCGCTATGTCCTGACCAACACCTCGCCACGGCCGATTGCCTTGACCCTGGCGTTGATGGGCCGGCCGATGCAGGTCAACGGGCCGGTACAGTTCCTGGCGGTGCCGGGCGGGGCCAGCCCGCTGCCGGGGATCGGCTGGGACGGATCGACCCTGAGCCTCGGCGAGGACTCGCGAGTGCGAATGCTGAGCGCGCCCAGCCAGGTGGTCGTCTCGAGCTTTGACGCCGGCGCCGATCCGCAATCGCTGCTGGCCTCGGCTCGGCCGGCCTCGGCGTCGATCGAGGACCCGACAGGCCTTCCCGCCGCAGCCGCCACGTTCGAGGTGACGCTGCAGCCGGGCGAAAGCCGCACCTTCGGCTGGGTCTCGCCCCTGGGCCAGGCGTCGGCCGACCTGCCGACGAGCGGCAGCATCGAGGCCGCGCTGGACACGGTGCGTGATCGCGTCGCCGCCGCTTGGCGCGCGCGGATAGATCGCGTTGACCTGATCCTGCCGCCGGAGGGGCAGCGGGTCGAGGACGTTCTGAAATCCTCGCTGGCTCACATGCTGATGAGCCGTCAGGGGCCGATCCTGCAGCCCGGTACGCGGTCCTACAATCGCTCCTGGATCCGCGACGGCGCCATGATGGCCGAAGGGTTGAACCGGCTGGGGCTGTCGGACCTGTCGGAAGACTATCTGCGCTGGTACGCGCCCTATCTGTTCGCCAACGGCAAGGTCCCGTGCTGCGTCGATGCACGGGGCGCCGATCCGGTGCCGGAGAACGACAGCCACGGCGAGTTCGTTTTCCTGGCGGCCGAGGCCTATCGCTACGGCGGCGACATCGAGCTGCTGCGCCAAGTCTGGCCCCAGGTGCAGGGCGCGATCCGCTACATGGACGAGCTGCGGGCATCGACTCGCACGGCCGAGTTCCAGTCGCCGGAGACGCGCCATCTCTACGGGCTGCTGCCGCCGACGATCAGCCATGAGGGCTATTCCGACAAGGCGGCCTATTCCTATTGGGACGACTTCTGGGGCCTGCGCGGCTATCGCGATGCGGTCTTCATCGCGGAGACGCTGGGCGACGTCGAAGCTGCACGGCGCATCGGCGCTTCCGAGCAGCAGTTCAAGACAGACATCCTGGCTTCCATCACGGCCACGGCCGCGTTCCATAACATCGACTGGATCGCGGGCGCGGCGGACCGGGGCGACTTCGACGCGACCTCGACCACCATCGGCCTGTCGCCCGGCGGCCTGCAGGAGGAGCTGCCGCAGGACCTGCTGAACGGCACCTTCGACAAGTGGTGGGCGAACTTCACCGCGCGTCAGGAAAACCGTCAGCCGTGGCGCGACTACACCCCCTATGAGCTGAGAAACGTCAGCGCCATGGTGCGGCTGGGTCGGCGCGAGGAGGCGTGGCGGGCGCTGGAGTTCTACTTCGCCGACGTTCGGCCGCGCGCCTGGAACGGCTGGGCCGAGGTGGTGGGCAGAGACCTGCGCGAGCCTCGCTTCATCGGCGACATGCCGCACGCCTGGATCAGCTCGGACTACATCCGCTCGGCGCTGGACCTGTTCGCCTATGAGCGCGACGACGGCGCCATGGTGCTGGCGGCCGGCGTGCCGGTGCGTTGGTTCGAGACGACGGAGGGCGTCGGCGTGGCGGGGCTGAGGACGCCCTACGGGGAGCTGACCTATCGGCTGCGCAAGGTGGGGCGCGACTATCGACTGGATTTCGCCGGCGAGGCGACCCCGCCGGGCGGCTTCGTTCTGCGCTGGCCGGAAGGCGAAGGGCGGCCGAGGTCGGTTCGCATCGACGGCCGTGCCGCGGCATGGAGGGGAGACGAACTGGCGATCCCGGCGGGCAGCAAGCGGGTGGTGCTTAGATAGCGCCGATCCACCTCCCCATCGCAGATGGGGAGGTGGCGCGAGGCGGAGCCTCGTGACGGAGGGGTCACCCGTCAGACGCACAGAAGCCCCTCCGTCTCGCCGGCTGTCGCCGCCGATCCACCTCCCCGCCGCTGCGCGGCAAGGAGGAGATGCTTCACGCCAGCCGTTTGAACGCCGTCCCGTCCGCGTCGAACAGGTGCGCCTGCTCCGCCGGGATGCGCAGGGTCAGGCGCTCGCCGGCCTGCGGTCTGGCGTCCCCGGGCAGCTGGACGGTCAGCGTCTCCGATCCGGCGGGATGGCTGAAATAGGCGTAGGTGGCGGCGCCCAGCGTCTCCACGAACAGCGCCTCGACCGACAGGCTGTCGCCTTCGCCGCCTAGCGTCAGATGCTCGGGACGAATTCCCAGGCTGACCGCATCACCGGCCACGGCGCGGCTGGCGTCGACGGCCACGTGCACCGCCTCGCCGCCGTCCAGCCGCACAAGAGCGCCGCTCGCCGTCGCCTGCTCGATCACGCCGGACAGCATGTTCATCTTCGGGCTGCCGATGAAGCCGGCGACGAACAGGTTGGCGGGGTGCTCGTACAGCTCCAGCGGCGCGCCGACCTGCTCGATCACGCCGCTTCGCAGCACCACGATGCGATCGGCCAGGGTCATGGCCTCGACCTGGTCGTGGGTGACGTAGATCATGGTCGTGCCCAGCGTCCGGTGCAGGCGCGCGAACTCGTAGCGCATCCTGACCCGCAAGGCGGCGTCCAGGTTGGACAGCGGCTCGTCGAACAGGAACACCTCGGGCTCGCGTACGATGGCGCGGCCGATGGCGACCCTCTGGCGCTGGCCGCCGGACAGGGCCTTGGGCTTGCGGTCCAGTTCGCCCGAGATGTTCAGAACCTCGGCGGCGGAGCGCACGCGGCGATCGATCTCGCCCTTGTCCGCCTTGGCCAGCTTCAGGCCGAAGGCCATGTTCTCGTACACCGTCATGTGCGGGTAGAGCGCATAGGACTGGAACACCATGGCGATGCCTCGCTCGGCCGGCTCGGCGTCATTGACGCGGCGTCCGCCGATGGCGATCTCGCCCGCGTCGGCCGTCTCCAGCCCCGCGATGGTGCGCAAGAGGGTGGACTTGCCACAGCCGGATGGGCCCACGAAGACCACGAACTCGCCGTCCGCTATCGCCAGATCCAAGCCCTTCAGCACGGGCGCGCCGCCGAAATGCTTCCTGATGCCCGTAAGCTGGACGTCCGCCATCTGAGTGTCACCCGCGCTGAGATGGCGGCACTGTAAGCGGTTACATTCGTCGGACAAGTCGGCTCCGCCGCCAAGGGACGCCCGTCCTGGCGGGATCGGCGCGCGCGAGCAGCCAAGGTGTCGATACGGGGTCGTGGCTGATCGCCAAAAGTCGGATGTCCGACCGAAACTTGCGCGTTCGACCCATTTGCCGGTCGTCTTTGAAATGGGCGAGGGCGGCGGATGCCGCTATGGTCGGCGGAACCACCGGAAACCGGGACATAAGGAAACGCTTTCATGCGAGACATCCGCCACTTCATCGACGGCTCGGCCTTCGACGGCTCAAGCGGCCGGTTTTCCGACGTGTTCGACCCCAACAGCGGCGAGGTTCAGGCCCGGGTGCAGCTGGCCAGCGCGGGCGAGGTCGATCGCGCCGTGCAGGCGGCGCAGAACGCTTTCGAAGGCTGGGCCTCGACCAATCCGCAGCGTCGCGCGCGGGTGATGTTCGAGTTCAAGCGCCTGGTCGAGGCGAACATGAACGAGCTTGCCGAGATGCTGTCGGGCGAGCACGGCAAGGTCATCGCCGACTCCAAGGGCGACATCCAGCGCGGGCTTGAGGTCATCGAGTTCGCCTGCGGCATCCCGCACGCGCTGAAGGGCGAATACACCCAAGGCGCCGGACCCGGCATCGACGTCTACTCCATGCGCCAGCCGCTGGGCGTGGTGGCCGGCATCACCCCGTTCAACTTCCCCGCCATGATCCCGATGTGGATGTTCGGCGTGGCCATCGCGGTCGGCAACACCTTTGTGCTGAAGCCGTCGGAGCGAGACCCGTCCGTGCCGGTGCGGCTGGCCGAGCTGATGCTGGAGGCCGGCGCGCCGAACGGCGTTCTGAACGTGGTGCACGGCGACAAGACGGCGGTGGACGCCATCCTGACCCATCCGCTGGTGCACGCCGTCAGCTTCGTCGGCTCGTCCGATATCGCCCACTATGTCTATCAGACCGGTGCGGCCAACCATAAGCGCGTGCAGGCCATGGGCGGGGCCAAGAACCACGGCATCGTCCTGCCTGACGCCGACATGGACCAGGTGGTCAAGGACCTGAGCGGCGCGGCCTTCGGCTCGGCCGGCGAACGCTGCATGGCCCTGCCCGTCGTCGTGCCGGTGGGCCAGCGCACGGCCGACGAACTGCGCGAGCGCCTGGTGGACGAGATCCCGCGTCTGAAGGTCGGCGTCTCGACCGACGCCGAGGCTCACTACGGGCCGGTCGTGACCCAGGCGCACAAGGAACGGGTGCTGGGGTGGATCGGCAAGGGCGTCGAGGAAGGCGCCGAACTGGTCGTTGATGGCCGAGATTTCAGCCTGCAGGGGCATGAGAAGGGCTATTTCATCGGCCCGTCGCTGTTCGACCGGGTGACGCCCGAGATGGAAAGCTACCGCGAGGAGATCTTCGGCCCCGTGCTGCAGATCGTGCGCGCCGAAAGCTTCGAAGAGGCGCTGGCCCTGCCGTCACAGCATCAGTACGGCAACGGCGTCGCCATCTTCACCCAGAACGGCCGCGCGGCGCGCGATTTCGCCGCCCGTGTCAACGTCGGCATGGTCGGCATCAATGTGCCGATCCCGGTGCCGGTGGCCTATCACACCTTCGGCGGCTGGAAGCGGTCCGCGTTCGGCGACATCAACCAGCACGGCATGGAGGGCGTCCGCTTCTGGACCAAGACCAAGACCGTGACGGCGCGCTGGCCCGACAGTGCGCTGGAACACGCCGACAGCTCATTCGTCATTCCGACGATGCGCTGACGCAAACCGCCCCGTCACCCTCGGGCTTGACCCGAGGGCCGGACTGTCCGCCGCCCATGCGACCCGGCGGACGCACAGCCGCTCTGCCTCCGATACTCGGGTCAAGCCCCAGGATGACGGGGAAGGGCGGAAGGAGTGAGCAGACGAATGGACTTCGCCCTTTCAGACGACCAGCGCGCGATCCAGGAGGCGGCGCGCGCCTTCTCCGACGCCGAGTTGGCGCCGAACTCCGCCCGGTGGGATGAGGAGAAGCACTTTCCCGTCGACGTCATGCGGCGGGCGGCCGAGATGGGCTTTTGCGGCATCTACGCCGCCGAAGAGCATGGCGGCATGGCGCTGGGCCGCGTCGATGCAGCCCTGATCTTCGAGGAACTGTCGCGCGGAGACGTGACGACGGCGGCCTTTCTGTCGATCCACAACATGGTGACATGGGTGATCGATCGCTTTGGTTCGGAAGAGCTGCGGACGCGCTTCGTGCCGTCCCTGGTGACGATGGACAAGATCGCCAGCTATTGCCTGACCGAGCCCGGCTCGGGGTCCGATGCGGCGGCCCTGCGAACCACGGCGATCCGCGACGGCGACCACTATGTGCTGAACGGGTCCAAGGCCTTCATCTCGGGCGCGGGCGTGTCGGATGTCTACGTCGTCATGGTCCGGACCGGCGGCGAAGGCCCCAAGGGCATCAGCGCGATCGTGGTGGAGAAGGACACGCCCGGCCTGTCCTTCGGCGCCAACGAGAAGAAGATGGGCTGGAACGCCCAGCCGACCGCCATCGTGCAATTCGACGACTGCCGCGTGCCGGCCGGGAACCTAGTGGGCGAAGAAGGGGCGGGCTTCCGCTACGCCATGGCGGGGCTGGACGGCGGACGGTTGAACATCGCCGCCTGTTCGCTGGGCGGGGCGCGACTGGCGCTGGAGACGGCGCAAGGCTATGTCGCCACGCGCAAGCAGTTCGGCAAGCCGATCGGCGAGTTCCAGGCGCTGCAGTTCCGTCTGGCGGACATGGCGACGGACCTTGAGGCGGCGCGGCTGATGGTGCTGCGTGGGGCGTGGGCCATCGACAACGATCATCCTGAGAAGACCAAATGGTGCGCCATGGCCAAGCGGATGGCCACGGACGCCTGCTTCCAGATCGCCGACGAGGCGCTGCAGTTGCACGGCGGCTATGGCTATCTGAAGGACTATCCGCTGGAGCGGATCGTGCGAGACCTGCGGGTCCACCGCATCCTGGAAGGCACCAATGAGGTCATGCGCATGATCGTGGCGCGGGAGCTGGCCAGAGGATGAGCGAAGCCGAAGTCCTGACGCGCGTCGAGAATGGTCTTGGCCGCATCACCCTGAACCGGCCCAAGGCGATCCACGCGCTGAACCGGTCGATGTGCGAGATCATGACGGAAGCCCTTCTGGCGTGGCGGGAGGACGATGCCGTCCTGTCGGTGCTGATCGACCATGCCGGCGAGCGCGGCTTCTGCGCCGGCGGCGATATCCGCATGATCGCCGAAAGCGGAGCGGGAGACGCCTCCGAGGCCAGGACCTTCTTTCTGGCCGAATACCGGCTGAACCACCTGATGTTCGAATACCCGAAGCCGATCGCCGCGATCGTGGACGGCATCGTCATGGGGGGCGGCGTCGGGATCTCGGAGCCTGCGGGCGTCCGGATCGCGACCGAGCGGACGACCTACGCCATGCCCGAGACGGGGATCGGCCTGTTCCCCGACGTGGGCGGCGGCTGGTTCCTGCCGCGCTTGCCAGGCCAGACCGGCGTCTGGCTGGCGCTGACGGGCGCACGGCTGAAGGCGGCGGATACGGTGGCGCTGGGCATCCACACCCACTTCATGACTGCGGAGAGCGTCGAACGCTTCAAGACCGATCTGGCCGATGCGCCGGGCGATCCGAAGTCGATCGCGGGTGGAAGGGCCGCGGACGCCGGTCCGGCGCCGCTCGCCGCTCACCGGGAAGCCATCGACGGGCTGTTCGCCTTTGACACGGTCGAGGAGATTGTCGCCGCGCTCGAGGCGGATGGTTCTGAATGGGCGCTGGCGCAACTGGCGACGCTTCGGACCAAGTCGCCGCAGTCGCTGAAGGTGACCCTGCGCCAGCTGCGCACCGGGGCGACGCTGAACAGCTTCGCCGACAACATGGCGATGGAGTACGCGCTGGGAGGGCGTGTGGTGCGCACGCACGACTTCCAGGAAGGCGTCCGCGCCGTGATCGTGGACAAGGATAACGCGCCGAAATGGTCGCCCGCGCGGCTGGAGGATGTCACCGACGCCGATCTGGGCGCCCTGTTCGCGCCTCTGCCAGACGACGAGGCGTGGACGCCGCTTGCGTCCGGCGCCGGTTCAGCGCGTAGCTAGGCCGAACCGTCTGGAGGGACACCGATGCTGAAGCCGCTTCTTCTCGCCGCCGCCTGCGCCGCCGTGCTGACGGGGTGCGCCACGTCCAGCATGACCGAGCCCACGCCGGCCATGACCGCCGCCTATGCCGCCGCCGTCGCCGACACCAAGCGCCCGGCGGAGGAGGTCGCGCGAGACCCGCTGCGGCATCCGGCCGAGATGCTGGCTTTCGCCCAGGTTCAGGCGGGGGATCGCATCGCCGATATCCGGCCGGGCGCGGGCTATTTCACCCGCCTGTTCGCTGACGTCGCCGGCGCGGAGGGGCGGGTCTACGCCTTTGTGCCCAATCGGACGGCGGCGCGGGAAAACGCACCGGCGGACGCGCTTGTCGCGGCCTATCCGAACGTGGCGCGCGTGAACGGCGAACTCGACACGATGCGGTTCGACCAGCCGCTGGACCTCGTGTTCATGAGCCAGGAGTACCACGACTTCCACATCCCGGGCTTTGGCGTGGACGTGGCGCGGATGAACCGGGCGGTGTTCGACGCCCTGAAGCCGGGCGGTCTGTTCGTCGTCATCGACCACTCGGGCGCGGCGGGCACAGGAATCAGCCAGGTCCAGAGCCTGCACCGGATCGAGGGCGCGCAGCTGCGCCGCGAGATCGAGGCCGCCGGCTTCGTCTTCGACGGCGAAAGCACGGCCGTGGCCAATCCAGCGGACGACCGCACGCTGAACGTCTTCGACGAGGCGATCCGCGGCCGCACCGACCAGTTCGTTTATCGGTTCCGCAAGCCGGGATAAACGCCGGCAGGATCAAAGGAAAAAGGAAACACCGGCATGACACGCATCGCCTTTATCGGCCTGGGCAACATGGGCGGCGGCATGGCCGCGAACCAGGCCAAGGCCGGTCACCAGGTCTCGGCCTTCGACCTTTCGGAAGCCGCCCTGGATCGGGCGGCCGGGGCCGGCTGCACGCGAGCGGCTTCGATCGCGGAGGCGGTTCGAGACGCCGAGGTGGTCATCACCATGCTGCCGGCCGGCCCGCACGTGCATCAGGTCTATGCCGAGCAGATCATCGGAGCGGCGCCCACCAGCGCCCTGCTGCTGGACTGTTCGACCATCGACGTGGAGACGGCGCGCAAGGTGGCGGGTCTGGCTCAGGCTGCGGGGTACGCCTTCGCCGACGCCCCGGTGTCGGGCGGCACCGCCGCGGCGGACGCGGGCACGCTGGCCTTCATGGTCGGCTGCGACGAAGCCGATTTCGCGCGCGTCGAGGCGGCGCTGGAGCCGATGAGCCGGATCACCATCCGTGCGGGCGACCACGGCGCGGGGCAGGCGGCCAAGATCTGCAACAACATGCTGCTGGGCATCTCCATGCTGGGGACCTGCGAGGCCATCGCGCTGGCGGAGAAGCTGGGGCTGGATCCCGACCGCTTCTTCGAGATCGCCTCCAAGTCGTCGGGACAGTGCTGGAGCGTGACCAGCTACTATCCCTGGCCCGGGCCTGTGCCGACGGCGCCGTCGAACCGCGATTATCAGGGCGGGTTCGCCTCCAACATGATGCTGAAGGACCTGAAGCTGGCCCAGGAGGCGGCGGCCAGGGCGAACGCCGCCACGCCGCTGGGCGCCCAGTCCGAGGCGCTCTACGCCATGTTCGCCGGCCTGGGTCATGGCGGGCGGGATTTCTCGGCCGTGCTGCAACTGCTGCGCGGCCGGCTGGCCGATCTGGAGACCACGGCGTGAGCGACACCTATTCCACCCTGCTGATCGACCGGCGCGACGAAGGTTATGCCGTTGTCACCCTGAACCGGCCGGAGGCGCTGAATGCGCTGAACTCGACCCTGTTCGGCGAGCTGGCGGCCTTCCTCGACAGCGTCGAGACCGACGACACGGTGCGCTGCCTGGTGCTGACCGGTTCGGCCAAGGCGTTCGCGGCCGGCGCCGATATCAAGGAGATGGCGGACCAGTCCTATGCCGACATGTTCAAGGGCAACTTCTTCGCCCTGGGCCATGACCGGATCACGCGGTTCAGAAAGCCGATCATCGCGGCGGTGTCCGGCTATGCGCTGGGAGGCGGATGCGAGCTGGCGATGCTGTGCGACTTCATCATCGCCTCTGAGACCGCCAGGTTCGGCCAGCCCGAGATCAACCTGGGCGTGGCGCCGGGTATCGGCGGCTCGCAGCGGCTGACGCGGCTGGTCGGCAAGTCCAAGGCCATGGACATGATCCTGACCGGCCGGATGATCGATGCGGCCGAGGCGGAGCGCGCCGGCTTGGTCAGCCGTGTCGTCGCGGCCGACGCCCTGCTGGACGAGGCTTGCGCCGCCGCCGCCAAGATCGCCGCGCAAAGTCCGCTGGCGGTGATGATGAACAAGGAAATGGTCAACGTCGCGCTGGAGACCACGTTGGCGGAAGGCGTGCGGTTCGAGCGGCGCCTGTTCCACTCGCTGTTCGCCTTCGAGGATCAGAAGGAGGGCATGTCGGCCTTTGTGGAGAAGCGCAAACCCAGCTTCTCCGGCCGCTGACGTCCCATGTCGATCGTGCCGCACAACCGGATGAAGGCGGCGGTCGGCTTTATCTTCGTGACGGCGGCGCTCGACATCGTCGCCATGGGGATCATCATCCCCGTGCTGCCGCAGCTGATCGAGGACTTCGTCGGCTCCAACGCGCGCGCCGGCATCATCAACGGGGTGTTCGTGGCCCTCTGGGCGGGGATGCAATTCGTCGCCTCGCCCATCATCGGCTCGCTGTCGGACCAGCATGGGCGACGACCGGTGATCCTGTTGAGCTGCGCGGGTCTGGCCTTGGACTATGTGCTGATGGCCTTGGCGCCGAACCTGTGGTGGCTGGCGCTGGGACGGATCGTGGCTGGGGTCACCTCGTCCAGCTTCACGACCATCTACGCCTATATGGCGGATGTGACGCCGCCGGAGGAGCGGGCGCGGGCCTATGGCCTGATCGGCGCGGCCTTCTCGGGCGGCTTCGTGCTGGGGCCGGTGATGGGCGGGCTGCTGGGCGAGATCGGGCCGCGCGCGCCGTTCTGGGCGGCGGCGGCGATGTCGGGCATCGCCTTCCTCTATGGCCTGTTCGTCCTGCCTGAGAGCCTGGCGCCGGAGAAGCGGATGCGCTTCAGCTGGCGGCGCGCCAATCCGGTGGGGGCGTTGACGCTGCTGGGGCGGCATCCGGAACTGAGCGGCCTGGCCGGCGTGACCTTTCTGCTGCATTTCGCTCACCACGTCTTTTCGGTCGTTTTCGTCCTCTACGCCCAGGCCCCATACGGCTGGGGTCCGATGGAGGTGGGGCTGCTGCTGGCCGGCGTCGGGGTGCTCGACATGGCGGTGCAGGGGCTGGTCGTCGGACGCGTGGTCAAGCGATTGGGGGATCGCGCGACCATGCTGGTCGGACTGATCGGCGGCACGATCGGGATCGCGCTGATGGGCTGGGCGACGACGCCGCTTCTGTTCATCCTGGCCATGGGGCCCAACGCGCTGTGGGGACTGGCGATGCCGACGCTGCAGTCGCTGATCACCCGCCAGGTGTCGGAAAGCGAACAGGGGCAGCTGCAGGGCGCGACCATGAGCGTGGCCTCCGTCGCCGGCGTCGCCTCGCCCCTGTTTTTTGGCTGGCTGTATTCGGTCTCCTCGCGGGTGGAGATCGGCCTCAGCTTCTATGTGGCGGCGGTCATCCTGCTTCTTGCGGCGGGTCTCGGCTGGATCACCGCCAGGCGTGCGGAACGGGCTGAACGCACGGCCGTTTGAGCGCCGAAGCTGCGCCTTGATGCGGCCTGAAAAGTCCGCAGAAATCCAGCGGGCTGCAACCCTGATGCGCGGATGACGATGAAGACCAGATTCCTGCTCCTTGCCTCGGCCCTGATGCTCTCGGCCTGCGGCAACCCGAATCCCTCCAAGGCGCAGGACGGCGTGTTCGCCGAAAGCAACCGCGTGACGCCGGAAAGCGCCGGGGCGATGAAGTCGAGCTTTGCGCCCGTGGTGCGCACGGCCGCCCCTGCGGTGGTCAACATCTCGGCGCGCACCGTGCAGCGGGTCCAGGCCGATCCGTTCTTCCAATTCTTCGGCGGCGGCATCCCGCAGGCGCGCGTGGCCGAGTCGGTGGGCTCGGGCGTCATCGTCCGCGCCGACGGCATCGTGGTGACCAACAACCACGTCATCGAGGGCGCCCAGGCCATCAAGGTCGTGCTGAACGACCGGCGCGAGTTCCCCGCGACCGTGGTGCTGGCCGATGCGCGATCCGACATTGCGGTGCTGAGACTGGAGAACGTCGGTGAGCGCCTGCCCACCCTGCCGATCGACGACAGCGAGCAGCAGCAGGTCGGCGACCTCGTCCTCGCCATCGGCAATCCATTCGGCGTCGGCCAGACGGTGACGAACGGCATCATCTCGGCCCTGAACCGCACCGAGACCGGCATTTCGGATTCCGGCTCCTTCATCCAGACCGATGCGGCCATCAACCCCGGCAACTCGGGCGGGGCGCTGGTCGACATGGATGGCGACCTGATCGGCATCAACACGGCGATCTTCTCGCGCTCGGGCTCCTCGGCCGGCGTGGGCTTCGCCGTGCCCGCAGCGATGGTGAAGCGGGTGGTCGATTCCGCGGTCGGCGGCGCCGAGAGCGTTGTGCGACCCTGGCTGGGCGTGAAGGGCGACACCGTGTCTGCCGATATCGCGCGCAGCCTGGGGCTCGAGCGGCCGCAGGGTGTTGTGGTGACCGAGCTCTACGCCAACGGTCCCGGCGCGCGCGCCGGCCTGCGCGAAGGCGACGTGATCACCGCCGTCGATGGGCAGGAGGTCAACGACCAAGGCGGGCTGAACTACCGCGTCGGCACCCGCAATCCGAACGACGAGGTCGAGGTCGCGATCCTGCGCGACGGACGACCCCAGACGCTGCGCGCGCGGGTACAGGTGCTGCCCGGCGACGCCGACACCGACCAGGCGACGGTGGTGGAGCAGGGCGCGTTTTCCGGCGCGCAGGTCTTGGCGCTCAATCCCGCGCTGGCCGACCGGCTGGGCGGCGATCCCTTTGCGCGCGGCGTGATCGTGACGGGTGTCTCGGGTCGTGGCTATGCAGCGCGGGTGGGTATCCGGCGCGGTGACGTGATCCAGACGATCAACGGGCGCGCGGCGACCGCCATCGGCGACCTGCAGCGGGCGCAGCCGGGATCGGAGATCGTCATCAATCGTGGCGGCCGTCTGCTGACCGGCCGCATCTGATCTTCTCAAGGTCGGGGCGGAGCGCCTACATCTGCCCGCCATGAGCGACCTGTTCGAAGCCTCCGGCATTCACCCGCCCGACGCCCCGCTGGCGGATCGGCTGCGGCCGACCGCGCTGGATCAGGTTGTGGGGCAGGACCACCTGCTGGGTGAAGGCGGACCGATCCGGCGGATGGTGGAGGCGGGGCGGCTCGGCTCCATGATCCTGTGGGGACCGCCCGGCGCCGGCAAGACCACCATCGCGCGGCTGCTGGCCAGGGCCGCCGGTTACGAATACCAGGCGATCAGCGCCGTCTTCTCCGGCGTTGCCGACTTGAAGAAGGCCTTCGAACAGGCGCGGGGTCGACGAGCGGCGGGGCAGTCGACGCTGCTGTTTGTGGACGAAATCCATCGCTTCAACCGCGCGCAGCAGGACGGCTTTTTGCCGTTTGTCGAGCAGGGAGTTGTGACGCTGGTCGGGGCCACGACCGAGAACCCCAGCTTTGAGCTGAACGGCGCTCTTCTGTCGCGATCTCAGGTGTTCGTGCTTAAGCGCTTGGATGATCAAGCCTTGGAGCAACTGCTGACGCGGGCCGAGGCGCACATGGAGCGTGCGCTGCCGCTAAGTCCGGAGGCGCGACAGGCGCTGCTGGCGCTGGCGGACGGGGATGGGCGCTATCTCTTGACCATGTCGGAGGTTCTGTTCGACCTCCGGGCCGGAGAGACGCTGGATGTGCAGGGTCTGGCCGGGGTGCTGCAACGGCGTGCGCCGGCTTACGACAAGTCCAGAGAAGAACACTATAACCTCATATCTGCGCTGCATAAATCGGTGCGCGGCAGCGACCCGGACGCGGCGCTGTACTGGCTGGCGCGGATGCTGAACGGGGGCGAGGATCCGCTCTATCTCGCGCGGCGCATCGTGCGCATGGCGGTCGAGGACATCGGCGAGGCGGACCCCCTGTCGATCCTGGTCGCCAATGCGGCCAAGGACACCTACGACTTCCTGGGAAGTCCCGAGGGCGAGCTGGCGCTGGCGCAGGCCGTGGTGCACCTCGCCACCGCGCCCAAGTCGGTCGGCGTCTACGAAGCCTATAAGGCGGCGCAAAAGGCGGCGCGCGAGACCGGCTCCCTGATGCCGCCTGCCCACATCCGCAATGCGCCGACCAAGCTGATGAAGTCGCTAGGATACGGAAAAGGCTATCAGTACGATCCGGACACGCCGGAAGGCTTTTCCGGCGCCAACTTCTTTCCCGACGAGATGGAGCGCCGCGTCTTCTACAAGCCCAAGGGCGAGGGGCACGAGGAGAAAGTCAAGGCGCGGCTGGAGCGCTGGGCCGAGATGCGAGCACGGATGCGGACCGGCTCCGAGACGCCTTGACCGTTCGGTCGGCGCCGGGCCAAGAGCCGCGATGACCTTTACGCCGCCCGTCGCCCTGTCCGATGAAGAGATCGCCGCCGTGCGATCCTGGGTGATCCACGAGGACGCCCATGTCGTCGCCTTCAACAAACCGGCGGGTCTGAGCAGTCAGGGCGGGCGCATCAAGGCCCACACGTTGGACGACCTGCTGTGGGCCTTTGCACGGTCGAACGGGAAGCGGCCCGACCTGGTGCACCGACTGGACCGCGACACCTCGGGCGTGATCCTGGCGGCCAAGACCAAGCCGGCGGCGGGGTTCCTCGGCAAGGCGCTGCAGATGCGGCGGTTCAGGAAGACCTATTTGGCCCTGGTCTCGGCGGCGCCGGATCCTCGCGGCGGCACGATCGACGCACCGCTGGCGCGTCAGGAGATCGGGCGCGAGAGCTACATGCGGGTCGTCGCCTTTGATGCGCCGGGTGCGCAGGGCTCGCAAAGCCGCTATCGCACCCTGGTCGCAAGTGAAGATGGCGCTGTGGTGGAGCTGGAGCCGCTGACCGGGCGCATGCACCAGTTGCGGGTCCATATGGCGCACATCGGTCGGCCCCTTGTCGGAGATGTGCGCTACGGCGGCGCGCTGACGATTGCGGGACGGGCGGCGCCGCGCCTGATGCTGCATGCGGCGAAGCTGTCCTTTCCGCACTCGGAGGGCGGCACGATCACCGTGGAGGCGCCGGCGCCCGACGACTTCGCCGGTCTCCGCCTCGCCATGGGGCTGCCCTAAGGAACCAAGCCGCGTACAGCGGCGCTATTTCGCCAAAGCTCAAGGAGTTACGTCGTGAAGCGCATCGCCGTCCTGACCCTCGCCGCTTCGGCCATGGCGCTGTCCGCCTGTGCATCGCTGGCGCCCTATGGCCCGCAGCGCGGACCGAACGGGCAGGGCTTCATCGAGCAGCGGATCGAATCCGACCGGTTCCGCGTGACTTACAACGGCGTAGGCGCGCCGGGCCCCGTCGCCGATTTCGCGCTTCTGCGTGCGGCCGAGGTCACGACCGAGAACGGCTACGACTGGTTCGAGGTCACCCAGCGCTGGATCGACGGCCGGCCGGACGGCGCGGGCGGCGTGCGTCCCAGCGTGTCGGTCGGCGCGGGAACGGGGCGGTACGGCGGCTGGTCGTCGTCGGGCGTGGGCGTCGGGCTCGGCCTGAACTTCAGCGGGCCGTCGCCGACGTCCACCACGCTGGAGATCATCATGGGACGCGGCGCTCGCCCGGATCGACCCCAGGTCTATGACGCGCGATCGGTGCAGAGCAGCCTGCGGCGCTGATCGCCGCGCAAGACCACGATCGCATTCTGCGTGAGGCCGACGCTGCGCTTCGCTTTCGGCGGGCGTCGGCTGTATAGCGGCGCAGCATGACACGTATTCTCCTTGTTGCGGCGGGCGGCGCGCTGGGCGCGATGGCGCGCTATGGATTGGGAACCATGGCCGGTCGGCTGGCGCCGCAGTCCGCGTGGCCATGGGGCACGTTCTGCGCCAATCTGATCGGCGGACTGTTAATGGGTCTGCTGGCCGGATGGCTGGCCTTGAGGGGCGGCGCGCAGCAGGAGACGGTTCGGCTGTTCGCAGCCGTGGGCGTACTCGGCGGCTTCACCACCTTTTCGGCCTTTTCGCTTGAGACGGCGCTGATGATCGAGCGTCGGGAGCTGGCGCTGGCCGCCGCCTATGTCGCGGGATCGGTGATGCTGGCCGTCGGCGCCCTGTTCGCCGGCCTGTTCATCGCGCGGCGGGTGTTCGCATGAGCCGCGAGGTCCAGACGCTGTATGTGGCCGAGGCGGAGGACGGCATCCGGCTGGATCGCTGGTTCCGCCGGCGCTGGCCGCACCTATCGAACATCCAAGTGCAGAAGATGGCGCGCTCAGGCCAAATCCGCGTGGACGGCGCCCGCATCAAGCCGGAAGGCCGGCTGACCGCCGGCGCCGCGGTGCGCGTGCCGCCGCTGCCCGACGTGATCGAGCGCCAGCCTGGCGACCCGCATCAGCTCAGCGAGCGGGATATCGAATATGCCCGGTCGCTGGTGATCTACGAGGACGAGCTGGTGATCGCTCTGAACAAGCCGCACGGGCTGGCGGTGCAGGGCGGCGCCAAGACGACCAAGCATGTCGATCGGCTGCTTTCGGCCTGGGGCGAGGGGATGGAGCGGCCACGCCTGGTACACCGGCTGGATCGTGACACCTCGGGCGTCCTGCTGCTCGGCAAGGGGCCGGAGGCGGCCAAGCGGCTGGCCGGAGCCTTCGCCCGTCGCCAGGCCAAGAAGACCTATTGGGCGGTGGTGATCGGCAATCCCAAGCCCGCCGCCGGGCAGATCGACCTGCCGCTGAAGAAGTCCGGCATCAACGACTTCGAGATGATGCGGCCTGCGGACGCCAAGGAGCATGGGGCCGAGCCTGCCGAAACCGCCTTTGTCACCGTCTCTCGCGCCGCGCACCGCGCGGCCTGGATGGCGTTGAGGCCCTTTACCGGTCGCACGCACCAGCTGCGGGCGCACATGCTGGCCATGGGACACCCGATCCTGGGCGATCCCAAATACAAGACCGAGGCTTCGGTCGAGCTGAGCGGTCCCTTGAGGCTGCAACTGCACGCCCGCAGGATCGAACTGGATCATCCCGCCGGCGGGGCCCTGGTTGTGGAGGCGCCCCTCAGTCCCGAAATGAAGGCGGGGTTCGCGCATTTCGGCTTCTCCGAGGATGAGGCTGAGGCGGACCCGTTCCACGGCGTGCGGAGGCAGCGATGAGCCACATCCCCAATCTCGACCCCATGATTGCAGCCAAGAAGGGCTTCAGCGAGATTGAGGACCGTATAAGGCGTTTCTGGACCACGGCCGACGTCGCGTCCGTCGACGGCGGCTGGGCGGTGCAACTGGACGGCCGCACGCCCAAGACTCCGGCCAAGCAGCCGCTGGTCCTGCCGACCGAGGCCGCCGCACGGCTGGTGGCCGATGAGTGGGCGGCCCAGGGCGAGTACATGGAGCCAGCCACCATGCCGGCCACGCGGCTGGCGTCCACGGCCATCGACCGGATCGGCCAGGCGCGCGACGCGGTGGCGGACGAGATCGCCGCCTATGCCGGGTCCGACGCCATCTGCTACCTGGGCGAGGGCGCGCTGGAGCGACGGCAGGCGGCGGCCTGGACGCCATGGCGCGACTGGGCCGAGCGGGAGCTGGGCGTGCAGTTGGCGGCCGCATCCGGCATCGTTCATGTGGCCCAGTCGCCGGAGGCCATCGCAAGGGTCAAGGCGCTGGCGCTGGCGCTGGACGACTTCTCCCTGACGGGCCTGGCCACCGCGACGCCGCTCCTGGGATCGGCCGTCCTGGCGCTGGCCCTGCAGCGCAGCGCCCTGGCGGCTGAGATGGCGTTCGAACTGTCGCGGCTCGAGGAAGCCTTCCAGGAAGGGCAGTGGGGTGTGGATGCGGAGGCGGCGGAACGTGCGGATCGTATCCGGGCCGAGGCGATCGTGTTGCAGAGATGGTTCGAGGCGCTGAACTAAACTTTCCGAACCGGAAAGGCGTGTCTTGACGACGTGGAAAGTGGAGGTCATTCTTCTGCCGATAGGTGAAGAGGCGACCATGTCCGACGACCGCAACGATCATGATCAGGCCCTGGCGGCCATTCGCCGCTCGCAGGAGACTGTTCGCCAACGGGTGACCCGCGGCTCGTGGCTCTATGATCTCAGCTACTCGGCCATAGCGGCGGTGATGGTGGCGGGTCAGGCCTTGCCGATCCCGTTCAATGTGCTGGCGTCCGTCGGCGGCGCGGTGTGCCTGGCGCTGCTGTGGAAACGCTGGTCCGACAAGAACGGGGTCAGCGTCACCGGCCTGTCGCCCCGACGCGCGCGCTGGGCGGCGCTTCTGGTCGGTCTCCTGCTCGGCGCCTTGATGGTCGGTGCGCTGTATCTCGGCCACACGGATCAGGCGCCTTGGGCGCTGGCGCTCGGGGCCGTGGCCTTTGTGATCGCTCTTGCGCTGTCGCGGCTGTGGATGCGGCTCTATCTCGCGGAAGGGGAGGCGCGGTCTTGAGCGCGCCCGTCTTCGACAGCGTGATCCACGCGCCCGGCCGGCTGCAGATCTGCGCCATGCTGTCCGCGGCCGACGAGGTGGAGTTCAGCGTGGTCCGCGACGGCATCGGCGTGTCGGATTCCGTTCTGTCCAAGCACGTCAGGCAGTTGGAAGAGGCCAGCTACGTCAAAGTGCGCAAGGCCGCCTTTGCCGGGCGCCAGCGCACTTGGCTCGGTCTCACGGCGAACGGAAAGGCGGCCTTCGCGGGCCATGTGGCGGAGTTGACGCGGCTGGCGGGGTTGGCGGGCGTGCCGATCAGCGCCTGACCAGCGCCTCGCGCTCGCTCGGCGTGAGGTGGCGCCAGCGACCCTCCTGCAAGCTGCCCAGCTTAAGCGGTCCGATGCGGATGCGCTGAAGGTCGATCACCTCCAGCCCGACCAGTTCGCACATGCGACGGATCTGACGATTGCGGCCCTCGGTCAGGACGAAGCGCAGCTGCTGAAGCTCGATCTGGGTGACGCGGGCGGGCTTCAGCTGTCGGCCATCCAGTTCGAGCCCATGTCGCAGCCTCGACAGGGCGGCTTCGCTCACGCGACCGTCGACGCGCACCAGATATTCCTTGTCCAGTTCGGATTGCGGGCCGATCACCGCCTTGGCCACGACTCCGTCGGACGACAGCAGCAGAAGGCCGTGGGAGTCCTCGTCCAGTCGACCGATGGGGGGCAGGGACGCATCTCGCGATGGCGGCGCTCCTTCTCCCACGCGATTGGCGGCGGTCATCAGACGCACGGCCGGAACCTTGCCCGGCTCCGGCTGACCGGAGACGTAGCCGACCGGCTTGTTCATCACGATGGTCACGCCAGACGCCAGCGTAGCCTGGGCACGGTCGTTGAGCGTCAGGGTCTGACCCGGCTCAATCTTGCGGCCAGGATCGCGCACCGTCTCGCCGTCAATGGACACCAGGCCGTCGGCGATGAGCCCTTCGGCTTCCCGGCGGGAACAAACGCCGGTCTGGCCCAGCCACTTGTTCAGGCGCATCGGCTCGGCGCCGTCAAAGGTGCGAACAAAGCTCATCAGGCGCGCCGGAACAGCAGCATCAGATTGTTGGCCGGCATGGCGATGCGCAGGGTGAAGGCCAGGCCATGCCCGCGAGCCGTCGCGATCACGGCGTCCCGGTCACGCAGACCCCAGGCGGGATCGCGCGCCTTCAGGTTGGCGTCGAACGCGGCGTTTGAGGCGGCGAGCGGCTGGTCGGCCTCCAGGAACGGTCCGTACAGGGCCAGCAGTCCGCCGGGGCGCGGCAGGACACGCTCAGCCAGGCTCATCAGCCCGTTCGTCGCCTCGGCGGGGCTGATGTGGATCATGTTGGCGCAGAAGAGCGCATCGAAGGCGGCCTCCGGCCAGGCGTCAGGTCGCAGACAGTCGAGCGTCAGCGGCGCTGTGAGGTTGGACGCGGTTCCGGCGGCCCTCCAGCGATCGATGCTGTCGCGCGCCTCGGCGCTGACGTCGCTCGGCGTCCAAACGAGGTCGGGCAAGGCCGAGGCGAAGATCGCGGCGTGCTCGCCCGAGCCGGAGGCGACCTCGAGCACCCGTCCCCGCGCCGGCAGGTGCGCCTTCAGCACGCGCAGGATTGGCTCGGCGTTGCGGCGCGCGGCGGGTGAGGAAAGGGCGCCGTCAGGCGCTCGGGACAGGACATCGAGGCTTTGCACGTCCCTCTCTTAGCCTTCGCGGCCGGGCGTGGGGAGGGGCTTGCCACGCGGCGTGGCAGGGTCGATGGACCGGACGTGACTTCGGACAACGACATCGTGGTGATCGGCGCCGGCGTGCTGGGTCTCTGCGCGGCGCTGGAGCTCCAACGGCGCGGTCGCTCGGTAGTGGTTATCGATCCGGGCGGAGACAACGCCTCCTCGGTCGCCGCCGGCATGATCGCGCCGGCCATGGAGGCGGCGATTGAAGACGTCGATGCCGGTCATGCGGCCCTGCTGCGACGCGCCCGCGACCTCTGGCCCGACTTCGCGGATGCCTTTGGCATCACCCTGCTTGCGCGAGGTGCGGAATGGCGAGGCGTTGGAATCCACGACCTGGAGCGGCGCATGCGCGCGCTCGGCTTCGACGTGCGGCGAGACCGAGACGTGCTGACGGCGACGCAAGAGCTCCAGGTCGATCCCGTCCAGGCCATGCAGGCGATGCGTCACAGGGCGCGGACAATCGCCGGCCAGGTCTCGGCGATGCGACGGGAAGAGGGGCGGTGGATCGTGACCCATCAGGGCGAAGAGACGACGGCGAAGGTGGTTGTGCTGGCCACCGGCGCGGCGCCTTCCCCTGCGGGATTGCCGGCGGTCACCGCACGCTTGTTCGACGCGATCCAGCCGATCCGAGGCCAGATCGGGCGGCTCGACACGCCGCTGGTAGATCATGCGGTTCGTGGACAGGGCGTCTATGTCGCACCCGGAACGACCGGTGCGGTGGTCGGAGCAACCATGGATGTCGGACGGCGCGATCTCGAACCCGATCCAGTGCTAGGCGAGCGACTGATGACCGCGGCGTCCGGATTGCTGACGCGTGATCTGTCCAACCATCCTGTGGAATGGAAGGTCGGCGTGCGCGGCGCCAGCCCTGACGGCCTGCCGATCGTGGGCCGTGCACCCGGCGCCGATGACCTGTGGCTTTCGCTGGCGCCGCGTCGCAATGGTTGGCTGCTCGGGCCGTTGGCCGGTCAGATCATCGCACAGGGCGTGACCGGAAAGCCAGCGGGCGCCAACGCCCGGCGACTGGAACCCGGACGCTTTCGCCTCCGGAGCGTCTAACCCAGTCGGTCCGAGCGCGTATTAGTGTTTGGTTAACTACGTTCTTCGATGGTTAACGCGCTATGGCAGTAGGTGCGATTCCAGGCGGGAACGGAGTGGAGGCGGCGATTCGGCGCGCCTCTCGCGCGACCGGCGTGGATTTCGACTTCCTGATGAAGACGGCGCGTCGAGAGAGCGCGATGAATCCGTCCGCCAAGGCGCGCACCTCTTCGGCGGCGGGGCTGTTCCAATTCATCGAGCAGACGTGGCTGGCGACGGTCAAGCAACACGGGCCGAACCATGGCTATGGCCAGTATGCGGACCTGATCCACCGGGGCGGCGACGGGCGCTGGCGGGTCGAGGGGTCGGCACGCAACGTGGTGCTGGACCTGCGCTTCGACGCACAGGCGGCCTCTTCGATGGCGGCGGAACTGACAGCGTCCAACGCCGCCTATCTGCGCGGCCGCACGGGACAGGAGCCAGGGGCCGGCGATCTGTACGCCGCGCACTTCCTGGGACCGGCCGGCGCCGCCAGGCTGATGGAGGCGATGCAGACGCGGCCGGGCTCAAGCGCCGCCGCCTTGTTCCCGGATGCGGCTTCGGCCAATCGCTCGATCTTCTATCGGGATGGCCGTTCGGCCACGGTCGCCGAGGTTCACGCCAACCTTCAGCGTTCAGCCGGCGGAGGCGAGCCCGCCGCGGGTATTGGAGCAGGCGACGTTCTCCCGCCGAAATCCGCTGATCCCGACATGATGCTGGCCGCGCGTCTTGACCGCATCCGTCAGGATCAGGGTCTGCTGGCGCTTCTTCTGGGGCAGGATGGGTCAAGCGGCGGAGGCGGCTTCGGCCAGGCCTTCACGCCGCGGGCGGATGACGCGGCCTAGCCGTCGGCGCATGGTAAACCGCTCCTTAAGCAACAAAGGCGGATGATCGCCCGACTGTCCGATTTCGCTGCGAGCCCTCGATGACCGCCTTTCGCGCCCGCCTGACCGATGTCGACATCCGCCGGCTGGTCAAGGCCGAGGACGAGGACGAACGCGCCGAGGCCGCCCACAAGCTGTGCCGCAGCATGGAGCGGGCGACGCTTGATCCGGCGGACCGGGCGGCGGCGCAGAAGATACTGCGGGTTTTGGCTCAGGACGCGGCCGAGCTCGTCAGGCGCGCCATGGCCGTGACGCTGAAAAGCTCGGACCTCATCCCCAATGACGTCGCGCGGCGACTGGCGGCGGATGTGGATTCCATCGCCCTGCCGATGATCGGCTTCTCGCCTGCCTTCAGCGACGACGACCTGATCGAGATCGTGCGCGCCGGCTCAGGCGTGCGTCAGACGGCGGTGGCGGCGCGCCCTCGCGTGTCGCGCGACGTGGCCGAGGTGCTGGCGGCGGAGGGGGCGGAGACCGCGGTGCGCACCCTGGCCGCCAACGACAACGCCGACCTGTCGGAGCGGTCGCTGGCCGTCATCGTCGATCGATACGGCGGCGCTCCAGAGGTCGTGGCCGCCGTGGCCTATCGCCAGGCGCTGCCGCTGGAGATTACCGAGCGGCTGATCGCGTTCGCCAGCGACGCGGTGCGCGAACACCTGGTCACGCGCCACGCCGTGACCGCCGAGACGGCCATCCGCCTGTCGCAGTTCGCGCGCGAGCGGGCCACCGTCGATCTGGTGGATCAGGCGGCGGCCAGCGCCGACATCGCGGGCTTTGTCACCCAGTTGAACGCCCGACGGGCGCTGACGCCGTCGCTGCTGCTGCGCGGGCTGGCGCGCGGTCAGATGACGCTGCTGGAGCATGGACTGGCCGAACTGGCCAACACGCCGCACGCGCGCGCCTGGCAGATGGTGCATGACGCCGGACCGCTGGGGCTGAAGGCGATCTACGATCGCGCGGGGCTTCCGCCGCGCCTGTTCCAGGCCTTTCGAGCCGGTGTCGACACCTGGCGCGCCCTGCAGGCCGAGGGGGCCGACACCAGCGGCGACGCCTTTCGCGGCAAGATGCTGGAGCGCTTTCTGACGCAGCGGCCGAATACCTCGCGTGACGACCTGGCCTATCTGATGGAGCGGCTGGACGTGCCCGCGCGGCCTCAGCGGATGGCGGCCGCCTGACCATCCAGATGCGAAAAGGCCCGCCGATCAGGCGGGCCTCTCGAGATCGGAAGCTGGCGTGTTGCTAGGCCAGGTGTTCGGCGACCCGCGCTTCGAGCGTCTCCGCCAGGGCGCGGCCAGTCGGGTGGTCGTCTGTCTTGATGCCGTCGCGAACCACCGCGCGAATCGCATCGATGTGCGCATCGATGATGACCACGGGAGCGCCCATGCGCCGCGCCGGATCGTCGAGCATCTTGCACAGCGACCCGGCGATCCGGGTCACCAGCGGATATTCGTAGGTCGTGCCCAGGCCCTTCAGGTCATGGGCGCGGAAATAAAGAGCCTCGGCGGTCTCCGGCGTGTAGCCAAGGGTGCGGATGTCGGCCTGCGCCTTGTCGAGCTTGGCGATCTCGTCCTGCAGCCATTGAGCGAACTGGGCGGACATCGCCTTCAGCGCTTCTTCGGCCTTGGCGATCGCGTCGGCGTTGATGCCGAAACCGCCGCCGACCTTTGCGCGGAGGGTGTTGGGCGGCCGGATGACCTGGGCCGGATTGCTCATGGACGACTTCCCAGACGATTTCCGCCGAGCATGCCCTCACGGCCTTAACATACGGTGACCACTAGCCAGCGAACTGTTCGGCCAGCACCCGCTCGTCGAATGAGCGGCCCGCGTCAAACAGCATGGTCAGCTGCAGGTCGCGGCGCTCGAACACATCGACGCGGGCGACCCGTCGCACTTCGAAGCCGTCCGCCGTGGCGCTGACCGGCCGCTTGTCCGGCTCCAGCACCTCGAACCGGACCCGCGCGCCGTGGGACAGAAGCGCGCCGCGCCACCGACGCGGGCGAAAGGCGCTGATGGGCGTCAGCGCCATGATCCGTGCATCCAGCGGTATGATCGGCCCGTGCGCCGACAGGTTGTAGGCGGTGGAACCGGCGGGCGTGGCCACCAGGCAGCCGTCGCAAATCAGTTCTTCCAGCCGGACCTTGCCGTCGATGGTGATCCGCAACTTGGCGCTTTGGCGCGTCTGGCGCAGCAGCGACACTTCGTTGAGGGCAAGGCCGGTCTGCACCGCCCCTGTTTCGCTCCAGGCGTCCATCTGCAGCGGATGAATGACGGTGCGCTCGGCCTCGGCGATCCGCTCCAGAAGGTCGTCCTCGGCGTAGTCGTTCATCAGAAAGCCGACGGAGCCTCGGTTCATGCCGAACACCGGGGTGCCGCGCCGGAGATTCGCGTGCAGCGTCTCCAGCATCTGCCCGTCGCCGCCCAGGGAGACGATGACGTCGGCTTCGTCCTCGGTAACGCCTCCATAGCGCGCGGAGAGCTCACGCCGAGCCGACTGGGCTTCCGGTCGGTCGCTGGCGACAAAGGCCAGGCGCGGACTTGTGCCCGGCGATCGTGGATCAAGAACGGCTGTCACGACCGCAGGCAAGCCTCAGCTCGGCGCATGAGTCAAACCGCAGAGCTGTGAGGCGCCGCGGTCAACCGTCGAAACATCTGCGCGGCGCCCTCTCGCGTGACGACGGGCGGACGCCAGTGCGCATCTCCGCCCGGCAGGCCGCCACAGAGTCTGCGCACTTCCAGCAGCATGGGTGAGAACACCGCCTTGTCGACACCGGCGGCGGTGCAGGCGAGGAACAGCGCCTCTGGGCCGGGCGCACGCAGGGCCGCCTGGATCTGGCTGAATGGAAATCCCGTCAGCGCCGCCAGCACGTTTTCGAACAGGCTGAGGCGGTCCTCTCGCAGGGCTCGAACCAGAAGGCCGGCCCTAAGCTGGCCGCCGGCCTGCAACTTCATCACCAGCCGGCGATCCGCCTCGTCGCTGGCGGCCGGGTCGGTCGCCCCGAGGGAAAAGGAGCCGGTGCGGCCGCGCGCCTGGTCGACCGCGCGATCGATGGCCGGAGCCAGCCTCGCATCCTCGATCTGGAAGCGTTCGTTGATCGCCTCTCGCAGCGCCTGGCCCACCCATGCATAGAGTTGCGCGGCCAGGACCTCGGTCAGGCGCGGGTGACGAGACAAGGGCGAGCGCAGGCCCGCGATCCGGCGCGAATGCTCGACCAGCCGGCGCATCGCCTCATCGCTGAGGCGTGCAGAGGTATTGCCGGCGAGCGCCGTCAGCGGTGCCGGCTCCGCCTGGTCGATGATGGCGTCGGCCACAACGGGCGACAGGTGCGGGCGTCGGGCCACCTCGATCTGATGCTCAAGCGTCGCCTCGACCAGGATGCGCAAGAGGTCCGCATCGGCCAGCAAGGGGCTGGCGGCGATAATCGGACGCGCGATCTCTATGTCGTCAAGGGCCAGAATGTGGATCAGCGGCGGCGGCGCCCAGTCGGCTGCGGCCAGCGCCTGGGACAGGGCGAACCGCACGTCTCGTTCCGCCTGCCTGGCCAGCGTCATGAAGATGTCGCTGAGAACGGGCGAGGCGCGAACGCCCGGTTCGGTTCGACAGAGCGTCAGAACGCCCGACAGCAGGCGCCGACGATCGTCCGCCGACCGGCTGCGCGCCAGTTCCACCAGGTCCGCCATCGCTGGTGCGTCAGCGATGGCGCCCTCGGGCCGGTCTATGGTGACGGCGCTGGACACGACCTTTGCTCCGAATCGTCGTTGATCCGCATGCCGGCAAGCTTGCGCGGCGAACCGAGCCTTAGCAACCGGTGCTTGACGAGGCGCGCGCGCCGTTCGACGCTGCCGGCAACCAGAGGATGCGGTGGGGGCGGATATGGCGGACGGAGCGGCTGGCGCGATGCAGGCCAGGGTCTCGGCGGAGGAGTGGCGCACGCGGGTCGATCTGGCTGCGCTCTACCGGCTGGTGGCGCTTAACGGGTGGGACGACATGATCTTCACCCATATTTCCGCACGCGTCCCCGGACCCGAGCACCATTTCCTGATCAATCCCTATGGCTGGTATTTCGAGGAGATGACGGCCTCGTCGCTGGTCAAGGTCGACCTTGAAGGAAACATCGTCGACCAGACCGACAGCTTCATCAACCCGGCGGGCTTCACCATCCACTCGGCGGTGCATGCCGCGCGTGAGGACGCCAAGTTCGTCATGCACCTGCATACGGTCGCCGGCGTGGGCGTGGCCGCTCAGAAGGAGGGCCTGTTGCCGCTGGGTCAGAACGCCTGCCTGCTTCAGCATCAGGTCGCCTATCATGGCTACGAAGGCCTGGCCCTGAACCATGAAGAGCGCGAACGGCTGGTGGCGGACCTCGGCGACAAGCCGCTGATGCTGCTGCGCAACCATGGCACCCTGGCGGTGGGCGAGACGGCTGCCCAAGCCTGGGTCGGCATGTTCTTTCTGGAGCGCGCCTGCGCCCAGCAGATCGCGGCCTTGTCCGCCGGACGCGACGGGGTGCTGATGGCGCCGGATGCGGCGCAGGCCGAGACGAAGGAGCAGGGACGCGGCGTCGGCTTCATCTCGGCCCTGGCCTGGCCGGGCGCACTAAGAATGCTGGATCGCAAGTCGCCGGGCTACGACGCGTGAAGGCCGCGACATTGGTGCTCGGGGCGACGGGCGCGAGCCTGATCGCCACATCGGCGCTGGCCGGCGCCTGGGTGCAGCCAAAAGGGCGTGCGCAGGTGATCGTCAAGGCCGAGGCGATGGAGGCTGATAGCGGCTTTGATCCCTCCGGAGACGAGCAACCGCTGCCGGCGCCGCAGCGCGACAATGCGGTGGGGGTCTTTGCGGAATACGGCCTGACCGATCGGCTGACCCTGCAGGTCAAGGGCGAGTGGCAGTCGGGCGAGGACGCCTTTATCGACTATGACGGGCGCGGGCCGGTCGAGATCGGGCTGACCTGGCAGGCCTGGCGCGACGACTACACGGCCGTCAGCCTCTATGGCGGCTACGCCGAGGCGGGCGACGGACGCAACGCCGCCTATGCGCCTCCAGGCGTGGGCGAGCGCGACTGGGAGGCGCGGGCGTCTGTCGGGCGATCCTTTGGTCGGCCGAGCCGTCGAATGTCCTGGGGGCCGGATCGCAGCTTCGTGGAACTCCAGGCCGCCCGGCGCATCCGCGACGGATTGCCGGACGAGACCCGCGTCGACTTCACCGCCGGCGCTCATTTCGGCGAGCGTTGGCTGGTGCTGGGCCAGGCCTATGGCGGGGCGGCGGACGGCGGCTCGCGCTGGCTGTCGGCGGAGACGTCCGTCGTGCGCCATGTGGGTAGCTGGAGCGTCCAGGCCGGCTGGCGGCAAACCGTCGCGGGCCGCGAGACGCCGGTCTCTCGCGGGCCCGTGCTGGCGGTCTGGAAAAGGTTCTGAGCGACGCGACGGAAACAGATGGGCCCCGCGTTACAGACACTTAATGTTGCGCCGGCGCCCTGAACGGGTAAGTCGGTCGCGCCCCCGACCGACGCGAGACCACCAGCGTGATCAAACGCCACTTCTTTCTTATAGCCGCCGCTTGCCTCCTGGCCGCCATGGTCGTCGCCGCGATCGTCAAGATCGGCTTCGCAGGTGACGAACAAGGCGGAGCCGGCGGGCCGGGCGGCCCAGGCGGGGGTGGTGGAGGACGCGGGCAGCAGGTGTCCGAAGCGGTGATCGCGCCACGCCAGTTCTCCGATCAGATTCGCGTGCTGGGCGTGGCGAGGGGATTGCGGTCGGTCAACATCACCTCCTCGACGACCGAGTTGATCACCCGCGTCCTGTTCACCGACGGCCAGCGCGTCGCCGCCGGCGCTCCGCTGGTCGAGCTGCAGGCGCGCGAGGAAGACGCCGCCATCATCCAGGCGCGAGCCGCCGTCGCCCAGGCGCGACGGGAGTATGAGCGCTATCAGGCGCTCGCCGAACGCGGCATCGCTCCCCGCGTGACGGCCGAAGACGCCGAGACGGCGCTGGAGACGGCGCAGGCCGCGCTGTCGGCGGCGCAGGCGCGACGCGGCGATCGGCTGATCCGGGCGCCCTTCGCCGGGACACTTGGCCTCAGCACCGTGACGGCCGGCACCCTGATAAACCCGGGCGCGGTGATCGCGACGCTGGACGACACCTCCTCGGTGCGCGTCGATTTCCCCCTGCCGGAGCGATATCTGAATCAGCTGCGGCCCGGAGCGGTGATCACCGCCACCGCCGACGCCTATGGCGACGAGGCCTTTCAAGGCCGGATCGCCTTGATCGACACGCGTGTGAACGAAACGACGCGCGCCGCCACGGCTCGCGCCGAGTTCGCCAATCCGGGCGGCCGCATCCGGCCCGGCATGCTGCTGCGCGTGGCGGTTCAGCAAGGCCAGCGCCAGGCGCCGGCCGCGCCGGAAGCCGCGGTGCAGTATCAGGGCGACGGGGCGTTCGTGTACCGCATCGCGCGCGGCGACAACGGCTCGACCGCCCAGCGCGTCGAGGTTCAGACCGGCGCAGTCGAGAACGGCTTTGTGGAGATCATCGCCGGGCTCGAGGCCGGCGACCGCATCGTCGGATCGGGCCTTAACCGCATCCAGCCTGGCGCGCCGGTGACCACGGGCCGCGTCCAGGGACGGCCGGCGGCTCAAGCCCCGGCCGCGAGTGGAGCCGCCGCGCGATGATGATTTCCGACCTTTCGGTCCGCCGTCCGGTTTTCGCGGCCGTCGCCTCCATCGTCCTGTGCGTCATCGGCCTGGCCGCCTTCTTCTTCCTGCCGGTGCGCGAGTTGCCGGACGTCGATCCGCCGATCGTCTCGGTCAACACCAGCTATGCGGGCGCCTCGGCCGAAGTGATCGAGAGCCGGATCACCGAGCCGATTGAGCAGCAGATCGCCGGCATCCAGGGCGTCGAGCGACTGAACTCGACCAGCCGCGACGGCCGGTCCAACGTCAACATCGAGTTCTCGCTGGACCGCAACATCGACGATGCGGCCAACGATGTGCGCGACCGGGTCTCGCGCGTGATCGGCAATCTGCCGGACCAGGCCGATCCGCCCGAAGTGGCCAAGGCCGATTCGGACAGCCAGCCGATCATCATCCTGTTCCTGCGCTCGACCAGCATGAACCGGCTGCAGCTGACCGACTATGCCGACCGCAACCTGGTGGACCAGCTGGCGACCGTGCCGGGCGTTGCCCAGGTCAACATCTATGGCGAGCAGCGCTACGCCATGCGCATCTGGCTGGACCCGGCGGCGTTGGCCGCACGAAACCTGACCGTCACCGACGTCGAGACGGCTCTGACCACTCAGAACGTGGAGCTGCCGGCGGGCTCGCTGGAGTCCACGTCCAAGGACTATACGGTACGCGTCGCCCGCAACTATGCGCGACCGCAGGATTTCGCCCAGCTGCCGATCGGCACGCGCGGCTCGGCCTCGGTGTCGAACGCCACCGCGACCGGCACCGGCAGCGGCTCGGCCGCCATCATCCAGGGCCAGCCGACCTATGTGACGCGTCTGGGCGACATCGCCCGCGTCGAGGAAGCGCCCGAAGAGGACCGCCGCCTGTTCCGCGGCAATGGCGTGGACCAGATCGGCCTGGCCGTGACGCGTCAGGCCCAGTCCAACGACCTGGCCATCTCCGACGGCGTCAAGGCGATGATGGAGGAGATCCAGCCGAGTCTGCCGCCGGGAACCGAACTGGCTATCGGCTCGGACAATTCGGTCTTCACCTCGCACGCCATCGACGAGGTCTGGATCACCATCGGCATCTCCATGGCTCTGGTGGCTCTGGTCAACTTCATCTTCCTGGGCAGCCTGCGCGCGGCCCTGATCCCGTCGATCGTGGCCCCGATCTGTCTCTTGGCCACCTTTATCGTGCTGGCTCCGCTGGGCTTCTCGCTGAATCTGCTGACGCTGCTGGCGCTGGTGCTGGCGATCGGGCTGGTGGTCGATGACGCCATTGTCGTGGTCGAGAACATCCAGCGCCGCCTGGACCTGGGCGAGCCGCCGCTGGTCGCGGCCGAGCGGGGGGCGCGCCAGGTGTTCTTTGCGGTCGTGGCGACGACCGTCGTGCTGCTGTCGGTGTTCGCGCCGCTGTTGTTCCTGCCGGGCTACATCGGACGGCTGTTCGTTGAGCTGGCGGCGGCGATCGCGGCGGCGGTGGCCTTCTCGGCCTTCCTGGCGCTTACGCTGTCGCCGATGCTGGCGTCCAAGATCCTGAAGCCGGCGCATGGCGGCGGCTGGGTCGCTCGTCGCGTCGACCGGGCGATGGACGGGCTGAAGAACTCGTACGGCGCCTCGCTGTCGGCCTTGCTGGGGCGTCGCGCGGCGGTGTTCGGCGTCGCCGGCCTGATCCTGCTGGTCGGCGGCGGCGCGGCCGCCATCTTCTTCACCCTGCCGGACGAACTGGTGCCGCCGGAAGACCGGGGGCGCGTCAGCGTGCGTGTGCAGGGACCCGAAGGCGCGGGCTTCGACTACACCCGCCGGATCATGCTGGGGCTGGAGCCGATCCTGGAGGAGTACCGGGCCTCGGGCGAAGCCGACAGCTACCTGGTGTCCGCGCCCGGGTTCGGCGGCGGCAGCTACAACTCGGGCAACGCCAACCTGACGCTGTCCGACTGGTCGGTGCGGGATCGCTCGGCCGACGAGATCGCGCAGGAGCTGAACCGAAAGCTGCGCGGCCAGACGGACGCCCAGGTTAACGCCTCCACGCCCGGAGCCTTCCAGCGCGGCGGCGGCAACTCCAACTCGGTCGAGATGATCGTGACGGGGTCCGAATACAGCCAGATCTACGCCTGGCTGCAGCCTGTGCTGGCCGCTTCGCTGGAGAACCCCGGCTTCTCGCGTCCGCGGCTGAACTATGAGCCGAACTCGCCGCGTCTGCTGGTCGATGTCGATCCGCAAAAGGCGGCGGCGCTCGGCGTGTCGTCGCAGACCATCGGGCGAACGCTGGAGACCATGTTCGGCTCTCGCCGCGCCACGACCTACATCAAGGGCGGGCAGGAGTACAACGTGATCCTGCAGACCGAGCGGGACAATCGCCGCGAGGTCGGCGATCTCGAGGCGCTGTATGTGGCGACCGGCGGCGGGCAGCTGGTGCCGCTCTCGGCCGTGGTCACCACCGAGACGACCGGCGACACGCCCGAGCGGCGCCGCCTCGACCGACAACGCTCGATATCGCTGCAGGCGGACCTGAACCCCGGCACCACCATCGCCGATGCCGTCAGCTTCCTGGAGGCGGAGGCCGCCAAGCAGCAGACCAGCGGCGTCACCCTGCAGTGGGGCGGGGCGGCGCGCGATCAGCAGGAGGCGGGCGGCGCGGTCGCGGCGGCTTTCGGGCTGGCGCTGCTCTTGGTGTTCCTGGTGCTGGCGGCTCAGTTCGAAAGCTGGATCACGCCGGCGGTGATCATGCTGACGGTGCCCTTGGCGGCGGCGGGCGGGTTGTTTGGCCTGCTGATGGCTGGGTCGAGCCTCAACATCTACTCGCAGATTGGCCTGATCATCCTGATCGGGGTGGCGGCCAAGAACGGCATTCTGATCGTGGAGTTCGCCAACCAGCTGCGCGACCAGGGCCGGTCGATCAGCGAGGCGATCATCGAATCGTCCACCCTGCGGCTGCGTCCGATCATCATGACCTCCATCGCCACAGCCTTCGGAGCTCTGCCGTTGGTCCTGTGGCAGGGGGCGGGGGCCGGCAGTCGCCAGACCATCGGCGTAGTGATCTTCACCGGCGCGATCTTCGCGACCTTGCTGACACTGTTTGTGGTGCCGGTGATCTATGGCGTGCTGGCGCGCTTCACCAAGTCGCCGGAATACACCGCCCGCAAGATCGAGGAATGGGAGGCGCAGGAAACGCCGCGTCCCGAAGGCTTGGCTCCGGCTGAATAAGGATCAGGAGGCGGGCGGCGTCGAAGGCGGCGCATAGCCTGTCTCCACCTTCAGGAAGGCGACGAGGTCGCGCCGGTCCGTCGCATCCGGCAGGCCGGGAAAGCTCATCTTGTTGCCGGGCAGGAAGGTGCGCGGGTTCTCCAGCCAGTGATCCAGCCGCTCGGCGTCCCAGGCGAAGTTCGCGCTGCTGAGCGCGTTGGAATAGTTGTAGCGAGGGTGCGAGCCCGCCTGGCGTCCGAACACGCCCCAAAGGTTTGGCCCCGTCATGTTCGGCCCGCCCTCCGTCAGGGTATGGCAGGATCGGCAGCGGGCAAAGGCGCGGCGGCCGTTCTCCAGGTCCGCCTGACTGTAGGGCGCAGGGAGGGACGCCAGCAGCACGGCTTTTTGAGTGTCGGTCATCGGAGCCGCCTTGGTGGCGGCTGGCGCATCCACGTCATCTCCGCCGCACGCGGACAGCGACAAGGCGGCGAGGGCGGCGGCGACAAGGCGGATCATGGCGGGCTCCGATCAGATGAAATGGTGATACCGCAGCCCAGGCGTGTCGCAATGGCGCAGGATGTCCAAGCCGTCGCGCTGGACGCCGGGGTGCAGCACCTGATAATCACTGTCAGGTAACCGCGGCGCTGGGGGGCGCCGCCAAGGCGAGCGTTCATGACCCACACCATCAAGCTGAGCCAGGCGCGCTGCGGCGATCGCGGCGTCATTGTCCAGGTCGGCGACCAGTCCCACCACCAGGAACACGAGATCGAACTGGAACGCCGCCTGCTGGAGCTCGGCTTTGTGGAAGGCGCCCAGGTCGAGCTGCTGCACCAGGGGCTGTTCGGCGGCGATCCGATCGCGATGAAGGTGGACGACATGCGTGTGGCCCTGCGTCGGCGCGAGGCCGCCAGCCTGCTGATCCGGCGCGACGCCGCCTGATGGACATCGCTGTTCGTCCCGCTCGCATCGCCCTGGTCGGCAATCCGAACAGCGGCAAGACCGCCCTTTTCAACGCCCTGACCGGCGCGCATCAGAAGGTCGCCAACTACGCCGGCGTCACGGTCGAGCGGAAGGAGGGCCTGATCCGATCGAGCGGCGGGCGCACCATGACGGTGCTGGACCTGCCCGGCACCTATTCGCTGCGCGCCCGCAGCCCGGACGAAGAGGTCACGCGCGACGCCGTGCTGGGCAAGCTGGCGGGCGAGGACGCGCCGGATGTGCTGATTTGCGTCGCCGACGCCACCAATCTGCGACTGGTGCTGCGGCTGGTGCTGGAGCTGAAGCAGGTCGGCCGTCCGATGGTGCTGGCCCTGAACATGTATGACATCGCCCAGCGGCAGGGTCTGCGCATCGATCTGGATGCGCTGCGCCAAGAACTGGGCGTGCCGATCGTGACCACGGTGGCGACGCGCAAGCGGGGCATCGACGATCTGGTCGCGGCGGTGGAGGCCGAGGCCGGCGTGTGGCGGCTCGAGACGCACAACGTCTGGCATGCGCCGGACGCGGCGCAGATCCGTTCGGCTCACCGTGAGGCCGAGCGCATCCTCAAGGCCTGCGTGCTTCCGCCCGAGCGGCCCGACACTCTGACGGGGCGGATCGATTCGGTGCTGCTGCATCCCTTGGCGGGACTGCTGATCCTGCTGGGCCTGCTGTTCGTCATGTTCCAGGCGGTGTTCGCCTGGGCCGGTCCGCTGATGGACGGGATCGAGGCGGGCGTCGGGGCGCTGGGCGGGCTTGTGGCCACGGCGGTTCCGGACGGGCTGCTGCAAAGCCTGATCGTGGACGGGCTGATCTCCGGCGTGGGCAGCGTACTGGTGTTCCTGCCGCAGATCCTGATCCTGTTCATGTTCATCATCCTGCTGGAGGATTTCGGCTACATGGCGCGGGCCGCCTTCCTGATGGACCGCATCATGGGCAGCGCGGGCCTGCATGGCCGCGCCTTCATCCCGCTGTTGTCCAGCTTCGCCTGCGCCATTCCCGGGATCATGGCCACGCGCGTGATCGAGAGCCGGCGTGACCGCCTGACCACCATCCTGGTTGCGCCCTTGATGACCTGCTCGGCGCGTATTCCGGTCTACACGCTGATCATCGCCGCCTTCATCCCCAATGAGACGGTGTGGGGCTTCGTTAACCTGCAGGGGCTGGTGATGTTCGGCCTGTACGCAGCGGGGATCGCCAGCGCGCTGGCCGTGTCCTTCCTGATCCGTCGCGTGTTCTGGCGCGGCGCCGTCGAGCCGTTCATGATGGAACTGCCGGCCTACAAGCTGCCGGACATCCGCAGCGTGCTGTTCAACCTGTGGCTCCGCGCCAGGATATTCCTGAACCGCGCGGGGCGGATCATCCTGCCGCTGATGATCGTGGTCTGGGCCGCATCGACCTTTCCCTATCCGCCGGAAGGCGCGACGGGGCCGGCCATCGACTATTCGCTGGCGGGCATCCTGGGCCATGCGCTGGAGCCGCTGTTCGCGCCCATCGGCTTCAACTGGCAGATGGTGATCGCGCTGATCCCCGGCATGGCCGCACGCGAAGTGGCGGTGGCGGCTCTGGGCTCGGTCTATGCGGTGGCCGACGCCGAGAATGCGACCGGCATGATGGCGACGACGCTGGCCGCCAACTGGTCGCTGGCGACGGGTCTGGCCTTCCTGGCCTGGTACATCTTCGCCCCGCAGTGCATGCCGACCCTGGGCGTGGTCCGACGCGAGACCAACTCGCGCAAGTGGACCTGGATCATGATCGGCTACATGTTCGGCCTGGCCTATCTCGCCGCCTTCCTGACCTACCGGATCGGGGTGGCGCTGGGCGCAGGCTGACGGCGGATCAGCGGCCGGTGGTCAGCTTGACCACCAGATGCGCGGTCGTGTCGATGATGGCCTCGGCCGTGTCCGCGCGGCGCAGCAGTTCGAAGCCGGCGGCGGTTGATTCCACCAGGCTGGCGACCTGATAGGAGGCGAGGCGGGGGCTCAGCGTCTTGGGCATAAGGCCGCTGTGGTGCGCCTGGGCGATGCGGCGTTCGATCGCCAGGTGCAGCCGGCGCAGACGGTTGATGCGGCTTTCGGCGAAAGCCGGCTCGCCCTTGTCCGCCAGCATGTGTTCGACCCGCAGGACCGGCCCGTGCTTGTCCCAAACCGCCAGAAGATCGGTGACGAAGGCGCGCGAAGACGCAAAGGCGCGCTCGCCCGCCCAATCGGTCTGGAAGTGCTTTTCCAATCCCCGGCAGTCAGCGCCCGCCTCTTCGCACAGGGCGAGAACCGGCTCCTCCACCGTCTTGAAATAAGTATAGAAGTTCGACGGCGAGACCCCGGCGGCAGCGGCCACGTCCGCCACGCGGATTTCGCCCACATGCCGTTCGTTCAGCAGCCCGCGCGCGGCGTCCAGGATGGAGCGACGAGTGCGACCTCCGCGCGCGCCGATCCTGTGGCCCAGCTTGTTGACGTTGTCGGACATTCCACCTGACGAACAGGATGAATCGGGGCGCGCCCGATGAAGGCCCACTGTATCGCCACGGGAGAGTGAAGACCAGATTCACAACGGAAAAGCCCCGCTGATCGCGAGGGCTCAGCGGGGCGAGCGCAGGCTCTGCAAGGCGCTCGGCGGACCGAACCCCCGACGCTCGGCCGGCACGAGATAAACTTGCAAAGCTGCAGGATCGTTCCCGCTGAAGCGCGTGGTGCCGGTTGCAGGAATCGAACCCGCGACATCCAGTTTACAAAACTGGCGCTCTACCAACTGAGCTAAACCGGCCCGCGTCGTGCGGATCAGCGGTCCTTATGCTTTTCGCGCCTCGCTTTCGCAAGCGTGCTCAGTCGAGTTCCGCGCGGATGCGCTGAGCCAGCGCCTCCAGCGTCGCCGGGTCCGCCTGCGGCGCATGGCCGTGACCCTTCATGGCGCGATCGCTCCAGCGGGGGACGATGTGGAAATGCAGGTGGAAGACCGTCTGGCCGCCGGCGTCTCCGTTGAACTGCATCAGGCTGAGACCGTCCGGCTTCAGCGCCGTCTCGACCGCGCGCGCGGTGCGTTGCACGGCCGCCATCAGGCGCGTCAGCACCTCGGGCTCGACGTCCAGGATGTTGCGGGCCTTTGACGTCCTGGAAATCACCAGCACATGGCCTTCCGACTGTGGAAAGACATCCATGAAGGCGCGGACGTGCTCGTCTTCCCAGACGACGACGCTGGGAATCTCGCCGCGGAGGATGCGGGCGAAGATGTTGTCGGGATCGTAGTCGCCGTAGAGGCTCATCGTGCGGCTCCGCTGGTGGATCGGCCAGAGCCTAGCAAGTGGCGAGGGCAAGGGGAAAGCCGTCGCTCCCTTGCCCCGGCGGAAGGTTGGGCTTACCGCTTCGCGCCGGAATCACGGATCGTGGACGGACAATGACCACAGCGCTTCTTTTTCCCGGACAGGGCAGTCAGGCGGTCGGCATGGGCGCGGCGCTCGCCGACGCCTTCGCCTCGGCCCGCGAGGTGTTCGCCGAGGTCGATCAGGCGCTGGGCCAGGACCTGTCCGGTCTGATGCGGGATGGTCCCGAGAACCAGCTGACCCTGACTGAGAACGCCCAGCCGGCGCTGATGGCGGTGTCGCTGGCCGTCGTACGGGTGCTGGACAGGGACTTCGGCGTCGCGGTCGATCGGGCGAGCTTCGTCGCCGGCCACTCGCTGGGCGAATACTCCGCCCTGGCGGCGTCGGGCGCCCTGGCGTTGGCGGACACCGCGCGTCTGCTGAAGCTGCGCGGCCAGGCGATGCAGCGCGCCGTGCCGGTCGGCCGGGGCGCGATGGCGTCGCTGATCGGACCCAAGACCGACCTGGCGCTTGCCGAGGCGGCCGCTCAGGCGGGTTCGGCGCTCGGCGTCTGCGTCGTGGCCAACGACAACAACGCCGGCAACATCGTCATTTCGGGCGACAAGGCCGCCGTGGACCGCGCCATTGAAAAGGCCAAGGAACTGGGCGCGCGCGCCATTCCGCTGAACGTCTCGGCGCCTTTCCACTGCCCCCTGATGCAGCCGGCGGCCGACGAGATGGCGCAGGCGCTCTCGTCCGCCCCGATCACCGCGCCGCGTCTCCCGGTGGTGGCCAACGTTACGGCGCGGCCTGAGACCGATCCGGAGACCCTCCGCCGTCTGCTGGTCGAGCAGGTGACCGGGCGGGTGCGCTGGCGCGAGAGTATGGAATGGCTGGCGTCCGAAGGCGGCGTCACCCGCTTCGTCGAGGTCGGCTCGGGCAAGGTTCTGACCGGCATGGCCAAGCGCATCGCGCCCGGCGCCGAGAGCCTGGCCCTGAATACGCCGGACGACCTGGAAGCGTTCGCAAAGGAAGTGGCGAGTGGCGAGTGACGCGTGGCGAATGTTCGCCGCCGCTTTGCTTTTTCTCGCCCCTAGCCACTAATCACTCGCCACTCTCGGAGAGACACGGATGTTCAATCTCGCAGGAAAAACCGCGCTGGTGACCGGCGCGACCGGCGGCATCGGCGGCGCGATCGCGCGGGCCCTGCATGCGCAAGGGGCCACGGTCGTCCTGTCCGGTACACGTGAGGCGGTGCTGGCGGATCTGGCGTCGCAGCTGGGCGAGCGGGCGCATTTCGCAACGGCCAACCTGTCGGAAGCGGCTTCGGTCGACGGCCTGGTGGCGGCGGCGGAAGCGGCGGCCGGCGCGCCGCTCGATATCCTGGTCGCCAACGCCGGCATTACCAAGGACGGCCTGCTGATGCGGATGAAGGACGAGGACTTCGCCTCGGTGTTGCAGGTCAATCTGGAGAGCTATTTCCGCCTGACCCGCGCCGCCGTGAAGGGCATGATGAAGCGTCGACAGGGCCGGATCATCGGCGTGACCTCCGTGGTGGGCGTCACCGGCAATCCGGGACAGACCAACTATTCCGCCTCCAAGGCCGGAATGATCGGCTTTTCCAAATCGCTGGCGCAGGAGGTCGGCTCGCGCGGCATCACCGTGAACTGCATCGCACCCGGCTTTATCGCCTCGCCGATGACGGATGTGCTGAACGAGAGTCAGCGCGATGCGATCCTTGGCCGCATCCCGGCCGGTCGGTTGGGCCAGGGCGAGGAGATCGCCGCCGCCGCCGTCTATCTGGCGTCGGAGGAGGCCGCCTATGTCACGGGCCAGACGCTGCACGTGAACGGCGGCATGGCGATGATCTGACTATTTCCCGCCCGAATGGCTGTGCTAAAGGGCGGGAATGCTTTGGCGGCCCATCCTTTGGGGCTTGCGTCGCCCTTGCTGCCGTGAGACGGCGATTTATCGATGAGACCCCGCCTCTACGGCGACTACACAAACAGGCAGAGAGACACCGATGTCCGATACCCTCGAGCGCGTTCGCAAGATCGTCATCGACCACCTGGACGCCGATCCGGACAAGGTCACCGAAAAGGCCAGCTTCATCGACGACCTGGGCGCCGACTCGCTCGACAACGTCGAACTGGTGATGGCCTTTGAAGAAGAATTCGACATCGAGATCCCGGATGACGCCGCCGAGCACATCCAGACGGTCGGCGATGCGGTGAAGTTCATCGACGAGAAGTCGGCGGGCTGATCCAGCCATTCGGCTGAACGGTTCAAGGCCGCCTGGCGCTCCTAGCGGAGACGCCCGGCGGCCTTTACTGTTTCTGACCCCCGGAATCTCGAGCAGGGATTCGCGGGCGCAAGATCGAGATCAACGGGAGAGCCATCCATGCGCCGCGTCGTCGTCACGGGCATCGGCCTTCTGACCCCCCTGGGCTGGGGCGTCGAAAAAACCTGGAAGGGCATTGTCGAGGGACGCTCGGGCATCGGTCCGATCACCGCCTTCGACACCGAGGGTTATGCCTGCACCATCGCCGGCGAGGTGCCGAGCGTGGATGGTCGCGGCGGCGGGGGCGAAGGCGACTTCGACCCTGACAAGATCATGTCGGCGAAGGATCGCAAGCGCGTCGACGACTTCATCCTCTACGCCATCGCGGCGGCCGACGAGGCGTTGAACGACGCAAACTGGAAGCCCGAGAGCGACGAGGACAAGGAACGCACCGGCGTGATGGTCGGGGCGGGCATCGGCGGCCTGGGCCCCATTGCCGAAACCGCCATCATCCTGAAGGAACAGGGGCCGCGACGGGTCAGCCCCTTCTTTATCCCGTCTGCGCTGATCAATCTCGCGGGCGGACAGATTTCGATCCGGCACGGGTTGAAGGGTCCGAACCACGCCGCCGTCACCGCCTGCGCGACAGGCGCCCACGCCATCGGTGACGCGGCGCGGATGATCGCGCTGGACGATGCGGACGTGATGGTCTGCGGCGGCGCCGAAAGCTCGGTCGTGCCGATCGGCATCGCGGGATTTCTGGCCTGCAAGGCCCTGTGCACCGCCTTCAACGACACGCCGGAGAAGGCGTCGCGTCCCTACGACCGGGAGCACGCCGGCTTTGTCATGGGCGAGGGCGCCGGTATCCTGGTGCTGGAGGAATACGAGCACGCCAAGGCGCGCGGCGCGACCATCTACTGCGAGGTGGTCGGCTATGGCATGAGCGGGGACGCCTATCACATCACCGCCCCGTCCGAGGATGGCGACGGGGGGCTCCGCGCCATGAAGGCGGCGCTGAAGCGGGCGGGGCTTGAGCCGTCGGACTTGGACTACGTCAACGCCCACGGCACCTCGACCATGGCCGACTGGATCGAGCTGAAGGCGGTCGAGCGGCTGGTCGGCGACCACGCCAAGGACCTCGCCGTGTCGTCCACCAAGTCGATGACCGGACATCTGCTGGGGGCGGCCGGCGCGATCGAATCGGCCTTCTGCGCGCTGGCGATCCGCGATCAGATCGCACCGCCGACGATCAACCTGGACGATCCCGAGCACGAGACGCCCATCGACCTTGTTCCGCACAAGGGCAAGCCGATGAAGATCGACGTGGCCATGTCCAACAGCTTCGGTTTCGGCGGCACCAACGCCTCGGTGATCTTCCGGAAGGTCGACTGAGATGCCGCGTCGCCCGCGCCGCGTGACCCGCCAGCCCGGCAAGCGACCGGTCGGAAGACGGTCGGGACCGGTCGCGCTGCTGACCGGGGCGGCGACGTTCGGGCTGTTCCTGATCGTGGCGCTGATCGCGGCCTGGGCGATCTATTTTGGTCCGGGACCCAGCGCACGTCAGGGCGAGTCCACCATCGTGATCCTGCCGAGCGGCGCAGGCGTCTCGGCCATCGCGGCGAACCTGCGCTCCAGCGGCGTGATCCGTTCGACCGATCTGTTCAAGGCGGCGGCGGCCCTGACCGGCGACGACCGGAGGCTGAAGGCGGGCGAATACGAAATCCCGTCCGGCGCGTCGCTCCGCGGCGTGATCCGCATGTTGGCCGAGGGGCGCGGCGTTCGCCACTTCGTCACCCTGCCGGAGGGCTGGTCGTCGGCGCAGGCCGTGGACATCCTGAACGGCGAGGCCGTGCTGGCCGGCCCGGCGGGCGCGGCGCCTGAAGAGGGTTCGCTTTGGCCGGACACTTATGAGGTCGCGCGCGGAGAGACCCGCCAGTCGGTGATCGCGAGAATGCAGCGCGCGGCGCGCGACAACCAGGCCGAGCTCTGGACCGCGCGCTCGCCGGGCACGGTGGTGCGCACGCCGCAAGAGGCGCTGGTGCTGGCCTCCATCGTCGAAAAGGAAACCGGCATCGCGGCCGAGCGACCGCGCGTCGCCGCCGTCTTCTCCAATCGGCTGCGCCAGGGCATGCGGCTGGAGAGCGATCCGACCATCGTCTACGGCATCACCAAGGGCCGGCCGTTGGGACGCGGCATCCGCCTGTCCGAGCTGCGCGCCGCCACGCCCTGGAATACCTATCTGATCGACGGCCTGCCGCCGACGCCGATCGCCAACCCGGGCGCGGAGGCGCTGAAGGCGGTGCTGAACCCGCAGAGCGATCCGGCGCTGTTCTTCGTCGCGGACGGGACGGGCGGGCATGTGTTCGCCAACACCTATGAGGAGCACCTGCGCAACGTCGCGCGCTGGCGTCAGGTCGAGCGTCAGCGGGCGGGGCTGCCGCCGGATGCGCCGACGCCCGTCGCCCCGGGCGCCGCGCCCGCTCCGATGATCCCGCCCGAGCAACAGCCGCAGACCGCGCCGGCCGCCGGCGGTCAGGCGACGATCACCCTGCCGCCGGGCGCCAGCCAAGGACCGCGATGACCACCCTATCGGGAATGACCGGCTTCGGCCGTGCGGACGGCGCGGCCGACGGCTGGACCTGGTCGGTCGAGGCGCGTTCGGTCAACGGCCGCAATCTTGAAGTCCGCTTTCGCGGGCCGCACGGCTTCGACAGCCTGGAGCGGCTGGCCAAGGCGGCGGGGCAGGCGCGCTTTGCACGGGGCCAGGTCAGTGTCGGCCTGCATGCCCGACGCGAGAGCGATGGCGCCTCGGCCGTGTCGGTCAACGAGGCGCTGCTGAACCGCTATCTAACGTTGGCCAATCAGCTGGCGGAAGAGGGGGCGACCCCGCCTTCGGCGGACGGCCTGCTGGCTCTGCGCGGCGTGATCGATGCTGCGGACGAGGACGCCGACGAGACCGCGCGGGAAGCGCTCGAGGCTGCAATGGCCCAAACCGTTGAACAGGCGCTCGATGCGCTGAAGATCGCCCGCGACCGGGAAGGCGCACAGCTGGAGCCGGTGCTGCTCGACTTCGTCGGCCGCATCGAGGCGCTGGTCGGCGCAGCCGAAAGGGAAGCCGGCGAGCAGGTCGAGGCGATCCGCGACCGCTTCACCCGCCGCATTAAGGAACTGGCGCCCGACGCGCCCGGTCTCGATGACCGCATTTTTCTTGAGGCGGCCGCCTTGGCGACCAAGGCCGACGTCCGCGAGGAACTGGATCGTCTGACGGCTCACGTCGCCTCGGCGCGGGCGCTTGTGGCCCAGGCGCCAGCCGGGCGGAAACTCGACTTCCTCCTTCAGGAGTTCATGCGCGAGGCGAACACCTTGTGCTCGAAATCCGCTACCACCGCGCTGACCGGAATCGGCCTGGAGCTGAAGGCCGTGATCGAACAGTTGCGTGAACAGGTTCAGAATGTCGAATGACCGCACGCCCCGCCGGGGCGTCCTCCTGATCGTCGCCAGCCCCTCGGGCGCCGGCAAGACCAGCCTGTGCCGCCGGCTGATGGCCGACCATGGCGGGCTGGAGCTGTCGATCTCCATGACGACGCGTGATCCGCGCCCGGGCGAGGTGGCCGGCCGCGACTACCATTTCGTCAGCCACGCCGAGTTCCAGCGCCTGATCGACGAGGACGCCTTTCTGGAATGGGCGGACGTCCACGGCCAACGCTATGGCTCGCCGCGCGCGCCGATCGACCGCGCGCTGGCGGAAGGCCGCGACGTGCTGTTCGACATCGACTGGCAGGGCGCGGCCGAGGTCGCGCGCAAATGCCCGGAAGACGCCGTGCGCGTCTTCATCCTGCCTCCGAGCCTCGAGGAGCTGCGCCGCCGCCTGGTGACGCGGTCCCAGGACGCCGAGCACGTCATCGAACGCCGCATCCAGAACGCCAAGGGCGAGATCGAGCACTGCGACGCCTTCGACTACGTCTTCGTCAATGACGACTTCGACCGGTCCTATGCCGAGTTGGCGCACATCTATCATGCCGAACGGTCGCGCCGGTTCCGCAACCTCTGGGTCGGCGACTATCGGGGCGCGCTGCTCAGAGAAGCGGTCTAGCGGCGAACCACGGCCGCATCCGGTTCAGCGCCTCTTCGATCTCGGGTGTCGAGACGGCGAAGCTGAAGCGGATGAAGCGGTGACCGTCGACGGGGTCGAAGTCGACGCCGGGCGCCGTCGCCACGCCCGTGTCGCGCAGCAGCTGCTCGCAGAAGCCGATGCTGTCGCTCGTCAGATGGCCGATATCGGCCCACACGTAGAAGGCCCCGTCCGGCGGCGCGATCCGCCGAAGTCCTAACGACGGCAGGGCTTCCAGCAGCAGGGCGCGGTTGCGGGCATAGGTCTGGATATGGCCTTCCAGTTCTTCCACACAGTCCATGGCGACGAGCCCGGCATGCTGGCTCAGCGAAGGCGGCGTCAGAAACAGGTTGCCCATATAGGCCCGGGCCGCCGCGACATGATGTTCCGGCGCGACCAGCCAACCCAGCCGCCATCCGGCCATGCTCCAGTATTTGGAGAAGCTGTTGATGATCAGGGCGTCGGGGGCGAACTGCAGCATGGACGGCGTCGGCCCGACGTAGGACAGGCCGTGGTAGATTTCGTCCGATACGATGGCGATCCTGCGCTCCCGGCAGACGGCGGCGATGGCGGCCAGTTCGTCGTCCGGGATGATCGTGCCCGTGGGATTGGCGGGGCTGGCGATGATGACGCCTGCGGGCGCGGGATCGAGCGCAGCCAGTTGCGCGGCCGTCAGCTGGAACCGGGTCTCGGGACCGCAGGCGATCTCGACCGGCGTGAGATTCAGCGCGTGCAGGGTGTTGCGATAGGCGACATAGCCGGGCCGCGCCAAGGCGATGCGGTCGCCCGGCCGAAAGCGGCTGGCCAGCGCCAGCACCAGGGCGGGCGAGGCGCCGCAGGTCAGCAGGATGCGGTCGGGATCGACCTCCACGCCATAGCGATCCTGATAGAGGCGGCCGATCCGCTCGCGCAACGGCGCGCTTTCCCAGTAACCCATGGCGTCCTGCTCCAGCACCTCATGAGCGCGGGCGAGGGCGGCGGCGGGTGCGCCGGTGGAAGGCTGGCCAAACTCCATGTGGATGATCGAGCGGCCTTCGCTCTTCAACTGGTGAGCCAGGCGGCTGAGGCCGATGGCGCGAAAGGGCTCGACGGTCATGGCAGTTGCTCGGCCAGCCGCAGGAAGCCGGCGATGTCTATGGTTTCGGCGCGCGCGTCCGGCTCGATCCCGGCCGCCTCGCACAGGGCGGCGCCGCCGAGCGGCTTCAGGCTGGATCGCAGCATCTTGCGGCGTTGGCCGAACGCGGAGGCCGTGACCCGTTCCAGCCGCTTCAAGAGGTCCGGTGCGGGGCGTTTCGCGTGTGGCGTCAGGTGGACCACGGCCGAGGCCACCTTGGGCGGCGGGGTAAAGGCGGCGGCGGGCAGATGCATGACGATGCGCGCCTCGCACACCGCCTGGCTGATCACCGCCAGCCGGCCGTAAGCATCGTCGCCCGGTGCGGCGACCACGCGCTCGGCCACTTCCTTCTGGAACATCAGGGTCAGGGCATGCGGCAGCCACGGACCCGTCAGCCATTTGATCAGCAGCGCCGTTCCGACATTGTAAGGCAGGTTGGAGACCAGGTGCGCAGGGCTACCCGCCAGCTCCGCCTCGCGGACCTTGAGCGCATCCCCTTCATGGATCGTCAGGCGGCCGGAGCCGTCGTCGAGCTCGGACAGGAGGGGAAGAAAGCGGGGGTCCTTTTCGACCAGCACCACCTTGCCCGCATCGCTTTCCAGCAGGGCGCGCGTCAGGCCGCCGGGGCCGGGACCGACCTCGATAACGGCTCGGCCGTCGAACGGGCCCGCCAGGCGTACGATCTTGCGGGTGACGTTGAGGTCCAGCAGGAAATGCTGGCCGAAGCTCTTCTTGGCCGAAAGGCCGTGGGCGTCGAGCGTCTCGCGGAGGGAAGGAAGGTCGGTCACGCGCGGGGTGTTAGCGCGCCGCTCGCGCCGCCGCCATCTCCGATGCCAGCCGAATGGCCGCGATCAGGCTGTCGGCGCGCGCGACGCCTCGACCGGCTATGTCGAAGCCGGTGCCGTGATCGGGTGAGGTGCGGATGATCGGCAGGCCCAAGGTCGCATTGACGCCGCCCCAGAAGTCCAGCGTCTTGACCGGGATGAGGGCCTGATCGTGGTACATGCAGATGGCCGCGTCATAGGTCCGCCTCGCCTCGTCGTGGAACAGGGTGTCAGCGGGGCGCGGATCGGAGATGTCGACGCCCTCGGCGCGCAGGTGCTCGGCGGTCGGGATCAGGATTTCGAGTTCCTGAAGCCCCAGAGCGCCGCCTTCGCCCGCATGCGGGTTCAGGGCCGCCATGGCCAGACGTGGCGACGTGATGCCGAAGTCGCGCTTAAGGCTCTCATGCACCACGCGCGCGGTGCGGGTGATGCGGTCGGCCGTGACCAGCTGCGGCGCCTGATCCAGTGCGACATGGATGGTGACCAGGCAGGCGCGCAGGTCGCGCGCCGTCAACATCATCACCGGGCCTCGCGTGCCGGCATAGGGCGCATCGGCCGTCAGTTCGGCGATGAACTCTGTATGGCCAGGGAAGCGAAAGCCAGAGGCGTACATCGGCGCCTTGGCGATCGGGGCGGTGACGACGCCGGACGCCTCGCCAGACAGCGCCAGAGAGACGGCCAGTTCGATGCCGTCGGCGACGGCTGGCGCATTGCGCGGATCGGGACGACCCGGTTCGACAGGCGCGGGCAGGGGATGGTGGATGACGGGCAGGACGGACGCGAATCGTGACGGCGCTTCCGCTGACGCCATGACCTCCGCCACCGGCACGCCCTGCGCCCTCAGCAACGAAGCGTCGCCGATGACGGCGAAAGGCGCGTCCGAGCCGGACAGGGTTCGCCAGGCGGCCGCGATGATCTCCGGGCTGACGCCGGCGGGTTCGCCGAGCGTCAGGACCAGAGGGGCCGTCACTTGACCTCGATCAGGGCGTCGTTGCGCAGATCGCGGAGGTAGCGACGTTCCAGGACCGCCAGGTTCTGACCGCGCAGCCGGCGCTCGGCGTCAGCCTGCGACGGGGCTTCCAGCCCGCCGACCCGACGGCCGCAGACGGCCAGCAGGTGAAGGCCCAGCGGCGTGCGGATCGGCGTGCTGACCGAACCGATCTCGGCCGAGCGGGCCACCTGCTGGAACTGCGGCGCCAGGTTCTGCACGTCCGATTCGCCGAGGTCGGTGCCCAGGACGCCGCGCGTCGCCGTGGCCTGGGACAGGATGTTGTCGCACGTCAGGCCCTGACGCAGGCCTTCCAGCGTGCGCGTGGCGGTGGCGACATCGGCCTCACTGGCCGTTTCCGGCAGTTCGACCATAAGCTGGCGCAGCGACACCAGGCTGCTGGAGGAGCCTTCGCGCTTGTCGCGCATGTAGATGATGTACACGCCGCCATCGACGGGAATGGGGTTGGACAGCTGTCCGACCTGAAGCTGGTCGAACGTCTGCTGCAGGGCCGGTTGAACCGTGTCCTTGACGATCCAGCCGGCGTCGCCCGGATTGCGGGCGGCGGCCGATGGCGCGGCCGAGAACTGCTGGGCCACGGCCTGGAAGGGCGCGCCGCCGACGATCTGCTGGACCAGCTGGCGGGCGCCGTCCAGCGCCGCCTGTTGGCCGCCCACGCGCGCGGCCTCGATATAGATTTCCCCGATCAGATACTGCGGCTTCGCGGCGGCTTCGTTCAGGCGGCGCACCTCGGCCTCGATCTGATAGCGGCTGGCGCGCGCGCGGCTGTTGAAGCGGCCGCCCACAAGCTGGCTCCAGCCGATCTCCGTGCGCAGGTTTTCGCGAAAGGCCTGAGGCTGAATGCCAGCCTGCGACAGCTGCGCCAGGTATGCCTCAGAGGTCAGGCCCGCGCGACGCGCCATTTCGGTGATCTCGGCGCCGACCTCTTCGTCGGTGACCTTCAGCGTCTCATAGTTGGTGATTTCCTGCGCCTTCAGCCGCTCTTCGATCAGGGCGTTCAGCGCCGCCTGCTGGATCGCGGGCAGGTTCTCCTGGGTGGGCCGAATCTCGGACGACAGGATCAGCATCAGCATGCGCTGACGCAGGTCATAGCCGGTAATGATGCGATCGTTGACGGAGGCGACGATGCCGTCAGCCAACTCGAACTCAGGCGCGGGCGCGGCCGGCGCGGGAGCGGCTTCGGCGGCGGGGTTCAGGGCGCCGGCGGCCGGCTGGCCGGACGGCGTCGCGGGCGTGGAGGCGGGCGCGGTCGGGCGCGCCGGCGCCGTCTGGCCATGGGCCGTGCCGGCGAGGATCGCCGCCATCGCGACGGCCATCGGGTAACGCATCACACGCATCGTTCGTCCTGGTTCCTCAAAGCGATCTCCGCGCATCCTGGCGCGGGCCCACGGTCGGCCGTCCCCCGGTTCGGCGATCCTGCACGATCACCTACCGTATCTCGCCTCGTCTGTAATCTGACCCGCCGAAAGTGGCGAGGTTTAGGCGCACATAGAGTCCCTCGGACGGCCCGCTGGGGCGCACGCGCGTGTTGTCGCGCCGCACGCCGATCTCGAAGCGGAAACAGTCGTCATCGAACAGCAGGCCGACCTCCGACCGGGTGATCTCGTCGCGGTTCAGATCGGCGATGGCGGCGCCCGCAACGCCCCAGTTGCCGTAGACTAGCTGTTGCGCCGCCAACTGAACGAACTCGTAGTTTCGGTTCAGCGGGCCAGGCACCGGATTGGAGCGATCGACGATATAGCTGAGGCTGGCCACATTGCGCAGGCCCCAGCGTCCATCGACCGCCGCCTGCGCCCGACGGATGTCGCCATCGTCGGAAATGGTGGCATGGCCCCAGCCGCGGATTCGGTCGGACGGGGAAAAGTCTCCCTGAACCACCCAGTCCGATCGTTTCGCCGCCAAGCCCGTCGGATCGTAGCTCTGATCCGGCGCATCCGGCGCGGCGGCCAGGAAGTTGTTTTCGGCGTTCGAGCGATAGCTGCGCCCGACGAACAGGCTTGCGCGTCGATCTTCGGCCCAGCGGATCGTGGCCCGTCCACCCGCGGTAAGCCGGACCCCGCCTTCCAGAAGGTCGTAGCCGGGAAAGCGGTCGAGGCGGAACAGGGAGGTCTCGTCCAGTTCCAGCGTCTGGCTGTCCTCGTTGGGAATGCGCGGGTCCAACTCGGTCGTGGTGGATGCGGACAGTTGCGCCATCGGTTCAAGGATGATGTCGGCGGCGGCCGTGCGGCGGATCAGCGGATAGGCGAGGTCCAGGCCGGCGCTGGCGCGGCCGCGCGTGACGGTCTCGTCGTCAGACACGTTCATCATCGGCGGCAGGTCGGAAATGGCGTAGGCGTCGCCGCGCACATCGACGAACGGCTCCCATCGCAGACCGCCGGCCGTCAGGATGACGCGCCGCCACTCCGCCTCGCCGGTGATCCGGCGCGTATCGACACCAGGAAGGTCGTCCGACACCAGAGGGAGGAGTTCCGGGCTCAGGATCGGCGCCCCGACGAAGCGTTCGCGCGTCAGCGACACGGCGGACGCCTCGAGCCGCAGCCGTCCGCCGAACACCGGCGCGTAGGGCTCCCAGCGGAAATCGATCAGCGGCGCGACGACCGGCAGCGTGTCTTCGTCCTCGAACACCTGAAAACCGCTGGCGTCGCGGAAGTCGGTGTCGGCGAAGCGCGGGTCGAGGCGCAGGCTTTGCAGCGCGAAGGCGGCGATGGAGAAGTAGGACCGCTGGGTCTGCCGCTCGGCGTAGGCCTGGGTGATCAGGCGGCGTCGGTCGCCGTAGTAGAGGCCGTTGTCCTGATAGGGGTCGCTCACGTCGTAGCGGTCGAACAGCGTCTTGTCTGAGGTCCGCTCCAGCGTGAAGCCCGCGCGCCAGGGGCCCTGCAGGTCGAAGGCGCCGTGCGACAGCAGATAGCTGCGGCTCTCGCGGTCGTCGAAGCTGACGTTGCTCTCATAGTCGCCGTCGCCGTCCAGGTCGAAGTCGCCGAAGTTGCGCTCGTAGGTGTAGCCCCCGCGAACCACCACCATGCCGTTGGCGAAGCGCCGGCGCCATTGCAGGTTCAGGAACGGGGCCACTTCCGTGTTGAACTGGGGGCTGATCAGCCAGTCCTCGGACGGCGAGACGACATGCAGGTAGGGCGTCTCGATCGAGAAGCCGCGCCCCTCGTCGTAGTCCAGCACCGGGATCAGAAAGCCTGACGCGCGATCCACCGTCGGGTCCGGATGGGCGAAGAAGGGCGTGTAGAAGACGGGGACGCCGCCGATGCGGAACACGGCGTTGCGATACAGGATGGCGCGCAACTCGGCGTCCTGGACCACCTTTTCCGCCTGGATGGCGATGCTGGGGGTCTTTGGACCGTTGGCGTCGCAGATGGGGCAGGGGGTGAAGATGGCGTAGTTCAGCTCGTTGTGCTGAGCGTCGCGGCGTACGGCGGTCGCGGCCATCAGGCTGGCGCCGTTCGCGGTGCGGGTGGCGAAGTCGACCGCGACCCCGGTCGTGAAGTCGTTCCCGAACTCGGCGCGGCTGGCGTAGACCACGGTGCCGTCGGGGGCGACCGTCTCGACCCGGCCTTCGGCCGTCGCCGCGCCTTGCGCCAGGTCATAGCTCAGATTTTCGCCGCGAAGGGTGTAACCCCGCGCACGCACCAGAGACCGCTCGCCGTCCACGCCGGTGGCGGTGATCACATCGCCCTGACGCGAGGCGACGTCCGCCTCGACATAGACGGCCTCCGGCGACAGCCCATCCGCGCCGGCCGGTTGGGTCAAAGGCTGCGTCTGGGCCGCGACCATGCCGGCAGGGGCCAGCACCGCCAGCGCCGCACCGGCCAGAAGGCGATCTCGCAAGGCCTGAAGGCGCCCGCTACGCTGCATGAACCATCCGTTTCGTCTGAACTCTACGCGTGCACTCTAGCTCGAGGCGCGGCTTAGCCGTCTTCGGTATAGAACAGCAAGGTAAGCGCGGCGAGCGCCGTCAGGACGGGCGGCAGCCAGGCCGCCACGACGGGGGGAACGACTTCGGCCGACCCCATGGCGGCCGAGACCTGGGTCATGAAGAAGAAGGCAAAGCCCAGGACCACCGCGAACACGCTCATTCTCGCCACGTCGCCCAGCCGCATCAGCCGAAGCGAAAAGGCGGCGGCCAGGATCGACATGGCCCCGAACACCAGCGGCGTGGCGAGCCCCTGCTGAAACTGCAGCCGATAGGCGGTGGAGGTGAAGCCGGCGTCCTCGATGCGCCGGATCTGGTTCGGCAAGGACCAGAAGGGCGTCGACTGCGGCCGAGCGAAGCGGTCAAACGCTTCGCGATCGGCAAGGTTGGACGTCAGGTCCAGGGTGGCGTAGCGCACCGCCTTCTGCCCGATCTGCGCGCCGACCGCATCTACCAGGCGCCAACGTCCGGAGCTGAGGGCGGCGGACCGGGCGTCGATCCGCTCGTTGAAGGTGCGCCGGCCCTCGTCGTCGGTGGTGTAGATAAAGAAGGTGGTGTTCAGCAGCCGTCCGGTGGCGCGATCCTGGCCGGCGGCGCGGATCACCATCTGGCGCTGGGCGTCGCCTTCGCGCAACCAGATCGCTTCTGCGGCCTCGACGCCCGGCGCAGCCCCCGTCAGCCGCGCACGCTCGCTGCGCCACAGGCCGTCGGCGGTGGACGCCAGCGGGCTGAGCACCGCCACCGCGAGCACGCCCATGGCCACCGCCATTCCGGCCGCCGGCAGGACGAATCGCCAGGCGGACACTCCGGCCGCCCGAAGCGCGATAAGCTCGCTGCGCCGGTTCAGCCGGACATAGGCGAACAGGGTGCCGAACAGAAAGACGAACGGCAGCAGGGTCACGATGACCGCCGGCGACTTCAGCAGCACGAGGCCGAAGATCTGCACCGCCGACAGGTCGGCGCTGGACCCCGGCCCGCGCGAGACCTCGACGAAATCGATCAGCATCACGAGCGCGGAGATGACGCCCAGCGCCACGGCCAGCGCCCGCAGCTGCTGCACCAACACATACCGTTCGATGCGGCCCAGCGCAGGCCAGCGGAAAGGCGAGTAGGCGGCAGATGACGTGGTCTCGGTCATGCCAGCCTCGCCTTTGGAGCGGCCAGCGCCGGCCAGCGCCTGCGCCGCTTTGGCTTCAGAGCGCGAAACAGCAGTCGTAGGGCAATGGCCGTCGCGGCGATCGGAAGCGCGTACTGAAGCACATTCAGCCAGCCGTTCCAGGCGCTGGCGGCGACCAGGGCGAAGCCGATGATCCGCACCACAAGAAAGGCCGCCGCCGCCCTGGCGATCCGCGCCGAATAGCCGGTGCGGCTGAACGAACCTCCCATGATCGCCGCCATCGCCATCGCCATGGCGACCAGCACATAGAGCGGCGAGGCGATGCGGGAATGCGCCTCGGCCAGCAACTCGCCCCGTGATCCGGCCGTCTCAAGCAGCGCCGGTGTCGGGCGCAACAGCTGGCCGAGATAGAGGTCGGAAGGCTTGTAGCGCACGGTCTCCGTCGTCGCGGTGAACGGCGACAGATCGAATACATAGTTGTCGAACGACAGATAGTTCAGCACGCCGCTGGACGAATACTGCTGCCAGGAGCCGTCATTCAGCGTCAGCACCGGTGCGCCATTCGCCCGGCCGAACCGAGCCTCGGCGGCGTCCCAGGTCGTGACCTTGCCGTCGTCGTCCTGGTAGATGAACAGGTTCTTCAAGAGTCCGTTCTGCTCGATCTGCTGCACATAGACGGTCAGGCCCTCAGGCCCCTGGACGAACTGCCCTTCCTGCACCAAGAGCGCCGCCAGGTCGGTGCGGATGGCGAAGGTTTGGGCGCGCCCCTCGCGCTGCGCCCACGGCTGGGCGAACAGATTGATGAACAGGGCCAGGAGAGCGACGATCGAGGCCAGGCGCAGGGCGGGAGAGATCACCGACCACCGCGTCATGCCGCCGGCGAAGGCGGCCGTCAGCTCCTGCTCGCGCTGAAGGCGTGTCAGGGCGATCAGGGCACCGACGAACAGGCCGAATGGCAGGATCACCGCCAGCAGCTGAGGCACCGCCAGCAGCGTCAGCTTGACCATGACCCAGACGCTTTGTCCGCGTTCGACGATGACCTCCAGCTGGTCCAGGCTCTGGCTCAGCACGCCGATTCCGGCCAGGGCCGCGCACGCCGCCACGACACGCGTCGCGATCTGTCGGAAAAGGTAGCGTTGAATCAGCATCGTGGAAGCGGCGTCTTCGCCCGGTTGCAGGCGGCCCTGTTGAGGCGCATCTAGTAGCACATCCAGGCGCGGCGGCGGCAAGCCGACGGCCCTCCCTTATTGACGACCAAGAAGACCGGGCGCCTCGGCCCGGCCGGAGTTCTGCATGAAGATCGAGTTTGTGGCCGCCGCAGGCGCCTGTGAAATCCTGGCCCTGCTGGTCCACGATGGCCGTCAGTTCGCGGGAGCCGGGGCCGAGGTCGATACAAGGACGGGCGGCGCCTTGTCGCGCGCGATCGGCAAGAGCCGCGTGACCGGCGCTGCGGGCCAGAGCCTGAATGTCGCGGGAACCAGCGGAGCGGACGCCGACACCGTTGTGCTGATCGGCGCCGGCGATGGGGGCGCGTTTGACGACCTGGCCATAGAGGCGGCCGGCGCCAACGCCTATCATGCCGTGAAGCTGTCGGGCGCGGAATGCCTGACCATCGATGCGGCCCATCTTTCGCCGGAACAGGCGGCGCGGATCGCCTTCGCCGTGCGTCTGGCCAGCTACCGCTTCGACAAGTATCGCACGACCGAAAAGCCCGAGAAGAAGCCGTCGATCACTTCGGTTCGCGTGGTCGCCTCCGACATCCGCGCGGCGGAAAGCGCACTGGAGCCGCTGGCGGCTGTCGCTGAGGCCGTTGAGTTTTCGCGCGACCTGGTGTCCGAGCCGGCCAACGTCCTTTATCCAGCCGAGTTCGCGCGCCGCGTGAAGGAGCTGGAACGCCTGGGTCTCGGGGTGGAAATCCTGGGTGAGGCCGAGATGGAAAAGCTCGGCATGCGCACGCTGCTGGCCGTGGGGCAGGGCAGCCGCCGCGAGAGCCAGCTGGCCGTGATCCAGTGGAAGGGCGGCGCCGAGGGCGAACAGCCCATCGCCTTTGTCGGCAAGGGGGTCTGCTTCGACACCGGCGGCATCTCCATCAAGCCCTCTGAGGGCATGGAGGACATGAAGTGGGACATGGGCGGCGCGGCCGCCGTGTCCGGCCTGATGCACGCGCTGGCGGGCCGCAAGGCCAAGGTCAATGCGATCGGCGTGCTGGGCCTGGTCGAGAACATGCCGGACGGCAACGCCCAGCGCCCGGGCGACGTGGTGGTCTCCATGTCGGGCCAGACAGTTGAGGTCATCAACACCGACGCCGAGGGCCGCCTCGTTCTGGCCGATGCGCTCTGGTACACGCAGGAACGTTTCAAGCCCAAGTTCATGATCGACCTGGCGACCCTGACCGGGGCCATGATCGTGGCGCTGGGCCTCGACTACGCCGGCGTCTTCTCGAACTCCGACGAGGTGGCTGACAACGTGCTGGCGGCCGCGCCGAAGGTCGGCGAGAATTTCTGGCGCATGCCGATCCCGTCGATCTACGAAAAGCACATCGACAGCCAGATCGCGGACGTGAAGAACGTCGGCAACGGCCGCGCCGGCGGATCGATCACCGCGGCCCTGTTCCTGCAGCGCTTCACCAACGGCGTGCCGTGGGCGCACCTGGACATCGCGCCGACCGCCTGGACCAACAAGAGCATCAATCCGACCGTGCCCGACGGCGCCGTCGGCTTTGGCGTGCGCACGCTCGACCGCATGGTGGCGGACGCCTACGAAGGCTGATGACGGCGGACGGCGGTCCCGAGATCTGGTTCTATCACCTGGAGCGTTCCACGCTTGATCAGGTGCTGCCGGTCCTGCTTGACAAGACGCTTCAGCGGGGATGGCGCGCCACCGTGCGCGCCGCCTCGTTCGAGGCGCTGGAGCCGGTCGACGAACGGCTCTGGACGTTTCGCGACGACAGCTTCCTGCCGCATGGACGCGCAGACCAGCCGCATGCCGAGCGCCAGCCGGTGCTGCTAAGCGTCGCACGGGAGAACCTTAACCGTTCTCAAGCGCTGTTTGTCATAGACGACACGGACCTGGACGGGCTGGAGGGTATCGAGCGGTGCTTCATCATCTTCGACGGACGCGACGATCAGGCGCTGGGTGCGGCCCGCGATCGCTGGCGGCGGCTGAAGGGGCAGGGCGCCAACCTCAGCTACTGGCGTCAGGCCGAGGATGGGCGCTGGGAAAAGGCGGCCTGATCGCGGCGCTGGCCGTGCTGGGCGCCTGTTCGACCCCGGTCTCCGACAAGCCCGCGCCGCGTGCGGTGGAAGAAGCGCAGCTGAACCCGCCGGTCGGCAGTCACGTGCCCACAAGCTCGACCGCAGATCTGTGCAAGGCCGGCGAGATGCAGTGGCTGGTCGGCCGCACCAAGGCGGAAATTCCCGTACCGGTCGATGTGGTGAACCGGCGCGTGACCTGTACGACCTGCCCCGTCACCCAGGACTTCTCGCCTTATCGCCTCAACGTCTTCTATGACGAGAAGAGCGAAGTGATCGAGCAGGTCCGTTGCGGCTGAACAATCCTGACACGGAGAACGTCCGATGATGCGTCGCCTGATACCCGCCGCCCTGCTGCTGTCCGCCGCCGCCTGTGCGCCCGTGGGCGGGACAGAGCCCGATGGTCCGCCCGCGGGCGAGGGACCGTCGCAATGCCGAGCTGACCAGTATCGCACCTATATCGGACGCAATCGTTCCGAGCTCCCAGCCCAGCCTGCGGGCGCGACCTGGCGGGTGACCTGCACCACCTGTCCGGTGACGATGGACTATAATCCAAACCGGCTGAACATCCTGTTCGAGGAAAACAGCGGCGTGATCCGCGAGGTGAAGTGCGGCTAAAGGCTGCGGGCGGCTAAAGCCCGGCCGCCCAGTCGGTCGCCCGCACCAGGCTTTCGACGATGCCGGGCTCGGACGAGGCGTGGCCGGCGTCGGCGACGATGTCCAGCTTCGCCTCCGGCCAGGCGCGATGCAGCGCCCAGGCGCCCGACATCGGCGTCACCACGTCGAAGCGGCCTTGCGCGATCCAGCATGGGATGTGGCGGATACGATAGACCTGGTTCAAGAGCCAGCCATCTTCCTCGAAGAAGCCGCCGTTGGTGAAGAACCAGTTCTCGATCCGCGCGAAGGCGACGGCGAACTCGGGCTCGGCGAACTTGTCGGGGCGGGCGTCCGGGCCGGCGGCGCTGACGGTCTCGCCTTCCCAGCTGGACCAGGCGATGGCGCAGCGTTCGCGCTCCGCCACATCGTCGCCGATCAGCCGCTTGTAGTAGGCCCCCATCAGGTCGCCGCGCTCGGCCTCCGGGATCGGCTCCACGAACCGCTCCCAGGCGTCGGGGAAGATCATCGAGGCGCCGTTCTGGTAGAACCAGTGCAGTTCCTGCTTCGTCAGCAGGAAGATGCCGCGCAGCACCAGCGACAGAACGCGATCGGGATGGGTGACGGCGTAGGCCAGCGACAGGGTCGATCCCCAGGAACCGCCGAACACCACCCAGCGATCGACGCCCAGCCGCTCGCGCAGGCGCTCGATGTCCTCGATCAGCGTCCAGGTGGTGTTGTTCTCCAAGGAAGCATTCGGCCGCGACTGGCCGCAGCCTCGCTGGTCGAACAGGACGATGCGGTACCTGGCCGGATCGAAAAAGCGCCGCATGCCGGGATTGACCGCGCCGCCCGGACCGCCGTGCAGGACGACGACGGGCAATCCCTGCGGGTTGCCGCACTCCTCGTAGTAGATCTGATGGACGCCATCCGTCTCCATCCAGCCCGACGCGAACGGCTCGATCTCCGGATAGAGGTCGCGGCGTGGATGGTCGGGCGTGGGGAAGGCCATGTGGGGCAGTGTCTTTCAGGCTTATGAAGGGTCTTGGGATCGCTTCTGACGCCATGCCGCATGGCCGAGCAGAAGCCAACCCAGGATCATCAGCACTCCGCCGATCGGGGCCACTGCGCCCATCCACCTGAGACCAAGCAAGGCGATGGCGCTCAGCGCCAGGCAGAAGACCAGGGCGCCGCCCAGAGCGAGCGCGCCGGCCCTGATCGCCGGCCTGCCACCCCAGAAACCGCAGGCGACGGCGAGAACCGCATGAACGAGCAGATAGTGGCCGGCCGTGGTCAGCAGGGCGCGCGCGTCGGGCTCAGCCCCATGAGCGGCGAAGGCGCCGAGCACGATGGCCAGAGCGCCGCAAAGCGCCGCCGTGACGATCAACCCTCGACTGTCAGTCTGATCGCTCCGAGCCCTCATCATCGGGGCGCCGCCTCGACGGCCCCGTCCATCAGGCGACGTCGCCGACCGCCGCATCCAGCAGCATGAAAGCACGGCCCTCATCCGTGGTCAGTCGCGCCTGGACTTCGGCCACGTCGCTGCTTCGCGCCGCATCCGACAGCTGCCCGGCGAAGCCGCGGACGTAGCGTTCGGCGTCCGAGCGCAGTTCGGGATCCCCGAGCACTCGGCGGGACACGCTGCGCACTGCCGCCGGCGCCACGCGTCGGACAATATGGCGAGCCGCGGCGGGATCGCTCCGGCCGATCGCGCGCGCCGCCTCCTCGATGCGGGAGCGAGGCAGCAGGGCATTGGGATCGATGCCCATGCGGCGGACCGCCGCGATCATGCGCTCGGCCAAACGATCCTCGATCGGCTCGGCGGATGCAGGCGCGGGCGGCGTCTCGGCCTCACCGTCCGACACCAGGTCCTGCCAATCCAGCCCGTCGTCGGCCGCAGACGCCGGGGCGACATAGGCCGGAAGTGGCGGAAGAGGCGTCGGCGCAGGGGTCTCGGCCGTGTCCGAACCGCCCATACGCAGTCGACCGCGCAGCCCTGCAGCCCGCCGCTCGGCCTGGGCAGGTTCGACCTCCGCAGTCGAGAGCGATGGCGACCGCAGCGGCGTGCGTTCCGGCTCGCTGGGCGGCGGCTCACGCCGTCTCGCCGACGCATCGCCGGAGACCACGCTCATCAGTCGCACGGCCTCGTTCAGCATGTCGTAGTTGCGCCTGACCCGCTCCTGGAAGCCGGCTTCAAGCGCCTCATTGTCTTCCGCGGCCTTGCGCGAGGCGGCGGTCAAGGCCGCCATGCCCTCTTCCACGGATGTCCGCACGGCCTTGATGTGGGCGCGGGCGTCCTCGGGCAGGCGGGCGGCGCGCTGGTCGATCTCGCCGAACGCGGCGTCGACCTCGCCAAGCGTCGCGTTCATCCGCTCCAGCATGACCTCGAGGCGCTCGACGGCCTGCTCGCCGGCCTGATCGACCAGGCCGGCGGTCTCGTTGACGATGCGCCGGGCGTCCTCGATCCGGGCGTCAGCGGCCTGGTCGGCGCGCTGCGCCGCCTCGAACAGCGATTCGCCCAGGCGATCGACGCGGTGGCGGGCCTGCTCGGCGGCGTCGGCGGCCGCCGCGCGGGAGTCCTCGGCGGTGGCCTGAAGCGCCTCCAGCGAGCGGCGGGTTTCCTCCACCAGACCGTCGCGAGCCTCGGCGGCGAGCGATTCGAACCGGTCCAGCGCCAGCTTGGTGGCGCTGTCGAAGCCGTCGGCCTCGCGCTGCGACATCTCCACCAGGGCTCTAAGCTGATCCGAGGCGGCCTCGATCAGCTCCCGCATCGACTCGGCGGAGGCCTGCGCTGCGCCGCCGAGTTCGCCGGCCGCGGCACGCGAGGCCGACAGTTGCTCCACCAGCTGCGCGCGCTGGCTTTCGACCTGAGCGGAGAAGTCTTCCTGATCGGTGCGAAGGGCGTAGGCCGTGGTCACCAGTGCCGCGCGTTGCTGGCCGAGACCTTCCTCGACAAGCTGGATCTGTTCTGCGACGCCCGAGCCGGCGTTCTCCAGTCGCTGGGTCTGGCGGGCCAGATCGTCCGAAGCCAGACGCGCGGCGTCCTGCGCCTCGCCGGCGGCGGCGGCGAGATCGGCGGCGCGGGCGGCCAGAACCGCTTCGGCTTCCCTGAGTTGAGTCTGGGCGAGGTCGGAGGCGTCCACCACCATGCGCGACTGGCGCTCGACGGCGTCCAGGACGCCGACGGACTGCGAATCGAGCTGAACGGAAAGCGTCTGCATCTGGTCGCGTTCGCGACCCAGGGTCTCGCCCAGCCGACGTGCGGTGCGACCGGCGGTTTCCGCCGCCTCGTTCAGGCGCAGGGTTTCTTCAGCCAGGGCTTCACGCAGCAGCGCCATGTCCGCGCGGGCGCGCTCGGTCGTCAGGGCGGCGTTGTCGATGTCGGCGCGCAGGGTCTGCAGCACCTGGCCCGTCTGCTGGGCGGCGAGGGCGGTCGGGGCCACTAGGGCGTCGGACAGTTCTCGCGCCCGCCGGCTTTCGGCGGCCAGACCGGCGCCCTGACGCATGGCGTGCGCCAGCATCAAGGCCAGCCCGACCGGCGCCAGGGCGATCAGCAGATAGACGGCGATGCGAAGCGGATCGAGGGGCTGCCCGCCCGAGCCGAACTCATAGGCGGCGAGGGACGCGATGCCGCCGATCCAGAGCACGGAGGCCACGCCCGCGATCACATAGGCCTGACGCACCGACGAATCCTGCCGCCGGTGCGGCGATCGCGATGGCGCGGGAGGCTGGTAGGCGGCGGGGGCGCCGTCCCGCGAGGGGGCGAGGTCCGCATTTGCGAGGGGTTGAACAACGGCCTGAGCCGCAGCGTTCTGTTGCTCCAGAAGTCGCCGACTATGGCGCTCGGACATCTGTGGAGACGAGTGGACTTCGGGCGCGGCGCGCCTGTTCCGTTGAAGGTCCGCGCCGTCATCATCGGACTCGAAGATCGGCGGCGACAACTCCGCGGATGTGGGCAGTTCGTCTTCGGTGAGCTTCAGCGGCGGCCGCATGCGGGACTTCATCAGAGGTCGATCTCGATCACGGAGGACTCACGGGACGCCCGCGGGCGCAACCGAACCCTAGCGGTTCGCGCGGCAAGGTCAAAGGCGGATGCCCGCCCGAACCGATCAGCAGCGAGGCTTCGCCGGAGCGGCCGTCAGCAGTGCGACGGAGGCGTCGGACTGGCACTCGCCGACCCGATGCACTTCGCGTTCGACCTGCCGGGGCGAATGGATGTCTACGCCGAACTGCGACAGGGCCGCGGCGGCGAGAAAGACGATGAAGCCGGCGATCAGCTCGATCAACGTCTGCACTGTCGCCCCTCCCAAAGCATCCTGTTGCCCTTCTTGTACGCCTACGCGGCGAAAACAACAATGGTTGGCGAGCGTGGCCGTTGACCCGCGAACCGCAACCGTGGAACGGAGAGGAAGCTGAAGCGTCATGAGACCTCAATCCCGTTGTCGGGCGAGTCAGGCAGGCTGATTGGGATGACGGCGACGGACGAGAGTTACGAAGGCAGCCTACTGGAGCCGGGCGCAGGGGTATGGCGCACGGCTCAAGCCGACCGATTCGCGGTCCTGATGGAGAACGACGCCTACTTCACGGCCCTGGCGTCCTCGCTGGCCAAGGCTCAGCGATCAGTGGTGATCCTGGGCTGGCAGTTCGATCCGCGCACCCACCTGGACGCGAACACCCGACCGGGCGACAAGCAGGCGGAGATCGGACACCAGCTGCGGATGCTGGTTCGGCGCAAGCCGGACCTAGATGTCCGCCTGCTGATCTGGAAGTCGCCGCTGCTGATCGCCGCGTCGCAGGGCTTCTATCCGCACAAGGCGCAGCGCTGGTTTCGCAAGCGGATGGTCGAGTTCAGGCTCGATTCGCCGGGCCCGATCGGCGCCTGCCATCACCAGAAGGTGGTGATCATCGACGATCTGGTCGCGTTCTGCGGCGGCGGCGACGTGTCCACCGACCGGTGGGACACGGCCGAGCATCTGGATCACGACCCCCGGCGCTGCCTGCCGTCCGGCGTGATCTGCAAGCCTCGGCACGAGACCATGGCGGTCGTCAGCGGACCGGCGGCGCGGGCGCTGGGCGATCTGGCGCGCGAGCGCTGGTTTAAGGCGACGTGGGAGCGCATCCTGCCGGACGAGGTGGAGGGCGACCCCTGGCCTGACGACGTGCCGGTCGCCGTGCACAATGCGCCGTTGGGCATCTCGCGCACCGAACCGAAGTGGGCTGGTCGCGTCGAGGTGCGCGAAAACGAGGCGCTGCACCTGGAGGCGATCCGCCGCGCGAAACGGCTGATCTACTTCGAAAACCAGTATTTCACCTCGCCCGTCATCGCGGCGGCGCTTGCCGAGCGGCTGGCCGAACCGAACGGTCCCGAGGTGGTGCTGATCTCGACCGGCAAGAGCCCCAGCTGGTTCGACAGCATGACCATGGACACCGCGCGCGCCGAGGTGCTGTACCGGCTGGAGGCGGCCGACCGGCACAACCGCTTCTTCGCCTTCAGCCCGCGAACCGAAGGCGGCGAGCGGATCATCGTCCACGCCAAGGTGACGGTGATCGACGACAAGCTGCTGCGCATAGGCTCGACCAACCTCAACAATCGCTCGATGGGGCTGGACACCGAATGCGACGTGTCCGTCGAGCCGCCCACGCCCGAAGGCCGCGCGGCCATCATGGCCCACCGACATCGCTCGATCGGTCACTTCGTGGGCGTCTCGGGCGAGACCTTCGGCGCGATGGAGGCGGTTCTCGGCTCGACCGGGCAGGCGATCTGCAGCTTTGGAGAGCGCAGGCTCGATCCACTCGGCTCGGACCCGCCCAAGCGAATCGAGCGAATGATCGCCGAGTGGCAGCTGGGCGATCCCGGATCGTCGTCCGACGCCTGGCGGCCGTGGAAGCGGCTGGAACGCTCCCGCCGTACACGGCCGGCGTCAGAGGGCGGGCAGGAGCCCGGCTGACGCTCAGACGTTCGCCCGCACCTTGAAATCGACGATCAGCGGCAGATGGTCGGACGCCGCGCGCGCCAGTTGAGAAAAGACCGTCTTCACGCCGGTGATCTCGATGTGCGGGCTGACGAAGCAATGGTCGATACGGATGGCCGGGAAGCCGGACGGGAAGGTCTTGATTGATGGCCGCAGACCCAGCTGGCGCTGGGCGTCTTGCAGTCGGCCGCACAGGATCTGGTAGGGCCGGGTGATGGAGGTGGCGTTGAAGTCGCCGGCCAGCAGCGTCGGGCCCGTGCAGGCGTCGGTCCACCCGGCCTGCACCAGGGCGCGGGCCTGGGCGCGCTGCTCGCGCGGGACGAGACCCAGGTGCGTATTGATGACGTTCAACGTCACGCCATCGATGTCGATGGCCGACCAGATGGCGCCGCGCGGCTCAAGCCCCGGTATGCCGGGTACGGTCGGCAGGGCGTCGGCGCGGACCAGCCGCTCGGGGTGCGGGGTCAGGATGGCGTCGCCGTACAGTTCGGCCTCGACCCGCATGGCCGGGTGGAAGCGAGAGGTCATCTCCAGCCGGTCGGCGATGGCGCGCGCCTGATCAACCATGCCGGTGCGAGCGCGGCCCACGTCCAGCTCCTGCAGGCAGACGATGTCCGCCTCCTGCTCGTCGATCACGGCCGCGATCCGGTCCACGTCGAGCCGACGGTCGCCGCCCACGCAGCGGTGAACATTGTAGGTGAGAAGACGGGGCATGAATCCCGATAGGTGGCGGCAGCTTCGCCTTGGCTAGGCTTTTTGTCGTTGGATTGCGACCCCGATGGGGCGTATCGGCGTCAGATCACGACCAGCCGATCGGGCAGTTCGTTGACGTCGCGCGGGTCGGGCGGGAAATGCTCGGCCAGCACGTCGCCGCACAGGCTGATGGCGGCCTCGAAGCCGGTGGCCGGGCGACCGTCCTGCATGGCCTTGGTAATAGCGAGCGCGGCCTGACCCCAGACTTCGGGAGGCGTCTTGCGATGCACGCCCTCGTCGGCGATCACCTCCACGCGGTGATCGTAGAGGGCCGCGAAGATCAGCACGCCGGTGCGCGCCTCCGTCTCATGGATGCCATGAGCCAGGAACTGAGCCAGCGCCGCCCTGCGCACGCGGATGCGCCTGACGTTTCTCGGCGTCACCAGCCGCAGCACCGCTGGTATGCGAGTCACCAGGAAGACGGCGATGAAGATGGCGGCCTGGAGCACGGCATAGGCGCCGATGGCCTTGGCCACGGTGATGTCGCGCGCCGCCAGGTGCGCCGACTCCCAGCTGTCGCCGACGCCGGGAAACCATGCGGGATCAAAGCCGAGCGGCAGCAGCGCCAGCGGCAGGATCAGGGCGGCTGCGGCCGCCCAGCCCAGGCTGATGTCGCGATAGCTCGAGACCTGTTGCGTCACGACGCAGAAAATCTCGCCAGAGGTGCGCGCCTCGGCCTTGCGGATGGCCGCCGCCACGCGCGCGCTGTCCTCGGCCGTGAAGGGGGTCACCATCCGCCTGAGGCTCCGCCGCCGCCGAAACTGCCGCCGCCGCCACGGAAGCCGCCGCCGATGCCGCCCGAGCCGAATCCGCCACGGCGGCTGCTCGCGCTCGCTCGGAAAGCCTCCGACGCCGCCCAGATCAGCACGGGCGAGACGCCTCGCCGGCGATAGTGTCGCCCACGTCGGCTGACCGAGCCCATCGCCCCCAGGAACATGAACAGGAACACCAGCGCGATCAGGATCATCGGTCCGATCGGCGCCTCGGCGCGCTCGGGTTCAACGCCCTGGGCTCGCGCCTGGGCCTCTGCGGGATCGAGCCGCATCTGGGCGATCAGGGCGTCCACGCCGTCGGTGATGCCGCGCTCATACCCGCCGCTCCGAAAGGCGGGCAGCATCCGCGTCTGGATCACGCGCGAGGAAAAGGCGTCCGTAAGGATCGGTTCCAGCCCATAGCCCACCTCGATCCGAGCCTTGCGCTCGTTTGGGGCGACGATCAGCAGGACGCCGTTGTCCCTCTGGCCGCGTCCGATGCCCCAATGGCGGCCGAGCTGATAGCCGTAATCCTCGATCTCGAGGCCGTTCAGGCTGTTCAGGGTGACGACGACCAGCTGGTCGCTGGTGTCGGCCTCGAGCGCGGCCAGCTTGGCGTCGAGCCCGGTTTCCTTGGCGGGCGAAAGCAGCCGCGCCTGATCGACGATCCGCCCGGTCAGCGGCGGGAACTGCGGGTCGCCTTGCGCCAGCGCGGGCGACGTCAGTGCAAGGACCGACAGCCCCAGCAGCAGCGCCGACAGCCGTCGCGCGATGCGTTCCATGAGCGATAGGGTAGCCACACGGCCGTCCTTACTGCGCCGGCGGCGGCGATCCCGGGGCGACCGGCGCGGCCTGACCTCCTGGCGTCGCGGCCGGAGCGGACGAGGGCGCGCCGAGGTTGAAGTTCACCTGCGGCGCCGCCTGGGCCTCGGCGGCGGCCGTGAACAGCTGCATCGGCTGCGATCCGGAGTGTACGGTCTTGGCCCAGATCACGTTGGGAAAGGTGCGCAGGCTGGTGTTGTAGTCGCGCACGGCCTCGTTGTAGTCGCGCCGGGCGATGGCGATGCGGTTCTCCGCGCCCTCGATCTGGTCTTGGAGGGTGAGGAAGTTCTGGTTCGCCTGAAGCTGCGGATAGGCTTCGACCGAGACCAGCAGGCGAGACAGGGCGCCGCTCAGTTGCCCCTGCGCCTGCTGGAACTGCTGAAAGGCGGCGGGGTCGTCGAGGTCGTCGGCCGAGACGGTGACAGCAGTGGCGCGAGCGCGGGCGTTGATCACGTCCGTCAAAGTCGTCCGCTCCTGGATCGCCGCGCCCTGGACCGTCGCCACCAGGTTGGGGATCAGGTCGGCGCGACGTTGGTAGTCGTTCTGAACGTCGGCCCAGGCCGCCTCGGCGCGTTCCTGCTTGGTCGGAATGGTGTTGTAGCCGCAAGCCGACACGGCGGGCGCGAGGACCAGCAGGGCCAGCAGGGCGGCGGGCTTTGGCGTGGACATGAGCAGGCTCCTGACAGCGCTCGACGAACGGCGAGTCGGAGTATTCCCGCTCGTCCGCCGCGCCACAAGCGCCAAGGCGGAGCGTCAGGCGTCCAGCGGCTCCGGCGCGATCCCGTTCTGGCGGCAGGCGGCCACATAGGTGTTGGCCAAGAGGCAGGCGATGGTCATGGGACCCACGCCGCCCGGCACGGGCGTGATGCGCCCGGCGACCTGAACAGCTTCGGCAAAGGCCACATCGCCCACGACACGCGTCTTGCCTTCGGCGGCCTTGGCGGGATCAAGCGAGGGGACGCGGTTGATGCCGACGTCGATCACCGTGGCGCCCGGCTTGATCCAGTCGCCGCGAACCATCTCGGGCCGGCCGACCGCCGCCACCAGGATGTCGGCGGTGCGGCAAAGGGCAGGGAGGTCGCGCGTTCGCGAATGCGCGATGGTGACGGTGCAGCTTTCGGCCAGCAGCAGCTGCGCCATCGGCTTGCCGACGATGTTGGAGCGCCCGACCACCACCGCGTGAAGGCCCGACAGATCACCCAGCTGGTCCTTCAGCATCAAAAGGCACCCGAGCGGCGTGCAGGGAACAAGGCCGGGCAGCCCGACCGCCAGCCGCCCCGCGTTGACGACATGGAAGCCGTCCACGTCCTTGTCGGGATCGATCGCGGCCAGCACCGCCGAAGCGTCGATGTGAGCGGGCAGAGGCAGTTGCACCAGGATGCCGTGTACGCCCGCATCGGTGTTCAGCCCCGCGATCAGCGACAGCAGCTCGGCCTGAGTCGTCGTTTCCGCCAGCCTGTGGGTGTCCGACCGCATGCCTGCGCCCAGGGTGCGCTCGCCCTTGTTGCGGACATAGATCTGGCTGGCCGGATCCTCGCCCACGATCACGACGGCCAGGCCCGCCTGGACACCATGCGCCTGGTTCAGGCGGGCGGCGGCGGCGGCGACGCGCTCGACCAGGGCCGCGGAGAACGTCTTGCCGTCGATCAGGGCGGCGCGTGCAGGCTCGACCGTCATTGGAGCGTCTCCGGTTCCGACTTCGGGGGCAGGCGCGCGATTTACAGTTCCGCTGGATCGGCGTCTATGATCGCGCCGCCTTTTGGAGACTGATTCATGCGTCGTTCGTCCGTCTTGCCGCTCGCGGGCGTCGTCGTTCTGGCTCTGGGCGCGCCCGCGCTGGCGCAGGATGGACGCCGGATCGCCGTGAGCGAGGCCTTGCAGGGCGAACTGACCGCGCGAGACCCCGCAGCGGAAGACGGGGCGCGCTACGACGGCTATCGTTTCCAGGCGCGTGCTGGAGAGCGGGTGGCGATCACGCTCGAGTCGGACAGCTTCGATCCGGTTCTCGTCGTCGGCCGGCAGGACCGGCGCAGCTTCGACGAACTTGCGCGCAACGACGACGCGCCGGGGCGAGGACTGAACGCCCGGCTGGTCTTCACCGCACCGGAGGACGGCGCCTACGCCATACGAGCAACATCCCTGGACGAGGCGTTGGGCGGCTATCAGCTCGCCTTGGCCAGCGCTCCGGCGGCGCCGGCCGCGGCGCCCTTGACCCTGCCCGCCAACATCGCCGGCCAGTTGCAGGAAGGCGGAGCCGTCAACGACGATGGCGCGCCCGCCGCCTTCTACAGCTTTTCGGGACGCGTCGGTCAGCACCTGGCGATCACCCTGAAATCGTCCGACTTCGACGCCTATCTCGTGCTGCGGGGCGCCGACGGCTCCGAGGCCTTGGATGAGGATGACGACGGTGCGGGCGAGGGCACCGACGCGCGCATTTCTCACACGCTTGAAGCGGACGGCGACTATGTGATCGAGGCGCGCGCGCTGAGCGCCGAGGATGTCGGTCGTTATCGCCTGCAGGTCGAGGAGACGCCGCCGCCGCCCGAACCCACGCCGGCTGTGTTCGGACAGGCCGTCGAAGGCGAGATCGCGGATGCGGACGCCCAGGCCGACAATGGCGCGCATTATGACGCCTATCGCTTCAGCGGGACGGAAGGCCAGCGGGTTCAGGCCGTCCTGCGCTCGGGCGACTTCGACGCCTATCTGGAGATCGGATCGGCCGAGGGAGCGTTCGAGGCGCTGGCGTCGGACGATGACGGATTGGGCGAGGGCACGGACGCGCGGCTCAACCTGACCCTGCCGTCTGACGGCGACTATGTGATTCGCGCCATGCCTCTGGGCGCCGAAGAGCGGGGTCTTTATTCGCTGGAACTGACCGACCGAGGTCCGGAGCCGGCTCCGGGCGTCGTCGTCATCGGCGAGACCGCGCGCGGGACTTTGTCAGCATCGGATGCGACCACGGAGGAGGGCGCCGCCTTCGACGCCTATCGCTTTCAGGCCAAGAAGGACGAGAAGCTTCAGCTGACGCTGGTTTCCAACGCCTTCGACGCCTTCCTCGATGTTGGCCGACAGGCGGAGGGCGAACCGTACGAAAGCCTCGCCACCGACGACGACGGGCTGTCGGACACCCATGCCCGGCTGTCCTGGACCGCGCCGGAGGACGGCGGCTACGTAGTCAGGGCGCGATCCTTCGGCCCGAATGCGACCGGCGCCTATGCGCTGACGATCGAACGCAAGCCCTGATCCTGTTCAAGGACCCGGCGCCATGAGCGAAGAGCCGATCCTCGCCCGCAAGGACCAGCATCTGGACATCGTGCTGCAGGGCCGTGGTCGGCACGCGCGCGACGCCGGCTTCGACACGGTGCACTTCGTGCATGAGGCCCTGCCGGACCTGGACCACGCCAAGATCGACCTGGGCGCCGACTTCCTGGGGCAGCGGTTGCAGGCGCCCCTGCTTATCAGCTCGATGACGGGAGGGCCGGCGCGCGCCGGCGATATCAATGCGCGCCTCGCCGAGGCTGCCCAGCACCTGGGGATCGCCCTGGCTGTCGGGTCGCAGCGCGCAGCGCTGGAACACGGCGCCGCCAGCGGCCTGGATGGGGGACTGAGGCGTCGAGCCCCAGATACGCCGATCCTGGCCAATATCGGCGCGGCCCAGCTGACGCGCGGCTTTGGAGTGGACGAGGCGCGGCGGATCATGGAGGCGATCGGCGCCGACGCCCTGATCGTTCACCTGAATCCCCTGCAGGAGGCATGTCAGCCCGAGGGCGACCGCGATTGGTGGGGCGTGGGCGCCGCGCTGGAGGCGCTGGTCCGGCGGCTCGATGCGCCCGTGGTCGTCAAGGAGACGGGGGCGGGCATCTCGGCTTCCACCGCTCGCCGCTTGGCGGACATGGGCGTGGCCGCGATCGACGTGGCCGGGGCGGGCGGCTCGAACTGGGCGCTGATCGAGGGCGAGCGGTCGAGCGGCGCCGAGGACCGCTCGCATGCGGCCGTGTTCGCCGACTGGGGCATCCCAACCGCTCGGGCTCTGATTGAGGCGAGGAGGGCTGTCCCCCATCTGCTGCTGATCGGCTCAGGCGGGGTGCGGAACGGCCTGGACGCCGCCAAGGCGATCCGGCTGGGCGCCGACATCGTCGGACAGGCGGCCGGCGTGCTCCAGGCCGCGACGATCTCGACGGAGGCCGTGGTCAGCCACTTCCAGACGGTGGTGCGCCAGCTGAGAACCGCGTGCTTCTGCACCGGTTCGGCCAACCTGCAGGCCTTGAAGCGCGCGCCGCTGCAGGCCGAGCAAATTTAGCGGCCGGCGGACCTCAGATCAGGCGGTGACGATGTTCATGGCCTTCATCAGGGCGTCGCGGACGGCGGCCTCCGTGAAGGGCTTCTGGATGGTGGGATTGCCGCGCCATTCGTCGGGCAGCCCGCCTTCACCATAGCCGGTCGAGAACACAAACGGCACGCCACGCGCCTTGAGCGCCGCAGCGACCGGAAACACCTGACGCCCCGCGACATTGACGTCCAGGAGGGCGGCGTCCAGCTCGACGTCGCCGCGAGCCAGCGTCTCGCCGTCGTCGATGTTGGATGCGGGACCGACCGGCGTGCAGCCCATGTCCTCGAGGATGGTTTCCAGAAGCATGGCGACCAAAGACTCGTCCTCGACCACCAGCACGCGCCGACCCTGCAACCCGTCGTTCATCCTGTCTGCCTTCCGTCGAGCGGAACCGTCAGCTCCGCCGTTAATCCGGTGGGGGCGTAGACCAGATCGATCTCTCCCGCCAGATCATGGCGAACATTCCGCTGAATCAATCGACTGCCGAAACCCCGGCGATCAGGTTCGGCGACAGGCGGGCCGCCCACCTCGCGCCAAGACATGTGCAGGACGCGGTCACGCTGATCGGTGACGCTCCAGTCGACGAGAACCCGTCCATCCGCATGAGACAGTGCGCCGTACTTGGCGGCGTTGGTGGCCAGTTCGTGAAAGATCATGCCCAGGGACAAGGCCATGGCCGGCTCCAGCGCCACCGGCGGACCATTCAGGCTGACCCGCGCGACGCCATGAGCCTCGGTTTCATGGTTCAGAATGGCGCGAAGGTCGGCGCCTTCCCAGTGGCTGCGCGTCAGCAGATCGTGGGTGTGCGACAGGGATAGTATGCGTGACTGGAAGGCTTCGGCGAACGTCGCGGGATCCTGGTGCGAGCGAGCGGTCTGCACGGCGATCGACTGAACCGTGGCCAGGGTGTTCTTCACCCGGTGGTTCAACTCGTCGATCATCAGCTTCTGACGTTCGGCGGCGCGCACGCTGTCGGTGACATCGTGACCTTGAACCAGAATGGCGGCCACCGCACCCGAGCTGTCGCGGATCGGCTGGTAGATGAAGTTGAGGTAGAGGTTCTCCATCAAACGGTTGGGGCCAGTCTGAAGCTGGATCCGGCTCTGACGACCTTCGAATGGCTCGCCGGTGGTGAACACGGTGTCCAGGTTGCTGAAAAAACCTTGGTCTTCAAGTTCGGGCAAGGCCTCGCGGATCGGCTTGCCCACGATGTCGCGTTCGCCGACAAGTCGGTGAAAGGCGTCGTTGACGATTTCGAAGCGATGTTCAGGCCCCGTCAGCAACGCCATGAAGCCGGGCGCCTGCATGATCATTTCGACAATGCGATTGCGCTCAGCTTCGAGCCGCCGGTTGCTCTCCTGCACCTGCTGGGCGCGTTTCAGGACCTGCCCACCGACGGCGATATGAGGGGAGCCCGCCTGGACGCCTTGCCCCTCGCGCGAGGCTTCCAGATCGGTGACGTCGGTGGTGTGCTGCAGCAGCAGCACCACCTCGCCGTCCGGATTCAGGACAGGCGTGTGAGTGGCGCTCCAGAGGCGCTCTTCGAACACCGCCTGACCGTCTATGCCTGGTCTAAGCACGGAAAAACGCACGGTCGCCAGATGATCGCGTTGGCGCATGTCGCGCGCGCGTTCCAGCGATGTGCGGACCTGCCGGACGTTTTCCGGCGCTTCGCTGCCCGAACCCGAATCGAAGGTCTCGAACATAGGCTTGCCGACGATCTGGTCGCGACCGACGCTGAGAGCGTCCAGATACGCCTGGTTGGCGGCGACGATGGTCAGGTCGGCGGGTCTCAGCAGCACATAGGCGTTTGGGGACGCGTCGAAAGCGGCGCCCAGGTCTTCGGCGTTGTCGCCTGTCGCGAAGACTCTCAAAGACTACCCCACCGAAAACTTGGCTCTGAACGCATCCGCACGGTGAAGGTTCATGCGCCGGAGGATTTTTTCGCCCCTTCAACCCCCGGCCGGATTTTGCTTAAGGGCGGGCATGACTTTCGTCGGCGGCCTCGCCCCTTTCGCTTTCGCCCTAGCCTTGGCTTTCCCTTCCGTGACTTTCGCCGCACCGACAATCAGGGTGGAGCAGGGCGTGCTTGCCGGCGAGGCGAGCGGCGACGTGCTGGCCTTCAAGAACATTCCCTATGCGGCGCCGCCCACGGGCGAGCGCCGCTGGCGACCGCCGGTCGAGCCGTCGTCCTGGCAGGGCGAACGGGACGCCACGACCTATGGCGCCATCTGCATCCAGGCGCCGGCGCCGGGCGATCCCGGGGTCGGGGCGGGTCCGATGAGCGAGGACTGCCTGAACCTGAACGTCTGGTCACCGGCCGCGCGCACATCGAGGCCGGCGCCCGTCATGGTGTGGATCCATGGCGGAGGATTGAACAACGGTTCTGGCACGGCCGGCCTCTACGACGGCTCGGCCTTGGCCAGAGAAGGCGTGGTCGTGGTCACGCTGAACTATCGGCTGGGCCGGCTAGGCTTCTTCGATCATCCGGCGCTGGCGGCTGAGCGGCCGGCGGGGGAGGCGGCCGGCAACTACGGCCTGATGGACGTCATCGCCGCCCTGCGGTGGGTGCGCGGCAACATCGGGGCCTTCGGGGGTGATCCGGCCAATGTGACGGTCTTTGGCGAGTCGGCCGGCGGCGCGATCGTAACCCGCCTGATGATCTCGCCGCCGGCGCAGGGGCTGTTTCACAAGGCTGTGGTCCAGTCGGGCCTGGGACGCGAGCGGGTGGCCTGGCTGGATCGACGCGGCCCCAAGGGCGAGCCGTCGGCGCGCGAACGGGGCGAGGTGTTCGCCTATGGCGCGGGGCTGCGCACGGCGGCGGACCTGCGTGCTGCGCCAGCCGAACTGTTCCTGACGCCTGCGCCGATCTTCGCCAATGGCGACCTGACGATCATCGACGGGCGGGTCGTGCCCGATCAGGTGGAGGCGGTCTTCCGCGCCGGCCGTCAAAGCGCCGCGCCCTTGATCATCGGCACCAACAGCCGTGAGTTCTGGTGGATCCGTCCAACCGATCCCAACGGATACGGCACGGCCGATGATGAAATGACATGGCTGGAGCGCGCGGAGGCGGCGCAGGTCTATGGCGGGCTGGAGGGCTTCGACGCCCAGGCCATGACGGACCTGGTGTTCGCCGAGCCGGCGCGTCACCTGGCGCGACTGCATGCGCGTGCGGGTCACAAGGCCTGGCTTTATCGCTTCGACATCAGCTCGGCCGAGAATCCTGAGCCGCACGGCGGCGCAACCCACGCGATCGAGCGGCCTTATGTGTTCGGCACGCTGAACACCTTGCCCTATCCGGTCGAGGACCGGGACCGCGCGGCGTCGCGGGCGATGATGGCCTATTGGACCGCATTCGCGCGGGCCGGCGATCCGAACGGGCGGGGACGACCGGCCTGGCCGGGCGCTGCCGAAGGCGACACGCAGTTGCTCTACTTCGGCAATGATGGTCCGGTGGCGCAGGCCGTGCCGGACCGGATCAGGCTGGACGTGCTGGAGCGTTATCGGGAGCGGACCCGCTAAGTCGGTTCTAGACGGCGCCGCTGGACGCCGTCTGCTTGTCCTTCAGCGTCACCAGCTCCTCGGCCATGGTGGGGTGGACCGCGCAGGTGGCGTCCCACTGAGCCTTGGTCAGGCCAGCCTTCACGGCGATGGCCGCCAGCTGGATCATCTCCGGGCCGTCGGGTCCGACGATGTGGACGCCCACCACGCGCTGGGTGTCGGCGTCCACCACCAGCTTCATCAGCACGCGTTCGTCCGAGCCGGTGAAAGCGTATTTCATCGGGCGGAAGCGGGTGACGTAGACGTCGACGCCGGCCGCACAGCTGTGCCGCGCCTCGGCCTCAGTCAGGCCGACGACCCCCACCGGCGGCTGGCTGAACACGGCTGTGGCGACGGCCTCGTAGTCAAAGTGCTGGGGGTTGTCGCGAAACACGGTCTGGTGGAACGCCACCGCCTCACGGATCGCGACCGGCGTCAGGTTCATGCGGTCGGTCACGTCGCCGATGGCCCAGATGTTGTCGGCGGAGGTGCGGGAGAAGGCGTCCACCTTGATCGCGCCCGCCTCGTTCAGCTCGACGCCGGCGCTTTCCAGCCCGAGATCGACCACGTGCGGCACGCGTCCGGTTGCGAACATCACCACGTCGGTCTCGATGCGCATGCCGTTTTCGAGATGGTTGACGAGACCCCTATCGGTTTTCTCGATAGACGCATGCTGGCAGCCCAGGATGACCTTGATCCCGCGCTTCTCGATCTCGCCGGCCAGATGGGCGCGCACATCGTCGTCGAAGCCGCGCAGGACGTTGGGTCCGCGGTAGATCAGCGTGGTGTCGACGCCCAGCCCGGCGAAGATGCCGGCGAACTCCACCGCGATATAGCCGCCGCCCGCGATCAGGATGCGCTTTGGCAGCTCAGGCAGGTGGAAGGCTTCCTCTGAGGTGATGGCGTGTTCGATGCCGGGAAGAGCCTCCGGCTTCCACGGACGGCCGCCAGTGGCGATCAGGATGCGTTCGGCGGTAACCGTCTGGTTCTTGCCCACGATCTCGACGGTGTGGGCGTCCTTCAGCACGGCGCGGCCATGGATCAGGTCGACGCCCGCCTTGCCGAGGTTGGCGGTGTAGATGCCGGACAGGCGGGCGATCTCGACGTCCTTGGCCTGCAGGAAGGTGGGCCAGTCGAAGCGGGCGTTGTCGAACGACCAGCCGTACCCCTCGGCGATCTCCAGCGCATGGCTGACCTCGGAGGCCATGACCATGAACTTCTTGGGCACGCAGCCCCGGATCACGCAGGTGCCGCCGACCCGGTATTCTTCGGCGACCGCGACCTTCTTGCCGCCCAGCGCCGTCAGCCGCGCAGCCCGCACGCCGCCCGACCCCGCGCCGATGACGAACAGATCATAGTCGTAGGAATGGCTCATCGTCGGCTCCGGCGCGTCTTGGGTCGAGCCGACTTAGGCGCCGTCGGGCACTGCGGCAACGGACAAACGAAAACGGCGGCCCCGCAAGGGACCGCCGTCTCGAAGTCAGTCTGGCGAGACGCCAGGCTTCAGACGGTCTTCAGTTGACCGGCCGATTCCTTGCCCGAGCGACGGTCGCGCTCGATCTCGTAGGAAATCTTCTGGTTTTCATCCAGGCCGCGCAGGCCAGCGCCTTCGACGGCCGAGACGTGAACGAACACGTCCTTGCCGCCGTCATCCGGCTGGATGAAGCCATAACCCTTGGTCGGGTTGTACCACTTGACAGTTCCGGTCGCCATTTCAGGACCTCCATCGAAAACGGCCAGACGCAAGAGCGCGCCAGGCGGGGGTCGGTCTGAAAGGAGCGGCAACGGATCCCAGAGCGAGGCGCGGAGAACGAATGCGTTACGCAGAGAGATCGACAGGACGGAGAATGGCGGCTTTCACCTCGAAACGCAAGGCCGAAGGCGCATCAGCCTTCCGCAGGTTCTTCCGCCTTGTAGAATTTGACGCAACGCTGGCGCAGCGCAGCGGTGATGGTCGCGCCATAGAGCTGGTCCTGGATGCCGACGAAACCCTCGGCCGCCAGCTGCTTCTTGACGTCGCCGACGGTGCGGCATTCGCCGCTCTCCGCCAGCTGATAGGCGCGCTCGATGGTGGTGGGTCGAAAGGTCATGGGCGCAATATAGGCATGCTTGTGGCGAAAAGCTTGCCCCAGCGACTCGCGGTTCAGGGTCGCAGGACCTGGACGCCCGCGTCCTCGCCGATGATCGCCTCGTCCGCCAGGTCCAGGAACAGGCCGTGCTCGACCACGCCGGTGATCAGCTTCAGATCGTCGGCCAGCCGCACGGGATCATGGATGGCGCGGCAGGCGGCGTCATAGATCAGATTGCCGCCGTCGGTGCGGACCAGACCGCGGTCGGCCTGCCGCACGCGCGCGGGCTGGCTGATGTCATGGTCGATCAGCACGTCCGCGAGCCGGTTCGCCGTGGTCTTGTGACCAAACGCGACCACTTCGATCGGCAGAGGGAAGGCGCCCAGGACCGGCACAACCTTGGCAGCATCGGCGATGACGATGCAGCGGTCGGACGCCTCCCACACCAGCTTTTCGCGCAGCAGGGCCGCGCCGCCGCCCTTGATCAGCGCCAGGCCCGGGCCGATCTCGTCCGCGCCGTCGACGGTCAGGTCGATGCGCGGCGTGTCCTCAAGCGTCGACAGCGTCAGGCCGAGGTCCCGCGCGAGATCTGCGGTCTTTTCGGAGGTGGGAACGCAGCGCAGGCCGGATAGGCCGCGCGCCGCCAGCGCCTTGACGAACCATGCGGCGGTGGAGCCCGTCCCCAGACCAACGACCATGCCGGCCTCGACCCGTCCGGCCGCCGCCTCTCCGGCGTTCTTTTTCTGTAGGTCGCTCATCTCGCGTCCTTTTTGCTCTTGGCCTTGTCGCGGAAGGCGAGGCCGGCGCCGGGCTTGTTCACCTGACGGGCGCGGCCGAACACCAGGGCGTCGGCGGGGGCGTCCTGCGTCACCACCGAACCGGACCCGACCACCACGCCCGCGCCGATGCTGACCGGCGCGACCAGCGCGCTGTTGGAGCCGATAAAGGCGCCTGCCCCGATCTCGGTGCGCGCCTTGTTGAAGCCGTCGTAGTTGCAGAAGATCGTGCCTGCGCCGACGTTGGCCTTCTCGCCCACAGCGCCGTCGCCGAGATAGGCGAGGTGATTGGCCTTGGCGCCCTTGGCCATGGTCACGTTCTTGACCTCGACGAAGTTGCCGACCCGCACGCCTTCGGCCAGGTCCGCACCGGGGCGCAGGCGCGCATAGGGACCAACCTCGGCGCCCGATGCGACGCGGGCGCCCTCGACGTGGCTGAAGCTGCGGATGCGCGCGCCGCCCGCGACCACGGCGCCGGGGCCGAAGACAACGAACGGCTCGATCACCGCGCCGCCGCCGACCTGAGTGTCCCAGGCGAAGTGGACGGTCTCGGGGGCCGGCATGGTGACGCCGGCGGCGAGGAACGTCTCGCGCTGGACCTTCTGGAACAAGGCCTCGGCCTGCGCGAGCTCGCCCTGGGAGTTGACGCCCATCACCGCGTCCTCCTCGGCGAAGACCGCGTGTGTGGGATGATTGGCTCTGCGGGCGAGTTCGACCACGTCGGTCAGGTAATATTCGCCCTTCGCGTTGTCGTTGGTGACGCCGGCCAGCAGCTGGAACAGCAGGGCCGACGGCGCGGCCATGACGCCCGAGTTGCAGGCGGTCAGCGCCAGCACCTCCGCCGACGCTTCCTTGGCCTCGGTGATGGCCTGCAGCGTGTCGCCGTCCAGGATCAGCCGGCCGTAGGCGCCCGGATCTCGGGCATGGAAGCCGACGACCGTGACGCCCTCGCCGCCGAAGACGGGCTCGATGTCCGACGCCTTCAACAGCGGCACGTCGCCGTAGGTCACGACCACCTCGCCGTCAAAGCCCGCGAGCGCCGCCTCGGCCGCGCGCACGGCATGGCCGGTGCCGAGCGGCGGGTCCTGCACGGCGATGCTGGCGGCGCCCAGGCGTTTCTCCACATGGGCGCGGACGTCGGGCGAGTGGTCGCCGACCACCACCACGATGCGTTCGCAGCCGAGGGCCTCGGCCGCGTCGATGGCGTGGTCCAGCATGGTGTGATGACCCACGCGGTGCAGCACCTTGGGCAGCGGCGACTTCATTCGCGTGCCCTGGCCTGCGGCCAGGATGATGGCGGCGCGTGGGCGGGTTTGGCTGGTCATGAGTCTTCCCGGCGTCTAGGCGTTCCGCGCCGTCTACAATGCCCTCTCCGGCTCGTCATCCTTGGGCTTGACCCGAGGATCGGATTTGACGACGGCGGTGCGCGGCCCCCGTCGCATGTGCGGCTTAACGGCTGATCCTCGGCTCAAGCCCCAGGATGACGGAGTATGGAATGACCGAGCGCGATCTTGAGGGCTGGACCCTTGTCTTCGATCTGGATGGGACGCTCGTGGATTCAGCGCCGGACCTAATCGGGACGCTGAACCGCCTGCTGGTCGAGGAGGGCCTGCCGCCGGTGGAGATGGAGGCGGCCCAGACGCTGATCGGGTCCGGGGCGCGGGCCCTGCTGGTGTACGGGTTCGAGGCGGCGGGAGGCGACATGGAGCGGGCGCGGTCGGAGGCGTTGTTCGAGCGGTTCCTCACCGACTATCGCGCGCACATCGTGGACGGCACGCGGGCGTACGAGGGGGTGGAGGAGACGCTGGACCGGCTGAGCGCGCGGGGCGCGCGGCTGGTGGTCGCCACAAACAAGCGCACCGATTTGTCGGAACTGCTGATGCAGAAGCTGGAGCTCGCATCGCGCTTCGCCGCCGTTGTCGGCCCAGAGCGTGTCAGCGCCCGAAAGCCAAGCGGCGCGCACCTGACCGAGGCCGTGCAGATCGTGGGCGGCGATCCGGCGCGCGCCATCATGGTCGGAGACGCAGCGCCGGACGCGGACGCCGCCCGTGATGCGGGACTTCCATGCATCCTCACCACCTTCGGCTACACGCCCGTACCGGTTGAGCAGCTCGGCGCTGACGTGCTGATCGACACTTTCGAGGACGTGGAGGAGGCGGTGGACGCTATTGTGTCCAGCTTCTACGTGCGCCGGGCGATGGGCGTTTAAAGGCCGGGTCGGCGGTCGCGGGCAAAGACGTCGCAGAAATCCGTCGCGTCGGCGGTTGCGGATCGGAGCCCGGGTGGACACCTTGGCATGTTCGTCTTTTCCAAGGCCGCCGTCCATGCTCTCCCGCTTCTTCGCCATTCCCCTGTGGCAGCGCACCGCCGTCGGCTTCGTGCTGGGCATTGTTGCGGGGCTGATCCTGCGCGAGCAGGCCGAGGTCTGGCTGCAGCCGATCGGCGACGTTTACCTGAACCTGATCCGCATGGTGGTCGCCCCGCTGGTGCTGTTCACCATCGCCAGCTCCATAGCCAAGCTGGGGGAGGGCGCGGGCGCCGTGCGGCTGGGCGTGCGCACCATCGTCTGGTTTGCGGTCACCTCGCTGTTGGCTGTGCTGGTGGGCATCGCATTTGGCCACTTGATCAATCCGGGCTTGGGCCTGGCCAACCTGCCGCTGGGCGAGGTCAGGGCGCGCGAGATCCCGACGCCGCTGGAGGTGCTGATCGGCATCGTGCCGACCAACCCGTTCGCGGCGCTGAGCGAGGGGCGGGTGCTGCAGATCATTTTCTTCTCGGCCCTGGTCGGTTCGGCGCTGGTGGCGCTGGGCGACCGCGCCCAGGGCGTGCGGCGGCTGGTGGACGAGGGCGCAGCGGTGATCTTTCGTATCACGCGCTGGGTGATCCAGCTGACGCCGATCGGCGTGTTTGGTCTGATCGGGTCGGTGGTCGGCGGCTACGGCTGGGAGGCTCTGTTGCCGCTGGGCAAGTTCATCTTCGCCATCTATGCGGCCTGCCTGTTCCACATCTTCGTGATCTATTCGGGCCTGCTGAAGCTGCACGGTCTGAACGTCGTCAGCTTCTTCCGAGGCGCGTTCGCCGCCCAGCAGACCGCCTTCGCCACCTCGTCTTCGCTGGGCACCCTGCCGATCACTCTGCGTCAGACGGTGGAGCGGCTGGGCGTGCCCCAGGCCTATGCAGCCTTCGCCGTGCCACTGGGGGCCAATGTCAAGATGGACGGGTGCGGCGCCATCTATCCGGCCATCGCCTCCATCTTCATCGCCCAATACTTCAGCATCGACCTGACGCTGACCCAGTATGTGCTGATCGGGCTGACGGCCGTGCTGGGGTCGCTGGGCACAGCCGGCGTGCCGGGAACCTCGATCGTCATGCTGACGCTGACCCTGTCCACCGCCGGCCTGCCGTTGGAGGGCATTGGCTACATCGTCGCCATCGATCGGATCATCGACATGATGCGCACGGCGACCAATGTCACGGGCCAGATGCTGGTCCCGGTGCTGGTCGCGCGTGAAGAGAAAATCCTGAACGAGGGCGTCTACAACGGCCACGTCGCCTGGCTGCCGGGAGACCCGGACGCCGTTTCGACCGAAGCGGTCAGGGCTTCGGGCATCTGATCTCGGGGCGCGAGCGGCGACAGCGATTTGCGTCGCCGGCTTTCGGCGCCATGTTGATGGACCGTCTTTAGGACAGAGCAGGAGCGAGAACGATCATGGCCCGGAAGCCCAACTACAACTTCGAACGCCAGGAACGTGAGCGCGCCGCCGCCCAGAAAGCCGCCGCGAAGGCGGCCGCCAAGGCCGAGCGGAAGGCCGAATCGTCTTCCGCCCAGTCTCCGACGCCCGAAGACCTCGGCGCGGACGGTTCCTGACGACAGCCGCCTTGCGCCGTTGTGATTGTGAGCAGCGGCGCAAGGTCCTATCCTTGTTGAATGAGCATGCGCTGGACCCCCGAGAGCTGGAGATCGAAGCCTGTCCTGCAGATGCCGACGGATTATCCGGACGCGCGCGCCCTGGCGGCGGTTGAGGACGAACTGCGGGCGCTTCCGCCGCTGGTGTTCGCCGGCGAGGCGAGGCGTCTGACCGAGCGGCTGTCGCAGGTGGAACGCGGCGAAGCCTTTCTGCTTCAGGGCGGCGATTGCGCCGAAAGCTTCAAGGAGTTCTCGACCGACAACATCCGCGACACCTTTCGCCTGATCCTGCAGATGGCGGTGGTGCTGACCTTTGCCGGGCGCAAGCCGGTGGTGAAGGTCGGCCGCATCGCGGGCCAGTTCGCCAAGCCGCGCTCCTCGGGCGTCGAGCAGATCGGCGATGTCGAGCTGCCCAGCTATCGCGGCGACATCATCAACGGCATGGGATTCACGCCCGAAGAGCGCACGCCCGATCCGCAGCGACTGATCCGAGCCTATAACCAGTCGGCGTCTACGCTGAACCTGCTGCGCGCCTTTGCCGGCGGCGGCTATGCCGACCTCTACAATATCCACCGCTGGACGCTGGGCTTCGCCGGCGACAATGCGGCGGGCGCCCAGTACCGTGAGCTGGCGGACAAGATCACCGAGGCCCTGGCCTTCATGGAGGCGGTCGGCGTGACGCCGGAGACGCACCCAGACCTAAGCCGGGTCGAGGTCTTCACCAGCCACGAGGCGCTGCTGCTGAACGTCGAATCGGCGCTGACCCGACTGGACGGAGCCACGGGCGAATGGTTCGACACCTCGGCGCACATGCTCTGGATCGGCGAGCGCACGCGTCAGCTGGACGGCGCGCACGTCGAGTTCATGAAGGGCATCCGCAATCCCATCGGGGTCAAGTGCGGCCCGACCATGGAGGCCGCCGACCTCTTGCCGCTGATCGACGCGCTTAACCCGGACAACGTCTCGGGCCGGCTGACGCTGATCGGCCGGTTCGGCCACGACAAGGTCGGCGCGCGGCTGCCTGGACTGATGCGGGCGGTGAAGGCGTCCGGCCGCAAGGTGGTGTGGTCGATCGACCCCATGCACGGCAATACGCTGAAGGCCGGCAACGGCTACAAGACCCGGCCCTTCGACCGCATTCTGGGGGAGGTCCGGACCTTTATCGACGTCGCCGAGGCGGAGGGCGTGCACGCCGGCGGCGTCCACCTGGAGATGACCGGTCAGAACGTCACCGAATGCCTGGGCGGCGCGCAGGCAGTCACCGAGGACGACCTGTCCAGCCGCTATCACACCCATTGCGACCCGCGCCTCAACGCCGACCAGGCGCTCGAACTGGCGTTCCTGGTGGCCGAGCGGCTGAAGGCCGTGCGGACCGAGCAGGCCAGGGCGGCCTGACATGACGGCCAGCGAGACAATCGCCACGCGCGGTCGCGTCGCCTACCAGGGCGCGCCGGGATCGTTCAGCCATCAGGCCTGCCTGGCGCTTCGCCCCTGGGACGAGGCGGTCGGCCATGACAGTTTCGAGGCAGCCATCGAGGCGCTCAAGTCCGGCGACTGCGGTTGCGCCCTGATTCCGGTCGAGAACTCGGCCGTCGGCGTGGTGCAACCGGCGGCCAGTCTGGTGGCCGCGCTTGAGCTTGAACCCATCGCCGAAGTGTGGCGGCCGATCCGGCACGCCTTGATGGCGATCGACGGTGCTCGGCTGTCGGACATCCGGACCGTGGAAAGCCATCCGGTGGCCCTGGCGCAGTGCGCCGCAACCTTGAAGGCCATGAATCTCGCGCCGGTCGAGGCCTTCGACACGGCGGGCGCCGCGCGGGCGGTGGCGGAGGCGGGCGATGCGACTCGCGCGGCGCTGGCGCCGGCCGGTGCGGCGGAAGCCTACGGGCTGTCGATCCTGCGCAACGATCTTCAGGATTCCGGCGACAATCGCACGCGGTTTGTCCTGCTAAGCCTCGACAAGGGTTGACGGCGCACGCCTGTTGCGTGTTTGAACAACGGACGGATCGCTACGATCCGCCCTTGCCGGAACCCAGTGGACCCATGTCCCTCGCGCGCGCCTTTTTCCGCTCCTTCGACCGTTCGCGCGCGGTTGACGGCTATTATTTCGGCTTTCGATACGCCGGCTGAGGCGTCGGGCATTTCTCGCTCCTGACTGTCTCTCCGGCGACCGCTCCCCAACGGAGTGGCAGCACGCCCCTGCAAATCGAAACACCATGCCGAAAGCCCTACGCCGTGACCCCATCTCCTCTGAAGCAGGCCTGGCCTGAACCCGCGCCGCACCAGACGCCCGAACAGCAGGCTTTGGCGGCGTTGCGCGCCGAGATCGACAGCATAGACGACCAGATCCTTGCGCTCTTCGAGCAGCGCCTGGCCGTCGCCTCCACCGTTGGCCGAGCAAAGGACGCGCCCAGCGGCGCCCATACCAAGCTGCGTCCCGATCGCGAGCAGACCGTGCAGGCGCGGATGCTCGCCAAGTGTGCGCCCGAGAACGCCCAGGCGGTCGAGCACCTCTGGCGCGAGATCGTCGGTTGGGGCCTGGCGCGCCAGGGCCGACTTCAGGTCCAGGTTTGGGCGCCGATCGAGCCGACGCGGGCCTTTGACGGAGCGCGCCTGCGCTTCGGCGCCGCCGCTGATATTCGCATGGTGCGCGATCCGCAAAGCGCGCTCGCCTTCGCCGCCGAAGGTCGTGGGATTTCGGTGCTGGCCATCAACACTGAAGACGCCTGGTGGATGGGCCTGCGCCGCGAATGGTCGATGCTCAGCGTCTTCGACGGCTATGGCGGCGACACGCCCACCTCGCTCGCCGTCGGCAAGATCGATCCGCCCGCCTTGCCCAAGGGCCGACGGGTGGTGGTCACCGCGGGCGGCGACGCGGGCGACGGCGGCGGCGCCCGCCGCTGGGGCCTGAACACCCACCATGGCTGGACGTTGGCCCTGACCGACGCGGATCTGTCGCCCGGCGAGGCCGAAGGCTGCGTGGGCGCCATCGGCTGACCGAAACAACAAGGGCGCGCCAGGCGCGCCCTTCCGCACAAGCGGAACGCACCGCGCGGGTTCGCAGGGGCTAACGCCGAGCGCCATCAACTTTGATGTTTGCGGATTTGAAGAAGACGAATGGTGGGTGATCACAGGTTCGAACTGTGGACCCGCTGATTAAGAGTCAGCTGCTCTACCAACTGAGCTAATCACCCGACCGATCGTCTTGTCTTCGAAAGCGGCGTGGCCGTCCCGAAGGGCGCTCCTACTACCCAGCGGGCGGCGGCTTGGCAAGCGGTTTCGGAAACTTTCTGAAGCGCGCTAAGGTCGCGGCGGAATCAGCCGCAGGCACAGGCGGCAGGGGGAGCTGCTCATGGCCTTTTGGAACCGTCGTCGATCGATCGACGCCATGCTGGCGCACTCGCATGAGGGGCCGCGTCTGAAGGCGACGCTGAGCTGGCCGCATCTGCTGGCGTTGGGCGTGGGTGCGATCGTCGGCACGGGCATCCTGACGCTGATCGGTGTGGGCGCGGGGCTGGCGGGTCCTGCGGTGCTGATCAGCTTCGCCTTGGCGGGGCTGGTGTGCGCGTGCGCGGCGCTGGCCTATGCGGAGCTGTCGACCATGATGCCGACGGCGGGCAGCGCCTACACCTACTCCTATGCCGTGCTCGGCGAGCTGATCGCCTGGGTCGTGGGGTGGAGCCTGATCCTGGAATATTCGCTGGTCGTTTCGGCGGTGGCGGTCGGGTGGAGCGGCTACGCGGTCGCTTTCTTGAGCGGGCTAGGAGTCGATCTGCCGCTGGCGCTGACGGCGGGGCCGCATGCGGGCGGGATCATCAATCTGCCGGCGGTGGCGATCATCGGTGTAGTCACGGGGTTGCTGCTGCTGGGAACCAAGGAAAGCGCGACGCTCAACGCCGTGCTGGTGCTGGTGAAGATCGCGGCGTTGGCGGTGTTCGTGGCGGTGGCGATGCCGGCGTTCGATGCGGAGAACTTCACGCCCTTCATGCCCAACGGCTTTGGCGCGCCCTTTGTGCAGACCGGGGTGATGGCGGCTGCGGCGATCATCTTTTTCGCCTTCTACGGCTTCGACGCCATCTCGACGGCGGCCGAGGAGACCAAGCGGCCCGAGCGGGACCTCGCCATCGGCATCGTGGGCTCGATGCTGGTGTGCACGGCGCTGTACCTGCTGGTGGCGACCGCGGCGATCGGCGCACGGCCGGTGGCCAGCTTCGCCGACAGCGCCGAGCCGCTGTCGCTGATCATGCGAGAGCTGGGGCAGGGCACGGCGGCGCAGTGGATCGCGGCGGCGGCGGTGATCGCCCTGCCGACCGTGCTGTTGGCGTTCCTGTTCGGTCAGAGCCGCATCTTTCTCGGCATGGCGCGCGACGGGCTGCTGCCGAGGCGCCTGGCGCGAGTGTCGAACCGGGGCGTGCCGGCGGTGGTGACGGTGTTCACCGCCGTGGTCGTGGCGATCCTGGCGGGGCTCCTGCCGCTGGATGAGTTGGCGTCGCTCGCCAATGCGGGGACGCTGGCGGCCTTCTGCGCGGTGGGAGTCAGCCTGATCGTGCTGAGGCTTCGTGAGCCCGGCCGCCGGCGCGTGTTCAAGGCGCCGCTCTGGCCGCTGGTCGGCGGGCTGACCGTGATCGGCTGCATTGTCTTCTTCCTGAGTCTGCGGGGCACGACGCAGATCGGCTTTCTGATCTGGAACGTGATCGGCGTCGCCATCTACTTCGCCTGGTCGTCGCGGCACTCTCGGCTGGCGAAGGGTGAAGAGGCGGCGGCCTGATGGCGCGACGCGACCTGTCGGGCGCGATCGACTTCTCTGTGCTCGACCGCACAACCGGCGACGATCCCGAGATTTCGGAAGAGGTGCTGGGCCTGTTTGCCGAACAGGCGGCGCTCTGGTCGGGCTTGCTCGACCCGAAGGTCGAAGGCTGGCGCGATGCGGTGCATACCTTGCGCGGCGCCGCGGCCGGGATCGGAGCGGGAGACCTGGCGGACCAGTGCGCCGCCGCCGAGGCGCTGGAGGCCAAGATGGCGTCGCCCGCATTGGAGCGGGTGCGCTCGGCTCTGGACGCGGCGCTGGCGGACGTGGCCGCCTATCGCCACGAGCTGATGCTGAGAAGCCTCAGGCGTTAGCCACGCGTGCGGTCATAGGCCGCGAACTCGTGCGCGATGCAGCGATCGATCAGCAAGCGCCAAACAGGTTCGGCGATGTCGGGCGACAGGCCCTGCGCCCTTGCGGCCGTCAGCACCTTGGCGACCACGTCTTCGATGCGATCGTCGTCGTGGACAGCGTCGCGATCCGGCTTGATGCGAGCCGCGGCGTCCATGTAGCGCTGACGCTCGGCCAGCAGAGCCACCAAGGCGCGATCCAGCGCATCGACGCCCTGGCGGACCTCGGGCATCGTCTGGCAGGCGGCGGGATCGACGCGAGAGTCGACGGCGACAAGGGCGGGCTTGCTCATGGCGGTGGGTTAGCGACTAAGCCGCCGCGCCTCAACCGACGAAGGCGCGTTCCAGCACATAGTCGGCGGGTTCGGCGTTGGAGCCTTCCTTGAGGCCATAGGTCTCCAGCAGTTCGCCGACTTCCTTGATCATGGCCATGGAGCCGCACAGCATGATGCGGTCCTTTGCGGGATCGAAGCCTTCGGGCAGGCCGAGGTCGCGGAAGAAGTCGCCGGACTTGATCCGGTCGGTGATGCGGCCGGGCGTGTCAAACGCCTCGCGCGTGACGGTCGGATAGTAGGTCAGCTGAGCCTTGGCCTCGTCGCCGATCAGCGGGTCGTCTTGGATGCCGCTGGTGAAGAAGTCGCGATAGGCCAGGTCCGCCACGCCCCGCACCGTGTGCACCACATAGACGTGGCCGAAGCGGGAATAGGTCTCCGGATCGCGCGCGACGCTGAGCCATGGCGCCAGGCCCGTGCCGGTGCCGATCAGGAACAGCCGCTCGCCGCCGGTCAGGGCGTCCAGCACCAGGGTGCCAGTCGGCTTCTTGCCCATCAGCACGGTGTCGCCCGCCTGGATCTTCTGCAGGCGTGAGGTCAGGGGTCCGTCCGGGACCTTGATGGAGAAGAACTCCAGCTGTTCGTCCCAGCACGGGCTGGCGATGGAATAGGCGCGCAGCACCGGCTTGCCGCCGTCCTCTCCCGGCAGGCCGATCATCACGAACTCGCCCGAACGGAAGCGGAAATCGTCGGGGCGGGCCACGCCGAAGCTGAACAGGCTGTCGGTCCAATGGCGGACCCACAGAACCTCCAGCTGGTGAAACGGGCTGGCCTTGACGGGCGGGGCGGAGAGGGCGGCGTCGGTCATCGGGCCTATCTAGGCTGCGAACCTGTCGCAGGGAAGGCGAACCGGATTTTCCCTGATGACGGCCACGGAATCGCCAGATAGCTTGGCCGGATGCGCACCCTTCTACTCGCCTCTTCCATCCTGCTGTCGGCCGGTTCGGCCCTGGCGCAGGCGCCCGCCGATCCTGCTGTTCTGACGCCCGAGCGCGTGTTCGCAAGCCCGAGCCTCGCCGGTCCCGTCGCACGCGGCGTCAGCCTGTCGCCGGACGGACAGCTGGTCGCCTTTTTGCGCGGACGCGAGGACGATTCGAACGTCCAAGACCTGTGGGCCGCCCCGACCGGAGAGGGCGAGCCCTATAAGCTGATCGACGCCCGCGCGCTGGCGCCCGAGGCCGGCGAACTGTCGGAAGCGGAAAAGGCGCGCCGGGAACGGCTGCGGATCAGCGCGCGGGGCGTGGTCGACTACGCCTGGGATCAGCAGGGCCGCTATATCCTGGCGCCGCTGGAAGGCGACCTGTTCCTGGCGACGCGGGCCGATGGATCGGTGCGCCGTCTGACCGAGACCGAAGCGGATGAAATCGACGCCAAGGTGTCGCCTAAGGGTTCCTACGTCTCCTTCGTGCGCGACCAGAACCTGTATGTGCAGGACCTGGCGACCGGGCGCGAGACCCCAATCACCGACGACGGGCGCGACCTGATCACCTGGGCCACGGCCGAGTTCATCGCGCAGGAGGAGATGAAGCGGTTCACCGGTTATTGGTGGAGCCCCGACGAGCGTTACATCGCGCTGACCCGCGTGGACGAAAGTCCGGTGGACATCGTGCCGCGCTTCGAGATTACCGGCGCGGGCACGACCGTGGTCGAGCAGCGCTATCCCAAGGCAGGACGCCCGAACGCGGTCGTCGAGCTGTATGTGCGCGACCTGATCAGCGGCGACCGCATCAAGGTCGATCTTGGCGACAACACCGACATCTATCTGGCGCGGGTCGATTGGTCGAATGACGGTCGCACCCTGTACGTCCAGCGCCAGTCGCGCGATCAGAAGCGGTTGGACCTGCTCAGCGTCGATCCCGCGACTGGACGCTCACGCGTCATCGTCAGCCAGCGGGCGGACGCCTGGGTCGATCTGAATGACGACTTCCATGTGCTGCCGGACGGCCGCTTCATCTGGTCGAACGAGGACTCCGGCTGGCGTCACCTCTATCTGTATGACCGCAACGGCCGGGTGGTGCGGCCGATCACGCGCGGAGACTGGCCGGTCAAGGGTTTGAACGGCGTCAACGAACAGACGGGCGAGGTCTTTTTCACCGCCTCCATGCGAGACGGCAAGGAGCTGCCGATCGAGCAGCAGCTGTTCCGCGCCAGCCTGAACCGCACCGAAACGCCGGTAGCGATCACCCCGGCTGGCGGTTGGTGGAACGCCTCGGTCAATGCGCCGGGCACCGCCTACGTCGGCAACTATTCCGATCCGAAGACGCCGCCGCAGTCGGCGCTGTATCGCATGGACGGGACCCGCGTGCGCTGGATCGAAGAGAACCGGCTGGACGCCGACCATCCCTTTGCGTCCTACGTCTCGCGTCTGCGCGAGCCCGAGTTCGGAACCCTGCAAAGCCATGGCCAGACCCTGGTCTGGCGCATGCAGACGCCGCCGAATTTCGATCCCTCGAAGAAATACCCAGTGGTGATGCAAGTCTATGGCGGGCCGGGCACCGGCGCCGGCGTGCAAAAGAGCTGGCAACCGGCGACGAGCCAACTGCTGACGGAGGCTGGTTATATTGTCTTCCGTCTGGACAACCGGGGTGAGGGTGACCGCTCGCAGGCGTTCGAGACCAGCAACTATCGCCAGCTCGGCGTCGTAGAGACCGAGGACCAGACCATGGCGGCGCAGTGGCTGAAGCGTCAGCCCTTCGTCGACGGCGACCGCATCGCCATCATGGGCTGGAGCTATGGCGGCTTCATGAGCCTGATGACCCTGACTGAGCCCGAGGCGGGACTGGCCGGGGCGATGGCGGGGGCGGCGCCCACCGACTGGGCGCTGTACGACACCCACTACACCGAGCGGTACATGTCTACCCCGCAGGCCAATCCGGAGGGCTATGCCCGCACCGACGTCCTGCCGCGCCTGGGGGACATGACCGGCCGGCTGTTGATCCTGCACGGCATGGCCGACGACAACGTCATCCTGCCCAACGCGACCCGCGTCATCGACAAGCTGCAGGAACAGAGCCTGCCGTTCGAGATGATGCTTTATCCCGGCCAGCGGCACGGCGTCCGCGGCGATCCGAGACAACTGCAACAATGGCGCACCTATCTGGACTTCCTCGATCGCACTATCGGGACGCGCTCGCACGAGGCGGAGGACTGATCGGCGGGGCGCTGGCGGCCTTGTCGCTCGCCGCCTGCGCCTCGGCGCCCGCCATCGACACCGCTTCGCTGCAACAGCGTGACGCGGCCTACGCCAGCGTGATCCGGTTCGCCGAGGCGCCGGTCGCGAGCGGCCGTGGACCGCTGTCCGGCATGCCGGTGCTGCTGAAGGACAACATCGAGACGCGCGACATGCCGACCACGGCCGGCTCGCTGGCTCTGACCGACAACGCGCCGGGGCGGGATGCGCCCCTGGTGACGCGGCTGCGTGACGCGGGCGCGGTGATCCTGGGCAAGACCAATCTGTCGGAGTGGGCCAATATCCGTTCGTCGGAGTCGATCAGCGGCTGGAGCGCCGTCGGGGACCAGACCCGCAACCCCTACGACCTTGAGCGCACGCCCTGTGGCTCCTCGTCCGGCAGCGCGGTGGCGGTCGCCATCGGCCTGGCTCCCGCCGCCATCGGGACGGAGACGGACGGCTCGATCACCTGCCCAGCCTCCGTTAACGGCGTGGTTGGCTTCAAGCCGACGGTGGGCCTGGTCTCGCGCACCCATGTGGTTCCGATCAGCCACTCCCAGGACACCGCTGGGCCGATCACGCGAACGGTAGAGGATGCGGCACTGGTTCTAAGCGCCCTTGCCGGCAGCGACCCGGCCGACGCGGCCACGGTCGAAGCCGACGCCCGCAAGGTCGATTATCGGGCGACGCTGGACGCCGGATCGCTACGCGGCGCGCGCATCGGCGTGATGCGGTTTCTGTTGGACGGCTACTCCGCCGAAACCCAGGCCGCGTTTGAGCAGTCGCTGGCGGCACTGCGCGCTGCGGGCGCGGAGGTGATCGAAGTGACCGAGGCGCCGGCCGACTACCAGCGGATCGGGGGCTGGGAACTGACGGTCCTGCTGACCGAACTGAAGCATGACCTCAACGCCTATCTGGCGTCCACGAACCCCGCGCAGGTTCGGACCCGCACCCTGGCCGAGGTGATCGCGTTCAATGCCGCCGAGCCGCGCGAGACGGTGCTGTTCGGGCAGGATCTGTTCGAGCGCGCCGAGAAGACCGGCGGCCTCGACGATCCCGCCTATGTCGAGGCGCGCACGCGTTCGCTGAAAGCGGCGGGCGAGGACGGCATCGACCGGATGATGCGCGATCATCGGCTGGTCGCGCTGATCGCCCCAACCACCTCGCGGGCCTGGACCAACGATCCCAAGGACGAGGACGAGATGCAGGGTTCGGCTAGTCGCCTGGCGGCCGTGGCCGGCTATCCGCACCTGACCGTTCCCATGGGTCTGGACCGCGGCATGCCCGTGGGCCTCAGCTTCATCGGCGGCAAGTGGGACGACGCCCGCATCCTGTCCCTGGGCTATGCCTACGAACGGGTTCGCGCATTTCAGCCCGCGCGCCCCTAAAGCGTGTCCAACCGCGAACGCCCCGTCGGCTGGCGCGTTGAGCGGCCATGGAAATGATTCTTCTGCTCATCGGCGCCGTTGTGCTGGCCGGGGCGCTGTTCGCGGTCTCGTCGATGCGCAACAGGCCGGCCCATTTCGTGGACAAGGACGCGGACGGGGAACCGGACGAGCCCGGCGGTCCGGCGACAGGCCTGTAGCGCGACATGAACGTGGATCATCAACTGATCGCCAACGTGATCGGCTCGGCCGCGGCTGTCTGCTCGGTCACCAGCTTCGCACCGCAGGCCCTGAAAATCTGGAAGACGCGCGACGCTTCGTCGATCAGCCTGCGCACCTATTCGCTGACGGTCAGCTGCTTCATCCTTTGGGTGATCTATGGCGTGATGACCGAGGCCTGGCCGGTGACGGTGTCGAACGTCTGCGCCTTGGGCATGTCGACCATGGTGTTGGTGATGAAGTGGCGCTTTCGCGACGGCGATCCTAAGGAAGCCGCCGCCTGACCCTTACCCAACGTGATCTTGGCGCCCTCTGCGGAGCGCGCTAGGCCTTATCCATCAACCGTCCCAAGGAGACGTTCAACATGGCCGATCTGGCTCAAGTGACCGAAAAAATCCGCGCCGCCGTTGGCGACAACTCCGGCCTCGGCAAGACCGTGAAGCTGGATCTGGACGGTCAGGACAAGATCTTCATCGACGGCGCATCGGTCCCGAACACCGTCACCAACGAGGACAAGCCGGCCGACGCCACCGTCTCGATGAAGTGGGACGACTTCACGGCGCTGTCCGAAGGCCGCCTCGATCCGATGATGGCCTTCATGCAGGGCAAGCTGAAGATCGCCGGTGACATGATGATCGCTCAGAAGCTGGCGCCGCTGCTGAAGCGCTGATGCGCGGCGATTGACGAACCGGATCGACGGCGCGGCTCCACGGAGACCGCGCCGTTTTCGCATTGGGGACGACCATGGATTTCCGGCACAGCGATCGCGGTTTGGAGTGGCAGGCGCGCCTGCGCCGCTTTCTCGACGAGCAGGTCATCCCGCGTGAGGGAGAATACCGGGCTCAGGTCGCGGCCGATCCCTTGCGCCAGCCGCCTGTCATGGAGGCGATGAAGGCGTCGGCTCGGTCGGAAGGCTTGTGGAACCTGTTCCTGCCTGGCGAGGATGGAGCGGGCCTCAGCAATCTGGAATACGCGCCCCTGGCCGAGATGATGGGCCATCATCTGTGGTCGGCCGAAGTGTTCAACTGCAACGCGCCGGACACCGGCAACATGGAGGTGCTCCACCTCTATGGCGACGAGGCGCAGAAGACGCGCTGGCTGCGTCCGCTGCTGGATGGCGCCATCCGTTCGGCCTTTCTGATGACCGAGCCGGAGGTGGCCTCGTCCGACGCGACCAACATCCAGACCCGGATCGAACGGGATGGCGACCATTATGTCGTTAACGGCCGCAAATGGTGGTCCACCAACATGGCGCATCCCAACGTTCAGATGGCCATCGTCATGGGCAAGACCGACCCGGACGCAGCGACCCACGTCCAGCAGTCGCAGATCATCGTGCCCGTGGACACGCCCGGCTTTCGCGTTGAGCGGATGCTGTCGGTGTTCGGCTATGACGAACGCCCCATCGGTCACGCCGAGGTGGTGCTGGAGAACGTGCGCGTGCCGGCCGGCAACCTGATCGCGGGCGAGGGCAGAGGGTTCGAAATCGCCCAAGGTAGGCTGGGGCCCGGCCGAATTCACCACTGCATGCGGGTGATCGGGGCGGCCGAGAGGGCGCTGGACCTGATGTGCGAACGGCTGCTGTCCCGCACAGCGTTCAGGAAGCGCCTGTCCGAACACTCGGTTTGGGAGCAGCGCGTCGGCGAAGCGCGCACCAACATCGAGATGTGCCGTCTGCTGGTGCTGAAGGCCGCCTGGATGATGGATGAGGTGGGCGCAAAGGGCGCGCGCTCGGAGATCGCGCAGATCAAGGTCGCCGCGCCTCGCATGGCGCTTCAGGTCATCGATGACGCCATCCAGGCGTTCGGCGGCGCGGGTGTCTCGGCCGACACGCCGCTCGCGGAACTCTACGCCTCGGTTCGGACGTTGCGCATAGCGGATGGTCCGGACGAGGTGCACAACCGCACCATCGCTCGGCTGGAGTACGGACGTATCGCCGACAACAGCCGAGGACGGACGGAACCTTGACCGTAAGCGCCCGTTCTGAAGAAGGGCGAGCCAGTGAGAGTCAGCGCAATGAATGCACGCACAGAGCCTGACGCCCGCTCCGCCGTCGAGATCGATCGCTTTCGCCAGGTCCGCGCGCGCATGGCCGAGCTGGCGCAGGGCTTGTCGGCCGAGGACCTTGCCGCGCAATCCATGCCGGACTGCAGTCCCGGCAAGTGGCATCTGGCGCATACCAGCTGGTTCTTCGAGGCGATGTTGCTGGCGAGCGAACCAGGCTATCGACCGGTGGACGAGCGCTATCAGGCGCTGTTCAACTCCTACTATGAGGCGCTGGGCGAACGGGTGGCGCGTCCGGAACGAGGGCTGATGACCCGGCCCTCGCTGGACGAGGTCATGGCCTATCGCCGCGAGATCGACCGACGGATGACGGTTTTTCTCGGGGACGCGCCAACCGACGGGCTGACGCGCTATCTGCTGGAACTCGGCCTGCACCACGATCAGCAGCATCAGGAGTTGTTCCTGATGGACCTGCTGAACCTGATGTCGCGCTCGCCGCTCGATCCGGCGGCCTATGTCGAGGAGCCTCGTGAGGCAAAGCCGGAGAGCCCAAATGGCGGCTCCACCCGCTTCGATGGCGGCGTGGTGAAAATCGGCGCCGACAAAGCGGGCTTCGCCTTCGACAACGAAGGACCGAGGCACAAGGTGTTCCTGGCGCCCTTCGCGCTGGACCACGATCTGGTGACCAACGGGGATTGGCTCGAGTTCATCGCCGCAGGCGGCTATGCGCGGGCGGACCTGTGGCTTTCGGACGGCTGGGCGACGGTCAAGGCTGAAGGCTGGACTGCCCCCTTGTACTGGCGCCAAGAGGCCGACCACGGCTGGACGGTCATGACGCTCGCCGGGCGCAGGCACGTCGATCCCGCATCGGCGGTGCGTCACATCAGCTTTTATGAGGCCGACGCCTATGCGCGGTTCGCGGGCAAGCGCCTCCCGACCGAGGCGGAATGGGAGCACGCGGCCACGATGCGCCCTGACGCCTTCACCAACCTGGCAGGTGAGGTCTGGCAATGGACCGCCAGCGCCTATCAGCCCTATCCGGGCTTCAAGCCCACCGAGGGCACGGCCGCCGAGTACAACGGCAAGTTCATGGCCAACCAGATGGTGCTGCGCGGCGGATCGTTCGCGACGCCTCCGGGACATGCCCGGATTACCTACCGCAACTTCTTCTATCCCCAGCAAAGGTGGGCCTTCATGGGACTGCGACTGGCCGCCGACGCGTCCGAGACAGAGAACAGAGCGGAAGGGGATGCGCTCGACGCCTTTCGGAGCGACCTGATCGACGGGCTGTCCCGCACTCAGAAATCGACGCCGCCCAAATGGTTCTACGATGCGGAAGGCTCTCGCCTGTTCGAGGAGATCACGCGCCTTCCCGAATACTACCCCACGCGTCAGGAGACGGCGCTGCTGCGGCGCACGGCGAGCGATCTCGCGGGCATGATCGGACCGGGCGCGGTGCTGGTGGAGTTCGGCTCGGGCGCCAGCGAGAAAACCCGCATTCTGCTGAATGCCGCCACGAACCTTTCGGCCTATGTGCCGCTCGATATCAGCGAAACGGCGCTCAACGAAGCGGCGGCGGCGCTGAAGCAGGACTATCCGACCCTGAACGTGGCGCCGGTGTTGGGTGACTTCGAGACCCTGGCGACCTTGCCGGACAGCCTGGGGACCGGGCGCAGGGTTGGCTTCTTCCCCGGATCGACGATCGGCAATCTGGAGCCGGACCAGGCGATCCGATTCCTGCGCGAGGCGCGCCGCATGCTCGGCGAGGAGGCGCTGTTCATCCTGGGCGTCGATCTGGTCAAGGATCCCGCCGTGCTGACCGCCGCTTATGACGACAGCCAAGGGGTGACGGCGGCCTTCAACCGCAACCTTCTGGTCCGGGCCAATCGCGAACTCGGGGCCGACTTCGACCTGGACGCCTTTGAACACCTCGCGCTGTGGCGGGCGGATCGATCGCGCGTCGAGATGCACCTGCGCGCCAGGACCGCGACGCCTGTGGACGTGGCGGGACAGCGATTCGCCTTCCAGCCGGGCGAGACGGTGCACACCGAGAGCTCGCGCAAGTTCACGCGTGAGCTGGTCGAGGAGATGGGGGAGGCGGCCGGATGGACCCTTCAGCGGTTTGACGTCTCCGATGATCCCGCGGTGGCGCTAGCGACGTTGACCGCGCGCTAAGGCCAACGATCTCAAATGCAAAAGAGGCGGCGAACCTGAGCGCGCCGCCTCTTTCTGTTTGCCTGCGCGAGAAATCACTCGGCCGGAGGGGGCGCGTCGTCCTTGCGGGATCCATGGGATGCCTCGCCGCCCTTTCGCCCGGCCTGGGCCGCGAGACCCCGATCCTGGGAAAAGCTTCGCTTTTCGCTCGGCACGCTGGCGCCGCCCTTGCGCGCGATTTCGCGCTGCCGCTCCGGGTCCATCGAGGCAAAGCCTCGTTTGGAAACACCAGAGCCGCGTGTGGTCTGTCCTTCCGCCATCTGAGGTCCTTTCCTGATTGTTGTGGCGCTTACCAAAGTGAACCCGGTTGAATCGGAGCGGTTCCGGCCGGATTTCAGTTTTCATGGCCCGCTGATCTTGGATGAATCCCCGGCTTGACTGAGGTTCACCCGTAAGGGCGGGAATCGCCTGGATCGCCGCCGCCGGGCTGGAGCGGCGGGGCCTCGTCCGGGATGTCGGACGGGTCCAGTTCCGGCTCGGGCATGGGGCTGGGGTCGATCTCCGGACCTGGGACGCCGGGGGGTGTCGGTTCGATGTATGTCATGGTTGTCTCCTGTGGGTGGACAACGCGCGCGCGACGCGCCCGTTCACCCACGGACGCCAGGAACCGCTGCTGTGCTGGCGGGTTCTTCGGCCGATAAAACCCACCGCCATCAACGGAGACACCGATGACCGACAGCTATCCCTCGACCTCGCCCGACGACATCGTCACCGAAGGCGACGATCTGTCGCGCCGACTGGAGCGTGACGCAGACGCCCTGCTCACCGGCGAAGGCGGAGGCGCCGGCTCCACGTCCGAGGGCGTTGCTTCCCTGCGCCAGGCCGTGCGCGAAGACGCAGGCAAGGTAAAGGCGTTGGCTCAGACCACAGCTGCCGACACCCGTGACCGCATTGTCGAAGAGCCGCTGAAGGCCACCTTCTATGCCCTGATCGCGGGCGTGCTGCTGGGCGTGCTGCTCAGCCGCTAAACAGCGAAGATCAGGCGAGGCCGGTCGCGGGTCGTGCGACCGGCGCTCGGCCGAGCGCCGCATCCGACACGAACGGGTTGGTGCGCCTCTCCTCGCCAAAGGTGGAATGCGGTCCGTGGCCCGGCACGAAGGTCACGTCGTCACCCAGCGGCCAGAGCTGCTCCACGACCGAGCGAAGCAGCGCCTCGTGATTGCTGCGAGGAAAGTCGGTGCGGCCGATCGAACCCTTGAACAAGACGTCGCCGACCTGGGCGAAGCGGGCCTCTGGGTTGAACAGGATGACGTGGCCCGGCGTGTGGCCGGGGCAGTGTCGCACCTCCCACGTCGTTTCGCCCAACGTCAGGCGGTCGCCGTCTTGTAACCAGCGATCCGGCGTGAAGGTGCGCGCCTCCGGCAGGCCGTACATCTGTCCCTGGGCCGGAATGCCTTCGATCCAGAACAGATCGTCCGCATGAGGACCGATGATCGGCGCGCCCGACTTCTCCTTCATCTCGGCCGCCCCGCCGGCGTGATCGAGATGACCGTGGGTGATCCAGATCTGGTCCAGCGTCAGCCCGCGCCGCGCGACCTCCGCCAGCACCGCATCGACCGAGCCTCCCGGATCGATCACCGCCGCCTTGCTGGTCCGCGTGCACCAGACCACGGTGCAGTTCTGCTGAAGCGGCGTCACCGGCGTGATGAAGACGCCGATCGGAGAGGCTGGCTGGATCATGCCGCTTCTTAGCGACCTCTCGCCGCGTGCGGAACCATCGCCGCGTTGACCTTTGGCCTGCGCCTCGACATAAGGGCGGGCTTCGAGGCGCCGCTCCTGACGGGGGCGGCCCTCTTGCTTTATCCACTCCGCGCCGGCCGCTTATCGGCCCCGGCGCCCCAGAGCGTCAGAATCCCGACCATGCAAGTCGTCGAAAAGTCGAACGAAGGCCTCAGCCGCGTGATCGCGGTGACCATCCCCGTGGCGGAGCTGAACGCCAAGCTCGACAAGCGCATCAAGGACGTCGCCCCGCAGATGAAGCTGAAGGGCTTCCGTCCGGGCAAGGTGCCGGTCTCGCATGTGCGCAAGACCTTCGGCCGCGACTTCATGGGCGAGATCATCAACGCCCAGCTGAACGAAACCAGCCAGAAGGCGCTCGACGAAGCCAAGCTGCGTCCCGCCGCTCCGGCCGAGATGAAGCTGGTGTCGGACATGGACAAGGTCATCGCGGGGCAGGAAGACCTGTCCTACGAGATGGCTCTGGAAGTGATGCCGGACTTCACGCCGGTCGATCCCAAGACGCTGAAGCTCGATCGTCCGACCTATGAGGCGTCCGACGCCGATCTGGACGAGGCGCTGACCGAGCTCGCCGGCCAGGCCAAGACCTACGAAGACAAGAAGGGCAAGTCGGTCAAGGCGGCGGACGGCGACCAGCTGACCATCGACTTCGTCGGCAAGATCGACGGCGAAGCCTTCGAAGGTGGTTCCGCCGAGGACGCGGACCTGGTGATCGGCTCGGGCCGCTTCATCCCGGGCTTCGAAGAACAGCTGAAGGGCGCCAAGGTCGGTGAGGACAAGACCGTCGAGGTGACCTTTCCCGAGGACTACCAGGCCAAGCACCTGGCCGGTAAGGCCGCGACCTTCGACGTCAAGGTCAAGGCCATCAAGGCCGAGGCCGAGTCGAAGATCGACGACGATTTCGCCACGCGCATCGGGCTGGAGTCGCTGGACAAGCTAAAGGAGCTGCTGAAGTCCAACCTCGACCAGCAGTACAGCCGCCAGATCCGCTTCAAGCTGAAGCGCGCCCTGCTGGACCAGCTGGATGAGGCGCACGACTTCCCGCTGCCGCCCAAGATGGTCGAGGCCGAGTTCGACGGCATCTGGCAACAGGTCGAGGCCGACAAGGCCGGCGGCCGCCTGCCGGAAGAGGACGCCGCCAAGTCCGACGAGGAGCTGAAGGCCGAGTACCGCACCATCGCGGAGCGCCGCGTGCGTCTCGGTCTGGTGCTGGCCGAGATCGGCCGCGCCAACAACGTTCAGGTCACCGACCAGGAGCTGAACGCCGCCATCCTGCAGGAAGCCCGCAACTATCCGGGTCAGGAGCAGCAGGTGCTGAACTTCTATCGTCAGAACCCGAACGCCGCCGCCCAGATGCGTGCGCCGATCTATGAAGAGAAGGTGGTCGACCTGATCGTCGGCGTCGCCGACGTGACGGATACCCCGATCACCAAGGAAGAGCTGCTGAAGGACGACGAAGAGGGCTGACCTCTTCCGCAGTTCGACGAAGAACAAGGGCGGGGCCGCAGGCTCCGCCCTTTTCACATGCGCCGTCCGACCTTGCGGCGCGGGCTGCGGGACGCGATATGCAAACCAAGGGCAGGCGACCGAGCGAGTCGCGCCCACTCAACGCATCCGAGAAGGCCTTCATGCGCGATCCGATCGATTATCTGCAATCCAACCTCGTGCCCATGGTGGTCGAGCAGTCGAGCCGTGGGGAGCGGTCCTTCGACATCTTCTCGCGCCTGCTGCGCGAGCGGATCATCTTCCTGACGGGGCCGTTCGAGGACGGCATGGCGTCCCTGATCTGCGCCCAGCTGCTGTTCCTGGAATCGGAGAACCCGAAAAAGGAAATCAGCATGTACATCAACAGCCCCGGCGGTCAGGTGACCTCGGCGCTCGCGATCTACGACACCATGCAGTACATCAAGAGCCCGGTCTCGACCGTGGTCATGGGCATGGCCGCCTCGGCCGGCTCTCTGATCCTGACGGCGGGCGAGGCAGGCCAGCGCATCGCCCTGCCGAACGCGCGGGTGATGGTGCACCAGCCGTCCGGCGGCTTCCGCGGCCAGGCCTCGGACATCGAGCGCCACGCCGAGGACATCCGCTACACCAAGCGCCGGCTGAACGAGATCTACGTCCACCACACCGGCCGAACGCTGGAGGAGGTCGAGAACACGCTGGACCGCGACCACTTCATGTCGGCCGAGGAAGCCAAGGCGTGGGGCATCGTCGATCACGTCTACGATCGCCGCGAACAGGCCGACGCCGACGGCATCAAGACGCCCGGCGCCTGATCCGGCTGCGGCTGAGCACGGAAAGGCGCACCCTGACGGGTGCGCCTTTTTCTTTTGTGCTATCAGCGCGCGATGCAGCACACGCGAGATTCAAGCGGCGTCGTCGAGGTCGATGGCGAAACCTATGAGTGGGAAATCCGTCGTCAGCCCCAGCCGAGAGGCGGGGGTAAGTGGGACGGCCTGGCGCTGTCCCTGCGGCTCAAGGATTTCAAGCGCGAGGCCATTGTCCAGTTTCCCATGCCGATGCGCGCGAACGGGCAGCCGGACGTGGAAAAGCAGCGCGTCAACGTCGACGCCATCCGCAACGCCGTGACGTCGGCGATCGAGGCGGGCTGGGCCCCGACCTCGCGCGGCAAGGCGATGGTGTTTGATGTGGACGCCAACGGCCACTGACAGTCAGGGCCGTTGCGTGAACACCCGGAAACCGGGTTCATCGGCGATGGCAAGCATTTCCGTGTCTCCGGATGTGTCGCCGTAAGCGGCGCGCAAACGGATGTCGGGCCCAAAGGCGGCGCGCAGGCGGTTGACCTTTTCGGCGCCCCGGCAGTTCTCACGGGCGAAGGCGCCGGTCACCCGGTCCTCGTCGTCAAAGGCGATCTGAGTGCCCAACAGGGCGTCGGCGCCGAGTCTGCGGGCGAACGGCGCCACCGTCTCTTCCGGAGACGCGGTGACGATCACGCGGTAGGCCCCGCGTTCACCCCAGCTGTTCCAGCAGGCAAGGGCGTCCGGGCGCATGAAGCGCGACCACGAGTCGGCGGCGAACGCTTCGGCGTCGGCATCGAGTTCGGCGCGTGAGACGCCGCTGAGAAACTCCCGGACCGACGCGGCCTTGATCCGCCCCCGGTCCCGGGCGCGGGCATAGTGAGCCAGCGCGGGCGCGAGCTTGACCAATCCCAACGCCCAGCCGCCCGGACCGGCGCGCCAGCGCAGGAACTCGGTAAAGCTGTCGCGGATCGTCAGCGTACCGTCGAAATCGAACGCGACGACAGGGCGTCGGTCGGGATCGGTCGAATGGGAGTGGCGAAGCGGCTCCATGCTCCCCATGTCAGACATTCGCCGTGATCCTCATCAAATCTGACCCATTCTCGCGTTGCAGCAATCCCCGGTCGCCTTCGGGGTTGTGGCGGAACGAGCGATGGGTGATTGTCATTTTTTGAAGACCTTCGCGATCAGGATTACGGAATCAACGCGGAGTAAGCGCGTTTCGCCTCATGTCGAGGCGCATCGCGGGAGTGAAAAGAAGGGTCCATGACCAAAGCAGCCGGCGCCGACGCCAAGAGCACCCTGTACTGCTCCTTCTGCGGCAAGAGCCAGCATGAAGTCCGCAAGCTGATTGCGGGCCCGACCGTGTTCATCTGCGATGAATGCGTCGAACTGTGCATGGACATCATCCGCGAAGAGCACAAGATCGGCTTCGTGAAGTCCAAGGACGGCGTGCCGACTCCGAAGGAAATCCGCGAGGTCCTGGACGATTACGTGATCGGCCAGTCGCACGCCAAGAAGGTGCTCTCGGTCGCGGTCCACAATCACTACAAGCGCCTGAACCACGCGACGAAGAACAACGACGTCGAGCTGGCCAAGTCGAACATCATGCTGATCGGGCCGACCGGCTCGGGCAAGACGCTGCTGGCCCAGACGCTGGCGCGCATCATCGACGTGCCCTTCACCATGGCCGACGCCACCACCCTGACCGAAGCGGGCTATGTCGGCGAGGATGTGGAAAACATCATCCTGAAGCTGCTGCAGGCCAGCGACTACAACGTCGAGCGGGCGCAACGCGGCATCGTCTACATCGACGAAATCGACAAGATCAGCAGGAAGTCCGACAACCCCTCGATCACCCGCGACGTGTCGGGCGAGGGTGTGCAGCAGGCGTTGCTGAAGATCATGGAAGGCACCGTCGCTTCCGTGCCGCCGCAGGGCGGGCGCAAGCATCCGCAGCAGGAGTTCCTGCAAGTCGACACCGCCAACATCCTGTTCATCGTCGGCGGCGCCTTCGCGGGGCTTGAGAAGGTGATTTCGGCCCGCGGCGAGGGGGCCTCGATCGGCTTCGGCGCCAAGGTCAAGGAGATCGACGAGCGACGCACGGGCGACATCCTTAAGGGCGTCGAGCCGGACGACCTGATGCGCTTCGGCCTGATTCCCGAGTTCATCGGCCGCTTGCCGGTCCTGGCGACGCTCGAGGATCTGGACGAGAAGGCGTTGGTCACCATTCTGACCGAGCCGAAGAACGCCCTGGTCAAACAGTACAAGCGCCTGTTCGAGATGGAGAACGTCGGTCTGACGTTCACCGACGACGCCTTGATGGCGGTGGCCAAGAAGGCCATCACCCGCAAGACCGGCGCTCGCGGCCTGCGCTCGATCCTTGAAGGGATCCTGCTCGAGACCATGTTCGAGCTGCCGACGTTTGAAGGCGTCGAGGAAGTGGTGGTCAACGCCGAGGTCATCGACGGCAAGGCTCAGCCGCTGCTGATCTATTCCGAAGCCTCCAAGAAGAAGGCCGACGGCGCCGCCTGATCGGCGCAGTTGACCGAACAAGCAAAGGCGAGCTTCCGGGCTCGCCTTTTTCTTTGGGCGTCGTGTTCCGGCCGCCTCACCGTTCGAACAGGCGAGCACCGGCCTGGCCGGAACGAAATGACGCGACGCACACGGCTCGGCGCATGCGCCTTGCTGCGACTGACGCAACCGGGACCCGCAAGTGCTTCCGGCGGCAAGGGCCACGATGTTGGCGGCCACTCTTCCGTCACGCTTGAACCCTGCCGCCCAGAGGCCACATACTCACCCGAACGCCGTCGGAACCGACGGGCCGCTTCGATCCGCCAAGGCATGACGCCGAGGCGGGCGCGGCGGCGGGCCGGAGATCACCAAGGGCCCAGGAGTGCGCATATGTCCGAGACCAAGATCCTTCCCGTCCTCCCGCTACGCGACATCGTCGTCTTTCCGCACATGGTCGTGCCGCTGTTCGTCGGCCGCGAGAAGTCGGTGAAGGCGCTGGACGAGATCATGAAGGGCGAGAAGCAGATCCTGCTCGCCACCCAGAAGAACTCCGTCGACGACGACCCGTCGCCCGACGCCATCTATCCCATCGGCGTGCTGGCCAGCGTGCTGCAGCTGCTGAAGCTGCCGGACGGCACGGTCAAGGTGCTGGTCGAAGGCAAGGGCCGTGCGCGCCTGACGCGCTTCACCGACCGCGCCGACTATTTCGAGGCTGAGGCCGTCGAGATCGCTGACGAACCGGGCGAACCCTCTCAGGCCGAGGCCATGCTGCGCGCCGTGGTCGAGCAGTTCGAAAACTATGTGAAGCTGAACAAGAAGGTGCCGCCCGAGGCCCTCAGCTCCATCCCGCAGATCACCGACGCCTCCAAGCTGGCCGACAGCGTGGCCGCGCACCTGTCGGTCAAGATCAGCGACAAGCAGGGCCTGCTCGAGACCATCGACGTGCCGCAGCGCCTGGAAAAGGTCTACGGCCTGATGGAGGGCGAGATCAGCGTCCTGCAGGTCGAAAAGAAGATCCGCAGCCGCGTGAAGCGGCAGATGGAGAAGACCCAGCGCGAGTACTATCTCAACGAGCAGATGAAGGCGATCCAGCGCGAGCTGGGCGAGACCGACGATCAGCGCGACGAGATCATGGAGCTCGAGAAACGCATCCGGAAGACCAAGCTGTCCAAGGAGGCGCGCACCAAGGCCGAGGCCGAGGTCAAGAAGCTGCGCAACATGAGCCCGATGTCGGCCGAATCGACTGTCGTGCGGAACTACCTCGACTGGCTGCTGGCCGTGCCGTGGGGCAAGGCCAAGCAGAAGCCGATCGACCTTCAGAAGGCGGAGGACATCCTGGAAGAGGATCACTTCGGCCTGGAGAAGGTCAAGGAGCGGATCATCGAGTACCTGGCCGTCCAGGCCCGCACCGGCAGCCTGAAAGGTCCGATCTTGTGCCTCGTCGGCCCTCCGGGCGTCGGCAAGACCTCGCTGGCCAAGTCCATCGCCAAGGCGACCGGGCGTGAATACGTCCGCATGTCGCTGGGCGGCGTGCGGGACGAATCGGAAATCCGTGGCCACCGCCGGACCTACATCGGCTCCATGCCTGGCAAGATCATCCAGTCGATGAAGAAGGCCAAGACCACCAACGCCTTTGTGCTGCTGGACGAGATCGACAAGCTGGGCGCCGACTGGCGCGGCGATCCGTCTTCGGCCCTGCTGGAGGTGCTGGATCCGGCGCAGAACTCGACGTTCGGCGATCACTATCTTGAGGTGGACTACGACCTGTCGCAGGTGATGTTCGTCACGACCGCGAACAGCCTGAACATGCCGCAGCCGCTGATGGATCGGATGGAGATCATCCGGGTGTCCGGCTACACCGAGGACGAGAAGGTCGAGATCGCCAAGCGCCACGTCCTGCCAAAGCAGTTGGTGGATCACGGCCTGAAGGACGGCGAGCTGGTCGTGCCGGAAGAGACGATTCGCGATCTGATCCGCTACTACACCCGCGAGGCCGGTGTACGCTCGCTTGAGCGGGCGCTGGGCGGGCTGGCGCGCAAGGCCGTGCGCGAGATGGCCAAGACCAATGTGGCGTCGATCACAGTCGATGCGGACAAGCTGGCCGAATACGCGGGCGTGAAGAAGTTCCGCTATGGCGAGACCGACGAGAACGATCAGGTCGGCATCGTCACCGGCCTGGCCTGGACCGAGTTCGGCGGCGACATCCTGACCATCGAGGCGATCAAGATGCCGGGCCGCGGACGCATGACCGTGACCGGCAACCTGAAGGAGGTCATGAAGGAGTCGGTGTCGGCGGCGGCGTCCTACGTTCGGGCTCGCTCTCTCAGCTTCGGCGTCAAGCCGCCGGTGTTCGAGAAGACCGACGTCCACGTCCACGTGCCGGACGGCGCCACGCCCAAGGACGGTCCGTCCGCCGGCGTCGCCATGACGGTGGCCATGGTCTCGGTCCTGACCGGCGTGCCGATCAGGAAGGACATTGCCATGACCGGCGAGATCACCCTGCGCGGACGCGTGACCGCGATTGGCGGCCTGAAGGAGAAGCTGCTGGCGGCCCTGCGCTCGGGCATAAAGACGGTGCTGATCCCGCAGGAGAACGAGAAGGACCTCGCCGATGTGCCGGACAAGGTAAAGTCGGCGCTGGAGATCGTGCCGATCTCGACAGCGGACGAGGCATTGAGCTGGGCCCTGACTGGCGCCCTGACGCCGACGGAATGGGACGAAGCCGCCGACCCGTTGCCTGCCCCGCAACCGCCTCTGGACGGCGCGGCGGTCGTCGTCAGCCACTAAGAAGCCAGGCACAAGGAAAAGGGCGCGCTCCTCACGGGGCGCGCCCTTCTTCATGCGTGAGGCGGTTCAGGCTTTTTCGACAAAGGTGTCGATGACGCGCTTCTCGCCGGCCTTCTCGAAGTCGACCAGCAGCTTGTTGCCCTCGACCACCCGCACGTCGCCATAGCCGAACTTCTGGTGGAAGACGCGCTGCCCCTTGAGCCAGCCCGAGCTCGCCTTGGGATCGGCGGTGGCGACCAGACGGCCTTCGCCTTCGATGACGGCGCGTCGGGCGTGGGCGGGGCGGGGCGGCTGGGCGGCGGTAAAGGTCTGGGCGCGCTTCCAACCGGGCGAAGAATAGCTGTTGCCGAAGCTGGGGACATCGTCCCAGCGGCTCTTGGCCTCCTTCATGCCGCTGGATGCGCCATAGTAGCCGGTGTCCGACTGCGCCTCGACGTGGGCGATCGGCAGTTCGTCGACGAAGCGGCTGGGCAACTGTGAAGTCCAGCGTCCGTAGACCTGACGGTTGGCGGCGAACGAGATGCGAGCATCCTGCTTGGCGCGCGTGACGCCGACGTAGGCGAGGCGCCGTTCCTCCTCCAAGCCCTTCTCGCCCTTCTCGTCGATGGAACGCTGGCTGGGGAACACGCCTTCCTCCCAGCCGGGCAGGAAGACCAGCGGGAACTCCAGCCCCTTGGCGCCGTGCAGCGTCATGATCTGAACCGCCCCATCACCATTGGGATCGTCGCCCGCACCGCGATCGAGGTCCATGACCAGCGAGACGTGTTCCAGATAGGCCTGCAGCGTGTCGAACTGCTGCATCGACTGCACCAACTCCTTGAGGTTCTCCAGCCGCGTCTGGCCAGATGTGCGGTCGGCCTTCTGCATGTCGGTGTAGCCGCTTTCCTCCAGCACCGTCTCCATGACCTGCCAGTGCGGCGTGGTCTCGGACAGGGCGCGCCAGCGATCCAGGTCGCGCACGAAGTTGGACAGGGCTGTGCGGGTGCGGGCCTGAAGCTCGTCGGTGTTGATCAGGCCGCGCACGGCGGTCATGGCGGACAGGTCATGCTGGCGGGCGATGTGCAGGATCTTCTGCACACTGGTCTCGCCCACGCCGCGCTTGGGCACATTGACGATGCGTTCGAAGGCGAGGTCGTCGTCTTCGGAAAGGATCAGCCGCAGATAGGCGTGGGCGTCGCGGATTTCCGCGCGTTCGAAGAAGCGCGGCCCGCCGATGACGGTGTAGGGCACGGCCAGCATGACGAATCGTTCTTCGAACGCGCGCATCTGAAACGACGCGCGAACAAGAACGGCCATGTCCTTGTATTTGCGGCCATCGCGTCGTGCGGTTTCGATCTCGTCGGCGATCAGCCGAGCCTCGGCCTCGCCGTCCCAGACGCCGCGCACCCGCACCTTGTCGCCGCCGTCCACTTCGGTCCAAAGCGTCTTGCCGAGCCGGTCGCGATTGGCCGCGATCAGGCCGGACGCAGCGCCCAGGATGTGGGTGGTCGAGCGATAGTTGCGCTCCAGCTTGACGATCTTGGCGCCGGGGAAGTCGCGCTCGAACCGAAGGATGTTGTCCACCTCCGCGCCGCGCCAGCCGTAGATGGACTGGTCGTCGTCGCCCACGCAGCAGACGTTGCCGGTCGAGGCGGTCAGCAGCCGCAGCCAAAGGTATTGGGCGACGTTGGTGTCCTGATACTCGTCCACCAGGATGTAGCGAAATCGCCGCCGATATTCTTCAGCCAAGTCAGCATGCTGCGACAGGATCGTGATGTTGTGCAGCAGCAGATCGCCGAAATCGCAGGCGTTCAGGGTGCACAGACGGGCCTGATAGGCGGCGTACAGCCCCTGGCCCTTGCCGTTGGCGAAATCCTCGCCGGGCGGCAGCTTCTCGGGCGTCCAGCCGCGGTTCTTCCAGTGATCGACCAAGCCGGCCAGCGAACGCGGCGTCCAGCGCTTGGTGTCGATATTGGCGGCTTCCAGCAGCTGCTTCAGCAGCCGCTCCTGGTCGTCGGTGTCCAGGATGGTGAAGGTCGACTTTAGCCCCACCAGTTCGGCGTGGCGGCGCAGGATCTGGGCGGCGATGGAGTGAAAGGTGCCGAGCCAGCGCAGCCCTTCGGTATCCGGGCCGATCAGGTGCGTGATCCGCTCGCGCATCTCGCGCGCGGCCTTGTTGGTGAAGGTGACGGCCAGCAGCTCCCACGGCCTGGCGCGTCCTGTCGCCAGGATGTGCGCCAGGCGGGTGGTCAGGACCCGCGTCTTGCCCGTGCCGGCCCCCGCCAGCACCAGCACCGGCCCCTCGGTCGTCTCCACGGCTTCTCGCTGTTCGGAGTTCAGGCCGGCGAGATAGTCATTGGCCGGCGCGTGGCCGGCGGGAGCTCGGGCGCGGGCGAGATCGGAGATGCGGGGGGAAGGCAGGTCGGTCACGACGGGCGGGTAACTTCACAAGACGGCTGAATCGAGGTGAGAACATATGTAGCACATCGGCGTAAGTCAGCCGCGCGCCGCGCCTTATTCCGGCGCGTCGGCGGCGAATGATCGATCGCCGCCGGCCCAGGCCAGCGCCAGCAGACGACAGGCCGAGGCCAGCGGCCGACGCCCGCGCCGTTCATCGATGCGGATCAGCAGGCCGGCGCGGGTCAACTGCAGGGTCTCGGCGACGGCGTCCAAAATCGCCCAGAACTCGGGCTCCAGCGCCACGGAGGTCGCGTGGCCGGACAGGCTCACCGAACGCTTTGTCAATCCGGCCATGGCCTTGCTCCTTACCGGCGATGCGTGACACATCCGGACGCCCGATGTGAAGCGCCGGATGTCGCATCCATGCTAACGGCGGCTGATCCTGCTCAACCGAGACGCCATGACGACGACCCCCCGCATCCTGTCGCCCGCCTGGTTGGCCATCGGCGGCGTTCTCGCCTGCGCCCTGATCTGGGGCACCACCTGGTACGCGATCACGCTGCAGCTCGGCGTCGTGGATCCGGTCGTCTCGGTCGTGTGGCGATTCGGCCTGTCGGCGCTGGTGATGTTCGGCTTCTGCATGGCGACACGCCGACAGGTCCGGATGAATCGCAGCCAGCACCTGGCCGCGCTGGGGCAGGGGGCGTTCGTCTTCGCCGCCTCCTACGGCTTCGTCTATGCGGCCGAGGAGCGGGTCGCCTCGGCGGTCGTGGCGGTGATGTTCGCGGCCCTCGCGTTCCTGAACCTGGCTCTGTTCCGCATCGTCGTGGGCCAAAAGGCGTCGCGCGAGGCCTGGGGCGGGGCCTTGTGCGGCGTGCTTGGGGTCGCCGTGCTGTCGGGCGGCGAGATCCTGGCGGCAGGGCTGGACCGGACAGCCCTGACCGGCGTCGCCTTTGCCCTGGTCGCCACCTTCAGCTCGACGCTCGGCAACTACTTCGCCTGGCGGGGGCAGCAGGCGCAGGCGCCGATCGCGACGGCGACAGGCTGGGCCATGGCTTATGGCACGGGGATGCTGGCGCTTTACGGCTTTGTCACCGGCGTCGAGTGGCGGATCGTGGCCGAGCCCAGCTATCTGCTGTCGCTGCTCTATCTGTCGCTGTTCGGCTCGGTGATCGCCTTCGGGCTGTATTTCTCGATCGCGCGGCTGAAGGGCTATGCGACCGCCAGCTACATCTCGGCCCTGACGCCGCCGATCGCCATGCTGGTGTCGGTGTTGTTCGAGGGCGCGCGATTTGGTCTGTCGGCGCTCCTGGGCCTGATCTTGGTGTTGGCTGGGCAGCTGCTGCTGATCCGTTCGCCCAAGGCTTGAGGCGGACCCTCAGCGGGGCGACGTCTTCTTCGCTGAGGCGGTGGAGGCGGGCGCAGATTGTCTCCGGCTCCACTTGGCGAGCCTTCGCACGATCAGCAGGGTCAGCAGGCCGTGGCTTGGACGAAAGGCGGATGGGCATGGTGGCCTCCGCTTCAATCGTCCAGCTTTGCGCCATCCAGATGCTTCGAAAGCCGCTTTCGCTCCGCCTCAGCCTGTTCGCGCTCCACGCGGGTGCGGCCGTGCGCCACGCGATTGGCGACGGCCTTGGCCTTTTCGTCCATGCGCGCCTTGGTCTTGCGCGCCCGGTTCAGGTTCACGACCTCGCCCATGCGCGGTCCCTCCTTGAGCCCGAAACCGCAAAGGCTCGGGTGCGTTAAGTCCGCAGGCAATCTGCCATGGCTTACCAACGCGAGGAACCATCATGATCAACTCGGCCGACATCAAGGAACATCTGGAAGTGCTGGGCTCGGACGGCGGTCACGTCGGTCGCGTGGACCATGTGCTGGGCGACCAGATCGAGCTGGCGAAGCTCGACATCGCCGGCGGCTTCAAGCACCACCTGATTCCGGTGTCCTGGGTCCAGCGCGTTGACGACAAGCACGTCCACCTGTCGATCACCAAGGACGAAGCCAAGCAACGCTGGACCGAGAAGCAGTAAGCGACCTTCTTCCGTCAAAGAAAAGAGGCCCCGCCGACGATCGGCGGGGCCTTTGTCGTTTCAGCGCCGGATCACTGCGGCGAGATCATCTTCTCGGGCCGCACCGCCTCGTCGAACTCGGCGTCGGTCAGGTAGCCGCCGCCGACCGCCTCTTCGCGCAGGGTGGTGCCGTTCTTGTGCGCGGTCTTGGCGATCTTGGCGCAGGCGTCGTAGCCCAGCTTGCCGTTCAGGGCCGTCACCAGCATCAGCGAGTTGTTCAAGCCGCGCTCGATGTTGTCGCGGCGGGGCTCGATGCCGACGACGCAGTTCTCGGTGAAGCTGACCGCCGCATCGGCCACCAGACGCACGGACTGCAGGAAGTTGTAGGCCATCACCGGGTTGAAGACGTTCAGCTCGAAATGCCCCTGCGAGCCGGCGAAGGTCAGGGCGGCGTTGTTGCCGAACACCTGCACGCAGACCTGGGTAAGAGCCTCGCACTGGGTTGGATTGACCTTGCCCGGCATGATGGAGCTGCCCGGCTCGTTCTCCGGCAGGGCCAGTTCGCCCAGGCCCGAGCGCGGGCCGGAACCGAGAAAGCGGATGTCGTTGGCGATCTTGAACAGGCTCGCGGCGACCGTGTTGATCGCCCCGTGAGTGAAGACCATGGCGTCGTGTGCAGCCAGGGCCTCGAACTTGTTGGGCGCCGTGGTGAAGGGCAGGCCAGTGATGGAAGCGATCTTGTCCGCCACGCCTTCCGCAAAGCCGACCGGCGCGTTCAGGCCGGTGCCGACGGCGGTGCCGCCCTGCGCCAGTTCCATCAGCTTGGGCAGGCTCTGCTCGATCCGCTCGATGCCGTTCTCGACCTGCTGCACATAGGCCGAGAACTCCTGGCCCAGCGTCAGGGGCGTGGCGTCCTGGGTGTGGGTGCGGCCGATCTTGATGATGTCCTTCCACGCCCCGGCCTTGTCGTTCAGGGCGTTGCGCAGCGTCTGAAGTGCAGGGATCAATCGGTGCACCACCTCCTCGGCGCAGGCGACGTGCATGGCCGTGGGATAGGTGTCGTTGGACGACTGGCTCATGTTGACGTGGTCGTTGGGGTGGACGGGCGTCTTGGAGCCCATCTCGCCGCCCAGCATCTCGATGGCGCGGTTCGAGATCACCTCGTTGGCGTTCATGTTCGACTGGGTGCCCGAGCCGGTCTGCCAGACCACCAGCGGGAAATGATCGTTCAGCTTGCCCTCGATCACTTCGTCCGCGGCCTTGACGATCGCGTCGCCAACGCCGGCGTCGAGCTTGCCCAGCGCCATGTTGGTCTCGGCCGCCGCCCGCTTGACGATGCCCAGCGCTCGCACGATCGGCAGCGGCTGCTTCTCCCAACCAATCTTGAAGTTGCCCAGCGAGCGCTGCGCCTGCGCGCCCCAATAGCGGTCGGCGGCGACCTCGATGGGGCCGAAGGTGTCGGTTTCGGTGCGGACGTTGCTCATCGTACAGGCTCGATTTCAGACGTGGCGGAGATGTGTCGAGGCGTGTAGCACGGGAGCCATGCAGGACAAGGCGAGGCCATCACGATGACCGCCGGCTGGGTGGGCACGGGCAAGGTCCGAGCGCGAGAGGACGATCAGTCGGTCGAGATCGTGGTCGATGGCCTGACGACGCAGGCCAAATACTACAAGCCGCTGATCTATGAGTTCATGCGCAAGGAATGGCGCGGCGCGCGGCCGTCATGGGGCGACCACGTGGTGGAGATCCGCATGGAGCATGTGGGCGAGCCGCCGGTGATGGACCTGGACAACCTGGCCAAGGCGATCCTGGACGCCATCAAGGGCTATCTGTTCCACGACGACGCGCAGGTCGCGCGGCTGCTGGTGGAGCGGTTCGAGGGCGAGCGCGAGCGGATCGTGGTGCGCAGCTATCCGCGCGCCTGACCGGCGCTGGTCACTTCTTCCGAAACTGATCCAGCGACACGACCTTGGGGCCGTCAGCGGCCGGAGCCGGGCCGTCGGGCTCAGGGCTCGGCGTGGGCTCTTCGATCACCTCGGGGTCGTCCCACTGCAGCATGAACTGCACGCTGGGGTCGTAGAAGCGAGTCACGGCCGCATAGGGCATGGCCAGCACGCGCGGAATGCCGCCGAAACGCAGCTTGACCGAGAAGCGGTCGTTCTGGACATCCAGATCTTCGTACTGGTGCTGGATCACCACGGTCATCTCGTCGGGATACTTCGCCAGGATGTCCGGCGGCACGGAAACGCCGACCGCGCGCGTCTTAAAGGTGATGTAGAAATGATGCGCCCCCGGCAGGCCGGCGGGCGAGGCGGCGCGCAGCAGGCCGTCGCGGATCACCGTCCGCAACGCTTCGTGCGTCATCGTCTCATAGTCCATTTCGTCGACCGGCGGGGTCTGGTCGGTCATCGTCACCTCGGCTGCTGGCGAGGCGACCCATAGACGCGCGCGCGCCCAGGCGAAAGACGGCGTGGGACAGCAAGCCTGGATTTTTGCGGATGAAGTGGAGGGCTTCTGTTGCCAGGCGCCCTCCGAGCCCCGCCCAAGGATCTGAACCCCTAGGACTTAAGATTCGAAATCAACCGAACCGCATTACGCGGCGAGGCGGACTTCTCCAGCGAAGTTATCGTTCGCAGTTAGATAAAGGCCCGATACGGTGGGCCAGGACGAGCGAAAGCAATCTTCTTTACACGTCCGTCGATGCTAGTCGGCCCCATGCTCGCTCCGCCGATAACGCGGGGAAGGAATGGTGGAGCCGCCGGGAATCGCACCCGGGTCCGGTCCGCTTATTACAAGCGCGTTTATCGCCATAGTCCGGGCGAACCCGAACGCATCCAATATAGTCGCGTCCTGACAGATGCCAAGAGCTAGCGCCGGCGAGGCCGCCCTTCGGCTGTCCACTCCGGGCGAAAGTCGCTGTTGGCCAACCAGCGCAACGGTTCGACCAGCGACTGGATGGCCTGGGTCATGAAGGGCAGGTTCAGATTGGCGATGGTGTCGTCGGGCGTGTGATAGGTGGGCGTCACCGCCCAGCCGGAGATGGTGTGGGCGACGATGCCCTGCAGCGCCAACTGGTAGTTGTCGGACCGTTCAAAGAAGTTCTGCTCGGGGTAGAGGTCCGGCGCGACAAGGGCGCCGCGCGCCTTCATCTCCGCGCCGAAATTTGAGCGGTCGAAGCCCGTCATCATCATCACGCCGGCCGGCATCTTGGGGTCCTGCTGGCCGATCATCTCGATCTCGAGATTGGCGACGATGTCGTTCAGCGGCACGGGTGGATTGGCGGCGAAGTATTTGGAGCCCAGGAGGCCCAGTTCCTCGCTGCCGTAGCCGACGAACAGAATGCTGCGCTTCGGCTGGCCGGCCGCCGCCATGGCGCGCGCCAGCTCCAGCACCGCCGCCACGCCCGAGGCGTCGTCGTTGGCGCCGTACATGACCACGCCGTCGGGCCGCACGCCGATGTGGTCCAGGTGCGCGCTGATCAGGATCACGCCCGCGCCCGGATCGCTGCCTTGCAGAAAGCCCATGGCGTTGGTGGTCGGGCTTTCGGTGCGCGTCACTTCGCCAAGATCCAGTGTCGCCTGGGCGCCGGCCAAGGCGGCCAGCCGATCAAACATCTCGGCCGATACGATCGCGACCTCGGGGCTGCGCCGCGTTCCGGCGTCTTCGGTCAGGGACACAGGGGTGCGGGTCTTGCCGCCGGCTGCCGCGACGCGCTGCGTCAGGGTCTCGTTCTCGCGCAGCACCAGCGCCTGCACGCCCTTGGTCGCCGCCGCCCCGATCCAGGCGCCAGCCGAGGCCGCGCCCATGTCGGGAACCATGACGATCGCGGCCTGGGGCAGGGCGGCGGGGTCCGATGCCGCGACCTGCGCCAAGCCGGACGCTGGCTGGCCCGAGGACATCAGCAGCGTCAGGCCAGCGCCCTCCGCCACGGTGACGTCGCCCACCGTCAGGTCAGCCTGACCACTCGGCGTGATCCGCGTCACACCCGTGGTCTGGAAGAAGGACGTCATGCCCGGCGGCGGCGTGAGGCCGAAGCCTTCGAACTGCGAGGCGACATAGGCGGCGGCGATGGCTTCGTCTCGGGTCGCGCTGCCGCGCCCCTGCAGCGCCTCGCCGGCCAGGAAGGATTCGTGGGCGCTGACCCAGGCCTGCTTCACCTGCCAGGGCTCCTGCGCCTGCACGGCGGTGGAAGCCATCAGGAAGCCCGCCAGCAGCAGGCCGCGCGTCATCGCCATCGTCGTCTTCTCCCTACATCCCAGCGCTGACATGATTCGGCTGACGGCGCCTCAGGCTCCGGTGCGCGGCCAATCGGCCGTCTGATTGCGGAACCAGGTCAGTTGACGCTTGGCGTAGTTTCGGGTGGCCTGCTTCAGCGCCTCAACCGCCGCCTCTCGCGTAGTCTCGCCGGCGATCCAGGCCGCAAGTTCGCGCACGCCCACCGCCTTCATCGCCGGCAGCGCTGGGTCGAGACGACGTGCGAGCAAGGTCTCGACTTCTTCAGCCGCCCCACTGGCCAGCATGGCGTCCACTCGGGCGTCGCAAGCGGCGTAGAGCGCCGAGCGCTCAGGCTCGATGACCACGCCCGTCCAGGCGCCGTGCGCCAACAGCGGCCGGGTGTCCGCGCGCCAGTGGCTGAGCGCACGACCGCTGGCGCGCAGCACGCTCGCGGCGCGCACCAGCCGCTGACGATCACCGTGCTCGATCGCAAAGGCGGAAGTGACGTCGTCCTCTGCCAAGCGGGCGCGAAACGCGGCTTCGCCCAAAGTGTGGAATTCCCGATCGACCTCAGCGCGAACCTTGTCCGGCACCGGCGGCATCTCGGCCAGGCCTCGGGTCAGCGCCGAGAAGTACAGGCCGGTGCCGCCGACCAGCACCACCGGCCGGTCTCCAGCCTCCTTGATCGTTCCCAACGCTGCGCGGCTCCAGCGCCCCACCGACCAGGCCTCGGCGGCGTCCGCGACGCCATAGAGGGCGTGATCGGCTTCGGCCTCTTCCTGCGGCGATGGGCGCGCCGTCAGCACGCGCAGGTCGGCGTACAGCTGCTGGCTGTCGGCGTTGACGATCAGGGCGCCTCTCTCGCGCGCCATCCGCATGGCGAGGCGCGACTTGCCCGAGGCGGTGGGGCCGGCCAGCAGGGTGATGAGGGGCTGAGACGTCAAATGCGGGCTCGAACAGGAACGGCTCCGGCGATAGAACGCACGCCCACCCGCCCGCAAGCGTCTAAGGAAGTCGTCATGGTCGAACGATCCACCGTCCTGGCCGCGCTGGACCGCGTCATTGACCCTCGCTCCGGGCAGGGCCTGGCCACGGCCGGACTGGTGCAGGGATTGGTTGTGGCCGAGGATCGGGCCGGTTTCGCCCTGGAGGCGCCCGCAGGACAGACCGCCCTCTATGCGCCCGTGCGCGATGCGGCGGAGGCGGCCTTGCGGGCGATTGCGGGCGTATCGCGCGCTTCCGTGGTGCTGACGGCGGAGGCGGCGCCCGCGCCGCGCCGCACCGCCAGTCTGTCGCCCGCCGCCGTCGATCAGGGGCGCGCCAAGGCGCCCGTGCCGACGGATCGCCCCGCGCACGTGCGTCGCGTGCTCGCTGTCGCGTCCGGCAAGGGCGGGGTGGGTAAGTCGACGGTCGCGGTCAACCTGGCGGCGGCGCTTGCTGCGCGCGGGCTTTTGGTCGGCGTGCTGGACGCAGACGTGTATGGGCCGTCCCTGCCGACGATGCTGGGCCTGTCGGGCCAGCCGGCCTATGAGGACGGCGCCATCGTTCCGCACATCGCGCACGGGTTGAAGGCCATGTCGGTCGGCCTGCTGACCAAGGCCGACGACGCCATGATCTGGCGCGGTCCCATGGCCTCGCAGGCGATCACCCAGATGTTGAGCCAGACACGGTGGGGAACAGCCGAGACGCCATTGGACGTGCTGGTGGTCGACCTGCCGCCCGGCACCGGCGACGTGCAGCTGACGCTGATCCAAAAGACGCCGCTCGACGGTGCGGTGATCGTCACCACGCCGCAGGAGGTGGCTCTGGCCGACGCCCGGCGAGCCCACACCCTGTTCCAGCGGGTCGGCGTTCCCACCCTGGGCCTTATCGAGAATATGAGCGGGCCGGTGTTTGGCCAAGGCGGCGCCCAGGCCGAGGCCGATCGGCTGTCGATCCCATTCCTGGGCGATCTTCCGCTGGAGGTGGCGTTGCGGCAGGCGGGCGACGCCGGGCGCCCGCTAGCGATCGCCGATCCCGATGGCGAGATCGCACGGCGATTCGCGTCGGTCGCCGGCCGGATCGTCGAGGCGCTGGGCCTCTAGCGGCGGTCTAGCACGCGAAAGACCATGGCGTGATCGTCCTTGTCTCCGGCCGCGACCCGCTCGGACGAGGTCTCGCCCCAGGCCGATTCGTCAAAGACCGGGAACACCGCATCGCCGTCCGGTGTCGCCTCCACCTCGGTGATGTAGAGCCGATGCGCGCGCGGCAGCGCCGCCTCGAACAAGGCCGTACCGCCGATCACGCAGACCTCGTCCACGCCGTCATCAGCCGCCGTTTCGCGCGCGATCGCGAGCGCCTCGTCCAGCGTGGCGCAGACCAGTGCGCCCTTGGCCATGCCTTCCGTCTCGTAAGAGCCGCCCTTGGTCAGCACGATGTTCAAGCGGCCGGGCAGCGGCTTCAGCGGCAGGCTCTCCCACGTCCGGCGGCCCATGATGCACGGCTTGCCCATGGTGACCGCCTTGAATCGCTGCAGGTCCGAGCGAAGCCGCCAGGGCAGGTCGCCGTCGCGGCCGATGACGCCGTTGCGTCCGCGCGCAACCACCAGGACGATCTTGACGCTCATGCCTGCGGCTCCAGCCAGCTCAGCCACTTGCGCTGCATGGCCGCCTCCAGATCGACGCCTGAGCGGGCGCAGTAGATCAGCAGCATCCCCAGCACGTCCGCCGCCTCATCGCCCAAGGCTTCGGGATTGCCCTGGCCTCGCGCACGACCCGACAGGCGAAGGTGCTCGGCCGTCAGCTCCCCCAGCTCCTCCTGCAGCTTCAGCATCGCCCAGTCGCGGTCACGCTCGATGCCGTGCTCGGCCGCATAGATGTCGGAGATGCGCGACACGTCGGCGCTGAGCCGCTCAAGCGTCAGCGACGCCATCAGACCGCGACCGCCGCCTTGATGTGCGGATGGGGCTCGTAGCCGCTGAGCGTGAAGTCGCCGGCTTCAAACGCGAACAGGTCGGGCTTCGTCGCCAGCGTCATGGTCGGCAAGGGGCGAGGATCGCGGGCCAGCTGGAGCTCGGCCTGATCCAGATGGTTAAGGTACAGATGCGCGTCGCCGAAGGTGTGGACAAAATCGCCCGGCTCCAGCCCGACGACCTGGGCGACCATCAGGGTCAGAAGGGCGTAGGAGGCGATATTGAACGGCACGCCCAGGAAGACGTCGGCCGATCGCTGGTACAGCTGGCAGCTCAGCTTTCCGTCCGCCACGAAGAACTGGAACAGGCAGTGACAGGGCGGCAGGGCCATGTCCTCGACGTCGGCCGGGTTCCAGGCGCTGACGATGTGGCGACGGCTGTTGGGGTTGGTCTTCAGCCCGTCGATCAGGCGCGAAATCTGGTCGATCGACTGGCCGTTCGGGGCGGCCCACGACCGCCACTGCTTGCCATAGACCGGCCCCAAATCGCCGTTCTCGTCGGCCCATTCGTCCCAGATCGAGCAGCCGTTTTCCTTCAGCCAGCCGATGTTGGTGTCGCCGCGCAGGAACCACAGCAACTCCAGGATGATGGAGCGCAGGTGCAGCTTCTTGGTCGTCAGGAGCGGAAAACCCCTGGACAGGTCGAACCGCATCTGCCGGCCGAACACGCCCAGGGTTCCGGTGCCGGTGCGGTCGTCCCGCCGCGCGCCATTGTCCAGGATGTCGCGTAGCAGGTTGAGGTACTGCCATTCCGGATGATCCGCAGCAGCCTGCGGGCGGACATGATCGGCGATGCTGACGACGGCGCTCATGGCCGCAGGATGACAGCGATTCGCGCCGTGCGCCTCTGATGGATTCGCACGCTCCACAGCTATCAGCCGGTAAAGCCGTCCTGCGCGAGAAACGCCTGCTCCTCCGGCGTCGTCTCGCGACCGAGCGCCCGGTTGCGATGAGGGAAGCGGCCGAAGCGGGCGATGACGCCATGGTGATGCTCGGCCCAACGGTCGTCGGCCGGACGGTCCAGCGCCTGGGACAGCGCAAGCGCCCGATCCTGATCCGCCATCGCCTCTGAATGCTGAAGAGGCAGGTAGAAGAAGCGCCGCAGCGCCATTTCCGTCTGTTGATCGAAGCCGTCGGCCAGCGCTTGGTTCGCCAGGCTCAACGCCAGCGGATCGGTGGCGAAGGCGTGGCCGGTTCCGCGAAAGACGTTGCGGGGAAACTGGTCCAGCAGGATCATCAGGGCCAGCGCGCCCTCGGCCGATTGCATCCAGCCATCCAGTTCGCGTCTGGCGGCCGCAAAGTGCGCCGTCTCAAATCGCTCGCGGAACGCGGCGTCGAAGGCGTCGTCCTTGGCGAACCACTTGGCGGGTCCTGCCTCTTTCCAGAAGGCGACGACGTCAGAGGGCGCTATGTCTGTGCTCATGACCCAGACCCTACCCAATCCGCTTCCCGTCTTCCATGACCGTGACTGCGACCTGTCGATCATCCAGGGCAAGCGCGTGGCCGTGATCGGCTACGGCAGCCAAGGCCGCACCCATGCGCTGAATCTGCGCGATTCAGGCGTCGCCGACATCGTCGTGGGGCTGAGAGCGGGTTCGGCGACACGAGCCCAGGCGGAGGCGGACGGCTTTCGCGTGACGACGGCGGGGGAGGCGGCGGCGCAGGCGGATGTGGTCGCCGTCATGGTGTCGGACGAAGGCCATCGCGACCTCTGGCGCGACGAACTCGAGCCGGCGATCCGGCCCGGCGCGGCACTAGTCTTCGCCCATGGCCTGTCGGTACGGTTCGGGCTGGTCGAGCCGCGCCCCGACTTGGACGTCATCCTTGCGTCGCCCAAGGGCATCGGGCCGCGCATCCGGGACCTGTACGAACAGGGCGAGGGGGTCTTCTGCCTGTTCGGCGTGCACCAGGACGCCAGTGGTCGGGCGCATGCGCTCGGGCTGTCCTATGCGGCGGCGCTGGGTTGCGGGCGCAAGGGCATCCTTGAGACCACGATGAAGGACGAGTGCGAAAGCGATCTGTTCGGCGAGCAGGTGGTGCTGTGCGGCGGGACCGCCGAGCTGGTCGACGCCGCTTTTTCCAAGCTGGTGGACGCCGGCTATCCGCCGGAGGTCGCCTGGTTCGAGTGCTTCTACGAGCTGAAGCTGGTGGTCGATCTGATGCATGATCGCGGCATCGCCGGAGCGTTCGGACGCATCTCCAACACCGCCGAGTTCGGGGCCTATGGCACGGGGCCGCGCATCATCGGCGAACCCGCGCGCGCCGCCATGGACCAGGTGCTGGCCGAGGTGCGTTCCGGCGCCTTTGTCCAGCGGCTGATGCAGGACTACGACGCGGGATCGCCGGAACTGCTGGTCCGCAGGCGCGCCCTGGGTGAGCGCCGCATAGAGGCGGTCGGCGCGCACCTGGCCCTCGTGGCGCAAGCCGCCAACGACGCCTGATGTCAGAGAAGGAGGATGGCTGGGGAACTAGGACTCGAACCTAGAATGACGGTACCAAAAACCGGAGTGTTACCATTACACCATTCCCCAGCAGGTCCGGTGTTCCGCCAGCGCGTCAGCGCCGGGGAGCGGTCGAATACGCCAAGCTATCGGCGGATGCAACACCCTCTATGACGACATTTTTCGGGGTGGCGAAGACTATTTCACCGGCGGCGGAATAGGCGCTTGCGAGCGTTTGGCGGCGTCGCTATAAGCCGCCTCCTCGATACGGAAGCTGTCCTCGCGACGGTCCGATCCGATGTCGGAGTGTGGCTCAGTCTGGTAGAGCACCGCGTTCGGGACGCGGGGGTCGCAGGTTCGAATCCTGCCACTCCGACCATCTTCTCCCGATCTAAGTCATTGTTGCGCTTATCGACCTGGAACCCGGACGCAGGTTTGCGCGTCTATTGCTCCGCTGGAGGGCGGAGGGATCGATGAAGATTTGCGCGGCTGCCGCATGCGCGGCGATGCTGATGAGCGGGCTCGCGTCGCCCGCGCGGGCGGACATGTCCCATGCGTTCGGCAACACAGTGGTGTCGCACTATCCCGACGGCGGTTGGGTCAAGCACTTCTTCGAACCGGACGGACGCTATTCTGCGGTCTGGTCCGACGGCCGCAAGATCAACGCGCGCTGGCGCCAGGATGGTGAGCGCGTGTGCCTGAACGAGATCAGGCCGCGCATGATCATCGGCCGCTTCTGCACCGCCATGGTCACGGCCGGCGTCGGCTCGACCTGGCGATCGCGAGATCCCATCGGCCGCACCGTGCGCAACGTCCTGGTGGCCGGTCGCTGACCGCTTGCAGCGGGGCGGCGAACCGCCTATTGGCGGCGTCCTGCCTGCATGCGGATGTGGCGGAACTGGTAGACGCACTGGATTTAGGTTCCAGCGCCGCAAGGCGTGGAGGTTCGAGTCCTCTCATCCGCACCAATCCAGACAGAACATGAAAAAGGCCCCGGATCGCTCCGGGGCCTTTGTCTTTTCGGACGGATCGATCGTCAGTCCTTCTGATTGTCCACGCCGTGCGCCAGGGCGTCGACCGGCGAGTTCATGGTCGGGTCCTCGGAGATGTCGATGCCCTTGGCGAGCTTCGAGTTCCAGAAGCCATAGCCGGCGTAGATCAGGGCGCCGACCACCGCATAGACGCCCAGCAGGGTCAGAGGCAGGGGATTGTCCTCCAGCGCGTGCTGAATCATCGGCGCCAGGTTCTGATAGGCCAGGAACAGGCAGGCGCAGATGCCGAGCACGGCGGTGACGATGCCGCCCGGCACGCGGAACGGACGGGGCAGGTCGGGATGCTTGATCCGCAGATAGATCACGCTGAGGCACACGATCGAGAAGGCCGTGGCGGTGCCCAGCGACACCAGATCGCCCAGGATCGAGATCGGCAGGAAGGCCGCCGCGATGGCGATCAGCACGCCCAGCACGATGGTGCCGATCCACGGCGTGCGGAACTTCGGGTGCACTACCGAGAAGGCTCGCGGCAGCAGACCGTCGCGCGCCATGGTGTAGAAGATGCGCGTCTGGCCATAGCACAGCACCAGCATGACCGAGGACAGGCCAGTGATCGCGCCGATCTTGATCAGGAAACTGATCAGGTTCAGCTGTCCGCCTTCAGCGGTGGCCAGCGGCACATTGGCCCATTCCAGACCCATCCGGTCGATGGCGACGGCGATCGGGGCGGGGGAGGCCAGCTCCAGATAGGGCACCACGCCCGTCATCACGGCGGCCACCGCCATGTAGATGATGGTGCAGACGACCAAGGCGCCCAGGATGCCGACCGGCACGTCCTTGGACGGGTTCTTGGCCTCGGCCGCCGCCGTCGAGACCGCTTCAAAGCCGACATAGGCGAAGAAGATGATCGCAGCGCCGCGGAAGATGCCGCCAACCCCGAACTGGCCGGGCTGACCGGTCGCTTCAGGGATGAAGGGAACCCAGTTTTCCGGATTGATGTAGCCCACGCCCACGACGATGAAGGTCAGCAGGACGATGATCTTGATGACGACGATGGCGTTGTTGATGTTCGCCGATTCGCTGACGCCAAGCACCAGCAGGGCGCAAACCGCCGCGATGCCGACGGCCGCCACCAGGTTGAAGGTGCCGGTGAAGGGGAAGGCCGCGCCGCCGGCGCTCTGGACGAACTGGATCGCGGGGGTGGCCCAACGCTCACCCTCGCCGCCGGCATAGGCGATGGCGGGGAACAACTGATCCGACAGGCCGAAGTCATGCAGGATCGAAACCACATAGCCTGACCAGCCCACGGCAACCGTCGAGGCCGCGACGCCGTATTCGAGCACCAGGAGCCAGCCCATGATCCAGGCCGCGACTTCGCCCAGCGTGCCGTAGGCGTAGGTATAGGCCGAGCCCGACACCGGCATGGTCGACGCCAGTTCGGCGTAGCACAGGCCGGCCAGACCGCAGGCGATGCCTGCGACCACGAAGGACAGCATGATCGCCGGGCCGGCGTTGGCCGAGGCCACCTGCCCGGTCAGAACGAAAATGCCCGCGCCGATGATGGCGCCGATGCCCAGGCTCATCAGATTGATGGGGCCGAGCGTGCGCTTCAGTTCGCCCCGAGCGGCCTCGCGCTGAATCTGGCTGATGGATTTCTTGAGAAGAAGCCGGCTGCCGCCGGATCTAACGCCGTCTGCGGACATGAAGTCGCAATCCCCGAAATGGGCGTCCCTCCCCGGAACGCCTGACTGGCGGCGACGCTAGACACCGTTGAGGCGACGCGCAACGCGAATGACGCGCAGACGACACGGCCGAGACGCTTTCTTGATGCCTCCAAGCCACGCTATGGGCGGGCGATGTTGCCGATCCATGACGTTCTTGACCCGCTGAAGGCCGCGCTCGAGGCGGGGAACACGGCCGTGCTGGCGGCGCCGCCCGGCGCAGGCAAGACCACGGTCGTGCCGCTGGCGCTGCTGGACGCGGGTTGGCTGGGCGCCGGCAAAATTCTGGTGCTGGAGCCGCGGCGCATCGCCGCTCGAGCGGCTGCCGACCGGATGGCCGAGACCCTGGGCGAGCAGGCCGGCGCAACGGTCGGCTATCGTACCCGGCTTCAGAGCCGCATCAGCGCCGACACGCGGATCGAGGTGATCACCGAGGGCGTCTTCACCCGCATGATCCTGGACGATCCGGGCCTGGAGGGTGTCGGCGCCGTGCTGTTCGACGAATTTCACGAGCGAAGCCTGGACGCCGATCTGGGCCTCGCGCTGGCGCGAGAAACGCAGGGGCTGCTGCGACCGGACCTGCGGCTTCTGGTGATGTCGGCGACGCTGGATACGGCTGGGGTGTCGCGGCTGCTGACCGGTGCGGACGGACCCGCGCCGGTGATCGAGGCGCAGGGCCGGGTCCATCCGGTCGAGACCCGTTATCTCGGGCGAAACCCGGCCGAGCGATTCGAAGAGGCGGTGACGCAGGCCTGCCTGACCGCGCTGGGCGAAGAGACCGGCTCCATTCTGGTTTTCCTGCCTGGACAGGGCGAAATCCACCGAACGGCCCGCCTGCTGGGTGAGCGGCTGCGCCATCCCGCCGTTCAGGTGACGCCGCTCTACGGCGGGCTGGACCGCGCCGAGCAGGATCGCGCCATCGAGCCCGCGCCGCCCGGACGCCGCAAGGTGGTGCTGGCGACTTCGGTGGCGGAAACCAGCCTGACCATCGCAGGCGTGCGGGTGGTGATCGACGGCGGCCTGTCGCGCGTGCCGCGATTTGAACCCGCGAGCGGTCTGACGCGCCTGGCCACCGTGCGGGTCAGCCGATCCTCGGCCGAGCAGAGACGCGGGCGGGCAGGCCGGACCGAGCCCGGCGTCTGCTACCGGCTGTGGGACGAAGCGCAGACGAGGGGCCTGGTCCCGCACCAGCGGCCGGAGATCGTGGAGGCCGATCTGACGGGCTTTGCGCTGGACCTCGCCAGGTGGGGCGCGAGATCCACAGACGGCATGGCGTTCCTGGACGCCCCGCCCGCCGGCGCGTTGGCCGAGGCGCGCGCGGTCCTTAACCGGCTGGGCGCACTGGACGACGAGGGCTTGCTGACGCCGCACGGACATCGCCTGACCCGGATACCTTTGACTCCGCGCCTGGCCCACATGGCGGCGGCGGCGTCCGACGCGGGAGACGCCGTGCTGGGTGCAAGGATCGCCGCGATTCTGAGCGAACCGGGCCTGGGCGGTTCCGCGATCGATCTGGGTGAGCGGCTGGCGGGGTTGGAGCGGGACCGATCTCCGCGCGCCCGTGACGCCCAAAAGCTGGCGGATCGTTGGGCGCGCGCGGCCGGGGGCGGCAAGGACGGCGAGGTCGATCCCGCCGTCTTGCTGGCCCACGCCTTCCCCGAAAGGATCGCGCGATCCAAGGGACGTGCCGGGGAGTTCCTGCTGTCTAGCGGTCGCGGCGCCTCGGTCGACGCGGCCGAGCGGCTGGCGGCGGAGCCCTGGCTGGCGGTGGCGGATCTGGGCGGCGGAGACGTGCGCGACCGGGTGAGACTTGCCGCCGGCCTCGATGCAGAACGGATCGAACGCGACTTCCGTCACCTGATCGTCGCTGAGGATCGGCTGACGCGCGAACCGTCGGGCCGGGCGACCTTGCGGCGTATCCGGAGGCTGGGCTCCATCATCCTCGATGACAAGGTCATAGGCCCGCCGGCTCGCGCGACCTTGACCAAGGCGCTGCGGCAGGAGTTCGAAGCACGTGGGCCGGGCGCCTTGCGCTGGGGCGAGACCAGCACGGCCTTGCGCGCCCGGCTCGGCTTTCTTCACGCACTCTCGCCCGAATGGCCGGACGTGTCGGACGAAGGCCTGGTGAAGGCGCGCGAGACCTGGCTCTGGCCGTTGATCGAAGAGGCGCAAGGGCTGGACGCCATTTCGGACGCGAAGCTGACGGAAGGATTGCGGGCGCTCGTCCCTTGGGACCTGCAACGGCGGCTGGACGAGCTGGCGCCGGCGCGCCTGGCGACGCCGCTGGGATCGGCCGCCATCGACTATGCCGCAGAGGGCGGTCCGCGCGTGGAAATCCGGGTGCAGGAGTTGTTCGGGGTGACGCGCCATCCGACCGTAGCCGGCGGTCGAACGCCTCTGACGCTGGCGCTGCTGTCGCCGGCGCGGCGGCCGGTGCAGGTCACCCGAGACCTGCCGGGGTTTTGGGCCGGGTCGTGGGCGGCGGTGCGCGCCGAGATGCGCGGGCGTTATCCTCGCCATCCCTGGCCTGAAGATCCTGCCGCAGCGCCGCCCACGACGCGCGCCAAGCCGCGAGGGACCTGAGCCTTACGTCATCAAGGCGTCTGTGACCGCGTAGGTCATGACGCCCGTTGCCACCGCCAGGTTCAGGCTATCGGCCCGCCCGCGCATCGGGATCTTGACGTTGACGTCGCAGGCGGCAGCCAGCTGGTCGGTCAGGCCCGCCTGTTCGTTGCCCATCAGGATCAGCGCCGGCGCCTTTAGATCAACCGATCGGTAGTGGGCGCTGGCGTCCAGACGCGTGCCTACGATGCTGCCGCCCCAGCGTTCCCGCCACGCCAGGAAGGCGTCTGTCGTGGTGCGGGTGATCGAGACGGCGAACACCGATCCCATCGTCGCGCGCACGGCCTCGACCGAGAAGGGATCGACGCAGTCGCCGATCAGGATCACCCCGCCGCATCCGGCTGAATCCGCCGTGCGGATGATGGTGCCCAGATTGCCGGGATCGCGCACCTGCTCCAACGCGATCCAGCAGGGGGAGCGTGAAGCGTCTAGTTGGTCCAGCGGGATGTAGGTCTGCTGGAACACCGCCAGCACCGTCTGCGGGTTCTCGCGTCGGCTGATCTTTTCGAGAATGGGATGGGTGACCAGCACCACCTCGCCGCCGGCCTTCGTAGTCTCGGCGCGAGCACGATCCAGCAACGGGTGGGGCCGTGCGTCCTGACCCACCAGCAGCAATCGCGGCGCATGGCCCTGATCCAGCGCTTCTCCAATGAACTTCAACCCCTCGGCGAGAAAGGTCCCGGTCGCGTCGCGCTGCTTGCGCATGTGCAGGGCGCGCACGGCCTTGACCGTGTCGTTGGTCAGGGAGGTGATCAGGCGGTCGTCGCTCATCGTCCGCTCCACCGCGCGAAGAAGGAGAGGCCGATAGCGCGAGGGTCGGCCCCCTCTTCGGAGAGCGCCAGTTCACCCCAGTCGATCCACCCTTCGCGGTCAGGCATCGCGGACTTCATCAGGTGCGCCAGCGACAGGCCGGAAATCCTCGCCGCATAGGCGTTCAGCAGCAGGAAGTCGGCGTCTTCCCCCAACAGGGCGGCGCAGTCGGCGAGCAGCCCGGGAAGGTCCTCGAACAGCCGCCAGACCTCGCCCGTCGGTCCGCGCCCGTACTTGGGCGGGTCCAGCACGACGCCGTGGTACTTCGATCCGCGCTTCACCTCTCGCGCCACGTATTTGCGCGCATCCTCGACGATCCAGCGGATGGGCCGATCCGCCAGTCCGGACTGCTCCGCGTTCTCGCGGGCCCAGGCCACGGACTTCTTGGAGGCGTCGACGTGCGTCACCTCCGCTCCGGCCGCCGCGAGCGCCAGGGTCGCCACGCCGGTGTAGCCGAACAGGTTGAGGATGCGCGGCCGCTCGAGCCTTCTGACGCGCGCGTCCATCCATTCCCAATTAGCCGCCTGCTCTGGGAAAAAGGCCAGGTGCCGGAACGGGGTAAATCGGCCAGTGAAGCGCGCCTGCCTCCAGGACAGGGGAAAGGCCTCAGTCCTGGCGGCGCCAGGTCGGAAGCGCCAGCGCCCGGCCTCGTCCTCGTCCTCCGGATCGAACACCGCGTCCGCCTGTTCCCAGGCTGCAGGATCGCGCGGTGACCACAGGCACTGGGGTTCCGGTCGAACCACGGTGAAGCGGCCGTAGCGCTCCAGCTTCTTTCCATCACCGGAATCGAGCAGGGCGTAGTCTTCCCAGCCTCGGGTGACGAGCGTTTCGGGCGTGGGCGACAGGACGACGGGCATGGCCGCCCCATAGGCGTTCAGGCGGCCCGCCGTCCAGCGTCGGCGCCATTGATCGCTGAGGTGGGGCTTGCGCTCTCCTCGCCGCGATCTTCCCGCCGGTGGGGAGTCTTGTCCCAGACGAAGGGCTCGGAGATCAGCCGCCAGGCGGCGTGGCCGAACGCCAGGGTCAGCATGGACCAGTAGACCGGAGCGCTGACCATGTCCTTCACCCCGTACGTCAAACCTGCACGTCGCGCGCCGAGCGCGCAGGAGATCCAGGCGGATGCGACGCCGCCGAACAGCACGCTGAGCGCCACCACCGGCGTCGCCGGCGAGACGCCCGCCACCAGCGCGATAAGCACCGCCGACACGAGCCACCCAAGCGCCGTAGCATGAGCGGCGGCCGAGATCAGGGCCGCCCCCAACGTCATGGCGAGAGCGAGCACGCCTTTCGGCCCCAAGCCGTCGAACGAGCGGGTGTGGACGCCCAGCGTCTGCATATAGCCCTTCAGCCAGCGCGTGCGTTGCGGCAGCCAGATGTCCAACTCACCCGGAGGGGTCTCGTACGTCGGGCGTCGGATGATCCCCAGCCGCCAGCCCTCGCGCCAGAGCCGAAAGCCCAGATCGGCGTCTTCGGTGACGTTGTAGGCGTCCCAGCCGCCCAGCGGACGCAGCGCATCCATGCGGATGTGGTTGCTGGTGCCGCCCAGAGGGAAGGGCAGACCCAGCCGCGCCATGCCCGGCAGTGTCACCTCGAACAGCGATGCATATTCGAACGCGAACTGGCGGTCGAACATGGGCGCTCGCTCGCGGCCCATGTGCTGGCGTATGCGCAACGGCGCCTGAACGCAGCCGAGATCGGGATCGGCGACGAAGCGGGCCGCCGCTTCGCGCAGCTGCAGCGGATCGGGTTCGTCTTCGGCGTCGTAGATGGTGACGATGTCGCCGGTGGCGAACTGCAGCGCATGGTTCAGGGCGCGGGGCTTTGTACGCGGCGCTCCCGGCGGGACGATCAGGACGTTGAGCCAGGATGGCCGTTCCGCCGCTTCGGCGGCGTCGATGGTGGCCTGATCGTGAGCCTCCAGAACCAGAAAGCCCTGCAGCTGTTCTTCGGGGTAGTCGATCGCCGCCAGCCGGCTGGCTAACTGCTGAACGACGTCCGCTTCGTCGTGCAAGGCCGCAAGCACGGTGTAGCGCGGCCAGGAAAGCGGCTCGTGCGGCGTCGTCTCGACCTTGCCGCTCGCGAGCGCCAGCACGATGCGCCAGATCGCGCAGGCGACAAACAGCGCCTGACCCAGCCACATCAGCGCGAGCCAGGTCAGCCCCAGGTCAAGGCAGAAGCCGGCGACGAGCAGGCCCAGCAGAGAAGCGACCACGGCGCCCTGCATGCGGTTCAGACCCAGACGCTGCGCGCCCTCCGCCACCGTCGGCATTGCGCCCCCGTTCATTGCCAAGCTAACGGCTAGGCTGAAGCGGTTGATCGAGCAAGCCGGATTGCAGGCGACATGGCCTTGCCGCTATTGCACGGACTGATCTGATCCGGAGCCCGCCCGCTTGTCCGTCACCGTCCCTCCCGCAACGCGCTCGGCCCGAAAGCCGAAGGGGGAGGGGCATTCCCGCCGGGCCGAGATCCTGCAGGCGGCCGAGCGGATCTTCGTCGAGCACGGCTACGAGGGCGCGACGATCCGCAAGATCGCGGACGAGGTGGGGCTGTCCTCGACCGCCCTCTACATGCATTTCGCCGACAAGGGCGAAATCCTGCTCCAGATCTGCCGCGACGCCTTCGACATGCTGCTGGCGAGCGTGCGTGAACTGGCGGTGCTGGATGCGCCGCCCGAGGTTCGACTGCGGCGGATGATCGAGGCGTACATTGATTTTGGCTTCGCCCAGCCGAACGCCTACCGCCTGATCTACCTGACCCGGCCGCTGGAGGCCCGCGAGGGCGCCCAGAGCGCGGCGCAGGAGTTGGGGGGCGAGCTGTTCGCGGCGTTCGAGGCGGTCGTGCGCGAAACCGTCGAGGCCGGCCGAATGGCGGGCGATCCTTCGACGGTGGCCCAGGCGATCTGGGCGGCGGGGCATGGGATCGTGTCATTGATGATCACTAAACCCTACTTCCCGTGGGCCGAGCGTGAGCGGCTGGTCGGTACGTTACTGGACCCGCTGTTCGCCGGACTGCAGCGGCGGTGAAGGCGCGGGGGCTGGCGGCATTGGGCCTGCTGTCGCTCGTCCCGGCGACGTCTGTCGACGCGAGACCGCTGAGGGTTCTGTCGCTGGATCAGTGCGCCGATCAGTACGCGTTGGCCCTCGCGCCCGACGCCGAGCTTGCCCTGTCGCCACGCGCAGACGATCCCGATTCCCACCTGAAAAGTCTCGCGCAGGGCAGGCGGCAGGTTCGACCTACGCTGGAAGCCGCCACGACCTTTAAGCCTGACGTCGTCATCCGCTACTGGGGCGGAGACCCTCGATTGCTGACCGCGTTGGAGCGAGGCGGAGTCAAGGTGACGAGTCTGGACGACGCCATGGACTTTGACGGCGTGCGCACGAACATCCGCCGCGTGGCGCAGGCGCTGGAACGCCACGACGCGGGAGAGGCGCTGGTGCGCGACATGGACGCAAAGCTGCGGCGGGCGAACACTCGGCCCGCCGCATCGGCGCTGTATCTGACCGCCGGCGGCTTCACGGCTGGAAGCGGCACGCTGATCGATGCGGTGTTCAAGGCGGCGGGGCTCCGCAATCTGGCGCCGGCGCCAGGATATCAGCCGTTCAGCGTCGAGCGGGTGGTGCTGGAGCCGCCGCTGCGCTTCGTTTTGGCCTTCTTCGACCAGGCGCGAGCCGACTGGCGCGGCGCCGGTCGCCATCCATCGGTTCGGCGCGCCGCTCAGTCTCGGACCGTCGCCAGCCTGCCGGCATCGCTGCTGACGTGTCCCGCCTGGTTCGCGGCCGATGCGGTCGAGCGGTTGGGCAAGGGCGGATGAGGCGTCATCGCCTGTCGTGGGGCCTCGCCCTCGGCTGCCTCATCGCGCTCGGCATGGCGGTGGCCTTCGGCGAGAGCGCCTTCGACCTGACCCAATATGCGGCCGCGATCGCTCAACCCGGCTCGCCCGAAGGAGAAGTGCTGTGGCAGGTGCGCGCGCCTCGAGCGGTCTGCGCCCTGCTGGTCGGCGCGGCGCTGGGCTTGTCCGGCGCGGTGATGCAGGGCCTGTTGCGCAACCCCTTGGCCGATCCCGGCGTGTTGGGCGTCTCGGCGACAGCGGCGCTGGCGGCGGCCTGCGCCATCGTCGCGGGCGGCGCAGCCTGGGCCGGCGTCGTCGAGGGCTCGGCCCTGATCGGCGCGCTGGCGGCGGGTGCGGCTCTGGCGGTCGCCGCCGCCCATCTCCGGTCGCCTGAGGCGCTGATCCTGTTCGGCGTGGCCCTGTCGAGCTTTGCCGGCGCCCTGACCGCGTTGATCTTCAACCTTTCCCCGTCACCCATCGCGACGGCCGAGGTGATGAGCTGGCTGCTGGGCTCGGTGCAGAACCGCAGCTGGATCGACGTGGCCTGGGTCGGCCCGGCGGTTCTGGTCGCAGCGGTGCTGGCCGCGCGTACGTCGCCAGGCTTGAGGATGCTGTCGCTGGGCGAAGAGGCGGCGGCGGTGTCGGGTTTGTCCATGCGGCGCTTCAAGGTGCTGGCGCTGCTCGCCACCGCGCTGGCGACAGGCGCGGCGGTCGCGGTGGCGGGCGTGATCGGCTTCGTGGGGCTGGCCGCGCCGCATCTGGTCAGAAGCGCCGTGCGTGGTGATCCTGGCCGTATTCTTGCGCCTTCCGCCTTGACGGGCGGGCTGATGCTGGTCGTCGCCGACCTCCTGGCGCGGATGATCCCGACGGACCAGGAGCTGAAGCTCGGCGTGTTCACCTCCCTGATCGGCGCGCCGCTGTTCGCGCTGGTGGCCTGGCGGGCGGCGAGGGAGTGGCGGCTGTGAGCGCCATCGAACTCAGCGGCGTGTCGACGCGCATCGGCCGAGTGAGGGTGCTGGAGACGGTCAGCCTGTCGGCGGCGCCCGGAGAGGTCGTCGCCCTGTGCGGTCCGAATGGAGCGGGCAAGTCGAGCGTCATTCGCGCGGCGCTTGGGTTGCTTGTCATCGAGTCAGGCGAGGTGCGCCTTGGCGGCGCGCCATTGCGCTCTCTGTCGACGCGCCAGCGGGCGGAGCGCGCGGCCTACCTCCCGCAGGACGGCCGCATAGGCTGGAACATGCCGGCGGTGGAGGTGGCCGCCTTGGGCGCGCCGTTTCTTGGCACGGAGGCCGCATTGGATCGTGCGCGGCGAGCGCTGGATCGACTGGGCATTGGTCATCTGGCGGATCGCGGGGTCGCCGACATGTCCGGCGGAGAGCGGGCGAGAGTGCTGCTGGCGCGCGCGCTGACCACGGGCGCCGATGCGCTGCTGGCCGATGAACCCGTGGCGAGCCTCGATCCCGATGCTCAGCTGCTGGTCGCCGAGGTGCTGCGCGAGCGGGCGAATCAGGGCGCGGCCGTGCTGGCCAGCCTGCACGATCTCGGCCTCGCCGCCCGCGTCGCGGACCGCGTGGTGGTGGTAAACGGCGGCCGGATTGTCGCGGACGGTCCGCCGATGCAGGCGCTGAGACCCGAGATCCTGCGCGAGGTGTTCGGCCTGGAGGCCGAATGGATCGGGGCGGGCGGCGCGCCGCTGTTGGCGACGCGACGCGCCGTCTAGCCGGGGCTCACTGGTAAGCGCGTGGTCCGCTCGCGCCGCGCGCCAGGTCCGCCGAGGGCGTCAGCGGGGCCGAGCCGCCGTTCAGACGCGCGCGATAGACCTGAAGGTTCTCCATCACCCGCATCATGTAGTTGCGCGTCTCGGTGAACGGCGCGCACTCGATGAAGTCGACGGGATCGACCTGGGCGCCGCGAGGATCGCCGCACCGTACGATCCACTGCGGCGGCCGCGCTGGGCCGGCGTTGTAGCCCACGGTGGTCAGCAGCATCGAGCCCGAGAACTGGTTCATCAGTTCGCCCAGGTGATAGCTGCCCAGCGTCATGTTGTAGTCCGGATCCCACAGCTGCTCGGCCGAGAAGCTCATCCCGAGGCGCCGCGCCACGCCCGAGGCGGTGGAGGGCAGGAATTGCATCATGCCGCGCGCATCGGCGGACGAACGGGCGCGCGGGTCAAAGCTCGATTCCTGACGCGTGATGGCCTGGGTGAACTCCAGCGGCGCCGCGCCTGCGACCTGGGGCGGCACGCGCACCGGATACATGCGCTCGGGCATGACGATGCCGCGCTGGCTGGCCGCGCGCCCGACCATCATGGAGGTGAATTGCTCGCCGTAGCCGCGCGTCAGGTCCATCAACAGCGCGAGATCGCCGGCGTTCGGCAGGTCGTCGTCAAGCTGATAGGCGAAGACGCGCAGCAGGCTGGTCTCGCCGGTCTCGCCCAGGATGCGGGCGGCGCGCACCACCTCGTTCGCCTCGAAGCGCGCGACCTCTTCCGGCGACGGATCGGGATCGCCGGGCAGGGTCAGGGTCGAGACGCCCGCCTTTTCCGCCGCCAGCTGGCCGTAGAAGGTCTGCCAGTGCTGGGCGCCGGCCTGGTAGAACTGCATGGCGCGGGATTGATCACGCTGCGCCTCGGCCGCTCGACCCAGCCAGTAGAGGGCGCGACCTTGCGTGATCGGCGTGGACGAGGCGCTGCGCAGCGTCTCGAAGTGACGCGCCGCCGTCGCCGGATCATTCAGCTTGGTCAGGGCGACCCAGCCGGCGAAGAACTCGGCGTCCACCATCCGATCGCCCGAGGTGAAGCCGTGGCCGTTCATGGAGTCATAGGCCGCTCGCCAGTTTCCGGCCTGCAGCGCGTCGAGGAAGTAGTTGCGCCGCTCGCTCCACAACGTCGACTGACCCTCGGCGTGGCTCGGTGCGGAGGGGAGGGCGGCCAGCAGAGGAAAGCCCTCGGACTGGCGGTTCTGCGAGCGCAGGATACGCACACGCTCCAGCGCCACGGTCGGGTCGGCAGCCTGGGCGGGCGTCAGGGTGGCGACAACGGCGTCGGGGCTGTAGGCCGTGCGCAGGTTCATTACCGCATTGGCGACGGCGGCGCGCTCGGGCGAGACCAGCGGGATCATGGCGCGCGTCGCGGGGCCGTGCGGACCGCTCAGCAACATGTTCAACCGCGCTTCGTGATCCGCCTGCGTCAGCCAACCGCCCCAGCGGCCCTGGACCCGCATCTGCTGCGCCTCTTCGAAGGACCGAGTGCGCCACCAGGTGCGGATCAGGGCCTGCGCCTCCGCCGGCCGATTACGCTGCTCGAGGGCGGAGGCGAGGGCGATCGCGCCCTGCACCGTCTCAGGCTGGCCGCCGTCGAAGAAGGCCAGGGTCTCGTCGGCGCCGGCGCCGGCGAGGTCGAGCGCGCGTTCGCCCGCCGCCTGGCGCGAGTCGCCGCGCGGCCACGCGGCCATGTCCCGCTTGGCTCGGACCAGATCGACGTAGGACAGCTGCTGCGCCGAGGTGTCGATCAGCGCCCATTCCACCAGCTTGCGGGCCGTGGGATCGCCGATCTGCTGCATGGTCGAGCGCGTACCCGCCACGTCGCGCGACCGAGCCGATGCGAGGCCCTGGCGGAACAGCGCCGTGTCCTGATCGTTCAGCACCCGGCCCTGATAGGTCGCGCCGGGCGCCTGGGTGCTGTAGGCCACAGGCCCGCCCGACGGCAGAACGTCCTGGGGCGTGGGCGCAAGGATGGCCAGGGCGGCCGCAAGGCTGGTCGCGATCATGAAGTGTCCTGTTCCCATTCATCCCGGTTGCGGCGGGGCCGCCGGCAACCTACCCTCCGGCGCTCCGAAAGCGGCGCGTGACGCCAACCCCCTCGCAGGCAAGAAGTTTCAATGACCGCCCCCTTGTTCAAGGGCGTGATCACCGCCCTGATCACACCACTTCGTGACGGAAACGTGGACGAGGACGCCTTCGTCAGATTGCTGGAGCGCCAGATCGCCGCAGGCGTCCACGGCGTCGTGCCGATGGGCACCACCGGCGAAAGCGCCACCCTGTCGCTGGAAGAGCACAAGCGCGTGGTCGAGCTGTGCGTGAAAACGGCGGCCGGTCGGGTTCGCGTGATCGCCGGGGCCGGGTCTTCGGCCACGGACAAGGCCATCGACCTGGTGCGTCACGCCAAGACGGTGGGCGCGGACGGCGCCCTGGTGGTCACGCCCTACTACAACAGACCATCGCAGGCGGGCATGCTCGCCCACTACCGCGCTATCGCCGATGCGGTGCAGCTGCCGATCCTGCTTTACAACGTGCCCGGCCGGACGGGCGTAGACCTGTCCAACGACAGCGTCGTCGCCCTGTCTGAGCATCCCAACATCGTCGGCATCAAGGACGCCACCGGCGACCTGTCGCGGATCAGCGCCATGCGCACTGCCATCCATGGTCAGTTCGACTATCTGTCGGGGGACGATCCGTCATGGCTGGGCTATGCCGCGCACGGCGGACATGGCGTGATCTCCGTCACCTCCAACGTCGCGCCGGAGGGCATGGTCGCTCTGCACAACGCCGTCACGGCGGGAGACTATGCGACCGCGCGCACTTGGCAGGACCGGCTGATCGGCTTGCACAAGGGGCTGTTCCTCGACAACTCGCCGTCGCCGACAAAGTACGCCCTGTCCAGGCTGGGTCTGTGCTTGGAAGAGGTGCGGCTGCCGCTTGCGCCGACGGCGGAGGCGGTGCGCCCCGTCATCGATCGCGCGATGGCCGAATCGGGCGTCGCCTGATGGCCGCGCCTCAACCCAAGTCCAAGACCATCGCCGAGAACCGGCGGGCGCGCTTCGACTACTTCCTCGAGGACAACACCGAGGCGGGGTTGGTGCTGACGGGCACCGAGATCAAGGCCTTGCGCGACGGTCGGGCCAACATCGCCGAGAGCTATGCGGCGGTGGAAGGGCGCGAGATCGTGCTGATCAACGCCGACATCCCGCCGTACAAACAGGCCAACCGCTTCAACCATGAGCCGCGCCGGCCGCGAAAGCTGCTGCTGCACCGAAAGCAGATCGACCGCCTGATCGGCGCGGTCCAGCGCGACGGCCAGACCATCATCCCCTTGCGCCTCTATCTGAACGAAGACGGGAAGGCCAAGCTCGAGATCGCTCTCGCCAAGGGCAAGAAGCTGCACGACAAGCGCGAAGCCTCCGCCGAGCGCGACTGGCAGCGCGACAAGGCGCGGCTGCTGCGTGACAAGGGCTGAGAGGCTTCAGGCCTCGAGCAGCGCCTGCGCTCGACGGAACACCGCCTCGAACATGTCGGGCGTGAGCCGGCCGGTGTTCGTGTTCAGGCGCGAGCAGTGATAGCTGTTCAGGATGATGTAGCCGCCCGCTTCGCCCTCGGCCCCGTGGCCCGCCGGCATGGCCGTGCCGGGTCGGCCGAACGCCTTCAGGATGTTGCGCCGAGACACATCGCCCAGGGTGACGATCACCTTCAGGCGGGGCAGGGCGGCCAATCTATCGATCAGGAAGGGACGGCAGGTGGTCTCTTCGATCGGCAGCGGCTTGTTGCCGGGCGGCGCGCAGCGGACGGCGTTGGTCACCATGCAGTCGACCAGCTGCAGCGTGTCGTCCGGACGCGCCTCGTAGTCGCCGCGTGCGAAGCCGGTCTTCTTCAGCGTTTCGTACAGCAGCCAGCCGGCGTGGTCGCCGGTGAAGGGGCGGCCGGTGCGGTTGGCGCCCATGCGGCCGGGGGCAAGGCCCGCCACCAGCAGCCTGGCGTCCGGATCGCCGAAGGAGGGAGCCGGGCCGTTGAACCAGTCGGGGTTCTGGCGCGCGTTCTCTTGGCGATAGGCGACGAGGCGCGGACAGCGAGGACAATCGCGGGGCGGTTCAGGGTTCAAGCTCATGCTCAGGCGGGCTTCACACGGCCGAACTCGGCCATCAGGTCGGAGAGGTCGAGATAGTCGTCGGCTTGGCGCCGCAGTTCGTCGGCGATCTGGGGCGGCTGGGTCTTCAAGGTGGAGACAACCGTGACGCGGACACCCCGACGCTGAACCGCCTCCACCAGACGTCGGAAGTCGCCGTCGCCGGAAAACAGCACGACGTGGTCGAGATGGGCGGACAGCTCCAGCATGTCCACCGCGATCTCGATGTCCATGTTGCCCTTCAGCCGGCTGTGGCCATGGGCGTCGGTCAGGCGCTTGGTCGGCTTGGTGACCACGGAGAAGCCGTTGTAGCCCAGCCAGTCGACCAGGGGTCGCACGGCCGAGAACTCTTCGCCCTCGATCACCGCCGTGTAATAGTAGGCCCTCACCAGCCGCGAACGCGCGCCGAACCAGTCCAGCATCCGCCGGAAGTCCAGTTCCTGCTGCAGGGCGCGGGCCGCGGAGTAGAGGTTGGCGCCGTCGATGAAGACCGCGAGCCGGTCGTTGGAGTGGAAGGGCATGGCGGCATCCAGCGACGCAGAAGATCCGGCAGCGGCGAAGAAGCGACACCGCGAGTCGGAAGGGGATGATGCAGTCATCGTGGCGCTTGGCTGCAATGACAAGGGGGCGTGGTCGTCCTGTCACGAGGCGCTGGAGGCCGCCCTGGCCCGCTTCCGTCCCGAAGGCCTGGATGTGACGGCGCGATCGTCGTGGTGGGCGTCGCAGGCCTGGCCGGATCCTTCCGACCCGCCGTTCCTGAACGGCATAGCCATCGTGCAGACCGAACTGGACGCCTCTGACGTCATGGCGGCGCTCCGACGGATCGAGGACCTCTTCGGTCGCCGGCGCAGCGTTCGCAACGCTCCGCGCACCCTGGACCTGGACCTCATCGCCTACGGTCGAATGAGCGGGGATTTCGGAGGTCTGATCCTGCCCCATCCCCGCGCGGCCAAGCGGCTGTTCGTCATGGGGCCACTGGCCGAGATCCAGCCGGACTGGAAACATCCGGACTTCAGCCGATCTGCCGCGACGCTGGCGGCGGCCGCGACCGTCGGCCGCGACGCCCGGCCCTTGAAAGTTCCTGCGCCGCATGTCGTCGTTGACGCAACGATTTCCCCGGAGGCGACATGATCACACTCGTGCTGGCAGGATTGATCGCGGGCGCGGCGCCTCAGCAGAGCCAAGGTTCGCCGGCCGGCGTCGGCGTGGTGATCCGCGAAGCGGACGTGATGGTGCGTCAGGTTCCGCCGCACAACGGCACGGGCATGAGCACCGCCTACCGCATCTCCGATGTCGCGCCGAACAGGGCGATGGAGTTCAGGAAGCGGATCATGCACCCGGGCGCCTCCATCGGCCTGCACGTCATCAACCACGATGAAGTGTATCACGTCGTCAGCGGAGAGGGCGATGTGACGTCGGACGGCGTGACCACGCGGATGAAGGCGGGCGACACCGCCTACCTTTACGACGGCGGCAACGTCGGCATCCGTCAGGTGGGCGAGGAGGACCTGGTGCTGATCATCGCCTATCCGCTGGCGTCCAGGACGGATTGAAAGCCGCACTTCCGCCGCCTTGACGTTGCAAAAACAGGGCTTCGTCTGTATTTGACGCGACTCTTCACCCGCGTCCGAAGGATTGTCATGGCCCGCGTCACCGTCGAAGACTGCATCGAGAAGGTCCCGAACCGCTTTGGCCTGGTTCTGCTGGCCGGTCACCGCGCCCGCAGCATCGCCAATGGCGCGGCGCTGACGCTCGACCGCGACAATGACAAGAACCCGGTCGTCGCCCTGCGCGAAGTGGCCGAGGACACCGTGCGCCCCGACGAGCTGCGCGAGACCATCATCACCAACCTGCAGCGCGTCGACGAGCGCACCGAAGCCGAAGACGAGGCCGAGACCGTCGCCCTGCTGGCCGAGCCGCAGCACATGAACATGTCCGAGGCCGAACTGATCCGCGCGCTGCAAAGCGACAAGGACGGCGGCCAGGAGGAGCGCTACTGACCCCCGACGGGTCCACTGGCGTCACCATTCTGCCGGCGCGGACCGACGCGGCCACGCCGGCGCCCTCTTCTGCGAACACGATCAGATCTGCCGAGGCCGGCGCTGCGCCCAGACGCGCGCCGATCCTTCGTCAGTTCGAGCTGATCGAGGCCGTCAAGGCCTATGACCCCACCGCAGACGAGGCCGCGCTGAACCGCGCCTACGTCTATGCGATGAAGATGCATGGCTCGCAGCTGCGGGCCTCGGGCGATCCCTATTTCGCTCACCCGATCCAGGTCGCCGGCATCCTGACCGACTATCGGCTAGACACCGCCACCATCATCACAGCCCTGCTGCACGATGTGGTCGAGGACACCTCCGCCACGCGCGACGACATCGCCGGCATGTTCGGCGAGGAGATCGCCATCTTGGTCGAAGGCGTGACCAAGCTCAGCCGGCTGGAGCTCCAGGCCGAACGGACGCGACAGGCCGAGAACCTGCGCAAGTTCATCCTGGCCATCAGCCGCGACGTGCGCGTGCTGCTGGTCAAGCTGGCCGACCGCCTGCACAACATGCGCACGCTGCACTTCGTCAAGCCGGAGAAGCGCGAGCGCATCAGCCGCGAGACGCTGGAAGTCTATGCGCCGCTCGGTCGGTCCATCGGCATCCACTCCATCGCCTCCGAGCTGGAAGAGCTGGCGTTCGAGCACCTGAATCCGACGGCCCGCACGGCCATCGAGCGGCGGCTGGAGGCGTTGAAGCTCGAGCACGGTCGCGCCATCGAGGGCGTGTCCTCGGAGGTCGAGCGGGTGCTGACCGAAGGCGGCATTCCCGCGCATGTGAAGGGCCGCCAGAAGACGCCCTATTCGATCTGGAGAAAGCTGCAAAGGAAGTCGGTCGGCTTCTCGTCGCTGTCCGACATCTACGGCTTCCGCGTGCTGGTCGAAGCCGAGGACGACTGCTACCGCGCGCTGGGCATCATTCACCGCGCCTGGCCGATGGTGCCCGAGCGTTTCAAGGATTTCATCTCGACGCCCAAGTCGAACAACTACCGCTCGCTGCACACGACGGTCGTAGGGCCGTCGGGTCTACGCATCGAAATGCAGATCCGCACCGCCGCCATGAACCGCGTGGCCGAGGATGGGGTGGCGGCGCACTGGTCATACAAGAACCAGTCCTACGGCCTGGATCGCGAGGCGATGCAGGCGGACGGCGGGCGCGACCCGCTGCAGAACCTGCGTCACCTGGTCCAGGTGATCGAGCACGGCGAGGGCGGCGAGGACTGGGTCGAGCACGCCAAGCTCGAGATGTATCTCGACCAGGTGTTCGTGTTCACGCCCAAGGGCGCGCTGATCACCCTGCCGCGCGGCGGCATGCCGCTGGACTTCGCCTATGCCGTGCACACCGAGGTCGGCGACACGGCGGTGGGCGTGAAGATCAACGGCGAGCTGAAGCCGATGCGCACGCCGCTGCAGAACGGCGACGTTATCGAGATCATTCGCGGCTCCAAGCGCGAGGCGCCGGCCGACTGGCGTAACCTGACGGTCACCGGGCGCGCGCGCTCGGCCATCCGTCGCCACATCCGCACCAACGAACGCGGCGAGTTCATCCGCCTGGGTCGGGCGGCCCTGGAGCAGACGCTGGGCCGGGTCGACAAGTCGCTGGCCGACCTGTCGCTGAAGCCGGTGCTGGAGACGCTGGCGATCTCGAACGAGGACGACCTGTTCGAAGGACTGGGTCGGGGACGACTGTCGCCCGCCGCAGTCGCGGAGACCCTGTTCCCGGCGCTGGCGCCCCGGCTGCGCGGCGGGCCGGAGAAGCAGCGGATCGAGGGCTCCACGGCGCGCCTGTTCGTGCGGGGCGGCGGCCTGACACCTGGCGTGACCGTGCATTTCGGCCAGTGCTGCACGCCAGTGCCGGGCGATCGCATCGTCGGCATCCTGGAGCCGGATGCGGGTCTGACGGTGCATACGATCGACTGCCAGACGTTGGCGGAATACGCCGACAACGACGCCGTGTGGAGCGATCTGCAATGGACGCCGCAGGCCGAGACGGAGGCCGTCGCCGCGGTTCGTCTGCAGGCCACCATGCGCAATGCGCCGGGCGTCTTGGGCGAGGTCGCGACCCTGATCGGCCAGGCGGGCGGCAACATCATCAACCTGTCGCTTGCCCATCGGCAGCAGGACTTCTTCGACGTCATGGTGGACGTCGAGGTCGAGGACGCCAAGCACGCCACCACCATCATCGCCGCCTTGCGGGCCAACCCTTCGGTCGATGCGGTCGATCGGGTTCGAGGCTGAACAGGTCTTCAACGCCGCGCCCGAAGGCGCTAGAGCTTGGGCATGAACACCGAAGACGTCCTGAACGAGTTCCGCGAGGCCAATGCGCTGCGCGAGGGCCATTTCGTGCTGTCCTCCGGCCTGCACAGCCCCGTCTTCCTGCAAAAGAACCTGGTGTTCATGGACGCGCGCCGTTGCGAACGGCTGTGCAAGGCGCTGGCCGACAAGATCACGGCGGCCGTGGGCGCCGTGGATGTCGTCATCTCCCCGGCGGTTGGCGGCATCATCCCAGGCTACGAGACCGCGCGGCATCTGGGCGCGCCGTCCATGTACGTCGAGCGGGAAGGGGGCGTGTTCAAGCTGCGTCGCGGCTTCTCGGTCGAGGCCGGACAGAAGGTGGTGATGGTCGAGGACATCGTCACGACCGGCCTGTCGTCGCGCGAATGCATCGCGGCCATTCAGGCGGCCGGCGGCGAAGTGGTCGCCGCGGCCTGCATCGTCGATCGCTCGGGCGGCAAGGCCGATGTGGGCGTGCCCCTGATCGCGCTGGCGAGTATGGACGTGCCTGCCTATGCGGCGGACGCCCTGCCGCCGGAGCTCGCCGCCCTGCCTGTCGAGGATCCGGGCAGCCGCCGTCTCGCCAAGTCGGTCTGATGCCCCGCCCCGTCCGCCTTGGGGTCAACATCGACCATGTGGCGACCGTGCGGAACGCACGCGGCGGCGCTCATCCAGACCCGGTGCGAGCGGCCGAGACGGCGCTGGCGGCGGGCGCGGACGGGATCACGGCGCATCTGCGCGAGGACCGCAGGCACATCACGGACGCCGACATCGACGTGCTGAGCGCGCTCTGCGCCCGCGCGGGACGCCCTCTGAACCTTGAGATGGCGGTGACAGACGAGATGCTCGCCGTCGGGCTGCGCCACCGGCCGCACGCCGCCTGCCTGGTGCCTGAACGGCGCGAGGAGGTCACGACCGAAGGCGGGCTGGCGGTCGCCGGACACGAGGCGCGCATTGCGCCGGTCGTGCGCGCGCTGAGCGAGGCCGGGGTGCGGGTGTCCCTGTTCATCGAACCAGCCGAGGAGCAGGTCGAAGCGGCGCGGACCGTCGGCGCGCAGGTGGTCGAGTTTCACACCGGCCGCTACTGTCATCTGGCCGGCGGCGAGCGCGAGGTCGAGTTCGAGCGGCTGGCCTCGGCGGCGGCACAGGCCGACATCCTGGGGCTTGAGGTCCATGCCGGCCACGGGCTCGACTACGACACCGCGCCGCGCATGCTGGCGATCCCGGAGGTGCGCGAGCTCAACATCGGCCACTTCCTGATCGGCGAATCGATCTTCATCGGCCTCGACGCCGCGATCCGTCGGATGCGGGCGGCCATGGATGCGGCGGCATGATCATCGGCGTCGGCGCGGACCTGTCGGACATTCGGCGAATTCAGGCCTCGCTGGATCGCTTCGGCGAACGGTTCAAGCATCGCTGCTTCACCGAGTTGGAACGCACGCGATCAGACAGGAAGCCGGACCCGGCCTGGAGCTACGCCAAGCGGTTCGCCGCCAAGGAGGCCTGCGCCAAGGCGTTGGGCACCGGCATGCGAGCTGATGTCTACTGGCGCGACATGGGGGTGGTGAACTTGCCTTCAGGTCAGCCCACTCTGGCGCTGACGGGGCATGCGGCCGAGCACCTGGCACGCCTCACGCCGCAAGGGTGCAAGCCGCGCATCCACCTGACGCTTTCGGACGAACATCCTTATGCCCTGGCCTTCGTGGTGATCGAAGCCTTGCCGGTGTCGTAATCCCGCTATAGGCGTCGCACACGACCGTCGTTCAAGGCGGCGAAGGATTTTCAGACCGCATGAGCGACGACCGCAAGCCGCACGGGGCGGCCTCCGACCCGACCCCGGAACAGGCGTTCGCCGCATCCGAAGCCGACATGCCGACAGGCGCGGCGCGCACCGAACGCGACCAGCCGGTGTTCGACCGCAAGGCGCGCCGCCGCGAGGCCGCGGGCAAGGCCGGCAACGAGACGGCCGAGGTCATCAAGACCATCGTCTTCGCCCTGCTGATCGCCATGGTGCTGCGAATCTTCCTGTTCCAGCCCTTCACCATCCCCTCGGCCTCTATGGAGCCAAACCTCTACGAGGGCGACTACATCGTCGTGTCCAAGTGGTCGTATGGCTATTCCAGGCACTCGATCCCGTTCAGCCCGCCGATCTTCGACGGCCGCATCCTGGACAAGGCGCCCCAGCGCGGCGACATCGTGGTGTTCAAGCTGCCCCGCGACGACAAGACCGACTTCATCAAGCGCGTGATCGGCCTGCCCGGCGACCGGATCCAGATGATCGCCAACAAGCTGCACATCAACGGCCAGCCGGTCGATGACGTGGTCGTGCGTCAGGGCGAGATCAACGACATCTTCGGCCCGCGTCCCGTCGTGCAGGCGCGCGAGACCCTCCCGGGCGGCCGCACCTTCATGACCCAGGACTTCGGCCCGGGCGGCGATCTGGATGATACGCCTGTCTACGAGGTTCCGGCCGGCCACTACTTCATGATGGGCGACAACCGCGACAATTCGATCGACAGCCGTGTCGAGCAATCCAGCGGCGTGGGCCTGGTGCCGGAAGAGAACCTCGTCGGCAAGGCGCAGGTGATCCTGTTCTCCTGGAAGCCGGGCGCGTCGCTGTGGAACCCGGGCACCTGGTTCAACGTGCGGCTGGATCGCTTCTTCAACGTCCTGCACTGATGGGCAACGTCAGGGCCGAGGCGGTCGAGGCGCTTCAACGCCGCGTGGGGCACGTGTTTCGCGACCGCTCCCTGCTGGAACGCGCCCTGACCCACGCCAGCGTGGGAGAGGGGGCGGCGCCAGGCGTTCATGGCCCGCGCGACAACGAGCGGCTCGAATTCCTGGGCGACCGGGTGCTGGGCCTGCTGACCGCCGAGCGACTGTCGGCCGACTTCCCTCTGGCGGACGAGGGCCAGCTGTCGGCGCGTCTGCACGCCCTGGTCGACAAGTCTGCCTGCGCCCGTGTCGGAGAGGCTTGGGGCATCGGTCCTGCGCTCCGGCTTTCCGCCGGCGAGACCAAGACCGGCGGGCGGCGCAAGGCCGGCGTGATCGCGGACGCCGTCGAGGCCATTTTGGCCGCCGTGTTTCTGGACGGGGGCTTGGACGCCGCCCGCGCTGTGTTCGCGACGGCCTGGGCCGAGGAACTGGCCGCGCCGTCGTCGCGCGAACGCACCAACCCCAAGTCCGCCTTGCAGGAGTGGGCGCAACGGCAGGGGCGTCCGCTGCCGACTTACCGCGTGACCGAGCGCACCGGGTCGGATCACGCGCCGACGTTCACCGTTGAAGTCGCCGTTCAGGGCGTGGAGCCCTTGACCGCCAGGGGGCGTTCGCGTCAGGACGCGGAAAAGGCGGCCGCCGTCGCCATGCTGCAGAGAGAAGGCGTGATTTGACCGAGACCAGCCCTGAGACCCAGCACGCGGGCTTCGCCGCCATCATCGGCGCGCCGAACGCCGGCAAGTCGACGCTGGTCAACCGGCTGACGGGGTCAAAGGTCTCGATCGTCACCCAGAAGGTTCAGACGACGCGCTTTCCGGTCCGCGGCATCGCCATCGAAGGCGACGCCCAGATCGTGCTGGTCGACACGCCCGGCATCTTCACCCCGCGCCGCCGCCTGGACCGCGCCATGGTCGCCTCGGCATGGGGCGGCGCCGAGGACGCCGACGTGGTGGTGCACCTGATCGACGCCCAGTCGCACATCGACGCCGAGGGCCGCGAGGGCACGGCTGCGGATCGCCGCTCGGCCGAGGACACCGAGACGATCATCGCCAACCTGAAGGCGACCGGGACTAAGGTCATCCTGGCCTTGAACAAGATCGACGGCATGCGCCGCGACACCCTGCTGGCCCTGTCGCAGCGGCTTTTCGAAACCGGCGTCTATGAGGAGGTCTATATGATCTCGGCGCTAAGCGGCGATGGCGTCGACGATCTCAAGGCGCGCCTGGCCCGCTCGATGCCGAAGGGTCCCTGGCTATACCCTGAGGATCAGTCCGCCGACGTACCGATCCGCGTCCTGGCCGCCGAGATCACCCGCGAGAAGGTCTACCTGCGCGTCCATGAGGAACTGCCCTATTCGGCGGCCGTCGAGACGACCAGCTTCGAGGAGAAGCCCGACGGCTCGGCCCGGATCGAGCAGACCATCTATGTCGAGCGTGAGAGCCAGCGCCCGATCGTGCTGGGCAAGGGCGGCCAAACGGTCAAGTGGATCGGACAAAAGGCGCGCGAGGAGCTGACCGAGCTTCTGGACCGACCCGTTCACCTGTTCCTGACCGTCAAGGTTGATCCGAAATGGCAGGACAGCCGCGCCCTCTACGCCCAGTTCGGGCTTGATTACGACGTCTGAGTTCCTGTGTTTCACGTTCCCCGCTACTCCGGCGGTCATCCCCGTCTTGTCCTGGCTCTGATCTTCGGCGGGCTTCTGGCGCTCGCCGGCGCCGTGGGCTGGCTGTCGGCCAAGAACCCGATGCACGACGCCGCTCTTGCGGCCAGCCGCAGCGACAAGACCGCGCCGCGACCGCCGCTGGTCGTGGTCGAGAATCTGCCGCAACTGGCCCAGCGATTGAACCGGGAAGCCGCAGCCGGGCGGTTCATGGGCGGCGTCCTCGTGGCCAAGGGCGACCAGGTGCTGTTCCGCCAGGTCTATGGCATGGCCAACCGCGAGCAGGGGCAGGCGATGCAGCTGAACTCCCGCTTCCGCCTGGCCTCGGTGTCCAAGCAGTTCACGGCCGCCGCGATCCTGAAGCTGCAGGACGACGGCAAGCTGCGGATCGAGGATCCGGTCTGCAAGTGGATCCAGCCGTGCCCTGCGGCCTGGGCGCAGATCCGCATCCATCATCTGCTGTCGCACACCTCTGGCATTCCCGACCTGATGGCGAGGCCGGCCTGGGGGCTGGGGCGCGTGACGCCGATCACGCTCGACAAACTGACTGAAGATTCCAAGCTTTACGGTCTGCAGTTCACGCCGGGGTCCAAGGTTCGATACGACAACGCCGCCTTCAATCTGGCCGCAGCCATTGTCGAGAAATCTAGCGGCCAGCCGTTCGCCAGCTACCTCCAATCCGCCTTCTTCACGCCGCTCGGCATGAAGGATACCGGCGTCGATCTGGACGGCGGCGATCATGGCGTGATCATGGGCTACGCCAACTTTCCCGGAGGGCTGACGCCGCAGCCGAATGCCAATGTGTCGGTCGTGGCCGGGGCAGGGGCGGTCTATTCGACGTTGGACGACCTCCTGGTCTGGAACCGGGCCCTTCATGGCGGCAGGCTGCTGACGCCCTACAGCTATGCGCAGATGATCGCCGATCATGCGCCGGCGGACACTCCGAAAGAGCGAGGTCGTCCGCACCGCGCCTATGGCTATGGCGTCTTCTCGAACCGACTGGGTCAGCAGGTCACGCCCGCGTTCGAGGACCGACAAATTTACCATACCGGCAGCTGGGGCGGGTTTCGCAATCTGGTCAGCTACCAGCCGGAACAGGCTGTCACCGTGATCGTCCTGTCCAACAACTACCATCTGCGGGATCAGGTGTTCATGTTGACCCAGCAGGGCATGGCCGAGGCGCTGGGGCGGCCGGTCCCGACAGGGCTCCACCGCTAGGGGCGGGTTGGATGGACTTCCACGAAGACGCCTTTGTGCTGTCCGCCCGCGCCCACGGCGATACCGGTGCGGTCGTGGACCTGCTCAGCGAGACCCATGGACGGCGCGCCGCCTATGTGGCCGGCGGCGCCTCGCGCAAGATGAAGCCGTTCCTGCAGGCCGGGGCGCGCGTGCAGGTCGATTATCGCGCGCGCACCTCCGATCATCTCGGCGCGGCGCGTCTGGAGCCCGTCGGCGAAGGGCCCAGCGGCCTGTTTGACGACCCTCTGGCGCTGACCGGGTTGTCGGCCGCGGCCGCCGTCGTCCAGGGCGCGCTTCCGGAGCGAGAGCCGCATCCGGGCGCCTTTCTGGCCTTTGAGGCTTTGATGACCGCGTTCCAGGCGCCCGAGGTCTGGCCGGCGATCTTTGTCCGCTTCGAGATGGGGCTGCTGGAGGATTTGGGCTTCGGCCTCGATCTGACGCGCTGCGCCTCGACCGGCGTCGTCGATGATCTGGTCTATGTCAGTCCGAGGACGGGTCGCGCCGTCAGCCGCGAGGCGGGCCAACCGTACGCCGACCGCTTGCTGCGGCTGCCGCCGTTCATGCTGGGCGCACAAGCCGGTCTGTCCGACGGCGATGTCGGAGCCGGTTTCGACCTGACCGGGCACTTTCTGGAAGCCTTTGTGTTCAACCCGCAGAACCGGCCGCTGCCGCCGGCGCGCGTGTGGATGCTGGACAAGCTGCGCGTCGCCGACCGGCTGTAGCAGTCGCATTATTTCGCATAATATATCTTAGGCGATTATTGGTCGGTATCAGCGTGCTCGCGCCTCGGACAGCTTTTCCCTCAAGGTCTTTCGTTGGGCGTCGTGATCCTTGTCGAGTGCGGCGCGGCGGCTCTCCAGCGCCTGGATCTGATCGTCGATCTTGTGGATGGCGTCCGCATGATCTTGATCCAGCGCGTCAAGTTCAGCCTTCAGCGTCTTGATCAACTGCGCATTGGCGTTGTCCGGCGCCTTCGACTTCGGCTTGGCTGGAGCGATCTGGCCGACGTCGATCGCTTCGCTCCGTTGAACAACCTGGCCGGGCTTCTCCATGGCGGCGTCATGGTCAGGTCCGGCCTCAAGCTCGTGCGCCAGGCCCGCCTTGAACAGGTCCTGGCCGACACCCCAGGCCTCAAGCGCCTTGGGCCGGGAGGTCGTGGCGACGCTGAACGCGTGAAAGCCGTCGGACCAGGTGAATACCTTCAACCGCGCCAACACCGCCTCCGAAATCGCCGCACCATACTTCCTTAAACGCCTTCGTTTAACCTTGGCGCCAATGGCCGCTGTTCAATCATCGCGATCTGTCGGGATCGCCGAGCCGCCTATCTGGGAGCGGCTGGCCGCGGGCTTTGTCCTCTTCATGTTGACCGGCGCGCTGCTGGCGCCGGTGCTCGCGCCGGACCAGTCGGAGACGCCGATCCTCCGGCTGACTTGGCTGCCGGTCTATGCGCTGACGGCGGGTCTGGCCGCATTCCGGTTCGAGCGGATCATCAAGGCCTGGCCCGCATGGCTGATGGCGGGCGTGCTGCTGGTTCTCGCCTTTGCTTCCAAATACTGGTCGATCGACCCGGAGGTGACCCAGCGTCGGGTCATCGCCATGGCCATCAACGCCGTCTTCGCCCTCTATCTCGGCGCGGCGTTCCGGGGCGCCGCCCTGCCCCGTCTGCTGATGCACACCTGCCTCGTCATGGCCGTCGGCAGCCTGATCATGGTCTTCGCCTACCCGCAGATCGGCGTCCACCAGGCCGACAACGCCGGAATGTGGCGCGGGCTCTGGTACGAAAAGAACCAGATGGGCCTGGTCATGGTGGTCGGCGCCGCATCGGCTGCGGCCTGTCTCGCCGTCGGAGATCGTCGTCCGTGGACGGCGCTTGCCACTTTCGGTCTGTGCTCGCTGCTGGTTCTGGCCAGTCAATCCAAGACGTCCCTGCTGTGTCTGCTGCTTGGCGCCGGCTTCATCGGCGGCGTCTGGAGCTTGCGGCGCGGAGGGGCCGTGATGACCGTGGCGGGGCTGTGGGGAGGCGTGCTGTTGGCGGGCGGCGCGGCCTGGCTCTGGTTCGTCGATTCGGCCGCCGTGCTGACAGCTCTGGGCAAGGATCCGTCGCTGACCGGGCGCACCCTGATCTGGGAAAGCCTGATGCGGCGCGTGGCCGAGCGGCCCTGGACCGGCTACGGCTTCAGCGCCTTCTGGGGGCGGGACTCCGTGCCTGCCGCCTTTGTGCGACAAGAGACGTCCTGGCCGGTGCCATCGGCGCATAACGGCTGGATCGACCTGCTGGTGCAACTGGGCTGGCCCGGCGCCGTGGCTGTGGGCGTGGTGATCGCCGTGGCTGTCGGGCTGGTCGTCTTTCGCATCTGCGGCATGGGCGCGCGCGAGGGCTATTGGAGCGGCGCCTATCTGGCGGTCTTTCTGCTGCTGAGCCTGTCGGAGAGCGTCCTGCTGAACCACGCCAGCCTGCCGTGGACGCTGGTGCTGGCGATCCTGGCGCGCGCGGTGATCTTCGACGATGCACAGGAAAGCACGGCGCTTGCTCGCAGGCCTTCGGAGGCCTACGGGAACCGGCTCCGAATCGCCTCAGACTATGTGAATGGCCCAGCCCGCCGACGACCTGTTCGCCTCCTTTGATCCCGCGCCTGAACCCGCGAAGCCGCCCGAGCCGGTAAAGGCGAAGGCCGCGCCGGTGCTCGCGCCCGTGGTCGCGCCTGCATCGACCGCGCCCGCCACGGCTGGAGCCGCCGCCGCCTACTCCGCCTCGTCCATCGAGGTGCTGGAGGGGCTGGAGCCTGTGCGCAAGCGTCCCGGCATGTACATCGGCGGCACGGACGAACGCGCCCTGCACCACCTGTTCGCCGAGGTGCTGGACAACGCCATGGACGAAGCGGTCGCCCGTCACGCCAAGCTGATCACGGTCGACCTGGACGTGGACGGCTATCTGTCGGTGCGCGACGACGGGCGCGGCATCCCGGTCGATCCGCATCCCAAGCACCCCGGCAAATCGGCGCTGGAGGTGGTGATGACCGTGCTCCACTCGGGCGGCAAGTTCTCCGGCAAGGCCTATGAAACTTCGGGCGGTTTGCACGGCGTGGGCGTGTCCGTCGTCAATGCGCTGAGCGAGCACCTGGACGTCACGGTCTGGCGCGACGGATTCGAGTGGAAGCAGGCGTTCAGCCGCGGCCATGTGCTGGCGCCCATCCAGCAGGTCCAGCCGTCCAAGAAGCGCGGCACCCTGATCCGCTTCAAGCCGGACGAAGAGATTTTCGGCGTCGGCGCGGCGTTCAAGCCCGCGCGCCTGTTCCGCATGGCGCGGTCCAAGGCCTATCTGTTCCGCGGCGTCGAGATCAAGTGGTCCTGCGCGCCCGAGCGGATCACGGACCAGACGCCGGCGCAGGCCCTGCTGCACTTCCCGGGCGGGCTTTCCGACGCCTTGGCCGACAGGATCGGAGAGCTGGAGACGGTGACGCCCACCTTCGCCGGGCGGGTCGAGCGCAAGGGCGAGGCTGGCGCTGTGGAATGGGCGGTGACCTGGTCGCCGATCGGCTTCGGCGAGGCCGACGGCTTCGTCAGCTCCTACTGCAACACCGTCTCGACGCCGGATGGCGGCACGCACGAGGCCGGCTTCCGCGCCGCCCTGGTCAAAGGGCTCAAGGCCTATGGCGAGCTGATCAAGGAGAAGCGGGCCGAGGTCATCACGGCCGAGGACGTGATCGCCAACGCCGGCGCCCTGATCAGCGTCTTTATCCGCAATCCGGAGTTCCAGGGTCAGACCAAGGACCGCCTGTCCTCGCCCGAGGGCGCCCGCATTGTCGAGCAGCTGTTGCGCGATCCGCTGGACCACTGGCTGACCGAGAGTCCCAAGCAGGCGAACGCCCTGCTCGGCTTCGTCATCGACCGGGCCGAGGACCGTCTGCGCCGGCGCAAGGACAAGGAAGTTCAGCGTGCGGCGGCCACCCGCAAGCTGCGCCTGCCGGGCAAGCTGTCCGACTGCAGCCGCCAGGCGGCGGAAGGCACCGAGCTGTTCATCGTCGAAGGCGACTCGGCCGGCGGCTCGGCCAAGCAGGCGCGCGACCGCACGACCCAGGCCATCCTGCCGCTGAGAGGCAAGATCCTGAACGTCGCCTCGGCCACGGTGGACAAGCTGCGTCAGAATGTGGAGCTGTCGGATCTGGCGCTGGCCATGGGCGTGCAGCCCGGCGCGCGCTTCAACATCGACGATCTGCGCTATGAGCGGATCGTGATCATGACGGACGCCGACGTGGATGGCGCGCACATCGCGGCGCTGCTGATCACCTTCTTCTATCGCGTCATGCCCGAGACCATTCGCCAGGGTAAGGTCTTTATGGCCCTGCCGCCGCTATACCGCATCAGTGCGGGGCCTTTGAGCGAATACGCGCGGGACGACGCGCACCGCGAGGAACTGCTGAAGACCGTCTTCAAGGGCAAGAAGGTCGAGATCGGCCGGTTCAAGGGTCTCGGCGAGATGATGGCCTCTCAGCTGAAGGAGACCACCATGGATCCGAAGAAGCGGACCCTGGCTCGCATCACCGTGCCGGACGCGGAGAGCAGCATCGAGGATCTGGTCGAACGGTTGATGGGCAAGCGGGCCGAGGCGCGCTTCCAGTTCATCCAGGAGAACGCCCGCTTCGCCGTCGAGGACCTGGACGTCTAGCCGGCGTTACGATCCAGCCAGGCGCCGACCCGGGCCTGGGCGTCCAGCTCCAGATCGCCGTAGAACAGGCTGTACGGCGGCGTCTTTCTGCGATCGGCCCAGTTTCCCCCCGTCCGGAACGATTCCTGGCTCGGCCGCTCGAACCGCAGCAGACCGTCACGGCACTGCGTAGGGACGGCGCGAGCGATCAGGGCGGGGCGGGCCTCCCATTCCAAACCTGTGGCGTTGGTGGCGCCGTGATGCAGACGGCTCGGGACAGGAGCTGTGTCGGTCGAGCCGGTCACCGGATTGACGCAGAGCGTCGCGCGGTCGGCGCGTTCCACCAGTTGGCCGCGGGCGTCGAACACGAGCGCGCTTTCCAGCCGCCGGCGCGCCGCCGCATCGTCGTCTTCGGCAACCTGCGCCCAGCCGACCACACAGCCGGCCTGATCCCGCCGCTGGCACGCCGGCACGTCCTTCGGCAGTCCGTCGACGGCGACAAGCGTATCGATCAGATAGGCGGCCGCCAGCCGGCGGCGCAGGGCGGCGTCCGGCGCGACGCGTTCGCGCAGCAGGCGATCGACGAGTTCGCCGCCCTGCTCCACCCCCGCCAGGATGATGGGGCCGTCAGGATGCCGCGCCAGCCAGGCGTCGAACGCCCGCTCGACATCGCCATAGGCGAAGCGGCGAGCTTCGCGCGCGTCGTCACGCGGCGTCAGACGCGCGTAAAGGCTGGCCTGGCGATAGAGAGGCGCGCTGACGTCGCCCGCGCGCGCGAAGGGCGCCGCGTAGTTCGGCAGCACGACCCGCCTGAGATAGGCCAGCGCCTGTTCGTCGTCCGTCGCGCCGTTCCATCCCTCGCCGCCGTCGTAGGTGGTGGAGTGCACAAAGAACACCGACGCCGGCCCGGCGCCGCGATCGCGCACGTCGCGCATGGCCCACGCGCCCGCTTGCGCATAGTCCGGCGCGGGGGGCGGCTCATAGGTCTGGAACGGGACGCGCGGGTTCAGGCTGGATCGCACGACAGCCCCGCCAAACACCGCCACCAGAACGGTGAACAGCACCACCAGAGCCAGTCCGACGTACCCGACCCACTGTCCGATTGTCAGCCGAGGCCGCTGCACCGGATCAGGCGGCCCGCGGCTGCGGCGCCTTGGCGCCGACTTCGCGCGCCAGGTCGTCAAAGGCGATCAACTGACGCGCCAGAGCCTCGAATTGAGCCAGCGGCACCATGTTGGGGCCGTCCGACGGCGCGTGATCAGGGTCCGGATGGGTCTCGATAAAGACGGCGTCCACGCCGACCGACACCGCCGCGCGCGCCAGCACCGGCACGAACTCGCGCTGGCCGCCCGAGGAGGTCCCCTGCCCGCCCGGCTGCTGCACGCTGTGGGTCGCGTCGAACACCACGGGGCAGCCGATCTCGCGCAGCACCGGCAATGCCCGCATGTCGCTGACCAGGGTGTTGTAGCCGAAGCTCGCGCCCCGCTCGCAGGCCATGACGTTCGGATTGCCCGCGCCGACCACCTTGGCGATGACGTTCTTCATGTCCCAGGGCGCCAGGAACTGGCCCTTCTTGATGTTGATCGCCCGACCCGTCGCGGCGGCGGCCAGCAGCAGGTCGGTCTGGCGCGACAGGAAGGCCGGGATCTGCAGCACGTCCACGGCTTCAGCCACCGGCGCGCACTGCGCTTCGGAGTGGACGTCGGTCAGCGTCGGCAGGCCCGTGACCGCTTTGATCTCGGCGAAGATCGGCAGGGCGTCGGCCAGGCCGATGCCGCGCGCGGCCGTGGCGGAGGTGCGGTTCGCCTTGTCAAAGCTGGTCTTGTAGATGATGCCGACATCCAGCCGCTCACCGATCTCCTTCAGCGCGTGCGCGGTCTCCAGCGCGTGCTGGCGGCTCTCCATCTGGCACGGGCCGGCGATAAAGGCGATCCGGGCGCCGCCCCCGATCACGACCGGGCGCTGCACGCCTTCAGACAGGGTGATGACGGCGTTTGGCTGGCTCACGGCTGGGGCTTTCTGTGGCTTCGGCGCTATAAGGGCGACGCTTAGTGCGCGCCTGCGGCGATCAGGTGGCGCGAAACGTCTCCGATCGCAATAGCATGGACCACCCGCTCGCATGACTGAACGCCCGATCCTGATGTGGTTTCGCCGCGACCTGCGGCTGGCCGACAATCCAGCGCTTGAGGCGGCGCGGGTCTCGGGAAGGCCCATCACCCCCGTCTACATCCTGGACGACCATCTGGAGAGCAGACCCATCGGGGCCGCGTCCCGATGGTGGCTGGACAAGTCGCTGCGGGCGTTGTCGGCCGACATAGCGGGCCGCGGCGGCCGACTGATCCTGCGCCGAGGCGACGCCGAGGCGGAACTGCATCGGCTGGTCGAGGACACCGGCGCGGAGGCGATGGTCTTCAACCGCCTGTACGAACCGGACGCTCGCGCAAGGGACCGGGACATCGCCCACGCCCTGACCAGCGCCGGCGTCTCGGTTCAAAGCTTCAACGGCGCCTTGCTGGCGGAGCCTGACGCCGTTCGGACGGGGGCAGGCGGCCCCTACAAGGTGTTCACGCCATACCGACGCGCCTTGATGTCGATGCGCGAGGCGCATCCGCCCTCGCCCGTCCCGGCTGAGTTCGCCAACGCCAGCGTCCGGAGCGATGACATAGACGCCTGGCGCCTACATCCGTCCGGGCCGGACTGGTCCTCCGGCTTTGACTGGGCGCCTGGCGAAGCGAGCGCGCAGGCCGGTCTCAGTCAATGGGGGGCCAATGCGTTCGCCGACTATCACCACGGCCGCGATCGGCCGTCGGGTTCCGCCAGCAGCCGCCTGTCGCCTCGCCTGCACTGGGGCGAGCTTGCCCCCTGGCGCGTCCTCGACACGGTTGAACAGGCCTCGCGCGCAGGCAAGGCGCCTGTCGAGGCGGCGGAGAAGTTCGCCTCGGAATTGGCGTGGCGGGACTTCTCGGCGCATTTGCTGCACCACTTTCCCTCCATCGAGGATCGCGCCTTTCGCCCGGCCTATGACGCCATGCCCTGGCGTGACGATCCGGACGCACTGGCCGCCTGGAAAATGGGCCGAACCGGCTATCCGATGGTGGATGCAGGCATGCGCCAGCTCTGGACGACCGGCTGGATGCACAACCGCGTGCGGATGGTCACGGCCTCTTTTCTGGTCAAGCACCTCTTGATCGACTGGCGCGAGGGCGAACGCTGGTTTTGGGACACGCTGATCGACGCAGACCGCGCCAACAACCTGATCAACTGGCAGTGGGTCGCCGGATCAGGACCGGACGCGACGCCGTTTTTCCGCATCTACAATCCGGTGGCGCAAGGTCAGAAGTTCGACGCGGAGGGGCGATATGTCCGCCGCTGGCTGCCGGAACTCGCCAGGCTGCCGGACCGGTGGCTGCACGCGCCGTGGACCGCGGCGGCCGAGGCGCTGTCCCATGCCGGCGTTCGCCTGGGCGCCACCTACCCCCGCCCGATCGTGGATCATGCGCAGGCCCGCGCCCGCGCCCTGGCTGCACTGCAGAGCCTGCCCAAGGCGGACGTCGAAGACTAGGCGGGGCGCGGCAGGGCCCCGAGGTCCATTCTGCACGCCTCGGCCTCTTCGACATGCGCGCGTCGTTGGTCTTCGCTCTGCCGGTCCAGGGTGCGGTAAGGCATGGCCAGCCGGCGGTTGTCGCGTAGCCGCGCTCGATTGCGCTCCAGGAACCCCCAGTAAAGCCGGTTGAACGGACAGGCGCCCGCGCCGGATTTCGCCTTCACGTCATAGCGACAGCCGCCGCAGTAATCGCTCATCCGGTTGATGTAGGCGCCGGACGCCGCATAGGGCTTGGTCCCCATGATCCCGCCATCGGCGAACAGGGCCATGCCGCGCGTGTTCGGCATCTCCACCCACTCATAGGCGTCGGCGTAGACGACCATATACCAGTCATCGACCTCGTCCGGATGCACACCCAGCAGCAGCGCGAGGTTGCCGGTGATCATCAGGCGCTGGATGTGGTGGGCGTAGGCGTGAGCCCGCGTGCCGGCGACCACGTCCGCGACACAGGCCATATCCGTCTCGCCCGACCAGTAGAACCACGGCAGCACGCGATCGGCGTCCAGCGCGTTGCGGAGCCGATACTCCGGAACCTTGAGCCAGTAGATTCCGCGCACGAACTCGCGCCAGCCGAGGATCTGGCGGATGAAGCCCTCCACGGCGTTCAGAGGCGCGCGGCCCGCTTGATGCTCGACCTCCGCCGCGCGGCAGACCTCCAGCGGCTCCAGCAGGCCGAGGTTCAGGGAGGTCGAGATCAGCGCGTGCCACATCCAGGGCTCGCCCGTCGCCATGTCGTCCTGCCAGCGCCCGAAGCCAGGCAGGATGCGGGCGACGAAGTCGTCCAGCACCTTTAACGCTTCCGCTCGCGTCACCGGCCAGCCGAATTGATCAAGGTCGCCGAAGTGGTCGCCGAAGTGGCGTTCCACGTCCTCGATCGCTTGTCGGGTGATCGCATCGGGCGTGATGCGAAGGCGATCCGGCGGCTGGACGCCGCCCGTCAGCGGGCCGCGGTTCTCGGCATCGAAGTTCCAGCGGTCGCCCGCTGGCTGCGCCTGATGCATCAGCAGCCCCGTCTCGCGCCGCATTTCGCGATAAAAGAACTCCATCGTCAGCTCGCCCTTGCCGGCCGCCCAGCGTCGGAACCGCGCATGCGAGCAGATGAAGCGGTCGTCCTCTCGGATCTCCACGGACGCGACGGAGGCCGCTGCAAAGCCCGCGAGAGCCTGCGCCAGCCGCCACTCGCCGCACTCGGTCAGGATCACCCGATCGATGGGTTGATCCGACAACGCCCGCTCGAGCTCTCCGACGATGGAGCCGCTGTTGTCCCGGTCGTCGATGCGGATGTAACGCACCGTGACGCCCCTCGCCTCCAGCCTCGCCGCGAAGTGGCGCATGGCGGAAAAGACCAGCGCGATCTTCTGCTTGTGATGCCGGACATAGGTCGCCTCGTCGCGCACCTCGGCCATCAGCACCACGTCGCGATCCGCGTCCAAGTCTCGCAGGGCGCTGAGGCTGTCCGACAGTTGATCACCAAGCACCAGCCGCAGGGCGCCCGTCGTGCTAGGCTGGGGCATGGACGCTTCTCCGCTGATCTCCACCGAAGAACTCGCCGCCACGCTTGATGATCCGCGATCGCGGCTGGTGGACGCCAGCTGGCGGCTGGACGGCCACGACACGCGCGCCGATCACGCACGAGAGCGGTTGCCGGGCGCTGTGTTCTTCGACCTGGAGGCCATATCGGACACCTCCAGCCCCCTGCCCCACATGGCCCCGTCCGCCGACGTCTTCGCCCATGCCGTCGGCGCCCTGGGCGTGAGCGAAGATGACCGCATCATCGTCTACGACAGCGGGGGCCTGTTTTCGGCGGCGCGGGTCTGGTGGCTGTTTCGGATGATGGGCGCCAAGAATGTGCGCGTGCTGGACGGGGGATTGCCGAAGTGGCGGCGGGAAGGTCGGGCGCTGGAAGGCGGCCGCCTCTCTCCAGTTTCCGAGGCGACCTTCCATCCGCAGGTGAATTCCGATGCGGTCGTGGGCTGGACCGAAGTACGCAATGCGCTTGCGGGCGAAGCCAAGGTTATCGACGCTCGGGCTGGACCCCGCTTCCGGGGCGACGCGCCCGAGCCGCGGCCTGGCCTGCGCGCCGGCCACATGCCGGGAGCGATCAACCTGCCTTACGGCGACCTGCTGCAACCGGACGGAACCCTGAAGCGCGGCGCCGATCTGCGTAGAGCTTTCGAGCGCAGCGGCGTCGATCTCGATCGGCCGGCGATCACCAGTTGCGGCTCCGGCGTCACCGCCGCGATCCTGACGCTGGGACTGGCCGAGTTGGGGATGTCCTCTCGCCTTTACGACGGCTCCTGGGCCGAATGGGGCGGGCGCGGAGATCTGCCGGTCGCGACGGGCTGAGATCAACCCGCCGCGATGTCGTGAACCAGGCCGCGCCGTCCGGCGCCCGGCAAGTCGCCCGCTTCGGACGCGGCAATGTCCGCCGCATCGTCCTTCTCGCCGCGAGACACGATGGTGGCCAGCGCGAGGTCGCCGGTGACGTTCAGCGTGGTGCGGCACATGTCCAGGAAACGGTCCACGCCCAGGATCAGGCCGATGCCTTCGGCCGGCACCCCGACCATGACCAGGATCATCGCCACGACCGGCAGCGATCCCGCCGGCACGCCTGCTGTGCCCACGCCGCCCAGGATGCACACCAGCATGACCACGATCTGCTGGGTCAAGGTCAGCTCGATATTGAAGAACTGCGCCAGGAACAGGACCGTGACGCCTTCGAACAGCGCCGTACCGTTCTGGTTGGCCGTCGCGCCCACAGTCAGGACGAAGCGGGCGATCTTGCGCGGCAGCCTGAGCTGCTCTTCCGCCGCACGCAGGGAGAATGTCAGCGAGGCGTTTGAAGAGGCGGTGGAGAAGGCCACGATCATCGGCTCGCGCACGCCCCGGAAGAAGCTCGTCGGCGATATGCCGCCCAGCAGCCAGACCGCGAGCGGATAAACCACGAACATGTGGATCGCCATGGCGCCCACCGCCACGCCGACAAAGGCCGCAAGGCGCGCCAGGAGCTCCAGTCCGAACAGCGCCGTCAGGTTGAACATCAGGCAGGCGATGGCCAGCGGCGCCAGTTTGATGAACAGGTTGATCAGCTTCATCGTGACTTCGAACAGGCCCTGGATCACCTCCTGCAGGCGGTCGGTCGCCGGGCTCTTGGCCATGACCAGACCGATGCCGAAGAACAGGGCGAACACCATCACCGGCAGGATCGCGTTCTCGGCGGCGGCCGTGAAGACGTTGGACGGCACCAGGTCCAGGAAGAAGTCGCCAAGCGAGATGCTGGTGGGTGCATTCTCGACGATGTTGGCCGCGCCGGCCCGGCCCTGATCCAGCAAGGCCTGCGCCAGGGCCGGATCGACTCCGCGCCCGGGCTGGAAGACGTTGACCATGCCCAGGCCGATCGCCACCGCGATGCCGGAGATCAGGACGGTCAGCAGCAGGGTCTTGAGGCCGGTCCGACCCAGCGACGCCAGATCGCCCATTTCCGCAACCCCGATGACGAGCGCCGAGAACAGCAGCGGGATCACCATCATGAACAGCAGACGCAGGAAGATCTGGCCGATAGGGCCGGTGACGTTGGACGTCAGCCACACGACCCAGGGCGCGTCGCCGCCGACGCCCAGGTTGACGATCAGGCCCAGGCCAAGTCCCACGACAAAGCCGATAAGCATCAGCCAGTGCAGGGCGAGGCCGCGCGTCTTGGTTTCCGTCATGAGTCCCTCAAGATCAGGCGCGAGGCGGCGTCAGCGAATCGGCAGGCCGTAGATCAGGCCCGCCGGTTGAGCGTTCCATTGTGCGTTCAAGCCGCGCTCCAGGTCGAGGGCCGATTGCGATCCGAGATTGCGCTCGAAGATCTCGCCGTAGTTGCCGGTGGCGGCGATGGCCTGTGCGGCCCAGCGCCTGTCCAGGTCCAGCATGGCGCCGAAATCCGCATCCAGCCCCAGCAAGCGCCGGATTCGCGGATCGCGCGCCTGCTCCGTCTGGTCCTGAACGGTGGCGGCGGTGACGCCGAGCTCTTCGGCCAGGATCAAGGCGTTCAGCGTCCACCGCACCAGGGAGGCCCACCGCTCGTCGCCGGAGGCGACGGCAGGTCCCAGCGGCTCCTTCGACACCACGTCGGACAGGATCACATGGCTGTTGGGATTGGGCAGAACGGTCCGCGCTGCGGCCAGAGCCGAGATGTCGCCGCTGAAGGCGTCGCAGTCCTCCCGCCCATAGGCGTCGCGCGCCGCCTCTTCGCTGGGCAGGACAACGGCGCGATACTCGACCCCGTTCAGGCGAAAGAAGTCGTCGGCGTTCTGCTGGGAGGTGGAGCCGCCCTGCACGCAGATACGCGCGCCGTTCAGCTCGGCGGCGCTGTTCAGGTTCAGCGCCCGGCGCACCAGGAATCCCTGCCCGTCGTAATAGTTGACGCCGGCGAAGACGACGCCCTGCCCCGCCTCGCGCGTCAGCGTCCAGGAGGAGTTGCGCCACAGCACGTCGATCCGCCCGTCCTTTAGGGCCTCGAACCGCTGCTCCGTCGTCACCGGCACGAAGCGGACGGCGTCTGGATCATCGAAGATGGCCGCCGCCATGGCCCGGCAGAAGTCGACGTCGAAGCCCCGCCACTGGCCTCGATTGTCGGTATAGGCGAAGCCGACCAGCCCGGGGTGCACGCCGCAGTTCAGACGCCCCCGCCGCTTCACCGCCGCCAGGACACGGCTGGTCGGGCGTTCGCTCGCGACGGGCGCACCGATCTCGGTCGCGAGGAGCGGCTCGGTGGCTTCGGGCACGCCCTGCCGCTCACAGCCAGCCGCCGTTGTTAGAACGGTCAGGATGACCGCAAGCGCCGCCATGCGCATAGAGTTATAGCCTCCGCCGCTTGCGCCCCGCCCCGGTTTAGAGGCCTTTGGCGCCGCATCGCAACCGCAGGACAGCCTTCATGCCCCCGCTTTCGGACCGCACCCGTCTGATTTCATCGGCGACCCGGCGCGGGAAGGGGCGTCGTCCGGTGAACCCGCCGCTTGAGCGCGCCTCGACGATGCTCAGCGATTCGCTGGGCTCGATGCTCGATCCGACCTCTGGTCCGATCTACGGACTGGATGGACTAAGCGCGGCATCGGCGCTGAAGGCGGCGCTTGCGGATCTTGAAGGCGCCGATCACGCCTTCCTGGCGCCGTCGGGGCTGGCGGCGGTGACGATCCCCCTGCTCGCCCTGCTGCGTCCCGGCGATGAGGTGGTGGCGTCCGACGCCATCTATGGTCCCAGCCGCCGCTTCATCACCCGCTATCTCGGGGCGCGAGGCGTCACGAGCCGATTCCACCCGGCCGACGCCTCGACGGAGACGATTGTCGGGATGCTGTCGTCCCGGACGCGCGTCCTGCTGATGGAGTCACCGGCGTCTCTGACCTTTGAAATGGCGGACGCGCCCGCCCTGGCCCATGCCTGCCGCGACCGTGGCGTGATCAGCATCCTGGACAACACCTGGGCCGCCGGCCTCGCGTTTCGCGCGCTGGAACACGGCGTCGATGTCAGCCTGCAAGCCCTCACCAAATACGCGTCCGGCCATTCGGACGTGCTGATGGGGTCGATCGTCACACGCGATCCGACGATTGCGAACGCCTTGGCGGATGTGATCGAGGACATGGGCTGGCACGTCTCGCCGGACGATGCCTGGCTGGCGCTGAGGGGGCTGCGCACCTTGCCGCTGCGCTATGCGGAACAAGCCCGCTCCGCCCTCACAGTCGCCGAATGGCTGCAGCAGCGACCAGAGGTGACGACGGTGCTCTACCCGCCGCTGCCGGGCTCGCCCTCGCACGCGGTTTGGCGGCGCGACTTCACAGGCGCGGCCTCGTTGATGGGTGTTGTGCTGAAAGAAGACGCCGCCTTCGCCGAGCGGCTGCTCGACGCGCTGACGCTGTTCGGCCTCGGCTATTCCTGGGGTGGATTTGAGAGTCTGGCGACGTTCGAAAGTCCTCAACTCGCCTTCCGCCAGCACCCGCCGATGCTGCAAGGCGCCCTGATCCGCCTTCACATCGGCCTGGAAGACCCGGCCGACCTCATCGCCGACATAGAACAGGCTCTTGCCCGCGCGGCCGACTAACGCCCCACAAGCTGGCGCGCCCTGCAGGACTCGAACCTGCAACCGTCCGCTTAGAAGGCGGGTGCTCTATCCGGTTGAGCTAAGGGCGCGTGGGGCCTGAGCGCTGCTGCGGGATAAGGCCGTGCGCGCCAGATCGCAAGACGCTTGCCGGCTCCGTTCGTCGGCGTTTCAGCTGCCGAGAAACAAGGGCGCGAACTCCACCGCCAGCATGAACATCAGGAACACGCCGCCAAAGGTGAGGCCAAAGGCCAGCCAGTCTCGGTAGCGATCAGAGGACCGCCTCTGCGGCGCGGGCATGGTAAACGGCAACTTCGTCATCGAAGCCTCCCGGACCGATCATCGCTCCGTTGGAGACAGAATGGACGAACAGTGTTTCGCCGCGCTTAAAGGCCGGCCGAACCCTCAGTGGGTCCAGGGCTGCTTGCGAGTGGCGGCGAAGTTGTCGGCGTAGGCCTTGATGATCACCGGCTGTTCGTTGGGCGCATGCAGGCGGAAGGGGATGCCGTGGCGCTCGGCGTAGGCGACCGCCTCTTCCTGGGTGTCAAAGGTCAGACGCACCTGCCCGTTCATGTCACCCGAGCTGGTCCAGCCCATCAGCGGATCGATGGTGCGGGCGGCCGCAGGCTCGAACTCCAGCCGCCAGGACAGGCTCTTGCCCCGGCCCGACTGCATGGCGGTCTTGGCGGGACGATAGATGCGGGCGAGCATTGCGGGATCTCTGTGGCGGCCGATGGTTCCCGCGCCGGTCGGGGCGGCAGGATTCGAACCTGCGACCCTCTGGTCCCAAACCAGATGCGCTACCAGGCTGCGCTACACCCCGGACCGGCGCGACGCCCTCTTGCCACGCGCCGGCCGGCTCCGCAACGCGGATCGACCCTCAGCGGATCACTGTTTGAAATACGGATGTTCGATACGGTCGCCTGCGCGCGCGCCGATCTCCTGAGCGCGGCCGGCGCGCAGTTCCAGCACGCCGTTCGCCGGACCATTGGAAGGAATGGTGCTTTCGGACATCGGCGTGGCGTGCGGCGCGATGGAGACGATCCGCCCGTCCGGCGACAGGTAGAGGATGTCCAACGAACTCGGCGTGTTGCGCATCCAGAAGCCCTGCTCGCGAGCCGGCTCTCCCGGCCACTGGAACAGCATCCCCCGATCGGCCGGCAGCGGTTCGCGGTACATCAGTCCCCGCTCTCGCTCGGGCTCGTCGTCGGCGATCTCGACCATGAAGGCGTGACGGCCGGACGCCGTGACGATCGTCAGCGGCTCAAGCGCCTGCCCATCGGCGTCGACGGGCGGCGCGGATCCGCACGCCGCGAGGACCAGCAGAGCGGCCGCCGCCATCGATCTCAGACCGCGAACCATGGTCAATCCTCGTCATCTGCGCCTGACGTCAGATGTCCGCGCGAATCTCGGCGACCACAAGGCCCTTGGGACCCTGTGCGAACCGAACGCCGACGGAATCACCGGGGATCAGTTCGTCGAAACCGCAGCGACGCAGGGTTTCGATGTGAACAAAGATGTCGCCGGGCGCCCCGTCGCGCACCACGAATCCATAGCCCTTGGTGCGGTTGAACCATTTGACCACGGCGGGTTCCAAGGCGCCGTCGACAAGCGTCGAAAAAATGGCGGCGTCATCGGTTCGTCGGGATGTGATCGCCGTCTTCTCGCCCTCGCCCAGCAGGTGGATGTCCACCGCCTGCCATCCCTTGGGCCGTTTGGCGCAATCGCAGGTGATCGGCGCCCCCTCCTGCGCCGCCTCCCAGCCCTTGTCGCGCAGGCTGGTGACATGCAGCAACACGTCTCTGCCGCCCGTCGCTGTCGGGTCGTCCGGCACGATGAAGCCGTAGCCCTTGCCGACATCGAACCACTTCACGCGACCGCTGACGCGGACGCGCTCCACGGTCGCGTCCTCTCCGTCCAGATAATCTGACACTTCTCAGGCCCCCGCCTGCATCCTCACTCCGGCGACATGCTTAACACTGTTCCGCGAGAATTTGGAAAGACCAAATACCAAGGTTGTCCGCTGGCGGCGTGCGAAGGCCGCTGAGGGCAGATTGGCAATGTCTGGGGAAAGGCTCCCGCGCTGGCAGTCCCTAGGGGAATCGAACCCCTCTTTTCAGGTTGAAAACCTGACGTCCTAACCGATAGACGAAGGGACCGCTGCGCGGGAGAGCCGGCGATATAGCCGGGCCTTTTCGGCTGTGCAAGCAACAAAAATGAGGAAAATGAACGAACGCCGTAAGGCCAAGCTTGGCGCTACGCCATGCGCGGATCGGCGACATCCTCGATCTCGAACTGCACGCCGCGACGGCCGTTCCAGTCGTCCGCCTTCAGTCGTCCGACCACGTTCAGACCGCCCTGCCCCGACAGCAGCGCACGCCCATGAGGCAGATCGGCGCACCGCCAGGCGACCGCTCGCAGGCTGCCGCCATCGGGCGCCACGAGGCGACAACGAACATGGCCGCCGTTCATCTGCATCGGCTCGCGCGCCTGCACGCCGCTGAGCGCGAAGACGGGTTCGGGGTTGCCGGGGCCAAAGGGCGCGAGCTGCTCGAACATCTCGAACAAGGCCCGGCTGGCGCCGCCGGGTTCGATCAGGGCGTCGATCTCCAGCACGTCTTCGGCCAGGGCGTCGGCGCGCTCGCCCACAAGCCTCTCGTGGAGAAAGGCCGTGAGATCGCCCAGGCGCTCGCGGTGCATGGTCAGGCCCGCAGCCATGGCGTGACCGCCGCCGGCGATCAGCACGCCCTCCTCCCACGCGGCCTGGATCGCCCGGCCGAGGTTCATGCCCGGCTGCGAGCGGCCCGATCCTTTGCCGACGCCCGTCACCGGATCGACGCCGATCACGATCACGGGCTTGCGCCAGCGTTCGCGCAGGCGACCGGCGACGATGCCGACCACGCCCGGATGCCAGTCGTCGCCGGCCACGACTACGGCCGGCGAATCATCCGCGTTGGCGCCTGTCGCCTCGACGCGCCGAATGGCGGTTTCGGTCACCTCGCGCTCGACCTCGCGGCGCTCGACATTCAGGGCGTCCAGTTCTGCAGCCAGCCGGGCGGCCTCGGCGGCGTCGTCGGTGGACAGCAGCCGCGCGCCCAGGTCCGAACGGCCGATGCGACCGCCCGCATTGATTCTGGGTCCCAGGATAAAGCCCGCATGGCTGGCCTTGGCCGCGCCGGGCTCCACGCCCGCTGCGCCCAGCAGGGCGCGCAAGCCTGGATTGCTCCAGTCGCTCATCACCTTCAGGCCCAGACCCGTCAGGGCGCGATTGAAGCCGGACAGGCGCGTCACGTCGCAAATGGCGCCCAGCGCCGCCAGATCCATCCATTGGCGGATGTCCGGCTCGGCGCGTTCCGCGAACAGGCCCTGCTTGCGACCCTCCCGATTCAAGGCCGCCAGCAGCACGAAAACGACCCCGGCGGCAGCCAGCACGCCCTGTCCCGATCCGCAGTCCGGACGATTGGGGTTGACCACGGCGAGCGCCTTCGGCGGCTCGGCGCGCATCAGGTGGTGATCGACGACCACCACCGGCAGGCCAATGGCGGCGGCATGCGCCAGCGCCTCGTTCGCCGCCGCGCCACAGTCGACGGTGATCACCAGTTCGGCGCCGGAGGCCTTCAGCGTGTCGAAGGCGCGCGCGCTGGGGCCATAGCCCTCGGTCAAGCGATCCGGCACATAAATCGGCGCCTCGACGCCCACAGCCCTGAACCAGCGGATCAGAAGCGCGGCGCTGGCCGCGCCGTCGACGTCGTAGTCGGCGAACACATGGATGCTGGCCTTGCGCTTCACGGCATCGACAATGGCCGCCGCCCCCGCATCCATATCGGCGAAGCACGATGGATCGGGGAACAGGGCGCGAAGCGTAGGCTTCAGATAGTGCGCGCCTTCTTCGGCCCCGACCTCGCGGGAGGCCATGGCGCGCGCCAGCGGTTCGTCCAGACCCAGCGCCTGCATGTGATGACGCACCAGCGAGGCGTCCGCCGCCCGCTGTCGCCAGGCGCGACCGGAAAGGGACCGCTCGACGCCCAGGAAGGCCGGGCGGCTGCCTAGGCCGGATCCGTCAGCCATGGTTCGGCGGCCTCAAGGCTGGCGATCGATCGGCGGCGGCGCCTTGGCGCGCTCGCGCAGCCGGCGGGCGAAAGCCTCGACCTCGGCCTCGGTGCGCACCGTGTCGGGCGACACGGGCACGGCGCCCACGGCCTGGCGAGTCTCGGCGGCCAGAGCCTCAGGATCGCTCAGCGTCCAGTCGATCCGCGACGTCTCGTCCGTCAGACGCAAGCTGGAGCCGCGCAGATCGCCGACACGCGCGGCGACGGCCTGGGGCGTCAGCAGGTCGACCGGCGCCGTCGGGAAGTCCGCCCATCGAGGATAGGAACGGTTCGCGGCGACCAGAGCCTCGACGCGCTCGGACATCGGACTTGCCACCACCTGGCTCCGGTCCAGCGCCGTGGTGCAGCCGCAGGTCGCCAGACCTGCGACCGCGACAAGAATGGTCTTCGTCGAATGCGCGCTCATGATCGATCAGGACATAGGCCATCGCCTGAACCGGCGGAAGCCCGCGTCACGCCCGGACCGTTGGCCGCACTAGCCTCGCCATCCATCGGAAGAGTAGGCTGTCCCAAACGGTCGGCGCAGGCGCACAGACCGCGCCAACATTCGGATGCACAGAGCTTGAACCGTTTCGATCCCAATCTGCTGCTGGCCGTCAGCACCGGCGTCGCCCTGATTCTGCTGGTCATGACGGCCGGTCTTTACGGCGTTCCGGGCGCGCAGCTGAAATACGGGCTTTTGGCGGCGATCTGCGCGCTGGTGTTCGTGGTCGCCAACGGGCCGGTTTCGCGCATGATGCACCGGGACGCCAAGCCGCTGATCCGGCGGGACGCGCCGGCGACCGCGGTGTGGGCGGGTCTGTTTCCGATCTTCGCCATCGCCGCGGCGGCCGTGCCGGTGTTCGCGCCCGGCCGCGACTATGGTCTGCTGGTCATCATCGTCGCCCTGCTGTTCGGCCTTACGATCGATTCGGCGCTGAAGGCGCGCAAGGGCGACTGATCGCTCAGGCCGGCGTGAACTTCAGCGCGACGCCGTTGTTGCAGTAGCGTAGCCCCGTCGGGCGGGGCCCGTCGTTGAACACATGCCCTTGATGCCCCAGGCAACGGGCGCAGTGGTATTCGATGCGCGGCATGCCCAGCGCCAAGTCGCGCTTCTTGCCGATGTTGCTGGCTATCACATCGTAGAAGCTGGGCCAGCCGGTGCCGGATTCGAACTTCCAAGCCGACTGGAACAGCGGCAGATCGCAACCGCGACAGACGAAGACCCCATGGCGGTGTTCGTTGTTCAGCGGGCTGGTGAAGGCGCGCTCGGTGCCTTCGTGACGCAGCACGCGCCAGGACGCATCGCCCAACCTGCGCCGCCACTCTCCGTCCGATAAGCGCCGGACCGCCGAGCCGCTGAAGCGTTGTTCCGAAGCATCGGCTTCGGTCGCGCCCGATCCGCAGGCCGTCAGGCTGATCGCGCCTGCGCCCGCCAGCAGCGCGCGACGATGCAGTCCGGGAAGTTCTGTGTGGCTCATGACCTCAGCTACGTTCGCCGACGTCACAGGGTTGCACGGTCAGACGAGGCCTGTCGCCTCGTCCAGGCCCAGCATCAGGTTCAGATTCTGAACGGCCGCGCCGGACGCCCCCTTGCCGAGATTATCCAGCAGCGCGACCAGCCTGACCTGTTCGCCGCCCCGATCGCCGAACACATGCAGCCGCATGCGGTTCGTCCCGTTCAATCCCTGCGGTTCAATGCCCGTCATCGCCTCTGTCTCGTCCAGGTCAGCCACCTCGACGAAGCGCGCCCCATCATAGTGTTCGACGAGAGCGCCGTGGATGCGCTCCACCGAAGGCGTTTCCGGCAGGCTGGAAAGATGCAGAGGAATCTCAACCAGCATGCCCTGGCGATAGGCGCCCACCGCCGGCGCGAACAGCACCGGCATGGTCAGGCCGGAATGGCGCGTCATCTCGGGCACATGCTTGTGCTGCAGCGACAGGCCATAGGCGCGAAAGGACGGCGCGCCCTCGCCCGTCTCGAACTCGGCGATCATGCCCTTGCCGCCGCCGGAATAGCCGGACACGGCGTTGACGCTGATCGGCCGATCCGCCGGCACGATCCCCGCCTGCACCAGCGGCCGCATCAGGCCGATGAAGCCAGTCGGATAGCAGCCGGGGTTCGACACACGCGTGGCGTCGGCGATGGCGTCGCGTTGCCCGGCGTCCATCTCGGGAAAGCCGTAGGTCCAGCCGGGCGCCACCCGATAGGCCGTCGAGGCGTCGATCACCCGCACGGCCGGATTGTCGATCAGGCCAACCGCTTCTCGCGCCGCGTCGTCCGGCAGACACAGGATCACCGCATCGGCGGCGTTCAGCGCCTCGCGCCGCGCCTCCAGATCGCGACGGCGGTCGCCCAGCAGGATCAGCTCCAGATCGCCGCGCGCCTCGAGCCGCTCGCGGATTTCCAGCCCTGTGGTCCCGGCTTCGCCGTCGATGAAGATTTTGTGGGTCATGGCTTCCGCCTTGGCTGCGTCTGCGGACAGAAAAAAGGCGCTCCGGGTTTTGCCCGAAGCGCCTTTGTGTTTTCCAGTCGCGGTTGCGACCGACTTAGCGCTTCGAGAACTGGAAGCTGCGGCGAGCCTTGGCGCGGCCGTACTTCTTGCGCTCGACGACGCGGCTGTCGCGGGTCAGGAAGCCGTGCGGCTTCAGGACCTTGCGCAGTTCCGGCTCGTAGTGCGTCAGCGCGTGCGACAGGCCGTGGCGGATGGCGCCGGCCTGGCCGGACAGGCCCGAACCTTCGACGGTGCAGATCACGTCATACTGGGTGGCGCGATCCGAGACGGTCAGCGGCTGGGCGATCATCATGCGCAGCACGGGGCGAGCGAAATACTGCTCCTGGTCCTTGCCGTTGATGGTGATCTTGCCGGTGCCCGGCTTCACCCACACGCGGGCGATGGCGTTCTTGCGCTTGCCGGTCGAATAGGCGCGGCCCAGCGAGTCCAGCTTCTGGACGTGAACCGGCGCTTCGGCCTCGGTCGAGGCGGTCAGGCCGCGCAGGGCGTCAAAGCCTTGCGAGGATTGGGGGGCGGTCGTTTGCGTCGCGTCAGTCATGCTCAGGCGCTCCGGACGTTCTTGGCCGACATCGACTTGAAGTCGACGGTTTCCGGCTGTTGGGCTTCATGGCTGTGCGCGGAGCCGGCGAACAGGCGCAGGTGCGTCATCTGCTTGCGGGCCAGCGGGCTTTCCTTGGGCAGCATGCGCTCCACGGCCTTTTCAAGCACGCGCTCGGGGAAACGACCGCCCAGCACCTTGGCCGGGGTGGTTTCCTTGACGCCGCCCGGGTGGCCGGTGTGGCGATAGTAGACCTTGTCGGTCGACTTCTTGCCGGTGAACACCACCTTGTCGACATTGGTCACGACGACATAGTCGCCGCAATCGACGTGCGGGGTGTAGTCGCCGCGGTGCTTGCCGCGCAGGCGGTTGGCGATAAAGGTCGCGAGGCGGCCCACCACGACGCCTTCGGCGTCGATGTGGATCCACTTCTTCTCGACCTCGGCCGGCTTCAACGAAGCCGTGGTGCTCTTCAGCATGAGGTGGTTCCTGGAAGACGAAATCGGGTCCGGCTCCGCTGGGGAACCGAAGGAAGGCGCGCTGATACAGGAGGCGCCCATCCACGTCAATGCAGCGCGGGAGACCCGCCTTGTTCTATCGCGTTGTTATCGCATAGGAAAATGCATGCGGTATCAAAATACCTTGCTTTAGCGACCTACCGCGCGAGGTCCGCTCATGAAAATGCGCGGCTGAGAGCGCAACACGATCCACAGGTTCGCGGTCACGGCCGCCAGGACCAAGGCCGCGCCCGCCTGGTGCAGCGCGCCCAAGGACAACGGCACGGCATGAATCAGGGTGACCACGCCCAAGACCGCCTGCAGCCACACCGCGCCGGCGACGGTGAAGGCCCCTGCCCCCATCCCTTCGGCGACGCGCCAGCGCCAGGCCTGAAAAGCGTAGATCGAGGCGACGATCAGCAGAGCATAGGCGCCGAGCCGATGGTTGAACTGCGTCAGCGCCTGATCGTGCAGAAAGGCGCCGACGCCCAGGCTCCAATCCGCCGGCGGCAGCACCTGCCCGTTCATCAGCGGCCAATCGGTATAGACCAGCCCGGCCTTGCCGCCCGCAACCAGAGCTCCCAGCAGGCATTGCAGGAAGACAAGGCCGAACAGCAGGCCCGCGCCCCTGGCCCAGCCGGCGGGTGGACGGCCATGGTCCTCTCCGAACCAGGCCTCCAGCCCCGTCCAGATCAGGGCGGCGAACAGGACAAATGCGAGGCCCAAGTGCACCGCCAGCCGCTCCGGCGCCACACTGACCCGCTCGGACAGGCCGCTGGACACCATCCACCAGCCGATCAGTCCCTGCAGCCCGCCCAGCGCCAGCAGCAGCACGCAGCGCCAGATGAGCCGGTCCGGCATGGCCCAGCGACGCAGGCGCGAGCGCGGCGACGCGAACCGGAACAGCAGAAACGCCACCAGCGGCAGGCCGAACACCAGGCCGATCGCGCGCCCCACCAGCCGGTGAAGCCACTCCCACCAGAAGATGCCCTGGAACTCGGCCAGGCTCATGCCGACGTTGACCTGCGCGTACTGCGGAATCTGCTTGTACTTGTTGAAGGCCTCCAGCCAGTCGGCTGTGTTCAGCGGCGGGATCGCACCCATGATCGGCTTCCATTCCGTGATGGACAGGCCCGATCCCGTCAGCCGCGTCACCCCGCCGATCACCACCATCACGAACACCATGGCGGCTGTGGCGAACAGCCACGCGGCCACGACGCGACTGCGATCATAGGACCCGAAACGGTTCATTCGACGCCTGCTGCTGACCCGACTATGGTGCCGTCATCGTTGATGCGACCGTGGCGGTATGCCCCGCTCGAGCGGCGAGATCGAGTCGCTTTAAGTTAACGGCGCACTTGCGCCATGAGAGGACAGGCTTGGAGTACGCCGAGATCATCACCGCCGCCGTGGGCGCCCTGTTGCTGGCGGCCATCGCCGACTTTCTGACAGGCCGGCGAGGGCTTCTGGCGACGTCTCTGGTGTCCGCGACGGGCGCGGTGTGCGGCTGGTTTCTGGCGGTGCGCGTCTTCGCCATGGCGATCACCGACAGTTGGGCGTGGGTTCCCTGGGCCATGGGCGGGGCGGTGTTCTGCCTCGTCGCCTTTTTCCTGTTCCGGAGCAAACGCTGATGGGTGCGCGCGCCCGCCGGTTCGTGGCGGCGATGGGCGTTCTGGCTTTTCTCGCCTTCTGGGTCTGGGTGCTGATCGCGCTGCGAGGCCTGTTTCCCGCCTCGGCGCTGCTGGACTTCCTGTTCTTCGCCATCGGCGGCACGGCCTGGGGCCTGCCCCTGATCCCGCTGCTGAAATGGGCCGAGCGCGGCTAGGGCCGAAACAGAAAAGCCCGCGACCGAAATCGCGGGCTTTATCCAAATGGTCGGAGCGACAGGATTCGAACCTGCGACCCCTTGACCCCCAGTCAAGTGCGCTACCAGGCTGCGCCACGCTCCGAAGGCGCTCCCTATAGAGGCGACTCAGCCGGGCCGCAAACGCAAAACGCGCCCGTGTTCGCTATCGCTTCAGAACCGCGTTCAGCCGCGTCGCCGCCGCCTCGAGTTCGGCCAGGAGCGACTGCAGATCATCCGCCGGCGCAGACCCATCGATGCTGGCCCGAGCGTGGCCGACGGTCGCCTCCTCGCCGAGGATTCGCTTCAGGCCGCCGGCCTGGTAAAGCCGCTCTACGCCCCGGATTGTCATGCCTTCGTCGTGCAGCAGCCGCCGGATCGCCTTCAACGTTTCGATGTCGGCGGGACGATAGAAGCGTCGGCCGCCCGCACGTTTGACGGGCGCAACGAAGGCGAACTTCGTTTCCCAGAACCGCAGCACATGCTGGGGCGCGCCGACGGCCTCGGCCGCTTCCGAGATGGTGCGAAAGGCGGCGGCGCTCTTTCCCGACGGCGCAGCCGCCATCAATCGCAGGCGCCGGCGTCGTGGACACGAGCCTTCATGATCTGCGAGGCGCGGAAGCTGATGACGCGGCGGGGATTGATCGCGGCCGGTTCGCCCGTCTTCGGATTGCGGCCCATGCGGGCGCGCTTTTCGCGCACCTGGAACACGCCAAAGCCGGACAGCTTGACCAGTTCGCCGCGTTCCAGCGACTCCACGATCATCTCCAGGGTGCGTTCAACCAGGCTGGAGCATTCGTGCCGCGACAGGCCAACCTCCATGTGGACGGCTTCGCACAAGTCGGCCCGGGTCAGGGTCTTCTGTTCGGACATCCGCATCTCCAGATCGCGCCATCGACATAAGGCCGCCGAGGCGCGCCGAAATCAAGCGCGCCTTATAGCCTGATCGCGCAGGCGCCCCAGGTCAGGCCGCCGCCCATCGCTTCCAGCAGCACCAGATCGCCCCGCTTGATCCGACCGTCGCGGATCGCGGCGTCCAGCGCCAGGGGGATGGACGCGGCCGAGGTGTTGGCGTGTTCGGCGACCGTGGAGATCACCTTGTTCTCGTCCAGGCCCAGCCGGTCGCCCACGCCCTTGATGATGCGCTGATTGGCCTGGTGGGGCACGAACCAGTCCACCTCGGGCACCGTAACCCCGGCGACCTCGCAGGTGGCGGTGATGCCCTCGGCGATGTTCACCACGGCGTGGCGGAACACCTGGTTGCCCGCCATGCGCAGATGTCCCACCGTACCAGTCGAGGCCGGTCCGCCGTCCACGTAAAGCAGGTCGGTCTTGGAGCCGTCGCAGCGCAAGGCGAAGCCGAGCAGTCCCTGATCCTGCGCCGTGCCCTGCCCTTCGCGCGGCTCCACCACCACGCAGCCGGCGCCGTCGCCGAACAGCACGCAGGTGGTGCGGTCGGTCCAGTCCATCAGCCGCGTCATCTCTTCAGCGCCGATGACAAGGGCGCATTTCGACATGCCGCGCGCGACAAAGCCATCGGCGACGCTCAGCGCATAAACGAAGCCCGAGCACACCGCCTGCACGTCAAAGGCGATGCCGACGCCCGTGCCCAGCTTGCGCTGCACGATGGAGGCGACGGCCGGAAAGGTCATGTCCGGCGTGGTGGTCGCCACGATGATCAGATCGACATCGGCGGCCGTGCGTCCCGCATCCTCCAGCGCCTTCTTGGCGGCCTCGACGGCAAGGTCGCTGGTGGGCTGATCGGGCCGAGCCCTGTGGCGTTGCCGTATGCCGGTGCGTTCGACGATCCATTCGTCGGACGTGTCTACGACCTTGGCCAGATCGGCGTTGGTCACGATCTCTTCGGGCAGATACGAGCCGACGCCGGTGATCGCGCTGCGGATGACGCTCATTGAACCGTCTCGCTGGATTCGGGGTGGGCCCGTGTCTGTTCGACGACGCTGCCGAGCCGCTGCAGGCCCGCGCTGACCTTGGTCATGTAGTCGCTGCGGGCCAGGTCGACCGCGATGCGGATGGCGTTGCCGAAGCCGGCCGCGTCCGCCCCGCCGTGGCTCTTCACTACGATCCCGTTCAGCCCCAGCAGGGGGCCGCCGTTTACGGCGCTGGGGTCCATGCGCCGGCGCATCTTGCGCAGGGCCGGATAGGCGATCAGCGCGCCGATCTTTGATTGCAGACCCGAAGTCAGCGCCTCTTTCAGCAGGGCGCCGACGAACCGCGCCGTGCCCTCCGCCGTCTTGAGCGCGATATTGCCGGTGAAGCCGTCGGTGACCACCACGTCGACCGTTCCCTTTGCGATATCGTCGCCCTCGACAAAGCCGTGGTAGGCGATGCCGAAGGCGCCTTCGCGCAGAAGACGGTGCGCCTCGCGCACCTCCTCGTGGCCCTTCATGTCCTCGGAGCCGACGTTCAGCAGGCCGACGGTCGGACGCTCCACGCCATGCACCGCACTCTGGAAGGCCTCGCCCATGATGGCGAATTCGACCAACTGCTCGGCGTCGCTGTCGATATTGGCGCCCACGTCCAGCACGGCGGTGACGCCGCGAAACGTCGGCCAGCTGGCGACGATCGCGGGTCGCTCGAGCCCCGGCGCAGACATGCGCAGGATCAGCTTTGAGATCGCCATCAAGGCGCCGGTGTTGCCGGCCGAGACGACGGCGCCCGCCTCTCCCGCCTTTACCTGTTCGATGGCGTTCCACAGGCTGGAGCCCTTGCCGCGGCGCATGGCCTGGGCGGGCTTTTCGTCCATGGCGACCACCTTGTCGGTATGCCGCACCTCGCAGACCTCGGCCGACAGCCGGCACCGCGTGAGCTCGCGCGAGATTGCCTGCTGGTCGCCGTGCAGGACGAAGCGGACGCCCTCACCGCCGTAGCGCCGGATGTAGTCTCGGACCCCGGCCACCACGATCGATGGACCGTGGTCGCCGCCCATGGCGTCGAGCGAGATTGTGACTGGCGACGGCAAGGAAACCTCAGGCAATCGCGCCGTTTGTCGCAGCGCTGGAAAGAAGGGGCGTGTGGAACGAGGCGGCGGTCGCGTCAACCTTGGCCAGGGTCGTTGCGATCCTTGACGCCCTTCAGCACCGCAAAGGGAGAGATGTCGCCCGGCTCCTCCGGCTGCACAAAGGCGGCGTCGGGCTTGCGCGGAAAGGGGTCGAGCGACAGCGCCAGCTGTTCCACCGCATATTGACCGAGGTCGATGCGGCCGTCCTCGATCACGTCCGGCGCATCCTCGTCCATCAGCACCTCGATCTCGGAGGTCTCGTCCGGCGCTGTTTCCGCCAAGCCCACGCTGAACCGCTCGTTCACGTCCACGGGCAAGGGTTCAAGGGTCAGGCCGCAACTCTGCACCGCGTGGGCCGAGATGACGCCAGACAGGCGCCAGCCGCCGGTGGAGGGCTCGACCGTCATGTCGGCGCTGAAACGATCAAGCGCCTGCAGGTCCAGCGCCCGCGCGATGCGCGCCCGCGTCGCTTCGTCCGGCTCCAGTCGGCGCGTCACGCCGACGCCAACCTGATTCATGCGCAAGGGTTCGCTGTAGGGAAGGTTCTGGGTCATGGGTGAATGTCCGGCCAGGTCGGCCCGCTCTTGATCGCTTTCAAGCCCTGCGTCGCCAGTCCGGCGCGCGTCTCCAGCGCATACTGCGCCAGCGAACGGGCGGCGTCCGCATTGTCAGTCTCATAGACGTTCCGCGCCAGCGCGGCGGCCAGGACCTGGGCGTCGCCGGCGTGCAGCGGCGCCTCATACGCCTTCATCCGCCCATAGAGGGCCTCGCCCAGCTTGCGCATCTTCTTGCCCACGGAAACGTCGCCGACGCCGAGTTCCCTCAGCGCATGGTCCAGGGCAGAGACATAGGCGTCGAACAGCGCCTGCGCAGCCTCTTCGCCCTCGCCGGAGCCCTCATCACGCAAGCGCAGCACCAGCAGCAGCACATGCAGGGTGTACAGCTCGAAGCGCGAATCGATCCGGTCCGCGACGCCCAGGGCGGTGTAGAAGCCCGGTTGGCGCGCCTGCGCCACCGCCAGCGCATACAGCGCCTCGCCCGTGCGGTCCTTGACCTTGGGGCGCAGAAGTCTGGTCAGCATGGCACGCCCCTTTTCCGCCGCGCCGTTGAACTAGGACGCGGGTCCGTCTAGGTCAAAGACCTTATCCTGTTGCAGGCGTTCGATCATGTCCCGTCTCAAAGCTCTTGTCGTCGCCTCCGCCCTGGCTGGCCTGTCCGCCGCCTGCGCCCCGACGATCGGCAGCAACGGCTTTCAGGCCATAGACAAGAAGCCGGCGGACATCGTGGCGGGTACGGACACCAAGGAGACGGTGCTGGCCCAACTCGGCTCGCCGTCGACGACCTCGACGTTCGAGCCGGATCAGGTCTGGTACTACATCAGCCAGACGACCGAGCGTTACACCTACAACCGTCCGACCATCTCGCGCCGCACCGTGACCGAGATCACCTTCAACGAGGCCGACGGCAAGGTCGCGGCGGTGCGCACGCTTGGCCTGGAAGACGGCCAGGAGATCGCGATGAACGATCGCGAGACGCCGACGCGCGGCCGTTCGCTGTCGGTGCTCGAGCAGCTGCTGGGCAACGTGGGCCGTGGTCAGCTGCCGCGCACGGACGAGGACGTCCCGGGTCAGCGTCGCCCCGACTAGGACGTGATCAGGCCGTCGGCATGCCCGTGCGACGGCGCGGGTTCTGGGCAACCACCTCCACGCGCGTAACCGAACCCCGACCGGCGATGGCGCCGGCGGCGGCGATCAGGCTGGCGGACAGCGCCCGCTCGTTCAGGCGCGTCCAGTCTCCGGGCACGCTGAACGGCGCCCGATGCGCGGCCTTGACCAGGGCGTCGCGCAGGAAGGGTTCCTTGCTCTTCATCTGTTCCGGAGTCTTGCCGGCGCCCAGGTGCAGGCGCAGCGACACGAACACATAGTTCCTCAGCCGCCCGCCCTCGATCACCGGCAGACCCACGCCGGAGATGCTCATTGCGGGCGCGGGCGAACTCCCGCCCGAGGAGGACGCCTCGCTTGTGGAGGCGGCGCCTGTGGCCAGGGCGACGGTTCCGGCGGCGATCATCTGTCTGCGGTCCATGGCGCGATCCTGACGGCGCGCCGTTGAGATTCCGTTGCTAGCGGTGGCTCCACCCGGCCGAGGCGATCGCCACCGGCGCGTCCTGGTGCCGGACCTCGACGCCCGCGCCCGCTTCGACACGTCCGATCCGCGTCAGCCGCACGAGCTTACCCTCGGCCAGCCGTCTCAGCGTCTCCTCATGCCGAGGATGGGCCGTGAACACGATCTCGTAGTCGTCGCCTCCGGTGGCCAGATCCCTCAGCGCCGCCACCCCGTCCACACGCTCACCGAGCCAGGCCTGCGCCGCCGCCGATGTCGGCAGGACCTCCAGATCAACGCGGATGCGGACGCCGCTCGCCTTGGCGATGTGTTCCAGGTCCGCGATCAGCCCGTCCGACACGTCGGCCGAGGCGCTGGCGAAGTCGCGTACAACGCTGGCGAAGTCCAGACAGGGCGCGGGTGTGCGATAGTGGTTCACCAACGCGGCGGTGCGATCAGGTCCCAGCTTCAACTCGCCCCGCGCCGCCTTTAGTCCAAGCCAGCCGTCGCCGATGACGCCCGTGACGAACACCAGGTGGCCGGGCTGCGCGCCCGACCGCGACACCGTCCGCCCTGCAGGGATCCAGCCCAGCGCCGTCAGCGAAAGAGACAGCGGCCCGGGCGTAGTGACAGTGTCGCCGCCCAGCAGATGCACGCCGAACCACGCCTGATCCTCGGCCAGGCCGCGGACGAACAGCTCCCGCTCAGGCCAGCCGCAGCGAGTGCTCCAATGGCAGGCCAGGAGGTAGCCGAACGGCTCGGCGCCCTTGGCCGCAAGATCGGACAGGTTCACCCGCAGCAGCTTCTTGGCGACGGTGTCCAGCGGATCGTCCGGCAGGAAGTGGACGCCCTCGACCATGGCGTCCTTGGTCAGGACGAGATCATGCCCAAGGCGCGACGGCAGCACCGCCACGTCATCCTTGAGCCCCCGCCCCCACTCCGGATGGGCCAGCGGCGCCAGCAGCGTCTCGATGGTCTCGAACTCGCCGGCGACGTCCAGGGCCGACATCAGGCGGTGGCGTCTCGCGCCGCTCCGTTGATCGCGACGCGATCGCGCGCCACGCCGTCCAGCGCCGCATTGACGAAGCGCGCCTCAGCGTCGTCGAAGAAGGCCTTGGCCAGCTCGACGTATTCGTCGATCACGACCTCGCGCGGCGTGTCGGGGTGCTTCAACAGCTCCCAGGCGCCGCAGCGCAGCAGCGCCCGCAAGGTCGCATCCACACGCTCCAGTCGCCAGTTCGAGGCCAGACGCGCGGTGATGGCGGCGTCGATCTCGCGCTGGCTCTCGATCACGCCACGCACCACTTCGGCGAAATAGGCTTCGTCCGCTTCGGCCAGCGGCGCGCCCTCGATGTCGGCGTCGAAGCGGAAGTTGGAGAATTCGGTGATCACCGTCTCCACGCCCTCGCCCGCCAGTTCCATCTGATAGAGCGCCTGCACGGCGGCGAGGCGCGACACCGTGCGGGCTCGCCGCTGACGGCTGCTCAGCTGCGGCTCGGCGCGTTGCCTTTCGGCCTCGGCCAGTTGCTGGAGGACGGACTGGATGCTGTTGGGTTCGCTCATGCGCCGACGCCTAGGCGAAGTCGCTTGCGCAATGCAATGAGGTCGAGACAGGCGCGAGCCGCCCCGCCCCCCTTGTCGCCCTCGGACGGACGGGCGCGAGCCCAGGCCTGATCCTCGTCCTCGGTAGTGAGGATGCCGTTGCCGATCGCCAATCCCTTGACGCCGAGGTTGCGCAGACCCGCCGCGGACTGATCCGCCACGATCTCGAAATGATAGGTCTCCCCCCGGATAACGCAGCCCAGGGCGACAAAGCCGTCGTAGCGCGGCGCGGTGGGATACCGGCCGGCCTCGTCGGCCATGGCGATGGCGGTCGGCACTTCCAATGCGCCCGGCACGGTCACGACATCGAAGTCGGCTCCGCCCTCGGTCAGCGCGTCCTTGGCGCCGCTCAGCAGCGCATCGGCCAATTCGTCATAGTAGCGCGCCTCGACGATCAGCACGCGCGGTCTGGTGTTCACGTCCTTGTTTCTCCGTCCATGCCGCGCCAGCCGACGATGCGCAGGCCATAGCCTTCCAGCGCGGTCGGCTCGGGACGCGTCGAGCTCATCACGATCATGTCGCGCACGCCGAGATCCAAAAGGATCTGCGCGCCGACGCCATAGTTCCTCAGCGAGCGGTCGTCGGCCCCAACCGGCTTGTCGCCCCCGGCCAGACGCTCGGCCAGACCCTTCAAGGCGGGATCGCGAAGGAACACCACCACGCCCGCGCCGTCGTGATCCGTAATCTGACGCAGCGCCTTGGGCACATAGTCCTGACGGCGTTCCACATGCCCCAGCAGGTCTGCGGCGAAATCCACCTGATGCATCCGCACCAGCGTCGGTCTGGAAGGGTCGATCTTCCCGTGCACCAGCGCCACGTGCTCGGCGCCTTCGATGGTGTTCCGGTACAGCATGAGGCGGAACGGCCCGCCGTGGACGCTCTCGAACGGCGTATCCATGACCCGCTCGACGAACCGCTCGGTGCGGCGGCGATAGGCGATCAGGTCCGCGATCGTGCCGATCTTGATGCCATGCAGCTGCGAAAAGGCGACCAGGTCCGGCAGGCGCGCCATGGTGCCGTCGTCGTTCATGACCTCGCAGATGACGCCCGCGGGTGTCAGGCCGGCCATGCGACTGATGTCCACCGCCGCTTCGGTGTGGCCGGTGCGGACCAGCACGCCGCCGTCGCGCGCCACCAGCGGAAAGACGTGGCCGGGCGAGACAATATCATCCGCGCCCTTGTTCGGATCGACCGCGGCCTGAACCGTACGGGCGCGATCGGCGGCGCTGATGCCGGTTGTCACGCCTTCCCGCGCCTCGATCGATACCGTGAAGGCCGTGCCCATGCTGGTGCGATTGTCGGCCGCCATCGGGGGCAGGCGCAACTGCCGAGCGCGTTCCGTCGTGATCGCCAGGCAGATCAGGCCACGCGCATGCCGCGCCATGAAGTTGATCTGATCCGGCGTCGCGAACTGGGCCGGGATGATGACATCGCCCTCATTTTCGCGGTCCTCGGCGTCCACCAGGATGTAGGGACGGCCGTTGCGGGCGTCCTCCAGGATGTCTTCGATCGGGCTGATCGGGCTGTCGTTCATGTTCGCCGCCGCCATCTGCATCATGCGGTCTCCTGCCACCGCGCGAGATATCGCGCCAGCATATCGATCTCGAGGTTCACCGCGTCACCGGCTTGCAGCCGCCCCATCGTCGTGACCTTCCAGGTGTGCGGGATGATGTTGAGCGAGAAAACCCGCCCCTCTACCGCATTCACCGTTAGCGACACCCCGTCCACCGTGATCGATCCCTTGGGAGCGATGAACCGATGAAGCGGCTCGGGCGCCTCGATCTCGATCCGATGCGAGCCGCCTTCCGGCGTGATCGACCGGACGCGGCCCAGGCCATCGACGTGGCCGGACACCACATGGCCGCCCATCTCGTCGCCCAGCCGCGCGGCGCGCTCCAGGTTCACGCCGTCGCCGGCCTTCCAGGCGCCCAACGTCGTCTTGGACAGGGTCTCGCCGGACACCTCGACGGCAAACCAGCCCGGACCCGTCTCGACGACGGTCAGGCAACAGCCCGCATGGCTGATCGAGGCGCCCAGATCGATGCTCGACGTGTCCCACGCCGTATCGACCTCATAGCGCCGGTCGCGCTCGGTTTCGCGGACGCTGCGAACGCGCCCGATGTCGGTGACGATGCCGGTGAACATGCCTACTGCCGTTTCTCGTAGCGTTCCCACAGGTCGTCACCGAGGGGCTCCACCGCAAGACGCCGGAATGTCGGGGCGTCCGAAAGCTTCAGCAGCGGCAGCCCGGCCACGCCTGGACGCCCTTCGTCTCCTAGCAGGATCGGCGCCCGGAGCCACTCGATCCGATCCACCGCGCCGGCACGCAGGAACGACGCCGCCACCTGTCCGCCACCCTCGATCAACAGGGACCGCACGCCGAAGTCGGCCAAAGCCGCCAGCACGGCGGGGATCGTCGGACGCCCGTGCTCCGCTGCGACCTGACGAACTTCGGCCGCACCCACGGCGACGGGTTCGGCCGCCGTCAGGATCAGCGTGTTCTCGCCCGCGACCTTGCTGGACGGCGGCGTCCGCAGACGGCTGTCCAGGACGACCCGCAAAGGCTGATCCACCGTGCGCCCCGGCAATCGCGCCGTCAGTTCCGGATCGTCGGCCAGCACCGTTTCGACGCCGACCAGGATCGCATCATGCGCCGCCCTCAGTCGATGTCCCTGCAGGCGCGCCGGCTCGCCGGTGATCCAGCGGCTCTCTCCGGACGCGGTGGCGATGCGCCCATCCAGCGACGTCGCAAGCTTCAGGGTGACCGTGGGACGCATCAGCCGCGGCCGTGACCCGGCTCGTCCAGCCCCTCATCGCCCAGAAATTTGGCGAAGTCGCCGGTGTGGCGGAAATCCTTGTAGACCGAGGCGTATCGGACATAGGCCACCTCATCGACCGACTTCAGCGCCTTCATGATGAAGTCGCCGACGGTGGATGACGGGATCTCCGTCTCCCCCAGGCTCTCCAGCTGACGCACGATGCGGCTGACCAGTTGCTCCACCTGCTCCGGCTGCACCGGCCGCTTGCGCAATGCGATGCCGAGCGATCGTTCCAGCTTGTCCCGATCAAACGGCGTGCGCCGGCCATTGCGCTTCAGGATCACGAGCTCGCGCAACTGCACCCGTTCGAAGGTGGTGAAGCGCCCGCTGCATTGCGGGCAGGACCGTCGGCGTCGGATGGCCGAACCGTCGTCCGACGGCCGGCTGTCCTTCACCTGGGTGTCCTGGTTACCGCAAAAAGGGCACTTCATCGGCGGATCAGGCGTAGATGGGGAAGCGCTGCGTCAGTTCGCGCACTTGGGCCGCCATGCCCGCGACCACGGCCGGATCGGCCTCGTCGCCGCCGTTCATGCTGGTGACCACATCGGCGATCCAGCCGCCGATCTGCTGGAACTCGGCCACGCCGAAACCGCGCGTGGTGCCGGCCGGAGTCCCTAGTCGTACGCCGGACGTGACGGTGAACGGCGCGGCGTCGAACGGCACGCCGTTCTTGTTGCAGGTCATCAGCGCCTTCTCGAGCTGATGCTCGGTCGCCTTGCCGGTCACGCCCTTGGGCCGCAGATCGACCAGCATCAGGTGGCTGTCGGTGCCGCCCGAGACGATCTTGAGCCCCCGCTCCTCCAGCACCGCCGCCATGGCGCGGGCGTTGTCCACCACCTGGCGGGCATAGGCCTTGAACTCGGGCTTCAGCGCCTCGCCGAACGCCACCGCCTTGCCGGCGATCACGTGCTCCAGCGGGCCGCCTTGCAGGCCGGGGAACACCGCCGAGTTGATCTTCTTGCCCAGCTCGGTGTCGTTGGACAGGATCATGCCGCCGCGTGGGCCGCGCAGGGTCTTGTGGGTGGTGGTCGTCACCACATGCGCGTGCGGCAGCGGATCGGGATAGACGCCGCCCGCGACGAGACCCGCATAGTGCGCCATGTCCACGAACAGGTATGCGCCCACACTGTCGGCGATCTCGCGGAAGCGCTTGAAGTCGATGGCGCGGCTGTAGGCGGACGCGCCCGCCAGGATCAGCTTCGGCTTCTCCTTCTGCGCCATCTCGGCCACGTGATCATAGTCGATCAGATTGGTGTCTTCCGTCACCTTGTAGGTGACGGGCCGGAACCACTTGCCCGACTGGTTGGCGGGCGAGCCGTGCGTCAGGTGCCCCCCGCACGCCAGATCCATGCCGAGGAAGGTGTCGCCCGGCTGCAGCAGCGAGAAGAACACGGCCTGGTTGGCCTGCGCGCCCGAGTGCGGCTGGACGTTGGCGAAGGCGCAGCTGAACAGTTGCTTGGCCCGGTCGCGCGCCAGGTCCTCGACCACGTCCGCGAACTCGCATCCGCCGTAGTAGCGGCGTCCCGGATAGCCTTCGGCGTATTTGTTGGTCAGGACCGAGCCTTGCGCCTCCAGCACTGCCTTCGAGACGATGTTCTCGGAGGCGATCAGCTCGATCTGTTCCTGCTGACGCCCGAGTTCGCCCTGGATGCCCTTGAAGATGTCCGGATCGGCGTCCGCGAGGGACTTCGAGAAGAAGGCGTCGTGGGTAAAGGCGGTCACGCGGGCGTCGTCCTTGCTCGGGCGAATAGGTATGGCGGCTTCTCTACGCCTCAGCCCGCATCACCACAACATCTGGTGGTCAGCCTGCCGCGAGCGCACGTTTCAGCTTGGCCAGGGCGACCCGCTCCACCGCCTTGGGTTCGTTCGCCGGCCCCAGCGCGCTGACCTCCCGGCCGGACGCCACGTGGATGGCCGAGCATTTCACATAGGCGCCGTTGCGCGTGAACTCGACGATCACCTCGCCAGGCGCCGGATCGTTCACGCGGCGACGGGACGACGCGCGACGTTGCAGTGCACGAACAGCCGATCCATCGCCTCGACCAGGTGATCCATCATCGCGTCCGTATGGTTGGGCGACGGCGTGAAACGCAGACGCTCCGTTCCCTTGGGCACGGTCGGATAGTTGATCGGCTGAACATAGACGCCGTAGTCGTCCAACAGCATGTCCGAGATCATCTTGCAGTGCACCGGATCGCCGACGTGCACCGGCACGATGTGGCTCTCGCTGTCCATCACCGGAATGCCCGCCGCGGCGAAGCGCGTCTTCAACGTGGCCGCGCGCTCCTGATGCGCCGCGCGCAGTTCCGGATGCGTCTTCAGATGGCGCACCGAGGCCAGGGCGCCGGCCGTCAGCGCCGGCGGCAGGCTGGTGGTGAAGATGAAGCCCGAGGCCCAGCTTCGCACCGCGTCCACGATCACGGCCTCCGCCGCGATATAGCCGCCCATCACGCCGATGGCCTTGCCCAGGGTGCATTCGATGATGTCGATCTCGTCCAGCACGCCGTCGCGCTCGGCCACGCCCGCGCCCGTCTCTCCGTACAGGCCGACCGCATGGACCTCGTCCAGATAGGTCAGGGCGCCGTACCTGCGGGCCAGGGCGATGACGCCCTTCAGGTCGGCGATGTCGCCGTCCATGGAATAGACGCTCTCAAAGGCGATCAGCTTGGGCGCATCGATCGGTGCATCCGCCAGCAGCGCCTCGAGATGCTCCAGGTCGTTGTGCTTGAAGATGTGGCGCTCGCCGCCGCCATGCCGGATGCCCGCGATCATGGAAGCGTGGTTCAGCGAGTCGGAAAAGGTGATCAGCCCCGGCAGGATCTTCTGCAGCGTCGACAGGGTGGCTTCGTTGCCGACGTAGCCCGAGGTGAACAGCAGCGCCGCTTCCTTCTGGTGCCAGGACGCGAGCTCGGCCTCCAGATCGACCGCAGAACGCGTCGTGCCAGAGATGTTGCGCGTGCCGCCTGCGCCGGCGCCCACCGCATCCAACGCCTCGTGCATGGCGGCGAGCACGTCCGGGTGCTGGCCCATGCCGAGATAGTCGTTCGAGCACCAGATCACGACGTCCTGCTCGGAGCCGTCCTCACGCCGGCGCACCGCGCGAGGAAACTCGCCCCGCACCCGCTTCAGGTCGGCGAACACTCGGTAGCGGCCTTCCTTGCGGACCTGCTCCACCGACGTCTGAAAGGCGGCCTTATAGTCAAACAAGACGGAAGTTCTTTCGCTTATGCGGCTCCTCGGCTTATCTGCCCCCACGGTGAAGCGATGTCTATTGATCCAGGCGGACAAAACGCCCCAACCCCTTCATTGATAACGGTTCTCAGAAGCTGAGCGGCTGTGCGCACCCGGCGATGACGTCCTGCCCATTTGCACTGGCCCGCCTGCGGGCGTAGGGCGCTCGCCTTCGACCCGGAGTGCGTCATGGTTCCTTATCAACCCGCCCCCTTCCCCCTCGCCCGCCCGCGTCGCCTGCGCGCCTCGCCCTGGGTGCGCCGTCTGGTGGCGGAAACCGTTCTGACCCCGTCCGACCTGATCTGGCCGATCATCGTGCATGACGGGGAGGACGACCGCGTGCCCGTGCCTTCCATGCCTGGCGTCTTTCGCCTGTCTCCCAAGGCTGCGGCGCAGGCTGCGGTCGAGGCGCGCGACCTCGGCATCCCGATGCTGGCGTTGTTCCCCAATGTCGATGGCGCGATCAAGGATGCGGTGGGTACGGGGGCGACCGATCCCGACGGCCTGATCCCTGACTGCATCAAGGCCATCAAGGACGCAGCGCCCGAGATCGGCGTCATGTGCGACGTGGCGCTGGATTGCTACACCGACCATGGTCACGACGGCGTGCTGGAGGGCCAGCGTATCGTCAACGACGCGACGCTGGACCGGCTGGCCGAGCAGGCCTTTATCCAGGCTCATGCCGGCGCGGACGTGGTCGCGCCATCCGACATGATGGACGGGCGGGTCCAGGCCATCCGCGAGGCGCTGGAGGCCAACGGCTTTCAGGACACCCTGATCCTGTCCTACGCCGCCAAGTTCGCCTCAGCCTTCTATGGCCCCTATCGCGACGCGGTCGGTTCGGCGCGCATGCTGACCGGCGACAAGAAGACCTATCAGATGGACTACGCCAACTCCGACGAGGCGCTGAAGGAAGTCGCCATGGACCTGTCCGAGGGCGCCGACGCCGTGATGGTCAAGCCCGGCATGCCCTATCTCGACATCGTTCGGCGCGTATCCGAGACCTTCAAGGTTCCGACCTTCGCCTATCAGGTGTCCGGCGAGTACGCGATGATGCAGGCCTCCATCGCCAACGGCTGGCTCGATCAGGACCGCGCGATGCTGGAGACCCTGCACGGCTTCAAGCGCGCCGGCGCGGCGGGCGTGCTGAGCTATTTCGCACCGCAGGCCGCGCGGTTGCTCGCCTAGCGCGACAGACGGGCGGCGAGGCTGGACGTATCCCAGCGATTGCCGCCCATGGCCTGCACCTCGGCGTAGAACTGGTCGGTCAGCGCGGTCATGGCCAGGCGCGCGCCGTTCGCCCGTGCCTCGTCGAGCACCAGCCCCAGGTCCTTTCGCATCCATTCGACGGCGAAGCCGAAGTCGAACTCGCCCCGGACGGCGGTCTTCCAGCGGTTGTCCATCTGCCAGCTTTGCGCCGAGCCCTTCGACACCGCTTCGAAGACGGCGTCGGTGTCCAGACCGGCAACCTGTGCGAAATGCACGGCCTCGGCCAGGCCCTGAACCGCGCCGGCGATGGCGATCTGGTTGACCATCTTGGTCAGCTGACCGGATCCCGACGGGCCCATGTGCTGGATGCCCTTGGAGTAGACCTTGATCACCGGCTCCGCTCTGGCCAGCGCCTCGGCGTCGCCGCCAACCATGACGGTGAGCTGTCCGTTCTCGGCCCCCGCCTGTCCGCCCGACACGGGCGCGTCCAGGAAGGCGCAGCCCTGCTCCGTCGCCGCTTGCGCCATCTCGCGTGCGACCTTGGCAGAGGTTGTGGTGTGATCCACGATCACAGCGCCCGCCGGCAGATGGGCCAAGGCCTCGCCGGTCACCTGGCGTACGTCATCGTCGTTGCCCACGCACATGACGAACAGTTCGGCGCCGTTCGCGGCCTCGGCGACCGTCTCCACGGCACGGCCGCCGGTTGCTTCGGCCCACGCCTGCGCCTTGGCGAAGGTGCGGTTGAAGCCCGTCACCTCATGCCCGCCCTTCAGCAGGTGCCGCGCCATCGGCGCGCCCATGACGCCCAGCCCCGCGAATCCGATCTTCATGGCCATTCCTCTCAGCTCTCGACGGCGCGGCCGTAGCGCCCCCGGAAATAGGTCAGGGCCTCGCCGTCCGAGCCACTGAAGCGCTCGACCCGACCGACAAGGATCATGTGGTCGCCCATCTGGATGCGATCGTGCGCCGCGCAATCGAAGCGGGCCAGGGCCTCAGGCAGACCCGGCGGTCCCTCTCCCACCCGCGTGAACTCGCCCTCGGACAAGGTGCAGACGCCCTTGGCGAAGCGCGCCGCAAGCTCCCGATCGCCGGCCGGCAGCACGTGAATGGCGAAGTGATTGGCGGCGGCGAAGACCGGCCAGCGGTCCGACCGTTCGTCGATGCACCACAGCACCAGGCGCGGGTTCAGGGACACGGAGGTGAAGGAGTTGATGGTGATCCCCATCGGCCCGTCCGCCGTATCGGCGGTGACGACGCACACCCCGGTCGCAAAGGCCCCCAGGGCGCGACGATAGGCCGACGCCTCTTCCGCCTCGGCTTGCGACAGGTGTTCGGGGATCGGCTCGATGCTCACCCGTCCGACCTATGCGGCGCGGGCCCGCAGGGCAAGGCGAGCCGTTCGGAAACCCGCCCTTAACCCTGATCCGCCAAGCAGAGAGCGCGGAATCCTCGGGGGCGAACTTCCATGGCTGTCAGCGATCGTCCGATCCTGATCAAGAAGGTCAAGAAGGTCGGTGGTCACGGCCACCACGGCGGCGCCTGGAAGGTCGCCTACGCGGACTTCGTGACCGCCATGATGGCCTTCTTTCTCCTGATGTGGCTGATCAACACCACGGACCCGGAGCAGAAGCGCGGCATCGCCGAATATTTCGCGCCGGCCAGCGTGTCGGAAACCACCTCAGGGTCAGGCGGCATCCTGGGCGGCACGGCGTTGGGCGAAGACGGGGTCAAAAGCGCGGGCTCGATGTCGGTGCTGGAGCAACTGGCTCCGGAAGCGCCGCCGGACGCTCAGGCGCCGGGCGCCAGCGATCTCAGCTCGGCCAGCGACGCCGCGCTGCAAAAGGAAGTCGAAAAGCGCGAGGCGGCCGAGTTCGCCTCCGCCGCCGAATCGCTCCGCCAGGCCATGCAGTCGATGCCTGAGCTGGCCGAGCTGTCGAAGCAGCTGATCGTCGATCAGACGCCGGAGGGCCTGCGCATCCAGCTGGTCGATCAGGAAGGCCGCTCGATGTTCGACACCAACTCGGCCCGGCCGAACGCGCGCGCCCAGGTGCTGCTGCGCGCCGTGTCCAAGGTCGTCAACCAGCTGCCGAACCGCATCTCCATCACCGGCCACACCAGCGCCGTCGCCGGCTCCGGCCGCGCCAGCGCCCCGGCCGACTGGAGCCTGTCGTCCGAGCGCGCCAACGCCTCGCGACTGGTGCTTCAAGGCGCGGGGGTTGATCCTGACCGCGTCTATTCGGTGGCGGGCAAGGCGGGATCGGATCCGCTCTATCCCGACGATCCTTCGCTGGCCGGCAACCGGCGCATCGCCATTGTGCTGTTGCGAGAGGCGCCGGTCCTGCCCATGGACACCAGCCTGTAGGATGCCCCGCCCGCGAGAACAGACTTGCGGGCGAAAGGGTGATGGAGCGACAGTGCGGTCGTGACGCAGCACGTTCCCACACGGCAGCTTCGGTTCTTCATGACCGCAACGGCGCCCTGCCCCTATCTGCCGGGCAAGACCGAACGCAAGGTGTTCGCCAACCTGCCGTTCTCCGACGGAGCGCACGTCAACGACGAGCTGACGGCCTCCGGCTTTCGCCGCAGTCAGAACATCGCCTATCGCCCCGCGTGCGAAGCCTGCGACGCCTGCGTCTCGGTGCGTCTGCCGGTGGAGCGGTTCGCCTTTTCGCGGTCTCAGCGCAAGATCCTGCACCGCAACGACGACCTGTCGCGCTGCCTGGTCGAGGCCGAGGCGACGGTGGAGCAGTTCCAGCTGCTGCGCCGCTATCTGACCACGCGCCATCCGACCGGCGGCATGAGCGAGATGGGCTGGCTCGACTACGTCGCCATGGTCGAGGACACGGCCGTGCGCACCCACCTGATCGAATATCGCGCGCCGTCCGAGGACAGCGGCCCCGGCCGGTTGCTGGCCGTCACCCTGACCGACCACCTGCGCGACGGCCTATCCATGGTCTACAGCTTCTACGACCCGACCGAGACGCGACGCAGCCTCGGCCGGTTCGCCATCCTGGATCACGTCCGCCAGGCGGAGATCGTCGGCCTTCCGTTCGTCTATCTCGGCTACTGGGTCAGGGGCTCGCGCAAGATGGACTACAAGGCCGAGTTCCGCCCCGCCGAGGTCCTCCGCTTCAACGGCTGGGAGCCGCTGGAGTAGCTGAGCGACCGGCTACCGGAACTTTCTCAGGCCTCTCGGACCCTGCCGGCCTGCGCCTGCGCGTTTGCCCAGCCAGTCCTTCCAGTCCGGCCATTGACGGCGACGCCCGCCGCCATCGACCCATTCCGGACCCTGTTCGGCGCTGAACATCGTCACATCGGCCAAGCCGCCCTGCTTGAAGCCCTGCAGCTTCACGCCCTTGCCGCGCCCCATCTCCGGCAGCTCGGCCAAGGGGAAGATCAGCGTCTTGATGTTCTCGCCGATCGCAGCGACATGGTCGCCGGTCACGCGCAGCACCGCCAGCAGATCGCCGTTCAGCACCTGCTTGCCGCCACGCTTCTGCGCCAGTAACTCGTCCTCGGGCGCGATGAAGCCATAGCCCGCCTTTGATGCGATCAGCAGCCGCCCGCCCGGCTGATGCGACAGGACGTTGATGATCTCGGCCTTCTCGTCGAGATCGATCATCAGCCGCAGCGGCTCGCCGTGCCCGCGTCCGGACGCCAGTCGATCCGCCCCAACGGTAAAAATGCGTCCGTCCGAAGCCGCAATCAGCAGCTTGTCGGTGGTGAAGCCCGGGACAAGGAAGGCCAGTTTGTCGCCTTCCTTGAACTTCAGCTCGGAGGGGTCCTCGACCCTCCCCTTCGCCGCCCGAATCCAGCCGCGTTCGGAGAGAATCACCGTGATCGCCTCGCGCGGGATGAAGGCTTCCGGCGCGACGAACGCCGACGCATCGACGGCTTCCGCTATGGTGGTGCGTCGAGGCGAGATCAGAGCCTTGCGCACCGTCTCCAACTCCTTGGAGATGGCCTTCCACTGCTTGCCCTCCGACGATGTCAGGGCCTGCAGGCGCGCCAGTTCTTCCGACAGTTCGGAGAACTCCTTCTCGATCGTCATCTCCTCCAGCCGCGCCAGCTGCCGCAGCCGCGTGTCGAGGATGAAGTCGGCCTGCACCTCGGTCAGTCCGAAGCGGGCGATCAGAACCGCCTTCGGCTGCTCCTCCTCACGGACGATGCGGATCACCTCGTCCAGGTTCAGGAAGACGATGCGCAGGCCTTCCAGCAGGTGCAGCCGCTTCTCGACCCGGTCGATTCGCCATTGACTGCGGCGGTTCAGCACCTCACGCTGGTGATCCAGGAAAGCGCGCAGGCACTCCTTCAGCCCCATGACACGCGGCGTGCCGGTGGCGTCCAGCACGTTCATGTTGATGGGAAACCGAACTTCCAGGTCCGACAGCTTGAACAGGCTCTCCATCAGCACCTCGGGCGTGATGGTCCGGCTCTTGGGCTCCAGGATCAGGCGGATGTCCTCGGCCGATTCGTCGCGTACATCGGCCAGCAGCGGCGCCTTCTTCTGCTCGATCAGGTCGGCCAGCGCCTCGATCAGCTTGGACTTCTGGACCTGATACGGCATCTCGGTGACGACGATGCGCCACACGCCGCGCCCCAGGTCCTCGGTCTCCCAGCGCGCCCGCAGACGCACGCCGCCGCGGCCGGTCTCATAGGCGTCGAGGATGGAGGCGTGTCCTTCAACCGCGACCCCGCCGGTCGGGAAGTCCGGCCCCGGCACGATCTCGGCCAGCTCGGCCGTGGTCGCGGCTGGATTGGTCAGCAGCAGCTGACAGGCCTCGATCAGCTCTCCGGCATTGTGCGGCGGGATCGACGTCGCCATCCCAACCGCAATGCCCGACGAGCCATTGGCCAGCAGGTTGGGGAAGCCGGCCGGCAGGACGACCGGCTCCTTGTCCTGGTCGTCGTAGGTCGCCTTGAAGTCGACGGCGTCCTGGTCGATCCCCTCCAGCAGCAGTTGCGCCGCCGGCGTCAGCTTGCACTCGGTGTAGCGCATGGCCGCGGCGCTATCGCCGTCGATATTGCCGAAGTTCCCCTGCCCGTCGACCAGCGGATAGCGCTGGGCGAAATCCTGGGCCAGGCGCACCAGCGCCTCATAGATCGAGGCGTCGCCGTGCGGGTGGTATCCGCCCATCACCTCGCCGACCACCTTGGCGCACTTTCTGGCCGCCGACTGCGGGTTCAGCCGCATCTGGTGCATGGCGTAGAGGATGCGGCGGTGCACCGGCTTGAAGCCGTCGCGCACGTCCGGCAGCGCCCGGTTGGTGATGGTCGACAGCGCATAGGCCAGGTAGCGGCGGCTCAGCGCCTGCTCCATCGGCTCGTCAATGATGCGGCCGCCTTCGGGCGGCGGGGTGTGGATCGTCATGGGCCTGCGAATCGCGGATTGATCGGGCGAAGTCTAGTCCGATCCCGCGCTCCGCTCCGCTTCGAACAGGGCGCGCAGCACTGGCGGCAAGAGGCCGGGCAAGTCTTCCGCGATCAGGCCGGGTCCAAAGCCGCTCGCCGCCTCCGAGTGCAGCCAGACGGCGGCCGAGGCGGCTTCGAAGCTGTCCATGCGCTGGGCGACCAGGCCGCCGATCATTCCCGCCAGCACGTCGCCCGTCCCTGCGGTCGCCAACCAGGGCGAGCCGTTGCGGTTGATGCGGCATCGGCCGTCCGGCGCGGCGATCACCGTTTCCGCGCCTTTCAGCACGACAACGGCCTGGGCGCGCTGCGCCGCCCGCACGGCGGCATCCTCTCGCCCGTTCGCCAGGAGCCCGGGGAACAGGCGCTCGAACTCGCCTTCGTGAGGCGTCAGCACGTCGTCCCGATCCAGGCCCGTGAACAGCTCTTCGGCTCGCCCCTTGAAGGCGGACAGGCCGTCGGCGTCGATGACCAGAGCGGCGCCGCTGACACTCAGCACGTCAATCGCGTCAATGGTGTCCTCGCCCTTGCCGGCGCCCGGTCCGATGACGACCGCGTCCAGCCCCGCCGCCTCTCGACCCAGCGATTCGGGCGATCCGAACGGCGTCAGCAGCGCCGCCTCCAGCACGGGGGCCAGGACGGCGGCGGCGTCCGAAGGGCACAACACCTGCACCCAGCCTGCACCCACGCGCATGCCGGCGCGCGCCGCCAGTCGCGCCGCGCCTGTCTGGTGCGCGCGACCTGAAACGACGCCCAGCCGCCCTCTCGAATGCTTGTGCGTCTGCGCGCCCGGCCAGGGCAGAAGGCCTCGCCAGAGACCGGGAGTGTTCGAGTGAATCATCCGGGTTCCCACTTTTGCCGCGCCGTCTGGCGAAAACCGCTTGCCATGACTGCCCCCGCCATGTCCCATTCACCCCCGAGCGTCGAGCCGTTTTGCGCGCCGCTGCCGGGATCGCCATGAAAAAGATCGAAGCCATCATCAAGCCGTTCAAGCTGGATGACGTGAAGGAAGCGCTCCAGGACGTGGGCGTGCAAGGCATGACCGTGCTGGAGGCCAAGGGATACGGCCGCCAGAAGGGCCATTCCGAACTCTATCGCGGCGCCGAATACGTCATCGACTTCCTGCCCAAGATCAAGATCGAGGTGGTGGTGGCCGACGACCTGGCTCCGGCCGTGGTCGAGGCGATCCAGACCTTCGCCCGCACCGGCAAGATCGGCGACGGCAAGATCTTCGTCTCGGACGTGGCCGAGGTGATCCGCATCCGTACAGGCGAAACCGGCGCCCAGGCCGTCTAGGCCAGACCCAAAGGCCGACGGGTCCTCGGGTCCGGCGGTCGTCCTCCTCCCCAAACGACCAAGAAACAGGACTTTCGAGAATGAGCGCCGCAGACAAGATCTTGAAGGAGATCAAGGACAAGGACGTGAAGTACGTCGACGTCCGCTTTACCGACACGCGCGGCAAGCTGCAGCACGTCACCTTCGACATCGACCTGGTCGATGACGACTTCCTGAACGAAGGCACGATGTTCGACGGCTCGTCCATCGCAGGCTGGAAGGCGATCAACGAGTCCGACATGCTGCTGAAGCCGGACCTGACGACGGCCTACATCGACCCCTTCTACCAGCAGACGACGCTTTTCCTGTTCTGCGACGTGATGAACCCGGACACGGGCGAGCCCTACAACCGCGACAGCCGCTCGATGGCCAAGAAGGCGCTGGCCTATGTGCAGTCGTCGGGCGTGGGCGATGCGGTGTATTTCGGCCCTGAGGCAGAGTTCTTCATCTTCGACGACGTGCGCTGGTCGACCCAGCCGCACAACACCTCCTACAGCTACGATTCGACCGAGCTGCCGGCGAATACGGGCGCGGAGTACACCGAGGGCAACATGGGCCACCGCCCCGGGCCCAAGGGCGGCTACTTCCCCGTCAATCCCGTCGATTCGGGCCAGGACCTGCGCGGCGAAATGCTGGGCGTGATGAAGGACCTGGGTCTCGATCCGGAAAAGCACCACCACGAGGTGGCGCCGGCGCAGCACGAGCTCGGTCTCAAATTCTCCGACCTGCTGACCATGGCCGACCGGCTGCAGCTGTATAAGTACGTGATCCACAACGTCGCGGCGGCGTACGGCAAGACCGCGACCTTCATGGCCAAGCCGATGTTCGCCGACAACGGCTCGGGCATGCACGTGCACCAGTCGATCTGGCGCGACGGCAAGCCGCTGTTCGCGGGCGACCAGTACGCCGGCCTGTCGCAGGAATGCCTGTGGTACATCGGCGGCATCATCAAGCACGCCAAGGCGATCAACGCCTTCGCCAACTCGACCACTAACAGCTACAAGCGCCTGGTGCCGGGATATGAGGCGCCGGTGAAGCTGGCCTATTCGGCCCGGAACCGCTCGGCCTCGATCCGCATCCCGCATGTCTCAAGCCCCAAGGCCAAGCGCCTCGAGGCTCGCTTCCCCGATCCGATGGGCAACCCCTATCTGACCTTCGTGGCCCTGCTGATGGCGGGCCTGGACGGCATCGAGAACCGCATCGATCCGGGCGCGCCGGCCGACAAGAACCTCTACGACCTGCCGCCGGAAGAGCGCGGCTCGATCCCCGAGGTCTGCGGCAGCCTGCGCGAAGCGCTTGAGAACCTCGACAAGGATCGCGCCTTCCTCAAGAAGGGCGGCGTCATGGATGACGATTTCATCGACAGCTACATCGAGCTGAAGATGGAAGAGGTGATGCGTCTGCAACTGCATCCGCACCCGGTCGAATTCGACATGTACTACAGCTGCTGATCCAGCCGATCGGCAGAACGACGGAGGCGCCGGAGCGGAAACGTCCGGCGCCTTTTTCTATGCCGCGGCGGCGCCTTTCTCCGCCGCCGGGATGAAGCCCCGATCCAGCAGGCCGTGAAGGGCGTCGACATGACCGTCACGCGTCTCCTGGGGTTCCGGATCGGAGGTCATGACGACGGTCAGCCGCAGGTCCGGCACGACAAACACCATCTGCCCGCCATAGCCCCAGGCGAAGCGCACATCGTGGCGTCCGGACCGCCGCAGCCACCAGCCGTAGCCATAGGGATTGCCGCTCCATCTCGACGTGCCGCGCCCGTTCCATGAGGCTTCGACCCAGCCTTCAGGCAGCACGCGCTGGCCCGCATGCACTCCGTCGTTGCGATACAGCTCTCCGAACTTCAGCAACGCATGCGGCGACAGGCGCATGTCGTTGCCGCCGAAATAGATGCCTTGCGGATCGGCCGGCCAGGAGGGCACGGCGATGTCCAGCGGCTCGCCCAACCACTCGCGCATGTTGGCCAGGGTGGAGCGGCCGCTGGCCCGCGTCAGGGCCGCCGACAACAGGTGCGAGGTCCCGGTCGAATAGATCATCCGCCCGCCCGGATCGGCCTCGAACGGCCGGGCCAGCGCATACCTCACCCAATCCCGACTGGAGACCCAGGCCCCGTAGTTGGGTCCAGAGGTCGCGCCCAATCCCGCCTGCATCGACAGCAGATTGCCGATGGTGATCTGGCTCAACCGAGGATCAGGACTGGCCGGAAAGCGATCCGACAGAAAGGCGGAGGCCGGCTGCTCCACGCCTTGGAACACGCCCCTGCCGATGGCGATCCCGCCCAGCGCGGCCAGCACGGACTTGGAGGCGGACTTGATGTTGACGGCCGTATCGAGGCCCGGCCCTCTCAGCACGCGCTCGACAATCGCCTGCCCATCGCGCGCCACGATGACGCTGTGCAGCTTGGGCAGGCCCTCCGCGGCCGTCATCGTCTGGGCGATCAGCGCGGCGTCCAGGCCGTTGGTCTCGGCGACCGGCAGATCCAGGGTTTCGGCCGCGCGCCCGCAGGCGCTGGTGGCGGGGATCAGCGACAGGGCGGAGGCGACGAATGTTCGGCGATGCATCGCCAACCTAGCGCACCGGGAGGCCAGGCGGTTGCGGTCAGCGACGCGAGGCCGCAGGGATCAGGCGGCTTCGACCAGGGCTTCGGCGTCATCCGCCTTGCGCCGGCGCAGCTCGATCAGCCGGACGCACCAGATCGACACCTCGTAGAGGATCACCAGCGGGATCGCGAGCATCAGCTGGCTGATGGGATCCGGCGGCGTCACCACGGCGGCGACCACCACCACGGCCACGATGGCGTAGCGCCGTCCCTTGGCCATGACCTCGCTGCTGATCAGGCCGGCCAGCCCCAGCAGCGTCATGACGACCGGCAGCTGGAAGCACAGGCCGAACGCGAGCAGCAACGCCGTCACCAGGTTCAGATAGTCCGACACCTTGGGCAGCAGCGCCGCCTGTACGCCTTCACCCACGATCTGCTGGCTCAGCGAGAACCACATCACGAACGGCAGCATGACGAAATAGACCAGCGCCGCGCCGAGCAGGAACAGCAGCGGCGCCGCCAAGAGGAACGGCAAAAAGGCGCCACGCTCGTTGCGGTACAGCCCCGGCGCGACGAAGCGATACAGCTGCCAGGCCAGCACTGGAAACGCCAGCACCACGGCGCCGAACGCCGCCAGCTTCATCTTGGTGAACAGGATTTCGAGGGGCGCGGTGTAGATCAGGTTGACCATCTGCCCGTCGATCTGCGGCAGCGGCGTCAGTCCAGCCGTGCCCAGGATCAGATCCAGCGGCGACACATGGCCGTGCGGTCCGACCGAAGCGTGGAACGCCGCCGCCGCCGCGAACGGCTTGACCAGGAACAGATAAAGGGGCCCCGAGAAGGCGAAGCACAGGATGAAGCCGGCCGCGAACGCCACCACGCAGATTAGCAGTCGGTTCCGCAGTTCGACCAAATGGTCCATCAGCGGCGCACGCGAAGCCTCGATCTCGGCCTCGTCTCGGTCCACGGCGGTCACGATGCCGTCTTTCGAGGGCTGCGCTTGCGCACCGGCGTCTCGCCAGCTTCGGCGGGCTGGGCCTTGGCCCGGGTCTTGCGCACGGTCGGGGCCAGCTCGCCGTCAGCGGTCTTGGCGCGCCGGGGCTTGCGGGGCGTTTCGACCGGGGCGGGCTGCGCGCTGACCGGCTCCAGCACCGGCTCGGCCTGCGCCAGCGTGGCGGGCTCGGTTGCCGGGTCCGGGAACTCCGGCATCGGCGGGGGCGGCGGCAAGGCGTCCGTCGGCTTATTCAGGTCGTCGCGGATGTCCTTGAAGGCGGCCTCGGCGTCGGCGCCGAGATTGTACATCCCCTGCCCCGACCTCAGCGCCTCGACCTCCTTGCGCAGGTCGTCGAGCTCCGACTGGCGCGCCATTTCGTCGAAGCTGGAGCGGAACTCGTTGGCCATGGCGCGCGCCTTGGACACCATCTGGCCCACGCGGCGCATCAGCACAGGCAGGTCCTTTGGCCCCACCACAAGCAGGGCCACCAGACCGATCACAAGGATTTCGAAGCCCCCGACGCCGGGACCCAGGCCGCCCATTACACGCTGCTCAAGAAGACCGAGGCGACTAGCGCTTCAGCTCTTCCTTCTCGACGTCGGTTCGCGGCAGCGAGGAGACGCCTTCGTGCGGTCCGTCCTTCTTGTCGTCGTCGCGCAGGCCTTCCTTGAAGGCCTTGATGCCCTTGGCGGCGTCGCCCATCAGGCCCGAAAGCTTGCCGCGCCCGCCGAACAGCAGGGCGACGACGACGATGACAATGGCCCAGTGCCAGATGCTCATCGAGCCCATGACGAATCTCCTGCGAATGGACCGAGCGGGTCGGTCTCGTTTCTTGTTCCCGCATATAGGCCCAGTGATGGCCATGCGCCAAGGGAGGCTGTAGGCACGCGCGACCATGAGTCCCTCCGATCACGTCATCATCCACACCGACGGCGCCTGCAAGGGCAATCCGGGGCCAGGCGGCTGGGGCGCGGTGCTGCAGGCCGGCGGAGGCCACGAGAAGGAACTCTGGGGCGGCGAGCGCAACACCACCAACAACCGCATGGAGTTGATGGCCGCCATCCAGGCGCTGGAGGCGCTGAAACGTCCCTGCAAGGTCGAACTGCACACCGACAGCAAATATGTGATGCAGGGAATCACCGAATGGATGCGCGGCTGGAAGGCGCGCGGCTGGCTTACCGCCGACAAGAAGCCGGTCAAGAACGCCGAACTCTGGCAGCGGCTGGACGCCGCCAGGCTCTGTCACGACGTGAAGTGGCGCTGGGTGAAAGGCCACGCAGGCCATGAGTTGAACGAACGCGCCGACGGCCTGGCCAATCGCGGCGTGGACGAGGTGCTGGGCCGGCGCTGAGGCTCAGTCGGCGCGCACCGTCAGGCACGAGCCGCTGACCCGCTCGACCAGCACGTCCTGGCCAGGACCGGGCGGCGCGCCGACCAGTTCAGCCGACCATTCCGCGCCCGTGACGAACACCCGGCCGCGACCGTTGACGAACGGCTCCACCACTCGGGCGCGCTGGCCGATCAGGCGGATCTCGCGGTCGTTGACGTCCGGCCCGATCGGATTGACGCGCCCGGCCAGGCGCCGCGACAGCAATGTGGCCACGACCGTCAGCGCGGCGAAGATCGCCACCTCCCACGCCGCTCCGGGCTCAAGGCCGGCGGCGGTCATGACCGCCACGATCCCCGCCGCCACCGCCGGCCACAGCAGCCATTCGGTCGAGAACATCGCCTCGACCGCCAGCAGAAGCACGCCTATGGCCAGCCAGACCCAGAACGGCTGGGTGGCGTAGAGTTCGACAAGCCAGGTCATCGTCGCCTCCTCTATGCCGTCGGCGGGACCGCGCCGCCGCTTGCGCCGCGCGTCGATGGCGTGGACATCGGCCGGTTCGCCCCCTCGCGCTGCTGCTCGCGCGCCAGTCCGACCAACTCGCCCAATCCGGCGATGGTGCCGACCAGCGAACCCATTTCCGCCGGCACGATCACCGTGCGCTGCTGCGGGCTGCGGGCCAGTTCGGCGAAGGCGTCGACGTAGCGCTGGGCCACGAAGTAGTTGATGGCGTTGACGTCGCCGCGCGCGATGGCCTCGGACACCATGGCGGTGGCGCGCGCCTCGGCCTCGGCCTCGCGTTCGCGCGCCTCGGCGTCACGGAAGGCGGCTTCCTTGCGACCTTCGGCCTGCAGGATCGCGGCCTGTTTGGCCCCCTCGGCGCGGGCGATGGCGGCGGCCTTTTCCCCGTCCGCCTCGGTGATCACGGCGCGGCGCTCGCGCTCGGCCTTCATCTGGCGCGCCATGGCGTTGGTGATGTCGGAGGGCGGCGTCAGGTCCTTGATCTCGATGCGGTTCACCTTGACGCCCCACGGCTCGGTCGCCGCATCGATCACATGCAGCAGGCGCGTGTTGATGCTGTCGCGCTGGCTCAGAACCTCGTCCAGCTCCATCGAACCGACCACGGTGCGCAGATTGGTCATGCACAGCTGCGAGATGGCGTAGGGCAGGTTGTCGACGCGATAGGCGGCGCGCGCGGCGTCCATGACCTGGATGAAGACAATGCCGTCCACCTTCACCATGGCGTTGTCCTTGGTGATCACCTCCTGGGTCGGGACGTCCAGCACCTGCTCCATCATGTTCATGCGCTTGCCGACGCGCTCGATGAAGGGCGTGAGAAAGCCGATGCCGGGGCTCAGCGTCTTGGTGTATTTGCCGAACCGTTCCACCGTGAATTCACGGCCTTGCGGCACGATCTTGATCACGCTGAACAACAGCGCGCCGGCCAGCAGCAGCACAAAGGCCGCAAAGATGGTTGTGGCGTCCATTCCGATCCCTCCCCTGATCCAGGGGCAGCCTATCTCCCAAGCGGAGCCGACGCCAGCGGATCAGGCGAACCGTTCCCTGGCGAGCAGGAGGATGCGTCGGGTCTCGTCCCAATCGACCCGTCGCACGGCCTCCTCGAAGGCAAAGAACGCAGCCTGCGTCGCATCGTCCCCCGCCTGGGGCTCGCCCGACAGCCAGCGGGCGGCGTAGTCGATCAGCACATAATGGCGGCCATGTTCGGGAAAGACGCCGTCCACCACGTCGATCAGGCCCAGCATCTCAGCCTCGACGCCCGTCTCTTCCCGTAGTTCGCGAAGCGCCGCTTCGATCGCCCGTTCTCCGGGCTCGATCCGCCCGCCGGGCAGGCTCCATTCGCCGAGGCGAGGCGGCGTTCCCCGCCGGATCAACAGCACCTCGTCGCCGCGCATGCAGACGACGCCGACCGCCGGGATCGGCGTCATTTCACGAGATTCCATGGCTGGACGGTAGCTGCGCCCTTCCCCATCGCCCAGCGCTTTGACACAAGGCGAGGCATGAATGCCGCCGTCTCACCCGTCTTTGACGAACTGAAAGCCGCGCTGGGTCCGGGCGGCTGGACGCAGGACCCCGGCGAGATCGCGCCATGGCTGACCGAGTGGCGCAACCGCTGGACGGGCCAGACGCCGCTTCTGCTGAACCCCCGTTCGACCGGGGAGGTCGCCCGGGCCGTAACGATCTGCGCCCGACACGGCGTCGCCATCATCCCCCAGGGCGGCAACACAGGACTGGTGGGCGGCCAGATCCCTCATGGCGAGGTGCTGCTGTCGCTGCGCAAGATGCGGGCGGTGCGCGATGTCACGCCGCTGGATGACGCCATGACGGTCGAGGCGGGACTGACCCTGCTGGAAGCCCAGCAGGCGGCGACGGCGGCAGGGCGTGTCTTTCCCCTCAGCCTGGCGGCGGAAGGGTCGGCCACCATCGGCGGGGTGATCTCCACCAATGCGGGCGGCACCCAGGTGCTGCGCTACGGCATGATGCGCGACCTGGTGCTGGGCATCGAGGCCGTCATGCCGAATGGCGAGGTCTTCCATGGCCTCAAGCGGCTGCGCAAGGACAACACCGGCTACGACCTAAAGCAGCTGCTGATCGGGGCGGAGGGGACGCTGGGCGTGGTCACGGCGGCGACGCTGAAGCTTTTCCCGGTCATGCGGTCTCGCGCGGTCGCCATCGTCGGGCTGGAGACGGCCGCGGCCTCCGTCGAGTTGCTGGCGCGCGCCAAGGCCGAGACCGGCGGCGGCGTCGAGGCTTTTGAGCTGATGAAGCGGCTGGGCACGGACCTCGTGCTGAAGCACATCCCGGACACGCGCGAGCCGCTGGAGAGCCAGCCCGAGTGGTCGGTGCTGATCGAGATCGCCTCGGGGACGGCCGGCGGCGCGGAGGCGCAGATCGAGCGGCTGCTGGAGGTCGCCTTCGAGGAAGGGCTGATCACCGACGCCGCCATCGCCCAGAACGACGCCCAGCGCGCGGCCTTCTGGCGCCTGCGGGAAGAACACTCCGCCGCGCTGAAGCCCGAGGGCGGCGGCTGGAAGCACGACGTGTCGGTGCCGATCTCGCGCATCGCCGACTTCATCGACGAGGCCACGGCGGCCGTGGAGCGGTTCCATCCCGGCGCGCGGGTGTCCGTCTTCGGCCATGTCGGCGACGGCAACCTGCACTACGACATCCTGCCAGGCGTGGGCGAGGACGTGCCGGCCTTCATCGCCCGGTGGAAAGATGGTTCGCGGATCGTCCATGACGTGGTCGCCCGCTACGACGGCTCGATCTCGGCCGAACACGGTCTCGGCCGGCTGAAGAGCGAGGAGGTTCGTCGCTACAAGACGCCGCTGGAGATCGAGACCATGGCCGCCATTCGACGCGCCATCGATCCTCAGCGGATCATGAACCCGGCGGTGCTGTTCTGAGCGTTGCGGTTCAAATCGCACAAGAAGCGGCCTATGTGGCGCACGCCTGAAAGAGCCGGAGCCGCCAAGCCTTGCTGATCGTCCTGTCACCGGCCAAGCGGCTGGACTTCACCCCCGCCGATCCCGCGATTCCGGCAACCGAGCGGCGCTTCCTCGAGGACACCGCCCAGTTGTCCAGAACCGCCGAGCGCCAGACGCGTGCCGACCTGCGTCGGCTGATGGGCATCTCGGAGGCGTTGGCGGAGCTGAACCAGGCGCGGTTCAAGGCTTTCGACGCGGCGTCGACCGATGGCGTGCAGGCGGCCTTCGCCTTCGCAGGCGACGTCTACGAGGGTCTGCGCGCTCGCGATCTCAACAAGGATGCACTGACCTGGGCTCAGGATCACCTCCGCATCCTGTCGGGGTTCTACGGCCTGCTGCGGCCGCTGGACCAGATCCAGCCCTATCGCCTGGAGATGGGCGTCAAGCTGGCGACGCGGCGAGGCTCCAGCCTCTACGATTTCTGGGGTGACCGCCTGTCGAAGCAGTTGAACGCGGACGCCGACGGGCAGGCCGATCCCGTGGTGGTGAACCTGGCCAGCCAGGAGTACTTCGGGGCGGTCGATGCCAAGGCCCTGACGTTGCCGGTGATCACGCCGCACTTCCGCGAAGAGAAGGACGGCCAGAGCCGCATCGTCTCCTTTCACGCCAAGAAGGCGCGGGGTCTCATGGCGCGTTTCGCCATCGACCAGCGGATCGAACGCGCCGAGGACCTGAAGGCGTTCAACAGCGCCGGCTATCGCTTCGACGCTTCCGCATCATCCCAATCCGACTGGGTGTTCACCCGTCCGGACACCCGCTGACAATCAGCCGACGAAGCCGGCGGCGCGGCGCAGCCGGTCGTTGATCGCCTCGCCCAGGCCCTGTTGCGGAATCGGCGACACCGCGATCCCGGCCGGCCGTTCGCGATCGGCCTCGCGCAGGCGGCGAAACAGATTGGCGGCGGCCTCGCGCAGGTCGCCCGAGGGACTGAGGCTCCAGCGGAGATCGCCGACGCCCGGCCCGAAACCCAACAGGATCTCACCGGATCGCGCCTCCGTCACTTCGATCCGGACTGGCGCGTCAGGGGCATAATGCAGCGCCAGCCGGCCCGGCGAACGATGCCCCTCTCCGTCCTGGCGAACGGGACCGACCACCGCCTCGATCTCGGCCCGCGTCACGGCGCCGGGTCGCAGCAGGCGGACATCGCCGTCCAGCACCGACACGACCGTGCTCTCGAGGCCGACCTCGCAGGGGCCGCCGTCAAGCGCCGCGGCGACCGAAGCGCCCGTCTCCTCAACAGCATCGGCATAGGTCGTCGGACTGGGGCGGCCAGAGCGGTTGGCGGAGGGCGCGACAACCGGTCCGCCGAACGCCCTCAGCACCTCGCGCGCCACCGGATGGCCCGGCGCGCGGATCGCGACGCTGTCCAGACCTGCGCGCGCGAGGTCGCTGACCCGTTCGCCGTCCAGAACCGGCAGGACCAGCGTCAGCGGCCCAGGCCAGAAGGCGGCGGCCAAGGCGTTCGCCGCAGTGTCGAATCGCGCCAGTTTCCTTGCCGCATCGGCGTCGGCTACGTGCGAAATCAACGGGTTGAAGCGAGGTCTTCCCTTGGCTTCGAAGATGGCGGCGACCGCCTGCGGGTTTCCCGCGTCTGCGGCGAGGCCGTAAACCGTCTCCGTGGGCAGGATCACCAGCTGGCCGGCCCGCAGCGCCTCGACAGCCGCTTGAACCGTGTCCCTCACGGTCGGCGCGGGATCAGCGGGATCATCCGGTGCAGCACGTTGTCGCGGTTCACGAAGTGATGCTTCAGCGCGCCCAGAACATGCAGTGCGATCAGGATGTAGAGGCTCTTCACCACGGCGCGGTGGATGTCCATGAAGGCGCCGGCAGCCTCGCGCCCGCCGCCGACCGGCAGCAGCGGCCACTGGAACAGGCCGAACCACTCGATCGCCCGCCCCCCGGCCGACGACGCCAGCCAGCCGGTCATCGGCAGGGCGATCAGCACCACATAGAACAGCACATGCGTCGTACGCGCCGCCATCCGCTGCCAGCGCGGGGTGTCGGCGGGCAATGGAATGGCCGGATTGGCCAGGCGCCACGCCAGTCGCACCAGCGTCAGCACCAGAATGGTCAATCCGACGGACTTGTGCAGGCCAATGAACGATCCGGCGGCGGGACCTTCGGCATTGTCGGCGACGGAGATCAGCACCACCTGGGTGACCACCAGCGCGGCGGTCAGCCAGTGCAGCGTCAGCGACACCGTCGAATAGCGGTTGCGCGGTTCGGCCATGCGGCTTCCCTTCCGTGGCGGCAGGGCGCCAGCTTGGCGGATCAAGGCCGTTTCGCCAAGCGCTTGCGTCGCAGCCCGCCCGCGCGGCACAGACGACGCAGAGACAGAGGATACGTCATGACCTACCGCGCTCCCGTTCGCGACCTCGCCTTCGCCCTCGACATCGCGGGCGCGGAGCAGCTGGGCGCCATCGGCGCCTTTCCCGACTATGACACGGACGTTCGCAACGCCGTGCTGCAGGCCGCCGGCCAGTTCTCGGAAGAGGTGCTGGCGCCGCTGAACCGCATCGGCGACCAGAAGGGATCGACCTACGCCAACGGCGATGTCACGGCCGCGCCGGGGTTCGCCGACGCCTATCGCCAGTTCGCCGCCGGCGGGTGGACCGGTCTGTCGGCGCCTGCATCCGCCGGCGGACAAGGGCTGCCCAAGGCGCTGGAGCTCGCGGCCTATGAGACGGTGCACGCCGCCAACATGGCGTTCGGCCTGTGCCCCATGCTGTCGCTGGCCTCCATCGAGGCGCTGGAGCAGGTCGGGACCGATCAGCAGAAACAGACCTATCTGACCCGTCTGGTGGCTGGCGAATGGACCGGCGCCATGGTGCTGACGGAACCCGGCGCGGGCTCGGACCTCGGCGCGCTGACGGCGACCGCCACGCCGAACGGCGACGGGACCTACAGCCTGACGGGCCAGAAGATCTTCATCACCTGGGGCGATCACGACGCCACGGACAACATCGTCCACCTGGTGCTGGCCCGCCTGCCCGATGCTCCGAAAGGGCCCAAGGGGATCAGCCTGTTCCTGGCGTCCAAGTTCGAGGTGAAGGCGGACGGGACGTTGGGCGAGCGCAACAGCTTCCGCCCCGTGGGGGTCGAGCACAAGCTGGGCATCCACGCCTCGCCGACCTGCGTCATGGCCTACGAGCGCGCGCGTGCGGAGCTGGTCGGACGTCCGAACGAGGGCTTGGCCCATATGTTCGTGATGATGAACTCGGCGCGCCTCGCGGTCGGCGTCGAAGGCGTGGGGATCGCCGAGCGCGCCTATCAGGGCGCACTCGCCTATGCGCTGGATCGGCGTCAGGGCCGTTCGGTCTGGACCGGCGAGCCGTCATCGGCGATCTTCGACCATCCGGACGTGCGCCGAAGCCTTTCGGTGATGAAGGCCAAGATCTCGGCGGCTCGCGCCATCTGCCTGTTGACAGGGGTCGCCGCCGACATGGCGCAGCACGCGCCAGACGAGGCGGACCGCAAGCGCTGGAAGGCGCGCGAGGACCTGTTCACGCCCATCGCCAAGGCCTGGTCGACGGGTGTCGGCGTCGAGGTCGCCTCGGCAGGCGTCCAAGTCCACGGCGGCATGGGCTTCATCGAGGAGACGGGCGCGGCCCAGCACTACCGCGACGCCCGCATCGCGCCGATCTACGAAGGCACCAACGGCATCCAGGCCATGGACCTGGTCGGCCGCAAACTGTCGATGGACGGCGGCCAGGCCGCGCGCGATCTGATCGCGGACATGACGGCGACGCTGGCCGAGCTGTCGCGCGTCTATTCGGGCAAGCCGGTCGAACGCTTCGCCACCGCCATCGAGGCGGTGGAGGACGCCACCCTGTGGCTGCTGGACCGCAAGACCGATCCGGCCGCCGCAGCCGACGTGCTGGCCGGCGCCGACGCCTATCTGAAGCTGCTGGGCGATGTGGCCGGCGGCTGGTTGCTGGCCAAGGGCGCTCTCCTGGCCAAGGCTCGGCTGGACGCCAACGATGGCGATCCCGTGTGGCTGGAGGGCAAGATGGATCTGTACGAGGTCTATGCCGCCAACGTGCTGGGCCACGTCTCCAGCCGTCTGGCGGCGGTGGGCCAGGGCGGCGACCTGCTGCAACGAATGACGGTGGAAGCGCTCGCCGGCTAGAACTCGGGGGCGGCGTCCAGCAGGGCGATGGCCGCGCGGATATCCTCGGCATGGGCGACCACGCCGATGCCGAGGCGTTCGTCGCCCACTCGCACCTCCTGCGTCAGAATGCCGGCGACATAGGGGTGTTCGGGCGCCTGATCGCTGGCGGTCTTCCTTGCCGCCGGCGTCCAGAACACGGGCCCGCCCGAGTTGCCGGGGAACACCGCGAAGTCGAGCAGAAAGGTCGGAAAAGCCGTGATCGGCGTCAGCGGCCACGACGCGATCCGGCCGGTTCGCAGGATCGGAAAGCCCGCGCGGTTGGCCGACAGCCCGTGCGGAAAGCCGAGCGTCAGCATCTCGTCGCCCGGCCCCACCTGCGCCTCATCGAACGCCTCTGGTCCGGCCAGCCACGCCAGCGGAATGGCGGCGCGGGCGAAGGCGTCCGGCGCCTGGATCGCCATCACCGCGACATCGCGATCCGGATGCCGGCGCCACAGCGGGCGATCGTTCTCGTCCCGGATGGCCAGCGGCTGCGGATTGAAGCGCCAGGTCCCGCCCGTCGTCTCCACCCGCCAGCCTAGGCGCGCCTCTTGCCCCTGCATCCGGTCCAGGACGTGGCCGGCCGTGACCAAGACGGTGCGGGGCTGGCCGCCCGGCGCAGGCGCATTCACCAGAAAGGCCGTGCCCACCGTGCGTGTGCCCTCACCGTTCGGCTGGTCGATCTGCACCGTAGCGTCGATCAGGCCCAGGGTCAGGGTCCACGCCGGACGTGCGGCCTCGACGGGTCGTTCATCCTGGATCGGCAGGCTGTCGAACATCACGGCTCCTAGACCTTGCGCCCGTTTCATTTGACGAGCGCCCCTCCCCCGCACAAGGTCCAGGCAACATGAGCTTTTCGGGGGAAACGCCGCCATGAACCGTCGCCAGATGATCGCCTCAAGCGCCGCCGCCCTATCCACCGCAGCCGCGCCCGTCCTTGCTCAATCTCCCGGAGCCCCAATGCCCGCCAACCGCCCCGCGCCGCCTGTCGCCAGGAAGATTCCCGTCACGATCGAACAGCTGGGGCGCACCCGCACCGACGATTATCAGTGGATGAAGGACGACAACTGGCAGGCCGTGCTGCGTGATCCTTCCCTGATCAAGGCCGAGGTCAAGGAACACCTGGATGCGGAGAACGCCTATCGCGAGGCGATGATGGCCTCGACCCTGCCGCTGCAGGAGACGATGTTCCGCGAGATGCGCGGCCGCATCAAGGAGGACGATTCCTCCGTGCCCGCGCCGGACGGTCCATGGGAATATTACGTCCGCTACAACACCGGCGATCAGCACCCGCTCTATTGCCGAAAGCCTCGCCAGGGCGGCTCCGAGCAGGTGCTGCTGGATGCAAACGCCCTGGCCGAGGGCAAGGCCTATTCCGAGGTGTCGAACGCCTCGCACAGCCCCGATCACGCCCTGTTCGCCTATGCCGAGGACGCGCAAGGCTCGGAGGTGCACAAGATCTACGTCAAGGACCTGGCCTCGAACCAGGTGCTGCCGGACGTGATCGACAGCGCCACGGGCGACTTCGCCTTCTCGCCGGACAGCCAGTGGATTTTCTGGACCAACCGCAACGACAACGGCCGTCCCGACAAGATCTTCCGTCGTCCTTCGAAGGGCGGCGAGACCACTCTGGTCTATGAGGAAGAGGATGAGGGCATGTTCATCGGGGTGGGCCGCACCTCCGACGACCGCTTCATCGTCATCGGCATCCAGAACCAGGAGACTTCCGAGACCCGCTACATCCCCGGCGATGCGCCGACGGCCGCGCCTGTTGTGCTGGAGCCGCGAGAAATCGCGCACCGCTACGACGCGGACCACTGGGGCGATCGCTGGGTGATCCGCACCAACGGCGACGAGGCCATCGACTTCAAGATCGTGACCGCCCCGACCGATGCGCCCGCCCGCACCGGCTGGACCGACCTGGTCGCCCACACGCCCGGCCGATTCATCGAAAGCTTCGACCTGACGAAGGGCCACCTCGCGCGCCAGGAGCGGTCGGACGCCAACACCCGCATCATCATCCGCGATCGCGCCGGCAGCGAGCACGAGATCGCGGCAGACGAGCCCGCCTTCGCCCTGTCGCTGGCCGGGGCGTCGGAATACGACACGGGCGTCACCCGCTACGCCTACAACTCGCCGTCCACGCCGACCCAGACCTATGACTACGACATGGCGTCGCGCGAGCGGACGCTACGCAAGACGCAGGAGATTCCGTCCGGCCACGACATCGCGAACTATGTGGTCGAACGGCTGAACGCGCCCGCATCGGACGGTGAGCTGGTGCCGGTCACCGTGCTGCGTCGCAAGGACACGCCGGTGGACGGCTCGGCGCCGCTGCTGCTCTACGGCTATGGCTCCTATGGCATCCCGATGGCCGCCAGCTTCTCCACCAACCGGCTGTCGCTGGTGGATCGCGGTTGGATTTACGCCATCGCCCACATCCGCGGCGGCTCGGACAAGGGTTGGGGCTGGTTCCAGGCGGCGCGCCGGATGACCAAAAAGAACACCTTCACCGACTTCATCGCCGCCGCCGAGCATCTGATCGACAGGAAGTACGCCACGGCCGGCCGCATCGTGGCCCAGGGTGGATCGGCGGGCGGCATGCTGATGGGCGCGGTCACCAACATGCGGCCTGAGCTGTGGGCCGGGATCATCGGACAGGTGCCGTTCGTGGACGTCATCAACACCATGAGCGACACCTCGCTGCCGCTGACGCCGCCGGAATGGCCCGAATGGGGCAACCCCATCGAGGACGCCGCCGCCTATGACTATATGATGAGCTACAGTCCCTACGACCAGGTGGAAGCCAAGGCCTATCCGGCGGTGCTGGCCACCGGCGGCCTGTCCGACCCCCGCGTCACCTACTGGGAGCCGGAGAAGTGGGTCGCCAGGCTGCGGCCGGCCACCACCTCCGGCAAGCCCGTGCTGCTGAAGATCAACATGGAGGCCGGTCACGGCGGCGCCGCCGGCCGCTTCGACTATCTGAAGGAAGTGGCGCACGACTACGCCTTCGCGGTCTGGGCAATCGACGAGGGTTGGGCGAAGGCCTGACCGAGGGGACTGGCTGGCGCGTTGCCGGACGCGGCGGCCGCCTCTATGCTGGGTGCGTGAAGATCGTCCGGATCATCCTTATGCTGATGGGCGTGGCGTCGGTGCTGTCGCTCGGCGCCGTCGCCGCCTCCGCCGCGCCGGTCTCCGAGCCGCCGTGTCACCAGACGGAGGGCGCCGCGCCGCACCACCCCGGCGGTCCGGCTTCAGAAGCGCCCCGGTCGATGAAGGTCATGGGCTGCTGCGTCGCCTGCATCGCCGCTTCGCCCATCTCAGCCGCTTCTCCGGACCAGGTAACGACGGGCTCCGCCTCAACAGGCGTCGTCCTCACCATCCTGCCTAGCGGCCGATCCCCAGCGCCCGCCGTGGGCCCGCCTCGCCTCCTGATCGTCTGACCCGCCGCGCCTGAACCTGGCGCGATCCCTCGTCACGATCTGAAAGGAGGAAGCCGTGATGGCTGTCCATCCCCTCGTCGGCCTCGCCGCCGGCGCATCCCTGCTTGCCCTTGCCGCGCAGGCGAAGGCTCAGGACCATAGTCACCACCCCGCGCCAGCGATCGCTGGCGCGTCCGCGGGGCAAGGCGATCGGCTGAACCCAGCGCCTCAGCCGTCGGTGCAGCAGGACCATTCTGCGTCGCATCATGCCGCCGCCGGCCACGACGACAGGGGCCACCCGTCGGCTGGACATGTCGTAATGACCGGCGCCCTCGGCCCCTGGCCGATGACGCGCGACGCCTCTGGCACCGCCTGGCAGCCGGACGTCAGCGACCATGGCGGCGTCCATTCGCAGATCGGTGACTGGACGATCATGAGCCACGCCCTGCTGAACCTCGTCCATGACAACCAGAACGGTCCGCGTGGCGACAGCGAGACCTTTGTGTCGGGCATGTTGATGGGCTCGGCCCGACGCGACTTCGCCGACGGGTCGCGCCTGAACCTCAAGGCCATGCTCAGCCCCGATCCGCTGATGGGCAAGTCGGGCTATCCGCTGCTGCTGGCGGCCGGCGAGACGGCGGACGGGATCAATCCGTTGATCGACCGCCAGCATCCGCACGAGCTGTTCATGGAGCTGTCGGCCAGCTATTCGCGCCAGCTGTCCCCCACCGACAGCGTCTATGCCTACATCGGCCTGCCGGGCGAGCCGGCGTTCGGCCCGCCCGCCTTCATGCACCGCATGAGCGCCATGGACAGCCCGGAGGCGCCGATCACCCACCACTGGCTGGATTCCACGCACATCATCTTCGGCGTCACGACGCTCGGCTGGGCGCACGACCGCTTCAAGATCGAGGCCTCGGCGTTCAAGGGTCGGGAACCGGACGAGGATCGATGGGACATCGAAGCCCCGCGGCTGGATAGCTGGTCGGTGCGCGGGTCGTTCAATCCGACGCCGGAATGGGCTCTGCAGATCTCCTACGCCGACGTCGCCGCACCCGAGCAGCTGGAGCCGGACGAGGATCAGACTAAATGGTCCGCCAGCGCCATCCACACCCGCCGCTTCGGCCGGGACGGTTGGTGGTCCTCAACGCTGGCGTGGGGGCGCAAGGCCAACGATCACGACGAAAGCAACGACGCCTGGGCGCTGGAGACCGCCCTGCAACCCGATGATCGCTGGACGTTTTTCGGCCGCGCGGAATGGATCGAGACGGACGAACTGGTTCCCGGCACAGGCGGCGGGCATGGGCCGCTCTATACGGTGGCCAAGGCGTCCGTGGGCGTGCTGCACGACTGGCGTCTGCGCCGGAACGTGAAGTTCGGGCTCGGCGGGCTGTATTCCATCAACCGCGTGCCCGGCCCGCTGGAGCCGCTATACGGCGGCGATCCGGACGGCGCGATGCTGTTCGTGCGGCTGAAGATCGGCTGACGCCGCCGTGAGGGAGCCGGCGCACGCCCGTGCGTCGGCTCTCAGACGTGTCCTGGTCCCAGCAGCGCGGAGCCGAGACTGACCAGCAGGCCGGCCGCGCCCACGACCGCCATGACGGTCAGCAGCCGGAAATGCCGATGGATGAAGTAGAGTATCTCGCCCGCCATGCCCGCCTCGCCGCTCGCTTCCCAGCAGCATCTAGGCACAATAACAGCGGTCGCTCACCTTCACACGTCCATCACGCGAATTTAACCAAGCCGTCGCTCAGACCAGCCGGCTTTGCACCACGGCGGCCTCGATAAAGCCGGCGAACAGCGGGTGCGGCGCGAAGGGCCGGCTTTTCAGCTCGGGGTGATACTGGACGCCGATGAACCAGGGGTGGTCCGTCCGCTCCACCGTTTCCGGCAGGACGCCGTCGGGCGACAGGCCGGCGAAGACCAGCCCGCCCCTTTGCTCGATCGCCTCGCGATAGTTGATGTTGACCTCATAGCGATGGCGGTGGCGCTCGCTGATGTGGGTCGAGCCATACATCTCCGCGATCTTCGATCCCGGCGCCAAGGTGGAGTCATAGGCGCCCAGCCGCATGGTGCCGCCCAGGTCGCCGCCCTGCTGGCGCAGCACCCGCTGGTTGCCCTGCGTCCATTCGGTCATCAGGCCGACGACCGGCTCGTCCGCCGGCCCGAACTCGGTGGAGGTCGCCTTAGGAAAGCCCGCCAGGTTCCGCGCCGCCTCGATCACCGCCATCTGCATGCCGAAGCAGATGCCGAAATAGGGAATCTTGCGCTCGCGTGCGAACCGCGCCGCCTCGATCTTGCCTTCCGAGCCGCGCTCGCCGAAGCCGCCGGGCACCAGCACCGCGTGCGCGCCCTGCAGGCGCTGTTCGCAGGCCTCCGGATCGCCTTCAAAGGTATCGGCCTCGACCCAGTCGATGGTGACCTTGACGTTGTTGGCCACGCCGCCGTGATGCAGCGCCTCGATCAGAGACTTGTAGGCGTCCTTCAGCACCGTGTACTTGCCCACCACGGCGATGGTGACCTCACCGTCCGGATGCAGCCGGCGACGCACGATTTCGTGCCAGCCCGTCAGGTCGGGCTCGGGCGCGTCCGCGATGCCGAAGTGCGCCAGCACCTCCCGGTCCAGCCCCTCGCGGTGATAGTCCAGCGGCACGGCGTAGATGTCGGCCGAATCCATCGCCTGGATCACGCCCGATTCGCGCACATTGCAGAACAGGCCGATCTTGCGCTTCTCGTCGGCGGGGATCGGCTGCTCGCACCGGCACAGCAGGATGTCCGGCTGGATGCCGATGGAGCGCAGCTCCTTCACCGAATGCTGCGTCGGCTTGGTCTTCATCTCCCCGGCGGTCTTGATGAAGGGCAACAGCGTCAGGTGGACAAAGCAGCTCTGCCCACGCGGCAGATCCTGGCCCAGCTGGCGAATGGCTTCAAAGAACGGCAGCCCCTCGATGTCGCCCACCGTGCCGCCGATCTCGACCAGAATGAAGTCGACCTCCTCGCCAGCGTCGGTCAGCGCCTCGCGCAGGCAGAAGGCCTTGATCTGGTCGGTGACGTGCGGAATGACCTGGACGGTCGCGCCCAGATAGTCGCCGCGCCGCTCCTTCTCCAGGATGGTCTGGTAGATGCGGCCCGTGGTGATGTTGTCCGACTTGGCGGCCGACACGCCGGTGAACCGCTCATAGTGGCCGAGGTCGAGATCGGTCTCGGCTCCGTCGTCGGTCACGAAGACCTCGCCATGCTGATACGGGCTCATCGTGCCCGGATCGACGTTCAGATAGGGATCCAGCTTGCGCAGGCGGACCTTGTAGCCGCGCGCCTGCAACAAGGCGCCGAGAGCGGCGGAGGCGAGGCCTTTTCCGAGCGAGGAGACCACGCCGCCGGTGATGAACACATAGCGAGCCATGGGCGGACACCTTACTCCAAGCTTCGCCGGCCGGACCAGCCGCTCGCGCGAAGAAACTGTTGATCACAAGAAGAAAGCGCGCCGGGTGGCGCGCTTTCGGGTCGTCTGGTCTGCGTAAAGGCTTACGGCTGAGGCGCCGGGTTCGGGCGGCTGGCCTCGGTCGGCGTGCCGCCCTGCGACGGCGTGCTGGGCGAGGACGTCAGGCTGCTCTCCAGATCATCCAGAGAAGGCGCGGCCGGCTGAGCCGGCGCCTGGGCGGGCGCGGTCTGTGCAGGCGCCGACTGAGCCGGCTGGCTGTCCAGGGCGATGGAGCCCACGGCGTCGGCGTCGATGACCGAGTTGTCGCGCGCCATGTTGCTGACGATCGTCAGGATGATGGTCAGGGCGAACAGCACGCCCGCCAGCCACCAGGTGACGGTGGTCAGCAGGTTGCCGGCGCCGCGCGCCGTCATGAAGCCCGAAGGTCCGCCGCCCATGCCGAGCGCGCCGCCTTCCGACCGCTGCAGCAGCACGACGGCCGTCAGCGAAATGGCGACCAGGATGATGGCGACGAGCAGAATGGTCTGAAGCATGGCGTCAATCATGTGGGCGCGGAGCTGCGCCGATCAAGCGGCGGCCTCTATCACCGAAGGTCCCGGCGGGCAAATCGGCGTCAGTGCGCCGCGCGAATGATGGCCAGGAAGTCATGCGCCTTCAGCGAGGCGCCGCCGACTAAGGCCCCGCCGACGTCCGGCGTCCGCAGAATGGCCGCGGCGTTGCCCGGATTTACCGAGCCGCCGTAAAGGATCGGAGCGGCGCGCCCGCCTTCCCCAAAGCGATCGACCAGCGCCTGACGAATCGCCGCATGCACCTCGGCGATCTCCCCTGTCGTCGGCGTCCGCCCCGTGCCGATCGCCCAGATCGGCTCATAGGCCACGGCGAACGCCTTGCCTTCCAGGCTGGCCGGGAGCGACCCGGCGACCTGCGCCGTCACCACCTCCACCGCCCGGCCGGTGTCCCGGTCAGCCGACCGCTCGCCCACGCAGATGATCGGCTCCAGCCCGTACGCCAGCGCCGACTCGACCTTGGCGGAGACGTCAGCATCGCTTTCGCGAAAGGCGTCCCGACGTTCGGAGTGGCCCAGGATCACCAGCGTCGCACCGGCGTCGGCCAGCATCTCGGCCGAGGCCGAGCCGGTGAAGGCGCCGCAGCTCTCGGCGTGGCAATCCTGCCCGCCGACTTCTACACGCCCGCCCTCCAGCGCCATCTTGACCCGGTGAATCAAAGTCGCGGGCGGGCAGATGACCACACGGCTCTCTGCCTGTTCGCTCCGCAGAACGGCATCGACCTCGCGCGCCTCGTCGATTTGCGCTGCCAGACCGTTCATCTTCCAGTTGCCGACGATCATCTTCACGGATTGTTTCATAGAAGCCTGTCTAGGGACGGTGAACCGGCAAGCCAAGACCCTCCGCCGCAATCCGGCCCCGAAGCCGTCCTTGCGGCGACGGGGTCGCCCCGCCTATACGCCGTTGCTATCGCCCTGTGACGCTCGCGTCCTCCACCGCCCGGTTTCCTTGATGATCTCCAGCTTCCGCGAATTCTCCCGGTCCAAGTGGGCCGTCGCCTTGTTCGTGCTGATCATGATCAGTTTCGTGATCGTCGGCGCGCGCATGGACGTGTTCTCGAATCTTGGGCCGAAGCACGTCATCGATGCCGGCGAGCGCACCATGGACGAGGCGACCTTCCGCTCCTCGATGGATCGGGTGCGCGCCAACTTGCAGGAACAGGCCGGCCGTCCCGTGACCATCGAGGACATGGTCGCCGAGAACATCCACACCCGCTTTCTGGAAAGCCAGACCCAGCAGCTGGGCTTTCTGAACTGGGCCTGGAAGGCGGGCGTCCGTCCTGGACAGGCGCTGATCATTAAGCAGATCCGTCAGATCCCGGCCTTCTTCAACTCGGTCACCGGCCAGTTCGACCAGGAGCAGTACCAGCAGGCGCTGGCTCAGCAGAACGTCACGGCCGCCCAGCTGGAGCAGGACCTGCGTGACCAGTACGTCATCGAGCACTTCGGCGCCGCCGTGTTCGCCGGTGCGCGCGTGCCCCGCGTCTACGGCGCGCTGCTCGCCGGTCAGGCCTTCGAGAGCCGCGACGGCCGCTGGTTCGAGGTCACCCAGGCGATGGCGGGCACGGCGCCGCAGCCGACCGATGCGCAACTGACCGCCTTTATCAACGAAAACGCCGCGCGCCTGCGCAGCCCCGAACTGCGGATCGCCTCGGTCGTGTTGTTCACGCCGGACGAGGCGGCGCGCACCGCGCCCATCTCCGAACAGCGCATCCAGGAACGGTTCGAGTTCAAGAAGGCGACGCTGGGCCAGCCCGAGCGCCGGACCTTTGTCACCCTGACCGCCCCCAACCGCGAGATCGCGGCCCGTATCGCGGCGGCCCTGCGCGCCGGTCAGACGCCCGAGAACGTCGGCCGCGCCAACAGCCTGCAGCCCGCGACCTTCACCGACCAGCCGCGCAGCGCGGTCGGCGACCAGGCCGTGGCCGCCGCCGTCTTCGGCCTGCAGAACAACCAGGTGTCGGACCCCATTCAGGCTGGCGTGGGCTTTGCCGTCGCTAAGGTCACCGGCATCCAGCCTGGCCAGGAGGCGACGCTGGACAACGCCCGCCAAGGCCTGATCCAGGAACTGCGCGAGGAAGACGCCAAGGGCGCGACGTACGGCAAGGTTGAAGCCTACGAGAAGGCGCGCTCTGAGGGCCGCAATCTGGCCGACGCCGCACGTCAGGTCGGCGCCCGCATCGTTCAGCTGCCGCCCTTCACCCAGGATGGAAAGCTGCCGAACGGCCAGGCGTTGAACGCGCCGCCGCAGATCTTCGAGACGGCCTGGGGCCTGAGCAAGGGCGGCGAAAGCGACGTGGTCGATGCCGGCCAGGGTCAATATTTCGCCGTGCGCGTCGATGACGTGCGCCCGGCCGCTCTGCCGACTTTGAACGAGGTCCGCGCGCCCCTGACCACGGAGTGGCTGCGTCGCGAGAACCTGAAGCGCATCACCGCCAGGGCCAATGAACTGGCCGGTCGTGTCCGCGCCGGTGAAGACATCGCCGCGGTCGCGCGCTCGGCCAATGCGACACTGACGGTCCGGACTGGCGTGGTGCGCAATCCCGAGACCACCCAGGCGCTGGGCCAAGGCCTGATCCAGGGCCTGTTCGGTCAGGGCAAGGGCCAAGTGTTCGTGCAGCCCGCCTCGGAAACGGCCGTCGCGGTCGGCCGGGTGGACGAGGTGCGCGCCGCCTCGCCGGCCATCGCCGGACCTCTGGCCGAGCAGGTGCGCCCGCGCATCACCTCCGAACTGGTCCAGGCTATGGTCGAAGGCTCGCTGACCGCCGGCGCGGCGAGCTCCAAGGCCAAGAACGACCCCGCAGCGGCTCGTCGCGCGCTGGGCCTGTCCGATCAGGCGACGCCCACCTCGCCCGCGACCACGCCCGCCGCCAAATGAGCGAGGCCGAGGACGCAGGCCGCGTCCGCTTCATCGAGGGTCTGACGAAGGGGCAGCCGCAGGTCGTCGTCCGCCGGCTGATCGACGACCTCGAAACGCCCGTGTCGGCGTTCCTGAAGCTCGGGCGGAATCGACCCTACGCCTGCCTGCTGGAGTCGGTCGAAGGCGGCGCCGTCAAGGGACGCTACTCGATCCTGACGCTGGATCCGGATGTGGTCTGGCGGTGTCGCGGCGGGCAGGCTGAACTGGCGCGCGGCGCGAGCGTGGTCTCCGGACCGTTCACGCCAGAGGCCCTGCCGACGCTTCAGTCGCTTCGCGCGCTGATCGCCGCTTCTCGCTTTGATCTGCCCGACGGTCTGCCGCCGATGGCCGCCGGCCTGTTTGGCGTCTTCGGTTACGACATGGTGCGGCTACTGGAGCCGTTGGGCGCGGCCAATCCCGATCCGCTCGACCTGGCGGACGCCGTGCTGACGCGCCCCTCGCTGGTGGCCATCTTCGATTCGGTCCGCCACGAGATCGTGCTGGTGTCCGCCGCCTATGGCGACAGCGGCATCGCGCCGGATGTCGCCTGGACCCAGGCGAACGAACGACTGGACGCGTTCGAGACAGCCCTGCGTCAGCCCCTGCCTGCACGCGGATCGCCGCAGGCAGCGCCGGCTCCGGCCTTCCAATCGCCCATCGACGGGGCCGCCTTCACCGGCATGGTCGCCGCCGCCAAGGACTACATCGCCGCCGGGGACATCTTCCAGGTGGTGCTGAGCCACCGTTTCTCGGCCGACTGGTCCGGTGACCCGTTCGCCTTCTACCGGTCGCTGCGTCGCCAGAACCCCTCGCCCTACCTGTTCTACCTGAACTTCGAAGGATTCCAGCTGGCCGGCTCGAGCCCGGAAATCCTGGTGCGGCTGAAGGACGGCGAGGTCACCATCCGGCCTCTCGCCGGCACCCGCGCGCGCGGCGCGACGCCCGAGGCCGATCGCGCGCTCGAGGCCGAACTGCTGGCTGACCCCAAGGAGCGCGCGGAACACCTGATGCTGCTCGACCTCGGCCGCAACGATGTCGGCCGCGTCGCCGCGCCCGGCACGGTGGAGGTGACCGAGAGCTTCGTGGTCGAACGCTACAGCCAGGTGATGCACATCGTCTCCAATGTGCGCGGCAAGGCCGATCCCAGGCTGGACGCCGTTGACACCCTGCTGGCCGCCCTTCCCGCCGGCACCCTGTCCGGCGCGCCGAAGGTCAGGGCCATGGAGATCATCGACGAACTGGAAGGCGAAAAGCGCGGCGTGGGCTACGGCGGCGGCGTCGGCTACATTTCCGCAGGCGGCGAGGCGGACATCTGCATCACCCTTCGCACGGCCCTGTTCGCCGACGGCCGCATCTTTGTCCAGGCGGGCGCGGGGGTCGTGGCGGACAGCGACCCGGCGGCGGAGTACGCAGAGACCCAGCACAAGGCGCGCGCCCCGATGAAGGCGGCCGAGGACGCCTGGCGCTTCGAAAGCTGACCGATCAGTCCAGTTGGACGGTTTCGTCGATCTGCACGCCCGGCCCCAGCACCACCACGCCGGCCATCAGCACAGCGGCGACCGCGGCGAGGCTCGCGGCGCCAAGCGCAGCCAATCCGCTGGCCGGACGCGCGGCTTCGGTCAGCATCGTCTTGGCGCTGGCGATCTTCGCGGCGGCGGTCATGGGCGATCCTCGTTCAACGAGGCGTTTGTTCCGCAATACGGTTAAGACCGCCTTTACCGACGCGGCGGCTTGGCGGATCGCCGACGGCGGCCTAGAAGCCGTGCCATGATCCTGGTCGTCGATAACTACGACAGCTTTACCTACAACCTCGTCCACTATCTCGCGGAGCTGGGCGCGCCGACGCGTGTGGTGCGCAACGACGACCTGACGCCGGACGAAGCCTGGGCGCTGAAACCGGACGCGGTGTTGCTGTCACCCGGTCCATGCGCGCCGGACCAGGCGGGCATCTGCCTGCCGCTGATCGAGACGGCGCCCGCCGACATGCCGATCCTGGGCGTCTGCCTCGGACACCAGGCCATCGGTCAGGCCTTCGGCGGTGAGGTCGTGCGCGCCAAGACCCTGATGCACGGCAAGACGTCGCCGATCGAACATGGCGGCGACAGCGTCTTCGCCGGCCTGCCCGCGCCGTTCACGGCGACGCGTTATCATTCGCTGGCCGTGCGCCGCGACACTCTGCCGGATGCGCTCAGCGTCACCGCCTGGACGGCGGACGGCGAGATCATGGGCCTGCGTCACCGCACGCGCCCGATCCACGGCGTCCAGTTCCATCCGGAGTCGATCGCGACCGAGCATGGTCACGACATGCTGGCGAACTTCCTGACCCTGGCGGGCGTCAAGCGCCTCGCGGCCGCCTGAGCCGGCGACGCTCGCCGTGACCGATGGGTTCAAGCCGATCCTCGCGCGCCTGGTCGATGGCCAGACGCTGACGCCTGAACAGGCGCACGACTTCTTCGCCGCCTGCCTGCGCGGCGAGCCGACCCCGTCCCAGGTCGCCGCCGCCGTCACCGCCCTGCGGATGCGCGGCGAAACGGTGGAGGAGATCACCGCCTTCGCCCAGGCGATGCGCGAGGCCGCCCTGACGCTGGATCATCCCCATGAGGTGATCGATACCTGCGGCACGGGCGGGGACGGCCAGCACACCTACAATATCTCGACCGCGGCAGCGCTGGTCCTGGCCGGCGCCGGCTTGAAGGTGGCCAAACACGGCAACCGCGCCATGTCGTCCAAGTCCGGCTCTTCCGACGTGCTGTCGATGCTGGGCGTCAACCTGATGGCCGGGCCGGAACAGCAGCGCCGCGCACTGGACGAGGCCGGCATCTGCTTTCTGTTCGCCCCCGCCTATCACGGCGCCATGCGCCATGTCGGACCGGTGAGAGCCGAAGTCGGCTTTCGCACCGTGTTCAACCTTCTCGGGCCGCTGTCGAACCCGGCCGGCGCCAGGCGTCAGGTCATGGGGGTCTATGATCCGCGCCTGCTTGAGCCTCTGGTCGAGGCGCTGGGCCGCTTGGGGGCTACGCGAGCCTGGACTGTGCATGGCCAGGGTCTCGACGAACTGACCACCACGGGCGTGTCGGAAGTGGCGGAATGGAAGGACGGTCGGGTACGGCGCTTCCAGGTCTCGCCGGAAGACGCGGGCCTGGCGCGTGCGTCGCTGGACGACATCCGGGGCGGCGACGCCGGGCAGAACGCGGCTGCGCTGCGGGCGCTGCTCGACGGCCGGCGGGGCGCTTATCGCGACATCGTGCTCCTGAACGCCGCCGCCGCCCTTGTCGTATCCGATCGCGCCGAGACCTTGGCGGCGGGCGCCTTGCTGGCCGCCGCCTCCATCGACGATGGTCGCGCGGCGGCGGCGCTGGAGGCGCTCGCCCGCATCACCTCCACGCCGCCTGAAGCCCCGCCGGAGGCCTGACGTCATGACCGATATCCTCGACCGGATCGCCGCCTACAAGCGCGAGGAGGTTCAGGCGCGCAAGGCTGCGCGCTCGCAGGACGAGATGGATCGTCTGGCGTCCGGCGCCTCCGCGCCTCGCGGGTTCCGGTCCGCGCTGGAGGCCGCGCACGAGCGCACCGGCCGCCCGGCCCTGATCGCCGAGATCAAGAAGGCCAGCCCGTCAAAGGGCTTGATTCGCGAGGACTTCGAGCCGGCCTCCTTGGCGCGGGCCTATGAGGCGGGCGGCGCGGCCTGTCTGTCGGTCCTGACCGACGACCCCAGCTTTCAGGGCGACGACGCCTATCTGGCGCAGGCGCGGAACGCCACGGCCCTGCCCTGCCTGCGCAAGGACTTCCTGGTCGATCCCTGGCAGGTCGCGGAAAGCCGCGCGCTCGGCGCCGACTGCATCCTGATCATCCTGGCCATGATCGACGATGGACTGGCCGCCGAACTGCTGGCCGAAGCCGAGCGGTTCGGCATGGACGCCCTGATCGAAACGCACGACGAGGCGGAAATGGCGCGCGCCTGCGAGCTCGGCGGCGACCTGGTGGGCGTCAACAATCGCTCTCTCCGCACCTTCGAGGTCGATCTCGAGACCACGGCTTTGCTGTCGATCCTCAGTCCCGTTCGGGCCCTGCTGGTGTCGGAAAGCGGCGTCTTCACCCCGGACGACGTATCCCGCGTCCATGACGCGCACGCCCAGGCCATCCTGGTCGGCGAAAGCCTGATGCGGCAGGCGGATGTCGAGGCCGCCACCCGAGCCCTCCTCGCCTGATCTCCCGTTGTTCCGCTTAGGTTGACATTAACCGGGAACACTTACAGAACATCGTCAATGTTCACGGCCCGTTCCGATTCCCATCAAACGGCCAGTCGAGGATCCGGCGATGCTCACGCGCAAGCAGCATGAACTGCTGATGTTCATCCACGAGCGGATCAAGGAGACGGGCGTCTCCCCGTCGTTCGACGAGATGAAGGAAGCGCTGGACCTGGCCTCCAAGTCCGGCATCCACCGACTGATCACCGCCCTGGAAGAGCGCGGCTTCATCCGCCGGCTGGCGCACCGGGCGCGTGCGCTGGAGGTCACCAAGCTGCCGGAGCAGGCCAGCGCCGCCTCAGGCCGTGCGCGCCAGCCTTTCCGCCCGGACGTCATCGATGGCGGCGGTGTTCGCAGCCCGGCGCCCCAGGCCGCCAACGACACGCGCGAGCTGCCGCTGCTGGGCAAGATCGCCGCCGGCACGCCGATCGCCGCCATCCAGCACGAACGCGAACGCATGCCTGTGCCCGAGTCGATGCTGGGGTCGGGAGACCACTACGTTCTCGAGATCGAAGGGGATTCGATGATCGAGGCCGGCATCCTCGACGGCGACTTGGTGGTGATCCGGCGCGGCGACACCGCCAATAGTGGCGAGATCGTAGTGGCGCTGGTCGAAGGCGAAGAAGCGACGCTGAAGCGCCTCCGTCGTCGCGGCGGCTCCGTGGCGCTTGAGCCCGCAAACCGCAACTACGAGACCCGCATCTTCGGCCCGGATCAGGTGGCGGTTCAGGGCAAGCTGGTCGGCCTCATGCGCCGCTATCACTGAAATCGGGATCGGGGCGGCGGCTCCAGGGCCGGTCGCCTCGAACGTCGCCGCTCCAACGGGCTTTCCAGGCGCCACCGTGGCTGCGCCAGAGCTCCACGGCGCCCCGCTCGAAATCCACGGCGTCCAGCAGCAGCCGATTCTCGCAGGTTCTCGGCAAGGATGTGACGGCAGCGCGCACGCTGACGACCGGAGCCGCCTGACACAGGGCCTCCAGCGCCGCCACATCCGGGGCCTTGCGGCCCCACCATAGGGCGACTGGGGCCTCCGTCGCTGCCTCTGGCCGGCAGGAAAAGCGGGTGCAGACCCATCCCTCCGCCGGCCTGTCGGCAAGAGCCAAGCCGCGTCGTCTGGACCACAGCTCGCTGGCGAAGGCGCCGACGCCCGGACGCAGCGCGACCGCTTCGTCACCCTGGCTGAAGGCCGCGACCGCGCCTCCATCCGCAATCCACAGGTCGGGTGCAGGCGGACGGGGCCAGAGCAGGACGGCGGCGGCGAACGGCAGGCCGATCCAGCGCCACCGTCCTCGCCAAAGGCACAGAAACAGCACCCCGAGGAAGGAGATCGCCAGCACCGCGTCCGGTGCGCTGGCGATGGTTCGCACCGCCCCCGGCAGGCTCGCGGTCCAGGCGCCGATCGCCAGCATGGCGTCCACGCCCCAGCCGGTCACCACAAGGAAGGGCGCGCCCAGACCTACGGGCTCCAGCAGCGCGCCCAACGCCAGAAACGGCATCATCACGAAGTCGGAGATCGGCGCGGTGACCAGATTGGCGAGTAGGCCATAGGTCGCTGTTCGATTGAAGTGCTGGATCGCAAATGGTGCGGTGGCGAGACCCGCGACCAGGCTGGCGGCGACGGCGGCGGTCAGCCAGCCGCCCGCGCGCTGCACGGCCAGGATCGACCAGGGCGCGGAAATCTCCCGCAATCGTCTGGGCCACGCCTCGACCAGAGCGACCAGGGCGGCCGTCGCGGCGAACGACATCTGAAAGCCGGGCGTGACGATCGCCTGCGGGTGCAGCAGCAGGACGATCATGGCCGCGACCGCGAGCGCATGCATGGTGATCGCCTGTCGATCCAGCAGAATGGCGACAAAGGCGATGGAGGCGGTGATCGCCGCCCGCTCTGCCGGAGGCGGCGCGCCCGACACGACCAGATAGGCCGAGACCGCCATCAGGCTCGCCACCGCCGCGACCTTCTTGCCCGAAACCCGCAGCGCCAGCCACGGCCAGGCCGCGACCAGCAGGCGTACGGCGAAAAAGGCGAATCCGCCGACCACGGCCATGTGCAAGCCGGAGATCGACAGGATGTGCGCCAGGCCTGAGGCCCGCATCATCTCCTGGTCCTCGCGCACGATCCACGTCTCGTGCCCCGTGGTCATGGCGGCGGCGACGCCTCCCGTGCGCTCGCCCAGCCGCGCGACGATGCGCTGCGCCAGATCAAAGCGCGCCGCATTGATCGCCATCTCCAGCCGCAGCCGCCATCCGGGCGGCGCCAGTTCGGCCCGACGCGTCTCACCCAGCGCAAACGCCACGCCGCCCAGCCCCTCGAAGAAGGCGTTGCGGCCGAAGTCATAGGCGCCCGGGGCGGCCGGCGCCGGCGGCGGGTTCAGAATGGCGAACAGCCGCACCGCTTCGCCCGGCTCCGGCGGCGAGCCCCGCACCGTTGCGCGAAGCCGAACCGGCGTCTGCTCCGACGCGAGCCCGCGAACGCGCACGGGCGCCACGATCACGCGATGGCCGCGTTCGCCGGGCGTATCGACGTCCACGACCCAGCCCTCGACCACCGTGGCCTCCGACATGGCCGGCGCGATCGGCGCCTCGATGGTCATCGTCTTCAGTCGCGCATTGGCCATGCCCGCGGCCATCACCGCCAGCATCAGCAGGGGCCAGGTCCAGGCGCGGCTTCGCCCCGCTCGTTTCACGATCCCCCAGGCTGCAAACAGCACGGCCGCCGCGATCGCCAGCGGCCACAACGGCGGCTCGAACCTGAGCGCGAAATAGAGGCCGCATCCGCCGCCGAACGCCACCGGCGTCCACATCGCCCATCGACTCTCCTGAGAGGCGACCGCCTGGGCCAGGCTGATCCATAGCCGCGTCCAGGGGCTGGGCTTTGGCGAGGCGGGGCGTATAAGGGCCTCGCTTACGGACCCTCCCCCCATGATCGCCTCTTCCTCGACCGTCGTCACCCGCTTTGCCCCCTCGCCCACCGGCTACCTTCACATTGGAGGGGCGCGGACGGCGCTTTTCAACTGGCTTTACGCCAAGGGCCGCGGCGGCCGCTTCCTGATTCGCATCGAGGATACCGACCGCGAACGCTCTACCGAGGACGCCGTGCAGGCCATCTTCGACGGCCTCAGCTGGCTGGAGCTGTTCGCCGACGAAGAGCCGGTGTTCCAGTTCAGCCGCGCCGACCGCCACCGCGAGGTAGTGGATCAGCTGCTGGAGAAAGGTCACGCCTACCGCGACTTCACCTCTCCACAGGAGACGACGCGGCTGCGCGACGAGGCCAAGGCCGAGAAGCGCACGTTCGAATCGCCCTGGCGCGACCGCGAGCCGACCGTCGATGATCTGGCGCTGGCGCACGTGGTGCGATTCCGCCGCCCGCAGGGCGCGACCGTCACCGTCGATGACGAGGTGCAGGGCGCCGTCAGCTGGTCGACGGCGGATCTCGACGACCTGGTGCTGCTGCGTTCGGACGGCGCCCCGACCTACAATCTGGCCGTGGTGGTGGACGATCACGACATGGGCGTGACCCATGTCATCCGCGGCGACGACCACCTGAACAACGCCGCGCGCCAGAGCCTGATCTATGACGCGCTGGACTGGCTGCGCCCGACATTCGCCCACATCCCGCTGATCCACGGTCCGGACGGGGCCAAGCTGTCCAAGCGCCACGGGGCCCAGGCGGTTCACGAATACGCCGAGATGGGCTATCTGCCCGAGGCGATGCGAAACTATCTCGCCCGCCTCGGCTGGGCGCATGGCGACAACGAGCTGTTCTCCGACGCGCAGGCGCTGGAGTGGTTCGACCTGGGGGGCGTCGGCAAGGCGCCGGCGCGGCTGGATTTCGACAAGCTGGCGCACGTCAACGGCCACTGGCTGCGGCTTGGCGACGACGAGCGTCTTGCCAAGCTGGCGCTCGACGTGCATCTGGCGCGTGGCCGCAGCCTGGCCGAAGACGACGAGGCGCGGCTGCAAAGGGCTATGCCTTTCGTCAAGGATCGCGCCAAGACGGTGCTGGAGCTGGCGGACCAGACCACATTCGTACTGGTGGCCCGCCCGCTGTCGCTGGACGAAAAGGCCAGGAAACCCCTGACCGAAGAGGCCCTGGAGCGGCTCCGACGCCTGCGCGCCCGCCTTGATCTGTTCCAATCCTGGGACGTGTTCGCGCTCGAGGCCGATCTGAAGGCCTTTGCCGAGGAAGAGGGCGTGGGCTTCGGCAAGATCGGCCCCGCTCTGCGGGCGGTCCTGACCGCCGGCCATCCTTCGCCCGACATCGCCCGCATCCTGTCGGCGCTCGGACGCGACGAAAGTCTGGGGCGCTTGGATGATGCGCTGCAAGGGCTTAAGTGATCACCCATAACCACAAGGCGACCGGCGCTCCCCCGCGACCGGCCGTAGATGCAAAGGGGCATTCATGACTGATCAAGGCAAACCCGCCGGCTCGGCGACCTTCACGCTTGGCGAAACCTCCGTCGAGCTTCCGGTCCTCGCCGGTTCGACGGGTCCGGACGTCGTCGACATCCGCAAGCTCTACGGCGCGACTGGCGCCTTCACCTTTGATCCGGGCTTCACCTCGACCGCGTCGTGCGAATCGGGCCTGACCTACATCGACGGCGACGCGGGCGTGCTGCTGCACCGCGGCTATCCGATCGACCAGCTGGCGTCGCAGTCGAACTTCCTGGAAGTCTGCCATCTGCTGCTGCACGGCGAACTGCCCACGGCGGCCGAATACGAGACCTTCGAGCAGAACGTGACGCGGCACACCATGCTGCACGCCCAGTTCGACCGCTTCTTCGAAGGCTTCCGCCGCGACGCCCACCCGATGGCGATCATGGTCGGCACCGTCGGCGCCCTGTCGGCCTTCTACCACGACAGCCTGGACATTCACGATCCGGTGCAGCGCGACATCTCGGCCATCCGCCTGATCGCCAAGATGCCGACCATCGCCGCACGCGCCTATAAGTACCACGTCGGCCAACCGTTCGTGTCGCCGCGCAACGACCTGAGCTACGCCGAGAACTTCCTGCGCATGTGCTTCGCCGTGCCGGCCGAGGACTACCAGGTCGATCCGGCGCTGGTGCGCGCCATGGATCGCATCTTCATCCTGCACGCCGACCACGAGCAGAACGCCTCGACCTCGACCGTCCGCCTGGCCGGTTCGTCGGGCGCCAATCCGTTCGCCTGCATCGCGGCCGGCATCGCCTGCCTGTGGGGCCCGTCGCACGGCGGCGCCAACGAAGAAGCGCTGAACATGCTGCGCGAGATCGGCACGCCCGACCGCATCCCCGAGTTCATCGAGGGCGTGAAGGCCCGCAAGTACAAGCTGATGGGCTTTGGCCATCGCGTGTACAAGAACTACGATCCACGCGCCAAGGTGATGCAGCAGTCGGCCTATGAGGTGCTGGCCGCGACGGGCCGCGAGAACGATCCGCTGTTCCAGGTCGCCAAGGAGCTGGAGGCCGTCGCCCTGAACGACGAGTTCTTCACCTCGCGCAAGCTGTTCCCGAACGTCGACTTCTATTCGGGCATCACCCTGTCGGCGATGGGCTTCCCCACCACCATGTTCACCGTGCTGTTCGCCCTGGCCCGCACCGTCGGCTGGATCGCGCAGTGGCAGGAAATGATGGCCGATCCGTCACAAAAGATCGGCCGCCCGCGCCAGCTGTACACCGGCCCGACCGAGCGCGACTACGTTTCGATCGATCAGCGCGGCTGAGGATAAGGCGCCGTATCGGACCCAGAGCGATGCGGCGCCGTCTTTCTTGCACGACGCTTAGCGCCCTTCAGCGATCACCTTCAGCACCGCGTTCGCCGCGAGTTCCGACGGGTCGTGCGTTCCGCGTCCCATCTTCTCCAGCGCCGCCGTCTGCGCCTCGGCCTGCGACTTCGCCGCCCCTGGATCGGTGAGGAGTCGATGCAGCGCCCGCGCCAGGCGTTCCGGCGTCGCGGCGTCCTGGATGAATTCGGGCGCGATCTCGCGGCCTGCGGCGATGTTGAACAGGGTTATGAAGGGCGCAGTGACGATCCGCCGGGCGATGGCGTAGCTGATCGCGCCGATGCGGTAGGCGATCACCATGGGCGTTTGAGCCAGCGCGACCTCGAGTGTGACCGTGCCGCTGGTCGCCAGTGCCGCTGTGCTCGCCTTCATGGCGTCGTACTTCTCGGCCTCATCGACGAGGTGGACACGGAACGGCCAGGCGGCGACGCGGCTTGCTACGTCCACCGCGACCATGGCGGAGGCTACGACGGCGATCTGGAGATCGGGCATGTCCGCCTTCAGCCGCACCGCCGTCTGCTCGTAGACGGGCGTCATCCGTGCGATCTCGCCCGGCCGGCTTCCCGGCAGGATCAGAAGCAGGGGCGCCGCAGCGCCGATCCCGTAACGCATGCGAAAACCGGCGCCGTCCGCCGCATCCAGATTCAGGTTCAGCGCCTGTGATCCCACGACCGTCGTCGGCAAGCCCTCGTGCTCGAACCAGGGCGCGTCGAAGCTGTAGAGCGCCAGAAGGTGATCGACCGTCCGAGCCAACGTCGCGGCTCGCTTCGGGCGAGACGCCCACACCTGCGGCCCGACGTATTTGATCAGGGGCGTCCTCGGCGACGCCTGCCGGATCGCGCGCGCCACACGGAAGGTGAAGCCCCAGCTGTCGATCAGCACCACGGCGTCGGGTCGCTCCTGCGCCGCCAGATCCGCCGCTTCCCTTACGCGCCGGCGTACCCGGCCATAGGCCGCCAAGGCCTCGGTCACGCCCACGATGGCCAGCTCGGAGATGTCGAAGGGGCTGTTCACCCCTTCCGCCGCCATCTGCGGTCCGCCGACGCCGACAAGGATCAGTTGGTCACCCAGCTTCGCCTTCAGCGCCCGCGCCAGTCCCGCGCCCAAGGCGTCGCCCGACGCCTCGGCCGCGACCAGCATGATCTTCACCGCGCCTGTCCCCAGACAAACAGGCCCAGGCGGTCGGCGGCGGCGATGATGGCCTGCCGGTCGATCAGGATCAGCCGACCTTCGATCCCCGCGACGCCCGCCAGACCGGCCTCGGCCGCGAGTTCGATCGTGCGCGCACCGATCACCGGCATGTCCACGCGCAGGTCCTGGATCGGCTTGGGCGCCTTGGCCAAGACGCCCTTGCGATCGGAATGCGAGCCGCGAAGGTCCGCCGGAAGGCTGGCGACGCGGTGCAACATGGCGTCGGTGCCCTCCTGCGCCTCCACCGCCAGCACAAGACCCTCGCAGACGACGGCCCCCTGCCCGATGTCGAGCTCGCCCGATCGCTCCGCGACATGCAGCCCCTTGATCAGATCCGCGGTCTGCTCCGACGTGGGCTGGACCCGTCCGAGCGCCCCGGCCGACAGCGTCTCGCCGCCGAGGATGTCGTCGGCGCCTTCCACGGCGAATCCTTCGGCCTCGAACACCGACAGGATCTTGCGCAGCAAGGCGTCGTCGCCCTGGCTGGCCGCCTTGATGATGGCCGGCAACAGAGTCGCGCCTTTAAAGTCGGGCTTCAGCGTCTTGAAGTCGGGGCGACTGACGTTGCCGGCGAGGCAGACCGCCGTGCAGCCCTCCCGCTTCATCGCCTTCAGTATGCCGCCGATCTCGGCCATGCCGAAGTCCGCGCCGGGCCAGCGCGCCAGCGCGTGATCGGCGAAGCCCGCCAGCCGGATCACGAACAGTTTGCGCCCCTCGGCCTCGCACCGGTGCGCCACCGCCAGCGGCAGGTCGCCGCCCCCTGCGATCAGGCCCAGCCGGCTCATTCGCCCGGCAGGCACAGCGGCCGCTTGCCGCCCTCGCGGATGAAGGCGACGATCTCCATGATCTCCGGCAGGTCAGCGTAGGCCTCAGCCACGCGGCCGATCCGGCCGGCGAACTCGCCCGCGCCCTCGAACAGGTCGCGATAGGCCGCCAGCAGCCGCCGCAACTGGTCCTTGCCGTAGCCTTTGCGCTTCAGCCCGATCAGGTTGAGCCCATGCAGACGGGCGTGGTTGCCCCAGGCCGAGCCATAGGGGATCACGTCCCGCGTCACCGCCGCCAGCCCGCCGACGATGGCGCCCTGCCCGACCCGGCCGTTCTGGTGCACGGCGCACAGCCCGCCCAGAAAGACGCGGTCGCCGACATGAGCATGCCCGCCCAGAGTGGCGTTGTTGGCCATCACGACATTGTCGCCCACCACGCAGTCATGGCCGACATGCGCGCCCGTCATGAACAGGTTGTTGGAGCCGACGACCGTCACGCCCGTCCCCTGCGGCGTTCCTCGGTTAAAGGTGCAGTGCTCGCGGATCAGATTGTTGATCCCGATCTCCAGCCGCACCGACTCGCCCTTGTAGCCGTTGTGCTGCGGGTCCCCGCCGATCACGGCGAAGGGGTGGATGATCGTGCCCGCGCCGACGTCCGTGTCCTGCTGCACCACCACATGGCTGATCAGCCGCACGCCTGCGGCCAGCACGACGTTCGGACCGACCGTGCACCACGGCCCGATCTCCACGTCCTGAGCGATCCGGGCCGAAGCGTCGAGAATGGCGGTGGGATGGATGGTCATGCGGCGGCCGGCTGATCGACCTCGACCACCATGGCCATGAACTCGGCCTCGGCCGCCAGCTTGCCGTCGATGAAGGTCTCGCCGCGGAACTTGTAGGCGTCGCCGCGCGCCCTGATAACCTTGACCTCCATCCGCAGCTGGTCGCCCGGCCGCGCGGGCTTGCGGAAGCGCACACCGTCGATGGACATGAACATGATGACCTTGTCGGCCACCGCGACGTCCAGGGTCTTCGACATCAGAAGCGCGCCCGTCTGCGCCATTGCCTCCACGATCAGCACGCCGGGCATTACGGGATCGATGGGGAAGTGCCCGGGGAAGAAGGGCTCGTTGTGGGAAACGTTCTTGACGCCGGTGATCGAGGTGGCGGGGACGAAGTCCTCGGCCTTGTCCACCAGGAGGAAGGGATAGCGGTGCGGCAGCCGCCGCATCACTTCGGCGTAATCGATCTTGCCGTCCGCTTCGCTCATGATTCCCTGGGTCCCTTGCGTGAAGAGACCTGTTTGGCGAGCCAGACCGCCTCGCGCAAGGACTGGCGGATCGGCTTGGCGGGATAGCCGGACCAGGTCTCGCCCGGCGGGATATCGGCCAACACGCCGCCGCCGGCCGCCACGCGCGCGCCCTCGCCGATGGTGATGTGATCGCCCACGCCCGCACGGCCGCCGAACATGACGTTGTCACCCGTGGTGACGGAGCCCGCGACGCCCGTATGCGCCGCCATCAGGTTGTTGCGGCCGATGACGCAGTTGTGGGCGATCATCACCAGATTATCGATCTTGGTGTTTTCGCCCACGACAGTGTCGTCAAAGGCGCCGCGATCGATGCAGCTGTTGGCGCCGACCGTCACCCCATCCTGAAGGATGACCCGACCCAGCTGCGGGACGTCCACTGGACCGTTGCGCGAACCTGCCGCGCCGAAGCCCGCTTCGCCAACTCGCGCCCCCGACAGTATCTTCACGCGGTCCCCGATCAGCGCGAAACCGATGGAGACGTTGGAGCCGATCAGGCCATCGCGCCCGATCTGCACGCCGGTCCCGATCACGGTGTTGGCGCCGATCCGCGTGCCGCGCCCGATGCGAACGCCGTGACCCAGGACCACGCCGGGGCCGATCCGGACGCTGTCGTCCTCGGCCGCTTCCTCCGGTGTAATCGCGGCGTCCAGCAGCAGGGGCTGGTGCAGCAGGGCCGAAGCGCGAGCCCAGCTGGCCTGCGGTTCGGCCGAAACGATCACCGCCGCACCGGCAGGCGCCGCATCCGCCGCCGCCGGATGAACGATCACGCAGCCGGCCCGCGTTTCGGCCAACTGCGCGGCGAACTTGCGGTCCGCCAGAAACGCGATCGCGCCCTCGTCCGCCGAGGACAGGGGCGCGACCGATCGGATGATCCGCTCCCCGCCCCTTCCGACCTCGGCCCCGATCCGCGACGCGATGTCCGCGACGGAAAGGGGCTCCAGCGCCTGGAAGAAGCGGGGATCGGGCATGGGCGCTTAGTTGGCGGCGGCCGGAGCGGCCGACTGCTGCGCCGGAACCTGCAGGCGGTTGAAGCTCAGCGTCGGCAGGGCGGTGTTCAGGCGCTGGATGGCCAGGTCGGTGATGTCGTGCGCCGGGTTCATGATGAAGACGCTTTCACGGTCGATCAGCATGCCGCAGCCGCGCTCCTGATAGGCGGCGACCAGGATGGGCGACAGCGCCTGGGTGATGGCCTGGCGCTGGGTGGCCAGGGTGTAGCGCAGTTCGTTCTCGCGGGTGGCTTCCAGCTGCTGGGCTTCCTGAGCGCGCTGTTGCAGCGCCTGGCGACGCTCTTGCAACTGATCGGCCGGCAGGCTGGCGCCCGACGATTGCAGCGACTGCGCCTCGGTCTGGAGTTGCTGGGCGTAGGGCGCGAGCTCGCCCTGAACTTCCTGCGCCAGCTGCTGCATGCGCGTATCGACCGCCTGGCCGACGCTGGACTGTGCCAGCAGGCGGGCGTTGTGGAAGACGCACAGGCCGGGGATCTGCGGACCCGGGTTCTGCGGCTGGGCCGGGGCGGCGGCCTGCTGGGCCGTGGCGGCGGAGGCGAGAAGCGAGGCTGCGGCCGTCGCGGAGATGATCAGAGACTTCATGACGTTTCCTTGGGTGCGAGCCGTTCTGGCCTGCGGTTTAGAACTGGGTGGAGGTCGAGAAGCGGAAGCTCTCGGTCTTGTCGTAGTCTTCCTTGGCGAGAACCTTGGCCAGGTCGAACCTGATCGGACCCATCGGCGAACGCCAGTGGATGCTGATGCCGGCCGAGGCGCGCAGCGAGGCCTCGTCGGCGATGGTGGTGTCGCGCAGGCCCTGATCCGTCAGCTTGTAGCGGTCGTCGAGACCACTCAGCGTGCCGACGTCGGAGAACAGCGAGGTGCGGATGCCATACTGCTCGGGCAGGAAGTTCGGCAGCGTCAGCTCCACCGTGCCGATGGCGTAGAAGTTGCCGCCCAGCGCGTCGGTCGTGGTCAGGTCTCGCGGCCCCATGCCGGCGGTCTCGAAGCCGCGGAAGGTGTTGCCGCCCTTGAAGAAGCGGTCGCTGATCCGGATCGCATCGCCATTCCAGCCCGAGATGTAGCCGGCCTGGCCGCGGACGCTGACCACCCACGATGGCGTGATGCCGTAGTACCAGGTCGCGTCGCCTTCGGTCTTCAGATAGTTCACGTCGCCGCCGAGGCCCGCCAAGTCCTGAACCAGCGTGCCGGACCAGCCGCGCGTCGGCCGGATCGGATCGTTCAGGTAGCTGAGCTGCAGCGTGTAGCCCACCGACGAGTTCAGGAAGGAGCCGATCTGGTCGCACAACGCGGACGAACCAAGGCTGCCCGTGCTCGAACAGAAGTTGTTCGGCACGATGATCTCGTCGTCCTTCAGGAAGTAGCGCGCACTGAACAGGGCGTTCTGGTTCAGCGGATAAGACAGCCGCAGGCCAGCTCCTGTCGAGCGGTAGTCGTATGATGAATATTCGCTGAGATCGTAGCGCGAGTGGAACAGGTCAAAGCCCGCGCGCAGATCGCGGCCCAGGAACTTGGGCTCGGTGAAGCGGAAGTCCACCTGCTGGCGCAGCGAGCCCCACTCCAGGCGCGCCACCACGTTCTGGCCGCGACCGCGGAAGTTGCGCTCGCTGATCCCCAGGTTGACCGTGAAGGAGTCGACCGAGCTGAAGCCCGCGCCGACCGACAGCTCGCCCGTGGGCTGCTCTTCGACGGTGACGTTGACGACCGAGCGGTCCGGCGCCGAGCCTTGCGTCTCCGCGACCGTGACGTCCTTGAAGAAGCCCAGCGCCCGCAGGTTGTTGCGCGACCGCTCCAGCAGGGCGCGGTTGAAGGCGTCGCCTTCCGTCAGCACGATCTCGCGACGGATGACCGGGTCGATGGTGCGCGTGTTTCCGACGACGTTGATCCGCTCGATATAGACGCGCTGGCCTTCGGAGACGTTGAAGGTCACATCGACCGTGTCGGTGTCCGGGTTGGCGCGGTAGGTCGGATTGATGTCGACAAAGGCGTAGCCGGCCGAGCCGGCCGCAAAGGTCAGGGCGTCGACCGCCTGCTCGATCTTGTCGCTCTGATACAGGTCGCCGCTGCGGATCGGCACCAGCGCCTTCAGGAAATCGGCGTTCAGCCGCTCGTTCTCGGTGACGACCTCCACCTCGCCGAAGTTGTAGCGGTCGCCTTCATCCAGCGTCAGCGTCAGCGCGAAGGCCTTGTCGTCCGGCTGCAGCTCGGCCACCGACGAGATGATGCGGAAGTCGTAGAAGCCGCGATTGGTGTAGAATTTGCGCAGCTGCTCCTGGTCGTACTCGAGGCGGTTGGGGTCGTAGTTGTCGTTGTTGGAGAAGAACTTCCACCAGCGCGACCGCTCGGTCACCATCACGTCGCGCACGTCATTGTCCGAAAAGGCGCGGTTGCCCAGGACGTTCACGGCGCTGATACCGGTCTGCGGTCCCTCGTCGATCTCGAAGATCACATCGACGCGGTTCTGCTCCAGTTGCACCAGCTTGGGCGTCACGGTCGCGGAGATGCGGCCTTGCAGGCGATACAGCTCGACGATGGAGCCCACGTCTTCCTGCACCTTGGCGCGGGTGTAGATGCCGCGCGGCTTGAGCGTGACCTCTTCGTTCAGCTTGTCCTCGCGGACCGCGCTGTTCCCCTCGAACACCACCTGGTTGATGATCGGGTTCTCCACGATCTGGACGATCAGGTCGCCGTTCTGCACGCCCAGCTGAACGTCGGCGAACAGGCCGGTGCGGTTCAGGGTGCGCACCGCCACGTCCAGGACGGTGGCGTCGACCGTGTCGCCCGGCTGGATCGGCAGGTAGGACAGGACCGTGGTCTGGTCGATACGCTCGGCGCCGCGCACCAGGATGCGGTTGACCCGCACCTGCTCGACCGCCGCCGTCGCCACGCCCTGGGTCGCGCCCTGCGCGGCTGCCCCCTGTGCTGCAGGCGCTTGCGGCGCAGGCTGGCCCGTCGCCGGAGCGCCCTGTGGCGGCGGAGCGTCTTGCGACGCCGGGACCGAGGGCTGAGGCGCGGCCGTTTGCGCCGTCGTGCCGGAGGAAGGCGTGGGCGCGGGCGGTCCCGGGTTGACGACGGGCGCCGGTGCGGCTGATCCAGCGTTCGAGGGTATGGCGACCGGCGCGGTCTGGGCCAGCGCGGGCGTCGCCAGTCCGGCGGCGATCACAAGCGCGACCATGCTGGAACGAGCGCCGAGGCGGGCGGAGGCGCTGGGGATCATCTGGGTCATTCGGGAAACCATCGGGGGCTGGCGTCGGCTCAACTGACGAGCCCGCCGAGGAATTTGAACAGGTTGAGCTTCTGCAGGTCGTTCCAAGTCGCGAACAACATCAATCCCGCCAGCAACGCAAGACCGACCCGGTAGCCCGCCTCCTGATACCGCGCGGCGACCGGCTGTCGCGCCACGGCTTCGTAGCCGTAGAACAACAGGTGGCCGCCATCCAGGATCGGGATGGGCAGGAGGTTTAGAAAGCCGATTCCGATCGAAAGTATGGCGGCGAAGCTTGTCAGCGTCAGCAGCAGATTGGCCGCGATCGCCCACGGATCGGGATTGGCGTCCACGGCGGCGTTGGTCAGGGCGCCCGACGCCTTGGCGATGCCGAGCGGCCCGCTGAGCTGGTCGCCGGACTCCCGCCCCGTGACGATGCGACCGAGGTAGGTCAGGGTCGTGCCCAGCACCGCGCCCGTCTCCCGGACACCCCTGCCCGCCGCTTCGATTGGATTGTAGCGGACGTGGCGCACATCGCCGCGCGAGGCGCCGAGGCCCAGGCCGATACGGCCGATGCTGACCCGGCCGGCGATGGGGTCCTGCTCCACCCGCCGCTCGGGCGTGGCGACCAGCTGCACCACGGCGCCGCCCCGTTCCACGGTAAAGCGAACCGGATCGCCGCTGGACAGAGAGACGACCCGCGTGACCTCCGAGCCGTCCTCAATGGCGCGACCGTTGACGCCGGTGATCAGGTCGCCGTTGCGGAAACCGGCGGCGGCGGCCGGCGAGTTCGGCTGCACCTGGATCACGCGCGCGGGGGTCATGCTGACGCCCACCACGCTGAACAGCACGGTGAAGATGGCGATAGCCAGAACGAAGTTGGCGGCCGGTCCCGCCGCGACCACCAGCGCGCGCTGCCACACCGGCTTGAAATGGAAATAGTCGCGCTCGGCGCCCGCGCCCTCGCGGGCGATGATGTCGGCCTTCAAGGCGTCCAGCCCGCGCCGATCAGGCACGCTGGAAGCGTCGAGGTCGCCGGAGAATTTGACGTAGCCGCCCAGCGGCAGCCAGCCGACCCGCCATTCGACGCCGTTGCGGTCGGTGCGGCGAAAGACAGCGCGGCCGAACCCGATCGCGAACCGATCGATCTTCACGCTAAAGGCGCGCGCGACCGAGAAGTGGCCCAGCTCGTGGATGGTGACGATGGCCGTCAGCACCAGCAGGAATGGCACGACATAGGTGATGACCTGCGTCAGGGCGCCCAACATGCTCTTGTACGTCTCCCCTGTGGCCGGTCAGGCCGCGATCGCGAGCGTCGACACGACGCCCTCGGCGATCCGCCGCGCCTCCGCATCGACCGACAGGGCCGAGACGCAGGCGTCGCCGGAGCCGAAGGCCAAGCCCTCGCGCATCGAACGATCAAGGGTTTCGGCGACGACTGCGGCAATATTGAGAAAGCCGAGCCGTCCGTCCAGAAAGGCCCAGGCGGCGACCTCGTTGGCGGCGTTGAAGATGGCCGGCGCCGCACCGCCCTCGGTCAACGCCTGGCGCGCCAGAGACAGCGCCGGGAAGCGGGCCTCGTCCGGCGCCTCGAACGTCAGCTTGCCCAGCGAGGCGAGATCAAGCTTCGGCGCCGGCCAGGCGATCCGCTCGGGCCAGGCCAGAGCGCAGGCGATCGGCGTGCGCATGTCCGGCGGACCCAACTGCGCCAAAGTGGAGCCGTCGATGTATTCGACCAGGCTGTGGATGATCGATTCCGGGTGCACCACCACGTCGATCCGCTCGGCCGCCATGCCGAACAGATAGGCGGCCTCGATCATCTCCAGGCCCTTGTTGGCCATGGTGGCGCTGTCGACCGAAATCTTGGCGCCCATCGACCAGTTCGGATGCGCCACCGCCTCGCGCGGCGTCACCGCCGCCATGCGGGAGAGCGGCGTCTGCCGGAACGGCCCCCCAGACGCGGTCAGTATCAGCTTCTCGACCTGGTGCGGCGCGTCGGCGGGAAACACCTGAAAGATGGCGGAATGCTCAGAATCGACGGGGATCAGCCGTCCGCCGGCCGCGCGGACCCGCTGCATCAGCGCCGGCCCGCAGCAGACGAGGCTTTCCTTGTTGGCCAGCGCCAGCACGCCGCCGTTCGCCGCCGCCGCCCACGCGGAACGCAGGCCGGCCGCGCCGACGATCGAGGCCATGATCCATTCCGACGGGCGCGACGCGGCCTCGACGACCGCCTCATCGCCGGCCGCCGCATCGGTATCCGTGCCGGCGAGCGCTTCTCGCAACTCGCCAAGCCGCGCCGGATCGGCCGTCACCGCGATCCTGGGTTTCCAGCGCCGCGCCTGTTCGGCCAGGCGCGCGATGTTGGCGCCGCCGGTCAGGGCCTCGACCTCGAACGCGCCCGTGCCCGTCTCCTCGGCCCGCGCCATCAGGTCCAGCGTCGAAGAGCCCACCGATCCGGTCGAGCCCAGCACGCTCACGCGCCTGCGGATCATGCGCCGCGCTCCAGCATCAGGACGATCAGCCGTCCGGCCGACACGACGACCACGGCGAACATCATGCCGTCGACCCGATCCAGCAGCCCGCCATGGCCGGGGATCAGCGATCCCGCGTCTTTGACCCCAAACCGACGCTTCAGCGCCGATTCCCACAGGTCCCCGCCCATGGTCGCCAACGCCGCAGCCAGCCCCAGAGCCGCGCCCCAGAACACGTTCAGCCGCCCCATTTCCAGCCACGCCGCCATCCCCGCTCCCGCTAGCGTGCCGGCCAGCAGCCCGCCGACAAAGCCGGACCAGGTCTTGTTGGGCGAGAAACGCGGCCACAGCTTGGGCCCGCCCAGCAACGAGCCGACCAGATAGGCCATGATGTCGGAGGCCCAGGCGACGGCGAACACCAGCACCGTCCAATGCAGGCCGATGGGATTGTCGACGTCGCGCAGCCAGATCAACAGCACCGCCGGCCAGCCGAGATAAAGCACGCCATAGGCGGCGTTGACCGCTTCCTGGCCCCGGCTGCGGGCGTAAAGCCCTGCGGCGGCCGCGCCGAACACCAGCATGACGAACGCCACCGACATGACGCCGAAATGCGCGCTGACCACGCCGGCGATCAGGCCCAGCGCCACGGCGGCGGCCACGGCGCGCCAGGCGGCCGGCGCGCTCATCATCGCCCATTCCGCGGCTAGCAGCACACAGGCGAGGACCATCAGGGCCAGGAACCAGACGCCGCCCGCCCAGGTCGCCAGCACGGCCGCCGGGGCCAGCACGACGGCCGAAGCGGTTCTCAGCCCGATGTCCCCGACCTTGATCGCCATCAGCCCGCCACGCGCGCCGGCGCCGCCTGCAGCCCGCCATAACGACGCTCACGCCCGCCGAACTGCGCCACCGCCTCCGCCAGCGCCTGGGGGCCGTAGTCGGGCCACAGGATGTCCTGGAACACCAACTCGGCATAGGCGGCCTCCCACAGGAGGAAGTTCGACAGCCGCTGCTCGCCCGACGTGCGCACGATCAGGTCCAGCGGCGGCGCGGCCGAAGTGGCCAGGTTGCCCTGCAGCGCCTCTTCGGTGATCGGCCCCACCGGCTCGCCCGCCATCAGCCGGTCGATGTGCTTCTGGGCCGCGTCCACCACGTCGGCCCGGGCGCCGTAGTTGAAGGCGACCTGCAACAGGAAGCGGTCGTTGTTCGCCGTCTGGGCTTCGGCCCGCTCGATGATGGCGGCGATGTCGCTCGGGAGTCCACGCCGCCGCCCCAGGATGCGCAGGCGCACCCCTTCGCGATCCAGCCGGTTCAGGTCGCTGGCCACATAGGAGCGCACCAGCCCCATCAGGTCGGACACCTCCTCTTCCGGCCGCGCCCAGTTCTCGGTCGAGAAGCCGAACACCGTCAGACACTCGATGCCGAGATCGGGCGCCGCCTGGATCGTGCGCTTCAGGGCCTGGACGCCCTCGCGGTGCCCCATGGCGCGCGGCAGGCCGCGCTGCTTGGCCCATCGCCCGTTGCCGTCCATGATCAGGGCGACATGGCGCGGACCCGCAGGACGCGAGCCGGCAAGAGGCGCGGCGGTCGTGGCCGTCATCGTGATAAGCGTCCCTTGCCCGGCCTCATTCGCCTCAGACCTGCATGATCTCTTGTTCCTTGGCCTTCAAGGTCTCGTCGATGCGCTTGATGGCGGCGTCGGTGTCCTTCTGGACCTCGGTCTCCATCTTCTTTTGTTCGTCCTGGCTGATCTCGGACGCCTTTTCGGCCTTCTTCAGGTCGTCGTTGGCGTCGCGGCGGACATTGCGCACGGCGATCTTCTGCTGCTCAGCGTACTTGCCGGCCAGCTTGACCAGGTCCTTGCGGCGCTCTTCGGTCAATGGCGGGATCGGGATGCGCAGGGTCTGGCCGTCCACGATCGGGTTCAGGCCCAGGCCCGCCGCGCGGATCGCCTTCTCGACCGAAACCACCATGCCCTTGTCCCAGACGCTGACCGAGATCATGCGCGGCTCCGGCACGCTGATGGCCGCCACCGCGTTCAGCGGCGAGGTCGAGCCATAGGCCTCGACCTGCACGGGATCCAGCAGTCCGGCGTTAGCCCGCCCGGTGCGCAGCCCTGCGAAGTCGTCCTTCAGCGCGGCGACCGACTTGTCCATACGATCGCGATAGGTTTTCAGGTCAGGCTTGGCCATGGCGTAAGCGTCCTCTTCTGGCAGTCTTCCGGCGGTCAGGCCGGCGTATCGGTGATGACCGTGAACGTGCCTTCGCCCGTCAGGGTCCGGCGGATCGCCTTATCCTCACGGATGGAGAAGACCACGATCGGTATGCCCGTGTCGCGCATCATGGCGATGGCCGATGCGTCCATGACCCGCAAGTCCTTGGCCAGCACGTCCTGGTAGGTCAGAGTCTCATAGCGGGTGGCGGACGGGTCCTTCTTGGGATCGGCCGTGTAGACGCCGTCCACGCTGGTGCCCTTCAGCAGCGCGTCGCAGCCCATTTCGGCCGCGCGCAGGGCCGCGCCCGAGTCGGTCGTGAAGAAGGGCGCGCCGACGCCGGCCGCGAAGATCACAACCCTGCCCTTTTCCAGGTGCCTCAGCGCGCGGCGGCGGATGTAGGGCTCGGCGATCGCAGCCATTGGGATGGCGCTCTGGACCCGCGTGGAGACGCCGATCTTCTCCAGCGCCGACTGCATCGCCAGCGCATTCATGATGGTCGCCAGCATGCCCATGTAGTCGGCCTGGGCCCGCTCCATCCCCGCCGCCGCCTTGGACAGACCGCGAAAGATGTTGCCGCCGCCGATCACCAGGCAGATCTCGACGCCCTCGCGGACCACCTCGGCCACAGCCGCAGCCACCACGTCCACCGTCTTCATGTCGACGCCAAAGGACTGATCGCCCATCAGCACCTCGCCGGACACCTTCAGCAGCACGCGCTTGTAGCGGAACTCGGCGGGGGCGTCGGGCATGCAGGATAATCCGTGAACTGCGGCGCCGCGCGGGAATCGGGCGGCTCCATATAAACGAAGGGCGCGCCGGCCTTCAAAGCCGAACGCGCCCGAATGCGTATTTCTCCTCCCTGTTCGCGAAGCGCACGGGGAGGTGGATCGGCGCACAGCGCCGAGACGGAGGGGTTTGTCCGGTTTTGGACCGTCACCCCTCCACCGCTTCGCGGTCCCCTCCCCATCGCAGATGGGGAGGATAATCTGGACCTTACTGACCGCCCATCATCGAGGCGACTTCCGAGGCGAAGTCCGGTCCTTCGACCTTTTCCACGCCCTCGCCCAGAGCCAGGCGAACAAATCCGGCAAGCTTCAGGTTGGCGGAGCCGAGCTCCTTGCCCGAGTTGGCGACCAGCTGCTCGATGGTCACATCCGGGTCCATGACGAACGGCTGCTTGGTCAGCACCACGTCCTTCTGGAACTTGGCGATCTGGCCCGACACGATCTTGTCGATCATGTTTTCCGGACGACCTTCTTCCTTGGCCTTTTCGGTCAGGACCTGGCGTTCCTTCTCGATCGCGGCGGGATCCAGGTCGTCGGTGTTCAGCGACAGCGGCGAGGTGGCGGCCACGTGCATGGCGATCTTGCGGCCCAGCTCACGCAGCGCCGTCTTGTCGCCCGCGCCTTCCAGCGCGACCAGCACACCGATGCGGCCGACGCCCGGCGACACGGCGTTGTGGACGTAGGTCGAGACCACGCCCTCTTCGACCGACAGGCGAGCGGCGCGACGCAGCTGCATGTTCTCGCCGATGGTGGCGATCATGTTGGTCACTTCGTTCTGGACCGTCTTGCCCGTTTCCAGCTCGGCGCCGTGCAGCGCCTCGATGGAGTGATGCTCCAGGCCCAGTTCGGCGAACCGCTTGGCCGCGCCCTGGAACAGGTCGTTGCGCGCGACGAAGTCCGTCTCGGCGTTGAACTCGATGGCGGCGGCGATTTCGCCCTTGCCGTCTTCACGCGAGGCGACGGCGACCAGGCCCTCGGCGGCGACGCGGTCGGCCTTCTTGGCGGCCTTGGACAGCCCCTTGGCGCGCAGCCAGTCGATGGCGGCTTCGATGTTTCCGTCGTTTTCCTGCAAGGCCTTCTTGCAGTCCATCATGCCGACGCCCGAACGCTCGCGAAGCTCCTTCACGAGGGCGGCAGTGATCTCGGCCATGTTCTTCTCCTATGGGATTCGTATGCGGGAACGGCCGGACTGACTTAGCCCGGCCGTGTAACAGTTCAACAGGCGGCGCCGACAGCGCGGGCGCCGCCCGATAAAGGCGATCAGCCCGTGGCCTGCTCGGTCTCGACCGCGTCCAGCGCCTCGGTATTGGCCGCGGCATCCGCGCTGGCCAGCAGTTCGTCGGCGGCGCCTTCGGTACCGGCCGGAGCCGCGTCAGCCTCGACCGGCGCCGAAGCTTCGGCCAGCATCGGCTCGACCGGATTCTCCGACGCGCCCAGGTCGATGCCCTGCGCCGAAGCGCCGGCGGCCAGACCGTCCAGCACGGCGTCGGCGACCAGGTCGCAGTAGGTCTGGATCGCACGGGCGGCGTCGTCGTTGCCCGGCACCGGATAGGTGATGCCGTCCGGATCGGAGTTGGTGTCCAGGATGGCGATGATCGGGATGTTCAGCTTGCGGGCTTCCTGGATCGCGATCGCTTCCTTGTTGGTGTCGATCACGAACATGATGTCCGGGATCGAACCCATGTCCTTGATGCCGCCCAGCGACAGCTCAAGCTTGTCCTTCTCGCGCTGCAGGTTCAACAGCTCCTTCTTGACCCGGCCTTCGCCGCCGTTCTCGAGAATGCCTTCCAGCTCGCGCAGGCGAGCGATCGAGCCCGACACGGTGCGCCAGTTGGTCAGGGTGCCGCCGAGCCAGCGGTTGTTCATGTAGTATTGGGCGCAGCGCTTGGCCGCTTCCGCCACCGGGTCCGAGGCCTGGCGCTTGGTGCCGACGAACAGCACGCGACCGCCCTTGGCCGCCACGTCGCGCACGGCGACCAGCGCCTGGTGCAGCAGAGGCATGGTCTGCGACAGGTCGATGATGTGGATGTTGGAGCGCGATCCGAAGATGTAGCGGTCCATCTTCGGATTCCAGCGGTGCGTCTGGTGACCGAAGTGCGCGCCGGCTTCCAGCAGGGTGCGCATCGAGAATTCAGGCAGAGCCATGATCGTTCAGTCCTTTTTCCGATCAAACGTGGCGCGGACGATTAAAGGTCGAATGGACCCTCGGAATGGTGCGGATCGGGATGTCTCCCCGAGGCGCGCCACGCCCGCGTTGCGAAATGCGGGGCCGATGTAGTCGGGATCGGCCCACAAGGCAAGCTGGATGCGAAAAGGGCGGCTCTTGCGAGCCGCCCTCTTCCTGTAACCGATCGGACGATCAGTTCATGCCGTTGCGCAGTTCCTGCGCGCGTTGCAGGTGCATCTCGATCTTGGGGACCACTTCGCGGGCCAGGGCGGCCAGTTGCGGCGTTTCCGTGTGGTCCGAGAAGCCGCGATGCAGCGTCAGGGCCTCGTTGTGCGCGGCGATCTGCTGATCGAGATAGACGCGGTCGAAGTCCGCCGCCGAGGCCGCGCGCAGGTTGTCCAGCATGCCCATGCGACGCTGGTCCAGCGCCGTCGGCATGGCGACGTTCGGGGCCTCGGCCGGCGCGCGCTGCTTCAGCATGGCGGTGGAGGCGGTGTGATCGGTCGTGATCATGGCCGCCAGCGCCTTCACGTCCGCGTTGGCGGACTTCTCGTTCGCGATCTTGGCGGATTCGAGCTCGAACATGTCGGCCATGGCTGCGGACGGCACGTAGGAGTCCACAGTGTTGGCGCCCAGCGTGGCGGCCGAGGTCTGACCCACGGCGGCGGACGTCGCGTCCTGCACCGCATTGGCCGGCTCGGTCTGACCGGGCGCTTCCGAGTTCTGGTTGCAGGCGGCGAGAAGCGCCAGCGAGGCGACACTGATGATGGCGATCTGTTTCATTGGAACGTCTCCCTATGGTCTAGGCAGAACCCTTCACGCCCCCGTGAAGTTCCGGCTTCAGTCGCTCGTCAGCCGATACTCGAGATCGTACAGGTGCCGGCCGCCCTCGATCTTCAGGTGGAAGACGCCGCTGATGCCGGTCAGGTCGCCGTCTCCGGAGCCCGGAACGATGGTGATCGACAACTCCTGCGCGCCCTTATCCATCAGGCCGCGATGCACCAGCATGAAGCCGCCCGACCGCCCGTCCAGCGTTCCATTCACCCGTTCCAGAGCGACATAGGCGCCGGACTGTTCGGCGTTCATGACGCCCAGCATCTCGCCGGCGCCCGTGGCTTCAAGCCCGCCCCGAAATGTCTTGGCCAGGATCATGCGACCTGGCCCGCCGGCCGATGCGTCGGCGCCGGGTTCCACCGGCGTGATCTTGACGTCGAACTCGCCGGTCGCATGCCGCGCCGTTGCCGCCGATCGAGTCATCTCCGCTCCTCCTCCACCTTCAACGCCCGTCGCGAGCAGCGACAGCGCCATCACCATCCCGGGCATCAGGCGTCCTCCAGCATGACGACGCCTGGCGCGGACTTCAGCGCGCCGCGCAACGCGCCGTCCAGCTTGTAGCGACCCGGCAGCTTCATCTCGACCTCGCGGCCCTTCTCCAGCGAGGCGATCAGAGACACCTCCCCGCCCTTGCCTATGGCGCCCGATCGCGCGCGTTCCAGCCGCGCCCGGAGCGCCGCGGCGTCCGCCGAGCGCGCCGACACATGGATGCGCAGGCCGATGCCGGCGTCGTCCAGCAGCCCCTCCATGCGGGTCGCGTCGTCCCCGAAGAAGCGCACCTCCCCGTCCGAAGCCTTGGCGCGCACCTTGACCATAACGGAGGCGCCCGGCTCCAGCACCTCGCGGCAGCGACGCAGTTGCTCGGGCGGAAACAGGCACTCGAACTCGCCGGTGGGGTCCGAGAAGGTGACAAAGGCGAACTTCTCGCCGGTCCGGGCGCTGGCGCGCTCCTGCTTGCGCCGCACCACTCCGGCCATCTGGAAGGCCTCGTGCCCGGCCTCTGCGCGTTGGGTGGCCTCGGCCACGAAGGTCACGCGCTTGCGACGCAGCGCCGGCTCCATGTCTTCCAGCGGATGGCCGGACAGGTAGAAGCCGACCGCCGCCAGCTCCTGGTCCAACCGCTCGGGCCCGACCCAGGGCTCGACGCTCTTCAGCCGCGGCCTGGCCGCATGCGCCTGATCGCCGCCAAACAGGCTGACCTGCGCCGACGCACGCTCGGCGGCCACGCTCTGGCAATAGGCCATCAGCACGTCGGCCTGTTCGACCAGCTGGCGGCGGTTCTGATGGATGCTGTCGAAGGCGCCGGCCTTGGCCAGTCCTTCCAGCGCCCGCTTGTTGACGCAGCGCGGGTCGACCCGCTCCAGGAAGTCGAAGATGTCGGCGAAGCGCCCGCCCTGTTCGCGCACCTCCACCACGTGGCGCATGGCCTCCAGTCCCACGTTGCGTATGGCGCCCAGGGCATAGAGCACCGCGCCCTGCCCCTTCTCCCACGACACGTCGAAGTCGGCGCTGGAGGCGTTCACGTCCGGCGCCCGCACCGGCACCTCGAACCGCCGTGCGTCCTGGTAGAAGACCGCCAGCTTGTCGGTGTTCGACAGGTCCAGGCTCATGGATGCGGCGAAGAACTCCACCGGATGGTTGGCCTTGAGCCAGCCAGTCTGGAACGAGATCAGCGCATAGGCCGCCGCGTGCGACTTGTTGAAACCGTAGCCCGCGAACTTGGCCACCAGATCGAAGATGCCGCCGGACTGGCTCTCGGACACCGACTTCTCGGATGCGCCCTTGACGAAGCGCGCCCGCTGGAAGTCCATCTCCTCCTTCTTCTTTTTGCCCATGGCGCGACGCAGAAGGTCGGCCTCGCCCAGCGAATAGCCGGCCAGGATTTGGGCGATCTTCATCACCTGTTCCTGGTAGATGATGACGCCGTAGGTCTCGGTCAGCACCTCTGTCAGGCTGGGATGCAGGTAGTCCACCTCGGCCCGGCCGAACTTGCGGTCGATATAGGTGTCGATCATCTCCATCGGCCCCGGTCGATAGAGAGAGATCAGGGCGGTGATCTCCTCGATGGAGCCGCAGCGCATCTTGCGCAGCGTGTCGCGCATGCCCTGGGATTCCAGCTGGAACACGCCCACCGTCTGGCCGGAGGCCATTAGTTCATAGGTGCGCTCGTCGTCCAGCGGCAGCTGGTTCCACGACGGCCCGGCGCCCCGGCGCGTCAGATAGCCATGCGCGCGGTCCAGCACCGTCAGGGTCTTGAGCCCCAGGAAGTCGAACTTCACCAGGCCCGCCGGCTCGACCCACTTCATGTTGAACTGGCTGGCCGGGATGGTGGATCGCGGGTCCTGGTACAGCGGCACAAGCTCGGTCAGCGGCCGGTCGCCGATGACGATGCCGGCCGCGTGGGTCGAAGCGTTGCGATACAGCCCCTCCAGCTCCAGCGCCGTTTCCAGCAGCGCCTTGACGGAGGCTTCCGCGTCGCGCGCCTCCTTCAGCCGGGGCTCCAGATCGATGGCCTGCGCCAGGGTCACCGGATTGGCGGGGTTGGCCGGGACCATCTTGGCCAGCCGGTCCACCTGCCCCAGCGGCATCTGCAGAACGCGGCCGACGTCGCGCAGCACCGCGCGCGCCTGCAGCGTGCCGAAGGTGATGATCTGGGCGACCCGGTCCTTGCCGTAGCGGTCCTGGACGTAGTCGATCACCTCCTCGCGCCGCTCCTGGCAGAAGTCGATGTCGAAGTCGGGCATGGACACCCGCTCGGGGTTCAGGAACCGCTCGAACAGCAGGCCGAATCGCAAGGGATCAAGGTCGGTGATGGTCAGGGCCCAGGCGACCAGCGATCCGGCGCCCGATCCCCGGCCCGGTCCCACGGGGATGCCGTGCTGCTTGGCCCATTTGATGAAGTCGGAGACGATCAGGAAGTAACCGGGAAAGCCCATCTGCTGGATGATGCCGACTTCCCACTCCAGCCGGGCCCAGTACTCCTCTTCCGGAGCCGCCGGCGTGACCTCCGTCAGCCGGACCTTGAGACCCTCGCGCGCCTGGTGCGCCAGCTCGTCCGGCTCGGATCGTCCTGCGCCGGTGTCGAACCGCGGCAGGATTGGCTTGTGCGTCTTGACCAGAAAGGCGCAGCGGCGCGCGATATCCAAGGTGTTGTCGCACGCCTCGGGAAGGTCGGCGAACAGCTGGCGCATCGCCTCCGCCGACTTGAACCAGTGCTCGCCGGTGATCCGCCGGCGCTCCTCCTGGCCGGTGAAGGCGCCGTCGGCGATGCACAGCAGGGCGTCGTGCGATTTCGCCTGCGCCGCCTTGGCATAATAGACATCGTTGGTTGCGACCAGTGGCGCGTCGTTGTCGTAGGCCCAGCCGACCAGCCCCGGCTCGGCGCGACGTTCGTCATCCAGGCCGTGGCGCTGAAGCTCCACGTAGAAGCGATCGCCAAAGGCCGCGCGCATGGCGCTCAGCGCCGCGTGCGCGTCCTCGGCCTTGCCCTGGACGAACAGCGGATCGACCGGCCCGTCGGGTCCGCCCGACAGCAGGATCAGCCCTTCGGATCGCGCTGCGACCATGCTCCAGGGCACGCCGGGCTCGGCCATCTCGCCGGCGTCGAGGTAGGCGGCCGATGACAGGGCGCACAGGTTCAGCCAGCCCGCCTCGTTCTGCGCCAACAGCACGACCGTCGGCGTCTTGGCCCAGCGCGTGCTGACTTGGCCGCCGATGCCCAGCACCGGCAGGGCGCAGGCCACGATCGGCTGAACGCCCGCCTCCTTGGCTGTCTGGCTGAACTCCAGCGCGCCAAACAGATTGGCGCGGTCGGCCACCGCCACCGCCGGCATGCCGGCGTCGGCCGCCATCCGGCCGATCTTGCTCGCCTTGATCGCGCCTTCCAGCAGCGAATAGGCCGAGCGCACCCGCAGATGGACAAAGCCGGATTTGGCGGGATCGGACACGGCTCACCTCATGCGGAGAAGCGACTCAGACCGTCAGCAGAGCCGCTTGCCAGACCATCCAGACAAAGCCGCCGCACGATGCAAGCGACAGCATATCCCTCATCAGACGCGGCATGGCCTTATCCCCAGATCAACCTGTGTGTTCCGGGAATGTTCTATGTTCCGCTTCCGTTCTCGTCAAGTCCTGCATCTTTCATGGGCGCGTCAGCGTATTCTGATCATGCCTCAGTCGAGATTGTAGATGGCCGTGCGATCAGCACCCTATGTGACCAGCGCGCTCGTGTTCGTGCTCACGTGCTCAAGCCAACAACACCGCGCCCAGGCGGCCCCGCCGCCGCCATCGCTTGGGCTTCAGACCGCCGTCTTCGCCGGCGGGTGTTTCTGGTCCACAGAGAAGGCTTTCGACGGCGTCCCGGGCGTGCGCTCGGCCGTGTCCGGCTTCATCGGCGGGCATACGCCCCGTCCTTCCTACAACCAAGTGGTGCGAGGCGGGACCGGCCACCGCGAGGCGGTTCAGGTCACCTTCGATCCACGCGTGGTCAGCTACCGCGCGCTAGTCGACCGCTACTGGCGCACGATCGATCCCACGGACCGACATGGCCAGTTCTGCGATCAAGGCCCGTCCTATCGCACGGCCGTATACGCCACGCCCGCGCAGAAGTCGGCGGCTGACGCCTCACGTCTGGCCGCGACCCGGGCGCTGCCTCGCCGTGTCTTCATCACCCCGGTTCTGGCGAACGCCCGCTTCTGGCCGGCGGGTTCTGAGCACCAGGATTTCGCCCGCCGCAATCCGGCTCGCTACGAAGCCTATCGCATCGGTTGCCGACGCACAGCGCGGCTGACAGCCGTCTGGGGCTCGGCCGCCGTCGGCTGAAGCGCGGTCAGTAGGCGTGACTCTCCGCCGCGCGTTGCTCCAGATGGCCGTCCTTCAGCGCGAACACCCGGTCCATGTGGCCGGCCAGCTCCATATTGTGCGTGGCGATCAGAGCGGCGACGCCGGTGGTCTTGGCAAGGGTGCGTAGCGCCTCGAATACCGCCTGGCTGGTCGCGGGATCGAGGTTGCCGGTCGGCTCGTCGGCCAGCAGCAGGCGCGGCTTGTTGGCCAGCGACCGAGCGATGGCGACGCGCTGCTGCTCCCCGCCCGAAAGCTGGGCCGGTTGGTGCGTCAGGCGTTCGCCGAGGCCGAGCGCGCTCAGCGTCTCCTCCGCGCGCCTGCGCGCCTCGGCCTGGGACAGGCCGGCGATGCGCATCGGCAAGGCCACGTTGTCGCGGGCGTCGAACTCGGGCAGCAGGTGGTGGAACTGGTAGACGAAGCCGATCCGCGACAGGCGCAGGCGCGTGCGCGTCCGCTCGTCCAGCGCGCCGACGTTCTCGCCATCGATCATCACCGTGCCGGCGGTCGGCCGCTCCAAGAGGCCCGCAGCGTGCAGCAGCGACGACTTGCCGGATCCGGAGGGCCCGATCAGCCCGACCAGTTCGCCCGGATGCACGTCGAGGTCTACGCCCTTCAGCACGGTCAGGCCGCCCTGGGCGGTGGGATAGGTGCGGGTCAGGCCCCGCACCGACAGCACCGGCGACTTACTCATAACGCAGGGCCTCCACCGGATCGATGCGCGAGGCGCGCCAGGAGGGCGGCAGGCTGGCGATGCAGCTCATCAGCAGCGCCCAGAACGCCGTCCAGCTCACGTCCACCGGATCGACCAGCGCCGGGATGCTGTCCAGCATGTAGACGTCCGAGTTGAACAGCTGCACGCCCAGCAGGGCCTCCAGGAAGTGCTGGATGGCGGCGATGTTCAGGCAGAACACCAGCCCCAGCACCAGGCCCGCGACCGTGCCCGCAACCCCGATGGCGGCGCCCGCCATGAAGAAGACGCGCAGAATGGATGACGGGCTGGCGCCGATGGTGCGCAGGATGGCGATGTCGCGCCCCTTGTTCTTCACCAGCATGACGATGCCGGAGATGATGTTCATGGCCGCAATGGCGACGACGAGGCCCAGGATGATGCTCATCGCCACCCGCTCGACCCGCAACGCGCCGTAGAAGGCGGCCAGGCGGTCGCGCCAGTCGGTAATGGCGGCGCCCGGCCCTGCGGCTTCACGGATCGGCTGGATCAGCTGGCCGACCTCGTCCGGCTTGGCCACCTTGACCTCCAGCGCATCCCACACGCCCTCCTTGCCGAAGAACAGCTGATGCTGCTCCAGCGGCATGAAGATGAACGCCTGGTCGAACTCGGACGTCCCCGAACTGAAGACGCCGCCGACGATGTAGGTCTTTTCCAGCCCGCCGAGATTTCCGAACGCGCTGTCCGCGCCCGTCGGCGAATACAGGGTGATCGGATCCCCGACCCGCACGCCGTTGGCGTCGGCCATGGCCTTGCCGATCAGCACGCGGTCGCCGCCGTAGGCGCCCTGGCCGAAGCTGCGCCGCGCCTCTTCCGACAGGCTGCGATAGACATAGGTGTTGGCGGGCAGGTCCTGAGGCCGCACGCCCTTGACGATGGCGCCGGTTGTGAAGCCGCCGACGCGCACCAGGCTCTGCGCCTCGTTCAGCACCGACACGCTGACCACGCCGGGGACCTCGGCGATCCGGCGGAGGCGCGCCTCACGATCTTCCGACACCAGCACGGACCCTTGCACATACATGTGCCCGTTGAAGCTCAGCATCCGGTCCAGCAGGGTGGAGCGGAAGCCGGCCATGATGCTCATCACGCTGATCAGCACCGCGACCGCCAGCATGATGCCGATGAAGCTGATCACGGCGATAGTGGCGACGCCGCCTTCCTTGCGCTTGGCGCGCAGGTAGCGGAGCGCCAGCCCGATCTCCCAGGCGGAAAACGCGCCCGCCGGCTTGCCGGACGCTGAAACAGGCCCGCTCAAGCCGAGAGCCTTTGCAGGGCTTCATCCAGCGAAACGGAGACCTTTTCGCCCGTCGCCCGACGCTTCAGCTCGACCAAGCCGTCCGCCAGCCCCTTCGGACCAATGGTCAGCTGCCAGGGCACGCCGATCAGGTCGGCGGTGGCGAACTTGCCGCCCGGACGCTCGTCGGTGTCGTCATAGAGCACGTCCTTGCCGAGCGCCTCCAGACGGGACACCGCGTCCTCGCAGGCGCTCGAGACCGCCGCATCGTTGGCGCGCAGGTTGATGACGACCACGTCGAACGGCGCAACCGAATCCGGCCAGATGATGCCGCCCTCGTCGTGTCCGGCCTCGATGATGGCCCCCAGCAGCCGCGAGACGCCGACGCCATAGCTGCCCATGTGGACCGGCCGGTCCACGCCGTCGGGTCCCGCCACGATGGCCTTCATCGGAGCGGAGTATTTCGTGCCGAAATAGAAGATGTGACCGACCTCGATGCCGCGCGCCGACAGGCGGTCGTCCTCGGCCGTCTCGCCTTCGAAGCGAGCGGCGTCGTGCATTTCCTCGGTCGCGGCGTACAGCGCGGTGCGCTCATCGACGATCGCCTGCAGGTCGTTCCAGTCCACGTCCGCGCCCGGCGCCGGCATTTCCACCAGCTTTCGGTCGCAGAAGACGGCGCTTTCGCCGGTGTCGGCCAGCACGATGAACTCGTGGCTCAAGTCGCCGCCGATCGGGCCGGTGTCGGCGCGCATCGGCACCGCCTTCAGTCCCAGCCGCGCGAAGGTGTTCAGATAGGCCACGAACATGCGGTTGTAGGCCCGGCGCGCCGCCGCCTCGTCGATGTCGAACGAGTAGGCGTCCTTCATCAGAAACTCGCGCCCGCGCATGACGCCAAAGCGCGGCCGGCGCTCGTCGCGGAACTTCCACTGAATGTGAAACAGGTTCAGCGGCAGCGACTTGTAGCTCTTCACATAGGCGCGGAAGATGTCGGTGACCATTTCCTCGTTGGTCGGGCCGTACAGCAACTCCCGCTCATGCCGGTCGGTGATGCGCAGCATCTCGGGGCCGTATGCGTCGTAGCGGCCGCTCTCGCGCCACAGGTCGGCCAGCTGCAAGGTCGGCATCAGCAGCTCGACCGCGCCCGCCCGCTCCTGCTCCTCGCGCACGATCCGCTCGATCTTGCGCAGCACCCGCAGCCCCAGCGGCAGCCAGGCGTAGATGCCGGCGGCCTCCTGCTTGATCATGCCGGCGCGCAGCATCAGCTGGTGCGAAACGATCTGCGCGTCCGAAGGCGCTTCCTTCAGCGTGGGCAGGAAATAGCGCGACAGGCGCATGGGCGGGGAATCCTGAAAGGCGAGATGAACACCGGCTTTAGCCGGTGGTTGGGGGCAAAAGCTAGGCCGCGGCTACAGGTTCGGCGCCACGCGCGAAAAGTCCGGCAGCGGCAGCCAGCCGGTGTAGATCACCACCATCACCACGATCCAGGCGATCGCCGACACCCAGGTGGTGGTGATGAACTTGCGCTTCAGGTTCGGCGTCGCCGGCGCGCCCCATTGTGCGCCGTCCGTCGGCGGCTCGTGCGTCTCACGCGAGGTTCCCAGCGGCAGCACCGCGAAAAGCACGGTCCACCACAGCACCAGATAGACGCCGATCATGGTGACGGGGCCGATGGGCATGGGGGCAACTCCGCTGGCCGGCTTTGACCGCGCCGGTCCCGGCGGTCTAACGGATAGAGCTCCTCCCGACGAGACCTCCGATGCCGCAGATCACCCTGGAATTCTCAAAGTCCCTGGATCATGTCGACTGGCGAGCGGTCGCCCTCGACATCCACAATGCCTGCGTCGACATCGCCGAGACCAAGCTGTCGATGTGCAAGACACGGCTGGTCCGGCTCGAGCACACCGTGATCGCGGACGGTGCGCCCGAGCAGGCGATGGCCCATTGCGAGATCCGCCTGCTGCCAGGACGCACCGCTGATCAGAAGTCGCGTCTCGGCGACGCCGCGCTGGAGCGCCTGCAGGGCGCGTTGTCCGAGCAGCCCGGCCCCCTGTCCATTTCATGCGAAGTGCTGGAGCTGGACGGCGAGACCTATCGAAAGGTCGTGCGCCCCGCCTAGCCGCAGCTGGCGCCAAAGCCGGGTGCGCGCAGGGCCAGCAGAATGGACGATCGCTGCGCCTGGGTGATCGCGCCGGCTGACTGCAGCACACAGCCGACCGCCGTGTTGGAGTTGGGCGCCAGCAGGCCGTAGCGTCGCCGCTCCGCCTCGATGCGCGCCCGCGAGCCTTGCAGCGTCGCCACCGCTCCGGCGATCCGCCCGGGGTCGTCCGTGATCCGCGTCATCTCGTGCAGCGCCTCGCCGGAGCTGGGGAAATCATAGGCGTCCGGCGTGAACGGCGCGACCTCTGCCGCCAGAAGATAGGGATCGAGATCAACGCCGAACTTGGCGTTCTGGCTGGCCGAGAACGAGATCGCAGGCCCGTCCTGCGGCACCACCAGGATGTAGGCGTGGCGTGGAAACAGCAGATAGTGCGCCAGGTACTTGGTGACCTGAACCAGGGGCGAACCATCCGGTCCCAGCGCGTGCACGCCGATGTAGACGCCGGGCGGAATCGCGCGACCGTCGATCCGCCCGTTCATCGCCAGGATACGGTCGGTCATGACGTGGCTGAGCAGGACGACGCCGTCGTCCGCCTCGCGCTCGAAATAGGCGCGGATGGCGTCGGTGGTCGGCTCCGGTCCCAGGTCGCGGCCATAGACGGCGGGGAAGGCCTGCGGCGACATCGGGCGGCCGTCCGGCGGGCTGAACCACAGCACGCGCAGTTCGTGCACCGTCCGCGCCAGCGGGTCCTCGCCGCGAAAGGTCGTCAGGCTGAGGGTCAGATTGACCACGGCGAACAGCGCGATCAGCCCGGCCAGCGCCTGCCCGGCGATCACCGCCCAGCGACGCCATCCATGCAGTGGATGGCGAGCCTGCCGCACACGCCGCAACAGGCGTTCACCACGCCCGGCCCTTTCGCCGCCCATCGTGCCTCCTTGCCGTCACGCCACCGAATGCGACGCAACGGCAAAGGTTGCCGTCAGACGCGCAGGACCACGGTCTCCACGATCGGGCGGCGATCCCAGATCTGCTGGCTCGCCTTCTTCAGGGTGCGCGCCACCGCCTGCTCGATGACGTATTCGTCCTCCAGCGCCTCACCCTTCAGGCTCCGGACCACCTGCTCGACCCGCTCGGCCAGATCATCCAGCGCGTCGCCCAGCGGCGTCGCCGGATCACCGGGAAGGCCCACGCTGCGCACGTCGATGTCACTGACGATGCGACCGCGCTTGTCCAAGGCGAAGCTGACGATCAGCACGCCATTGGTTGAGGCATGACGGCGCTCCTTCAGCGCCTCGCCCTGTTCGGTCACCAGCATGCCGCCGTCGACATAGAGACGGCCGTTCGGCACCTCGTCGATGATGGCGGCGGGACCAGGCGCCAGGCGCACCAGGTCGCCGTTGCGGGGCGTCACCGTCTCCGGCACGCCCAGATCGCTGGCCAGATTGGCGTGCTCCAGCAGGAAGCGCCGAACCCCGTGCGTCGGCACGGCGATCTGCGGGCGCGCCCAGGCGTACATCTGCTTCAACTCGTCCCGGCAGGGGTGGCCGGACACGTGGATGCCGGGGTGATCCTTTTCGGTGTAGAGCCGCACGCCGCGGTCGGCCAGCTTGTCCTGCAACCGCCCGATCTGCAGCTCGTTGCCCGGGATCTGGCGCGACGAGAAGATGCAGTGATCGCCCAGCCCCAGCTTGACGGTCGGGTGGGTGCCCTCCGCCACGCGCGACAAGGCGGCGCGCGGCTCGCCCTGGCTGCCGGTGCACAGATACAGGATCTGGTCGGCCGGCCAGACGCGGGCCTCCTCGTCCGACAGGAAGGGCTTCACGTCCTGCAGAAGGCCGATGTGCTTGGCCGCCGCCGTGATCCGGTGCATCGACCGCCCGGCCAGAGACACCCGGCGTCCCGCGGCCTCTGCCGCCCGGATCACGCTGTCCATGCGCGCGACGTTGGAGGCGAAGCAGCCAACGGCCACCCTGCCCTTCAGCCCGCCTATCAGCCTCGTCAGCGCCTCGCGCACTCCGCCTTCCGAACCCGCCACGCCATCCACGAACACGTTGGTGGAATCGCACACCATGGCCAGCACGCCCTCGTCGCCGAGCGCGGTGATGGCGTCCTGATCGGTGCGCGAGCCGATCACCGGCTCATCGTCGATCTTCCAGTCGCCGGTGTGGAACACGGTGCCCAGAGGCGTGCGGATCGCCAGGCCGTTCGGCTCGGCGATCGAGTGCGTCACCGTCACCATGGTGACCTGGAACGGCCCCAGGTCGATGGTCCCGCCGACCGGCACCTCGTGGATCGTCGTTTGATCCAGAACGCCGGCTTCGCGCAGCTTGTCCTTGATCAGATAGGCGGTGAACGGCGTCGCGTAGATCGGCGCCTTGATGCGCGACCACAGCCAGCCTAGGGCGCCGATATGGTCCTCGTGCGCGTGGGTCAGCACGATGGCGCGGATGTTCTCGCCCTGCAGAAAGGTCGGGTCGGGCACGATCACATCCACGCCCGGCGTCGACAGGTCGCCAAAGGTGACCCCCACGTCGACGATCAGCCATTCGCGGTTCGCCTCTGGCCCATAGCCATAGGCGTTCAGGTTCATTCCCACCTCGTCCGAGCCGCCCAGCGGCAGGAAGACGAGTTCGTCGTTCGTTTGCTTTGTCATTCAGCCGTAAGATGGGTGTTCCGCCGCCAGATTTCGAGAAGGCCGCGGATGGTGAGATCGGAATCGAAATGGTCGATGCTGTCGGTCGCGCCCTCGAACAGGGACGCGACGCCGCCGGTGCCGATCACGGTCATGGGCCTGGCCCACTCCGTCTTGATGCGGGCGACCAGCCCCTCGATCAGCGCGATATAGCCCCAGAACACGCCCGACTGCATGTTGGAGACCGTGTCCTTGCCGATGATGGTCTGCGGCTTCTGGATGGCGATGCGCGGCAGCATGGCCGCTGCCTCGTGCAGCGCCTGTAGGCTCAGATTGATGCCTGGCGCGATGATCCCGCCCTCAAAGGCGCCGTCCGCCGCCACCACGTCAAAGGTGGTCGCCGTGCCGCTGTCGATCACGATCAGGTCGCCGGGATAGCGCATGTGCGCGCCCACCGCGTTGACCAGCCGGTCCGCGCCCGCCTCGCTGGGCTTCAGGATGCGCGGCTGCGGCCCGATGCTGACGTTATCGCCGATCACCAGGGGCTCGACCCGCAGATAGCGGCGCGAGAGGTTGCGCAGGTTGAAGATCGATTGCGGCACCACGCTGGAGATGATGCAACCGGTCAGGGCGTCGAAGCGCATGCCCTTCAGGTCCATCAGCTGGCTCAGCCACACCGCATATTCGTCGGCCGTGCGTCGCGAGTCCGTCGCCGCCCGCCACTGGGCGATCCATTCCGCGCCGTCGTGGATGGCGAACAGCGTGTTGGTGTTGCCCTGCTCGATCGCCAGCAGCATCAGGCCGCCTCGCCAAAGAAGACATCGCCGGCCGAAATCCGTCGCAACGTCCCGTCCGCCAGTCTCAGCCGCAGGGCGCCATCAGCCTCGACGCCGTCCGCCGTGCCTTCCAGCGTCTCGGACCCCAGCCGCGCGACGCAAGGCCCGTTCAGGCCCCTGGTGCGGTCGGTCCAGGCGTCCAACACCGGTTGAAAGCCCATCTGGTCCCAGCGCGCCTGCCAGGCCGAGACGCTGTCCACGAGACGCCCCAGCGCCGCCTCGAAGGCCGGAGCTTCGGTCCCGGCCAAACCGATTGCGGTCGCCGGCCGCTCGGTGCCCTCCGGCGCATGGGCCAGGTTGATCCCGATGCCGACCGCCAGCCACAGCCCGCCCGACGCATGGACGCCGCTTTCGACCAGGATACCGGCGACCTTGACGCCGTCCAGCATCACGTCGTTGGGCCATTTGATGCTGACGCGCTCTCGACCGGCGTAGCCGTCCAGCATCTCGGCCGCCGCCAGCGCCGCCACAAACGTTACCTGCGCCGCCTCCGCAGGCGTTCGCGCCGTTCGCATCAGCAGGGTGGCGGCCAGGTTGCCGCTGTCGCTTTCCCAGCGACGTCCCCGACGCCCCCGGCCCTCGCTCTGGCGACGCGCCGCGATCCACAGGGGACCTGTCTCGCCCGCCTCCGCCCGACGCCGCGCCTCCGCATTGGTCGAGTCGACGGTCTCCAGGATCAGGACGGGCGGCAGGTCGCCCAACTCAGCGCAGGCCGAAGCCGACCGCCGCCGCCCGCGCCGCCGGTTCGATCCACGGCAGGGCGATCAACACGACCGGGAAGGAAACCGCGGCCGCCGCCCAGGCCACCGACTTGGCCTCGACCGGCGACTTGTCGAACGGCACGTCGTCGACAGGCGCATCGAACCACATCAGCTTGATCAGGCGCAGATAGTAGAAGGCGGCCACGACCGAGGCGACCAGGCCGGCCACCGCCACGCCCACCATCACCGGGCTGGCGTCCGCCGCCGCGCCAAAGACGTAGAACTTGCTCCAGAAGCCCGAGAAAGGCGGCATGCCCAGCACCGACAGCGACAGCACGGTCAACGCCACCGCCGTCAGCGGCCGGTCCCGCTTCAGCCCCGCCAGGTCGGCGATGCGCCGCACCGGACGGCCGCTCTTGGACAGCGACAAAAGCACGCCGAAGAAGCCGAACTGGTCGACGACATACAGGGTCATGAAGATCAGCATGGCCTGCACGCCGATCGCCGTGCCCGCCGCGACGCCCAGCAGCGCATAGCCGATGTTGATGATCGACGAATAGGCCAGGAGCCGCTGCAGATCCTTCTGACCCAGCCCGCCGAACGCGCCCACGGCGAACGACAGCACCGAGATGATCAGCAGCACCTGCGACCACTGGTCGTGCGACTGGGCAAAGCCTCCGTCCAGCGCGCGTGCGATCAGGACCATGGCCGCGACCTTGGGTGCAGTGGCGAACAGGGCCACCACGGGGGTCGGCGCGCCCTCGTAGACGTCCGGCGTCCACATGTGGAACGGCGCGGCCGAGACCTTGAACGCCAGGCCGCAAATCAGGAACACCAGGCCGAACACCAGGCCCGGCGACGGGTTGTCGGCGGCGAAGGCGGCGATCTCGTCGAACCGCATGGTGCCGGCGAAGCCGTAGATCAGGCTCGCGCCATACAGCAGCAGACCCGACGACAGCGCGCCCAGCACGAAATACTTCAGGCCCGCCTCGGACGCCCTCAGGTCGTTGCGGTGATAGGCGGCCAGCACATACAGCGCCAGCGAATGCAGCTCGATGCCGACATACATCGAGATCAGGTCGCCCGACGACGCCATCATGCCCATGCCGACGGAGGCCAGCACGATCAGCACCGGATATTCGAACTTGGCGATGCGCGCGCGGTGCATCCAGCCGTCGCCCAGCACGATGGCGACGGCGGCCGCGAGGTAGATCACCACCTTGCCGTACACGGCCAGGCCGTCGGCCACATAGGCCCCGTTGAAGGCGCGACCCAGCGGGCCGGTCGCCGCCAGGATCGCGGCCACGATCAGCAGCGCGATCGACAGCAGCGACACCAGGCGCGCGCTCTTTTCGCCGCCGAACGCGCCGATCATCAGCAGCACCAGGCCGCCGATGGCGAGCGTCAGCTCCGACGAGGCGATGTGAAGGGCGGAGGACAGATCAGGCATTCTTCAGTCTCACCCGCCGATCGCGACGCGATAGGCGTTGGTCAGGGCCTCGACGGCGGGCCCGGTGTAGTCGAGGACGGCGGCGGGATAGACGCCCAGCCAGATCGTGCCGACGATCAGCGGCACGAACAGCAAGAGCTCGCGCTTGTCGATGTCCGTGATGGCCGCGAGCTTCGGATTGGTGATCTCGCCGAACATCACGCTGCGGTACAGCGTCAGGGCGTAGACCGCCGAGAAGATCACGCCCGAGGCCGCCACCAGCGCCGCCCAGGTCGAGGCCTGATAGGCCCCCGTCATGGTCAGCACTTCGCCGATGAAGCCCGAGGTGCCCGGCAGGCCGACGTTGGCCATGGTGAACATCAGGAAGATGGCCGCGAACCACGGCATCCTGGACGTCAGGCCGCCGTAGAAGGCGATCTCGCGGGTGTGCATCCGATCGTAGACCACGCCCACGCACAGGAACAGCGCGCCCGAGATCAGGCCGTGGCTGATCATCTGGAACACCGCACCCTGCATGCCCTGCTCGTTGCCCGAGAAGATGCCAAGCGTCACAAAGCCCATGTGCGCCACCGACGAGTAGGCGATCAGCTTCTTGATGTCGGTCTGCCGCCACGCGACCAGCGAGGTATAGACGATGGCGATCACCGACAGGGTGAAGACCAGCGGCCGGAACGCCTCGGAAGCATCCGGAAACATCGGCACATTGAACAGGATGAAGCCGTAGCCGCCGAGTTTCAGCAGGATGCCGGCCAGGATCACCGAGCCCGCGGTCGGCGCCTGAACGTGGGCGTCGGGCAGCCAGGTATGCACCGGCCACATCGGCATCTTCACCGCGAAGGAGGCGAAGAAGGCCAGCCACAGCAGCGGCTGCACCGCCGGCGAGAAGGCGTAGGTCTTCAGTTCCGGAATGCTGGTGGTGCCCGCCTCGAACGACATCCACAGCATGGCCAGCAGCATGAGCACGCTACCCAGCAGCGTATACAGGAAGAATTTGTACGCCGCGTAGATGCGGTTCTGGCCGCCCCAGATGCCGATGATCAGGAACATCGGCACCAGGGTGCCTTCGAAGAAGATGTAGAACAGGAACAGGTCCAGCGCCGTAAACACGCCGATGACCAGCGTTTCCAGGATCAGGAAGGCGATCATGTATTCGACGACGCGCGTCTCGATCGAGCGCCAGCTGGCCAGGATGCAGATCGGCATCAAAAAGGCGGTCAGCAGCACGAACAGGATCGACACCCCGTCCACGCCCAGGTGGTAGCTGGCCCCCGCGAACCAGGGGACCATCTCCACGAACTGGTATCCAGGGTTTGACGGATTGAAACCGGCGACCAGCACGACGGACACCGCCAGCACGACCAGCGTCGTGATCAGGGCGATCCAGCGCGCGGCGGGCGCGGCGGCCTCCTGCGTCTTCGATCCCAGGCGCGCGGCGAAGATCGCGGCGGCGCCCAGCAGCGGCAGGAATGTAACGAGGCTCAGGATGTAGGGCACGATACTCAGGCTCCCCACGCGAGGATGGCGAAGGTGAGCAGGCCAGCCACCCCGAGCAGCATCACGAAGGCATAGTAGTAGACGAAACCGGACTGGAACTTCGACAGCCAACCGGCGGACTTCAGCGAGGCCCAGGCGGCGCCGTTCGGCCCCAGGCCATCAATGATCTTCACGTCACCGACCTTGTAGAAGACCTCGCCGACGGCGCGCGCGCCGCGCACGAAGATGAAGTCGTAGGCCTCGTCGAACCACCACTTGTTGTAGAGGAAACGATAGACCAGCCCGTTGCGAGCCGCCATGCGCCGGGCCATGCCTTCACGCAGCACGTAGATCCAGATGGCGAAGGCGGCGCCGATCAGCGTCAGGATCAGCGGCGACCACTTTACCCAGGTCGGGACCTCGTGGCTCTCGTGCAGCACGTGGTTGCCCTCGCCGATGAAGATGGCGCCGCGCCAGAACTCGCCCTCGTGGTGGCCGATGAAGTAGGGCGCGAAGACCAGGCCCGCGGCGACCGCGCCGATCGACAGCAGGATCAGCGGCGCCAGCATCACCCACGGGCTTTCGTGCGGATGCAGCGGGCCATGGTGATGATGGTCGTCATGCGCATGATCGGCATGCGTCGAGTGCGTAACGGCGTGGCCGTGATCGTCCGCATCCGGCAGCGGCTCGGAGTGGGTTTCCAGTTGCGCGTGCGTGGCGTGGTCGTCGGCGTGATGCGCCTCGCCCTCTTCCTTCCACACAGGCTTGTTGTGGAAGGTCATGAACACCAGACGCCACGAATAGTAGGACGTCAGGCCCGCCGCGAAGATGCCGATAAAGAAGGCGAACAGGCCGACCGCCGAATGCCCGGTCGTCGCGGCCGCGAAGGCGCTCTCGATGATCGAGTCCTTGGAATAGAAGCCGGCGAAGCCGCCCACGCCCGGGATGCCCAGGCCGGTGATGGCGATCGTGCCGATAGTCATCACCGCATAGGTGACCGGCAGCAGCTTCCACAGCCCGCCCATCTTCCGCATGTCCTGCTCATGGTGCATGCCGTGGATCACCGACCCGGCGCCCAGGAACAGCAGGGCCTTGAAGAAGGCGTGGGTGAACAGGTGGAACATGGCCGCCTGATAGGCGCCGACGCCCGCCGCAAAGAACATGTAGCCCAGCTGCGAACAGGTAGAATAGGCGATGACCCGCTTGATGTCGTTCTGCGTCAGACCGACGGTCGCGGCGAACAGGGCCGTGATCGCGCCGATGATGGCGATGATCTGGCTGGCGCCCGGCGCATATTCATAGATCGGGCTCAGCAGGCAGACCATGTAGACGCCGGCGGTAACCATGGTCGCGGCGTGGATCAGGGCGGACACCGGCGTCGGGCCCTCCATCGCGTCCGGCAGCCAGGTGTGCAGGAAGAACTGCGCCGACTTGCCCATGGCCCCGATGAACAGCAGGAAGCCGGCAAGATCGAGGGCCGACCACTGGACGCCCAGAAACTCCCACGTCGTGCCGGCGCGCTCGCCGATCAGCGGGAACAGCTCGGCGAACTCGATGGTGCCGTACATCCAGAACACGGTCATGATGCCGAGCACGAAGCCGAAGTCGCCGACCCGGTTGACCACGAAGGCCTTGATCGCGGCGGCGCTGGCGGTCGGCTTCTTGAACCAGAAGCCGATCAGCAGATAGGACGCGAGCCCCACCCCTTCCCAGCCGAAGAAGATCTGCATGAAGTCGGCGGCCGTCACCAGCGCCAGCATCATGAAGGTGAACAGGCTCAGATAGGCGAAGAAACGCGGACGGCTGTCGTCCTCGGCCATGTACCCCCAGGAATACAAGTGAACCAGTGACGACACGCTGGTCACCACGATCAGCATGGTGGCCGACAGGGCGTCCACGCGGATCGACCAGGCCGACTGGAAGTCGCCCACGTTGATGAAGGGCAGGAGGCGGACCGTGAAGGCCTCCATGTGCCCCCAGGTCCAGGCGCCGAACACCGTCCAGGCGACGATGCACGAGAAGAACAGGAGGCCGGTCGTGACCGCCTGCGACGGGATGTTCCCGATGCGGCGGCCGAAGAAGCCGGCGATGGCGGCGCCCAGAAGCGGGGCGAAGACGCCGAGGATGACGAGGGTCTGGATAGGCACTTGCAGGTCAGCCCTTCATCACGGAGGCGTCGTCGACCGCGATGTCGCCGCGGTTGCGGAAGAAGGTCACCAGGATCGCCAGGCCCACAGCCGCTTCCGCCGCCGCGACGGTCAGCACGAACATGGCCATGATCTGCCCGGAGATGTCGTTCAGATAGGTCGAGAAGGCGACGAAGTTGATGTTCACCGCCAGCAGGATCAGCTCGATCGACATCAGGATGATGATGATGTTCTTCCTGTTCACGAAGATGCCGAACACGCCAATGGTGAACAGGATGGCGGCGACCGCCAGGTAGTGGGTCAGGCCGATCATCACAGAAGCTCCTCGGCCGAGAGGCCCTGACCCGTCGCGGCCGGCTTGATCTCGACGGACTTGCGGCGGTCGCGATTGACCTGGTCGCCAGGGTTCTGGCGCTTGATGTGCGGCTTGTGGCGCAGCGTCAGGGTGATCGCCCCGATCATGGCGATCAGCAGCACCACGCCCGCCGCCTGGAAGAAGTAGATGTAGTCGGTGTAGAGCACCCGGCCGATCGCCTCGACATTGGTCACGTCAGGCCCCGGCGCGCCGGGCGCGCTCGCGCCGTTCGCCGCGCCGCCCTGCACCACGGCCACCGACACCATGATCATCTCTGCCAGCAGCACCGCGGCGATGATGCCGCCCAGCGGCAGGTAGCGGGCGTAGTCGGCGCGCAGGCGGGCGAAGTCGACGTCCAGCATCATGACCACGAACAGGAACAGCACCGCGACCGCGCCGACGTAGACCACGACCAGCAGCATGGCCAGGAACTCGGCGCCCAGCAGCACGAACAGCCCGGCCGACGAGAAGAAGGACAAGATCAGCCACAGCACGCTGTGAACCGGGTTGCGGGCGCTGACGACCAGCAGGGCCGAAACCACGGCCACCGTCGCCAGCAGATAGAAGGCTAGGCCTTGCATGTCGGGACAGAGCCCCTTTCCGTCTTCATGCCGCCGATCCGTGAATCGCCGGCCGTTCCAAGCGAGGAGCGCCTTAGCGGTAAGGCGCGTCCAGTTCCAGATTCTTCGCGATCACCCGCTCCCAGCGGTCGCCGTTATTCAGCAGCCGCTCCTTGTTGTAGAGCAGCTCCTCGCGCGTCTCGACCGTGAACTCCTGGTTCGGACCCTCGACGATGGCGTCCACCGGGCAGGCTTCCTGGCACAGGCCGCAGTAGATGCATTTCACCATGTCGATGTCGTAGCGCGTGGTGCGGCGGCTGCCGTCGGCGCGCGGCTCGGACTCGATGGTGATGGCCTGTGCCGGGCAGATGGCCTCGCACAGCTTGCAGGCGATGCAGCGTTCCTCGCCGTTCGGATAGCGGCGCAGCGCGTGTTCGCCGCGGAACCGAGGCGACTGCGGATTGCGCTCGAACGGATAGTTCACGGTCGCCTTCGGCCGCGCCATGTACTTCAGCGACAGGCCGACGGCGCCGATGACGTCCAGCATCATCGCGCCCTTGGTCGCCTGGACGATACGGGTGAACATCAGAAACGGTCCTTGGGAGCGGGGGCCGCTCCATTCGTCGGGGTTTGGTCCGGCTTGGGCTGGGCGTCGCGCCACTGACGCTCGATGGCGTCCTGGCGGCGCTGCCACTGATAGCCGGACGTCGGCATGGCTTCGTACGGCTGCGCGCAGGCGGCGGCCAGCGGCGCGAGCAGGCTCGCTATCAGCAGAGCGCGCATCACGATCCCACCACGAACACGCGCCAGGCCGAGACGATGATCACCGCGACCAGCGAGGCCGGCAGGAAGATCTTCCATCCCAGCCGCATCAGCTGATCGTAGCGATAGCGCGGCACGAACGCCTTCACCATCGAGATCATCGCGAACCAGAACACCGTCTTGGCCACGAACGTCAGGAAGTAGATCGTGTACTCGAGCCAGCCCGGCAGCGCGTCCAGCCAACCCTGTGGCACGCCCGGGTTCCAGCCGCCGAAGAACAGCAGGCTGATCATCGCCGACATGAAGACGATGTTGACGTACTCGCCCATCATGAACAGCAGGTACGGCGTCGAGCTGTATTCCACCTGATAGCCGGCCACGAGTTCGGACTCGGCTTCCGGCAGGTCGAACGGCGGCCGGTTCGTCTCGGCCAGCGCCGAGATGAAGAAGATGATCGACATCGGGAACAGGATCACCACCAGCGGCCAGGTGCCCGCCCCGCCGCCGAAGCCGTACCAGTTCCAGAACATGCCCTGCTGGTTCAGCACGATTTGAGACAGGTTCATGGTGCCGGCCAGGATGATCACATTGATGATGATCAGACCCAGCGACACCTCATAGGACACCATCTGCGCCGCCGACCGGAGCGAACCCAGGAACGGATACTTCGAGTTGGACGCCCATCCGCCCATGATGATGCCGTAGACGCCCAGCGACGACACCGCGAAGATGTACAGGATGCCGACGTTCAGGTCGGACACCACCCAGCCGGGCGCGAACGGGATCACCGCCCAGGCCATGAAGGCGAGGATCACGGTGATGATCGGCGCGATGATGAACACCGTCTTGTCCGCGCCAGCCGGGATCACGACCTCCTTCAGCACGAACTTCAGCATGTCGGCGAAGGACTGCAGCAGGCCGAACGGCCCAACCACGTTGGGTCCTTTCCGCATCTGCACGCCGGCCCAGATCTTGCGGTCGGCCAGCAGCAGGAAGGCCACGGCCACCAGCACGCCGACGGTGATCAGCAGCACCTGGCCCAGCGTCATCAGCGTCCAGCCGATCGGCGTGGCCCAGAAGGAAACGGGATCCATGTGTTCTTACTCCGCCGCGATCGCGACCGGCGCCGACCGCTGGGCGGACAGCTCGGCCATGGTCGTGCTGGCGCGCGCGATCGGGTTGGACAGGTAGGGGTCGACGACGATCGAGCGGAAGGCGCGGTCGCCCAGCTCGCCCGCACGGCCAAGCGCGCCAAGGTCGAAGGCTTGCGGCGCGGGCAGATAGTCGATCCGGCCGAACGTCGGATGATCGCCCATCAGCTTGCCGCGAAGCTGCTCCAGCGTGTCGTAAGGCAGGGTGTGGCCGACGCGCGCCGACAGCGCCCGGATGATGGCCCAGTCCTCCTTGGCCTCGCCCTTCGGAAACACCACGCGTTCGGCCATCTGCACCCGGCCCTCGGTGTTGACGTAGAGGCCCGACTTCTCGGTATAGGCCGCGCCCGGCAGGATCACGTCGGCGCCGTGCGCGCCCCGGTCGCCGTGGCTGCCCAGATAGACGCGGAAGGCGTCGGAGCCCGTCGGATCGACCTCGTCTGCACCCAAGAGGAACAGCACGTCCAGCGCGCCCGGCTTCAGCATATCTGCAACCGTCAGCCCGCCGTCGCCGGGCACAAAGCCCATGTCCAAGCCAGCCACGCGCGCCGCCGCGTGATGCAGCACGTTGAAGCCGTTCCATCCATCGGCGATCACGCCGATCTCGCCCGCCAGCTTGCCCAGCTGGGCCAGCACGGCCTCGCCGCCTTCGCCGATCAGGGCCGAGGCGCCGACGATGATCGCCGGACGTTTGGCGTTGGTCAGGAAGTCGCGCGCCGCCTTCGGCAGGTCGGCCAGGGTCCGCGCGCCCGCGCCCAGATAGTGATGATCGAACGTCAGGTCGGCGGCCTCGCCGATCAGGCCGATCTCCATGTCGCCCTTCAGCCATGCCTTGCGCAGGCGGGCGTTCAGCAGCGGCGCCTCCACGCGGGGATTGACGCCGACCAGCAGCACCGCGTCCGCATCTTCGATGCCTTGCAGGCCCGAGTTGAACAGCCAGCCCTCGCGCGGGCCATATCCGAGCGCCGCGCCGTCCTGGCGGCAGTCGGTGTTGGCCGAGCCGAGCGCGCGGAACAGGTCCAGCGTCGCCTTCATCGACTCGGCGTCCTGCAGGTCGCCGGCGATCACGCCGATGCGGTCGGCCGCCGCCGCTTTCAGCCTTTCGGCCACGGCGTTCAGCGCCTCGTCCCAGCTTGCCGGCTGCAGCTTGCCGTCCAGCCGCACCCACGGCCGATCCAGCCGACGCGTCTGCAGGCCGTCGACGACATAGCGGCTCTTGTCAGACAACCACTCCTCGTTGATGCCTTCGTGCACGCGCGGCAGCACCCGCATCACCTCGGCGCCGCGCGCTTGGGCCGAGATGTTGGAGCCAAGCGCGTCCATGACGTCGATGGTCTCGGTCTTCTTCAGTTCCCAGGGACGATAGTGGTACTGCCACGGCCGGTGCGTCAGGGCGCCGACGGGGCACAGGTCGTTGACGTTGCCCGACAGCTCCGACCCGACCGACTTCTCCAGATAGGTCGTGATTTCGGCGTCCTCGCCGCGCGAGATCATGCCGATGTCCGGCACGCCCGCGACCTCGGTGATGAAGCGGACGCAACGCGTGCACTGGATGCAGCGCGTCATATAGGTCTTGATCGTCGGACCCATGTTCTTGTTCTCGACCGCGCGCTTGTTCTCGGCGTAGCGAGAGCCGTCGCGGCCATAGCCCATGGCCTGGTCCTGCAGGTCGCATTCGCCGCCCTGGTCGCAGATCGGGCAGTCCAGCGGGTGGTTGATGAGCAGGAACTCCATCACCCCTTCGCGCGCCTTCTTCACCATCGGCGTGTCGGTGAAGATTTCCTGGCCGTCGGCGGCCGGCAGGGCGCACGACGCCTGCGGCTTGGGCGGGCCGGGCTTCACCTCGACCAGGCACATGCGGCAGTTGCCGGCGATGGACAGTCGTTCGTGGTAGCAGAAACGCGGAATCTCGTGCCCGGCGCGCTCGGCGACCTGCAGCACGGACATGCCGGGCTCGAACTCGGTTTCGACGCCGTTGACCTTGGCGACTGGCATCAGCGGGCCTCTTCTTCAGCGGGAACGGTCAACTCCGACCGATCCGTCGTCCCATCGGGGAGAGTCTGGGTAATGGCGATGCGCGGCCCGTCCAGGGCGTAGCGGATCACCGGATCGCCGGACTGGTTCATCCAGCGAACCAGGGCGGCGTCGGGAAGGTCGAGCGGCTTCCACACGATCAGCTCGCCATCGACGCGGCAGTCGGCGCGCATCCGCCCGCCATCGACCGGGGCGCGCCAGGAGGCGTGAACCACCTCGCCCTCCACACCGTCGATCGCCACCGCAGCAGCGTCCTGCCCGTGGATGGCCGCCAGCCCCGCGCGGCACACGCGGCGCAGATCGACGGCCGACAGAACCGCCGGCGCGGCAGCGGCCGCATCCGAAGCCGGCGGGTTGGCCGACACCTGTTCCGCCGGCGTCGGCGCAGGCTCGCGCTCGCCGCAGGCGGCGAGGACGAACGCTCCGATGACCATGGCGAACGAGAACCGCATCCCTACTCCGCCGCGATCGCGTGGCCGGCGAAGTTGGCGCGACGGCTGCGGTAGGAGGAGATGCGCTCTTCGATCTCGTGGCGGAAATGCCGGATCAGGCCCTGCACCGGCCAGGCGGCGGCGTCGCCGAGCGCGCAGATGGTGTGACCTTCGATTTGGGTCGAGACTTCCAGCAGCAGATCGATCTCCGACGGATCGGCCTCGCCGATGGCCATCCGCTCCAGCACGCGCCACATCCAGCCGGTGCCCTCGCGGCACGGCGTGCACTGGCCGCAGCTCTCGTGCTTGTAGAAGTAGCTGATCCGGGCGATCGCCTTCACCAGGTCGGTGGACTGGTCCATCACGATCACCGCCGCGGTGCCGAGGCCCGAGCGCATGTCGCGCAGGGAATCGAAGTCCATCAGCGCCGTTTCCGACATCTCGCGGGTGATCAGCGGCACCGACGAACCGCCCGGGATCACGGCCTTCAGATTGTCCCAGCCGCCGCGCACGCCGCCGCAGTGCTCTTCCAGCAGCTGCTTCAGCGGGATCGACATGGCCTCCTCGACCACGCAAGGCTGGTTCACATGGCCCGAGATGGCCATCAGCTTGGTGCCGGTGTTGTTCGGCCGGCCGAAGCCCGCGAACCACTGATGACCCCGACGCAAAATCGTGCCGACGACGGCGATGGATTCCACGTTGTTCACCGTGGTCGGGCAGCCGTACAGGCCCGCGCCCGCCGGGAACGGCGGCTTCAGGCGGGGCTGGCCCTTCTTGCCTTCCAGGCTTTCCAGCAGCGCCGTCTCTTCGCCGCAGATGTAGGCGCCCGCGCCGTGGTGGATGTAGACGTCGAAGTCCCAGCCGTGGACGTTGTTCTTGCCGATCAGCCCGGCCTCGTAGGCCTGCTTGACCGCCGCTTCCATGCGCTCGCGCTCGAGCACATATTCGCCGCGCAGATAGATGTAGCAGGCGTGCGCCTGCATGGCGAAGGACGCGATCAGGCAGCCTTCGATCAGCAGTTGGGGATCATGGCGCATGATCTCCCGGTCCTTGCAGGTGCCGGGTTCGGACTCATCGGCATTGACCACCAGATAGTGAGGCCGGTCCTTCACCTCCTTGGGCATGAAGGACCACTTCAGGCCGGTGGAAAAGCCGGCGCCGCCGCGACCGCGCAGGCCGGACGCCTTGACGTTGTTGATGATCCAGTCGCGGCCAAGGTCCAGCATGTCCTTGGTGGCGTTCCAGCAGCCGCGCGCCTTCGCCCCCTCCAGCGTCCAGTCCTGGAAGCCGTACAGGTTGGTGAAGATGCGGTCCTTGTCTTCGAGGATTCCGACCATGGGTCCTTAAAGTCCTTCCGCCATGCGGCGCTTGTGCAGGCGCGTGCGTTGGAACACAGCGACGAGATAGCAGACCCAGCCCGCCGCCAGCAGCGCATAGGCGCCGACGATCGTCTGTCCGGCGAGGGGCGATCCGGCGTCGCGCGCCAGCAGCACCCAGATCGCGCCCAGCACGATCAGGGCCAGTCCGCCCCAGCGGAACTTCCACCCGGTCCGGCGCAGCTCGCGACGATAGTCGGCCCTGCCCTGCTCGCTGTTGAGATCCGGCGCGCTCATCACGCCGGCTCTTTGGCCGGCTCGGGGTCCGAGTTCGGCAGCTTGGCGATCGGCTGGGCCGCGCGACCGTCGTACAGCGTCTCATCCAGCAGGGTCTTGGCGCCGCCCTGCGGCTCGGACGAGCGACGTCCGGCGTAGCTGCCCGGTTGCGGCGTCTTGCCGGCTTTGAAGTCGTCGATGACCTGCGCCATCGTCTCGGCGGTCAGGTCCTCGAAATAGTAGTCGTTGATCTGGGCCATCGGCGCGTTGGAGCAGGCGCCCAGGCACTCGACCTCTTGCCAGGTGAAGCCGCCGTCGGCCGACAGGTGATCCTTGGGACCGATCTTTTCCTTGCAGACGCGCATCAGGTCGCCGGCGCCCCGCAGCATGCATGGCGTGGTCCCGCACACCTGGATCAGGGCCGTCTTCCCGACCGGCTCCAGCATGAACATGGTGTAGAAGGTCGCAACCTCCAGCACCCGGATGAAGGGCATGCCCAGCATCTCGCCGATCGCGCGGATCGCCGGCTCGGAGACCCAGCCTTCCTGCTTCTGCACCAGCCACAGGATCGGGATCACCGCCGACTGGCGGCGCTCGGCCGGATATTTGGCGATCCACCAGTTCGCCTTCTCCATCGTCGCGTCCGCGAACGTGAACGAGGCCGGCTGTTCCTTGGCGAGGCGACGGACGCTCATCGGTCCACTTCTCCGAAAACGATGTCGAGCGAGCCGAGGATGGCGGACACGTCGGCCAGCTGGTGGCCGCGGTTCATCCAGTCCATCGCCTGCAGGTGACGATAGCCGGGCGCCGAGATCTTGACCCGGTACGGCTTGTTGGTGCCGTCCGACACCAGATAGACGCCGAACTCGCCTTTGGGCGCCTCGACCGAGGCGAACACCTCGCCTTCCGGCGTGCGGAAGCCCTCTGTGTAGAGCTTGAAGTGGTGGATCAGCGATTCCATCGACCGCTTCATCTCGCCGCGGCGAGGCGGGGTGATCTTGTTGTCCTCGGCCAGGACCGGCGCGCCGGGGCAGTTGCGCAGCTTGTGGATGCACTGCTCCATGATGCGCACCGACTGCTTCATCTCCTCGACGCGAACCAGATAGCGATCCCAGCAGTCGCCGTTCTTGCCGACCACCACGTCGAATTCCATCTCGGCGTAGCACTCGTAGGGCTGCGACTTGCGCAGGTCCCAGGCGACGTTGGAGCCGCGCAGCATCACGCCGGTGAAGGCCCAGTCCAAGGCGTCCTTCTTGGACACCACGCCGATATCGACGTTGCGCTGCTTGAAGATGCGGTTCTCGGTGACCAGCGCCTCGATGTCCTTCAGCGCAGCCGGGAACTCGGCGCACCAGCGGCCGATGTCGTCGATCAGGTCCGGCGACAGGTCCTGGTGGACCCCGCCCGGGCGGAAATAGTTGGCGTGCAGGCGGGCGCCGGAGGCCCGCTCATAGAACACCATCAGCTTTTCGCGTTCCTCGAAGCCCCAGAGCGGCGGCGTCAGCGCGCCGACGTCCATGGCCTGGGTCGTCACGTTCAGCATGTGCGACAGGATGCGGCCGATCTCAGAATACAGCACCCGGATCAGCTGCGCCCGGTAAGGCACCTCCAGGCCCAGCAGCCGCTCGATCGCCAGGCAGAAGGCGTGCTCCTGGTTCATCGGCGAGACGTAGTCCAGCCGGTCCAGATAGGGCACGTTCTGCAGATAGGTCCGCGACTCCATCAGCTTTTCGGTGCCGCGATGCAGCAGGCCGATGTGCGGGTCGACCCTCTCCACGATCTCGCCGTCCAGCTCCAGCACCAGGCGCAGCACGCCGTGCGCGGCCGGGTGTTGAGGGCCGAAGTTGATGGTGAACTTGCGGTCGTCCATCGCCCGCGCGTGATCGGTCAGGCCGTCGTCGAACACCTGGGTGTCGGTTCCTGCCAGAGGCCGCTCTTGCGGGCGGTTCACGGGATGAAGATCGTCGGCCATCAGCGGGCAGCCTTTTCGTCGCCGGGCAGCACGGGCGCCGGATACTCCGCGCCTTCCCACGGCGACAGGAAGTCGAACTGGCGGAACTCCTGCGTCAGCTTGACGGGTTCGTAGACGACGCGCTTCTGCTCTTCGTCGTAGCGGACCTCGACATAGCCGGTCATGGGGAAGTCCTTGCGCAGCGGATGCCCCTCGAAGCCGTAGTCCGTCAGCAGTCGGCGCATGTCCGGATTGCCCTCGAACAGCATGCCGTACATGTCAAACGCCTCACGCTCGAACCAGCCGGCGGCCGGATACACCTCGACGGCGGTCGGCACGGGCTTCACCTCGTCGGTCGAGACCTTGACCCGCACGCGCGTGTTCCGGGTCATCGACAGCAGATGGTAGACCACCTCGAACCGCTCGCGCCGGTCCGGATAGTCGACGCCGCACAGGTCCAGCAGCTGCTGGAACCCGAAGCGGTCTCGCAGGCCCAGCAGCACCTCGGCGATCCGCTCGCGCGGCGCGACCAGCGTCAGTTCGCCGAACGCCACCTGCGCCTCGACGCCCAGCGCACCCACCAGCTCGGCGCCCAGCGGCGTCAGCAGCGTCTCCTGTTCGGCCTGAACTGCGAGAGAGGTCATCGCTCGATCGTCCCCGTCCGCCGGATCTTCTTCTGCAGCTGCAGCAGCCCGTACAGCAGCCCCTCCGCCGTCGGCGGGCACCCGGGCACGTAGACATCCACCGGCACCACGCGGTCGCAACCGCGAACGACGCTGTAGCTGTAGTGGTAGTACCCGCCGCCGTTGGCGCAGCTGCCCATCGAGACCACGTAGCGCGGGTCCGGCATCTGGTCGTAGACCTTGCGCAGGGGCGCGGCCATCTTGTTGGTCAGGGTGCCGGCGACGATCATCAGGTCCGACTGGCGCGGGCTGGCGCGCGGCGCCATGCCGAACCGCTCCACGTCATAGCGCGGCATCGACATCTGGATCATTTCGACGGCGCAGCACGCCAGGCCGAAGGTCATCCACATCAGCGAACCCGTTCGCGACCAGTTGATCACGTCGTCCAGGCTGGAGACCAGAAAGCCCCGTTCGCCCAGCTCGGTATTCACCTGCTCGAAGAACTTGTCGTGGATGGCGGGGTCGTAACCCTCGACGGTCGACCGTGCGCCGGAACCGGCGGGGATCAGCGGGCTGGAAGGCGCGATCACTCCCATTCCAGGGCTCCCTTCTTCCATTCGTAGATAAAGCCGACCGTCAGGACGCCCAGAAACGCCATCATCGACCAGAAGGCGAAGATCATCTCGCCGCGCGCCAGGTCGAACATCGACACCGCCCATGGGAACAGGAAGGCCACTTCCAGGTCGAAGATGATGAACAGGATCGACACCAGGTAGAAGCGCACGTCGAACTTCATGCGCGCATCGTCAAAGGCGTTGAAGCCGCACTCATAGGCCGACAGCTTCTCGGTGTCCGGGTTCTTCGGCGCCAGCACAAGCGGCAGCACGACGAACAGCACGCCGATCAGCAGCGCCACACCCGCGAAGATGATGGTCGCGAGATATTCGAGGAGAAATTCGTTCATTCCGGAGGCCTCGCCCGCCAGGGGGAGAGGCGGGATTCGGCGCTTCTTAGACCCATCGTTCGCGCGGTTCAAACCCCAGCGAACTAAAGGTTTTTGTTGAGAATGGCTCGCAGCATAGCGCGCCTTTGTCGCAGGGGCGGCGCTTGCCCGCACCCTCCCACTTGCGGCCTATGAACGTGGGGTTTTCACAAGGGATTATCGCTCATGGGGCTGGCCAGCCGCGTCCTGAACGGCATCGAACGGTTCGGCAACCGCCTGCCCGATCCGGTCTTCCTGTTCCTCTGGCTCATCCTGGGGCTGATCGGCCTCAGCCTGGTCGGCGCGGCGCTGGACTGGTCGGCAATCAATCCGGTAACCAACGAGGTGCTGACGGCCCAGAGCCTGTTGTCACCCGAGAACCTGGAGCGGCTGATCATCGGCATGCCGAAGACGCTGGCGGAGTTTCCGCCTCTCGGCATCGTTATCACCATCATCTATGGTGCCTCGGTCGCGGAGCGCACCGGCCTGTTCGCCACCGCCATCCGCGGCGCCCTGCTGAACGCGCCGCGCGCCATCCTTACGCCGGTCGTGGTGATCACCGGCATGGTGTCGCACCACGCGTCCGACGCCTCATACGTAGTGGTGATTCCGTTGGCGGCCGTGATCTTCGCAGCGGCTGGGCGGCATCCGCTGGCGGGGCTGGCCGCCGGTTTCGCGGCGGTTTCGGGCGGATATGCCGGCAACCTGTTCCCGGGCGCCAGCGATGCGCTGATCCTGGGCATCACCGAGCCGGCCGCGCACCTGATCGACCCGTCCTATTCGGTGAACATCGCCGGCAACTGGTTCTTCATCGTCGGCGTCGTGATCGTCTTCACCCCCGTCGTCTGGTTCATCACCGACCGCATCATCGAGCCGCGTCTGGGCCCCTGGTCACCCGCCTCCAGCGCGCCGGCCGAGCCGTCGGAGAAGCAGCCCCTGTCCGCGATGGAGAAGCGAGGCCTGCTTTGGGCCGGTCTGACGATCCTGGCCATGATCGCACTGTGGGCGCTGATCACCGCCCTGCCCGCTTCGCCCTTCGTCGATCCCGAGGCCGAGCCGGCCCAGCGCTTCAACCCGCTGTACCGTTCGCTGGTCGCCTTCTTCGCCATCACCTTCTTCGCCACCGGGGCGGCCTTCGGAGCCGGCTCCGGCTCGATCCGCTCGCACCGCGACCTGGTGCGGATGATGGGCGAAGGCATTTCGCAGCTCGCGCCCTACATCGTGCTGGCCTTCTTCGCCGCGCATTTCGTGGCCATGTTCAACTGGTCGGGATTGGGACCGATCCTGGCGGTGAACGCGGCCGCAGCCCTTCAGCAGGTCGCCCTGCCGACGCCGCTGCTGTTGATCAGCGTGGTTCTGGTCTCCTGCGTCTTCGACCTGTTCATCGGCTCGGCCTCGGCGAAATGGTCGGCGCTGGCGCCCATCGTCGTGCCGATGTTCATGCTGCTGGGCATCTCGCCGGAGATGACCACGGCCGCCTACCGCATGGGTGATTCGGTCACCAACATCGCCACGCCCCTGATGAGCTACTTCCCGCTGATCCTGACCTTCGCCCAGCGGTGGGACCCGCGATTCGGCCTGGGCTCGCTGATGGCGACCATGCTGCCTTACGCCGCCGCCTTCCTGGTCGCCGGCCTGATGATGGTTGCGGCCTGGGTCGCGCTGGACCTGCCGCTGGGGCCGGGCGTGGGCGTGCATTACGAGCCGCCGCCGCCCGCCGTGGCCGGCCAGGCGCCCGCCGACGGCGGACTTCTGGGACCTGACACGCCGCCACAGCCGGCGGCCGTCGCGCCCGTGCGCTGACAACGCCATTTCCGCCGAAAGCCCGCTTGACGCGCCTGACCAGCCGACCTAAACGACGCCCCTCGCCGCGGCGCACCAGCGCAACGGTGTGGGAAATGCGGGTGTAGCTCAGTTGGTTAGAGTGCCGGCCTGTCACGCCGGAGGTCGCGGGTTCGAGCCCCGTCACTCGCGCCACTCTCTCTAGAGATAGAAGAGTGGCGCAACCGCCTTTTCCAAGACAGCTTTCGAAACAGCTCAAAAGTTTCGACCGGGTATGCGGGTGTAGCTCAGTTGGTTAGAGTGCCGGCCTGTCACGCCGGAGGTCGCGGGTTCGAGCCCCGTCACTCGCGCCACTTCTCCTGATTGCGGGAAGAAGTGGCGCAGCCCCTCTCCTTACCTCTCTAATCTGCTGACGGCATACGGGCGTTCAGTGGACCGCCCAGTCGCCGTCCGGCTGCACGAACGCCGCCTCACCCGTCAGGTCGCCGTAGACCATGCACAGGTCCTCGAACACGCGGCTCCAGGCGAACTGTTCAACGGTGTGGATGCGCGCTGCCTGACCGACGGCCTCGATGTCGCGCTGGAACAGGGCCTCGACGGCCTCGGCGTATTGCGCGGGATCGGCGGAGGCGGCCAGCTGCCCGACGTCAGCCGTGACCGTCTCGGCCACGCCGCCGGCGTTGACCCCGACGACGGGCCTTCCGCAGGCCATGGCCTCCAGCACGATCAGGCCGAACGGCTCCTTGTCGTTGGCATGCACGAAGGCGTCGCAGCTGGCGATGATCCGCGCCACCGCCTTGGGGTCTCTCTCGTACGGCAGGGCGATCACCCGATCCTCGGGCGGCATGCCGGTCCCGGCGCCGACCAGCACCAGGTGATAGGGCGCGCCCAGCTTCTGGACCGCCTCGATCAGCACATCGATGTTCTTCTCTTTGGCGGGTCGCCCGGCGAAGCACAGCAGGCGGGCATCCGCGCCCAGCCCAAGCTTCTTCAGCAGCCAGTCGCGGTCGCGTCGGCCGGGGTGGAAGGTGTCGATCTCCACCCCCAGTGGACGGATCACGATGTTCTCGACGCCGGCCTCTTCCAGTCGCTGGGCGATGAATCGGCTCGGCGACACGACACGGTCAAACTGGGAGAACAGCCGCGCCCAGCGCTTCTCGACCGGCTTCTTGGCCCATTCGCCAAAGTGCAGCGCAGCCAAGCCTGCCGGATCGGAATGGCAAAAGCCGACCACGGGACACCCCGCCCTCTGGCCCGCCTCGATCGCGGCCTGACCCGGCGTATAGGGGTCGCCCGCCTCAATGATCGACGGCCGGGTCGAGGCGAGCCACGCGCCCCACCGCTTGACCGAACTGGGCCAGCGATAGCCGTCGCCGAACGGCAGCTTGGTCGCGCGCAGCTTGATGATTCCGTCAGCGCCCGGATCGTGACGCGCGCCCGGGACCACCAGCGAATGAGCCACGCCTGGCCGGTGGTCGGCGAGCCAGGCCTTTTTCGACATCAGATATCGCTTCACCCCTCCGGATCGGGGTGCATACAGCATGGTGGTGTCCACGAGCCGTGGGCGGGGATCGGCGGCCGACGCCTTCACTCGCCTCAGCGTCTCCGACACTTCTTCGTCCAGCCCGGGAATCAGCCGCAGCTCGCTCTCCTGAACGTCGGTGTCGATCATGCTCATCGTCAGGCCCTCGGCGGTCGCGGGCTCAGCAACGTGCTGAGCCGGAATTTGGATGCGTCGGGGGGTGCGTCGAGCCGTCATCTGCAGGCGGATAGGCCGAGCCAGAGCCAAGCTCAAGAGGCGAGACCACGCCTTGCAATCGCCTCAAATTCGAGAAACTTGGGGCATGGCGGACCGGACCCTGTTAGAGGGTCGCCCACGTCCGTGCGCGTCACCAGGGGTTCTGTCCGAATGCGTATCTTGCTTGCGACCGCGGCCGCGATCGCTCCTCTGACCGTCGCCGCCGGCGCTCACGCCCAACAGGTGATCTCGACCGCGCGCACCACGCCCATTGCGACGGCCACGGCCACGGGCACCGCTCCAGATGCAGTGCGCATCGCCAGCGGCGGGTCCGTCGCGGTAACCAGCGGCGCGGCCGTGACGCTGAACTCGAGCCACACGGTCGATATCGACAATGGCGGCTCGGTCACCATGACCAATGCGGCCGACGGCGCGACCGGCGTGCTCGCCAATGGCGGCAACTCGGGCTCGGTGCTGGTCGGCGGCGCGATCAACATCACCGATTCGATCAATCAGGCCGATTACAAGGACACCGACAGCGACGGCGACCTCGACGGACCGTTCGCGGCGGGCACGGACCGTTATGGCGTGCGCGTCGTGGGCGTGGCGCCTCTCACTGGCGACGTTCGGATCGAGACCGGCGCGACCATCTCGGTCGAGGGCAATCAGAGCGGCGGCGTCTATGTCGGTGCGCCGCTGAACGGCTCGTTGCAGAACCTGGGCACCATCACCACGCTCGGCGACGGCAGCTATGGCGTCCGCACCGTCGGCGACGTCAGCGGCAATGTGGACGTTCTCGGCGCCGTCACGGCGACGGGCGGCGGCGCGACGGCCGTGTCGCTGGAAGGCGACACCGGCGGCCAGGTCAAAATTCAGGGCACGATCAGCGCAACGGGCTACCGCTACACGACGCCGCCCCCCGCTAGGCCGACAACCGGCACGGTCACCAACGAGCTTCTGTATCTTGAAGACCTCGACGCCGACGACCTGCTGCAGGGCGGCCCGGCGGTTGCGATCGCCGGCAACGCCGTACGCGGCGTGGTGCTGGACCGCGCCCCGGCTTACGGCACGGGCGGCCTTGAGGGTGACGACGACGGCGACAGCGTCAAGAACGGCGACGAGGACGACGATCGTGATGGCACGATCAACCGCAACGACACCGATCGCGATGGCGACGGCATCTTGGACGCCAGCGAAGGCACGGCGGCGCTGACCTCTCTGGGCGGCGCCCCCGCCCTGCAGATCGGCTCCACCAGCCAGGTCGTCAGCCTCGGCGCGGCGGGCGCTGGCGACAGCGCCTATGGCCTGATAAACCGGGGAACCGTCACCGCCAGCGGCATCTACGCCGATGTGGACGCCCGTGGGATCCAGTTGGGCGTGGCCGGCGGACAGGCTGTCGCCATCGCCGGCGGCGTCCGCAATGAGGGCACCGTCACCGCGTCGGCGCTGAAGGCCGACGCCACAGCCGTTTCGGCCTTGGCCAACGTCACGGCGCCCGCCCTGATCAACACCGGAACGATCCAGTCCGCCGTGACCAGCGACGGCAAAGACACTGCGGCGGGCGTCTTGGTCGGCGCCGGCGCCAACGTCGGCAGCCTGACCAACTCCGGCGCCATCACGGCCGTGGTCGCCGGCAACCACGGCGATTCCGTCGCTGTCCGCGACCTGTCGGGCAGCCTGACCTCTGTCACGAACTCGGGCGCGATCGGCGCGGGCCGCACGGTCAACACCGCCGACACCACGGCGGTCGACGGCCAGCAGATCGCACTCGACCTCGCCGCCAATACCAGCGGCGTCACCGTCCGCCAGTTCGGCGTGCGCGCCGCGACCGGCAGCACCGCGACCGACACCGACGGCGACGGCGTGCCGGACGCCGCCGAACCGACCATCGTCGGTCAGGTCCGTCTCGGCTCAGGCGCTGACACCTTCAACGTCGAGAACGGCACGGTGATCGGCGACATCAGCTTCGGCGCCGGCGCCGATGCGCTGAACATCACTGGCGGCGGGGCCGTGACCGGCGCGATCCGCGATGCCGACGGCGCCCTTGCCCTCAACGTCGCCAACGGAACGCTGCAGGCCAGCCAGACCACGGCGACCAACATCTCCAGCCTGAATGTCGGCGCGGACGGCGCGCTGATCCTGACGGTGGATCCCACCCAGAGCGCCCCCAGCGGTTTCAACGTCAGTGGAAACGCCACCCTGGCAAACGGCGCGGCGCTCGGCGTGCGCTTCTCCTCGCTGCTGCAGGAGCCTGAGCGGTTCACGGTGGTGCAGGCCGGCTCGCTGAACGTCGGCGCGCTGGATCAGTCCGCCCTGACGGACAACTCCCCCTACCTCTATGTTGTCTCGGCCACGGCCGATGCGGCGGCCGGCCGGCTCTATATCGACGCTCGTCGCCGCACCGCCGAAGAGGCTCAGCTCGGCGCGGTCGAGGCCTCCGCCTTCGACGCCGTTTATGGCGCGCTGGGGCAGAACCAGACGCTCCAGGACCTGTTCGTGCGTCAGACCACGCGCGACGGCTTCATCAACGCCTATGAACAACTGCTGCCCGATCACTCGGGCGGTCCGCTGATGTCGCTGGCCAGCGGCGTGGATGCGGTGACCCGCGCCCTGACCGGCCGCAACACTTCGGCTGCGGCGGGCGAAACCAGCGCCTGGGTGCAGGAGATCAACTTCTACGCCGACAAGGACCGCACCGATTCCTACGGCTTCACCTCCGAGGGCTTCGGCGTCGCCGGCGGCGTCGAGCGCGGCACGCGCCTGGGCGCCTTTGGCGTCTCGGCGGCCTTTACCTCTTCGGACATCGAGGACCCCGAGGCTCAGGCCGAGGAAGTCCTCTCGGCCAATCTTCTGGAGCTCGGCCTCTACTGGCGCGCGCAGGGCCAGTACTGGACGACCTGGGCGCGAGCCGCCGGAGGCTACGCCAGCTTTAACGCCGATCGTTCTTTGGTCGCCGACGGCGTTTATCTGAACAACGAGTCCGAGTGGCATGGCTGGTCGGTGGCCGCCGCTGGTGGCGCCTCCTACGAACGTCGTTTCGGTCGCTGGAACATCAGACCCGAGGCCTACGTCGAATACTTCGGCCTGACCGAGGACGCGCGCACCGAGAGCGGCGGCGGCGACGGTTTCGATCTCGATATCGACGAGCGCGACGGCCACATGTTCTCGGCTGTGGCGGCCATGAACGTAGGCTATGGCTTCGGCCGCGACGGCTGGGTGCGCCCGGAACTGCGCGTGGGCTATCGCCAGAACATCTCCTACGACGCCGGCGAGACCATCGCCCGCTTCGCCAGCGGCGGCCCCAGCTTCACTCTCGATCCCGAAGGCATCGAGGGCGGCGGCCTGATCCTCGGATTCCGCCTCAACGTCGGCAACGAGTTGGGCATGCTGTCGTTGACCGGCGACGCCGAGATGCTGGAGGACTACGTCCGCTATTCGCTGCTGCTCCGCGCCAGCTTCCGCTTCTGATCAGACGCCCCGCCAAACAGAAAGGGCCGCCGGAGCGATCCGGCGGCCCTTTTTCTTGTGCGATGGTAGGCGGCGACGGGTTCGAACCGCCGACCCTCTCGGTGTAAACGAGATGCTCTGACCAGCTGAGCTAGCCGCCCTCATCCATCGGTGCTGCGCTTATTGCTCGTCCGGACCTATCCGTTCAAGGCGCTTTTCAAGCCTTCACCGGGGCGAAACCGCGCGGTGCGGGACGCTGGACGGGCGATAGTCTCGCCCGTCTGCGGATTGCGCGCCAAACCCGCCTTGCGCTCGGCCATGACGAAGCTGCCGAAGCCGGTCAGGCGCACGTCGCGGCCGGCGCTGAGCGACTCGGTCACGCCGTCGGTGAAAGCCTCCAGCGCCAGCTTCGCCTGCTCGCGGCTGATGCCCCCCGCCGCCGCCATACGCCCGATCAGCTCCAGCTTGGTCATGTCAGATGTGGATCACACGCCCATAGGCGTCCAGCGCCGCCTCGTGCATGGCCTCCGACATGGTTGGGTGCGGATACACCGTTCCGTGCAGATCCTCTTCCGTCGCCTCCATGGTGATGGCGGTGACATAGCCCTGGATCATCTCGGTCACCTCGGCGCCGATCATGTGCGCGCCGATCAAGGCGCCGGTCTGGGCGTCGAAGATGGTCTTGACGAAGCCGTCAGTGTCGCCCGAGGCGATAGCCTTGCCGTTCACGCGGAAGGGGAAGCGGCCGACCTTGACCTCGCGTCCCGTCGCCTTGGCAGCCTGTTCGGTCAGGCCGACCGAGGCCACCTGCGGCTGGGCATAGGTGCAGCCGGCGATCGGCGACACCACCTGCGGCGTCTTGAAGCCAGCGATATGCTCCGCGCAGTGGATCCCCTCGTGCGAAGCCTTGTGCGCCAGCCACGGGGCGCCCGCGCAGTCGCCGATGGCGTACAGACCCTTCACATTGGTCTCGCAGTGAGGCCCGGCCTTGATGTGGCCGCGGTCCAGTTCGACGCCCAGCGCCTCCAGGCCGATGTCGTCGGTGTTGGCGGTGATGCCGACGGCGGAGATGCACACTTCGGCCGACAGCGTCTCGGCCTTGCCACCGACTTCCACATCGACTTTCACGCCGTTTGCGTCCTTGGACACCTTGGTGACCTTTGCGCCGATGCGAAACTTCATGCCGCGCTTCTCGAACGATTTCTGCGCCGCCTTGGAAACCTCTTCGTCCTCGACCGGCATGATGCGGTCCAAAGCCTCGACCACGGTCACCTCGCAGCCGAGGGCGCGATAGAAGCTGCCGAACTCGATGCCGATGGCGCCCGAGCCGATCACCACGATGGACTTCGGCATGAACTTGGGCGCCATGGCCTCGCGGTAGGCCCAGATGCGTTCGCCGTCGGCCTCAAGTCCGATCTGCGGCAAGGCGCGCGCGCGGGCGCCGACGGCCAGCATGACCGACTTGGCTTCCACCGTGCGCGATCCGCCAGCCTTGAGCGCAATCACCACCTTCGGCGCAGCCGAGCCCTTCTCCAGCTTGGCCGTGCCTTCGATCACCTCGATCTTGTTCTTCTTCATCAAGAAGCCGACGCCCTGATTCAGCTGCTTGGCCACCCCGCGCGACCGCTGGATGATGGCGTCGAAGTCGAAGCCGATCTTTTCCGCCGACAGGCCGTAGTCCTTGAGGTGCGACAGGCTTTCGTACTTTTCGCCCGACTTCAGCAGCGCCTTGGTGGGGATGCAGCCCCAATTCAGGCAGATGCCGCCTAGGTTCTCCCGCTCCACGATGGCGGTCTTCAGGCCCAGCTGTGAGGCGCGGATCGCCGCGACATAGCCGCCGGGACCCGAGCCGATGACGATAAGGTCGAAGGTGTCAGCCATGGTCAGAGCAGTTTCTCGATATCGGCCTGGATGGCCTTCGGTTCGGTCTGGGGCGCGTAGCGGGCGACAACCTGCCCCTCGCGGTCGATCAGGAACTTGGTGAAGTTCCACTTGATGGCTCGGGACCCGAGGAAGCCCCGCTTCTGCTCGGTCAGCCAGGCATAGAGCGGATGGCGGTTCGGCCCGTTCACCTCGACCTTGTCGAACAGCGGAAAGCCTACGTCATAGGTCAGGCTGCAGAAGGCGGCGATCTCGGAGGCGCGGCCCGGCTCCTGGGCACCGAACTGATTGCACGGGAAACCCAGCACCTCGAACGGCTGATCGGCGAAGGCGCGATGCAACGCCTCCAGACCCTCGTACTGCGGCGTGAACCCGCATTTGGACGCCGTGTTGACGATCAGCAGGGCCTGCCCGCGCCACCTGTCCAGCGACACCTCGGCGCCGTCGAGGGCGCGGGCGGAGAAGTCATAGACCGAGGTCATGACCGCTCTCGCCTCACGCCAGCATGGTGACGGGATCTTCGATCAGCGGCTTGAACGCCTGCAGGAGGCGAGCGCCCGTTGCGCCATCGACCACGCGGTGGTCGCAGGTGACGGTGACGGTCATCACGGTGGCCACGGCCAGTTGGCCGTTCTTGACCACAGGCCGTTGCTCGCCAGCGCCCACGCTCATGATCGCGCCCTGCGGCTCGTTGATGATCGAGCTGAACTGCTTGATGCCGAACATGCCCAGGTTCGAGACGGAGAAGGTGCCGCCCTGGAACTCCTCCGGCTTCAGCTTGCGCTCGCGCGCCCGCTTGGCGAGGTCCTTCGACTCCGTGGCGATCTGCGACAGGGTCTTGGTTTCGGCCTTGCGGATGATCGGCGTGATCAGGCCGCCTTCGATGGCGACCGCCATGGCCACGTCCGCATTGTGGTGCAGGGCAATGCCTTCGGGCGAATAGGAGGCGTTGGCCTCGGGCACGGCCTTCAGCGCTATGGCGGCGGCCTTGATGACGAAGTCGTTGACCGAGACCTTGACGCCGGACTTCTCCAGCAGGGCGTTGACGCGAGCGCGCGCGGCCAGAAGCGCATCGATCTCGACATCGATCGTCAGCGGGAAATGCGGCACGGCGTTGACGCTGTCGACCATGCGGCGAGCAATGGCCTTGCGCATGCCGTCCAGCGGGATCAGGTCGTAGCTGCCGTCCGGGATGCCCATCTGCGCAAGCGTCTGCACCTTGCGCGGCTCGGCGGACGGAGCGGAGGTCTGCTGCGCCGCAGCCGGAGCGCCGGTTCCCTGCCCCGCGCCTTCCACGTCGCGCCTGACGATGCGGCCATGAGGGCCGGAGCCCTTGATCGACTTCAGGTCCAGCCCGGCCTGGGCCGCGAGGCGGCGCGCCAGAGGCGAGGCGAAGACGCGCTCGCCCTGCGGCCTGGACAACGTCGAGTCCGATCCGCCCTGAGGCGTCAGCACCTGCTGCGCCGACTTCACCCCGTCGGGGGTAGCCACCGCGTCGCCGCTTTCGTGTCCAGCAGGAGCCGGCTTGGCGTCAGATGACGTCGGCGAGGATGGCGATGGCTCAGGCTTTGCGTCCTCAGCCTTCGGAGCCGGCTTCGGCGCCGCGGCGCCGCCTTCGTCCTTCAGTCGCGCGATGGGCGTGTTGACCTTCACGTTCTCGGCGCCCTCGGCCACGAGGATTTCCAGCACCTCGCCCTCATCGACGGCCTCTACCTCCATGGTCGCCTTGTCGGTCTCGATCTCGGCGATGACGTCGCCGGCGGAGACCACGTCGCCGACCTTGACGTGCCATTTGGCGAGCACGCCCTCCTCCATCGTGGGGGACAGGGCGGGCATCAGGATGTCGGTCATCAGGCTTTTCCCCCAGCTTGAGCGACCGGCTCGGCGACGGTGCGGACATTGTCCGCCTTCACCACCTCGCTGATCCCCTCGAGGATACGATTATAGGCGGCCGTTTCATCATGGCCGTGACGGACGGCATAGCCATGCGCCATGTGACGGGCCGCGTAGGCCAGCAGCCGCCCGAACTGGATGGGATCGTTGAAGGCCGGCTTCACGGACATCACCGGCTCGTTCTTCGACCACCACATGCGCAGCACCTCAATGGCCTGTGGATCGGCCGCGACGCTGTCCGGCGTCGTCATCACAAAGGCCGATGGATCGCCGGCCTCCTGATCGAAGTCGTTGGGTGCGCTCAAGCGACCACCTGCTTCACCGCCTTGATGATCTTGTCGACGCCAGGCAGCGACAGGGCTTCCAGGTTGGCGGCGTAGGGCAGCGGCACGTCTTCCTGGTGCACGCGCAGCGGCGGCGCATCCAGATAGTCGAAGGCGTGCTCGATCACGCGGGCCACCACTTCGGCGCCGACGCCCATCGGCCCCCAGCCTTCCTCGGCCGAGACCAGGCGGTTGGTCTTCTTGACGCTTTCGATGATGGTCTCGTGGTCCAGGGGACGCAGGGTCCGCAAATCCACGACCTCGGCCTCGATGCCCTCCTCCGCCAGCTTCTCGGCGGCGGCGAGCGCAAAGCCGACCATGCGGCTGTGGGCGGTGATGGTGACGTCCTTGCCCTCGCGGCGGACCTTGGCCTTGCCGATCGGGAGGACGTAGTCCTCGACCTCCGGCACGTCGAACTCGAGCCCGTACATCATCTCGTGCTCAAGGAAGACGATGGGGTTCGGATCGCGGATGGCGGCCTTGAGCAGGCCCTTGGCGTCAGCAGCATCGTAGGGCGCGATGACCTTCAGCCCAGGCACCTGGGCGTACCATGCCGAATAATCCTGGCTGTGCTGAGCCCCGACCCGACTGGCCGCGCCATTCGGACCGCGGAAGACGATGGGCGCGCGGATCTGGCCGCCCGACATGTACAGCGTCTTGGCCGCCGAGTTGATGATGTGGTCGATCGCCTGCATGGCGAAGTTGAAGGTCATGAACTCGACGATCGGCTTGAGGCCGCTCATCGCCGCACCCACGCCGAGACCCGCAAAGCCGTGCTCGGTGATCGGGGTGTCCACCACGCGACGATCGCCGAACTCCTGCAGCAGCTCGCGGCTGACCTTGTAAGCGCCCTGGTACTGCGCCACCTCCTCGCCGATCAGGAAGACGTTCTCGTCGCGGCGCATCTCCTCGGCCATGGCGTCGCGCAGGGCGTCGCGGATTGTGGTCTTGACCAGCTTGGCGTCGGCCGGAATCTCCGGGTCCTTCAGCGTCTCCTTCGGGGTCACCGGCGTCGCGCCCTCGCCTTCCGGCTGCGGTTTGGCGGCTTCGGGAGGAGACTTCTCGGGATCGCCCGCCTTTTGCTCGTCGGCGCCGTCCTTGGCCACCGCCGAAGAGGCCGAGGCCGCGTTGGTTGCGGGCGACGCGCCCGCGTCATCGCCCGACAGGCGCGCGATGGGCGTGTTGACCTTTACGTTCTCGGCGCCCTCGGCCACGAGGATTTCCAGCACCTCGCCCTCGTCGACGGCCTCCACCTCCATGGTCGCCTTGTCGGTCTCGATCTCGGCGATCACCTGGCCGGCCGACACGGTGTCGCCCGCCTTGATGTGCCACTTGGTCAGCGTGCCCTCTTCCATCGTGGGGGACAGCGCCGGCATCAGAATGTCGGTCACGGATCAGGCCTCCACGTAGACGTCGGTATAGAGCTCGGACGGGTCCGGCTCCGGGCTCTCTTGAGCGAATTGAACGGATTCCGCCACGATGGCCTTGATCTCGGCGTCGATGGCCTTGAGCTCCTCTTCGGTCGCGTTGGCGGCCTGAAGCAGGGTCTTGATGTGGTCGATGGGGTCGCGGGTCTTCTTGACCTCATCGACCTCTTCCTTGGTCCGGTACTTGGCCGGATCGGACATCGAGTGGCCGCGATAGCGGTAGGTCTTCACTTCCAGGATGTAGGGGCCTTCGCCGTTGCGGGCGCGCTCCACTGCCTTCTTGACCGCGTCGCGCACGGCGATCACGTCCATGCCGTCGACCTGTTCGCCCGGAATGCCGAAGCTGGCGCCCCGCTGCGACAGCTGCGTCGTGGCCGACGAGCGCTCGATGCTCGTGCCCATGGCGTACTGGTTGTTCTCTATGATGTAGATGGCCGGCAGCTTCCACAGCTGCGCCATGTTGAAGCTCTCGTAGACCTGACCCTGGTTGGCCGCGCCGTCGCCGAAGTAGATGAAGGCGACCGAGTCGTCGCCCCGGTACTTGCCGGCGAACGCCAGGCCGGTGCCCAGCGCCACTTGGGCGCCGACGATGCCGTGACCGCCATAGAAGCCGGTCGGCACGTCGAACATGTGCATCGAGCCGCCCTTGCCCTTGGACGAGCCGCCGATACGGCCGGTCAACTCGGCCATCACTTCCTTGGGATCCATGCCGGCGGCCAGCATGTGGCCGTGGTCGCGGTAGCCCGTGATGATCTTGTCGTGGCCCTGCTTGACGCTTTCCTGCACGCCCACCGCCACTGCCTCCTGGCCGATATACAGGTGGCAGAAGCCGCCGATCAGGCCCATGCCGTACAGTTGGCCCGCGCGCTCCTCGAAGCGGCGGATCAGCACCATCTCGCGATAGAAGCGCAGCAGGTCTTCCTTGGACGCGGGCGGCGGCGTGTTGGGGATGGAGTCAGGGGTCTTCTGGGCGGCTTTCGCCATCGGGCGTCTCCCGGCAACGGCCCCGAACCGGGAGGCCTTCTTGTCGTTACGGAAGGGGGCTTTAGCAGCCTTCCTTTGCGGGATGCAAAGGGAAGACGGCCCGGCTGTAACAATAGTTCAAGAGGCGGCGACGGGCGCCGAAACCGGTTTCGGCGCCGAGACGCGGATGACGTAGTCGCGCGGGTCCGAGAAGCCCAGCACGGCGCGCGCGCGCTCCTCCAGCAGGTCGCGCGACAGGCTGTCGGTGCGCAGGTAGCGGACGCGGACCTCCAGGTCCCGGCGCTGCTCGGTCAGCTGGGCCAACTGCTGCTCGCGCTGGCGCAGCAAGGCGTCACGCTCGCCGCCGCTCAGCAGGCCGCGCTCGCCCGTCAGAGCCTGCACGCCCAGGTAGCCGATCAGCAAGGCAAGTACGATGGACAGGCGGTACGGCTTCATCTTGTCGAGCACTACGGACGCTCCTTCTGAGCGCAGAACACAGTCAACGGACTGTGGCCGAAAATGCCTAACGAACCGTAGCTTGACCGTTGAGATCGGCTCCCGTCGCTGATCGCGCCGGGAGCCGAATCATCCTCAGCGCGACAGCAGCATGCCGTCGCCGTAGTAGACGCCTTGATCGCCCAGCATCTCTTCCAGGCGCAGCAGCTGGTTGTACTTGGCCACCCGGTCCGAACGCGCCAGAGAGCCGGTCTTGATCTGTCCGCAGTTGGTGGCGACGGCCAGGTCCGCGATCGTCGAATCCTCGGTCTCGCCTGAACGGTGGCTCATCACGGCGGTGTAGCCGGCGCGGTGCGCCATATCGACCGCATCCAGGGTCTCGGACAGGGTGCCGATCTGGTTGACCTTGATCAGGATGGAGTTCGCCAGGCCCTCGCCGATGCCGGCGGCCAGGCGGGCGGGATTGGTCACGAACAGGTCGTCGCCGACCAGCTGGATGCGGTCCCCCAGGCGCTCGGTCAGCAGCTTCCAGCCTTCGAAATCGTCCTCGGCCATGCCGTCCTCGATCGAGACGATCGGGAAGCGTTCGCACAGATCGACCAGGTAGGCGGCCATGCCGTCGGCATCCAGGGACTTGCCCTCGCCGGTCAAGGCGTACTTGCCTTCCTTGAAGAACTCGGTCGAGGCGACGTCCAGCGCCAGGTGGAAGTCCTCGCCGGCGAGGTAGCCGGCCGCCTGCCCCGCCTTGGTGATGAAGCTCAGCGCCTCCTCGGCCGAGGCGAGGTTCGGGGCGAAACCGCCTTCGTCGCCGACGTTGGTGTTATGGCCGGCGTCCTTCAGCTGCTTCTTCAGCGCGTGGAAGATTTCGGCGCCCATGCGCAGGCCTTCCGAGAAGCTCTCGGCGCCGGTCGGCAGGATCATGAACTCCTGGATGTCGATCGGATTGTCGGCGTGGGCGCCGCCGTTGATGATGTTCATCATCGGCGTCGGCAGAACGCGCGCCGAGACACCGCCGAGGTAGCGATGCAGCGGCAGATCCGACGAGATGGCGCTGGCCTTGGCCACCGCCAGCGACACGCCCAGGATGGCGTTTGCGCCCAGCCGGGCCTTGTTCTCGGTGCCGTCCAGCGCGATCAGCGCCTCGTCGATGCGGCGCTGGTCCTCGGCATCCATGCCGGACAGGGCGTCGAAGATCTCGCCGTTGACCGCGTCCACGGCCTTTTGCACACCCTTGCCGCCCCAGAGGTCCTTGTCGCCGTCGCGCAGTTCCACCGCCTCATGCGCGCCGGTCGAGGCGCCGGACGGCACGGCGGCGCGACCAAACGAGCCGTCGTCCAGGATCACGTCCACTTCCACCGTCGGATTACCGCGGCTGTCGAGGATCTGGCGGGCGACGATGTCGGCGATGTCGGTCATGGCTGTGCTCTGTCGGCAGGGAAGATGCAGCAGGCTTTAGCCGCCGCGCGCCGAATCGCCAACCTAGGCGCAGCCCTCGACATACTGGATGGCGGGTCCGCCGGCGTGGATCATCGAGACCTTGCCGTCCGAACCGATCTCGTAGCGCACGCCGCGCGCCTCCGGATCGGTGACATAGGCGGTGGACGCCCCCTCGCGCCAGGCGAACAGGTCCTCGGCCGGCGCCGACTGGTACTTGTGGGGCTGAGCGATGACGGCGCCGCCGTATGACGCCTTGATCGCCGTGGCCGCGTCGCCGAGGCCAAAGCCGCGGTCGGTCTTCAGCGTCGCGTCGCGCGCCAGGGTGATGCGCGCCAGCCGCCTGTCCACCATCATGACCCGCAGCCCTTCAGGCGCACGGGCGGGGTGGAACTCGTCGCAGGCTTCGGGATCGGCGCCGCCGACGGCGTTCGGCTGCGAATCAGGTCCCACGGCCGCCGTCACCTCCGCCGCCGTCATGCCGACGCGCAGCGGCCCCCAGCCCTCGGCCGAGACCAGGTTCGGGTCAGCCGATACAGGCGTCGCAGGCGCCGTGCTCGCAGGGGGGGCGCCCTGGGTCGCCGCTGTTGGCGCGGGCGGCTGAGCGGCCGGAGTTTCCTGCCGTTCGCAAGCGGCGACGGCGAGCAGGGCCAGCAGGCTGACGGCGACGGGACGAATCATGGAGGCGCGCCTCTTTCCGTTGATCTCGGCAGGCGTAACGCACGAAAACGGCGCGTGGTTGACCCACGCGCCGTCGAAAAGCTCAGCTTCCAGGTGGAAGAGGGCCTAGTCTTCCTTGGGCGTCAGCACCTGACGACCGCGATAGGTGCCGGTCTTCAGGTCAATGTGGTGCGAGCGACGCAGCTCGCCGGTGTCCTTGTCCTCGACGTAGGGGTTGGTTCCCAGGGCGTCGTGGGCGCGGCGCATGTTGCGACGCGAGGGCGATACTTTGCGCTTCGGAACGGCCATGTCCGTCTCATCTCGTGGTCAGGCGCCGTGGCCGAATGGGCGTAAGCGCAGAAAACAGAAGCGGCGGCCCTGGGACAGAGCCGCCACGTGAGCGCGGGCTTATGCCTCAAGCCGCTGGCGATTTCAAGCGGGGCCGATCTGCTTGATCATCCGCGCCGGATTGCCTGCGACCACGACGTCCGCCGGCACGTCCCGGGTCACCACCGCGCCCGCCCCGATCACCGCTCGGTCGCCGACCGTCACGCCGGCCAGCACGATGGCGCCGCCGCCGATCCAGACGTCATCTCCGATCCGGATGGTGCGCGCGGTTTCCAGACCCCGCCGCTCGATGGCGTCCAGCGGATGTTCAGGCGTCAGCAGCTGCACGCCCGGGCCGCACTGGAAATGATCGCCGATGATGATCTCGGCGCAGTCCAGAAAGACGCAGTTGGCGTTGACGAAACCGCTGCGGCCCATGTGGATGTTGAAGCCGTAGTCGCAGAAGAAGCCGGGCATCACCACCGCCTCGCCGTCCGCCGCCTGGATCAGATCGTTGACCAGGGCGCGGCGTGTGTCGCGATCCGGCTCCTGGTTGATGCGGATCGTCAGCCCGACCGCCCTCGCTCGCCCGTCCCGCAGTTCCGGATCGCCCGGATCGTACGGCAGGCCGGCGATCATCTTTTCGCGTTCGGTCATGCGTGCTCCTGCAACATGTCAGCCACAGCCTCTCCAATGGCCAGCGAACTGGTCAAGCCGGGGCTCTCGATGCCGAACAGGACGACCAGACCCGCGATTCCGTGTTGCTCGGCGCCATGCAGCTGGAAGTCCGGCTGCGGCTCGCCGGGGCCATGCAGCTTGGGCCGGATGCCGGCGTAATCCGGCGTCAGCGCGTCGTCCGGCAGTCCCGGCCAGAACCGACGCACATAGGCGGCGAACTCGCCGGCCTTTGCCGGATCGACGGAATAGTCCTCAGCCTCGACATAGGTCAGGTCCGGCCCGAACACCGCCTGCCCGCCCAGATCCTTGCGGTAGTGAGTGCCCAGCGCGCCAGGGATCGGCGGCGGATAGATCAGCCGGTCAAACGGCGCCCGACCCGTCAGGCGGAAGTAGACGCCCTTGCCATAGTGCGCCGCAGGGATGTCCATGATTTGATAGCCGTCGATCCGGGCGGCCGTCGCCTGGGCCTGCAGTCCGGCGGCGGTCACCAGAAGGCGCGTGGTCAGCACGGCTCCGCCCTCTCCGCCCGCAGTGATGCGAAAGCCGCCGCCCGGCAGCGGCTCGGCGCGTTCGAACGGGGTGGAGACCACCACCGATCCGCCCGCGTCCTCGATCTCGCCCTGAAGCGCCAGCATGTAGCCGTGGCTGTCGAAGACGCCGCTTTCCGGCGACAGCAGCGCCGCCTCGACGCGCAACTCGGGCTCAAGCGCCAGAGCCTGAGCCGCCGTCAGCCGCTGCACGCCCTCTACGTCGTTGGCGCCGGCCTGGTCGAAGATGGCGTTCAGTCGTCCAACCTCATCCGATTCGGTGGCCACGATCAGCTTGCCGCACTTCCGGTACTCGACCTTGTGGCTGTCCAGAAAGGCGTAGAGCGTCCGCCGGCCTTCCACGCAGAACCGCGCCTTCAACGAGCCCGTCGGATAGTAGAGGCCGCCGTGAATGACCTCTGAGTTGCGCGAGGACACGCCCTGTCCGATCGCGCCTTCCTTCTCCAACACCAGCACCGACAGTCCCCGCGCCGCCAGCGCCCGGCCGCAGGCCAGACCCACCGCGCCGGCGCCGACCACCGTGGCGTCGAAGTCGAAGCTCAAGCGGTGCGGCTCTCAGGCACGCGGGACACGCCCGCCCCGTAACGCCGCCGCGCCTCGCCCTCGAAACAGCTGATCAGCTTGCCGACCGCCCGCTGGAAGTTGGCGTGCAGCATGGCGTCCAGCATCCGCGATTTGAAGGCGAAGTCGATGGTGAACTCCAGCCGCGTTCCCGCCGGATCGGGATAAAACTCCCAGCGGTTGCGCAGATGCCGGAACGGTCCGTTCAGCAGGCCGACCTCGACCACAGGGCCGCTTCGGTCGTGCCGCACCCACGTCGAGAACCGCTCGCGCAGAAAGGAAAATCCGACCTGCGCCTCGGCGTCCACGACGCTGACGCCCTCGCCCTCCTCGCGCGCGTTCCAAGTGCGCATCGCCGTGACCCAGGGCACGAAGCGCGGATAGGCCTGCACGTCCGCGACCAGGTCGGCGAGCTGCTCAGGGCTGTACGGCAGGTATCGGGTAACGCGGTGAACGGCCATGCTGGGCTTAACGCGCCCGCCCGTTCTGCGCCTCGCGCGCCGCCTTCAGCCGCGCGAAGTCCTCGCCCGCATAGTGCGAAGAGCGGGTCAGCGGCGAGGACGACACCATCAGGAAGCCCTTGGCGCGCGCAATGGCCTCATAGGCCTTGAACTCTTCGGGCGTGACGAAGCGGTCGATGGCGGCGTGCTTGCGCGTCGGCTGCAGGTATTGGCCGATGGTGATGAAATCGACGCCGGCGGAACGCATGTCATCCATCACCTGCATGACCTCTTCCTTGGTCTCGCCCAAACCGACCATGATGCCGGACTTGGTGAACTGGTTTGGGTCGCGCTCCTTGACCATTTGCAGCAGGCGCAGGGAGTGGAAGTAGCGGGCGCCGGGTCGGATCTTCAGATACAGGCGCGGCACGGTCTCCAGGTTGTGGTTGAAGACGTCCGGCTGCGCATCGATCATGACCTCGGCCGCGCCGTCCTTGCGCAGGAAGTCGGGCGTCAGGATCTCGATGGTGGTCCGGGGCGCCTGGATGCGGATCTGGCGCACCACCTCGGCGAAATGGGCGGCGCCGCCGTCCGACACGTCGTCGCGGTCCACCGAGGTGATGACCACGTGGTTCAGGCCCATCTGACTGACGGCCAGACCGACCTTGCCCGGCTCCTCCGGGTCCAGCGGCTGCGGCAGCCCGGTCTTGACATTGCAGAAGGCGCAGGCCCGCGTGCAGGTGTCGCCCATGATCATCAGGGTGGCGTGCTTCTGGCTCCAGCACTCGCCGATGTTGGGGCACGCCGCCTCTTCGCACACGGTGTGCAGGCCCTTGTCGCGCACGATGGCCTTGGTGGCGTTGTACTGGCCCGAGCCGGGCGCTTTCACGCGCAACCAGTCCGGCTTCTTCAGCACGGCGCTTTCGGGGCGGTTCTGCTTTTCCGGGTGACGCAGTTCCGAGGGCTTACGCGTCAGGGTGTCGATCAGGGTGACCATGGCCGGGTATTTCGGACTTTGCGCGCCCCAACGCAAGGCACAGAGGGTAACCGTCGGAACCCTCACGCCCCGTTACGCATCTTTTCAAGATGACGCCGCGTCATTATGGATCGCCGGCTCAACCAAGCGAGGGCGCATCAAGCCCTCCGAAGGAGTGGACGCTTGCGGCAGCCTCTTGATCCCAAGACCTACGACGAACCCATTTTCGATGCGCTGATCACCGCGCGCGAGCGGTTCGGCGACAAGGAAATTCTGGAGGATCAGGATCGCCATCCCCTGACCTACACCGGCCTGATCCGCGCCGCCTTCGTGCTGGGTCGCAAGATCGCCGGCATGACCGAGCCCGAGGAGCGGGTGGCGGTGCTGCTGCCCTCGTCGTCCGGCGTGGTGGTGACCTTTTTCGCACTGCACGCCTTTGGTCGTGTTCCGGTGATGCTGAATTTCACGGCCGGAGAGGCGAACCTCAAGGCCGCGATCAAGACCGCTGGCGTCAAGAAGATCCTGTCCGCCAAACGCTTCATTCAGCAGGCCAAGCTTGACGAACTGGTCGATCAGCTGAAGACCGTGGCCGAGATCGTCTGGCTGGACGACGTGCGCGCCTCGATCAAGCTGCCGGACAAGCTGTACGGCCTGACCGCCGGCGCCGCGCCGCGTCGTTTCCGCAAGAAGACCAGCCCGGACGCGCCCGGCGTCGTCCTGTTCACCTCCGGCAGCTTCGGCGCCCCCAAGGGCGTGGTGCTGAGCCAGAGGAACCTGGTCGCCAATGCCCGCCAGATCTCTACCCACATCCACCTGAAGTCGGAGTGGGTGATGTTCAACCCGCTACCGACTTTCCACTGCTTCGGCCTGACGGGCGGCGTGATCCTGCCGCTGCTGAGCGGGCTGAAGGCGTTTCAGTATCCGTCGCCACTGCACGCCAAGACGATCACGGACCTGTTGCCGCAGGTGAAGGCGTCCGTGCTGTTCGCCACCGACACCTTCCTGAACCAGTACGCCCGCGTGGCCGAGCCGACGGACTTCTCGACGCTGGAGTTCATCGTCGGCGGGGCCGAAAAGGTGCGCGACGAAACGCGCGCCCTGTTTGACAGCAAGTTCGGCGGGCCGGTGATCCTGGAAGGCTATGGCGCGACCGAGGCCGCGCCTGTGGTGGCCGTCAACCATCCCGACCGCAACCAGCCCGGCACGGTCGGTCAGATCCTGCCCGGCATGGACTACCGGCTGGAGCCGGTGCCCGGCATCGACGCGGGCGGACGGCTGCTGTTGCAGGGACCGAATGTGATGAGCGGCTATATCGCCGCGACCGATCCGCGCTCTGTCGATCCCATCGAGGGCGGGTGGCTCGACACTGGCGACATCGTCGATGTGGACGACGAGGGCTACATCACCATCCGCGGTCGGGCCAAGCGCTTCGCCAAGATCGCCGGAGAGATGGTGTCCCTGACGGCGGTCGAAGGCATCGCCGTCGCCGTCTGGCCGGACCAGCGCCACGCCGTCGTCTCCGTGCCCGACAGCCGCAAGGGCGAGCGCCTGGTGCTGGTCACCGACAATGCGGCCGCCGAGGTCTCGCCCATGACGGATTGGGCCCGCGCCAACGGCGTGCCCGAGCTCGCCGTGCCTCGCAAGATCATGAAGGTCGGCGAGGTGCCGGTGCTGGGCACCGGCAAGACCGACTACGTCGCCATCCAGAAGATGGTCGAAGCCGACAAGGCGGCCTGACCGCCGGAGCGTCACCGCTCCGGCGCCGCCCGGCGTCAGCCGTGCAGCTTCTTGGCGGTTTCGGCGACCCAGCGTCCCTGCCAGCGGGCGCCGTCCAGTTCGTTCTCGCTCGGCCGGCGTGAGCCGTCGCTATCGGTGATGGTGGTGGCGCCGTAGGGGCTGCCGCCGGTGATCTCGTCAAGGCGGGACTGGCCAGCCCAGGCATAAGGCAGACCGGCCACGATCATGCCGTGGTGCAGCAGGGTCTGGATCATGCCGATCAACGTCGTCTCCTGCCCGCCGTGCTGAACTGCGGTGGAGCTGAAGGCCGACCCGACCTTACCGGTCAGCGCGCCCCGCGCCCACAGGCCGCCGGTCTGGTCCAGGAAGTTGCGCATCTGCGACGCCGCTGTTCCGAACCGGGTGCCCGCGCCGATGATGATGGCGTCATAGCCTTCCAGCTCTTCCACCTTGGCGACCGGAGCGGCCTGATCCAGTTTGTAGCCTGACTTCCGCGCCAGCTCTTCGGGCACCAGTTCCGGCACGCGCTTGACGTCGACCGTCGCGCCCTCGACCTCGCGTGCACCCTCGGCGACGGCTTGCGCCATGGTCTCAACGTGGCCGTAGGTCGAGTGATAGAGGACGAGGATCTTGGGCATGAAGGGCGCTCCTGTTTCGATAAACCGGACATCCGTAACAGTGTCCGATACGATATGTGAGCTATCAGACGTCCCGGCGCAAGCCCCCGGCTGAACATCCGAACGGACAAACGGCCTGGTAGAAGGCGGCGTCACCCGGTGCGGCGCGGCCATGCGTCAGGCGAAATCGGTGTTCGACCACCATGGCCTGCTGCTCGATGTTCAAAGCTTCCCAGCGCAGCCCGGGTTCCACCGCATAGGCATAGGCGCGAGGGCCGTCGCCGGCCTTCAGCTTGCCCAGCAGCAGGTTGACGCCCCTTTGCGCCTGCCAGACGTGCGTCAGCTCGTGCATCAGCACACCCTGGAGGTGGACCGAGGCGTCGGTGAAATCCGCCGGCAGGCTGCTGGCCGGCCATAGAATCCAGTCTCGCCCGAACCATCTGCCCGGCACAAAGGCGCGTCTGAACGGCCACGGCAGGGCCAGGACACGGATGCTCGGCAGGTGCAGCGCCTCTCCGAACGTCTCCCAGGCCAGGACGGCTTCGCCGGCCGTCAGCGGACGGACGGCGAACGCCCTCATCCGCCGACGTACTCCCAGTGCCAGGGCTCATAGACATAGGGGACAAAGCCGAACCGGCGGGCGTTGGCCGCCAGCCAGCGATAGGTCTGGCCCCGCGTCATCTCCAGCCGGCTCTCGGGCGCGGTGGAATCCACGCCGTAGCCGTTCAGACGCCCGACATACAGATCGACGGCCGTCCCCGTCCGATGCGGCGAGCAGACCGCGCGCCGCAATCCATCGCAGTTGCCCTGTTGAGCGCAGCGTGCGGCGTCCGCCTCCGGATCGCGGAAGCCGGAGAAGATCTGCAGCAGTTCAGGGTCGTCCGCGATCACCTTGACCTCGGCGCGGGCCGCGGCGGCCATGCGGCGATAGGCGTCCAGCACGTCGCGGCGCAGCAGCCGTGTCAGTCGGTCGGCGTGCTCCTCGGCCTCCACCAGATAGGCGAGGTCCGCGATCGGAGGCGGCTCGGGACAGGCTCCGCCGACGCGCGCCATCACGAACGATCGCCGCTCCTGCCACAGGCCGCGCAGCACCTGAAAGGTCGCCTGATCGAACACACCCGTGCCCGGCAGACCCCGCGCGTTCTGGAACGCCGCCAATCGCTGGGCGAAAAAGGATGTGCCGGCGCCGCAGACAGTCTCCAGCTCCTTTTGCACCAGCGGCAGATAGGTCTCCCATCCCCACTCGGCGCGATCGAAGGGCGCCCATTCCAGGGTGTGCAGGGACACGGCGTTCGATCCCGCCTGCGAGGCCCAGACCTCGGCGCCCGCCTGGCAATCCTCGGTCTGCGCGCGCGCGCCGCCGGCGCAAGCCAGGAAGAGCAGGCCGAGCGCGGCGAGAAGGACGCGAAGCAACATGGCCGCAGAGAGCCCGACCTCCATGGCCATAGCAAGGCTTGGCGCGCCCTGCGATGATGCGTCGCCGACTCGCGCCGGCGCCGACCCGAGGGGATCGTCCATGCCGTCCACCGCCATTCAACCCCGGCGCAGCAACGCCACCTTGGCCGCGTTTTCAGGGCCGTGCCTGCCGCTGGCCGCTTTCGGGGTCGCCCTGCCCGTCACCCTGCCCGAGTACTACGCCACCCATGTCGGGCTTTCCATCGGCCTGGTGGGCGTGGTTTTCATGGCGGTGCGACTGATCGACATCGCCTTCGATCCTCTGGTCGGCTGGGGCATGGACCGCACGCGCACGCGGTTCGGCCGTTATCGGCCGTGGATGGCGGCCTCCACGCCGATCCTGATGCTGGCCGCCCTGATGGTGTTCGTCCTCGTACGACCAGGCGCGGGGCCGGTTTATCTGTTCGCCTGGCTGCTGGTGCTCTACGTCGGCTTTTCCATCGGCACCTTGGCGCAGTTGGGCTGGGCCTCGGTGCTGGCGCCGGAATACGACCAGCGCAGCCGCGTCTACGCCTGGTGGCAGGTGTTCAACATCATTGGGGTGATCGCCATTCTGGTCCTGCCGGCGGCGGTGATTCAGCTGGGCTTGGGCGACTACATCGCCGGCGTCCACATCATGGGCTGGGCGATCATCGCGGCCCTGCCGCTGACCATCGGCCTGGCCCTGCTGCGCGCGCCGGAGCCGGTCAATGCGGGCGCCGCGCCGCACGGCGGTTTCGGCGCCTATATCGCCCTGCTGAAGCGCAAGGCGGTGGTAAAGCTGCTGACTTGTGACCTGCTGCTGGGGGTCGCGCCCGGCATCACGGGCTCGCTGCTGTTCTTCTTCTTTGACCAGGTGAAGGGCTACGGCCGGGCCGAAGCGTCGATCTTCATGCTGCTGTATTTCGTGGGCGGCCTGATGGGCGCGCCGATCTGGGCGCGGCTGGCGAACAAGGTCGGAAAGGACAAGGCGCTGGCCATTGCCAGCGTCATCTTCGCCGGCCTGTATTTCGTCGCCACCCTGCTGCCGGGTGGGAACTTCGGCCTGACCGCCGTCGCCATGTTCATCGCGGGCCTGCCCTACGCCGCCGGATTGTTCCTTCTGCGCGCCATGATGGCGGACGCGGGCGACGAGGTGAGGTTGGAAACCGGGGTCGATCGGACCGGCTTGATGTTCTCCATCCTGTCCGCCACCACCAAGATCGGGCACGTGCTGGCGCTGATCCCCTATCTGATCCTCCAGGCGGTCGGCTTTCAGGCGATCGCGCCCGTAGGCGGCAATAGCGGCGCTTCTCTGCTGGTGCTGCAGGTGCTGTTCGTCGCCGCGCCCGCTGTCCTGATCGCGCTGGCGGCGTGGGTGCTGAAGGGCTATCCGCTGACGCCCGCGCGCCACGAGCAGATCCGCCTCGCCCTCGCCGCGCGGGACGGAGCCTCCGCATGACGCCTATCGACCAGTTGAAGGCCATCATGGTCCGCCTGCGCGACCCGGACGGCGGCTGCCCCTGGGACGTGGAGCAGACCTTCGCCACCATCGTGCCCTATACGGTCGAGGAGGCCTATGAGGTCGCGGACGCCATCGAGCGCGGCGACATGGACGACCTGAAGTCCGAACTGGGCGATCTGCTGTTCCAGGTCATCTTCCACGCCCGCATGGCGGAAGAAGCCGGAGACTTCGCTTTCGACGACGTGGTCCAAGCCATCATCGACAAGCTTGTCCGCCGCCACCCGCATGTCTTCGCCGAAGAGGTCGCGCGTGGGACGGCCGGCGCCCAGAAGGCGCGCTGGGAGGACATCAAGGCGGCCGAGCGCAAGGCGCGCGCACAAGGCGGCGTTCTGGACGATGTGCCCGTGGGCCTGCCCGCCCTCACCCGCGCCGCCAAGCTGACCAAGCGCGCCGGCCGTGTCGGCTTCGACTGGCCGTCCACCGACGAGGTCTTCGACAAGCTGGCCGAGGAGGTCCAGGAGCTGCGCGCCGAGATCGCCGCCGGCGACATGGCCAAGGCGCGCGAGGAGACGGGCGACCTGCTGTTCGTCGTCGCCAACCTGGCGCGCAAGCTGGAGGTCGAGCCGGAGGATGCGCTGCGCGCCGCCAACGCCAAGTTCGTGCGCCGCTTCGGCTTCATCGAGGCCGAACTGCGAAAGGTCGGCCGCACGCCCGAGCAGTCGACGCTCGAGGAGATGGATCGCCTCTGGGACGCCGCAAAGGCGGCCGAAAAGCCGGCCGCGTGAGCTACGACCTGATCATCTTCGACTACGACGGCGTGGTGGCGGATTCGGAGGTGCTGAGCAGCACGATCCTGGCCGAACAGCTGACGGCGCTCGGCATGCCGACGACATTCGAAGACGTGCTGACCCGCTATGTCGGCCGCCGCTGGCGAGACAATCGCGCCGATGTCGAGGCCCGGCATGGCCTCGCCTGCCCCGACGACTTCCACATCGGCTTAGGTCAGGCCTGCCATGCGGAGGCCGAACGCTCTCTGCTGCCTATCGCTGGCCTGCACGACTTCCTGGCCGCGCGGCCCGAGCGCCGGTGCGTCGCCTCGTCCAGCAACCTCGAATGGCTTCGGCTCGGGCTCGATCGCTTTGGCCTCAGCGACGATTTCGGCCCTCACCTCTACAGCGCCGCGCACCATGTCCAGCGCGGCAAGCCGCACCCGGACGTGTTCCTGCATGCGGCCAAGGATATGGCCGTCGATCCTTCGCGCGCGCTGGTGATCGAGGACAGCGAAGCGGGCGTGCAGGCCGGCGTCGCGGCCGGGATGACGGTGGTCGGCCTGCTGGCCGGCGGTCACATCCGCGACGGCCACGCCGAGCGCCTGCGGGCGCAGGGCGCGCGCCACGTCGCCGCCGACTACGCGGCCGTTGCGGCCTTCATGGACGCTCAGACGTAGCGGACTTCCTGCAGGTCCACTTCCCGCAGCAGGCGGCGCGCGACGCCTTCGTCGATCTGGCGCGCACGGGCCAGTCGCATCAGCTCCTCGCGTTCGGCGGCGAGGCCGGTCAGCCGCAAGCGGCGCTCGATCTCGTCGATCCGACGCGCCATGGCCGAATCGTCTTCGGCCGCGTGCGAACGGCTGGCGATGCGCTGGCGATAGATTTCCATCAGCCGCGAGGCCGTGTCGGCATAGAGGTCGGGGTTCGGCCGGCCCTCCGCCATGGCGTGCTGGGCGTCTTCGATGGCGCGCAAGGCGGCCTCGGCGGCGGCGACGCGGGACCGGTCCTCTTCGCGCTGATGCGACGGTTCGGGCGGCAGTTCGATGGACTTCAGCAGCGGCGGCAGGGCCACGGTCGCCAGGATCAGCGACACCACGATGACGCCCGCCGCCAGAAAGATCGCCAGACTTCGCGCCGGCATGGGCGAACCGTCCCCGAGGACGAAGGGCAGCGTCAGGATGCCCGCCAGGGTGATCGCGCCGCGCACGCCCGCCAGCGACATCACCGCGACCAGCCGCAGGCCTACGCGCGGCTGAGGTCCCTGCCGGCGCCTGCGAAACAGCGTCAGCTTCAGCGAGGTCCACACCCAGACGAAGCGCAGGGCCGCGAGCGCCGCGACAATGGCCAGGACATAGACCGCAAGCCACCACACCTCGTCTCGCGGCGTGGCGTCGATCACCTCCGCCGCGCGCGACAGGATCGACGGCATCTGCTCGCCCAGGATCACGAAGATCAGGCCGTTGGCGGTGAACTGCACCGCGTCCCACACCGCCGTGCGCCGGATGCGGGTCGAGGCCAGCGCCTGATTGCTGCGCTCGGTGAAGCTCATGGTCACGCCGGCCGCGACCGCCGCGAGGATGCCCGACGCATGCAACTCTTCCGCCGCCAGATAGGCGGCGAACGGGATCAGCAGGCTGACCAGTATCTGCGCCCCGACGTCTTCTCCCCAGCGCCGGCTGACCCACAGCTTGGCGTAGCTGATGGCGAAGGTGACGGCCACGCCGACGGCTATGCCGCCCAGCGCCAGCCAGGCAAAGGTCGCGAGCGCCGAACTCAGTGAAAAGGCGCCGGTGGTGGCGGCGATCACCGCGATGCGCATGCAGGTCAGGCCCGTCGCGTCGTTCAGCAGCGACTCGCCCTCAAGTATGTGCATCAGGCGCTTGGGGATCGGCGCTCGCGCCGCCACCGCCTGCACCGCAATGGGATCGGTCGGCGAAAGGATGGCCGCCAGCGCAAAGGCCACCGCCAGCGGCATGCCGGGGATCATCCAGTGGATCAGGAAGCCCAGCCCCAGCACCGTAAACACCACGAGGCCCAGCGCCAGTTCCAGCACCACGGCCCGATCCCGGAACACCGCCTCCTTGGGAATGCGCCAGCCGTCCAGGAACAGCAGCGGCGGCAGGAACAGCAGAAAGAAGATGTCCGGCTGAAGATCGACCGACTTGCCGCTGATCAGCACGATAACGGCCCCGAGCGCGATCTGCACAAGCGGCAGCGCGATCCGGGTCATGCGCGCGATCGAGCCCGAAACCACCACTGCAAGCAGCAGGAACAGGATCGTCTCGATCAACGCCACGGAGGATCAGCCCGCGAGGTCGGGATACAGCCGCTCGAACCGGCCCAGCGCCGCCGGGTGAAGCCGAACCGCCAGGCAGGTGCGGCCCTCTTCGTCGGTTTCGCGCGAGGTCACGCGACCATGCTCGTACAGCCAGGCCAAGGCTTCGCCGTGGGCAGGGTCCAGCATGATCTCGGTTTCCGGATCGTCGTCGATCAGGCCGGCGATCGCTTCGCGCAACGCCTCCAGCCCCTCGCCGGTCCAGGCTGACACCGCCGCCACCTTGCCTTCCTCGCCAAGGCGCTCGGCCTGGCCGAGCACGGTCTCGCGCGCTTCGGGCTCCAGCAGGTCGATCTTGTTCCAGACTTCCAGCACCCGACGCGTCCGGCCTTCGGGCGTCGGAATCTGCTTCAGCACCGCCTCGACGTCGGCGGCCTGCGCCTCGGTGTCGGGCGAGGCGATATCGCGCACGTGCAGGATCAGGTCGGCCTCGCCCACCTCCTCCAGCGTGGCGCGGAAGCTCTCCACCAATTCGTGCGGCAGATCCGAGACGAAGCCCACGGTGTCGGAGATGATGGCCGGCCGCCCTTGCGGCAGGCGGATGGTGCGCTGGGTGGTGTCCAGGGTGGCGAACAACAGGTCCTTGGCCAAAACCTCCGATCCGGTCAGCCGGTTAAACAGCGTCGATTTGCCGGCGTTGGTGTAGCCGACCAGGGCGACGGTCGGGAACGGCACGCGCTTTCTGGCCGTCCGGTGCAGGCCGCGCGTGCGGCGCACCTCTTCCAATTCAGCCTTCAGCTTGACGATCCGATCGGCGATCAGGCGCCGGTCCAGTTCGATCTGGGTTTCGCCAGGACCGCCGGTCGAGCCGGTGCCGCCGCGCTGACGCTCCAAGTGGGTCCAGGTGCGGACGAGCCGGGAACGCTCGTAGTCGAGCCGAGCCAGCTCGACCTGCAAACGGCCCTCCTTGGTGCGCGCGCGCCGTCCGAAGATTTCCAGGATCAGGCCGGTCCGATCGACGACCTTTACCTCCCAGGCCTTTTCGAGATTGCGCTGCTGAACCGGCGAAAGCTGGTCGTCGATGACGGCGACATCGGCTTCGGCCGCGCGGATCAGGGCGGCGAGTTCCTCCACCTTGCCCGAGCCGAACAGGGTGGCCGGCGCGACCTTGCGCATCCGAACGATCTCTTCGGCGCGGATGTCGAGATCGAGTGCGCGGGCCAGGCCCGTCGCCTCGTCCAGACGCTCCTGCGCCAGGCGAGGCGACTCGGAGCGTCCGTCGGGGTGGATGACAACCGCGCGCTGGATCGGGGCGGCATGATCAATGAGTTTGGAGGTCAATCAGTCTTCTTCGGTTTCCGGCTCGTACAGCTGCACGGGCGCGGACGGCATGATGGTGGAAATGGCGTGCTTGTAGACCAGCTGCGATTGGCCGTCGCGGCGCAGAAGCACGCAGAAGTTGTCGAACCAGGTCACGATGCCCTGCAGCTTGACGCCATTGACCAGAAAGATGGTCAGCGGCGTCTTGGTCTTGCGGACCGAGTTGAGGAAGGTGTCCTGAAGGCTCTGTTTCTTGTCTTGCGACATGGCAGGTTGTTCCTGTTCTTGATTGTTTGTCGCCGGATGCGGCGAGGCGAAGGCAGCAGCAAACCTTAACCGCCGGCGCCGCGAACCCGCAACGCCTAGATGGCCTCGCGGCGGGCTTGTTCAAGGTAGACGTCGCGCAGGCGCGTCGCGATCGGACCCGGCCGGCCATCGCCGATCCGTGCGCCGTCCAGCGACACCAGCGGCATCACAAAGGAGCTTGCGGCGGTGACGAACACCTCGCGCGCGCGCTTGGCCTCCTCCACCGTGAAGGCGCGTTCCTCCAGCTCGATCCCCTCGGACTCGGCCAGCTTCATCAACGCCATGCGGGTGATGCCCTTCAGGATGTTGGCCTGGGCGTCACGCGTGCGCAGCTTGCCGTGCTCGTCCACGATCCAGGCGTTGGTGGACGATCCTTCCGTCACCAGCCCCATCTCGTCGAACATCAGGCACTCATAGGCGCCCTTCTCGCGCGCCGCCTGCTTGGCCAGCACGTTCGGCAGAAGCCCTACCGTCTTGATGTCGCAACGGCCCCAGCGGATGTCCGGCTGGGTCACGCCCGCCGCGCCCGTTCTCGCCAACGCCTCGCCCTTGTTCAGATCGATTGTCCTGGCCGTCACCACGACGCTGGGCGCTACATCTCGCGGGAAGGCGTGATCACGCGACGCCGTGCCGCGTGTGACCTGCAGATAGACGATGCCGGTCCTGACGCGGTTCCTGCGGATCGTCTCGGCCAGCACGCGCGACAGGGCGCCGTCGCTCATCGGGATGTCGATCTTCAGCTCGGTCAGGCTGCGCTTCAGGCGCGTCAGATGCCCGTCGAAGTCGGCCAGGCGACCCTCGAACACCGACCAGACCTCATAGACGCCGTCGGCGAATTGGAAGCCCCGATCCTCGACATGGATCACCGCCTGGCCGTGTGGCTGATAGACTCCGTTGACGTAGGCGACGCGCGACATCAGGCGGCTTCTTCCTCTTCGGGCCCACGGGCGGGCGAAACCCCCAGCGACTTCAATTTCCGGTGCAGGGCCGAGCGTTCCATGCCGATAAAGGCGGCCGTCCGGGAGATATTGCCGCCGAAACGCATGATCTGGGCGGCCAGATACTCGCGCTCGAACACCTCGCGCGCCTCTCGCAGCGGCAGGGCGATGGTGCGTTCGGCCCCTAGTGAGGACGGACTGTTGGAGGTCGCCACCTCCTGCGGCAGCATGTCGGCGGTGATCGGCTGGGCCGGATCGCCGGTCGCCAGGATCAGCAGCCGCTCGACGTTGTTCCTCAGCTGCCGGATGTTGCCGGGCCAGGGGTGGACCTGCAGCACGGCCACGGCGTCGTCGCCGATGGTGCGGCGCGGCAGGCCTTGCGATCCCGCGATGGTGTCGACGAAGAACTCGACCAACTCCGCGATGTCCTCGCGCCGTTCCGACAGGGCGGGCACGCGGATCGGCACCACGTTCAGCCGGTGGAACAGGTCCTCGCGGAACCGGCCCTCGGCGATCTCGGCCTTCAGGTCGCGAGAGGTCGAGGTGACCACGCGCACGTCCACCTGAACGTCCTGCTCGCCGCCGACACGGCGGAACCGCTGGTCCACCAGAACGCGCAGGATGCGGCTCTGGCTCTCGCGCGGCATGTCGCTGATCTCATCGAGATAGAGGGTGCCGTTGTGAGCGCGCTCGAACACGCCGATCTTGCGCGGCCGGCCGTCTTGGCCTTCTTCGCCGAACAACTCCACGTCCAGTCGCTCGGGCGTCATGCCGGCGGCGGAGATGGCGACGAACTCGGCGCGGGCGCGCGGGCTGTTCTCGTGGATCTGGCGCGCGACCAGCTCCTTGCCCGATCCGGCGGGACCGGAGATCAGGACGCGGCTGTTGGCCTGGGCCACCTTGCCGATGGTCGAACGCAGCGCCTGCGCCGCCGCCGAACGTCCGATCAGGCCGCTGGGGACCATGGTCTGGGCGCGCAGCCGCCGGTTCTCCCGCCTCAGCGTCGCGGCCTCGATGGCCCGCTCGACCACCACCACCAGCCTGTCCGACTTGAAGGGCTTTTCGATGAAGTCGTAGGCGCCCCGCTTCAGCGCGCTGACCGCCGTCTCGATGTTGCCGTGGCCCGAGATCATCACCACCGGCAGGTCGGCGTCCAGCGTCCTGATGACGTCCAGCAGCTCCAGCCCGTCCAGCCCGCCGCCCTGCATCCAGATGTCGAGGATGGCCAGCGACGGCCGGCGCGCCCGGATCGCCGCCAGCGCCTCGTCGGAGTTGGAGGCGACGCGCACCGCGTGCCCTTCGTCCTCCAGCAGGCCGGAGACCAGCTCGCGAATGTCGGCTTCGTCATCGACGACCAGAATGTCGGAACCTGTCGATCGCATCGAGCCTCGCTCCTATTCAGCCGGGACCAGAGCGCGGACCGGCGCCGGGTCGCCGGCGACGCCGGTGGGTTGAAGGGGGAAGATCAGGCACACGCGCGCGCCACCGAGGTGTTCGGCGTCGGCCAGCTTCAGCTCGCCGCCATGGTCCTCGCAGATGCGCTTGACGATGGCGAGGCCGAGGCCCGTGCCCTTCTCGCGCGTGGTCACATAGGGCTCGGTCAGGCGATCGCGGTCGCGGGCGGGCAGGCCCACGCCGTCGTCCTCGATCACGAACACCGCCGCGCCGTTCTCGATCGACAGCGACGCGACTACGCCGCCGTCGGCATGGTTGTCGGCCGTGCGTCGGGCCGTCACCGCCTCGCCGGCGTTCTTGAGAATATTGACCAGCGCCTGACCGACCATGCGGCCGTCGCAGTGCAGAACCGCGGCCGGCAAGGGCTCCAGCAGCTGAAGCGCGACATCGGGCGCCGCCACGCGCTGGGCGAACACCGCCTGGCGCAGCAGTTCGGCCGGGTCCTCGCGCGCGAAACGCGGCGCGGGCATGCGGGCGAAGGACGAGAATTCGTCCACCATCCGGCCGATGTCTCCCACCTGGCGGATGATGGTGTCGGTGCAGCGGTCGAACACCTCCACATCGTCTCCGACCTGCGGACGATAGCGCCGCTTCAACCGCTCGGCCGACAGCTGGATGGGCGTCAGCGGGTTCTTGATCTCATGCGCGATCCGCCGCGCCACGTCGCGCCAGGCGGCGTTCCGCTGCGCCGTGACGAGGCGGGTGATGTCGTCGAAGGTGAGCACCATCTCGCCGCCGAAGCCGCCTTCGATGCGCACACGCAGGCGTCGCGTCTCGCCGTCGCGGCTGACGTCGATATCCTCTTCGATATGCGCTTCGACGCGGCCCACCAGATCGCTGAGCTCGGGCGAAAGGGTCGCCAGCGCCTGACCGTGAACATCGCCCTCCGGGATGGCCAGCAGCTGCCGCGCGCTGTCGTTGATGGCCGAGATGCGACCGTGACGGTCCAGGCCGATCACGCCCGCGCTGACGCCGGACAGCACGGTTTCGATGAAACGGCTGCGGTCCTTGGCTTCGTCGCCGGCGGCCTTCAGCGCGCTCTGCTGCGCCTGCAGGTCCTCGGTCATGCGGTTGAAGGCGCGCGACAGGTCGGCGATCTCGGCGGGGGCGCCGCCGTCCTCGACCCGCACGGTCAGGTCGCCGCCCGCCGCCTGGTCGGCCGCCCGCACAAGCCGCCCGATCGGCGCCGAGATGGCGCTGGCGGCCGACATCCCCAGCCACACCGCACCGACCAGAACCAGCAGCGCCGTCTCCAGATAGCTGAGCGCGAATACGGTCTGGATCAGGGCGCGGCTGTCCTGCGCCTCGCGATAGGCTTGGATGGATTGGCTGGAGTTGTTCATTCGCGCGATCAGCCCGTCGCGAAGCGGTCGCACCAGATATAGATAGGCGTCGCCATAAGCCGGAAGCGCGATGATCGAGCGCACCGTGTCGGGGTTCTGCGTCACCTGCTGTGGCGGCTTGCCCCCTTCTGCCGCGGCCTCAAGCTCCGAGCGCGGCGGGGACAGATAGGGCGGCGCTCCCGGCTGCTCGCCTCGCGCCAGCACCTCGCCTTCGCCGTTCAGGATGTAGATCGCCGGATAGCCGAAGATCTGCCCGACCTGCGCCAGGGCGTCCGAGAACTGTATGCGCTGGTCGAACAGCGGCCTGGCGCTTTCGAGCTGGTCCGCGATGGTCACCAGGTCGGCGTCCATCGCCGCCGAGACGTCCCCGATGTAGGCGCGCCCGATCTCGGCTCCGTTCTCGACAGAGGCCTGGACGTTTTGGCTGAACCACTGGTCGACGCCGCGATTGACCAGCAGACCGAAGATCAGGGCGATCAGGATGGCCGGCGCCACAGCCACGGCGGAAAACAGCGCGACGAATCTCAGATGCAGCCGCGCGCCCGCCTCCTGCCGGCTTCTCGCCAGCGCCAGGACGCGACGCCCCAGCAACGCCGCCAGCACGCCGATCAGCAGGAGGTTGGCGAACAGCACATAAAGCACGATGTCGCCGGCCGCCGCCCGCGCGCCGCCCGAGGCGCTGGGGGCCACCGCGAACAGCCAGATGCTGGCGGCGGTCACCACGGCGGCCAAGGCATAGGCCGCGGCAAATGCGTTGCGAGCCCGCCCATGCTGCAATCGACCCCAGAACGACCCGTTCGCCAGATCGGCGTCGGCCTCAGGGGTCAGGACTGCGGGCGTGTCCGTCATGCCATGGCAGTTTCCGACACCTGTTGCCCGTTTTCAACAGCAGAGTTGCGCGTTTGCGCCATTTCTTGCCGCCAGAGCGCCGAAAGCGCGACTTCCACCTCGCCGGGCGTCTCCAGCCGACAGAGCGAGGCCTTGGCCGAGCGACGCTCGCTTGCGTCCGCCGGCCAGGGCGCCTGCTCGATGTACCAGCCGAGGTGCTTGCGGAACATCTTGAGGCCGAGCGGCAGGCCATAAAAGGCGACGGAGGCGCGCAGGTGCTCGATCACTATGTCCAGCCGCTCTTCCCGCCCCGGCTCGCGCAGTCGCGTTCCGTCGGCCAGCGCCCGGTCCAGATGCGACGCCAGCCATGGCCGCCCATAGACCCCGCGCCCCAACATCAGGGCGTCAGCGCCAGAGCGCGCCAAAGCGTCTCGGGCATCCTCGGCGGTCAGGATGTCGCCATTGACGATGACGGGAACAGACACCGCCGCCTTGACCTCGCCCACAGCGTCCCAGTCGGCCTGGCCGGTGTAGAACTGCTTGCGGGTGCGGCCATGCACGGTCACCGCACGAACCCCGACGGTCTCGGCCGTGCGCGCGAGGGCCGGAGCATTTCGGCTATCGTCGTCCCAGCCGAGGCGCATCTTGACCGTCACCGGCCGGGCTGTCGCGCCCACCACCGCCTCCATGATCCGCCGGGCAAGATCGGGCGTGCGCATCAGCGCCGATCCCGAGGCGACGCCGGTCACCTCCTTGGCGGGGCAGCCGAAGTTCAAATCGACGATGTCGGCGCCCGCCGCCTCGGCCATGCGCGCGCCCTCAGCCATCGCCTCGGGATCGCGTCCGACCAGCTGGATCACCGTCAGCGGCAGCCCCTCGCCCACGGCCGCGCGCCGCACGACGTCCGGCCGACCGCGCGCCAGTTCGGCCGAGGCCACCATCTCCGTCGCCACATAGGCCGCGCCCAGCCGCGAGGCGACCTGGCGGAACGGCAGGTCGGTCACGCCGGTCATCGGCGCCATCAGCACGCGGCCGGGGATCGTCACGTCGCCGATCTGAAGGGATGAGGTCATGCGCGCCTCTTCGCCCTCCTTCGCTCCCTCTCGTCAAGCTCGGCCGCGCCGCCTAGAAGGCCGGCATGACCTTTTCAGCCATTGTGGTCGCGGCGGGCTCGGGCTCGCGCGCGGGCGGCGACAAGCAGTATCGGACGCTGGCGGGCAAGCCGGTCGTGCGCTGGTCGGTGGAGGCGCTGCTGAACGCCGGCGCCAGCGAAATCGTGGTCGTTGTCGCGCCGGGCGCCGAGGCGCGCATGGCGCAGGCGCTGGACGGCCTGGCGGGATGGAGAAATGTCGCCGGCGGGGTCGAACGCGCGGATTCCGTACGCGCGGGCCTGGCGTCGCTCGCCTGCGCGCCCGATGCACCCGTGCTGATCCACGATGCGGCGCGCCCGCTTCTGTCCCGGGACATCACCGAGGGTTTGATCGGGGCGCTGGACCACGCCGACGGCGCCCTGCCCGCCCTGCCCGTCGCCGACAGCTTGCGTCGAGCGGACGCGGAGGGGGTGATCGCCGGGGCCGTGGATCGCGCGGGTCTGTGGCGCGCCCAGACGCCCCAGGCGTTCCGACGTGGCGTGATTGAGCGCGCCTACGCCGCCTGGACCTCGTCCGAGCCGCCCACCGACGAAGCCTCCGTGGTCCAGGCCGCGGGCGGAACCGTCCGGCTGATCGACGGCGACCCCCGCCTGCTCAAGCTCACCTATCCCGAGGATTTCGCCATGGCCGAGGCCCTGACCCCCCGCCAGACCCGCGTCGGCTCCGGCTATGACGTGCATCGCTGGGGACCGGGCGGCTCGGTGTGGCTGTGCGGGATCGAGGTGCCGCACGACCAGACGCTGATCGGTCACTCCGACGCCGACGCCGGCCTGCACGCCCTGACCGACGCCATCCTAGGCGCCCTGGCCGAGGGCGACATCGGCGATCACTTCCCGCCCAGCGATCCCAAGTGGAAGGGCGCATCGTCCGACCAGTTCCTGCTGCATGCCGCCGGCATGGTCGCGGATCGCGGCGGCCGCATCGTCAATGTGGACGTGACCCTGATCTGCGAGCAGCCCAAGGTGAAGCCGCACCGCCTCGCCATGCGCGAACGGATCGCTGACCTGCTTCAGCTGCCGCTGGGCGCCGTCAGCGTGAAGGCCACAACCTCAGAAGGGTTAGGCTTCACCGGGCGGAACGAGGGCCTGGCGGCCCAGGCCGTGTGCTCGATCGACCTGCCCGCGCCTCAGCCCGCCGCATAGCGCATCTGGCGCAGCAGCGAACCGAACAGATTGACGTAGTCGTCGGTCCACGGTCGCACCTCGGTCGGCGCCAGCGTCCGCCAGCGCGGATCGGCGCGGAAGGACGCGAGCCCCGCCTCCGTCGGCGCGATCACAAGCGCCTCGGTCGAGGCTTCGGACATGTCGGGGCCGGCCGGGTCCTCGATGAAGACCTGGTGCAGGCTGGGCGCGTTCAGCGCACGCGCCGCCGCCGAGGCCGGTAGCGTGATCTCCAGGTTTCGATTGGACAGGTGCAGCACCACCGCCCCGTCCGGCCGCAGCAGCCGAAGATAACCGGCGATGGCCTCGGTCGTCAGAAGGTGGGTCGGCACGGCGTCCGACGAGAAGGCGTCGATGACCAAGAGGTCGTATGATCCAGCCGGCTCCTGGTTCAGCGTCAGCCTCGCGTCGCCCAGCACCGTGCGCACCGGTCCATCCGCGCAGTCCGAGATAAAGGTGAACCAGCGCGGATCGCGCGACAGTCGGTCCACCATCGGGTCGATCTCGAAGAAGGTCAGCCGATCCTGCTCGCGCTTGTAGGCGGCCATGGCGCCGGAGCCCTGCCCCACCACGCCGATGTTGGCGCCGTTCGGCCGCCGCTCCTGGATCTTCAACGCCGCCTGCCCCAGCGGCGTGCCTGTGGCGTAGTAGAGCGTCGGCGAACACCGCGAGACGGGCGAGGTCGGCTGGGCGCCGTGCAGCGTCGTGCCGTGCATGAGAACGTGAACGTCGCCGCCCAGACGCGCGTCATAGGTCGTCGCCACCCGCATGACGCCAAAGAAGCTGCGCTCAGACAGGTCCCACTCATAGCCGCGCGCGATGTGGTGCGCCGAGGCGGTCAGCATGGCCAGCATCAGGGTGAACACCGGCGCGCGGTCCCGCACCAGAAAGGCGCAGATGGCGCCTAGGCCGAACACCAGCTGCGAGATGTGGATCAGCGCCTGGTTGCTGAGCACCGCCCGGATGTCCGGCTGATAGCGGATGATCTCCAGCGCGATCGGCGGGGTCAGGATGATGACGGCGCCGAGTGCGATCGCACCGATCTCGACGCGGCTGAGCGGTCCCTTCTCCCAGGGCCGCGCCAGGCCCACGAGCACCAGCACCAGCGGATATTCCCATACTGTGTTGAACAAGACCGGCGCCAGCAGGGCGTTGAACGCCCCGCCCACGACGCCGCCCAGCGACAGCAGCAGAAAGAACTCGGTCAGCCGATCCGGCGCGGGTCTCCGCTGCGCCAGACGCTGGTGGCACAGCAGGGCGATGAAGAAGAAGGCCAGCAGGTGCATGCCGAAGAGCACCACCCACTCGCCCGTCTTGAACGCCGCCATGCTGACCACTGCGGCTCCCAGTGCGGCCGAGAGGACCAGAGTCGTCTCAAACGCGATGATCGGCCTGGCTGAAAAGGCGATCACGAAGGTCAGCAGATACAGCGCCAGCGGCGCCACCCACAGGAACGGCGCCGAGGCCACATCCACCGACAGGTGCGCCGTCACCCCGAGCATCAGGCTGGAGGGCGCCGCCGCCAGCAGCACCAGCACGCCCTTATCGCGCCAGGGGATCGGCGCGGTGGACGCCAGACGAGCAGGCTCGGTCGCGGCGATCTCTCGCCGGCGCCAGATCGCCGCGCCCAAGACCCCGACCATGACCACGAACAGGCCATAGCCGCCGCTCCACCCCCACCGCTGGTCCGACAAGGCCGCCAGCGGCTCAATGATGACCGGATAGGCGAGCAGGGCCAGGAAGCTGCCGAGGTTGGAAGCGGCGTAGAGGACGTAAGGGTTGGCCCCGTCCGCATGACCTGCCCGCAGACGCGCGAACCAGGCCTGAAGCAACGGCGCCGTCGCCGACAGAACCGCGAAGGGCGCGCCGACCGACAGCGCCAGCGTCGCCAGCAGCCAGACGATGGGCGCATTCGGATCGGGATCGCCCAGCACGCCGCTGATGCTCAAGGGCAGGAACAGCGCCGCGAGCAGCAGAAGCGCCAGATGCACGCCGGCCTGCACCTTCAGCGAACCGATCCGCTGCAAGGCATGGGCATAGGCATAACCGACCAGCAGCGCCGCCTGGAAGAACACCATGGAGGTGTTCCAGACCGATGGCGACCCGCCCAGCATCGGCAGCACCAGCTTGGTCACCATCGGCTGGACGGTGAAGACCAGAGCCGCCGAGGTGAAGATGGCGACGGCGAACAGGACGCGGGGCCGCGATCCCTGATTGCGCGCCGGTGCTGGAGAAAGGGCCGCGTTGGTCATGAGGCTGGTTAGACCGGATCGGCCCGGATAAGAAAGGCCATGACGCCGCACGACATCGAAGCTCTCGCCCGTCGCGTGATCGAGGCGGCCACGGCCAAGGGCCTGATGCTGGCCACGGCCGAAAGCTGTACCGGCGGCCTGGTCGCGGCGGCGCTGACCGGGGTTCCTGGATCGTCGGCCGTGGTCGATTGCGGCTTCGTCACCTACAGCAACGCCGCGAAGTCCGAGATGCTGGGCGTGCCCGCCGAGCTGATCGAGAGCCAAGGCGCGGTGTCCGAGCCGGTCGCGCGCGCGATGGCCGAGGGCGCGCTTCGGCGCTCGCAGGCCCAGGTTTCGGTCGCCGCGACGGGAATCGCAGGGCCGGGCGGCGGTTCGCCGGACAAGCCGGTGGGACTGGTCCACTTCGCCGCCGCGGGACCGACCGGCGTCGTGCACCATGAGGCGCGGTTCGGCGACATTGGCCGCGAGCGCGTGCGACAGGCCAGCGTCGACCAGGCGCTTCGGATGCTGGCCGAGCGGATCACCGCCTCGTGAGTTCGCCCGTCGTCGTCGACGCACGCGGTCACGCCTGTCCCGTGCCAACGCTGAAGCTGATGAAGGCGATGCGAGACGCCCTTCCCGGCGACCGCCTGGTCCTTTTGGCCACCGATCCGATGGCCAGGGTCGATGCGCCCCACCTGACGGCTCAGCGCGGCGGCCGCACCCTGTCGGTTAAGGAGGATGCAGGCGTCCTGACCATCACGGTCGAGTGCGGCGCTCCCGAGCCTGCGCCAGGTGTTCTCGCGCCGGGAAGCTGACGACGGCGCCTGTGGGATCGCGAGTGTTCCCAGCCGCCCGCGCCTTGGCGATCTCCATCTCGGTGGCGAAGGCGCCGCCGTAGAAGACGGCGTTGACGTTCCACGACAACCAGATCAGCAGCACCACCACCGCGCCGACCGAGCCATAGGTCGCTCCCAGCGGCGCGATCTGCTCCACATAGATGGCGCACAGCCAGGACGACACGACCGACATCAGGGTGGCGACCGAGCCTCCGACCACCGACGGCAGCCAGGCCACCGGGGTCCGGTGGCTCATGGCGTAGCGGTAGAGCAGCGTCAGCCCGATCACGAGCCCCACGGACGGCGCCACGGCGTCGAAGAAGACGCCCAAGCCCAGCAGCGGCCGCTCGCCCGAGGCATGCCCCATGATCCGCAGCGTCACCACCGATCCCGACACCACGGTGAACAGCACAAAGGCGAACACGGCGACAAAAAAGGCCAGAAGGTTGAACTTGAAGAAGCCATGCGGCTCCGTCTCGTCGTGGATCAGGTTCAGCCCAGCCAGCAGCGCCTTGAACCCCCGGTGCGCCGCATAGGCCCCGACCAGCACGGCGAACGCGCTCTGGGCCGACACCGTCCGGGCCGAGGCGTTGGCCAGCCGGCCGATCTCTTCGCGAAAGATTCCCTGCGCGGCGTGCGGCATCAGCTCGGCCAGGGCAAAGGCCTGCTCGCTGACCTGTCCGATCGACAGCACCGCCTTGTAGAAGCCGATCAGAATGGCGACGGCCGGAAACACCGCCAGCAGCGCGAAGAACGACACCCCGCCCGTGTAGAGCATGACGTCCCGACCCCAGCTGCGGGCAAAGGCCCGGCCGGCCAGCCGTGCGGCGTCCCCTAGTCCAAAAAGCAAGCTGGTCCCCGCGAGATGCGCAACAGCCGGACAAACTAGCGCAATTCGGCCCGTCGCAAACCCTTGGGGACATTTTGGCCGCGGGCCGGACGTGGCATTGCTTCGTAAAGGAAGCGCTCGGTATGCTGACGCTCAGATGCCGCCCGCCAAGTCACGGACAACCACCAGATCGATCGAGGCCTCCGACATCGAGAGCCCGCCTGCGAGCGCGCGCGTCCTGGTGCTGACGGCTGCGGATCGCCTGGCCGATCTGGCGCATGGGCTGGACGGCCTCGGCTGGCGCACGCTGATGTCCGACAGCGTGGAAGGCGCCGCCGTCGCGCTCGCCGACCTGCCGCTGGAAGCCGCCATCGTCGATGCGGCGCTGCTGGCGCCAGGCGTGATCGCCACCTTTCGCGCCGCCGCCGAGCCGCGCCGTCTGCCGGTCGTGGTGATCGGGACCTCGGAAGATGCGGCGGTGGACGCCGATCTCGTCATGTCCACCGCGCCGCATCCGGCCCAGGCCGCACTGCGGCTTGAGCAACTCGGCCGCGCCGCCATCGCCGAGGAAGAATTTCATCTGCGCCGGCTGACCTTTGCCGAACGTGGCGAACCGTTGGGCCGGGTCGAAGACGAGGCGACCGGGCCCTTGCGCATCCTGGCGGCCGGCGCCGCGGACCGACGTTTCCTGGCTCTCGCCAATGCGCTCTCGGCCGGCGGCGCCGAGGTGGTGGCGGCCCCCACCCCCTACACCGCCTTCGACTATCTGCACGAAAGCGCGTTCGATGCGGCGGTGCTGTGGGGCGCCGACGATCATGCCCCGGCGTTGTCGATCGCCTCGGGAATGAAGCGCAACACCCGCCTCTATCATATCCCGCTGGTGCTTTACCTGCGCGGCCAGGCCGAGATCGATCTCGGCGAGCTGTATCAGCGGGGCTTCGCCGATGTCGCGGCTTCCGACACGCCGGAGGACGAGACCGCCGGCCGCATCCTCGGCCTGGCCCGCACCCACCGCCGTCAGCAGGTCACGCGGCGCGCGCTGGACGGCGCGCGGGGTTCCGGACTGACCGACGCCTCCACTGGCCTGTTCACGCCGCAACTGTTCGCCGCGCATCTGACACGCGTCGCCCAGGCCGCCCGCCTGCGCCAGCGCCCGCTGTCGGTCTGCGTGCTGCGAGTGCGTCAGAGCGACAGCGTGCTGGCGTCTCGCACCGGCGGCTGGCTCGATCGCGCCCTGCCGCAGATTGGGGCCATGGTGTCGCGACTGGTGCGAGTCGAGGACACCGCCGCCCGCCTCGCGCCCGAGGTCTTCGCTCTCGCCCTGCCCGCCACGCGCGCGGGCGAGGCGCGGCTGGCGGCGGAACGGATCGCGGCGGTGATCGGCTGCACCGCCTTTGACGCCGGTCCCGACCGCTCGCCGTTCGTGGTCGATTTCGACGTCGGCTGCGCCCAGATCGGCGTGGGCGAAAACCCCGCGGCCCTTCTGGAACGCGCCTCGGCCGACCTCTACGCCCGCTCTCCGCGCTAGGCGGACCCGACCCTTAGGCCGAGGCCACCCGCGCCAGGTCCGAAGTAATCCGCTCCGCCACCTTCAACCGCTCTTCGGGCTTGGCCCAGTCGCCGGTGACGACGATCTTCTGGTCCGGCCGAATCTTCCAGAAGGCGTGGTTCTTCTGGATCAGTCCGACCAGCCCCGCCGGATTGGGGAAGCTGTTGTCGCGCAGCGTCAGCACCGCCCCCTTCGGGCCGATGTCGATCTTCTCGATGCAGGCCTTACGGCAGTTGGCCTTGATGCCGACGATCCGCAGCAGCTGCTGCGCCTCGTCCGGCAGAGGTCCGAAGCGGTCGATCAGCTCGGCGGCCAGCGCCTCGCGATCCTCCGCCTGCTCGGCGTCGGACAGCCGGCGATAGAGGCTGAGGCGCACGTTCAGGTCCGGCACGTATTCCTCGGGGATCAGCACCGAGGCGCCGACGTTGATCGACGGCGACCAGCCGCGATCCACCGCGCCCTCGCCCTTTTCCTTCAGCTCTGCGACCGCGTCTTCCAGCATCTGCTGGTAAAGCTCGACGCCCACTTCGCGGATGTGGCCCGACTGCTCGTCGCCCAGGAGGTTGCCGCCGCCGCGCTGGTCCAGGTCGTGGCTGGCCAGCTGGAAGCCGGCGCCGAGGTTGTCCAGCGATTGCAGCACCTGCAGCCGACGCTCGGCCGACAGCGTCATCGGCTTCTTGGGATCGGTAGTCAGATAGGCGAAGGCCCGCGCCTTGGACCGCCCGACCCGTCCCCGGATCTGATACAGCTGCGCCAGGCCGAACATGTCGGCACGGTGCACGACCAGGGTGTTGGCCGTCGGAATATCCAGGCCGCTTTCGACAATGGTGGTCGAGACCAGAACGTCGTATTCGCCGTCGTAGAAGGCGCTCATCACCCCTTCCAGCTGGGTCGCGCTCATCTGGCCGTGACCGACAACGAACTTCACCTCCGGGACCTGCTCGCGCAGGAATCGCTCGATGTCCGGCAGGTCCTTCAGGCGCGGCGCGACATAGTAGGCCTGGCCGCCGCGATACTTCTCCCGCAGCAACGCCTCGCGCACCAGCACCGGGTCCCAGGGCGTCACATAGGTCCGCACCGCCAGACGATCGACCGGCGGCGTCGCGATGATCGACATCTCGCGGATGCCCGTCAGCGCCATCTGCAGGGTACGCGGGATCGGCGTCGCGGTCAGCGTCAGGAGGTGCACGTCGGCGCGCAGCGTCTTCAGCTTCTCCTTGTGCTTGACGCCGAAGTGCTGCTCCTCGTCGACGATCACCAGGCCCAGGTCGCGGAAACCCACCTGTTCGGCCAGCACCGCATGGGTGCCGACCACGATCTCGACCGAGCCGTCCTTGAGACCCGCCCGCGTCTCGTTGGCCTCCTTGCCCGTCACCATGCGCGACAGTTGACGGACCTTGACGGGCCAGCCGGCGAATCGCTCGGTGAAGGTCTTGAAGTGCTGCCGCGCGAGCAGCGTCGTGGGCGCCACGATCGCCACCTGCTGGCCCGTCATGGCGACCACGAATGCGGCGCGCAGCGCCACCTCCGTCTTGCCGAAGCCCACGTCACCGCAGATCAGCCGGTCCATCGGCACGCCCTTGCCGAGATCCTCCAGCACGTCGCCGATGGCGTTCAGCTGGTCGTCGGTCTCTTCATAGGGGAATCGCGCGCAGAACTCGGCGAAGAGACCGGGCGGCGGCGTTACGGCGTCGGTCTGGCGGAGCGCGCGCTTGGCCGCCAGCGCGATCAGGCCCTCGGCCATGGCGCGCAGCCGCTCCTTGGCCTTGGCCTTGCGCGCCTGCCAGCCCGCCCCGCCCAGTCGGTCCAGCTGCACCCCGTCGGCGTCCGTTCCGTAGCGGGTCAGCAGGTCGATGTTCTCGACCGGCAGGTACAACTTGCTTTCACCGGCGTAGAGCAGCTCCAGGCAGTCGTGCGGCGCCTGCTGGATGTCCAGCGTCTTCAGCCCTTCATAGCGCCCGATGCCGTGGTCCAGGTGCACCACCAGGTCGCCGGTGGTCAGGGCCGAGGCCTCGGCGAGGAAGTTCGACGCCCGGCGCTTCTTCCTGGGCCGCGCCAGCCGGTCGCCCAGGATGTCGGTTTCGGAGATGACGGCGATTTCGTCGGTGACAAAGCCATGCTCGACCGGCAGCACGCCGCGCAGATAGATGCCCTCAGGCGCCGCCTGCACGTCCGCCCAGTCCCTTACCGCCACCACATGCTGCAAGCCGTGGTCCGACAGCATGGCTTGAAGCCGTTCGGACGAGCCTTCAGTCCAGGAGGCGAACAGCACCCGCCGCCCGTCAGCCTTGAGAGCTTCTGCGTGCTGGGCCACCGCCTCGAACAGATTGACGCTGTCCTGCGACCGCTCGGCGGCGAAGGTGCGGCCCAGCCGCCCTCCGGCGTCCTCGGCCCCGCCCGCGAAAGGCGTGAACCGCCGGACGTTGCGGCCGGCCAGCGCGCCGTTCCAGTCGCCCTCGCTCAGATAAAGCTCGCCCGGCGGCAAGGCCCGGTTCGCGGCCGCCGCGCCCTTGGTCTTGGCCGCTTCGCTGCGGGCGTCGTAGGCGTCCGCCGTCAGGTCCCACCGCTCGGTGCGCGCCGCCTCGACCTGGTTGTCCAGGAACACCGAGGCATCGTCAGGCAGATAGTCGAACAAGGTGTCCAGCCGGTCGTAAAACAGCGGCAGCCACTGCTCCATGCCCTGACGCCGCGCGCCCTCGCTGATGGTCGCGTACAGCGGATCGTCGCCGGGCGCGCCGAACAGCTTCAGATAGCCGGTACGGAAGCGCGAAATCGCGTCCCGGTCCAGCAAGACCTCCGACACGGGCGCCAGCGACACGGCGGTCATCTGACCCGTCGATCGCTGCGTCTCCGGATCGAATGTGCGGATCGATTCCAACTCGGAGCCGAACATGTCCAGGCGCACCGGCTCGTCGAAGCCCGGGGGGAAGACGTCGATCACCCCGCCGCGCACCGCGAACTCGCCGCGCTCCGAGACGGTGGAGGCCCGCACATAGCCGTTGGCGGCGAAGTAGCGTTCCAGCGCCTGGGTATCGAGATCGCGCCCGACCTTGGTCTCGAAGCCGGCGGCCGTAGTGACGCGCTTCGGAGGCGTGCGCTGGGTCGCGGCGTTGACCGTCGTGACCACCAGCAGCGGGCCGTCTGAGGCCTTGCGCCCGGCCAGGCGGGTCAGGGTCGCCATCCGCTGCGCCGACACGCCCGCGGTGGGGCTCAGCCGGTCGTACGGCAGGCAATCCCACGCCGGATATTCCAGCACTTCAACGTCTTGCGAGAAGAAGCGAAACGCCTGGATAAAGGCGGCCGAACGCCCGTAATCCCGCGCGACGAACAGGCCCACTCCGCCGCCCTTCAACCGGTCGGCGACGATCAGGGCGTCGAGGCCCTCCGGCGCGCCGCCGAGGTCCTGATCCGTGCGATGCTGAACCTGCACGTCCATCAGCCGGCTCCCTTTGCGACTTCCGCCGCCACATGCGCGCGCATGAAGGCGCGGATCTTGGCCATCAGCGCGTGGTCGTGTTCCGCCGGGGTCGGCTCCCGCTCGATGATCCAGCCGTAGAGAAACTGGTCGTCTTCGTTCAGCAGCACCTCGAACGCATCCAGTTCATCGTCGCTCAGGCTAGGGCCCACCTGGTCGGCGAACGGACCCAACACCAGGTCGGCCTCGCGGAAACCGCGCCGCCAGGCGCGAAAGCTGATCCGGCCCAGCCTCTGGCTTTTCAGGTCGTTGGTGTCGGGACGCGCGTCGATGTCGGCCACAAGAATCCTTGCCCGGTCGGGTCTGCAATCTGAAGCGGTCAGATAGCGGCTTGCGATGCGCTTCGCCAGCGCCGCCGGTCTCGCTATGTTCCGCTCACCATGCGCCCCCCGATTCTCTTTCCCCTGTTCGCCGAGGTGACCAGCCTGAAGGGCGTGGGTCCGCGCATGGCGCCCCTGGTGCAGAAGGTCGCCGGGCCGCTGGTGCGCGATCTTCTGTTTCTGTCCCCTACGGGCGTGGTGGTGCGTCGCCCGATGACCGCCGCCGATGCGGTGGAGGGGGAGTACGGCATCTTCGAAGTCACGGCCGATCGCCTGTTCACGCCCGGCCGGCCAGGCGCGCCGCTCAAGGTCCGCACGTCCGACGACACCGGTTTCGTACATCTGATCTGGTTCGGCGGCTCGCCCCAGCACATCGACCGTCTGTTGCCGCGCGGCGAGCGGCGGATCGTCTCCGGCAAGGTCGAACGCTTCAACGGCGAGGTGCAGATCCCGCACCCCGATGTCGCAACCCCGGACAAGGCGAGCGACATACCCGCCGCCGAGCCGACATATCCCGGTACTCAGGGCCTGACCTCGCGTCAGGTGCGCCGACTGATCGGCGGAGCACTCTCGACCGCGCCTGAGCTGCCCGAATGGCAGGACGCCGCCTGGCTGCAGTCGCGCCGCTGGCCCGGCTGGCGCGCGGCGCTGGAGGCGGTGCACGCTCCAACGAGCGAGGCCGACCTGTCGCCGGAGGCGCCCGCCCGCCAGCGGCTCGCCTTTGATGAACTGTTCGCCCATCAGCTGGCGCTGGCTCGCCGCCGCCGCGCCCGCCTGATCCACACGGCGCCTCTGATCACGCCCGGCGAGGCGTCTCGGCGGTTGGAGTCGGCCCTGCCCTTCACGCTCACGAACGCCCAGGCCCAGGCCGTTGCGGAAATCCGCCGCGACCTCGGCTCCGGTCAGCAAATGGGCCGGCTGCTGCAAGGCGATGTCGGCTCGGGCAAGACCGCCGTCGCCGCCCTGGCGCTTGCGGACACGGCGTCCAGCGGCTTTCAGGGCGCGCTTATGGCCCCGACGGAAATCCTGGCCCGTCAGCATTATCAACGACTTGCTCCCATGTTCTCCGACGCGGGCGTCACCGCCGTGCTGCTGACCGGCCGCGACACGGCGGGCGAGCGTCGCGAGCGGCTGGCGGCGCTGGCCAGCGGCGAGGCCCAGGTCGCCATCGGCACCCACGCCCTGTTCCAGGACGCCGTGCGCTTCGATCGGCTCGCCCTGGCGGTGATCGACGAGCAGCATCGCTTCGGCGTCAATGAGCGTCAGAGACTGCAAGCCAAGGGCGATCCGCGCCTCGGCGCCGTCCACCTCCTGACCATGTCCGCCACGCCGATCCCGCGCACACTGGAGTTGACCCAGTACGGCGAGCTGGAGGTCAGCCGCCTGACGGAGAAGCCGCCCGGCCGCACGCCCGTGACCACCGCCGTCCTGCCGCTCGCTCGCATCGGAGAGGTGGCGAAGCGCCTGAAGGCGGCCATAGACGCCGGCGCCCAGGCCTACTGGATCTGCCCGCTGGTCGCGGAGTCGGAGGCGACCGACCTTGCGGCAGCGGAGGCGCGCGCCGCCGACCTGCGCCGCATCCTGGACGTGGAGGTGGGCCTTGCGCACGGCCAGATGCCCGGCGCCGAGCGCGAGGCGGTGATGGCGGATTTCGCCGACGGCCGCCTCCCGCTGCTGGTCGCGACCACCGTGGTCGAGGTCGGCGTGGACGTGCCCAACGCCTCCATTATGGTGATCGAGCACGCCGACCGCTTCGGTCTTGCGCAACTGCACCAGCTGCGCGGTCGGGTCGGCCGCGGCGCCAAGGCCAGTTCCTGCATCCTGCTATACGGCGGCCAGGATGGCGCGCTTGGAGAGACGGCCAAGGAACGGCTGGAAACGCTGCGTCGCTCTGAGGACGGCTTTGAAATCGCGGAGGAAGACTTCCGTCTGCGCGGCGGCGGCGACCCCCTGGGGCTGCGTCAGAGCGGCTTCCCCGCCTATCGCTTCGCCGATCCGGTGCGGCATCGCTCGCTGATGATGGCCGCGGCCGACGACGCTCGTCTGGTGCTTGGCCGCGACCCCGACCTGACGTCCGAACGCGGGCACGCAATCCAGGTGCTGGAAGAGCTCTTCGACTGGAAAGGCCATAAGGCCGGCGCCGACTGATCAGCCGATCGTCAGGCTCCATCCGTCATAGGCGACTTCCACGTTCGCTGGAACGATCGCCGACAAGGCGTTGTAATCCATGTCGATGTGCAGGTTCGTCAGCAGCGCGCGCTCCACGCCCGAACGCGCGATCCAATCCAGCGCGCGATCAAGATGCGCATGTGTGGGATGCGGTGTGTATCGCAGCGCATCGACGATCCACAGCCGGCAGCCCCGCACCGCCTCCAGCGCCGCCTCGTCCAGGTCCGACACGTCGCTGGAATAGGCCACGTCGCCCAGTCGATAACCGACCGAGCGGATCGGACCGTGCCCCTGGTCGAAGGTGACGACCGGAATCGACCCGCCCGCGCCCTCGACGCTCCACGGCTCTCCATGCGGCGGGATCAGGCGCGCATCCAGCAGCGGCGGATAGCCGAACTGGCTCTCGAAGATGTAGTGAAACCGGTGCGTCAGGGCCGTATGGGTCGCCGCATCCATCCAGGCCGGAATGCGGCTCCTCGCGCGTGTGGCGAAGGTGCGCAGGTCGTCGATGCCGTGCGTCTGGTCGGCGTGGTCATGGGTATAGAGCACCCCGTCGATGTGGCGGACGCCCGCGCTCAGCATCTGCTCGCGCAGGTCGGGCGAGGTGTCGACCAGGACGTTGGTGACGCCCTCCCCACCCGTTCGCCGGACAATCATGGAGCAGCGCCGGCGTCGGTTCTTCGGCTCGGCCGGATCGCAGTCGCCCCAGTCGCCGTCGCCGCGCGGCACCCCGCCGGACGATCCGCAGCCCAGGATCACGATCTCCAGCGCGCTCAAGCTCTTCAGGCCTCCGGACGGGGAATGCGGTCGAACAGGGAGAAGAAGGCGTCGGTCGTCCGCCGGTCCGCCTCCTCCAGGCTCCAGCCCCTGATCTCCGCCAGCTTCTGAAGGACAAGGCCGATATAGGCGGGTTCGTTCCGGCGGCCCCGATGCGGCACGGGCGCCAGATACGGGCAGTCCGTCTCCACGATGATCCGATCGCCCGGCATGTCGCGGACCAGCGCCCGCACCTCTTCCGCCGCCTTGAAGGTCGCGATGCCGGAAACCGAGAACCACGCCCCCATATCCGCCGCCTGCTTCGCCAGCTCGGCTCCGCTGGTGTAGCAGTGCATCAGCATCCGGAACGGCCCGTGCGCATGCTCCTCGCGCAGGATGTCGGCCATGGCGGCATCCGCCTCGCGCGTGTGGATGACCAGCGGCAAACCGGTCTCGCGTGCGGCCGCCACGTGTTGGCGAAACACCTCGGCCTGCAGCTTGCGCGGACTAAAGTCGTAGTGGAAATCCAGCCCGCACTCGCCGATCCCCACCACCTTCGGCCGATCCGCCAAGTCGATCAGAGTCCGGGCAGAGAGGTCCGCGTGATCCTTCGCCTCATGCGGATGAACGCCGACCGTGCACCAGATGTCGTCGTGCGCCGCGGCCAGCCCGTGGGTCGCCTCGAAGGTGGAGAGCCGGTCCGAAATCTCGACCATCAGCTTGACGCCCGCCTCGCGCGCGCGGGCGATCACCGCATCGCGGTCCTCGTCGAACTGGGGTGCGTGCAGATTGACGTGACTGTCGATCAGCATCAGCCGAGCGCCTTTGTCTTGCGCAGATCATGCAGGGCGCCGGCCAGCACGTCGGCCCGGTCCAGGTTCAGCCCGGCGGTGCGGTCCGGCAGGACGCTGAGCCGCTCCCACAGCTCGGCCCACCGGTTGGCCGAACCCGCCGGACTGTTCAGGGCGCGCATGCGCACCGCTGCGATCAGCCGATCCATCAGGGTCTCGAACCGTTCGGCGCCGTCCGCGCCGCGGAACTTGTCGGCGATCGCCATGGCCTCGGCGCGATCGGCGTCCGCGCCCTCGACCCAGCCCCGCGCCAGTTGATCCATCTCGAAGGTGGCGCCCGACGCCAGCGCCAGAGCCGCCCCGGGCGAGCCGCCCGCCATGGCGGCGGCGTGTTCCGCGTCCTCCCGGTCTGCGCCGGTCCTGTCGCGCACAAGGCGTTCCAACCGATCCTGCGGCCACGACGGCAGGGTCACGCGCCGACAGCGCGACCGGATGGTGGCCAGCAATCGGCCCGGCGCATGGGTGACCAGGAACAGCACGCCACGCTCAGGCGGCTCCTCAAGAACCTTCAGCAAGGCGTTGGCCGAGTTCAGGTTCAGGTCGTCCGCCGCATCGATGATGGCCACGCGATAGGCGGCCTGCGACGGGCTCTTGGAAAAGAACTCCGGCAGTTCGCGCGCCTGATCGACCGAGATCGACTTCTTCTGCTTGCCGCCCTCGATCGCCCGCTCCAGCACCAGCAGGTCCGGATGCGCCCGGGCCGAGATCAGCCGGCTGACCGGGTCCTGCGGACTGGCGCCCAACGGCCCCCTCGCCGGATCGGCCTGCGCCCCCAGCAGCCGCCGCGCCGCGCGATAGGCGAAAGTCGCCTTGCCCGTCCCTTCGACCCCGCACACCAGCCAGGCGTGATGCAGCCGCCCTCGCGCCAGGGCGTCCAGAAAGGCCTCTTCCGCCGCCGGGTCAGGCAGCAGGTCAAAGCGGTCGCGCGGATGCTCGCTCACAGCAGCCGGCCCTCGACCGCAGCCCACACGCGCGCCTCGACTTCCTCCAGCGTCCCCGCCGCATCGATGCGGACGCAGCGTTGCGGATGCGCCTCGCATATGCGGAGAAAGCCTTCGCGCAGCCGCTGGTGGAACTCCACGCCCTTGGATTCGAAACGCGTCTCGAACAGGCCGCGCCCGAATGCGCGCTCCAGACCCACGTCGACCGGCAGGTCGAACACGAGCGTCAGGTCCGGCTGGTCGTCGCCCACCACGCCCCGGTCCATCTGCTCGATGAAGTCGGGCGCCACGCCGCCGCCCGCGCCTTGATACGCCCGGCTGGAATCGGCGAAGCGATCGCAGACGACCCAGTCGCCGGCCGCCAGCGCCGGGCGGATGGTGTTTTCCAGATGATCCGAGCGAGAGGCGTACATCAGCAGCGTCTCGGTCACCGGCGACCAGTTCTCGGCGTCGGAGGCCACCACCAGATTGCGGATGATCTCGGCGCCCCTGGAGCCGCCGGGTTCTCGCGTGCGGATCACGCCCTGCCCTCGCCCTGCAAGAACCGGCGCGAGCCGCGCCATCAGCCTGCCGACCTGCGTCGACTTGCCGGCGCCCTCGCCGCCTTCAAACGTGATGAACCTGCCCCGAGTCACGCCGGGCACAATGGCGCGTGCGATCAGAAGGGCAAGCCCGACCGTCTGCTTATCGCGTGGATATCAGGGAAGCATCTGCATAGCCGCGCGCCACAACCGACTGGCGGGCAGCCTCGGCGGCGTTGGCGTCCGGCCAGGGTCCGACCAGCACGCGGTACAGCTCGCGGCCGCCGACGTTGGCCGCGCTGACGGAAGCGGGCGCTCCGATGCCCTCGGCCATCAACCGCGCCGGCAGCGGATCGCCGAACGATCCCGCCTGCACCCAGAAGGTCGATGGCGGCTCGGGCAGCGCCGGCGCCGGGCGCGGGATCGACCTCGCCGCGGGCGCCGCCGCCTGCAACAGCGGTCCTCCGCCGAGACGCGGCGCACGGCCCAGGTAGCGCACCCGCACCTCGCCCACGCCCTTGCCGATCAGGTCCAGTTGCTCGGCGGCGCCCCGCGACAGATCGATGATGCGGCTGTCCACGAACGGGCCGCGGTCATTGACGCGCAGGACGACGCGGCGGCCGTTGGTTAGGTTCGTCACCTCCACCAGGCCGGGCAAGGGCAAGGTCTTGTGGGCGGCGGTCAGCGCATGCATGTCGAACCGCTCGCCGGTCGCCGTCGGTCGCCCGTTGAACTGATCGCCGTACCAGGAAGCCAGACCGACCTCGTCGTAGCCGGGCTGCTCCTCCGGCCGATACCACCGCCCCTTGATCTGATACGGCCGCATGGTGCCGGTGACGATCGGCGCGGGATCATCGACGACCGGCGGCGCGGTCGCGGCGATCACCGCCGGCGCGCTCCCGCCCCGCTCCCCGCCCACGCTGGCGCAGGCGGCCAGAAGCGAGAACAGGCCGAGGATCAGCAGCCCGCGCAGGCTCTTGCCGAAGCCGAATCTCGATGTCGGAGCGGTAAGTACGATCGCATTCGCCATGGCCGCCAGCGTGGCCCGCAAACGCTTCCATTCTGGTTAACCGAAACTTGCCGGCGTCAGACCCGGTAGATGCGATCCAGCACGTCGGCGACCTCGACCAGGCTGCGGATCGACGGATCGAACCGCTCGCCCGCCGCCAGCCGGCGGGCCCAGTCGGCGGCGGCGCGTCCGCCCCAATCCTCCGGCGGCGCCGCCAGCACCTCGCGGGCCGTGCCGCGAAACCGTTCGGTCGTGAAGTCGTAGAAGGAGCCGCCGACGTTGCGCATCTCGACCCCGCCGCCCGATCCATAGAGGGCCGCCGAGATCACCGCGTCCTGACCCGCCGGAAGCTTCCACGAACAGGCCAGCCGCACCACCGCTCCACCCTCCAGCACAAGAGTGGCCACCGCATAGTCCTCGGCCTTGTCCCGGCTGGTGAGCGGCTGACCTTCGCTGAACAGGTGCGAGGTCACGTCCACGACCTTTGGCGAACCCAGCAACCACAGCGCCAGATCGACCAGGTGCACCCCCAGGTCCATGACGCAGCCGCCACCCGAGAGCGCCGGATCGTAGAACCACGGCTTGTCCGGGCCATAGGCGTTGTGAAAGGTCAGGTCGACCGCATGGACGTGACCCAGCTCTCCGGCCTGCAGGAGTTCGCGGATTCGCTGCACGCCGTCGGTGAGGCGATAGGACAGATCGACGCCCAGCAGCCGGTCCGCCGCTTGCGCCGCGCCGATGGCGGCCTCCGTCTCCGCCCGGTTGCGACCCAGCGGCTTCTGGCAGAAGACGGCCACGCCCCGCTCCAGCGCCCGGATCGTCTGTTCGGCATGCACCGCGCTGGGCGTGGCGATCACCAGGCCGTCGAGGTCCTGCGCCAGCAGCGCATCGAGATCGGCTACGCGAACCGCATCGGGCGCCAAAGCCTGAGCGTCCGCCACCGCGCCGTCGAAGGGATCGGACACCGCGACGGCGTCGATCAGACCGGTCTTCAGCATGTGCTCCATGCGATGCCGGCCGATCCAGCCGACGCCAAGGAAGCCGATCCGCAGGCGCTGCGTCGTGACCTCGCCAGGCCGTTCGATGGCTGCGTCGGTCACAGTGTCACCAGCGCCTTCAGGAAGCCATCCGGCCGGTCGCGCGTGGCGTCCAGCGCCTCGCCGAGGCGATCCAGCGGGTAGGTGTGGCTAAGCAGCGGCTCGATATCGAGGCGACCCGACGCCACCGCCTCCACCGCCTCGCGCACGCCTTGCGCATAGACCGCAGGGTCTCGCTCATGCGCGCTGGCGATGTCGAAGCCGCGCCAGTTCCACAACTGCATGTTCACCTGGCGCGGGCCGTCCTGATGATAGCCGGCGATGACCAGCCGCCCGCGCTCGCGCGTCAGCTCGGCCGCCAGATCCAGCGGCCACTGCTTGCCGATGGCCTCGATCGTCACGTCGCAGAACACGCCGCCGGTCAGTTCGCTGACCCGATTGATGATGCCGTAGTGATCCTCCAACGGGATCGTCTCGGCCGCGCCCATGCGCTTCGCCAGATCGAGCGAGAACGGACGGCGGGAGATGGCGATGACCCGCGCGCCCGCTTCCGTGGCCAGTCGCGTCAGCACCGCGCCCAGAAAGCCAATCCCGACGATGGCCACCGTCTGACCGGCCTTGATCTCGGCCCGGCGGAAGATGTTCATGGCGCAGCCCAGCGGCTCGCCCGGGAATGGCTTGCCGGCCAGTTCCGGCGGCAGCTTCACCACGGCGGCCTCATCCGCGACGTCGTATTCCGCAAAGCTGCGGTGCGACAGGGCCGCGACACGGTCGCCGACGCTGACCTGCGTTACGCCCTCGCCCACCGCGTCGACCACGCCCCAGCCTTCGTGGCCCAAGCCGCCGGGCTCGGTCGGAAAGGTCATCCACTCCGGCCCCGCCCACGGCGTCAGATTGGAGGCGCAGACGCCGCAGCCTTCCAGACGCACGCGAACCTGCCCGGCGCCGGGCTCGGGCCGCGCGACGTCCCGGACCTCCATCTCGCCGGGGCCCGTCACGACTGCAGCACGCATGGTCGTCGTCCGATCAAGAACATCGGTCATAATCTACGCTTTCCGGTATTGTTCGGCCGAACGCGCCGCCTTGTCGTTTTCAGCTCAGGCGCCGACCGCTTCGGGCAGCGGATCGTTGCGCAGGTGCCCGGCCTCGGCGTCGAACCAACGCGCGGTGAGGCGCAGCCCCTCTTCAAGCGGGGTGGCGGGGCGCCAGTCCAGCACTTCGGCCGCCTTGTCGATGTCCGGGCGGCGACGGCGCGGATCATCGATCGGCAGCGGCCGGCGCACGACCTGAGAGCGCGAGCCGGTCAGCTTCAGCACCGTCTCCACCAGTTCGTTGACGGTCAGCTCCACAGGGTTGCCCAGGTTGATCGGTCCCGGCTGCGCCCCCTCATAGGCCATCAGCGCGATCAGCCCGCCCACCATGTCGTCGACATAACAGAAGGAACGCGTCTGGCTGCCGTCGCCGAAGACGGTGATGTCGCGCTCGCTCAGCGCCTGGCTGACCACGTTCGACACGACGCGCCCGTCGGCGGCGGACAGTCGTGGGCCATAGGTGTTGAAGATGCGGCACACCCGAACCACGGCCTTGCCCATCCGATCATAGTCGAAGGACAGGGTCTCGGCCGCCCGCTTGCCCTCGTCGTAACAGGCCCGCGGGCCGGTCGGATTGACGTTGCCGCGATAGGTTTCCGGCTGCGGATGCACCTCCGGATCGCCATAGATTTCGCTGGTCGACGTCAGCAGGAAGCGCGCGTTCGTCCGCTCGGCCAGCCGCAGCAGGTGCAGGGTGCCCATGACGCTGGTCAGCATCGTATGCTCGGGATCGGCCTGGTACAGCGGCGGCGAGGCCGCGCAGGCCAGATTGTAGATCTCGTCGAACTCGCGCTCGGCCAGGCTGGCGGGCAAAGGTTGGACGATGTCGTGGTGGATGAACTCGAAGTTCGGCCGGTTCCGGGCGTGCTCCAGATTGGCCATGTCGCCGGTCAGCAGGTTATCGACGCAGACGACCCTGTGCCCCTGATCCAGTAGACGGTCGCACAGGTGCGAGCCCAGGAACCCTGCGCCACCGGCGACGAGGATGGTCTTGGCGGCATGCGGGGCGGCGAACGGGGTCTGCATCGGTCGTTCCTGACGGATCATGTCTTTGCGTCGAATGGCGGCGGCCAGTTCACGCTCCAGAGTCTGTGCCCGATGAACGGGCGTATGGGCGGCAAGGATGCGGCGACGTGCGGCCGCACCCATGGCGCGAGCCTGCTCATCTGACGCCGAAAGCGCCGCCTCCACATCTTCAAATGATCGGGCCAGCACGATCTCTTCGCCCGGAGTGAACAGCTGGTCGAGGCCTTTCCAAACGTCGGAGATCACGGGCGTCGCGCAGGCCGCAGCCTCGAACAGGCGGATCGAGGGGCTGTGGCCCGCTTCGATCATGTCGGCGCGCGTGACGTTCAGGGTGAAGCGGCTGGCGTTGTAGAAGGCAGGGTGGTCGGCGGGCGCGAGGTGTTCGATGCGCTCGACGTTCGCCGGCCAGTCGATGTCGGTGGGGTACTGGGGTCCCGCCACCACGAAGCGCCGCTCCGGCATGCGACGCGCCGGTTCGATCAGCAGACGCTCCAGCGTCGGCTGACGGTCTTCGCTATAGGTTCCGAGATAGGACAGGTCCCACCGCTTGGCCGTTTCCAGCGGACGGTACGCTTCCGGATCGGCCGAGCAGAACAGCGCCCGCGCCGCCGGCGATCCGAACTCGCGCTCGAGCCGCTCCAGCGTCGGGCCGCCGGTGAAGGAGAAGTAGACGTCGTATTCCGAGATCTGCTCGGGTCCGAGGTATTCGCGGTCTCCCCTCGCCAGACGCGCCAGGGTGACCGGCGTGTCGATGTCGTAGAAGGCGACGGGTCCGCGCGCCGCCGCCTTTGCCCAGCGCCCGACCGCCACGCCGTCCGGCACATAGGAGCCGATGATCACCGCGTCGGCGCCATGCACCACGCCGGCGAACCGTTTGAGGTCCTGCAGGTCCTGGTAGAAGTGCAGCCTGCAGAAATCAGGCTCCGGCAGGTCGCGATGATCGCCCGCGTACCAGGCAACCTCCCGCTCCAGGAACAGGATGTCGTGCCCGCGCGCCGCCATGGCCTTCAGCAGGGCGCGATAGGTCACCGCATGACCGTTGCCCCAGGAGGAGGCCAGGCTGAGACCGAGGACGACGATCCTCATGCCGCCGATCTCTCGCGCCGCTCGTCCAGAAGCGCGCGGAACAGGGCGTCCGCCTCCTCCGCCCGCTGCGCATAGGTGTGGTCGCGCAGCACGCGCTGGCGCGCCGCCTCGCCAATGGCGCGGGCGCGCTCGGGCGTCAGGCGCTTCAGATGCTCGGCCACTTCGGCGCCGTCGCGGGCGACCAGCACCTCCACGTCGGGCTCCAGGAACTGCTCGATGCCTTCCCACCAGTCGGTGATCAGACAGGCGCCGGCGCCGGTCGCCTCGAACACGCGGGTGGCGGGCGAGAAGCCCACTTCGGCCATGCTGTCGCGCGCCACGTTCAGCACCGCCAGCGGCGAGCCGTTGAAGGCGTTGTGATCGCCCGTGCCGACGTGGCCCAGTGTGCGCACATTGGCCGGCATCGGCTTGTCATGCCAGCCGTTGCCCCCCAGCAGGAAGGTGCGGTCCGGCAGCATGGCCGCGGGCTCCAAGAAGAAGCGCTCGATCCGCGCCTCCCGGTCCGGCAGTCGGTTGGCCAGAAGCGCGAGATCGACGCAGAACCGCGTCTCCTTCTCGACCGGATGGTGGGTCGTGGGATCAAGCGCATTGTAGATCGGCCGGCACGCCCGCGCGCCCACGGCCAGGTACGCCTCGATCACCGGAGGCCCGCCGCCATAGGTCAGCACCTGGTCGATGCCGGGCAGCGCCTTCTTCAACGCGTGCTGCGGATCGGCGCGCATCTCGGCCAAGGTCGCCGGCGCGTCCACGTCCCAGAAGATGGTCAGCGCATCGGGCCGCGCATGGTCGAACACGCCCAGCAGTTCGTCATCGAACACGCCGACGCCCGACGCCTTGACCACCACGTCGGCCTCGGCCGCGCGCGTCATCACCTGACGACAGGCGTCCAGCGAGTTCTCCCACACCACGACCTCCGCCCAGTCCGGGGGATCGATGTCGCGGTGCTGCTGCCGGTCAAAGGCGTCCGGTTCGAAGAAGACGATCTCCCAGCCGCGCTTGGCCAGTTCGCCCAGCATGCCGCGGTAATAGGTGGCCGCGCCGTTCCAGTATGCGCTGAGCAGGCTGGAGCCGTAGAAGGCGATTTTCATCAGGCGGTCTCCAGCGCTGGCTGCGCCGAGACCGAGACGCCGTTCAGCCGCTCGTACACTGCCAACAGCTCATCCACCCTGTGCGTGCAGGTGTGCCGGGCGCGAACGGTCTCGAGCCCCTTCGACGTCAGCGCCTGGCGCAGAGCGGGATCCTTCTTCAGGTCGGTCAGGGCCTGCGTGATCGCCTCACCCGAGCGCGCCATCAGGAAGTCCTCGCCCACGGTGAACAGGCCCTCGCTATCGCTCCACGGCGCGCTGACCAGCGGGATGCCGCAGGCCAACGCCTCGAACACGCGGATGGTCGGAATGCCCGGTAATTGTTCGACATAGAAGCGACGCGGCACGTGCACCGTGGCCAGGTGGCGGGCGAAGGCGGCGGGCGCCGCCGCATTAGCCATCCAGCCATGATAGCGCACGCCGTAGCGGCTAAGCGTCGCCAGCGCCTCGGCCGGATAGCGAACCCCATGGATGTCGAGCATCAGCCCCGCGTCATGGGCCGGCTTGAAAAGATAGGTCTCGAGCTCGCGCGTGCGCTCGCCGTCACCCCAGTTGCCGATCCAGATCAGGCCGTCGCGCGAGCCTTCCTCGCCCGGCGGGTGGAACAGTCGGATGTCCGCCGCCTCGTGCCAAACGAAGACGCGCCCCTCCCAGCCCCAGCGGCGGTAGACCTCCGCCAGCGTCTCTCCGAACGCCAGCACGCCGTCGTAGCCCGACAGGTCGAACGCCTTGATGCCCTCGGGCTCGCTGACGGCGCGGTGGTGGGTGTCGTGGAACAGCAGGGTAAAGCGCCCGCCCCGCGCCCTCGCCTCGCCGACGGCCGCGACCAGGGCCGGATCGTTCCACTCGTGCACCAAGACCAGATCGGCGCCGTCGAGCGCCCGGTCGAGATCGGCTGGCGGATTGAACCTTTGGCTCGTCAGTTCAGGATAGGCGGCGCGATAGGGCTGAAGCCCATCCACGCCATGGTCGCGCACCAGGTTCTCGCGGCTCCAGGCGTCGCGCGGCTCCCACACCGCCGCTTCGTGTCCACGCGCGATCAGGTCGCGCAGGACGCCCCTCAGGAAGTGGGCGTTGCCGTGGTTCCAGCAGGACTCAAGCGAGTGGGTGAAATAGACGACCTTCACGCCGCGACCTCCCGCATCGGGGCGCCGGCCGCCATCGCTTCAATGTAAACGGCCATCGTGCCATCGGCCGACGCTTGTAGCGTGTAGAGCTGCGCCCGCGCCCTCGCCTTTCTGGCCAGTCGAGACCGCTCGGCCGGGTCCGACGCCAAGGCATCCAACACCCGCGCCGCTTCAGCCTCGTCGCGTGGAGACACAAACATTGCCGCACCGTCCCAGAGCTCGCGGAAGGTTGGGATGTCCGACAGCACCAGGGCGCATCCCGCCTGCGCCGCCTCCAAGACGCCCAGTCCGAACGGCTCATAGAGCGCCAGCGAGGCGAAGACCGCCGTCTGGTTCAGCCGCTCCGCGAGCGACGCCGCGCCCAGGTGGCCGAGGCTCTCGATATGCGAAAGCGTGATCGTCTCGCCGTGAGGGCCGGTGACGGCGCCCGCCGCCGCCACGGGCGTGCGCATCCGCGCGGCCGCGCGGTCCAGAGCCGCCACGTTCTTGCCCGAGTCCCACAGCCGTCCGGAGGTGAGCACGCCCGAGCGCCGTCCGCCAGGAGCCAGGCGCGCCGATCCACGACCATTCAGAACGGCCGCGGGATCGACGCCGTAGCGCGCTGAGGTGGCGTCCCGAAAGCTCCGGCTGGGCGCGATCAGGGCGTCGCACGCCGCATAGCCCCGCGACAGCAGCTCGGTCCGCCACAGGAAGTCCGACGGCATCTCCCCACCCTTGACTGCGCTCCACCAGGTGGCGAGGCACGAATGGCACGAGCCGATGACAGGCACGCCGAAATCCGCCTCCGCCGACAATGACGGGGCGTGCAGGTGCGCCACGTCCACGCCGGCCTCGTCGGCGAACCGCGCGATGGCTTGGCCCGAGCGCACGATCTCGGCGGCGCCCACGCCCCACCAGTCGAGCGGGAAGCCCGTTTGGATCATGGTCAGGCCGACCTGGCGAACCTCGGCGCGCTGGGCGGGTCCAGGCTCCGGCCCAATGACGGCCAGGGTCGTGCGCACGCCATGATGCGCCAGGCCTCGCGCGAGATCGAGGGAATAGGTCCAGACCCCTCCGACCGCATCGGTGGTCAACAGGACATGGCCCGGCCGGCGCTTCATGCCGCCGCCGTCTGCTGCGCCGGCGAGGCTCGTTCGGCCCGGAGCCACGTGGCGAGCTCGGCCACACCCTCACGCCAGGCGATGGGCGCATCCAGTCCCAAGGCCTCGTGCGCGGCCGAAGCGTCGGCGACGAAGTATCGCTGGTCGCCGGCGCGCCAGTCCTCGAAGGCGACCGAGACGTCACGGCCGATCAGACCCTGCATGTGCCCCAGCAACTGCCGCAACGACACCGCATTCGACGGCCCGCCGCCCAGGTTGAAGGCCCGTCCGCTGACCTGCTCGATCCGCTCCCAGGCCGAGACATAGGCCTGAACCGCATCGCGGACGTGCATGATGTCGCGCACCTGGCGCCCGTCGCCGTAGAGGGTGATGGTGTCGTTATCCAGCCCGCGGATCAGGAAATGGGCGACCCAGCCCTGGTCCTCGGTCCCCATCTGGCGGGGGCCATAGATGCAGCTCATCCGCAGCACGCAGGCCGGCACGTCGAAGGAACGGGCGTAGTCCAGCACATACTGGTCCGCCGCCCCCTTGGAGCAGCCATAGGGCGTATGGAAATCCAGCGGCCGCCGCTCGTCGACGCCGCGTTCCCGGAACGACTGATCCACCGGCGCCCAGGCGCCGTCGCGGAGTTCAAGCGCGATGTCGGCGAGATCGCCGTAGACCTTGTTGGTGCTGGCGTAGATCACCGGCACGCGCCGACCACGCGCCGCTTCCAGCAGGTTCAGCGTACCGGCCAGGTTGATCTCGAAGTCCTCGCGCGGATCGACCAGGCTGGTGGTCACCGCCACCTGGGCCGCCATGTGGAAGACGACGTCGGCCTCGGCCACGGCTTGAGCAGCCGCGGCCTCGTCGCGGATGTCGGCGTTCAGATGCCGCACCCGATCCCCGTGGCGCGACAGCAGCCAACTCAGATTCCGCTCGACCCCCGGTCGCGCCAGAGTGTCCATCACCGTGACCTGACACCGGTCGCTCGCCAACCGGTCGGCGAGGTTCGAGCCGATGAAGCCGGCCCCGCCGGTGATCAGAACGTGCCCCCCACGAGCCATCAGGCGACCAGACCCCTGGCTTCCAGCTCGCGCCGAGCCTCGTCCACCTTGTCGTGCGACTCCTGTCTGGCCACCCACTCCGCCAGCTCCTCCAGCCCCGCCGAGAAGTCCTGCGTCGCCTCATAGCCCAGCAGATCGCGCGCCTTCGACAGATCAGGGATGTTGTGGCGGATGTCGCCCGCCCTCGCCTGCTGGGTGATCAGCGGCTGAATGTCCGAGCGGCCCATGGAGGCCGCCTGCAATCTGGCTACGTCTTCCACCGTGCGATCGACGCCCGAACCGATGTTGAACACCTCGCCATTGGCTTCCGGCTTGTCCATGGCCAGCAGGAAAGCCTTGGACACGTCCGAAACATGCACGAAGTCGCGGCGTTGCTGCCCGTCCTCGAACACCATCGGCTGCTGGCCGTGCGAGATGCGTGAGGCGAAGATCGCCAGGACTCCGGTATAGGGGTTCGACAGCGCCTGACCCGGTCCATAGATGTTCCACAGCCGGAGAGCACAGCTTTCCATGCCGTACTGCGCCGTCAGCGTCAGGGTCAGGCGTTCCTGCACATACTTGTTGATGGCGTAGACGCTCTTCAGCGCCGGCTGCTTGGTTTCCGGCGTGATCATGGGGATCAACGGACGTCCCTGTGCGTCCTTGGGATCCCAGGTGCCGTCGGCGTTGCGCGGGCCGCGCACCACGTCCTGCATCAGCTCGCCGTCCTGCGTCTCGTACAGGCCCTCGCCGTAGATGCTCATCGACGAGGCGACCACGACCCGCTTCACCGGATTGTCGATCAACTGCTGGAACAGCACCGCCGTGCCGTACTCGTTGACCGAGGTGTAGCGGTCGATCTGGTACATGCTCTGGCCGACGCCGACCTCGGCGGCGAGGTGCAGCACCTTGTCCACGCCCTTCAGCGACTGGCGAACCTTGTCCTCGTCGCGGATGTCGCCGACGATCAGCTCCACCTCAGGGTCGAGGTCGTCCGGCCGTCCGCCGCCGGAGTGGACCTGCTCGATCAGGCTATCGAGAGCACGCACCTTGTGACCCTGCTCCAGCATCGCCCGGGCGACATGCCGGCCGACGAACCCCGCGCCGCCGGTGATAAGAACTGTGTCCGCCACGGGGACCTCCGAAACGTGAATTCGTTGTCGCCTTTCTTTCCGCACGCGTTCGGCCATCGGCCTTGCGCAAGCTCTGGAAATCTGGTGACTTCAGCCATCTGAACGGCTTAGCTTCATCTTAGTTCCGGAAGAAGATGAAGCTCCTCGGCCGAGCGCATCTAACCGTCACGCATCGTTTGTATGCGGATCGATGGAACCAATCGGGCCAGCATCTACTTTCCTCGTCAAGCTGCGCCGTGAGCGATGAGCCGTACGGTCGCATGAAGGGGGCGTGATGAGCAGAAACAAGGTGCGCGTGGGCGTTGTCGGCGTGGGCAACTGCGCCTCTTCGCTGGTGCAGGGCGTCAGCCACTATGCGGCGGCGACCAGCAACGAACCGCCGCCCGGTCTGATGCACGTCGAACTCGGCGGCTATCACGTCGGCGATCTCGAGATCGCCTCCGCCTTCGACATCCATGCGGGCAAGGTCGGGCGGGACGTGTCGGAGGCCATCTTCGCCGCGCCGAACAACACCATCCGCTTCGCCAAGCCCGAAGGCACGGGCGTTCGCGTCTCGCGCGGCCCGACCTTCGACGGCATAGGCCTCTACATGGCCGGCGACATTCAGGAATCGGACGAGGCGCCGGTCGATGTGGCCGAGGTTCTTCGCGAAAGCCGCACGGACGTTCTGGTCTCCTACCTCCCGGTGGGCTCCCAGCAGGCGACGGAATACTATGCCGAACAGGCGCTCAAGGCCGGCTGCGCCTATGTGAACTGCATCCCCGTCTTCATCGCCTCGAACAAGGATTGGGCGCGTCGCTTCGAAGAGCGTGGCCTGCCGATCGTGGGCGACGACATCAAGAGCCAGGTGGGCGCGACCATCGTGCACCGCGTGCTGGCCAATCTGATGCGTGAGCGCGGCGTGCGGCTGGACCGCACCTACCAGCTGAACTTCGGCGGCAACGCCGACTTCAAGAACATGCTGGAGCGCGAGCGCCTGCACTCCAAGAAGATCTCAAAGACCCAGGCGGTGACTAGCCAGCTGGACGTCCCCCTGCCCGCCGACGACGTTCACGTCGGCCCGAGCGACCATGTGCCGTGGCTGACCGACCGCAAATGGGCGCACATCCGGCTGGAGGGCACCACCTTCGGCGACGTGCCGCTGAACATCGAACTGAAGCTCGAGGTCTGGGACAGCCCCAACAGCGCGGGCGTCGTCATTGACGCGATCCGCTGCGCCAAGCTGGCGATGGACCGCGGCGTCTCGGGGCCGCTGGTGGGTCCGTCGGCCTGGTTCATGAAGTCGCCGCCCGAGCAGTTCACCGACGAGGAGGCGCGGCTGCGCACCGAACGCTTCATCGAAGGCGTTGACGTGCCAAGGCCGCCGCGCCTGGTCTCGTGACCACGATTTATCTCGTGCGACACGGCGTTCATGATCAACTTGGCGGCCGGCTCTGCGGACGAACGCCCGGCGTGCTGATGGGCGAAGCCGGCTTGGGCCAAGCCGAAGCGGTCGGCCGCCGTCTCGCGAACAAGGACGTCGAGGCCGTCTACGCCAGCCCGATGGAGCGCACCCGCCAGACGGCCGAGCCGATCGCCCGCGCCTGCGGCGCGCCGCGGATCGAAGAGCCTGCGCTGAACGAGATCGACTTCGGTGATTGGAACGGCGCGACCTTCGCGGACCTCGATCACCAGCCCGGATGGCGCCGCTGGAACGCTGAGCGCGATCAGGCGCGCGCGCCGCGGGGCGAGACGATGCTGGAGGTTCAGCTGCGTCTCTCTTGCTGGCTCGAAGACGTGGCGCGAAGCGGCGCAAGCGCGGTCGTGGCGGTCAGCCATGCCGATGTGATCAAAAGCGTAGTGGCCTTGAGCCTGGGGCTGTCAATGCGCTCGCACGACCGGTTCGAAGTGTCGCCAGGATCGATCACAACGCTCTCGGCGGACGCATGGGGGCTCAAGCTCCAGGGATTGAACGAGACGCCTTGATGACCCTGACCACCGACCAGATTCGCCAGAGGGTCGATGCCCTGTCGCCCTGGTTCCACGACATGGACCTGAACGGCGTGCGCACCGCGCCGGACCATTTTCTGCCCGGCTATCCCGCCAGCAAATTCAGGCGCTTCGCCCATGCCCTGCCTGCCGACATGACCGGCAAGAGCGTGCTGGACATCGGCTGCAACGCCGGCTTCTACTCGCTCGAGATGAAGCGGCGCGGCGCGGCGCGGGTGCTGGGGGTCGATTTCGACGACCGCTATCTGGACCAGGCGCGTCTGGCGGCGGAGGTGGAAGGCGCAGACATCGAGTTCCGCAAGCTGTCGGTCTATGACCTGGCCGCGCTCGGCGAACGCTTCGATCTGGTGATCTTCATGGGGGTGCTTTATCACCTGCGTCATCCGCTTTTGGCGCTCGACTTGATTTTTGAGCATGTGGCGGACGATCTGTTGCTGTTTCAGTCGATGCAGCGAGGTTCAAAGGCCGCCTATCCCGTTCAGGCCGACTACGACTTCAACGAGACGCAGCATTTCGACGAGCCCGGCTACCCCAAGATGCATTTCATCGAGCACGAGTACGCTCACGACTGGACCAACTGGTGGACGCCCAATGCGGCGTGCAGCGCGGCCATGCTGAGAAGTTCCGGCTTTGAAATCGTCGACCATCCCGAAAGCGAAGTCTTTCTGTGCCGCCGCACGACGCGGCCGACCGAAGCCGGCGCCGTCTATCCGGCGCAGGGCGTGATGACCGAGACTGGAGACCTCGCCGGATGATCGAAGCCGTCAAGATCTGGAACGAGCCCAACAACAAGTCGCACTGGGACCCGAACCTCGATCCCGAATGGAGCCTGTTCGCCAACATGACCTGCCTGGCCGGTCAGGCGATCGGAGAGGCCAATCCCGATGTCACGCGCGTGCTGGGCGGCATGTCCCCGATCGATCCCGGCTTTCTCCGCAGGCTGGAAGCTCGCGGCGTGATGGAGGCGGTGGATGTCGTGGCCGTCCACGGCTTCCCGCTGGACTGGAACCTGTGGTCCATCGACGAATGGCCGGCCAAGGTCGGGGAGATCCGGGCCGTCGTCGACAAGCCCGTCTGGGTCACCGAGGTCGGCGTCTCCGCCTTCGGATCGGAAGAGGTGCAGGCCTGGGGCGTCAAGAAAACCGCCGACCTGCTGATCGGCCAGGCGCCGCGCATCTTCTGGTACAGCCTCTATGACCTGCCCCAGGCGTGGGGGGCCACGACGCGGCACAAGGAGGCGGAAGGCTCCTCCTATTACCGCCACTTCCACATGGGGCTGCTGCGCGAGGACGGATCGCCCAAGGCCGCGCTTGAAGCCTATCGACCCTACGCCGCCGACATGGGCCTGTGCCAGTGGTTCCACTATCATGACCACCGCCTGGACGAGGCCGTCGGGATCATGCGCGACCTGGGCGTTCGCCACGTGCGCACGGGCATTTCGTGGGCCGACAGCTTCCGTGAAGGCGCGCTGGAGTGGTTCGACCGCCAGATGGAAGCCTTGGCGCCGTTCGACACGACGGTCACCTTCTGCTTTACGCCCGAGCATCGTGGCGTCGAGCCTCACCACACCAGCCCTCCGCAGGTCGCGGAGGAATACGCCCAGTTCTGCGCCGACATGGTCAGCCGCTACGCGCCTCGCCGCGCCGCGCCCGCCCTGCCGGTCGAAGTTTCGGAGGAAGCCGCATGAAGATCGGGATCATCGGAACGGGTTACGTCGGCCTGGTGACCGGCGCCTGTCTGGCGGAAGTCGGCCATGACGTGGTCTGCATCGACCGCGACGCCAGCAAGATCGCCCTGCTGGAGAACGGCGGCTGCCCGATCTACGAACCCGGCCTGCCCGAGCTGATCGCCCGCAATCGTTCGGCAGGGCGCCTGACCTTCTCGACCCGGATGGCCGACGGCGTGCGAGACGCCGAGGCCGTTTTCATCGCCGTCGGAACGCCGCCGGGCGCCAACGGAGATGCGGACCTGCGCTTTGTTCACGCGGTGGCCGAAGAGATCGCCGACTGCCTGACCGGCTTCACCGTCGTGGTGACCAAGTCGACCGTACCCGTCGGCACCGGCGACCAGGTCGAGCGGCTGATCCAGCATCGTCGCGCGAACGCGGACTTCGCCGTGGTGTCCAATCCGGAGTTCCTGCGCGAAGGCTGCGCCATCGGCGACTTCCTGAAGCCCGACCGCATTGTCGTCGGCGCCGACGAGTCGCGCGCCCGCGAGGTGATGGCGGCCGTCTATCAGCCGTTGACGCGTCAGGGCGCGCCCCTGCTGCTGACCGAACGTCGCACGTCGGAGCTGATCAAATACGCGTCCAACGCCTTTCTGGCGGTGAAGATCAGCTACATCAACGAGATGGCCGACCTGTGCGAGGAAGTGGGCGCCGACGCGCTCAAGGTCGCCGAGGGCATGGGCCTGGACCCGCGCATCGGCGGACGCTTCCTGCAGCCCGGTCCCGGCTATGGCGGTTCGTGCTTCCCCAAGGACACCAAAGCCCTGCTGAGCACCGGCGCCCAGTCTGGCGTGCGCCTGCGGGTCGTGCAGGCGGCGGAAGAGGCCAATGCGGATCGCAAGCGGTGCCTGGCCGCGCGAGTCGCCGCCGTCGCCGGCGACCTGCAGGGCAAGACGATTGCGGTCCTGGGTCTCGCCTTCAAGGCCGGCACCGACGACATGCGCGAGGCCGCGTCGCTGGACCTGATCCCGGAACTGCAGGCGCGCGGAGCCACGGTGCGCGCCTTTGACCCCGAGGCGATGGACGCCGCCGCTCCTATGCTGCCGGGCGCCGTCTTCTGCCGCGACGCCTATCATGCGCTCGACGGGGCCGACGTTATGGTCGTGCTGACGGAATGGGACGACTTCGCCAAGCTGGATCTCGCCCGCGCGGCCGGTCGGATGCGCAGGCGCCTGATGGTGGATTTCCGAAACCTGTATAGCCCCAACGACGTGACCGCCGCCGGCATCGACTATGTGTCGCTGGGTCGACCAGCCGCCTCGGCGGGACGAGAGCGCGGCGCGGTCTTCTCGCACGCGGAGGAAGAGCAATCCCTCCAGCGCGCGGTCGCAGAGTGAACGGACAGGGGCGGCGCTGAAAAGCTCCGCCCCTTCCTTATTCAGCCGTCCAGTCGCCAGCCGAAGACTTCGCCCTTGGTGATCTCCGACACGGATCGTCCGGCGACCCGCGTATCGCCCCACCAAGCGATGCTTGGGTCCGCATCTTTGGCCTGAACGCACGCTTCGGACGCGCGAGTGGCGCAGACCACCAGCAACTCCACGCCTCCGTGACGACGGACAAAGGCCAACGCTTGGTCTGCGCGTGCGCCCTCCAGCGTCAGCGGCTCGTAGTCGCCAGACGCGAACAACTCCGGATGGCGTCTGCGCTCGTGCAGCAGCCTGGCGATCAGCGCCGCCTTGCCCGCCCCGTCGCGCCAGCCTCCCGCGTCGCCTTCTGCGCCCAGCCACGCCTCTCGGGCGGCGTAGTCCACGGGCCGACGGTTGTCCGGATCGACCAGGCTGAAGTCCCAGCCTTCGGTTCCCTGGTAGACGTCCGGCACGCCCGGAACGATCAGCTTCAACAGCGTCTGGGCCAGGCTCTTGGCCACGCCGGCCGGCGCGATCCGCTCGATGAACGGCACGGCCTCCGTCAGGAATGCGCTGCCGGGCGCCAGCAACACGTCCAGGTAGGCGCGGCACGCACCTTCATAGGTCTCGTCCGGCATCGCCCAGGACGACCGCAGCTTGGCTTCCCTAAGCGCCTTCTGCTGCCAGCCCGCCAGCCGATCCCGCAGCGTCGACAGGCCTTCTGCATCGGACGCCGAAAGCTCCAGCGGCCAGGCGCCGACGATGGCCTGATGCAGCTGATAGGCGTCGCCGGGCGAGACACCGTCGAGAGGCGCCGACGCCTGCCAACGCCGCGCAGCCTCCGCCCACAGGTCGGGCAGATCGCTGAGCACGGCCAATCTCGCCCGACCATCCTCGCCGCGCTTGTGATCATGCGTCGCGGTGGCCAGCATGGCGTGAGGGTGGGTCGCCGCCCGCGCCCGAACCGCCGCGTGGAAGTCCTCGGCCGAGGCGCCCAGCCGCGCCGGATCGAACCCGACGTCGGTTCGCGAAAGCAGGCGCCCGAAGCGATAGAAAGCGGTGTCCTCGACGGACTTGGCCGACACGGGCGCGCTCAGCTGCTGAAATCGCCTGACGGCGTCCGCCTTCAGGTCCGCATCGCCGCCGCCCTCGCCCGCCAGCCACTGGGCGATCTGCCGGATGGCCTCGGCGTCCGACGGACCCGCCAGATCGATGGCGGCCGCGACGACACCCTCCCGGATCGCGGCGTCCGAGCCCGGCGCTGCGTCGCCTACGCCATAGGTGCGATAGACCGGAAACACTGTCATCATGGCGCGCGCGGCTCGCCGGAACCCAGCCAGCGTCAGGTCGCGCGTCGCCAGATCGCTGCGCGCCAGCCGCTCGAAAGCGGCGGCGCACGCGTCCAGCTGCCCGGCGAAGCTCCGGTCCAGCGTCTCGCCGCGCGCCAGCCGTTCCTCCGCATGGAAGTCCGCCGTGCGCCCGCTGATCTCCGTCCACAACGCATCCAGGGTCCCGGCGCCGGCGGGATCATGCAGCACCGCCGAGACGTCGTTCATGAAGTCGTAGCCGGTCGTGCCGTCCGTCAGCCAGTCGGAGGCCAGCGGCTCGTCCACCGCCAGAATCTTCTCGATCACCAGATAGGCGGGCCCGCTGGACGCCGTTGCGGGGCGCTGCGCCTCAAGCTCGGTCAGGCGCTGACGCAGCCGGCGGCAATAGGCTGCCGGGTCGGCCAGCCCGTCGACGTGGTCGATGCGCAGGCCGTCGATCAGGCCCTCAGCATAGAGGCGAAGCGGCAGGGCGTGCACCGCCTCGAACACCGCCTTGTCCTCAATCCGCAGGCCTGCCAGCTCCGAGATGTCGAAGAAGCGCCGCCAGTTGATCTGGTCGCCCGCCGTGCGCCAATGCGCCAGGCGATAGTGTTGCCGCTCCAGCAGCTCGTGCAGAGCCGCCTTGCCCGTCTCGCTCTTGCCGTCAAAGGCGCGCGCCAGCGCCTCCGGCGTTGTGTGCTCGAGACGATCCGCACCCGCCGCGCCCAGTACGGCGGCATGGTCTTCGCGCCGGATGGGAAATCTATGGGAGCCGTATGCGACGACCGAGATCCGGTCTCGCTCGGGCTCCGCTTCGACAAAAAGGTCGCCGGACGCCAACACCTCGGCGTAGGGGCCGCCCAGGAACGGCGCCAGCAGCTTGCCCTCCAGCGCAGGATCGCCGCTGTTCCAATCGATGTCGAAGAAGCGGGCGTAGGCGCTGGCCGGACCCTTCGCCAGAACATCAAGCCACCATTCATTGTCGTCGCCGCCGACGGCCACATGGTTCGGCACGATGTCGAGGATGACGCCCAGGTCGTGCCGCCGCAGCGTCTCAACCAGCGAACGGAAGCCCTCCTCGCCGCCCAGCGCCGGATTGATGGTCATGGGATCGACCACGTCGTAGCCGTGGATCGAGCCCTTTCGCGCCGTGGCGATCGGCGACGCATAGACATGGCTGATCCCGAGCCCGGCCCAGTAGGGCGCCAGGCGTTCGGCGTCAGCGAAGGTGAAGTCGGCGTGGAACTGGACGCGATAGGTGGCGCGTGGCGTCATCGGGGTCTTTCGGCGTTCAGGCGCTCGATGCGCGCGGCGACGCGCGGCTGTTCGAGCAGGGTTTCGGTGGCGGTCGGCAGGCGACGACGCCAGTTGGGATGCACCTCGACCACGCCGGGCAGGTTCGGTTGTTCGTCCAGTCCGATCAGGTCCTCGACCGGGATCAGCGCCAGTTCGCAGGCGCTGGCGGCCGCATAGGCGACGGCGGCGTCGACGGCCGTTTGGGGCGCGTTGGCGTCCGGCTGATCGCCGGTGGCGACGCCCGCCTCGACCGCCGCGTCCCAGAAGGCGTCGCGGTAGTCCGCCCGCTCCTCGCGCTCGGCCTGGCGATCGCCGCCGGCGCCGAGCCGCTCGCGCCAGTCGATGTCGCGCCCCTTCCACCATCCGGCGACGGGCGCCAGGTCGTGGGTCGAGGTCATGGCGGCGGCCAGCGGGTCCCAATCGTCAGGGCTCCTGAGTGCGCCGTCTTTTTCGCGCTCGAACGGCAGGACGCGCATGCCGAGCAGGCCGTGCGCCTCCAGCGTGTCGCGCAAGCCGTCGGGCACCACGCCCAGGTCCTCGCCGATGATGACCGAGCCGGCGCGGTGAGACTCCAGCGCGCACAGCCGCAGCAGGTCCTGCAGCGGATTGACCAGATAGGCGCCCTCCAGCGGAGAGGCCCCGTCCGGCAGCACCCACAACCGGTTCAGGCCCAGCGCATGGTCGATCCGCAAGCCGCCGGCGTGCCGCAGCGCCGCACGCACCGTGCGGATGAACGGTTCGAAGCCCGTTCGCTTCAGGGCCGTGGGCGAAAAGCTGGTGATGCCCCATCCCTGCCCCGCCGCCTGAAAGGCGTCCGGCGGCGCGCCAAGCGTCAAGCCATCCAGCAGTTCATCGCGCCGCGCCCAAGCGTGGCTACCGCCAGGATCCAGCCCCACGGCCAGGTCGGCGATCAGGCCCAGACCCATGCCGGCATTTTTCGCCGTCGCTTGCGCCGTTTCCAGCCCAAGATCGGCGAGCCACTGGCAGAATAGGTGAAAGCGCACGTCGTCGGCGTGCTCGCGGGCGAACGCCTGAACGGCCGGGTTGTCGGGCCTCTGGTACTCTAGCGGCCACCCTTGCCAGCCGCCCGCGCCGTGCGAGGCGAAGAAGCGGGCGTGCAGCGCCTCGAACAGCGCATGCTGGCGCAACGGCTCGCCGCCCTCGCGCAGGAAGGCGTCAAAACGGTCGTCGCCGTCGAAGGTCGAGAACCCCTCGCGCAAGGCCGCGACCCGGACCTCGCTGGCCGCGCGCCAGTCGATCAGGTCGCCATCGTGCCTCTCGCGCTCGTGCCCCGGCATCACGGCCGGATCGGCGAAGAGCGGGTTCAGCCAGTCCCGGCTGGAGGGGGAATAGGGGCTGTAGCGATCGGGATCAGCTAGGAACAGGGCGTGGACCGGGCTGATGGCCACGGCGTCCGCGCCTGCTCTCCCCATCCGTGCAGCGAAGTCGGCCAGGGCGCCGAAGTCGCCCGAAGGTGTCGGCCGATCGTCGCGCAAACTGTAGAGCTGCACCGTCGCGCCCCAGCCCTTGCGACCCAGAACATCCCGCGCCGTCAGGCAGCGCGGCGGGCAGACGGCCAGCGTCACTTCGCGGCTGCCCAGATCGAGACGGTGATAGCCGACGGTGTTCGGCGCCTTCATGCCTGGGGCGACGTCCAGGACCTCTCCGCTTTCGAGGATCAGCCGCCCGGACGAGGCGCCGCGCGGCAGCTCCAGCGTCTGTCCCGCGACGGCGGTGATCAGGGCCGGCTCGGCGTCCTGCGCCAACCGCGTTTGGCTCTCTCGACAGTCCCCGGCGCTGTCGCAGGGAAAGCCCATCGCGGTCAGGATGGCGCGCAGCGACGCGTCGGACACGCGCTGGTCCCGCCCTTGCGCGTCCTCCCAGTCTATCACCAGTCCGGCGGCGGTCGCCAGCGCATGCAGGTCCGCCTGGCTCACCCCACCGGCTCCAGCCACGCCAGCAGACAGGCCGGGGCGATCCGGCCATCCGTGGCCGTGTCTCCGATGGAGAATACCGGCTCGACGGCGGGCGCATCGGCGAAGGCGACCGCCTCCTCGCCCAGGTTCAGGGCGAGGCTCAGCCGAAAACCATTGCCCAGCGTCCAGGCGGCCGCGACAGCCTTGTCGCCCAGCACCTGCGCTCCGGCCGATTTCGCGCCTGACAAGCCCGGCGTGATCATCTCGCGGCGCAGGGTAAGAAGCCGGCGATAAAGATCGCGCCAGCCGTCGGCGTCCTCGCCCGGCCGGACCTTGGACATCTCAAAGGTCGACGGCGCGTTCGGATCGGGGATGCGCTCGCGCGCTTCCGAATCGGCAAAGGTCTCGAACTTGGCGAACTCCTTGCGGCGACCTTCCCGGACGGCGTCGGCGAGCTCGTCGTGGAAGTCGGTGAAGAACAGAAAGGGGCTGGTCGAGCCCGTCTCCTCGCCCATGAAGATCAGCGGGATCTGCGGGCACAGCAGCTGCAGCGCCACGGCCGCCTTCAGCCGCTCGTGATCCACCAGGTGGGTCAGCCGCTCGCCCATGGCGCGGTTGCCGATCTGGTCGTGGTTCTGCAGGAACGACACAAAGGCGGTCGGCCGCAGATGCGCGCTCGGCTTACCGCGCGGCGAGCCGTCGTGGTTCGGCGATCCTTCGCCCTGATAGATGAAACCTTCCCCCAGGCAACGGGCCAGCCGCTCTTCGGCGTCGTCGGCGAAATCCTGATAATAGGCGCTGGTTTCGCCCGTCAGCAGCACATGCATGACGTTGTGGAAGTCGTCGTTCCACTGGGCGTCGTAGGCGCGCTCGAGCCGCTCGGCGTCGTTCGCCTCGTTCTCCAGGATCAGGTGGACCCGTCGGTCGCCCGCGCCCTCCCTCACCTCGGTGGCCAGGCGATCCAGAAAGGCATCGTCGCCAATGGCGTGCACGGCGTCCAACCGCAGGCCATCAAAGCGGAATTCCTCGATCCAGTAGCGGGCATTGTCGATGAAGAACCGCGCCACCGGCTCGCGGTCGAAGGCGATGGCGGCGCCCCAGGGGGTTTCTTTTTCTGGATGGAAGAAGCGGCTGGCGTAGGTGTTCAGATAATTCCCGTCCGGCCCGAAGTGGTTGTAGACCACGTCGAGGAAGATCATCATTCCGAGTTCATGCGCCCGGTCGACGAGCGCCTTGAGGTCATCCGGAGAGCCATAGGCCGCATCCGGCGCATAGGGCAGAACCCCGTCGTACCCCCAGTTTCTGTGGCCCGAGAAGTCGTTGACGGGCATCAGTTGCACGGCGGTCACGCCCAGGTCCGCCAGCTGCGGCAGGTAATCGGCCACGCCGGAGAAGCCGCCCAGCACGCCGCAATGCACCTCGCAGATCACGGCCTCTTCCCATGGCCGGCCGGCCCATTCGATCCGCCAGCGATAGGCGTCCGGATCGACCACCAGGCTGGCGTCGTTGACGTCGCCGTCCTGAGCGCGCGAAGCCGGGTCGGGCACGGCGAGGTCGGGCGCCACGCGATAGCGGTAGGCGGCGCCCGCTCGCACTTCGGCCTCGACCTCGAACCAGCCGTCCTCGCCCGCCGTCATCGGCAGCGCCTCGCGGCCTTCAACTTCCAGCGCCGCCTGCGAAAGGTCCGGCGCCCACAGGCGGAATCGCGTGCATTCCGGTGCGATCAGCCGGGCGCCGGCGCGAAGGTTCTGCCCGCTCACGCCGCGCGCTCGCGCGACGTGACGATCACCGCAGCCCCGCTCATGACCCGGTACACGTCGGCCTCGAGTTCGAGGTCGCGCACATCCACATCCGCGCTGTCGATGCGAACCACATGCGACAGGTCCTGCTCGGGAAGCCGGAAATCCAGGTCTTCGTGCGAGCTGTTCAGCAGCAGGCTGACGCTCTCCAGCCGGCCGTCGTCGTCAAGGTGAGAGCGCCGCATGACCAGGGCGCGCCCTTCGGCGTTGCGCCAATCGTCCTCGGACAGCTGCATGCCGCGCTCGTCCCACCATTCGATGTCCTGCACGCCGTCGCGCACCGGCTCGCCATAGAGGAACCGTCCCGAGCGGATGGGCGGCAGGTCGCGGCGAACCTCCGTCAGACGACCAACAAAGGCCGACAGCGCCTGCCCGTCCTCGGAGTTCGCCTGATCCCAGTCGAACCAGCTCAGTTCGTCGTCATGGCAATAGGCGTTGTTGTTGCCGCCCTGGCTGCGGCCGAACTCGTCGCCACCAAGGAGCATCGGCGTGCCCATCGAGCCGAACAGCGTCGTCAGCATCGAACGCTGCAGCCGCTGGCGATAGGCGTTGATGTCGGGATCGTCCGTCGGCCCCTCGACGCCCCAGTTGTGCGACAGGTTTTCGCTGTGACCGTCGCGATTGTCTTCCTTGTTGGCGTCGTTGTGCTTTTCGTCATAGCTGACGACATCGGCCAGGGTCATGCCGTCGTGGGCCGACAGAAAGTTGACGCTGGCCCACGGCCGCCGTGCGCGTCGGTCGAACAGGTCACCCGAGCCCGACAAACGCGCCGCCAGGTCCGGTCTCTGGCTGGAATCGCGCTTCCAGTATTTTCGGGTGGTGTCGCGGTACTTGTCGTTCCATTCGGCGAATGACGGGGGATGGTTGCCCAACTGGTATCCGCCCGGCCCGATGTCCCAGGGCTCGGAAATCAGCTTCAGCTTCTGCAGCACCGGGTCCTGACGCAGCACGTCGAAGAAGGCGGCGCCGGGATCGAAGCCCTTGTTGCCGTCACGCCCTAGGGTCACGCCCAGGTCGAAGCGGAAGCCGTCGATGCGGAAGCTCTCGGCCCAATAGCGCAGGCTGTCGGCGACCATCTGCACCACGCGCGCCTTGGACATGTTCAGGCTGTTGCCCGTGCCCGTGTCGTTGACGCAGTAGCGGGGATTGTCGTCCTGCAGCCGATAATAGGTGGCGTTGTCCAGGCCACGCAGCGACAGGGTTTGACCCATCTCGCTGCCCTCGGCTGTGTGGTTGTAGACCACGTCCAGAATAACCTCGATCCCGGCGGCGTGCAGCCTGCGCACGGCAAGCCGGAACTCGTCGGCGCTGCCGGTCGCCATGTAGCGGGCCTCGGGCGCGAAAAAGGCCAGTGTGTTGTAGCCCCAATAGTTGGCCAGCCCTTTTTCCTGCAGAAAGCGATCCTGCACGAAGGCGTGGATGGGCAGCAGCTCCAGCGCCGTCACGCCCAGCTTGTGCAGGTGGTCGATGACGCGCGGGTGCGACAGGGCCGCAAAGGTGCCGCGCTCGGGCGGGCTGACGTCCTCCAGCAGCTTGGTCAGGCCCTTCACATGGGCCTCGTAGATCACCGTCTTGTCCCACGGCGTGTTCGGCCGCTGATCGCCTGTCCAGTCGAAGGCGTCGATCTTGACCACCGCCTTTGGGACCGCCGGCGCGCTGTCGCGCTTGTCGAAGCTGAGGTCGCCCTTCTGCGATCCGACGCGATAGCCGTGCAGCGCGTCGGTCCAGCGCACCGTGCCGTGCAGCTTCTTGGCGTAGGGGTCGATCAGCAGCTTGTTGGGATTGAAGCGGTGCCCCTTCTCCGGCTCGTATCGCCCATGGGCGCGAAAGCCGTACAGCAGCCCCGGCTTCACCTCGGGCAGGTAGCCGTGCCAGACCTCGTCGGTCCATTCCGGCAACGGATAGCGCGCGATCTCGCGCTTCCCCGACGGATCGAAGATGCACAGGTCGATCTGGTCGGCGTTGGCGGAAAAGACGGCGAAGTTGACGCCCAGCCCGTCGAAGGTGGCGCCAAGCGGAAAGGCGGAGCCCGGCAGAAGCCGGTCAGGCAACAGGTTCAAGCGGCGGTCCTTCGTACTTCAGGAAGACCCCGGCCAGAGGCGGCAGCGTCAGCTCTAGCGACTGCTCCCGACCGTGACAGGGATGAGGCGCCGTCCGAACGGCTCCGGCATTGCCGATGTTCCCACCGCCGTAGATTTCAGCATCGGTGTTCAGGATTTCGCGCCATTCGCCCGCCTCCGGCGCCCCGACGCGGTATCCTCGGCGCACCTCCGGCGTCATGTTCAGCGCCACCATGATCGGCGCCCCGCCATGGAACGACCGGCGCAGGAACACGATCACGCTGCTCGCCGCATCATGCTCGACGATCCATTCGAAGCCGCGAGGATCGGCGTCGGTGTGGTGCAGGGCGCCCTCGCGCGCATAGAGCCGGTTCAGATCGCCGACCAGCCGCTGGACGCCCGCATGCTCGGGCTGTTGCAACAGGCCCCAATCCAGCTCGCGATCGTGGTTCCACTCGCGCGGCTGCGCCAGCTCCCCGCCCATGAACAGCAGCTTCTTGCCGGGATGGCCCCACATGAAGGCGAAGTAGGCGCGCAGATTGGCGAGCTTCTGCCAGGCGTCGCCCGGCATCTTCTCGATCAGCGAGCCTTTGCCGTGCACCACCTCGTCGTGGCTGAGCGGCAGGACGAACCGCTCGCTGAAGGCGTAGACCAGGCCAAAGCCGATGTCGCCGCCGTGCCAGCGTCGATACAGCGGATCGCGCTCCATGTAGCGCAGGGTGTCGTTCATCCACCCCATGTTCCACTTGTAGGAAAAGCCCAGCCCGCCGTTCTCGACCGGCGCGGTCACGCCCGGCCAGGCGGTGGACTCCTCGGCGATGGTCATGGCGCCCGGACAGCGCTCGGCGACGATCGTGTTCAGGCGCTGGAGAAAGGCGACCGACTCCAGGTTCTCGCGCCCGCCGTGGACGTTGGGCGTCCACTGGCCTTCCTTGCGGCTGTAGTCGCGGTACAGCATCGAGGCCACCGCATCGACCCGCAGCGCATCGACATGGAAGGTCTCCAGCCAATACAGCGCCGAGGAGATCAGATAGCCCTGAACCTCGCTGCGCCCCAGGTTGAAGATCAGGGTGTTCCAGTCGGGGTGATAGCCTTCCTTGGGATCGGCGTGCTCGTACAGGGCCGTGCCGTCAAAGAAGGCGAGCCCATGCGCATCGCTGGGGAAGTGCGCGGGCACCCAGTCCAGGATCACTCCGATCCCGGCCTGGTGGCAGCGATCCACGAAACGGGCGAAGCCGTCCACCGGACCGAACCGGGCCGAGGGCGCGAACTGCGACAGCGGCTGGTAGCCCCAGGACCCGCCGAACGGATGCTCGGCGATCGGCATCAGCTCGACGTGGGTGAAGCCCAGGTCCCGCACATAGGGAATCAGTTGTTCGGACAGTTCGTCCCAGCTGTGCGCCTCGGGAAAGTCGCGCCAAGGCTTGCGCCACGAGGCGGCGTGGACCTCGTAGATCGAGATCGGCGCGCCGGGATGATGACGATCCGCCCTGCCCTTCATCCAGGCCTTGTCGCCCCAGCGATGCGCGGGCGGCGCGGCAACGACAGAGGCTGTGGCGGGCGGCGTCTCGGTCGCGCGCGCCAGCGGATCGGCCTTCTCCCGCACCACGCCGTCTGCACCGGTGATCGCGAACTTGTAGCGTTCTCCTGGCTGCAGACGCGGAACGAACAGCTCCCAGACGCCGGATGATCCGCGCGAGCGCATCGGATGGCGCCGCCGGTCCCAGGCGTTGAACTCTCCGATGACGGACACCTGCCGGGCGTTCGGGGCCCAGACGGAGAAGGCCACGCCCTTGCAGCCCTCGTGCGCCACGGGCGCCGCGCCCATGCGGCTCGCAAGTTCGAAGTGCGATCCCTCGCCGAACAGGTGCAAATCCAGTTCGCCCAGCACGGGACCGAAGGCGTAGGCGTCTTCCGTATCCTGCACCCCGCCGGGCCAGATCACCCGCAGGCGATAGGCGATAGGCTTCTTCATCGATCCGACAAAAAGGCCTGGCGAGACCTCTTCAAGCCGGCTGACGACGCGACCGTTTGCGCGGGCGATGACCTCCACCGCAGCCGCGCCCGGCTGGTAGGTCCGCACCGATCCGTCGTGGAAACCGAGAAACGCAAACGGGTCGGAGAGCCAGTCCTCCACGGCTGATCGCTGCAACTTGGCCCCTTCCCGGAAATCTCGCGCGAAAACAGTGAAAGCCGCGCGACGCGTATGGAACCTTAGCCGCTAGGATCGGTTCCGTCCCGCACAGGGAGAAACAACCATATGCCACCCAGCGCGACCCTCCGGGGCCTGATCAGCCGTCAGGCCATGGCCTTTGTTCTGGCCGGGGGTAGAGGCAGCCGATTGCTGGAGCTGACGGACCGTCGCGCCAAGCCGGCGGTCTTCTTTGGCGGCAAGACGCGCATCATCGACTTCGCCCTGTCTAACGCCCTGAACTCTGGCGTGCGCCGCATCTGCGTGGCGACCCAGTACAAGGCGCACAGCCTGATCAAGCACCTGCAATACGGCTGGACCTTCTTCCGGCCCGAGCGGAACGAGAGCTTCGACATCCTGCCGGCCAGCCAGCGCGTGTCCGAAGCCAACTGGTATCTCGGCACCGCCGACGCCGTGTACCAGAACATCGACATCATCCGCAGCTATGCGCCCAAATACATCATCGTCCTGGCCGGCGACCACATCTACAAGCAGGACTACGGCGTGATGCTCGAGGAGCATTGCAACAACAACGCCGAGGTCACCGTCGGCTGCGTCGAGGCCCCTCGCTCGGAAGCCTCCGCCTTTGGCGTGATGCACATCGACGAGAACGACCGCATCATCGACTTCCTTGAAAAGCCCAAGGACCCGCCTTCCATGCCGGGCAAGCCGGACACGGCGCTGGTCAGCATGGGCATCTACATCTTCGACACCGAATTCCTGTTCCAGCGCCTGATCGAGGACGCGGCGAACCCTGCGTCCGAGCACGACTTCGGCAAGAACATCATTCCGGACCTGGTCAAGAACGGCCGCGCCTTCGCTCACCAGCTCGGCCGCTCGGCCATCCGCTCGGGGCCGCGCGCCGAGGCCTACTGGCGCGACGTCGGCACGCTCGACGCCTATTTCGACGCCAACCTCGACTTGACCAACACCACGCCCGATCTCGACCTCTACGACCGCGAGTGGCCGATCTGGACCTACAGCGAGATGACGGCTCCGGCCAAATTCGTCCACAACGACGAGGGACGGCGCGGCATGGCGGTGTCTTCGGTGGTTTCGGGCGACTGCATCGTCTCGGGCGCCTCGCTGGAGCGGTCGCTGCTGTTCACCGGCGTGCGGGTCAACAGCTACTCCCACGTCGAGAACGCGGTGATCATGCCCCGCGTCGAGATCGGTCGGTCGTGCCGCCTGACCAACGTCATCATCGACAAGGAAGTGGTCATTCCCGAAGGCCTGGTTGTCGGAGAGGACCCGGTCATCGACGCCCAGCGCTTCCGCCGGACGGACAAGGGCGTGTGCCTGATCACCCAGCCGATGATCGACGCCCTTGCGCGCTGAGGCGGTCGGCGGCGACACTGGCGTGATGGGCCCGCTTCACATCCTCTCCGTCGCGTCCGAGGTCTTCCCGCTGATCAAGACCGGCGGGCTCGCCGATGTCGCCGGCGCCCTGCCCGCCGCCCTGCGCCCGCACGGCGTCGAGATGCGGACGCTGGTTCCAGGCTACCCCGCCGTGCTGGAGCGGCTGGGAGATCCTCAGACGGTTGCGACCTTTGACGATCTGATGGACGACCGCGCGCGGGTGCTGCAGGGATCGGCCGCGGGCCTCGACCTGCTTGTGCTGGACGCCCCTCACCTGTTCGGACGTCCGGGCAATCCCTACCTGACACCGGACGGCGAGGACTGGCCGGACAACGGGCTGCGTTTCGGCGGCTTGGCCCGCGTCGCGGCCGAGATCGCGCGGGGCCGCATCGACAGCTATCGGCCCGATGTCGTGCACGGCCACGACTGGCAGGCCGCCATGGTCCCCGCCTATCTGCGCCAGGCTTCGGGCGAGGCGCCGCCGTTTGTGCTGACGGTCCACAACCTAGCCTTCCAGGGCCGCTTTCCCCGCGCGCTCCTGCCGGCGCTCGGACTGCCGGATGACGCCTTTGCCTTGGATGGCGTCGAATACTACGGCGACATCGGCTTCCTGAAGGCCGGCGTGCTGATGGCCGACCGCGTGACCACGGTTTCGCCCTCCTATGCGGCCGAGATCGCCAGCGAAGGCGGCGGCATGGGTTTGGGCGGGCTGCTGCAGGGACGCGGAGAGGACCTGATCGGCATCCTGAACGGACTGGACGTCGAGGTCTGGAACCCCGCGACCGACCCCCTGATCGCGCAGACCTACGACGCCGCCACCCCTGCACGTCGCGCTGCGAACAAGGCGGCCTTGCAGGCCCGGTTCGGTCTCGATCCTCGCGCGGACGCGCCGCTTTTCGGCGTGGTCAGCCGTCTGACCAGTCAAAAGGGCTTGGACCTGCTGCTCGCCGCCCTGCCGACGCTGCTGGAGATGGGGGCGCAACTTGCGCTGCTCGGCGCCGGCGAGCCGAGCCTCGAGGCCGGCTTCCGGGCGGCGGCCGAGGTGGCCCCCGGCCATATCGGCTGCGTCATCGGCTATGACGAGGCGCTGGCGCACCAGATTCAGGCGGGGTGCGACGCCCTCTTGGTGCCCTCGCGCTTCGAGCCCTGCGGCCTGACCCAGCTCAGCGCCCTGCGCTACGGCGCGGTGCCGGTGGTGGCGCGCACCGGCGGTCTCGCCGACACCGTGGTCGACGCCAATCCGATGGCGCTGTCGGCGGGCGTGGCCACCGGCGTTCAGTTCTCGCCGGTCGAGCAGGCGCCGTTCGAACGCGCCCTGCACCAGGTCGCCGCCCTGTACCGCGACAAGCCGACCTGGGCGCGTCTTCAGGCCAACGCCATGGCGACGGACGTATCCTGGAACGCCTCGGCCGCGCGCTACGCCGCCCTCTATCGTCAGCTTGCCGCTCAGCCGTAGCGAGCGATCGACAGGTCCGTCGTCTCGATGTCCGGATCGCGCCCGGTGATGATGTCGCTGACCACGCGCGCCGATCCGCACGCCATGGTCCAGCCCAGCGTTCCGTGACCGGTATTCAGATAAAGGTTGGGCACGCGCGTCGCGCCCAAGACGGGCGTGCCGTCAGGCGTCATGGGGCGCAGGCCGGTCCAGAACCTGGCCTGATCCAACGCCCCGGCGTCGGGAAACAGGCTGTTCAACGAATACTTCAACGTCGCCTGCCTGCGAGGCGGCAGGTCGTTGTTGAAGCCCGACAGCTCCGCCATGCCGCCCACGCGAATGCGTGACCCCAGCCGGGTGATGGCGATCTTGAAGGTCTCGTCCATCACCGTGGAGACCGGCGCCGTCTCCTCGCGCGCGAACGGCACGGTGATCGAATAGCCCTTCACCGGATACACCGGCAGATCGATCCGGGTCGGCTTCAGAAGCGCCGGCGTATAGCTGCCCATGGCCGCGACATAGACATCGGCGGTTTGCTCGCCCCGGCTGGTTGAAACCGAGACCACTCGCCCCTGATCCACCCGCAGGCCGCGCACCTCAGTCGCATAAAGAAAGGTGACGCCCGCCGCTTGAGCCATCTCGGCCAGTCGCTGGGTGAACAAGGCCGCGTCGCCCGTTTCGTCGTTCGGCAGGCGCAGGCCGCCCGCGATCTCCGCCTGGGACGCCTTCAACCCAGGCTCTGCGGCCAGGCAGCCCGCGCGGTCCAGCACCTCGCACGGCACGCCTTCGTGACGCAGAACCTTTACGTCCTTGGCCACGTCCTCCAGCTGCTTCTCCGTCCGGAACAGCTGCAGCGTGCCCTGCTGGCGGCCGTCGTACTGGATGCCGGTCTCGGCCCGCAGCAGCTTCAGCTGGTCGCGGCTGTATTCGGCGAGCCGCACCATCCGCTCCTTGTTCAGCGCGTAACGCTCGGACGTGCAGTTCCGCAGCATCTGCAGGCCCCAGCGGATCATCGCCGGATCAAGCGTCGGCCGCAGGATCAGCGGCGCGTGCTTCATCATCAGCCAGCGCGGCGCCTTGCGCGGGATCGACGGCGCGGCCCATGGCGATGAGTACCCCGGCGAAATCTGACCGGCGTTGGCGAAGCTGGTCTCCAACCCCGGGCCCGCCTGGCGTTCGATGACCGTAACCTCGCACCCGGCCTTGGCCAGATAGTAGGCAGTCGTCACGCCGATGACGCCGGCGCCCAGAACGATGCACTTCACGCTCGACCTCCCGCGCGCTTTTGGCCGTAGGATAACGAAGATCGTATCGCCGATCCTGCGCGCCTGTGGCAGGATCGTTCAAGATGCGGCCAGGAACCGCACGATCGATCAATCCAAACGCAAGGATCAGCATGCCGGGTCTCGACGAAGTGGATCGCCGGATCATCCGCCAGCTGAGGGCGAACGCCCGCATCCCCAATTCGACCCTGGCCAAGAGCGTGGGGCTGTCGCCGTCGGCCTGCCTGCGCCGCGTCAAGCTGCTGGAAGATCGCGGCGTCATCCGCGGCTACCAAGCGGTCGTGGCGGAGGGTGACGAGGACAGCGTCGTCGCCATTGTCCTGATCACGCTGGAGAAGCAGACCGGCGACTATATGCGCCGCTTCGAGACGGCGATCCGCGAGCATCCCGAAATCCAGGAATGCTATCTGATGGCGGGCGAGGCTGACTATGTGCTGCGCGCCGCGGCGCCCAGCATCGCGGCCTATGAGGTCATCCACAAGGACGTGCTGTCCTGCCTGCCCGGCGTGTCGCGCATCCACTCCAGCCTGGCGATCCGCAACGTCCTGGCGGGACGAGGCCGGCGCTGAGGCCGGCCTCGCTGTCTAATCAGGCGCTCAGTCCTGCCGCAGCCGCCGTCGACAGATCCGCGCTCGCCACCGGCCGGAGCTTGCGGAACGTCGCCAGCGCCTGCCCAACCACCTGGTCCATGTTGTAGTAGCGGTAGGTCGCCAGCCGCCCGACAAAGGCCACGTCCGGCCGAGCCAGCGCCAGCGCCTCATACTTCTTGAACAGCGCCTGGTTCTCCGCGCGAGGGATCGGATAGTAGGGATCCCCCTCCGCCGCCGGATACTCGTAAGTCACGGTCGTGCGCGGATGCGACTGCCCCGTCAGGTGCTTGTATTCCGTGATGCGCGTATAGGGCGTCGCCTCGTCCGGATAGTTGACCGTGGCCACCGGCTGGAAGTTGGCCTGGTCCAGCGTCTCATGCCGGAACCGCAGGGAGCGGTAGGGCAGCTTGCCGTAGCGATGATCGAAGAACTCGTCGATCGGGCCGGTGAACACCAGCCGGTCGTAGACGACCTCGTCCACGACGTCGCGGTATTCCACGCCGGTCTCCACCCGAATGTTCGGGTGATCCAGCATGTTCTCGAACATCTTGGTGTAGCCGTGCAGCGGCATGGCCTGGAACGCGTCGGTGAAGTAGCGATCGTCGACATTGGTGCGCGTCGGCACCCGCGCCGTGACCGACTTGTCCAGCTCCGACGGATCCAGACCCCACTGCTTGCGCGTGTAGCCGCGGAAGAAGGTCTCGTAGAGTTCGCGACCGACGGCCGAGATCACTACGTCCTCGGACGTGCGGATCTTCTCCACCGGCTCTGCGCGGGAAGCGAGGAACGCCTCGGCCTGCTCGTCCGATTGCAGGTCCACGCCATAAAGCGCGTTCAGCGTCGTCCGGTTGATCGGCATCGGCACCAGCTTGTCGCCGACCCGCGCGAGCACCCGGTGCTCGTAGGGCCGCCATTCGGTGAAGCGCGACAGATAGTCGAACACCTCGGCCGAGTTGGTGTGGAAGATGTGCGGGCCATACTGGTGCATCAGCACGCCGGCCTCATCCATGCGGTCATAGGCATTGCCTGCGATGTGGGGGCGGCGATCCACCACCAGCACCTTCTGCCCGCTCGACGCCAGCCGCTCGGCCAGCACCGAACCCGCGAACCCCGCCCCCACGACCAGAGCGTCGTAGTGCGAGGCGCGTCCGGCCGTGCGGACCGCCGGAGCGGCGATCGGGCTCGACAGCCGTGTGAAACCCCGTCCCAGGCGTTTGCGCACCGCGCCGTCGATCAGCGCCGACATGCGCAGCTGCGTCTGCTCCCATGACAGACTGGCCAGCGCCTCATCGACCTCTTCCAGCCAGGCCGATGTTTCCTTCAGCGCCAGCTGCGCTTCGCAGGCGGCGACGAAAGCCTCGGCCGTCTCGGCGATCTTCACGCCTTCCAGTTCGCCATAGTGCCGCACCACGTCACGGATGGGCGTGGACACCACCGGACGGCCCGCCGCCAGATACTCGGGCGTCTTGGTCGGGCTGATGAAGCGGGTCGATTCATTGATGGCGAAGGGCATAAGCGCCACATCCCAGCCGCTCAAAAAGGCGGGAAGGTCGTCGTAGCTCTGCTGGCCCATGTAGTGGATGTTCGCGCGGCGCGGCAGGTCCTGCTCGGCGATCTTGACCACCGGCCCCACCAGCACCAGCGACCAATCCGGCCGAGCATCCGCCACCGCGGCCAAGAGCTCCAGGTCCATCCGTTCGTCGATGACGCCGTAGAAGCCGAGCTTGGCGCCCGCGACGGCCGCTTGCGCGGCTGGTTCGTTCCGTCCTTGCCGCGCTTGGGCGAAATGGGTCCGCTCCACGCTCGATGGGAAGGGATGGATGTTGTCGTGCCGATGCTGCTTGGCCTCATAGAGGCTGTGCCCTCCGGTGAACACGACGTCCGCCCGGCTCATCAGCTCGGCTTCCAGTTGCGTCAGTTCGGGGGGCGCGAACTTGAAGGCCGAAAGCTCGTCCATGCAGTCGTAGACCACGGCAGACGCCTCGATGTGCCGCGACAAGGGCAGCATCATCGGCGTGTAGTACCAGAGCACGGGGTTCTCGATGCTTTGGCCGGCCAGGACCTCATCCAGCAACTGGCGCAGCACCGCCGTGCGGCAGGCGCCCTCCAGCCCTTCAGGCAGGCGCGGCGTCGCGACAACCACGCCGCTTGTGGCGCATCGACGAAGATCGACGCCCATCGCCATCCCAGCTTGCGCCGGCATGGGCTCTTCGAACACGACCACCGTGCGCGTGCGGGCGAACCGGGTCATCAGGTGCTGCGGTCGTTGAAACACGAAGTCCCAGCGCAGGTGAGAGAAGCAGACGATCGGATCGCCGCGTTCCTGCGGCTTGGCCAGTTCGACGACGTCGGCGCGGATGCTGGTGTCTGTGGTGTTCAAGGCTGGCCCTTCCAGGATTGCAGGCTGAGGCCGCGATGCGGACGAGACCGGGGCGCGGAGTAGGTTGAGGGTTCATGCGCTTTCGCGCTGTCCGGCCACGGCTGGTCCAGCAGCAGGTCAAAGGCTCGCGATAAAGGCGAAGCACGATCGAACGTCCGCACCTCGAGCCAGGGGGCGGCGTCGCCCGGCTCGTCCGGATGAACCACGTGCAGCCCGCGCTGCTCGCATTCGCTCCAGAGTTCGCGCCACTGCTCGCCGATGTCGGCGCTGTTTAGAAGGATCGGCCTGTTGGCGGGTCGCCGCACCGGCGGCGCGCCTTCCTCTGCGACCGGATGCACCGGATAGGCCAGTCGTCCAGGCCTGCGCCACCATCCCGGCTCATGCGCAAAAGGACAGTCGGTGCCGCCTGTGCGGGCGAGGTCGCGCACGATTTGGGCCAGGGCGGTCGGCCGCAGATCGCCGTCCGACAGGTCGAACACGCCGCTTTCGTAGACGCCGTCCGGACGGGTCAGCAGGCTGTTCCAGTCGAACCCGCCCAGCAGGTTCCATACGGTCACGGCTTCGACATCAACGCCGTTCGCTCGCGCCTGCAGTGCGGCGTCCCAGCATTCCGATAGCCATCGGACCTGTTCCTCGCGCGTGCACCCGAGGTGGCATTCGGTGATCGCGATCGGCAGTCGATAACGGCGCCACAAGGCTCGAAGATGCTCGGACCAGCCGACCGGCGCCGGATCGACCACGCGAACCGCTTCCACGTCGGCGTAGGCGACATGCCCGTTGCCGCCATGAAGATGTTGCGGATATCGCTCAAGCCGGTGATCAAGGAAGCGATCGCTGGTGGCGTAGTGGTTCAGGCCGATGACGAAGTCCGTCGGATCTGCGGCCAGAACCTCCAGGCGATCAACCAACCCGAGCCGATCGATGTGGTCAAACAGCGCATGGCCGGACACAACGCGTCCCGCGAGCAGATCCCACGTCGCGAACCGGCGCATATTATCGTGGTCGGCCTGTGCCGCGCACGGCGGCGTGGCGTAGGTCCGACCGAAGTCCTCGGTCTGGATCAGGCGCGCCTCGGGATTGACGGCGCGGATCGCCGCCATCGACAGGCGTATGCCGTCAATCTGGTTCAACACCGCCGTCCAAAACGCGGTCTCGTTTTTCAGATGAGGATGCCAGTGGCCGTAGAGGGCGCTGAAGCGCGCGGTGGTCAGCGGCTCGTTGATCGGCGTCCAGTCTCGCGCCCACGGATACCGCGCCGCCACACGACCGGCGAATACCGCCAAGGCTTCGGGAAACGCAGGATCGAGCAGATTGGTCCAGGCTGGACCGGAGCCATGGTGAAGCAGCCCAAGGATAGGTTGGACCTTCAACTCGCGTAGGCGGCTCAGGCGGGCGTCCGCCCAAGACCAGTCATAAGCGTCGCGCTTGATCTCGGTCCGCTCCCACAGCACCGGATAGCGGAGGGCTTGAAGACCAAGATCGGCGAAGCGGTCGAGGTCCTCGATGCGGTCTTCGTGGCCGGACAGACGCGTCTGATCACGCCAATCATCGCCCACGCGGTTGACGGTGCACTCGTGCCCTCCCCAGAGGGCAAGGTGGCCAGCCGGCAGGCGTCGCGCGCCAGCCGCCGGCGTCAACGCCTCGTCGATCATCGGTGGTTCCTTCCGATGACCAAATGCCGCAGGCGGCCGACAGTTCCGCAGATGGTTGAGGAGTAAGGAAAATCTGCAACGCGCGGCCATCAGCATGGGCGCAGGGCGGCGTCAGCCTGCGTCGGCATCCACGACAAACGCCGGCGCGGGCGAACCGCGCCGGCGTTCAGCCGTCCCCTCCCGACGAGCGGGCGGGCCATCACATCGTCAGGCGACCAGATCCCAGTCGCCGTGAACCTTGGCGCTGAGGTCCGACTTGCCCACGTCGGCGGCGTTCCAGGTCGCGCCGGACGTCGCCACGTCATTGAACCAGTCGCCGCGTAGATCGCGGGCGCCGACGCCTTCCAGCAGGATCGACGATCCGTCCTCGAACGAGATCAGGGTGTTGCGTCCGCTTTGTTCGATGGTGTGCCCGATGCCCGCCGTCGTCATCGCTGACCAGTCGATCACGTCGCCGCTGCGGAAATCGGTGATGCGATCGACCCCCGAGCCGGGGCCGAAGACGAAAGTGTCCGCCCCCGTGCCGCCGGTCAGGACGTCATCGCCCGCCCCGCCGATCAGGATGTCATCGGCGCTTCCGCCGTCGAGCACGTCATTATCGGCGCCGCCGAACAGCGTATCGACGCCGCTGCCGCCGAACAGCTGATCGCTTCCCGCGTCGCCATAGACGAAATCGTCGCCCGCGCCGCCGTCGACGAAATCGTCACCGCCGCCACCTCGCAGCACGTCGTTGCCGGTCAAGCCGCTGAGACGATCCGCGCCGGCGCCGCCCCGTATGACGTTGTCCAGGGCGTTGCCGGTCAGCGATTGGCCGCCACCGGACAGGCCGGTCAGGTTCTCCAGATGCTGCTGCAGCGTATAGGCGCTCAGCGTCGTCCGGACCTCGTCGGTTCCGCTGCTCGCGGCCTCGACGATACGGTCGCCGGCGTTGTCGACGAAGTAGACGTCGTTGCCGATCCCGCCCGTCATCACGTCCGCCCCGACGCCGCCGTCCAGGGTGTCGTTGCCAGCGCCCCCGTTCAGGACGTCGTTGCCGGCGCCCGCCTTGATGACGTTGTCCAGCGCGTTGCCGTTCAGCGTCTGGCCGGTCGAGGCGGCGCCCGTCAGATTCTCGAAATGGTCCTGCAGGCTGAAGGTGTTCAGCGTGGTGCGGACCTCGTCCACGCCGCCGCCGGCCAGTTCCACCAGCTGGTCGCCCGTGCTGTCGACCACATAGATGTCGTTGCCCGAGCCGCCGGTCATCAGGTCGTCGCCGGCGCCGCCATCCAGCGAGTCGGCGCCCGAGCCGCCTTCCAGGATGTCATTGCCTTCGCGGCCCAGAAGCACGTCGTCGCCGGCGTTGCCGACGAGGCGATTGTTGGCCGCATTGCCGATGATGGCGTCGGCGCCCGAGCCGCCGATCGCGTTTTCTATGGTCACGCCATAGGCGATGCCGACATTGTCGGTTAGTCGCCCGACCACAGGGTTGGCGCGCAGGGCGGCGATGTTGGCGTCGTAGGTCGCGCGCGGAACGGGCGGCAGGCCCAGCGCCGCACGATTGGCGTTGGTCTGCTCGAACGACGGGGCCGAGGCCGCCGTCACCCCGCCGATGCTGCTCAGCGAGCCGGGCGTCAGGTCGATCAGCTGGGTCGTGTCATAGCCGGACGCATCGAGCGTATCGATCCCGCCCGCGTCATAGATGGCCATGATCGGCGCAGGCGTCTTGGTGAAGTCGTACGAATCGCGGCCGGCGTTGCTGTTGAAACCGTAGACCGTATCTCCGGTGCGGGTCGTCTTGTCCGCGCCATACATGGCTTGGATCGTGGCGATGTCGTGGATCAACGGCGTCGCGGCATAGACCGTCGTCGAGATGTTGAAGTCGAAATGCCGTGCGCCGCCCAGCGACGAAGCGTTGAAATAGGACATCACCGTGTAGGCCCGGGTGTCCTGCGCATATTCAGCGTTGGCCGGATAGGTGATGCTGAGGCCCGGCGCGGCGTTGTAGGCGCCGGGGTGGCTGAGGCCCAGGGCGTGGCCCGCCTCGTGCACCAGGGTGTGGATGCCATAGCCGCCTTCATCCAGCTGGAAGTTGCTGGCCTGCGAGGCGCTGACCCAGACGTCGCCCGAAATCTCGGCGACCTGGGCGTTCACACTGGGGTTGCTGGACAGCAGCGTCGAGGGCAGGCGCGCATAGGCTTGCGTCGTGGGCGCACTGGCCAGGTTGCCGAAGTTCAAATCGGCGATGTCGGCCGAGGTCTCGACAAAGGTCGGCGCGATCAGGTCGTCCCAGGCCTGCATCGACTCGCGCGTCGCCGCCCGCTGCTCGGGCGTGAAGGCGGCGAAGTTGAAGTACTCGGCCAAGCCGTAGTAGCCGCCATTCAACTCATAGGTGTAGCCGTTCGTCTCGACCTGCTCTAGGGTATCGAAGAAGCCGTAGCGGATTTCGCTTACGCTGCCGCTGGACGGGGTCGGATGGTTAGGGCCCGGCGCCCATGACGCGCCCGTGCGGTTCAGGTTGGCGATGACCTGCTCCAGCGTCCACACCGGCTTTCCGGCAACCGTGCCGCCAGTGCCGTCGATGTTCGCGTCGAGCGGCGAGGTCGAGCTGTCCGGGCCCACGTCCGGATCGTTCATGCAGCCGGCGCAGGGGCAGCCGACCTGGCCCGTGTGCGCGGAGATGCCGTGCAGGGCGTCGATGTTCAGCGTAGACGGTTGGTAGGTGTCCGACGCCCGCGCAGCCGACGCTCCACTTCCTTCGCGCCCCTCGTTTGAAACCAATTTCATCTCGCAGTCCCTCCGTTAGATGATTGATGGATTACCGCCCGGCGCGGCTTTTTCTGTTCGCCGAGGCAGGATCTCTGAAAACGCAGTTGTCTGTAAGCGTTGGCCAACCAGCCGGAGACGATCCGGGATCATGCGCGTCGCTCGCGATCCGCGACGCCGCATCGATCAGGCCCGCTCCACCGCTTGATGGATTCAACATGCATTCCCCCGCATCAGACTGACCGCTTCCCCTGCTTTGTCGCCTGGACACCGCTGCTGTCCCTCTTCACAACGGCGCCCGATCGTCAGAGGACGTGGTAAACGGAAGTCCGTCAATAGCTGTTGGCCAGCATTCGATGTCTGACCGCTTTGTCGATCCTCTTTTGTTAAGCGGTTGATCTTCTTGCGGAACGGTCAAGCTTGCCGGCTGAGGAAGTGCTTGTGTTGCCTGCTCAATGTGGTTTCTTGGTCGGCTATGCGGCCGGAACGCCGCGAGCAGCTCGGGGGAGCGCGGAGTGTTCAAAAGCCTGCTGCCGACCACGCCGGGAACAGAGCCGCTGACGGCCGGCGTGCGCGCGGTGCGGACCTATATGGTCTGGGCGGCGGTGTTCAGCGCCCTGGTCAACCTGCTGTATCTCGCGCCCACCCTGTACATGATGCAGGTCTATGACCGGGTGGTGCCGACCGGCGGCATGCTGACGCTGATGCTGATCAGCGCCGCCGCCCTGTTCGCGCTCGCCACGCTGTCGGGCCTGGATTGGTTGCGCCAGCGGCTGCTGCTGCGGGCGGGGCTGCGACTGGACCGGCTGCTGGCCGCCGACGTGCTCGGCCGGGTGATCGACCTGAAGTCGGGACGGTCGGGCGCACAGGCTCTGCGCGACTTCGACACGGTGCGATCCGGTCTGTCCGGCGCCGGCGCGTTGGCCTTCTTTGACGCCCCGTGGACGCCGATCTATCTGATCTGCTGCTTTCTCCTGCACCCCGCCATCGGCGTTCTGACCCTCTGCGGCGGGGCCGTCCTGCTGATCCTGGCGGTGCTGAACGAGCGCGACAGCCGCCCGCGTACGAACAAGGCCGTCCGTTCAACCAACGCCGCCTACGCGGCCCAGGACGCGGTCGCCGGCCAGGCCGAGGTGCTGCGCGCCCTGGGCATGCGACGCAGCAGCATCGCCCGCCAGCTGGAACAACGCCGGATCGCCACCGCGCAACACGCCGACGCCCAGCTTCATGGCGGCAAATACTCCGGCCTGACCAAATTCCTGCGCCTGGTTCTTCAGTCGGCCGCGCTTGGTCTGGCCGCCTGGCTGGCGGTGCATGGAGACATCTCCATCGGCTCGATCATCGCGGCCTCGGTCCTGCTCAGCCGCGCGGTCGCGCCCATCGAACAGCTGGTCGGCGCCTGGACCGGCATCAACCAGGCCATCGCCGCCTGGAAGTCGCTGATCGTCCTGTTCGCCGCCAGCAAGAGCGAAGATCGCCCGCGCACCGCCCTGCCCGCCCCGTCCGGCAAGGTGCAGACGGAGGGCGTCGCCGTGCGCCTGCCCGACACCGACCAGCCCCAATTGCGCGGCGTGTCCCTGACCTTGGCGCCGGGCCAGATCCTGGGCGTGATCGGCCCCAGCGGATCGGGCAAGACGACGCTGGCGCGTGTCCTTGCCGGCGCGCTGGACCCCACGGTCGGCGTCGTGCGGCTGGACGGCGCGGAATACAGCGCCCGCGACAGCGACGAACTGGCGCGCCACATCGGCTATCTGCCGCAGAACCCAAGCCTCTTCGCCGGCGCGATCACCGACAACATTTCTCGCTTCGCTCGTGGCGCAGGCCCGTCTTCCCCAGAGATCGACGCGAAGGCCGTCGCCGCCGCCCAAGCCGCCGGCGCGCACGAGATGATCCTGCGCCTGCCGCACGGCTACGACACGGTGCTTGGCCCCTCCGGCGCGGGCGTCTCCGCCGGCCAGGCTCAGCGCATCGCCCTGGCGCGCGCCCTCTACGACGACCCGGTGCTGCTGGTGCTGGACGAGCCCAACTCCAACCTGGACAGCGACGGCGAGGCCGCCTTGATGAGCGCCATGCTGGCCGCCGCCGCGCGCGGGGCCGCCGTCGTGATCGTCGCGCACCGGGCCGGCGTGCTGTCTCGAGTCGATCGTCTGCTGACCTTGCGCGACGGTGCGGTGCATCTGGAAGGCCCGCGCGAAGCTGTCCTTGGCCGCATGCGCGCCGAACCCGCCGCCGCCGGAGCTCGCCCGCAATGACCCAGACGCTTGATCCCCCCGGCGGCGTCTCCGCTTCCGACGACCAGCTCGATTCGCCCCGTCGTGACCTGATCATCGGCGGCGTGCTGATCGCCTTGTTCTTTGGCCTGTTCCTGGGCTGGGCGGCGTTCGCGCCGCTGGACGCGGGCGCCTACGCCTCTGGTCAGGTCGCCGTGTCCGGCAATCGCCAGGCCGTTCAGCACCGCGAGGGCGGCACCGTCTCGCGACTGCATGTGGCCGAGGGCGACCGGGTCCAGCGCGGCCAGGTGCTGGTGGAGCTGAACACCGGAGAGCTGCGCGCCGTCGAGCGCGGCCTGACCGGACAGGTCCTGTCCTTGCTGGCCCAGCGCGCCCGCATGATCGCCGAACGCGACCGCCTGGGCGCCATTCCCATTCCGGCAGAGTTCGCCGGCCTTTCCGCCGAAGACCGCGCCCTCGCCGACGAGGCTCTGCGGCTACAGCGCCTCCAGTTCGGCGCCCGCCGCAGCGGCCGCTCGACCGAGACCGGCGTGCTGCAGCAGCGCATCGGCCAGGTCGACCAGCAGATCGAGGGCTATCAGCGCCAGATCGAATCCAACATCGCCCAGCGCCGCCTGATCGAGGAGGAACTGGTCGGCATGCGCGAACTCGCAGCCAAGGGTTTCGCGCCGCAGAACCGCGTGCGCGCGCTCGAGCGCACGGCCGCGTCCCTCGATGGCGAACTCGGCGCCCTGCGCGCCCAGGTCGCCAGTGCGCGCGAGGCCGTGGGCGAAACCCGGCTCGAGATGCTGGGCGTGTCCACCAAGATGAACGAGGATGTCGCCGACACCCTGCGCCAGCTCGAGGTGCAGCTGAACGAACTCCGCCCAAGGCTGGAAGAGGCGCGGCGTCAGATCGCCCGCAGCCAGATCCGCAGCCCCTCGACCGGCCAGGTCGTCGGCCTGACGGTGTTCACGCCCGGCGGCGTGATCCAGCCCGGCCAGACGCTGATGGATGTGGTGCCGGACGAGGCGTCGCAGGTGATCGTCGCCCAGGTCAATCCCGCCGACATCGACAACCTCCGCATCGGCCAGGAGACCGAGGTCAAGTTCCCTGGCCTTCGCGAGCGTTCGATCCCGATCCTGCACGGTCAGGTCACGCGCATCTCGGCCGACAGCTTCGTCGACGAGGCCACCGGCCGCAGTCACTACCGGGCCGAGGTGGTGGTGCCGCCGGCCGAGCTCGAGCGGCTCGGCGCCAAGGCTCGCCAGATCCGGCCCGGCATGCCCGCCGAGGTCGTCGTGCTGCTGCGCAAGCGCACCGCCCTCGCCTATCTGACCGAGCCCCTCACCTCCAGCCTGTGGCGGACGGGCAGCGAGCAGTAGAGCCGGTCAGCGGCCTTCCGAGCTCGACGACATCTCGGCGAGGTCCGCCGTCTCTTCGTGCACCATGCGTTCGCCGTCATAGACGGACAGGGTCACCGCGCCCTGACTGTCGGGCGAGACGGTCACCACGCCCACAGGTCCGGACGACCGGCCATCGGTGGAGCCGCCTTGGCTGACATTGCTGGTCCCGCCGCTTGTGCGCGAGCTGACCACCAGCCGCCAACGCAGCTCGCGCGGCGTGTCGGCGGCGACATAGGCGGACACGGCCACCCCGCGTTCGGACCGAACCATCTCGAAGTGGGCGTCCACGCCATCGGCCGGGATCATCGCGCAGTCCTTCTAGTTCGGCGTGACCGGAGCGCCTGCGCCGATCACCCCTATCACGCCGGCGACGATCGCCTGGGTCGCGGCGTCCAGCGCCGGCGTTTCCGCATCCTCTTCATCCGGCGCGGGCCGGTTCAGGGCCATGGAGGCGACGGCCAGGGCGGCGTTGGAGCCGTCAACCTCGCCATTGGCCAGGCGACGCGCGGCGGCGCCCAGATCGTTCGGCGCCGTCCGTTGCTCGTTCTGCGTCGCCAGCAGTCTTTGTTCCGGCGACAGCGGTTCGGGGTTCGGCGCAGGAAAATCCCCGGCTCGCGTCTCGATCACGCGCGCACATGCCGCGAGGGCCTGGGCGTTCTGCGGATCGCAACGATCCGGGCCGGTTGGAACCACGGTGCTGGTGTTTCGTCCCTCGGCCCGGCGCGCGGGCGACGCCGGCGCCTCGGCGCTGGGCCTGCCTGTGGCCAGGTCCAGCCGCGAATAGGCCTGTCCGCGTTCGCCCGTCACTTGGGTATAGGGCACGGGTCCGTCGGCGGGCGGGGTCGAGCCGGACACGGTGCGGTCGCGCGGTCTCGGCTCTGCCTGCGGCAGAGGCGCGGCGGGCGCGCCCACCTGGGCGGCGCGTGCGGCGTCGGAGGAGCCCGGCCGCGTCGGATTGGTCTGGGTGATGGCCACGCCCGAGCCATCCTGGCCCACGGCGGCGCCGGAGGCGAGCAGGACGGCGGCGAAAACGGCGGCGGAACGGATCATGCGGCGCGGCCTCCTTGACAACGATTGTAGCAGGTCGAGCCCCGAACCTACAGGGCGGACTGGCTGACGCTGGCGACGTTGCCCGTTCCGGACTGGGTGATGACGGATCGATTGCCGCTGCCGGACTGACGCGCTGCGGCCATGTTGGCGGATCCCGACTGGAGGATCTCCGACACATTGTTCAGACCCGCCTGGTACACCTCGGCGACGTTGGCCTCTCCGGACGCCTGGCGCACGATGGAGACCAGCTCCACCCCCGCCTGATCCACCCGCGCCTGACCCAGGTTTCCGTCCTGGATCACGGTGGAGGCGACCCGCTCGCTGCCGTCCCACTGGACCACGGTGGCGAGATTGCGCACGCCGGCCTGGTCGATGTCGGACATGGAGCGCGATCCCGCCTGGAACACCTGGGCGATCGAGCCGGAGGACTGGTCCCACTGGCGCGCTTCGGACAGGCCGTCTTCGCCGACCTGGACCACATTGGCGCGCACCGCGAAGTCGTGCTGCATGATCAGCGAGCCGTTGCGCTCGCCCGCCTGGCTGACAAACACAGAGGCGTCGGCGCCGGACTGGAAGATGCTGGACAGATTGCCCGCGCCGCGCTGCACGACGTCGGCCGTCGCGCCCGTCCCGAACTGGCCGATCAGCGACCGGTTGTTCACCCCCGTCTGATCGATAAAGGCGCGGTTGCCCGAGACCCCACCGAGCGGATCGACCCCCGCGCGACGCCCCGCCAGATCGGTTTCGAATACGGAGGCCGCTCCCGGCGCCCTGCCCTGCTCGACCACGGAAACGAGGCCGTCGCCGTTTTGGCGCACCTGCACTTCGTTGTCAGCGCCGAACTGGGAGACCCGCGACTGAACCGCCCCGGAAGAGAGTATGGCGGCCAGATTGCCCTGGCCGGTCTGGATCAGGACCGACTGCGGACCGGGCGCGGTCGCGTCCGCGCCGTCGGCATCCGCGCCCAGGCCACCGAGCGAGAACAGCTTCGGAGTGTCGCCCATGGACCTGACCACCCGCACGCCCGCATCACCGACCCACACCAGCGACATGACCGCCAGAACGACGGTCGCGGCCAGACGCCGGTTCCGGCCGGCCGGGGCGCCGACCGCGATGTCGCTGTCGGCCACCGCGTCCGTCATTTGGGCGTGACAATGCTGGTCTGGGTGATGGTCAGGGTCTTGCCAACCCCGTCCATGATCACGGCGGGCGCGCTCAGGTTCGATCCGACCTGCGTCCAGTTCAGGGCGTTGCCGGCGCCGGACTGCGCGACGACCATGCCGTTGTCATCGCCGTCCTGCGTCAGGGTGGCCGAGTTGCCTTCGCCCGACTGGTTCAGGGCGATGCTGTTGCGGTCGCCGTCCTGCTGAATGGAGGCGGCGTGCGCCGTGACGCTGGCCATCTGCGTGACCGAGGCCTGGTTGCCGTTGCCGTTCTGGCCCACCGTGGCCCGGCCGCCGGCATCTCCCTGCTGGAGGACACCGGCCCCGTTGCCGTTCCCGAATTGCGCCACGTCGGCATAGGCCGATCCAGCCTCCTGCCGGACGCCGGCCGTGTTGTTGTCGCCGCGCTGCTGGATGCGGGCGGCGGTCGACGCCGAGCCCCGCGCCTGGGTGATCGTGGCGCGGTTGGCGTCGCCGATCTGCTCCACATAGGCGCTGGCCGCGATCTGGGCCTGCGCGCCCGAGGCGGCGGCGGCGGCGAACAGGGCGGAAAGAAGGAGAGTGCGGATCATGGATCCAGCTCCGTTGCAAAAGACCGCCGGCCCAGCCGACTCGTCTTGAAAAACTCGCATCGCGTCAAAGCTTGGAGCTTCTCGCGATCAGCCGTCGAGGCGGACGCATCCCTGCGCCCGCCCCTCCGGTGTCGCGACCGACCCGATCCCGGAGGAAGAGGTCGGTCGCGGGTAGGCCTTAGTTGCCCTGACGCACCGAGGCGACGTTGTTCGAACCACCTTGAGTGATGGTCGAGACGTTGAAGTCGCTCGTTTGCACAACGGTGGCGGTGTTCAGGTTGCCGCCTTGGTTGACCAGCGAGTCGTTGTTCGATCCGCTTTGCGTGACATTCAGGATGCCGTTGTCGCCGGTTTGGAAAGCATCAGACTCATTACCCGTGCCGGATTGCGAGATGCCGCCCGTGCCGAAGAAGAAGTTGTTGTTGTTCCCCGTTTGCGACAGCAGCGAACGGTTGTCGCTGCCCGATTGCTCGATCTCGGCGGTGTTGCCGCTGGCGGCTTGATAAACCACCGAGCGGTTGCCGGAGCCGATTTGGTCAACGATCGCGTCGCCGTACTCACCGACTTGATCGATATCCGAGTTGAGGTTGCTGCCGATCTGCTCGACCATAGCGGCGTTGCGCAGCGCAGCTGACGTGACGACGCCCGCTTGGTCAACGTTCGACACGTTGCCCGTGCCGTTCTGCAACACGCCAGCGGTGCTGAAGGCGCCGCTTTGGATCACGTTAGACAAGTTATCGTCGCCGGTTTGGTTGACGCCAGCGAAGGCGTTCTCGGCTGACTGGCGGATCACCGAGTCGTTGCTCGGAGCAGCCGCCTGACGGCTATCCGAGGATTGATTGACGATGGCTTGCGAACCGTCCGAACCCACGCCTTGCAGAACATAGGAGCGGTTGTCACCGTAGGCGCCGCCTTGAGTCACCGAAGCCGAGGTGTCGGCGTCCTGGTCGATCTCGGAGGTGTTGAACGTGCCGGTTTGCGACACAGTCGCGTCCGAATCCGCGCCTTGATAGATCAGCGACGAGTTCAGAACGCCGTTTTGGGAAACCGTCGCGGCAGCACCCGCGGAACCAGCTTCCTGGAAGATGTTCGAGACGTTGTTCTCACGACCATCGATCGTGCCAAAGCTGTTGAAGCCGCCACCCTGCGTCACCGAGGCGGTGGCGTCGGCGTTCTGAACGATGTTGGAGCGGTTGTCGTCGCTGTTCTGCGCAACGGTAGCCGACGCGCCTTCAGCGAACTGGGACACGAAGGAGTCGTTGCGGTCGCCGTTTTGGAGGACCGTCGAGGATGCCAGATTACCGCTCTGGTCGATAACCGAGGTGTTCGCGTTGCCCAGCTGGCTCACAGCCGCATCTTGTTCTGAACCGGACTGGGTGATGTTCGAGACGTTCGCAGTGCCATTCTGGACCAGTCCGCTCACGCTGTTCGGGTGCAAGCCAATGTTGCCGCGGTCGCCCGTCTGCGAGATGTACGACTGATTGGCGTCGCCCGTCTGCTTGACGTTGGCGTCGTTGTTGAAGTTCTGCTGTGTGATCGACGAGAAGCTGTCGCCGTTCTGATCCACGTCTACGCGGTGCGAGCTTCCGGTCTGAGTGACATCCGACTCGGCGCCCGCGCCCTCCTGGTCCACACGAGCGATGCTGTATTGGCCGTTCTGCGAGACGTAGGAGTCAGCGCGGGAGGAGCCCGTGTATTGAGCCACGATAGCGTAGTTGGAGTTCGAACCGTCTTGCAACACGGCGGAGACGCCATTCGCGCCACGTTGCGTCACGTCAGCGTTCTGGCCATTTCCGGCTTGAGTGACGTTCGAGGTGTTGCTTTGGGCTGAAGCGGCGCCGGCGGCGAGGAGAGCGACGGCCGAGACCGACGCGAGGATGGAGAGTTTCATTGTCGTTTCCTGTTGGATCTATGGTTTGAGAAAAGCCGCGCCCGAAGACGCGGCCTGAGCACTCAGTTGCCTTGACGCACCGAAGCGGTGTTGTTGGCGCCGCTTTGATTGATGATGGAGGTGTCGAAAGAGCCCGACTGCACCACGGTGGCGCTGTTCTGCGTTCCGGTCTGGAACAGGTCGGAGGTGTTGTCCGAGCCCGATTGAGTCACGTCGGCGATCAGCAGGATGCCGTCTTGTCGGACTTCCGAGTCGTTGTTGTCGCCCGACTGACGAACCTGCGCCAGGTTGCTGGAGAAGGCCGACGCGATGGACGTGTTCGTCTGGTCGATTGTGCTGACGTTGTCATTGCCGCTCTGGGTCGAGACGGCGTTCATCAGACGGGCGCTGTTGGTGGCGTTGCCGCCGACCTGGTTAATTGTGCTGCTGTTGAAGCTGCCGCCTTCTTGGCGAATCGAGGCCATCGCAACTGCAGGGTCGGGCGAACCCGCCGGGTTCGGCGCGTTGTTCACGCCTTGATTGACTTCGGCGAAGTTGTCGCTGCTGACTTGCGAGATCAAGACGGTCGAGAGTTGACCCGACTGCGACACAAAGGCGTCGTTGCGAGAGCCGATCTGATCGATACCCACTGAACCGTTCAGGTCACTGTCGCCGATCGAGTTGTCGAAGCCGGATTGCGACGTGTTGGCGTAGTTGCCATCACCATTTTGATAGATGTCGAGATCGCCGGAGCTGCCCGACTGGCTGGCCAACACTTCGTTGTCGTCGCCGTACTGCTGAATGTTGGCTTCTTGACCGTTGGTCTGGAACTGAGATCCAGCCGCGCGGCCTTGCGTCAGGACGATGCTGTTGCCCTCGCCTGCGCCTTGCTCGAGATAGGCTTCCGAGTTGTCCGACGTTTGCGTGACGTTGATGGAGCTGTCGTCACTGTTTTGCACCGTCGTGACGATGCCGCCGGCTTGGTCACGCTGCACCACGTCAACAGTGTTGTCTGAACCTGTTTGGCTCGTAGCCGCGTAGTTGCCGGCGGATTGCTGCGTCACTTCGGCGGAGTTGCCGTCACCATTCTGCATCACGTCCGCGTAGGATCCGGCGCGTTGCGTGATGGTCGCCTCGTTTGCATCGCCGACTTGGTCGATGCCGCCCAGACCGCGGGCGTTCCACTCATCGCCCGCGTCGTTCATGCCGGCATCTTGATCGACTGTTGCGCGGTTGCCCGAGCCGTTCTGGTACACCGAAGCATCCGAACCATCGGCCGTTTCGGTTTGGGTGATGTTTGCGGTGTTGTCGCCGTGCTGCTCCACCCAAGCCATGGCGTTCGTGGGGCTGCCCGGAATGCTGGCGCTGTAGTCGATGCGGCCTGCGTCCTGGTTCACGACCAGATCATTGTCGCCGTGTTGCTTGGCGCTGACCACGCCGTTCGCGCTCTGGTTCACAAGCGACGTGTTGCCACCAACGCCGGCCTCATTGAACTGCTGCACGCGAACAGTGCCGCCCGCTCCGGTTTGGTTGACAATCGACGAGTGGTCGTTTCCGCGCTGCTCAACGCCGATGTCACCAATGTTGGTGCGATTGTTGCTGCCGCTTTGAGTGACGTTCGAGGTGTTGTTGCGACCGTATTGTTCAACTTCAGCTTGCTGATCTGTACCAGACTGGTTGATCGTCGACGTGTTGTTTGTCTGGGCGAAGGCTGAGCCTCCGGCCAGAAGCGCGACGGCGGAAACCGAAGCGAGAATGGTGCGTTTCACGGGTGTTAACTCCCTGGTGACGACCGCCCATGCAGGGTCGCGCCGTCGGGTTGACGACCGCCGGCGTGCAGGCCGGCGCGGTTCTGTTCTGGGTTAAGCCCGCGCGACACTCGCCCGCGCGGAGGCGTTACGCCTACTGGTGTCCGGTTGGGCCCGTGTTCAGAGCGCGGGTCTGGGCGGACGTGGACGCTACACCGCTGGAGGTCGTGTTCCCGATTGGGACGCCGCCTCCCGACGCTGTACTGGGTTGCAAGACCTGCGCCACATTCTGGCCGCCTTCCAGGCGGGCCAGGCGGGGTCTTGATTGAACGGGCGAGGCCTCGGCCATGGCCTGGGCGTGCTGCACCCGGGCGTTGGCGGCGGCGACCTGCTCGGCCGTCATGTGGCCGTCCCGCTCTTGCTGATAGCGGTAGAACAGCGGCCAGCCGGCGTCGGTGTCGGCGAAGTTCCAGAGCTTCAACTCGACGCCTTCCATGACCATGGCGTAGACCGCCTTTTCGATCGCCTGTTGCAGCGCCACCTGGTCCGGCTCGTTGGTGGTCAGACCGGCTTCGGCCTCCAGCAACTCCTTGAAGCCGACATAGCGGAAGGCGCCGCCGCCCACGCTGTAGGAGGCGATGGTCTTGGCCGCGGTGACGGTGGTCAGCACTTCGCCGGTGCGCACCGACACGGCGCGTAGATAGACGGTGACCGTGTCCTGGCGATATTCGCTGCGGGCGCTGATGCCCAGAAAGCCCGCGCCGGCGCCGCCGGTCATGGTGTTGGAGTCATAGCCGATGACCCCGCCCTCCAGGATCACGCCGGCGAACAGCAGGGACGGCAGCGCCTCTGCGTTCAGCGTGGTCTCACCCAGATAGCGTTCGCGCATCTCGCGGATGATCTGGCGCTCGTTCAGCAGATGAGCCAGCTGTTCGCGCTCGATGATGGTGAACCAGCTGCGACGGCCGGCGTCCTGCAGCGCCTTCATCAGGATCGAGGTCGAGCCTTGCGTCACCGCGCGCGACAGCGTCTGGCCGGTCGAGGATGGGCGGAACTGGCCGGTCTGGTCGGTGAAGCTGTAGACGGCGACGGCCACCGGGCGCGCCGGCGACGGAATGCCGAACAGCGCCTTCTGGCTCTCGGTCGCGGACTGATAGGTCGGCAGGGCCGTCGGCGTGATGTCGGCGACCGACTGCACGGCCTGCGCGGCGCAACCCGTCAGGGTCAAGACGGCGGCGATGGCGGAAAGGGCGCGCATCACTGGATGTTCACGAACAGCGGGACGATGATCGTGGTGATCTCGCCCGTGGCGTCATCGGTGATGGTGATGGTGACGTTTTCGAGATCGCGATTGAAATCGATCGTCTGGCCGCCCAGGCTGATGGTGCCGCTTTCCTGCGGGTTCTCGCCGAATATGGCGTCCACCAGCTGCGACGACACCGCCGACAGCAGACGCGATTGCAGCTGGCGAGCGAAGATGTCGCCCTGGCTCGAGCCCGTGGTCGAGTTTGGATCCCGATAGTCGTTCTGCGCATTGGCGATGCCCAAAAGGTGCGCCGAGTTGAACGAGTTGCCGCCGAATGTCGGATTGATCGGCGTATAGACAAGATCCTGCGCCGAGGCGGCGCCGGCTCCCGTGGCGCTCGCGATCACCGCCGCGATGAACAGCGCGCCGCGCTTCAGCGGCCCGCTAGGCGGCTTGCGCCCTGCGGACGCATCCAGAAAAACTCTCATGCTTACCTAGCCCCAGCGGACCCCCGTCCGCGACGCGGCGGAACATGGCCGTTAGTGATTTGGTAAGCATCATCATTATTGAGGAGACAGGGTTCGCCGAGCCGCGCGATCCACAGCGTTCGCGGGCATTAACCTTTTGAAACCCAGAGTTCGTCGGGCTTTTCGCGTCATGGGAGAAAAGGCGAGAAGGCTGGCTTTTTTGCCGTTAAGTTCGAAGCTTAACCTTACCCGTGCACCATGGCCGGCGGAATCGCAACTTTTGCTAAGTTTCGATCGGCACGTCTGGCTACGGGCAATAGCACAGCAACGGCCGCCGTCGAGAGGAAAAATCCCAAAAGTGGGACAATCACGCACACGACCCGAGTTTCCGCAGTCGGCGTCGGACATGCAGCGGATGCAGGAGGCGGCGCAGACCGCCGGGGTGCTCCAGGCGATGGGGCTTGCCGCCTTTGTCTGTGACGCGGAGGGCCGGGTGCTCGCCGCCACTCCGAGCGGTCTGCGCCTGTTCGATGACGGCCTTTATCTGCGTCTGAAGGACGAGCAGCTGGAAATGCGCGCGTCGGGATCACGGACGCTCCGCGCCGCCATCGCCGAGATGGCGTCGGGCCAGCGGATCGGCGCGCGGCTGCTGCCCCTGCCCGGCCCTGACGGCGGCGAGACGGCCTTGGCCGAGATCGTGCGCCTGGGCGTCGGTCACGTGGATTGGACAGGCGTCGTGGTGATCGTGCGCTGGCCCGGCTCCGATCCTGCGGATCGCGCCTCGGCCGCGGGCCGGGCGCTCTATGGCTTTACGGCCGCCGAGGCCGCCGTGGCCGCCCATCTGCTGAACGGTCTGAGCCCGCAAGCCGTGGCCGACCGCATGGAGGTGTCGATCAGCACGGTGCGCAGCCACATCCGCTCGACCTTCCTGAAGGCCGGCGTGAACAGCCAGATCGAGATGCTGGCGGCGATCCGCTGTCGCATCTGACCGCCGGGGCTCAGAGCGGCGCGCACGCCGCCTTTAGCCACGCCCCGACATCGCCATCGAGCAACGGTCCGATCTTGGCCAACGTTTCTGCGTGGTACGCGTCCACATAGGCCCGCTCGGCCGGGCTTAGCAGATCGACGTCGATCAGCCGGCGATCGAGCGGCGCAAACGTCAGTTGCTCGAAACCGTGCATCGGCCGCTCGCCGCCTTGAATGGCGGTCGCGGGCGTCACCACCTGCAGGGTCTCGATGCGGATGCCCCAGTGCCCCTCGCGGTAATAGCCGGGCTCGTTCGACAGGATCATGCCTTCCAGCAGCGGCTGGTCCGTGCCCCATTTGGCGATGCGCTGGGGTCCTTCATGAACGCCCAGATAGCTGCCGACGCCGTGACCGGTGCCGTGGTCGTAGTCGAGACCCGCCGCCCACATCGGCGCGCGCGCCACCGCATCCAGCTGTCGCCCCGACGTGCCTTCGGGAAAGCGCACGGCGGCCATGGCGATGTGGCTTTTCAGAACCAGGGTGAACATGCGGCGCTGGTCGGCCGTAGGCTCCCCCACCGCCACCGTGCGGGTCACGTCGGTGGTGCCGTCGAGGTACTGCCCGCCCCCGTCGACCAGCAGCAGCGACCCACGCTCGGTCCGACGGATCGTGCCGCCGACGGGCTTGTAATGCGGCAAGGCGCCGTTGGGTCCCGCGCCCGCGATGGTGTCGAACGACAGATCCTTCAGCGCGCCGGTCTCTTCGCGGAACCGCTCCAGCGCCTCCACGACCTCCCGCTCGTCCGGCAGGGTTTCCTGAGCCGTCGTATCCACCCAGTGCAGGAAGCGTGCGAGCGCGGCGCCGTCACGGATATGCGCCTGGCGACTGCCCTCGATCTCGACTGGGTTCTTGGCGGCGCGCGTGATGGCGCACGGGTCCTGGCCTCGTACGATGTCGGCGCCGGCCGCCTGCAGCCGCTCAAAGAACCAGGCGGACGAGACCGCCGGATCGACCAGCACCCGCCGGCCGCTCAGCGCATCCAGCGCCTCGGAAAGGGTTTCAGACGCCTCGATCGACACCGCGTCGCCTAGCCAGCCCGGCAGTGCGTTGGTCACCTTGCGCGCATCCAGGAAGAGCCGTGCGCGCCCGTCCGCCTCCAGAATCGCCTGCGCGAGCGGCAACGGTGTGCGGATCACGTCCCCGCCCCGCACATTGAACAGCCAGGCGATGGACGCGGGCGCGGTCAGCAGGACGACGTCGGCGCCAGCTTCCGCCACGGCGCGGCCAATGCGAACGCGCTTGTCCGCATGGCTCTCGCCCGCGTAGCGGTCCTCGTGCGGCACGACGGGCGCCGAGGGCTGCGCCGGCCGATCGTCGCCCCAGGCCCGGTCGAGCGGATTGACGTCAATCGCCTTCAGCTCGCCTCCGGCCTTCAGCACCGCGCGACGCAGCACGGTCAGCGCATCCGGGCTGTGCAGGCGCGGATCGTAACCGATCACCGATCCGGTCGGCGCACGCTCCAGCCACTCAGGCAAAGCCGCCAGATCGACCCGCTCGAACAGGTCGCCGTCCGTCTGAGCCCGCACCTGCACGGTGTAGCGTCCATCGGTGAAGATCGCCGCACGGTCCGTCAGCACCACCGCCGCGCCCGCCGAGCCGGTGAAGCCGCTGATCCAGGCCAGGCGTTCGTTCGCCTCGGGCAGATACTCGTTCTGGTGCTCGTCTTCATGCGGCACGAGAAAGCCGTCCAGTTCCTGCTCGGCCATGCGCGCGCGCAGCAGCGGCAGGTGGCGGGCTCCGAACGCGGGATCGGTGGATTCGTTGAATGTCTGGCGCATCCCTCAGACCTAAGCCGGTCTCTCGCCCGGCTCAAGCGGCGGCTTTCGAGATCAAGGATTGCTGATGGAACGGGCCTTGGCGCGTCTTGTTACCCCTTCAAACCCGAACCGCAGAAGGACATTGCGATGAACCGCTTCGCAGGCAAGACCGTGATCGTGACCGGCGCAGGATCCGGCATAGGCCAGGCGACCGCCCGCCGCTTCGCCCAGGAGGGCGCCAATGTGGTCGCCGCCGACGTCGACGAAGACGGCCTGGCGGAAACGCTGAGGGGCGTGGACGCCTCGCGCGTCGTGACGCGCATCGTCGACGTGTCCGACCAGGCTCAGGTCGAGGCCCTGGTCCAGGCGGCGACCGACCGCTTCGGCCGCCTGGACGTCATGGTCAACAACGCCGGCGTCGGCTGTGATGGCACGGTCACCGAAATGGCGATGGCCGACTATCGCAAGGTGATGGCGATCAACGTCGACGGCGTGCTGTTCGGTAGCCGCGCCGCCTATCCGGAGCTGAAGAAGACCAAGGGCTGCATCGTCAACACCTCCTCGATCTCGGGGCTGGGCGGCGACGGCGCCATGATCGGCTACAACATGGCCAAGGGCGCGGTGTCACAGCTGACGCGGGCCATGGCGCGCGACAGCGGACGCGACGGCGTGCGCGTGAACGCAGTCGCACCGACCCTGGTGCACACCGGCCTGACGGCGGAGATGAAGGACGACAAGGCGTTGATGGACGCCTTCGCCAAGGCCATCCCGCTGGGCCGCGGTGCCCAGCCGGAGGAGATCGCCTCCGTTATCGCCTTTCTGGCCAGCGACGACGCCAGCTTCGTCCATGGTCTGGTGATGTCGGTGGACGGCGGGCTGTTCGCCTCGACCGGCCAGCCCGACTTCAAGGACTTCGACTGATCAGCCGACGCGGCGCAGAACCAGGGCGCTCCAGGCGTCGTGGCGTATGCGCCGCTCCAGCCGGAATCCGCGCGACAGATAGGCGGCGGTGACGCGCCGCTCCTGCGTCCGCAGCAGACCTGACAGGATCGCCACGCCGTCCAGCTTCAGCGCCATGCGGATGTCCTGCGACAGAGCCACCAGGGGCGGCGCCAAGATGTTGGCGAACACCAGATCATAGGGGCCGTGCCGGCGCACGCGCTGGTCGTTCAGCCCCGAGGCATGAACAAAGGTCGCCTTCGCCCGGTTGAGCGCGGCGTTCTCGTTGGCGATGCGGACCGACGGCGCATCGATGTCGGTCCCGACCGCCACACGGCTTCCCGTGCGCGCGGCCGCGATGGCCAGCACGCCCGTGCCGCAGCCAACATCCAGCACCCGCTCGAAGCTTTCGCGCTTCAGCAGTTCGTCGAACGCCTCGAGGCAACCGACCGTGGTGCCGTGATGCCCGGTCCCGAAGGCGGCGCCCGCGTCGATCTTCAGATTGATCGAGTTCGGCGGCACCCGCCCCTCGTCGTGCGCTCCATAGACAAAGAAGCGTCCCGCCGTGACCGGCGGAAGGCCCGACAGCGACATGGCCAGCCAGTCGGCGTCGGCCAGCTTGTCCACCGACACGGTGACCGGATGATCCGCCAGCGCCGCCTTCAGCCCTTCGACTTCCCCGTCGGTGGTCGGAAAGGCGTCGATGCGCCACAGGCCGCGATCCTCGTCCTCCTCCAGGATGGAATAGGTGGCGCCCTCCAGCATGGGATCGGCGTCGATGGCGGCGGCGGCGGCCTCGCAGGCGGCGCGTTCGCCCCGCGCGATCACCTGAACGGCGGCGGTTTCGGACATGTCTCAAACCCGGTTAGGATAGGGAATCAGCGATGGCGCGACAGACGCGCCCACGCGCGTGCTGTCAATCGGAGGGGTGGGTAAATCCATGGCCAAGGCGCCGTCAAACATCGAGACCGGGCCGTCGGAAGAGACGGCCGCAAAGCCGAAGGCGACGCCCAGGCCTCGCACGCCTCGCACCAAAGTCGCCTCGGACATCTCTGACGCGAAGACCACGCCGGCTCCCAAGAAGACCGCTTCCCGCGCCCGGACACCGGCGTCCGGCGTCGTCGGCGCGACCACAGCCCGCGCAGCCAAGCCGAAGGCTCCGGCTGGCGAAGCGACCGCAAAGGCCCCGCCGCGTCCGCGAGCGTCCAAACCCAAAATCCAGCCGGCTCCCGAAGGCGTGGTCGTCGCCCCGATCGTCAATCCGGTTCATGAGGAAGCGCCGACGACCGTCGATCCCGCGCCCGCCGCGGCCGCTTCGACCATCGCGCCGGAAGCCGCCATCCCCGCCGCCGCAGCCAGCGCGGAAGCCGAGGCTGCTTCTTCGCCCGAACCCGCCGCCGCGTCTTCGATCACTGAGGCGACGGCCGAAGTGACGCCGCAGGCGCATCGCCCCGGCTTCTTCGCCAGCCTGGCCAAGATCATCTTCGGCAAGCGCTGACCGCTTCCAGGAAGAAAGCAGAAAAGGCCGGACGGTCACCCGTCCGGCCTTTGATCTTGCCATGTCTGGCGCGGCTCAGTCCTGCAGATCTTCGGCCAGGATCGCCATCTCGAACATGAAGGAGCCGGCTTCGTCCTCGTCTTCGAACACCACGCCGATGAACTCGTCGCCGACATAGACCTCGGCCGAGTCGTTCTGCTTGGGCCGGGCCTTCACGATGATGCCGCCGGTGTTGAAGGTGCGCTTGAGATGGCTCTCGATGCGCTTCAGGTCGGTGTCTTTCATCGGTCCAGCCTTTGTTCGGGGATTGGCGCGGGACCCTAGAGAAGCCCGTCCTTGATGAAAACCCGTCAGATGACGAAGTCGTAGACCACGTCGGCCAGCGTATGGTCCATCGTCCGCGCCGGTTCGGCGTTGGTCGGGCAGTTGACCAGCCGCGCCGGCACGCCCGCGACGGTGCAGCCCGAAGGCACGGCCTTCAGCACCACCGAGCCGGAGGCCACCTTGGCGTAGTCGCCGATCACGATGTTGCCCAGCACCTTGGCGCTGGCGCCCAGCAGCACGCCTCGGCCGATCTTGGGATGGCGATCTCCGCGCTCGGCGCCCGTTCCGCCCAGCGTCACGCCGTGCAGCATGGACACTTCGTCATCGACCACCGCCGTCTCGCCGATGACGATGCCGGTGCCGTGATCCAGAAACAGCCCCTTGCCCATCCGCGCGCCCGGATGGATGTCGACCTGGAACAGCTCGGAGATTCGGCTCTGGAAGTGAAACGCCAGCGTCTCGCGCCCCTGCTCCCACAGCCAGTGCGCCACGCGCCAGCCCTGCAGCGCCTGGAAACCCTTGAAGTAGAGAAACGGCTGCAGCAGCGAGCGGATGGCGGGATCGCGCTCCGCCACCGCCTCCAGATCGGCCTCGGCCGCCTGCACGATGGCCGGATCGGCCGCGAACGCCGACAGGCAGATTTCGCGCACCGACATGGCGCCGAGTTCGTCGTCCCCCAGCTTGCGCGCGACCTGATAGCTCAGCGCGCCCGCCATGCCGTCGTGCGACAGGATCACCGAGTTCATCTGTGAGGCCAGCTGCGGCTCCTCGCGCGTCGCGGCCTCGGCCGAGGCGCGCAGCTGTCGCCAGGGTCCGGCCGTTTCCGCGACCACTTCAAGCTTGGGCATCGCCGTCTCCTCGTGGCGGGGCATCATACGCCCTGCAGCATGGCGTGCGCCAGCGCGGTCGGCAGCAGGCCCTCTCGCGCCATATGGTAGGCCCGGTAGACGGCGGCCACCGTCATCACGTCGCGGATCGCGCCTTGGCCGATGGCCTCCAGCACCTGCCGGAACGGTGCGCGCACCACCGCCAGCACCTCGGTCGCATCCGCCGCCGTCTGCACCGACGGGCGCAGGTCCCAGGCGATCCAGGTGTGCGCCACCTCGTCGGTGATCGAGTTCGACAGCTCCACCACCATCGGCTCGGACCAGCTGTCGGCCACCAAGCCCGCCTCCTCGGCCAGCTCGCGTCGCACGCCTTCGGCCGGGTCCTCTCCGGGCTCGGCGCCGCCCTCCGGCATCTCCCAGGAGTAGTTCATCCGCGCGAACCGCTGCTGGCCCACCAGCACCACCATGCCGTCGTCGTGGATCGGCAGCACCCCCGTGGCTACGTTCTTGGGCCGCATCACCGTGTATTCCGTCTCGGCGCCGCTGGGCGCGACGGCCTGGTAGCGGATCAACCGCATCCACGGGTTCTCGAACACCGGCGTCTCGGCGATTGCGCGCCAGGCAAGGGGCTTGCTCAGGGCGGAGGCCCAACGGGGTTCGGGAGCGGCGTCATCGGTCATGCCCGACCTATGCCGCGCCGTCTCGCCTCGGACCAGTCCCCCAAGAAGCCTCTAGAACAGCCCCTCGCCCTTCGGCAGTTCGGCATAGCGGTGCACCCGCGTCGCCATCACCAGGGCAAAGCCGAACATCACCGTCATCATCGACGATCCGCCATAGGACAAGAGCGGCATCGGCACCCCCACCACCGGCGCCAGCCCCATCACCATGGCGCCGTTGATCATCACGAACAGCGCGAAATAGGCCGTCATGCCGGCCGCGGCGATGCGGCCGAAGTGGCTGTGCGACAAGGAGGCGATCCGCAGCGCGATCAGGATCACCGCGATGTAGCACCCCAGCATGGTGAAGGAGCCCAGGAACCCGAACTCCTCAGACACGGTCGAGAAGATGAAGTCGGTATGCCGCTCGGGCAGAAACTCGAGCTGGCTCTGGCTGCCCAGGCCGTAGCCCTTGCCCAGCAGACCGCCGGCGCCCAGCGCGATCTTGGACTGGATGATGTTGTAGCCCGTCCCCGACGGATCGGAGGCCGGATCAAGAAAGGTCAGCACCCGGTTGCGCTGATAGTCGTGCATCACGAACATCACGAACGGCGGCACGACGGCGACCACGGCGGCGGCGCAGGCCGCGATGATCCGCCAGCTGAGGCCCGCGAGGAACATCACCACCGCACCGGTCAGGCCGATGATCATGGCCGATCCCAGGTCGGGCTGCTTGGCCACCAACAGGAACGGCACACCGATCATGCCGGCGGGAAACAGCAGCTTCCACGACCACCGCGCCTCCTGGGCGCTGTGCTTGTGATACCAGCGCGCCAGCGCCAGAACGAGGCCGATCTTCATGAACTCGGCCGGCTGGATGCGGGTAAAGCCCAGATTCAGCCAGTTGCGCGCGCCCCCGGCCGTATAACCCAGCGGCGTGAACTCGATCATCAGCACCAGCAGCAGCAGCACGCCGTAGATCGGATAGGCCGCGCGGAACCACCATTTCAGGTGCACCAGCGACAGCGCCAGCATCACCGTCAGCAAACCGCCGAAGCGGATCAGGTGGTTGGCCGCCCAGGGCTGCCAGTGGCCGCCGGCGATGGAATACAGCATCGCGGTTCCGGTCCCGGCGATGACGCACAACAGGGCGACCAGGCGCCAGTCGATCTCGGACAGCTTGGTGGAAACGCGCTCGCGCTCGCCCGGGCGGGTCAGGGCCGAGGCGGTCACCGGGGCGGCTCCGTGGGTGCGGGCGCCGGGGCCGCGTCCAAGGGCGCCGCGACCTCGGGCTGAACGGCGTCAGGCGGCGCGCCCTGTTGCACCCCCGCGTCCTCGGTCTCTGCAAAGCCCGACTGCTGGATGCGGGCGCGGATCTCGGGATCCTTCAGCAGGGCCACCTTCATCACTTCACGCGCGCGCGGCGCGCCGGCGGTGCCGCCGCCCATGCCGCCGTGCTGCACGATCACCGACACGGCGTAGCGTGGATTGTCGGTCGGCGCATAGGCGATGAACAGGTTGTGGTCCTTCTGCGCCCAGGGCCGCCCTGCCCCCTTGCGCGATCCCGCGCCATAGTTCTGGGCCTGGGCGGTGCCGGTCTTGCCGGCCATGCGGACCGCGCCCAGTCCCAGCTGACTGTTACGAAAGCCCGTACCGCCCACGTCGGTCACAGCCTCCATGCCGTCGCGCAGCACCTTCAGCGCCTCGGGGTCGTAGGGCAGGTCCGCGAAGTCGGCGCCAGGAGCCTGCTCCACCCCGCCGATCGACTTGATCAGGCGCGGCGTCACCGCCTTGCGCCCATTGGCCAGCCGCGCCGTGTACACCGCCAGCTGCAGCGCGTTGACGTTCAGGGCGCCCTGCCCGATGCCATAGCTCGGCGTCTCGCCCGGATACCACTTGCCGTCGCCGCGCACCGGATTGTCGCGCCGCCACTGCCGGTCGGGCACCAGGCCTCTCTTCTGGCCCGGAATGCCGATGTCGAAGATCTGGCCCAGGCCCATCTCGCGCGCGGTCTCGGCGATGGCGTCCGGCCCCATCTCGACCGCCAGGGTCATGAAGTAGACGTTGCACGAGTTCTTGATCGCGCCCCGCATATCAAGGGCGCCGTGCCGCCCCAGGCAGGCGAAGCGCCGGCCCAGATAATAGGCCCCGTTGCAGACGATGCGGCGGTCAGGATTGGCGCCGCGCTTCATCGCCGCCAGACCCACCACCGGTTTGAAGGTCGAACCCGGCGCAAAGGTGCCCGTCAGCGCCTTGTCCAGCAACGGCCGGCGCTCATAGTCAGCCAGCGCACGATAGATGTTGGACGGCACGCCGCCCACGAACAGGTTGGGATCGAACGACGGCGCCGACACCATGGCCAGGATGTCGCCGTTGCGCACGTCCATGACGACGCAACTGCCCGCCTCTTCGCCGAACACCTCCAGCGCGCGGTTCTGAACATCGGCGTCCAGCGTCAGGACGACCTCCTTGCCGGGCACCGCGGGGCGAGAGCCGCCGACGTCCTCGGCCACCACACGGCCACGCGCATCCACCTCGACCCGGTTGCCGCCGGCCTCGCCGCGCAGATCGGTGTCGAGCGCCTTCTCCACGCCCAGCTTGCCGATGCGAAAGGCCGGGTTGAACAGGATGGCGGGCGGCTCCTCGCCCTTCTCGCGCATCGTCTTGACGTCGCGGTCGGTGACCTTGGCGACATAGCCGATGACGTGGGCGAACGACCCGCCGAAGGGATAGTAGCGGGCGTCGTTCATGTCGGCCATGACGCCCGGCAGCTCGGGGGCGTACAGGTTGACCTTGGCGAACTCTTCCCAGGTCAGGTCGCTCTTGACCGGCACCGGCGAAAAACGCGGCGCGGCGTTGACGTCGCGGATGATGGCGCGGCGCCGCTCCACCGTGTCCGGCAGCAGTTGCCCCAGCAGATCCAGCGTCTGGTCCAGGTCCTTGGTTTCGTCGCGGACCACCAGCACACGGAAGCTCGGCCGGTTGCCGGCGATGACCACGCCGTTGCGGTCCTTGATCACCCCGCGCGGCGGCGGCGCCAGGCGAAAGTTGAACTGATTGTTGGACGCAAGCGTCGCATATTCCTGGGCCTGAACGACCTGAAGCTGTCCCAGTCGTCCGACCAGGGCGGTGACGCCCAGCGCCGACAGACCGCCGAACACCAGCGTCCGCCTGAGGAACGATCCCTGACGCTCGTTGGGATCGGCAAAGAAGATCGACGGTTCGCTGCTCATCGGAACCTCACGTCGCCATCGTCGAACCGGTCCAGCATCCAGGCGGCGATGGGAAACAGGATCAGGGTCGGGATCACCTGGCCGGCGAACGCCACCAGGCTCGGCGCATTGCCCGCGCGCATCGTCACGATCAGATACGCCAGGCCGAAGGCGGCCAGCACGCAGCCGACATAGCCGGCAAACAGGAACAGCATCTGCTGTCCCGCCAGCAGACTGCGCGAGAACAGCACAACCGCGTAGACTCCCATCAGGCTCAGCGGCCACAGCCCCAACACATTGCCCCAGAACAGATCCAGGAACAGGCCCAGGGCGAACAGCACGGCCGGCGCCAGCATCGACGGCCGGATCAGAGGCCAGGCAAAGGCCAGCACAAACGGTGTCACCGGCTCCGGCAGACCGACGCCAGCCAAGCGCAGGGGCGTCCCGAGCACCACGGTGGCGGCGGCCGCCAGCAGCGCCGGATAGACGATCCACTGCATCGGCCCGATCACCCGAACCGCGACAGGGCGTCTCACAGCGCGCCTCCTGGCGCCGGGGTCGTATCGGCCGGTGCGGGCGCGGTCGGCGCCGCAGCCGGTTGTGCGGCAGGCGCCTGTGCTGTTGGCGTCGGCGAAGGCGTGGATCGAGCCGGAGCGACGGCGGCCGGCGCCGGCCGCGTTGTTGCGGCTGAAGAGCCTGTCGGCAGAGGCGATGGCTGGCCGGGCGCGGCCGGGTTGGGCGGCGTCTGGGTCGGCGCTTGAGCCTGAGCTTGGGCCTGGGCCGCCAGCGCCGCGCGGGCGCGCTCGGCGTCGGCCTGCGCCAGCGCCTGGAGCCGCCCCACCGCATCGGCGATGATCGCGGCCTGCTCGGGCGTCGGCGGTGCGGCCGAACGGAGGCCGGACAGGGTCGGCGCGTTCAGCGCCGCCGGGTTCACCAGCTGTGCGAAGTCGCGGAACAGCAGCACTCGGACGTAATCGACAGCGCCTCGATCGCTGAACAGCTTCACCCGCCAGGAGCCGTCCAACCCCTTGGCCGCGACGCCGATCGGGACGCCGCGCGGAATGCCGCCGCCGTCGCCGGACGACAGGATGCGGTCGCCGGCCTTGACCGCGTCGGCCCCGCGCACAAAGGCCAGTCGCGGGTTACCGCTGCCGTCGCCGGTCAGGATGGCGCGAGCGTCGGTGCGGTCGATCAGCACCGGCGTGCGCGAGGCCACGTCGGTCAGCAGCACCATGCGGCTGACGCCGCCGGTCACGCCGGAGATGCGCCCGACCAGGCCATGTTCGTTGACGACGGGATTGCCGACCTGAACACCCTTGTTGGATCCGATATCCAGCAAGCGCGCGTTCTTGAAGGGGCCCCGCGCATCGGAGATCGTCCGCGCCGTCGCCATCGGCACCTCGGGCTCGACGCGCACGCCCAGCATGGTCTCGTAGCGACGGTTGACGTTCTTCAACGCGATCGCGTCGTCGCGCCAGGCGCGCAGGTCCGCCACCTCGCGGCGCAGACGCCGGTTTTCACCGAGCGCGAAGAAGTAGCTGCCGACATAGTCGAAGGCCCCGCCCACCCAGCGCACGGGCGCCGAAAGCGCGCTGCCCGCCGGCGCGGCCGCCGCCTCGAAGCCGCCTCGCGCCACGCCGTAGCTGGTGCTGGTCTGCGGCTCGTTGGTGTCGCTGATCAGCAGCAGGACCGCGACGATCAGGCCGACCACGACGACGACCGCCGCCGTCCAGACCAGCGGCACCTTGATGGTATCGAACGGGCCGTCGCGAAACGCCACGGTCAGCCTTCCTGTAGAAGAGTGCGGTGACGGCAGTCCCCCTGCCGTTCTTCCCGCCTATCGCAAAATCACGGCGGGAATGGAACCACTCGCAACATTGCTGCACAAGATTATGCGGCCAAGCTTAAGCTTGGCCGCAAGGTCTTGCGATCAAAGCGCCGAGTCGAGGACGCCCTTCATCCAGCGCGGATGTTCCAGCACGCGCCCGCAGCCGATGGCCACGCACGACAGAGGATCTTCGGCCACCGAGACCGGCAGACCGGTATGGTCGCGGATCTCGACATCCAGACCGCGCAGCAGGGCGCCGCCGCCCGTCAGCATGATGCCCTTGTCGGCGATGTCGGCGGCCAGTTCAGGCGGCGTGGCTTCCAGCGCCACCTTGACCGCCTCGATGATCTGGGTGACCGGCTCGGCCAGGGCTTCCGCCGCCTGGCGCTCGGAGATGCGAACCTCGCGCGGCACGCCCTGCATCAGGTCGCGGCCCTTGACGTCGATGGTCAGGCCTTCGCCGTCCAGCGGGATGCGCGCGGTGCCGATGTCCTTCTTGATCCGCTCGGCCGTGGTCTCGCCGATCAGGAGGTTATGGTTGCGACGCATGTAGGAGATGATGCTGTCGTCCATCTTGTCGCCGCCGACGCGGACCGAACGCGAATAGACGATGCCCGACAGCGACAGAACGGCCACCTCGGTGGTGCCGCCGCCGATGTCGACGACCATCGATCCGGTCGGCTCGTGGATCGGCAGGCCGGCGCCGATCGCGGCGGCCATGGGCTCGTCGATCAGGCCGACACGACGGGCCGAGGCGTTCAGGCAGCTGTCGTTGATCGCGCGACGCTCCACCGCCGTGGCGCCCGACGGCACGCAGACGATGATCTTGGGGTTCACGAAGCCCTTGCGGTTATGAACCTTGCGGATGAAGTGCTTGATCATTTCCTCGGCGACTTCGAAGTCGGCGATGACTCCGTCGCGCATCGGACGAATGGCTTCCATGTGGCCGGGGGTGCGGCCCAGCATCTGCTTGGCCTCGATGCCCACAGCGTGGACCACCTTGCGGCCGCCGACGTTGCGAAGCGCCACCACCGACGGCTCGTTCAGGACGATGCCCTTGCCCTTCATGTAGATCAGGGTGTTGGCCGTGCCCAGGTCCATGGCGATGTCATTGGAGATCACGCCGAACAGGGATGAAATCATGGGATGCGCTTACCGTTTCTCGGGCCTGAGGACGACTTGATTGCAGTCTGCCTGACGACGCCCGCCGCCTCGCGCATCCCCAGCGCGAGAAGGCTCCTGACAGCTCGCGCCATGCCTACCTGCGGCCCGTTTGCCCGTCCCAAGGGGGGATGGCAAGCCCCTTCGCATCGCTGTGGAGCCGATAAGCGCGGCGGTTCATGACCGCCGCGCCCTGCCGCATTCACGATGCCGTCATGAACCGCGCCAACGCCGGGAGCAGACGGCTCAGACCGCGTCGATTCCCTCGGCTGCGAGGGCGCGCTGAACCGCGGGGCGAGCCTGCACCCGGTCCAGATGGTCGTTCAGCTTCGGATAGCGCGCGGGGTCCAGCAGGCCCGCCTGCCGCGCCCACCGCGTGAACACATACAGATAGCCGTCCGCCACGGTATACGCATCGCCCATGGCCCAAGGCCCCTGCAGCAGGCTGTCCTCCACCAGGGCGTATTTCATCATGCCGGCTTCGATCGCCGCGTCCTTCGCCTCGCCTTCCAGCGGCGGACGGCTGAACAGCGCCCGGCCGATCAGCGGGTGCAGCGACGAGGCCAGAAAGCCGTTGAACGCCTGCATCCGTCCGAACTCGAAGCTCGAGTCGACGTCCGCCAGCTTCGCCTCCGGGTGCGTCTGCGCGATATAGCCCATGATCACCAGGTTCTGCGTCAGTACGCCTTCGTCGGTGCGCAGCGCCGGCGTCACGCCCGCCGGATTGATTGCCAGGTATTCCGGCGTCTTCTGCTGACCCTGCTTCAGGTCGATCTTCTCCAGCTCGAACTCGGCGCCCGCCTCTTCCAGCGCGATGTGCGAGGCCAGGGCGCACGCGCCCGGCGAATAGTAGAGTTTCAGCATCATTTTCTCTCCTGCGGGCTGCATCGCGTTGCCGCCTTTGCGACCCTTGCGTAAACAGACCCGCCTCCCCGGCGCAAATGTTTCAATTCGACGGGTCTTCCATGTCCAGCCTGCAGTCCGCCTCGCTCGCCCGCGTCAAGCCTTCGGCCACCATCGCCGTCAGCGCCCGGGCGCGCGAGCTGAAGCGCGAGGGCCGCGACGTGATCGGACTGGGCGCAGGCGAGCCGGACTTCGACACGCCCGACAACGTCAAGCAGGCGGCCATCGACGCCATCATGCGCGGCGAGACCAAATACACCGACGCCGACGGCATGCCGGAGCTGAAACAGGCCATCTGCAGAAAGTTCGCGCGCGAGAACGGTCTGTCCTACGAACCGGCCCAGATCCACGTCGCGCCCGGCGGCAAGCCGGTGATCTTCAACGCCCTGGTCGCCACCCTGTCGCCCGGCGACGAGGTGATCGTGCCGGCGCCCTACTGGGTGTCCTATCCCGACATGGTGCTGCTGGCGGGCGGCGAGCCGGTGGTCGCGGTCGGCGAGGAAAAGGACGGCTTCAAGCTGCGGCCCGAGACGCTGGACGCGGCCATCACGCCCCGGACCAAGTGGCTGATCCTGAACTCGCCGTCCAACCCGACGGGCGCCGCCTACAGCCGCGCGGAACTGGAGGCTCTGGCCGCCGTGCTGCGTCGCCACCCGCAGGTGTGGGTGCTGACCGACGACATGTACGAGCACCTGGTCTACGGCGACTTTGAATACACCACGATCGCCCAGGTCGCGCCCGACCTGATGGATCGCACCCTGACGGTCAACGGCGTGTCCAAGGCCTATGCGATGACGGGCTGGCGCATCGGCTATGCGGGCGGGCCCAAGCCGCTGATCGACCTGATGCGCAAGGTCGCCAGCCAGACCACTTCCAACCCGACCAGCATCAGCCAGTGGGCCGCGGTCGAGGCGCTGGATGGCCCTCAGGACTTCATCGCCGAGCGCAAGGCGGCGTTCGAGCGCCGGCGCGACCTGGTTGTCTCCATGCTGAACCAGACCTCGGGGATCAGCTGCGCGACGCCCGAGGGCGCCTTCTACGTCTATCCTTCGATCGCCGGCCTGATCGGCAAGACGACAGAGAGCGGCGTGGTGATCGATGGGGACTCGACCTTCACCACCGAATTGCTGAACGCCGAAGGCGTGGCCGTGGTTCAGGGCGAGGCCTTCGGCCTGTCGCCCTACTTCCGCATCAGCTACGCGACATCCGAGGCCGTGCTGGAAGAGGCCTGCGGCCGCATCCAGCGCTTCTGCGCCTCTCTGCGCTAAGCCGCTTGCTCGTCTACGGAGATCACGCCGACGTCGTGGACGGGCCGGCGGTTCTGAAAGGCTTCATCGAAGACGGCGCGGACTTCGGCGCCTTGCAGGGACTGGCGCTGCGCGCGGCGGTGTTCCGGGTCTTTCTGCGCCTTTCGTCTCTGCTTCAGGGCTGGGCCGACGCCGAAAGCGAGGCGGCCGGCGACATCGACGATGTCTCGGACGCGCAGGACCAACTGATGGCGGTCTTGGTCGAGCTTGCGCGCGCCTTTGACGAGGCATGGACGCACCCTGACGAACCCGCGCCTTCCGTCGATTTGGAGCGGCTGCGTCCACTGGTTCGCCTTGCACCGCACCGCCTGACGCTGAAGCATCCGGAAGGCTTCGCCTACTACGCCCTCTATCCCGAGCTTTACCTTCAGGCCGCGCGGGGCTTGCCGAACGGCTGTGTCGTCATCGGTCTGCGCAGCATCGGCGTCGGGCTCGCGGCGTTGGTGGCTGCCGTGGCCGACGCCCGCGCCTGCATCACCGTTCGCCCACGCGGCGAGCCGTTCGCGCGCTCGCTGGACATCAGCTCCGCCCTGCGCGCGCGCATCCTGGACGATCCACAAGCCACGTTCGTCCTTGTCGATGAAGGTCCGGGCCTGTCGGGCTCCTCGCTGGGCGGCGCAGCCGACTGGCTGGAAAGCCAGGGCGTTCCGGCCGAGCGCATCGTCTTCATGCCCAGCCACTCGGGCGACCTCGGTCCGCATGCCCAGCCGCATCATCGTGCGCGCTGGGACACGGCAGAGCGCCGCGTCGCCTCGTTCGAGGCGGTGATTCTCAACGCACCCGGAGCGCCGCTGGCGGCCTGGTTCGAAGACGTGGCCGGCAAGCCGACCCGGCCGTTGAAGGATTTGTCAGGCGGCGCCTGGCGCAAGCTCTCGCCTTGGCCCGATGCGCCCGCCGATCCGTCGCGCGAGGCGCGCAAATACCGGCTGACTACGGAACGAGGCCTGTATCTTCTGAGCTTTGTCGGCCTGGACGCGACCGCCGAGGAGAAGCTGGAGCGAGCGCGAGCCCTCAGCCGCGCCGGCTTTGCGCCCGAGCCGCTCGCGCTACGGCATGGCTTTCTGCTCGAACCCTGGATCGATGGCGGCGCGCCCGAGCGGAGACAGATCGTTCAGGCGCTGGGGCCCTATCTCGCCTTTCGCGCCAGCGCCTTTCCCGCCCCACATCAAGGTGCGACCCTGAACGAGCTTTTCGCCATGGCGCGCCAGAACCTTCGCGAAGCCTTGGGCGACGCGGCGCCGGACCTCGGCGCATGGACAGAACGGCGGCTCGAGCAGCTTCAGGCCGCCAGCCGACCCGTCCACATCGACGGGCGTCTCCACCGCTGGGAGTGGCTGCAAGGACCAGGCGGCGTGCTGAAGACCGACGCTGTGGATCATTCCCAATCGCACGACCTGATCGGCCCGCAGGACATCGCCTGGGATGTGGCCGGCGCGGTCGTCGAGTTCGATCTGTCGGCGGCGGAGCGATCCGTATTGCTGTCCGAAACTAATGCCGCCCCGGAGCTGTGCGACTTCATGACGGTCGCCTACCTCGGCTTTCAAGTCGGCTGGTGGTCGATGGCGCAGGACCCCAGCGCCGCGCGCGAAGTCTCCCGCTACGTCCAAGCGACGCTTCGTCTGTCCTGAAGCAACAAAGGCCGCCGTGCCTTCGCCCGGCGGCCTCGAGTTCGGGTTGCGACCCTGATCAGGGCCGGCTGGCCATGCCCAGCTTCACCGGCTTGGCGTCCTCGACGAGCGCGCCGCGCTTGACGCCCCACAGCAGGATGATCGGCGCGCCGACATAGATCGACGAATAGGTGCCGATGATGATGCCGAACATCAGAGCGATGGAGAAGCCGAACAGCGCCTCGCCCCCGAACACCGCCAGCGCCGCAAGCACCATGACCGCCGTCACGCCGGTGATGATGGTCCGCGACAGGGTCTCGTTCAGCGACAGGTCGATCACGTCGCGCAGGGGCATGGTCTTGTACTTGCGCAGGTTCTCGCGAAGGCGGTCGAACACCACCACCGTGTCGTTCATCGAATAGCCGATCACGGTCAGAATCGCGGCCACCATGTTCAGGCTGAACTCCAGCCGCATCACCACGATCAGGCCGAACGTCAGGATCACGTCGTGCAGCAGGCCGATCACGGCGCCGAAGCCGAACTGCGGCTCGAACCGGAACCAGATGTAGAGGAACATCAGGCCGATCGCGACGCCCAGCGCCAGGAGGCCGGAGGTGAACAACTCGCCCGACACCTTGGAGCCCACGACACTGACGCCGGAATAGGTTACCTCGCCGACCGCGCCGCTGATCGCGCCTTCGACCTGCTGGACGACCTGCGTCTGGTTGCGGCCTTCCGGCACCTGGAAGCGGACAATCGCGGTCGAGCCGTCGTTGGCGTTGCTGTCACGCCGGGCAATGCCCTGCACCTGCACGTCGCCAAGGCTCAGGGTGTTCACCGCCTCGCGCACGCGATCCAGCTCGATCACCTGCCCAGCCGGTTTGGCGACCTCCATCGAGGCGCCGCCCCGGAAATCGATGCCCATGTTCAGGCCGGGATAGAAGCAGCCGACAATGGCGGCGAGACACAGCACGACCGACAGGACGCCGGCCGCTCGCGCATATTTCACGAACTGGAAGTTGGTCTTCTGCGGCAGCAGCTTGATAAAGGGCCATCCACGCATCGTCATCACTCCGCGATCGGCAGTTTCTTGGGTTTGGCCGTCTTCAGCCAGTAGGCCAGCAGCACCTGCGCCACCAGAACCGACGAGAACACCGAGGTGAACACGCCGATCGTCAGCGTCCAGGCAAAGCCGCGCACAGGCCCCGCGCCGAACACAAACATGATGGCGGCCGCGACCAGAGTCGTCAGGTTGGCGTCGATGATGGTGCCCATGGCCTTGTTGAAGCCGGCGTCCATCGAGGCGATGACGCTGCGGCCCGCCCGCGCCTCGTCGCGCATCCGCTCATAGATCAGCACATTGGCGTCCACCGCCACCGCGAACGTCAGGATCAGACCGGCGATGCCCGGCAGCGTCAGGGTGGCCTGCGTCAGCGACATGGCCGCCACGATCAGGATGCCGTTCAGGATCAGACCCAGCACTGACACCCCGCCGAACAGGAAGCCGTAAGCCAGGATCATGAACACCACGATGATGGCGAAGCCGATGGCCGTCGACAGGCCGCCGGCCGCGACGGCGTCGGCGCCTAGTTCGGCCGTGACGACGCGGCGTTCCTCCACGTTCAGCGGCGCGGGCAAGGCGCCGCCGTTCAGCAGGTTCACCAGCGTCGAGGCTTCCTCGATCGAGAACTGACCGGTGATCTGGCCCGTGCCGCCGGTGATGGCGCTCTGAATGGTCGGCGCCGAGATCACCTTGCCGTCCAGGATAATGGCGAAGGGCCGTCCGATGTTCTGCGCCGTCGCCTCGCCGAAGCGCCGCGCACCCGTGCCGTCGAAGCGGAAGTCGATGGCGGGACGACCGCTCTGGTCCGCCCCCACGCCGGCGCGCGTCAGGTTCTCGCCCGACACCAGGATGCGGCGCTTGACCAGATAGGGCGTGCCCTGCTCGTCGGTCAGCAGCTGCGAGTCCGGCGGGACCCGACCGGCGACGGCGTCGTTCACCGAGTTCTCGACGTCCACCATCTGGAAGGTCAGCTGCGCGGTCTGGCCGATCACCCGCTCCAGCTGCGTCGGATCGCTCTCGCCCGGCGCCTGCACCACGATGCGGTCCGCGCCCTGGCGAGTGATGGAGGGCTCGCGCGTGCCGAGGCTGTCGATGCGGCGGCGCACCACCTCGATCGACTGATCGACGGCGGTCGTGCCCATGCCGTTCAGCGCCGTGTCGGTGTAGCCGAAGCGGATGCGGTTGTCGGACAGGCGCGTCGCCGCGCGTTCGACCTCGCCGCTCGGCCCCGTCGCGCCGCCGAGGGTGCGCAGCGCCTGGAAGGCCGCGTCATACTGGCCAGCGTTGGCGATGGTGGCGACCACCCCGCCCTCTTCGCGCTGCAGCTGGTTCACGCCGATCCCAGCCTCGCGCAGGGTGACCCGCACGTCCTCCACCAGGTTGGCGACCCGCGCCTGGCGCATGGCCGGCACATCGACCTCGAGCAGCAGGTAGGAGCCGCCCTGGAGGTCCAGCCCCAGGTTCAGCGCGTTCTTGGGCAGCCAGCCCGGCAGGCTTGCCCGCTGCTGCGGCGACAGGAGGTTCGGAAAGGCCAGCAGCACGCCCACGATCAGGGACAGCACCACCAGCGTGACTTTCCAGCGCGACAGCTGAATCATGGGCGAAGGTCTCGGTTACCGGCCGTCGTGCGGCGCGGAGGGACGCGGATCAGGACTTGGCGAGCGGCTTGGCGTCGTGGGCGGCGATGGCGGTGCGGTTGCGCACCTCGGCCACCATGGCCTTGACCACCCGCACATTGACGCTGGGGGCGATCTCGACGTTGACCTCGGCGTCCTCGACGCGGGTCACCTTGCCGATCATGCCGCTGGACAGAACAACCGTGTCGCCGCGCTTGATGGCGCCGATCGTGTTCGCATGCTCCTTGGCCCGCTTCTGCTGAGGACGGATCAGCAGGAAATAGAACAGGATGAAGATGGCCAGGATTGGCAGGAACTGCATGATCACGGCCATCACGCCGCCGTCGGCTGCTGGGGACATCGGTGAACTCCGGGCAGGGGCAGGCCCTCGTCGGCGCCCCGGTCAAACGAGGCGCGGAACCTAGGGCCGAGGCTTGACGATTGCAACGCGGCGAAAGCGCTACCTTGGCAACACCGTCAATGGATCCACCGCAACGGGATCGTCGCCTTGCATCCGGCGGGTCTCATAGTGAATGGACGGCCGCCCGTCGCCGGCGGTCAGGCCGACCGTGCCGATCTGCTGACCCTGGCGCACATCCTCGCCGTCGCGCACCGTGGCCGAGCCCAGATGGCCATAGACGGTGCGCCAGCCGTTGGCGTGGACGATCAGCACCGTCAGCCCCTGCCCCACCAGGTCGTCGCCGACATAGGCCACCCGGCCTGCGGCCGAGGCGACCACTTCCGCGCCCGCGGAGGCGCCGATGTTGATGCCGTTGTTGCGCTCGCCCATGCCGACCGGGCCGAAGCGGCGCAGGATCTCGCCGCGCACCGGCCAGACCAGCGCCACCTGGGCCGTCCCTGGCGTCGGCGCGCTGGCCAGAGGCGCGCTGGGCCGCGACTGCACCGGCAAGGCGGCGTTGCCGGACGGCGGCGGCGGGGGCGGCGGAACCGCGCCGGCGCTGGGCACCAGCACCCCAACCGGTGAAGGCCCGGTGGCGTAAGGATCACGTCCCGTATCGACGGCCGAGTCGGGCAGCACGATCTGCTGGCCCGGCGTGATCGCCCCGCGCGGCCCCAGGTTGTTCAGGTCGATCAGCGTCTGCACCGGCGTCTGGAAACGTCTTCCGACGCCGGACAGGGTGTCGCCGGGCTGGATCGCATAACCCGCGCCCGCCACGACAGGCGCGCTCGAGATTGGCGGATAGGTCGGCGTGGAGTTCGCCGGCGTCGCATAGGGCTGCGCCGAAGTCGGCGGCAGGGCCCCGCCCTCGACCGGCGCGACGGGCGCCGCCGACGGGGGCGGTGATTCGTAGGACGGGGTCGGCTGGGCGGGCTGCGCACCATAAGGATTATAGGGCTGCCCCGCCGGCGTGCCCGGCGGCGGATAGGCGGACGCCTCTCCCGGCGTCGCCCGCGTCGAATAGCGCGGCTCGGACGGATAGCTGACGCAGGCCGCCAGGCTCGCCGCCGCACCGGCGATCGCCGCCATCCTGATCACGCCCGACCAACTGGCCATTCGTCGCCTCGCCTGCTGCCTGAAGAACTCGCCCGCCCGGTGTGCCCCTTGGCGCGCCCCAAGCCAACCCCGCAAACCGCGCGGAAGTTGGGCGATAAGGTTAAGGCCGCACCTTATCCCTCCTTCGCCAACCCCTCGACCAGCGGCACGAAGCGGACCTCCGTCAGGCTCTCGCGGCGGAAGGAGCCGTCGCCCTGGCCGACGTAGCGGTGCAGCATCTGCACGGACCCTCGGCCGACCGGGGCGACCAGCACGCCCTGGGGCTTCAGCTGCTTCAGCAGTTCGGTCGGCTCTCCGGGCGCGGCGGCGGTGACCATGATGCGGTCGAAGGGCGCCTGTTCGGGCCAGCCGAGGCCGCCGTCGCCGTGCCGGGTGATGACGTTGTCGGCGCCCAGCGCCCGCAGCCGCTCCTCGGCTTCCGACAGCAGGCTGCGATAGCGTTCGACCGAATAGACGTAGCGCGCCAGGCGGCTGAGCACCGCGCACTGGTAGCCGCTGCCGGTGCCGATCTCGAGCACCCGGTGACGCGGCTGCACGTCCAGCGCCTGGGTCATCAGGCCGACGATGAAGGGCTGGCTGATGGTCTGGGCGCAGTCGATCGGCAGGGCCTGGTCTTCCCAGGCCTGGTCCAGGAACTTCTGGTGCACGAACAGCGCGCGGTCCACCGCCTCCATGGCCGCCAGCACCCGGCCGTCGGTGACGCCCTGCTGTCGCAGCGCCAGGATCAGCCGCCCGGCGCGCTCGTCGTCCAGCTTCACGCTCGCTCCACCCGGCGCGGCGGCGCGCCGCCCAGCACCTTCTTCAGGTCGTTGACGCTGGGCATGTGGGTCAGGTCGACATGCAGCGGCGTGACCGAGATGCGGCCCTCGTCGATGGCGCGCAGGTCGGTGCCCTCGGCATGCTCCTGCTTCTTTCCGCGAAAGCTCATCCAGTAGTAATCGCGCCCGCGCAGATCGGTTCGGCGCACCGCGTGCATCTCGCCGATGTCGCGGAATCCTTGCGTCGTCACCTCGACCTCGCTCACCGCCTCGGGCGGGCGGTTGGGGAAGTTCAGGTTCATGATCACGTTCGGCTGCCATTTCTGGTCCAGCAGGCGCGAGACGATGGCGGGCGCGAAAGCCTCGGCCGTTTCCCAGCGCGCGATCACCTCGTCGTGGAAGCGCTCAAGGCTCTGGCTGAGGGCGATGGAGCGGATCCCGAAGGCCATGCCCTGCAACGCGCCCGCGACAGTGCCGGAATAGCTGACGTCCTCGCCGATGTTGTGCCCGCGGTTGACGCCGGACAGCACCAGGTCCGGCTTGTCCGGCATCAGGTCGTTGACGGCCAGGATCACGCAGTCGGTCGGCGTGCCGCTGACGGCGAACCGCTTCTCACCGAGGGAAGCGACGCGCAACGGCTCGGTCAGGGTGATCCCGCGCCCCTTGGCCGACTGCTCGGTCTGGGGCGCGACGGTCCAGACGTCGTCCGACAGCGTCCGCGCGATCCGCTCCAGACAGGCGAGGCCTTCCGCCTCGATCCCGTCGTCGTTGGTCAGGAGGATCTTCACGCAGCCCCGCCCACATGCGTCAGCCCGCCCATGTAGGGCTGAAGCGCGCTCGGCACGGCGATGCGGCCGTCTTCGTCCTGATAGTTCTCCATGATCGCCACCAGGGTGCGGCCGACCGCCAGGCCCGACCCATTCAAGGTGTGCACGAACTCGGTCTTCTTCTCGCCCGCGCGCTTGAACCGCGCCTCCATGCGCCGCGCCTGGAAATCCCCGCAGTTGGAGCAGGAGCTGATCTCGCGATAGGTGTTCTGGCTCGGCAGCCAGACTTCGAGGTCAAAGGTCTTCTTCGCCGAAAAGCCCATGTCGCCCTTGCACAGCAGCATGCGGCGGAACGGCAGCTCCAGCATCTTCAGAATGGTCTCGGCGCAGACCGTCATGCGCTCGTGCTCGGTCTCGGAGTCCTCAGGCCGAGTGATCGACACCATCTCGACCTTTGAGAACTGGTGCTGGCGGATCAGCCCGCGCGTGTCCCGGCCGGCCGACCCGGCCTCCGCGCGGAAGCACGGCGTCAGCGCCGTCAGCCGCATCGGCTCGGCGAGTTCGTCCTCCGACAGGATGCTCTCGCGCACGAGATTGGTCAGTGAGACTTCGGCAGTGGGGATGAGCAGGTAGTCGCCCGTGCGGAACAGGTCCTCTTCGAACTTCGGCAGCTGTCCCGTGCCGAACATCGCTTCGTCGCGCACGAGATACGGCGGGTTCACCTCCAGATAGCCGTGCTGATCGATCTGGATGTTCAGCATGAACTGGCCGATCGCCCGCTCCAGCCGCGCCAGCTGTCCCTTCAGCACCGCGAACCGCGCGCCCGACATCTTGGCCGCCGCCTCGAAGTCCAGCAGGCCCAGCGCTTCGCCCAGATCCGCGTGATCCTTGGCCGGGCCGGTGCGGCGGGGTTCGCCATGACGATGGGTCTCGACGTTGCCCGCCTCGTCCTCGCCGTCCGGCACGTCGTCGGCCGCCAGATTCTTTTGGGCAGCCAGCAGGTCGCGCAGCTCGCCGCCGACCCGCGCCTCGACCTCGGCGGCCGAGGCGATATCGCCCTTCAGCGCCTCGACTTCGGCCTTCAGCCGGTCCGCCTCGGCCATGTCCTTCTTGGCCATCGCCGCGCCGATCAGCTTGGAGGCGGCGTTGCGCTTGGACAGGGCGTCCTGGCCGGTCGTCTGGGCCGTGCGGAGTTCCCGGTCCAACTCCAACGCGCGATCAACGACCTGCTGCGCCTCGGCCACGCCGCGCGACAGCCAGCCGGCCACATAGGCGTCCGGGTTCTCGCGAATGGCTTTGATGTCGTGCATGGCGGCGTCTTTTCGGGCAGGCGGGAGAAGGCAAACGCCTTAACGGCCCAAACGGGCCTGAGCAACGCCGCCGGCCTCGCGTACCGGCCGCAATCGGCCTATCCTTTGCGGACTCATGCCGATCCGCCGCCTCCCGCCCGAGACCGTCAACCGCATCGCCGCCGGCGAGGTGGTCGAGCGCCCCGCCAGCGCCATCAAGGAGCTGGTGGAGAACAGCCTGGACGCCGGCGCCCGCCAGATCGAGATTCAGGCCGACGGCGGCGGACTGTCGCGAATCCTGATCGCCGACGACGGCCGGGGCATCCCCCGGGACGAACTGGCGCTCGCCATCGAACGCCATGCGACCTCCAAGCTCGAGCCAGACGATGCGGGCGACGTGGACCTGCTGCGTATCCACACCCTGGGCTTTCGCGGCGAGGCCTTGCCCTCGATCGGCTCGGTCGCGCGCCTGACCATCGCCAGCCGCGCCCGTGACGCGGCCGAAGCCTGGTCCGTGGTGGTCGAGGGCGGCGACCAGCGCCCGCTGTCACCCACCGGCTTTCCCGGACCGCACGGCGCCCGCGTCGAGGTGCGCGACCTGTTCTACGCCACGCCCGCCCGGCGGAAGTTCATGAAGTCCGAGCGCGCCGAGGCCATGGCGATCTCGGAAGAGATCAAGCGTCAGGCCATGGCGCATGAGGCGACAGCCTTCACCCTGTCGCTGGACGGCAAGACCACCCTGCGCCTGCCGGCCGAACATCCCGGCGACGAGGGTCGGCTGAAGCGCCTGTCCGCCCTGCTCGGCCGCGACTTCGAGGCCAACGCCCTGTTGATCGATCAGGAGCGCGATGGCGTTCGGCTGTCCGGCTATGCGGGTCTGCCGACCTATTCGCGGGGCAATGCGGCGCATCAGTATCTGTTCGTCAACGGCCGGCCGGTCCGCGACCGCCTGCTGCAGGGGGCGCTGCGCGGCGCCTACGCCGACTTCCTGGCGCGCGACCGCCACCCGGCGGCGGCCCTGTTCCTGCAGATCGACCCGCTGCTGGTGGACGTCAACGTCCATCCGGCCAAGGCCGAGGTCCGTTTCCGCGACCCGGCGCTGGTGCGCGGCCTGATCGTCGGCGCCCTGCGTCACGCCCTGCACGCGGCGGGTCACCGCGCCAGCACGACGGTCGCCGCGGATGCGCTGAGCGGCTTTCGCCCGCACAGCGGCCCGACGGGAATAGGGCATGGGGTGTGGGGTGTGGGGGCGCCCGATGGAAGCGTCGCAGATTCGCGAGCGACCGGCTGGTCCGGCTGGCAAGCCTGGGCCGCCCCAGCAACCGCCACGGCGCAGATCATCCCCGGCCTCAACGAACCCAGCGCCCGCGTTGAACCGACCCCACACCCCACACCCCACACCCCACACCCTGACGAAGTCTCCCTCCCCCTGGGCGCCGCGCGGGCGCAGCTCCACGCCAACTACATCGTCGCCCAGACCCGCGACGGCCTGGTCATCGTCGATCAGCACGCCGCCCACGAACGCCTCGTCTACGAACGGATGAAGGCCCAGATGGCCGAGGGCGCCGTGTCGCGTCAGGCCCTCCTGACCCCCGAGGTGGTGGAGCTTGACCCCGCCGAGGCGGAACGTGTGTCCGCCCGCGCCGACGAACTCGCCGAACTGGGCCTGGTGGTCGAAGCCTTCGGCGTCGGCGCCGTGCTGGTGCGCGAGACCCCGGCGCTGCTGGGCGACACCGACGTTCAGGGCCTGGTCCGCGACATCGCCGACGACTTGTCCGAGCACGGCGCGGCGCTGTCGCTGAAGGAGCGGCTGGCCGCCGTCTGCGGGACCATGGCCTGCCACGGTTCGGTCCGTTCCGGCCGCGTCCTGTCCGCACCCGAGATGAACGCGCTTCTGCGCCAGATGGAGGCCACGCCCCATTCCGGACAGTGCAATCACGGTCGTCCGACCTATGTGGAGCTGAAGCTTCACGATATGGAAAAGCTGTTCGGCCGGCGCTGATCCGCGAAATACTTGACTATTTCGCGGGGACTTCTATATCAGCGCCAGCCTCGGGACAGGTCTGCGATCCGCGCCGCCCGCTCGCCCAAGCATCAGGGCGGTTCCGTCGCTTAACGACGCACGCAGACGCTTTTTTCGTCCCCAAGGATACATGACAGAATTCACCACCCTGGGCCTTTCGCCCACGACCCTGCAGGCGGTCGCCGAGACCGGCTACACCACCGCCACCCCGATCCAGGCCTCGGCCATCCCGGTGGCGCTCGCCGGCCGCGATGTTCTGGGCATCGCCCAGACCGGCACGGGCAAGACGGCCGCCTTCACCCTGCCCCTGGTGGATCGCCTGTCCACCGGCCGCGCCCGGGCCCGCATGCCGCGCGCCATTGTCCTGGCGCCGACACGCGAGCTGGCCGATCAGGTGGCCGAAAGCTTCGCCAAATACGCCAAGGGCACCAAGCTTTCGTGGGTGCTGCTGATCGGCGGCGTGTCCATGGGCGACCAGGTCGCCGCCCTGAACAAGGGCGTGGACGTGCTGATCGCCACCCCGGGCCGTCTGCTCGACCTGTTCGAGCGCGGCAAGATGCTGCTGACCGGCGTCGAGATCATGGTGGTCGACGAGGCCGACCGCATGCTCGACATGGGCTTCATCCCCGACATCGAGCGGATCTTCAAGCTGACGCCGCCGCGCCGTCAGACCCTGTTCTTCTCGGCCACCATGCCGCCGGAGATCACGCGCCTGACCACCGCCTTCCTCAAGGATCCGACCCGGATTGAGGCGTCGCGTCCGGCCATGACCGCCGACACCATCACCCAGTATCTGGTCCGCATCCCCTCCAGCGATCCCAAGGCCAAGCGCACGGCTCTGCGCGCCCTGGTCGAGCGGGCGGACGTCAAGAACGGCATCGTCTTCTGCAACCGCAAGTCGGAAGTGGACATCGTCGCCAAGTCGCTGAAGGTCCACGGCTTCGACGCCGCGCCGATCCACGGCGACCTGGATCAGGCCCAGCGCATGAAGACGCTGGCCGACTTCCGCGCCGGCGATCTGAAGATTTTGGTGGCCTCGGATGTCGCCGCTCGCGGCCTCGACATCCCCGACGTCAGCCATGTCTTCAACTACGACGTGTCGCACCACGCCGACGACTACGTCCACCGCATCGGCCGCACCGGTCGCGCGGGACGGCTGGGCCAGGCCTTCATGATCGTCACCCCGGCCGACGACAAGTCGCTCGACAAGGTGCTGAAGCTGATCAAGAAGGAGCCGGAGGAGCTGTCGCTCGACATCGACTTCTCCGCCATCAAGGACGCGCCGCGCCGTGACGAGGGCCGCGGCCAAGGTCGCGGACATGGCCGTGGCGACCGCTCCGAGCGCGGTCGCGCGCGCCGCGAAGAGACGCCCGAGGCCGTTGCGGCGGCGCCCGCCGAAGCGGAAGCCTCCTCCACCCGCTCGCGCGCCCGCCGAGGCCGCAAGCCGGAGGCCGAGGCTGAAACGCAGGTCGCGCCCGCGCCCGAACCCGTTCTGGTCGAGGCTCCCGCAGAGCCGCGCGCCGAGCCCCGCACGCCCCCCCGCTCGGAACCTCAGCTTCGCCAGTCGGACCGTCGCGGCGAGCGCCGGGCGTCCGAACCCGAACGCGGCGGCGTTCGCGGTTTCGGCGACGATATCCCCGCTTTTCTGCGTCGTCCCGTCTCCATCCCCGCCTAGGGGCGGCGCGGACTTAACCCGCCGTTACGGATAATGGCGCTAATGTCTCCATATGAACGGCGAATCGCAATCGCCGCAGTGGGGGATGGGAATGGCGGCTCAGGTTGATCTCGCGATAAGGGGCCCGGCGGCCTATGGCCTGGCCCAACGCGTCATCACCGAGATGGAAGCCGCCGGCGTCTGGCCGACCCCGCTGAACTTCGAGATCTGGCTCAACGCCGTTCACGAGCCGGACGGCGCGCTAGCCACCGAGATCCAGCGTGTGCTGGCGGTCGAGGGCTCCATCTCCGAGGCCGATTCGGAACGCCTCGCCGCCAAGTTCCTGCCGCGCAACAAGCTGAGCGAGCAGATGCGCGACGCCGGCGCAGTGCTGGATCGCGAACTTTCCAGCGTCGCCGACGTGATCGCAGAGGCGCACCGCTCCCAGCACGCCTATGGCCAGACCCTGGCGGGCGCGTCGGAGACCATCAGCCACACCAACGACGGGCAGGCCCTGAAGACGCTGGTGGCCAGCCTGACCTCGGCCACCGCCAAGGCCCAAGCTGAAACCTCCAAGCTGGAGCAGCGGCTGGAAGCCTCGACCGACGAGATCGCCCGGCTCCGCGATAACCTGGATCAGGTCCGGCGCGAGGCGATGACCGACGCCCTGACCGACCTGGCGAACCGCAAGGCCTTTGACGAACAGCTGGCGCGCGCCTGCGCCCACGCCGACGCCACCGGCTCGCCGCTGACGCTGGCCCTGCTCGACATTGACCACTTCAAGCGCTTCAACGACACTTGGGGCCATCAGACGGGCGATCAGGTGCTGCGCTACGTCGCCAGCGTGCTGTCGCGCGTCTGCGGCGAGACGCGCTTCGCGGCCCGCTTCGGCGGCGAAGAGTTCGCCCTAATCTTCCCGGGCGAGGCGTCCGGCGCGGTCGCCTGTGCGCTGGAGGTCATCCGCAAGGAGATCGCCTCCCGCTCGCTGCGTCGTCGTTCGACCAACGATGAACTCGGCGCAGTCACCATCTCCGGCGGCTTTGCCGAGCGCCAGGCGGGCGAGAGCCTGCTGGCCCTGATGGAGCGGGCCGACGCCGCCTTGTATCGCTCAAAGCGCACGGGCCGCAATCTGATCACCGCCGCCGAGACTCGGGCCCGCGCCCACTGACCGAAGACGCGATGCGCAGCCTGGTCTTCAACGTCGCCTACTGGATCCTGTCGATCGGCTATGGCCTGACCGCCGCCTTTGCCGCCCTGGCGCCCGGTCGAGGGCCGACGGGCTGGGTCATTCGCCGGTATGTGAAGCGGATGGTTCAGGCCATGCGCCTGTTCGCCGGCATCCGCCTGCGCGTGCTGGGCAAGGCAAGCCTGCCGGCCGGCGCCTTCATCATCGCTTCGAAGCATCAGAGCTGGGGCGACGGCTTCGTCACCTATGACCAGTTTGACGATCTGGCCTTCGTCACCGGCGATCACCTGGAGAAGTTTCCGCTGCTGGGCGGGGTGCTGAAGAAGCTGGGCGCCATCGTTGTCGCCTCCTGCGGCGGGCACGAGGCGCGAAAGGCGCTGGCGACCCGAGCTGCTGAGGCGCGCGCCGAAAACCGCAGGATCCTGATCTATCCCGAGGGCCATCTGGCCCCCGTCGGCAAGAAGTATCGCTATCGTTCCGGCGTCTGGCACATGTACCGCGACTTCGACATGCCGGTCGTGCCGCTCGCCACCAACCTCGGCCTGTTCTGGCCCGAGGAGCGGTACGAAAAGCACCCGGGCACGGCCACCCTCGACTTCCTGGAGCCGATCCCGACCGGCCTGCCCAAGGACGAATTCCTGGCGCGCCTGGAAGCCGCTATCGAGACCCGCACCGCCGAACTGGTAGCGGAGGCCACGGGCAAGCCCGTCTCCCCCGCCGAGCTCATTGCCACACCGGGGGAAGCGCCGAGGGTCTAGGCGTCCAGCGCCGCCGCCGGCACGATGGTGACGCTCTCTCCGCAACCGCAGGCGTCCGTCTGATTGGGATTGTTGAACACGAACTTGGACGACAGACGCGTGGTCTCGTAGTCGATCTCGGTGCCGATCAGGAACAGCACCGCCTTGGGATCGATCAGGACGGTGACGCCCTTGTCCTCGACCACCTCGTCCAGCAGGCCGGCCTCTTCAGCATAGGCGAAGGTGTACTCCTGCCCGGCGCAGCCGCCGTTCTTCACCCCGACGCGCAGGCCGATATAGGGCTTGTCGGCATGGTCCATGATTTCGCGCACGCGCTCGGCGGCGGCGTCCGTCAAGGTGACGACCTTGGGCCGGGGACGACGGGGACGGGTGGTGGTTTGAAGCTCGGTCATGGTCAGAACATGTTCAGCGCGAGCTTGGCTTCGTCGCTCATTTTCGAAGGGTCCCACGGCGGATCGAACACCAGGTTGGCGTGAGCCGAGCGCACGCCTTCGACCTTCAACACAGCATCCTGCACCCAGCCCGGCATTTCGCCGGCCACCGGGCAACCTGGCGCCGTCAGGGTCATGTCCACCACCACGTCGCGGTCGTCCGACACGTCCACGCGGTAGATCAGTCCCAGCTCATAGATGTCGACTGGGATTTCGGGGTCGAACACCGTCTTCAACGCCTCGATTAGGTCGTCGGTCAGCTTGTCGAGCTCGCCCTGCGACAGGGCGCTCTTCTGCGGCTCGTTCCAGGCCTCGGCAAAGGCGTCGCTGTCGGAAACGGGAGTGTCGGTCATGGCTTACACAAAGAAGTTGCGCGCCTTGATCAGCGCATCGGCGAAGGCGTCCGCGTCCTCCAGCGTGTTATATAGGGCGAACGACGCCCGCGTGCTCGACGTCACGCCCAGTCGCTGCGCCAGCGGCTCGCAGCAGTGCAGCCCCGCCCGGACCGCCACGCCATAGCGGTCCATGATCTGGGCCACGTCGTGCGCGTGCGCGCCCTCGACCGCAAAGGCCAGGATCGCACCCTTGCCTTCCGCCTCGCCGAGCACTCTCAGCCATCCGGCGTCCGTCAGCCGCGCGCGGGCGTGTTCGTACAGCGCGTCCTCGTGCGCCCGCACCGCCGCGCGATCGAAACCCATGAACCAATTCAAAGCGGCGCCCAGGCCGATCGCCTCCAGGATCGGCGGCGTGCCCGCCTCGAACCGGTGCGGCGGCTTGGCGTAGGTGATGCGATCCCGCGTCACCGTCTCGATCATCTCGCCTCCGCCCTGATACGGCGGCAGCGCCTCCAGCGCCTCCGTGGTCCCGTAGAGGACGCCGATCCCGGTCGGCCCATAAAGCTTGTGGCCGGTCAGGACGTAGAAGTCGCAGCCGATAGCCTGCACGTCCGGCTGGGCGTGCACCCCGCCCTGGCAGCCGTCGATCAGCACGCGCGCCCCGACCGCATGCGCCATTTCAGTGATCCGCTTCACCGGATTGATCGTGCCCAGCACATTGGACATGTGCGTCACCGATACAATCCGCGTCCGCTCGCTCAGCAGGCTCGCATAGGCCTGCATGTCCAGCGAGCCGTCGTCCAGGATCGGGATCCATTTCAGCACCGCGCCCCGCCGCTCGCGCAACAGGTGCCAAGGCACGATGTTGGAGTGGTGCTCCATCTCCGAGATGATGATCTCGTCGCCCGGCTGGATCGATTGCCCCAGGCTGGACGCCACCAGGTTCACCGCCTCGGTCCCGCCCTTGGTCCAGACGATGTTGGAAGCCGCCTCGGCGTTCAGGAACCGCGCCGCTGTCTCCCGCGCCGCCTCGAACGCCTCGGTCGTCTCGTTGGCCAGGGTGTGCAGCCCCCGGTGCACATTGGCGTAGGCGCCTTCCATCGCGCCGACCATGGCGTCGATCACCGCCCTTGGCTTCTGCGCCGAGGCGGCATTGTCCAGATAGACCAGCGGCTTGCCGTTCACCGTCCGCGACAGGATCGGGAACTGCGCGCGCGCGGCATAGGGATCGAATCCTCCCTCATTGGGGGAGGGGGACCGCGAAGCGGTGGAGGGGGCCGAACGCAAGGATGGTGTCTGGGGCGCGCCCCCTCCACCATGCTTCGCATGGTCCCCCTCCCCCAAGAGGGGAGGACTTTTCACAGCCTGACCGTCAGCCATTCCCGCACCACTTTCCGAGCCGCCTCGTGCTCGATCCGGTCCACCACCTCGATCAAAAAGGCTTGCGTCAGCAGCGCCTTCGCCTCGTCCGCCGGAATGCCGCGTTGCTGCATGTAGAACAGGGCGCTCTCGTCCAGATTGCCGACCGTGTTGCCGTGCGCGCACTGAACGTCGTCGGCATAGATGATCAGCTCAGGCTTGGCGTCGATCTCGGCCCGCTCGGAGGCGATCAGCGCATGATGGCCCATCCGCGCGTCCGTGCCGTCCGCCCCACGCTGAACCACGATCTTGCCCTGGAAGACGCCGCGCGCGGTGTCTCGCGCCACGCCCTTGGTCAGTTGGCTGGTAGCTCCGTTCGGGGCCACATGATCGGCCACGGTGGTCATGTCCACATGCCGCGAGCCGTTCAGCAGATAAAGCCCATCCATCCGCACCTCGGCGCCCTCGCCGCCATGCGTCAGCTGCGTTTCCAGCCGCTGCAGCCGCGCGCCGGTGGCCACGATCGTCTGGCAATAGACGCCGCCCGCCTCGACCCGAACCCTGGCCTCGGTGACCGACAGCGCAGCCTCAGGCTCTTCGACCAGGACGATGCGCGTCACCTCGGCGCCCGCCGCCACATCCAGCTCCAGCCGATTATGCGCCAGATAGGCCGAACCGCTGCCTTCATGGCTCTCCAGCAGCAGCAGCTTCGCGCCCGGCCGAGCCGAGACCCGAGCCGAGGCGGCGTGCGCCGTTCCGGTCGCATCGGAGATGAAGCGCAGCCGCAGCGTCTGCTCGCCGCCGGCGATGAAGTCCGTTACGCCGACCGGCCGCCCGTTGGCGAAGACAATCGCGTCCCCGCCCAGGTCGTGGAAAGGCCCCGGCCCGCCGACCTCAGCCGGGCCGGAAGGCGGCGGCGCTTCTCTCAGCACCCGCCTCAGGTCACTGTAGCGCCAGGCCTCCACCCGCCGCGAAGGAAAGGTCGAGGCGTCGCGGATATCGAGCGCCGCCGTCATGCCGCGGCCGGAAGATACTTGTCGTAGCCTTCCGCCTCCAGCTGCAGCGCCAGTTCCGGCCCGCCCGAGGCCACGATCCGGCCGGCCGCCAGCACATGCACCCGGTCCGGCTTGATATAGTCCAGAAGCCGCTGATAGTGGGTGATCACCAGCATCGCCCGGTCCGGCGAGCGCAGCGCGTTGACCCCCTCAGACACGATCCGCAGGGCGTCGATGTCGAGGCCCGAATCCGTCTCGTCCAGAATCAGCAGCGACGGCTCCAGCAGCGCCATCTGCAGGATCTCCATCCGCTTCTTCTCGCCGCCCGAGAAGCCGACGTTCAGCGGCCGCTTCAGCATGTCGAAGTCCATCCGCAGGCGCTTGGACGCTTCGCGCACCAGCTTCAGGAACGCCGGCGCCGACACCTCCTCCTCGCCGCGCTGGCGCTTCTGCGCATTCAGCGCCGTACGCACGAACGTCAGCGCCGGCACGCCCGGGATCTCGATCGGATATTGGAATGACAGAAACACGCCCCTGGCCGCCCGCTCGGCCGGCTCCAGCGCCAGCAGGTCCTCGCCATTCCAGGCGGCTGACCCTTCCGTCGCCTCATAGCCCGGCCGCCCCGACAAGGCGTATCCCAGCGTCGACTTCCCCGCCCCGTTCGGCCCCATGACGGCGTGCACCTCGCCAGCGGGCACATCGAGCGTCAGTCCCTTGAGGATCGGCTTGTCGCCAACGGAAACGTGGAGATTGTTGATGTTCAGCATTGTTTTTCTTGTTGTCTAACCAACCGAGCCTTCAAGGCTGATCGCCACCAGCTTTTGCGCCTCGACGGCGAACTCCATCGGCAGTTCCTGCAGCACGTCGCGGACGAAGCCGTTGACCAGAAGCGCAACCGCCTCTTCCTGGCTCAGGCCGCGTTGCTGGGCGTAGAACAGCTGGTCGTCGGACAGGCGGGTCGTCGTGGCCTCGTGCTCCAGCTGGGCCGAGCCGTTGCGCGCCTCGACGTAGGGCACGGTATGCGATCCGCACTCCTTGCCGATCAGCAGGCTGTCGCATTGGGTGAAGTTGCGCACGTTCTCGGCCTTGGGGTGCACCGACACCAGGCCGCGATAGGTCGAATCCGACCGTCCCGCCGACACCGCCTTGGCGATGATGCGCGACTTGGAGTTTCGGCCCAGGTGGATCATCTTGGTGCCGGTGTCTGCCTGCTGATGCCCGTTGGTGATGGCGATCGAATAGAACTCGCCCGAGCTTTCCTCGCCTCGCAGCACGCAGGACGGATACTTCCACGTCACGGCCGAGCCCGTCTCGACCTGCGTCCAGGACACCTTGGACCGATCGCCCCGGCAGTCGGCGCGTTTGGTGACAAAGTTGTAGATGCCGCCCCGCCCTTCCGCGTCGCCCGGATACCAGTTCTGGACGGTCGAATATTTCACCTCGGCGTCGTCCAGCGCCACGATCTCCACCACCGCCGCATGCAGCTGGTTCTCGTCGCGCATCGGCGCCGTGCAGCCCTCCAGATAGGAGACATAGCTGCCCTTGTCGGCGATGATCAGCGTCCGCTCGAACTGGCCCGTCTGAGATGCATTGATGCGGAAATAGGTCGACAGCTCCATCGGGCAGCGCACGCCCGGCGGGATGTAGACGAACGATCCGTCCGAAAACACCGCGCTGTTCAGCGCCGCGAAATAGTTGTCCGAAACCGGCACCACCGACCCCAGATACTGGCGCACCAGCTCGGGGTGTTCGCGCAGCGCCTCTGAGATCGGCATGAAGATCACGCCGGCCTTGGACAGCTCTTCCTTGAAGGTGGTGACCACGCTGACGCTGTCGAACACCGCGTCCACCGCTACCCGAGGCGCGCCTTGCACGCCCGCCAGCACCGCCTGCTCCTTCAGCGGAATGCCGAGTTTCTCGTAGACGGCCAGCAGCTCGGGATCGACCTCGTCCAGCGACTTGGGTCCCTCCTTCTGCTTCGGCGCGGCGTAGTAATACAGGTCCTGATAATCGACAGGCTCGTACTTCACCGCCGCCCAGGTCGGCTCCTCCATCGCCAGCCAGCGTTCATAGGCGGCGAGGCGCCACTCCAGCATCCATTCCGGCTCGCCCTTCTTTTCGGAGATGAAGCGCACGATGTCTGCGCTCAGGCCCTTGGGCGCGAACTCCTGCTCGATATCCGAGGTGAAGCCGTGCTTGTAGCGCTCCAGCTCGGCGACGGCGTCGATGGTTTCCTGAACGGCGGCCATGATTTACGCGACTTCCTTCACGCGCTCTGCCTGGCGCGTCCTGTGCTTCATATAGGCGCCCGACCACGCATCCGCGAACCGGACCCAGTCGGCTTGCGTCGTGCCCCAGCCGCCGGAGACGCGCACGGCCCCGCGAGCCAAGGCGTCCAGCCCCATGGCCGCGATCGTCTTGGACGGTTTCACCTTGCCCGACGAACAGGCCGAGCCGGCCGAGACCATGACGCCGGCGAGATCCAAGGTGATCAGCTGCTGCGGGCTGTCCCAGTCGGAAACCGCCAGGAACAGGGTGTTGGGCAGGCGCGGCGCGCCCTCGCCGATCACCACCGCGCCCGCCGCCTTGACCGCCGTAGCCGCCGCATCGCGCCAGGCGACGTGATCCGCCGCCTGCGACAGGTCGCGCATGGCGCAGCCCGCCGCGACGCCGAGGCCCGCGATTCCCGCGACATTCTCTGTCCCCGCGCGCAGGCCGCGCTCCTGCCCCGCGCCGTGCAGGATGCGCACGCCCGTGCGGCCTTCCTTCAGCACCAGGGCGCCCACGCCCTGCGGCCCGCCCAGCTTGTGTGCTGACAGCGTCAGGCTGTCGGCGTCCAGGTCGCGCATGTTGACCGTGATCTTGCCCGCAGACTGGATCGCATCGACGTGCAGCCAGCCGTCCGCCGCCCGCACCAAGGCGGCCGCTTCGGTGATCGGCTGAATCACGCCGCTTTCGTTGTTGGCGTGGTGGATGGCGACCGCCGCCCGTCCGGGACGCGCCAGCGCCGCCTTCAGCCAGTCCAGATCGACCATGCCGTCCGCATCGACCGGCAGCACCTCGACCGCCGCGCCGGCGTTCGCCGCCGTCTCGGCTACGCAAGGGTGCTCGGTCGCCGAGACGATCAGCCGCTCGCATCCGGCGGCCAGCGCGCTAGCGACGCCTTGCGCATTCGCCTCCGTGCCGCCCGAGTTGAACACCACCGCCGTCGGATCAACGCCGACCAGTTCGGCCACCTGCGCCCGCGCCGTCTCGATCCGCGCGCGTGCGCGTCGGCCCGCCGCATGCACCGCCGATGGATTGCCGTTGTCGGCCAGCGCCGCCGCCGTCGCCGCCTGCACTTCGGGCCGCGTCAGGGCCGAGGCATTGTAGTCCAGATAGACGCCGCTCACGCCGCCACTCCGACGGCTTCGGGCTGAGCCGCCGCAACGTCGCCCCGCCGCCCGGTGCGGTTCATCACCACGTCCTCCAGCGACACGCCCGCCAGATAGCGATGGATTTCCTCGCCCAGATCTTCCCACAGGTTATGGGTGATGCACCGCTCGCCGGCCAGCATGCAGCCCTTGGGCGAGCCGTGCGCCACGCACCGCGTCGCCCGGATCGGCTCGTCCACAGCCAAGACGATCTCGGCCACCACCGTCTGGTCCGCATCCTTAGCCAGCCGATAGCCGCCGCCGGGTCCGCGCACGCTTCTGACCAGCCCGCTCTTGCGCAAACGGGCGAACAACTGCTCCAGATAGCTCAGCGAAATCTCCTGGCGTGCGGCGATCTCGGCCAGGGACACGGCGCGGGTCTGCCCGTCGGCGGCGCGCCCGTTCTTGGCCAGGTCGGCCATCGCCATCACGGCGTATCGTCCCTTGGTCGACAGACGCATTGCGCACCTATGAAAATCCGCGCGCTTTTCGGGGCTCCTGTGCTAGAACCCGCGCCCTCGCCAGGGCGTCGGCGCGCAGGCCGGACTTAGAAAGTCCTACCGATGCGGTCAAGTATTGCCCGGCGGCGAAACGACACTTGAACGGATTCCGGAGCCCTGAATGCCCGAAGTCATCCTGCCCGGCGCCTCCGGCCGCATCGAAGGCCGCTACTCGCCCGGCAAGCGGCCGAACGCCCCGATCGCCCTGATCCTGCACCCGCACCCCAAGGCGGGCGGTCACATGAACAACCCGGTCGCGGTGACCCTGCACCAGCTGTTCGTGCAGCGCGGCTTCGCCACCCTTCGCTACAACTCGCGCGGCGTGGGCAAATCGCAGGGCGAGTTCGATTCGGGCATCGGCGAGCTGGCGGACGCCGCCACCGCCCTGGACTGGCTTCAGGCCAACAATCCGGGCGCCAGCCAGACCTGGGTCGCCGGCTATCAGTTCGGCGCCTACATCGGCATGCAGCTGTTGATGCGCCGGCCCGAAACGGACGGCTTCATCTCGGTCTCGCCGCCGTCCAACATGTACGACTTCAGCTTCCTGGCGCCCTGTCCGGCGTCCGGCCTCTTCCTGCACGGCACCGCCGACACCATCGTGCCGCCGATCGAGGTCGAGCGCGTGGTCAACAAGCTGCGCAGCCAGAAGGGCATCGTCATCGATTACGAGCTGGAGGAAGGCGCCAGCCACTTCTGGCAGGACCACGTCCCCGCCGTCGACCGCCGCGTCGGCGCCTACCTCGACAAGCGCCTGGCCGAGAAGCCGGCCTGAGCCGAACCGGCCGTCCTTAGTAGATCAGGAACGGCCGGCGCGCCTCTTCCCAGGCCTGTTCGTCGGGCTGGGTCACCGCATCCAGATCGGCCGGCGTGGCCGCCGGATCGTCCACCCACTCCCGCAGCAGCGGCGAGCCGTTGATGACGTCGATGGCCAGCTTGCCGAAGGCGTACTCGTACGGGAAATCGCGCCACAGGTCGTAGTCCGGATACAGCCGCCGGATCGCCTTGAACGCCAGCGCCTGCACCCGCCAAGGCCGGAAGGCCGCGTGATCGTAGTGCGGCCCCTCCACGTGGATTTGCACCCCCGAGCACAGCCGCCCCACATGCTTGTGGAAGGTCGGCTCGAACCAGCAGTCGCGCAGCACGCAGCCGGTCAGCCACTCGGGCGCCAGCGCCTGCATCTCTGCGATCACCGCCCGCGCGTCGATGTCCGGCGCGCCGAACAGCTCCAGCGGCCGGGTCGTGCCGCGCCCCTCGGACAGTGTTGTTCCCTCCAGCATCACCGTGCCGGCATAGGCCCGCGCCATCGACAGGTTGGGCGCATTGGGGCTGGGGTTGATCCAGGCCCGGTCCAGCAGCGGCCAGCCGAACCCCGGCCCCTCCCCTGGCCGCCATCCCTCCATGGGGATCACGCGATAATCGACGTCCAGCTTGAGACGGTCGATGAACCACAGGCCTAGTTCGCCCATGGTCAGGCCGTGCCGCATCGGCATCGGCCCGGCGCCGACGAAGCTCTCCCAGCCGGGGCGCAGCGTCAGGCCCTCGACCGGTCGCCCGGCGGGATTGGGTCGATCCAGCACCCACACCGTCTTGCCGTGCTCGGCCGCCGCCTCCAGCACATACAGAAGCGTGGTCACGAAGGTGTAGATGCGGCACCCCAAGTCCTGGAGATCCACCAGCAGCACGTCGAACGTGCCCATCCACTGCCCGCGCGGACGCCGCACCTCGCCATAGAGGCTGAACACCGGAATGCCGTGCACCGGGTCGGTGTAGTCCGGGCTCTCCATCATATTGTCCTGCAGGTCGCCCTTCATCCCGTGCTGGGGACCAAAGGCCGCCGCCAGCGTGATCTCGGGACAGGCGGCCAACGCATCCACCGCATGCGTCAGGTCCTTGGTCACCGACGCCGGATGCGCCAGCAAGGCGACGCGCCGCCCCTTCAGCTCGGCCCGGAGCGTGGAATCGGACAGCAGGCGGTCGAGGCCGAAGTTCATGGAAGGTCCAGCACAAAGGATTCCGGATGGTGGAAGTCCGGCTTATCCGAGGGATGCCTCAGCGCCCAATAGGAAATCCGACCATCCTCCCGTTCGACCACGGCCGACAGCGCCAGAGCCGCCGCGTCCGGCGGCAGGTCGACGAGCCCTTCGAGCGCCACATAGGCTTCCGCGCCATCGAGGCCGGAGACCTCGACCCTTTCCGGCGCCTGGACCATGCCCCTGCGGTAACCGTCAAACCTATAGGACGCCCACGCACCGGACGGCGACAGGTTGAACTCGACATAGCCGCCGCCTGTACGCACAAACGCTTCGAAGCAGGTGTGGCGCCACAGATCGTCCGCTCGTCCCCGCGCCGAAAGCGGCGGCCACGCCACCGCATCCACATCGCCTTCAAGGACGAACCTCAGCCACAGCCCCTGTGCGCGCCGCTCAACTTCGACGGACAACGACAGGCCGCCGGCCATCCCGCCGAAGGGCTTCAGTTCGTGCGCCACCTTTCCGCCTCCACCGCCAAGCCTCCCCCTCGAGGCGACAGCCGTGCTACACGCCCCTTCCCCCTCACGCCAAGCGCCGCAAGCCGACCATGACCGAACACGCCTTTACGTCCGACTTCCTCCAGACCATGCAGGCGCGCGGCTATATCCACCAGATCACCCACCCGGCGGAGCTGGATGCGGCGGCCTCGGCGGGCGTGGTGACCGGCTACATCGGCTTTGACGCCACCGCGCCGTCGCTGCACGTCGGCCACCTGATCCAGATCATGCTGCTGCGTCGGCTTCAGCAGGCGGGGCACAAGCCCATCGTCCTGATGGGCGGCGGCACGACCAAGGTCGGCGATCCCTCATTCAAGGACACCCAGCGCCCCCTGCTGACCGAAGAGCGGATCGCCGAGAACATCGCCGGCATCCGAGGCGTGTTCGAGAAGTTCCTCCACTTCGGCGACGGCCCGACAGACGCGATCATGCTCGACAACGACGAATGGCTGTCGAAACTCGGCTACCTGGAGTTCCTGCGCGACTACGGCACGCACTTCACCGTCAACCGCATGCTGAGCTTCGACTCGGTCAAGCTGCGGCTCGAACGCGAGCAGCCGCTGACGTTTCTCGAGTTCAACTACATGCTGATGCAGGCCACCGACTTCCTGGAGCTGAACCGCCGCTACGGCTGCCAGCTTCAGATGGGCGGCTCGGATCAGTGGGGCAACATCGTCAACGGCGTCGAACTGACCCGGCGGGTCGATCAGAAGGCCGCCTTCGGCCTGACCACCCCGCTGCTGTCCACCGCCTCGGGCCAGAAGATGGGCAAGACGGTGGGCGGCGCGGTCTGGCTGAACGCCGACGCCCTGTCGCCTTACGACTACTGGCAGTACTGGCGTAACACCGAGGACGGCGACGTGGGCCGGTTCATGCGCCTGTTCACCGACCTGTCGGACGCCGAGATCGCCGGCTACGAGGCGCTTGAAGGCGCCGCCATCAACGACGCCAAGAAGGCGCTGGCCGACGCCGCCACCACCATGCTGCACGGCGCAGAGGCCGCCGCTCAGGCCCGCGCCGCCGCCGAAGCCGCGTTTGAGCAGGGCAGATTGTCGGCCGATTTGCCGACCGTCGAACTGCCCGCGTCCGAGGTCTTCGGCGCCATGATCGCCGCCGTCGTCACCAAGGCCGGCCTGACCGCCTCCAACGGCGAAGCCCGCCGCCTGGCCCAGGGTGGCGGCCTCCGCTTGAACGACGTTCCGGTGACCGACGGCGCGCAGCTGCTGGGCGAAGGCGACGTGAGCGACGGCGTGATCAAGCTGGCGGCCGGCAAGAAGAAGATCGTGCTGGTCAAGCCAGTTTAGAGTCCCGCTCATCCCCGCGAAGGCGGGGACCCAGAACAGGCGCACGAACGATGGCCTTCTTCACCTACATCCTGGCCAGCCAGCGGAACGGCACGCTCTATACTGGATCAACCGACGACTTGATCCGTCGGGTGGCCCAGCACCGCGCCAAGACCTTTGGCGGATTCACAGCCAGACACGGCGTGATGCTGCTGGTCTGGTACGAGGCTCATGAAACTCGCGAATCCGCCTTCCTGCGCGAACGGCACATCAAGAAGTGGGACCGTCCCTGGAAGCTGCGACTGATCGAGGCGCAGAACCCGACCTGGCGCGATCTGTACGACGAGTTCCGACTCGGCGGCCTCAGCGATGCGGCGTCCTGGATCCCCGCCTGCGCGGGGATGAGCGGAGAAGAAGCGTGATGAAAGCCCCCGCTCTCGACCTGCCCACAGACGGCGGCGGCCGCGTCGATCTCGCCGCCTTGCTCGGCCGTGCGGTCGTGATCTATTTCTACCCCAAGGACGACACCGCCGGCTGTACGCGCGAGGCGCAGGACTTCACCGCCTTGGCCGGCGAATTCGCCGCATTGGGCGTTGCCGTCATCGGCGTGTCCAGGGACACCGTGGCCAAGCACGGCCGCTTCAAGGCCAAGCACGCATTGGACGTGATCCTGGCTTCCGACGAGGACGGCGCCGCCTGCGAGGCCTGGGGCGTCTGGGTGGAAAAGACCCTCTATGGCCGCAAATACATGGGGATCGAGCGGGCGACCTTCCTTGTGGACGCGGAGGGTCGCATCCGACGCGCCTGGCGCAAGGTCTCGGTCAAGGGCCATGCGCAGGAGGTGCTGGAGGCCGCCCGCGCCCTTTGATCCACTGTCGCGAACGCCTGACCGCGTTCGCCGCTTGCGCGAATCGTCGCCTCAGGGGTGAAGTCGGTAAGGTTACGGCGCAATCCATGTGAAGCTGCCGTGGCGTGAACAGTCGCCGTGCGGAGGTCGCCACCATGTTCAACAAGCCCAAGCCGAAGACACCGGTCGCCGCGTCGGAACCCGCCGCCTCTCCGCCCCCGGCCGGCCGCAGCCCGTCGCGGATCGGCGTCGACCTGCAGGTGCGCGGCTCGGTCGTCGGGGACGGCTGGCTGCAGCTGGAAGGCCAGATCAAGGGCGACGTCCATGTCGGCCGCCTGTTCGTTGAAGAGACGGGCGCGATCGAGGGCGCGGTGTCCGCCGAGTTGGTCCAGGTCGGCGGTCGCATCCAGGGGCCGATCACCGCGCGCGAGGTGCGGGTTGCGGCGACCGGTTACGTCCAGGGCGACATCACCACCGAAAAGCTGTCGATCGACAGCGGCGCCTACTTCCAGGGACGCTGCACCCAGATCCAGCCGCAGGTGAAGCCGATCATGCCGGAAGCGCGCCCCGAGCCGGTCCAGGCCGCTGCGCTGGAAACCGAGGCGGATATGACCCCGGCCGCGCCGGTCGTCGGCGCCTTTTCGGCCGCGCCCGGCCTCGTCTCCGAAAGCCGCCACTAAGAGCGAAAAAGGGCCGGCGCCGCCGCCGGCCCCCTTTGGCTTCACTCGACGGTCGAGCCGCGCGTCTCGCCGACACGCGCCGCCAGCGCTGCGCCCATGAAGGCGTCCAGATCGCCGTCCAGCACGCCTTGCGTGTCCGAGGTCTCGACCTCAGTCCGCAGGTCCTTCACCATCTGATATGGCTGCAGCACATAGGAACGGATCTGGTGGCCCCAGCCGATGTCGGTCTTGGCGTCGGCCAACGCCTGCGCCGCCGCCTCGCGCTTCTGCAGCTCCAGTTCGTACAGACGCGCCCGCAGCATCTTCCACGCCTGTTCGCGGTTCTGGTGCTGCGAGCGGCCGGCTTGGCAGGCCACCACCGTGTTGGTCGGTACGTGCGTCAGGCGCACGGCCGAATCGGTCTTGTTGATGTGCTGGCCGCCCGCGCCGGACGCGCGATAGGTGTCGGTGCGCACGTCCGAAGGGTTGATGTCGATCTCGATGGCGTCGTCCACCACCGGCGACACGCCGATGGAGGCGAACGAGGTGTGCCGCTTGGCCGCCGCGTCATAGGGGCTGATGCGCACCAGCCGGTGCACGCCCGACTCGGACTTCAGCCAGCCATAGGCGTTCGGCCCCGAGATCTGGATCGTGGCCGACTTGATGCCGGCCTGTTCGCCCGATTCTTCCGCCTCGACGGTGACCTCATAGCCGTGAGCGCGGGCCCAGCGGCTGTACATGCGCAACAGCATGCCGGCCCAGTCGTTGGACTCGGTGCCTCCGGCGCCGGAGTTCACTTCCAGATAGGCGTCGTTGCCGTCCGCCTCGCCGGACAGGAGCGCCTCCAGCTCGGCGCGCGCCGCGCGTTCCTTGATGGCCCTCAGCTGGGCGCGCGCGTCTTCCAGAGCCGCCTCGTCGCCCTCTTCGTCGGCCATGTCGGCCAGCATGACGCCGTCCTCGACGCCCTGCTCCATCTCCCGGACGGTGTTGATCTGGGCTTCAAGGCGAGAGCGGTCGCGGCTGACCGCCTGCGCCTCGTCCGGCCTGTCCCACAGGGTCGGGTCCTCGACCCGGGCGTTCAGCTCATCGAGCTTTCGAAGCGCGACATCCCAGTCAAAGACGCCTCCTGAGCAGAGCGACGCTCTGCTCGATGTCGGCCTTCATGGCCTCGACATCCGGTCTCATCGCAATCTCCATGCGACAGCAAAAAAGGAAAGGCGCGCCGGTCGGCCGGCGCGCCTTGGTCTGTTCTATCTAGAGCCTCAGTAGAGCCCGCTCAAGTCCTCGGCCGGCTCGCGTTTGGGTGGCGGAGGCGCGCTCGGCGGCGGCGCGGATGTCGCGGCTTCCGTCTCTCGCCGGATGACGTCGTTGTAGTTCTGAGGTCCCTGCGGTGGGACCGGCGCCCGCACAGGCGCGCGGACCGGCGGCGCGCGTCGCTCGGTGCCCGGCCGGAACGCCTCCTCGATGCCGTTCACGGGCCGGAAGATCGCGTTCCTGGGCCTGACGAACGGCCGCGCCGGCCGCTCCTTCAGCGCGGTCTGCATGAAATCGATGAACACCGGCACCGCCGCCGTCGTCCCCGTCTCGCCGTTGCCCAGCGGCCGGTTGTCGTCGAAGCCGATGAAGACGCCGACGACGATGTCGGTGGTGAAGCCCACGAACCAGGCCGAGCGGTATTCGTTGGTCGTGCCCGTCTTGCCGCCGACCCAGCGACCGAGGCCCCGCGCGCTCGCCGCCGTGCCCCGCTGCACCACGCCCTCCAGCATGGAACTCATCTGATAGGCGGTGATCGGGTCGATCACCTGGGCGCCGCGCGGATCGAGCTTGGGCGATTCCTGGCCGGAGAAACCGCGCCCGCAGTCGCCGCATCGCCGGTCGTCGGCGCGGAAGATGGTCTCGCCGTCGCGGTCCTGCACATAGTCGATGAGATAGGGCGTGATCCGCCGCCCGCCGTTCACGAACGCCGCGTAGGCCGCCGTCAGCTGATACGGCGTCACCTCGCCCGCGCCCAGCGACACCGACAGGTTCGGCGTGAGGCCCGGTATGCCCATCCGGGCGGACTGGTCGACGATCTTCTTCATGCCGACAGCCTGGGCGAGCCGCACCGTCATGACGTTGCGCGACAGCTCCAGCCCCCGCCGCAGCGTCTGCGGCCCATAGTATTCGCGGCTGTAGTTCTCGGGCGTCCACCGCTGCCCGTTCGGCCCGCCGGCGAAGCTGATCGGCGCATCCAGCACGATCGACGCCGGCGTATAGTCGCCCTCCAACGCGGTCGCATAGACGAACGGCTTGAACGCCGAACCTGGCTGTCGCTCCGCCTGGGTCGCCCGGTTGAAGCTGGACAGGGCGTAGGAATAGCCCCCCACCATCGCCAGCACGCGTCCCGACTGCGGCTCGATCGCCACCATGGCCCCGTTCACGCGCGGGATCTGCTTCAGCGCATACTGTCCGCCGCTGCGCTCGACATGGATCAGGTCGCCGCGCTTCAGCGGCCGGTTGGCGTTGGCCCAGGCGGCGTCGGCGGCCAGCAGGCTGCCCGAGCGGTCCTCGCGCGCGGTGCGGACGCGCACATTGTTTCCGCTGACGCTCTCCACCGCTGCCACTTCCCAGGCCCGGCGCTCGGGCGGGATCTTCTGCTCGGCCAGCGCCCGCGCCTGCCAGCCGTCCTCGAAGTCGGTCGCGCCCCACGCCCCGCGCCAGCCGTGCCGGCGGTCATAGTTCTCCAGCCCCTGCATCAGGGCCGACCGCGCCGCCGTCTGCAGCGTCGGGTCCAGCGTCGTGCGCATATAGAAGCCGCCCGCCCTCAGCTGATCGCCGAAGTCCGGATTGGCCGCCGCCTGCCGACGCGCCTCCTCGACAAAGAAGTCGGCGTCGCGATAGGCCGCGCGCTGCGGCGCGTCGCGCGTGTTCAGAGGCCGGGCGCGCGCCTGCTGCAGCTCTGCGGTCGTGATCCAGCCGCTCTGCTCCATCTCGCCCAGCACCCAATCCCGCCGACCCTTGGCCGCGCCGGGATGCCGCTTGGGATGATAGTTGTTCGGCCCCTTGGGCAGCGCCGCCAGAAACGCCGCCTCGTCCGGCGTCAGCTGCTGCAGCGACTTGCCGAAATAGTTGTAGGCGGCCGAAGCGATGCCGAACGATCGATATCCCAGGAAAATCTCGTTCAGATACAGTTCGAGCACCTGCTCCTTGGACAGCGTCGCCTCCAGGCGGCTGGCCAGGATGGCTTCCTTCAGCTTGCGGTTCAGGCTGCTTTCGTTGGTCAGCAGCACGTTCTTGGCCACCTGCTGGGTGATGGTCGAGCCGCCTTCCAGGCGCCGCCCCCGCGCCAGGTTGGCCACGTTCTTCAGCGATGCGCGGCCGATGCCGCCCACGTCGATGCCGCCGTGGTGAAAGAAGTTGCGATCCTCGGCCGCCAGAAAGGCGTGGCGCACCGTGTCCGGGATTTGGTCGTAGGAAACATAGATGCGGCGCTCGTCCGAGAACTCGCCGATCAGGGTGCCGTCTCCGGCATAGACCCGCGTGGCGGTCGGCGGCCGATAGTCGGCCAGCTCCGACGCGTCGGGCAGGTCATAGAACAGCCACGCGGCATAGACGGCCACCACCAGCCCAGCCAGCGCGACCGCGCCCAACAGGGCCATGCCCGCCCAGACGAACCAGCGTTCGGCAACCTTCACCGCCAACTCCGAAAGACGCGCCCCGATTGACTGCTTTAGACCGCGTCGCCCGCAATGCGCCAGTGCGCATCTGCACACGACCGCCCCTTGGTCTTTGACGATTCGCGCCTACCTGCGTTTGGCGAGCACCAGCAAAGGAACCGCACATGGACGTTCTCTACACCGCCCACGCCACCGCATCCGGCGGCGGCCGCGAAGACGGGCGCGCGACCACCGATGACGGCAAGATCGACGTCAAGCTCTCCACCCCGACCGAGATGGGCGGCAAGGGCGGCGACGGCACGAACCCTGAGCAGCTATTCGCCTCGGGCTACGCGGCCTGCTATCTCGGCGCGCTGCGCCTGGTCTCCGGCAAGGCGGGTTCGCCCGTCGGGCCGGACACCAAGGTCGCGGCCGGCGTCGGCTTCGGCAAGAACACGCGCGGCGAGGGCTTCAACCTCGACGTCACGCTCACCGTCACCGACCATGGACTGGAGCAGGCCTTGATCGACGACCTGATCGAAAAGGCGCACCAGGTGTGCCCCTACTCCAACGCGACCCGCAACAACGTCGATGTGAAGCTCAGCGCCGAATAAGCGCCTCTGAGCCCCGCGCGCGTGTTGAGCCGCGCGCGCGGGGTCTCTAGATGAGTCGCATGACCTCGACGCTCGACGCCCTCCCAGATCCGCTGCTGACGCTTGAACCCGCCCGGCGGGTCACCCTGCGCGAGGCCTTTGGCGTCGACAGCGACATGCAGGTCCCGGCCTTTGCCGAGCGCGACGCCCATGTGCCCGAGATCGACGACAGCTATCGTTTCGATCCGCAGACCACGATCGCCATCTGCTCGGGCTTCGCCTACGACCGCCGCGTCATGGTCCAGGGTTATCACGGCACGGGCAAATCGACCCACATCGAGCAGATCGCGGCCCGCCTGAACTGGCCCCTGGTTCGCATCAACCTCGACAGCCACGTCAGCCGCATCGACCTGGTCGGCAAGGATGCCATCGCCCTGCGCGAAGGCAAGCAGATCACCGAGTTCCGCGAGGGCATCCTGCCCTGGTCGCTGCAGCGTCCGATCGCCCTGGTGTTCGACGAATACGACGCGGGCCGCCCGGATGTTATGTTCGTGATCCAGCGGGTCCTGGAGACGCAAGGCCGCCTGACCCTGCTGGACCAGAACCGCGTAATCCGCCCGAACCGCTGGTTCCGCCTGTTCGCCACCACCAACACCATCGGCCTTGGCGACACCACGGGCCTGTATCACGGCGCCCAGCAGATCAATCAGGCCCAGCTTGATCGCTGGAGCGTGGTAACGACGCTGAACTATCTCGACCACGACGTGGAGGCCGAAATCGTCTCGGCCAAGGTGCCCGAGATGGCCGACGCCGAGGGCCGTCGAGCCATCGCCGCCATGGTCCGGGTTGCCGACATGACCCGCAACGCCTTCATGAACGGCGACATCTCCACCGTAATGAGCCCCCGCACGGTGATCACCTGGGCCCAGAACGTCCAGATTTTCGGCGAGATCGGCCAGGCCTTCCGCCTGACCTTCTTGAACAAGTGCGACGAACTGGAACGCCCCACCATCGCCGAGTTCTACCAGCGCGCCTTCGGCGAAGACCTCCCCGAAGCCGCCACCCGCGTGAAGATCGCCTGATCCACCTCTCCTCCCCACGCCGTGGAGAGGTGGACGCACGACGCTCTCCCTCCCCGTTCGGGGAGGGTGGCTGAGCCGCAGGCGAAGCCGGGTGGGGGCGGCCGTGCGACCCATCGACGACCTGTCCGGCTTCAGGCCGGCGCGACCCTGCCGGGCCGCCCCCACCCGGTCGCTGACGCGACCACCCTCCCCGAACGGGAGGGAGAACCGACGCCTCGCCGCCACTTCGTTCCCTTTCCCTTCCCCTCGTCACCCTCGGGCTTGTCCCGAGGGTCCAGACTCCCGGTCTCGGCCGGTTGGCACCGGGAGTCTGGATCCTCGCCACAAGGGCGAGGATGAAGGGAATAGAGGGCCAGCCAGCGCATCAGAGGCAGCAAAGGGCAGCCGAAACGACTCCCTAGCCAATCCTCACCCCAACTTACCCGCCTGAGCTTTGCGGTCGCCGGTGCTGAACACGGTTCAGCGCCGAGAGGGTCGAGGGGATACTCGGCCGGTCCAAGGACAGCCTCGCAGGGCCGCCTGCCCACGTCACACTCGGGCTTGACCCGGGGGCGCAGGCTTATGGGGTTAGGCGATAAGACCGCCACCATCCTCCGTCCCGAGCTTGCAGCCAACCACCCGCGCGGGGCGTCAGCTTTCGTTGAAACGGTACACAACCACCAACACTCCGGGCGAAGGCCCGGCGCCCCGCCCGCCCTCCAACCGGATGCCCAACAGCAGGCCGGGGCTCCGCGCGCCCGGATCAACAAGTCATCTCAATGAGGAGAGAACAACGGCCGTTCGCCGCCGTCGAAGATGGTACCGCCTCTCAGGCTTGAACTGAGGACCTCCGGCTCCACAAACCGGCGCTCTAACCAACTGAGCTAAGGCGGCCCGCTTTCGCGAGAGGCGTTGTCTAACGGCATGGGACGCCAGGATCAAGCACTCCGACAGCATTTCCGTCGAAGCCGCCGCGCCTGCGACAAGCATCGCGGACAAAGAAAAACGCCCCGCGGGGCGAACCCGCGGGGCGTTTCATCCTGATGACGCCAACCCCTACTGGAGTTGGAACCGCACGGTGAACCGCGCCTGTCCGCCTTGCGCCACACCATCGACGGTGCTGGGCGAGAAGCGGGCCGAACGCATCGACCGCAAGGCCTCCTGGCCGAAGCCGGCGCCCGAAGGCGTCTCGGAGACGACGCTGCAGTTCGTCGCCGAGCCGTTCGCGCCGACCGTGCAGAGCAGGGTCACCGATCCGGCCTCGATGCCGCGGTCCTGAGCCCGTTGCGGGAACTCGGGAGCCGGGCGACGTCCCCACGACACATTGGTCGTGACCGCTTGACGCGGCGGAGCCACGGGAGCCGGAGGGGCCGGAGGCGGCGGCGGTCCGGGGACCACGACCGGAGGACCGGTGTACTCCTGACGATCATCCTTCTTCGTCGGTTCGATATAGACCGGCGGAGGCGGATTGGGCGTCGTCACCGGGGCCGGCACGCGCACCTGCAGCTTGGGCGGCGGGGGCGTGTCGGTCGGCGGAGGCGGCGGAGGCGGCGGAGGCGGCGGAGGCGGCGGAAGCTCCACCAGCTCCACGTCCACCGAGTCGTCGACGTAGTTAAACTCCTTCAGCTTGAACTTGTTTTGATACAAGTAGATGCCAACCAGAGCGTGGACCACCACCGAGACGCCGATGCCAATGATGGCGCCGGTGGAGAGGCCCTTCTTCTTCTTGCGCGGGGGATCCAGGATCGGATCCCTGTGCGCGTGGGGTTCGGCTGCTGTCATGCGTTCCCCTTACGAGTTGTCTTCGCCGACCAGGGCGACCTGGTAGAAGCCGTTGTCCTGCAGGGCGTTCATGACCTGCATGAAGTCGCCGTAGCGGGTCTGACGGTCGGCGCGGATGAAGATACGCTCATCCGTGGGGCTGCCGCCGCCGATCTGCGTGCGCAGATCGTCGCCCAGCACGCCCACGTCCGTCCGCGAGTCGCCCACAAAGACGTCGCCGTCGTTCTGGATCGAGATGTAGATCGGCTTGGGCGGGTTCTGGGCGGGCGGCGCGACGGCCGTGGGAAGCGTCACCGGCACCGACACGGAGGCGAGCGGAGCCGCCACCATGAAGATGATGAGGAGAACGAGCATGATGTCGACGAAAGGCGTGACATTGATCTCGGCGTTCGCCTCGACGGTGTACTTGCCGCCGCCGGAACCGGAGAGTTTGGCGGCCATCCCTCTTACGCCCCCCGGTCCAGCTGACGCGAGATGGAGTTGATCAGTTCGGCGTTGAAGCCGTCCGAACGCGTGCCGTAGTTCGAGATGCGGGTGTTGAAGTAGTTATAGAAGATAACCGCCGGGATGGCCGCGAACAGGCCGATGCCGGTGGCCAACAGGGCTTCAGCGATACCCGGGGCGACGACGGCCAGGTTGGTCGTGTTCGATTCCGCGATGCCGATGAAGGAGTTCATGATGCCGTACACGGTGCCGAACAGACCGATGAACGGACCGGTCGATCCCACCGAGGCCAGGAACTGCTGGCCGCCCGACAGGCGCTTGGCCAGACCGGACTGGACGGCGGCCACGGCTTGTTGAGCGCGAAGCAGGGCCGAGTCGCGGTGATCGCCGGTGACCGACAGGCCAGCCTGACGCGACAGTTCGATTTCTTCGGTCGCCGCGGCGGCCATGTCGGCCAGCGGGTTGCCGTCGAACTCGTCCGAGGTGGCGACTGCGCGCATGTCCGAGATCGAACGGGCGCCGCGGAAGCTTTCCAGGAACTGGTCGGTCTTCTTGTTCAGCGCGCCGAACTCGAACAGCTTGATGAGCAGCAGGGTCCACGAGAAGATCGAGGCCAGCAGAAGGGCGATCATGACGACCTTCACGACCACGGTCGCTTCCATGAACATCGAGATCGGGGTGATGCCGCCGCCGTGTCCGCCGCCAACCGATTCACCCACCGAGGCGGGGTCGGCCGGAGCGGCTTCGGGGGTCGCGGCGGGAGCGGCGCCGGAGGGGGCCGGAGCGGCGGCCGGGGTCGGCTCGGCCGGAGCCTGAGCCAGAACCGGCGTGCTCGCCATCAGCACGGCGGCGCCGGCCATGGCGAGAAGGATGTTCGTCTTTTTGCTATCGAGCATAGTTCGCCAGTTCCTGCTTGGTCTGACTCGTGGAACCAAAGGTGCGACCGGTGTCGGCCGGCCGCCCCCCAACCTGAAATTTCCCATTTCGGCCGCGTCGTTTCCGACGCACCGAATGAACCTTTGGCTTCTTCGTCCGGTCGCCCGGTCGTTTCGGCCCTGTGGACCCCTTAACGAATAAGGCGTCCTAACCCCTTTGACGAAGCGACCATGGAGCGTCAAGGCCGAAGCGCCGCTTACCGCCGCTTTGACGCAGGGGCGGCAAACGATTGTGGAGCTGCAAAGGCGGCGATTTCATGATCTGGGACCGCAACACCGAACGACAGGCGTTCAAGGGAGTGGTGCCTGGAGGCGGATTCGAACCACCGACACGCGGATTTTCAATCCGCTGCTCTACCAACTGAGCTATCCAGGCAAGCTTCCGCTCGCGGGAGCGGGGTCTATAGGCGAGCCGAAACGAGGTGTCCAGCGTCTGCGTCAGTCCTTTTCGACATCTTCGCCATCCATCTCCAACGGCTCGGCCGGCACGGCGTAGTCGCCGCCGAACCAGCGGCCGAGATCGATGTCCGCGCACCGCTTGGAGCAGAAGGGCCGGTACTTCGGATCGGCCTCGGCCTTGCGGCAGATCGGGCAGGTCGTCATGGCGTCAGATCTCCTCGAAGCGAACTTCGCTCGCCGCCAGCCCCGGCTGGGGGACGAGGCCGGCGCGTGGCCCCAGGCGAGCGAGATGATGCTGGGCCACGACCGCGACATCGGGCGCGGCATGGGCGACGATGCGCGGCGCCGCCGTGTTGATCAGCAATCGACGCCGCATCTCTCGAATCAGCGTAATGGCCCGACTTTGAAGCGTCAGGGCGCCGCGACCGTCGCAAAGACGCTCAGCGATTGGTCGGCGTCGCCACGGCAGGGCCAGCTGAACCAGGCCAAAGCGGCTGACCGGCCCGAAGGCGACCGACGGGACGCCCGCAAAGGCTTCCCGCGCCTGCCTCAGCATCGCCTCCCCTTCCCGGCCGTCGCCGATCATGTCGATGACGACAAGGCCGCCAAGCTCTTTCAAAGCCAACAAGCGCGCGGTGTGGCGCAAGCCTTCGCCGTTGGCCGCCGCGCGCGCCGCCGCTCCGTCTCGCCCCGCAGGCGGCCTATGGTCGAAATCGACGGACACCAGAGCCCGCGTGCGCTCGAGGGAGAGATCGAGCCCTCCCGCTTGAAACACGAAGTGTTCGGCCAAGGCCTCTTCTTCAACCTCGACGGCGGCGTCGATCGCCTCAACGCCGCTCAGGATCTCAACGTCGGGTGCGGCTCGAATCAGCAGAGTGCGCACGTCGTGCGCCGGCTGCAGCAGCCTGGGTTCGCCGGTTCCGGACCCAAGGCGACGCAGCGTGACCCCCTTGGCCTCGCGCGGTTCGGCCGTCACGACCACCTCGATCCCCTCCCCCTGATGCAGCCGCAATTTCGGCGGCAGAGGGAGGAAGCCCGGCCTGTCGGTCCCCAGATCGACGAAGGCGCCCTTCAGGCCGGGATTGATCTCGATGATTCGCCCGATGCTCCTCGCCTCCAGCCGGTGACTCGGCTCGTCGTCGTCGCGCTGGATAAGGAGACGTTGGTAGCGGCCGTTTCGCCGGATGACGCCGCGCGTCTCGCCCGGCGTTTCGTCGAGGAAGACCTCGACGTCGTCGGTCATGGCCGCAGACCCGCGCCGCGCAGCAGTTGCACTGTTTCGTACAAAGGCAGCCCCATCACCGCCGGGTGGCTGCCGACGATTCGCTGTACGAAGGCGCCGGCTGGTCCCTGGATGCCGTATCCGCCCGCCTTGCCACGCCAGTCACCGGAGGCGACATAGGCGGCGATCTCATCATCCGACAGCGGCTTGAAGCTGACGCGCGTCTCGTTGACGCGAGAGGCGAGCCGTCCGCCGCGCACAACGCCGACGCCCGTAAAGACGCGATGATTGCGGCCCGACAGGAGCTTCAGGAAGCGGGTCGCCTCCGCCTCATCCGCCGCCTTTTCCAGGAAGCGGCGACCGACGGCGACGACGGTATCAGCGGCGATGACCACGGCGTCGGGCCACCGTTCCGCGACCACGCGGGCCTTGGTCGAGGCCAGCCGTTCGGCCAGACGCGGCGGCGTCTCGCCCTTGAGCGGCGTCTCGTCGATGTCGGCAGGATCGATGTGGTCGGGCGTGATGCCGACCTGCGCCAGCAGTTCGATGCGGCGCGGGCTGGCCGAGGCCAGCACCAGTTCAGGACGGCTCATGCAGAGCCCGTCCTTACTTGAAGCGATAGGTGATGCGACCCTTGGTCAGGTCATAGGGCGTCATTTCGACCAGCACCTTGTCGCCGGCCAGCACGCGGATGCGGTTCTTGCGCATCTTGCCGGCGGTGTGGGCGATGATCTCGTGGTCGTTCTCGAGCGTCACGCGGAAGGTGGCGTTCGGCAGCAGTTCGCTGACGGTGCCGGGAAACTCGAGCAGTTCTTCCTTAGCCATGCGGCCTCTCACGCCCGTTCAATACGGCATCGAGCCCGCGCCGGGCGGGCGCGCGGGCTGAAATGATCGGGCCTCATGCCCGAAAATCAACGGATAGTCGAGGTCAGCCGCGCCGGTAGAGGGCGCAGACCAGGGTGAACAGGCGCCGGGCCGTCTCGTGCTCAAGGACGATCTTGCCCTCCAGACGGTCCTGCAGCGCCTTGGCGCCCTCGTTGTGAAGACCGCGCCTGCCCATATCGACCGATTCGATCTGGCTGGGCGACGATCCGCGCAACGCCTCGTAATAGCTGTCGCAGATAAGAAGATAGTCCTTCAGCACGCCTTTCAAAGGGGTCAGGCTGATGGCGTAGGTGCGCGAGAAGCTGGGGCCGGACACGTCGAACACCAGCCGGTTCAACTGCAGCGACAGATAAAGGTCGAACGGGCCGCCTTCCGCCCCCACCGGCTTGAAGCTGTTGCGTTCGATCAGGTCGAAGATGGCGACGCGGCGCGCGTGCTCGATCTCGTCGGTGGCGGCCGGCAGGGTGGCGGCGTCGAGGGTGACGGAGGCCAGCCGATCCGGCGTGCTCACGCGCCGGCCTCGCCCGGGTGCGTCGGCGCGACCTTGGCGGGCCAGCGTTCGGACACGTCCGCGACCACGGCGTCCAGGCACTCGACATCGACCCGAAGATCGCCGCCGCCCGAGAACATCAGGATCACGCGGCCGCCGGGCGCCTCGCCTGGTTCGAAGTCGAGCGCCAGCAACTCCAGGGACGCATCGGGATTGCGCGGCAGCCGACGGCTCTTCACCGCCTGCACGTCTCCGAACTGCATCGCCGACATCACTCGCGTGCCTCCGCACTCCCAGCAGAAGCGGCTGAAGGCGATGGTCAGCTTGCGGCCCGCCTTCTCCCAGACGATGTCGACCGGGCGCAGGATGGCGTCCTGCAGCGCCGCCGAAATGATCTGCAGGTCCGCCGCATCCTCGGCCAGTAGGCGCAGCGGCTCGACCGGGCCGGATGGCGTGGACGGAGCCGCGTCGATCTCAGTGCTCATCACCGCTTCCCTTGATCCGGCGGATGGTCGCTCCGCAGGCGCCGAGCTTTTCCTCCAAACGCTCGAAACCGCGATCCAGATGATAGACGCGTCCGACGGTCGTCTCCCCTTGGGCGACGAGGCCCGCGATGACCAGGCTGACCGAGGCCCGCAGGTCCGTCGCCATGACCGGTGCGCCTCGCAGTTCGGCCACACCGGTCACCTTGGCCTCGCCCGCCTGGACCGAGATGTCGGCCCCGAGACGCGCCAGTTCAGGCGCATGCATGAAGCGGTTCTCGAAGATGTTTTCGTGAATGGTGCTGACGCCCTCGGCTGTGGTCATCAGGGCCATGAACTGCGCCTGCAGATCGGTGGCGAAGCCGGGATAGACCTCCGTCGCCACGTCCACGGCCTTCAGGCGTTGGCTCGGGTCGCGCTTGATGATCACGCCGTCCTCGGTGGGGGCGATCTCGACGCCAGCCTCGACCATCTTGTCCGTCAGCGACGCGATCAGATCGGCGCGCGCCCGCGTGAGGCGCACCTCGCCTCCGGCCATGGCGGCGGCCACGGCGTAGGAGCCCATCTCGATCCGGTCCGGGATCACCGACCAGGTCGCGCCGTTCAGCGAGGTCACGCCCGTGATCGTCAGGGTGTCGGTATCCACGCCCTCGATCCTGGCCCCCATGGCGATCAGGCAGCGGGCCAGATCACCGATCTCGGGCTCACGCGCCGCACGCTTCAGCACGGTTACGCCATCGGCCAGCACGGCCGCCAGCAGGGTGTGTTCGGTCGCCCCGACGGACACGAACGGAAACTCGATCTCGGCGCCTCTCAATCCTTTCGGCGCCATGGCGGAGACATAGCCCTCCTCCAGTTCGATCGAGGCGCCCAGCTTGGACAAGGCGTCCAGGTGCAGGTCCACGGGACGCGCCCCGATGGTGCAGCCGCCCGGCAAGGACACTCGCGCGTGGCCGGTCCTCGCCAGCAGCGGCCCCAGCACGTTGAACGAGGCGCGCATCTGACGCACCAGGTCATAAGGGGCGAAGGTCGAGCGAATCTCGCGGCCGTCGAACAGCGTCTCCTGCCCGTCCGCGCCGTCGCGCTCTGTCACCTCGACGCCGAACTGGCGCAGCAACTGCCCCAGGAATCGCGTATCCGCCAGACGCGGCATATTGGTCAGCAGAAGCGGCTGATCCGTCAGGATCGAGGCGGCCATCAGCTTGATGGCGGAGTTCTTGGCGCCGCTGACCGGAATCGATCCGTTCAGCTGGGCGCCGCCCTGAATGGCGATGCTGTCCATGACGTCCTTGAGGCGAGCGTTCCGAAGCTGACTGCCGCCTCGGAGCCGGCCTCTCTAGCAAGCCGCCTCGCCGTCGCCAAATCCCGGCCGCGACACGGCGATGACTTTCAGTTGCGGCTGGACGGGGGCGCGGGATCGGTCTTCGGGACCTTCCGGCGTCGCAGATTGTCCCTGAGCGCCTTGGCAAGCCGCGCGGCGCGCTCGGCTTTGGCGCGGTCCGCCGGACTGATCTGGACCGGAGGGTCCGCGACCGGATCAGGCGCGGTTTCCGTCGAAAGCCGGTCGTGAGGGGGCTGGGTCATGGAAGGATGATGAGCCCGGCGGAAAGTTTCGATCAAGACGCGATATGGGCTTCCCACGCCGAAATCGTTTGGCTATACGGCCGCTTCCTCAGATCAGGGCCGCCGTAGCTCAGTGGTAGAGCGCATCCTTGGTAAGGCTGAGGTCGGCAGTTCAATCCTGCCCGGCGGCACCATTATCAAGGGGCCAGGTCACCGACCTGGCCCCTTGGCCAATCCCCTTCATCTCTGATCTGATCCCGCTTGGCATCGCCTTGGCGATGCCTCCGACCCGTTACACGGCTTCGGCGTAAGATCGCGCACTGGCCTCATAGCTCGACAGCGATCGCATCCGGTCGGGGCTGAGCAGCACGGCCTTGCCGTCGCGGATGTCGGCCAGTCCCTCGCGGCGCAGCTGCTGCAGCGTGCGGTTCACGTGTACGAGGCTGAGCCCAAGCATCGAGGCGAGTTGCTCGTTCGTCAGCGGCATGTCGAAGGAGTCCGCCTCCGCCATGCCCACCGCGCCGAGACGATCGTGAATTTCGAGCATCAGGGTCGCCAGCCGCTCGACGGCGGTCTGCTGTCCCAGACGCACGACATGATCCAGGAGGCGCATCTCGTCGTGCCGGGACACCAGCGTCAACGCCTCCCACAAAGCCGGATTGACCGCGCCGCCGGCCGTCATGGTTTCAGCCAGGGGCGAGGCGTCGCAGGTCTGGACCGAGGTCACCGCGACGGTGGAAGACAGGGCCCGCGGCTGTGGGCGCCAGCACAACCCGATCAGGTCGCCGGGTAGAACCAGCGCGAAGACCTGGCGCCGGCCGGTCGGCAGGGCCCTGGTTCGCCATGCCCAGCCCGAGGTCAGCAGACGCGGACCCAGCACTTGGTCTCCCTGCTGCAGCAGCACCGAGCCGGCCGCATGCGGAGCTCCGGGTCTGACAAGGTCGTTTACGAGCCGAGCCTCCGCCTCTCCTAGCGGGCATAGCGCCGATAGCCGGCGCACCAGATTCTCGCTCGTGATTTCTTTCATGCCCGTCTCCAGATGGCGTCGCGTCTAATGGCGGCTGGTCGGGGCAGCTACGAAAGGCCGGCGGCTGTGGATGACGAGAGCCGACGATTATCGCAGCCGCTGTTCCAGACAGGGACGTCGAAGCCGCCCCCGCTTCCCGCCCTGCAAATCGCGCGCAAGGGTCCGCTGGCGGGCGACGACGTTCCGGGCGATAAGGCGCGCGTGAACACGGCCCCTCCCATCGACGTGCTGCTGGTCGGCGCAGGTCTGGCGAACAGCCTGATCGCGATCCGCCTGCGCAGCCTCCGACCGAATCTTCGCATCGTGATGATTGAGGCCCGGCCGGCCGCCGACGACGCCCATACCTGGTGCCTGTTCGAAACCGATCTGGCGGATGCGGACCGCGCCTGGGTGCGGCCGATGCTGGATCATCACTGGGACGGCTATGATGTCGCCTTTCCAGACCTCCGGCGGACCCTGTCGACCGGCTACGGCTGCCTGACCAGTCGCACGCTGGCCCGCGAGGTCGAGCGCCTGCTGGGCGCCGACATGCGTTACGGCTGCACGGTCGCGGCGATGGATGCGACATCGGTGACGTTGGCTGACCAGGAACAGATGGAGGCGTCGCTGGTCATCGACGGAAGGGGCGCTCACCGCTCCGACGCCGTCTCCCTAGCCTGGCAGAAGTTCGTCGGTTTGGAGCTGCGCCTCAGCGCGCAGCATGGCCTTGTCCGTCCCATCGTCATGGACGCCACCGTCCCGCAGCGGGACGGCTATCGCTTCATCTATGTCCTGCCCCTGTCGACCGACACCCTGCTGATTGAGGACACGCGCTACAGCGCAGGCGCCGACCTGGATCAGGACGACCTGTCGGACGAAGTCTTGTCCTATGCGGCGGCTCAGGGCTGGGTGGTTGATTCGGTGCTGCGGCGCGAGAGCGGCGTCCTGCCGATCACCCTCGGCGGCGATCCGGATCGCTACTGGTCCGAGATAGCCGAGCCCACGGCGCGGTCGGGCCTGCGCGCCCTGCTCTTTCATCCGGTGACCGGCTATTCGCTGCCGGAAGCGATCGGCCTGGCGTCGGCGATCGCGGCGGCTCCAGCACTGAGCACGCCGGCGATTGAGACGATGGTGCGAGGCCGGTCGGACGCCCTGTGGCGACGCAATGGCTATCTGCGTCTGCTGAACCGCATGATGTTCAAGGCGGCCGAGCCTGGGGAACGCTACAGAGTGCTGCAACGCTTCTATCATCTGCCGCAGCCACTGGTCGAACGCTTCTACGCAGGGCGTCTCACCTGGGGCGACAGGCTGCGCATCCTCAGCGGCAAGCCGCCCGTTCCTGTTCACAAGGCGCTTGGCGCCGTTCGCCTCAAGGAAGATCGCCCACATGGCTGACGCAGTTGTCATCGGCGCCGGCTTCGGCGGTCTGGCCCTCGCCATTCGGCTGCAGTCGGCGGGGCACCAGGTGACGCTGGTCGAAGCGCGCGATCGCCCCGGCGGCCGGGCCTACGTCTACCAGCAGGACGGCTTCACCTTCGACGCCGGCCCGACGGTCATCACCGACCCCTCCTGCCTGGAGGAACTGTTCGCCCTGTCCGGCCGCAAGCTGTCGGACTACGTCGAACTCCTGCCGATCACGCCCTTCTACCGCCTGCTGTGGGACGACGGCGCGTCGTTCGACTACGTCAACGATCAGGCCGAACTGGATCGCCAGATCGCCTCCATGAACCCGGACGACGTGGACGGTTATCGCCGCTTCCTCGACTATTCGACCGCCGTGTTCGAGGAAGGCTATCTGAAGCTCGGCCACGTGCCCTTCATGACCGTCGGCAGCATGATGCGGGCTGCGCCGCAACTGGTCGGCCTTCAGGCCTGGCGCAGCGTCTATTCGATGGTGTCCACCTTCGTGAAGGACGAGCATCTGCGTCAGGCGCTCAGCTTTCACACCCTGCTGGTGGGCGGCAACCCGTTCTCCGCCTCATCCATCTACGCCCTAATCCATGCGCTGGAGCGCAAATGGGGCGTGTGGTTCCCGCGCGGCGGCACCGGCGCCTTGGTGGACGGCATGGCGCGCCTTTTCAGCGACTTGGGCGGCGTTCTTCGCACCTCGAGCCCGGCAGAGCAGATCCTGGTAGAGAACAATCGCGCAGTGGGCGTGCGCCTGGCCGGAGGCGAGGTGCTGCGCGCCGATCTGGTCGCCTCCAACGGCGATGTGGTTCACACCTACGATCGCCTGCTGGGCGAAAGCGGACGGGGCAAGAAGGCGGCGGCCGGACTCAAGAAGCGTCGCTTCTCCATGTCGCTGTTCGTGGTCTATTTCGGCCTGAAGGCGCCCGCGCCCGCGGACATGAAGCACCACACCATCCTGTTCGGACCGGAATACAAGGCGCTGGTCGATTCAATCTGTGGGGCCAAGCCGCTGCGGGAGGACTTCTCGCTCTATCTGCACGCCCCCAGCGTCACCGATCCCTCGCTCGCGCCGGAGGGCTGCAGCGGCTACTACGTCCTGTCGCCGGTGCCGAACCTGACGCAGGATATCGACTGGGCCGTCGAAGGACCCAAATACGCCGACCGCATCCTGGAGGCGCTGGAACGCCGCGCCATTCCGGGGCTGCGCGACAACCTGGTCACAATGCGGACCTTCACGCCCGCCGACTTCAAGACCGAACTCGGCGCGCATCTGGGCTCGGCCTTCTCCCTGGAGCCGATCCTGACGCAGAGCGCCTATTTCCGCGTCCATAATCGCGACGACGTGCTCGGCAACGTCTACTTCGTCGGCGCCGGGACTCATCCGGGCGCGGGCGTGCCCGGGGTGGTGGGATCGGCCAAGGCCACGGCCTCGGTCATCGCCGAGGACTTCCCGGCCGTCGCTCCGGCCGAGGCCGCCTGACCATGGACCAGATCGTCCAGCAAAGCCGCGAGACGATGGCGCAGGGCTCCGCCAGCTTTCGCGCCGCCACCCGCCTGTTCGACCGGCCGCTGCGTGAAGACGTCTGGGCGCTCTACGCCTGGTGCCGCTATTGCGACGACGAGATCGACGGCCAGGAGCTGGGCCACGGCTTCCAGCCGATGACCCGCGACGAACGGCTGGCGCGGCTGCAACGCCTGCGCGTCCTGACCCGCAAGGCCATGGCCGGCGAGCCGACGGCCGAGCCGCCGTTCCAGGCGCTGGAGCGGGTCGCCTCGCACCACGCGCTCGATAACCAGTGGCCGCAGGAACTGCTGGACGGCTTCGCCATGGACGTGGAGGAGCGCCGCTATCGCACCACCGACGAACTGCTGGAGTACTGCTGGGGCGTCGCCGGTGTCGTGGGCGTGATGATGGCCGCGATCATGGGCGCGACCACGACGCCCGTGCTGCGCCGCGCGCAGGACCTCGGCCTCGCCTTCCAGCTGACCAACATCGTGCGCGACATCATGGAGGACGCCGAGGCCGGCCGCCTCTATGTGCCCGAACAGACGCTGGCTCGCGCCGGCGCGCCGGCGAACCCCGCCGCCCTGACGCAGGCGCGGCGCGAGGCGGTGTTCCAGGCGGCGTTGGAGCTTCTGGACCTTGCGGAGGTCTATTACGCCTCCTCCCGCGCAGGCCTTCGCGCCCTGCCCTTCCGTGCGGCCTTGGCGACAGCGGCGGCTCGGGGCGTCTATCGCGAGATCGGCCGCCGCATCCGCCGCGCCGGTCCCCACGCCTTGGACGCCCGCATGACGGTGCCGCGTCGGATCAAGCTGTTCCTGGTGCTGCGGGGGACGCTGGTGGCGCTATGGAGCCGGATGGAGAAGCTGACGCCCCTGCCGCCACGCCAGCCGCTATGGTCGCGGATCTGATCCGGCGCGCTCGACACGTCGCTGACGCAGCTCCGCCGAGAAACGGCGCACATCGCCGGGCAGCAGGAAGCCGAACGAGACGCCGTCCTCCTTGCCCTTGACCGCATGGTGCATCCGGTGCGCCTGCACCAGCCGCTTGAAGTAGCCCTTGCGCGGCGTGTAGCGGAACGGCCATCGCTGGTGCACCAGGCCGTCGTGCACCAGGGCGTAGAGCGCGCCATAGGCGGTGATCCCAGCCGCCGTCCAGAACATCCATGGCTGGTCCATCGCCGACCCCAGCGCGAACAGGCCGATGGCCATGCCGGCGAAGATCACGGCGAACAGGTCGTTCAACTCGAACGCGCCGTGCCTCGGCTCGTGATGCGAACGATGCAGCACCCACAGCGGCCCGTGCATGACGTAGCGGTGGGTCGCCCAGGCCACCCACTCCATGCCCACGAGCGCGCCCAGAAAACAGGCGGTGTTGATCAGCCATTCCGACATGGCGCCAGCTTACGCCATCCGCGGGCATAAACCGAGCGGCGCCGTTCTTGTTGACGCAGCGGCCGCGAACTGGCGTTGAGGTCGCGTGCGCTTTCTTTTCACCACCTTCGAGGGCGGCGGCCATGTCGCCCCGGCCATCAAGTTCGCCACTCTGCTGCGGGCGCGCGGTCACGAGGTGCTGTTCGTCTCGGATCAGGCGAATCGGATGGCGGCGGAGCGCGCGGGACTGACGTTCAGGACGTGGGGTCGCGCGCCGAATCGCTCGGCCGGCGGGCGCGCCGACGACCCGCTGCAGGATTGGCGACACATCTGGCCGCCCGCCGTGGTCAAGGCGGTGTGCAAGGCGGTCATGACCGGCCCGGCGGAGGCCTATGCGCTGGATGCGCAGGACCTGATCGCCGAATTCCAGCCGGACGTAATGGTTTCCAACGAACTGCTGCTGGGCGTAGCCGCCGCCGCCGAAGCCGCCGCAGCACCGCTCGCCTTCTTGTCGGCCAATGTCTGGAGCCTGCCGACACGCGCCGACGTGCCGCCGTTCGGGCCGGGCTTCGCGCCCGCGCGCACGACCTTTGAACAGCGGCGAGAACAGTCGGCGCGAGGCATGATCGCGGGCTTCTACGACGTGGGGCTCGCCGACCTGAACCGGGCGCGCGCCGCGCTGGGCATACCGCCGCTCGCGCATGTGATGGAACAGCTGAAGGCCGCCGACCTGATCGTGCTGGCCACCAGCGCGGCCTTCGACTTCGGCGAAAGCCCACCGCCCGAGCCGTTCGCCTACTGCGGCCCGCTGCTGGATCAGCCGGCGTGGGTCGAGGACGCCTCGATCGAACACCTCGTCAGCAGAACCGCGCCCAACGTGCTGATTTCCTTCAGCACGACCTTCCAGGATCAGCGCAGGATCATGGCGCGCTGCATCAAGGCGCTGTCGAAGCTGCCGGTGCACGGCATCGTCACCACGGGTCCTGCGGTGCGCCCGAGTGATCTGCCGTCGGCCGCCAACGTCACGGTGGTCGAGAGCGCCCCGCATGATCGGCTGGTCCCAAGATGCGCGGCCGTCATCTCGCACGGCGGCCATGGCACGCTGTTGCGGCCGATCCTGCACGGCGTGCCGGTCGTTTGCGTCCCCATGGGCCGGGATCATCCCGAGAACGCCCGGCGCCTGACAGAGCGCGGCGCGGGCGTGCGCGTGTCCCGCTGGTCGTCCACCACAGCGATCCGCCGAGCCGTGGTGCGCGTGCTACAGAACCCGACCTATGCCGAGGCCGCGCAACGCCTGTCCGCGTCCATCAAGGCGCTGGGAGACGAGAGCGGACCCGCAATTCAGCGCCTGGAAGCCCTGGCTCAGCGCAGGCGCAACGTCTGAACGCTGTCGCCGCGCACCTCAAAGGAGGCGGCCTGCCACGACGCCGGGCCGAAACGCCCCCGAGCATTGTTTGAGAAGCCATACGGCTCGCTCGGCATGCCGATCGGCCAGGTGTTCAGGCGGCCGTCGTTGTTCTTGTCGTGAAAGACCATCAGCCCATAGCGGCCAGGCTGCAGGCCCTCGATGCGAAGACGGCTGTTGGGGCCGGCCGCGACCTTCTGGGTGCGAACGGGACGATCGCGCGCCTTCCAGTCGGCTTCCTTGTCGAAGATAGCGACCACCACCGATCCCTCGGCCGTCAGACCCGGCGTTCGCACGTCCAGGCTGGCGGCGCGCGTTTGAGCTACGGCCGCGCCTGCGCCAACGGCAAGCAAAAGGGCCGCGCAGGCCAGCGAAATGGATCGAGACATGTCAGTACTCCCCCGAGCGTGACCTTTGGAATCAGTCGTTCAGCATCGATTCGAGCCGCTGCTCGCGCCAGGGCTCGTCGCGCCGGTCTCGGCTGTTGCTCCAGTCGAGGCCCACGGCGACGCTGCGACTGCGACCGACGCGCTGGTGATCGTATCCGAAGCCACCGTGGCGGCCATAGCCATAGCCATCGAAGCCGCCATAGCCGTAGCCGTACGGCAGGTTTCGACCCTCGCTATAGGCGACCGTGAGGTCCGCCTGATCGCCGATCGGCATCGTCACGGCCGCGCCGAAGCTGCGGTAGCCGCCCGTGCCGATACCGGCCGAGACGACGCCGTGCATCTTTCGCTCTTCCGGCGCGCCGACCAGATCGTCTTCGGCATAGGGCGCAGCGTCGGAAGAGGCTCGGCTGGCCAGCCAGCGGTTGATCTGCTCGTCGGTGGTCAGGTCGTGCGGCGCCGCGTCCTGGCTGGTCGGGGTGGCGGTGACCACCGGTTCGGGCGCGCTCATGGCGCGAGCCAGGGCGGCGGTGTCGTCGCGCGCGGTGGTCACCACGCCTTCGGGGTCGCCGGCGAGGCTCGCCAATGCCGCAAGAACAAGGATCATGACCGTCTCCTTCGCCGACTATCTACCACAGCGAATACGGCCAACATCAGGCCGTTCCGTCGCCCCGCTGCAGAGGGTCAGGCAGGCTTTCGCCCTCCGCCACGAACTCCAGCGCCACCGAGTTGATGCAATAGCGGTCACCCGTCGGCGGCGGACCATCCGGGAAGACGTGGCCCTGGTGGCTGTCGCAGCGCGCGCAGCGCGTCTCGATCCGCACCATGCCGTAGCTGGTGTCGCGGATCGCCAGCACGTGGTCCTCGTCGACCGGTTCGGTAAAGCTGGGCCAGCCGGTGCCGCTTTCGAACTTGGTGCGGCTGCGAAACAGCGGAAGGCCGCACTCGCGGCAGCAGAAGACGCCGGCGCGCTTTTCGCCCAGCAGCGTGCCGCAGAACGGGGCCTCGGTGCCGTGGGCCAACAAGACCCGCTTCTCCTCGGGGCTGAGGGCCGCCTCCAGCCGCGCGCGCTCGTCGTCGCTCGGCGGCGTCAGGTCATAGCCGGCGGCCGAGCGGGTCTTCGTAGGGGATGCAAGATCGGTCATGGCTATGAAATAGGCATGCCGGGCGGGAGTTCCACCGGCGCCGCCTCACCGAACACGCGCCGGAAGCTGGTCCGCAGCGCCTCGTCCGCCTCGTCCATGGTGGCGGGCACGCCCAGGTCCACCAGGCTGGTGACGCCATGCTCCTGGATGCCGCAGGGCACGATCCCGCCGAAGTGATCCAGCTCCGGCTCCACGTTCAGGCTGATGCCGTGAAAGCTGACCCATTTGCGGACCTTGACGCCGATGGCGGCGATCTTGTCCTCGCGCGACCAGCCGGGGCCCTTGCGCTCGACCCAGACGCCGACGCGGCCCTCGCGCACGTCGGCCTCCACGCCGAACTCGGCCAGCGCGCCGATGATCCACTGCTCAAGCCCGCGTACAAAGGCCCGCACGTCGCGCCCGCGCCGATTCAGGTCCAGCATGACATAGGCCACGCGCTGGCCCGGCCCGTGGTAGGTGAACTGCCCGCCGCGCCCTGTCTGGTGCACCTCGAATCGGTCGGGCTGCAGCAGATCGTCGGGTCGCGCCGACACGCCGGCGGTGTAGAGCGGCGGGTGTTCGATCAGCCACACCCGCTCTCGCGCCTCGCCAGCCGCGATCGCGGCGGCCCGCGCCTCCATCTCGGCCACGGCCTCGGGATAGGGAATGCGACCGGGCGACACGACCCATTCGACGGCCTGCCCGTCGTCACGGTGCAGCTTCAGGAGGTCGGGACTTAACGGCTCGGCAAGCATAAACGCTTCAATGTGGATGGAGGGGCGGCGGCGCAAGGTCGCGCGGCATTCGCCTGTCCTTTCGGAAGACCAGTCTCTTGAGCCAGATCAACGCCGTCGACGTGGAGATTTCCGTCGTGCTGGGCCGCTCGGTCCTGCCGATGAGCCAGCTGCTGCGCATGGGGCGCGGCGCGGTGATCGCCCTGGACGCCTCCGAGCAGGACGAGGTCTGGATCCTGGCCAACAACCATCCAGTCGCGCGCGGCGAGATCGAGATTCGCGACGATCGGATCGCCATCACCGTGACGCGGCCCGCCGACGTCTACGACTTCATGGCGGGCGCGGCCTGATCATCGAGTGACGGGTGACGAGTGGCGAGCGGCGAGGACGTCCTTTTTCCCTCGCTGGTGCGGGCTGGCCAACACCACAACCCCATCCACAAAGGCGCTAGCCACTCGCCACTAGACACCCGCCACTCACTCGTCTATTCGCCGCCGCTCCGATGCGAGCGGTCGTGGCGGAATTGGTAGACGCGCAGCGTTGAGGTCGCTGTGGGGCAACCCGTGGAAGTTCGAGTCTTCTCGACCGCACCATCTGATGGAACAGGATAAGCGTTCGGCTCTACCAGGCTGACATTTTCGAGGGAGGTCCACCGCGATGAGCGACGCCGCAGCCCTCGAACCTCCTGTTGATGTCGAGGAGCACACGGCTCTCGACGAGGACTATGTCCTCACCACCGGCTTTGTTGAAAAGGTCGTGGACGCCGCCGATGATGGCGATGGCATGCGGCTTCGCTCGCTGCTGGAAGACCTGCATCCCGCCGACGTCGCCGACCTGATGGGCTTTCTGACGGCCGAGCATCGGGCGGTGGTCGTGCTGTGGCTGCCGCCGGAACTGCTGGCCGAGACCCTGCCCGAGCTGGACGACGGCATCCGCGAGGAGGTGCTGGAGCGGGTTCCGAACGCCACCCTCGCCGAGGCGCTGCAGGAACTGGATTCGGACGACGCCGCCGCCGTCGTCGAAGACCTGGAGGACGACCAGCGCGAGCGCGTGCTGGCCGCCATGCCCGAGGTCGATCGCGCCGCCATCGAAAGCTCTTTGGGCTACGAGGAGGACTCCGCCGGCCGCCTGATGCAGCGCGAGGTCATGGCCGCGCCGCAGTTCTGGCGCGTCGGCGACACCATCGACCACGTCCGGGCCCAGGGCGAGGACCTGCCCGAGCTCTTCTTCGACGTCTATGTGGTCGATCCGCTGAACAAGCCGGTCGGCGGGGTGGCGATCAGCCGCCTGTTGCGCAGCCCGCGCGACACGAACCTGACGGATCTGATGGAGCCGGTGAACGCCATCGCGGTGGACCAGGACCAGGAAGAAGTCGCCTACATCTTCGAAAAGTACCACCTGATCTCGGCGCCGGTGACGGACGCGGCCGGTCGCCTGGTCGGCCAGATCACCGTCGATGACATCGTCAACATCATCCAGCAGGAGAACCGCGAGGACATCCTGCGCCTGGCCGGCGTCGCCGACGAGGACCGGGGCTCGAGTGTCCTGGAGATCGTACGCGGGCGCGTGCCGTGGCTGACCATCAACCTGGCCACCGCGGTCCTCGGGGCCAGCGTGATCGGCTGGTTCGAGGGCACCATCCAGCAGATCGTGGCCTTGGCCGTGCTGATGCCCATCGTCTCGGCCCTGGGCGGCAACGCCGGCACCCAGGCGCTGACCGTCACGGTGCGGGCGCTGGCGACGCGTGAGCTGAACGCCTCCAATGCGGTGCGCACCTTCTGGCGCGAGCTTCTGGTCGGGTGCGCCAACGGTTTGGTGCTGGCGCCGCTGATCGGCGTCGCGGCTGGATTGTGGGCCGGCGACTGGCGCATGGGCGCGGTGATCGGCGCGGCCATGGTGCTGAACCTCCTGGTCGCCGCGACCGTGGGCGTGTTGACGCCGCTGACGCTTTCGAAGCTGAAGTTCGACCCGGCGGTCTCCTCGGCCGTCTTTGTCACGGCGACGACAGATTTCTTTGGCTTCCTGATCTTCCTGGGCCTGGCCACGGTGGTGCTGCTCTGAGCGGGAACCGTCCAGTCGGCTCAGAGCTTGCTACGGGTCCTGAAAGCCGTCCCGCTCGTCTTCAAATGGAACAGATCGTGTCCTCCGACAGGCAGAAACCGACCCGGATTTCCCGCGAAGGCGTGGTGCTCATCAAGAGCTTCGAAGGCTTCCGTTCGCGCGCCGTACAGCGTCCCGACGGCGGCTGGGTCATCGGCTACGGGCACACGGCGTCCGCCAGGGAGGGCCTCACCGTCTCTGAAGCCGACGCCGAACTCCTGCTGCAGTACGACCTGATCCCGGTGGCGCGCGCCCTGCACGAGCAGGTGCAGGTTCCGCTGAACCAGCACCAGTTCGACGCTCTCGCCAGCTTCGCCTTCTCGGTCGGAGTGGAGCGTTTCCTGGCCTCGCGCGTGCTGAACCGCGTCAACGCCGGCGCTCTCGGCGAAGCGGCCGAGGCCCTGACGCAGGAGCCGGACGTGGAGCGGGCGCCGGCCCCGCCACGCCGCCGCACGGCCGAGCGCGCCCTGTTCGTCGCCACGCCTGGCGAGCCGGTGACCCTGTCGGACCTGTTCCTGACCGCCCTGCCCTTCCCCGCTCAGGATGACGGGCTCGCAGCAGACGACGCGTCTGGAGAGTTGGCGCAGACGGCGGACATCCTGCCCTTCCCGTTCGCTGGGCAAGAACCGGAAACCGAGACCCAGGCGGCGCCGGCTGTCTCTCCGGCGGCTGTGGCTCTCCATTCGCCGTACGTCGCCGCGACCGGCCCGCTGCCTGACCTCTCGTCCCAGGATGGCGCAATGGCCGAAGCGACGCCCTTGATCAGCGAAGGCCCGGCCTCGGAAACCGCCATCACGGCGGCCGCCATCACGGCGGCCGCCATAGAACCGGCCATCGAAAACGCCATCGCACTGCAGCCCTCGCCGGAACTGACCGGCGAGTTGCAGCCGCAAGCGGACGCGGCTTCTTCGGCGGAGGCTGCGACGCCTGCCGCCACTGAAGACCCCGGCGCCACAGCCCCTCAGCCCGTCTCCCCCAAGCGCGGCAAGCATCGGTCGGACGCGGGCAAGTTCGACTGGAACGAAACGGGCGCCTTTCTGATCATGGGAGGCATCGGGCTGGTGGCGTTCGGCGCCGCGGCCGCCGCCTTTCGCCGCGCGGGCGCGACGTCCAGCCGGGAAGCCTTTGTCATCGGGTCGGTTTTGGCGGTGATCGCCGTGGTCTGCATCGTCACCTCAAGCTTCAGCCTGTATCGTCGCTGGACCACGCCGGACGCGCGCTGACGCTTTCGCAGGTCGGCGCCCGGTGCTAGGCCAGCGGCCATGAGCACCAACGCGCCCCTGAACTTCGGCCTTGGCGAGACCGCCGACGCCATCCGCGACACCACCGCCCGCTGGGCCGCCGACCGCCTGGCGCCGCTGGCCGCCGAGATCGACGAAAGCAACAGCTTCCGCCGCGAGCTGTGGCCCGAGATGGGCGAACTGGGCCTGCACGGCGTCACGGTCGAAGAAGAGTATGGCGGCCTGGGCCTTGGCTATCTCGAGCATGTGGTGGCGATGGAAGAGGTGTCGCGCGCCTCGGCCTCGATCGGCCTGGCTTACGGGGCCCACTCCAACCTTTGCGTGAACCAGATCCGGCGCTGGGGCACGCCGGAGCAGAAGACGCGCTATCTGCCCAAGCTGATCTCGGGCGAGCATGTCGGCTCGCTGGCCATGTCCGAGGCGGGCGCCGGTTCCGACGTGATGTCGATGCGCACGCGGGCCGAGAAGAAGGGTGACCGCTACGTCCTGAACGGGACCAAGTTCTGGATCACCAACGCTCCGCACGCCGACACCCTGGTGGTCTACGCCCGCACGGGCGAGGGCAACGGCGGCGTCACGGCCTTTCTGATCGAGAAGGGCATGAAGGGCTTCAGCGTCTCCAAGAAGCTGGACAAGATGGGCATGCGCGGCTCGGACACCGCCGAGCTGGTGTTCGAGGACTGCGAGGTCCCGGCCGAGAACATCATGGGCGGCGAAGGCCGCGGCGCGGCCGTGCTGATGAGCGGCCTCGACTACGAGCGGGCGGTGCTGTCGGCCGGGCCGCTCGGCATCATGCAGGCGGCTCTGGACGTGGTCCTGCCCTATGTGCGCGAACGCAAGCAGTTCGGCCGGGCGATCGGCTCGTTCCAGTTGATGCAGGCCAAGGTCGCCGACATGTACGTCGCCCTGAACAGCGCCCGCGCCTACGTCTATGCCGTCGCGCGCGCCTGCGACGCCGGCCAGACCACCCGCTACGACGCCGCCGGCGCCATCCTGCTGGCCAGCGAGAATGCGGTAAAGGTCACGCTTGAGGCCGTTCAAGCGCTGGGCGGCGCCGGCTACACCAAGGAGTGGCCGGTCGAGCGCCTGGTCCGCGACGCAAAGCTCTACGACATCGGCGCGGGCACCAACGAGATCCGCCGCTTCCTGATCGGGCGCGAGCTGCTCGGCGCCTGACGGAACCGGCGTAAGGCAGACCGCTTTCCTCCAATGCGCAGAGGAGAGTTAGCCATGCCCGCCAAATCCGCCGCCCAGCAGAAGGCCGCTGGCGCGGCCCTGTCGGCCAAGCGCGGCGACACGCCCAAGTCGAAGCTGCAGGGCGCGTCCAAGTCGATGGAGAAGTCGATGTCGGAACAGCAGCTGGAGGAGTTGGCGCACACCAGGCGCAAGGGCAAGCCCGAGCACAAGTCGGACAGCTGACTTCGCTTACAAATCGGTCAGCTTCGCCGACGACAGTGGCCACAGACCTCGGCAGCCTTTAAATGGCGCTCACCGACGAGTGAGCCCCGCCATGTCCGAGCCCGATCAGTCCAGCGACGCGCGCCGCTTCTCGGACGTGCTCGAGCAACTGGCCAGCGGCGCCGACGCCAGGCTGTCCTTGCGCGAACTGGTCAACGCCTTCGGCGAGCGGGGCTTTGGCGCCCTGATTCTGGTGCTGTCGCTGCTGGCGCTTCTTCCGTGGCCGCCTGGGGGCAAGGCGGTCTTCGGTATCCCGATAATCCTGCTGTCGATCGAACTGGCGCTGCAGCGGGATCAGGTATGGCTGCCGCGCTGGGTCCTGCGGGCGTCGGTCAGTCGTTCGGCCTTTGGGCGGGGCATCCGCCGTATCATGCGGCCGGTTAGGTTCGTGGAAAACCTGACCCGCCCTCGCCTGCTGTTCATGACGGGCGACGTGGCCGACGTCTTCACCGGCCTGATCTGCGTGCTGCTGGCGATGATGATGGCGCTGCCGATCCCATTCGGAGACATGCTGCCCGGCGTCGCGCTCGCCCTGTTCGCCCTGGGCATGATGCAGCGTGACGGAGTGGCGGTGCTGCTCGGCGTGGTGGGCGCCTGCCTGTGCGGCCTCTACCTGTTTCTGATCTGGACCACCGTGGTGGAGGTCGGCGGGCGCGTCTGGCAGTGGGCGACCGGACTGTTCTGACCCACCCGGAATGACAAAAGGGCCGGCGGATCGCTCCGCCGGCCCTTCATTGTCTGACCGCTATGACGGTCCGACCACGTCGACCTGAAAGGTGATCAGGCCCGAACCTCTCCGAGGCCCAGGGTCGCGGCCGCCACACGCGATTGATGACAATGAGACACTAGATCACCTCCTTTCGACTGTTGAACAGGGAGGGCCAATCTAGGGCGTCGACGCCGCGCCGCAAGCGTGGCGGTGAACATTCTTCAGGCGGCCTCGGCGGTCGCCCCGGCCAAGCCCTGCATCACCATGCGGTTGATGTCGATCAGGGTCGAGAAATCCTCATCCCCGCGCATCACCTCGGACGAGTGCTTGTTGATGAACAGGCTCAGCGAGATGATCGAGGCGCGAAGCGGCTTGGCCATCTGATTGGCCGGGTCGCCGCAGTCGGACGCCAGCGCCGTCCAGACACGACGGTTCCAGTCCAGGGCCTCGATGCGCGTCTTGAAGTCGGAAGGGTCGCTTGTCGACGCCTCGACCAGCGCGCGCGTCACCTGGCCGAACAGCCGGTACTCGGTGTCGCGAGGCGCTTCATTGCGCGCCGCCGCTGTCGTGTAGGCTTGGAACGACATTCAGCACCTTCTCTTCGTAATCAACGATCTTACGGGCGGCCATCAGGGCCTTGTAGTAGTCGCGGTTCAGCACGTGCTTGGACACCGCGACACACTCGGCCAGGATTTCGGGATTGCGGGACGCGCCCATGAACTCAGTGATGCGCAGCGCCATTTCGTCGTACAGTTTGGAGGCGTCGGCCTCGTCCAGGTACATCATCATGACCGGGAAATAGATCCGACGGGCGGGCGTGTTCACGTCCTCGACCTGCATGATGTCCTTTTCGCGCAGGACGCTGGCCTTGTTCTGCAGGATCAGGACGCTGCGGCGGTCACCGTTCTGCACCACGGCGCCGTTCAGCACGAACTTCTCGCCGGGCTTCAGGGACAGTTTCAGCGGCATTGCAGCGGGCTCCAGGACCAACCCGACACCACGCATAGGCGGCCAGGCGCTGATCCTCGCTAAACGATCATGGTTAACCGTCTCTTGTGCCGCTTGGGCCGGAACGCCGGGAAGCAGCGGCGCGTTGATGCGACGAAGAGGAGCCCGCAATGCCCGACTATGACGAACAGGACCAGGCCGAGGTCTATGACGAGACCCATCTCGACGACGAAGGCGACGGCGAGTTCCTGCTCGACGAGGCCGACGGCGTACTCGACGTGACCCAGGCGGACGGCGACGCCGACGAGGACGAGTTCGACGAGGACAACATCGATATCGACGGCGAACTCGCGCTGGACGGCATCGAAGCCGAAGCGGACGCCCTGCTTGGCGTCGATGGCGAAAAGCTGAACCAGTCGGACGCCGGCTCCAACGGATTGCAGGCCGACGACGAGGTCGAGCTGGTCTACGCCGGCCTGATGGAGAACGAGCGCGGGGCCCAGGCCAGCGCCGCCCATTGGGAAGCCAAGAACCTGTCGGACGAAGACATCGCCGATCTGGGCTACGGCCCCGAAGGCGACGCCGCCGCTGACGACCGCACCGCCTGAGGAGACCCGATCATGACCGTGAAGACCAACACCAGCACGCAGAATGAAGACGTCAACACGCCTCACGCGCGCCGCATCGACCCCAACGAGGTCGGCCACGATCAGCTGAAGCAAGGCGGTGAAGACGAGGATCGTCAGGAGGCGCTGCTCGACGAGGGCGTGGAAGAAACCTTCCCCGCCAGCGATCCGGTTTCGGCCAAGCACATCACCTGATCGCTGTTCAGGCTTCGGCCGATCGGCTAACCCGCTTCGTGACCATCACGGAGCGGGTTTTTCATGAGCCGGTTTGAAGGCGCCGAGCGATACGTCGCGACCGAGGACCTGAAGATCGCGGTGAACGCCGCCATCGCTCTGGAACGACCACTGCTGATCAAGGGCGAGCCCGGAACCGGCAAGACGGTGCTGGCCTATGAACTGGCGGCCGCCCTGGAAGCGCCGCTGATCACCTGGCACGTCAAGTCCACGACCAAGGCGCACAACGGCCTCTACGACTACGACGCCGTGTCGCGTCTGCGCGACAGCCAGCTGGGCGATCCGCGAGTGGCCGACGTGCGCAACTATCTGAAGCCCGGCAAGCTGTGGGAGGCCTTCACCTCGCCGGTGCGGCCCGTCCTGCTGATCGACGAGATCGACAAGGCCGACATCGAGTTTCCCAACGACCTGCTGCAGGAACTCGACCGGATGGAGTTCTTTGTCCAGGAAACGGCCGAGACGATCCGCGCGGAGGTGCGGCCGATCGTCATCATCACCTCCAACAATGAAAAGGAGCTGCCGGACGCCTTTCTGCGCCGCTGCTTCTTTCACTACATCCGTTTTCCAGGCGCCGAGACGATGGCGGCGATCGTCGAGACCCATTTTCCCGGCATCAGGCCGCGGCTGGTCGCCCAGGCCCTGCGCGCCTTCTACGACCTGCGCGAGACGCCGGGTCTGAAGAAGAAGCCGTCGACGTCCGAGCTGCTGGACTGGCTGAAGCTGTTGCTGGTGGACGATGTCGACCCGGAGACGCTGCGTCAGACGTCGTCAGACAAGCTGATTCCTCCGCTGCACGGCGCCCTCTTGAAGAACGAGCAGGACGTGCACCTGTTCGAGCGGCTGGCCTTTCTGGGGCGGCGCGGCGGCGGGTGATTACCGCGATTTCACTGGATCGTCGCCATTGCCGGGGCACAATGGCGGTCATGAACCGTCGCCTGCTTCTGCCCCCCCTGCTGCTCACCGCCGCGCTGCTGGCGGCCTGCGACGGCGATGGCGTGCGGATCACGACCAGCACCTCCGACAGCGACGACAAGGGCGTGCTGAAGGTGGTGGATGCGCTGCAATGTCCCGAAAGCCAAGGCGTCCTGACCCGCAAGGGATCCGCGGCGCCCGGCGGCGACATCTGCACCTATGGCGGCGCGCGCGGGGCGGAAGTCACCCTGCATCTCGTTCGACTGGACGGACAGACGCCGAAGGTCGCACTGTCGGCCTTCGAGCAACGCCTGACCGCCTCCATGCCGGAAACGGCGGACCGAGCCGCATCACCGGCGGCCGGTAAAGACACCACCGTCCGCATCAGCGCCAACGATCAGGACGCCTCCGTCGATCTGCCGGGCCTGCGCATCCGCGCGGAAGGCGACGCCGCCGACATCCGCATCGGCGGCTTGCGCATCAACACCAGCGACAGCGAGAACGGCGCGTCCTCGGCCCAGGTGTCGGCTGGCGGCGACCAAGTGGACGTTCAGGCGTCCGGAAACGTGGCCGCCGTGCGGACTTCCGAGGGCGGCGACAGCACACGCGCCACCTATCAGCTGACCGACGACCAGCCGTCGCCCGAGGGTTGGCGCATGGTCGGCTATCAGGCGCGTGGGCCGAAAGGCGGTCCGATCGTGGTGGCGACCGTGCGCTCCAAGGATCGCCGGTCGGACGAGCTGATGGACGCCGCCAGGCAGCTGGTGACCCTGAACGTCGGCCGCTAGCCACCGCTTCGACGCCGGCGTCTTGATCCCCGGGCGGCTTTGCGTCACCAGACGCGCCCAAGATCGATCAGGACGACCCGTTTGGCCGAGCGCCCCCGAAAGCCTGCTGAAGTTCGCGCCTGGCAGCGCATGCTGTCCGGCCGACGCCTGGACCTGCTCGATCCCTCGCCCTTCGACATCGAGGTCGAGGACATCGCTCACGGGCTGGCTCGCGTCGCGCGCTGGAACGGCCAGACGATCGGCGAGCACGCCTTCTCCGTCGCCCAGCACAGTGTCGTGGTCGAGGAGATCGCCGCCCACATCAAGCCGGGCCTGGAACCCAAATGGCGGCTTGCCGCCCTGCTGCATGACGCATCGGAATACGTCATCGGCGACATGATCTCACCCTTCAAGGCGGCGCTGGGCGTGTCCTACAAGGAGTTCGAGACGCGGCTGGAGGCGGCGATCCATGTCCGCTACGGCCTGCCGCCCAAGACGCCGGCGGCGATCAAGACCCTGATCAAGAAGGCGGACAAGGCCTGCGCCTTCTTTGAAGCGACGCAGCTGGCCGGCTTCACCCGCCAGGAGGCGCTGGGCTTCTTCGGGCGTCCGCCCGAGGGTTACGACCTGACCATCGAGCCTCTGCCGGCCGCCCAGGCTCAGGCGCGCTACCTGGAACGGTACCGGGTGCTGGCGGGCGCGGTCGGCATCATCCCCGCCCCCGACGCCTTTCACACCGAGTGACGATGGCCCCGCCCACCGAAGCCGGAGTTCGCATCGGCCTGTCGGCGGTGGTCATGGCGTTGCGCGAGCGTCAGGCGGTGGTGCTGACCACCGCCGCCGACGAAGGCGTACGCGCCCTGCCCTTTGGTCCCTTTGATCCGCTGCGCGATCGCACGTTCGAGCGGGCCCTGCGCGACTTCGTGACGGCGCAGACCGGGTTTCGGCTCGGCTTTGTGGAGCAGCTCTACACCTTTGGCGACGCCGGTCGGGGGTCGCCGCGAGCGGCGCAGGGACCCGAGCGTCAGCGCGAGGTTTCCGTCGGCTACCTGGCTTTGACGCCGGATGCCGGGAGCGAACAGCAGACGCCGCAGGCCCGCTGGGACAGGGTGCTGGACTTCTTCCCCTGGGAGGACAGGCGCGACGCCTCCGCGTCCCTCTCCTCCGTCGTCATCGATCGGCTGCTTCGGTGGAGCGAAAGCGATCCGCGCCGTCGCGCGCGGGCGGACAACCTGTTCGCCCTGTCACCCGGCTATCGCTGGAACGAAGAACGCGTGCTGGAGCGATATGAGCTGCTCTATGAAGCCGGGATCGTGGACGAGGCCGCGCGCGACGCCGATCAGCCGCCGATCCCGCATGCGCCGGGCCTCACCATGGCGTCGGATCACCGCCGCATCCTGGCGACGGCGCTCGGCCGGCTACGGGGCAAGCTGAAGTATCGGCCCGTGCTGTTCGACCTGATGCCGGACGCCTTCACCCTGTCGGAACTCCAGGCGGCGGCCGAGGCGGTGTCGGGACTATCGCTGCACAAGCAGAACTTTCGCCGCGGCGTCGAGCGCACGGGCCTGGTCGCGCCCACCGGACGATTGTCGTCGGCCACCGGCGGCCGGCCGGCCGAACTGTTCCGCTTTCGGGGCGTCGATCCCCAGGATGGATCGGCGCCCGGCCTGTCGCTTCCGGCTCAGCGCTGATCCGCTTCAATTTCTTCGGTCTACCCGCTTGCGGCCCGGCGTCGGGCCGATTACACAGCGCCCTCGCTCAACCATGCCTTTATGGAAACGGCCTCGCGGAGAGGTGGCAGAGTGGTTGAATGTACCGCACTCGAAATGCGGCGTGCCTTGACGGGTACCGGGGGTTCGAATCCCCCCCTCTCCGCCACTTGCCTCTAGGCCTCGGAACGACCGGACCCGGTCAGAACCAGGCGTCCTGCATCGTCAGCGAAGTGTCGTCGCGCGCTTCAAGCAGGTCCAGCATCGGTCCGATCTTGGGCAGCTCCCATCGGAAGAAGTAGCGGGCGGCCTGGCGCTTGCCCTCGTAGAAGTCACCGCTCTGGCCCGAGGCGGCGAGCGCCTGTTCCAGCCAGATCCAGGCGACCACGGCGTGGCCGACCGCCTCCAGATAGACCGAGGCGTTGGCGAGCGCGCGTTCGGCGTCGCCGTCGCGCCAGAGGCCCTGCGTGACCTGGCCGATGCGGGCGACCGTCGCGGCCAGTGCGTCTGCGTGCCCCGAAAGTTCGGGCGTCGCCTGCGCGCGGCCGACTGTAGCGAGGATGGTCTCGGCCAGCAGGCTCAGCCCCGCGCCGCCGTCCATGATCGCCTTGCGGCCGAGCAGGTCGAGCCCCTGAACGCCGTGCGTCCCTTCGTGGATCGGGTTCAGGCGATTGTCACGGTAAAACTGCTCCACCGGGTAGTCGCGCGTGTAGCCGTAGCCGCCGAGCACCTGGATCGCCAGGCTGTTGGCCTCCAGGCACCATTGCGACGGCCAGCTCTTGGCGATCGGCGTCAGCATGTCCAGCAGGCGCGTGGCGCGCGTTCGGTCCGCCTCGTCCTCAGCCGTCTGCTGCTCGTCGGTCAGGCGTGCGCAATAGAGGTTCAGCGCCAGCGCCCCTTCGGCATAGGCCTTTTGCGCCAGAAGCATGCGTCGCACGTCGGCGTGCTCGATGATCGGCACGGGTGGGCTCGCCGCATCCTTGGCGCCGATCCGACGTCCCTGCGGACGGGTTCGGGCATAGTCGAGCGCGTGGAGATAGGCGGTGTAGCCCAGCGCCGCCGCGCCGGCGCCGACGCCGATGCGAGCCTCGTTCATCATGTGGAACATGGCGGTAAGGCCCTGGTTCGGCTGCCCCACCAGCCAGGCCTTGGCGCCCGCCTGACCGTCCGGACGATGTTTGCCTTCGCCGAAGTTCAGCAGGGTGTTGGTCGCGCCGCGATAGCCCATCTTGTGGTTCAGACCGGCGAGCACGACGTCATTTCGCTCGCCGGGCGCGCCGCTGGCGTCCAGCAGGTGCTTGGGTGCGACGAACAGGGAGATGCCCTTGACCCCCGCCGGCGCGCCCTCGATCCGGGCCAGCACCATGTGGACGATGGTCTCCGACAGTTCGTGATCGCCAGCCGATATCCACATCTTGGAGCCAAACAGCCGATAGGAGCCGTCCGACTGAGGCACAGCGCGCGTGCGGATGTCGCCCAGGGACGAGCCCGCCTGCGGCTCCGACAGGCACATAGTCCCGAAGAACCGCCCCTCGAGCATCGGCCGCACATAGGCCTCGACCTGTTCCGGCGACCCGTGCGCGCGCAGCAGGTTGGCCGCGCCGATGGTCAGAAACGGATAAGCCGAAAAGGCGATGTTGGCCGCCTGGAACCAGGCAAATGCGGCGCGCTCCACCACGTTCGGCAGTTGCAAACCGCCGAGATCGTGATCCTGTGACGCCGAGAACAGACCTGCCTCGCGAAAGGCCGCCATCGCCTGCGCGACCTCGGGGATCATGCGCACATGCTCGCCATCGAAGGTGGGCTCGTTGAGGTCGGCCTTGCGGTTGGCCGGCGCGAAATGCTCGGCGGCGATGCGTGCGCAGGTGTCGAGCACGCCGTCGAACGAGGCCCTGTCGTGGTCGCAGAAGCGCGGACGGGTGGTCAGCCGCTCTATGTCCAGCCAGTCGTACAGCAAGAACTGCAGGTCACGCCGGGACAGGATCAGGGATGCATCGACGCCGATCATGGCGTCAGGCGTAGCACTCCACGCCGGCCTGTATAGATCACCTTGCGGAAGGATCCCGCCATAAGACGCGTTAGCCTGTCCGCCACATGTAATGGCTGTGGACGACGGGAACCGTTACCGCAGGTGATGCGCTTGCCGGTCATGAGCAAGTGGATCAACGCCGTCTCGCTTCATCTGTGTGACAGGTGGACCGCCCGCGTCCGTAGCGGCTTCCAGCGCAGCATTGGCTGAGGCTTGAGCCCGTGCGGGCCTAGCGGATCACGCCCGCGACGACGGCGATCACGATCATCATCACGATGATGATGGCGAACAGGCCGATCATGATGCGGGAGGAGCCTTTGCTGGCCCTGTCCTTGGGGTCGCCTGAGTTGGGATCTGTCGGAGCCATGTCGGTGTAATGCCGCCCAGGCGGGATCGTTGCGCAGTCTGAATGATCCGCCGTCCGCGTCGCGCCCGCCGACGATGTGGAAAAGCCTGAAAGATTCACCGGCATGGATGTTGCGTTTCATCATAATGGAACGCATCTAGCGGCCATGATCGCCGCTGCCCCCGACCTCGCCATTGTTTATGAACATCCGCAATGGTTCGAGCCGCTGTTCGCCGCCCTGGAGCGACGCGGCGTGGACTTCCTGCCGATGCCGCTGGCGGGCCACAGCTTCGATCCGGCAGGCTCGCCGCCTCCCGCGCCGGTGACGCTCAGCCGCGTGGCGATGTCATCCTTCCTGCGAGAGCCGGAACATCCGATCTTCTATGCTCAAAGCCTGTTCGCGCATTGGGAGGCGCGGGGCGGACGCGTGGTCAACGCCTCCGCCCTGCCGGTGGACACGTCCAAGGCGAGGCAGTTGTCGCTGATCTCCGGTCTCGGCCTCGACATCCCCGCCACCCGGGTCGTGCATCGCCGCGCCGACCTAGCGAAGGCGGCGGAGGGCCTGCGCTATCCCCTGCTGGTCAAGGCCGACATAGGCGGCTCGGGCGCGGGCATCGTCCGCTACAATACGCCTGAGGACCTGGCCAAGGCTGCCCGCGACGGCTCGGCGCCGGTTGGCATCAACGGCGTTTCCCTGATCCAGGAATATACGCCCCGGCGCGGCGACAGGATCACCCGGGTCGAGGTCATGAATGGTCGCATCCTGTACGCCATGGAGGTGGAGAGCCCCGGCGACACCTTCGATCTGTGTCCGGCCGACGCGTGCCTGATCCGGCCCGGCGCCGCAGCCCTGACCATGACGCGGATCGAGCCCGACGCCGCCCTGGCGCAGGCCGCCCTGGACATCGCGCGCGAGGCGAAGATGGAGATCGGCTCGGTCGAGTGCCTGATCGACGATCGCGACGGCACACGCCGCTTCTTCGACATCAACGCCCTATCCAACTTCGTGGCCAAGCCGCTGGAGGTGCTGGGCTTCGACCCGCACGACGATCTGGTCGAGTGGCTGCTGCAACTGGTTTCCGAGCGAAAGGCCGCGGCATGAGATTCGGCTATTGGGCCCCCGTCTTCGGCGGCTGGCTACGCAACGTCGCCGATGAGCGCGAGGCGAGCTGGGAGAACCTGTCGCGGCTGGTCCGTCGCTCCGAGGAGACCGGCTGGGACCTGACGCTGGTTGCCGAGCTGAACCTGAACGACATCAAGGGGATCGAGGCGCCGGCGCTGGACGCCTGGTCGTCGGCGGCGGCGCTGGCGGCGGTCACCTCGCGCATCGAACTGATGACGGCGGTTCGGCCGAACTTCCACCAGCCGGCCCTGTTCGCCAAACAGGCGGCCAACATCGATCGCATCAGCGGGGGGCGTCTGGCCCTGAACGTCGTCTCCTCCTGGTGGAGCAAGGAGGCCGAAAGCTATGGCCTGCAGTTCGACCAGCACGACGACCGCTATGCACGCACCACCGAGTGGCTGCAGGTGCTGGACAGCCTGTGGACCCGATCACGCACTGATTTTGAGGGCCGCTACTACACCCTGGCCGACGCCATCGTCGAACCCAAGCCCGCGTCCACGCCCTCCCGCCCCCGCCCGGTGATCTATGCCGGCGGTGAATCGGAGGCGGCCAAGACCCTGATCGCTCACCACTGCGACGCCTATGTCATGCACGGCGATGATCCGGAGCACATCGCGCCCAAGATCGCCGACATGAGGGCGCGCCGCGAGGCGTTCGGCCTGCCGCCGATGAAGTTCGGCATGGCGGGCTTCGCCATCGTGCGCGACAGCCAGGCGGAAGCCGAGCGCGAGCTGGAGCGGATCACCACCATCCCCGGCCTGGCCGAGGGCAAGCCGCCGTCGGGCTTCGCCAACTTCGACCAGTGGCTGGCCGGCACCGAGCTCGAGCGCGAACTGAAGATCCGGGAGTATTCGGTCTCCAACCGCGGCCTGCGCCCCGGCTTCATCGGCACCCCGGAGACGGTGCGCGAGCGCATCGAGGCCTTCGAGGCGGTCGGCCTCGATCTCGTCCTGCTGCAGATGTCGCCACAGGAAGAAGAGATGGACCGCTTCGCCGCCCAGGTGATCCAGCCGGCGCGCACCGCCGCCTGAGGGCACAGCGGGCTTGCGCCGTCTCTTGATCGCCGGGCAGGATGAGGTCCGCACGGCGCTAAGCCGCCTGCGGCTGGCGGAGACGACGATGACGACCTTTGAGCGACGAGCGGTGCTGACGGGGCTGGCCGCTTTCGGAGTGACGAGCGCTGCCGGCTGTGCGAGCGCGCCGGGCGGTCGCATGAGTTCGGATGCCAGATCCACGGTGTGGACGTTCGATAATCTCGCAAGCGTCGGCGGCAATCCGGTCCGGGTCGAAGGCGCGCCCACCCTGATCGACAGCCCGTATGGCAAGGCCGTGCGCTTTGACGGTGTGGACGACGCCCTGTTCATCGACAACCACCCTTTGGCCGGCGCGCAGACCTTTACCTTCGAGGCCCTGTTCCGGCCCGACGGAGGCGCGTTCGAACAGCGCTGGCTTCACCTTCAGGCGGACGACGCAGCCGGTTCGGAAGGCCAACCGACCGGCACGCCAGGCACCCGCTTTTTGTTCGAAATCCGGGTGGTGGAGCAGCAATGGTACCTGGACGCCTTTGTCAAAGGCCCCGGTTACAGCCAGACGCTGATCGCCGAGGACAAGCGGTTCCCGGTCGGGCGTTGGCATCACGTCGCCCAGACCTACGACGGGCGCATGTACCGCAGCTACGTCGATGGCGTGCTGCAGGCGGAAGCCGCCATCGCCTTTCAGCCTCAAGGTCCGGGTCGCGCATCGGTCGGCTGTCGCCTGAACCGCGTCAACTATTTCAACGGCGCCGTGCGCGAGGCGCGCTTCACACCGCGTGCGCTGGGGCCTGCTGAGTTCACGCGGCTTCTCACCCGCTGATGAAACAAGGGCCGGCGGAAGCCGCCGGCCCTTGTCTGACTTCGCCTAGAAGCGGTAACGCGCCCCGAGGTAAACCTGCCGTCCAGTGTGATGGTAGACGTAGGTGCTATCGCGCGGCCCACCCAGATCGCCGTGGTTCTGGCGGTTCTCCTCATCCGTCAGATTCAACCCTTCAATCGTCAGGCTGAGGTTGTCGGTGACGTTGTACGAGGCGGAGGCGTCGATCGTCGTGGTTTCACTCTTGCCCTGGTACGGGATGCCGCGCGTGCCACCGTTGGAGCCTGGAACACTCTGGAAGTAGCTGTCGCGATAGGCGGCCGACACGCGCGCGTTGAAGCGGCCGTCATCGTAGTACAACGTCGCGTTCCAGGCGTCCGGCGACAGGTTCACAAGGTCGGCGGTGACGAAGACGTTGCAAGCCGATGTCGTACAATAGTCGATCTCCGACTCGACATGCGTGTAGTTCAGCTGCGTCCCGATGTTGCCGAACAGGCCCGGCAGGAAGGTGAAGGTCTGCTGATAGCTGATCTCGAAACCGTCCAGCGGCCCGCCTGGAGTGTTGCTGGGCGTGCTGAAGACATACTCCTCGGTCGTCGGCCGCTGCGGATCAGCCGGGAAGGCCACCGGATTGAGAGCCGTCAGCTGTGCGTAGGTCAGGTTCTGCTGTGTTGTCTGAACGTAGGTCGAGATGTCCTTGTAGAAGTAGGCAAAGGACAGCAGCGCCTCGGGTGCGAAATACCACTCCAGAGACAGGTCATAGGTCTTGGCGCGATAGGGCTCCAGTTCCACGTTTCCAAGCGACGCCGTGCGGTTCGCCGCGCCGATGGCGCTGACGCTGAAGACGGGCACCAGACTGGTCAGCGGCGGCCGTGACATGACCTTGGCGGCGCCGAACCGGACAATGAAATTCTCGAAAGGCTCGAGCGACACGTTCAGCGAAGGCAGGGTGTCGTCGTACTCGTTCTCGCCCAACACCGGAGTAGCGATCCCCCCAACGTTGGAATAGCCAAGCGCCTCGATCTCTGTCTTGGCCTGACGCACGCCGACGTTGCCTCGGAACGGCATGCTCCAGAGTTCAGTATTCCAGTCGGCCTGGACGTAGAAGCCGGTGTCGGTTTCCTGCACGTCGCGCCAGTTGCCGTAGGTCGAGGTGTTGCCGTCGAGGCCGGTCAGGCGGAAGTCGCCGCCGGCGACACCGGTGTCGCATCGGCAGCTGTAGCGGAACACCTCATCCAGCGCGGCGAGATCCGGACGAACCCAGCTCGTCGCCGAGCCTGCAGGCAGGTCCAGGTTGCGGCCGAAACCTTCCAGCAGGTTGGTCACCTGAGCAAGGGTCACGCCGGCAGGCAGGGCCGGGGCGGTGTTGTTGTTGGCGGGGCGCGCGAACTGACGGCTGTCGGACTGAAAGGTCTTGCGATTGACGCCAGCTTTCAGGGTGATGGCGTCGTTCAGATCAAAGACCAGATTGCCTTCGACAGTTGTATAGACGTTGTCTTGGAAGTTCTGGCTCGATCGCAGTTCGGAGCGAGGTTGGGCGCCCGCCGGGCCAGTGATGCTCCACGAGGCCGGATTGGCGACGTCGAAGCCGTAGTTGATCAGCGGCAGGTCGCGGCTGTCGCGGAAATCCCAGCTGTAGCCGTCGGTATTCTGCCGATCGATGATGGCGCTGACCTGCACCGGATTGCCGAACTGCGACTCGGCTCGGCCGATCAGGCCGTTGAAGCGGAGCCGTTCGGAGAACTCGTGCTCGATGTTCAGCGTCATCTGCTTGAACTCGGTTTCAAGCACGTCGAAGCGGTTCTCCGAACGGATATCCATGTCGTCCAGAACGGCATAGACCATCTCACCGGTCTCTGGATCGACCACCACATCGCGGATGTCGACCTCGGGCTTGCCGCCCTGAGTGGCGTTTCGGCTCAGCGACCAAGCCTGGAGAAAGTTCTCGCTGCGGGTCGAGTCGAGCTTGGAATAGAGCGCGTCAAAGGTGAACAGCGTCGGGCCGTTGCCCGGTCGGGCCTGGAACGACAGGGTGGCGCCCAATCGCTCCTGGCTGTGTTCAAGCCGACCATAACGGGGAATGCGCGGATGAAAAATGCCGCCTGCCGCAGCGGCGCCGCCAGGCAACGCGGTCGGATTCTGGAACCCGCTGTCGGCGTTCGCCGGCCCCCAACGCACCGAACTGAAGCCCTCTTCCAGGCTGTCGCGCTCGCTATACGCCAGAGAGAACAGAGCCCCGAGCTGACCGTCGGCCCAGGTGTTGGAGACGAGACCGGCGATCCGCGGGCTCCAGTCTTCCGACAGGTCGTTGTAGCCGTACTGGCCAGACAATGCGGCGTTGAAGCCGGGACGATCGAACGGGCGGCTGGTGCGCAGATCGACGGTGGCGCCCAGCGACCCCTCTTCGGTCTCGGCCGACTGGGTCTTGCGGACGGTGATGTTGTTGAAGAGTTCGGAAGCGAAGACGTTGAAGTCGAAGCCACGCCCGCGGTTTACGCCGCCGGAGGAGTCGGTGGCGCCGGTCGTGGCCTGCGCCTCGATTCCGTTGATGCGGGTGCGGGTGAACTCCGAGCTCAAGCCGCGCACGGTAATCGATCGCCCCTCGCCTGCGTCCCTGTCGATGGAAACGCCCGGGATGCGCTGGATCGACTCGGCCAGGTTGGTGTCCGGAAAGTCGGCGATGTCCTCGGCCGAGATGGCGTCCACGACGCCTGCCTCATTGCGCTTGATGTTCAGCGCGTTGGCGAGGCTGGCGCGAAAGCCCGTGACGACGATCTCGTCGACTTCGGCGGCCTGGTCCTGCGGCGTCGTGTCGGATTGCGGCTGGGTTGTGGTCTGAGCCGCCGCATCATGGGCGGCGAGCAGAAGGGCAAGCGCGCCAACGGACGCGGTCGCGGTCAGAAAACGGCGCGTACGCGCAACTCGACGAGTCATTGATAAAAACCTCCCATGGACCGTTCGGAGGTCCAGCCTCCGTTTAGGTGTCCGACAATCGCGGCGACGCCGATGCTGGAAAGGGTTTGCCCAGCCGATGCCACCGGTGTCATACGAAGGGTGCGCATAGTTCGCTGGGGCTGGCAAGCCGATCGAACGGGCTTCGATAATCAGCCATCAAGCCATGGCGGGCGCGCAACACCGGGGAGCCGTCAGATGATCACGCGTCGAGACACATTGATGAGCGGCCTCGCCGCGGCGACCTTCTACAGCCCCGCATCGGCCGTGACGGCCGCCCGCGCCCCGGCCGTGCGGACCAAATCTGGTCCCGTCATCGGTCTTCGCGAAGACAGCGTCAGCGTGTTCAGGGGGGTGCGCTATGGCGCTTCGACCGAGGGCCGGCGGTTCCAGCCCCCTTCCCCGCCGGCGCCGTGGCGGGATCCCGTTCGGGCGGTCGATTACGGGGCCGCCAGCCCTCAGCGCGGCTCGGAGGCGAATCAGTCCGAGGACTGTCTGTTCCTGAACGTCTGGACGCCCGGCGCGGACGCCGCGCGCCGGCCGGTGATGGTCTATGTTCACGGCGGCGCCTATTCGAGCGGGTCGGGGTCGGACCCGCTCTACGATGGAACGCGGCTGGCGCGGCGTGGCGATGTGGTGGTGGTGACGCTGAACCACCGGCTGAACGTCTTCGGTTACGCCTATCTCGCGCGGCTGGCGGAAGGGTTCGAAGACTCCGGCAACGCCGGCCAGCTGGACCTGATTCTGGCGCTGCGTTGGGTGCGCGACAATATCGCGGCGTTCGGCGGCGATCCGAACCGGGTCATGCTGTTCGGACAGTCGGGCGGCGGGGCCAAGATCGCGACCCTGATGGCTATGCCCGAGGCGGCCGGTCTGTTCCACAGTGCGGCGACCATGAGCGGGCAGCAGGTCACGGCGTCGGGGCCGATCAACGCCACGACCCGCGCGCAGGTGTGGCTGAAGGCCCTGGGCCTCACGCCTGAGCGCGCGCACGAGGCCGCGGAGATGCCGGCCGCGCGGCTGCTCGAAGCGGCGGGCGAGGCGGATCCGATCCTGGCGGCCAGCGGCCTTTATTTCGGACCCGTGCTGGATTTCCGCAGCCTGCCTCGGCATCCCTTCTATCCGGACGCGGCGCCGCAATCGCGCGGCGTTCCGATGATCATCGGCAACACGCGCGAGGAGACGCTGGGCTTCCTCGGCAACGACCCGAAGAACGCCGGCCTGACATGGGACACCCTGCCCGCCCGTCTGACGCCGTCGCAGCTGCGGATCGACATCACGCCGGAGGCGGTGATCGCCGGCTATCGTCGCATGCACCCGGACTGGAGCCCGGACCAGGTGCTGATCGCCGCGACCACGGCGGGGCGCTCATGGCGCGGCGCGGTGATCGAGGCGGAGGCGCGCGCGGCATCGGGCGCGCCGGCCTGGGTCTATCAGCTGAACTATCCGGGCACGATCGAGTCCGGCCGGCGCGGCGCCTTTCACACGGCGGACATCCCGCTGGTGTTCGACAATGTGGCGGCGCAGGGCTCGCGCACCAACGGGCCGGACGCGCAAGGCGTGGCGGACCAGATGGCGGACGCCTTCATCGCCCTCGCGCGCAACGGCAACCCGAACCACCCGGGATTGCCGACGTGGGAGCGCTATGACCTCGAACGCCGCCAGACCATGCTGTTCGACGCCCGCTCGACCATGGCGGACGACCCGCGTGGCGACGAGCGGCGCTTCTTCTCTGCCATTCCCTACGTCCAGCCGGGCACGTGACCGGCCGGCGCCGGGCCCAGCGCATTCAACCGGACGTTTGAGCGACTCAGGCCCGCTAGAGCGCGAAATCGAGCCGCTTCGCCCAGGTTCGCACCAGGTCGGGCCAGGCCTCCGCGGGCCTGCCCTGGATCAGGCGTACCCCGAAGCCGTGGCCGCCTTCCTGGAACAGGTGGGCCTCGGCGCGGACCTGATGCGCCTTCAGCGTGGACAGCAGCTGCAGGCTGTTCTCGACCGGCACGGACGCATCGTCGATGGCGTGCACCAGGAAGACGGGCGCGGCGCCCCGCCAAGCCATCCGCTCCAGCGAATAGGCGGCGATGCGTTCCGGGCTGGGGCTCGACCCCAGAAGGTAGTCGCGCGAGCCGGCATGCACGAACGGGTCAGCCATGGTGGCGACCGGATACATCAGGATGCTGAGGTCCGGCCGGAACGAGGCGTGGTCGGCGGCGTCGATATCGGCGTAGACCGCGTCCGTGCGTGCGCTGGCCAGGCCCGCCAGATGCCCGCCGGCGGATGCGCCGAGGATGGCGATGCGCTTGGGATCAAGGTCGAACTCGGCGGAGCGGCTGCGGATCAGGCGGATGGCGCGCTGAGGATCCTGCAGCGGCGCATCGGCCCCGGCGGCCCAACCGTCGCCCGGCAGGCGATAGCGGAGCACGAAACAGGTCGTGCCCGAGGCGGCGAAGACGCGGGCGACGTCAAAGCCTTCCTTGTCCACGACCGACCAGCGGTAGCCGCCGCCGGGGATCAGCAGCAGGGCCGAACCGTTCGGCCGCTCCGGTCGGAATACCGTCATCAGCGGATCGGTGGTGTACTGGGCGAAGCGGTCGTGAAACGCGGGGTCGGTCGATCGCTCGGTGACGACGCCCGTCACGCTGACGCCCTCCCCGCCCGGCGCCCGGCCCGGCCACAGCCGGAGGGTTTCGGTCGGGTCGGCAGGCGCGACGGCGGACTGGGCCGAGGTCCGCGTGCTCATGGCCGCCCCACCAGCGAAGGCGGCCATGGCCAGCAGAGAGCGGCGCGCGATGTCCATGTGATCCTCCGCATCGAAGAAACGGCCGGACGATCGCTCGTCCGGCCGTTTTGTCTCGGGTCGTCAGACCTTGGCCGGCTCGTAGCGCGGCGAGATCAGGTGGATGACCAGCAGGGCGATCAGATAGGCCGAGGCCGCCACGATGAAGATCGGCGTATAGGTGCCGATCTGGTCCAGCACGTAGCCTGCGTATTTGGCCATCGCCATGCCGCCGATGCCGCCCAGCATGCCGCCGATTCCAACCACCGAGCCCACGGCCGAGCGCGGGAAGACGTCGCCGGGGAAGGCGTAGAGGTTGGCCGAGAAGCCCTGGTGCGCAGCCGTCGCCAGGCCGATGATGCCGACCGCGACCCACAGGTTGCTGGCGCTGGCGGCGAAGGCCACCGGCACGGCGCACAGGGCGCAGATCAGCATGGTGATCTTGCGCGCTCGGTTCAGGCTGACGCCCCGGTGCATCATGCGCGACGACAGCCAGCCGCCGCCCACCGAGCCGACGTCGGACAGCAGATAGATGGCGACGATGGGCGGACCAAAGGTCTTCAGGTCCAGACCATAGGTCTTGCCCAGGAAATCCGGCAGCCAGAACAGGAACATCCACCAGATCGGGTCGATCAGGAACTTGCCGGCCGCATAGGCCCAGGTTTCCTTGACCGTCAGCAGCTTCTTCCAGCCGATCTTCTCGACCGGATCGGCCGGGTCCTGCTCGATATAGGCCAGTTCGGTCGCCGACAGCCGCTTCTGCTCGCGCGGGCGGCGGTAGATGATCAGCCAGATCGGCAACCAGACGAGGCCCAGCACGCCGGTGATGACAAAGGCCATCTGCCAACCGAAGCTGAGCACCAGCGCCGGAACGATCAGCGGCGTGACGATGGCGCCGATGTTGGTGCCTGCGTTGAACAGGCCTGTCGCCAGTGCGCGCTCCTTCTTGGGGAACCACTCGGCCACGGCCTTGATGCCGCCTGGAAAGCCGCCGGCCTCGCCGACGCCCAGCACCACGCGCGCCATCATGAAGTGGGACAGGTCGCGCGCCGCCCCGTGCAGAATGTGGCCGACCTGCCAGATGGCGAAGGCGACGCCGAGGCCCCAGCGGGCGCCGATGCGATCCATCAACCGGCCCCAGATCAGATACGCCACCGCATAGGACGCCTGGAACCAGAAGACGATGTCGGCATAGTCGGTCTCGGACCAGCCGAACTCGGCCGAGAGCGTCGGCTTCAGGAAGCCGATCATCTGGCGGTCGACGTAGTTGATGACCATGGCCGCGAACAGCAGCCACATCACCAGCCATCGGTATTTGCCGACGGACGGTTCCTTGATCCGGATCGGCTGAGGGCTTGTCGCCTCTGTCATTTTGGAAGTCCCCGTTCCTGTCTTTCCTCGATGCGTCCCGTCTTCTTGTGCTCCGCCTGACCGGCGGACGGGTTCGCGTCCGATGATGATGCTACTCCGCTTCGGCCCTCACGACCGAGCAGTGGATTTCGCCGACGCCCCGGAAGATGCAGGACGCCTTGTCCCCCGCAACCACGCGGTGGACGCCGGTGACGGCGCCGGTCGACACCAGCGTTCCCGCCGTCAGGGGTCGACCCCAGCGGGCGCAGTGCTCCAGCAGGAAACGCACCGATTCCAGCGCTCCGCCCGCAAGCGACGGCGAGCCGCCCACGCCGACGCTCTGACCATTGATGACGGTCTCGACCTGCAGGTCGTCCAGGCGCGCACGCCAGTTCTCGACCTCTGGGCCGACCACCAGGCCGGCGTTGTTGCCGAAGTCGGAGGCGACCACGGCCGAGCCCAGGTCGTTTATCGGCGACAATGCGCTGCCGGCCAGTTCCACCCCGATAAACATCTTGTCGATCTGGGCGGCCGCCTGTTCGATCGTCCAGACCGTCTTAGCGGGATCGGCGTCGGCGCCGATGCGAGCGATGAACTCGGATTCTACCGCCGCGAAGCCGCCCTCGATCGCCGGCAGATCGACGGTGTCGCCCGAGGCTGCGGTCCAGACGTTGCGGTCGAAGATGGCGCCGGCCAGGCGATGAACGCCCAGCGTCGGCTGCTGCGCCGGCGGCACGCCGCCAACCTTCCAGCCGACGACCGTGCCCGGATACATCGGAATCGCTTCGGCCTGGATGGCGTAGGCGTCCTCCATGCTGCGTGGGGCCTGGCCCGGATAATCGGACAGTCCCTGCGCCTTCAGGCGGCAGGCGACGAATCGGTCGGCGATCGCCCGACGATCGTCGGCGACGGAAACGTCGGCGAGGCTCATGCCGTCGCGCTCGCCAGGTGCAGGTGGATCATCGAAGCAAACCCTACAGAACAGGCCGCGATAATGGGCGGCGGCGGAAACCGGTGTCAATGCGGTTTGATCCGACACCGGTGGCGCGATCCGTCAGGTCAAGCTATGCCTTGTTCCACAATAGGGAGACGCCGGCCTTGGCTGAGCAAGATCCGCAGCCCGCCAGGACGGGAAAGCGGGCGACGATCAACGATGTGGCGCGCGATGCGAAGGTCTCCAAGAAGACCGTCTCGCGGGTCATCAACCAGTCGCCCTTCGTCAAGGAAGACACGCGCGAACGGGTGCAGGCGGTGATCCGCGACCTGGGCTTTTCGCCCGATCCGCAGGCGCGAGGCCTCGCCTTTCGCCGCTCGTTCCTGGTCGGGCTGATCTACGACAATCCCAGCCCGACCTATGTGGTGAACATGCAGCAGGGGGTGCTGGATGCCATTCGCGGGTCCGGGCTGGAGCTGGTGGTGCATCCCTGCAACCGGGCGTCGGACACCCTGCTGGCCGATATCCGCAACTTCGTGGAGCGCCAGCGTCTGTGGGGCGTCATCATGCCGCCGTCGGTGTCCGAGGACGAGCGGGTCATCGACCTGCTGCGCGAGCTGGACTGCCCCTACGTCCGGATCGCCTCGGTGTCGCTGGACGCGCCCGAGGCGATGGTGATCACCAACGACTGGATCGGCGCGGCCGAGGCGGCCTGTCACCTGGCGGACCTGGGCCACAGGCGAATCGGCCTGGTGAGAGGCCCTTCGTTGTTCCGTTCGTCGGCGGTGCGGGGCAAGGGTTTCCGCGACGCCCTGGCCGAGCGGGGCATCCCGCTGGACCCCGACCTGGAGGTCGAGGGCGCCTATACCTTCGAATCGGGCGTCGAGGCCGGGCACGCGCTGCTGAGCCTGCCGGAGCCGCCCACCGCCATCTTCACCCTGAACGACGACATGGCCATCGGCGTGATGCAGGCGGCGCGCGACCTGGGGCTGGAGCTGCCACGTGACCTGTCGGTGGTGGGCTTCGACGACCTGCCCATGGCGGCGCGGGTGTGGCCGAACCTGACCTCTGTGCGGCTGCCGATCCGGGACATGGGGCGAATGGCGGCCGAGAAGCTGCTGGCCCCGATGCGGGGCGTCGATCCCGCGACGATGGAGCAACCCGAAGTCCGGCCGTCGCTGGAGGAGCGTCGGTCGGCGATCCCGCTTTCGTGAGGCGCTCAAGATGGCTTGCGACAGAATCTGACACCGGTTACCTAGGCGGCCGAAGGTCGGGCGGAAGACCCCGCCCATGACGTCCGCCACGGACGCATACAGGGAGACGACGATGCACGATCCGATGTACGACAAGATCTATCAGGCCACCCATCCGGACATGATGGACGGCGCCAGCAACCAGCAGCTGCGCGACCGTTACCTGGTCCAGGACATGTTCACACCGGGCCGGATCAGCCTGAACTATTCGCACAACGAGCGGATGGTTATCGGCGGCGCGATGCCGGTCGAAGGCGCCTTGGGCCTGCCGTCGCACACCGAGCCGGCGTCATTGGCCGGCAAGCCGTTCCTGCATGCTCGCGAGCTGGGCGTGGTCAACATCGGCGGCGCGGGTTCGATCACGGTCGATGGCGAGACGATCGAGCTGGCCTTCCGCGACGGTCTGTATGTGCCGATGGGCTCGACCGAAGTGACCTTCGCCTCGGCGGATGCGTCCAACCCGGCGAAGTTCTACCTGATCGCGACCCCGGCGCACGCGCGCTACGAACTCGCCAAGATCTCGATCGACGAGGCGGTGCCGCTGGAAATGGGCGCGCTGGAAACCTCCAACGAGCGGACGATCTATCAATACATCGTTCCGGCCAAGGTGAAGTCGTGCCAGTTGCTGCTGGGCGTCACGGTGCTGAAGCCCGGCTCGGTGTGGAACACCATGCCGCCGCACCTGCACGACCGCCGCTCGGAGGCCTACCTCTATTTCGGCCTCGGCGAGAACGACCGGGTGTTCCACTTCATGGGCGAGCCGGACAAGGCGCGCCACATCGTCATCGCCGACGGCGAGGCGGTGATCAGTCCGCCGTGGTCCATCCACATGGGTTCGGGCACCTCCAACTACACCTTCATCTGGGGCATGGGCGGCGAGAACCTCGACTACACCGACATGCACAAGCTCGACATCTGCCAGCTGAAGTGATCGGCGCAAGGGGAGGAAAACCATGAGCAATCCATTCGACCTGACCGGCAAGGTCGCGCTGGTCACCGGCGGCAACACGGGTCTGGGCCAGGGCATCGCCCTGGCTCTGGCCGAGGCCGGCGCCGACATCGTCTCGGTCGCCCTGTCGGACTCCGACGAGACGATCGAGAAGGTGCAGGCCTTGGGCCGTCGCGCCGCGGGCGTTCAAGCCGACCTGACCTCCATCGAGCCGGTCGAGCGCGTAGTTCAGGAGGCGTTGGCCGCCCTGGGCCGCATCGACATCCTGGTGAACAACGCCGGCCTGATCCGTCGGGCGGACGCCATCGACTTCTCCGAAGCCGACTGGGACCTGGTGATGAACATCAACCTGAAGACCGTGTTCTTCATGAGCCAGGCGGTCGCCCGCCAGTTCCTGAAGCAGGGCGAAGGCGGCAAGATCATCAACATCGCCTCGATGCTGAGCTTCCAGGGCGGCATTCGCGTGCCGTCCTACACCGCGTCCAAGTCGGGCGTGGCGGGCGTGACCAAGCTGATGGCCAATGAGTGGGCCAAGCACGGCATCTGCGCCAACGCCATCGCGCCGGGCTACTTCGCCACCGCCAACACGGCGCAACTGCGCGAGGATCCGGTCCGCTCGGCCGAGATCCTGGGTCGCATCCCGGCCGGCCGCTGGGGCGATCCGTCGGACCTCGGCGGTGCGGCGGTGTTCCTGGCCAGCCGGGCCTCCGACTATGTTCAGGGCGCCATCCTGACCGTCGATGGCGGTTGGCAGGCGCGCTGATACGGCCATGACGAACGACGCCTCGGCCTTCTCCAAAGCGGGCGGCCGCATCCTCTGCTTCGGCGAGATGCTGCTGCGGTTAACGCCGAACCAGAACGAACTGCTCATGCAGTCCCCTGCCTTGACCGTGCGTCCGGGCGGGGCCGAGGCGAACGTGGCGGTGTCGCTGGCCCGCTTTGGCGCGCCCACCGCCATGGCGTCGGTGCTGCCGAACAATGCGCTGGGCCACGCGGCGCGCGACGAGGTGCGCCGCCACGGCGTCGACACGTCGCCCATCGTCTTCAAGACTGGGCGGATGGGCCTGTACTTCCTGACGCCCGGCGCGGTGCGGCGACCGTCTGAGGTGCTGTACGATCGCGCCGGCTCGGCCTTTGTCGAGCACGTCCACACCGCCTTCGACTGGGACGTGCTGCTGGACGGCGTGGAATGGCTGCACGCCTCCGGCGTCACGCCGGCGACGGGTCCGAACGGATCGGCGGCGGCTGTCGCGATCATCGAGGCGGCGGTCCGCAAGGGCGTCAAGGTGTCCTATGACGGCAACTTCCGCGGCAAGCTGTGGGAGCAGTGGGAGGGCGACCCGCCGGCCACTCTGGGCAGGATGCTGTCGGGCGCCACGCTGGCCTTCGCCGACGACCGCGACTTCGCCCTGGTGCTGGGCCGTCGGTTCGATAGCGCCGATCCGGCCGAGCGCAGGCGCGACGCGGCCAAGGCGGCGTTTGAAGCCTTTCCGCGGCTGGAGCGGATCGCCTGCACCTTGCGGGTCCAGGAGAGCGTGGCGGACCAGGCTTTGTCGGCGGTGATGCTGACGCGGGCAGCGGACGGCGTGATCGAGACGCACGCGTCGGCCATTCACATGACCGGCGTCATCGACCGCGTGGGCGGGGGCGACGCCTTCGCCTCCGGCGTGCTGTTCGGCCTCTGGAGCGGCTGGACGGAAACGGACGCGCTGAACTTCGGCCTCGCGGCCGCCGGCCTGAAGCATTCTGTGCCGGGCGACTTCAACCTGTTCTCGGCCGCCGATGTGCGGGCCGCGATGGACGCCGAGGGCTTCGACATCCGGCGCTGATCGCCTCTAGGAAACCGGTGTCAGACATGCTTCAGTGTCTGCGACGAACGGCCGCAAAGAGCCGTCGCCAGGGGTTTACGTCAGGAGTTTCCATGTCCGTTTCCATGAACCGCCGCGCCCTGCTGGCCGCCGGCGCCGCCGCCACGTTCGTCGCCGCATCGGCGCCTGCGATGGCCCAAGGCGCAGCCCCGGACGGCGCCATGATCCTGGACGCGATGAAGCGCGCCGCTCGGTTCATGACAGAGGAAGCCGCCGTCGAGGGCGGCTACGTCTGGCAGTACCTGCCCGACTTCTCGCGCCGCTGGGGCGAGCTGGAAGCTGCGCCGACCATGATCTGGGTCCAGCCGCCGGGCACCGCCACGATGGGCCACCTGTTCCTGGACGCCTATCACGCCACGGGGGACGACTTCTATTACGACGCGGCCAAGTCCGCCGCCGACGCCCTGGTGCGCGGTCAGCATCCGGCGGGCGGCTGGAACTATGTCATCGACACCGCCGGCGAGGAGTCGCTGAAGCGGTGGTACGGCACGGTCGGCAAGAATGCGTGGCGGTTGGAGGAATTCCACCGCTACTATGGCAACGCCACCTTTGACGACGCGGGCACGGCGGAGGCCTCGCAGCTGCTGCTGCGCGTCTACCTGGAAAGGCGCGAGCGCCAGTATCTGGCGCCCTTGCAGAAGGCGATCGGCTTTGTGCTGGACAGCCAGTATGCGAACGGCGGCTGGCCCCAGCGGTATCCGTTCGTGCAGGGCGGCGGGGTTCACGGCCATGCCGACTACACCCCCTACATCACCTTCAACGACGATGTGGCCGGCGAGAACATCGAGTTCCTGATCTACGCCTGGCATGGGCTGGCGCGGAACGGCCGGGGCGATGCGCGCGTGCTGGACGCCATCCACCGCGGCATGGACATCTTCGTGAAGACCCAGCAGCCACAGCCGCAGCCGGCCTGGGGGCTGCAGCACTTCCCCGACACGCTGAAGCCGGCGCCCGCGCGCACCATCGAGCCGCAGGCCTTCGTCACCCACGCGACGGGCACCAACATCCGCTCGATGCTGGGTTTCTACCGCCTGACCGGCGACCGAAAATTCCTTCAGCGCCTGCCCGAGGCCATGGACTGGCTGGACCAGGTGGCCTCCCCGGCCGAGTTGCGGGGCCCCGGACGGACGCACCCGACCTTTGTGCTCGAAGGCGCCAACACGCCCGTCTACATCCATCGGCGCGGGTCCAACGTCGCCAACGGCCAGTATTACGCCGACGCCAATCCGCAGAACTTGATCGTCCACTACGGCTCGTTCCGGAACATCGACACGCCGGCCCTGCGTCGCGAGTACGAGCGGCTTTCGGCCCTGGCGGTGGAAGAAGCCACGCAAGGTTCGCCGCTGAAGGTCCGGCCGGGATCGCTGAAGCTGCCGACCTATTTCACCCTGCAGGACGTCGATGTCTGGGACATGTCCAGCGACGCCCGCCGCCCTGCCCGCCCGGCCGCCGCGCGCGTGGCCGAGATCATGTCCGGCTTGAACGCCCGCGGCTATTGGGCCACGCCGCTGACCACCACGTCCAACCCCTATCGCGGCGATTCGCCGGTTGAGGTGACGGGCGGCGAGTATCAGATGACGCGCGTCGGCGACGTGTGGGACACCTCGCCCTACAACACCGACTTCCCCGTCGAGGGCGTATCAACCTCGGTGTTCATCCGCAACATGGGCGACCTGATCGAGGCGCTGGGCGCCTGACCGGCAGCGGCGCTCAGAGGTAGGCGCCGACCTGCCACGGCACGAACTCGTTGTCGCCGATGCCCAGCGCCTCGGACTTGGACGGCTCTCCAGAGGCGACAGCCAGCATCCGCTGAAAGATCGTCTCGGCCACCGTGTCGATGGAGACGCCGTTCAGGATGGGCGAGGCGTCCACATCCATGTCCTCGTCCATCCATTGAGCCAGCCTGGCGTTGGAGGCGACCTTGATCGACGGCGCGGGCTTGGCCCCGAACACCGACCCCCGCCCGGTCGTGAAGACGATCAGATTGGCCCCCGAGGCGATCTGGCCCGTCGCCGAGCAGGGATCGTAGCCGGGGCTGTCCATGAAGGTGAGGCCGGGGGCGCGCAGGCGCTCCGCGTAACCGATGACATCGTTCAGCGGGACCGAGCCGGACTTGGCCACCGCGCCCAAGGACTTCTCCAGGATGGTGGTCAGGCCGCCCTTCAGGTTGCCCGGGGACGGATTGTTGTTCAGCTCCATCGCGTGTTTGTCGGCATAGGCGCGCCACCAGTCGAGGCGGGCGTTCAGCCGGTCCGCAACCTCGGGCGAGGCCGCGCGGCGCAGCAGCAGGTGCTCGGCGCCCCAGATCTCGGGCGTCTCCGACAGCATGGCCGAGCCGCCGTGCGCGACCAATCGATCCACCGCCGCACCCAGGGCGGGATTGGCCGTGACGCCGGACCAGCCGTCGGAGCCGCCGCATTGCAGGCCGACGATCAGGCGGGATGCGTCGACAGGCTGGCGCTGCACCCCGGCGGCGTCCGCCACCAGGTCACGCACGATGGCCGTGCCCGCTTCGATGGCGCGCGCGGTGCCGCCGGCTTCCTGGATGGTCAGGGTGCGCAGACGAGGCCCGGGCTCCAGCCCTTCGTTGCTCAGCCAGGCAGGAATCTGATTGGCCTCGCAGCCGAGGCCGACGATCAGGATGGCGTGGAAGTTCGGATGCCGCGCATAGCCCGCCAGCGTCCGCTGAAGCAGGGTTACGTCGCTGGACAGGGCCGAGCCGCCGCAGCCGCCCTGATGGGTAAAGGCGACCACCCCGTCCACGCCGGCAGGCAGAGCAGCGTCCGGAAAGGCGTCGGCAATGCGACGCGCGACGGTGGCCGAGCAGTTCACGCTGGTCAGCACGCCGATGTAGTTGCGCGTGCCGACCTGCCCGTCAGGCCGCACGATGCCCTTGAAGATCACGCCCGACAGGGGCGTGACGGGCTTCGCGTCCACGCCGACCTCGGCCTCGCGGCCATCCTCGGCCATGGCGAGGTTGTGGACATGGACGTGGTCGCCAACGGCGATGGGCGTTCTGGCCCGGCCGATGACCTGCCCGTAGCGACGAACAAGGCCGCCTTCTTCCACCGAATGGCGCGCGATCTTGTGCCCGGTGGGGATTTCGGCGCGGGCCGGCGCATGCAAGCCATCCGGCGTGTCTCCGACGGCGACGTCGTCCAGCGCGATGGCGACGTCATCGGCGGGGTTCAGGATCAGGACGCGGCTCATCTCAAAGAGGCTCCGACACGCGCCGCGCCGCTTCTACGGCGCCAGGCGTGCTCAGCGACAGATAGGCGTCGGTGACCGCCAGCGCGAACCGATCGTCGGCGGCGAGCGCCGGCGGGAAGACCGCGGACAGGCTCAGCAGCGCGTTGACCTTGGCCTGATCGGCCTCGAGGTCCGCCAGCAGTTCGGCGGTGCGCGCCGCCAGAGGGTCATCGACGATAAAGGTCTCGCCCGCTTCGGTCACGCCCGACTGCCAGCGCATCCAGGCCGCGATGCCCAGCGCCATGGCGGCGATCCCCTGCCCCTTCGCCAGTCGCTCGCTCGCGCCGGCGAGCAGCCGCTGAGGCAGCTTCTGCGAACCGTCCATGGCGATCTGACGGGTCCGGTGCATCAGCGCCGAGTTGGAAAAGCGGGCCATCAGCTGCTGCCGATAGGCGGCGATGTCGAGGCCTGGAGGCGGGTTCAGCGTTGTTTCCGCCTCGTCCCACAGAGCTTCGACATAGGCGCGGAAAGCTGGGACGGCGACCGCCTCGTGGACATGCTGGTGACCCGAGAGGGCGCCCAGATAGGCAATGGCCGTATGGGCGCCGTTCAGCAGGCGCAGCTTGGCGTCCTCCCACGGCTCCACCGCGTCGGTCAGCTGGACGCCGAGGGCGGCGAAGTCGGGCCGTTCGCCGGCGAAGTGGTCCTCGATTACCCATTGGGTAAAGGGCTCGGCCTTGACCATGCCCTCGTCGCGAACGCCCAGGCGCTGTTCCAGACGGGCGATGTCGTCCGGCGTGGTGGCCGGGACGATGCGGTCGATCATGGTCTGGGGAAAGGCGCCCTCGGCCGCGATCCACTCGGCAAGCGCCGGATCGATTTGACGCGCCATAGCCAGCACGCCGGCGCGGATGCGCCGACCGTTGTGCGGAAGGTTGTCGCAGGAGACGACGGTGAAAGGCTTCAGCCCCGCCGCCCGCCTGGCTCGAAGCGCCGCCACGATGAAGCCCGGGGCCGTGCGCGGGCGGGCGATGTCGGCGACGTCGGCGGCGACGTCCGGATCGTCGGTCAGCAGATCACCGGTCGCGGGATCGAGCCGATAGCCCTTTTCCGTAACCGTCAGGGTGACGATGTGCACGTCCGCGTGCGCCATCGCGGCAACCAGGGCGGCGGGGTCTTCCGGGGCGACCAGGACGCCCTTGCAGGCGCCCACGACACGCAAGGCTTCATTCCGGCCCTCGCGCACCACTAGAGTGTAGAGGCCGTCCTGTGGCTGGAGCTGGTCGCGCACGCCGGGCGAGCGCAGGGAGGCGCCCAGCACGCCCCAGCGCAGATCGCCGGCCTTCAATGCGTCGTCGAACACCACCGCCTGGTGCGCCCGGTGAAAGGCGCCGATACCGAGATGGACCACGCCGGTCCGCACCGATGCGCGGTCGTAGCCCGGCCGTTCCACCTCAGCCGAAAGATCGGCGAGAGCGGCTTGGTTCAGGCGGCTCACAGCTTGTACGCCGACTTGACCAGATCATAGGTCAAGGCGCGGGTGACCTCATGCGCCTCGTCCTCCTCCATCCGGTGCTCGACCACCAGGCGCGCCAGGAAGCCGCAGTCCATGCGCCGCGCCACGTCGTGCCGCGCCGGGATCGACAAAAAGGCGCGGGTGTCGTCGTTGAAGCCGACGGTGTTGTAGAAGCCTGCGGTCTCGGTGATGTTCTCGCGGAAGCGACGCATGCCCTCGGGACTGTCGTGGAACCACCAGCTGGGCCCCAGCTTCAGCGCCGGATAGTGGCCGGCCAGCGGCGCCAGCTCGCGCGCATAGACGCTTTCGTCCAGGGTGAAGAGGATCAGGCTGAGGCGCGGGTCCGAGCCGAACCGATCCAGCAGGGGCTTCAAGGCGCGCACATAGTCGGTGCGGGTCGGGATGTCGGCGCCCTTGTCGCGGCCGAAACGCTGAAACGCCGTGGCGTTGTGGTTGCGGAAGCTGCCGGGATGCAACTGCATCACCAAGCCGTCCTCGACCGACATGGCCGCCATCTCGGTCAGCATCTGGCCACGGAAGAGTTCGGCGTCCTCGGCCGTCGCCGGGCCTGTCGAAACCCGAGCGAACAGCGCCTCGGCCTCGCTGCGCGACAGGTCGGCGGTGAAGGCGGTCGGATGTCCGTGGTCGGTCGACGTCGCGCCCATGGCGGCGAAGACCGCGCGCCGGTCACGCAGCGCCTGCAGATAGCCGTCCCAGCTCAGGGTGTCGCAACCCGTCTGATCGGCCAGAATCGCCAGATTGTCGCGGAAGCCTTCGTAGTCCGGATCCAGCACGGGATCGGGGCGATAGGCGGTCAGCACCCTGCCCTTCCAGCCGGAATCGCGAATGGCCTGATGGTGCTTCAGCCCGTCCAGCGGCGACTCGGTCGTGGTCAGGACCTCGAGATTGTAGCGGTCGAACAGGGCGCGGGGTCGAAACGCCTCGGTCTTCAGCGCCGCGTCAATGACGTCGTAGTAGTGATCCGCCGTCTCAGCGGACAGACGCACGTCGATGCCGAACGCCTCCGCATAGACCCAGTCGTGCCAGAGGCGCGACGGCGTTCCCCGGAACAGGTGATAGTGCTCGGCGAAGCGCCGCCAGATCGCGCGCGGATCGGTCTCGACGGGTCCGCCGTCGATGCGCGGCACGCCTAGGTCCTCCATGGCCACGCCCTGGCTGTAGAGCATGCGAAAGACGTAGTGGTCCGGCGTGATCAGCAGTTCGGCCGGATTGGCAAACGGCTCGTTCAGCGCGAACCAGGCCGGATCAGTGTGCCCATGCGGGCTGATGATCGGCAGGTCCTTGATCTCGGCATGCAGGCGACGCGCCACGTTGCGCGTATCAGGATCGGCCGGAAAGAGGCGGTCGGGATGGAGACGAAGCGGCTGCACCATGAACTGTTTCCTTCATCGCCCGTGCCCGGGCAGTTACCTGCTCTGAGGTCTGGAATACATCGCGACGACAAAAAAGACACCGGTTACCGCCGCCTTGACGCCGCTTGCGCGCGCTGGGTCAGGTCTTGGGCCTCACTGACGACAAGGGCATGCCGATGTGCGGCTTGCCGGTGCTGCGGGCCAGTTCCATCTGCCGCTGCCGCTCGGCGTAGCCGGCGCGCCGATCGTCGTCGCGGGCATCGTGGCAGCGATTGCAGCACACCCCCTCCACATAGTGGGGCGAGGCGCGGCCCGCCTCGCTGACGGGCATGCGACACCCTCGGCACAGGGTGTGGGATCCCGGCGCAAGGCCGTGGCCGACCGCGACCCGCTCGTCGAAGACGAAGCACTCGCCCTCCCACAGACTGTCGGCTTCAGGGACCGTCTCCAGATACCGCAGCACGCCGCCGTGGAGGTGATGGACGTCGGTGACGCCCTCCGACTTCAGAAAGGCGGTGGACTTCTCGCAGCGGATGCCGCCGGTGCAGTACATGGCGACCTTCACCGGACCGGGCCGATCCAGCAGCGCGCGCCCTTCGTTGCGCCACCAGTCGGGAAAGTCGCGAAAGCCGCGCGTGTTCGGCTGCACCGCGCCCTGGAAGGCGCCGACGGCGCCCTCATAGTCGTTGCGGGTGTCGATCACGATGGTGTCCGGATCGGCGATCAGGGCGTTCCAATCCTCGGGCGCGACATAGGCGCCGGCGTTCAGCGCAGGGTCGAGGTCCGGCTGGCCCATGGTGACGATCTCCGGCTTGATCTTAACCTTCAGGCGGTGAAACGGCGGCTCGTCCGCCCAGGCGTATTTGACCTCGACGGGCTCGAACCCGGGCATGGCGCGGATAAGTTCGACCAGGTCGGAGATCGCCTGGGGAGCGCCCGCCACCGTGCCGTTCAGCCCCTCCGGCGCAATCAGCAGGGTGCCGCGAATGGCCGCCGCTTCGCACGCTTGCGCCAGGCGGGCGCGCAACGCTTCGCAATCATCCACGCGGGCGAAACGATAAAGGGCGGCGATGCGGAAGGACGCTGGTGGTGAGACGGTCTCGGGCGACATGCCGCGCGGTATAGGGCCGCGCCGCCCTCAGCACAAAAGAAGAGCCCGACGGAATACGCCGGGCTTGAAGCAGTTCGGTGATGGTGGGTGTCTCCGAAGCCGAAGACAGTCCCTTTATGAAGAAACAGCGTTAGCGGACGGTTAACGCCGCCGCATCAGGAAGCCAGGTCGTCTGATGACCGCCCTGCGGCGTGCCCCAGCCGATGCGCCACCCCTCGCCTGCCCGCTCGGCCAAAAAGGATTCCGTCACGCGGGCGACCCCCGGATAAAGATAGGTGCGGTCGCCAAGCGTGATCCGGCGCGGCCCGGATGCCGCGGGCGCATCAATCCTCCAGATCGCACCGGCCCGGATCGCATCGGCAAGCGGCTGGTCGTCAAGCGCGACCGCGGGCGCACGACCGCCTGCGAGCAGCCCGGACAGGATCATCGCCGCGCCGTCCGAATCGACGGCGCCGAGCGGCCCAGCGCGATCCAGGCGCACGCTGGCCTCACCGGCCGAAAGCACCGCTATGGGGCCGCGCCCACCGTCCAGAACCACCAGACGCTCCGGCGCCACAGCGGTCTCCTCTCCGGTCTGGACAGCCAGGCTGAACAAGGCCGCGGCCGCTGGCGTGGGCGCAGTCAGCTCGAACCGCCCCTGCGCATCGGCGGAAACGGCCTGAGCGTCGCCGGCTGCGCCGCGCAGGACCACACGCGCCTCAGGCCCCGCTTGCCCTCGGATCACCAGGCCGGCGGGCGTAACATCGACGGACTGAACCCGGGGCGGTTGCGACCAGCCGGCGGGCGCGGCCTGCGCCCTGGCCTTACCCTCCTGTGGGGCCTGGGAACATGCCGCGACGGCCGCCGCGAGAACCGCAAGGGAGACGACGATCCGCCGTTTCATCCTGTCCTTCGTCGATATATGGCTGTGCGCCCTGGCAAGGCGCCAGCGGCGCGGCTTCTGGTTAGCTCGCGCCCCGCGCCTTGACCACCGCTTTAGCGCCGCACCACCGATCTCGAGGCCACATGACCCTGCCGCCCGCTACCATCGCGCCCTTTGAGGGACGTTCCGTCTGCCTGTTCTGCGGCGCATCCGAAGGGAACGACCCCGCCTTTGTTCGGGCTGCGGCGGCGGTCGGGCAGGCGACGGCCGAACAGGGCTGGCGACTGGTCTATGGCGGCGGCGGCGTGGGTCTGATGGGGGCCGCAGCCCGCGCGGCGCATGGCGCGGGCGGACGGGTGCTGGGGATCATGCCGGCTTTCCTGCGCAGCCGCGAACGGCTGTTCGACGACGTGGAGACGGTGGTCGTCACCTCGATGCACGAGCGCAAGCAGCTAATGTACGACCAGTCGGACGCCTTCATCGTCGCGCCGGGCGGGGTCGGCACGCTGGAAGAGGTCGTCGAACTGCTGTCGTGGAAGCGGCTGGACCTCCATCACAAGCCGGTGGTGTTCCTGAACCTCGACGGCTTCTGGAACGGCTTCTTCGACCTGATCCGCCACAGCGTGTCGCAGGGCATGACGCCGTCCGCCTTCCTGGACGCCTGGACCGTAGCCGAGACGGTCGAAGATGCGATCCAACAGGCGGGCGTCGCGGCCGAGGCGGCGATCTACGACCCGCGCTGAAGCGTCAGGCGGCTTCGCCCTGAAGCCGCCGCGCCATGGTCTCGCGGCCGATCAGCGGGGCCATGGCGGCCATGTCCGGCCCATGCGCCTGACCGGTCAGGGCAAGCCGCAGCGGCATGAACAGGGCCTTGCCCTTGGCTCCGGTCTCGGCCTTGATCGCCGCCGTCCAGGTCGACCAGACGTCCTGATCTACGGTCTCCGGCAGCAGTCGCAGGGCCGCAGCGATGAAGTCGGCGTCTTCGATCACGGGCGCGATCGGGCCTCGGACAATGCGCGCCATTTCGGCCACGTCGTCGAACTTGGTCAGGTTCGGACGCACCGTCTCCCAGAACGCCTCCCCCAGATCGGCGCCCGCCTGGGCCAGACGCGGCTGCGCCTGTTCATAGGACAGGGCGTGCAAGGCCTGGGCGTTCAGGCGATCGAGGTCAGCGGTGTCGTAGCGCGCCGGCGAGCGACCCATCTTGGAGAAGGCGAAGGTCTGCCCCAGCGCCTCGACCGACGCCGCGATTTCCAGCGGGTCGGAGGTGCCGATGCGGCCAAGATGGCTGGTGATGGCGATGGGCTCGTAGCCTTGGTCACGCATGTCGCTGATGGACAGTGAGCCCAGCCGCTTGGACAGGGCCTGACCATCCGCGCCCACCAGCAGCGGCATGTGGGCGAAGCCGGGAAGCGCCCCGCCCCAACCGCCGGCGATCAGCGCCTCAAAGATCTCGATCTGGGCGCCCGTGTTGGTGACGTGGTCCTCGCCCCGGATGACGTGGCTGATCGCCATGTCCAGATCATCCACCACCGACGGCAGGGTGTAGAGGAACAGGCCGTCCTCGCGGATCAGAACGGGGTCGGACATGGAGGCGGTGTCCACCTCGGCATGGCCGCGTGACAGGTCTTCCCAGGCGACGCGGCGGCCATCCAGCTTGAAGCGCCAGTGCGGGCGGCGACCTTCGGCCTCATAGGCCGCCTTCTGCTCGGGCGTCAGTTCCAGCGCGGCGCGGTCATAGATGGGCGGAAGGCCCCGCGACAGTTGCACCTTGCGGCGGCGATCGAGTTCGTCGGCCGTTTCATAGGCGGGATAAAGCCGCCCCGCAGCCTTCAGCGCCTCGGCGGCGGCCTCATAGCGGTCGAAGCGTTTTGATTGGTTGTGCCGCTCGTCCCACACCAGGCCCAGCCAGCGCAGGTCGTCTTCGATGCCTTGCTCGAACTCCGGCGTGGAGCGCGCCAGGTCGGTGTCGTCGATCCGCAGCACGAACTGCCCGCCCTGTCCCTTGGCGAACAGCCAGTTGACCAGCGCGGTGCGGACGTTGCCGACGTGCAGCTTACCCGTCGGCGACGGGGCGAAACGGACCTTGACGGACATGGGCGAGAGACCTCGAAAGCGAGGCGGCTAGGTCGCGCCCCCGCCTGTCGGAGTCAAGGCGCGGTTGGACCGTGCGGAGGATCATGATAGTCTGTCGACCATCATGAACGCGCCCGTCCAGATCAGAAAACCGGATGTCGCCGAGCGACTTCGCAGCATGGCCCTGCGCGAGGGACTGTCGATCACCGACCTGGTCGATCAGATGGCGCGCGAACGCGAAGCCCGCATCAACGAGGCGCGACAGGCCGAGATCAACAGAAAGATCGCCGCAGCCAAGCAAATCATTGCGGAATTCAACGCCTTGCCGATCGTCGGCCCAATGCTGACCGACGACGACATCTATGACGAGGATGGCCTGCCGAAATGATCGTTGCTGACGCTTCGGCGATCGTCGCCGTCCTTCTCGAAGAGCCTGAAGAGGACGCGTTTCTGGACGTTCTTTCGCAAGGACCCGTTGTGATGTCGCCCGTCGGCTACTGGGAGGCTCACACCCGAGTTCATCGCCTGCGCGGCGACGAGGGCGCCGCCCGACTTGAACGTCTGTTGACCAACTTCGACATTCAAATCGCGCCCGCCGGCTCCGAAACTGCACGTCTGGCCGCAAGAGCGCAGGCGGAGTTTGGAAAGCACACCCCTGCCAGGCTGAACCTGGGCGACTGCTTCGCCTATGCCCTGGCCAAGGAGCAGAGCCTGCCGCTGCTCTTCAAGGGCGAGGACTTCGTCCGGACGGACGTCAAGGTCGCCCTTCGGGTCTGATCAGTCGTCGCGGTGGACGCGTTCGCGGCGTTCGTGCCGTTCCTGCGCCTCGACCGACAAGGTCGCCGTCGGGCGCGCCTCCAGACGACCCAGGCTGATCGGCTCGCCGGTGTCCTCGCAATAGCCGTAGGAGCCGTCCTCGATCCGGCGCAACGCGTCGTCGATCTTGGAGATCAGCTTGCGTTGGCGGTCGCGGGTCCGCAGCTCCAAGGCCCGATCGCTCTCGGACGAGGCCCGATCCACCAGGTCCGGGTGGTTTTCGGTTTCGGCCTTCAGGTTGATGACGGTGCCCCGGCTTTCGCGAAGGATGTCATCCTTCCACGCCAGCAATTTCCCCTTGAAGTAGGCCAGTTGCCGCTCACTCATGAACGGCTCGTCGTCGGACGGCCGATATGCAGCCGGTTCCGCCGTGAACTTGGACGCCAATGCGTTCATCGCACTCACGCTCTCAATGCACGCCCCCCTGTGGCGTAAGCGCCGTATAGGGATGCGCGCGAGGCTCGGCAACGGCTTCGCGTTTCCGTGATCAATGATCAGTCTCAGACGCGCCGCGGGCGTGACATTTCGCCCTCACCTTTCGGGCTTGAACGTTGAAAAGACGCCTCAAATGAGGGCTCAGGCCGCCGCCCGGCGCATCTCGGCCTTTGCGAGTTCGACCGAGGCGCGCAGATCGATCTGGTCCAGAAGCTCGCTGAGTCCCGCCTCGCGTTCCTCCGGCCGGTCTTCCCTCAGCCCACGCGCCAGCCGCTCCAGCGCCGGCTCCCCCGCCTCGCCAGACAGAAGCGCCAACGTCAGTTCATCCAGCCGATCGAGCAGACCGCCGCCGCGCCGGATCGCGCGTCGCCGCCGTTCCGTCGCGGTCTCCACGCCCTGAAGCGCCATCAGGGCCGACACATTGGTCACGCCCGAAGCCGATGAGGTGGCGGAAGCAGCCGCGGGCGACGCCGCCGCAGACGCCCCGCCAGGACCGGCGACGCTGAAGCCTGCCCCAGACTGAGGACGAGCGGCAGCCGACCCTTGGGCGGCGCGGGGTCCGGTCGATCCTGTGATCTTCATCGCGGCATGCTCCCGGCTATAAGGCGACTAAGGCGGCGCACCCGTCACCTTTTGGTTAATGGATCGGCAAATCTTGCCGCCCGATCTCCGCTCGGCGCGGCTTTCTCGTTGACGGGGCTGACCTTTTCCGGCGGCACGATCCTAGCAGGCTGGTCATCGCTAGTTTCCGACGGACCCGACCCATGCAGAAATTGCTGGCCAGACTGATCGTCCCCTTCGCGGCGGGGCTCGCCCTGTTGGGCGCAGGCCAGGCGGCGCAGGCGCAGTCCCGCATCAAGGACATCGCCGCCGTCGAGGGCGTGCGCACCAATCAGCTGGTCGGCTATGGCCTGGTGGTCGGGCTGAACGGTACGGGCGACAGCCTGCGCAACTCGCCCTTCACCCGCCAGTCGCTGGAAGGGATGATGGAGCGGCTGGGCGTCAACATCCGCGACGCCAACGCCAACACCAAGAACCTGGCGGCCGTCATGGTCACGGCCGAACTGCCGGCCTTCGCCACTCCGGGCTCGCGCATCGACGTGTCGGTCTCGACCATGGGCGACGCCAAGAGCCTGTTGGGCGGCACCTTGCTGGTCACCGGACTGCAGGGCGCCGACGGCCAGATCTATGCGGTGGCGCAGGGCTCGGTGCAGACCGGCGCGGTGTCGGCGTCCGGCGCCTCCGGATCGTCGGTGACGCGAGGCGTGCCGACGGCCGGGCGCATCGCCTCCGGCGGCGTGGTGGAGCGCGAGACCGGCTTTGAGCTGGCCAACATGAACGAGGTGCGGCTGAACCTGCGCAATCCCGACTTCACCACCGCCCAGCGCGTGGCCGCCGCGATCAACGCAGCCTATCCGAACAGCGCCCTGGCCGAGAACGGCACGGTCGTGGCGCTACGGGCGCCTGGCGACATGGGCCTGGCGGGCTTCATCTCGCGCGTCGAGAACCTGCCGGTGCGGGTCGACACGCCGGCGAAGGTGGTGATCGACGAGGTCAACGGCGTGATCGTCATGGGCGAGGCCGTGCGCATCTCCACCGTCGCAGTCGCCCAGGGCAACCTGACCGTCTCGGTCCAGGAAACGCCGCAGATCATCCAGCCCGCCCCCTTCAGCCAGGGTCAGACGGCGGTCGTCCCGGACACCCAGGTGGCCATCGAGGAAGAGCTTGGCCGCGAGATGCGCATCGTGCGCGGCGGTGAAAGCCTGTCCACCGTGGTCAATGGCCTGAACGCCCTGGGCGTCAGCCCGCGCGACATGATCTCCATCCTGCAGGCCATCAAGGCCGCCGGCGCGCTGCAGGCCGACATCGAGGTGATGTGAGCATGAGCGACCTGTCCGTCTCCGCCGACCTGCTCCGCGCAGCGCCATCGCAACCGTCGGGCGCCGCGGCCAAGGTGCGCGAAACCGCCGAAGCCTTCGAGGCCAGCTTCCTGGCTCAGATGCTGAAGCCGATGTTCGAGGGCTTGAAGACCGATGGCCCCTTTGGCGGCGGTCAGGCGGAGGCGACGTGGCGCGGCTTCATGCTCGACGAAATGGCCAAAAAGACCGTCGCCGCCGGCGGTATCGGTCTGGCGGACACGGTGATGGCTGAGATGCTGAAGATGCAGGAGCAACGTCCATGACGCCCGACGCCGAACTCGCCGCAGCGCGGATCCGCCAGTTGGTTGATCTGACAAAGGCTCTGACGATCCGCCTGGCCGACGAGACCCGCGCCTTTGAGGCCCAGCGCCCGCAGGACGCCGCCGCCAGCCTGCCGAAGACCCAGGAGCTGGCCAATCTTTACCGCCGCGACAGCGCCCATGTGAAGGCGAACCCGGCGCTGCTCGCCTTTGCGCCGGCCGCCGACAAGGCCGCCTTGCTGAAGGCTACCGAAGCGTTCGAGACGGTGCTGGCTCGCCACAGTCGCGCGGTCGACGCAGCGCGCAAGATTTCGGAAGGCCTGATGCAGGCGATCGCGCAGGAGGTCGCGGCCGCGCGCACCCCCGCCTCCGCCTATGGAGCCGGCGGCCAGGCCCACGCGGGCGACGGGCGCGCCTTTGCATTGAACCGCACAGCATAGCCAAGCCGCTCGCCCACCCACGTTCGTTAACCAAGCAGGCGTCGCTGTTTCTTAAGGATAACCGGGCAAGCTGACGTCCATGAACCTCACCGTCCGCCTTCTGGGTCTGGCTTTCGCATCGTCCGACGGGCTCGCCGAGGTCGATAGGGATGGCGTAATCCGCTTCGCGATGGGCGCGGGCCCGGTGGCGGGTCAGGACGCCGCGACCATCTGGCAGAACCGACCGTTCGCCGAACTGCTGCATGATCCGGCCGCCTATCATCGGCTGATCGCCGGGCTGACGCCCGGTCTGAGATCGAAGCCGGTGGAAGTTCTGATCAACTGCTCGGAGCAGCGGGTGCGACGTGCCACGGTGCGCGCCTTCATGCTGCCGCAGCTGGCGCCGGCCGTTTCGCTGTCGATCAGCTACGAAGGTCCGGCCTTTGCGGCGGCCGATCTGGACGCCGCGCCTATGCTGGACGGCGAGGGTTTCCTGGCCTCGGTCGGCCGCATGCTGGTGGATGGGGGATCGCAGGGCGCGGCGCCGGTGTCGCTGGTCTTCCTGGACGTTCATGGCCTGGCCGCCGCCGATGCGGACGCCGCCGAGCGGATCGCGCGTCGCATTCAGGCCACCCTGCAGTCCGCTGCAATCAACGGTTCGGCCGCAGCTCAGCTGACCCACGATCGCTTCGCCCTGATCCAGTCGGCCGCCGACAAACGCGATCTCGCCGCCGAAGTGCGCGAAGCGGGCAAGGCTGAAGGCGTGGTTCTGGACACCGCGGCCGTCGGCGCTGCAATTCCTGCCGGCGCCGAACCCCTTTGCGCACTGCGCGCCATGCGTTTCGCCATCGAAGGCTGTTTGAAGGAAGGCGGCCTCGCCAACCCCGAACTGGCTTTCGCAGAATCGCTGAAGCGGACGCTGCGGGACGCCGAGACGTTCCGGACGGTCGTGAAGCAGCGGGACTTCGTCGTCCATTATCAACCGATCGTGGACCTGGGCACGCGCGCCGTGCACCACTTCGAGGCGCTGTCCCGGTTCAGCAGCGACGTGGGTCCCGCCAACGCCATCCGCATGGCCGAGGAACTGGCGCTGATCGAGCAGTTCGACCTGGTTGTCGCCGAGAAGGTGGTGCAGCGCCTGCGCCAGCCGGGCGCCGGCCTGCTGAAGATCGCGGTCAATGTTTCGGCCGCCTCGCTCGCCAACGACGCCTATGTCGCCTCGCTGCTGCGGATGACCAGCGGCTTTCCCGAAGATCGCCGTCGCCTGATGATCGAGGTGACCGAGACGGCGGCCATGGCCGATGTGGAGGCCGCCAACCGGCGTCTGGCCGTGCTGCGCGACGCCGGCGTCAAGGTGTGCATCGACGACTTCGGCGCGGGCTCAGCCTCGTTCGACTACCTTCGTCGCCTGTCGGTGGACGCCGTCAAGATCGACGGTTCACTGGTTCGCGATATCGAAAAGGACGGTCGCGCGCGCACCCTGATCCGCTCGCTGGTCGAACTGTGCGCGTCGATGAAGCTCACCACCATCGCCGAGATGATCGAGACCGACGCGGTAGCCTCCGAACTGAAGGCCGCCGGCGTCAACATGGGCCAGGGCTGGCTGTTCGGCCGCGCCGAGGCGGAGCCGCGCACGACGCTTTCGGCTCCCAGTGCGGTTCGTCGTCGGGGGACCGTGGAGGCGTGGGGCTAAAGCCGGGTCAGGCGCGAGGGCGACGCTGCGACCGAGCTCGGACCGGCACGCGCTCTCGCTTCGGCTGAGCGCCGCGCGCGGCGAGAAGCAGGGCGGAAAGAGCCAGTCCGGTCGCCAGTGCGCTGATCATGATGCTCGAGCCTCCTTGCCGTTCACGAGTGAGGATGGTGCGCTGAGAACGTCGGCGCAAGAGGCGATGATCCCGCGTCCCATTCTGGCTCTCGACACAAGGACGTGACAGGATTGCCCGAGAGAGGATTTCCGATGCGTCTCGCCCTGCTCTGCGCACCCATTTTCCTGCTGGTCGCGGCCTGCTCGAGCATGCCCCGGCCGCCGTCCGGGCCGCCCACGGTGCAACGGGCGGCCGGAGAGCCTGCCCCGCCTCAAGGCCGCTTCTACGCCGACTGCATCGCCCAGGCGGCGACTTCCGGCGCCTATGACAAGGAACCGGGCGGAAACCAGCTTCGCTTCACCTGCACCGGCTCGACGGCGCGCGCCTTTTACGACGGGCTGGGGGACTGGAGCGCCCGCATCGGTTCGGAACTGGAGGCGGAGGGCCGCACCTGGCGCTTCAGCCAGAAGCTGGAGCGCGACCCTTCGGGCGTCGATGGCTGCTCGACGGATGGCGCCGGAGACTACAGCTGCGTGGTGATCCTGAACGTGGGAGAGTTCCTGGCGGACTAGCCGCCGCAATGTTCGCACATTGTTCTTGCTGAATGCGGCGGATCAGTCCCCATATACCGCTGTCGCTCCGGAGCCGCCGGGGCCTCCTCCGCGTTCCCGACAGGCATGACCGAAAAGCACAACTTCATCCGCGTTCGCGGCGCCCGCGAGCACAACCTCAAGGGCGTGGACGTCGACATCCCGCGCGAGCAGCTGGTGGTCATGACCGGCCTGTCCGGCTCGGGCAAGTCGTCGCTGGCATTCGACACCATCTACGCCGAGGGTCAGCGGCGTTACGTCGAGAGCCTGTCGGCCTATGCGCGCCAGTTCCTGGAGCTGATGGGCAAGCCGGACGTGGACCTGATCGAGGGCCTGTCGCCGGCCATCTCCATCGAACAGAAGACCACCTCCAAGAACCCGCGCTCCACCGTCGGCACGGTGACGGAAATCCACGACTACATGCGCCTGCTGTGGGCGCGGGTGGGCGTGCCCTACTCCCCCGTCACCGGTCTGCCGATCGAGAGCCAGACCGTCAGCCAGATGGTGGACAAGCTGACGGCCCTGCCGGACGGTGAGCGCATCCTGTTGCTGGCGCCCGTGGTGCGGGGCAGAAAGGGCGAATACCGCAAGGAACTGGCCGAATGGCAGCGCGCGGGCTTCCAGCGGGTCAAGATCGACGGCGAGTTCTATCCGATCGAGGACGCGCCGACACTTGACAAGAAGTTCAAGCACGACATCGACATCGTGGTGGACCGCATCGTCACCAAGGCGGGGCTGGAGGGTCGCTACGCCGACAGCCTGCAGACGGCGCTGGGCCTCGCCGACGGCATCGCCACCGCCGAATGGGCGTCAGCGGCAGAGGGCGAAGAGCCGCGCCGCATCGTCTTTTCCGAGAAGTTCGCCTGCCCGGTGTCCGGCTTCACCATCAGCGAGATCGAGCCGCGGCTGTTCTCGTTCAACAATCCGTTCGGGGCCTGCCCGGTCTGCGACGGCCTGGGGGTCAAGCTGGCGTTCGACGCCGACCTGGTGATCCCCGACCGCGACAAGACCCTGCACAAAGGGGCGGTGTCGCCTTGGGCCAAGGGGCCGTCGCCGCTGTACACCCAGACGCTGCAGGCGCTGAGCCGTCACTACGGCTTCTCGATGGACAAGCCGTGGCGTGAGCTGCCGGAGCAGGCGCGCAGCGTGATCCTGCACGGCACCAAGTCGGAGAAGGTGAAGTTCTCCTATGACGACAACGCGCGGAAGTATGAGGTCTCAAAGCCGTTCGAGGGCGTGCTGCCGAACCTGGAGCGGCGCTGGCGTGAGACCGACAGCGCCTGGGTGCGCGAGGAGCTGGGCCGCTATCAATCCGAGACGCCGTGCGAGGCCTGCCACGGCAAGCGGCTGAAGCCCGAGGCGCTGGCCGTCAAGGTGACCGGCGAGGACATCGCCGACATCTCCAACCTGTCGATATCCAAGGCCTATCTTTGGTTCTCGACGGTCGAGGATCAGTTGACCGACAAGCAGCGCGACATCGCCCGCCGCATCCTGAAGGAGATCACCGACCGACTGCGGTTCCTGAACAATGTGGGGCTGGACTATCTGAACCTGTCGCGGTCGTCCGGCACCCTGTCCGGTGGTGAGAGCCAGCGCATCCGCCTGGCCTCGCAGATCGGTTCGGGCCTGACGGGCGTGCTCTATGTGCTGGACGAGCCCTCGATCGGTCTGCACCAGCGCGACAACACGCGCCTGCTGGAAAGTCTGAAGGGCCTGCGTGATCTCGGCAACTCGGTGCTGGTGGTCGAGCATGACGAAGAGGCGATCCTGACCGCCGACTACGTCATCGACATGGGACCGGCCGCCGGTGTCCACGGCGGTGAAATTCGCGCCCAGGGCACGCCGGCCGAGGTCATGGCCAATCCGCAAAGCCTGACCGGACAGTACCTGACCGGCGCACGCGAAATCGCCCTGCCGGAAGACGGCCGCCGTCCGATCAATCGCAAGAAGATGCTGACGATCTCAGGCGCGACCGGCAACAATCTGAAAAACGTCACCGGTGAGATCCCGGTCGGCGTCTTCACCTGCGTTACCGGCGTATCCGGCGGCGGCAAGTCCACCTTCACCATCGAGACCCTGTACAAGGCGGCCGCGCGTCGGCTGAACAACGCCTCGGAAGCGCCCGCCCCCTTCGACCGGATCGAGGGGCTGGAGCATTTCGACAAGGTCATCGATATCGACCAGTCGCCGATCGGCCGCACCCCGCGCTCGAATCCTGCGACCTACACCGGCGCCTTCGGGCCGATCCGGGACTGGTTCGCGGGATTGCCGGAGTCCAAGGCGCGCGGTTACGGCCCCGGCCGCTTCAGCTTCAACGTCAAAGGCGGGCGCTGCGAGGCCTGCCAGGGCGACGGCGTCATCAAGATCGAGATGCACTTCCTGCCCGACGTCTATGTCACCTGCGACGTCTGCAAGGGCAAACGCTACAACCGCGAGACGCTGGAGATCGTGTTCAAGGGCAAGTCGATCTCGGACGTGCTGGACATGACGGTCGAGGAGGCGGCGAACTTCTTCAAGGCCGTGCCGCCGATCCGCGACAAGATGCTGACGCTGGAGCGGGTGGGCCTCGGCTACGTCAAGGTCGGCCAGCCCGCGACCACCCTGTCGGGCGGCGAGGCCCAGCGGGTCAAGCTGTCCAAGGAGCTGTCGAAGCGCGCCACCGGCCGCACCCTCTACATCCTCGACGAGCCCACCACCGGCCTGCATTTCGAAGACACGAGAAAGCTGCTGGAGGTGTTGCAGGAGCTGGTCGAGACCGGCAACACCATCGTGGTGATCGAGCACAACCTCGACGTCATCAAGGTCGCCGACCACCTGCTCGACTTCGGTCCCGAGGGCGGCGACGGCGGCGGCGAGATCGTCGCGGTGGGCACGCCCGAGCAGGTCGCCGACAACCCAGCCAGCTGGACCGGCCGTTACCTCAAGGAGGTGCTGGATCGGCACGAGCAGCGGCGCGTCGCACGCGTGTCCGAGCTGAAGGCGGCGGCGCCCGAAAAGGCGCCCCGCACCCGAGCCAAGAAGACAGCGGCGGCTTGAGGATCAGGCGGAGGCGACGGGCGTCCGCGTCGTCTCCGTCGCCGCACCGTTGCCGGCCAGATGCCACGCGCTCCGCGGCGGGGCTCTCGCGGTTCAGGCCGAAGGTCGAATGTCTCGCCAGGCGGCGGCGAAGGGCGCGTAGATCACCGCCAGTTGCAGCGCCGATAGCAGGCTGTTGATCACGATCCAGGCGATGATCGCGGGCGCGGCGGTCGCCAGCACCTCGCCGATCGGCGCGCCTTCCATGGCCGACAGCGACTGCAGGCCGCCTGTGGCGAGCGTGATCGGCAGGGCGACGACGCCGCCCAGGAGGTTGACGACCAGGCTCATGATCACGGCGATAACCGCCATGCCCAGCAGCGGCCAGAACACGCCCTTGGTGGCGCGAAAGGACTCCTTCAGCGCGATCCGCTTCTCGGTGAAGGTGATCGGAACGGTCAGGCTGAGGCGAATGGCCAGAAACACGACAAAGGCCAGGGCGGCGGCGCCGACGATCACCGCCACGAGCCACAAAACCGCCTGTCCGGTCGTGGTCGCGATGGCGCCGACCACGCCGATCAGCGAGGCGGAAGCAAGGCTCAGCAGGCCGAACAGCAGGCCCAGAATGACGGTCACGCCGAGGATGCGCATCTCGTCGCGGCCGAGGCGCAGATAGCCCCAACGGCTTTCCTCGGGCCGCAGTACGGCCCGAGCGATGGCCGCGTTCAGCACCGCCCCGAACAGCAGCCCGACCGGCACGAGCCAGAACAGGGAGGCGTAGATCATCATGACCCGCTGGACATCGGCCTGCGACGGGCTGGCCGGATCCATGGTCTCCATGACGTTGGTCAACTCGATCAGCTGCGGTCCACCCAGCGCGAACACCAGGATGAACAGCGCCGCATAGACCAGCGCCCACCAGACGACGACCATCGGCTTGCGTCGCACGATGCGGAATCCTTCGAACGCCGCTTCGGTGGCCGATAAGCTCATGTCCGTGCTCCCCTGCTGCTGGACGCGGCGACGATAGCCGCAGTCGCAGGTTCAAAGCCAGAGCGTTGCCGCGCGAGGAGGCTGACGGCGCGGGCCGGGGTCGCTAGAAGGCCGCGATGACCGATGCTGCATCCCCTACCCGTCCCGTTCACGTCATAGGCGGCGGCCTCGCCGGCTCCGAAGCCGCCTGGCAGATCGCCTCGGCCGGCGTGCCGGTGGTCCTGCACGAGATGCGCCGGGACGGCGTAACCACCGACGCGCACCATACCGACGGCCTGGCCGAGCTGGTCTGCTCCAATTCGTTCCGCTCGGACGACTGGCAGTTCAACGCGGTGGGGCTGCTGCATGCCGAGATGCGCGCGCTGGATTCAGTGATCATGTCGGCGGCCGACGCCAATCAGGTGCCGGCGGGCGGCGCCCTGGCGGTGGATCGCGAAGGCTTCTCCCAAGCCGTGACGCAGCGGCTGGAGGCGCATCCGCTGATCACGGTCGTGCGCGAGGAGATCGCCGGACTGCCGCCCGAAGACTGGGACAACGTGGTGGTGGCGACCGGCCCCTTGACCTCGCCCGCCCTGGCGCAGGCGATCCTGGGTGCGACGGGCGAGGAAAGCCTCAGCTTCTTTGACGCCATCGCGCCCATCGTTCACGCCGACAGCATCGACTTCGACATCGCCTGGCGGCAGTCGCGCTATGACAAGGAGGGGCCGGGCGGCGACGCCGCCGCCTACGTCAACTGCCCGATGGACCGGGATCAGTACGAGGCCTTCATCGACGCCCTTCTGGATGGCCCCAAGGCCGAGTTCAAGGAGTGGGAGCACGTTCCCTATTTCGACGGCTGCCTGCCCATCGAGGTGATGGCCGAGCGGGGACGCGAAACGCTGCGCCACGGACCGATGAAGCCGGTCGGCCTGACCAATCCGCGCAATCCGACGGTCAAGGCGCACGCCATCGTGCAACTGCGTCAGGACAATGCGCTGGGCACGCTGTTCAACATGGTCGGCTTCCAGACCAAGCTGAAGCACGGCGCGCAGGCGGATGTGTTCCGCATGATCCCCGGCTTGCAGAACGCGCAGTTCGCGCGGCTGGGCGGGCTGCACCGCAACACCTTCTTGAATTCGCCCAAGCTGTTGGACCGGCAGATGAGGCTGAAGAGCCATCCGCGCCTGCGCTTCGCAGGCCAGGTGACGGGGGTGGAGGGCTATGTCGAGAGCGCCGCGACCGGGCTGCTGGCGGGCCGGCTGGCGGCCGCGCAGGCGCTGGGTCGCACGCTGGAGGCGCCGCCCGCGCACACGGCCATGGGCGCCTTGGTCGAGCACATCACCGGCGGGCACCTGGAAGGCTCCAAGTTCCAGCCGATGAACATCAACTATGGCCTCCTGCCGCCGCTGGAGGCGCCCAAGGTCGACGAGAACGGCCAGAAGATTCCGATGAAGGAGCGCGGGCGCGCCAAGAAGCGGCTGATGAGCGTGCGGGCCCTGGAGGGCCTGAAGTCCTGGCGCGACGACGGCTGAAGGAGCGTCGGGGTCGGCTCGCGCGTTGAGGCGTCATGGCCTATCCCGATCCACCGTCCGCCGCCTCCCTGACCGATCCGGTGCGCCGTGCGATCGCCCAGCGGGTGGTGCGCATCTTCAACGATCCGGACAAGGGCGAGAGCCCGGTGGTGCGGCGTCCGGACGGGCTGTACGGGCCGAACTCGGTGGCCTGGCGGGTGCATGGCGACGTGACCTCGATGATGGTCGGGGGCGTGTCGGGCCTGCTGCTGCAGATGCTGCATCCGGCGGTGCTGGCGGGTGTGTGGGATCACTCGAACTTCCGCGCAGACATGCACGGGCGGCTGAGGCGGACGGCGCGGTTCATCGCCATGACGACCTATGGCGGGCGTGAGGAGGCGGAGGGCGTGATCGGGCGGGTGCGGCGCATCCACGATCAGGTGACAGGCGTGTTGCCGAGCGGAAAAGCTTACGCCGCCAACGATTCGGCGCTGCTGGCCTGGGTGCATGTGACGGAGGCGTGGAGTTTTCTCCATGCCTGGATCCGTTACGGCGAGCCGGGCATGTCCGTTGAGGATCAGGACCGGTATCTCCAGGAGATGACGGTTGTCGGCGCCATGCTGGGGGCCGACCCGATGCCGCGCAGCCGGGACGAGGCGCGGCGGATGCTGCACGCCGGCCGCCCCGCCCTGATGGTCGACGAGCGGACGCGGGAGGTGGCGCATCTGGTGCTGAACCAGCCGGCGCGATCCCGCACGGCCGAGCCGGTGCAGCGGCTGATCATGCAGGCCGGCGTCGATCTGTTGCCCGAGTGGGCGCGACGGATGCACGGCTTTCCCTCGCCCGTGCTGCGCCAGCCACTGCTGCGGGCTCAGACGCGGGGCGTGGCGCGCACGCTGCGTTGGGCGTTCGAGGGTCAGCCGAACCGGCGCGTCACACCCGCCCCCGCAGCACCGCCCAGGTCAGACGCAGCCGCTTGACGGGCTCGGGCGCGTCCGATCGGATCAGGGCGGCGTGGGCGACGGCCGGAAAAGCCTGCGCCGGAAGAGCCTTCAGCGCCCGGTTGGCGGCGGGACGCAGCGCCCTCGCCTCTTCCGCCCGGCCGGTCTGAGCCAGACCGCGCATCCGGCCAGCCTCAATGATCCTGGCGGCATGGCCGGGGCCGGCCAGCACCTGGGCCGCCGCCTGCATCGGGCCGACGTAGAAGGCGTCCAGGTCGTGCGCCTCGCCGTGGACCCGGCCGATATGCGCCTCGATCAGGGCGTCAAACGGGGCGCGATCAAGCGCATGGCGGCCGACAAGATCGGTCAGCGCCTCCAGCACCGGGTGGCCCAGGCGCGGCTCGCCGGAGAAGACGCCGTCCATCTGCTCGGCCCACCAGGCATATCGCATCTCGGCCAGCAGCGGCTGGGTTACGCGAGTGGGGATGGCCAGCAGCTCGGCCTCGAAGGCGTAGAGGGCGATCAGGTCGGCGCGCAGGCGCTCGTCGGCGACGAAGCGGCTGGACAGCCAGCGGTCGGGATCGGCCTCGCGGACCTGGTCGTCCAGGGCGGCCAAGCGCGATCAGGCCGGACGCGAGACGGCGAAGTCGGCCAGCGCCTCCAGCGCCGCGCGCCATTCGGAGTCCGGCAGGATGGACAGCGCCGCCTTGGCCGCGTCCGCATATTCGCCCGCCAGATCCAGCGTCGCCTGCACCGCGCCCGACCCCAGGATGATCTCGCGGGCGCGGCGGAAGTCGTCCGGCGTGCGCTCGCCCCTGGTGATGGTCCTCTCCCAGAAGGCGTCCTCGCGGCCCCGGGTGCGGGCGACCGCCAGGATCAGCGGCAGGGTGGCCTTGCCCTCGTTGAAGTCGTCGCCGGCGTTCTTGCCCAGGGCCTCGGCCGAGGCGCCGTAGTCCAGCGCGTCGTCGGCCAGCTGGAAGGCGATGCCCAGCGCCATGCCGTAGTCGCGCATGGCCTTGACCACCGCGTCATCGGCGCCGGCGCCCACGGCGCCGGATTCGGCGGCGGCGGCGAACAGTTCGGCGGTCTTGGCCGAGATGATGGTGAGATAGGTGTCCTGCTCGAGATTCAGGTCGTGGGCGCGCGTCAGCTGCAGCACCTCGCCCTCTGAGATCACGCGCGAGGCGGCGGCCAGGATGCCCAGCGCCCGCAGGGAATCCGTCTCGACCATCAACTCGAAGGCGCGGGCGAACAGGAAGTCGCCCACCAGCACGCTGGTGGGCGCGCCCCAGATCAGGTGGGCCGCCACCTTGCCGCGTCGCAGCTCGGACGCATCCACGATGTCGTCGTGCAGGAGCGTCGCGGTGTGAATGAACTCGACCGCCGCCGCCAGCCGCAGCGGTCCGCCGATGTCGCCCGCGGCGCCCACCGCACGCGCCGCCGCCACCGTCAGCAGCGGGCGCAGACGCTTGCCGCCCGCGGCGATCAGATGCTCGGCCAGGCGCGGGATCACCGGCACGTCCGACTGCATCCGGTCCAGAATCAGGGCGTCGACGGCCGCCATGTCGACCTCGGCCAGCCGGACAAGGGCGTCGACATCTCCCTTCGAGCGGGGAGCGGCGGCGAGGACAGCGTCCAAGGAAAACTCTTTCGAAACGCAAGGCGCGGGAGGCGCGCCCATGACAAACGGCCGCGCCGGGCTTGCCGGGTCGCGATGCGGCGCACAATGGTGATCGCCCCTTTGGGGGTCAAGGCGCTTCGACCCGCGAGCGCGGTGGAGAGGATGGCCATTATGTCCCAGGTCAGGGAGAGCGGGCTGCTCGGCGGCCGGGTGCGGCTGCGTCAGCCCGCGACCGGCTATCGCGCGGGGATGGACGCGGCGCTGCTGGCGGCGGCGGTCGGCGTCGAGGTCGACGAATGGGTGATCGAGGCCGGCTGCGGCGCGGGCGGCGCGCTGATGCAGGTCGCCGCGCGATGCCTCGGCGCGCACGTCGTCGGCCTGGAGCGCGATCCATTGATGGCCGATCTGGCGCGGGAGAATGCGGCGCTGAACGGCATGGCGGATCGCGCCGAGGTCGTCGTCGGCGACGTGGCGGCGGGCTTTCGCGCGCTGGACCTCCCGCCATTCGACTGGGCGATCAGCAATCCGCCCTTTTTCGACGATCCGGGCGCGATGCGTGCGCCGGGACCGGGCAAGCGCGACGCCTGGATGGCCGATGACGGGCTGGAGGCCTGGACGCGGTTCCTGCTCAAGGCCGTGCGAGAGGGCGGCCGCATCGTGGTGATCCATCGGGCCGATCGTCTGGCCGACCTGCTGGCGCTGCTGGGCGACAAGGCCGGGTCGTTCGCGATCCGGCCGATCCACCCGTTCGCCGATCAGCCGGCCAAGCGGGTGCTGGTGCAGGCGATCAAGACGGGCAAGGCGCCGCTGCGACTGCTGCCGCCGCTGGTGATGCATGAGCGGGGCTCCGAGACGAAGCACACGCTGGAGGCCGAGGCGATCCTGCGCGGCGAGGCGCGGCTGGGTTGGTGACGCGCAAAAGCCCCGGCCTGCTGTGGGCATCCGGTTGGAGGGCGGACGGGGCGGCGGGTCTTCGCTCGGAGTATGGGTAGGGGTTACCGTTTCGACGAAACCTGACGCCCCGCGCGGATGATTTGTGTCTGCAAGCCAGGACCGTGGGATGGTGGCGGTCTTAGCGCCTAAGTCCTAAGCCTGCGCCCCCGGGTCAAGCCCGAGGGTGACGTGGGCAGGCAGCCCTGCGAGGCTGTCCCTGGACCGGCCGAGTATCCCCCTCTACCCTCTCGGCGCTGAACCGAGTTCAGCACCGGCGGCCGCAAAGGCGAACCCCCACGACCTCCCGCTCCATCCGCTCCCGTCGCTCGCAAGGTCGCAGGCCAGGCGAGCCCTCCAGTGCGACGAGACGGATGCAGGGTGACACGGGTTTGAACCCAGGCGGGGAAGTGGGGGCGAGGAACGGCTAGGGATCTGATGCACCTAGGTTTTGTCGCCGCTGATGCGCTGGCTGACACGTTTTACCCGTCATCCTCGGGCTTGTCCCGAGGATCCAGACTCCCGGTCTTTGACGTGGAGCACCGGGAGTCTGGACCCTCGCCACAAGGGCGAGGGTGACGGGGAGGAAGGGAAGGAAGGGAGCGGGCGGCGAGGAGGCACCTCTACCTCCCCGTCCGGGTAGGGTGGTCGCGTCAGCGACCGGGTGGGGGCGGCCCGGCAGGGGCGCGCGGCGTGAAGCCGGACAGGCCACCGATGGGTCGCATGGCCGCCCCCACCCGGCTTCGCCCCTTTGGGGCTCAGCCACCCTCCCCGGACGGGGAGGGAGAAGACCGGTCTCCTCTCCTCCCCATCGCAGATGGGGAAGTGGCGCGGCGCTTGCGCCGTGACGGAGGGGGTGGCGCGGCGGTTCCCTCCCCACGATGTGGGGAGGAAAGAGTATCCGCCTTCACCTCGCCGTCCCGGAAGGCTATCCCCTGCTCATGTCGCTGCGCCCGCTGTTCGTCACCCAGGTCTACGAAGCCTCGCTGGCGGAAGGGCGCGGGTTCGCCGCGTTCAACCAGCAGCTTTCCGACGCCTGCCGGATGCTGGCGGAAGAGGACGAGGGCGGAAGGCGGTGGTGTCGGGCGAACGGGTATCGCGGCTACACCTCCTATGGCTCTCTGAACGACCTGCCGCAGCGTCTGCCGGAGTTCGCGGAGCTGAAGCGGCATCTGGATCGGCATGCGCTGGCCTATGCGCGGGCGCTGAACTTCGACCTTGCGAGGAAACCACGCCTGGACAACCTGTGGGTCAACATCCTGAAGCCGGGCGGCGGGCACACGGGCCACATCCATCCGCACGCTTTCCTGAGCGGCACCGTCTATGTGGAGACGCCGCCCGGCGCCTCGGCGCTGAAGCTGGAGGACCCGCGCCTGCCGATGATGATGGCCAGGCCCTCCGTCAGCGAGGAGGCGTCGGAGGCCGAGCGGCCGTTCGTCTATCTGAACCCCCAGCCCGGCACAGTGCTGATGTGGGAAAGCTGGCTGCGGCACGAGGTGCCGGTCAACGCGGCCAAGTCGGACCGGATTTCGGTGAGCTTCAACTATGCCTGACACGCCCCTGCCCGCTCCCGCCCGAGGCGTCGTGCTGCTGACCGGGGCGGCCTCCGGGATCGGCCGGGCGACGGCGCTTCGGCTGGCGGCGGACGGCGCACGGGGGCTGGTGCTGATCGACAGGGATCGAGCGGGACTGGAGGCGTTGGGCTCCGATCTGCCCCCGTCGGTCGAAAGGGTAGTTGCTGACTTCGACATCGTCGACGAGATGAGGTGGGACGCCTTGGAGGCGGAACTGCGTGGCCGGTTCGGCGGCCTGGACGGCGTGGTCGCCTGCGCGGGCGTGTCGGACGCGGGCGCGATCGCGGACCTGTCGCTGGACGCTTGGCGGCGGGTGCTGGGCGTCAATCTAGACGGCGCCTTTCTGACGCTGCGAACCGGGATGCGGCTGCTTCGCGACGGCGGGGCGATGGTGGCGGTGTCGTCGGCGTCGGCGATCAAGGCCGAGCCGGGCACAGGCGCGTACGGCGCATCCAAGGCCGGACTGCTGCAGCTGACGCGGGTGGCGGCCAAGGAAGGCGCGGCGCGGGGCTTGCGCGTCAATGCCGTCCTGCCTGGCGGGGTCGAGACGCCGATCTGGCGCGGCATGAGCTTCTTTCAGGACCTGATCGCCGAGACCGGCTCGGAAGAGGCTGCCTTCGCGCGTCTGGCGTCCTTCGCCACGCCGCTGGGCCGCTACGCCAAGCCCGAAGAGATCGCGGAGCAGATCGTGTTTCTGCTGTCGGACGCCGCCCGGTCGATCACTGGCGCGGGCCTGGTCGCCGATGGCGGCTATACGCTCTAGAGGTCGCCATCAAACGGCCGCGCCGGGCCGCTAGGGTTTGATCTCGTCGGGCGCGACCGCTACATCCGACGCCGAAACTCCCCCTCGCACCACGAACCCAAGGGCGCACCGCACCTCATGGCGCAGCAATACATCTTTCAGATGCAGGGCCTGACCAAGGCCTTTCCCGGCGGCAAGAAGATCTTCGAGAACATCTGGCTGAGCTTCTACAACGACGCCAAGATCGGCGTGGTCGGCGTCAACGGCTCGGGCAAGTCCACCCTGCTCAAGATCATGGCCGGCCTGGACAAGGAGTTCCAGGGCGAGGCCAAGGCCGCCGACGGGATCAAGCGCGGCTATCTGGAGCAGGAGCCGCATCTCGATCCGGCCCTGAACGTGCGCGAGAACGTCGAGGCCTGGTGCGAGGAGAAGCAGTGGGTCAACCGCTTCAACGCCGTGGCCGGCGAGCTGGGCGAGAACTACACCGACGAACTGATGGAGGAAATGACCAGCCTCCAGGAAAAGATCGACGCCGGCGACGTCTGGGACATCGACAGCCGCATCGAAATGGCCATGGACGCCCTGCGCTGTCCGCCCGACGACTGGGAGGTCACCAATCTGTCCGGTGGTGAGAAGCGCCGCGTGGCCCTGGCCCGCCTGCTGCTCAGCAAGCCCGACATGCTGCTGATGGACGAACCGACCAACCACCTGGACGCGGAATCCGTCGCCTGGCTGCAGCACCACCTGGAGAACTTCCCCGGCTGCGTCATCCTGGTGACCCACGACCGCTACTTCCTGGATCAGGTGACCAAGTGGACGCTGGAGCTGGACCGCGGGCGCGGACATCCGCACGAGGGCAACTATTCGTCCTGGCTCGAGGCCAAGCAGAAGCGCGTGGTGCAGGAGCAGTCGGAATCGGAGGCTCGCCAGCGCGCCCTCACTCGCGAACTGGAATGGGTGCGCTCGGGCGCCAAGGCCCGCCAGGCCAAGTCCAAGGCGCGTCTGGCCGCCTATGAGAAGATGGTCGCCGATCAGGAGAACAGCCGTCAGGCCCAGTCCTTCGCCGTGATCCAGATCCCGCCGGGTCCGCGCCTGGGCAATGTGGTGCTGGAGGTCGAGGGCCTGCAGAAGTCGTACGGCGACAAGGTGCTGTTCGACAACCTGACCTTCAAGCTGCCGCCCAACGGCATCGTCGGCGTGATCGGCCCCAACGGCGCCGGCAAGTCGACCATGTTCAAGCTGATCACCGGGCAGGAAACGCCGGACGGCGGCACGATCAAGGTCGGCGAGACGGTCAAGCTGGCCTATGTCGACCAGTCGCGCGACGACCTGAAGCCGGACGAGAACATCTGGCAGGCGATCTCGGGCGGCACCGACATCATGATGGTGGGCAAGCGCGAGATCAATTCGCGCGCCTATGTCGGCTCGTTCAACTTCAAGGGCGGCGACCAGCAGAAGAAGGTCGGTCAGCTGTCGGGCGGCGAGCGCAACCGCGTGCACCTGGCCAAGACCCTGGCGTCCGGCGGCAACCTGATCCTGCTGGACGAACCGACCAACGACCTGGACATCGAGACGCTGCAGAACCTCGAGGAGGCGCTGGAGGAGTTCGCCGGATGCGCCGTGGTCATCTCCCACGACCGCTGGTTCCTGGACCGGCTGGCGACCCACATCCTGGCCTTCGAGGGCGACAGCCATGTGGAATGGTTCGAAGGCAACTTCGAAGCTTATGAAGAAGACAAGAAGCGCCGCCTGGGCGCCGACAGCCTGATCCCCCATCGGATCAAGTTCCAGAAGTTCGGGCGGTGACGAAGGAGGTCTTCATCGGCTTCGACTCCGCTTGGACCGACAATCCTAAACAGCCGGGCGCAATTGCGCTCATGGAGTTCGAAGACGGGAAACCCTCCAACTTTACGCCGCCTACCTCAGCCACCTTCGCCCAAGCCAGTGACGCCATTTGCGACGCCAAGGCGAATTCCGATTATGTCCTGATCGCCTTGGACCAGCCGACCCTTGTGCCGAACCGCGGCGGGTGCCGGCCTGTGGAGCGCGTGGCGGGATCTTTGGTGAATCGCCTGAAAGGCGGCGTCCAGCCGGCTAATCGCAGCAAGGCGTCCATGTTCGGCGACGCTGCACCCGTGTGGTCTTTCCTTGATAGCTTGGGTGCAAGGGAGAACCCAGAAGCGGCGAGATCATGCGCCTCGGGCATCTTCCTTATCGAAGTCTTTCCAGCGCTCGCGCTGCCGTCGATGATCGATGAGATTTCAACAAGAGGTCGAGCGGCCAAGTACAATCCCGCGTCAAGGGCGCAGTTCTCACCGGACGACTGGCGGATGGTCGCAGAAGGTGTTGCTGATCATGCACAGCGCCGGCGCCTTCCCGACCTTGAACTCTGGGCGCGCGAGGCAAGTCGTAAAACCTCGCCGAAGAAGGCCAACCAGGATCAGTTGGACGCAGCCATCTGTGTGCTGATCGCCATATCTTGGCGACGCGATGAGATGAGCGAACTCGCCGTGCTGAGAGACGGCATCACCGGGTATATGGTCACGCCTACATCGGCAAGAACACGGCCCATTCTGGCATCTGCCGCGCAGAAATACGATGTGGGCTTCAATGCGGTCTGGAACGGCGATGCCGCGCGCTGGATCGACGACCTCTCGCCGCCTGCGGAGATGTCCACGCCCTTGCTCGCACGGATCACCAAAGAGCGAGGCGTGCTTGGCGGCAAGCCTTGCATTCGCCGCATGCGTATCGGCGTTGACCAAGTTCTCAACATGTTGGCGGACGGTGTGACGGCAGAAGACATACTGACCGACTTTCCGTACCTAGAGGCCGAAGATATCCGGGCGGCGTATGCCTATGGCGCGATGCTTGCCGAGAAGGATCGCCTTCAGTAGCGCTGCGACAACGGACCGGTTGCTTGCAGCGTTTTTGCTGAAGATTTATCCAACTTGACGCACCGTGCCCCGACGGCCGGCTAACAAAGTCTCACCAGAGGCACTCCGCCGCAGCCCATAGGTCATTGAACGGCGTCGCCCACCAGAGCCTCGCTCCAAGCGTCAGCCTCCTCCTCTCGTGCGTCGTCGCAGGCGACGGCGGCATACGCGTCGTCGAGGATGAATGGGAACGTCTCCATTGCGCAATGATGCGTGTAGACGCGCGTGTCGTCGAGGTGACTGGCCGTCGTCATTTCTCTTGGACAAACATATAAGGATATCCTTATATGTCAGGCATGAACCTGAACGCCGACCAGACCGTGGAAGCCTTGCGAGCCGCCGGAGAGCCGACGCGGCTGCGGGTGCTGTCGCTGCTGGCGGGGGAAGAGCTGTCGGTGATGGAGCTGTCGCGGGTGCTGGACCAGAGCCAGCCGCGCGTGTCGCGCCACCTGAAGCTGATGACCGACGCCGGACTGATCGAGCGGTTTCCGGACGGGGCACGGGTCTACTATCGGCTGTCGCATGACGCCCAGGCGCGGCGACTGATCGACACTGTGCTGGACATCCTGGCCGACGACGCGGGCGAGGCCGATCACCGGCGGCTGGACGAGGTTCGGCGCGACCGCGAGGAGCATGCCGCGCGCTACTTCGAACAGGTGGCGCCCCAGTGGGACAAGCTGCGCTCGCTCTATGTCAGCGAAAGCGCGGTCGAGGCGGCGCTGGAGCGGGCCATCGGCTCGGGACCGTTCGAGCGGGTGGTCGATCTGGGCACCGGCTCCGGTCGGATGCTGACCCTGTTCGGGCGCCGGGCCAAGATGTCGGTCGGGCTGGATCTCAGCCAGAACATGCTGAACATCGCCCGCGCCAACGCATCCAAGGCCGGGCTGGACAAGGTCGAACTGCGTCACGGCGACATCTTTGCGACCCGCCTGCCGGCCGAGAGCGCGGACCTGGTGATCGTGCACCAGGTGCTGCACTACCTCGCCGATCCGGCGGCGGCGGCGGCGGAGGCCGCGCGGCTGGTGATGCCCGGCGGGCGGCTGGTGATCGTCGATTTCGCGCCGCACACGTTCGAGCACATGCGCGAAGCGCATCAACATCGGCGGCTGGGCTTTTCCGACAATGAGATCTCCGGCTGGCTGACGGAGGCGGGGCTGAAGACCTCCGCTCCCATCGCCCTGTCCCCTGAATCCGAGGGCCTGACCGTGACCATCTGGATCGCCGAGCGCGAGACCGTCGCCCAAAGGAGCGTCGCCTGATGAAGGGATCGTCGACGAGCCTGGCCGAGGCGCGGGCGCTGCTGCTGTCGCCGCTGGGACCCGTGGCGCGCGCGGGCTCGAACCGCGATGCGGTCAAGGTGTCGTTTGAGTTCTTTCCGCCCAAGACGGACGAGGCCGAGGCCAATCTGTGGAAGGCGATCCGGCGGCTGGAGCCGCTGCGGCCCGACTTTGTCTCCGTTACCTACGGCGCGGGGGGATCGACGCGCGAGCGAACGCACCGCACGGTGCAGCGGATCATCACCGAGACCTCTCTGCGCCCCGCCGCCCACCTGACCTGCGTCGAGGCCAGCCGCGCCGAGGTAGATGAGGTGATCGAGGGCTACAAGGCCATCGGCGTCGACCACATCGTGGCCTTGCGCGGCGATCCGCCGAACGGCCCAAATGGCTCAACAGGCATCGGCGGCGTCTACCAACCTCACGCAGATGGTTACGCCAATGCGACGGAGCTGGCGCAGGCCATCCAGCGCATCGGCGGCTTCGACATCACCGTCGGCGTCTATCCGGAACAGCATCCCGAGAGCCCATCGATCGAGCACGACATCGACGTGCTGAAGGCCAAGGTGGACGCCGGCGCCACGCGGGCGCTGACACAGTTCTTTTTCGACATTGATGCTTTCTTGCGGTTCCGCGACCGGGTGCGGGCGGCGGGCGTATCGATCCCGCTGATCCCCGGCGTCATGCCGGTGTCCAACTTCGCCGGACTGAAGCGGATGAGCAGCTCGTGCGGGGCGGCTATTCCGGCGTGGCTGGAGGCGCATTTCGACGGGCTTGACAACGATCCGGACACTCGCCGGCTGCTCGCAGCCTCGGTGGCCGCCGAGACGTGCGCGCGGCTGCAGGAGGAAGGCTTCTCCGACTTCCACTTCTATACGCTGAACCGCGCCGACCTGGTTTACGCCATCTGTCGGGTGCTGGGCGTGCGTGAACAGAGGGTCGCGGCGTGATCAGCCCGCGGCCGCACCCCTCCGTCACGGCGCAAAGCCGCGCCGCGCCACCTCCCCATCGCTTCGCGACAGGGAGGAGAAACGCTCTCCTCCCTGTTTGCATCGCAAATGGGGAGGTGGATCGACTCGCCAGCGTCGAGACGGAGGGGTCCCTTCCTGCTGCTGGAGCCTTTGCATGACCCGCGCAGAACGCATCGCCGCCCTGCATGCAGCGGCCAGGGAACGCATCCTGGTGCTGGACGGCAGCTGGGGCGTGATGATCCAGCGACGGGACCTGTCGGAGGCTGACTTTCAGGGGGACCGGTTCGTGGCGGCGAACGGCTATGACGAAAGGCGCCAGATGAAGGGGAACAACGACATCCTCTGCATCACGCGGCCCGACATCGTCGCCGGCCTGCACGACCAGTATTTCGCGGCCGGCGCCGACATCTCCGAGACCAACACCTTCTCGGCCACCACCATCGCCCAGGAGGACTATCGCCTGGACGCCCAGTCCGTCTGGGACATCAATCTGGAGGGCGCGAAACTGGCCCGCGCCGCCGCCGACCGCTGGACGGAAAAGGAACCGCACAAGCCCCGTTTCGCCGCCGGTTCGATCGGGCCGCTGAACAAGATGCTGTCGATGTCGTCGGACGTGAACGACCCCGGCGCGCGCCTAGTCACCTTCGACCAGGTCTATGACGCCTATCGCCATCAGGTCCGGGCGCTGAACGAGGGCGGGGTCCACCTCTACCTGATCGAGACCATCACCGACACGCTGAACTGCAAGGCCGCGATCAAGGCGATCAAGGACCTGGAAGACGAGGGCATGGATGCCCTGCCGATCTGGATTTCGGGCACCATCACCGACCGCTCGGGCCGCACCCTGTCGGGCCAGACGGCCGAGGCCTTCTGGAACAGCGTCCGCCACGCCAAACCGTTCGCCGTCGGCTTCAACTGCGCGCTCGGGGCCGACCTGATGCGCCCGTTCATTGCGGAGCTGAGCCGCGTCGCCGACACCCTGGTCGCGGCCTATCCCAATGCTGGCCTGCCCAACGCCATGGGCCAGTATGACGAGCAACCCCACGAGACGGCCCATTTCATCGAGGAATGGGCCGCCTCCGGCTTGGTCAACATCGTCGGCGGCTGCTGCGGCACGACGCCCGACCACATCAAGCACGTCGCCGAGGAAGTGGCGGGCGTGACGCCGAGAGCCATTCCGGAACGACCAGTCGCCCTGCGCCTGTCCGGTCTCGAGCCGTTCGAGATGGTGGCGTGAGCAAGCCCGCCTTCAATTTCGCCGACGCCGACTTTGTCGCCAGATACGTCGAAAAGGGCCCGCGCGCCTTCATGCCCGGCCAGCCCGGCGTGCTGCAGATGGCGGGCGTCCTGCTGGGCGAGCGCGTGCCCGACGATGGCCATGTTCTGGTCGTCGGCGCCGGCGGCGGCATGGACACCCAGGCGCTGGCGAAGGCCGGACCGGGCTGGCGCTTCACCGGCGTTGATCCGGCGGCGAAGATGCTGGACCTCGCCCGCCACATCCTGGGCGACGAGACCATGCGGCGGGTCGAGCTGATCGAGGGCGGCGTGGAAGCCGCGCCCGAGGGTCCGTTCGACGGCGCCACCTTGATCCTGGTGCTCGGCATCCTGCCTGACGACGGCTCGAAGCTGGAGACGCTGAAGCAGATTCGTCGACGTATAAAGCCGGGTGCGCCTTTCGTTCTGGTTGATCGCTGCGACAGTGCGGACAGTCCGCTGTTCGACCGCAACATGGACCGCTACGTCGCCTTCGCTGCGGCCAACGGCGTCGACGCCGAGACGCTGAAGAACGCCCGGGCCAGCCATCGCGGCAATCCCGGGCTGGTGACGGCTGCTCGCGACGAGACCCTGCTGACCGAAGCCGGCTTCGCCGACATCGAACACTTTTATCATGCCATGAACTGGCACGGCTGGGTGGCCTACGCCTGATGCGACCGATCTTCATCAATGTCGGCGAGCGGACCAACGTCACCGGCTCGGCCAAATTCCGCAAGCTGGTGGTCGAGGGGAACTACTCCGCCGCGTTGGACGTGGCCCGGCAGCAGGTCGAGGCGGGCGCCCAGGTCATCGACATCAACATGGACGAGGGGCTGCTGGACGGCGCCGTCGCCATGCGGACCTTTCTGAACCTGATCGCGGCCGAGCCCGATATCGCCCGCGTGCCGGTGATGATCGACTCCTCCAAATGGGAGGTGATCGAGGCGGGGCTGAAGTGCGTCCAGGGCAAGCCCATCGTCAACTCCATCTCGATGAAGGCGGGCGAGGCGGAGTTCCGTGAACAGGCGGTCAAATGCCTGCGCTACGGCGCCGCCGTCGTGGTCATGGCCTTCGATGAAGTCGGTCAGGCCGACACCGCCGCACGCAAGATCGAGATCTGCACCCGCGCCTACCGCATCCTGGTCGACGAGGTCGGCTTCCCGCCCGAGGACATCATCTTCGACCCCAACATCTTCGCCGTGGCGACGGGGATCGAGGAACACGACAACTACGCCGTCGACTTCATCGAGGCGACGCGCGAGATCAAGCGCGCCCTGCCCTACGCCCGCGTCTCCGGCGGCGTGTCGAACGTGTCGTTCAGCTTCCGCGGCAACGAGCCCGTGCGCCGGGCGATCCACAGCGTCTTCCTGTATCACGCCATCCAGGCCGGCATGGACATGGGCATCGTCAACGCCGGCGATCTTCCGGTCTATGACGACATCGACCCGGCGCTGCGCGAGGCCGTCGAGGACGTGATCCTGAACCGGCCGCAGCGGACCAACGTGTCCAACACCGAGCGGCTGGTGGACATGGCCCCGTCCTACAAGGGCGAAAAGGGCGCGGCCAAGGTCGTGGACCTGAAGTGGCGCGAGCAGCCGGTCGGCAAGCGCATCGAGCACGCCCTGGTCAACGGCATCACCGAATACATCGAGGCCGACACCGAAGAAGCGCGGCTAGGCGTTGAACGTCCGCTGCACGTCATCGAAGGCCCGCTGATGGACGGCATGAATGTGGTCGGCGACCTGTTCGGCTCGGGCAAGATGTTCCTGCCGCAGGTGGTGAAGTCGGCGCGGGTGATGAAGCAGGCCGTGGCCTGGCTGGAACCCTTCATGGAGGCAGAGAAGGCCGGCAAGCCGCGCGAACAGGCCGGCCGCATCCTGATGGCGACGGTCAAGGGCGACGTCCACGACATCGGAAAGAACATCGTCGGCGTCGTGCTTCAGTGCAACAATTACGAGGTGATCGACCTGGGCGTCATGGTCCCGGCCGATCGCATCCTGGACGAGGCCAAGGCCCACAACGTCGACATCGTCGGCCTGTCCGGCCTGATCACGCCGTCGCTGGACGAGATGGTGTTCGTGGCGGCAGAGATGGAGCGGCGCGGGTTCGACATCCCGCTGCTGATCGGCGGGGCGACCACCAGCCGGACGCACACGGCCGTGAAGATCGAGCCGGCCTACCGGGCGGGTTCGACCACCTATGTCATCGACGCCAGCCGCGCGGTCGGCGTGGTGTCGGGCCTGCTGTCCAAGACCGACCGGGCCAGGAACGAAGCCGCCACCCGCGACGAATACGTTCGCATCCGCGAACAGTACGCACGCGGCCAGGAAGTCAAGGCGCGGACCACCCTGGCCCAGGCGCGCGACAATCGCTGGCGGCCCGCGTCCGATCAGGCGCCGGTGGGCGAGCCGAGCTTCGTCGGCGTGCGGGCGTTCGACGGCTGGGACCTGCAGGATTTGGCCGACCACATCGACTGGACTCCCTTCTTCGCCAGCTGGGAGCTGATCGGGCGCTATCCGCTGATCCTGGACGACGAGGTGGTGGGCCAGGCGGCGCGCGACCTGTTCGCCGACGCCAAGGTCATGCTGAAGCGGATCATCGACGAGAGGTGGTTCACCGCGCGCGGCGTCGTCGGCTTCTGGCCCGCCCAGGCGATCGGCGACGACATTGCCGTCTATGCCGACGAGGGCCGCAGCGAGGAGATCGCCCGCTTCCACACGCTGCGCCAGCAGATCAAGAAGACCAACGGCAAGCCGAACCTGGCGCTGTCCGACTTCGTCGCCGAGGACGGTCAGGACTGGATCGGCGCCTTCGCCGTCACCGCCGGCCACGGCGAGCTGGAGATCGCCAAACGGTTCAAGGATGCGGGCGACGACTATTCCGCCATCCTGGCGACCGCCCTGGCCGATCGCCTGGCCGAAGCCTTTGCCGAGCGACTGCACAAGGAAGTGCGCACGCAGCTTTGGGGCTATGCGCCGGACGAGCAGACCAGCGTGGACGCCCTGATCGCCGAGCAGTATCAGGGCGTCCGCCCTGCCCCCGGCTATCCGGCCCAGCCTGATCACACGGAAAAAGCCACACTGTTCCGCCTGCTGGACGCCGGTCAGAACGCAGGCATGGCCCTGACCGAAAGCTTCGCCATGACGCCGCCGGCCTCGGTGTCGGGCCTGTATTTCGGGCATCCGGGCAGCCACTATTTCGGCGTCGGCAAGATCGACCGCGACCAGGTCGAGGACTATGCCGCGCGCAAGGGCTGGGAGGTCTCCACCGCCGAGCGCTGGCTGGCGCCCATTCTCAACTACGATCCGCATCAGGCCGCCCGAGAACAGGCGGCCTGAGCCCCACGGTCAGGACGCGGGCGCCTCCGAGGCCGGCGCCTCGCGCAGGCCCACGTCGGCGGGCGTCGCGGGCGGCGTGGTGATGTTGTCGCGGATGCGGCGCGCCGCATGCTCGCACCGGCCCGGCAGGCCGAAGAACAGGCCAAAGGATTCGCTGCGCACCCGCTCGTCGGTCTGCGTCAGCAGCGGCGCCCACTTGGCCTTGGCGGCCGCCGCGGCCGCCCGCGCCTCGGCCTTCGCCGCCGCACTCTGACGCGGTTCCGCCGCCGCCAGGGCGCCCCGGAAATCCTGCGCCTCCAGACGGCCCAACCGCACCAGCTCCGTATCCTCCGCCGACCGGTTGGTCAGGGTCTCGCCCAGATCCGCATGGCCGGTCACCAGCGCATCGCACCACGCCACCAGCGGATAGTCCGCCGTCGGCGCGCCCGTCGGCAGCGGATTGGAATAGGCCAGCGCCTCACGCAACCGCACCGAATCGGTCGCCTCGCCCCGTGCCGTAGCCGTCGCGATCGGCCCATCCGTCTCCTGCGCCCAAGCGGGCGCGCTCAGAACGCTGACAAGGGCAAGGGTGGCTGAGAACAGACGCATGGAAGCTTCCATTGTTGATCCTGGGACGCGCTAACGCACAGCCAAGCTCCCCGATCCCTGTGGCCATTGTTCGGCGCAAAGAAAAAGGCGGCGGACCGAAGCCCGCCGCCGTTCCTGTTAGGTCCAACTCTATCAGATCAGAACTGGTAGGAGAGGCCCAGGCGAATGTTACGGGGGGCCTGGTAGGAGATGATGTTTTTGTAGTTCGGGCTGGCGGTGCCCGCGCTCAGATCACCCACCTCGTCATAGTCAGCAGCGCCCTGGAAATCGAACAGGTTGAAGACGTCTGCGCGCAACTGGAGCCGCCCCGCCATGGATGTCGGAATGTTCCACGCAACAGACGCATCGATCCTCTTGTTCCACTGACCAGAGAACTGGCTGCCGCGGGGAGTCAGCACGCTTGTCGCTCCACGAACACAGTAGTTCGCTGTGATTGTAGCGGGTTGCGCCCGACCGTCATCGAACGGGTAGGAGCCGATGCAGCCGTAATGGCGGGGCGACTGGACGAAGATGTTGGCGCCCAGTGTGATGTCGTCCGTCAGAGCATACGAGCCGAAGAGTTTGAAGGTCTGGCCACGGTGGTTGGGCAGGAAGCCGAAAGAACCATCGGTCCAGCCCGGCTCATCGAAGTCCTGAGTCAACCCGGTGTCGTCCTGGCCGTTATCCGACTTCACGCCGCCCTCGATGTTGCCCTCCGACTCGGAAAGCACCACCGAGCCTTGAAGCGCCCACTTGCCATCCCACGGACGTTCAAAGGACAGTTCGAGCGCTTGATAGGTCCGCTCGGCTTCCGGGATATCCAGGATCGCGGCGGGGATCGTGATGGTCTGGCCTGCCAGCGCCGGGAAGCTGGTCGCATCCGGGGTGATGACAAGATCCTTACCCGGGTTGAGCAGGACGTATTCGCCAGCGTTGTTGATGGCGCCGCAGTTTGCAGGCGTGATGCCGACGGACGCACAGTAATCGTCAATGATAAAGGACGTGTCGTAGTCCTCCATCACGGCGTTCAACTCGCGATACGTGGCGTTCGCGGAGAAGCGCCAGCCGCTTTCGAGCTGATGCGTGATGCCGACGATGAACTCGTCCTGGTTCTGCGCATCCAGGTTCTGCGAGACCAGCGATGTTGCAGCAGAGCGTTCACCGTTCGAGTTGACAATCGTCTGCAACGGAGTCGCGGCGAGTCCGGGCGCGCAGGTATTTGACCGATCCTGAGCACACCGGAGGATCAGCTGAGCCTGTGTCTCACCCGGATTGAGGGTAAGGCCGCCGACGCTGTTATATAGGTAGTAGGTGTCCGTGAAGAGCTCGGCGCCCGCCAGGCGCAGGTTCGTGTTGCCGGCGATTGGAATGTAATACCGGCCGTAGAATGCCGACAGGCGGGTGCTCTGATCCCCGAAGAGGTCATAGGTCGCCCCGATGCGCGGCGAGATGTCGTAATCCGTGGCGGCGAAGGTTGCGCCGGTGTCATCCTTGTTGTCGAACTTCTCCGCGCGCACGCCGAGTTGCAGTGACAGGCGATCGGTCACATCCCAGGCATCCTGGATGTAGAAGGCGGTCTGTTCGATATCGAACGATCCGCCACGGCGGATGTCACGCACGCGAACGTAAGGCGTGTTCGCCGGCACGAGGCCGCCGACCTGAGTGGTGGTCGCGGGTCCGCGGTACACATATTGGATGCCGCCGGAGAAGCTCGTGACGCTCGTCGTCGTCAGATCTTCGCGGTCGGCGCCGATCCGGAAGTGGTGGTCGCCGAAGAAGTTCGTGACGTAGACATCGGCATCAAGGCGATACAGCTTACGCTCGTCCTGACCAGCCTCGATCAACTGCGCAGGGTTACCGCGAAGTGTACCTTGGCCAGCGAAGCCTATCACGCTTGGTTCGGAATCAGCTGACCCGGCGATGGTCTGGTTGAACTTGTTGGAGCCGTAAAGAGCCGAGATCGTCAACCAGTCCGTAAAGTTGCCGGTGTACTGGAAGATCGAAGTTTCACCGCCGGACTCGTTGAAGGTCCTCGACGGCTCCGTGGCTCCAGACAGCAGTTGGGTGGTCTCATTAGACTGATCGTCGTTGAAATACGTGATCTCCAGACGGTGATCTGGGTTCAGATATAGATCGAGCTTACCGCCGTAGAAGGGGTCGTCGAACGTCGTTCGGGTCAGCGTGCCCGACGAGCCCGTATCTTCCTGAGAGTTGTCTCGATAGTTGTAGAAGCCGAAGAAATACGCGTGCTCCTTCCACAGCGGCCCTGACAACCAGACGTTGGCATCTAGGCTGTCACGGACATCCAGATCATTCGGTGTGACGCTGACAGAGTTGTCTGCGTTGATGAAGGTCGTATCTGGAACCTGCTCGCGCAGCTCGTCAGGTCCCCAGTAGACGTCAACACCCCCGTGGAACTCATCTCCGCCGGACCGGCTAGTTGCGATCACCGCGCCGCCGGTGTTGCGGCCGAATTCTGCCTGGAAGCCACCGGTCTTCACGTCAACTTGCTGATAGAAGGTGAAGGGCACCGTGTTTCCGCCCAACAGCGTGCGGAAATTGGTGATGTTCATACCGTTAAGGTAGAAGACGTTCTCGGCGACCGAAGAGCCGTTGATCGACACTTCGTTGCCAAAGGCGCTGTCGCCAGGAGTCGTCCCCGGCGCCAGAAGCTGGATGGCTGCGATGTTGCGGGAAGTCGGAAGCCGATCGAACGTCTCCTGCACGTCGAGGTTGATCCCGGTGGTGGTGCGATCGAAGTCAACCCGAGCAGCGCGTGTCCCGACGACAACAATGTCGTCCAGCGCCTCGCCCGCCGCACCAGCCTGACTGACGGTGAAGCCATAATCCCGCGTGGAACCGAGCAGGATCGAGACGTTGCTGTCGGTGTAGGTGTCGATACCAGGCCCGGAGATCGTGACGGTGTAGTTACCCACGGGCGCACCGGCCACGCGGAAATTGCCGCGCTCGTTGGTTGTCGTTGTTCGGGTAAAAGCCCGCTCGTTCTGCGAGACAGTCACGGTTGCGCCGACCACGGGCTGGCCTGCGGTGTTCGTAACCTCACCCTGGATAGCGCCGGAAGTGAAGTCCTGTGCCGCAGCCGTCGTCGGCGCGACCAGCACCGCGGCTGCCGGCAGCGCGACGGCCGCCGCCAAGGCCACGCCACCGATCATCGTGGAGGCCAGCAGGCGCTCACGAATGGTTTGAATAGTCAAAACGGCATCCTCCTGAGTGGTCGGCGAGTTCTCGCCGATGCAGGTCATGCTCCGCGCCCCCAAATGCGCGCAGATTGGATGCGACAATATGTGTCCACGCCACCGCGTCCATCCGGATTGCGGACAGGTAATGACGCGCGCTAACGACTGTCTCAGTTGAGCCACAGTCGTGACGCGAAACAGTCATATGTTTTTCAGGCGGCGAGGTGGTTGAAACCAACAATTTCGGCTGAAGCGCAGCAAGATCGTTGCGCACTTGCCTATTGCAATGCATGTCGATGCCTCGCCGATCCCTGCCGTACAGGGGGCGGTCTGCCGCCTGTGCGGCAGTGCGGGAACCCCTCGCGGCTGATATGCGACCTGCGGCGTCAGCGAACGAACAGGACCCGGCGGCTTGATTCCCTTTGTGCGCGACTTCCCCTTCGCCTACGGCCACGCCGATCGTCTGACGCCGCTGATCGAGCGGGTGATCGCCGACAATCCGGGGCCTTTCACCTTTAAGGGCACCGGGACCTACATCGTGGGGCGGGATGAGCCGGGGGCGTCGGTGGCGGTGATCGATCCGGGGCCGCTGGACGAGGGGCATCTGCAGGCGCTGCTCAGAACAGTTGATGGGCGGGTCGTTAGCCATGTGCTGGTGACGCATACGCATCGGGATCATGCGCCGCTGGCGAGGCCTTTTGCCGAAGCGACGGGGGCCAGGGTGCTGGCGATGCGATCGCCCGTCAGGGAGACTCACGCGTCGGGAGGTGCCGACGAGGATGAGGCCCCGGCTTTCGTCCCCGATGAGGTGCTGGTCGGCGGCGAGGTGATCGAAGGCGACGGCTGGACGCTTGAAGCGATGGCGACGCCGGGGCATGCGTCGAACCACATGGCCTTTGTGCTGCGCGAGGAGAACGCCCTGTTCTGCGGCGACCATGTGATGGGCTGGGCCACCACCGTCGTGGCGCCGCCGGACGGGGACATGGCCGACTATATGCAGAGCCTGGATGCGGTGATCGCGCGGGGGTTTTCGACGTTGTACCCAACGCACGGCGCGCCGATCACCGAGCCGGGGCCGTTCCTTTTGGCTTATCGCGAGCATCGGACGCGACGCGAAGCGCAGGTGCTGAAGCGGCTGGCGGCGGGGGACGAGACGATCGAGCAGATGCTGCCGCGCCTCTATGTCGGGGTGGACAAGCGGTTGTGGCCGGCGGCGGCGCTGTCGGTGCTGGCGCACCTGGTCAAGCTGTGCCGCGAAGGGCGGGTGACGGCTGATCCGGCGCCGGTGGCGGAGGCGCGCTTCAGGCTGGGCTGATCGTCAGGGACGCAGATTGGCGGCGATCTTGGCGGCCAGGCGGCAGGTCGCGCCGCCGTCGGGGCGATCGCCGCGCGCGGCCACGCGTATGTCGGTTCGACCGGGGCGGATGCGGATGACGGCGTCAAAGGCGCGGCCGAACCAGGCGGCCTCGTGCACGCCCTCGACTTGAAAGGCGGCGGCGCGAACCACCGGAAAGCCCGCATCGACCAGGGCGCCGCCCGCGGTTTGGGCCGCCAGCTGGCTGGGGATGGCTGCGGCCGTGGAGCACGACGCGGCGTCGGCCGTGGCGGCCTCGTCCCTGTGGAACCCGGCCAGGGCCGAGAAGCCCGGGGCCTCTTCGGTGTTGGTGGCGACGTCCAGCGGCCAGTCGCGGTCGAAGCGGCTGGCCTGAAAGCCAAAGGCCCCGACGGTCGCCCCGGCGATGCAGAGAGCCGCAGCGGCGGGCAGAACCCGCGTGCGCGAGGTGAGCGCTGCGACCGCCGCGATCAGCCCCGCCGCCAGGCCGATCCAGGCGAGCATGCGCGCGACGCGCCACGTCAGCAGGTCATGGCCGAAGGCAAGATCGACGACGCCCAGCCGGACCAGCAACACCGCGACCAGCACCAGCAGAGGCGCGGCCACGGACAGCGCAACCAGCGGCGTCATCAGGTGCGCGGCGAGCCGCTGGCGAGCCGGGTTCGTGGACGGCGCGGTCGCGGGCATCGGCCCTCCCCTGCTTGCGGACGCCGTCAGGCGGATTCGGGCAGACGGTAGTCCTTCATCCGCTCGCGCAACAGCTTCTTGTCGATCTTGCCGGTGGCGCCCAGCGGGATGTCCTCGGCCTGGACCACGTCGTCGGGCATCCACCATTTGGCAATCCTGCCGCGCAGGTGATCGAGGTGTTCGGCCTTGTTCAGCGTCTCGCCGGGCTTGAGCTTGATGATCAGCACGGGGCGTTCGTCCCACTTGGCGTGCGGGGCGCCGATCACGGCCGCCAGTTCGACCTTGGGATGGCCGACCGCGATGTTCTCGATCTCGATGGAGGAAATCCACTCGCCGCCCGACTTGATCACGTCCTTGGCGCGGTCGGTAATCTGCATGAAGCCTTGCGGATCGACGGTGGCGATGTCGCCGGTGTCGAAGAAGCCCTGATCATCCAGGATGGAGGCGTCCGACTTGAAGTAGCCGGCGGCGACGATGGGGCCCCTGACCATCAGCCGACCAAAAGTCTCTCCGTCGTGGGCGACCGGCTGACCGGCTTCGTCCTTCAGCGCCAGTTCGACGCCCAGCGGCGGCACGCCCTGCTTGGTCCGCCACTTCATCTGCTCGTCATAGGGCAGGCCAGCGATCTCGGGCGGCAGGTGGCCGATGGTGCCGATGGGCGAGGTTTCGGTCATGCCCCAGGCGTGGGTGACCTCGACGCCGAAGTCCTGCTGGAAGCCGCGGATCAGGCTTTCGGGACAGGCCGAGCCGCCGATCAGCACGCGCTTCAACGTCGAGAAGCGCAGGTCGTTGGCCTTCATGTGCGCGAACAGGCCCTGCCACACGGTGGGCACGGCGGCGGAGAAGGTGACGCCCTCCCCCTCGATCAGCTCGTACAGCGCCGCGCCGTCCATGCGCGCGCCGGGCATGACCAGCTTGGTCCCCGAGGCCGGACCGGCGAAGGCGATGCCCCAGGCGTTGGCGTGGAACATGGGCACCACCGGCAGGATCACCTCGCTGGGCGTCGCCCCCATCACCGTGGCCGTCATGGCCATGAAGGTGTGCAGGAAGTTCGAGCGGTGGGAGTAGAGCACGCCCTTCGGATTGCCCGTCGTGCCGGAGGTATAGCAGAGGCCGCAGGCGGTGTTTTCGTCAAAGCCGCCCCAGGCGCAGTCGGCCGACTGCCCGGCCAAGACGCTCTCGTAGTCCTGGAGGCTCGGGATTTTTGTCTGCGGCAGGTGCGCCGCGTCGGTCAGGACGACCACCCGCTCGACCGTCGGGCAGTGCGGCAGCACCGCCTCCAGCAGCGGCAGGAAGGTCAGGTCGGTAAAGACGACCCGGTCCTCGGCGTGATTGATGATCCAGCCGAGCTGTTCGGGAAAGAGGCGCGGGTTCAGAGTGTGGCAGACCGCGCCGATGCCCATGATCCCGTACCAGGTCTCCATGTGGTTGGCGCTGTTCCAGGCCAGGGTGGCGACGCGGTCGCCAGGTTCGATCCCCCAGGCCTTCAGCGCGTTCGACAGGCGCTTGGCGCGCTCATGAATGGCGGCATAGGTGGTGCGGACGATCGGTCCCTCGACGGAGCGCGTGACCACCTCGCGGTCGCCGTGCCAGTTGCGGGCGTGATCGATGATCTTGTCGACCGTCAGCGGCCAGTCCTGCATCAATCCCAGCATCGTTCTATCCGTCCCAAATCCGTGAGTGCATCGACCTTGACCGCGATGCTTGGCCGCGACGCTATCCCGACTTATCGACGTTTAGCAATCGCTGCGGACGCGGCGCATGGTCCCTGGTGGCGCGGCGGCGACGCAGGGGCTAAAGGCGCGCATGGCCATTCTGATCGCGATTACCGGGGGCTCGGGTTCGGGCAAGAGCACGCTGGCGGAGGCGCTGGTGGCGGCCCTGCCCGCGGGCGCCGCCGTGCTGATGCGCGAGGACTCCTATTATCGCGATGCGGCGTCCCTGCCCGACTTCGACGCCGAGACCTTCGACTTCGACGACGTGGCGGCGCGGGATCACGAACTGCTGACCGCCCACCTGTCCGAGCTGAAGGCCGGACGCGGGGTGGAGGCCCCGGTCTACTCGTTCATCCACCACGGGCGCGAGCCGGGCGGCGAAGCGGTGGCGCCGGCCGAGGTGGTGGTCGTGGAGGGGACGCATGTGCTGTGCACCCCGGAGCTGACCGCCCTGTTCGACATCCGGGTGTTCGTCGACACGCCCGCCGACATCCGCTTCATCCGACGGCTGCTGCGCGATCAGAGCGAGCGCGGTCGCACGGCGGATTCGGTGATCCATCAGTATCTGCTGACGGTCCGGCCAGGGCATGAGCGGCTGACCGAGCCGTCACGCACCCACGCGGACTTCATCGTGGCCGATGCGACCGCCGCCGTCAGGCTGGAGGACCCGCAGGCGGTGGTGCGGCTGGCGGCGCCGGTGCTGGCGCATCCGCTGCTGAAGCCGCTTCTGGCCTAGGGTCAAGTTTTCGCTACGGCAGAGCCATGTTGCACCGCCGACTGGTTGACCGGCGTGTCTCAATGCGCGTCATCCTCGCCCTTGTGGCGAGGATCCAGAGACTCAGGCGGCTGTGGTGACCGTCGATGCGGACGCTTTTTTGAATCGCCGCGATGTCGGCCACACCGGGAGTCTGGATCCTCGCCACGAGGGCGAGGATGACGGATCAACAAGAGCTTAGGGCCAGAGGCGTTCGCGCCGCCAGGCCTCGCCGTCGCGGACGAAGCGCAGGCGGTCGTGCAGGCGGAAGGGGCGGTCGCGCCAGAACTCGATGGCGAGGGGGCGCACGCGCCAGCCGGTCCAGCGTTCGGGACGCGGCACGTCCTGGCCTTCGAACCGTGCCGTCTGTTGGGCCACCGCATCCACCAGCGCCTGACGGTCCGGCAGCGGGCGCGACTGATCCGAGGCCCAGGCGCCGATGCGGCTTTCCCGCGCGCGGCTGGCGAAATAGGCGTCGGCCTCGTCTCGGCTCACCGGCTCGACCGAACCGCGCACCCGCACCTGGCGACGCAGGCTCTTCCAGTGGAACACCAGGGCGGCGGAAGGGCGGGCGTCCAGCTCGATCCCCTTTGCGCTCTCGCTGTTGGAGTAGAAGGTAAAGCCGCGTGCATCCACGTCCTTCAGCAGCACGATGCGCGCGTCGGGCATGCCGTCGGCGTCCACCGTCGCCAGGGTCATGGCGTTGGAGTCGTTGATCTCGTGCGCGCGCGCCTCGGCCAGCCAGTCGATGAACAGGCCGATCGGATCGTCGCGCTCGAAGGCCGCCTCGTCGCTGTTGGCGGCCAGGGCGGCGGCATAGTCGCGGGCGTATTCCTCGGCCGACGGGCTGGGCGGGATGGCGGGCGCGGTCATGCGTCTGCTGTAGGCCCTAGACTCACAACCACAAAGAGATGATGGCGGCGAGAGCGATTGCGGCGGCGTAGGTGCACGCCAGTTTGTCGTATCGGGTATCGACGCGTCGAAAGTCCTTGATGCGGCAGAAGGCGCGTTCGACGGTTTCGGCGCTTACCGGCTTGCGGGCCGAAGGCGGGGAGGTTCTTGCGACAAGGGCTGTTTGGGATGACGCGGCGGGTTCCACGATCCAACAGCAGGCGTCGCAAATGCATAACTATAGCGTCCCCCGCTGATCAGCACATGGATTATGCCCGAGATCACCCGCCGATCATCCACCCGTGGCGCGCCGCGCGGCGTGTTCGGCGGCAACGGCCGAAGCCGCTCGAACTGCGCATTCGTCAGCCAGAACTCCGAAGCCATGCCCGTCCTCCTGTTTCCACGGAAGAGAGCCACAATCCGCGATCGCCGGGAGTCCTGTTCATGGGGCCCGGCCCTAGAGCGGCAGGCGCAGCTGGATGCCGCCCATGTGGCTGTCGGCATGATCGCCGAACCGGCCGCGATATCCGACGGTGATCTGCAGCGGACCGACCGCGCCCTCGACGCCGGCGGAGGCCAGCACCTGACCGCCGAACGGCTCCTCGACCTCGCGCTCCAGCACCCGCGCCGGATTGTTGTAGAGGCCGACGCGCACGCCTTCCGAGCTGTCGTCCAGCGCGTCGCGATAGCCACCCTCGGCGAACAGGCCGAACCGGCCCATTTCGGCCTCGGCGCGCAGGGTGACCTCGCCCGTCAGCGCCTCCACCGTGCGGTCCTCATAGGCATATTGCGCCGCCACGCCGTCTTCGACGTAGCCTTCCACCTCTGAAGAGGTCCAGGCCAGCGCCGCGCGCGGCGAAAGCGACAGGCCGCCCATCTCGATCCAGGTCCCGGCCTGGACGCGCGCGCCCTTGCTCAGGCCGTCGGTGTCGGCGGTGTGGACAATCGGCGCGACCGTGGTCAGGCGCTCGATGTCGTCATAGCGGTCGCGCGCCACGCCGACCGCCGCGTTGACGAACGGACCGCCCTCCATGCGCCAGCCGCCATACAGGTCCAGGCCGTAGCTCTCCGCCTGGAAGGCCAGCGCGCCGCCCGAGACATCCGATCCACGATAGCTGCCCGCCAAGCCGAAGCGCAGGCTCTCGGACGGGCCGGATTCCAGGGCGATGCGCCCGCCCCAGCCTTCGCTGCTGGCCGAGCGCACCGGGCCGCGCGCGTCGATGTCAACGCTGTCGCCCGTCACCGCCGCCGAGATCGAAGTCCCCGCCGTCCAGGGTGCGCGCCCCGACAACGCCTCGCTGGCCATGTCCAGCGTCTCTTCCCTGTGGCGGAAGCCGGTTTCGCCCTGCAGGGCGCTCTGAGCACCGATGTCGCCGTAGTAGAGGTAGTCCGTCGCCAGCGCCGCGATGATGCGGTGTCCCGTCGCGGTCGGGTGCACGCCGTCGAAATAGAAATAGCTCGACGGATTGGAGCACACCGCGCCGGTCGCCGCATTCAGGCAGGCGTCGGTGACGTTGGTCACGCCGAAGCGTTCGGGATTGGCCGCCAGGGTGTCGCTGATCTTGAACAGGTCCACCATGACGATGTTGCTGTTCGGCCGGGCCGCCGCAGTGGCCGCCAGGTTTGTCGCCAGCGCGCCGTTCAGGGTGGTCACCGCATAGTCGGCCAGCGGCGCCGCCGTCGTGTTTCGGAACTGCGGAGTCAGGCTGAGCTTGGGCAGGTTGGTGACGAGGATGGTCCCCGCGCCGGCGCCCGCCACGCTGTTCACCAGGGCGTTGATGTTGCCTGCGGCCTGCAGCGCCACCGGCGTGATCGCCGCGACGGGGTTGGCCGAGGCGCCCGCCGCCGGCAGCCCTTGGAAGATGTCATTCGCCCCGCCGAGGACGCTGACCAGGTCGCCGGCTCCGAAGCGACCACCGGCGGCGGTGTAGCGCGCCAGCTGGGCCAGCATGCCGGGCGGCACGGTCGCCGAGGCGTCGGTGCGCGATCCGCCAAACGCCAGGTTGATGCTGCCGCTTACCGCGCCGTTGAAGTTGGCGGCGTTGAAGCCCAGCAGCTCGGTGAACACGGGTCCGGTCGAAAAACGCCCTTGAAAATAGGGCGGCGACGGCGGCTGGGTGCGGCCCGAGGCCAGATACAGATTGCCGTTGTCGCTGAGGCTGTCGCCGAACACGACCAGCCGGTCATAGGTCTGGGCCTCGGCCGATGCGGCCGCGCCGCAGGCGGCGGCCAGGGTCAGGGCCGAGACGGCGGCCCCGTGAAGAAAGCGAAACATCCAGATCCTCCCGCGGCCGTCGTGATCGCGGCCGTTCGCGTGCACTCTGCGCCTGTTTGCGACAGTTTCAAGATGCCGTTGCGTAAGCCTTGGCGGCTCAGTGCAGGGTGCGGAACCTCAGCGTGCCCGGCAGGTCACGCAGCGCCTTCAGCGCCTCAGGCTGGTAGTCGCGGTCGACATCGGTGATGACATAGCCGGTGCGCTCGTCCGTCTTCAGGTGCTGGCCCAGAATGTTCAGCCCCGCCGCCGCCAAGGCCTGGTTCAGTTCGGCCAGCACGCCCGGCTGGTTGCGGTGGATGTGCAGCAGCCGGTGCGCGCCGGACACCTCCGCAAGCTGCACGTTCGGCAGGTTGACGCAGAAGGTGGTGTCGCCCCGGTTCAGATACCCCAGCAGCCGCTCGGCCGCGAACTCGCCGATGGCTTCCTGCGCCTCTTCGGTCGAGCCGCCGATGTGCGGCGTCAGGATCATGTTCTTCAGGCCCATCAGCGGACTATCGAACGGATCGGCGTTGGTGCGCGGCTCCTCGGGGAAGACGTCGACGGCGGCGCCGCCCAGACGTCCGCCCTGCAGCGCCTGCGCCAGCGCGCCGACATCGACCACATGACCGCGCGAGAGGTTCAGCAGCAGCGCCCCTGCCTTCATGCGCGCGAACTGCGCTGAGCCGAAGATGTTCGTGTTCTCAGTCCGCCCGTCGACGTGCAGCGTCACCACGTCGCTCTCGGCCAGCAGGGCGTCCAGCGACCGCATGCGTCGCGCATTGCCCAGCGCCAGCCGCTCGGACAAATCATGGAAGATCACCCGCATGCCCAGAGCTTCAGCCAGAACCGACAGCTGCGAGCCGATGGCCCCGTAGCCGACGATGCCCAACGTCTTGCCGCGCAGCTCGCGCGAGCCGGTCGCCGACTTGTTCCACTCGCCCCGGTGCATGGCGGCGGACTTGTCGGCCACGTCGCGCATCAGGGCAATCATCAACCCGACGGCCAGTTCCACCACCGAGCGGGTGTTGGAATAAGGGGCGTTGAACACGGCGACGCCATGGTCCGCCGCCGCCGCCAGGTCGATCTGGTTGGTGCCGATGCAGAAGGCGGCCACCGCCATCAGACGGTCGGCCTCCTCCAGCACCCGACGGCTGACGTTGGTCTTGGAGCGGATGCCCAGAACGTGCACGCCCTTGATGGCGGCGATCAGGTCGTCCTCGTCCAACGCGCCCTTGACCGTCTCGACCGCGTACCCGGCCTGGGAAAGGCGCTCGACCGCCGCAGGGTGGATGTTCTCCAGCAGCAGCATCTTCATGCGGCTGCGCGGAAAGGACCAGCGACCAACCAGGCCCTCGGCGTGCAGCACCTCGTCCAGCGAACCGGCCTCGGCGTCGGCGACCTCGATCACCGGCGCACGACGCACAATCTCGGTGAAGGCGTAAAAGGCGTCGGCCGCCCCGGCCAGCTTGACCTCCGCATCGTTCCAGCCGTCCCCGACCATGACCACGCGACCGCTCAGCGCCAGATCGTGGATCACGCGCGGCTTGCCGTCCGCATGGCTCAGCGGATTGGCGTCGTCGACGCCGATCACCCGTCCCCCGTCGTCATAGATCAGGTCGTTGCACAGCACGCGGTCGCCGGAAACGCCCAGTTCCTCGGCCACCGGCGCGATGATCTCGCGAAAGCCGCCGGACAGGATCACCACCCGCCCCCTGGCCTCGGCGAAGAAGCGCAGATTGCGCCGGACCGATGGCGTCAGGGCGTCGATCGCCCGGGCCGCCACGGCCTCCACATGCTCGCGCCGCAGCGGCAGCAGCGCCAGGCGTTGACGCAAGGCCTCTCCGAACGGGATTTCGCCCGCCATGGCGCGATCGGTCAGGGCGGCGATCTCGGATCGCACGGCCTGCGCATCCGGCGCCCCTTGCAGGGCCACATCCGCCAACGCCTCCAGCGTCTCGAACCTGACCAGGGTCGAATCGAAGTCGAAGATCAGGGTCGGGCGCTGGGTCATGGCGTCCTGCATAACGAACCGCGCCGCCCGGACAAAGCCGGACGGCGCGACAAGGCAATGCGTGTTCTCTGCGGACTTAAATCCGGTCGATCAGGCGGCGAACGCGGCTGTCCGGCTGCTGGCTTTCCCAGACGGCGGCGCCGATGGCAGCGGCGAGCGTGGCGACCGCCAGCAGAGCGCCGCCTTCCTTGGCGTGATCGCGGGCATAGGCGCCCGCATCGTCGGCATAGCGGCGCGCCTGCTTGCCGTGGTGGTGCAGGGCCTCGCGCGACTTGGCGTGCGCCGACTTGAACCGGCCCCGCGCCTCATAGCCGACGCCGGCGGCGCGGTCGCCCAAGTCTTCGGCGCCGTGCTTGAAGGCGTCGACGGCGTCCGCGAAGCGATCGCGCAGCGCCTCGGTGTCGACCCAGCCGCGCGGGTCGATGCGGTTGCGGAAGCGCTGATAGCGGGTCGGGCCGCTGCGCTGCGTCAGATAGACGGCGGCCGCCGCGCCCAGCAGGATCAGGGCCGCGCCGCCGGCGGTGATCCCCGGATGCTTGCGAGCTTCGGCCAGGGCGTCGAACTGTCGGACCATGGGATAGTGAACCTCTTCATCGAGGCCGTCCTCGGTCGGGCGGTAGAGCCCGTCGTCGGCCGGCAAGTAGGCGGAACCCCGGTCCCGCAACAGCGAAGGAGCGAACCGGGCGAAAAGTGGTTCCGCCAAGCCTGGCAGTAGATTGTAGAAGGACGAAATGGCGCGGCCCGAGCCGCCCACCGTGATCTCGCGGACCGGATGCTGCGCGCAGTGCAGGATCGCATCCGCCACGACGTGGGTCGCATACACCGGCTGCGGATTGTGCATGGGCTTGCCCGTCAGGTTGCGCGCATGCCGGCTGTAGGGGGTGGCGATCGGGCCCGGCTTGACCAAGGTCAGCACGATCGGCGCCTTGTCGCGCATCAGCTCGATGCGGAATGCGTTGGTGAAGCCTTTCACCGCGTGCTTGGAGGCCGAATAGACGCCCTGAACCGGGATCGCCATGTCGCCCAGCGTCGAGCCGATGTTGATGATCGCGCCGCCGCCCGGCCGATCCCGCAGATGCTCGGCGGCGATGATCGAGCCGTTCACCATGCCCCAATAGTTGGTGTCGAACAGGCGGCGCTGGTCTTCCAGTTTCGTCTTGCGGATTTCGCCAAAGATCGAGATGCCCGCATTGTTGACCCAGGTGTCGAAGCCGCCGAACTGGCGACGGCACTGCTCGGCCGCCTCGGCCAGAGCGTCCTTGTCCGCCACATCAACAGCGGCCCAGCCGACGCGCGCGCCCTTGGCCTCGAGCTCGGCGTTCAGTTCCGCGAGGTCGCCTCCTCCACGCGCGATCAGGAACACGGCGGCGCCTGCGCGCGCCGCACGCCGCGCCGTGGCGAGGCCGATGCCGGAGGTGGCGCCGGTGACCACCACAGTTTGCTGGTCCAGCGGCTTCAGGTTCGGTCTGGGCATCGAGGCTCGCGGTTCTGAAAGAAGGACCGCTAGAACGAGGCCCCGCCCTGCCCGTTCCGACGCGCTGGAAACGCGCCCGCCCTTACCATCGACGGCTTCGGCGCCTATCTAGCCCGCCAATCCGCATTTCGATCCTTGAAGGACCTCGCCGTGACCGATCACGCGCACGACAACGCCATTCTGCCGCCGTCCGACGACCTCGCCGCCGCCTTTCAGATCGAGGGCTGGCCGGTGCGCGGTCGCTTGGTGCGGCTGGGCGAGACCATCGACAAGATCTTGGGCGCCCACGCCTATCCCGAGCCGGTCGCCGCCCTGCTGGGCGAAGCCTGTGCGCTTGCGGCCCTGGTCGGCTCCAGCCTCAAGTTCGAGGGCCGCCTGATCGTCCAGGCGCAGGGCGACGGGCCGGTGCGCTATGTCGTGGCCGACTATGACACGGCCGGATCGCTGCGCGGCTATTGCCGCTACGAAGAGGCGGAGGTCGAGGCGGCGTCGCAGGGCTTTGCACGCCCCGGGGCGCAAAGCCTCCTGGGCAAGGGCGTGTTCATCATGACGCTGGATCGCGGCCCCGACTTCGAGCGCACGCAGGGCATCACCCCGATCGAGGGCGAAAGCCTGTCGCTGTGCGCCGAGCACTACTTCGAACAGTCCGAGCAGGTGCCGACCAAGGTGCGGCTGGCGGTCGGCTCGGCCCAAACCGAGGCCGGAACCCAGTGGCGAGCCGGCGGCGCCATGATCCAGGTGATCGCCTCCGACGCCGCGCGCGGCTCGACCGAGGAAGTGTGGGACCGCACCCGCGCGCTGTTCGCGACGCTGGGCGACGACGAGCTGATCGATCCGACCGTCGGCCCCGAGACCCTGCTGTTCCGCCTGTTCCACGAGGACGGCGTGCGGCTGGAGGACGCGCGACCGCTGTCGGCGGTGTGCCGCTGCTCGCGCGACCGGATCGTGTCGGTGCTGGCCTCGTTCGATCCCGCCGAGCGGGGCGACATGGTGGAGGATGACGGCAAGATTCGCGTGACGTGCGAATACTGCGCCTCGGTCTACGACATCGAACCGGACGAGGTGACCGCGGCTCAGGTCTGAGCCGTCGGCCTCAGCCTTCCAGATCCAGCGAATAGCCGGCCGAGCGCACGGTGCGTATCGGATTGGGGCTGTCGCCGAGGTTCAGCGCCTTGCGCAGCCGCCCGACGTGCACGTCCACCGTGCGCGCCTCGACATAGACGTCCGATCCCCACACCGCGTCCAGCAGCTGCTCGCGGCTGAACACGCGGCCCGGATGCTGCATGAAGTGGTCCAGCAGCCGGAACTCGGTCGGGCCCAGGTGCACCTCCTGCCCCGCTCGCTTCACCCGGTGCGAGACGCGGTCCACCACGATGTCGCCGTGGTTCAGCCGGTCGTCGGCCAGGCCCGGTCGGATGCGACGCAGCACCGCGCGGATGCGGGCCATCAGCTCGACCATCGAGAACGGCTTGGTCAGATAGTCGTCGGCCCCGGTGTCCAGGCCGCGCACGCGGTCGGTCTCCTCGCCGCGCGCGGTCAGCATGACCACCGGCAGATTGCGCGTCTCGGGCCGGTTGCGGATGCGACGGCACACCTCGATGCCCGACAGCTTGGGCAGCATCCAGTCCAGCAGGACCAGGTCCGGGATGCGCTCGTCGATCTGCAGCATGCCCTCGTCGCCGTCAGAGGCGACGGCGACGTCGTAGCCTTCTTTTTCGAGGTTGTACTGAAGCAAGGTCGCCAGCGCGTCCTCGTCTTCCATCACAAGGATATAGGGCTGCACGTCAGACTCTCCGGCGCGGTCGCAAGCTTAGTTGGTGGGCAGGTTCGGGGTCGGCGCGTTGTCTTCGGGCGTCGGCTGCGCGCGCGGCCGTTCGCCCATAATGTCGTCGCCGGTGATCTCGTAGTGGACGGTTTCGGCGATGTTGGTCGCGTGGTCGCCGATCCGCTCCAGGTTCTTGGCCATGAACAGCAGGTGGGTGCAGGCGCCGATCGTGCGCGGATCGCCCATCATGTAGGTCAGGAGCTCGCGGAACAGGGCGTTGTAGTGCTCGTCCACCTCGTCGTCGGTGTGCCAGACGGCCAGGGCCCGATCGACCTCCGAGGCCGTATAGGCGTCCAGCACGTCGCGCAGACGCATCGACACCAGCCGCCCCATCCGCTCGATGGAGCGGGTCAGCGGCTGCATCGGCTCGCTTTCCGCCAGCACCAGCGCACGCTTGGCGATGTTCTTGGCGAGGTCGCCGGTGCGCTCCAGGTCCGACGCCATCTTGATGGCGCCGTAGGTGCGGCGAAGATCGGAGGCGACCGGCTGGCGCAGCGCGATCATGCGGATCGCCTTTTTCTCGATGTCGCGGTGCAGCTGGTCCAGCTTGCTGTCGCGCTCGATTACAGATCGGGCCAGCCCCACGTCGCGGCGGGCGACGGAGTCGATGGCGTCGGCCACCTGGGCCTCGGCCAGGCCCCCCATGCGGGCGATCTCGGCCGTGATCTGGTTCAGCTCGTCGCCGTAGGCCTTGACGGTATGCTGGTTCATGACGCGGTCCTCAGCCGAAGCGGCCGGTGATGTAGTCGAGCGTGCGCCGCTCGCGCGGGTTCTGGAAGATGGTTTCGGTGTCGCCGGTCTCGACCAGGCGCCCCAGGTGGAAAAAGGCCGTGCGCTGGCTGACGCGCGCCGCCTGGGCCATCGAGTGGGTGACGATGACGATGCAGAAGCGTTCGCGCAGTTCGTCGATCAGCTCCTCGATCCGCGCCGTGGCGATGGGGTCCAGCGCCGAGCAGGGCTCGTCCATCAGGATCACCTCGGGATCCACGGCGATGGCGCGGGCGATCACCAGGCGCTGCTGCTGGCCCCCCGACAGGCCGGTGGCCGAGGCGTGCAGCCGGTCGGCCACCTCTTCCCACAGACCCGCGCGCTTCAGCGCGCTTTCGACCACTCCGTCCATCTCGGACTTGGCGCTGACCAGCCCGTGGATCTTGGGGCCGTAGGCGACGTTTTCGTAGATCGACTTGGGGAACGGGTTCGGCCGCTGGAACACCATGCCGACGCGCGCGCGCAGCAGTACGGGATCGAGGCCGCGGTCGTTGATGTCCTCGCCGTCCATCTCGATGCGGCCGGTGACGCGCGCGCCGTGGATGGTGTCGTTCATGCGGTTCATGGTCCGCAGGAAGGTCGACTTGCCGCAGCCCGACGGACCGATGAATGCGGTCACCGTCTTGTCGGGGATGTCCAGCGAGACGTCGTACAGCGCCTGCTTGCCCTCATAGAAGACCGACACGTCCTTGGCGGCGATCTTGATGGGGCCTTCCGGCGGACTGTCGACCACGGTCGGGCCCGTCGCGGGGGTGGCGTCCTCCATGCGCGGCGCGACCGGCGCCGGCTCCTGTGCGGGCGTGACCTCGGGCAGAACCTGGCCGCCCATGCGGGGTGCCTCGGTCGGATCGGCGCGGCCGCCCGTGCGGTCGTCGGTGGCGCGGAAAATGTTGAACTTCATGCTCTTACCACCGACGCTCGAAGCGCCGCCTCAGGATGATGGCCGCCAGGTTCATCACGATCATGAAAACCAGCAGCACCAGGATCGCCGCCGCCGTGCGTTCATGAAACGCGCGTTCGGAAGCGTTCTCCCAGATGTAGATCAACGACGGCAGGGCGCCGACCGGCTGGTCGATGGCGGCGGGGACGCCGGGCACGAAGCTGACCATGCCGATCAGCAGCAGCGGCGCGGTCTCACCCAGCGCGTGCGCCATGGAGATGATGGCGCCGGTCATCACGCCTGGCATGGCCAGCGGCAAGACGTGGCTGAACACCGTCTGGGTGCGGCTGGCGCCCATGGCCAGGGCCGCCTCGCGGATCGACGGCGGCACCGCCTTCAGCGACGAGCGCGTGGCGATGATCAGCGTCGGCAGCGCCATCAGAGCCAGCACTAGGCCGCCCACGATCGGACTGGCGCGCGGCAGGTTCATCCAGTTGATGAACAGGGCCAGGCCCAGCAGGCCGTAGACGATGGACGGCACCGCGGCCAGATTGTTGATGTTGACCTCTATGATGTCGGTCAGCTTGTTCTTGGGCGCGAACTCTTCCAGCCAGACGGCGGCGCCGACGCCCACCGGAATGGCGATCAGGGCGGTGACCAGCAGCATCAGGGCCGAACCGACAATGGCGCCCAGAACGCCCGCCAGTTCGGGCTGGGTCGAGTCGCCCTGCGTGAACAGCGTCGCGTTGAAGTGAGCCGCAACGGCGTCCTCGGCCTTCAGCCGCTCCAGCCAGCCGATCTGCTGGTTCGAGAGGCGACGCTGATCCTCGGGCGTGTCGCGCGAGATTTCGCCCTTCAGATAGAGATCGGCGTCATCCGAAAGCGGCGCGTCGATCGGCACGGTCTGCCCGATCACCTCCGGCCGGCGGCTGACGGTTTCGGCCGCCACGAACTTCAGTTCGGACGAGAACAGCGAGCGCATGGCGGTGGCCTGTTCGCCCGTCGGATCGGCCACGCCCCATCGCGCCAGCAGCTGCTGGGCCGCCAGTTCTTCGAAGTTGGTGCCCTGCGGATAGGCGCGGTCCACGCGCGCCGGGTCCATGTAGACCGGAACGGTCGCGCTGTGAGCGTAGAAGGCGGTGTGCCCCTGCTCGACGATCCGCCCAAGCAGGATGACCAGGAACAGCAGCGCCGCGCCGATGGCGATGCGGCCGTACCATTTGAAGCACTGCTCGCGCGCGTGCCGACGCTTCAGCCCGACCTTGAGCCGGTCGAGGCGCTTGTCGGGCGCGGCCGCCAGGATGTCGGGGGTCGCGTCAGTCATACTGTTCCCGATAGGTCTGGACGATCCGCTGGGCGATGATGTTCAGCGTCAGGGTCACCAGGAACAGCGTCAGGCCCAGGCCGAACGCCGCCAGCGTCTTGGGACTGTTGAACTCCTGGTCGCCGGTCAGCAGCGTCACGATCTGCACCGTCACGGTGGTCACCGTATCCAGCGGGTTAAAGGTCAGGTTCGCGGCCAGCCCCGCCGCCATGGTCACGATCATGGTCTCGCCGATGGCGCGCGACACGGCCAGCAGCAGCGCGCCGGCGATGCCCGGCAGGGCGGCCGGCAACAGCACGCGCTTGACGGTTTCGGACTTGGTCGCGCCCATCGCCGACGAGCCGTCGCGCAGGCTTTGCGGCACCGCATTCAGGATGTCGTCGGACAGCGAGGATACGAACGGGATCAGCATGATGCCCATCACCGCGCCCGCCGTCAGCGCCATCTGGTTCTGCACCAGCGCCAGATACTGCCCCAGCCCGTTCAGCGGGCCGCCGATCAGAAACAGGCCGATCTCGTTGAAGAAGACCCGCAGCAGCGGCCCCACCGTCAGCGCCGCGAAGAAGCCGTACACGACAGTCGGCACGCCGGCGAGGATCTCCAGCAGCGGCTTGACCACCGCGCGCGCGTGGGACCCGGCGTACTCGGACAGATAGATCGCAGACATCAGGCCGATGGGCGCGGCCACGGCCATGGCGATCAGCATGATCAAGAGGGTGCCGGCGAACAGCGGCACGGCTCCGAATGCGCCGGACGAGCCGACCTGATCGGCGCGGATCGCCACTTGCGGGCTCCATTGCGTGCCGAACAGGAACTCGGTCACAGGCACCGACTGGAAGAAGCGGAACGAGTCCCAAACAAGCGACGAGATGATGCCGATGGTGGTCAGCACCGCCACCGCCGAACAGACGAACAGCGCGCCGTAGACCCAGCCCTCGACGCGGTTGCGGATGCGCTTGTCGGGTCGAAGCTGGGAGAAGGCGAACAGCCCGCCCAAGATGGCCAGCAGCACCGCCGCCAGGGCTCCGCCCCACTGCAAGGTGCGCTCGATGCGGATCATGCGCTGGCCCTCGGCGGGCAGCGCCTGCGCCAGAGGGGCCGGCCAGATCTGCAGCGCCGGCCTGCCCTGCCCCACCAAACGGGCGTCGGCGAAGAACGCTTGACGACGGAATGGCTCCAGCTGCGCGACGCTCTCAGGCGCCCCCGCACGGATCAGCCGGCTTTCGATGCCGCCGGAAAAGGCCGCAGCCAGAACCAGCGCCAACAGCGCCGGCGCAGCGACCCAGATCAGCGCATAGGCGCCATGCTGACCCGGACGCGAATGCGAGCGCATGCCCGCGGCGCGACGCCGCGCCACGGCGCGCCCGCCGAACCAGGCCGCCGCCGACAACGCGATCAGAACAAGCAGGGACAGCCAGATCATTCGGGGTCCAACCAGGCGCCTTGCAGGCGCGAACAGCGACTCTCCGCCCGGGATCGTCACGGCGCGGAACCTGCCCGCGAATGTTCAGCGGATTACGACGGCCGGATGACAGTTGCGTAACAGCGAAGGTTGGTCGGAACCGCTACGCTTCATGCTTCGGCATGGGGAACCAGGCGGTGAACGCCGAGCCTGCGCCCAGGGTGCTTTCCACGGTCAGCCCGCCCTGGTGACGATTGATGATGTGCTTGACGATGGCGAGGCCAAGCCCGGTGCCGAGCCGTTCGCCGCTCTTCTGGCCCTCGACGCGATAGAACCGTTCGGTCAGGCGGGGCAGATGCTCGCGCGCCATGCCCGGCCCGTAGTCCCGCACCGTGACCGCCGCGTAGCGCGTGCCGACATCCCGATCTGGCGTCAGCAGCGACAGGCGCGTCGCGCCCCCCATCTGACCCGCCAGAGCCTGATCAAACGTCAGGTCGCGCCGGACGGTGACGTCCACAACGCCGCCGGACGGCGAGTATTTCACCCCATTGTCCAGCAGGTTCTGCACCACCTGCACGATCTCGTCCCGCTCACCCACCACGTGCGTTCGCCCTTGGGCGTTCAGCCGCACCTCGACCTGCCGGTCCTTGACCAGCACGCTGACCGCGTCGATCACGTCCGAGGCGGCCGCGTCCAGCGCCACACGCCCCGACGGCGGGATGTGCTCGTTCAGCTCGATGCGGCTCAGCGACAGGAGGTCCGCCACCAGCCGCGTCATCCGCTCGGCCTGCGCGGCCATGATGTCGAGGAACCGGTCGCGCGCGCGGGTGTCGTCGCGCGCATGCCCTTTCAGGGTCTCGATGAAGCCGCTGAGCGAGGCCAGCGGCGTGCGAAGCTCGTGGCTGGCGTTGGCCAGGAAGTCGACGCGCATCATCTCGGTCCGGCGGGCGTCGGTCTCGTCACGCAGCACCAGAAGCGCCAGCGCCTCTCCCTGTCGCGCCGGGGCCAATGGCCGGCTCCACGCCCGCCAGCGCCGATCGCGCGCGCCGCCGGTCGTGTAGTCGGTGACGCGCGACACGCCGCCGAACAAGGCCTCGTCCACCGCCTCCAGCACGCCCGGATCGCGCATCACCTGCACCAGCAGCCCGCCGCGTCGCTGCACCCGCAAGAGGTCGCGCGCCGCCTGATTGGCCATGACGATGCGGCGGCCGGCGATGTCGTCCGGCTCCTCACCGCCCACGATCAGAACGGCGTCCTCGAGAGCCTCCAGGGCGCCGTCCAGAAGTTCAGCGGAGGCGAGCTCGCCCGAGGGCGTTTCCGGCGCAAGCGGCTCTACGCCTCGGGAAGGCTCGCGTGACCGATTGATCAGCCAGGTCGATCCCGCCACCAGCACCGCGCCGGCGATCAGCGAAGGCGCCAGTTCCGGATGCAGAATGGCCAGGGCGATCAGGATCAGCGCCGCCAGCCCCCCGCTGGCGCCGGCGGTCCACAGCCGCGAGCCGGATGCCGGCGCGACGGGCGACGACGAGAATTCGTAGGACATCTTCCCCCTGGCGGTCCCTGCCGGTCGGACCCGACGATCCGCCCCTCACCGTGAACCTCTCCTTGCACGGAGATTGTGACGGCTGATCGACGATGTTTCCCAACGGAAGCGTCGCCGCACGAAATCTTCAGAAGTGCACGGCAAGGTCGCAGGCGAAGAGAGGTCCGCATTGAACCGCATCCTGTTTTGCCTGGCTATGGAACACGACTGGCGGGTGACGCTGCTGGCCGGCCTCGTCTGTCTGACCGGGATCGCCACCGCATTCCATCTGATGGAGCGCGCGCGGATCCGCCGGGGCATCGTGCGCCGAAACAAGATCGTGCTGGCGGCCCTGGTCGGCGCGCTGGCGATCTGGGCCACGCACTTTATCGCCATGCAAGGCTACGCCGCAGGCGCGGCCATGACGTTCGAGCCCTGGATGACCATGGCCTCCCTTCTGGTCGCCCTGATCGGGATCGGGGTTGGAATCGTCATGGCCATGGCCGGCAATCGCCCGCTGACGCGTTGCATTGCGGCTTCAACAGGCGTGGCCAGCATCGCCGCCATGCACTACCTGGGCATGGCGGCGATGAATCTGCCGTTCGAAGTGACCTGGGATCTGGGCCTGGTGGCGACTTCGGTCGTCGCGGCGATGATCATCGGGGCCGGATCCGCGGCCTGCTACCGCCGAAATGACCACCTCCGCTTCTGGATCACGACCTTGGGCGCGGTACTTTCGGTGATCGTGCTTCATTTCACCGGCATGGCGGCCCTGACGCTTGGCGCGCCCCAGCCCATGCCGAACCGCGAGGGTCTTGATCCCGCCTCCATGCAGATGATCATGGCGGGCGCCGTGCTGTTCGTGATCGCCGTGGTCCTGATCAGAAGCTGGACGACCTTCAGCGCCCGATCCGGCGCCTTGCGGCAGATCCGCGAGGCGGTGGACGCCATGCCGGACGGTCTGGCCTTTTTCGACTCGGAAGACCGGCTGGTGCTGTGGAACGCCCGCTTTGTCGAAGTGAATCCGGAAATCGCCGATCACCTGAAGGTCGGCATGACAGGTCGTGAGATCCTGCAGCTCGGCCTGGATCGGCACATCTATCCGGACGCTCTCGGCCGCGAGGCGGAGTGGGCGGCGGAACGCATGACGCATCGCGCCCGGCTTTCGGCCATCCTTGAGCAACAGGTCGCCGATGGGCGCTGGCTTCGGGTGCAGCATCGCTCAACGGCGGAAGGCGGCATCGTCACCGTCTGCAATGACATCACCGACCTCAAGAACAACGCCCGCATCCTGGCCGAAGCCAGGGACGCTGCCGAAGCCGCGAACCATGCCAAGAGCCTGTTCCTGGCGAACATGAGCCACGAAATCCGAACCCCGCTGAACGGCGTCGTCGGTCTGGCCCAGGTTCTCGCCGGCAGCGATCTTTCGCGCGAGCAGCGCGAGATGGTGGATCTGATCCAGTCGTCGGGTGCGACGCTGCAGGCGCTGTTGGGCGACATTCTAGACCTGGCGCGCGTCGAATCCGGCCGTCTAGAGCTGGATGAGCAGCCTTTCAACCTGCCCGAGCTGGTTCAGGAAGCCGCTCACCTGTACGCGGCGAACGCACGCGAGAAGCGTCTCGGCTTCCAACTCGATATCGCTCCGGAAGCCGCCGTCTGGGTCCGCGGCGATGCAGTGCGCATCAAGCAGGTGCTGACGAACCTGATCTCCAATGCGGTGAAGTTTACCGAGAACGGCTTTGTCGCTGTGCGTGTCGAACGCACGGCCGATCGGGATGACGGCGCCGCCGCCTTGCGCTTCACGGTTGAGGACACCGGCATCGGCTTCGATGCGGACGCCCGCGAGCGAATGTTCAGCCGCTTCGAGCAGGCCGACAGCGGCATCACACGGCGCTACGGCGGCTCCGGCCTGGGTCTGGCGATCTGCCGTCAACTGGCGGACCTGATGGGCGGGCGGCTGGATTGCGAAAGCGAACCGGGCGGGGGCTCCGCCTTCATCTTCACCCTGTGTCTCCATCAGGCCGAGGCGCCGCGCGCGTCCGAACCCGCCGCCTACTCGGAGGCGAACGCCTCCTTGTCCCGCCGGGTCCTTGTCGCCGACGACCATCCGACCAACCGGCGGGTCGTGGAACTGATCCTTGCCCAAGCCGGCGTGGAGCTGACCTCGGTCGAGAACGGCGCCGAGGCGGTCGCGGCGGCCCGCGCCTGCGACTTCGACCTGATCCTGATGGACATGCAGATGCCGGTGATGGACGGCCTGACCGCCGTTCGCGAAATCCGCCTGCACGAGGCCGCGCTCGGCCTGCCGCGCACGCCGCTGGTGATGCTGACCGCCAACGCCATGCCCGAACATGTCGCGGCCGGTCAGGCGGCGGGCGCCGACGGCCATCTCGCCAAGCCCTTCAACGCCGCCGAACTGCTGACCCTCGTCGAGGACCCGCAGGCGCTGCTGATCGAGCAAAGGGTCGCCGCCTGACGCCCAAGCTGGCGGTTGCGCATCCAATGCGATCCGTGTATTAGCCCGCGCTCTTGAATTCGAGGGTGCATCACCCCGTCGCGCATGCCTGGCGTAGGCGCGGCGTTTCCGTTGTTTGTTGAGGCGAGCCACATGGCCGAGATCATTCTGAACGTGGACGTCCGCGAAGGCGTCGGCACCGGCGGCGCTCGCGCCGCCCGTCGCGCCGGCTCGGTGCCGGGCATCCTGTACGGCGGCGACAAGGCCCCGGTCGCCATTTCGGTGAACGAGAAGGACTTCCGCAAGTCGCTCTACACCGGCAAGCTGCTGGGTCACCTGGTGACGCTGAAGTACGGCGACGAGACCCAGCCGGTGATCGCCAAGGACGTCCAGTTCGACCCGGTGTCGGACCGCCCGCTGCACTTCGACCTGATGCGCGTCGATGAGCATGCGCCGATCAAGATCTCCGTGCCGGTCCACTTCAAGAACGCCGACGAAGCGCCGTTCACCCGCGCGGGCGGCTCGCTCGAGATCGTTCGCCACGAAGTCGAGATCCTGGTCAACGCCGACAGCATCCCGGAAGAGCTGGTCGTGGACCTGACCGGCCGTCAGATGGGCGACACCATTCGCATCTCGGACATCGCCCTGCCGCAAGGCGCCTCGGCCACCATCACCGACCGCGACTTCGTGATCGCCACCATCAAGGTGTCGTCCGCCGCCCTCTCGGCCGCCGCGGACGAAGCCGCCGAAGCCCCTGCTTCGGAAGGCTGATCCCCGGATCATCGCTGAAGATACGGCCCCGCCCGGCTCGCCCGGCGGGGCTTTTCTTTGCCAGGCGCGGACGGCATGAGGACGCCATGATCATTATCGCCGGGCTCGGCAATCCGGGCGCCAAGTACGAGAAGAACCGACACAACATCGGCTTCATGGCCGCCGACGAGATCGGCCGTCGCTGGCGGTTCGGCCCGTCGCGCGCCAAATTCCAGTCGGTTGTGTCTGAAGGCGAGGTCGAGACGGCGAACGGCGCCGTTCGCGTGCTGCTGATGAAGCCCCAGACCTTCATGAACGAGAGCGGTCGCGCGGTCGGAGAGGCGGCGCGCTTCTACAAGGTCACGCCGCAGGACATCATCGTCTTCCACGACGAGATCGATCTGGCGCCAGGTCGCTTTCGCATGAAGACCGGCGGCGGAGCGGCGGGCCAGAACGGCATCCGGTCCATCATCAGCCAGGTCGGGGCCGACTTTCGCCGCGCGCGCATGGGCGTGGGCCATCCGGGCGAAAAGCACCTGGTCATGCCGCACGTGCTGGGCGACTTCCACAAGGCGGAGTCGCCCTGGCTGCAGGCCCTGCTGAACGCCTGCGCCGACGCCCTGCCCTTCGCCCTGGCCGGCGACGACGAGCGGTACCAGGGCGAGGTGCTGCGCCTCGCCCCCGCCCCCAAGTTCAGCCCACGCCAGGCGGCGCGCGGCGAGCTGTAGATCAGGCGCCCTAGCCGCATCCGACAAAACGCCGTAAGCCTTGGTGGTGAACCGCACCCAGGCCGAGAACTGGTCCGCCGCGCGCTGCCTGGCCTTTCTGGCGGCGGTGTTCGCCATCGTGCTCGGCTCGCTGATCCCGTTCGCGGCCATGGCGGCGGCCCAGCCCGGCCATCCCGTCGTCCTGTGCTCCAGCGAAGGTCCGCAGACCATCCACGTCGGCGGCGTGGATGGACCCGCCAAGAAGCAGGCGGGGCCCAAATGCGCGGCCTGCCTGCAGCCGCTCGCCGCCGCCCTGCCCGCACCGCCCGCGCCCCAGCCGCAGCCTGCTGTGCCGCTGTCGGCGGAGACAAGCTGGTCCGTCGCTTCGGCCGCGCCGCCGCCGCCTGCCCGCGCGCCGCCGCGCCCGCCCTCCACCGCCCCGCCGCTCGCCTGAACCGACCGAGCCGCCGCGCCTGATGCAGGCGCGGCCCTTCTGGCCTGTTCAGGATTCTTCTTGATGATTTCAGCAACAATGGCGGCGCCGTGGGCGCTGCTGCTCGCGGCGCAGGCAACGCCCGTCGAGCCCCAAGCCTCCCCGCCCGCGACCCAACTCGACAGCGTCATCGTCACCGCCAGGCGCAACCCCGAGGATCCGCCCGTGGTGGCCGAGGCGCGCGCCCGCCTGTCGCGCACGCCGGGCGCCGTGTCGGTCGTCTCAGCCGAGTCCTACCAGGACCGCTACGCGCCCAATCTCGCCGATCTGCTGCGGGACGCACCGGGCGTCTACGCCCAGAAGAAGTGGGGCGGCGACATACGGCTGTCGATCCGGGGATCGGGCATTGGCAACTCCAGCCACAATCGTGGCGTCCTGCTGGCCCAAGACGGGGTGCCCTTCAACGAGGCCGACGGCTCTGGCGACTTCCAGCTGATCGATCCGCTGATCGCCCGCTACACGGAGGTCTACAAGGGCGGCAACGCCCTGCGCTTCGGCGGCGCCCTGCTGGGCGGGGCGGTGAATCTGGTCACCCCGACCGGTCGCACGGCGATGCACGATCTTTCCCTTCGGCTGGACGGAGGTTCTTACGGCACGATGCGCGGCCATGCCGAGGTCTCGGGCGCCAGCGGCGACTGGGACGGCTTCGGCGCCCTGACGGTGCAGAGCGTGGACGGCTGGCGCGAGCAGAGCGCGGGCTCCGAACAGCATGCATCGCTGAACCTCGGCCGTCGCTTCGGCGAAGACCGCGAGGTTCGGCTGATCGCCAGCGCCGGACAGGTCGATCAGCAGATTCCCGGCAGCCTGACGCTTGATCAGGCCCTGTCGAACCCGCGCCAAGCCGCCGCCGCCAACCGGGACCTGAACTATGGACGCGACATGCAATCCATCCGCGGCGTGCTTCAGACCCGCTGGCGGCTGGGCCCCTCCACCGTATTCGAAGGCGGAGTTTACGCCAGCTGGAAGGACCTGAACCATCCGATCTTCCAGGTCGTGGATCAGCAAAGCCGCAACATCGGCCTGTTCGGCCGCTTCGACTGGCAGGGCCAACTGTTCGGCCGCCGTGCGGACGCCTTCTATGGCGTCTGGGCGCGACAGGGCGATCTGGACGCCAGCCAGTGGATCAACCGCGCCGGCTTCAAGGACGCCCGCACTGCCCGCAGTGACCAGGACGCCCGGGCTCTGGATGTCTTCACCGAAGGCCGGCTGTTCGTCACCGATCGCCTGGCCCTGGTCGGCGGTGGGACCTGGGGCTGGGCCGAGCGGGACTACCAGAGCTTCGCCCTGCCCGGCGTGGCCTCGACCTTCGACCTGATGGCCGAGCGCGCCTATGACGGGTTCGCCCCGCGCCTTGGCGTGCTGTGGGAGGCGGACAGCGGCGCCCAGGTCTACGCCAACGTCACCCGGTCGGTGGAGCCGCCGAACTTCTCGTCCCTGTCGCCTACCGCCGCGGGCTTTCAGCCGTTGGTCGCCCAGGAGGCCACGACCTGGGAGGCGGGCCTGCGCGGCCGGGGCGGTCCCCTGCTGTGGGACGTCGCGGTCTACCTCGCCGAACTCGACCACGAGCTGCTGAACTTCATCCCCAATGCGGCGCTGGGCGTGCCGGCCGCCACCTTCAACGCCGGCCCGACGATCCATTCGGGCGTGGAGGCCGGTCTGGACTGGCGCATCGTGTCCGCCTTGCGCCTTCGCCAGACCTATAGCTGGTCCGACTTCCGTTTCGACGGCGACCGGGTCTATGGCCGCAACCAGCTCCCGGTCGTGCCGGAGCACCTCTACCGGGCCGAACTGCGCTATGATCATCCGGCCGGCTGGTTCGTCGCACCCTCGGTCGAGTGGTCGATCCGGGACGCCTGGGTGGACTACGCCAATACCCTGAAGTCGCCCGGCTATGCTGTCGTTTCGCTTAACGCCGGCTGGGATGTGACGCGGTCAGTTGCGGTCTTCGCCGACATCCGCAACCTGTTGGACGAGCGCTACATATCCAACTTCGGCGCGGTCACCGATGCGCGCGTGGCCTCCACCGCCGTCTTCTTTCCGGGGGATGGACGATCGGCCTTTGTCGGCGTGAGGCTGAGCTACTGATGGCCGCGCGCGCTTCCCATGCCGCCGCCTACCGCCTTGTCTGGCGATGGCATTTCTACGCCGGCGTGGTGGTCATGCCGTTTCTGTTGCTGCTGGCCCTGACCGGCGGCCTCTATCTGTTCAAGGACGAGATCGACCAGGCGCTCTATCGCGACCTGATCCGCGTGCCGGCCTCTGTCCAGCAGGCGTCGCCGGACGCGTGGGCCGCCGCCGCGCAGGCGGCCGGCGGTCGCGCCGGCAGCGTCATCGTACCAGCCCGCGCGGATCAGGCCGTTCGCGTGCGGGTCGATCGTGCGAACGGCGAGCAGCGGACCGTCTTTGTCGATCCGCATACGGCGCGCGTCACCGGCGCCACACCGGTGGGCGGCGTCAACGAGACGATCAAGCGCCTGCACTCCCTGACCCTGTTCGGGCCGGTCATGAACGTGGTGGTGGAGATCGTCGCCGGCTGGGCCATCATCCTGTGCGCGACAGGTTTCTATCTCTGGCTGCCGCGCGGACGACCGGTGGGCGCCGTGACAATCACGGACACGGACAAGAGACGACGACCCTTCTGGCGAGACCTGCACGCGGTGACGGGGCTATATGTCGGGGCGGTGATCCTGTTCCTGGGGGTGACCGGCATGCCGTGGTCGGCGGTCTGGGGCGACCAGGTCATGGGAATGGTGCGAGAGAGCGGATTGGGGCGTCCGCCCGCCCCTGTCGCCGGCGCCTGGCATCGGGCGCAGGGCCACGACCGGCCGACGGGCGCCGGATGGACGCTGGACCATGCCTCCATGTCCGCGCCTGGCCACGGCGATCACGTGGCCAGGCCGAGCCTGTCCATGGCGATCGGCGCCGCGAAACGCGCAGGAATGGCCCGGCCCTATGCGGTGACGATCCCGGATGATTCCGCCACCTACACGGTCACCCGTCAGACCCGACGGGTCGAGGACACGCGCTCGCTCTATATCGACGCCCGATCCGGCGGCGTGATCGCCGACATAGGCTATTCCCAGTTCGGGCCCGTCGGCAAGGCCGTCGACTGGGGCGTCGCCGTGCACCAAGGCCTGCAGTACGGCCAGATCAACCGGCTGGTCATGCTGGCCGGCTGCATCGGCGTGTGGGTGCTGGCGATCTCTGGCCTGGTCATGTGGTGGAAGCGCCGCCCGCCCTCGCTGGCGCGCGGCCGCCTGGGCGCCCCGCCGCCGCTCGCGGGTCCGCGCGCCCGCACGGCGGCCATCTGCATCGTCGCGCCGCTCGCCATCCTGTTTCCCCTGACCGGCGCCAGCCTGATCGCAGCCCTCCTGATCGACCTGTCCATTCGTGGACTGCGCCGATTCGTCCCCTCGCCTTCTCGTCCCTTGCCCTGAAAGAGTTCCCCCCCATGATGAAGCGCCTCCTTCTTTCCGCCCTGCTCGGCCTCGCCGCCTGCGGCGGGCCACAGACCCCCGCCACGGTGACGACCGCCGACGCCTGGTGCCGGCCGACGCCGAACGGGGCACGCGCCGGCGCCTGCTACCTGACCCTGACCGCCAGCGCCGATGATCGCCTGGTCGGCGCCGCCACGTCGCGCGCCGGCGAGATCCAGATTCACGAGATGACGACCGACAACGGCGTGATGAAGATGGGCGAAATGACGGACGGCCTGCCGCTGTCGCAAGGCGAAGCGGTCGCGCTGGAGCCTGGCGGCGTTCACCTGATGCTGATCGGGCTGACCGGGCCGCTGGTCGCGGGCGAGACCGTGCCCCTGACCCTGCGCTTCGACAAGGCGCCCGAGGTCGTGGTGCAGGCGGCGGTTCGCCAGGCCACAGGCGGCCACGCGGGCCACTGACGCGCCGATCCAAGCGCGAGCCTGACAAACCGGTCGCGACCGGCTAAAGGCTCGCGCTTCCTCTAAGTCCCTACGCCCGAGAGCCCGCCGCCCATGGCCCTGAAAGTCGCGATCGTCGGCCTGCCCAACGTCGGCAAGTCCACCCTGTTCAACGCCCTGACCAAGACGGCGGCGGCCCAGGCGGCCAACTATCCGTTCTGCACCATCGAGCCGAACACCGGCGACGTGGCCGTGCCGGAGGCGCGCCTGAACGTCCTGGCCGAGATCGCCGGCTCCAAGGAGATCATTCCCGCCCGCATCACCTTTGTGGACGTGGCCGGCCTGGTGCGCGGCGCCTCCAAGGGCGAGGGTCTGGGCAACCAGTTCCTGGCCAACATCCGCGACTGCGACGCCGTGGCTTTCGTCGCCCGCTGCTTCTTCGACGACGATATCACCCACGTCGAGAACCGCATCGACCCGATCGCCGACCTGGAGATTATCGAAACCGAGCTGATGCTGGCCGACCTCGAAAGCCTGGAGCGCCGCCGTGTACAGATCGAGAAGCGCGCCAAGGGCGGCGACAAGGAAAGCCAGCTGAACCTGAAGCTGGTGGACCTCGCCCTCGCCCAGCTGAACGCCGGCAAGCCCGCGCGCCTCGCCGAGGTGTCCAAGGAGGACAAGAAGGCCTGGGACATGCTGCAGCTGTTGACCGCCCTGCCCGCCCTCTACGTCGCCAATGTCGAAGAGGCCTCGGCCGACAAGGGCAACGACCTGTCCGACACGGTGGCGGCGCGCGCCGCGGCCGACGGCGCGAACTCCGTCGTCATCTCCGCTCAGATCGAATCGGAGATCGCCGTCCTCGACGACGAGGAACAGCGCGAGTTCCTGGAAACTCTCGGCTTGGAAGAGCCCGGCCTGAACCGCCTGATCCGCGAAGCCTACAAGCTGCTCGGCCTGCAAACCTACTTCACCGTAGGTCCGAAGGAGGCGCGCGCCTGGACCGTGCCGGTCGGCGCGACCGGACCGCAGGCCGCCGGCGTTATCCACACCGACTTCGAAAAGGGCTTCATCCGCGCCGAGACCATCGCCTACGCCGACTATGTGGCGCTGAAGGGCGAGGCTGGCGCGCGAGACGCCGGCAAGATGCGCGCGGAAGGCAAGAGCTACGTCGTCAAGGACGGCGACGTGATGCACTTCCTGTTCAACAACTAAGCGTCACTCCCGCTTCATCAGACCTGTGAGGCCAGCCTGCTGCTCGGCCTTGGGCGAGCCCGGGCAGCGATAAAGCTGAACGGCAGCGCCATCGCGGTCCAGGTAGGACAGGTTCAGGATGTCGTCGGTGACCGCCATCCGCACCTGCTCGCGCACGACCTGTCCTTCGGCCTGGCAGGACAGATCGGCCACATAGGCGTCGTCGACCTCGACGACCGAGACCACCTCACAGCGGTTCTCATAGCCTTGGAAACGCGTGGGCGTAATGGTGATCGGCGTCTGGTCGCCCTGCGGCCGGGCGCACCAGGCGGGATTGGCCGCCCATCGTCCGACGAAGCTGACGGGCCCGGTAGCCAAGCCCGCCGACCCCGGCGCGCCGCCGACCGAGGCGCCCGAGCCGGTTACCGGCTGGGCCGGCTCCGTCGGCGGGTTGACGGCCTGACGTTCGCAGGCCGCCGCACTCAGCAGCAGGACGGCGGCGAGGCTCGGAAGCGGCGCTCTCATACCCCTGCAACGCATCAGCCGCGCCCTCGTTCAGGCGACCGCCCTCCCGACTATTGCCGGGCGGCGTCGCTCGCAGCCCGCACCGCGCCGAACTCGGACGTCGGCTTCCAGGTCGGCCATTCGTCGCTGTTGGCCAGTTGCAGGCCCAGTCGGTACAGCAGGGTCAGGTTCTGCACCGCTCCCGTCATGTCCCAATCCGCCGACCATTCGTCGGACGCCTTGTGATAGACGCGGCCGAACCGCTCTCGCCACGCGGCCCATCCGGCCTCCTTGCCGCCCTCGACGAAGTCGACGCCGTGCCACGGCATCAAGGCGGGCACGCCCGCCCGCGCGAAGGGGAAGTGGTCCGAGCGGTAGTAGAAGCCCTGCTCGGGCTGGCCGTCGTCGGAGACGTAGCGCCCCTCGGCCTCGGCCAAGGCGCCCAAACTGTCCTCCAACGAGTTCTGCCCCTTGCCGAAGATCGGCACGTCCCGCGTGGCGGGGCTGAGCGGCAGCATGTCGATGTTGATGTCCGCGACCGTGGTCTCCAGCGGATAGACCGGATCGGCGACATAGGCGTAGGAGCCCAGCAGCCCCATCTCCTCGGCCGTCATGTGGGCGAAGACGACCGTGCGCTCAGGGCGCGGCGCGGCCTTCATCTCGCGCGCCATCTCCAGCACGCCAATGGTGCCCGACGCATTGTCCCAGGCGCCGTTGAAGATGTTGTCCTCGCCGCCCGCATGCTCGCCGCCGACGCCGATGTGATCCCAGTGCGCCGAATAGACGATGGTCTCGTTCGGCCGCTCCGATCCGGTGATCTTGGCCAGCAGATTGTGCGTCGTCAGGGTGTCGATGGTCTCGGACGCCTTCAGGTTCAACGTCACGCCGTCCAGGGTCCGCGCCTTGAAGTCGCCGGCGCCGGCCGCCTGGGTCAGGCTCGTCAGGTCCAGCCCGCCCGCCGTCAGCATGGCGCCCGCCACGTCGCTGTTGACCGAGCCGGTGACCTCCAGATCGGCCGCGCCCGGCGTCAGGGTGCGCACGCGGTCGGCGCCGCGCAACTGACGACGCCAGCCGTCGCTGTCGGCGACGTCCTTCAGCACGGTGATCACGCCCACCGCGCCGCGCCGCTTGGCCTCGTCGGCCTTGTAGGCGGCGGATTGATAGTTGGTGGTGTAGGGGCCGTTGAACAGGTCGCCGTCCGGCTCGCCCGCCAGCACCAGCACCACCTTGCCCGCGACGTCGAGATCGCCGTAATCGTCCCAGTTCCGCTCGGGCGCCGTGATGCCGTAGCCGGCGAACACCACGCCCGCGCTCTGCACATCGGCCTGACCGTCGTTCGACACGGCGCGCAGGGTGATGTCCTGACCGGCGGCCAGCGGCGTCGACGCCCCATCCTTGCCCCACGATGCGGCGGCGGCGCCCGCCACGGGCGTGTAGCGGTTCAGCTCGACCGCCTGCAGCCACTGACCGTTCGGCCCGCCGGGCTCCATCCCCATGGCTTCATACTGGGCCTGCAGCCACGCCAGCGTCTTCTGCTCGCCATCCGTGCCGGGCTTGCGGCCCTGGAACTCGTCGGTGCTGATGGCGCGGATCTCGTCCGACAGCCGCTGGCCGGAGAAGTCCTGGGCGGACGCAGCGCCGCAGATCAGAAGGGCGGCAAGGCCGACGCCGGAAGCGAGCGAAACGCGCATGAACGATCTTTCCTGTTGAGGATCAATCGCCTGTGTAAGGAGGCGCAGGCCCATCGCCTCCTTACATTTTCGTCATGTTTCAGCGGCGACTTGCGTTGCTGCGCTCACGCACCGGTCCGAACTCGGAGCCCGGCTTCCAACCCGGCCAGTCGCGGCTACCGGCCAGATCGCGACCGATCCAGAACAGGACCTGCAGGTCCTCGGCCATGCCGCGCAGGTCCCAGTCGGCGGACCATTCGTCGTCGGCCTGGTGATAGCGGCTGCGGCCATACTCGGCCGCCGCGTCCTTCTTGGCCTGGATCGGCTCGTCCCGGAACTCGCCGGCCGTGCCCGGATAGGCCATGGGCACGCCGCGCTTGGCCAGCGGGAAGTGGTCGGAACGGAAATAGCCGCCGCCCGCATCCGCCCCACCCGTCTCCAGCGTTCGCCCCTGCCGCGCGGCCGCCGCCTCCAGCCGCTCGTCCAGCTCTGACTGACCACGCCCCACCGCCGAGATGCGCTCCTTGCGGCCATAGACGTTCATGGCGTCGATGTTGAAGCCCGCAACCGTCGTTTCCAGCGGATAGATCGGATTGGCGGCGTAGTATTCCGAGCCCAGCAGCCCGCTCTCCTCGGCAGTGAAGCTCAGCATCACGATCGAACGATCCGGCCGCGGCGCACGGCCCCACAGGCGCGCCAGCTCCAGCAGGCCGGCCGTGCCCGACGCATTGTCCACCGCACCGTTGAAGATGCGGTCGCCGTTCGCGTCCGGCTCGCCTACGCCGATGTGGTCCCAGTGGCCGGTGTAGAGGATGGTCTCATCCGGGTGCGTCGCGCCCGGCAAACGCGCCACGACGTTGCGGGTCGTGACCTGTTGCGTGGCCACATCGAAGCGCGCCGACAGTCGCGCGTTCCGCAGGGTCGTCGGCTGGAAGTCGCGGCTTCGCGCCTGGGTCTTCAAGGCTTCGAAGTCGAGGCCCGCCTGGCGGAACAGCTCGACTGCGCCGTCACGCTGGATCCACGCCTCCATCGGCACGCGCTCGGCGGAGGCGTTCTGCCGCACGATGTCGAACTGCGGACCCGACCAGCTGTTCTGCACGGTGGTCCAGCCATAGGAGGCCGGCGCCTGTTCGTGCACGATGATCACGCCCGCCGCACCCTGCCGCGCCGCCTCCTCGTACTTGTAGGTCCACCGGCCATAGTAGGTCATGGAGCGGCCGTTGAAGGTGTTCAGCGCCGGCTCCTCGAAATCCGGATCGTTGACCAGCACGACCAGCACCTTGCCGCGCATGTCCTGGCCCTTGAAGTCGTCCCACTGCCGCTCGGGCGCCTTGACGCCATAGCCGACAAAGACCAGCGGCGCGTCCGCGATGTTCACCGCCGCACCCGGCAGGCGGGTCGAGACCACGATGTCGCCTCCCTGCGCCAGGTCGCGGCGCCAGTCGCCGACCGAGATGGACGCCTGCACATTGGAAGCCTGAAAGCGGTTCAGCGTCACGTCCTGCGTCCAGCCGCCGTTCTCGCCGCCCGGCTGAAAGCCCGCCGCCGCGTATTGCTGGCTCAGATACCGGACGACCTTGTCCTCGGCCGGCGTCGCGATGCCGCGTCCTTCGAAGCTGTCGTCCGACAGCACGCGGATGTCCTCCGACACCCGGGCCAGATCGACGGCGTCGCCGCCTGCCCCGCTCGGCGTGGTGGCGCAGGCGGACAAGGCCGCGCTCGCCAGAAGCGTCGCAGCCAAGGATGAAACGATACGCATGATTTCCGTGAGCCCTCAGCAATTTCAAGACGCGAACCGTAAGAGGCCGCCATGCTCGTGTCGATGCGACGCCTCGACATGAAAGAACCCGGCGGATCGCTCCGCCGGGTTCCAGAACTCTATCGTGTTTGCAGAGACCTAGTGCGCCACGCCCTTCCAGATGCGGCGATAGCTGGCGTAGGTCAGGCCCGCGAAGATCAGAAGGAAGATCATCACGCCCACGCCGGCCTGCTTGCGCTCCACCATCTTGGGCTCGGACGTCCAGGCGATAAAGGCGGCGACGTCCTTGGACATCTGGTCGACGCTGGCGCGCGTGCCGTCGTCATAGGTGACCTGGCCATCGCGCAGAGGCGCGGGCATGGCGATGAAGCCGCCGGCCGGCACGTGGTCGGGGTCGCCCGTCCAGAACGGGGTCAGGTCGCCGTTCATATAGACGTTGTAGTTCTGACCCTGGCGGATCTGCAGCCCCGCCGGCGGCGCATGATAGCCGGTCAACAGCGAATAGATGTAGTTGGCGCCGTCATGGCGCGCCTTGGCCATGACCGACAGGTCGGGCGGCGCGGCCCCGCCGTTTGCGGCGGCGGCGGCCGTGGCGTTCGGATAGGGCGACGGGAAGCGGTCGGCCGAGGCGGCGTCGCGTTGCAGCGCTTCGCCGGTCTCGCTGTCGATGTCCGGCACCTGGATCTCGGCGGCCAGCGCCTTCACCACCGGATTGTCGTTGGGGTTCGGGTATTTCGGGTTCCAGAACGGTCCGTTGCGATCGCCCAGGTTGCGGAAGTGCACCAGGTTCATGCTGTGGCACGAGGCGCAGACCTCGCGGTACACCTTGTAGCCGCGCTGAAGCTGGCCCTGATCGAAGGTCCCGAACGGTCCTTCGAAGCTAAAGCCGCCCGAGCGGGGATGGTGGGCCCCGCCCTCGGCCAGGGCGGGCGCTGCGATCAGCATGCCGGCGGCGAGCGCGGCCGAAGCGAAGGTCTTGAGCATGGAGGTTCTCATCGTGCTCAGCCCTTCGTCTCGGGCGACGCCGGAGCGGCGGCGGTCATGGCGGGCGCGCCGTGGCCGGACAGGACCGGTTCGGAGATGGTGGCCGGGATCGGCAGGGGCGTCTCGCGCAGGCCCACCACCGGCATGATCACCAGGAAGAAGGCGAAGTAGTAGGCCGTAAACAGACGCGTCAGCCACAGGTAGGAGTTCAACTGACCGTCGAACAGTTGGAAGCTGGGCATGCCGGGAATGACCTGCGCGTCCGGCAGCTGCGCCCCGCACCAGCCCAGACCCAGGCCCACCACCAGCAGGATGATGAAGAACGTCCGCATGGTCGGACGATAGCGCATCGAGCGCACCTTGGAGGTGTCCAGCCAGGGCAGGATGAACAGCACGCCGATGGCCGCGAACATCGCCACCACGCCGCCGAACTTGTCCGGAATGGCGCGCAGGATGGCGTAGAAGGGCAGCATGTACCACTCGGGCACGATGTGCGCCGGCGTCTGCAGCGGATTGGCGGGAATGTAGTTGTCCGCATGGCCCAGGGCGTTGGGCATGAAGAAGACGAACAGGGCGAACAGCATCAGGAACAGGATCACCGCGAACCCGTCCTTGACCGTGAAATACGGGTGGAACGGCACGGTATCCTTAGCCATCCGGTTCTTGGGGATCAGGATGCCGACCGGATTGTTCTGGCCCGCATGGTGCAGCGCCCACAGGTGCAGCACGACGCATCCGGCGATGGCGAACGGCAACAGATAGTGCAGCGAGAAGAAGCGGTTCAGCGTCGCATTGTCGATCGCCGGCCCGCCGCGCAGCCAGATCAGGATCGGCTCGCCCAGCACCGGCACCGCGCCGATCAGGTTGGTGATCACCTCGGCGCCCCAAAACGACATCTGACCCCACGGCAGGACGTAGCCCAGGAAGGCGGTGGCGATCATCAGGAAGAAGATGACGCAGCCGATGATCCAGATCATCTCGCGCGGGGCTTTATACGAGCCGTAGTAGAGTCCCCGAAGCATGTGCAGATACACGGCGATAAAGAACATCGAGGCGCCGTTGGCGTGGGTGTAGCGCAGCAGCCAGCCGCCGTTCACGTCGCGCATGATCCGCTCGACCGAGGCGAAGGCCAGGTCGACGTTGGGCGTATAGTGCATGGCCAGGACCACGCCCGTGACGATCTGCGTCGTCAGGCACAGGGCTAGGATGCCGCCGAAGGTCCACCAGTAGTTCAGGTTCTTTGGCGTCGGCAGCGAGGCGTAGTCGGCGGCGAAGCGGACGATCGGAAGCCGGCTGTCCAGCCACTTCTCGACGCCGGTCTTCGGCACATAGGTGGATTCGTGTTCGCTCATATCCCTCCCCCTGGTCCTCAGCCGATCTTTACGCGGGTGTCGGACACATAGTCGTATTCAGGCACCACCAGATTGGCCGGCGCCGGTCCCTTCCGGATTCGGCCGGAGGTGTCGTAGTGCGAGCCGTGGCAGGGGCAGAACCAGCCGCCGTAGTCGCCGGCGCCGAAGGTCGGCACGCAACCGAGGTGCGTGCACGATCCGACCACCACCAGGAACTGCTGATGCCCGGCCTTGACGCGATCGGCGTCGGCCTGCGGGTCCTTGAGGTCCGACAGCGGCGTCGCCGCCGCTTCCTGGATCTCCTTGGCGGTGCGGTAGCGGACAAAGACCGGCTTGCCCTGCCACTTGATCACGACCTGCTGGCCTTCCTGAACCTTGGTCAGGTCGAACTCGATGGAGGCCAGGGCCAGGGTGTCGGCGGCCGGGTTCATCTGGTTGATCAGCGGCCAGGCGATCATGGCGCCCGCGCCGACCGCCGCGGCGCCCGCCGCGATGTGGATGAAGTCGCGGCGCGTGGCGTCGCCGCCGTCCGCATCCGGGGTCACGACCGATTCGGCCAAACTGCACCTCCCATACGCCGACCGGCTCGCCTAGACGACGCGCCGGCCCGGCCTCGTTTCCTCAGCTTTCCGGAAATCCGACACAGCCTCAGCCCCTTCGCGGCCCCTCGCCGCAAATGGCTGACATCGTTGCGAAAGGCTCGCAAAAGGCCGCGACAAATCCCCAGGCTGCGCTTAATGTCCGGCTTAGAATGCGTCTCGCCCTTTTTCAACCGGACATTCCTCAGAACGTCGGCGCCTGCATCCGGCTGTCAGCCTGCTTCGGGGTTTCGCTGCACATCATCGAGCCGACCGGCTTCCGCTTCGACGATCGAGCGATGAAGCGCGCGGCGCTCGATTACGGCCCCTTGTCGCACATGACCCGGCATGCGGACTGGGACGCCTTTCAGCGCGACCGGAGGCCAGGACGCCTGGTCCTGTTCACCACCCGGGGCGCGACGTCCCTGCCCGACTTCGCCTTCCAGCCCGACGACACCCTGCTGTTCGGCAAGGAAACCAGCGGCGCGCCCGACTATGTTCACGCCGCCGCCGACGCTCGCGTGGTGATCCCGCTGAAACCCGAGGCCCGCTCGCTGAACCTGTCCGTCACCGCCGGCATCGCTTTGTGGGAAGGCCTGCGGCAGACCGGCGCGCTCGGCTGACGCCTACTCCGGCGCGCCCGCATCGGGCAGGCGCGACAGGTTCGGACCCTCGCTGCGCTTGGCTGCGGCGGTCGCCTCCACCGCCCGCATGACCCGCAGGACGTTGCCGCCGGCCAGCTTGCGGATGTCGGTGTCGGTCCAGCCGCGCGCCATCAGCGCCGCCAGAATGCGTGGGTAGGCGGCGACGCTTTCCACGCCGTCCGGCAGGCTGCCGACACCATCGAAGTCGCCGCCGAGCCCGACGTGGTCGATCCCCGCCACATCGCGCACGTGCTGGATGTGGGCGACCACGTCGTCCAGCGTCGCGCGCGGCTGGACGTTCGCCGAGCTCCAGGCTCGCAGACCGCCCATCACCGCCTCGGGATCGCCAGGGTTCAGCGTTTTCAGCCGCGCCTCTTCCGCCGCCCGCGCCGCGCCCCAGGCCCGGACCGGCTCGCTGATGAAGCCGGGCACGAAGGTCACCATCACTACGCCGCCGTCCTCAGCCATCATCCGCAGCACCGTGTCCGGCACGTTTCGCGGGTGATCGGTCACAGCGCGCGCCGACGAATGGGAAAAGATCACGGGCGCGTCGGATACGCGCATGGCGTCCAGCATCGTCTCCTCCGAGACGTGGCTCAGGTCCACCATCATGCCGAGGCGGTTCATCTCGCGGACCACCTCTTCGCCGAACGCGTTCAGCCCGCCCCACCTCGGCGCATCCGTCGCGCTGTCGGCCCAGGTCGTGGTGGTCGAGTGGGTCAGCGTCATGTAGCGCGCGCCGGCGTCATGAAACTCCCGCAGCAGGCCCAGCGAATCGTCGATGGAATAGCCGCCCTCCATGCCGATCAGGCTGGCGATGCGCCCGCGCCGGTGCACGCGCTCGATGTCGTCGGCGGTGTAGGCCAACTCGAACACCTCCGGATGAGCCGCGACCAGGCGCTTGACGCTGTCGATCTGTTCGAACGTCGCCTTGGCCGCTTCCACGGGCGAAAGGCTGGCGGGCACATAGACCGACCAGAACTGACCGCCCACGCCGCCCTGGCGAAGGCGCGGAATGTCGGTGTGCAGGGTCGTGGGATTGGCGCCCTGATCCTGCGTCAGATCAACGGCGTGCGGGTCGTTCCCGAACCCCTGCCTCAAGGCCCATGGCAGGTCGTTGTGCCCGTCGATCAGCGGACTGCGCTCCAGCAACCGCCGCGCCCTCGCCTCTCCGGCCGCGTCCTGTGCGAGGACCGGTCCCGCGAGAGCGGCAAATGAAGCGGCGGCGAGAAGGACGGATCGGATCATGGGCGGGCTCCTGAACAGCGGCCCACAGTGACAGAGACAGGGCGCGGATCAAACCTTCCCCTGCGGGCGGGCAAGGGGCTAAGCACGCCGCCATGACCGACCCGCTCTCCGACAAGAAGGCCGAGACCCGCGCCTGGTTCGAAGCCCTGCGCGACCGCATCCACACCGCCTTCGAGGCGCTGGAGGATCAGGCGCCCGCCGACCTCTTCTCCGGAGAGCCCGGTCGCTTCGTCCGGACGCCCTGGGCGCGGGCCGAAGGCGGCGGCGGCGTCATGGGCATGATGCACGGCCGCCTGTTCGAGAAGGTCGGCGTGCACTGCTCCACGGTGCACGGGACCTTTCCGGCCGACTACGCCAAGAGCGTGCCGGGTGCGGCCGAGGATCCGCGCTTCTTCGCCACCGGGATCAGCCTGATCTGCCATCCGCGCAGCCCGCGCGTGCCGGCGGTGCACATGAACACCCGCTTCATCGCCACGACGAAGAGCTGGTTCGGCGGCGGGGCCGACCTGACGCCGGTGCTGGATGTCGATCGCCATGCAGACTCGCCCGACACTGTGGCCTTCCACGCCGCGCTGAAGGCCGCCTGCGACGCCCATCACGGCGGCTGGTACGACAAGTTCAAGGCCTGGTGCGACGACTACTTCTTTCTGCCGCATCGCAACGAGCCGCGCGGCACGGGCGGCATTTTCTACGACCATCACGACAGCGGCGACTATGAGCGCGACTTCGCCTTCACCCGCGACGTGGGCGAGGCTTTCCTGCACGCTTATGTCGAAATCGTCGCCCGCCGCATGGTCGAGCCCTGGAACGAGGCCGAGCGCGAGAAGCAGCTGGTCCAGCGCGGCCGCTACGTCGAGTTCAACCTGCTTTACGACCGCGGCACCACATTTGGCCTGAAGACCGGCGGCAACGTCGATTCGATCCTCAGCTCCATGCCGCCGGTGGTGAAGTGGCCGTGACCGCCTAGATGCCGCTGCCGCTTTCCTCAGTCGGCGGCGGGGTCAGCAACAGGAAACTCCGGATCCAGGCGGTCAGGACCGCGCGATCGTTGGGCCGCTTCAGGCTCTCGAGCGCTTCCTCGGCGACACCTTCCGGAATACGGTCGCGCCGGCCTTCCACCAGGGCGGCGGCGTAGTCGGGGCCGAACTCCGGATGGCACTGGAACGACACCGCATCATCCCACGCCAGCCCGGCGAACGGCGTGAAGGCGCTCGATGCGATCACGCGCGATCCCGGAGGCTGCACCACCACCTGATCCTGGTGGGACACGGGAATGGCGATGCTGTCGGCGCGCGGATGCATCCAATCCTCGAGCCCTGACACTTGGTAGCGGTGCAGGCCGACGCCCCAGCCGCGCTCGGACTTCTCCACGTCGCCGCCCAAAGCCTGAGCCATGGCCTGATGCCCGAAGCAGATGCCGACCAGCCGCGTCTTGCCTCGCGCGTTCCGGATCCAGTCCAGCAGAGGACGTATCCAGGGCAGGTCGTCGTACACCCCCGCCGCCGAACCGGTGACGATGGCGCCGGCGAAGTCGGACGGATCGTCCGGCAGCCGCCCGGCCTGGACGTCGAAGCGCACCGTGGGCACGCCCTCGCCCAGCAGCGCCCGGAACCGGGCCGGATAGTCGTCGAACGCGTCGCGCAGCGTCTCGGGCGGCTGACCGGTTTCCAGAATGGCGATGGGCTTCATGCGCCAGACCTAAGCACGCCCGCCTACAGGCGCCACACCTCGGCCTTGCCGCCGGCATCGCCCAGCGCCTCGACCACCCAGCCGCAGATCTCGCGCGCGGCGGCGTCCGCCCCCTCGGGCGGGTTCAGAACCACCATGGCGCAGCCGTTCATCTTCATCGGATTGACCAGGGGCCGCAGCCGCGCCTCGGCAACCAGCACTGGCCCGGACAGACGGCGCAGGAATCCGTCCAGCGTCTCCATGTCCTTTAGCGGCGTCCACACCGCGACCACCGCGCCTTGCCTCGCCGCGGCCATGGCGGCCTCGGCGGAGCGCACATAGTCGTCCGGCCGCTCAAACGGCGGGTCGATCAGCACCAGCGAGCCGGACGCGACGGACGACGCCGCTGCATAGCCGTCGCCGCCATGCGCCTTCGCCGTCGGCCATGCGGTCAACGCCTCTTCCAGCAGCCCGAGCACCGGCGGGTTCAGCTCGTAACCCGCGTAGGCGTCGCCCTTCCGCAGCGATCGCGCGACCAGCAACGGCGATCCCGGATAGAAGCGCGTCTCGCCCGCCGCATTGATCGCGCGCACCTCATCAGCCAGCGCCTGCATCGTCGGCGGCAGATCGCCGGCGGTCATCAGCCGCTGCACCCCGGCTTCCGCCTCCTTCGAGCGCGCCGCATCGCCGGTCAGGTCGTACAGCCCGGCGCCCGCGTGGGTGTCCAGAACCTCGACCTTGCCGCGAGCCCGCCGCTCATCCAGCAGCCACAGAAGCAGCGCATGCTTGACCAGATCGGCGAAGTTCCCGGCGTGGAAGCTGTGGCGATAGTTCATGCCGCCTCGTCCCCTGCTCCGGCCCGGGGGTCAAGCGGAACTCGCGCCTTTGCACCGGCGTTCGTCGCAGGCTTCACACGGACCCGCGCCATGGCTTCCAAGACCGCCCTCTCCGACAAGCAACGCACCCCGCCCAAGGGCGTCGCCGACTGCGCGGCCAAGGGGCTGGAGCTGCGTGAACAGCATGGCCGGGGCGGCACCGACGTCGGCCGCCGGCGCGCCGAACAGCTGAAGGGCCAGCATCCCGTCAGCGAGGGCGACATCAAGTCGATGTACAGCTACTTCGCCCGCCACGACGTGGACAAGCGCGGCAAGAACTGGGGCGATGCGGACAAGCCCTCGGCCGGCTACATCGCCTGGCTGCTCTGGGGCGGCGATCCGGGCCGCAAGTGGATCGACGGACTGCACGGCAAGCTCGACGACCAAAAGGACGCCGCCTGATGGCCGATGGCGCCCCGACCTTCGAGGTCGATCCCGAAGCGCCCGCCGGCCTGTCGTGGTGCAATGACGACACTCCCGGCATCACCCGCAGGCGCGCCGGCAAGGGCTTTTCCTACCGCGACAGCAAGGGCGCAGTGATCACCAACCCCAAGGTGCTGGATCGCATCCGCATGCTGGCCATTCCGCCGGCTTGGACGGATGTCTGGATCTGCCCGCGCGCCAACGGCCACATCCAGGCCACCGGCCGCGACGTGAAGGGCAGAAAGCAGTACCGCTATCACAACGACTGGAGCACGGCCCGGTCCGAGCACAAGTTCGACAAGCTGCCGGCCTTCGCCCGCGCCCTCCCCAAGCTGCGCGAGCGGGTCGAGCATGACCTCGGCCTCAAGGGCACATGCAGAGACAAGGTTCTGGCCACCGCCGTACGCCTGCTCGAAATCACCCTGATCCGCGTCGGCAATGCGACCTACGCCAAGCAGAACCGCTCCTACGGCCTGACCACGCTGAACAAGCGCCACCTCGACGTGGACGGCGCGGCCATGACGTTCGAGTTCAAGGGCAAAAGCGGCGTCGAGCACAAGGTCAGCGTCCGAGACCGCCGCCTGGCGCGCGTCGTCCGCACGCTGGAGGAACTTCCGGGCCAGCAGCTGTTCAAATACCGCACGGTCGACGGGACCTTGTGTCCCCTCACCTCGGACGACGTGAACGCCTACATCCGCGAGGCCATGGGCGAAGGTTTCTCGGCCAAGGACTTCCGCACCTGGGCCGGCACGATTTCCGCCGCGCGCGCGTTCCGCGACATGGAGGCGCCGACCTCGCCGACCGACGGACGGCGCAAGATTACCGTGTGCATGAAGGCCGTGTCCGGCCTGCTCGGCAACACGCCCACGGTGTGCCGGTCGTCCTATGTCCACCCGGTGGTGGTCGAACTCTACGAAGCCGGCCGCATCGCCGAGGTCCTGCCCGGCTCCGAGACCAAGGGATTCGAGCCCGCGCTGATGAAGCTCCTGAAGGCGCAATAAGCCCTCTCCTCCCCGACCGCGCGGCGGATGGGGAGGTGGATCGGCGGCGAAGCCGACGAGACGGAGGGGTAAAGGCCGGCCGACGCCACTCCCCCCTCCGTCACGGCGCGATGCGCCGCGCCACCTCCCCATTCGCTAAGCGAACAGGGAGGAGAATAAGGGCTTACCCGATCAGGCCGCCCAGTCCAGCACCACCTTGCCGGACTTGCCCGATCGCATCGCCTCAAAGCCCTCGCGGTAGTTCTCGTAGCTCATCTGGTGAGTGATCAGCGGCTTGAGATCCAGGCCGGCCTTTAGCAGACCCAGCATCTTCCTCCAGGTCGTGAACATCTCGCGGCCGTAGACGCCCTTGATGGTCAGCGCCTTCAGGATGATCGAACCCCAGTCCGTCTCCATCGGCCTGGACGGGATGCCCAGCAGCGCCAGCCCGCCGCCCATGATCAGGGTGTCCACGCATTGCTTGAAGGCGATGGGCGAGCCGGACATTTCCAGCGCGACGTCGAAGCCGACCTTCATGCCCAGTTCGTGGATCACGTCGTGCAGATCCTCGCGCGTCGTGTTCACCGTGCGCACGCCAGGCGCGACCTTCTGCGCCAGCTCCAGCCGATAGTCGTTGATGTCGGTCAGCACCACGGTGCGCGCGCCCGCATGCCGCGCCACCGCCGCCGCCATGATGCCGATCGGCCCCGCGCCGGTGACCAGCACGTCCTCGCCCAGCAGGTCGAACTGTTGCGCCGTGTGCACGGCGTTGCCGAACGGATCCAGGATCGAGCCGATCTCGTAGGGCACCTCGTCCGGCAGCTCGATCACGTTGAAGGCGGGCGCCACAACGTATTCGGCGAACGCGCCCTGGCGGTTCACGCCGATGCCGCGCGTCTTGGGATCTAGGTGGAAATGCCCGGCGCGCGCCGCTTCCGAGTTCAGGTCGATGACATGGCCTTCCGCCGAGACACGCTGGCCGACCTTGAGCCGGCGATCGACTTCGGCGCCGATCGCGACGATCTCGCCCGAGAACTCGTGCCCGGTGATCATCGGCGTGGGCACGTTCTTCTGGGACCACTCGTCCCAGTTCCAGATGTGGATGTCGGTGCCGCAGACGGCGGCCCGGTGCACCTTGATCAGCACGTCCTCCGGCCCCGCCTCCGGCACCGGCGCGTCGATCAGCTCCAGCCCCTGCACGGGCCCGGTCTTGGCCAGGGCCTTCATGGTCTGCGTCATTGGATCACTCCCAGTTCCTTGCCGGCCGTCGTGAAAGCCGCGACCGCTTGATCAATCTGCTCGAATGTATGCGCCGCCGACATCTGGGTGCGGATGCGCGCCTGCCCGCGGGGCACGACGGGGAAGGAAAAGCCGATCACATAGACGCCGAGCTCCAGCATCCGCGCGGCCAGGTCCTGCGCCAGCTTGGCGTCGCCCAGCATGACCGGGATGATCGGGTGCTCGCCCTGCAGCAGGGTGAATCCCGCGTCCGTCATGGCGGTGCGATAGCGGTGCGCATTGGCCGACAGGCGCGTGCGCAGCCGGTCGCCCTCCGCCCCTTGCGCGATGCGGATGGCCTCCAGGCTCGATCCGCACACCGCCGGGGCCAATGCGTTGGAGAACAGATACGGCCGCGCCCGCTGCTTCAACAGCTCCACCACCGGCTTCGACGCGCAGATGAAGCCGCCCATGGCCCCGCCCAGCGCCTTACCGAAGGTGCCGGTGACGAAATCGACCTTGACGCCGTGGTGCGCGAACGAGCCCCGTCCCTGCGGTCCCAGGAACCCCGTGGCATGGCAGTCGTCCACCATGACCAGTGCATCATAGCGATCTGCCAGCGACCGGATCTCGTCCAAGCGGGCGATATAGCCATCCATGGAGAAGGCGCCGTCGGTGGCGATGATGATGTCGCGCGCCCCGTCCGCCCGGGCCTGCTTCAGCTGGGTCTCCAGGTCGTCCATGTCGGAGTTGGCGAAGCGATAGCGCTTGGCCTTGCACAGCCGGACCCCATCAATGATCGAGGCGTGGTTCAGGCTGTCGGAGACGATGGCGTCCTCCGCCCCCAGCAGCGGCTCGAACAGCCCGCCGTTGGCGTCGAATGCGGCGGCGAACAGGATCGCGTCCTCGAAGCCCAGGTAGGCGGCGATCGCCGCCTCCAGCTCCTTGTGGATTTCCAGCGTGCCGCAGATGAAGCGCACCGAGGCGGTCCCTGCGCCCCAACGCTCGGCGGCCGCGATCCCGGCCTGCGTCACCCGCTCGTCGCCGGCCAGGCCCAGGTAGTTGTTGGCGCAGAAGTTCAGCACCTCGCGCCCGTTCACCTGTATCGCCGGGCCCTGGCGCGAAGCGATGATCCGCTCGGGCTTGGTCAACCCCTGCGCGTTGATGTCTGAAAGCTCTTGCGCGACGCGCGCTTGGAATCCGCTGGTCATGGGCGCGGGTTACGCCGAAACGCGCGACGTTTCCAGCTTGGCCGATCGTCAGCGATCCGGCTCGGCCTCCGCACGGAAGGGGCTGACCTCGATCTTGCGGCCGCACGGCGTGAAGCTCTTGTCGAGGCTCAGCGGCGTCGCATCGTTCGGCACGGCGACCCGCACGCGCGCGGCGCCGGGACAGGTCGTCTCGCCCTCGCCTTCGTTCGGCACGACGGTCCAGGCGAGGTCAAAGAAGGCTTTTCCTTGCGCCGCCAGCGTCACCGGACCGGGCGACTGGCCCGCCCGCAGATAGCTGCCGGGGTTCTGCTGGGCGCGCACCTGGCTCAAGGGCCCCCCACGCGCGTCCTGCAGCGTTACCGTCGGATAGCCGAGCAGGCTGCAGGGCTGGGCGCCGGTGTTCTGTACGCCGACGATGCTGACACGATGCCCCATGCCCGCATCGCCGCCGTCCTCCGACAGTCGCAGTTGCGCGGCGCGACAGGGCGCGGCCGACCCGGCTTGCCCCGGCGTGACGGCGACGACCGGTGTCTGTCCGGGCGGCGTCTGCGGCGCCGCGCCCGCCGTCGGCCGCGTGCAACGCTCCAGCACCGCCACCGCCGTCTGTCCGTCCGGACCCAGGCGGCTCAGCGTCGCGCTCTCCTGCCCGTCGCGGCTGGCCGTCCACCACTCGACGCCTTCACCGACGTAGCGCGCGCCGCTGGCGGCCTGCACGCTGCGCGTCGCATAGGTCCGACCGCCATAGGCCACCTGTGCGCTGTCGGCGTTGGGATAGGTCGCGGTCACGGCCTGCCCGCTTTCGCAGGCGTAGGTCACCGCCCCTGTAGACGCGGCGACGGCTGCTCCCGGCGGCGGAGCGGCCGAGGGCTCGACCGGCGCCGGACCTTCCGGCTCAGGCGCGCCGCAGGCCGATAGAAGCGCGCTGGCGGACAGCAGAACAACAAGGCGACGGCGCATGGTCTGGCTCCACGGTTCCGTCGCTTAACGGCCAAGCCGGCTAAAGGCTCCGCTTGTCGTCCCGGACCTCCGCTAGGACCGCTTCGACGGCTTCAAGGCAGGGCTGCAGCGAGAACCGCGCCCGCGCCGCCGTTCTGGCCCGATCCGCCGTTCGTCGCCCCCGCGCCGGATCGTCCACCAGCGCCCCTATCGCCGCCGCCAGCGCTTCCGGATCGCCTGGCGCGACCAGCCGACCCGTCTCGCCGTCCTCGACCAGTTCAATCGCCCCTCCTGCGCGCGTCGCGATCACCGGCGTTCCCGCCAGCATGGCCTCGACGATGACGCGTCCAAAAGGCTCGGCGGCCACCGAGGCGTGCACCGCCACATCCACTCCCGCCATCAGCCGGGGCGCGTCCGACCGAAAGCCCAGCATCCGCACGCGCGCCCCCAGGCCCCTCGTTGCGATCACCGATCTCAGCTCGGCTTCATAGGCCTCTTCCCCGAACAGCGGCCCGCCGACCAGGATCGCCTGAACGTCCGGCAGGCGAACCAGCGCCTCCAGCAGCACCGCCTGCCCCTTCCACTCGGCCAGTCGGCTGAAGATGCCGACGGTCGGCTGGCCGGCCGCCAAGCCCGTGTCCGCCAGCAGCGATTTCCGCGCCGAGACGCGATTCCCGCTCTCGAACAGGCTCGCATCCACGCCGTTGTGGATCACGCGGGCGCGCGGCCCGCCCGCCTGCCTCAGCGCCTCGGCCGTGGCGGTCGAGTTGGCGATGACCTCGGCGGCGGCCATACGCCCCAACCGGGCCACGCCGCGCCGCGTCAGCCCTCCGAAATGCTCGTCCGTCAGCAGGTCGCGCAGATGCCACACCACCGGCCGCCGGTGCAGCGGCCGCCCCAGCGCCGCCACCACAAAGGCCTTCATCGTATTGGCGTGGATCACCTCGAACGCCCGCGCCATCCAGGCCAGCCGGATCACGGCCGCCATCAGCGCGGGCGCCGCCAGCAGCGCGCGTATGCCCGACCTTCGCCGGACGTTCGCCGCCGCGCCCAGACCGATAGTACGCACCGGCACGCCCGCCTCGCGCAGCCGATCTCCGAACCGCCCGTCGCCGAACAGACAGACCACCGAAAGCCCGTGGTGCCCCCGCACGATGTCGAGCAGCGACAGCTCGGCCCCGCCCAGCTCGCCCGACTGGTCCACGAACAGCACGGCGGGCGGCCTCATCGCGCCAGCACCTTGCGATAGACCTCCGCCACCCGTCCGGCGATCACGTCCCAGTCGTGCGCCTGGGCATGGGCGCGGCAAGCGGCGGCGCTGGGTCGCCCCACGCCCTCGACCATCGCCTCGATCCGCTCGGCCAAGGCTCCCGCGCTCGCATCCTCGCACACCAGCGAAGTTAACGGCCCCACAGCCTCCGGCAGGCCGCCGACCGGCGTCACCACCACCGGCGTCCCCGCCGCCAGACACTCCAGCGCCACCAGGCCGAATCCTTCCAGCGCCTGACTGGGCACGACGCCGACATCGGCCGCGCGATAGGCGAACGGCAGCGCCTCCTCCGGCAGAAAGCCGATCAGCCGCACGTTCGCCGATAGGCCCTTCGCCTCGATCCGCGCCCGCAGTTCCGCCTCCAACGGGCCTCGCCCGGCGATCAGCAGCAACACGTCCGGGTGGCGATGCACGACCTCCGCCATCGCCTCGATCAGCACCTCCAACCCCATGCGCCGCACCAGCCGCCGCACCGTCAAGAGGATCGGCCGATCCCTTGGCCAGCCGAGCTGATAGCGCGCTTCCGCGCGGCTCTCAGCCACGTCGAAGCGCGCGGCGTCCACCCCGCCGGGCACGACGTGAATGCGCCCGGCCGCGACCCCATAATCCTCGTGCAGCACCCGCCCGAACGCTTCGGAAAGCACGACAAGGGCGTCGGCGCGGGAATAAACCGTCTGCTCCAGGGCTCGCTTGGCCTCGCGCCGCCACACGCCCTGTCCTTCCGCCAAGCCCTCCGCCGCCCACGGTCCGTGGAAATGCACGACATGCGGAATGCGAATCTTGTCCAGCGCCGTCAGCACCGAGAGCGCGAAGTGGCTGGCGACGAGATCGGGCGGATCGTCGCGCATGGCCGCTGCGATCGCCCGCCGCGCGCCCAGCAGCCGCATCGGCAGCGAGGCCGACGCGGGTGCGAAACTCCGCACCCGACCGCCGGTCGCTCTCGCGACCTCGGCTGATCCCACAACCAGACCCGTCGCCTCGAAATGTCCGGGCGCGGCCCTCATCAAATCGTGGAAATAGCGCGGCAGCCCGCCCGCACGCTCCGGCAACCATTCCAGCCCGATCTGCAGCGTCCTCACGCCCGCGCCCCGCATTCTGGGTCGGCGAGCGCCAAGGCCAGAGCGGCGACGGGGAACACCAGCATGCCTGTCGCCCCGCCCAGGACGTTGAAGAACAACAGCTGCACCGTGGTCTCGATCACGATCGCCGCAGCAAGCTGCGCCCCCGCGCCGCTCCCGCCCGACCGGAGCGCCCCGACCGCAATCGCGACCACCGCCGCCAACATCACCGCCCCCGCCCAGCCATAGGTGAACAGGAGATCCAGTATGCCGCTGTCGAAAGACCCCCGCGCGCCGAGCTCCGCGCCCTCCGTGCTCAACCGCGTCGCCACGCCGGTGCCGCCGAGCCCACGCCCGACCGGGTTGGCCAACACCTCCATCGTCATCTCGGCATGGAAGGTCGCGCGCTGTTGAAGACTGACATCCTGGTCCAGCCGCGCCAGCCCGCCGATCCGGCTCCTCACCCCCTCGCCCGGTCCGAAAGCCAGCAGCGCCGTCCCGACGACCAGAAGCGCGCCTCCCGCCGCCAGATACCGCAACCGTCGCCGCGCCGAACCCAATGCGGCCAGTACGCCGACGCCCACGATCAATCCGCCCCAGGCCGACCTCACCAGCGACAGCACCAGGGCGGCGCCGCCCGCCAGCCCGCCCAGCCACCGCGCGCGCCCACCGGCGCCCGCCAGCATGGCCAGAACACAGGCGGACATCATCACGGCGAATGGCCCCGGCGCGTTCATCGTCCCGAACACCCGCACCTGGAGTGGCTCGGGGCGGCCGATGGAGGCGATCTCGGCCGTGCGCATCCACGCCACGTCCCAAGGGGGCGGCGACAGGTATTGAAGAACGGCGTAAGCGCCCATCGCCATCCCGCCCCATGCCAGCGTGTTGAACACGGCCGCCGCCGCATGATCGGCGTCGCGCCTCAGCACCAGGATGTGGATGGCCAGGGCGACCGGCGCCAAGGCGTTCAGCAGGCCGAACAGCGCCGCCGCACCCAGGCCTTGCGACAGCCCCAGCGCCCCGCCGTACAGGCATGCCAGCGCCGCCACGCTGAACGGCAGAAATCCGCGACCGAACAGTTGTGGTCCTGCGCGCAGGGCGCTGAGCAGGCCGAGCCCGGTGACCAGCGCCGGCGCCAGCATGATCGGGTTGAGGTCGTGCCGCCCGCCCTGCCAGTCCGCCAGCCGCCGCACGAACGGCGCGACCATCCACAGCACATAGCAGAAGCGCAGGAACCCCCGAGACGGCGCCCGCTCGTACAGCCAAAGCCCGACCGTCAGGGCCACGGGCGTGAAGACCCACGTCAGCCACCCCCCGAGCCCGGCCGCGACCATCGCCGCCGTCAGACCCAGCGGAAGCATCGCGGCCAGCCATTCCGACCGCGCCTTCACGCCGCCTCCCTCGATGAGGCGCGCCATGTCCGCCAGCCGGCGACGCGGCCAGCGACGGTCGCTCTCACTCGCGCCGCCGCTTGACGAGGTCCGGCCCACAGCGTCCACCTCAGCCCCTGCAGCAGCCCGGGATTGGCCCGCGTGCCGAGCAGCAGCGCCCAGACCAGGAACACCGCCCGTCTTCCTCGCGGCAGGAACGCCAGCAGCGCCAGGGTCTCGTTGTGCGCCCGGTTCGCCTGCGCCTCCGCCGAGAAGCCCCGTCTCTGATCGGCGTCATGGCGGACGCCGGGAAAGTGGTCGACAGCCACGGCCGGATCATAGACCAGCCGACGCCCTGCACGTCGCAGGGCAAGGCAGAAGGCCATGTCGTTGCATACCTGCGCGCCCTCGCCTCTCATCCGCGCATCGAAGCGCAGGTCGCCGAGATGGGCGCGGCGAAAGCTCATGTTCGCGCCCTTCAGGATATCGACCTCGCGCGGCCCGCCCGCGCCGAGGTGATGATTGCCGATACATCGCCCCCAGCCCTGCACCCGCCCGACCTCGCGGCGTTCACCCGTCTCCGGCCGGCCGTCGACATGTAGCCAGTCGCGACCGCCCATGCCCGTCAGCGTCGGATCACCCTCGAAGGCCAGGACGATGCGCAGCAGCCAGTCCGCCCGCGGCACCGCGTCGTCGTCGGTGATGGCGATCACCTGCCCGCGCGCCTGATCCAGCCCCCGGTTCAGCGCCGCCACCTGTCCAGCGGTCACCACGACCACGCCTCGGATCAACAGGCCGGCCGGCGCCTCCTCCAGCACTCGCACGGTCTCGGCGTCCTCTGCCCGGTGGACGACGAGCACCTCGTCGGCCGCTCGCGTTTGATTGGCCAGCGCGGTCAGGCATCGGCGCAGGTCGGATGGCCGACGCCAGGTCGGCACGATCACCGAAACGGTCAGGCTCACGACGCTCGCTCGGCGGCACACTTCGGATCGCGCAGGCCAAGCTCGCCCAGCCGCCGCGCCGCCGCCCAGCCCATCACCGCCGCCACGACCACCTCTGCCGCGACCGCCGTCAGGGCCGCCCCCACCGCGCCATACCGTGTCGCCAGCGGCCACAGCAGGATCAGCCCCACCGCCCCGCCGGCCAGAATGGCGCTGGTGAACGCACGCTTCAGCCCGAACGGCAGCAGGATCATGACGCCCAGCGCATTGTTGAGGCCCACCAGAAAGATCAGCGGCGCCATGGCCCGCAGGACCGGCACGGCCCCGTCCGCCCCGGGCCCGGCCAACAGTCGCACCAGCGCCGGCGCAAGGACGGCGAGCAGCAGCGCCAGCACTGCGGCCAAGCCCCCCTGCGTCAGCAGCAAACGTTTCGCCAGCCTGCCCGCCGCCGCCGGGTCGCTGGCGTGCAGCGCGCTCATGCGCGGGAAAAAAACTGTCATGATCGGCGACAGCGCCCCTTGCGCCGAGCGGCGAATGCGCTCGGCCATGGCGAACAGGCCCAGTTGGCCTGCGCCCGAGATCAGGCCCAGTCCGACGGACAGGGTGTTGGTGTAGAGCGAGATCGCCGCCGTCGAGCCGAACACATGGGCGCCGCTCTTCAACTGCCGCCAAGCTGAACAGGCATCCAGATGTGGGCGACGCAGCAGGCCGATCGCCCGGGCCTGCCACAGCGTCAGCATCGCCGTCGCCAGCGCGCCGATGCTGACGCACAGCGCCGCCAGCGCCGCATCGCCCGCGTCCCGAACCCACAGAAACACCAAGGGAAAGGCGAGCAGCCGGCCGGCCACCGACGTCCAGGCGAAGCGCCCCAGCGCCTCCGCCCCCTTCAGCGCCCAGTCGAGGTTCAGCACCGCCGCCGGAGCCGCGAGCGCCCAGGCGAGCAACACGAGCCGCAGATCGGCGGGCGCAAGAGCCGCCACGACGGCCAGCGCGGCCAGTCCTGCTGCACACAGCCACGCCTTGGCCAGCACCGTGGCCCAGATCAGATGGCTGGTCGCGCGAGCGTCGTCCCGCATCCGCGCCACCGCCTGCGCCCCGCTCAACGAGAAGCCCCAATCCACGAGGATCAGTGCATACCCGGTGAGGGCCGCCGCCATGCCGATCAACCCAAACCCTTCGGCTCCGAGCACGCGCGCCAGATAGGGAAAGGTGATCAACGGCAGCAGGTAGTTGGCGATCTGCCAGACCGACGCCGCCGCCAGCCCGCGCCGGACGCTCACGCCGCCGTCCTGCGGGCCGGCGTCCGGCCAAGCAGCTGATCCAGCTTGGTCAGCATAACGGCCTCGCTGAACCGCTCCAGCACGTGCGCACGGGCACAGCGGCGCAGCCGCTCGGCCAGAAGCGGATCGTCCAGCACCTGTCGCAGCCGTGCGGCCAGATCGTCCGGATCGCCCGGCGCGCAGGTCAGGGCCGTGAGGCCGTCGATCGCCACGTCCGCCACGCCCGTGGGCAGGCGGGTGGCGACGACAGGTGCGCCCAGCAGCATGGCCTCCAGCTGGATCACGCCAAACGCCTCGGTGTTGTCGGTGGAGGGAAAGGCCAGCACGTCCACCGCCAGCAGAAGCCGCACCTTGTCGGCGTGGCTGACCTCGCCGAGAAAGTCGATGCGGTCCGCCACCTCTAGATCGGCGGCCAAGGCTTCCGCCTGCGCGCGACAGGGTCCATCCCCCGCGATCACCACGCGAACGTCGGGCATGATCGCAATCGACCGGATCAGCACCTCCAACCCCTTGTAGCGCGCATGCCGCCCCACAAATCCCACAAGCGGATGACCCCCGAAACGCGCCCGACGCCAAGCGTACGCTTCAGCCTTTTCCGCTTCGCTGGCCGGGTGCTGGTCCAGCTTCGCCGACGGCGCCAGAACCGCGATTCGGACGTCGCGAGGCAGGTCGCGCGAGGCCTCGAAGTTCCTCATGGAGGTGACGACCACCCGCTCGGCGGCCCGTGCCAATGCGCGGTAGAGAGGCATCAGCACCATCCGCGGGAACCTCCGCCCCTGCACGTCCGCATGATGGATCACGAACAGGCGAGGCTGTTTCGCTCTGGGCGTGGCCAGCCGTTTCAGCCACAGCACCGTCGCCGCGTAGGGGTTGGGCGCATGCAGATGCACCTCGTCGTGGTCCGCCGGACGCATCATCCACAACAGCGACAGCGCCAGGGGCTGGGACATCACCACGGCCTGGGTCCGCATCCGGCGCACCCGTACGCCGCCGACGTGATCCTCGCCCGCAGCCTCGCCTCGGCCTGCATTGACCAGAACCTCAACCCGGCAACGCGTGGCCAGATGTTCGGCGTGCACCTGGGTGACATGCTCGATGCCGCCCGGCCAGGGGTGATAGTATTTGCCCAGGATCAGCACGCGAGGCGCGGATTCCAGATCCGTCTGGTCAGGGTGCGACGTCATCCCGGCGGGCCGACGCCGGCCCGCCCTCGATCGACCTGCGATCATGCCGCCCGCTCCCCCGTCCCCGGCAGGAGGACAGCAGCTTAACCGTTGGGGTGCAAGTCGTTCGTGTGCTTACCACGCCGGATGGCGCTCAGTTCCCAACGGCCTCGCGACAGACGCGGATCAGGTCTCGCCTGAGACCGGGCGCCCGCAGCGGCTCCAGCTGCGCCGGAGAATAGCCCTCTCCCGATAGGGCAGAGCGTATGTCGCTTGCGATCGCATAGGCGCCGGTGCGCGCCAGTTCGAACGCGCGATCGATCGCGTTCCGACGTCCCATTCGCTTCCCCCGAAGCTGATTCCGGCCGGGATCGTCTCGCCCCGGACGCCGAGCAGCCTGGATGGCGATGTTGAACAACGCTTTAAGAACGGCAAAGCTGGAGGTTGAATAAAGTCACAGGCTCAGGCCGCGCCAAGGCCTCATGTCAGACCGAGTTGACACCGGTGTCGCTTCCGGTCGAAGTTCGCCGATCCTGAGTCCTGGGACCAATCTCCGGTGGCGAGGGCGTCTCTCAAATGCTGTCTGCGAGGATGATGAAGATGCAGTCCGTCATGCTCGCGCTGATCGCCGCGGGCGCAATCCTGTCGGCGTCGGTGGGCGCATCCGCGCAAACGCCCGCCTGGGGTTCGTCCGTGCTGCGGCAGAAGGCTGGCTGGTACGCCTCGCCTCAGGCGCTGGCGATGGCGCGCACGGTGATGCTGCATCAATCGCCGGAAGGCGGCTGGCCCAAGAACAGCGACCTTGCCCGCCCTCCGTCGGCCTCGGCCGAGCACAGCGAGCCCACCTTCGACAACAACGGCACCACCCAGCCGATGGCGTTCCTGGCTCGTGTCGCGAGCGCCAGCGACGATGCGGCGGTCGAGGCGTCCTTCCTGCGCGGGCTGGACTATGTGCTGGCCGCCCAGCAACCGCACGGCGGCTGGCCGCAGTTCTATCCGCTGCGCGGCGGCTACTACGACCACATCACCTTCAATGACGACGCCATGGTCCACATCCTGACGCTGCTCAGCGATGTGGCGCGAGGCGCTGACCCCTACGCCTTTGTCGACGCAGAGCGCCGCGATCAGGCCGGACGTGCGGTGCAGGCCGGCATCGACGTCATCCTGAAAACTCAGATCCGCAAGGATGGCGTCCTGACCGCATGGTGCGCCCAGCACGACGAGCGGACCTTCGAGCCCGCATGGGCGCGCCGGTTCGAACCGCCATCCCTCTCGGGAAACGAAAGCGTCGGCATCGTCCGCTTCCTGATGAGCCGACCCGATCCGTCGCCCGAGATGATCGCGGCGGTGGACGGCGCCGTCGCCTGGTTCCAGGCCTCGGCCATTCCCGATCTGCGGCTGGAGACCATCGAACTCGCGGACGGACGCGAGGACCGCCAGTTGATCGCGGCGCCGGGCGAGCGCCTGTGGGCGCGGTTCTATGATCTGCAGACCAATCGGCCGGTCTACATGGGTCGCGACTCGGTTCCCCATGAACGGCTGGAGGACATCGAGTTCGAGCGCCGCAACGGCTACCACTACGTCGGGACCTGGCCCGAGGCGCTGCTGACGCGGGACTATCCTCGCTGGAAGGCGGGGCTGGCCCGCTGATCCTGGGCGGGACGCGCTACTCGGCGGGGCGCTTCTCGTCTCGCCGCGCTTCCTGGTCCGTGTCGCCGCTGTGTTCCGGCTGATTGGCCAAGGGTTTGCGCGCCGGCGTGGCGACCTGCGGCGTCGGCTTGGGTCCGGTCAGGGCGCCGCCGACGTTTGCGCTGGGATCGGCGCTGCGGCGACCGGGCGCCTCCTCGCGCGTTTCTCCCCGATCGCAGGCGGACAGGCAGAGGCCCATCGCCGCCGCGCCAAGGCCGACGAACAAGCGCGTCATCGCGACTCCTCCCTTTCGGGCTCCTCCCCCGGCCGGGAGTCCGTTCCGGCCTGATGCTCGATCCGGCCGCTCTCGACCTCGGCGCGAGAGAAGACCTCCTCCTGCCCGTCGATCAGCAGTTCGTCGGACGGCGCGAAGTCTCCCCGAATCCGTCCCGGCGTCTGGGCGGCGTAGAGTGGATCGGCGTCCTTGGTCTTGTTCGCAGGGTCTGACATCCCGCTCGAACGGTGTGCGCGGAGGTGTTGTTCCTGCGCCCGACGCATTCACCTTATTCGCTGGTCAAGCTCGAACCGCGATCGAATCTGTGGGTTGCCCCTTCTTCTTTCAGGCTCCCCACAGGAAATCTTCCATGCGCGACTATCCCAAGCCCCCGTTCAAGACGTCCCAGCAACCTCGGCCCGGCTCCAGCGAGGCGATGGACCCGGTCCCCGACTATGGCGAGGCCACCTACAAGGGCTCGGGCCGGCTGGCCGACAAGGTCGCGGTGATCACCGGCGCCGACTCCGGCATCGGCCGTGCGGTCGCCCTGGCCTTCGCCCGTGAAGGCGCGGACGTGCTGGTCGCCTATCTCGATGAAGAGGAAGACGCCGCCGAGACCCGTCGCCTGGTCGAGGATGCGGGTCGCCGCTGCGAGCTGTTCGCCGGCGACATCTCCAAGCGCGAGACCTGCGGCGAGCTGGTGCGCCGGGCGGTGGACGCCTTTGGCCGCATCGACATCCTGGTCAACAACGCCGCCCGCCAGATGAGCTACGACAGCATCGACGAGATTCCCGACGAGGAGTGGGAGGCCACCTTCGCCACCAACATCTCGGCCATGTTCTACATCACCAAGGACGCGGTGCCGCACATGCCGCCGGGCGCATCGATCATCAACACGGCCTCGATCAACGCCGACACGCCCAGCCCGCAGCTGCTGGCCTACGCCACCACCAAGGGCGCGATCCAGAACTTCACCGGCGGCCTCGCCCAGCTGTTGGCCGAAAAGCACATCCGCGCCAACGCCGTCGCCCCCGGCCCGGTCTGGACGCCGCTGATCCCCTCGACCATGCCGGCCGAGAAGGTCGAAAACTTCGGCTCGCAGGTGCCGTTCGGCCGCCCCGCCCAGCCGGCGGAACTGGCCGGCGCCTATGTGCTGCTGGCCTCCGACGACGCCAGCTACATTTCCGGGGCGACCATCGCGGTGACCGGCGGCAAGCCGATCATCTGACTCCTGCGCGAGGCGGCGGACGGATCAGCCGTTCGCCGCCAGTCCGCCTTCGTCCACGTCGGCGCCCTCTTCGCTGTCGGCCTCTTCATCGACCAGCGCCTCGTCCTCGGCCAGACGCTGGGCATCGGCGGCGGTGATGCCGAACCGCGCCGCGACGTCAGGCGCATACCTCAGCATGTCCGCCCGCAGCCGCAGCAGGCTCAGGTCCTTGGACTTCGACTCCAGCATCACGTCGAACTCCAGCCCCTCCGCAGTTCGCATGAACGTCGCGAACTCGAACGGATTGGTGAAATCGGCATGGCCCGTCCAGATCGGCGGGCGCAGCACCGTGCGGATCCGCGCCGTCGGCTTGACCGACGCCTTCAGCACATCGCCCTTCTTCGACCTGGACTTGCCGGCGGCGGCGGCCTCGCGCTGCTTGGGCGTGATCTTCTGCTTGATCTCGCGCAGCTCGGTTCGGGGCGAAGAGAAGTGGATCTTGGGACGCACCCCGGCCGGCCACGTCCGCATAAAGGCTTCCAGCGTCTGACGCAGGTCCGCCCGCTCGGGGTTCAGGCACCAGAAGTGCTGATAGTCGAAGACGCAACGCACGCCCGTGCGCTCATGGATCCACAGCACGTCGGCGGCCGAGAAGCGGATGTCGTCATTCTCCAGCACCAGCCGGCGCTGGACATGCTCCGGGCACTGGTTCCAGCCGTCGATCCAGCGGGCGCGACTGGCCTCGTGGTCGTCATAGACGCCGCCGACGTGGGTGATCATCACCGCCTCGTCGTTCAGCTCCATGCGGTCCAGCATCTCGGCCTGGCTGGCCAGATCCCAGATGCTCTTTCGGGTCAGCTCGGGATTGGGCGCATTCAACAGGATGTACTGCGACGGGTGGAACGACAGGCGGATGTCGTAGTCGCGCGCCTTTTGCCCGAACGCCCTCAACTCCGCATCACTGTCGGCCACCATGGAGTGGAACTGCGGCATGTCCGGGTGCGTGGCGTAGGGCGCGATGTCCGATGACAGGCGGTACATGTCCAGCCGCTCCGACTTCAGATAGTCCAGCACCTTGTCCAGCAGCTCCAGCGAGCACTTCAGGTGGGGGTTCTTCTGCCAGCGCCGGGTGTCTTGGGTCTTCATGTCGGGCTTGCCCATGACCTTGACGGGAAAGCCGAGGCGGAGCGGTCGGTCGGGGTCGGTCATGCGTCCACTTGTTGATCGGGCAGGCCGAGATCGGCCACGAAGGCGTTCCAGTCAGGTATCCTCAGCGCGCCGCCCGTCGCCTGGGCGTGGCCATTGCCATAGCGGTCGTCGGCGCCGGGCGGCCGATGCTCGGCCAGGAAGTCGATGAGGTTGCGGCCCGTCGCCGAGCGCGCGGCGAAATGCACCCAGCCGGGGCGGTAGCCGGTGTTGGCCGCCAGCACGATCTTGTCGCGCAGCCGCCCGCGCCACTGCTGCGCCACCAGCGGATGCACCTGGCATCCGGAAGAAAAACGGATCATCGCCACGTCGCCGACGATCCTGGGGGCGACGCGCTTGGCGGCCTCCATGGCCTCGCGCACCTCTTGCTTGGCGTCGACCAGGGCGCGGGCGTCGACGTCTTCACCCTTGGTGATCGCCTTTGGACCATCGGCGCTCAGCAACAGCCTCAACGCCGGCCAGGGATCGGCGGCGGCCGTGCGGCGAGGCGCGTTGATCAGGGACACCGCGTCCCTCAGCGCCGTCTTGCCCCAGCGAGCTTGCGCCTCCGCCAGCTCGGGAAAGCCGCGTTCCTCGGCCATGTCGCCGATCAGGCCGACAGCGGCCAGCCACAGCAGATCGGCCTGGTCGCCCAGCGCGCCCGCCGCCCACCAGGCCAAGAGGGCCGTGGTCGGCTCCGGCTCCAGGCCATGGCCGCTGAGGGTGACGGCGCCCGCGGGCTCTCCGGTTGGCGTATGGTGGTCGACCACCAGGGTCTGCACGCCCTCCAGCACCGGCTCGGCGCGCGTTCCAAGATCAGCGACGATCAGGGCTGACGGAGCGAGAGCCAAGATGCGCCGCCGCACCGCCTCGTCCCAGGCCGTCTCGCCCTTGCCGATCGGCAGGGGCGTGGCCGACCAGCCCGCTCGCGACAGGGCGCGCACCAGTATGGCGCCGGCCGCCAGACCATCGGCGTCGAAGTGGCAGAGAACCGCGACCGGCCGCGCACGATCGGCCTGACGCAGCACGTCGTTCAGCGCTTCCGCCGCCGCGACCTGGGGCTGGTGGGCGGTGGCCAGGACTCCGATCATGCAGAACCTAACGGCGGCCGCCGCCGTTGGCTCCCCTCGCCGCTTCGCAGGAAGACCGCTTAGGCCAATCCCGAAGCGGGTGAAAACGACCGCGATCATCACGGTTAACCGGCCTTTGACTCTGTTCGCCCAAGCATTGGGACATGTCCGCCTCCCCCGCCCGGATCGATCTCGCCCAGCGGCGCGCCGCCCTGGCCCTGCTGGGCCTGCTGGAAGGCGCGGACAGCCAGGCCCTGAAAGGTGCGTTCCGCCAGGCGGTGAAGGCGGCGCGGCCGGATCAGGCGGGCGGCGACGCGGAACGCTTTCGCCAGGTCATTGAGGCCTATCGCCTGCTGCAGAGGGCCGAACCTGCGCCGATCGCTGCGCTTGAGCGCACCTTGCCGGAGGCGCCGCCGATCCTGGTGCTGACGCCGCTGCAGGCGCTTTGGGGCGCGACGGTCCAGACGCGGGTCTGCGGCCGGCGGCTGGCGGTTCAGGCGCCGGCTGGCCTCCGAACCGGAGAGCGGCTGAGGCTGCGCGACAGCGGCGCGGACCATCTGGTGTCGGTGCTGATCCGGCCCGCCGATGGGCTGTCGGTTTTGGGCGACGACCTGTTCATGAGCTGGCCGACGCCGCCGAGGATGCTGGAGGACGGCGGGCGCATCGAGATGGAGACCTATGCCGGGCCGCGCTCCGCCTGGGTGACGCCCGGTCTGAGCGCACCCGCACGCTTGTGCCTGCCCGGCCTTGGCCTGCCTGCGCGCGGTGGGCGACCGCTGGGCCGGCTGTTCGTGACGCTGACGCCCGCCTCCGACGCGCCCTCGCCCGCCGAGGATCGCCTGTTGCGGTTCACGAAGGTCTGGACGCCCGAGCGGCTCGCCGCCTAAGCGTCAGCCATGTCGCACAACACCTTCGGCCATCTGTTTCGCGTGACGACCTGGGGCGAGAGCCATGGGCCGGCCATCGGCTGCGTCGTCGACGGCTGCCCGCCGGGCATTCCTCTGACGGCGGCCGACATACAGCCCTGGTTGGATCGGAGAAAGCCGGGCGGCAGCCGCTTCGTCACCCAGCGCAACGAGAGCGACACGGCGCAGATCCTGTCGGGCGTGTTCGACGACGGCGCGGGACCGGTGACCACCGGCACGCCGATTTCGATCCTGATCCCCAATGAGGACCCGCGTTCCAAGGACTATGGCGAGATCGCCCGCGCCTTTCGCCCGGGGCACGCCGACTACGCCTATCAGGCCAAATACGGCGTGCGGGATCACCGCGGCGGCGGGCGATCCTCGGCGCGCGAGACCGCCAGTCGGGTGGCCGCCGGGGCGATCGCCCGCAAGGTCGTCGGCGACGGCGTGCGCATCCGCGCCGGCGTGGTCCAGCTGGGTCCGCACCGGATCGCGGACGACCGCATCGACTTCGACGCCGTCAACGCTAATCCGCTGTTCGCGGCGTCGGCCGAGGTCGTCGGCGAGTGGGAGGCGAATCTGGACGGGGTGCGCAAGGCGGGCTCGTCCATCGGCGCCGTGGTCGCGCTGGAGGTCACCGGCCTGCCCGCCGGCTGGGGCGCGCCGCTGTATGGAAAGCTGGACGCCGAGCTGGCTGCCGCCCTGATGTCTATCAACGCCGTCAAGGGGGTGGAGATCGGCGCAGGCTTTGGCGCCGCTGGGCTGTCGGGCGAGGACAACGCCGACGAGATGCGGCTAGGCGACGACGGGCGGCCGGTGTTCCTGTCGAACCATGCGGGCGGGGTGCTGGGCGGCATCTCCACCGGCCAGCCGCTGACGGCGCGCGTGGCGTTCAAGCCGACTTCCTCGATCCTGACGCATCGGCGCACGGTCACGCGCGACGGCGAGGAAACCGACCTGCGCACCAAGGGACGGCACGATCCGTGCGTCGCCCTGCGCGGCGTGCCGGTGGTGGAAGCCATGGCCGCCTGCGTGCTCGCCGACGCCCTGTTGCGTCACCGCGCGCAGATCGGCGGCTAGGTCGGCGATTGACGTCGCGGCTGCGGCTTTGACGGCTGCGGCGCGGGACGGGTGCGGCGACTGGGTTCCGCATCGCGCATCAGCGCCACCAAACTCGCCAATCCTGTGGTCATCACGATCATGAACGCACCTGCGATTGCGAACCGGTCTCAGGTTTGCGCAGAGTCGGAGATCGTGCAAGCTCTACCGATCACCACACCGACCACAGGGGCGTCACCGATGCGTGAAGACGGCAAGCTGGACTATCTGGAGCTGCCCGGCGGGGTCCTGCCGCGGACCAAGGCGTTCTACGGCGAGGCGTTCGGCTGGACCTTTGTCGATTACGGCCCGAGCTATGCCGCGTTCGAGCAGGGGTTGGACGGCGGCTTCGACGCCGATGCGACCGCCGCCACGCCGCAGCCCCTGCCCGTCCTCTATGCCCATGACCTGGAGGCCATGCAGGCCAGGGTCGAGGCGGCCGGCGGCGTCATCGTGCGGGCGATCTATGCTTTCCCCGGTAGTCGGCGCTTCCACTTCCGCGACCCGGCCGGAAGCGAGCTGGCGGTGTGGTCCGAGGGCTGAGGGCGATCAGCGCGGCTCCACGCCCTGGCCGATCGCCTCGGCCTGGACGCGGTCGGCGCCGTCGAGGCTGGCGATCCAGACGTGGATCTCCTTGGGGGCCGAGGGGCGCTGGAACAGGTGCTCGGCGGCGGTGCGCTGGCCGTTCTCCGTCAGCACGACCGAAGAGCGCCCGCCCGCCTGGACCATCTCTCCGTCATAGATCGGAAACTGCGACGCCGGGCCGGCATAGACGGTGACAAAGGTCTGGCCGCCGCGCTGGATGGCGTAGACCTTGGCGTCCGCGCCCGACGGACGCTGGATCATCTGAAAGCCCGCCGGCACGGTCGCACGGAACGGCAGGGCGGCGATGGCGGCGGCGCTCAGCGGCGCAACCTCCGGCGCACGTGGCGCGGCCGCAGTCGTAGCGACAGGCGCGGGCGTCGTCACAGCCGCCGGCGGCGCGGCTGGGCGGGTCGGCGCCGGCGCCGGCGCCGCGGACTGAGCGGCCGGTCCGCCGTTCAGACTGCGGGTCAGGTCGCTGGACGGGCGCGGCGCGGTCTGACCGGACGGCGCGGCGACGGCAAAGGCGGAGACAAGAGCGATCAACATCATTGCGGAAGCTTGTCCCGCCCTTGTGTCGAGAACAAGCCCCGTCGCATCGCCTTAGACGCCCGGCAGGGTGACCCAGAAGGCGGCGCCCTCGCCCGGCTCAGACACCACGCCGATCTCGCCGTTCTGCAACTCCACCAGACGGCGCGCCAAGGCCAGGCCGATGCCGTGGCCCTCGATCGTCGAACGCTCCAGTCCCAGCCGGTTGAAGGGCTCGAACAACTGCGCCTGTTTCTCGGCGCTGAGGCCGGGACCGAAGTCGATCACCTCTACACGAACTGCGGCGTCCTCGCGGACGGCGCGCAGGATGACGCGTCCGCCGGAGCGACCGTACTTCATCGCATTGACGCCCAGGTTGGTCAGCACCTGCGCCATGCGCTGCGAATCGGCCAGGGCCACGGCCGCGGAAGGCTCGCCCTGCACCTCTACCGAGACGTCCTGCGCTTCCGGCCGCAGGATCAGGGCGCGGCGAACGTCCTGCATGACGCCGAACATGTCGGTCGGACGCAGATCGACGCGGACAGCCCCCGCCTCGGCGCGCGCCACGTCCAGCAGGTCATGCGCCAGGGTCTCGACCTCGCGCGCGGTGCGGACCAGCATGTCGGCCATCTCGACCTGCTGAGGCGTGACAAGGCCCAGCTGTCCCTTTGACCACAGTTCGCCGATGCCGATCACGCCCGCGACCGGGCTCTTGATCTCGTGCGCCACATTGGCCAGCAGGCGCGACTTGGCGGCCGAGGCCATCTCGGCCTGGCGCTGGGCCCGTCGGGCGGCGGCGACCAGCCCCGCCCGCTCCTCGATCAGGCTGGCCAGGAGGGTGAAGGGCATATAGCCGACCACCACAAGCAGTTGCGCCGTCATCACCTGCTGCGACAGGTCGCCGGCCGCGCGATAGGGACCTTGCCCGAGCAGCGAAGAGCCTACCGCGACCAGGGCGATCACGCAGATGGCGGCAGCCACGCCGAGCACCCGGAAGCGCAGCGCGATCAAAACCAGCGCCGGCAGCAGCAGAAAGCCCAGCGGCATGCCGCCGGTGAAGGCGAACAGGCAAAGCGCGACCAGGCCGACCAGCAGACCCAGCGCCTCCAGCGCGCGTTGCGGCCTGGCGAGCACGCGCAGGCTGACCGACGTGGCGGCGATAACGGTGGAGCAGATCACCGCCATGCCCATGGCGTGGCCCAACCACCAGGTCTGAAGGCTCGGCAGGATCGGCGCGCCGGTGAAGAGGCCCAGGCCGATCGAGGCGACCAGGCCGGCGGCGAGCGGCGGCAGCACGGCGGTGCTGACCAGCAAGCGCGCGGCGTCTTCCAGGGTGTTCATCGACAAAGCCGGCGCGAACCGCCGCGCCATCGCCACAGCGCCAACGATCTCGATCAGATTGACGATCGTGAAGAAGGCCGACAGCGCCGGCGGATTGCCCGCGAGCAGTTCGCCGACCATGATCGCCGTGGTCATGGCTGCGAAGAAGGCGGTGTCGAGAGAGCGCCCCCTGCCGCCCTGACGAAGCCAGACCGCCGTCGCCAGACCGCCCGCGCCCCACAAAGCCGCGACCGTCCCCTCAGATCGCGCCAGCGACAGGGCCAGGCCGATCAGAACGACCACTCCGACCCCGGTGAGGATAGGCGCCAGCGTCCACGTCAGCCCGCCCGCCCCGCGGGTTCGCTCGATACGCGCCTTGCGCGAGCGCGGGACCTTCGAAGCAGCGATGTCGAGCGCGGTGCTCGGGGTCATGGGGAGGGCCTTGGGTAAGCGGCTACATTCTCCACAAAACCTATCTTTGTTAAATTTCCTCTGCGACAGCCGCCAGCACAGCTGCGAATCGCGACACGGCGACCGCTGGACCGTCAGGGTGGGCCCAGACGCCGCCAGAGACCGCGATGAAATCGGCTCCGGCGCGGGCGAGCGCCGCCGCATTGTCGACGGTGATCCCGCCGATGGCGACGCAGGGAACCTCCACGGTCTCCTGCCAGGTCGACAACAGCTCCAGTTCCGGCCGGTGAGCCGTCTCCTTGGTGGCGGTCGGGTAGAAGGCGCCAAAGGCGACGTAGTCCGCTCCGCCCTCGGCCGCGTCCCAGGCCAGGTCGCGATCGGCATGGCAGGTGACGCCGATCATCGCGTCAGGCCCCAGGATGCGGCGCGCCTCGGCGAGCGGCGCGTCCTCCTGTCCGATGTGAACACCGTCGCAGCCCAGCGTTCGCGCCAGGTCGGGCCGGTCGTTCAGCAACACCGCCACGCCCATCGCGCGCGCGATGGGCAAGAGCCGCTGCACGGCGTTGCGGATGTCGCCTTCCTCCGCCGGCTTCAGCCGGATCTGCAGCGCCGCGACGTCGCCTGCATCCAGCGCCTGCTCCAGCTGCGCGGCGAAGGCGTCCAGATGAGCGATGTGCGGCGGCGTGATGAGATACAGTCGGCACGGCGGGCGGACAGGAGCGAGAGGTTGGCGAGCCATGGCCGAGGACCTGCGACGGCGCGCCGCGCGCGTCAACGGCAATCCATCGCCGCGAACGATTTGCAATCGCCTCTACGGCTGCTATAGCGAACCATTATCAGTCGCCTGCGTGAGTGTTCGCCTCGTGTATGTCTGCAACTGCAATGGCCTGCGTCGCCGCGACGTGGCCCAGGCCATCGAAGCGGGCGCCGAGCGGCCCCGCGACATCTTCGCCTCGCATGGGTGCCAGGCGCAGTGCGCCAAGTGCGTCTGCGAGATGCGCCAGATGATTCAGTCCAGCCGCGAAAGCTTCGCGCTCGCAGCCGAGTAGAAGAGAAAGAGCGAGCGACAATCGTTCGCGTTATCAACGCGCTGATAAATAGTCGCAGGTAAACACAGCCGCTTTTACTGTGCTAGGAAGCCTCTGACGGCGCGGTTGCGCGATCAGGACAAAGGACCATGGCCATGAAGGGCGATCCCGCGATCATCCGCACCCTCAATGCGGTGCTGACCAACGAGCTGACGGCGGTCAACCAGTACTTCCTGCATGCCCGCATGTTTGAAAGCTGGGGCCTGAAGCACCTGGGTCAGGTGATCTACGAGGAATCGATCGGCGAGATGAAGCACGCCGACATGCTGATCAAGCGCGTGCTGTTTTTGGACGGCCTGCCCAACCTGCAGGATTTGCACAAGCTGCACATCGGCGAGAACGCCATTGAATGCCTGGGCGCCGACTTGCAGCTGGAGCTGGGCAGCCGCGAGACCCTGCTTCCCGCCATCGTCCAGTGCGAAGAGGCGCGCGACTTCGTCAGCCGCGAGATCCTGGTCCACATCCTGTCGGACACCGAGGAGCACATCGACTTCCTCGAGACCCAGCACCTGCTGATCCGCCAACTGGGCGAGCAGAACTATCTGCAGTCGGCCATGACCGAGATCAGCCCGGACAAGAGCGCGTCGGGCAACTGACGCCGAACGGGGCGGGCGCGATGCGCCTGCCCTACCCCTCGCCGGCGTCCGGTGCAGCTACGGGCGGTTCGAAGCGGCGGATCAGGTCGGCGAGATCGGTCTCATGCACGGCCTCGGCGGCGTGGGCGAGCATCATCCATTGCCGCTGGCGTTCGCCGTCCTCGGGCCAGGCGCCCAGCTGGATCAAGACTTCCAGCGGATAGACGGCGACCACGCACTGACGCTCGGCGCCGGTGCGCAGGCGTTTTGCGTAGCGAAATGAGCCGATCGCGTCCGGATGGATCTCGCCCCGGACGCCGGCCTCCTCCAGCGCCTCCTGCGCGGCGGCTTCATGGTCGGTCTTGCCGATCATTCGACCGCCCTTGGGGATGACCCAGCGCCGGGTCTCGCGCGAGGTGATCATCAGGACCTGCAGCCCATCGTCGGTCTTGCGCCAGGGCAGCGCCGCCACCTGGCGAGTTTCCGAGCTTCTTGAACGCTTGCTCTTGGTCACACGCTTGGGCCCTTCAACGCGACACCTCGTCTCAGGGGCCCGAAGACGGCATTCGAGCGGCGGGGTCAAGACGTCCGTTCACGGATCATTCCTTCTTGGACTTGCGTCCCTTCTCACCGTGAGCCTTGGCGTCGGGATCGCCAAGCACGTCCTGGCGGTACAGCATGGTCACCAGGGTGTGCAGCACGAGCGCCAGGGGCGTGGCGAACAGCACGCCCAGCGGCCCGAACAGCGTGCCGATGCCGACAACCGCGAAGATGCCGAGCACGACCGGCAGGTTGGCGACGTTCTTCTGCACCATCGGGGTGATGAAGTTGCTCTCGAGCTGGGACACGACAAGATAGAGGCCCAGCGTCAGCAGCACGGTGTCGAGCCCTTGGGTCGTGGCCACCAGCACCGCAGGCACGGTGGAGACGATCGGCCCCACGATCGGCACGAACTGCGCCAGACCGGTGAGCAGCCCCAGCGCCAGCGCCGAGGGCACGCCGATGACGGCGAGGCCGACGCCGGTCAGGGTGCCCACCAGGACCATCGAGAACAGCTGCGCCTTCAGCCAGCCCTTCAGCGCCATGCCGCAGGTGTTCAGCACCTGGCGCAGACGGGGACGCCGATCCATCGGGAAGATCGACAGCATGCCTTCGCGCGACTTGGCCGGTTCGATGGCCAGAAAGACGCCTGCCACCACCACCAGCAACAGGGTGGTCAGGCCCGAGGCGAAGCCCATTGCGAACTTCTGGGCGACCTGCAGCGCCTGGCCGGCGCGGTCGCCGAGGTGCTGCACCTGCTCCAGCAACTGAGGCCCGTAAGGCTGCGCCAGGACGTAGGCCTGAACGCGCGCGGCGCCTTGGGGCAGCACCGCCGATAGCGAGGCGATCTGCTGCGCGATCTGGGTGCCGAACAGGAACAGCACGCCGGCTATGAAAAGAACCACGATCAGCAGCGAAGCGAACACCGCCATGGGATCAGGCAGACGCAGCCAGCGCACGATGGGATCGGCCAGGGACCGCAGCACCACGGCGACGACAATCGCCCCGAAAATCAGCAGCCACAGCGTCTGCAGCCCGACAATCAGCTGCACCGTGAAATAGGCGGCCACCAGCACGATCGCGCCAAAGGCCAGACGACCTTTCCATGGATCACCGCCGTCCAGCGGCTCGCCCTGTGTCCTTGCCTTCAGAAATCCGAACATCGCCGCCCAATCTTGATCCGAACCGGTGCAACGCGCCGCGGGCGCAGCCGTTCGCATCCAGTCAAAATAAACGGCACAGCTTGTCCGAACAGCTGTTGATCGCCGCTGAAAAGAAAAGGGCGGCGACCCTGAGGTCGCCGCCCTTTCACGTCCCGGTGGCGGTCGCCGCGGCTCAGGCGCCGAGCGAAGCTGGGTCGATCTTGAAGCCCGGGCCCATCGTCGAGGACAGGCTGATGCGCTTCACATAGGTGCCCTTGGCGCCCGACGGCTTGGCGCGGTTCAGAGCGTCCACGAACGCCTTGACGTTGGCTTCCAGAGCTTCCTGGGTGAAGGAGGCCTTGCCGACGCCGGCGTGGGCGATGCCCGCCTTTTCGACACGGAACTCGACCGCGCCGCCCTTGGCGTCCTTGACGGCCTGGGCGACGTTCGGGGTCACGGTGCCGACCTTGGGATTCGGCATCAGGCCGCGCGGGCCCAGCACCTTACCCAGACGGCCGACCAGGGCCATCATGTCCGGCGAGGCGATCACGCGGTCGAACTCCATGAAGCCGCCGGCGATGCGCTCGTACAGGTCCTCGGCGCCGACGTGCTCGGCCCCGGCCGCGCGCGCTTCATCGGCGCGGGCGTCCTTGGCGAAGACGGCGACGCGAACGTCGCGGCCGGTGCCCGAGGGCAGGTTCACCACGCCGCGGACCTGCTGGTCGGCGTGACGCGGATCGACGCCCAGGTTGACGGCGATCTCGATCGACTCGTCGAACTTGGCGGTGGCGTTGTCCTTGACGGCCTTGATGGCGTCGGCGAACGGCATGTTCACCTGGGTGTCGCCGGTGCGGGCCTTGAGGCGCTTGGTTTGCTTGGCCATGAGCTTAGCCCTCCACCACTTCCAGGCCCATCGCGCGGGCCGAGCCTTCGATGATCTTCGCCGCGGCGTCGATGTCGTTGGCGTTGAGATCCTTCATCTTCTTTTCGGCGATCTCGCGCAGTTGCGTTTGCGTGATCTTGCCGGCCGTTTCGCGGCCCACGAGCTTGGAACCCGACTTCAGGCCGGTGGCCTGCTTCAGGAACCAGGTCGCCGGCGGCGTCTTGGTGACAAAGGTGAAGCTCTTGTCCTGGTAGACGGTGATCACGGTCGGAAGCGGGGTGCCCTTGGCTTCCTTTTCCGTGCGCGCGTTGAACTCCTTGCAGAAGCCCATGATGTTGACGCCGCGCTGACCCAGCGCAGGGCCGATCGGCGGCGAAGGCGTGGCCGAGCCGGCCGGCACCTGCAGCTTGATGTAGCCGAGAATCTTCTTGGCCATTGAACTCTCCTATGGATGACCTGATCGGGGATCAGGCCGGTGAGCCGTGGTCCGGCATGGCTGCCTCCCACGGATTTGCCCCGCATGCGCGGGAGGCGCGCCTATAGCGGACGGATGTGGAAAAGGAAACCCCTCCGTCACGAGGCTTACGCCTCGCGCCACCTCCCCATCGACGATAGGGAGGAGAAATCTTCTCCTCCCTATCGCGCAGAGATGGGGAGGTGGATCGGCGGCGCAGCCGACGAGACGGAGGGGTCTTCAGCGACCGGTCAGTTCGGCCTGAAGGAAGTCGATCACGGACGGCAGATCGTCTCTGACTGCGACGGCTTCGATCCTGATGACGCGAACACCCTGCTGCGCCAGCCAGACGGTTCGTCGCGCATCATGTGCGGCGCGTTCCGCGCCGCTGTGCATGAGACCATCCACCTCGACCGCTGCCTTCGCCTGTGGGCAATAGAAGTCGAGGATGTAGGGGCCGATCGGATGCTGGCGGCGGAAGCGCACGCCGAGCCGCTGGTTCTTGATCGCCGTCCAGAGTCTAGCCTCTGGCGGCGTCAAAGCCCTTCGCATGGTGCGGGCGCGTTCGTAGCTCTTCGCGGCGGCCGGCATCCAACCCCTCCGTCTCGTCGGCTATGCCGACGATCCACCTCCCCATTCGCTTCGCGAACAGGGAGGAGAAAAGAGGTTTGGTCAACTCCCCTAACTATAGAGGATAGAGAGGGGGCGCGGCGCGCAGCACCGTGACGAAGGGGTTCTGGTAGTCAGCGGCCGATCAGCCCGCGACCTTCTCCACCTGGCCGTATTCCAGATCGACCGGCGTCGCGCGGCCGAAGATGGAGACGGCGACGCGCAGGCGGGCGTTGTCCTCGTCCACGCTTTCGACCGAGCCGTCGAAGCTGGCGAAGGGGCCGTCGGTGACCTTGACCTTTTCGCCGATGTCGAAGCGGATGGTGGGTTTCGGACGCTCCACGCCCTCTTCCACCGCGCCGATGATGTTCTGCACTTCGCGTTCGGAGACCGGCAGCGGCTTGGTGCCGCCGGCTGCGCCCAGGAAGCCGGTGACCTTGGGCGTGTCCTTGACCAGGTGATAGGCCTCGTCCGTCATCTCCATCTTCACCAGCACATAACCGGGGAAGAATTTGCGCTCGGAGTTCACCTTGCGGCCGCGGCGGATCTCGACGACGTCCTCGGTCGGCACCAGGATTTCGGAGAACTTGTCCTCAAGCCCACGCTGACGAGCCTGCTCGCGCAGCTGCTCGGCGACCTTCTTTTCGAAGTTCGAATAGGCGTTGATGATGTACCACTTGTGGCGCGGATTGGCGGCGGGCGCTGCATCGGTCATGGGCGCGTCTTTCTCAGGATCCGAGAGCGATGATGTAGCGGAAGGCGAAGCCCAGGCCGGTGTCCACGATCCAGAAGAAGATCGAGGCGATCAGCACCATGATGAAGACCATCACCGAGGTGATCCAGGTCTCCTTGCGGCTCGGCCAGGTGATCTTGCGGCCCTCGGCGCGGACCTGGCTGAAGAACTGACCGGGCGAGGTCTTCTTCTTGGGCGCAGGCGCGTCCACGGCGATCGTCTGGGCCGCCGGAACCGTCTGGGGCCCCGCGCCCATCTGGGGACGCCTGCCGGGAGTTTTGGCCTTGGCCATCAGCTGCTCTTCAAAACAATTGAACCTGTCGCCGCAGATGGGAAGTCCCATCCGGCGGCGACAGGGGGAATGGCAGGAGTTGGGGGACTCGAACCCACGACCCCCGGTTTTGGAGACCGGTGCTCTACCAGCTGAGCTAAACTCCTAGACAAGAGGCGGCCGTGAAGCCGTTCTCGCCAGAGGGGCGCGTATGCCCCACCCCGCTCCGCTTTTCAAGCGCGATGCGTCAGCGCGGGCTGAACAGTCGTCCGTTGCGGCGCACGAACTCGCGCAGCGTTCCCGTCAGGACCCAGCCCTGCTCGCCCTGGAGGTAGATCCACCCGGCCGCGGCGCCCACGAGCGCGCCCAGACAGTCCACGATCAGGTCCCACATGGTGTCCATCAGCCCGGACCGCTGGGTGTTCGTGCCCAGCGTCTGGTCGGCAGTGAACTCGATGATCTCCCAGAACACGCCCACCGTGACCGCAAAGCAGAAGGCGAAAAAGGCCACGGTGATCGGCGCCGCGGTCAATCGCTCGCCGCGCACAAGGATCAGCATCAGCACGACCCCGGCCAGGCCAAAGGCCACGGCGGAGCCGATGTGAAGCACGATGTCCCACCACCAGAAGCGTTCGTAGAAATTCCTGATCTCTCCTAGAAAGAGGGTCGCCATCAGGAACACCGCGATCGCCACCAGGAAACCCGAAGGGATGTGCACGCCCGAGACCCGTCCCACATAGAGCGGAAGCAAGGTCAGACCGAATGTCGTCAGCGCGACCGCACCGACGATCCATTCCCTGTTGAGCAGGGCGGCGCAGGCTTCGCCCAGCAGCACGAGCCAGATCAGCTTCAGGGGCCAAGGTTGCTGGAGCAGTCGCATCAGCTTCTCCGAGGGGAAAGGCCGCTAACGCGGTTCGGCTTCGGATCGATCCGCAGGGTCAGCTCTCGACGTGGGCGGCCACCGCGTCCTTTTCGTCCTCGGCCTTGACCACCTCGCGGAAGATCAGCTTGTCGATGCGGCGGTCGTCCATGTCGATCACCTCGACCTCGAAGCGTCCGACCTGCAGCACCTCGCCCTCGTCCGGGACGCGCGACAGCTGGTGCAGGATCAGGCCAGCCACGGTGTGGAAGCTTTCGTTCTCGCCGAAGTCCTCGCCCAGGACGTCGCACAGTTCGTCCAGGTCGGTGCGCCCGTCGACCAGCCAGCTGCCGTCCGAACGCTGGGTGACATAGGCGTGCGGCTCGTCGTGGCCCTCGTTGAAGTCGCCGGCGATCATCTCGAGAATGTCGGTCGCGGTCACCACGCCTTCAAAGGCGCCGTACTCATCGACGATGAAGGCCATGTGGACAAAGGAGCCCTTGAGGATCTCCAGCGCCTTCAGCACCGAAGTCGACTGCGGAATAAAGGCCGGGGTGGCGATGTGCGCCTCGACCGTCAGCTCGCCGGTCGTCAGAAGAGCGTCCAGCAGGTCCTTCTTGTGAACCACGCCGACGGGGTGATCCAGGTCGCCGTCGCGCGCGACCACGATGCGCGAATAGGGACACAGGCGGATTTCCTCGCGCAGCGTCTCGGGCGTGTCGTCCAGCGCCACCCAATAGACGTCGGTGCGCGGCGTCATGGCCACCCGCACCGGCCGGTCGCCCAGACGCAGGATCTCCTCGATCATCTCCTGCTCTTCCGGCTCGATCAGACCAGCCGATGTGCCCTCGGCGATCATGGTCTCGACCTCTTCCTGGGTCACGTCCGAGCCGTCGCGATCCTTGACGCCGAGCAGCTTGAGGATGCCCGAGGTCGATGCCGTCAGCAGCAGCACGAAGGGCTTTAGCACAATGGCCAGGGTCGAGATCGGCGCCGCCATCTTGGCCGCGATCGATTCGGGAAAGATCAGGGCCAGTCGCTTGGGCACCAGCTCGCCGACGATCAGCGACACATAGGTGATGCAGATGACCACCAGCAGGGTCGAGAACACCTCGGTATAGGCCGACAGCGCCGGAAAGCTCGCCTCCAGGATGCGGTCCAGTTCGCCCGCGATCGCCGCCTGACCGTAGGCGCCCGCCAGAATGCCGATCAAGGTGATGCCGACCTGAACCGCCGACAGGAAATGGGTCGGCTCTTCCGCCAGCTTCAGCGCCGCGCGCGCCCCCTTGTCGCCCCGCTCCGCCCGGCTTTGCAGCCTCGACTTGCGAGAGGAGACGACCGCCAACTCGGTCATGGCGAACAGGCCGTTGAGCACCACAAGGAGCAGAACGACGACAATGGCGATCAGTAACATCTAGGGGGTTTTGGAACCGACGCGGCGCGACAGCCGGCGTCCGCACCGGTCATCTTACGAGATCACGCGACCTTTCGCCACGATTTCGTTGTCAGCGGCTGCGACCCACGTCCACCGAGCCATAGGCGCCGGCCTGCCCGGACCCATGGTCAGACGCGGTGGCGCAGGCGGACATGCCGATCAGGGTGCCGATGAACAGACCGATGTGAAGCGCGCGCCGCATGGTTGGTTACCGAAAGCTTAACGTCCAGACAGCGAACGTAAGCGGCGCCGTTCGGTTGCTTGCAAGCTCTCTCGCGCCTCACGCGAAGATCAGCCTGCGATATCCCTCGGTATCGGATAGGCGAGCGCGCAGCGGACGCCGGGATCAACGTGCTCCATCTCGAAGCGGCCGCCCAACTGCCCGGCCAGGCCATGGACGATCCGAAGGCCCAGGCTCGACGGCCGTCCCGCATCGAAGCCGGACGGCAGGCCCCGGCCGTCGTCGCGCACGGTCAGCCGACGCTGCCCCTCTGTTTCGGCGAACACCACCTCGATCCGGCCTTCGCGATCGGCCAGGCCGTGCTCGAGTGCATTGTTCACGCACTCCAGCAGGATCAGCATGACCGGTGTCGCCTCCTCCGCCGTCAGCGTCAGCTGCCCCCCGTCCAGCAACAGGGCGACGTCCTCTCGCGCGGCGGCGGCCAGGGCGTCGGCGCAAAGATCGCGCGCCACCGCTTCGAACGGGGTGGCGCGGCCCTCGGCGTCGGACAGGCCGCGCTGCACCTTGGCGATCAGGGCCGTGCGGCTGGCCGCCTCGGTCAGGATACGACGCGCATCGCCGTCCTTGGCCATGCCCGCTTCCAGCCTCAGCAGCGAACTGACCACCTGGATGTTGTTGGACACGCGGTGCTGGACCTCGCGGTAGAGCAGGTCCCGGCTCTGGGCCAGGGCGGCGCTGCGGGCGGCCTCCGCCTCCAGCTTGCCCCGCGCCGAGGTCATGCCGACGATAAAGAAGATATCGACCGCAACCACAAAGGCGAAGAACACCAGGGCCACGGCCGTGGCCGGGCTCCAGTCGAAACCCGGCGCGCCGATCCAGAACCACCATGCGCTGAGACCCGACAGCACCGCCGTCAGGATCGACGGCCACAGTCCCGCGAAATAGGCGGCCACCACGACGGCGGGAAAGAAGGTCAGATAGGGAAAGCCTGGAGGAAACCAGTCGGCCAGCGCCACGCGCAGCACAAAGGCCGCCAGCCATGCGCCGATCGCCAGGCCATAGCCGAGCACCGGCCGGCTCCGGATAGCTTCCGCGTTCAACTTCGGTGATCCCCCTTGTGCGCCCATCTTGCCTCAAGCTGCGCTGCAGGCAAAGAAAAACGGCTCCGGGACAAGCCCGGAGCCGCTTCTGCAGTTCTCAAGACCGATCGCGATCAGGCGATGATCTTGGAGACCACGCCGGCTCCAACCGTGCGGCCGCCTTCGCGGATGGCGAAGCGCAGCTTTTCTTCCATGGCGATCGGGGTGATCAGTTCGACGTTCAGCTCGGCGTTGTCGCCGGGCATGATCATCTCCACGCCTTCCTTCAGGTGCACGATGCCGGTCACGTCGGTCGTGCGGAAATAGAACTGCGGGCGGTAGTTGGTGAAGAAGGGGGTGTGACGACCGCCTTCTTCCTTGGTCAGGATGTAGGCTTCGGCCACGAACTTGGTGTGCGGGGTGATGGAGCCCGGCTTGCACAGCACCTGGCCGCGCTCGACGTCTTCACGCTTGGTGCCGCGCAGCAGCACGCCCACGTTGTCGCCCGCCTGGCCCTGGTCCAGCAGCTTGCGGAACATTTCCACGCCCGTGCAGGTCGTCTTCTGGACCGGACGGATGCCGACGATCTCGACTTCCTCGCCGACCTTGACGATGCCGCGCTCGACGCGACCCGTCACCACGGTGCCGCGGCCCGAGATCGAGAACACGTCTTCCACCGGCATCAGGAACGGCAGGTCCACCGGACGCTCAGGCTGCGGGATGTAGGCGTCAACCGTGGCCATCAGCTCCAGCACGCGCTGTTCGCCGATTTCCGGGTTCACGCCGTCGGTCGCGGCCTTGGCCGAGCCCTTGGTGATCGGAATGTCGTCGCCCGGGAACTGGTAGGACGAAAGCAGCTCGCGCACTTCCATCTCGACGAGCTCGAGCAGCTCCTCGTCGTCGACCAGGTCGACCTTGTTCATGAACACCACCAGCGCCGGCACGCCGACCTGACGGGCCAGCAGGATGTGCTCGCGGGTCTGCGGCATCGGGCCGTCGGCGGCCGAAACCACCAGGATCGCGCCGTCCATCTGGGCGGCGCCCGTGATCATGTTCTTCACATAGTCGGCGTGGCCGGGGCAGTCGACGTGGGCGTAGTGACGGTTGGCCGTCTCATATTCCACGTGCGCGGTGTTGATCGTGATGCCGCGAGCCTTTTCTTCCGGCGCCGCGTCGATGTCCTCGTACTTCTTCGCCGTGGCGCCGCCCGACTTCGCCAGCGTCATCGTGATCGCCGCCGTCAGCGTCGTCTTGCCGTGGTCAACGTGACCAATCGTGCCGATGTTGCAGTGCGGCTTCGTGCGTTCGAACTTTTCCTTGGCCATTCTCTAGCTCCTAGGTCCCCGAACCGGGGGTTCCTGCAGTTTGGGGGTTTAGGGACGCCCGGCCATGACACCGGCCGGGCGCTTGTAGGTCCGCTTCTCCGAAAGGAAAAGCTTAGGCGTACTTCTTGATCACTTCGTCGGCGACGTGCTGCGGCACCGGCTCGTAGTGGTCGTACTGCATGGTGAACTGGGCGCGGCCCTGCGACATGCCGCGCAGCGTGTTCACATAGCCGAACATGTTGGCCAGCGGCACAAAGGCGTTCACGACGGTGGCGTTGCCGCGCATGTCCTGACCCTGGATCATGCCGCGACGGCCGTTCAGGTCACCGATGACCGAACCCAGATACTCTTCCGGGGTCACGACCTCGACGGCCATGATCGGCTCGAGCAGCTTGGGCCCGCCCTTTTCGCGCAGTTCCTTGAAGGCGGCGCGAGACGCGATTTCGAACGCCAGAACCGAGGAGTCGACGTCGTGGAAGGCGCCGTCGACCAGGGTGGCCTTGACGTCGATGACCGGGAAGCCCGCCAGCAGGCCGTTGTCCTTGGCCGACTTCAGGCCCTTTTCGACGCCCGGGATGTATTCCTTGGGCACCGCGCCGCCGACGATGGCGGATTCAAACACGAAGTCCGTGCCCGGCTCGCCCGGCTCGAACACCAGCTTGACGCGGGCGAACTGGCCCGTGCCGCCGGTCTGCTTCTTGTGGGTGTAGTCGATTTCGGCCTTGCGGCTGATCGATTCACGATAGGCGACCTGCGGCGCGCCGATGGTGGCCTCGACCTTGTAGGTGCGCTTCAGGATGTCGATCTTGATGTCGAGGTGCAGCTCGCCCATGCCCTTCAGGATCGTCTGGCCGGACTCGTGGTCGGTCGACACGGTGAAGGACGGATCTTCCGAAGCGAGCTTGGCCAGAGCGACGCCCAGCTTTTCCTGGTCGGCCTTGGTCTTGGGCTCGACCGCGATCTCGATCACGGGCGCCGGGAACTCCATGCGCTCCAGGATCACCGGGGACTTCAGCGGATCGCACAAGGTGTCGCCGGTGCGGGTGTCCTTGAGGCCGGCCAGGGCGACGATGTCGCCGGCGTAGGCTTCCTTGATGTCCTCGCGGTTGTTGGAGTGCATCAGCAGCATGCGGCCGACGCGTTCCTTCTTGTCGCGGGTCGAGTTCAGCAGGCCCATGCCGGTTTCCATCTTGCCGGAATACAGGCGGCAGAAGGTCAGCGAGCCGACGAAGGGGTCGTCCATGATCTTGAACGCCAGGACCGACAGGGGCTCTTCGTCCGAGGCGCGGCGGACCACTTCTTCTTCGGTCTTGTAGTCGATGCCCGGCGTCGGCGGGATGTCGACCGGCGACGGCAGATAGTCGACGACGGCGTCCAGCAGCGTCTGCACGCCCTTGTTCTTGAAGGCCGAGCCGCACAGGATCGGATAGAAGGCGCCGGTCAGCACGGCCTTGCGGATGCACTTCTTGATGGTCTCTTCCGAAGGCTCATTGCCTTCGAGGTAGGCTTCCATCGCCTCGTCATCCAGCTCGACGGCGTTGTCGATCAGGTACTGGCGCGCTTCGTTGGCCTTGGCTTGCAGGTCGGCGGGGATTTCCTCGTCGCGGAAGTTCGCGCCCAGGGCGTCGTTGTCCCAGACCACGGCCTTCATGCGGACCAGGTCGACCAGGCCCGACAGGTTGGACTCGGCGCCGATCGGGAACTGGATCGGCACGGCCTTGGCGCCCAGACGGTCGCGGATCGACTCGACCGACTTGTCGAAGTCGGCGCCGATCTTGTCCATCTTGTTGACGAACACGATGCGCGGCACGCGGTACTTGTCGGCCTGGCGCCAGACGGTTTCGGTCTGCGGCTCGACGCCGGCGTTGCCGTCAAGCACGGTCACGGCGCCGTCGAGGACGCGCAAGCTGCGCTCGACTTCAATGGTGAAGTCCACGTGGCCGGGGGTGTCGATGATGTTGAGGCGCTTTTCTTTCCAGAAAGCGGTCGTCGCGGCCGAGGTGATGGTGATGCCGCGTTCTTGTTCCTGGTCCATCCAGTCCATGGTCGCGGCGCCGTCGTGGACTTCGCCGATCTTGTGGGACTTGCCGGTGTAATACAGGATCCGCTCGGTCGTCGTCGTCTTGCCCGCGTCGATGTGGGCCATGATGCCGAAGTTGCGGTAGTCTTCGATTTTATGCGTGCGGGGCATTGTGCGTCCCTGTGGGGTGCGTTGGCGGGACGCCTCAAGCGCCCCCGGATATGTCGGATAAGACAGCGCGGGCGATTTAACGGAAATCGCCCGCGCCGGATAGTCTCAAGATAGCGACGCCCTATGGCGCTTTGAAGACGCTTACCAGCGGTAGTGGCTGAAGGCGCGGTTCGCCTCGGCCATCTTGTGGGTGTCTTCGCGCTTCTTGACCGCGGTGCCGCGGTTGTTGGAGGCGTCCAGCAGCTCGGCCGCCAGCTTCTCGGTCATGGTGTTCTCGCCGCGCTTGCGAGCGGCGTTGACCAGCCAGCGGATGGCCAAGGCGCGACGGCGGTCCGGACGAACCTCGACCGGCACCTGGTAGGTCGCGCCGCCGACGCGGCGGCTGCGGACTTCGACCGCCGGGGCGACGTTGTCCAGCGCGGCGTGGAAGGTGGCGACCGGTTCCTGGTCCTTCTTCTTGTCGGCCAGGATGTCGAAGGCGCCGTAGACGATGTTCTCGGCGACGGCCTTCTTACCTTCGTACATGACGTAGTTCATGAACTTGGTGACGACCAGGTCGCCGAACTTGGGATCCGGCAGGACGTCGCGCTTCTGGGCGCGGTGACGACGGGACATAGGTGTATCCTCTTAAATCTGACTGGGCGCGAAGGCTTACTTCGGACGCTTGGCGCCGTAGTGCGAACGGCGCTGCTTGCGGTCCTTGACGCCTTGCGTGTCCAGCACGCCGCGCAGGATGTGGTAGCGGACGCCGGGCAAGTCCTTGACCCGGCCGCCGCGGATCAGGACCACCGAGTGCTCCTGCAGGTTGTGGCCTTCGCCGGGGATGTAGCACACGGCTTCGTAGCCGTTCTTGGCCAGGCGAACCTTGGCGACCTTACGCAGAGCCGAGTTCGGCTTCTTCGGGGTCGTGGTGTAGACGCGGGTGCAGACGCCGCGACGCTGCGGCGAACCCTCGAGCGCCGGCACCTTGTTGCGGGTGGGCTTGGGCTTGCGCGGCTTGCGGATCAGCTGATTGATCGTGGGCATTGGAGACTCGTCTCGACTTCTGATGGAGGCGTGTGCCTTTCGGCCGGGGCGCCTCATGGACCTTCTTTTGGACGGCGCGTGAGCCGCCCGGGCTGCTGTCGAGACCCGGCGCATGACGCACAAACAGAAAAACCGGAACGCGCGCTTCGGGCGTTCCGGCGGGCACAGCCCGTCCGTTCGATTGTCACGATCCCGGAAAGCGGCGAACCGCCCATCCTCGAAAGTGCGGGGCTTCTACGTCCGATCGACGATTTCGTCAAGCGACCGCGCTCCCACGCGCTTTCCACGCCTGAAAGTCGCCTCAGTTGCCGCTCAGCTTGCTGATCGAGGGAGAACCCATGGCGGCTCTGGCGGCGGATACCGGCAGCCTGGACGGGCGCAAGCTGTCGCTGGCGGCGGCCGCCCTCTTGCTCAACGCCGGGATGATCGGCCTGCTGGCGATCGCGGATTTGGGTCAGAGGGCGCGGCAGACAGCCGCTTGGACGCCGCCGGTCTATATGGACATCGAGCCTCGCCTGCTGCTGCCGGACGAGCGGCCTCGGCCGATCTCGCCGTCGGTACGGACGCCGGTGAGGCGGGATGTGACGGCGCCGAACCGGCCCTCGTCTTTGACCGCTGCTCCCACGCAGAGCAACGCCCCGCCCTCCCCGCCGGCGCCCCGGCTGGCGGCGCCTGCGCCGCAAGGAACGCCCCAGCCCGACAGCCCCTGGGCCGTGCGGCCAAACGGCGGGGCTTTCGCCCGGTCGCTGCGGCAAGGGCCGGTCGGCTGCGCCTCGTCGCAACTGCTGAACGACGCCGATCGCGCGGCCTGCCGCCAGTCCTTCAACGACCGCGCCGAGCGGGCGCCCCCGCTGGACGGAACAGGCAATGCTCGCCGCGACTCCCGCTTCGCCCGCGAGGGCGCGCGCAAGCTGCAGGAGTGGGAGGCCCGGCGTCGGCCGCTGTCCGGCGGCATCGGCAATGTGGGCGTTCAGGAGGGCGTCGGCTCCAACTTCGGCATCGGCGTCGCGGGCGCCCATCTGGATCCGTCGCTGCGGCCCGATTCCACCCGGAACGTCCAGACGCGCCGCGACGGCCCGCCGGCGTCCGGAGCCCCGCTCGTCCCCGGCTCGACCGGCCCGGGGCGCGAGCCGAGATAGACGCCCGATAAGGAAAAAGCGGCGCTGTTTCCAGCGCCGCCTTCCTTCCGTTCGGACGATCCTGAGCCGATCAGCTCTGGTCGGCCAGCTCCAGCTGCAGGTCGGCCGGCAGCGGCTCGATGGAGTCTTCGCGCGCTTGCGTGAGGACGGCGTCGCGCTCGTTGGCGATCTTCTGCAGCGACCGCAGATAGGCGCCCGTGCCCGCCGGGATCAGGCGGCCCACGATGACGTTCTCCTTCAGGCCTTCCAGCATGTCCTTCTTGCCGTGGACCGAGGCGTCGGTGAGGACGCGGGTGGTCTCCTGGAAGGACGCCGCCGAGATGAAGCTGCGGGTTTGCAGCGACGCCTTGGTGATGCCCAGCAGGACCGGCTGCGTAGTGGCCAGACGACCGCCGCGCTTTTCGACCTTGTCGTTCTCGGCCACGGCCTCGGCGACCTCGACCGTGTCGCCACGGATCAGCGTCGTCTCGCCCGCGTCCAGCACCTCGACCTTTTGCAGCATCTGGCGAACGATCACCTCAATGTGCTTGTCGTTGATCGGCACGCCCTGCAGTCGGTAGACCTCCTGCACTTCGTTCACGAGATACTCGGCCAGCGCCTCGACGCCCTGGATGCGCAGCAGATCGTGCGGATCCGGGTTGCCGTCGATGATGTAGTCGCCCTTCTGGATCAGATCGCCGTCGTGGACGGAGATGTGCTTGCCCTTGGGGATCAGGAACTCGACCGGTTCAGGCTGCACGCCGTCGGCGTTGACCTCGGGCGTGATCTTGATGCGGCGCTTGTTCTTGTAGTCGCGACCGAATTCGACGCGGCCGTCCATCTCGGCGATGACCGCGCAGTCCTTCGGACGACGGGCTTCGAACAGCTCGGCCACCCGCGGCAGACCGCCGGTGATGTCGCGGGTCTTGGCGCCTTCGGTCGGAACGCGGGCGATGATCTCGCCCGGCTTGACCTCGTCGCCGTTCGAAACGGACAGAACCGCGCCCACCGGCAGCAGGTAGCGGGCGTCGGAGCCCGAGGCCAGCTTGGCGTAGGCGTCGCCGGTGGTGACCCCCATGGCCGGACGCAGGTCCGAACCGCGCGGGCTGGCGCGCCAGTCGCTGACCACGCGCTGGGCGATGCCGGTGGCTTCGTCGGTTTCTTCCTTGACCGACAGACCTTCGACCAGGTCCTCGAAGCGCACGACGCCGCCGACTTCCGTCAGGATCGGTGTGGTGTAGGGGTCCCACTCCGCCAGACGCATGCCGCGCGTGACCTCGGCGCCGTCCTTGACCCGGATGCGGGCGCCGTACGGGGCCTTGTGCGTTTCGCGGTCCTTGCCGTCCACGACCACGGTGACGACGACGTTGCGGCTCATCGCCACCAGATCGCCGTGCGCCGCGATGACGGTCGGGCCGGTCACCTTGGCTGTACCGGCGTTGGTCGCCTCCATGAAGGAGGTTTCCGCCACCTGCGCGGTGCCGCCGATGTGGAAGGTCCGCATCGTCAGCTGGGTGCCCGGTTCGCCAATCGACTGCGCGGCGATGACGCCCACCGCTTCGCCGATGTTGACGTTGGTGCCGCGCGCCAGGTCACGACCGTAGCAGTGGCCGCAGATGCCGGCTTCGGCCTCGCAGGTCAGGGCCGAGCGGACCTTGACCGACTGGACGCCCGCAGCCTCGATCGCCTCGACCTCTTCTTCCTGCAGATAGGTGTCTGCGGGGAAGACGATGGTGTCGGCGCCCGGCTCCTTGATGTCCTCGGCCGCATAGCGACCCAGCACACGTTGGCCCAGCGAGACCAGCACGTCGCCGCCTTCCATGACGGCGCGGAGGGTGATGCCGCGCGTCGAGCCGCAGTTGTCCTCGGTGACGATCGAGTCCTGCGCCACGTCCACCAGACGGCGGGTCAGGTAACCCGAGTTGGCGGTCTTCAGCGCGGTGTCGGCCAGACCCTTACGGGCGCCGTGGGTCGAGTTGAAGTACTCGAGAACCGTCAGGCCTTCCTTGAAGTTCGAGGTGATCGGCGTCTCGATGATCTCGCCGGACGGCTTGGCCATCAGGCCGCGCATGCCGCCCAGCTGCTTCATCTGCGCCTGGGAACCCCGGGCGCCCGAGTTGGCCATCATGAACACCGAGTTGATGTCGGGGTTCTCGCCTTCGATCAGGACGCGCGGCTGGGCGATCTCGCCCATCATCGCGTCGGCGATCTTGTCCGTGGCCTTGGCCCAGGCGTCGACGACCTTGTTATACTTCTCGCCGCGCGTGATCAGGCCGTCGGCGTACTGTTGCTCGTACTCCTCGACCTGGGTGCGGGTTTCCTCGACCATGCCGGCCTTGGCCGCCGGGATCACGATGTCGTCCTTGCCGAACGAAATGCCCGCCTTGGCCGCCTCGCGGAAGCCTAGGCCCATCATCTGGTCGGCGAAGATCACCGTCGCCTTCTGACCGCAGTGGCGATAGACCACGTCGATCAGATTGCCGATTTCCTTCTTGGTCAGGTTCTTCTCAAGCAGGCGGTAGCCGACGTTCGGATTGCGCGGCAGCAGTGCGGCCAGCTTCATCCGTCCAGGCGTGGTGTCGATGACCTTGGTCACCTCTTGGCCTTGCGCGTCCTGCTCGGTCCAGCGCGCCTTGATGCGGGTGTGGAGCGTGACGACCTTGGCGTCCAGCGCGGCGTCGATCTCGCCGATGTTGGCGAACAGCTTGCCCTCGCCCGGCTCGCCGTCCTTGACCAGCGACAGGTAGTAGAGGCCGAGCACGATGTCCTGCGACGGCACGATGATCGGCTTGCCGTTGGCGGGCGACAGGATGTTGTTGGTCGACATCATCAGCACGCGCGCTTCCAACTGGGCCTCGAGGCTCAGCGGGACGTGCACGGCCATCTGGTCGCCGTCGAAGTCCGCGTTGAAGGCCGTGCAGACCAGCGGGTGCAGGCGGATGGCCTTGCCCTCGATCAGCTTGGGCTCGAACGCCTGAATGCCCAGGCGGTGAAGCGTCGGCGCGCGGTTCAGCAGCACCGGGTGCTCGCGGATGACCTCGTCCAGGATGTCCCAGACCTGCGGCTGCTCGCGCTCCACCATGCGCTTGGACTGCTTTACGGTGCCCGACAGGCCCTTGGCGTCCAGGCGCGCGTAGATGAACGGTTTGAACAGCTCCAGCGCCATCTTCTTGGGCAGGCCGCACTCGTGCAGCTTCAGTTCCGGACCGACGGTGATGACCGAACGACCCGAATAGTCGACGCGCTTGCCGAGGAGGTTCTGGCGGAAGCGGCCCTGCTTGCCCTTCAGCATGTCGGCCAGCGACTTCAGCGGACGCTTGTTGGCGCCCGTGATCACGCGACCGCGACGGCCGTTGTCAAACAGGGCGTCGACGGATTCCTGCAGCATCCGCTTTTCGTTGCGGATGATGATGTCCGGCGCCCGCAGCTCCATCAGGCGCTTCAGGCGGTTGTTCCGGTTGATGACCCGGCGATACAGGTCGTTCAGGTCGGACGTGGCGAAGCGACCGCCGTCCAGCGGCACCAGAGGGCGCAGTTCCGGCGGGATGACCGGCACGATGGTCAGGATCATCCACTCGGGCTTGTTGCCCGATTCCAGAAATGCCTCGATCAGCTTCAGGCGCTTGGACGCCTTCTTGGCCTTCATTTCCGACGGATTGTCGGCCAGCTCGGCGCGGTGCTTTTCGGCCTCCGCGTTCAGGTCGATGCCCATCAGCAGATTGCGCACGGCCTCGGCGCCGATCTCGGCGGTGAAGCCGTCATCGCCGTACTCGTCCTGATAGCGGTAGAACTCGTCTTCCGTCAGCAGCTGGTTCTGCTTCAGCGGGGTCAGGCCCGGCTCGGTGACGATGTAGTTCTCGAAGTACAGGACGCGCTCGACGTCCTTCAGAGCCATGTCGAGCATCAGCGAGATGCGGCTCGGCAGCGACTTCAGGAACCAGATGTGGGCGACCGGCGCGGCCAGGTCGATGTGGCCCATCCGCTCGCGGCGAACGCGGGCCAAGGTGACCTCCACGCCGCACTTCTCGCAGATGATGCCCTTGTACTTCATGCGCTTGTACTTGCCGCACAGGCATTCGTAGTCCTTGGTCGGGCCAAAGATACGGGCGCAGAACAGGCCGTCACGCTCGGGCTTGAACGTGCGGTAGTTGATGGTTTCCGGCTTCTTGATCTCGCCGAACGACCACGACCGGATCTTCTCCGGCGAAGCCAGGGCGATCTTGATCTGGTCAAAGGTCGGGGTGACCGGGACCGGGTTGAAGATGTTCAGGACGTCCTGGTTCATCTTGATTCCTTCTGCGGCGCGAGGGCCGCTTGAAAATAGTGTCGAGTGGTTAGTGGCGAGAGGTGATCGAGGGGCGACGACGATTTCTCGTCACTCGCCACTCGTCACTCGCCACTCTGAGGCGCGCTACGCGCCTCAGCTGTTCTCCAGCTCCACGTTGAGGCCCAGCGAGCGCATTTCCTTGACGAGCACGTTGAAGCTCTCGGGAATGCCGGCCTCGAAGCTGTCGTCGCCGCGGACGATCGCCTCGTAGACCTTGGTCCGGCCGGCCACGTCGTCCGACTTCACCGTCAGCATCTCCTGCAGGGTGTAGGCGGCGCCGTAGGCTTCCAGAGCCCAGACCTCCATCTCCCCGAAGCGCTGACCGCCGAACTGCGCCTTGCCGCCCAGCGGCTGCTGGGTGACCAGCGAGTACGGGCCGATCGAGCGGGCGTGGATCTTGTCGTCCACCAGGTGGTGCAGCTTCAGCATGTAGATGTAGCCGACCGTGACCGGACGCTTGAACTGCTCGCCGGTCTGGCCGTCGTACAGGATCGACTGGGCCGACTTGTGCAGGCCGGCTTCCTCGAGCAGGCGCTCGATGTCGCCGATGTGCGCGCCATCGAAGACCGGGGTCGCGAAGGGCACGCCCTTGGACAGGTTCTTCGCCAGTTCGATCAGGTCTTCCTCGTCGTCCGGCAGCGGCGTCTCGGGGCCGTAGATTTCGCCCAGGCGCTGAACCAGGGCTTCCTTCTGGCCGCCGTGTTGCCACGCTTCCAGCAGGCCCGAAATCTGCTTGCCCAGACCGGCCGCGGCCCACCCCAGGTGGGTCTCGAAGATCTGGCCGATGTTCATGCGCGAAGGCACGCCCAACGGGTTCAGCACGATGTCGACGTGGGTGCCGTCCTCGAGGTGCGGCATGTCCTCGATCGGCAGGATCTTGGAGATGACGCCCTTGTTGCCGTGACGGCCGGCCATCTTGTCGCCGGGCTGAAGCTTGCGCTTCACCGCCACGAAGACCTTGACCATCTTCATCACGCCCGGAGGCAGTTCGTCGCCACGTTGCAGCTTCTCGACCTTGTCTTCGAAGCGACGGTCCAGTTGCTTGCGGGCGTCCTCGAACTGACGCTTCATGGCTTCCAGCTCGCCCATGGCGCGCTCGTCGTCCAGGGCGATCTGCCACCACAGGCCGCGCGACACTTCGCCCAGCTTGGCTTCGGTCAGCTCGCCGCGGCCGACGCCCTTGGGCCCCGACACGGCGTTCTTGCCCAGCAGCAGCGGCTTCAGGCGGCCGTAGACGTTGCGCTCAAGGATCTTGAGCTCGTCGTCGCGGTCCTTGCCCAGGCGCTCGATCTCGGCGCGCTCGATGGCCATGGCGCGTTCGTCCTTGTCGACGCCGTGACGGTTGAACACGCGCACGTCGACGATGGTGCCGGCGACGCCCGGCGGAAGACGCAGCGAGGTGTCGCGCACGTCAGACGCCTTTTCGCCGAAGATGGCGCGCAGCAGCTTCTCTTCCGGGGTCATCGGGCTCTCGCCCTTCGGCGTCACCTTGCCGCACAGAATGTCGCCCGGCTGGACCTCGGCGCCGATCGCCACGATGCCCGCCTCGTCGAGGTTGCGCAGGGCCTCCTCGCCGACATTGGGGATGTCGCGCGTGATCTCTTCCGGCCCCAGCTTGGTGTCGCGGGCCATGACTTCGAACTCCTCCAGGTGGATGGAGGTGAAGACGTCGTCGCGCACGATGCGCTCGGAGATCAGGATCGAGTCCTCGAAGTTGTAGCCGTTCCAGGGCATGAAGGCGACAAGCGCGTTGCGGCCCAGCGCCAGTTCGCCCAGGTCCGTCGACGGGCCGTCGGCGATGACGTCGCCGGCCTTGACCTGGTCGCCCACGCGCACGATCGGACGCTGGTTGATGCAGGTCGACTGGTTGGAACGCTGGAACTTCGACAGGCGATAGATGTCGACGCCCGAGCGGGCCGCGTCCACCTCGCCGGTGGCGCGCACCACGATGCGGGTGCCGTCGATCTGCTCGACCACGCCGTCGCGGCGGGCGACGACCACGGCGCCGGAATCGACGGCCACGACCGCCTCCATGCCGGTGCCGACCAGCGGCGCGTCCGACTGCACCAGCGGCACGGCCTGACGCTGCATGTTGGCGCCCATCAGCGCGCGGTTGGCGTCGTCGTTCTCAAGGAAGGGGATCAGGGCCGCGGCCACCGACACCACCTGCTTGGGCGACACGTCCATCATGTCCACCGCCGACTTGGTCAGCAGCTGGGATTCGCCGTTGATCCGGCCGGGGACCAGGTCCTCGACGATCTGGCCGTCCTTCAGCTCGATGTTCGCCTGGGCGATGGTGAAGCGCGACTCCTCCATGGCCGAGATGTAGACCACCTCGTCCTGCGCCTGACCGTCCTTCACGCGACGGTAGGGGCTCTCGATGAAGCCGTACTTGTTGACGCGAGCGTGGGTGGCCAGCGAATTGATCAGGCCGATGTTCGGGCCTTCCGGCGTTTCGATCGGGCAGATACGGCCATAGTGGGTCGGGTGCACGTCGCGCACCTCGAAGCCCGCACGCTCGCGCGTCAGACCGCCCGGACCAAGCGCCGACAGGCGACGCTTGTGGGTGATCTCCGACAGCGGGTTGGTCTGGTCCATGAACTGCGACAGCTGCGAGCTGCCGAAGAACTCGCGCACGGCCGCGGCGGCCGGCTTGGCGTTGATCAGGTCGTGCGGCATGACCGTGTCGATATCGACCGAGCTCATGCGCTCTTTGATGGCGCGTTCCATGCGCAGCAGGCCGACGCGGTACTGGTTCTCCAGCAGCTCGCCCACCGAACGCACCCGGCGGTTGCCCAGGTTGTCGATGTCGTCGATCTCGCCGCGGCCGTCCTTCAGGCCAACGAGGATCTGCAGCACCTTGAGCACGTCGTCCTTTTGCAGGACGCGGATCTCGTCGGAGACCTCGGGCGTCTCCAGACGCATGTTCATCTTGACCCGGCCCACGGCCGACAGGTCGTAGCGTTCGCTGTCGAAGAACAGCGACTTGAACATGGCCTCGGCCGCTTCGATCGTCGGCGGCTCGCCCGGACGCATCACGCGATAGACGTCGAACAGCGCGTCCTCGCGGTTGTCGTTCTTGTCCACCCGCAGGGTGTTGCGCATGTAGGCGCCGACCGTGACGTGGTCGATGTCCAGCGTCTCGATGGTGGTGAAGCCGTTGTCTTCCAGCAGCGTGATCGTGGCCTGGTCCAGCTCGTCGCCGGCTTCGGCGTAGATTTCGCCCGTCTCGAAGTTCACCGCGTCATTGGCGAGATAGCGCGTCAGCAGCGCATCGGCCGCCAGCGACAGCGCCTGCAAGCCGTTGTCGGCCAGCTTCTTGGCCGCACGGGCGCTGATCTTCTGGCCGGCCTGGGCGACCACTTCGCCGGTGTCGGCGTCGACCAGGTCGAACTCGGGCTTCACCCCGCGCCAGCGTTCCGGCTTGTAGGGCGTGACCCAGCCTTCGCCGCGCTTCTCGTAAGGCACGGTCTCGTAGAAGGTCTTCAGGATCTCCTCGCCGTCCATGCCCAGACCCATCAGGAAGGTCGAGGCCGGCAGCTTGCGGCGGCGATCGATGCGGACATAGACGATGTCCTTGGCGTCGAATTCGAAGTCCAGCCACGAACCGCGGTACGGAATCACGCGGGCGGCGAACAGCAGCTTGCCCGAGCTGTGCGTCTTGCCCTTGTCGTGGTCGAAGAAGACGCCCGGCGAGCGGTGCATCTGCGAGACAATGACTCGCTCGGTGCCGTTGACGATAAAGGTGCCCTTGTCCGTCATGAGCGGGATGTCGCCCATGTAGACGTCCTGCTCCTTGATGTCCTTGACCGAACGGGCGCCCGTTTCCTCGTCGGTCTCGAACACGATCAGGCGCAGCTTGACCTTCAGCGGCGCGGCATAGGTCATGTCGCGCTGGATGCATTCCTCGACGTCGTACTTGGGCTCCTCGAACTCGTAGGAGACGTACTCAAGGATCGCGCGCTCGTTGAAGTCCTTGATCGGGAACACCGACTTGAACACCGCCTCGACGCCCTCATCGCGGCGTTGGCCCGGACGGACCTCGCGCTGCAGGAACTGTTCATAGGAGGCGCGCTGAACCTCGATCAGGTTCGGCATCTGCACCGCTTCCGGGATGCGGCCGAACGACTTGCGGATGCGCTTCTTGCCGGTGAACGAAGTGGCGGTGGCGACCTGACCGTTGATGGCGAGACCGTGGGCGACGTCAGTCATTCAATGTTTCCCAATCCGCGAAGTCCGGGCAGACCCCGCGTCAAATGCGGCGGCCACGGCCCGCCTTTCGGCGTCCGCAGCCTTGTTTCTTCGGCGTCCGCCCTCGGCCGGATCACGGCCTGGACGCCTCAAATGAACCGGCTCCCTTGGGAAGGAGCCGCGCCTTCGCACCGGTCGGAGGGCGACGAACCGGGCCTCGGCGCTTGCGCGCAGACTCGTGGCTGAGTGTTGCGGAAGGCGGACATATACTCGCTTCCTTGACGAAATAAAGGCCCTGCGCGGAACCTTTTGCATGGTGATGAAGCGGCGCCGTTCCGCTCGTCCCCATCGCCACGCGGCAGAGAGCAGAAAGGCAGGGTGGCTGGACGGACCGGCAGCTCAGCCGTAAGCCTTGCCCATGACCCGCATCGCCCTCGCCGCCCTGTCCGCCCTCGCCCTCTCCGCCTGCGCCCACCGCGAGCCCGTCTCCTACCCCGAGACGCAGCTGGCCGCCGCCCGCGCCGCCGACAATGTCGCAACGCCCGGCACGCAGGAGGGCTGGGACGCCGGAAACGCCGCCTATCTGGTCTGGAGCGGCGCCCGGCGCGGCTGGACCACCACCGAAAGCGGCCTTCAGTATCGCCGTGTCGGCAAGGCGCATCCCGAGGGCGCTCAACCCGCCGCGACCGACACCGTGCGCGTCCACTACCGCGGGACCTTTATCGACGGGCGCGAGTTCGACAGCTCCTACGCCCGCAACGAGCCGGCCGAGTTCCCGCTGAACCGCGTCATCAAGGGCTGGACCGAAGGCGTGGCCCTGATGCGGCAGGGCGAGACGTTCGAGTTCGTCATCCCCGCTTCGCTCGGCTATGGCTCGCGCTGGGTGGGCGGCGACGAGCTGCCGCCGAACTCCACGCTGCTGTTCACCGTCGAGTTGCTGGACGTAAAGCCGGCCAGCTGAGACCGGCGCTATGCCCGTCGTTGGGGAAAAGCGCGCGGTCGGAGGCTGTTAACCACCCTGCATTGTGGACACCCCCGCAACGGCTCTGCATCGTTCCTGGAATCCGGACGCGCCTCCCCGCGCGTCGCAGGAAGGATGCCGATGCCGCGCTATTTCCTACATCTCCGCCGAGGCGCGGAGGCGTTCCTGGACACCGAAGGCTCCGAGTTTCGGGACCTTGAGGCGCTTCGCGCCGCCGCCCTGCACGACGCGCGCGACACCATGTCCTGGGACATCAAGGAAGGCCGGCTGGATCTGCGTTTTCGCATCGAGGCCGAAGATCGCAGCGGCCAGGTTGTCTTCACTCTCGGGTTTGACGAGGCGGTGACGATCCTGTCCCCCGACATTGCCCTGGAAGACTGCTGACGCTTCGCCGCAGGGCGGAACCGGCTGCGGTGGCTTACGCTTCGGCGGTCATGACGCATCGCTTCTCCGCCGCCATCGCCCTGTCCTGCGCCCTTCTGTCCGCGACCGCCGCGTCCGCGCAGGACCGCCCCGCCTACGGGCCTCGTCTCGAAGGCTACGACTACCCGCACCCGGTCAGGACCTTCGCCTTCACCTCGCAGCGCCAGCCGCTGGAGATGACCTATATGGACGTGGCGCCCAGCGCCCCTGCGAACGGCGGCACGGTTGTGCTGCTGCACGGCAAGAACTTCTGCGCCGCCACCTGGGCGCCGACGATCGAGGTGCTGTCGCAGGCAGGTTTTCGCGTCCTCGCCGTTGATCAGATCGGGTTCTGCAAGGCTTCCAAGCCGCAAGGTTATCAGTTCAGCCTAGCGCAACTGGCGGCCAACACCCGCGCCCTGATGACCCATGCGGAGGTCGAGCGCGCGGTGATCGTCGGCCATTCCATGGGCGGCATGCTGGGTGCGCGCTTCGCCATCCAGCATCCGGAAGCGGTCGAGCGGCTGGTGCTGGTCAATCCAATCGGGCTGGAGGACTGGCAGGCCGAGGGCGTGCCCTATTCGCCGCTCGACGCCGCCTATGAAACCGAGCTGAAGACCAGCCTCGACAGCATCAAGGCGTACCAACGCAGGTTCTACTACGACGGCGACTGGAAGCCCGATTATGACGCGCCCGTCGAGATGCTGGCCGGCATGTACATGGGTTTGGGACGCGAAAGCGTCGCCTGGAACCAGGCGCAGACCTCCGACATGATCTTCACCCAGCCGGTTGTGCACGAACTCGGCCGCATCGCCGCGCCCACCACCCTGATCATCGGTCAGACCGATCGGACGGCGCCGGGCGCGAATCGCGCCTCGCCCGAGATTCAGGCGCGTCTGGGCGATTATCCGTTGCTTGGCCGCCGCACGGCCGAGGCCATTCCCAACGCGACCCTGGTGGAGTTCGAGGATCTTGGGCATGCGCCGCAGATCGAGGATCCCACGCGCTTTCATCGCGCCCTGCTGGACGCACTGGGCGACTGACGCTTGACGCGGGGCGCCCTGCGGCGGAGGGTCGCACCTTCCCCCAGCCTCCCCGCGGAGCCCGCCTTGTTTCCTGCCCGTCTTGCGCTGCTTGGCGCAGCCAGCCTGATCGTCCTGTCCCCGCTCGCCCCGCCGGCCCTGGCGCAGGCGACCGCGCCCTCCCCGGCCATCGCCGGTCCTGCCCTTCCCGTCGCGCTGCCGCCGCTGCCGCAGGTCCAGGACGCGCCCTGGCCGGGCGTGGTGCGGCTGCAGGTGAACGCCACTGACCTGAACCGCCGCATCTTCGACGTCACGGAGACCATCCCGGTCGAGCGTTCCGGTCCGCTGGTGCTGTTCTTCCCTGAGTGGCTGCCCGGCAACCACGGCCCCGTCGGGCCGATCGCCCAGCTGGCGGGGCTGGAGATCACCGCCAACGGCCAGCGGGTCGAGTGGGTGCGCGACACCCTGCATCCCTTCGCCTTCCACCTCGACGTGCCGCAGGGCGCGACCGAGATCACGGCCCGCTTCCAGCACCTGTCGCCCACGACCGCCAGTCAGGGTCGCGTCACCATGACGGCCGAGATGCTGAACATCCAGTGGGAGAAGATGCTGCTGTATCCCGCCGGCCGCTGGTCGCGGAACATCACGGTCCAGCCCAGCGTCACCCTGCCCGACGGCTGGCGCTTCGGCACGGCGCTGGAGCCGGAAAGCGCGTCCGGAGCGGCCACCACTTTCAAGCCCGTGAACCTGGAGGTTCTGGTCGACAGCCCGATGTTCGCCGGCGTCCACTATCGCCAGATCGACCTGGATCCGAACGGCCGCTCGCCCGTTCGCGCCAACATCGTCGCCGACAAGCCCGAGAGCCTGGAGGCCACCGACGAGCAGATCGACATCCTGCGCAACCTGATCACCCAGGCCGATCGCCTCTACGGCGCGCGCCACTTCGACCACTACGACTTCCTGATCGCCATGACCGACAAGCTCGGCGGCATCGGCCTTGAGCATCACCGCTCCTCCGAGAACTCGGTCGATCCCGAGTTCTTCACCGGCTGGGCCACCCATTTCGGTGATCGGGACCTGCTGGCGCACGAGTACAACCACTCCTGGGACGGCAAGTGGCGCCGGCCGGCGGACCAGTTGGTCCCCAACCTCAACACGCCGCTGCAGAACAGCCTTCTGTGGGTCTACGAAGGCCAGACCCAGTATTTCGGCCAGGTGCTGGCCGCCCGCTCGGGCCTGACCAGCAAGCAGCAGGCGCTGGACAGCCTGGCCATGACCGCCGCCACCTTTGACACCCGAGTCGGCCGTCAGTGGCGCGCCATGCAGGACACGACCAACGACCCGATCATCAGCCAGCGCCAGCCCAAGGGTTGGCTGTCGTGGCAGCGGGACGAGGACTACTATTCGGAAGGCCAGCTGATCTGGCTGGACGTGGATACCCTGATCCGCGAGCGGTCGGGCGGCCGCAAGTCGCTGGACGACTTCGCCCGCGCCTTTTTCGGCGTCGAGGACGGCGACTACACGCCCGCGCCCTACACCTTCGAGGACGTGGTCCGCACCCTGAACGGCGTGGTCGCCCACGACTGGGCCGACTTCCTGCGCACCCGCCTGGACGGTCACGGGCCGGGCGCCCCGCTGGATGGGCTCACGCGCGGCGGCTACCGGCTGGTGTATGCCGAAACGCCCAGCGACTGGCAGAAGACCCTCTACGGCGAATACAAGCGCAACGACTTCACCTATTCGCTGGGCGTCCAGACCGGCGAAGGCAATGTGATCCGCAGCGTCCAGTGGAACAGCCCCGCCTTCCAGGCCGGCCTGGCCATCGGCATGGAGATCGTTGCGGTGAACGGACAGGCGGCGTCGGCCGAGGCGATCTCCGCCGCCATCACGGCCGCCAAGGACCCGAACACGGCGGTGGAGCTGATCCTCAAGGACGCCGACCGCTACCGCACCGTCCGCATCGACTACCACGACGGCCTCCGCTACCCGCGGCTCGAGCGCATCGCCGGCGCGCCCGACCGGCTCGGCGACATTCTGACGCCCCGACGGCGCTAGACCATCGCATCATCGACCTTGACGTAAGGGAGGCGCGCAGCCGAGGTTGCGCGCCTCTCTTTTTGTCCGGACTCATCGATGACGCGCACTCGCCTGACCGCCGCCTGCCTCGCCCTGCTGATGACCAGCGTGTCCGGCCACGCCATCGCCCAGCAGCAGCCGAACACGGCCGACGTCATCGCCCCGGCGGCCCTGCCGCGCGCCGTCCCGCCGATCCCGGCCCCGACAAGCGCCAGCTATCCCGGCGTGATCACGCTGAACGTCGACGCCTCCGACGTGGATCGCGGCCTGATGAACGTCACCCAGACGATCCCTGTCTCGGCCGGTTCAGTCACCCTGCTCTATCCCAAGTTCCTGCCGGGCAACCACGCGCCGACCGGTCCGATCTCGATGCTGACCGGCCTGACGATCACGGCGAACGGCCAGCCGCTGCAGTGGCTGCGCGATCCGGTCGATCCCTGGGCCTTCCACCTCGAGGTTCCGCAGGGCGCGACCCAGCTCGACGTCGCCTTCACCGCCCTGACGCCCACCGGCGAGGGTCAGGGCCGCCGGCTGCAGACGCCCGAGATGCTGAACCTGCAGTGGGAAAAGGCGCTCCTCTACCCTGCAGGCTACAACGCCAAGGGCATCGCCGTCGTCCCCAGCGTCAAGCTGCCGGTCGGCTGGCGCTACGGCGTGGCGCTGGAGACCGCGTCCTTCGACAACGACCTGGCGCGCTTCGCTCAGACTGACCTCTATACCCTGGTCGACAGCCCCATGTTCGCGGGGATCAACTTCCGCGAGATCGCGCTCGGCGGCGGCGACCAGCCCGTGCGCGCGACGGTGGTGGCGGACAAGCCGATCCAGCTGGAAGGCGGCGACGCCCGCGTCGATCAGATGGAGGCCCTGGTGGTCCAGGCCGACCGCCTGTTCGGCGGCGAGCGCCACTTCGACCACTACACCTTCCTGGTCGGCGTCACCGACACTCTGGGCGATGTCGGGCTGGAGCATCACCGCAGTTCGGAGAACACCGTCGCCACCGGCTATTTCACCGGCGAGGGCAAGGTGCCCTACGGCGATCTGGCGGTGATCCCGCACGAATACGTCCACTCCTGGAACGGCAAGTTCCGCCGCCCGGCGGACCAGATGTTCCCGAACTACAACGTGCCCACGACCAACAGCCTCTTGTGGGTCTATGAGGGCCAGACGCAGTATTGGGGCGACGTCCTGACCGCGCGCTCCGGCTTCGTGTCCAAGGAGGAGGCGCTGGCGGTGCTGGCCGGCGTCGCCGCCTCCTACCAGAACCAGGCGGGTCGTCAGTGGCGCCCGCTCCAGGACACCACCAACACCCCGATCCTCGGCTATCGCGCGCCGAACCCCTATCCGACCTTTGCGCGCGGCACCGACTACTATCGCGAATCCGGCCTGATCTGGCTGGACGCCGACACCCTGATCCGGGCCGAGACGCGGGGCCGCAAGTCACTCGACGACTTCGCCAAACGCTTCTTCGGCGTCGAAGCCGAGGGCTGGTTGCCGCAGGGCTATACGTTCGAGGACGTCGTTGCCGCGCTCAACGCCGTGCATCCGCACGATTGGGCGACCTTCCTGCGCACCCGCCTGGATGCGGTCAACGCCCCGCCGTTCCTCGACGGGCTGGAGCGCGGCGGCTACCGCCTAGCCTATGTCGATACGCCGTCCGACGCCGAAAAGAAGATCAACTCGACTTGGGAGAACGACTTCCAGTATTCGCTGGGTTTCTCGCTGGCGGGGCCGACCAACCGCATCACCGGCGTTCGCTGGGGCGGTCTGGCGTTCGAACAGGGCCTTGGCGCGGGTTGGGAGCTGGTGGCCGTCAACGACATGGCCGCCTCGCCCAAGGCGCTGCGCGACGCGGTGACGACCGCCAAGGGCGGATCGGAGCCCATTCGCCTGATCCTGAAGAATGGGGAGCGATTCCGCACCGTCGCCCTCCCCTACCACGAGGGCCTGCGCTACCCGCGCCTGGAGCGGATCGAAGGCTCGCGCGACTACCTCGGTGACATCCTGGCTCCTCGTCGCCGTTGATGCCTGCCGCCCTGCGCCTGCTGCCCGCGCTTCTGCTGCTGTTCCTCTGGAGCCCGGCGGCGGCGCGGGCGGTGTGCGATCTCGCGCCGGCAGGATCGGCGCAGCGGGTGGAGATCGGCCGCGCCGGCCGTCCCCTCCTGCTGCACCTGCCGCGCAGTCTCGATCCGGCCGCGCCTGCGCCGCTGGTGTTCGTGCTGCACGGCAGCGGCGGGACGGGCGTCGACATCCTGCGCGACTCTCGCCTGGCCGAAACCGCCGACCGCCACGGCTTCATCGTCGCGGCGCCCGACGCCGGCATTCCGGTCGAGCGCGGCTTTGTCTGGAACATCCCTGGCGTGCCGACCGTCACCGGAAAGGTCCCCGGTCCCGGCGATGCGGACGACACGGCCTATCTGAAGGCCGCCATCGACGATCTGGCGGCGCAAGGGTGCGTGGACCGGTCGCGCGTCTATGTCACCGGTCTGTCGGGCGGCGGCCGCATGGCCTCCTGGCTGGCGTGCGCCGCCGCCGACCGCTTCGCCGCCATCGCGCCGGTGGTGGGCCTGCGCGCCGGCCGTCCCGACGAAGACGACCCAGCCCGCCCCGATCCCCGCACCTGCCGCCCATCGCGGCCCGTGCCGGTCCTCGCCTTCGCCGGCGACGCCGACACCACCAATCCGGTCAACGGGGGCGGCGCCGGCTATTGGCGCTACGCCATGCACGCCGCCGAACAGCGCTGGGCCCAGCTGAACGGCTGCAACGAAGTCCGCCCGACCCGCTGGATCACCCCCGACGTCTACGAGGAAGGCTACACCGCCTGCCGCTCCGCCGCCGACGTCCTCGCCCGCATCACCCGCGGCGGCGGCCATAGTTGGGTCGCCGACAACGACGCCATGTGGACCTTCTTCGCCGGACGCGTGCGCGAGTGAGCGGATAGACTGGAGCCGAGAGCGGACGTTCCCGGCGTCTATCTTGGGGGGAAGCGGACATACAGCGTCCCACCGAGACAACTCGCATGTGACGCTCCGCTGGCCCATTTCGTTCCTGGCGACGCTTAGCCGCGAGGCGGTGTAACGCCCGGAGGCAAGGGTGCCGGCGAGGGCTCACCGATGACACCAGGCAAGGACCTGATGTAACGGTAGATGGCGCGCTTGTCGTAGTCCGACATGTTACGCACGCTCGGCCATGGCATCGGGGGGAGGCTTGAGCCGGTGCTCAGCAACTCTACCCACTCGTCCTCAGTGTTCTCGGCGACCGTGAGGCGGAGGTTCTTACCGTAGCTCGTGCCCCACGGACCCGTATGCGGCTCGGAGCTGCCTCTCAGCCATTCGGATTCAGGTGGCTGCGCGCCGTTTGTGCGGGCGTACATCGGGGTATGGCAGTCGTTGCAGCCGCTGGTGGCGACGCGATAGCGTCCGGCCTCAATGTCCGAGGACGCCAGGATGCGCGGCGCGGCCACCTGATTGGCCGTCTCCACCTTCTGGGGCGCTGGTTGGCATCCGGAGTTGAGGGCGCACACAGCGACGAAGGTGGCAAACATTGCTGATCTTATCATTGGCATCCCTCTGTTCGCCGAAGAAGGCCTTCAGTGTGTTCCGTCGTCAAGCGGTTGTGTGTTGCTGCTTTACCGACCGGGAGCACGCCCAACCGGCTCGCTCAAAAGCAGGCGCATGGAACTTCCGCTCAGGGTCGGAAGCGGCCTTTGGTGAACCGTCAGAGCGCCACATGTCGGGGCCGGCGTCTTCGTTGCGGCAGCGGGATTGTGACCCACGCACAAAAAAAGCCCCGGAGGTTTCCCTCCGGGGCTTCTTGATCTTCAGCATAGGCCGAAGGTCGTCGGTCTTACTTGACCTGGACCTTGGCGCCGGCTTCGGTCAGCTTCTTGGCGACTTCGTCGGCTTGTTGCTTGGAGACGTTCTCAACGACGTTCTGCGGAGCGCCTTCGACCAGGTCCTTGGCTTCCTTCAGACCCAGGTCCGAACGGACGCCGCGGACTTCCTTGATGACGTTGATCTTCTTGTCGCCGCCGTCCAGCAGGACAACGGTGAACTCGGTTTGCTCTTCAGCGGCTTCAGCCGGAGCGGCGCCGCCGCCGGCCGGCATGGCCATGGCGACCGGAGCAGCGGCGCTGACGCCCCACTTTTCTTCCAGCAGCTTGGAGAGTTCAGCGGCTTCCAGAACGGTAAGCGCGGACAGGTCTTCGACGATCTTGGCGAGGTCGGCCATTGTCAGTTTTCCTTCGGAGGATGAGGTTCAGAGAGTGCAGAGATGAAAGACGGGTCCGCTTACGCGGCGTCCTTGGTGGCGTAGGCGTTGAACACGCGGGCCAGTTGACCGGCGGGCGCTTGAACGACGGCGGCGATCTTGGTCGCCGGGGCGTTGAGCAGGCCGATGAGCTGGCTGCGGATTTCGTCGAGGGTCGGCAGCTTGGAGAGAACCTCCACGCCCTTCTGATCGACGACGGTGTCACCCATGAAGCCGCCAACGATCTTGAAGCGATCATTACCCTTGGCGAAATCGGTGACGACCTTGGCGGCCGTGCCGGGGTTTTCGGCATAGGCGATGCCCACCGGACCCTTGAACAGGGGGTGGTAGTCGCTGCCGTCCTCGGCCTCGAGCGCCTTCAGCGCCAGGCGGTTCTTGACCACCTTGAACGCGCCGCCTTCTTTGCGAAGACGGCCACGCAGATCTTCCATTTCCGCAACGGTCAGACCCAGGTTGTGGGTCACGACCACGGAGCCGGCGTCGGCGAAGACGCCCTTCAGCGTCTCGATCGACTCGGCCTTTTGAGCGCGGTCCATTGCGGTCTCCAGTTCAGTATTCGCCGCCGGGCGGATTCCCGACGACGTGTGTGGCCTTCCGCTCCCGCATCGCTGCGGGCGCATCGGCCGGTCGTATTGTCCGAAGGATGCAAACCGACGATGTCCATCCCGGATCACGGGCCGAACATCCGCCAGGGTCGCGTCCCCATCTCCCCACGGCGCCAGAGGGCTCTCTGACGGTTACGAAGCGGGCGGCCCCCGCTCCCCGAAGTTCTCGGACAGGACCGTCACCGGAATGAACCGACGACGGGAAGCGGCGCTCTTACAGCCACACGTCCCCGAAAGCAAGGAGCCGCCACATGGCCTATGAACTCTACTACTGGCCGACCATCCAGGGGCGCGGCGAGTTCGTGCGGCTGGCGCTCGAGGCGGCCGGCCCGGATTACGTCGACGTCTCGCGCCAGGACGGCGGCAAGGCGATGCAGCGGCTGATCGAGGACGCGCCCTTTCCCGCCTTCGCGCCGCCGTTTCTGAAGCTGGGCGACCGCACGATCGGCCAGACCGCCGCCATTCTGGCCTGGATCGGGCCGCAGCTGAACCTGGCGCCCGCTGGCGACACCGACCGCGCCTGGCTGAACCAGATTCAGCTGACCTTTGCCGACCTTGTGGCGGAGGCGCACGATACCCACCACCCGGTCGACATGATGGCCTACTACGACGAGCAGAGGCCGGAGGCCGCCCGCCGCGCCAAGGGCTTTCGAGAGGCGCGGATAGAGAAGTTCCTGACCTGGGCCGAACGCGTTCTGACGCGCAACGCCACCGGCTCGGGCTGGCTGGTGGGGCGCGATCTCACCTACGCCGACCTGTCGCTGTTCCAGGTGGTGGAAGGCTTGCGCTACGCCTTTCCGACAGCGACAGCGCGCGTGCTGCAGCGGACGCCGGGCGTGTTGCAGGTCCGCGACCGCGTCGCCGCCCTGCCGCGCATCGCCGCCTATCTGTCCAGCGAACGCCGCATCCCCTTCAACGAAGAGGGCATATTCCGCCACTATCCCGAACTCGACGGCTGAAAGGCCCGGAACCGTGGCGGAAGCCGGCCATTCTTAGGGCAACGCTTAAGAGGGCTGGCATGACCACTATCGACGACGCCGTGGACGAGGTGCGCGACCGCGCCGTGGACTTCCTGAACAGCGAGGGCCGCTCGACCACCCATGTGGCGACGGGCATCGCCATCACGGCGGGCTTCGCCATACTGGCGACGCTCTTGGCCACCCAGGCGATCAAGCCGCCGACGACCAAGCTGAAGCACCTGCGCAAGAACGCCAAGCCGACCACCGAACGTCCCAAGGGTCCGCTCAGCATGATCCTGCCCGCGGTGTTCTCGGCGACGACCCTGTCGGCTGTGCGGGTATGGAACGCGCCCGATCGGCCAGAGCGGCGAAGCGCCATGGGCCTGTGGGCGGCCGCTCAGGCGGTCAATGCGGTGTGGCTGGCTTATCGCCCGGCCACCCTGGCCGTGCAGGTCGCCGCCGCCATGACCAGCGCAGGGCTCGCCGCGGCCTTCGCCCATGAGGCGCGCAAGCTGGACGAACTCGCCGGCAAGCTGGCCGCCCCGCGCGGCGCCGGCGTCGCCTTGGCCAACAAGGCCGACGACGCGGCCAAGTGATCGCAGGCGGGCGGCTCCGGCGGGGCCGCCTTGCCCTTTGACGGGGCTTCCTCTAGGGATCGCGGCCGATTTGACGCGCCGTCGCGACGACGGGCGCGCGCCTCTCCTTTCCTCGATGTGACCCCATGAAGATCAACGGCAACACCATCAAGCCCGGCATGGTCCTGCAAGTGAACGGCGGCCTGTGGGTCGTCACCAAGGCCAGCCACGTCAAGCCCGGCAAGGGCGGCGCCTTCGCCAACGTCGAGGCCAAGAACCTCGAGACCGGCAACAAGCTGAACGAACGCTTCCGCTCGGAAGACAAGGTCGAGCGCGTGACGCTGGAGCAGAAGGACTATTCCTACCTGTTCGACAACGGCGACAGCCTGGTCTTCATGGACGACGCGTCCTACGAGCAGATCGAGCTGCAAAAGGACTGGGTCGGCGAGGACCGCATCCCTTACCTGCAAGAAGGCATGAAGGTGGTCATCGAAAGCCACGAAGATCGCCCGATCGGCCTGTCCCTGCCCGACCAGGTCGTGCTGGAAGTCGCCGAGACCGAGCCCACGGTGAAGGGCCAGACGGCCTCCTCGTCCTACAAGCCCGCCACCGCCTCCAACGGCGTGCGCATCATGATCCCGCCCTACATGTCCGCCGGCGAGCGCATCGTCGTCGACACCGCCACCGGCGAATACGTCCGCCGCGCGGACTAAGGTCAAAGCGGCGAGTGACGTGTGGCGGGTGGCGAGAGATTGAGCCAGTCGGTCACCCGCCTCGCCGCCGTATTCCTGCTCGCCACTCGTCACCAGCCACTCGCCACTGAGTTCCGCCATGGCCCTCGCCTCCGCCCTGCTGCAAGTGATGATCGACGCGGTCCGCAAGACCGCCCGCCCGATGCTGCGCGACTTCGGCGAGGTGTCGCAGCTGCAGGTCTCGCGCAAAGGCCCCGGCGATTTCGTCACCGCCGCCGATCTGAAGGCCGAGGACACACTCTACGAACTGCTGATGAAGGCCCGCCCCGGCTACGGCTTCCTGGGCGAAGAGCGCGGCATGATCGAGGGCACGGACAAGTCGCACACCTGGATCGTCGACCCGATCGATGGCACCACCAACTTCATGCACGCCATGCCCCACTTCGCCATCACGGTGGGGCTGGAGCGCCGCGCGCCCGACGGCTCGTCCGAGATCGTCGCGGGCGTCACCTACAACCCGGTCATGAACGAGCTGTTCTGGGCCGAAAAAGGCAAGGGCTGCTACCTGAACGACGCCCGCATCCGCGTGGCCGGCCGCAAGGACCTGTCGGAAAGCCTGATCGCCACCGGCCTGCCCTTCATCGGCAAGACCGGCCATGCCCAGGCCATCAAGGACATCCACGCCATCGGCCAGCGCGTCGCCGGCATCCGCCGGCTCGGCTCGGCCGCGCTGGATTTCGCCTGGGTCGCCGCCGGGCGGTATGACGCCTATTATGAGCGCAACCTGAAGCCCTGGGACGTGGCGGCCGGCCTGCTGTTCGTCACCGAGGCCGGCGGCCTGGTCACCACCATCGACCAGGACGGCGATGCCAAGACCGGCTCAAGCATCCTCGCCGCCAATCCCGACCTGCATCCGCAGCTGCGCAAGGTGCTGCAGGCGAGCTGAACCGTCACGGGCGCGTCGCGGTCGGCATGTAGACGAGCGGCGTGATCCGCGCCGTTCTTGCCGCGCTCCTGCTGACAGGAACGCCCGCCATGTCCGAGACCCTCGCCAGGACGCCCCTGGTCATCGCCCACCGGGGCGCCTCTGGCGAGCGGCCCGAGCACACCCGCGCGGCCTATGCGCTGGCGATCGAGCAAGGCGCCCATGTCATCGAACCCGATCTGGTGATGAGCCGAGACGGTGCGCTGATCGTGCGCCACGAGAACGAGATCGGCGGCACGACGGACGTTGCCGAACGGCCCGAGTTCGCGAGCCGGCGCACCACCCGCATGATCGACGGCGTCGAGACCACGGGCTGGTTCACCGAGGACTTCACGCTGGCAGAGTTGAAGACGCTGAAGGCGCGTGAGCGGCTGCCACAGCTCAGGCCGGGCAATGTCGCCCATAACGACCGCGAGCCGATCCTGACGTTCGACGAGGTCGTGGCCATCGCGCAGGAGGGTTCGGCCCGGGCCGGCCGGATGATCCTTGTGGCGCCCGAGCTTAAGCATCCCTCCTATTTCGCGTCGCTGGGCCTGGACATGGAACAGGCGTTCCTTGCCGAGATGAAGCGGCTGAACCTTACGGGCGCGGATGCGCCGATCCTGATCCAGTGCTTCGAGGTCGGCCCGCTGGAGCGGCTCGCGGCGCAGATCGACGCGCCTCTGGTTCAGCTGGTCGCCGCATCCGGCGCGCCGTTCGACAGACCAGCTCAAGCCTATGCGCAGATGATCACGCCGGAAGGGCTGGCGGCGATCCGTCGCTATGCCGACTGGATCGCTCCGGAGGCGACGCTGGTCCTGCCGCGAGACGCCGCCGGCCGGTCGCAGGCGCAAAGCGCCCTTGTCGGGCACGCGCACGCGGCAGGCCTGAAGGTGGTTGTCTGGACCCTGCGCGCCGAAAACGTCTTCCTGCCGCTGGAGCGCCGGCGCGGAAGCGATCCGGCCGCCCACGGCGATCTTGCCGCCTATGCGGCAGCCATCCTCGACGCGGATGTGGACGCGGTGTTCAGCGACTTTCCAGCCATCGTGGTCGCGGCCGCTCAGCCGCCACGGAACTGAAGCTCGGCCAGCCGTGCATACAGGCCGCCGCGCGCCGTAAGCTCGGCGTGCGTCCCCTCTTCCACCACCGCGCCGTCTTCCATGACCACGATGCGGTCGGCGCGCAGCACCGTCGCCAGCCGGTGAGCGATGACCAGTGTGGTGCGCTCTTCCATCGCCTGGTCCAGCGCCGCCTGCACCAGCCGCTCGCTTTCGGCGTCCAGCGCTGAAGTGGCCTCGTCCAGCAGCAGGATCGGCGCGTCGCGCACCAGAGCCCGCGCGATCGCCATCCGCTGGCGCTGTCCGCCCGACAGGCTGCGGCCCCGCTCGCCCAGCGGGGTGTCGAAGCCCTGCGGCAGGGCGTCGATGAAGCCCAGCGCCTGAGCCTTGCCGGCGACGTCGCGCGCCTCGTCCAACGTCGTCGCCTCGCGCCCGAAGCGGATGTTCTCCAAGGCCGAGCCGGAGAACAGCGGCGTCTCCTGCGACACCCAGGCGAAGCGGTTGCGCACCTCCACCGGATCGGCGTCGCGCACATCGACGCCGTCGACCGAGACCAAGCCGGAGTTCGGGTCGTAGAAGCGCAGCAGCAGGCGGAACACCGTGGATTTGCCCGCACCCGACGGCCCCACCAGCGCAACCGTCTCGCCTGGCCGCACCGTAAGCGAAAAGCCCTTCAGCGCCGGCAGGTCCGAGCGTCCCGGATAGGCGAATTCCACCCCGGACATCGACACCTCTCCGCGCGGCGGCGATGGCAGGACGCGAGGCGAAGCCGGCGCGGCGGTCCCCGGTTCGGACCGCATCAGTTCCTCGATCCGCTCCATGGCGCCGGCAGCCTTCTGCACGTCGCCCCAGCTTTCGCCGAGCGCGCCGACCGCTCCGGCCGCAAACACCGACAGCAGCACGAACTGGATCAGGGCGCCCGGCGTCATGGCGCCCGAGATCACGTCCTGCGCCCCCAGCCACAGCACCAGCGTCACGCCGCCGAACATCACGACGATGATCATGGCCGTCATCCAGGCGCGCGCCTTCATGCGGATCAGCGAGGCGCCGAACGCATCCTCGACCGCCGAGCCGAACCGGTCGATCGCGCTGCGCTCACGCCCGAACGCCTGCACCGTTTCGATGGCGTCCACGCTTTCGCCGGCGAAGCCCACGGCATTGGCGAATCGGTCTTGCGACGCCACCGTCAGCTTCCTGACGCGACGCCCGAACACGAACAGCGGCACGATCAGCAGCGGCACGATCAGCAGCACCATGCCCGTCAGCTTGGGACTGACGAAAAACAGCAGGGCCACGCCCCCGATCAGCGTCAGCAGGTTCCTGAGCGCATAGGAGATCGAGGTCGTCATCAGCGTCTCGACCAGGGCGATGTCGGTGGTCAGCCGCGACAGCACCTCGCCCGTGCGCATGTGGGTGTAGAAGCTGGGATCCAGCGTCAGGATGCGGCCGAACAGGCCCTTGCGCACATCGGCGATGACCCGCTCGCCCGTACGCGTGACGTAGAAGTAGCGCGCCGCCGTCGCCAGCCCGAGGAACAGGGCGTTGGCGCCGAGCAGCAGGAACCACACGTCCAGGTCGCGCCCGCCGTTCTCGAACCCGTGGTCGATGGCGCCCCGCGCCATGGCGGTCAGGCCAAGAGACGCCGCGGTGGACGCCAGCAGCCACAGCACCGCCAGCGACGCATGCCCCTTGTGCCGCATCGCATAGGGGATCAGGCGCGCCAGCGGCCGGACGTTGCGGGTCTTGGCGCGCTTGCCGCCCGCCTCGTCCATCTGCTCCATCAGCAAGGCGCCGGCGCCGGGGCGACCGTAAGCTTCGGGGCGGGCGGGAGCGGAAGGCGCGGCGTCGGTCATGGCCCGCGCCTCTTGCCCCGGATCGCCCCCCGGTGTAAACGCCGCCCTCTTCCCGCCGGGGCCCTCGGCGGGTTTCTCATTTTGCATGCGCAGCGACGGTCGGCATCGTCATCGCGCCAGAGACCGGACGACGACCATGAAGGCGGATACCCACCCCGACTACCACTTCATCACCGTGACCATGGTGGATGGTTCCACCTACCAGACCCGTTCGACCTACGGGAAGGAAGGGGACACGCTGAACCTGGACATCGATCCGTCGACGCACCCGGCCTGGACCGGCGGCAACCAGCAGCTGATGGACCGCGGCGGCCGCGTTTCGCGCTTCAACAACAAGTTTGCCGGCTTCATCAAGAAGTAAGCGCCCGCTCGCCGCAGGTGCGGCGAATAGGTCACTGCAAGCGCCGGTCGCAAGGCCGGCGCTTTCTGTTTGTCCGGAACGGCGATAATACACGCACGTTCGACCCGTCGGGGGCGTCCCGACCGGCGGACGCCAAGAGTCGATCCAGAGCTTCGAGTATGAACAGACGGGAATTGGGCCTGGGCGCCGCGACGGCGGCCCTGACCTTCGCCGGCGCCGCGGTCGCGCAACAGCCGGTCTATGCCCAGCGCGACCCGCGGGCGACCGCCTTCTTCAACAGCTTCAGCGACCAGATCGCGCGCCTGCCTGAAGAGCAACAGGGCGACGTTCGCGCCTTCTACGAGGCCAACGGCTGGCGCCCGGTCTGGAACGCCGAGCGCCTGCGCGCCTTGAACGCCGTCGCCGCCCGCAGCGAACGCCACGGCCTGGCTCAGGGCGACTTCTTCGACTTCGTGGGCCTGGCGGCCGATCCCGCCTCGGCCGAGCTGCGCACCACCGCGGCCGCCCTGCTCTACGCCCGTGTGCTGGCCGAGGGCCGCGTCCGCCCGGAGACGGTGGAAGAGCTCTGGGAGATGCAGAAGAACCGGGTCGATCTGCCCGGCGGCCTGACCGACGCCATGGCGCGCAACCGCCTGCTCGACTGGTACGAAGGCCTGGCGCCCACCGACATCGGCTATCAGAACCTGTCGGCCGGCTACATCCGCTATCGCCGCCTGATGGCCAATGGCGGCTGGCCCGCCTTTGCCCAAGGCCAGACCATCGAGCCGGGCATGAGCGACCGGCGCATCCCCGCCCTGATCGCCCGCCTGGCCGCCGAGGGCGACCTGTCGCAGGACGACGGCGCACGGCTGAAGGCGCAAGGGCTCGTCTATGGCTCCGAGCTTCAGAACGCGGTCAAGGGCTTCCAGGCCCGCCACGGCCTGGGCGCCGACGGCCGCATCGGCACGGGCACCCAGCGGTCGCTGTCCGCCTCGGCGCAGGACCGCGCCCGCCAGATCGCCCTGAACCTGGAACGTCGCCGCTGGCTGAAGCGCGAGGTCGCGCCCGAGCGGATCGAGGTCAACACCGCGGCCGCCATCATGGTCTATTGGAAGGACGCAAAGCCCGTCCACTCCAACCGCGTGGTGGTCGGCACCGCCGACAACCAGACGCCCAGCCTGGAAAAGCCCTTCGCCTCGGTCGTGGCCAACCCGCCCTGGTATGTGCCGGCCGGCATCGCGCGCCGCGAAATCCTGCCCAAGGGGCCCGGCTATCTCGCCGCCAACGACATGTTCGTGCGCGAGGGTACGGTGATCCAGCGCGCGGGCCCGCGCTCGGCCCTCGGCTACGTCAAGTTCGAGCTGCAGGACAGCTACGCCATCTTCCTGCACGACACGCCGTCGAAGGCCGCCTTCAACCTGGCCATGCGCCAGCGCAGCCACGGCTGCGTGCGGGTGCAGAATGCGGTCGAGTTCGCGCGCCTGCTGCTGTCGCCCGACCCGGTCAAGCTGGGCGAGTTCGACGCCGCACAGGACAGCCGCGAAACGACCCGCGTCACCACCGGCCGCGACGTCACTGTGCGCCTCCTCTACTGGACCGCCTTTGTCGACGGTCAGGGTCGCGTCGCCTTCCGCGAAGACGTCTATGGCCGCGACGACAAGCTGGCCCAGGCGCTTGGCATCGCCGTCAGCCTGCCCAAGCCCGTCGATGACGGCCAGACCGACTCCAACGACGTCGGACCGTAGGCCTTAATCGATCTCGATTTTTCCCTCCCCGTCCGGGGAGGGAGAAGATCGCGTCGCTCGGTCCCTACCGCCCGAAGGCGGCCTGGAGGCGATCCATCTGGCTCAGCACCGGATTGGCCGCGGGCGGCTCGCCTTCGCCCATGTACATGCGCCGGTCCAGGTACACCGTCCGCTCGAACAGCTTGTCGGCCCGCACCAGGTATTCGATCAGCGCGATCGGCAGCTCGGCATGGCTGGGCTCGCGCTCGATCTTGCGTTCGTTCAGCCGGTAGCGCGACTCGCCGGCGGCTTCGGGCGTCATGTCGCCCTCGCGCACGGCCCGCTGCACCAGGAGCCACGAGGCAATCTGCATCAGTCGCGTGGTCAGCCGCATGCTCTCGGCGGCATAGGCCAGAGCCGCCGCCCGCGACAGCATCTTAGATTCCCGTCGTCCGTCGCCGTCCAGATAGGCGGCGGTCTCCTCGACAAGTTCCATGCCCTCGCGAAAGGTGCGGTCGAACAGTTCGGAACGGGCGAAGTCGCGCACGGCGGCGGCGCGATCTGCGCTGCTCTGGTCGGCGCCGGCGGTGAGTTCAGGCATCATCATGGGCTGTGCGCGCGTCCGTACCAACTTCGGCGTCCTGCGACGCCCGGCTCCCCAAGCCTGCAACCGTCATGCCACGGATCGCGCTCTGCGTCATGAGCCCGCTTGTGGAGAACCGCCAAAGCTGAACAGGGCGTCGGCTGCGCTCTTCTGCGACTGCTTGCGTGCGATGGACCTCCGGGCGCGTTCGATCTCGGCCTCCAACGCCTCGATCCGCGCGTGCAGAGCCTCGACCGACAGCGGGTCCAGATCCTCTCGGCCGAGCGAGGCCAGGGCGTCGCCCGGCCGCGCGCGAGGTTCGGATTCGTCGAAGATCATGGCCGCCTCCGCGTGAAACGCCTATTTCAGCGCGCGAGGGACATGGATTGCAAGAGAAGGGTCGGCCATGCGCGTGATCGAGATCGAGGGCGGCTCAGGCCCCGCCGAAGCCCTGCGCGTCGCCGAACGCCCGGACCCGTCGCCCGGCCCTGGTGAGATCCTGATCCGCGTGCGCGCCGCCGGGATCAATCGCCCTGACCTGCTTCAGCGCAAGGGCGCCTATCCGCCGCCGACCGGCGCATCCGACGTTCTGGGGCTTGAGGTCGCGGGCGAGGTCGCGTCGGTGGGCGACGGCGTCGAACGCTGGAGCGTCGGCGACCGTGTGTGCGCCCTGCTGGGCGGCGGCGGCTATGCCGACCTGGCGGTCGTGGACGCCCGTCACGCGCTGCTGATCCCCGATGGCCTCGACTTCGCTCAAGGCGCGGTTCTGCCCGAGACCACCTTCACCGTCTTCGCCAATGTGTTCGAGGCCGGCGGCCTGAAGGCGGGCGAGACCCTGCTGATCCACGGCGCGACCAGCGGCATCGGCGTCACCGCCATCCAGATGGCCAAGGCGGCCGGCGCCCGGGTCATCGCCACGTCGCGGGGAGCCAAGAAGGCCGAGGCCGCCCTCTCCCTTGGCGCGGACGTCAGCCTCGACGCCACGGGCGGCGACCTGTCCGCCGCGATCGCGGACGCGGGCGGCGCGGACGTCGTGCTCGACATGGTGGGTGAAGACTATGCCGAGCTGAACCTCCAGTCGCTGAAGCCGGGCGGTCGCTGGGTGGTCATCGCCACCCTGACCGGCTGGGAGGCGCGGGTCGACCTGCGCCGCATCATGGTGAGGCGGCTGACCCTGACCGGCTCGACCCTGCGCGCCCGCCCCGCCGACGAAAAGGCGCGTCTGGCTCAGGCCGTAGAGGCGACCGCCTGGCCTTGGGTCGCCTCAGGCGCCGTCCGACCACCGATCGAACGGACTTTTCCGCTAGAAGAAGCCTCGGCCGCCCACGCCCTCCTGGAAGCGGGCGACCACATCGGCAAGATCGTGCTGATCCCCTAGATCAGCGATCGCCGCGCCAGGGCCGTAGCGAGGCGATGCTGTCGTCCATGCCAAGCCGGAAAAGGGTGCGCAGGTCGCCTTCCACCACCCGGCAGCGCCCACGGTAGCCCGGCTCGGAACAGACCTGCCACTGCCCCTCGGCGCGGATGGCGCTGGCCTGTCTGTTCAGCGGCGACCGACGCAGGTCCGGCGCCTCGCCGCGAAACCGCTCCGAAAGCCCGCGGTAGTCGGGATCGGCATAGAGGGTCAGGGTCTGACGCCCGCCATTCCAGCCGCCCCCCGAGCCGCCGCCGGGACGACCGTCGTTGTCGCCCCAACCGCCGCCGCCAGGACGGCCGGGGCGTCCGCCGCCTTCTCCGTCCTCGTAGTCGCCGCGGATGCGTCCGCAGACGAGCCGACCGTTGTCGTTGTGGATCTCTTCCCCGCCGCACTGGCCGACCTCGATCGAGGTGCCGCGCATCCGGCCGCGCAGGTCTCGGCAATCGGCGTAGAGCCGCCCCCGGTTCACAAAGGCCTCTGTGCAACTCTCCGTGTAGGAGCCCCTGGGCGCCACGCGCTGCACCGACATGTCGCCCCGCGCCTGCACGGGCATGAGCATCCCGGCCGCCATGGCCGCGCTCAACAAAATCGCCATCGTCTTCCCTCCCTTGCGCCAGCGCCCCAGCGGCCCGCGCTACAAAGAGCATCGTTCAGCCAAGATGAACCCTGGCTGTATGACCTTCGGATGACGTTTCCTTTTGATGCGGAATGCGCTTATATCCGTTTCAATCAGCGCCCGGTCGAAAGGCCGGGCGCCGTCGTATTCAACGCCCGGCAAGCACACGGGCAGTTCACGGGACGAACGCGCCATGAGCGACATTCTGATGCCCAAGGCCACCGCGGTCTGGCTCGTCGACAACACCTCGCTTACCTTTGACCAGATCGCCGACTTCTGCGGCCTGCACCCGCTCGAAGTCCGCGGCATCGCCGACGGCGACGTGTCGCGCGATATCCGCGGCGTCGATCCGGTGACGGGCGGCCAGCTGACCCGCGAGGAGCTGGATAAGGCCCAGGCCAATGACGCCTATCGCATGAAGGCGGTGGTCAGCCGTCACGCCGAACTGCTGAAGACCAACAAGCCCGCGCCCAAATACACGCCGGTTTCGCGCCGCCAGGACCGTCCGGACGCCATCGCCTGGTTCGTGCGCAACCACCCGGAGGTGACGGACGCCCAGATCGCCAAGCTGCTGGGCACCACCAAGTCGACCATCGAGAGCGTGCGCAGCCGCACCCACTGGAACAGCGCCAACATCAAGCCGGTCGATCCGGTGACGCTGGGTCTCGTCGGCCAGCTGGCGCTGGACGATCTGGTGCGCAAGGCCGCCGACAAGAAGGCCAAGGACGACGCCAAGAACGGCGGCGCCTCGCTTCAACCGCTGCAGCCGCTGGATTCCGAACCCGAGTTCGTGCCGGAAGCGCGCGAGCGTCCCTCCGCCGAGCCGACCGCCGAGTCCGTGTTCGGCCGCCGCGACTAAGGTCTCCAAGGATCCGCCAAAGGAAAACGGCCCCGGGAGCGATCCCGGAGCCGTCATCATGTCTGGCTATGTTTGATCGGTCAGGGCGTTCGCTGCTCGAGACTGGAAATCTCCTCCTTGAGCTTGAGCTTCCTCTGCTTGAGTTCCCTGAGGTGCAGCGAGTCCACGGACGGGCTTTGGCGCTCCCGCTGGATGGTGTCGTCCAGCGTGCGGTGACGGTTACCCAGTTCGCGAATACGAGCCTCGATGGTCATGGCTTGCGCCTCCATGTCTAAGGGACCACTAGAGTGAGCGCCCGGTTCGACGGACTGTGTAGTCACAAATCCGTGACGATCCGCCTTTCCGGACATCCAAGAGGCTGAGCCCCGAAATGGGTCATGATGTGAACGGAGCCGTAGGCGCGACACCGCGCCGCATCGTCGTCGGCGTGTCCGGCGCATCGGGCGTCGTCTATGGCGTGCGGACGCTGGATGCGCTGAGGGCGCTGGGCGTCGAGAGCCATCTGGTGATCACGCGAGCCGCCCTTCTGACGTTGTCGCAGGAGACGGATCTGACGCCGGACGACCTGACGGGTCGGGCGGATGTCGTGCACCGCCTGGCCGACGTGGGCGCCAGCATCGCCTCCGGCTCGTTCCGCACCCTGGGCATGATCGTCGCGCCGTGTTCGGTCAGGACCATGAGCGAGATCGCGACCGGCGTGACCTCCACCCTGCTGACCCGCGCCGCCGACGTCACGCTGAAGGAGCGGCGTCGGCTGGTGCTGATGGTGCGCGAAACGCCGCTGCATCTGGGACACCTGCGCACCCTGACCGCGCTGGCCGAAATGGGCGCTGTCATCGCCCCGCCCCTGCCCGCCCTGTACGCCCGCCCCGGCTCGATCGACGAAATGGTGGACCAGTCCGTCGGCCGGGCGCTGGACCTGTTCGGCCTGGACTGGGACGCGGTGCGACGCTGGGACGGATTGAAAGGAGCGGCCGACGCATGAGGCTGTGGGACTGGACCGTCGCCGCCTACTCGGCGCCTGATGTCGCGGAGGCGTGCCTGCTGCTGCAGGATCGGCATGAGCAGAGTGTGCCGCTCTTGCTCTGGTCAGCCTGGGTCGCCGCGACCGGTCGTCGCCCCGACAAGGAAACGCTGGAGGCCGCCTGCGACACCGCGCGGGCCTGGGACAGCGTCGCGGTCGCGCCGCTGCGGTCGATCCGGCGCACGCTGAAAGCCCCGATCCCCGACATCGACGACGGGCCGCGCGAGGCGATCCGCGACCGGATCAAGGCGGTTGAATTGGAGGCCGAACGCCGGCTGCTCGAGGCGCTGGAGGCGCTCGCGCCCGAGCCCGCAGGGCCGCCCCGCCCCGCGATTGACGCCCTGGTCGCCGCCGCCCGCGTCTGGGCGCCGGTCACGCCGCGCCCGGCCCTGATCGTCTTGGCCGACGCCCTTCCGGCCTGAATCGACCTCGGCTATAGACCGCGCTCGGGGAGCGGCCATGAACGACGACACGCCCAAGGTCAGCGAGGAAGAAGCGGCGCTGCACGCCCGCGTTCGCCTGCTGCGTCAGGAGCACGCCGATCTCGACGCCTCCATCGAGGCGCTCGGCCACGGCCCCGTGCCCGACCAGCTTTTGATCGCCCGCCTTAAACGCAAGAAGCTGGTTCTGCGCGACGAGATCGTGAAGATCGAGGCGCGCATCCTGCCCGACATCATCGCCTGATCGCGCCTGCGCTGCGGCCAATCGCCGCCCCTGCGATGCCCCAAAGCGGTCAAATAACAAAGAGATAAGCGCCGCCTCGGCCGGATGGCCGCGCACGCGCGCGATCCTCGGCCGCTTTCCGCCGCTCGAAGAGCTGGGAGACGCCGCCGAATGCGACGACCGACAGGCTATGCGCACCTGACGCGCCTCAAGACCTTTTTGGCCCACTCCGGCCAGACCGCCGTGCTCGCCGCGGTCGCCGTCATGGCCATGGCCGCCGCCCCATCGGCCACCCGCAGCAGCGTCGCCGCCGAAGCGCCTGCCGCCCTCGCCGCTCCCGTCGCTCCGCCGATCAAGGCGACGGTGGAAAAGCCCGGCCCCATTACCCGAACCATCGCCTTCTCAGCCCCGGTCAGGGGACGGCCGATCAACTCGCCCTTTGGGCTGCGAAAGCTCGCCATCGAGGCCAAGGCCCGCGCTCACAAGGGCGTCGACATCGCCGCCCCCATAGGCACCTCGGTCTTCTCCACCAGCGAAGGTCGCGTGCTGCGCACCGGCTATGACGCGGGCGGCTACGGCAAGTTCATCGAGGTGCGTCACCCGAACGGCCTGACCAGCCTTTACGGTCATCTCAGCCGTGTCGACGTCACCGCGGGCGCGGTCATTGCGGCTGGCGAGCGGATCGGCCTCGTCGGCTCGACTGGGTTTTCCACCGGCCCGCACCTGCACTTCGAGGTTCGTCGTGGCGGCGCCCAGGTCGATCCCGCCAAGATCATGGGCCGCGACTTCCAGGTCGCCGCCAAGGGCTGAAGCGGCCTCACCTGAATGACAGGAAATTAATTTTCCCCTTCCTTGATGGGCGCTAGGCTCCCGGCAGGACAAGGGGGGAAGACGGCATGACGGCGGCGTTGACGCTGGAGGGCGTGAGCAAGAGCTACGGCGACTTTCAGGCCGTGCGCGATCTCGGTTTTTCGGTGCCCAAGGGGTCGATCTGCGGCTTTCTGGGACCGAACGGGGCGGGCAAGACCTCGACTATCCGCATGATCCTGGGGCTGCAGCCCGCAAGCAGCGGCCGGATCGACATCCTGGGCGCGCCCGATGGTCGGCAGGTCCGCGACCGCATCGGCTTTCTTCCCGAGGAACGCGGCCTCTACAAGAAGATGACGCCGGTCGAGGCCATCGCCTTCTTCGGCTCGCTGAAGGGGCTGCCGACGACCGAAGGCAAGGCGCGCGCACGCGACCTGCTGGAGCAGCAGGGCCTCGGCGCATCGCAGAAGAAGAAGATGAAGGACCTGTCCAAGGGCATGGCCCAGAAGGTGCAGCTGATCGCCGCGGTGGTGCACCGACCGGAGTTCGTGATCCTGGACGAACCCTTCTCCGGTCTGGACCCGATGAACCAGCAGGGGCTGGAGGAGATGATCCGGGGCCTGGCCGCCAATGGCGCCACGGTCCTGTTCTCCACCCACGTCATGCAGCATGCCGAGCGCCTGTGCGACAAGGTCGTGCTGCTGGCCCGAGGTCGCAAGGCGTTTGAGGGCACGGTGGATCAGGCGCGCGCCACGTCTCCGCGCTTTCTCGATCTGACCGGCGCCATCTCGCCTGATCAGGCGTCGGCCCTGCCCGGCGTCGAGGCGGTGGAGACCGTGCGGGCGGAGGACGGCGTCCACGAGCTGCGCATCCGTCTGCGCCCTGACGCGGCGGGCCAGGAGACCCTGAAGGCGGCCTTCCTCGGCGGCCTGGACGTGCGCGCCTTTGCGCTGAAGGAGCCGACGCTGCACGACGCCTTCATCAACCTGACCGGCGACCGGCCTGATGCGCCGACCACACCCGCCCGCGAACTGGAGGCGGCCCAATGAAACGCACCCTGCTGATCGCCCAGCGCGAGTTCATGGCCTACGCCAAGACCGTGGGTTTCTGGCTGTCGCTGCTGGCATTTCCGCTGTTCGCCCTATTGGGCGGCGGCATACCCTTTTTGATCCGCTCGGCCGAGCCGGTGCGCCAGGTGGCGATCGTCGACGAGACGCCCCAGGGCTCGTTGGCGAGCGCAGTGCGCGCCGCATTGGAGGCGGATCAGCGCCGGTCCGACATCGACGCCCTGCGCCTCGCCGCCATTCCCGAGGCTGGCACGGCCGGCGGCGATCGAGTGAGGGCGGCGGCCGAGGCGGGCGGCTATGAGGCGGGCCTGGCCGAGCTGCGGCGGATCGCGCCCCGTGCGGGCGCCGGCGCAAAGCCGGCCAAACGCCAGATCGTTCTGGTCGCGCCGCCGACGAGCATCGCGGACGCACAGCCCGGCGCCGACCGCGACGCCGCCATCCGCGCGGCGTTGGAGACCTCCGATCGCGCCGACCGGCCGCTCAGCGCCGTGGTCCTGCTGAACCAGCAGGGCGCCGGTCCCTCCGCCCGAGTCTGGACCGAGCGTGCAACCGACACGACGGTGGAAAGCGCGATCCGCGACGCCCTGCGCGACGTGAACCGCCAGACCGTCTTCGTCCAGGCCGGCGTCGATCCGGAGGTGGTGCGTCAGGCCGACCGCTTCCGCCCCGACGTGTCCGTCTTCTCGCCCCGCGCCACCAGCGGCGGCGAAGTGTCGTTCCGCGACCGCCTGCCGGGCTTGGTCGGCCTGGTGTTCGGCTTCCTCCTGTGGTCGCTGATCATCACCGGCGCCTCCATCCTGCTGAACAGCGTGATGGAGGAGAAGTCGAACAAGATCCTGGAGGTGCTGCTGTCCTCCGCCTCGGCCACCGAAATCCTGACCGGCAAGGTCCTGGGCGTGGCCTTCCTGACCGGCACGGTGCTGCTGGTCTGGGGCGGGATCGGGGCGGCGGGCTTGCAGGCGGGCGTGCCGGACGTGGCCAGGGACGTGATGTCCGTGCTGATGCGCGACGGCCTGCTGATCTACTTCCTGCTCTACACGATCGGCGGCTATCTGATGTACGCGGTGCTGTTCGCGGCCATTGGGGCTTTCTGCGAGACGCCGCGCGACGCCCAGACCCTGATGGGGCCGATCATGATGATCCTGGTCGTTCCGATCCTGGTCATGCAGATGGCCCTGCGCACGCCGGACGCCACGGTGGTCAAGGTGCTTTCGTGGATCCCCTTCTTCACGCCCTTCCTGATGAGCGCACGGGCGCCCAGCGATCCCGCGCTGATCGAGATCGTTTTGACCCTGCTGGGCATGTTCGGCACGGCGCTGCTGATGGTCTGGTTGGCCGGCCGCGCCTTCCGCGCTGGCGCATTGTCGGACGTGAAGCTGAGCTGGAAAAGCTTCGGCCGCGCCATCACCGGACGGGGATGACGCCCTTTCCTCCCCATCGGAGATGGGGAGGTGGCGCGATGCGCAGCATCGTGACGGAGGGGTAAGACGCCGGGAGCGTCACCGACACAGACGGAGCGCCCCTCCGTCTCTCCGGCTTCGCCGTCGATCCACCTCCCCATTGAAAATGGGGAGGAGAACAACAAGAAAAGGCCGCTTCCGAAAGGAAGCGGCCTTTGATCTTTCGGCTTTCGCCTGAGCCTTAACGGCCGCCGGGAACCCGGGGCTTCGGCGCGGGCAGCAGGCCTTCGCGCTGGGCGCGCTTGCGAGCCAGCTTGCGGGCGCGACGAACGGCTTCGGCCTTTTGGCGCGCGCGCTTCTCCGAGGGCTTCTCGTAGTGCACGTGGCGCTTCATCTCACGGAAGCTGCCTTCGCGCTGCATCTTCTTCTTCAGGGCTTTCAGCGCCTGATCGACGTTGTTGTCGCGAACGAAAATCTGAACCAGGTGAATCTCTCCTTTGGCCGCCCGCCGCGTCCTGATGAGGGAAGACGGGCAGACAAAACAAAACCTCTCCCGGCGGACGGCGGTCCTCGGGTGAAGGCGGGCTGATACACGAGAGCCCCCGTGCTGTCCAGATGGCCGCACGTGTTTCGCAGGGCTCGAAAGCCCGTCCGTGCGGGCGTATGCTGCGCCCATGACCGAGCCTCGATCCGCCCCCTCAGACTGGGCCAGCCGCACCGAACAGGCCGTACTGGACGCCGCTGTGGCGCGCGCGCCGGCGCTGGGCTGGAACGGCCTGCTGGTCCGGCAGGCGTGCGAGGCCTGCGGCCTGTCACGCGGCGACGAGGAACTTCTGCTGCCCAACGGCGCGCGCGATCTCGCCGCCCTCTTGTCGCGCCGCCACGACGCCCGCGCCCTGGATGCGCTTGAGGCGACCGACGCCAAGGCGTTGAAGATTCGAGAGCGCATCTTCGCCGCCGTGTCCGCGCGCATGGAGGCCGGGGCCGCCGACCTGGAGGCTGCGCGCCGCTGCGCCGCCTTTCTCGCCCTCCCCGCCAACGCCGACCTCGGCCTGAAGCTGGCGTGGGAAAGCGCCGACCACCTGTGGCGCTGGGCCGGCGACACCTCGACCGACTGGAACCACTATTCCAAGCGCACCATCCTGTCCGGCATCCTGATCCCGGCCCTGACTCTGCGCTGGTTCGAGGGACGAGAGGCGGCGGAACGCTTCGTCTCCCGCCGCATCGATAACGTCATGTCGTTCGAGAAGTGGAAGGCCGGCAAGGACTTCGACGCTCCCTTCCGCAAGGTCACGGACGTCCTGGCGCGGCTGCGCTACGGCGCCAGGACCGCCGCCTAGATCGGCCCCAGCACCTTGTTGACGTGGCCCATCTTGCGGCCGGGGCGGGCCTCGGCCTTGCCATAGAGGTGCAGGCGGACGTCGGCCTTCCCGTTCAGGTCTGACCAACGCTCGATCTCGTCGCCGAGCAGATTGGCCATCTCGACGCGGGCATGCGCCTCGGTGGGGCCCAGCGGCCACCCGGCGATGGCGCGGACATGCTGTTCGAATTGATCGCAGACACAGCCGTCCTGGGTCCAGTGGCCGGTGTTGTGGACGCGCGGTGCGATCTCGTTGACCAGCAGCACGCCGTCGCCGAGATCGAACAACTCCACCCCCATGACCCCGACATAGTCGAGGCCGTCGAGGATCGCCTCGGCGATGGCGCGGGCGCGGACCAGGGTCTTTTCGTCGGCGATGGCGGGGGCGGTGGTGACGCGCAGGACGCCGCCCTCGTGGCTGTTCTCGCCCACCGGATAGACGGCCATCCGCCCGTCCCAGTCGCGCGCGGCGATGACCGACAGCTCGCGAATAAAGGGCGCCGCCGCCTCAAGGATCGCGGGCCGACCTTCGATGGCGGCGAAGGCGTCCGCCACCTCGGCCGGATCGCGCACCCAGACCTGTCCTTTGCCGTCGTAGCCGTCGCGCCGCGTCTTCAGCAGGGCGGGCGTTCCCAACCGCTCCAGCCCCGCGCGCAGATCGTCCAGCGTCGCGACGGCATGGAAGTCGACGGTCGGTGCGCCCACGGCGTTCAGAAAGGTCTTTTCCTCCACCCGGTCCTGCGACACCCGCAGGGCGGTGGGTCCGGGCGCGACACGGGCGCCCGCCTCGGCCAGCCGTTCCATGGAGGCGGCCGGCACATTCTCGAACTCGAACGTCACCACGCCGCACGCCCGGCCCAGCGCCGTCAGCGCCTCCGGATCGTCATAGGGCGCAACGAACTGGCCGGCGGACACGCGCGCGGCCGGGCAGTCGTCCTCCGGGTCCAGGATCAGCACGTCAAAACCCAGACGCGCCGCCGCCTGGCTCAGCATCCGACCCAGCTGGCCGCCGCCGACGATGCCGAGGGTCGAACCGGGACGAAGGGGCAGATCGGCCATGGGCTCAGTCCTCGACCGTTTCGGCAACGCCCTCGGTCTGCGCGGCGCGAAAGGCGCTCAGCCGCTCGGCGAGGGCGGAATCGCTCAGCGCCAGTATCTGCGCCGCCAGGATGCCGGCGTTGGCGGCGCCCGCCTCGCCGATGGCCAGGGTCGCGACCGGCACGCCCGCCGGCATCTGCACGATGGACAGCAGCGAATCGAGCCCCTTCAGCGCCTTGGACTTCACCGGCACGCCCAGCACCGGCAGGTCGGTCATGGAGGCGGCCATGCCTGGCAGGTGCGCCGCGCCGCCGGCGCCGGCGATCACGACCTTGATCCCTTGCGCCTTGGCTCCGCTCGCGAACTCGACCAGTCGCTGCGGCGTCCGGTGGGCGCTGACGACCTTTGCGGTCCAGCCCACGCCCAGCTGATCCAGCCGCTCGGCCGCCAGCTTCATCGTCGGCCAGTCCGACCGGCTGCCCATGATGATGGCGACGGGCGGTGCGGAAGTGTCGGGTGCGGTCACGGCCAAGCCCTTCTGCCGGAAAGGCCGCCCGTTACAGCACGCGCGTTGCGCCCGCAACCAAGCGCGCTAGCATTGCAAAACAGCGTGACCCGGTTGAGTCGCGCCCGTCCGGAGCCGCCACACCCTTGACCCCAGCCCCGACAGACGTGGCGGAGTTCGATCCCCAGGCCGAGATCACGCGCCTGCGCGCCGAGCTCGACGCCTGGAAGGCGCGCGCCGAAGCCGCCGAGGCCGCCGCCGATCACGACGTCCTGACCCCCGCTCTGAATCGGCGCGGCTTTGTAGAGGCGCTGAACCGGACCATGGCCTATTGCCAGCGCCACTGCGTGCCGGCCGCCCTGCTCTACCTCGATCTGGACGGCTTCAAGGGCGTCAACGACCGGCTGGGGCATGCGGCGGGCGACGCGGCGCTGGTGCATGTCGCACGGCTGTTGATGTCCAACGTGCGCGAATCGGACGCGGTCGGGCGGCTCGGCGGCGATGAATTCGCGCTTCTGATGCTGAACGCCGGCGTAGAGGAAGGACGCGCCAAGGCGCGCCAGCTGAGGGCCGCGCTGGAAGGCGACGGTTTCGTCTGGGACGGGCAGCCGACCGGCCTGGGCGGCTCCTTCGGCGTGCGCGGCTGGGATGGTCACTCGGACGCCGAAGTCTGGCTGGCCGAGGCCGACGCCGCCATGTGGCTGCGAAAAAGGGGGCGCTGAGGCCCCCTTCCCCTTTGTCCGATGTCTAGGCCCTTAGACTCACAACCACCAAGAGATGATTGCGGCGAGAGCGATTGCGGCGGCGCAGTTTGTCGTATCGGGTAGCGACGCGTCGAAAGTCCTTGATGCGGCAGAAGGCGCGTTCGACGCGGTTTCGGCGCTTACCGGCTTGCGGGCCGAAGGCGGGGAGGTTCTTGCGACAAGGGCTGTTTGGGATGACGCGGCGGGTTCCACGATCCAACAGCAGGCGTCGCAAATGCATAATTATAGCGTCTTCCGCTGATCAGCACATGGACTATGCCCGAGATCACCCGCCGATCATCCACCCGTGGCGCGCCGCGCGGCGTGTTCGGCGGCAACGGCCGAAGCCGCTCGAACTGCGCATTCGTCAGCCAGAACTCCCGAAGCGATGTCCGTCCTCCTGTTTCCACGGACGGAAATCACAATCCACGATCGCCGGGAGTCCTGTTTATGGGGCCCGGCCCTAAGCCACGTCCCTGACGTCGCCTTGCAGGCCGAGCGTCTCGGCCAGATCGCCCACCGGCTGCGGGCGGTGGAAGTGGTAGCCCTGCAGCAGATGCGCGCCGGCGATGCGCAGGAAGCTGGCCTGCTCCGCCGTCTCCACGCCCTCGCACACCACCTTCATGCCCAGCGCCCGGCCCACGCTGATCACGGCGTGCAGGATCGCGGCGGACGCCGTGTCCTCGCAGCATTTGGCGATAAAGCTGGCGTCGACCTTCAGCGTCGCAAACTTCAGGTCGCGCAGCGCATGCAGGCTGGTGAAACCCGCGCCGAAGTCGTCCAGGGCCACGCCGACGCCCAACGCCCTCAGCGCCTCGATGGATTGCCGCGCCGAGTCGAGGTTCAGCATGGCCGTTTCGGTGACCTCGATCTCCAGCCGCTCCGGCGGGAAGCCGACCTTGCGCATCACGGCCGCGACCCGATCGGCGAAGTCGGCGGACTGGAACTCGTCCGCCGAGGCGTTGATCGACACGCGCACCTCGACCAGCGGCAGGATGTCGGTCATCGCCCGCTCCAGCGCGAAGTCCGTCAACCGGGCGATGGCGCCCGCCTTCTCCAGAGCGGGAATGAAGTCGGCGGGAGAGCGCCGGCCCTGCCGCGAACAGGTCCAGCGCACCAGCGCCTCGACCTTGCCGCTGAACTCGCCCTTGGGGTTCATCAGCGCCTGATAGTGCATCTCCAACTCGCCGCACGCCAGCCCCTGCTCCAGCTCGGCCAATGGTCCGGACGGCTCGGCCGGCGCCCCGCCCAGTTCGAGCATCGTGCGGTCCAGGCAGTCGGCGATCGCCTCCACCTGTTCGGCCGAGATCGCCTCGCCCTGCCGCGCGGAGGCTTCCATGCCGGCGGCCAGGGCGGCCACAACGCGAGCGCCAAGGCTCAGGCTCATGGACTTCAGCGCGTGCGCGGCGCGCGCGACGGCGTCCAGCTGTCCGTCGCCGGCCGCGGCCGTCAGTTCGGCCAGGCGCAGCGGCGCATTGTCGAGGTACAGCCGCTCGACCCGCTCCACGAAGTCCGGCCGCCCCTGCTGGGCCATGCGTTGAAGATCGGCGCGGGTCGCTGCATCGAACAGGTCGTCGGCGCTGACAGCGACAGGCTCGGCCGCCGACTGCGGCGCCGCAGCGATCGCGGCTTGCGAGCGGTCGCCGCAGACTGCGTTCAGCACCTCCACCAGATCATTGGTGGTGAAGGGCTTGTGCACCACGCCGTTCATGCCGGCCTCGCGCCAAGCCTGGGCCGCCGCGCCGATGACGTGAGCGGTCAGGGCGTAGATCGGCGTGGGCGAACGCCCTTCCGCCTGCTCCTGCGCGCGGATGCGTCGCGCCGCCTCGAAGCCGTCCATGACCGGCATGGAGCCGTCCATCAGCACCAAGTCGAACCGCTCGCCGGCCACGCGCGTCACCGCCTCCAGCCCGTCCACGGCCGTGTCCGCCTCGATCCCGAGGCTCGCAAGAGCCTCCGACGCCACCTCGCGATTCACCTCGGAGTCATCGACCACCAGCACCCGCACGCCCGGGAAGGCCACCCCAGCCCCGGTCTGCGCAATCGCCCCCGACCATTCCGGCTTGCGCCCTTGCTGCAGTTCCTGCAGCGCATGCTCCAGCACCGCGCGTCGCAAGGGCCTCGCGAGACTGCTATCGTCGTCTCCGCCCTTCGCGCCGATCCTGACGCCGAGGCCCGCGACCTCTTCGTTCGGTCCGACCAAGGTGGCGTTCGCGACTTCCAAAGGCGCTTCCGACACGCCGTAGGCGCCCAGGTATCGCCGCACGGCGCGCCCGGTCATGACATCCAGCGCGCCGAGCCCCACCGACCATCCGGCCGGCGCCGACATGGGGGCAGCCGCTGCCGAAACCTCGCTGACCGGCAGGGAGAAGGCAAAGGTCGATCCCTGACCGACCACGCTGTCCAACTCCCAGCGCCCGCCCATGGCGCCGACCAGCCGGTCGCAGATGGTCAGGCCCAGACCCGTCCCGCCATAGCGCCGCGTGGTCGACTGGTCTGCCTGAGTGAAGGCTTCGAACAGCGTCGGCAGACGGTCCGCCGGGATGCCCGGGCCGGTGTCCTCCACGCTGATCCGAATCCGCCCCGGCTCGCCCGCGCGCTCCACCGACAGCAGCACGCCGCCCGTTTCGGTGAACTTCAGCGCATTGTTGAGCAGATTGCTGACCACCTGACGCAGGCGCACCGGGTCGGCGGCGACCGAGCCCAGCGTCGGATCGACATAGGTCGCGAGATCGAGCCCCTTTTCCTGCGCCTTGACCGCGAACAGGTCGGCCACGTCCTCGATCAGTTCGCCCAAATCGGTCTCGATCGCCTCGAGCTCCAGCTTGCCCGCCTCGACCTTGGAGAAGTCCAGGATCTCGTTGATGATGTTCAGCAGCGACCGGCCCGAGTTCGAGATGATGTCGGCGTATCGCTTCGCCTTGGGCGGCAGGGCGGTGCGCGCCAGCAGGTCGCTGAGCGCCAGGATGCCGTTCAGCGGCGTGCGGATCTCATGGCTCATCACCGCCAGGAAGTCGGACTTGGCGGCGTTGGCGGCCTCGGCCTCCTGCTTGGCGTCCGACAACTCGACCGTCCGGCTGGCGACCTCCGCCTCCAGGTTGTCGATCTGATCGGCGATCCGGGCGTCGCGTTCGCGGATGCTGCCGAGCAGATCCTTGAAGCCGTCCACCAGGTCCCGCACCTCGCCGTCGGCGGCGATGTCGCCCTGCGCCTCGAAGCGGCTGGTGCGCCGCACCTCGCCGATCTGCCCGGCAAGGGCGACGATGGGCGCGCTGATCTTGCGCGCCATCCGCAGCGCCACGACAAGCGCCGCCAGCATGGCCACCAGCGCGCCCAGCAATGTCGGCAGCAAGGCCGCCAGAATGCGGGTTCGCAGGTCCGGCGTGCGGCCGAACAGCGTCACCTTGCCGACCTCCGTTCCCTCCCACAGCACCGGCGCCGACGCTTCGATCGATCCCGTCCTCAAGGTCTGCCAGAGCGAGGGTCGGCCGTCGCGTTCGACGCTGAGGTCCGACAGCAGCCGCGCGCCCGACCCGGTCTCGGCCAGCAGGAACCCTTCGCGCGTTTCCAGCCGCGCATAGCTGAGGCTTGGCATCTGGGAGATCGACCGCACGGCCTGGAACGCGCCGGCGCGGTCCTTTTGGGCCACCGCCTCCGCCGACAAGGAGCCGATCACCCGCGCGGTCTGCACCAGGCGCTCGCTTTCCAGCCGCGCCTGCGCCGTCGCATCCATCCAGGCGGCGGTCAGCGCCGTCACCGCGAAGGAGACGCCCAGCGCCGTCAGCACCAGCTTGGCGAGTTTGCGCGCGATGGTCTGGGTCTTCGGCAAGGCGGCGCTCGTGTCGTGGTTCGGTGCTCTACCGATACGACACGTTAATGACCCGCTGCTTAAGGACGGTGGCGTGGTTCGGGCGCGCCCGGACAGAGTGCGAGGCCTTGCAGTGAGCGGCTTTTTCTATGTCCTGGACGAGGATGTCCGCATCCTCTTCGTCGATGACGATCCGATCCTGCGTGAGTTCGCCCAGGTCAATCTGGCCTCGGTCCATGCCGAAATCGAGGTCGCCGGCGACGGCGTCGAGGCGCTCGAACAGCTCGAGCAAGGCGCCTTCGACCTGGTCGTCACCGACCTGGAGATGCCCCGCATCGACGGCTTCGACCTGCTCGGCAGGCTACGGGCCGATCCGCGTTGGGAGCGTCTGCCCGTTATCGTGGCCACCGGCCGCGACGACGTCGAGGCCATCGACCGTGCCTTCCAGGCCGGCGCCACCGCCTTTGTCACCAAGCCCCTGAACTGGCGGCTTCTGACCTACCAGCTGAAGTTCGTGCTGCGATCGGCCCGCGCCGAGACCGCGCTTCTCCGCGCCGGGACGGACGCCTCTCCGATCGCCTGACGGCGCCTATTCGCTGATCGAGATCGGCGGCGTTTGCTGATGCTGCACCACGCGCCAGACGTCGTGTTCCAGCCGCCGATAGGTCGAGGTGCAGAAGGCCGTATAGTCCTCGGCGTCGGGCTTGGACGCCGTGACCTGATAGGCGATCACGATCAGCCCCTCCTGCGGACGAGAGACCTTTTGTTGCTCGAACCGCACCTCGCTCCAGCGCGGGGTGTCGATCACCGCCTGGATCGCCTCGGGCCCGGCCATGACGTGAGGCGCCGCGGGAACCACCATCAGGCAGCAGTCGTCCACCGCCTCGCGATAGTGGTCGGCGTCGGCCGTCCACAGGCTCTCCTCGAACTCCCAAACGCGGCTGTCTTCCATGTCGCTGTCCTCTTGGCTGGCCTTGTGGGTCTGAAAGGCAATCCGGGGCGGATCGTTATGTTCCGATCTGGAACCACGCGGATTGGGAACCGGCTCTGCATCGTCCGGTTAACGAACAGCATTCCATTCAGGAGAACACCATGGCCGACATCGACAAGGCGCGCCGCACGTTCGTGGCCACAGCGGGCCTCGGCGCCGCGGCGGCTGCGGCCGGGCCGGCTCTCGCCCAGCAGCAGCCGCAAAATCCGCCAGGCGCGCCCACCGCGCCTCGCGCAGCCGACTATCCAAAGCCTCCCTTCCCTGTTCAGACCCAGCCCTGGCCCGGCCTCGCGTCGCGCATGAATCCGCGACCGGATCACGGCGAGACCAGCTATCGCGGCTCCGGCCGGCTCCAGGGCAAGCGTGCGCTGATCACCGGCGGCGACAGCGGCATCGGTCGCGCCGCCGCCATCGCCTATGCGCGAGAGGGCGCCGATGTGGTCATCAACCACCTGCCGCAGGAAGAGCCGGACGCGCGCGAGGTCATCGAACTGATCCGCGCCGAGGGCCGCAAGGGCGTCTCCATTCCCGGCGACCTGCGCGACGAAGCGTTCTGCCAACAGCTGGTGGAGCGGGCCGCGCGCGAACTGGGCGGACTGGACATCCTGGTCAACAACGCCGCGCGCCAGCAGACCCGCCCGACCATCGGCGACATCTCCAGCGAGGACTTCGACGCCACCATCAAGACCAACGTCTATGCCCCGTTCTGGCTGACCAAGGCGGCGGTGGCGCGGATGCAGGCCGGCGGCGTCATCGTCAACACCTCGTCCGAACAGGCCGGCAATCCGTCCGAGGACCTCGTCGACTACGCCATGACGCGGGCGGCGGTGCTGAACTTCACCAAGTCGATGGCCAAGCAACTCGCGTCCAAGGGCATCCGCGTCAACGCGGTCACGCCCGGTCCATTCTGGACCCCGCTTCAGGTCAGCGGCGGCGCCACGCCCGAAAAGCTCCAGCAGTTCGGCGCCCAGGCGCCGCTGGGACGCCCCGGCCAGCCGGCCGAGATCGCCGGCCTCTATGTCGCGGCCGCCGATCCCGCCCTCAGCTACTCGACCGGGCAGATCTTTGGCGCCACCGGCGGCGGCGGCCAGCCGGGCTGATCGATCGGAGCGGATGGATGCGGCGTCTCAGGTGGACGCCGCATCCAACGCCCGCTGTTCGCAGCGGATGCGCACCCACATCATCACGGCGTTCAGCGCGGTGAAGACGAAGGCGTAGAGCGGCAGGCCGAACGCCAGCGGCAGCACGGCCAGTTCGCCCGCCACCACCATGTAGTTGGGGTGAGATACGAAGCGGAACGGCCCCTTTCGCACCAGGGGCTCGCCCGGCAGGGTGATGATCCGCGTGGTCCAGCGCCGGCCCAGCGTCGCGATCACCCAGACCCGCCCGGCTTGCAGCAGCACGAACAGGAGCAGCAGCGGCAGGTTGACCGGCCGGTCCCACGCCAGCAGCCAAAGGCCGATGAGCCAGGCGGCGTGCAGGGCGACAATGAAACCGTAGTGCTCTGCGCCGCTCTCTACCGCGCCACGCGCCATCAGCCGGCGCGTGTTGGCGCGCGCCAGCACCAGCTCTCCGAGCCGCTGGATCGTCACCAGGGCGAGCACGATCACGGCCAGCGTCATGCGAGCGCCTCCAGCGTCACGGTGCTGCAGGTGAATCCTGGTCCCAGCGCCAGCACCACCGAGCGCGGCGGCAGGCCCACCCGGCGCGCGCGGTCCAGCACATGCAGCACCGTGGGCGCCGACATGTTGCCGTGGTCCCTCAGGACCGTTCGCTCGTGGTCCAGCGAACCGACCTCCAGCGACAGCGCCGCTTCCAGGGCGTCGATGACCTTCATCCCGCCTGGATGGCAGATGAAGCGGTCTATGTCCTCAAGCGTCCGTCCCTGGCCTGCCAGCATCTCGACCACGGCGGGTCTCAGGCGGTTGCGGGCGAACGGCGGGATGGCGCGGTCAAAGATCACGCCGAGCCCGGTGGGATCGACCCGCCAGCCCATCACGTCCAGCGTGTCCGGCCAGGTATGTTCGGCGCTTGCCTCGATCCGGGCGAAGCCGCCCTCGCCTCCACTGCGCACCACGCAGGCGGCCGCGCCGTCGCCGAACAGGGCCGTCGCCACGATGTCCGCCTTGCCGAGATCATCGGTGCGGAACGACAGGGTGCACAGTTCCACCACCACCAGCAGCACCACCGCGCCCGGCGCAGCACTGGCCAGCCGCCCCGCCAGCGCCAGCCCGGTCGCCCCACCCGCACAGCCCAGACCGAACACGGGAACGCGCGCCGCGCCCGGCCGAAAGCCCATCCGCCCGCTCGCCCGCGCCTCCAGGCTGGGCGTGGCGACGCCCGTGGAGGAGACGGTGACGATCACGTCCACGTCGCCGCCGCTCAGCCCCGCCTCATCCAGCGCCGCCTTGGCCGCGGCGACGAACAGGTCGGTCCCTGTCTCCAGATAAGCGTCGGTGCGCTCCGGCCAGCCCCTGGGCTGCAGGTACCAGTCGATCGGCATGGCGGTCTGGCGCTGGTCGATGCCGGCGCTCTCGAACACCGGCCGCATGCGCTCAAACCCGGCATAGCGCCCCCCAAACATCTGCTCGGCAGCCCGTGCGGCGTCCGCCTGGGAAAGAACGTGCGGCGCCCGAGCGGTGGACAGCGACAGGAGGTCGGCGGGACGGGGAGATGTCATCACTCAACAAGGCGTCACGGCTGCACTGGTTCACCGCTGGCGCGCCGTCGCGTCAGCCTCGTTCATCCCGGATGGGTTCATTGTCCGTTTTCCTTCCCGTCAAGGTGGAACCGGCGGAGAAGCGGCACGCTCCCAGACTTCAATTGGAGCGGAGACACCAAGTGAAGACGATCCTGACCCTAGCTGCCTGCACCGCCGCCTTGTCGCTGGCCGCCTGCGGCAACAACAACGACGCCGAGACTCCCGCCGCGACCGACGCGGGCATGGGCGCCTCGGCCACGACCGCCGATCCCATGGCCGGAACGGGTGCCATGACCGCGCCGACCGATCCAAACGCCGCGCCCATGACCGGATCGACGGGCAGCATGACCACGCCGGGCACGACCACCGGAACCACAGGCGCGACGGGAACCACCGGCTCGACCGGCGCCGCCAGCACCACGCCGGGCGCCGCCGCTGGAACCACGACGGGCACGACCGGGACGGCCGGGACCACCGGTTCAGCCGGCAGCGGCCAGGCCGACACGGCCGGTTCGGCCGGAAGCCGCCCCGGCGGCTGATCGCCCGCAACGACATGAGGAGGCCCTGCCGATCGGCGGGGCCTTCTTTCTTTTCGGCGGCCGGCCTGCGATCCAATGCAGTGCCGAGACACTCCGCCGGCCATTCAGCGAGTCACAGCTTGAACGATCCCCGGACACCGCACCGGAGCCCTGGCAGCCCGACCTTCGAACCCCGGCCCAGCGGCCTGAACCCCGCCCTGCTGCGGAACATCGACGCGCTGCGGGCGCGGCAGCAGGACGAGGACGCCAGCGCCGGCTTCCAGGAGAAGCTGGCGGCCGGGGTCACCGCCTTCACCGGCAGCATGATCTTTGTCTACGTCCACCTGGCGATCCTGGCGGTGTGGATCGCCATCAACGTGGGGGCCGTTCCGGGGGTTGAGCCGTTCGACCGCACATTCGTGATCCTGGCCACGGCGGCGTCGGTCGAGGCGATCTTTCTGTCGACCTTTGTCTTGATCAGCCAGAACCGCGCCTCGCGCGCCGCCGACCGTCGTGCGTCGCTGGACCTGCAGATCAACCTACTGACCGAGCATGAGGTGACGCGGCTGATCACCCTGGCGACCGCCATCGCCGAAAAGCTGGGTGTGCATGAGGCGCAGGAGCCGGATCTTGCCGAACTTCAGCGCGATGTGGCGCCCGAGGCGGTGCTCGACACCCTTGAACAACAGTCGCAGGACTGAAGCCGGACCTCAGAGTTCCGAGATCGACAGCGTCGCCTCGGCCGTGTCCGCCTCGCCATACACGCCGACCCAGATGTCGTAGACGCCGGACTGGGGTTCGCCGAACTTGAAGGCGGGATCGCCGTCGCCGCCGCTATCGTCGTCGCAGGCCCACTGCCCGTCCGGCGTATTGATGACCAGCGTCGTGTCGCTTCCGGATACGGCCATGATCGTCAGTTCGAAATCCCCGGCCGTGTAATCCAGCCTGAAATCCGGAGCATCGGCGATGTAGCCGTCGCAGTCGCCTCCCAGCTTTGAGGCGTCGATGCTGCCGCCCGCCGTGATCGACCGGCTGTAGGGATCGGGATCGAAGCCGGCCGACAGCCGCGCCTGACCAAAGGCCGGCTTGGCCGAGACATCCTGCGCCTGCCCCGATCCGGCCGACACCATTATCAGGCTCGCCGCCGCGACCGCCGCCATCCAGGTCTTCATCGTGCCGCCCCGTTCTGCTGCGACAGGCTGCCACACCCGCAGATCAAAGATCAATGTTCTTTCTTGCCGCTTGCCGGATCGCCCGGCCGGACTGCCCTTGTCGCAACAACCGCCCCGCCCTAATCAGCGCATCGAGACCGCGAAAGGCGGCGATGAGGGAATGAGATGGACAAGATCTATCCGGACGTCGGGTCCGCGCTCGACGGGCTGACGTTTGACGGCATGACCGTCATGTCAGGCGGCTTCGGTCTGTGCGGCATTCCCGAGGGCCTGATCGCGGCTTTGCGCGACAGCGGCGTCACCGGCCTGACCGTCATCTCAAACAACGCCGGCGTGGACGATTTCGGCCTCGGCCTGCTGCTGCAAACCCGACAAATCCGCAAGATGATCTCGTCCTACGTCGGCGAGAACAAGGAGTTCGAGCGCCAATATTTGGCCGGCGAGCTGGAGCTGGAGTTCAATCCGCAGGGCACGCTTGCCGAGCGCATCCGCGCCGGGGGCGCCGGGATCCCCGCCTTTTTCACCGCCACCGGCGTTGGCACCCTGGTCGCCGAAGGCAAGGAGGTGCGTGACTTCGATGGCCGCGCCTATGTCATGGAAACGGCGCTGAAGGCCGACCTGTCCATCGTCAAGGCGTGGAAGGCGGACGAACGCGGCAACCTCGTGTTCCGCAAGACCGCGCGCAACTTCAACCCGATGATGGCCACCGCCGGCAAGGTCACGGTCGCCGAGGTCGAGGAGATCGTGCCGACCGGCTCGCTCGATCCCGACCACATCCACACGCCCGGCGTCTATGTGGACCGCATCGTCCAGACCACGCCGGAAAAGCGGATTGAGCAGCGCACGGTGCGGCAACGCGCGGAGGTCTAAGGGTGTGGGCTACTGGGTGTAGGGTGTAGGCGATGGGTTCGCCTCTGAGATCGTATCGCCAGCTGACCGTCTGGAGCGACGGTATAACCCTTGTGAAAGCGTGCTACCTCATCACCCACGACTTCCCGCGAGACGAGCTGTTCGGACTTACATCTCAAATCAGACGCTCCGCGGTCTCCGTGCCTGCTAACATTGCCGAGGGTTACGGCAGAGGAAGCCGCAAAGACTACGTGAGACACCTGATGATCGCGCAAGGATCGCTGAAGGAGCTCGAGACTCACCTGATCATCGCAGGAGAAGTCAGCCTTGCGCCGCCAACCAAAATCCAGCCCGTCTTGGAACAGTGTGATCGACTTGGCAAAGGTCTCGGAGCTCTGATCCGAGCCCTACAAGCCAAGCACGACTAAACCTCCACACCCCTGATCCTACACCCCACGCCCGGAACGATCTCATGCCCCGCACCCGCGAACAGCTTGCCCAGCGCGCCGCTCAGGAGCTGGGCGACGGCTTCTACGTCAATCTCGGCATCGGCATTCCGACCCTGGTCGCCAACTACATCCCCGAAGGCATGACCGTGACGCTGCAAAGCGAGAACGGCATGCTCGGTATGGGTCCCTTCCCCTATGCGGGAGACGAGGACCCGGACCTGATCAACGCCGGCAAGCAGACCATCACCGAGATTCCGGAGTCGGCCTATTTCAGCTCGGCGGACAGCTTCGCCATGATCCGCGGCGGCCACATCGACCTGTCGATCCTGGGCGCCATGGAGGTGGCCGAGAACGGCGACATCGCCAACTGGATGATCCCAGGCAAGCTGGTGAAGGGCATGGGCGGGGCCATGGACCTGGTCGCCGGCGTCAAGCGCGTGGTGGTGGTGATGGAGCACGCCAACAAGCACGGCCAGTCCAAGGTGCTGAAGGCCTGCACCCTGCCGCTGACCGGTACGGGCGTGGTCAGCCGCATCATCACCGACCTGGCCACCTTTGACGTCAAGCCTGACGGCGCGGGGCTGGAGTTGGTCGAACTCGCCGACGACGTGACCCTGGACGAGGTCGCGGCCAAAACCGGGGCCGCCTACACGGTCGCGGAGCACCTGAAGACGGCGGCCTAGCCGCCGCCTCAAGGATCGCTTAGCGACCCGCGCCCTGCCGCACGGACGCCGGCGCGGACTGGATCGTCCAGTCCGCGATCTGGCTGTTCAGGTCGCGCGATGCGCGATCGAAGGCGTCCACGATGGCGGACACGCGATTGGCCGCGGCCGGTTCGCTGATCGAAAAGGTCCGTTCAACCGCCGCGGCCTGCTCGGGGCGGATGGCGCCATCGCCGGTGTTGCGCTCCGGCGTGGTGCGCAGCTGTGCGCGGGCCGTGACCACGACCGTCGGCGCGGCGTCCTGCGCACCCGGCGCATAGCGCGCCTCGAAGGTCGTGACCGTGACCTGCAGCACATAGGGGGGCGTGCCCGGCTCGCTGCGGTTCAGCACGCGGATCTGGTCGGCGCGCGAGGCGAAGGCCGAACGCAGATCGTCGTCGAACAGGTTTTCCGCCGCCGTCACCCAGCGTGCGCCGCCGATGTAGGCCGTTTCGTTGCCGGTGACGCCCAGGATGCGCTCGCCCTGGGCTGCGTCCGGAAACTCGATCCGGCGAATGGAGACCGACAGCGGCGCCGGCCGCTGTCCCTCGGGCGAGGGCGCATCGACGGTGAAGCCGAAACGATACAGCTGCGCCGGCTCGGGCGACGACAGCAGCGCGCATCCCGACAACGTCAGGGCGCCGACGCCGGCGACGGCGAGACGGAGAGCGGAGCGGCCGATCATGGCTGGACCTCGAGTTCCTTGGAGGCGGGACGGGCGATGAAGTCGCGCGGGCTGGCCCGCACGTCGTCGATCAGTTGCTGCAGCGAGCGGGTCGCCTCGTTCAGTTCCTGAATGGTCTGGCTCAGCTGCGGCAGGCTGGAGGTCGCAAAGTCGCCGACCGGCCCTTCCAGACCGCTGACCGAACGATTGACCGAGGCGATGGCCGTGCGGGCGTCGGCCGTGGCCTGGTTGATGTTGGCGATGGCTTCGCGGCCGTCGTTGTTGATCAGGCGGCGGGCGTCGATGCCCAGCTGCTCATACTCCTGCACCGCGCGATTGGCGCTGGCCACCGCCTGCTCCAGCTGCAGGAAGATGCCCTTGCGCGCCTCAAGCTCGGTGGTCAGCGACTCGACATTGCGCACGCTGGTCGAGAAGGAGCGGATGTTGTCGTCCGACATGATCCGGTTGACGCGGTTCAGCACGTCCACCGTCTGCGCCAGCACCGTGCCCGATCCGTTCAGCAGCTCGGCGATCGGCGATGGCTGGGACTGGATCACCGGCACGACGTTGTCCGGATACTGGTCCTTCAGGATGGCGCTGTTCGGCGCGCCGGCGGTGATCTGGATGTAGTTCAGGCCGGTGATTCCCTGCGGCTCGAGTTGGGCGCGCGAGGTGACGCGCACCGGCGTGGTGCCGTCCAGCCGCACCCGCGCGATCACCTGATCGCCCTTTTGCGGATCGAGGTTCAGGTCGGTGACCTCGCCCACGCGAATGCCGTTGAAATGCACCTCGCCGCCTTCAGACAGGCCGCGCACCGGCCCGTAGAAGATGATGTCATAGACATCGTAGTCGCTGTTGAACTGCAGCCGGGCCAGCCAGATGGTGAACACCGCCAGCGCCGCAAGAAGGGCGACGGTGGCGATGCCGACGGCGGCGTAATGGGCGTCTCTTTCCATTTCGATCCGCTCTCCTCAGGCGGCCTTCTGCCCGGCGCGTCCGCGCGGGCCGAGGAAGTATTCCTTGATCCACGGGTGGTCGGATCGTTCCAGTTCCTGCACCGGCGCCTTGGCGACGATGCCCTTGTCGGCCAGCACCGCCACCTTGTCGCAGATCGCGTACAGGCTATCGAGATCGTGGGTGATCATGAACACCGTCAGACCCAGGTCGTCCGACAGGTTGCGGATCAGATCATCGAACGCCGCCGCTCCGATAGGGTCCAGGCCCGCCGTCGGCTCGTCCAGGAACAGCAGTTCGGGATCCAGCGCCAGGGCGCGGGCCAGGCCGACCCGCTTCCGCATTCCGCCCGACAGTTCGGCCGGCTTCAGATAGCGCGCTTCGGGCTTCAGGCCGACCATGGCGATCTTCATCTCGGCCAGTTCGTAGATCTGGGCCTTGGGCAGGTCGGTATGTTCCACCAGCGGCGAGGCCACGTTCTCCAGCACGCTCAGCGACGAGAACAGCGCGCCTTGCTGGAACAGCACGCCGGTGCGCATCTCGATGTCCGCCGCCTGTTCTTTCGTCAGGTTCGCCCGATCGTGGCCGAACAGGCGGATTTCGCCGCCGTCGGGTTCTTTCAGGCCGATGATGGTGTTCAGCAGCACCGTCTTGCCGGTGCCCGAGCCGCCCACCACGCCCAGCACCTCGCCGCGCTCGACGTCGAGGTCCAGGCCGTCGTGGATGGTGTTCTCGCCGAAACGGCTGACCAGCCCACGCACCTCGATCAGGGTCTCGGGCTTGTCGGCGTCATGTTGCGCGCTGGGCGCCGGAGCATCCTGCACGTCGCTCACAGGTTCAGCTCCAGGAAGACCAGGGCGAACACCGCATCCAGAAAGATGATGGCGAAGATCGCCTGGACCACCGCCGCGGTCACTCTCCGCCCCAGGCTCTCGACGTCGCCGGCCACCGCCATGCCCTGGCGCGCGCCGATGGCGGCGATAACGATGGCGAACACGGGCGCCTTGATCAGGCCGACCATCAGGTGCTGGCCCATCATCGGGTCCTCGTTCAGACGCTGCACAAAGAAGGCGGGTCCTAGGTTCAGCTGGCTCCAGCACACCAGGGCGCCGCCGAACAGGCCGCCCAGCATGGCCACGAACGTCAGCAGCGGCAGCATCACCACCAGCGCGGCAAGGCGCGGGATCACCAGCGCCTGGAACGGATTGACGCCCATGACCTGCATGGCGTCGACCTCCTGGTTCATCCGCATCGAGCCGATCTCGGCCGCAAAGGCCGAGGCGGAGCGGCCGGCCAGCAGCACGGCCGTGATCACCACCGCGAACTCGCGGAACACGGCCACGCCGATCAGCTGCACGGCGAACACGCCCGCGCCGAAGTCGGTCAGCAGGTCCGCGCCGATAAAGGCGATCACCGCGCCGATGAAGAAGTTGGTGACCACCACGATGGGCATGGCGTCCAGCCCGGCGCGTTCGGCCTGGCTGACCCAGGCGGGCCAGCGGATGCGGCCCGGATGCTTCAGCGCGGCGATCACCGCCGTCATCAGCCGCCCCAGGAAGGCGAACGACAGGATGGTCTCGGCGCCGATGTCATAGACGCCGCGTCCGACCTTGGCGAAGGTGCGGGTAAAGGGATCGGCTTCCTTGGGCTTCTTGGTCGAGGTGCGCTCGAGCTTTTCGACCATCTTGTAGATGCGTCCGGCCTCGGGACGCTGGTCCCAGGCGCCGTCCGGCACCCCGCCCTTGGAAGCCTGCGCCAGGGCCAGGGCGCCGGCCGTGTCGAACCGCCCCAGTTCGCTGACGTCCAGCGCCGAAATCTCGCGTCCGCTCAGGTCGGCGTTCAGCCGATCGGACATCCGCCCGACGCCCGTGGTCGTCCAGTCGCCCTTCAGCCGCAGGGTGGCCGCCCCGCCCTGCGTTTCATCGATCTCAAAATCCGCCCCGGTCATTCGCTCATTCTATCGAGCCACGGCCCGGTTGCCTACGGCGGCGCTTGCGTCCCCGCGGCTTGCTTAACGCAGCGCCCGGCTTTTCGTTCGCGCCGCCGAACAAGGACTTACAGGCTGTGGCGAACCTGCCGCAGGTCCTGCATGAACTTTTCCCGCTCCAGCACCCTGGCCTGCTCGTCCGGCAGGCGCAGCAGATAGGAAGGGTGCACCGTCAACATGCCGGTGGCCCCGTCGGCCAAGGCGACGAGCTGGCCTCGCTCCTTGGTCACGGCGGGCTTGCGGCCGAACACGGCGAGACCGGCCGTCGCGCCCAGCGCCAGCACCACCTTGGGCTTCACCAATCCGCGTTCCTGATCCAGCCACCAGCGGCAGGCCGTGACCTCTCCCGCGTCCGGCGTCTTGTGCAGGCGGCGCTTGCCGCGCGGCTCGTGCTTGAAGTGTTTCACGGCATTGGTGACGTAGACGTCCGAACGATCGATGCCCGCCTCTTCCAGCGCCGCATCCAGCACCCGCCCGGCCGGACCCACGAACGGCTTGCCGGCCAAGTCCTCCTGGTCGCCCGGCTGCTCGCCCACGATCATCAGCCGCGCCTCTCGCGGCCCCTCCCCGCACACGCCCTGTGTGGCGTCGCGCCACAGCGGACAGCGTCGGCATCCCTGCACCCCCTCGCCCAGTTCGGGCAGGGTTGAGGCGACAAGATCATCCGCTGCGCGCTCGATAACCGGCGCGGTGGCCCGAGCCAGGCGAACATTGGGTTCGGTAGCGGGCGTTGCGACCATGACATCGGTGCGAACCGTCGAGGCCGCCACCAGTTCCGGGATCAGAGAGGCCTCGGGCAGGTTCTTCCAGTACCGCTTGGCCATCTCGCCCTGCATGGTCTTCACCTTCAGCCGCGCGGGGTTGAAGGTCGAGGCGTAGTAGGTCTTCCAGAACTCCTCGATCTCGTCCTCGGCCGGCGCCATGTCGCGCGTCGCCGGCGGGCCCAACCGCAGTTCGTGGGTGTCCCAGAAGGCGCTGCCGTCCGGCGTCAGGATCGACCAGCGCATGTTCGGAAACCGCCGCTGAAAGAAAGGCGCGGTGCGCTCCACCACCCGGTGCGCCGGTTCGAACCAGGCGACCCACGCCTCGCCGCCCTCGTCCTCGACCTGACGGAAGCGAACAAAGGCCTTCATCTTGTGCCCGGCGCGCGACACGTTCTTGGCCCGCTCCAGCGCATCGGCCACGTCGCGATCGGAGACGACCTTCATCAGGTCCGGCTCGTCCCTCAGCCGCCACAGCAGCCGATACAGCAGGTCCCAGCGATCGCCGGAGCGATGCAGCACGACGTCGCGGGCCACGTCGACGAAGGCTTTAGAGACCGAGAATCCTTCTTCCCGCTCATCCCCGCGAAGGCGGGGACCCAGACGGTCTCGCGCCTTGTCCTGCGGAGGCGCTGGATCCCCGCCTTCGCGGGGAGGAGCGGGGGGAGAATGGTCGAACAATCCGCTTTGAGCCCCCGCACCCTCGACCACGAAGCGCGCCTGCGCCGGCTCGATCCCTTCAAGCCGAAAGGCGCGCGCGGCCTTGCGCCAGCCGTCGAAGTCCGTCTCGGACGCCAGCGTCGCCGTCCGCATCAGAACAGGCTCAGCTGCTGCGGCTCCGCCACCGGCGCCACTCGCGCGCGCAGGTCCGCCGCGTCCGTCAGCCCGCCCGGCGTCCAGTCCAACGTGGTGATGAACGGTCGCACCTTGTCCAGCGACCGCGTCAGCCGCGCCACGTCTTCGAGCCGCAGGGTGCGATAGCGCCGCACCGAAACGATCTTGTCGACCGACTTGACCCCCAATCCGGGCACCCGCAGCAGCATCTCGCGCGGCGCCAGGTTCACGTCGACCGGGAACTGCTCGCGCCGGTTCAGCGCCCAGGCGAGCTTTGGATCGACCGCCAGGTCCAGCATGCCACCCGTCGCCGCCTCACCGATCTCCGGCGCGGAAAATCCATAGAAGCGCATCAGCCAGTCGGCCTGATACAGCCTGTGCTCGCGCATCAGCGGCGGCTTGGCCAGGGGCAGGCTGGAACTCGCGTCCGGGATCGGGCTGAACGCCGAATAATAGACGCGCCGCAAGCCATACCCGCCATACAGCGAGGCGCTTCGATCCAGGATTTCCGTATCCGGCGCGCCGTCCGCGCCGATGATCAGCTGGGTGCTCTGTCCGCCGGGCGCGAAGCGCGGCGGACGGGCTTTCTCGCGCTTCTGCGGCCGGGCCTCCTCGACCTTGAGCCGCACCTGCCCCATCGCCTTCTTGATGACGCTCACATCCTTTTGTGGGGCCAGCCTCGCCAGCGCCTCGTCGCGCGGCAGCTCGATGTTGGCGCTGAGGCGATCGGCGTAGAGGCCCGCCGCCTCCACCAGCTTCGGATCGGCTTCCGGGATCAGCTTCAGGTGGATATAGCCGCGAAAGTCGTGGACCTCCCGCAGCGTCTTGGCCACCAGCACCAGCTGCTCCATCGTATAGTCGCCAGAGCGGATGATGCCCGACGACAGGAACAGCCCTTCGATATAGTTGCGCTTGTAGAAGTTCAGCGTCAGATCGACGACTTCCTGCACGCTGAACCGCGCCCGCTCCACGTTCGAGGACACGCGGTTGATGCAATAGGCGCAGTCGTAGATGCAGAAGTTGGTCAGCAGAATCTTGAGCAAGGACACGCATCGCCCATCCGGCGTGTAGGCATGGCAAATGCCCATGCCCTCGGTGGAGCCCATGCCCTTGCCGCCGGTCGAGTCGCGCTTGCTCGATCCAGACGAGGCGCAGGAAGCGTCATATTTGGCGGCGTCAGCCAGGACGGACAGCTTACGCCTGAGATCGATCTGCGCCATTGTTCCGTATATGTTCCGGAACGCTGACCACGTCCAGCGTGGCCGTTCAGGAAATCAGCGCAGCAGGTCCAGCAACGACGTCGACTTCAGCGACACGATCACCTGAGCGGACGCCTGGATCGCCACATCCGCCAGCTGCAGATCGGTGATGGCCTGCGCCGGATCATAGCCGGTCTTTGTGTCCAGCATCTTGGTCAGCGAGGTCTGCTGCGCCTGGTGGCCGGCCAGGGCGTCCTTGACCTGGTTCTGCATCAGGCCGTTGCGAGCCGTGGCGCCCGTAACCGCGACATTGGCCTTGTCCAGCAGTTGCATCTGCTTGGTCAGGAAGGCCGTCACATCGTCGGATGGCGAGCCGTCGATGTTGCCGGCGGCGGTCGTCCGCGGCGGCACGACGGCCGGCGTATAGGTTTCCGGCAAGCCTGTGGTCGGATCGGTAATCGTGACGGGATCGCCGTTCTGATACCTCTGGATGTTGCGAAAGACCTCGGTCAACGCCGCCCCGACGTCGTCGGCCAGAAAGCCGGTCGTCAGGGTCGTGGCCTCGCCGATGCGCGATTTCTGCGCCTGCCGGTCATTGCCAAAGACGGAAGCCACGTCCGGCGCGGCCGCCAGGGCGGCGAGGCTGTCGGCCGTCGCCGGCGGCGTGTCGCCCAAGCCCCCGCCCAGCAGGAACTGACCCTGGTGCGAGAAGTTCAGGCCGGACTGCATGGTCTGGAAATGGCCCTGCAGCTCGCCCATCAGGCCTTCCAGCCGCCCGGCCGCGATGGCGGTGGCGATGGCCTCGCGCGCGCCGGTCCCGCCGTCCCCGACGCGGGTCAGGGCGATGTCCTGCGACGCCAGCCGCGCCTCCACCGCCTCGCCCGAGGCGACAAAGCCGGCCAGCCGGCTCTGCGTCGCCTTCAGCGCCGTGATGTTCTGCGACGCCCGGCCATAGCCCTTGGAGTCGGTGGCGATCTTTTCGCTGTCCAGCCGGTCCTGCGCAAGCTGCTGGCGGCCCTGCGCCTTCATCAGGTCCAGCAACGCCGACTGGTAGTTGCCCATGGTCGAGACGCGGGTCATCAGATCATCCCCAGCAAGGTGTCGTACATGTCCTTGGCCGCCTGGATCAGCCGCGCCGAGGCGTTGAAGGCCTGCTGATAGGTGGTCATCATCACCAGTTCTTCATCGAGGTTGACGCCCTCATGCGCGGTCTGGCGCGCCTGGGCCTCGGTCAGCAGGGCCTCGGCGCTGTCCTTGCGCGACTCGGCGGCGGCGGCCTTGCTGCCGATGTCGCCTGAGAAGTCGGCGGCGTAGCGCGTGATGGAGGTCGATGTTGCAGCCGATCCTCCGGCGCCGTCGAAGCGCGCCGTCGCCTTGCCCGCGTCCGCCAGCAGCAGAGCGCCGGAGCCGTCGTTGCTGGTCAGGGCGGGCGTTCCCGCCGCCGCACCGAGGTTCAGCCGCGCCAGCGCCAGCTTTGTGGAATCCGCCTGGATGTCGCCGCGCAACGTCAGCCCGCCCGTTCTCGCCGCCCGCACGCCGCCGCCGATGCCGAACAGCGCGCTGACCGACACGCCCGAGGCGCTCTGGCTGGTGGTGTCGTCCAGCACCGACAGCGTCGGGGCCGGCGATCCCGCGCCCTTGAACGTCAGGGCGCCGGTAGCCGCGTCCAGCGAGAACTGACCGTATCGACCCGCGCCCGTCGCAGGATTGTTCAACGCCGCCAGAAGGTCGTTCACCGTCGCCGCGCCAGCCGGAGCGGCGATCGCCACATCCTTCAGCTTGGACCCGCTCTCGCCGGTGAAGCGCAGCGTCAACGACCCTCCGGCCGCCAGGCCGAGAGAGGAGGCTCCGCTCAGACCAGTCTCATAGAAGGCCGGCTGCGTCGTGGTCACCAGATCGTTCAGACCGAAAAAGTGCGAAAAGCCGCGCCCGACCTTGGTCGCCGGCGCATTGGCGTCGTCGGCGATGGCGATGCCGTTCGCGCCCATGCTGGTCAGGCTCATTGCGCCGTTCTGGAAGCGGAAATCCACCTGTCCGCCCAGCGCCGCCTCCAGGTCGGCTTCGAAGTTCGCCGCCGAGGACATCGCGCCGTTGATGGTGATCGCGCCGCCTGCGCCAAAGACGATCTCGGCCCGCTGCTGCACGACGCCAGCCGCGTTGGTTGTCGCGATATTGGTGGTTCCGGTGAAACCGGCGATGGCGGTGGCCCAGGACTGGCCTGTGTTGCGCCCGTTCAGGCTGGTCGGCGCCGGAACGGAAGAGTTCGCATTGTGCGCGCGGTTCAGCTCGTCGGCGACCTTGGACATCAGCTCGCCCAGCCGCTCGGCCGCGGCCGGCGCATCCACGTCGCGCAGTTCGACCAGCCCCTTGATCTCGCCCGAAGCGACGGAGTCCAGCAGGGCCCGCTTCTGACCGCCCGGCTCGGTGATCCAGATTTCGTTGAAGGCCGTCCGCCCGTCCACCGACCCCGCCGGCGAATAGGCCAATGTCGCATGCCCCTGCCCGGCCAGCAGCGTGCCCGTGCCGGTGCGCACCATCACGCCGCCGTTGGCGCGGCCCGTCACCTTGATGTCCATCAACTGCGACAACCGGCCAAGCAGGGTCGCTTGGGTGGTCTGCGACCCCGTAGCGTCGTCGCCGGTGGCTGCCGCCGCCGCGATGGTCTTGTTCAGATCCTCGATCTGACCCAGCAGGTCGTTGGCGGTGTCCACGGCCGTGCGCAGCCGCCCGTCCGCCTCTTCGCGCGCCGCCTGGATGTTCTTGCCGATGCTCGCGCCCTGATCGAACAGAGCCTGGGCCTGGTACAGGATGTCCTGGCGCAGCGGCGAGGACGTGGGGCTTTCCGACACCGACGAAAACGCCGCGAACAGGTCGTCGACGCCGGTGAAGAAGCTGTTGTCGCCGCTGGGATCGCCGAACAACGTCTGGATGCGGTCGAACAGTTCATAGCGCACGCCCTGCCGTCCGGCCTCGGCGCCGGCGTTCAGGCTGGCCGCCTGCAGGAACCTGTCGGTCGCCAGCCGGATGCGCGCCACCTCGACGCCCGAGCCGATGCCCTGCGTCGCCGTGGACTGCTGGTCGGCGATCTTGCGGACGTAGCCCGGCGTGTTGACGTTCGCCACGTTGTCGGAGACCACGCGCAGCTGCGTCTGCGCCGCGTGCATCCCCGAGTTGGCGATGTTCATGATGGACGTCAGCGACATGCGCGGCCCTCCTTCGTGGCGCCGGCGCCCGGCAAGCCGTTCCCGCCGCCATGCACTTCCTGCCTGGCGCCCGCGCGAACGAGCGACAGCAAGTCCTTGTCTTTTCGAGGAAACAGGTTTGGTGCGATCCACATGGCGCTGTCATCCGCGCAAACGGCGGGCCAATCGCGGCGTCGGCCGACCGCCCCTGCGGCAAGGGCGGCAAAAGGCGACGTCGGGGCGGCAAAAAGCGACCGATCGCTAGCGTCGCGCAGCCGTCGGCCTAATCCATATTCCTTGTAAGACAGATACTTATGCCGGATGGGGCGTATGGCCCGCCGCTTGCGACGTGAGGGTGGAATGCCCAGGCGCAGCAGGCGCCGCCCCACTTCTTTGTATCGGCCGCCTGCTTTTCATGTCGCTCGCCATCGCCGCCTTCGCGCCCCCGGCGCCGTCCTCGACGAACGCCCCGTCCGCCGCCCCCGATGGCGACGGCGCCGGCTTCGCTCAAGCCCTGTCCGAGCACACCGACCGCGCCGAGCCCGCCGCCGCGCATACGAAGAAGGCGTCCGCCGCGCCCGCGCAGCACGGCCCCGCTACTGAGGACACGGTCACTACAGCCTCCGCACCCGCGATCTCCACAGCGACCGTATCCGCCGAGGCGCCGGCCGAAGCAGCGTCAGATCCAACGGGCGAGGAGACGACCGACGCCGAAGCGCCCCCTCCCGCCGAGGTCACGACCGCCGACGTCACGACTGCCGACGCCCTGCAGCCCGTCGTCATAACGCCCCCCGCTTCCGCATCTCCGATGTCCCCTGACGGGCTCGAGGCTCAGCCATCCACGCTCGAGGCTGGGGTCGGCCCGGGCGTTGCCGATCCGCTCCAGGCCGCCACCTTGCCGCCGTCAGAGCCGCCGTCAGCGCCTCGGCCTGCGTCCTCGCAGCAAGAAAACCGAGCGGCCGCTGGGCGCCCGGACGCTGCTCCCGCTCCGTCGCCCATGACGCCCGCCGGAGAAGCGACCCCCTCGGCCAGTCCTACGGCCGCCAAGCCGTCAACCGCCTCACCGACGCCGCCCACAGAACCGCTCGCCCAAGCGCAAGGCCAAGGTGCGGATACTTCCGGCTCGAGAAGCGCGCAGGTCGCGGAGTCTGGAATCGCCGTCAAGTCGGCCGAACCGGGCGCTGTCGCCGACGCGCCCGCCCAGTCGGCGCCCGTTGTTGCGCCCGCAATGGCATCCGGCTCGCGCGCGGAAGCGTCTGCATCGAACGCGGCTCAGCCTGGCGATTCGCCCGCCACGTCCGCCACACCGAAGGGCGACGTCGCTCCCAAACCCAAGCTCGCCGAGTCGGCGACGGCGCTGTCGGGCGCGACCGGCGGTGTGGGTACGCCCCCGACGAGCGACGCCGCGACAGCGCAGGCCGCGCCCGCCGAACCGGCTGCGCCCCCTCCGGCCACGACCGCTCCCGCTCCAACGCCTGCCCAGCAGGCCTCGGCCCCCGCCTTCCCGCTCGGCCTCATGTCCACCCTCTCGCAGACGACCATCGAGACCGCGACCCGGATCGCCGCCCAGATCGCGGCGCGCCTGGAAGGCCGTTCCACGCGCTTCGACATGGTGCTGACGCCCGAAGACCTCGGCCGCGTGGAGGTCAGCCTGGAGATCGACGAGACGGGCCAGCTCGCCGCGCGCCTCGCCTTCGACAATCCCGCCGCCGCCACGGACCTGCGCGGCCGCGCCGACGAACTGCGGCGCCAGCTGCAGGACGCCGGCTTCCAGGTCGCCGGCGATGGCCTCGACTTCTCGCACCGCGAGGACGCGCGCGGCGGTGAGAACGGCGGCGGCCTGTTCGATCGTCGGGGTCGATCCTCGCTGTTCTCGGGCGCATCCCGTCTGGCCGCCGAGGCCGACATCGCCGCCGCGCCCCCGCCGGGCGCCTGGATCAACCTGTCGCTGGCGCGCGAACGCGTCGATCTGAAGGTCTGACGAACATGGTCGACGCCGTCACCACCGCATCCGCCGCCGGAACCATCTCGTCCGGCACAAAGAGCCTGGCCTCAAACTTCGAGACCTTTCTCAGCCTGCTGACGACCCAGCTGAAGAACCAGGATCCGCTATCGCCGGTCGATTCCAACGAGTTCACCGCCCAGCTGACCCAGATGGCCGGAGTCGAGCAGCAGTTGCTGACCAACACCTTGCTGAAGAGCCTGCTCGGCGGGCAGCAGGCCGGCGGCCTGTCGGACGCCGCGGCCTATATCGGCAAGGACGCGACCGGAGTCTGGGCCGCGACCGAACTGACGGACGGCAAGGCCGAGTGGAACTACGAGCTGGCGGCGAACGCCTCCAAGGCGACCCTGCAGGTGGTCAATGGCGCAGGCCAGGTGGTCTGGTCGGGCGACGCGCCCGACAAGACCTCGGGAATCCACGCCTTCACCTGGGACGGCAAGACCACCGGCGGCGGTCAGGTCGACGACGGCGGCGTCTACACCCTCAAGATCACCGCGACCGACGCCGCCGGCAAGGCGGTGACCAGCCAGGCCCTGATCCAGGGCCAGGTCACCGGCGTCGAGCTCTACGACGGCCAGCCCTACGTCACCATCGGTAACTCCATCATGCCGCTGTCGAGCCTGATCTCGATCGAACAGCGCGCTTCAGCCAACTGACTTCGCAAAGGAATCCGACATGAGCATCAACAGCGCCATGCTGGCGGGCGTTTCGGGCCTGCGGGCCAACTCCGCCGCCCTCGCCTCCATCTCGCAGAACATCGCGAACGTGAACACGGTGGGCTACAAGCGCAGCCAGGCCGACTTCTCCACAGTGGTGAACACCCAGAGCGTCTACACCGGCTATTCGGCCGGCGGCGTCACCTCGGTCGCGCGTCACAACATCAGCCAGACCGGGCAGCTTCAGTCGACCACCTCCTCGACCGACCTCGGCATCGCCGGCCAGGGCTTCTTTGTGGTGACGCAGAAGGCCGAAGGTCTGACGCCGACCGACGCGCGCCTGTTCACCCGCGCCGGCTCGTTCAAGGTCGATGAGTTCGGCTATTTGAAGAACACCGCCGGCCTGTATCTGCAGGGCTGGCCGGTCGACGACAACGGCGTAATCACCACCGATCCGTCGGACCTGAACCGCCTGTCCACCATCAACGTCGGCTCCGTCGGCGGCACGGCCGAGGCGACAAGCCGCGCCCAGCTGAACGCGAACCTGAAGTCCAGCCAGACGATCTCGCCCGAGGCTCGCGACGCCGCCCTCGCCGTGCCCGGCCCCAATGCCTACAGCCCGGCCACCAACTCCATGGCTATGTACGACCCCGACAACGGCGTCGGCGTCAAGCCGGACTTCGAGGTCACCATTCCGATCTCGGACTCCAAGGGCGGACAGCGCACTGTCGCCATATCGTTCCTGAAGAGCACCACGCCGAACCAATGGTACGCCGAGATGCGGGCGGTTCCCGCCGACAGCGTCCAGACGGGCGCGGGTCTCACCAACGGCCAGATCAAGACCGGTCTGGTCGCCTTCACCCAGGATGGACGACTGGACACTGCGGCGATGGCGGCGCTGGGCGCCAACGCCCTGTTCGCCGATCCCGCCAACGCCATCCTGACGTTCGGCGCGTCGGACAGCACCCCGGCGGCCGGCGCCGTGTCCTGGGCGGGCGGCCTGGGCATCGACGACCAGACGATCGCCTTCGACCTGACCAACGCCGCCGGCGGCCTGACCCAGTATGACAGCGCGTCGGTCGTGCAGGCGGTTCAGACCAACGGCACCAACTTCGGCAGCCTGACCGAGGTGCAGATCGACGAAAACGGCTTTGTCACCGCCATCTTCGACAATGGCGTGACCCGCCAGATCGCCCAGGTCGCCATCGCCACCTTCCCCAGCCCCGACAGCCTGAGCCAGGTCAACGGCAACGCTTACCGGGTCAGCCAGCAGTCGGGCACTTACAACCTGAAGACCGCGGGCACGGGCGGCGCGGGCGTTCTGGGTTCATCGCAACTCGAAGCTTCGACGGTCGATCTGTCCAGCGAATTCACCGGCCTGATCACCACCCAGCGCGCCTATTCGGCGTCGTCCAAGATCATCACCACGGCCGACGAAATGCTGGCCGAATTGATCAGCATCAAACGCTGATCTTCCGTCAAGTAATCGTTAGCCTCAATGAATCGTAGCCCAAAGCGGGACTTCGCGTTCGTTAACGTGCGGGAACGGATTATTCCTTCCTTCACCACGACGCTTAAACGGCCTTTAGCCGCGGGGTCCTACCTTCACCGCAGTACGGTGATGGAAGAGGCATAAGCCCATGTTGCAAGAGCGACGCCTGAACAGCAAAGGCGAACAATATGTGGTTGGCCCGACGGGCTCGGCCCTGACGCTGGCCGACCTGCCTCCGGCCAACACAGACCGATGGGTGATCCGGCGCAAGGCCGAGGTCGTGGCGGCCGTCCGCGGCGGCCTGATCAGCCTGGAGGACGCCCTGGCGCGCTACCGCCTGACCGCCGAAGAGTTCGTCGCCTGGCAGAAGGCCATCGACAAATGGGGCATGCAGGGCCTGCGCACCACGCGGATCCAGAGCTACCGCTCTTAAGGTCCCAGGCGCCTTACGACCAACACGGCCGCTTCCGGCGACGGAGGCGGCCGTTGTCGTATTCAGCGCGCGGCCGCGCGCGCGGCGTCGAACGTCTGTCGCGCTGCCTCAATGCGGTCCAGGTGCGTCTCGGCCCAGGTCCAGACGCCGCAAAAAGCCTCGGCCAGGCTGAAGCCCAGATCCGTCAGCCGATACTCGACCTTGGGCGGGATCACGGGATGGACCGTGCGCACCACCAGTCCGTCGCGCTCCATCTGACGCAGCGTCTGCGTCAGCATCTTCTGGCTGACGCCGCCGGACAGGGCGGCGATGCGGGTGAAGCGCAGTTCCCCGTTCTCGGCCAGGACGTCCAGCACGATCATGGTCCACTTGTCCGCGACCCGGCCGATCACCTGGTTGACCAGCGCCTCAACGCGGGGATCCACCGGCGGATATTCGGGCGCGCAGAGAGGCTCGGGGGCCGTCATCGCCATTTCTTCCCTTTTGGTAAGTACCTCACGATCCGGTGCCTTCTTCCTGATCGTCAGCGGCTCTTCTATCTCCGTGTGCATCGCAGGCAAGCCGAAGAAAGCGCATCATGAACATCGCTCAAGACACCATCCTGATCACCGGCGGCGGCTCCGGCATCGGTCGGGCCTTCGCCGAGGCGATCCACGCCAGGGGCGCCAAGGTCATCATCGCCGGTCGCCGCGAGGCCGCTCTGGCCGAGGTCGCCGCCGCCAACCCCGGCATGGCCTATGAGGTGCTCGACGTCGCCGACGCCGCCGACATCGCCGCCTTCTCGGCCCGCGTCACCGCCGCCCATCCCGACCTGAACGTCGTGGTTCACAACGCCGGGATCATGAAGGCGGAGAACGTCTCCGCCGGCGCGTTCGACCTCGCCGTCGTCGACGACACGGTCGCGACCAACCTGCTGGGGCCCATTCGCCTCACGGCCGCGCTGCTCCCGCATCTGCTGAGCAAGCCCTCCGCGAGCATCGTCACCGTCTCCTCCGGGCTCGCGTTCGTGCCCCTGGCGGCGACGCCGACCTACAGCGCTACCAAGGCGGCGATCCACTCCTGGAGCCAATCGCTGCGCCATCAACTGAAGGACACCGCAGTCCGCGTCATCGAGTGGGCGCCGCCGGCGGTGGCCACCGATCTGATGCCCGGCCACGCCGAGAACCCCAACTCCATGCCCTTGGCCGATTTCACCACCGAGAGCGTCGACCTGTTTGAGGCCGGTCACGACGAGGTGCTGGTCCAGCGCGTGCAGTTCCTGTCCGGCGCGGAGGGCCGCGGCCAGTACGCCGAGGTCTTCGGGATGGTGAACGGGGCGCACTGATCGTGAATGGCGCCGGCGGCTCGAAAACCGCCGGCGATCGGCCTATATGGCGGCCATGACCGCCTCCCTCTCGGCCCTCGCCGAACCCGTCTGCCCCGTGCCGACCATCGCGCCCATGTCGTCTCAGGCCGACATGGATGCGGCGATCGAGCAGGCGCGCGCGGCCGTGGGCCTGCCGGTCGGGGCGCGCATCGTGGCGGCCATGTCCGGCGGAGTGGACTCCACCGTGGTCGCCGCCCTGCTGCACAAGGCCGGCTATGACGTCGTCGGCGTCACACTGCAGCTCTACGACCACGGCGCCGCGCTGAAGAAGAAGGGCGCCTGCTGCGCGGGGCAGGACATCCACGACGCCCGCCTGGCCGCCGAGACCATCGGCATCCCTCACTACGTCCTGGACTACGAAAGTCGCTTCCGCGACGCGGTTATCGACCAGTTCGCCGACAGCTATCTGAGGGGCCAGACGCCGGTCCCCTGCATCCGTTGCAATCAGACGGTGAAGTTCCGCGACCTGCTCGATGTCGCGCGCGATCTGGGCGCCGAGGCCATGGCCACCGGTCACTACGTCCGCCGCGCCGTGGGTCCGGACGGCCGCAGCCAGATGCGCAAGGCGATCGATCACTCGCGCGACCAGTCCTACTTCTTGTTCGCCACCACGCCGGATCAGCTGGACTACCTCCGTTTCCCCCTCGCCGACCTGGAGAAGCCCCAGGTGCGCGGCATCGCGGCCGAGCTTGGCCTGCGCATCGCCGCCAAGCCGGACAGCCAGGACATCTGCTTTGTTCCGTCCGGCGACTACCGCACCCTGATCGATCGGCTGCGGCCGCAGGGGCGCGAAGGCGGCGAGATCGTGCACATGGACGGCCGCGTTCTGGGCCGACATGGAGGCATCACCGACTACACCATCGGCCAGCGCCGGGGCCTGAACGTCGCGGTGGGCGAGCCCCTGTTCGTGGTGCGGCTGGAGCCTGAGGCGCGCCGCGTCGTCGTCGGCCCGCGCGAGGCCCTGCTGACCGCCAGTCTCGTGCTGGAGGAAACCAACTGGCTGGGCGACCAGCCGTCCATCGCGGCCGCAGCCGTTGCCGGCCTGCCGGTCCTGGCCCGTGTTCGCTCGACGCGCCAGCCCTCGCCCGCGCGCCTGGCCATGATCGACGGCGCGGTTTCCGTCGTCTTTGACGAAGGCGAAGAAGGCGTCGCCCCGGGACAGGCCTGCGCCCTCTACGATCCGGTCGATCCTGACCGCCTGCTGGGCGGCGGCTTCATTTCGAGCACCGCGCCCGTCCGCGCCTGATCGCAAGGCCGCAGAAGCCGCCGACCGCCCGAAGTCAGCCTCCATTCACCATTATGCGGGCAGGCTGCATTCGCCATCCGGAGACGCCGCCATGACCGCTCGCCTGCCCCGCCGCGCCGCCGCCCTGGCGCTTGTTCTTGGATCGGCCCTGATGCTTCAGGGCTGCCTGGTCGGTGCGGTCGTCGGAGGCACGGCGGCCGTCGTCGGCGGCACGGCTAAGGCCGCAGGCTCGGTGGTCGGCGCGGGCGTCGACGCCGTCACCACCTCCGACGAGGAAACCCGGCTGCGCCGCGAACGCGAACAGCGCGAATGGGATCGCGAGCAACGCCGCTGCGAGCAGCGTCAACGCCAGGACAAGCGCTGCTGAGACGGCCGGCTTCTCTGCCATGAGCCCGATCCTGCTGATCCCCGGCCTGGCCTGCACCGCCGAACTGTTCGCGCCTCAGATCCCCGCCCTTTGGCCGCGTGGTCCGGTCACCATCGCCTCCACCCTGTCAGGAGAAACGATGGCCGAGATCGCCGCCGCGATCCTGCACGAGGCGCCGCCGCGCTTCGCCCTGGGCGGCGTGTCGATGGGCGGCTACGTCAGCCTCGAAATCCTGCGTCAGGGGCCGGAGCGGGTGCTGAAGCTGGCGCTGATCGACACCACCGCCCGGCCGGACACGCCCGAGATGAGCCGTCTGCGCCGCGCCTCCGTCGCCCAGGCGCGCAGCGGCGGCTTCGAGCCCGTACTGCGCCAGAGCACGCCCAACCTGCTGCATCCGGATCACCGCGCGGACGCCGCCCTGATCGAGACCCACGTCCGCATGGGACTGAGCGTCGGCGTCGAGGCTTTTGCGCGCCAGCAGGCGGCGATCATCGGCCGCATCGACTCGCGCCCGCATCTTCCCGCCATCACCGTTCCGACCACCGTCATGGTCGGCGACCGCGACCTGCTGACCCCGCCGGATCGCGCCGAGGAAATGGCCGCCGCCATCCCGGGCGCCCGGCTCGTCGTCATCGCGGACAGCGGTCACGCCTCCACGCTGGAACAGCCGGACGCCGTGAACCGAGCGCTGCTCGACTGGTTGGACGCCTAGAAGCGCGCGACGCGGCTCATAAGGACAGCACGCAACGCTCGTTGATGGTCGGCCGGGCCACCTGGATGCGCGCCAGACCCGGCCACTCGGGCTGCAATCGGCGCACGAACCACAGGCACAGGTTCTCCAGGCTCGGCAGTTCCAGCCCCGGATGCTCGTTCAACAGGCCGTGGTCCAGCTCCTCCGCCGCGGCCTTCAGCGCACGATCCAGCGCGCCCAGGTCCGCCACCCAGCCATGTTCCGGGTCCAGCGTCTCTGACCGCACGGTGGCCTCGACGGTGAAGGAGTGGCCGTGGATGCGGCGATAGATGCTGCCTTCCGGCTCGTTCGGGAAATGGTGTGCGGCGTCGAACGTCGCCTGTTTGGTGATCTCGAAAAAGGGCATCAACGCACGCCGATATACTTATGGGTCTGAACGCTCAGGCGCCACTGGGGATGGGTCAGGCAGTATTCGAGGGCGGCGGCGGTGTTGGCCGCCTGGTCGGGACCGTCCATCGGCTGCAGCCAGAACCGCTCGAACGGCAGGTGCTCGAACCGCTCGGGCATGGCGGCGACCTGGGGATAGACCAGCTTCAGCTCCTGACCGCGCATTTGCACCACCGGCGCGGACGCCTTGGGGCTGATGCAGATCCAGTCGATCCCGTCCGGCGCCTCCAGCGTACCGTTGGACTCGATGGCGATCTCGAAGCCGCGCGCGTGCAGGGCCGCGATCAGCTGTGCGTCCAGCTGCAACAGCGGCTCGCCCCCGGTGCAGACCACCAGCCGGGGATCGCCCTCGCGCCCCCGCCACATCGACGCGACATGGTCCGCCAGCCCGTCCGCCGTGGCGAACTTGCCCCCGCCATCCCCGTTCACCCCGACGAAATCGGTGTCGCAGAAGGTGCACACCGCGCTCGCCCGGTCCTGCTCGCGCCCGCTCCACAGATTGCAGCCGGCGAAACGCAGGAACACGGCCGGTCGCCCGGCCTGCCCGCCCTCCCCCTGCACCGTCAGGAACACTTCCTTGGCCGAATAGGTCACGCCGATGCGACCCATTCTGCATAGCCCGCCGCGCGCAGTTCGCAGGCCGGGCAGTCGCCGCAGCCATAGCCCCAGGCGTGTCGATGCGTCCGGTCGCCCAGGTAGCAGGTGTGGCTGTCCTCCAAGATCAGTTCCACCAGCGCCGCCCCGCCGATCCGGTCGGCCAGCGCCCAGGTCTCGGCCTTCGTCAGCCACATCAGCGGCGTTTCGACCACGACCGGCTTGTCCAGCCCCAACGACAGCGCCCGCGCCATCGCCTGCATCGTCTCGTGGCGACAGTCGGGATAGCCGGAATAGTCCGTCTCGCACATGCCGCCGACCAGGACCTCCAGCCCGCGCCGGTCCGCCAGCGCCGCCGCCGCGACCAGGAAGATCAGGTTGCGCCCCGGCACGAAGGTCGTCGGGAGGCCGCGCGCGTCCATCTCGATCTTGCGATCGGCCGTCAGGGCGCTCTCGGCGATGCGGCCATAGCCGGTCAGATCCACCACATGATCGCCGCCGAGGCGTCCGGCCACCGCCGGCAGGGCTGTCTTCATCCCCTGTCGCACCGCCTGCCGCGCCTGCATCTCCACGGCGTGGCGCTGCCCATAGTCGAAGCCCACCGTCTCTACCCGGTCGAACCGCTCCAGCGCCCAGGCGAGGCAGGTCGCGCTGTCCTGTCCGCCGGAAAACAGCACAAGTGCGGAGGTCGAGGTCTGGATATCGCTCATGACAAACCTGCGGTCGGCCACGGCCGCGCGCATGCAAAAAAGGATGGGGCCGAACGAACGGCGGACGATCTCTTACACCACACGGAAAACCAGCGCAAAAACGGCGGCAAGGTGTCAAAGGCGAAGGGATTAACCCTTCTGCAAACCGTTGTCGGGCAGAATCGAGGCTCGTAACGGAGTCCCCGGCCAGTATGCCGACCATTGAGACCCTAGTTGAACGACCGGAAGCGGTGACACCGGGCGCATCTGGCGCCGAGGTCTTCGCCCGTTTCGTGCGCGAACCGGATATTCTGGTCCTGCCGATCGTCGACAACGGCCGACCTGTCGGTCTGATCGAACGCACGGCCTTTCTTCTGAAGATGGCCAGCCCTTTCGGCCAGGCGCTCTACAGCGGCCGCTCGATCGTCCACGTCATGGACGCCGAACCGGTGGTGGTCGAGGCGGGCCTCGAGACCGACGACTTCTGCGACATCCTGCTCAGAGGCGGCCCCTCTGATCTGTTCCGCGGCTTCATCGTCACCCGCAACGGCCTCTATGAAGGGGTGGGCACGGCCGCCACCCTGCTGCGCGCCATCAACGAGCGGCACAAGCGCCAGAGCCGCGAGATCGCCGAGCAGGCGGTGGTGCTGACCGACGTCCGGACCCAGGCCCTGACCGCCGCGCGCGCCAAGAGCCAGTTCCTGGCGATCATGAGCCACGAACTGCGCACACCCATGAACGGCGTGCTGGCCGTGGCCGAGCTGCTGCGCCGTCAGCCCCTGAACGACGCCGCCCAGGCGCACGTCCAGACCATTGTCGATTCCTCCGAAACCCTGCTGCGGATCCTTCAGGACGCGCTGGATCTGTCCAAGGCCGAAGCGGGCGAGCTGGAGCTGTCGCTGCGTCCCACGCCTCTGCGCGCGCTGATGGACGACATCCAGGCGCTGTGGGAGCCGCGCGCCTCGCAGGACGGCGTCACCCTGCTGGTCGGCTACGAGGGGGACACCGAGCTGTCCGCCGAGATCGACGACGTGCGCGTCAAGCAGGTGTTCAACAACCTGATTTCCAACGCGCTGAAATTCGCCCGCAACGGCGTGGTCGAGGCCAGCCTGCGGGCGACGGCCCACGATGGCCGCATCCGGATGGAAGGGCGCGTGCGCGACAACGGCCCCGGCCTTGATGACGAGCGCGTCGATGTCATTTTCGAGCCCTTCGTCCACGGCTCGGGTCCCGACGGCGCCGGCCTTGGCCTGTCGATCTGCCGCCAGATCACCGAACGCATGGGCGGCCGCATCTGGGCCGAGAACAACGCCGGCAGCGGCGCCACCTTCGCCTTTGAACTGGACGCCGAGCGCGTTCATATCGAAGAGGCCGCGCCCTCGAACGTCTCCGACCTGACCGAGCTCGACCTGCAGTCCAGCCCGCACGTCCTGATCGTCGACGACAACGCCACCAATCGCGTGGTGGCCCAGGCCTTGTGCGAAATGTTCGGCTGCACCTCTGAATTGGCCGAGGACGGGCTGGAGGCTTTGGCCGCCGTGCAGGAGCGTCCGTTCGACCTGGTGCTGATGGACATCAAGATGCCGCGCATGGACGGCGTACAGGCCACCCAGGCCATCCGCGCGCTGGACGCTCCGGTCGGATCCGTGCCCATCGTCGCCCTGACCGCCAACGCCGATCCGGAAGACGCCCGCCGCTACTTGGCGATCGGCATGGCCGCGGTGGTGGAAAAGCCGATCAAGCCCGAGCGCCTGCGCATGGCCATGAACGCCGCCATGTCCGCCGGCCAGGCCGGTTCCCAAGCCGACCCTAAGGCGCAGGCGGGCCGCGCCGTCGCCTGACGCCTAGGGTCTGGACCCATAAACGGGATTCCCTATTGAGCCGAAGCGTGATTCCCTGCTGTCGGACGCAGGAGAACCGGGATGGCTTCGGAGTTCTGGCTGACCGACGCGCAGTTCGAGCGGTTGCGGCCGTTGTTGCCGAACAAGCCTCGGGGCGTGGCGCGGGTGGATGACCGGCGAGTGATCTCCGGCATCGTTCACGTGCTGATCAGCGGCGGGCGCTGGATCGATGCGCCGGCGGTCTATAGTCCAAGGAAGACGCTCTACAATCGCTGGGTCCGCTGGGCCAAGGCGGGGGTGTGGCGGCGCGCGTTCGAAGAACTCGCCGCCACCGGCGGGCCACCCGCCGAACTGATGCTGGATTCCACCTGGGCCAAGGCGCACCGCTCGGCGACGGGCGGAAAAGGGGGGCTTCAGTTAACGCTATAGGCCGGTCGCGCGGCGGGCCGACGACCAAGCTGCACGCCCTGGTCGATGGCATGGGCAGGCTCATCGCCTTCGTCATCACGCCGGGCCAGCGCGGCGATGCGCCCGTCGCCGCAGACCTGATCCTGGCCGCGCCCGCTTCCGCCACCCTGGCCGCCGACCGGGCCTATGACTCGGATGCGATCCGCCGTCTGCTGTTGGCTCGTGGAACCCAACCGGTGATCCCGAACGCACCCTACCGAAAGCGCCTGCACCCCTTCGACCCCGAACCCTACAAGCGCAGGAACCTCGTCGAACGCGCCTTCTGCCGCATCAAGGACTTCCGTCGCGTCGCAACACGATACGACAAGCTTGCCTGCACCTACGCCTCAGCCATTGCCCTCGCTGCTCTCGTCGCGTGGTGGTTATGAGTCTTGGCCCTAGTCCGGCCGAACCTCGAGGCTCTCGTCGTCCTCCTCGTCATAGCCGACGAGTCTCAGCGCCCGCGCCTTCATGCCGTTCAGCTCGGCCCAGCGACACAGCCCCTCCTCGCGGCCGTGGGTGATCCATATCTCTTCCGGCGCGACTTCGCGGAAGGTGGCGGTCAGCTCGTCCCAGTCGGCGTGATCCGACACCACCAGCGGCAGCTCCACCCCCTTTTGCCGCGCCCGCGCCCGCACGCCCATCCAGCCGGACGCGAACGCCGCCACCGGCTCGGCGAAGCGTCGCGCCCAGCGATCCTGGATCGCCGACGGCGGCGCGATCGCTACCTCCCCGCCCAGCGATCCCTTGGGCAGATCCCGCGTCGGCAGGATCGGCCCCAAGGCCACCCCCTCGCGCTCGTACAGGGCGTTCAGCCGCTCCAGCGCGCCGTGCACATAGATCGGCCGCTCCCAGCCCGCCTCGCGCAGATGGGCGATGATCCGTTGGGCCTTGCCCAGCGCATAGGCCCCGACCAGATGCGCCCGCTCCGGAAATTGCCCCAGGGACTTCACCAGCCGCGCGACCTCCGCCTCCGCCGGAGGATGACGGAACACCGGCAGGCCGAACGTCGCCTCCGAGATGAAGACGTGGCACGGCACGGGCTCGAACCCCGCGCACGTCGGATCGCGCCTGCGCTTGTAGTCGCCGGACACCACGGTGGTCAGACCCCGCCAGCGCACCTCCGCCTGGGCCGAGCCCAGCACGTGCCCGGCAGGGTGCAGCCGCACCTCCACCCCGTTGATGGAGGTCGCCTCGCCATAGGCCGCCGCCTGTCGTCGCCCGGTGAAGTCCTCGCCATAGCGTTCGGCCATGATCGCCAGCGTCTGGGGCGTGGCCAGCACCGCGCCGTGGCCGGCCCGTGCGTGGTCGGAGTGACCATGCGTGACGACCGCCCGGTCCACCGGCCGCACCGGATCGACGTAGAAGTCCCCCGGCGGACAATAGAGGCCGGCCGGGGTGGGGTGCAGCAGGTCTTCGGGTCGGATCATCGTCCTCTAACGCACTCGACGCCAAGCGGCGCCGTCGTCATAAGATGCAGCATGGCCGACGGCTTTCTTTCCACCATTCTGCCCCAGCTCGCCGCCGGATCGGCGCACACCCATGCCCTGGGGTTCGTCTACGAAGGGCTGGACGAGGAAGGCGTGTCCATCCGCGTTCCCTATCGTGCGGACCTGATCGGCGACCCCGACACCGGCGTCCTCGCGGGCGGGCTGGTGACGACCATGCTGGACCACGTCGGCGGCCTGTCGGTGTGGGTCAAGCTTGAGGCCTTCCGCCCGATCGCCACCCTGGACCTCCGGGTCGACTACATGCGCGCCGCCCTGCCCGGCCGAGACCTGCTGGCCAAGGGCTCCTGCTTTCGCCTGACGCAGTCCGTCGCCTTTGTGCGCGCCTGGGCGTTCGAGGACGATCCCTCCGACCCCGTGGCCGCGGCCCAGGCCGCCTATGTCGTCAACGAGGACCGGGCCGCCCGCCGCGCCGCCATCCTCGCCGCGCGCGAGGCCGAACAGTGACCGAGCCCCTGCTGGATCGCCTGCCCTACGCCCGCTTTCTCGACCTGCGCACCCTGGTCAGCGGGGACGAGATTACGGTCACCATGCCGTTCCGCGACCAGCTGATCGGCAATCCGATGATTCCCGCCCTGCACGGCGGCTCGACCGCGGCCCTGCTGGAGATGACGGCCATCGCCCAGGTCGCCCTGGCGTTCCCCGCCGCCCGCCTGCCGCGCCCCATCAACGTCACCGTCGCCTATCTGCGCACCGGCCGGCCGCAGGATGTCTTCGCCCGCGCCCGCATCAGCCGCGCGGGCCGGCGCGTCGCCCATGTGCTGGCCGAGGCCTGGCAGGAGGAGCGTGGTCAGCCGATCGCTTCGCTGACCGCCCACTTCCTGCTCGCGGAAGACAACTAGCGATATAGGTGTTTACTGCTCGGTGAATGTCTCTAACGGTGACGCTTCATCACCATGCGAGAGATGCTCATGCGTCAGCAGATCGGCGAACAGCTCGCAGCCCAACTCTTCGCCGCTGAAACCGCCATCGACGTAGCGCTGCGTGAGACGGCGACCCTGGCGGCCCTGCTGCCGCAATCCCGCGCCGACGCCTATTTGTCCGCAACCACCGGCCAGCGCGCCTTTGACGGCGCCGCCGGAGCGATCCGCTCGCTCACGGATGCCCGCGGGCAGCTGATCGACACCCACCGGACGCTTGCCGCCCTTGCCCGCAGCCTGGGCTTGGAGGTGCTCGCGGCGGGGCCGACGGACAAGCCTGAAGACCGCCCTCAACGCGGAAGCGGCCTCCACAACCGTGGGGCGGGCGCGATGCAAACACGGTAAACAAACCTCTACCGCAGCACGCCAACCTATGTTAACCCTTCGTTTACCATATCCACCTTGGAGGGCTAACATGGATCGGGTCGAAGTCATCGCCAGCGTCGCCGGCGATCTGCATGCTACCGAACAGGCCATTGATGCGGCCATCACCCAGGCAACCGCCCTGGTGCAGTCGATGATCGGCGCTCGCGCCGCCCTGTCGCTGTCGCCCGTCGCGGCCACGGCGTCCCAGGCCAAGGCCATGGAAACCATCGCCCAGCTCGGCGCCGCGCGCGAAGCCATCGTCGCCTGCCACGCCGAAATGCAAAAGGACCACCGCCGCCTGGGTTGGGGAACGTTCGCCGTTGGTCCGGTGCGCAAGCCGGACGATTGGCTCGACCCGAAGCCGCGTGAAGAAACGCGCGGCCTTCGCGCCGTCGGCTGAATTCGACGTAATAAATGCGATCCGGCATTTCACCGGATTGCGATTCATTCCAAAGTCGCCCTCGCGTTCTGTCAGACGCGAGGGCGATTTCATGCTGGACACCCTTTATCTGCAAGTGGGCGCCGGTCTCGTCATCGCAGGATGCATCTTCGTCTTCCTCAAGGGCGATGATCTCGAACGATTCGGCGCGGGAGCCTTCTTGCTGGCGTGGTTTGCGACGCTGCTCGTTCAGCGAGACGGCGACCTCTACAATCCGCAGTTCGGTATGTTCGCCATCGACGTTGTCATGCTGCTGCTCTTTGCAGGCATGGCCTGGCGGTCGCGCGCGATCTGGCCGGTGTGGGCCGCCGCCTTCCAGCTTCTGGCGGTCATGAGCCACATCATGATCATGATCGATCAACGCACTCCGATGGCGTCGCTCTATACGGTGCTGACGCTGGCCGGGTACGGTGTTCTATTCTGCATCGTCGGTGGAGCCTTCTTTGCTTGGCAAGACCGGCGCGCCGCCGGCTTCGACTAGGTGGATATTCCTATCCTGAACCGCTAGATTCGACGAATCACCGCCGGATTGCGCGCCATGCCTTTGTCCCACGCCCAGCTCTGGAAGGCCGTCGACAGGCTCGCCGCGCGCCAGGGCATGACCGCTTCGGGGCTGGCCAAACGCGCGGGCCTGGACGCCACCAGCTTCAATCCGTCCAAGCGTTTTGGTCCGGGCGATCCGCCGCGTCCCCGCTGGCCTTCGACCGAAAGCGTCACCCGCATTCTGGAGGCGACCGGCGTGTCGCTATCGGACTTCGCCGCCCTGGCCGACGATGTTCGCCCGGCACCCAACACCGTGCCGCTACTGGGACTGGCCCAGGCCGGCGAGCACGGCTTCTTTGACGACGCGGGCCTGCCGACCGGCGAAGGCTGGGAGCAGACCGAATTGCCCCGCCCCACCGACACTACCTTCAGCATCCGCATCACCGGCGACTCGATGTCGCCCGTATATCGCGAAGGCGATCAGGTCATCGTGGATCGCGGACGACCCGACGTGCGGCGCGGCGACCGGGTGGTGGTCCGCCTGTCCACCGGCGAGACCCTGGCCAAGGAAGTCACCAGCCTGACCGCGCGTCAGGTGGTCCTGTCCTCGATCAACCCGGCCTATCCGCCCCGCGTCGTGCCTCGGCGCGAAATCGAGTGGATGAGCCGCATCCTGTGGGTGTCGCAGTAAGGAAAAGGCCGCTCCCCTTTCGGAAAGCGGCCCCAATCCTTGATGCCAGGCTCCTGGTGTCAGGCGCCGATCAGTAGCGCGAAACATAGTTGGCGTTCACCCAGCCGCCGCCGGCGATCTGGACCCAGTCGCCCTGCGAGGCGACGGCCGTGAACGGCTGGCCGGCCGACAGGCTGCCCGCCTGACGGAAGCCCGTGCCCGGACCCGAGCGGATGCGCAGGTTCGAGTTGGCCCGGAACTGCGAGGCGTTGGCCTGGGCCACGGCCCGCGTGCGCTGCTGGTTGCAGCCGATGTAGGAACCGGCCGCGGCGCCCAGACCCGCGCCCGCCACCGTGCCGAGCGTGCGCTCGTTGCGCGCCACCTGGTTGCCCAGCACGCCGCCCAGCACCGCGCCGATCGCGGCGCCCGCGCGCTGACGGCCGCCCGGCGCATCGCAGTTGGTGACGCCGTTCGCCTGGGCCTGCGCCGCCATCGGGGCAAGGGTCACCAGCGAGGCCATCGCGGCCGCCGTGGCCAATCCGGTCTTGAAGATCTTCGACATGGCGCTTCTCCTGTCCATCGAGTTGCCGATGGGATGGACAATGCCGCACCGAACCTGAAGGCTCCCGGAGCCTTGCAGTTATCTTCGGTTCATCTTTGTTGACCTATCGCGCCGTCGCGCTGCTTGAGGCCGGACGCTTAGCTGGCGGCCAGCCGCCCTTCCGCCCCCTCGCGGATCAGCTTCACGGTCTGCTCCAGCCCATAGATCGCCGCGAACGAGCCGAAGCGCGGTCCTTGCGACGCGCCCAGCAGCACCTCGTACAGAGCCCCGAACCAGGCCCGCAGCGGATCGAAGCCGTGTGCCTTGCCGACCGCATAGACCTCGCCCTGGATCGTCTCGCCGTCCGTCGTGTCCGCCGGCAGCGCCTCGAGGCGCGCCGCCAGGTCCAGCAGCGCCGCCTTCTCCTTGTCGTCCGGCGCCCGATAGATCTTCGTCGGCTTCACGAAGTCCTCGTAGTAGTTCAGCGCATAGCCCATCAGCCGATCCAGCAGCGGCTCGGTCTCGGGCGTGGCGTCGGGCAGATAGCGGGCGAAATAGGCCCATAGCGCCGCCTTGTCCGTCGCATTGGCCACCCCCACCAGGTTCAGCAGCAGGGAGAAGGACACCGGCGAGGCGTGATCCGGCGGCGACCCGGCGTGGATCGACCACACCGCATTGTCGATCCGCTTGGCCGGCTCCTGCGTCTTGTAGGCCTCGATGAACGCCAGATAGTCATCGGTCGCGCGCGGGATGACGTTGAAGTGCAGGCTCTTGGCCGACTTTGGCGACTGGAACATGTACCAGGACAGGCTCTCGGGCGTGCCGTACCGCAGCCAGTCCTCCATCGTCAGGCCGTTGCCCTTCGACTTCGAGATCTTCTTGCCTTCGATGTCGAGGAAGAGCTCGTAGTTGAACCCTTCCGGCGGCACGCCGCCCAGCGCACGGCAGACCTTGGAGCTTTCGCGCACGCTTTCGATCAGGTCCTTGCCCGACATCTCGTAGTCGACGTCCAGGGCGGTCCAGCGCATGGCCCAGTCCGGCTTCCACTGCAGCTTCACGTGACCGCCGGTCACCGGAACCTCGGTTCGTCCGCCCGCTGGGTCGTCGAAGACGATGGTTCCCGTGTCCACATTCCGCTCCAGCGTCGGAACCTGCAGCACATGGCCGGTGATCGGGCTGATCGGCAGAAAGGGCGAATAGGTCGCGCGCCGTTCCTCGCCCAGCGTCGGCAGCATGATGGCCTGCACCGCATCAAACCTTTCGAGCAGGGTCAGTAGCGCCTGATCGAAACGCCCGCTCCGGTAGGTCTCGGTCGAGCTCATGAACTCGTAGTCGAAGCCGAAGCTGTCCAGGAACGCCCGCAGCCGCGCATTGTTGTGGGCGGCGAAACTGTCGTGCGTGCCGAACGGATCGCGCACCTGCGTCAGCGGCTTGTGCAGGTCTTCGCGCAGCATCTCCGGATTGGGGATGCCTTCCGGCACCTTGCGCAGCCCGTCCATGTCGTCGCTGAATGCGATCAGCCGCGTCGGCCAGTGATCCCCCGTCAGCGCGCGAAAGGCGTTGCGCACCATGGTGGTGCGCGCCACCTCGCCGAACGTGCCCATGTGCGGCAGGCCCGACGGGCCATAGCCGGTCTCCAGCACCACCGGCCGCCGAAGGACCTCGAACCGCGCCAGCGCCTTGTCCGCCTCGCCCGCGTCGATCAGCGCCCTGGCCTCGCCCCGCTCGGCCTCCGGCAGCCGCTTCTTCAGCACATGCGCCAGGAGGTTGCGGGCCTGCTCGAACGGCCACGACCGGGCCTCGCGCGCGAGTGTTTGGAGGTTCTGAAGCATGCGGCGCGGTTTGGCGGTTCACGCGTTCGCGGTCAACGCCTCAGCCCCCACGCGCGACCAGCGCCTGGATATAGCTTTCCAGCGTCACGTCCCCGCGCTCGTCCGGTTCCGGCGCCTGCTCCACCTCGTCAATGGTCGCCTGGGTCATGCGGGCGTAGGATTGCGCCGCCGCTTTTGAAAAGCCGTGCGCCCGGTAGTCCGCCAGCCACGCGTCGCGCGGGATCGTCTCCACACGAACCGGCCGATCCAGAGCCGTCGCAAAGGCGCGCGCGACGTCGGCCATGGTGCGCCGTTCCGGTCCGGCGACGTGACGCACGCCGACATCGTCCAGGCCGCTGACCAGCCGCCGGGCGGCGGCCGCCCCCAGGTCCTCCGGCGCGGCCATCGGCAGGGGCAGCTCCGCCGGAAACGGCGTGGGCAGCACGCCGCTTTCGCGCACTGCATGCAGAAGCATGTCGAAGTTGCTGAAATAATAGGCCGCACGATTGATCGCGACCGGCGTGTCCTGCGCCAGCAGCGCCTGCTCGAAGGCGTACAGCACCGTCAGGTCGCCGCAGGCGTCGCCCGGTCGGGCGCCATAGGTCGACGCGGCCACGGCCTTCTCCAACCCGGCCCCCTTCACCGCTTCCACGATGGCGTTCGCCGTCGCGGTTTCCTGCGCGTCCGTGTCGCCGCTGACCGGAGCGGGCGGATTCAGAAGAAGGGCGCGTCTTCCGGTTCGCAACACGGCGCGCAGGCCCTCTACGTCGCACACGTCCACGACGGCCGCACCAAAGCCCTGCGCCTCCAGGCCGCCGACCTTCGCGGCGTCGGAGGTGACCACCGTCACCGCATGCCCGCTCGCCTTTAGCCTGCGCGCCGCCGCGCCGCCCACATGACCGGTTCCGCCCAGGATGATGAACATCAACCACCTCCGCTGCCTGGAAAACCAACGGCGGGCGGCCAGGGCGCGTTCCGATCCCGCGCTTCTCGCCGGCTTGCGACTGGCGACGCCGAAACCATCTGGAAGAGCGTGACGACGCTTCAGCAACTCGGTCTCGGCGGCGGCTGCCACTGGTGCACCGAGGCGGTGTTTCAGTCGCTGGCGGGCGTGCATCGGGTGCAGCAGGGCTTTATCGCCTCCGACGCCCCGAACGATTCGTTCTCCGAAGCTGTCCTGGTCGATTGGGACGCGCAGCGCCTGCCGCTGGACGCCCTGATCGAGGTACACCTGCGCACCCACGCCAGCGCCTCTCGCCACAAGATGCGCGGCAAGTATCGCAGCGCCATCTACGCCATGGACGCCGCGCAGGCCGAGGCCTGCGTCGCCGCGCTCGACCGCCTGCAACCCGGTTTCGACGCGCCCCTTATCACGCAGGTTCTGCCGTTCCGCGCCTTTCAGGCGTCCGACGCGCGTTTTCGTAACTACTACGCGACCGATCCGGATCGCCCGTTCTGCCGCACCTATATCGAGCCCAAGCTGGCCATGCTGCGCCGGCGCTTCGGGACGAACAGCGTCACCCCTTCGGCTTCCTCAGCCGACGAAACAGCCCGCGCCGGCTGAACGGCTCGAACATCTCCTCCGGCCCTTCGGGGTCCAGCGCCTCATTCTCGGCCAGCCACGCCTCGACCGACGACAGGTCGGGCGTCTCGTACGGCTTCAGCGTCTTGCCCTGCCCTCGCAGCCGCTCGATGGCGGCGATCAGCGAGCCGGTCTCCTCGACCGTCCCCCTCACCGTCTCCGCATCGACGCCCAGATGTTCGGCCATCAGGCTCTCGCGAGTTGCGCGGATGACATCTTCCGCGCCTGCGTTCGCCGCCAGCCGCGCGTCGATCACCACGTCGCATTCGGTGTCCAGCCGCATCGAGCGATTGTTCATGTTGGACGAGCCCACCCGCAGGCTCAGATCGTCCACCACCGTGATCTTGGCGTGGACGTAGATCGGCTCTCCGCCCGCCGTGTGGGGGTGGTAGACGCGAAAGCGCCCGTGCACGTCGCGCCGCCTCAGCGCCTCCACCAACCGCGCCCGCGCCGAATCCATCGCGATGGGCTCCAGCCAGCCCTCGGCCGTCACCGGATTGATCAGCACGATCTCCGGCCCGTCCGGCTCGTCCAGCCGCCTGGCCATCGCCTCGGCGATGCGACGCGAGGCGAAATACTGGCTTTCCGCATAGATGAACCGCTTCGCCCGCGCGATCTGCTCCAGGTACAGCGCCTCGATCTCGCGCACAGGCGGACTGTCGTCCATCAGCGGCGAAGAGCGGGCGATGGCCACGTCCACGTCCCTGAACTGCACCGCCAGCCCCTCGGGCCAGGGTTCCGACTGAACTTCCGCCTCGCCGACCGGTCCGCCGCCCGCCGCCTTCCATCGCTCGCGAAACAGGTCGCCCAGCGCCCGCGCCGCCGGCCCCGCCAGCGCCGTGGTCGCATCATGCCAGGGCTTGGAGATCTTGCCCTTGCGGTCGCGCCTGCCGCCATCGCCGTCCCGGTGCGCGCGGGTGTCCCAGCGGTCGGACAGCATGTCGATGCCGCCACAGAACGCCAGGCGGTCGTCGATCACCACGATCTTCTGGTGGTGCGAGCCCGCCGGCGGATGGTGCCCGTCCAACCGGGCGTGAATGCGTTTGTTGCGGCTCCACTTGACCAGCGCGCCCAAGGCATTGCCCCGCAGCACCATCTTCAGCAGGCCGATGTCCCAGCGCAGGATAAAGATTTCCAGCTCGGGATTGCGGTCGGTCAGCCAGCAAAAGAAGTCGGCGATCTCGCGCGGCCCCTCGACCGCCTCGGCGCTCCGATCCAGGTCCAGGTCGCCATCGAAGTCCCAGCCGATCAGCACGATCCGCTTCTCGGCCCCCAGCATCGCCTGCCGCGCATGCCGGAAATAGTCGTCGCCATCGACGATCACGCTGGCGCAGGACGCCCGCTCGATGCGCCAGCAGGTCTCCCCTGGTTTGAGGCCGCTTTCGGTCATGAGGCGCAAACCGGTTACGGCCAAGCTGGTTCCGCGCCGCTTGACCCCCCGCTCCAGCGTCTTAAAGCGCGCGCATGCGGACCGCCGACTTCGACTTCGACCTGCCGGAAGAGCGCATCGCCCTTCGCCCCGCCGAACCGCGCGACAGCGCCCGCCTGCTGGTGGTGCAGGGCGGCGCGCTTCAGGACCGCGCGATCCGCGACCTGCCCGGCTTTCTGCGCCCCGGCGACGCCCTGGTGTTCAACGACACCCGCGTGATCCCTGCGCGCCTGTCCGGCGTCCGCCACCGCCCCGGCCCCGAAGGCGAGACGCTGAGCGTCGCCGTCGAGGCCACCCTGCACCACCGCGACGCGCCCGACGCCTGGTCCGCCTTCATGAAGCCGGGCAAGCGCATCAAGCCGGGCGACCGCATCCGTCTCGGCTGCGAAGGCGATGCGGCCTGCGACCTCGGCCGTCTCGACGCGACCGTCGTGGCCAAGGGCGAGGACGGCCTGGTCGCGCTGCGCTTCGACCTGTCCGGCCCCGCGCTGGACGACGCCATCCGCGACGTGGGGGTGATGCCGCTGCCTCCCTACATCGCCGCCAAGCGGCCAGAGGACGACCGCGACCGCTCCGACTACCAGACCGTCTTCGCCCAGCACGACGGCTCGGTCGCCGCCCCCACCGCCGGCCTGCACTTCACCCCCGCCCTGCTCGAGGCCATCCAGGCCAGGGGCGTCTCCACGCACGCCGTGACCCTGCACGTCGGCGCCGGCACCTTTCTGCCGGTCAAGGCCGACGACCTTTCCGATCACCGCATGCACAGCGAATGGGGCGAGGTCTCAGCCGAAACCGCCGCCGCCCTGAACGCCGTGCGGGCGAGCGGGGGCCGCATCGTCTGCGTCGGCACCACCTCGCTTCGCCTGCTGGAGTCCGCCACGACCGAAGACGGCGTCGTCCGGCCCTTCCACGGCGACACCGTCATCTTCATCACGCCCGGCTACGCCTTCCGCGCCGCCGACGTGCTCCTGACCAATTTCCACCTGCCGAAATCGACCCTGTTCATGCTGGTCAGCGCCTTCGCCGGCCTCGACACGATGAAGGCGGCTTACGCCCACGCCGTTGCCGACGGATACCGCTTCTACTCCTACGGCGACGGCAGCCTGCTGTTCCGAAACGCCGCTGCCTGAACCTTTTCCTTCCAGCAGCACCATCGCTCGTCCGCCACGAGATCTCAGCGTCGCCTGACGATTGAAAGTGGACCTAAGCCGCTCCTGCCTTGCTTGGGCGATGCGGGCAGCCGGGCCAGCAGCAGGGGCGGCGTTTGCCGTCATGCAGGCTCGAACAACCCCAGGCGATGCGCTTGTGTCGCGTTTCGGACTTCTTCGCCGTTTCGATCCAGCAGATCCATTCGTTGCGGGCGAGAGGCGTGATGTCCCTCCAGGTCGACAGCGCCGGCGGATCACGCCTCAGGGCCTCCTGGAAATCCTCCGGGAGATCATGGACGACACCGCCGGGAAGCTCTGTCCGCTCGGCCATCCCGCTTTGTCGCAGCGGAGCGCGTGCTCTGCAACGGGGCCGTGCCGCCCCCCCTCCTCTCTACATCGTGGGGAGCGGGACCGCCGCACCAACCCCTCCGTCACGGCGCAAGCGCCGCGCCACCTCCCCATCTGCGATGGGGAGAAGAAAAGACCACCCATTTCTCCCTCCCCGTTCGGGGAGGGTGGCTGAGCCGCAGGCGAAGCCGGGTGGGGGCGGCCAGGCGACCCATCGACGACCTGTCCGGCCTTAGCAGGCGCGCCCCTCCCGGGCCGCCCCCACCCGGTCGCTGACGCGACCTCCCTCCCCCGAACGGGGAGGGAGAACCGACGCCTCGCAGGACTTAGGCGATAAGACCGCCACCATCCCACGGTCCTGGCTTGCAGCCAGTCATCCGCGCGGGGCGTCAGCTTTCGTCGAAACGGTACACAACTACCCATACTCCGGGCGAAAGCCCGGCGCCCCGCCCGCCCTCCAACCGGATGCGAAACGGCAGCCGGGGCTTCAGCCTGCCCGCTGTTCGCGCGGGCCGTTCGCGCCTATATGCCCCGCCTTCTCCCGTGTATGAGGCCCTTTTGCCCTTTTCCTTCGACATCGCCGCCACAGAGGGTCGCGCCCGCACCGGCGTGCTGAAGACCGCGCGCGGCGACATCCGCACGCCCGCCTTCATGCCGGTCGGCACCGCCGCCACGGTCAAGGCGCTGACGGTGGATCAGGTAAAGGCGACGGGCGCCGACATCATCCTGGGCAACACCTATCACCTGATGCTGCGTCCCGGCCCCGAGCGGATGGAGCGGCTGGGCGGGCTGCATCGCTTCATGGGCTGGGACAAGCCGATCCTGACGGATTCAGGCGGCTTCCAGGTCATGTCCCTGGCCGGCATTTCCAAGGTCAAGGAAGAGGCCGTCACCTTCTCGAGCCATGTGGACGGCTCCAAGCACGTCCTGACGCCGGAGCGCTCGATCGAGATCCAGGCCGACCGCATCGGCGCCGACATCTCCATGCAGCTGGACCAGTGCGTCGCCTATCCGGCCGAAAAGGATGCGGCGCGCAAGGCCATGGAACTGTCGATCCGCTGGGGCGCGCGTTCCAAGGCGCGGTTCGGCGAGCGCGAGACCCAGGCCCTGTTCGGAATCCAGCAGGGCTCGACCTTTCAGGACCTGCGCCGCCAGTCGTCGGATCAGCTTCAGGAGATCGGCTTCGACGGCTACGCCATCGGCGGACTGGCGGTCGGAGAAGGTCACGCCGCCATGTGCGAGGTGCTGGACTACGCCCCCGACATGCTGCCCGTCGATCGCCCCCGCTATCTGATGGGCGTCGGCAAGCCGGTCGATCTGGTGGAGGCGGTGTGGCGCGGCGTCGATATGTTCGACTGCGTCCTGCCCACGCGCGCCGGCCGCCACGGCCAGGCCTGGACCTGGGACGGGCCGCTGAACCTCAAGAACGCCCGCTTCGCCGAGGACCAGGACCCGCTGGACCCCGCCATCCCCTGCCCGGCCTCGTCCGGCTATTCAAAGGCCTACCTGCATCACCTCGTCCGCACCGACGAAATCCTCGGCAAGGTGCTGCTCAGCTGGCACAACATCGCCTTCTACCAGGCCCTGACCGCCGCCATGCGCGCCGCCATTTCGGAGGGCCGCTTCGAGGCGTTCCGGCGCGACTTCCACGCCCGCCACGTCTCGAACGGCTAGGGCTGCTGGATGATGATGCGGGGCGGTGCTTCGGGCGCCGGCTGAAACCAGCGGGGCGCGGCCGGCGGCGCGCAGTTCCGCTGCATGCCCATGCCCTTCAGAAAGGCGCGCCTGACCCGTCCGGCCTGCAGCGCCCGCTCGGTGTTCTGCTCGCGCCGGTTGGCCCCGCTCAGCCGCCGCACCCAGCTGCGGCCGGGGATCAGGTCGGTGGCCGTATCGCGGATCGCATCCAGCGCCGCATCGGCCGCCGCGTTCGACGCCCGGTCGCCCAGGCTCAGCGCCCGTGGCGGCGGCGGCTCGTCGAGGTCCGGCCCCAGCGCCTGGTCCAGCAGCGTCACCTCCTGCGCGATCACGTCGCATCGCTCCAGGCCCGTCATGTCATAGGGCTTGGCCTGCGCCCACGTCAGCACGTCGGCCACGTCCTTGCGCCGCAGGTTGAGGTCTTCCAGAGGCGCGCCGATCGCCGCGCCGAAACCCTGTCGCACCTGTCCGATCCCCCGCCCGGCCGGATGGCTGGCGCAGGCGCCGGTCGCCATCACGACGCCGGCGAGAACCGAACAGGCGAACAGGCGACGGACGCAGGACCGGTCCCGCGCCCGGCGAGAAACCTTGTGGATCAATCCTGTCCTCGAACCTCGTCGCGGTTGGCGGCGCGCGTCTTGGGGCCCTGTCCGCGGTCGCCCTCGGTTCCGATGGGACGATTGGCGTTGTTGCCGCCTGACTGGACATTGGCGCCGCCCAGGCCGTCGCCCTCGTCCAGATAGTCGTCGACCTCGCCTGCTGCCGGCGGCGCCAGGGTCGAATCGGCCAGGTTCTCGGCCGCATAGCGGCTCGCCTCCGGATGGGCGGAGGCGTTCTGGTCCTGGCCCGGATCGTTGGGCATCTGCTTGTCGCCGACCCCGTTCTGGGCCGTCGCGTCCGACGATGACGTGTTCTGATGCGGCATGGATCGCTCCTTGTGGGTTGCTTCAACAAGAACCCGGCGCGCATGAGCCTTGTTCCGAGATCGCCGGTTGACGGCCTTCGCCCTTGACCGGAACGGCCCGACGCGACAGAAGGCGCCCAGCAGCGGTCCGCCTTCTCGGCCGCAGCGTCGGCGCGTCCTTAGCTCAGTTGGTTAGAGCATCTGACTTTTAATCAGAGGGTCCTCGGTTCGAGCCCGAGAGGACGTACCATCTCTCATTTTCAAGCCAGCCTCGTTGCCGCCATCAGGCGATGCGACTGGCGATCTTGAGCGGCGATCCATGGATTGCGCGCTCGACATGGGAACGGCCGCGCTTTCAAAGCGTTGGCGTGGAGAAGTCGGGGAATTCAAGTCGATGAAGCGCATTCTTTTCGCTCTGGCCGCAGCGGGCGCCCTGTCGCTGTCCGCCTGCGACGATGTTCAGGAACGAGACGTGGACGAACGGCCGATGGCCGTCGAGGCCGAGCCCGTCGCGCCCGCCGCCGAGGATTCGGCCGCGCCGGTCGTGGCCCCCGACGTGCGCGATCCCGCGCCGACCACCCCGCCGCCCGAGACCCTGCCGCCCGAGCCCAAGACCTCGGAAGAGTCGGTTCAGCCGGAAAGCGAAACCCTGTTCTACTGACCGTTCATGCGGTTCGCCTCACGCATTCGCCGGACGTTACCCGGCGGCCAAGACGAAGGGTCGAGTTTGACGTCCAGGCCGAAGCTCTTTCTTGCCGCGCTTGCGCTCGGCTCCGCCTGCGGGGCCGCCGCCCACGCCGATCCGCGCGCCCAAATTCGCGGCGAGATCGACGGCGACCTGCGTCGACAGCTGGAGCAGGCGGTCGGGGAAGTCGATGGCGCCCCCTCCAGCCGCTTCGAGGCGCGTCGCAGAGCTCGCGCGGCGATGGGGTCGGCCGAAGCCCTGCTGCGCTCCGAAGGCTACTATCAGCCGGTGCTGGAAGACATCGTCGAGGGCGAGGAGACGCCGGTCGCCATCGTGCAGGTCACGCCCGGCCGCCGCTTCGTCCTGACGCCGCCGACGGTGCAGTGGGCCGCGCCGGCGCCTGACGAGACCAGCGCCGCGACCGCCATCGAGGCCATCGACCTGGAGGCCGGCGCGCCCGGCCGGGCGGTGGACGTGATCGCCGGCGAAGGCCGTGTCGTCGCCTCCCTGACCCGCCAGGGCTATGCCGACGCCGCCGCCAACCCGCGCCGGGTCGTGGTCGATCACGCCGCCTGGACAGTTGCGCCCGAATACCGCATCGCCTCGGGCGAGCTGGTGCGGCTGAACGGCGTCCGGCTGGAAACCGAGGGCCGCACCAACCCGGCCTGGGTGGCGGGCCTTGCGCCATGGGACGAGGGCGACCGCTACGATCCCGAGGACGTGGCCGAGTTGGAGCGGCGCCTGCTGGAGACCGGCGTCTACGACGGCGTCGGCGTGGCGCTGGCGCCCCAGGCCCAGAACACCGAAGCGGGCCTGCGTCCCGTGATCGTCTCGCTCCAGGATCGGCCCCGCCGCATCCTGGAGGCGGGCGCCAGCTATTCCACGGCCGAAGGCTCGGGCGTGGACCTGATCTGGACCCACTACAACCGGTTCGGCCGCGCCGACACCCTGCGCTACCAGGCGCGCCTGGCCAGCATCGACAGCCGCATCGGCGTGGACCTCAGCCTGCCGCACTGGCGCCGGCCCGGCCGCACGCTGGCGATGCAGGCCGCCGTGGTCAACGAGGATACCGACGCCTACGTCCGCCAGGCCCTGGTGCTGTCGGCCGACCTGCGCCAGCGCATCGGCCGCACCTCCTACTTCAGCTACGGCATCGGCGTGGACGCCGGCCACTATAACGAGAACCGGTTCGACTATGCGTTCGACCCGCCCCAGCCGGTGGACTTCGACCGCGATCTGGCCATCGTCACCCTGCGCGGCTCGGCCTACATGGATCGGTCCGACGATCCGCTAGACCCCAGAAGCGGCTATCGCCTGACCGCCTCGGTCCAGCCCACGGCCGTGGCCGGCGACGACACCGTGCTGTTCCTGCGCAACGACTTCGTGGCGACCGGCTATCTGCCGGTCACCGACGGCGGCCGCACCGTGCTGGCCGGCCGCATCCGCATCGGCTCTATCCTCGGCGGCGAGGAGCTGACGGTGCCGGCCGACCGGCTGTTCTATTCGGGCGGCGGCGGTTCGGTGCGCGGCTATGAATATCAGGGCGTCGGTCCGCGCCTGCCCGACAACACCCCGCGCGGCGGCCTGTCGCTGTTCGAAACCGCGCTGGAGGTGCGTCGCGACATCGGCGAGAGCTTCCAGGCCGTGGCCTTTATCGACGCGGGCGCGGTCGGCTTTCAGGAAACGCCGAACTTCTCCAACATGCGCTACGGCGCGGGTCTGGGCGTGCGCTACAAGCTGCCGTTCGGCCCCATCCGCGCCGACATCGCCGTGCCGCTCGACGCCCAGGTCGGCGACGCCGCCTTTCAACTCTACATCAGCATCGGCCAGGCCTTTTGACCGACACGCCGCCTCCCGCCTCGGACCAGCCCAAGCCTGAGACCCCCGCGGTCAAGGCGAAGAAGAAGCGCACCCGCCTGCAGGTCGCGGGCCTGATCATCGGCTCGATCCTGGCGGCGGTGATCGTGCTGGCGCTGGTCGCCTTTATCGGGGGGCGGACCTATCTGCTCAGCGGCCCGGGCCGCGAACTGGTCACCAGCTTCGTGGCCGGCAAGAAGATCGGCCGCTACGGCCGCATCAACGTCGAGGGGCTGTCGGGCGACCTGTTCGACGACTTCACCCTGGCGCGCGTCACCATCACCGATCGTGACGGCGTCTGGCTGGAGGCGCGCAATGTGCGGGTGGACTGGAGCTATCTTCAGCTCGTCTTTCGCCGCTTCCATGCCGACGAGATCAGCGCCGACCAGATCCGCCTGATCCGCCGCCCTGTGCCCGAGCCTCCGACCGGCGAGCCGCCCCGCCCCGCGCCCATCGGCGTCGTGATCGACAAGTTCTCGGCCAATGTCGAACTGCTGGAGAACTTCTCAAAGGAGTACGGCCGCTGGCGCTTGGCCGGCGACGCCGCCATTCCGCGCTTTGGCGCAAAGACGGCCAACGTCAACGCCGACAGCCTCAGCCGCCCTGGCGATTACCTGCGTCTCGCCGCCACCCTGGGCGAGGAGATGTCGGACCTGCGCCTGAATCTGCGCGCGCAGGAGGCGCAAGGCGGCCCGATCGCCGGCGCGCTCGGCTATTCGCCGGACCAGCCCTTCGCCGCCCATGCCCTGGTCAACGGCGAGGTCATCGATGCTCGCGTCCAGACCGGGCAGTTCACGCCGCTGACGATCAAGGGCCGGTTCGGCGAGAACGGCGGACGGCTGTCCGGCTATTTCGACTTCTCCGGCTCCGACCTGCTTGAGCCGTTCGTCACGCGCGTCGGCCGCACCGCCCGGTTCGGCTTCGCCATCGTGCCCGACCGCTCGGACGACGCCTTCCAGGGCGTGGCCTGGGTGCTGGACGCCGAGAACCTGACCTCGCGGGCGCAGGGCAAGCTGCGCAAGGAAGATCGCGCCTCGCCCGGCGGCATCGCGCTTGAGGTCGCAACGCCATCCCTGACCCGGCTAGCCGGAACCGAGATCGCCGGCCCCACCGCCTACACCGGCGTTTTCAAGGGCGACGCCCAGACCTGGAGCCTTTCGGGCCAGGCCAGTCTGCTGAACGCGTCTCTCGCCAGCTATCGCGCGACCCGCATCGCAGGCCCTCTGAACGTCCAGGCGCGCGACGGCCGCTTCGACATCGACGGCGACATCCGCGCATCCGGCGGCTCGGCCGAGGGCGTGATCGGCGCCCTGCTCGGCGCGCAGCCGCGTGTGCAACTCGAAGCCGCCCGGATGAAGGACGGCGCCATCCTGCTGGAGCGCGTCAATGCGACTGGCCAGGCGCTGGCGCTGAACGGCTCCGGTTCCCGCAACCTCCTGGGCGGCTTGTCCTTCCGAGGACGCGCCGAGATCACCGACCTGTCGCGCGTCCAGCCCGGCGCGCGCGGCGCATTCGGCGGGCCCATCCAGGCGGCGTCCGCCCGCACCGGCGCCCCGTGGTCGATCCGCTTCGACGGGCGGGGACGCGGCCTGGTCACGGGCCTGGGCGAACTCGACCGCGTGCTGGGCCAGCAGCCGCGCCTGCAACTGGCGGGACTGCTGAACGGAGGCCGCATCGAGCTGAACCAGGGCGAACTGACCGGCGCCAACGGCCGCGCCTCCGCTCGGGGCCTGATTGAGCCCGAGGGCCGCCTGCGTCTGGCGCTGAACTGGAACGCCCAAGGCCCCTTCAACGCCGGCCCGGCCGAGATCGCCGGCAATCTGCGCGGACAGGGCGCCGTCACCGGCACCCTGGCCCAGCCGCGCGCCGACCTGACCGCCAACTTCGACCGTATCACCGCCGGCGCGCTTCAGCTGACCGACGCCGACCTGACGCTGAGCTTCCGTAAGGGCGCGGACGCCTCGGACGGCCGCATCGTCGTGACCTCAGGCTCCAACTACGGACCGGCTCGCGCGGCGGGCAACTTCTTCCTGGGCGGAAACCAGATCCGCCTGACCGAGGTCGACCTGAACGCCGGCGGCGTCACCGCCCAGGGCGCCGTCGCCCTGTCCAACAATGTGCCGTCCAGCGCCGACCTGACCTTCACCGCACGCCCCGGCGCCTTCTTGCAGACCGGCGAGGCGCAAGGCCGCGTTCGCCTGCTCGACGGCGGCGGCGCGGACAGCGCCATCCTGGATGTCACCGCCCGCAACGTAAAGCCGGCGGGCTCGGACATCGTCATCCGCAATCTGGCCCTGAACGGTCGCGGCACGCTGGAGCGCCTGCCCTTCGATCTGGCGCTGGACGTCGGCGGCGGCACGCCGGTGCAGTTCAACGGCAACGGCCTTTATTCCAGGCAGGGCCAGAACCAGAGCGTCACCCTGTCCGGCGGCGGGCGCGTGCGCGAGATCGCCTTCACCACCCGCAACCCCGCCGTGGTCGCCCTGTCCGGCGACGGCCGCGTGGCCCGCGTCGATCTGAACGTCGGCGGCGGCATGCTGATGGGCGAGCTTCGCCAGGACTCGGATTCCGCCATTATCCAGGCCGACCTGACCAGCGTCGAACTGGGCTCTCTGGCTCCCGACCTGCGAGGTCGCGCGACCGGTCGAGTGTCCCTGCGCGGCGCCGGAAACGACCTGTCGGGTTCCGCCAACGTCACTCTGGACCAGATCCGCTCCATCGACGCGCCGCGCGGTCTCGCCGTCGACGGCCAGTTGAACGCCACCCTTCTGAACAACGTCCTGCGCATCCAGGCCTCGGCCGTGGACGAGGGCGCGGTGCGCGCCAACGCCGACCTGACCCTGCCGGTCGAGGCCTCGGCCGCGCCCCTGCGGCTGGCGATCGCCCGCACGCGTCCGATGTCGGGCAATGTCTCCATCCAGGGCCAGGTGCAGCCGATCTGGGACCTGTTCCTTGGCGGAGAACGCTCGCTGTCCGGCAACGTCAACGGTCAGGCGACCATCGCCGGCACGCTGAACGCGCCGCGCCTCAACGGCCGTCTCGACCTCGCGGACGGCGCCTATTTCGAAGGCTCCACCGGCACCCGTCTTAACGCGCTGAACCTGGCCACGCGCTTTGACGACACCACCGCCTATCTGGAGCGGTTCTCGGCCAACGACGGCGACGGCGGCACGGTCTCCGGCGAAGGCCGCATCGGCCTGCGTCAGGGCTCGGCCTCCAACCTGCGCCTGGTGCTGAACCGGTTCCGCATCATCGACAACGACCTGGCCGAGGCGCGCGGTTCGGGCACGCTGACCGCCGCGCGTGCAACGGACGGCAAGATCGCGTTGGCCGGCCGTCTCAACGTCGACGAGGCCACCATCTCCGCCAACGACCTGCCCGGTTCGAACGGCATCGTCCGCATGGACGTGGTGGAGATCAACAAGCCGGGCGGCGACACCGACGAGACCGCCCGCCCCGCCACCACCGGCGGCCCGCCCATCGCCCTCGATATCGACCTGACCGGGCGCGAGATCTTTGTGCGCGGGCGCGGCCTGAACCTGGAACTGAGCCTTGCGGCCAGCGTGCGCGGCACCATCGCCCAGCCGGTGCTGGACGGACGCGCCAATGTGGTGCGCGGCGACTACGAGTTCGCGGGCAAGCGCTTCATCTTCGATGACCGGGGCTATGTCACCCTGTCGACGGATGTGAACCGCATCCGGCTGAACATCGAGGCGACGCGCGAGGACCCGGCCCTGACCGCCACAATCCGGGTCACCGGCACGGCCGCCTCGCCGGTGATCGCCCTGACCTCGACGCCGCAGCTTCCGCAGGACGAAATCCTGTCGCAGGTGCTGTTCGGCCGATCGGCCTCGCAGCTGTCGGCCTTCGAGGCGGCGCAGCTGGCGGCCGGCGTGGCGTCGCTGGCGGGCGGCGGCGGCTTCGACGTGATCGGAAATCTGCGCGAGCTGGCGGGTCTGGACCGACTGTCCTTTGGCGGCACGGCCTCGGCCGTGACGGTCGCGGGCGGGCGCTACATCACCGACAACGTCTATCTGGAGATCATCGGCGGCGGCGAAGGCGGGGCTGCGGTCAACGTCGAATGGCAGGTGCGCCGCAACCTTGCGCTGTCGTCCCAGTTCGGCGGCACCGGCGACACCAGCCTGTCGATCCGCTGGCGCCGCGAAAGCCGCGAGCCCGGCCAGCGCCAGGACCGCCGCCCCAACCGGGAGCTGCGGCGCTAAAACGGACGGCGAGGTCGCCTTCACCTTTGCCGTCCGCCCGTCTAGGGTCCGCGCCATGCGTATCTCGGACCCGGATCAGGCCGTGCTCGACCACGTCGCGGCGCGGCGCGAGGCGATCGTCGATCGCGCCGTGGCCTGGTCGAACCTCAACTCGGGCAGCCGCAACGCGCCGGGCCTCGCCGCCGTGCTGGACGCTCTGGAGGTCGCGGGGCGCGGCCTCCCCGCCAGCGTGGAGCGCGTGCCGACGCGCGGCTCCACCACCGTCGCCGACGACGGTTCGGTGCGGACCGAAGCGCACGCCGACGCGCTCCGGATCACCGCGCGTCCCGAAGCGCCGATCCAGATCGTCCTGACCGGCCACTATGACACCGTCTATTCGGCCGATAGTCGCTTCCAGGCTGTCACGACCCACCCTGACGGCGCGCTGAACGGGCCGGGCATCGCCGACATGAAGGGCGGCATCAGCGTCATGCTGGCGGCGCTGGAAGCCTTCGAGACGCACCCGGATCGGACGCGCCTCGGCTGGACGGTGCTGCTGAGCCCCGATGAAGAGATCGGCTCGCCCGCCTCCGCGCCGCTGCTGGCCGAACTCGGCGCACGCGGCCATCTCGGCCTGACCTATGAGCCGGCCCTGGCGGACGGAACCCTGGCGGGCGCCAGAAAGGGCAGCGGCAACTTCCACCTGATCGTGGCCGGCCGCGCCGCCCACGCCGGCCGCGCCTTCGAGGAGGGCCGGAACGCGGTGGCCGGCGCCGCCATGATCGCAGCGCGGCTGCACGCCCTGAACGGCCGGAGCGACGGCGTCACCGTCAACGTCGCCCAGATCGCGGGCGGCGGCGCGCTGAACGTCGTGGCGGACAACGCCGTGATCCGCTTCAACGTCCGCGTGCCGGATCAGGCGTCCGCCGACTGGATCAGGGGCCGGATCGACGAGATCGCCTCCGCCGCGCCGTTCGAGGGCCTGACGCTGGACCTGCGCGGCGGCTTCACCCGCCCGCCCAAGCCGATGGACGCGGCGCAGACCGCCCTGTTCGAGGCCGTCCGCGACGCCGGCGCCCTGCTGGGTCAGGACATCGCCTGGAAGCCGTCGGGCGGCGTGTGCGAGGGCAACAACCTGCATGCGGCCGGCCTGCCCAACATCGACACCCTGGGCGTGCGCGGCGGCGATATCCATTCGGAGGCCGAGTTCGCCTGGCCCGACAGCTTTGTCGAACGCGCCCAGCTCAGCGCCCTGATCCTGTGCAAGGTCGCCTCGGGCGAGATCGACGCGCTGAAACTGAAAACGATGAGACTGGAGACGATGGCGTGACGACCGTGGCCACAAGCTCCTCCCCCGTCTGGGGGAGGGGGACCACGCGCAGCGTGGTGGAGGGGGCAACCCCGAACACCCGTGCGAAGTTCGGCCCCCTCCACCACCTACGGCGGTCCCCCTCCCCCACCCTGTGGGCGGGGGAGGATCAAGAGAGCCTCTGAATGCTGGTCGTCCGCCCCGCCGGTCCGCGTGACCTCGACTCCTTGCTGGAACTCGCCATCCTGTCCGGCCCCGGCTTCACCAGCCTGCCCGAAGACCCCGACGCCTTGTCCGAACGGCTTGAACTCAGCCAGGCAAGCTTCGAGGGCCGGGTGGAGCCGCAGAGCGCCTGGTACACCCTGATGCTGGAAGACGGCGACACGGGCGACATCGACGGCGTCGGCTCGGTCAAGGCGGCGGTGGGACTGAAGCGGCCGTTCTTCTCCTTTCGCGTCAACACCAACACTTCCTCGTCGCCGTCGCTGAACGTCAAGCTGACGCACCAGACGCTGGTGCTGGTGAATGAATGCACCGGCTGGACCGAGGTCGGCTCGCTGTTTCTCAAGGCCGACCGGCGCAAGGGCGGCGCAGGGCGGCTGCTCAGTCAGTCGCGCTACATGCTGATCGGCGCCCAGCCGGACCTGTTCGCCGACACCGTGCTGGCCGAGTTGCGGGGCGTCTTCACCCCCGACGGCGCCTGCCCCTTCTGGGACCACGTGGCGCACAAGTTCTTTCCCATGGCGTTCGACGATGCCGACCGGATGACGGGCTCAACCGACAAGCAGTTCATCCTGGACCTCGCGCCCCGCCACCCGATCTATGTCGAACTGCTGCCGGAGCCCGCCCGCGCGGTGATCGGCAAGGTGCATCCGCAAGGCGATCCCGCCATGGCGCTGCTGGAGAGCGAGGGCTTCCGCCCCAACGGCCTGGTGGACATCTTCGACGCCGGCCCCACCGTCTCCTGCCCGCGCGATCACATCCGCACGGTGCGCGATGCACGCGTGCTGACCGTCGAGATCGCGGACGCCATCGACGCGGAACTGCCGGCGCTGATCTCCACCGACAGCATCGCCGCGTTTCGCGCCGTTCGCGCCCGGGCCGACATCCACGGCGACACCGTCCGCCTTGCCTCCGACACGGCGGCGGCGCTCAAGATCAGCCCCGGCGACATCGTGCGAGTGAAATCATGACCGTGTTCCAGTCCATCGACCCCGCCAGCGAAGAGATCGTGTGGGAGGGCGAAGCCGCCTCTCCAACCGAGGTTCAAGCCGCCGTGGACCGCGCCCGCGCCGCGTTCGAGCCCTGGGCCGACCGCCCCCGCGCCGAGCGCATCGAGGCGGTAAAACGCTACCAGGCCGTGCTCAAGGACCGCACGCCGCAGATGGCCGAGGCGATCAGCCGCGAGACCGGCAAGCCGCTGTGGGAAACCACCGCCGAACTCGGCTCCATGGTCGGCAAGGTGGACATCTCCATCCGCGCCTATGAGGCGCGCACGGGCGAGCGGGCGGGCGACACCGCATTCGGCCGCGCGGTCTTGCGCCACCGTCCGCACGGGGTGGCGGCGGTGCTGGGACCGTTCAACTTTCCCGGCCACCTGCCGAACGGCCACATCGTGCCGGCGCTGCTGGCCGGCGACACCGTGGTCTTCAAGCCGTCGGAAGAGACCCCCCTGACCGGCCAGCTGATGGCCGAGGCGTTCGAGGCGGCGGACTTGCCGACGGGCGTGCTGAACGTCGTGCAGGGCGGGCGGGAAACCGGCGCCGCGCTGCTGGACGCCGGCATCGACGCCCTGATGTTCACCGGCTCGGGCGCGGCCGGCGCGCACTTCCGGCGCAAGTTCGCCGACGATCCGCACGTCATCCTGGCGCTGGAGCTGGGCGGTAACAATCCGCTGGTGGTCTGGGACGCGGCCGACGCCGAGGCCGTGGCCGGCATCATCGTGCAGTCCGCCTTTGTCACCACCGGCCAGCGCTGCTCCTGCGCGCGCCGTCTGATCGTGCCGGAAGGCGCGCAGGGCGATGCGATCGTGGAGGCGGTGGCCGCCCTGTCGGACCGCCTGACGTTCGCGCCCTGGAACAGCGACCGCGAGCCCTACGCCGGCCCGCTGATCTCCGCCCGCGCGGCGGCCGGCGCGCTGGAGGCGCTGCAGCAGCGGATCGATGCGGGCGCCAGGGTGATCCGCCCCTCCGGTCCCGTCGCAAACCTGCCCGGCGCCTTTGTCCGGCCGGCGGTCATCGACGTCACCGGCGTGGACGTGCCGGACGAGGAGATGTTCGCCCCCTTCCTCCAGGTGACCCGTGTCGCCGCCTTCGACCAGGCGGTGCAGGCGGCGAACGCCACCCGCTACGGTCTGTCGGCAGGCCTGGTCAGCGACGATCCGGCGCTTTGGGACCGCTTCATCCGCCGCATCCGCGCAGGCGTGGTCAACTTCAACCGCCCGACGACCGGCGCGGCCGGCGACATGCCGTTCGGCGGCCTGGGCGCGTCGGGCAACCACCGGCCCAGCGCCTACTACGCCGCCGACTACTGCGCTTATCCGGTGGCCAGCTTCGAGGCGGCTTCGGTGAAGAGCATAGAGGGCGAGATCAGGGGTCTGCGATGACCCATGCGGTCGAGGCCAACGCCGACGGCTTGATCGGGCCGACGCACTCCTACGCCGGGCTGTCGCCGGGCAATCTCGCTTCCAGCCTGAACCGGGGCGAGGCCTCCAACCCGCGCGCGGCGGTGCTGCAGGGCCTGGACAAGATGAAGCGGCTGGCGGACCTCGGCCTGCCGCAGTTCGTCCTGCCGCCGCACGAGCGGCCGAACATCCCTTTCCTGCGCACGCTGGGCTTTGCCGGCTCGGACGACCAGGTGCTGGAGCGCGCCTGGACGGACGCGCCGTCCTTCGCCGCCGCCGCCTGCTCGGCCTCGCCCATGTGGGCCGCCAACGCGGCGACGGTAACGCCGAGCGCGGACTCTGCCGACGGCCGCGTGCACTTCACGCCCGCGAACCTTCACACCAACCTTCATCGCTCGCTCGAGCATGAACAGACGAAGCGCGCGCTGAACGCCCTGTTCCCCGATCCCGACCGGTTCGCCGTCCACGACGCCCTGTCCTCCGTCGCCCATCTGGCCGACGAGGGCGCGGCCAACCACGTGCGCCTGTGCCGCGACCATGGCGAGCCGGGCGTGAACCTGCTGGTCTGGGGTCGAGAGGCGTTTCAGCCCTGGGAAGGTCCCTTCCCTGCTCGTCAGACGCGTGAGGCCTGCGACGCTGTCGTCCGCCGCCACGGCATGGGTCGGTCGGTATTGGCCCAACAGGGGCGGGCCGCCATCGCCGGCGGGACCTTCCACAACGACGTGGTCTGCGTCGGATCGCTGGACACCCTGTTCCACCACGAGCTGGCGTTCGAGGACACGGACGGGACGCGGGATACGATCCGTCGCGCCGCCGAGGGCCTGTTCGATCCGATCTTTGTGGAGGTCGCCTTGTCGGATCTGGCGCTGGCCGACGCCATCTCCTCCTATCTGTTCAACTCCATGCTGGTCCGCGTTCCAGGCGAGGATCGGCTGACGCTGATCTGTCCGACCGAGACCCGCGACAATCCCCGCGCCCATGCAGTGGCCGAAGGCGTCGCCTCATCCAACGGTCCGATCGGCCGGGTCGACTATGTCGATGTGCGCCAGTCGATGCGCAACGGCGGTGGGCCGGCCTGCCTGCGTCTGCGCGTCGTGCTGACGGATGCGGAGCTGGCGGCGGCCAACGCGGCCATGCGCCTGACTGACGAACTGCACGGCGCGCTCAGCGTCTGGGGCGCCACCTGGTATCGCGATCGCCTGACGCCCGCCGACCTCGCCGATCCGCAGCTGCTAGTCGAGAGCCGGGGCGCGCTGGACGAGCTGACGCAGATCCTGGGGCTCGGCGGCGGCTTTTATCCGTTCCAGCGCGGATAGAAGCGCTCAGGTCAGGCGGCGAAGCGGCCGCCCCGCGCGGCATAGCTCTGGGTCCCGCGCGTGATGACCCGGTCGCCCGGCAGCACGGCGTCGACGGCGATCTCGCCCTGCCCCTTCAGCGCGTCGTACACGGGCCCGAAGTCCTTCAGCGTCTCGGCCTTCAGCGCCTCCAGGCTGTCGATGACGAAATAGACCTGCTGGAAGTCGTCGATGCGGTAGAGGGTGCGCATCACCCGCTCCAGATCAAAGCCAATGCGGTTCGGCGACGGATCGTCCAGCGCGAACACGCTTTCGGTCGCCGAGGACACGATGCCCGCGCCGTAGATGCGCAGGCCCTCCGCCTCCTGCATCAGGCCGAATTCGACCGTGTACCAGTAGAGCCTGGCCAAGTTCGCCAGCATGCCCAGCGACGCCGCGCGCTGCCCGCCCTTGCCGTAGGCCTCCATATAGGCGGCGAAGTCGGGGTCGGTCAGCATCGGCACGTGGCCGAAGACGTCGTGGAAGATGTCCGGCTCCTGCAGGTAGTCCAGTTGATCCGGCTTGCGGATGAACTGGCCCGAGACGAAGCGGCGGTTGGCCAGGTGGTCGAAGAAGACGTCGTCCGGAACCAGGCCCGGCACGCACACCACGCTCCAGCCGGTCAGGGCTTGAAGCTTCGGGTTGATGACGTCGAAATCGGGAATGCCGCCGGCGTTCAGGTCCAGCGCGTCCAGCCCCCGCAGAAAGGCGTCGCAGGCGCGGCCCGGCAGGATGGTCATCTGTCGTGCGTACAGCGTGTCCCAGGTCTGGTGCTCGACCTCGGTATAACCCTGCCAGTTCTGCGGGATGGTCCAGTCGGCGGCGGCGCCTTCAGGCGGCTTGTCGAACACGTGCTCGAAATCGGACATGGGAACTCCCGAGGCTCTGCTGGCGGCGCTTGCCCGCGCCTTGTCCTCTCACCTTAGCGCCGCCCGGCCGCATGGGCCAAGTCGGTCAGTGGCCACCGGTGAGTGGATGGGCTGATCCATCGGCGCGTGATGGCCGGCGGCATCGACGCTGAACCAGCGGCGCTGATCCGCCTCGGACAGAGTCAGGGCGTGCGAGGCGTCGCGCAACGCCGCCTCGGCTGCATAGGCGACGAAGCCGCCGTTCTCGCCGATCGCATAGACGCGGTAGAAGGGCTGATCCGGCGCGATCAGGCCCTCCTGCTGAACGGAGCCGTCATAGACCGGATCAACATCCAGAACCGCGCCCTGGAAGGCGCCGTCATAGTGCCGAACGATCTGACCGATGTGAAAACGGGCGTTGCGGAACTGAGCCATGCCCGGAAGGTACGACCCCGATCCTGAGCAGGACGCCAACGCCGCCGTTCATCTTCGTGACAGATTGGCTTGGCGCGGAGCGAACCGGCGGGCTAGAGTCTTGGGGAACGGGCGCCGCTTTGGACCGCCCAAAGGACGACACGGCCATGCCGGAGACCCGCGGCGCGCCAGCAGGGCGCGACGAGCGGTCCCCCGCTTCCTCCCCGACCGGTCGGTCGGGCGGCCGGGAAGCATCGGGTCGGGAGGCGCCGCTGTATGGCGCGCTCGACCTCGGGACCAACAACTGCCGCCTGCTGATCGCCAGGCCGGCGCGCGACGGCGGCTTTCGCGTCGTGGACAGCTTCAGCCGCATCGTGCGGCTGGGCGAAGGTCTGACGCGCACCGGCCGGCTGGATGAACGGGCCATGGACCGGGCCTATGACGCCTTGGCCCTGTGCGCCGAGCGCATTGCGCGCAAAGGCGTGGACGCCGGCCGCCTGTCCGCCGTCGCCACCCAGGCCTGCCGCGCCGCCGAGAACGGCGAGGCCTTCGTCGAGCGCGTACGGCGGGGCACCGGTCTCGCTCTTCGCATCATCGACCCGGCCGAAGAGGCGCGGCTGGCGGTCGAGGGCTGCATGAACCTGATCGATCCGTCGGCCGAGGCGGTGCTGGTGATCGACGTGGGCGGCGGCTCGACGGAAATGTCCTGGCTGACCCGCAAGGCCGAGGGCTGGAGCGCCGCGGCCTGGATGTCGGCGCCGCTGGGCGTCGTCAGCCTGGCTGAGCGACATCCTGAGCCGAGCGGCGGCGGCGGGGCCTGGTACGAGGCCATGGTGGCCGACATGGGCGCGGCGATCGCGGCGGGCGGCATCGACGATCCGGCGCTGAAGACGCTGTTCGCCGGCGAGCGGGTTCACATGGTGGGTACATCGGGCGCGATCACCAGCCTGGCCGGCATTCACCTGAAGCTGCCCCGCTACAATCGCGACCGCGTGGACGGTCTATGGATGACGCGCGCGGACTGCGAGGCGGCGGCCGACCGGCTGAAGGCTCTGGGTCCCGACGGGCGCGCCAAGGAGGCCTGCATCGGCCCGGATCGCGCCGATCTGGTGCTGGCCGGCGCTGCGATTCTGGAGGCGGTGCAGCGGGCCTGGCCGTGCGAGCGGGTGCGCGTCGCCGACCGGGGCCTGCGCGAAGGCCTGCTGCTGCAGCGGATGCGCGAGGACCGACGCCCGCCCCGCCGACGCCGGCGACGCGGACGCGGTGTCGGACGCACCGCTCAGGGCGCGGCCTGAGCGGTCTCCTCGACCGGAACCTCGATGTCGCACGGCGAGAAGTCGGCGCCCCTCGCCTGCCGCGCCTGATCGACCAGGGCGCGAAAGGCGGGCGAGCGCGTATCCATGACGCGGATCGCCGGCCGCTCCGCTTGCGGCAGGTCGGACGCCACCCGCACCCGGGTCATGCGGTCCGGCTCGCTGACGATGCCGTCCGGATTGGGACTGGCCTTCAGCGCGCGCACCACCGACAGCCCCGAGATCACCCGGCCCCAGACGGTGTATCGCTTGTCCAGCGACGGATAGGCCTGGCGCATCAGAAAGAACTGGCTGTTGGCGCTGTCGTTCGGCTCGTCGCGAGCCATGCCGGCGACGCCGGGGCAGTAGAGGCCCCAGCCGTGAACCTTGCCGTCGGTGGTGCCCGGCATCAGTGCATCGGGCTGGGTCTGCACCGGCAAGGCGCCCATGAAGCCCACGACCGCGCCCGCCGGCTCGGCCACTCCGGCAAAGGCCGAACCCGGCCCGCGCCGGAAGGTGAACTCGGCCTTCAGGTCCGGATACCAGCTCTGGCCGTCGCCGGTGCCCAGCGGATCGCCGGTCTGGGCCATGAACCAGTCGATCACGCGGTGCCAAGCCAGGCCGTCGTAGAAGCCCTTGCCGGCCAGCAGCCTGATCCGCTCGACATGCGCCGGCGCGATCTCGGGCGACATCTCCACCAGGATGCGGCCGCGCGTGGTGTCGATCACCAAGAGATCGGCGGCGTCCGGCGTGCGCCATTCGGCGGCAGGCGGTGCGGGCGGAGGCGGCGTCTCCTGACGCGCGAACGCCGGCGCGGCGCTGAACAGCATCAGGACGGCCCCCGCCGCCGCCATCTGGATACGCATGGTCCCCCCCCTCTTCTTGCCTGCAGATCAGGCGCCGGAAACCTCCGCCGCCGGCTGGACGTCGCAGATGTTGAAGGCTGAGCCCTTGGCGGCGCGCGCCTCGGCCAGCGTCTGGGCGAAGGCCGGCCCGCGCGGGTCCTGCACGCGCACCGTCGGCGCCTCGCCCGCAGGCATCGTCGAAGCCATGCGTGCGCGCGTCATCACGTCCGGATCGATCACCGCGCCGTCCTGGCTTTCGGCGCCGGGCTTCAGCGCGCGCACCACGTCCAGACCCGAGACGATGCGGCCGAAGGCGGTGTAGATCCCGTTCAACCCGTCGTTCCGACCGGTCATCAGATAGAATTGGCTGTTGGCGCTGTCGGGCGAGGACGAGCGCGCCATGCCGAACACGCCGGGGCAGAACAGGCCGTGGGCGTCGACCTTGAAGTCGGCGGTGATCATCATCTGGGCGTCCGGTTGGGTCTGGACCGGCAGGGTACCGACCAGCCCGACCAGGCCTGCGCCCGCGTTCGGCACAGGCATGAAGCCGGCGTCGCGGCCTCGGCGGAAAGTGAACTCGCCCTTCAGGTCCGGCAGGTCGCTGCCGCCCTCGCCGGTGCCCTGCGGATCGCCCGTCTGGGCCATGAAGTTCGGGATCACGCGGTGGAACTTCAGCCCGTCATAGAAGCCCTGATTGGCCAGGGTGCGGACGCGCTCCACGTGGTTCGGCGCAGCGAGCGGCGACAGCTCGACCAGGATGCGTCCCTTGGCCGTGTCGATGACCATGAGGTTCTCGGGCGAAACCGTGCGCCAGTCCGACGCCGCCTGGGCTTGAGCCGGAGACTGCGCGAACGCCCCCGACACGCCGGTCGCCGCCACAAGCACGGCTGCCGCCGCCATCACCGAAAGACGCATACCCTTACTTCCCGTTCTTGACCTTGGAGCGCACCCGCGCGGCGACGGCCGGGCTGACGAAGCTGTCGATCGCGCCGTCCAGACGTGCGATTTCCTTCACCAGCCGCGAGGCGATCGCCTGGTGCCGCGGATCGGCCATCAGGAACACGGTCTCGATGTCCTGATTGAGGCGCTGGTTCATGGCCGTCATCTGGAACTCGTACTCGAAGTCCGCGACCGCGCGCAGGCCCCGGATGATGACGTTGGCGTGCAGTTCTTCGGCGAAATGCATCAACAGGGTCGAGAACGGCTGCACCACGATCTCGCCGGGGATGTGCGACACGGCCTCGCGCAGCATCTCCACCCGTTCGTCGGTCGAGAACAGCGGTCCCTTGTCGTCGTTCTTGGCCACGCCGATGACGACGCGGTCCACCAGCTTGGCCGCGCGCGCGATGATGTCGGTATGCCCGTTGGTGACCGGATCAAAGGTGCCCGGATACAGCCCGATGCGCATCTGCGGCGTCTCTCCCCCAGCCTGTCCGGCGCGACGTCCATGGGCGTTTAGCAGGTGGGAAAGCCGAGGCCTAGCGGCGAGCCCGCATCAGATCGGCTGCGGCGGCTGGGCGGTCCAGCAGGCGCGGATAGGATCCATCAGCAGAGGGTCAGCGTCGAACCGCTTGCCGTCGATGGCGGCGATGGGGCAGACCGGCGTCGCGCTGTTGCAGAGAAAGGCGGCGTCGAAACCGGCGATGTCCTGCGCCGCGATGGGCCGGGTTTCACAAGGCAGGCCCGCGGATTGCAGGCCGCGCTCGATCAGCGCCTGGGTCACGCCGCACAGCATCGCCGCCTGAGGCCAGACGATACGATCGCCCGAGATGAAGCCTACGTTCCACAGGCTGCCTTCGGAGATGCGGCCGGCCGCGTCCGTGAACAGGGCGTCGTCGAACCCAGCCACACGGGCGGCGCGACGCGCGCGGATCAGGCCGAAGATCGCGGTGTGCTTCAACTCGGGCGCCTCGCGCTCGTAGGGTTGGACCGTCAGCCGGACCGATGCGGCAAGCGGCGCGACCGGGTCCGCCGTCATTGTCAGGACGCGAGGCCGGCCCGACCATGACGGCGATCGCGGCCAGACCTCCGGCGAGAACAGGCTGACGCGCAGCCAGGCGGCGGTGCGCCCTTCGACGGCGCGCCGCATCAGGCGGCGCAGTTCCTCCTCGTCCGGCGCTTGCCCGAACAGCGCCTCGGCCGAACGCGCCAGCCGATCCAGATGCAGGTCCAGCCCGCGGACCGCCCCGCCCTCGACGGCGAAGGAGGTGTAGGCGCCGTAGTTGACCAGGGCCAGATAGGCCAGATCGTCGGCCAAGGCCGGCGCCCCGTCGATCAGGATCTCGGCCATGGGCTTGCGCGACGAGGCGTCAGCCCTCGCCGCCCTCCTCGACATCCGGCGATGCGTCCGAGACAGCGTCGTCGCCGCTTTCGGGCAGACGCTCGACCGAGACCACGCGCTCATCCCCGCTTGTGCGGAAGATGGTCACGCCCTGGGCGGCGCGTCCGGCCACGCGCACCTGTCCGACGCGCGTGCGGATCATCTGGCCACCCGAGGTGACCATCAGCAGGTCGTCGCTTTCCTCAACCGGGAAGGCGGCGGCCAGACGCGTGCCGGCGCGACCGCCCAGACCGTGAGCCGTCAGCCCCTGCCCGCCCCGGCCGGTGCGGCGATACTCATAGGCCGAGGATCGCTTGCCGAAGCCGGTGTCGGTGACCGACAGGATGAACTGCTCGGCCGCGCCCAGTTCCGCGAAGCGGTCGGGCGAGATCGGCGCATCGGCATTGGCGTCGTCGCCGACCTCCTCCTCGATGGCCTCGGGCGCCGCATCCTCGATGCTTTCGCCGGTGGCGCGACGGTTGGCGACCGCCAGCTTCAGATAGGCGGCGCGCTCGTCCGGCGTTGCATTGACCCGGCCCAGCACGGCCATGGAGATGACCTGGTCGTCGCCGTTCAGGCGGATGCCGCGCACGCCGGTCGAGTCGCGGCCCTTGAACACCCGCACGTCGTCCGCCTTGAAGCGGATCGCCCGCCCGTTGCGCGTGGTCAGCAGGATGTCGTCCTCGGCGGTGCACAGGCCCACGCCCACCATGTGGTCGTTGTTTTCCAGCTTCATCGCCATCTTGCCGGCACGGTTGACCGTTGCGAAGTCGCTCAGCTTGTTGCGTCGCACATCGCCCGAGCGGGTGGCGAACATGATGTCGTAGTTCCCCCAGTCCGCCTCGTTCTCCGGCAGGGGCAGGACGTTCATGATGCTGTCGCCCGGCTCGATCGGCAGCAGATTGACGAACGCCTTGCCGCGCGATTGCGGATTGCCCAGCGGCAGGCGCCACACCTTCAGCTTGTAGGCCTTGCCGTTGGTGGCGAAGAACAGCACCGGCGTGTGGGTCGAGGCGCTGAACACGCCGGTGATGGCGTCCTCGTCCTTCATCGACATGCCGGACTTGCCCTTGCCGCCACGGTGCTGGGTCCGATAGGCGTTCAGGGCGACGCGCTTGACGTAGCCGCCGTGGGTGACGGTGACGACCATGTCCTCGCGCGGGATCAGGTCTTCGTCCTCCATCTCGGCGTCGCCTTCGCCGATCAGGGTCCGGCGGGGGACCGCGAACTGGTCCTTCACCGCGATCAGGTCATCGCGGATGATCGCCAGGACGTTCTTGCGATCCGACAGGATGGTCAGGTGGCCCTGGATGGTGTCGGCCAGACCCCGCGCCTCGCCAAAGATGTCGTCGCGGCCGAGACCGGTCAGGCGCGCCAGCGTCAGCGCCAGGATGGCGCGCGCCTGCTCGTCCGTCAGCCGGATCTTGTCGCCCTCGACGATCACCGTGCGGGGGTCGGCGATCAGTTCGACCAGCGCCATCATGTCGCCGACCGGCCAGGGCTTGGCCTGCAGCCGCTCGCGCGCCTCGGCCGGATCGGCGGAGGAGCGGATGATGTGGATCACCTCGTCGATGTTGGCGACGGCGACGGCCAGGCCGACCAGCACGTGGCCCCGGTCGCGCGCCTTGTTCAGCTCGAACTTGACGCGGCGGACCACCACCTCTTCGCGGAAGTCGAGGAAGACCTCCAGCAGCTGACGCAGGCCCATCTGCTCGGGCCGGCCGTGGTTCAGCGCCAGCATGTTGACGCCGAACGAGCTTTGCAGCGCCGTCCAGCGATACAGCTGGTTCAGGATCACGTCGCCCGAGGCGTCGCGCTTCAGCTCGATCACCATGCGCATGCCCTGGCGGTCGGACTCGTCGCGGACGTCGGCGATGCCTTCCAGGCGCTTTTCGCGGACCATCTCGGCGATGCGTTCGATCAGGGTCTGCTTGTTCACCTGGAAGGGCAGTTCGGTGACGATGATCGCCTCGCGGTCCTTGCGGATCTCCTCGATGGAGGCGCGGCCGCGCACCACCACCGAGCCGCGACCGTCCCTCAGCGCATTGCGCGGCGCGGTACGCCCCATGATCTCGCCGCCGGTCGGAAAGTCCGGCCCCGGCACGATGTCCAGGATGGCGTCGTCCGAGATGTTCGGATCGTCCAGCAGGGCGACCGCCGCGTCGATGATCTCGCCCAGATTATGCGGCGGAATGTTGGTGGCCATGCCGACCGCGATGCCGCCCGCGCCGTTGACCAGCAGGTTCGGGATGCGGCTGGGCAGGACGACCGGCTCCAGCTCCTTTTCGTCGTAGTTCGGCTGGAAATCGACGGTGTCCTTGTCGATGTCAGCCAGCAGCGCGACCGCAGCCGGCGCCATGCGCGCTTCGGTGTAGCGCATGGAGGCCGGCATATCGCCGTCGACCGAACCGAAGTTGCCCTGGCCGTCGACCAGCATCAGCCCCATCGAGAAGGGCTGCGCCATGCGAACCAGCGCCATGTAGACCGACGCATCGCCATGCGGGTGGAACCGGCCCAGCACGTCGCCGACCACGCGGGCGCACTTCGAATACGACCGATCCGGCGTCATGTTCAGGTCGTGCATCGAATACAGGATGCGCCGATGCACCGGCTTCAGCCCGTCGCGCGCGTCCGGCAGGGCCCGACTGACGATCACGCTCATGGCGTAGTCGAGGTACGAACGCTTCAGTTCGTCCTCGATGGTGATGGTCGAAATGTCGCCCGAGGCGCCGCCCGGCCCGGCCGGGGGTGCGGCGTTTGTGTAGCTGTCGTCGGTCAAGGAAGCGTGGCTCTATTCGCCGGAATCGGAACGTGATCCGCTGCTGCGGTTTCTAGCATCCGACACCCCGGACGCCAAATCGACAGCCGCCCGACAGGCCGTCAGTACAAGGACATCCCCATGCGCACGCTTCTTCTCGCCGCCCTCGCCTCGACCGTCGCCGGTTCAGCCCTGGCGCAGACGCCGGCCCCCGCCCCCGCGCCCGCGCCCCAGCCGGTTGGCAGCGCCATGCTGAAGACGGCGGACGGCGGCGACGCGGGCATGGTCACGGCCTACCACGGACCGCTGGGCGTGGTGTTCAAGGTCGAAGGCAAGGGCTGGCCTGAAGGATGGCACGGCGTCCACCTGCACGCGGTCGGAACCTGCGAGGGACCCAAGTTCACCTCGGCCGGCGGCCACGTGAACCATGCCGACCAGGCGCGGCCGCACGGCCTGCTGAACGCCAACGGCGGTCCCGACCTCGGCGATCTTCAGAACGTCTACGCCCACGCGGACGGCACGGCCAACGCCGAGGTCTATCTGGCGGCGGCCGGCCTGAACATGCAGCCGCAGGATCTGCTGGACAGCGACGGCCTGTCGTTCCTGGTGCACGTCAACCGCGACGACCACGTCAGCCAGCCGATCGGCGGCGCGGGCGATCGCATCGCCTGCGGCGTGTTCCAGGCCGCTCGGTAGGCTCTCTCGTCAGGCCTTGGCCGCGCCGGCCCGCAAGCCGCGCTCGGCCAGGGCGACGATGGCGACGCCGCTCATCGCCACGGCCGCGCCGATCAGGATCTGGGACGTCAGGATGTCGCCCATCAGGCCCCAGCCGATCAGGATGGACACCACGGGCGTGGCCAGCAGATAGGGCGTGACGCGTCCGGCCTCGCGCCGCTGCACCAGCCAGAACAGCAGGGTCGTCGCCAGGACCGAGGACACGATTCCGGCCCAAAGCAGCGACAGCCAGACCAGCGGCGTCGCGCCTCGCATCGCCTCCCATTGGCCGTGCTCGAACACGGCCGAGCCAAAGGCCATGATCGGCAGGGTGGCGGCGGCCAGCAAGCCCTGCATCTTCAGCGGCGGAATGGAGGTGGTCCGTCTGGCCACCACCGTGGTCAGAGCCCAGGCCGCGCCCGCCGCGATCGCCACCAGGATGGCCCGCCAGTCCTCCAGAGCATGCGCATCCAGCGTCATCCAGGCCACGCCGCCAAAGGCCACGGCCATGCCGGCCGCCGCGGCGCGACTGAGCCGCTCGCCAAGCAGCAGAAAGGCGAACAGGCTGGTCAGCGGGATCCAGAGCTGGTTGGCGACCGTGACCGGCGTCACGTCCTGCGCCAGCCAATAGGCCACATACAGCAGGCCGTACTGCAGGGCGCCGCCCACCAGCACGATCAGCAGCAGGCTCTTCCAGTCGGGAAACGGGGGCCGAACGAAGCCGACAAGGCAGACGGTCGCGATGGCGAACCGCAGGGCGCCGACCAGCAGCGGCGGCAGGCTTTCTGTCGCCAGCTTGCCCGCCGCATTGTTGACGCCCCACACCACGATGATCGCCAAGATCGCGCCGATCTCCAGCCGCGTCAGGGCGTGGGGCTTGAACGTGGCGGGATCAGGGGCGGTCATTCCCCTGCTATGCCACGGCGCGGCCGGCGGGTCGGCTCACTTCGCGTGACCCGAGGTTTCCACGCCTCAGAATGGAATGTCGTCGTTCAGGTCGTAGCTCTCGCGCGGTCCGGACGGCTTGTTGGCGCCGCCGGTGGAGAAGCCGGACGAATAGTCGTCGTCGTTGCCGCGACCGCCGCCATAACCGCCACCCTGGCCTGAGCCTTCACCGCGTCCGCCCAGCATGGTCAGTTCGCCCTTGAACCGGCTGACGACGATCTCGGTGGAGTATTTCTCGACGCCCTGCTGATCGGTCCATTTGCGCGTCTGCAGCGCGCCTTCGATGTAGACGGTCGAGCCCTTCTTTACGTAGTTCTCGACCACCTTGACGATGTTGTCGTTGAAGACGACGACGCGGTGCCACTCGGTCTTTTCCTTGCGCTCGCCCGAGGACTTGTCGCGCCAGGTCTCGGAGGTGGCGATCGAAAGATTGGCGATGCGATCGCCGTTAGGCATGGAACGAATTTCGGGGTCGCGCCCGAGATTGCCGATGAGGATGACCTTGTTGACGCTGCCGGCCATGGCTTTCTTCCTTTTCGTCGTTCGCCGCCGAGGGGCGATCAGGGTCGTGGTCGATGAGGGTTCGGAGAGCCTAGCTCAACGAGAACAGAATGTGAACGTCCATTCAGATGTGGATCACTGAGGCGCCGGCGGCGCGGCCACCGCGACCGGCGCGCCGTCGATGCCGCGTTGGATCGCGCCGGGGATCGCCAGCCGTCCGTCGCCGGTCCGCGCCAGGGCGAAGAAGCGGGCGCCGTTCAGCGACTGGGCGAAGCTGACGCCCTCGCGGTTGATGAAGATGTAGCGGCCCTGATAGGCGCCGGTGATGTCCTGCTTGGAGCCGCCCATGCGCAGGAACTGCACCCGCATCTCCTCCAGCCGCGCCGCGCAGTATTCGATCTGCGGCTGGTCGCGCACCAGGATGTTGTAGGCCAGCTCGGCCCCCGTCTCCTGATTGACGTGGTAGCAGACGCCCGGCTCGAAGTCGGGCTCGTTCGAGCTGGCGCAGGCGGACAGGGCCAGCGGAGCCGAAAGCAGCAGGGAAGCGAGAAGAAGCGCGCGCATGGGTCCTTACAGGCTCGGGAACTGACAGTTGCGGTCCTGTTCGGCCAGGGTGCGGAACCGGACGTTGTCTCCGGATTGTTCGACCCGGCCCGGCACCAACCGCAGGGTTGAGCCGCCCCAGCGGCCGTACTGCGCGTCGCCCGGCCGCACGCACATGCCCGAATACAGCGCCTGGACACAGGCGTTCAGGCTCATGCCCGACGAGATCTGGCGCCAATCCGAACCCGTGTGACGCAGGCACTGCTGACCGGCCGAGGCGGGCTGCGCCTGGGGCTGAGGATTGGATGGACGGATGGGGTTTTCCTCGATGGGCGCAGGCTCCATCTCGTCGATCTCGACGCTGGGCAGCTCCGGCGGAGGCGCAAAGGCCGCCGTGGGCGCCGCCGCCAGCGCGCCGGTCGCATCCAGCCCCACATCGAGAGCGTCGGTGGCCAGGCCGTTGCGCTGGGCGCAGTCGGCCAAGGTGGCCATGCCCACGAACTGGCCGTCGACGAAACACCGAAGTTCGCGCGTCGGCTCCAGGCTCGGCGCCTCGGCCAGGTCCACCGTCAGGCCGCCGCGAGAGGCCGGCGGCGCTTCCGGCGTCTGGTCTCCCCCGCCGCTGAACACCAGCGCCAGCACGATGGCGGCGATGATCACAAGGCCGGCGCCGATGGCGATAATGATGCGGTTGTCGTTGGGGCTCGCCATGGGGCTCAATAACCCCGGCCAAGGCTGCGCCGTCAAACGAAAAGGGGCGGCTCGGCCGTTACGCTGTCAGCCGGCTGAGCGCCGCCTGATAGGCCGAGGCCTTGCTGTTCCAGTAGGCGGCGCCGGCGCTGCTGCCCGTCGCGATGCTGGTCGGGGCCGTGGCGCTTTGCGGCGCCAGCGAGCGATAGGCCGAACGGATCGAGGACAGGGCCGCGAGGATGGCGTCGGACGCCGACTTCACCGCCGCCTCGTCATCCAGGCTCAAGGTGTTCGGCAGGTTGAGACCAAAGGTTTCGATCGCATCCTTGTCGTCCAAATCCTTCAAGCCGACATAGCCGGCCTTGAGACCCAGGCCTGCGAGCGCGTCCTTGCCCGCCGGTCCCGAGGTGATGATCGCACCGCCCTTGTCCGCAAGGCCGGTGATCGACAGGCGCTGCACCGGCGGGGTCACCGTGCTGTCGGTGGTGACCGCGACCTTGACCTGACGCCCCGCCGCCGTCTCGATGCGCCGGGCCAGGGTTTCCAGCGTGTCCTTGGCGGTGATGGTGAGGGTCGTTGCGCGACCCCGCCCGTCGCCGCGGGCGACCGAGAACTGGTCTCCCACACGCAGCGACGTCGCCAGGGTCAGGTATTTGGGATCGGACTGGGCGATCTGGCCGCTGGGAAGGCCAAGGCGGTCCAGCACGCTGGCGCCATCGGCCACCACGGCCAAGGCGCTGGGCGTCGCCTGATCACCCTCGCCCCGCCAGGTCCGACTGTATTCGATCGTACCGGTGTCCGGGTCGATCCGGGCCAGATAGGCGCGAGTCGGATCGGTCGTCTTTGCGGTCGCGGCGCGGTCAGCGACGCCCGTGATCCAGACCTTGCCGTTCGTGATCTTCACGTCGGCGGCCGTGTCGTCGCCGGCCCCGCCGTAGTAGGTCAGCCGGTCCGTGCTCGCGGCCTGGAGGTCCGTCGACAGGCTGGCGACAAAGGCGTCCGAGCCGCCGGACGCCGCCTTGGTGATCGTGCCCGCATCCAGTGCAGGGTTGGTCGTGGCGCCGGCGACGATCAGGCGACCGGTCTCGACCGCGAGCCCCGCGATCTCGCCGCGCATCTGTCCGAGATCGCGCATGGAGGCCAGCGTCGGACGACCCGCCTCGTCCAGCGTGAAACGGCGCACCACCGCGCGTCCGTTCTCGACCCCGGCCGTGTAGAGGTCGGAACCGCTGACGGTTATCGCCTGGACCGAGTCGTCGCCTGTGGAGCCGAACTGGCGCGTGGCGATGTTGGTGGCGGTGACCGGCGCCAGAGCATTGGCCTGTCTCGACGAATAGGCCTGCACATAGCCGTCCCAGCCGCCGATGGCCGAGGCCCCGCTCATCGCCGACTTGGCGCGCCCGGCGACATAGACCACGCCGTCGGCGCCGAACGAGACCGCCGTCGCCTCGTCTGCTGCACGCGCGCCGCGACGTTGGGTCCATTGTTCCTTGCCGCTCGCATCGAACACGGTGACGAAGCTGTCGGCCACGCCGGCCGCATCGCCGCTCTTGCCGTCGTCCAGCGCGCCGATCACCGATCCGGCGACGGCCACCCGACCATCCGGCGCCACAGACAGGGCGTAGCCGTTGGCCTGGCTGGCGGCGCCCAGCACCTGGCTGGAGATCACCTTGCCGGCCTTGTCGACCTTCAGCAGGGCGACATCGCTCTGTCCCTTGATCGGCTGGGCGCCCAGGCCCTGATCGAGGTCCGCCACCATCCAGATCGAGCCGTCCGGCGCCGTGGCGCTGGCGCGCACGGCCGTGACGCCTTCGGGCAGGTCGGTCCGGCCCGACTGCCCTTCCACCCAGAAGGTGGAGTTGACGCCGGCCTGCGCCGGGTCGGCCGTTCCGCCGTCCGCCTGGAATTTGACGACCTGCTGCGTCCCGCCGGCGCCGGCCTTTTGCACCACATAGACGGCGTCGCTGGTCTCGGGGGCCGACAGGGTCAGGGTTTCGCCGATCACGCCGTTGATCTTCAGCGCCCATTGATCCGGCCCGGCCGGCAAGGTGATGGTCTGCGATCCGGCCGCGATCGTACGCGGCTCGGCCTTGATCTGCTGCTTGGCGAGACGGGTGGCCACGCCGGTTTCGGCCAGCCTGGCGTTGATATGGCCGATCACCGCATCCATCGTGCGCGGCTTGTCGCCAAGATTGGCCAGGTCGATGTCCAGCGTCTTCAACCCGCCGACCGTCTTCAGCGACAGGGTGAAGCGCACGTCGCCCTCGAACGCCTTCACCGGCTCGCTGGCCGAGCCCTTGTGGATCGGCGCGCCCTGATAGACGGCGTTGGCCTTTTCCACGCCTGCGGTAGTCTTGCTGGAGGTGGCCGACAGCCCCTGCACCAGCCGCACCTCCTTCATGGAGGCCGCGCCGACGTAGGCGGAGGCTTCGGCCAGCCCGGAGGCGAACCGCTTTCTGAGCTGGGCCAGTTCGGTGGAAGTCACCCCCGCCTCGCCGGCGCGCGTAGCCAGCGCCGACAGGCTGGTCAGGCCCTTATAGAGGGCGAACAGCTTGCTGTAGTCGGACGAGGCGCCTTTGACGTCCAGATCGACTTCGGATTCGGAGATCAGGCTGCGCGAGCGCAGGGCCTCGCGCACCAGTTCGCTCTGCTCGGTCTTGACCACCGTCGTGGACCAGGGCGCGGTCGGCTGCCGCTTGGCGGCCGCCGCGAGGACGGCCGTGGACACGGAGGCGCCGGCGCTGGTCGAAACGCCGAACAGGCCCAGAACATAGCTGTTGCTGATCATCGGGCGGCTCCTGCGGCGACGCTAGGGGACGACCTCTAACAACAGCTTAAGCGTTGGGCTTAGTTCTGGAACAGCGACAGGATCGTCTGCGGCGCAGCGTTTGCGATCGACAGCGCCTGCACGCCCAGCTGCTGCTTGGTCTGCAGCGCGGTCAGACGCGCGCTTTCCTTGGCCAGGTCCGCATCCACCAGATTGCCGATGCCGGTTTCCAGACTGTCGGCCAGCTTGCTGGTGAACAGCAGCTGGTTGTCCAGCGACTTCGAGCCGGTGCCCAGCTTGGTCAGCGTGCTGGTGACGTAGTTGATGGAGTCGTCGACCTGCTTCATCAGCGCCGACCATTCACCGGCGCGCGCCGTTTCGTCGGCCACGGCGTTCGCGGGCGTGGTCACCGCATCGTCGCTGTGGACCTTCGCCGAGGCGCGACGGACTGTGAACGAATCGGAGGCGACCTTGATGCCCGTGGCCGCGCCATTGCTGGCCGAGCCGGCGGCGCCCGCCCCCGTCACCGTGCCGGCCGTCGTGGTCGTGCCCGCGTCCTTCTGAGTGGTGTACAGGCCGAAGTTGACGCCGGCGACGTTGATGGTGGTCTTGCCGTCGGCGCTGGCCAGCGCCTTCAGCGACTTGCCCGTGGCGGTCTCGGTGGCCACCGTCGACTTGCCGACAAGCGCGCCGTTGGCGTCCAGGTTGGCGATCATGTTGACGCCGTTGAAGCTGGCGCCCTGGATCGTGGTGTTGATCTGCGTCGCCAGGTTCTTGAAGTCTTCCTCATAGGCGTCGAGGCTGGCCTTGTCGGCGCTGGGATCGGAGGCCGCGAGCACCAGGTTGCGCATCTGGCTGAGCAGATCCTTGACCGTATCGCCCGCCGCCATGGCGACGTCGATGGTCGATTGCCCCCGCTGAAGCGACTGCTTCACCGGTTCCAGCGCGTTCATCTGGTTGGTCTGGTTCTGGGCCACGGCCCACAGGGCGCCGTTGTCCTTGGCGCTGTTGATCACCTTGCCAGTGTTCACGCGGCTCTGCGTGTCGTCCAACTGCCGATTGGTGGCGTTGAGGTTCTGCAGTGCGACGAGCGCCGAGCGGTTGGTGTTCACGCTGTTGGTCATGGTCCGGCCCCTAGCTTCGTAGGGCGACCGTTAACCACGAAATATGTGCAGATGGTTAACGCGAGGAAACCATCGGCGTCAGCGTTGGTCCGATCAGACGTCGGCGACGATGATGCGGCCCTGGCGATAGGTCGGATCGTCGGCCAGCTTTTGCACCTCTTCGCGAGGCCACTGGCGCACCACCTCTCCGGTCTGACGATCCACGGTCTTGTAGACAAAGCCGTCGTTCGCCGCCTCGATCACCAGGCGATAGCGCGCGGCGTCGGCCGAGGCGGATGCGGCAGGCGAGATTGCCTGAACGGGAGAAGCCGGGATGTTTGCGGGCGTTACGCTGGGTACTGGAGCGACATGATCTGACATCATCCTCCGCGCGACCAGGCCGCGCCCCCTTGAGAGATTGGGAAGAAGAGGGAGACGGGCGAACCCGCCTCCCCCTCAAAGGCCTTAGCGGAACAGGCTGAGCAGAACCGAGCTCGACGAGTTCGCGATCGACAGAGCCTGCACGCCCAGCTGTTGCTTGGTTTGCAGGGCCGTCAGCTTGGCGCTTTCCTTGGCCAGGTCGGCGTCCACCAGGTTGCCGATCCCCGTTTCCAGGGTGTCCTGCAGCTTGGAGGTGAAGGTCAGCTGGTTGTCCAGCGCCTTCGAGCCGGTGCCCAGCTTGGTCAGCGAGCTCGTCACGTAAGTGATCGAGTCGTCGACCTGCTTCATCAGGTTCGACCATTCCGCCGTGCGGGCCGTTTCGTTCGCGGCGGTGCCGAGGCCTGCGTCGGAGTGGACCTTCGCCGCGGTGCGAGCCGCCGTGAAGGAGTCCGAAGCGACCTTGACGCCCGAAGCGCCGGCGTTGGTGGCGCTGCCGGCGGCGCCCGCGACAGTCGCGGTGCCCGCAACCGTGCCGGTGCGGCCATCGGCCGTGTACAGGCCGAAGTTCAGGCCGGTCACTTCAATGGCGTTCTTGCCATCGGCGCTGGCCAGAGCCTTCAGCGACTTGCCGGTGGCGGTCTGGGTCGCGGCGTCCGACTTGTTCACCACGACGCCGTTGGCGTCCAGGTTGGCGATCATGTTGACGCCGTTGAAGTTGGCGCCCTGAATGGTCGTCGTAATCTGCTTGGCGAGGTTCTTGAAGTCCTCCTCGTACGCGTCCAGGCTGGCCTTGTCGGCGCTGGGATCCGAAGCCGCCAGAACCAGGCTCTTCATCTGGCCCAGGACGTCCTTGACCGTCTCGCCGGCCGACATCGCGACGTCGATGGTCGACTGACCGCGTTGAAGCGATTGCTTCACCGCATCCAGCGAGTTCATCTGAACCGTCTGCGATTGAGCGATCGACCAGATCGCGCCATTGTCCTTGGCGCTGGTGATCGCCTTGCCGGTGTTGATGCGGCCTTGGGTGGTTTCCAGAGCGCGATTGGTCGCGTTCAGGTTCTGCAGCGCAACGGAAGCGCCATAGTTGGTGTTGATGCTGTTAGCCATCGGTAGTCATCCTTCTGGATCAATGGCGCCGTTCTGACGCCCCGAGCCTTATGCTCGCGCCGACCGTTTCAAGCGGCGCGCCATGTCGCCGGTACGGAAACCTTCGCCTTTTCAACAATGGTGATGACTGACCGCTCGGCAAGTTTCGGCGACGCTCGGCAAAAGGCGCCGCCGCCCGGCAGATCTTGCCGACCTCAACACGCGTCAGTGTCCGTCCGATCTTGGCCGCCACCGACGGGAGGGCTTGTTCGTCTCGGCTGACCAGGCGTCCATCATGGATCGTTCGGCCAGCAGCGTCTCGACCGCCAGTCGCCGTGCGCCGTCGCACCGCACCAGTTGCTCGCCTCGCTGAACATAGGCGGTCTCGAGATCGGCAAGGGTGGCGGCGTCGGGCACCACGGCCATGTCGCACGGCCGGCTTGCCGCCTCAGGCAGGACCAGGCGCGGCGCAGCCATCGACATCGGGGGCGAGGCGGCACAGCTCGCGGTCATGCTCGCGCAGACGGCGAAGGCGATCGGGATCAAGGGGCGTGTGTGCATCGTCGGCGCTCCGGGCCTGAGTGACGGCGGTCGCGGTCGCGCGCGCCGCCTGGGTCGTGGTGTCGTTGAAGATGTCCAAGCGGCGCTGCTGGGTGGCTTCGCCTTGCTGCTCGAGGCGTCGCGCCGTCTCTGCTGCGCGACCCGCCGCCGCCTGCGCCTGGGCTGTGTCGAGTCGCCTCCGGTCCAGCCCCAGCGGGTCCCACCTAAAACCGAGCCCGCCCGCCAGCACCGCAACAACCAGGATCCCGCCAATAGCCAAGGCCAGCCATCCGAGCGGCGTCAGCATCCTCAGCCCGGCCTTCATGGATAGTCCTTTCGACTGAGTTCGAAATGCGGGCCGTCGCGCAGGCGCGGCCAGTCGCCTCCCCAGATCAGCGACACGCCAAGCTCGAGAGCCGCCGCCTTGAAGGTCTTGGCGATGCGCGGATACAGCGGCCAGTCCCAGCGCACCTGCCCATCGACCAGGGCGGCGATATCCACCGCATGGCCGGTCAGGTGCCGCGAGTTCAGTGTGCGGCTGGCCCCGGCCTTGACCAGCTGCGCCTGGCGCGCGGCGGTCCGCAGTCCCTCCGTCACCATAAAGTCGATGTCGGAGCGGCCGATGGCGCCCTCGACCACGGCGATCAGATCGGAATGGACGCCCTTCAGGCGCTGGCGCGAACGAAGAGAGAGACGAAAGCTCATGCCCCTCCTCCCTGCGCAAGCCGGAGCCGCAGGTTGGCCGAGAGGGCCACCAGTTGCTGCGCCGTGGGCGCCACCAGATAAAGCACCAGCATCAGCGCCAGCAGCGTCATCAGCCCGTGCGCGATCTCCGCCATCTGCTCGGGTCCCGCGCGCTCGACCAGCCGATCCAGCAGCCGCCACAGGCCAAAGCTGGCGACGAACACATACAGGCGGCGCCACAGCCATTGCGCCTCGGGCACGGCGGTCATCGGCCGTCCTCCTCGTCATGGCGGTCGCGCGGCGAGGCGAAGCCCGTGACGGCCCAGCAGTCGTCCTCGGTCAGGTGGTCGGGAGCCTCCCAGGCGTCCTCGTCCAGGAGGGCGAAATCCTCGTCGGCGATCATGGGCGGCCCTGCCCGCCGACCATCATGCCTGCAAGGCGCAGGTCGCCATCGTCGCCGTCGCTCGCCGACAGGCGGGGTGGGCCCATGCGGGCGCTGATATCGTCTTTCACGCGTGATCTCCGTTGATGTCGGAGATCAGTCTGGGTCAGCCTCGAACCCCGGCGAGCCGATAGGGCACCAACGCCCGCAAAGGCGGGAATTTACCGGGATTGGCGGGTCGAACTGCGCAGGCGTGGCGCCTGAACCGTGCAGAGGGGAAGCGCGGGGAGACCAGGTGGAAGGGCTAGGTCGGCCTCCCCGCGTGACAGGACCCGGCTGTCAGGCGCCGCACGCACCGAGTGAGGTCAAATGCGCGCGAGAGCCCTGTCGATTCCTAGCTACGAGGCATGGCTCCGCGCGGATGCGAGAAATGTGCGTCAGAGCGTCTGGATGTCGCCCGAGGCGACCACGGGACCATCCGGCTTGTTTGGCGCAGGCGTATGGCCGGGCGCCTCCATGGAGATGGCGAGTTGAGCCACCTGGCCGATCTGCGCCGACAGGTCCGGCGCGACCAGTTGGCGCGACGGCTGCTGGCCGTTGATCGCGCCCACCAGCTGGACCCCGCCGTCCGGCAGCATCAGCCACAGGTGCGGCACGCGCGCATCCTGCTGCGCCGAGCGCAACGGCGCCAGGTAGACCGTCTCTGTGGCGCTGTCGTAGACGACGGTTGCGAACGCCTGCCCCCCTGGGGTCGACAGGGTCGCGATGCGCGCGATCTCGGGCGCCTGCACGGCTTCGGGCGCGGCAGGCGGCGCAACGGGCGGCGAAACGACCGGCTCAGGGCGAGTCAGCATCACCGCAAAGGCCGCGATGCTGGCGGCCAGGAGGCCCGTGGACGCCACGGCCCAGCGCCGCCAGAACACCAGCCTGCGATTGTCGTTTGCCGGCGCGACCAGGCCAGCCTCGATCCGCGCCCAGAGCGCGGTCGACGGCTGCACCGGCGCGATTTCGCCAAACAGGCCGGCGAAACGCACGTTCCACGCCTCGACCTCCGCGGCGAAGGCCGGATCAGCCTCCTGACGCGCGCGCGCCGCCGCCTCGGCCTCGCGGTCCAGTACCCGCAGCGCCAGTTCCGCCGCCAGCAGATCGCCGCCATCGATGTCCACGGCGTCGGTCATCGGTCCAGACAGTCCCGCAGCCGCATCAGCCCACGGCGAATCCAGCTCTTCATCGTCCCGAGCGGGGCCGCCTCGCGCTCGGCCAGCACCTCATAGGTCGCGCCTTCAAAGAAGGCTGTGCGGATCACGCGCCGCGTGCGGTCGTCCAGGTCGTCCATGCAGGCGTTCAGCCGCGCGGCGTCTTCGCTCCGCTCGACCTGCGTAGACGCCAGTGGCGCCGCGTCCGGCACGTGGGTCGCTGCATCCACCGGCACGGCGCGGCGATCGCCGCCCATAGCCCTCAGCCGATCGATCGCGCGATTGCGGGCGATGGTCGCCAGCCAGGTAATCGGGCTTGCCCTTGCGGGATCGAACCGATCCGCCTTGCGCCACACTGTGAGATAGATGTCCTGCAACACGTCCTCGGCCAACTGACGATCAGCCAAGATACGGAGGCAAACGCCCAACAGTTTCGCCGAGGTGGCCTCATAGACGATTCTGAACGCCGCGCGGTCGCCCTCGCCGGCCCGTCCCAAGGCGTCCGCCAGTTCGTCGCGGGTCAACGTCGCGCTCATCCAGGCCCCTGTTTCAGCCAAAGTGGGAATTGCGGGCGCCCGCGCATGTGCGTCAAGTCAATCATGCAGATAGACGATCCGTCGCAGGGCCGGATCGAGACGGACGGTCTCCTGATGTCGCTCGTGATCGCCGGTCGCGCGGGCGTTGGCCTCGCTGTCTTCGACCCAGTGGGTGCTCTCGATCTCCTTTTGCAGCGCCTTGGCCGCCAGCAGTTGGCCCGGGAAGAAGGTGTCCACGATGTCCCCGAACAGCGGCACCGAGCCCGTGGCGGTGTCCACTCCCATATAGGCCGCCATCTTGGCCAGGGTGGAACGCGAAGCGCCGATCCTCAGCGCCTGAACGATCAGCCATCCGCCGGTCCCGACGGTGTACAGCGTGCCCGCCACCGGAATCCAGGTCAGCAGGGCGTCCATGCCGACGCCGAAGGGTCCGATCGAGATGGCGCGGTCCGACAGCTTCTTGACGCCCTCGACATCAGACCAGATCTTTTCGATATCCTGCAGACTGCGTCTGGCCATGCGTCGTTCCTCAAGCGTCGCCTTAACGCGTCATCGCTTCCTGCGTTCACCCCTATCGAGGTCGAGGCCATCTATGCTCAGGCTTGCGGCCAATTTGCTGGCGGGCGCCGCCTTTGTCGGTTTCGGCGCGATCGGCTTGGCGGCGCTGAGCCGCATCGGGCATCGCTGGGTGGACATTCTGGCCCAGTTCACCGCCCCCGCGCTGGCGGCCGTGGCGATCATGGTCCTCGTCTGCCTGGTTCTTCGGCTCTGGCCGGCCGCATTGATCGGCGCTGGAGCCGCCCTGCTGCTGCTCCTGGCCGCCTGGCCGCAATGGGCGCCGCCGCGCGGCCGGGCCGATCCTCAGAGCGCGACCATTCGGCTGTATTCGGCGAACCTTTGGGCGTGGAATGAGCAGGTCGAGGACATCGCCCGCTCCATCCAGGCCGCGCAGGCGGACATGGTGATCCTGGTGGAGCTGGGCGATGCGCCCGCGGCGCAGATCGATCAGTTGCTGGCCGCTTATCCGCACCGGATCTCCACTCCGCGCGTCGATCGGCCGACCGGCGCCGCGCGCACGGTGATCGCCTCCCGATGGCCGATCCTGCGCACCATCGAAGACAAGCCGGACGGTCTTCACGCCATCGGCGCGGTGATCGACAGTCCGCTCGGGCCGCTGAACCTGGTCGCCGTTCACCTGACGCGCCCTTGGCCGTATCAGTATCAGTGGGGCCAGATCACCCAGGTCATGGCGCTGGCCGAGGTGCGCGCAAGCCTGACAGGGCCCGTCATCGTGGCGGGCGACTTCAACAGCGTGTCCAGCGCCCGCATCGGTCGGCAGGTCCAGTCGCAGATCGGCCTGATCCCCGCGCCCGGCTTTCCAGGCACCTGGCCGACGCGCCTTCCGGCCTTCGCCGGCATGACCATCGACCAGGTGTATCGCTCGCCCGACCTGGCGCTGGTCAGGCGCGGCCTTGGCGCGCCCACCGGCTCCGATCACCGCCCGGTGGTCACCGAGTTTCGGTCGGCCCTGCGCTGATCGCCGCCACCAGCGCGTCCAGGCGCGCCGCGTGTCCGGCGTCGGGGAAATCGTCGGTGATCCAGCCTTGTTCGAACGCCTTCAGCAGCCGCCCTGTCGCCGGCCCGGGCGCAACGCCTCGCGCCGCAAGATCGCGCCCGCCGACCGGCATCGCCGGCGGGGTCCAGGCTCGCGTCGCCTCCAGCAGGGGCGCGGGGTCGCCCCCTTGCCGTGCGGCGGATTTCAGCAGGCGATCCTCGAACGTCTGGCGGCCGAGGCGGTAGACGCCCGCGCGCGCCGCCTTATTCCCCATCGTTGAACTGATCTCGCCGGAAGGATCAGCTGCGGCGACCAGCCTGTCCCGTTGCGCGTTCGACAGGCGCAGGCGAGCCGCCGCCGTCGCCGCCTCGGCGTCGGACAACAGCATCGACAGCCGCAGCAGCGGGTCGGGTGTCAGGCGCGTCAGGGCGTCGAACGCATCCAGGTCGGCTTCGCTGTCCGTCAGCCGTGCGAGTATCCCGGCCCTAGCCATGGCTCGCGCCGCCGCGCGCGGATCAGGGGCGGCCAGCAGCTTCAACAGCTCCTTGGACACCCGTTCGGCCGACAGCCACTCCACCCCTTCCGCCAGACGCGCGCAGGCCGCCAAACCGTCGGCGTCCGGCTCGCCTCGGCCGTACCAGGCAAAGAAGCGAAAGAAGCGAAGGATACGCAGATAGTCCTCCCGGATGCGCGCCTCCGGTTCGCCGACAAAGACGATCCGCCCCGCCGCCGCGTCGGACAGGCCGCCGCCGGTCGGGTCGAACACCCGCCCCACCGCATCAGCGTAGAGGGCGTTCAGGCGGAAATCCCGGCGCGCCGCGTCTTCCGCCCAGTCTTCGCTGAAGGCCACCACGGCGCGCCGTCCGTCGGTCTCCACGTCGCGCCGCAGGGTGGTGATTTCGAACGGACGTCCGTTCGCCACGGCGGTCACCGTTCCATGTTCGATCCCGGTCGGGATCGCCTTCAATCCCCGCGCCTTCAGCGCCGCCATTGTCGCCTTGGGCTGCAGCCGGGTCGCGATATCGATGTCGTCGACGTCTTGGCCCATCAGGCTATTCCGCACGCAGCCGCCGACAAAGCGCGCGCAGCCGACCCCTCCGGCAGCCTCCAGCGCCGACATGACCGCGTGCGTTGCCGGCAGGGTCAGCCAAGCCGCGGCCAGGGTTGCGCTCACGACGCTTCTCTGTTCGCCGCGGCGCCGTACATCCGCTCGTGCAGCCCCTTCAGCATGCCCGCCGTCGCGCCCCAGATGTAGCGCTCCTCCCATGGCATCGCCCAGAACCAGCGGGTCATCCCCTCGTGCACCAGCGAGTCCCGCCGGTGGTTGGCGACGTTCATCAGGAAGTCCCAGGGCGTCTCGAACACGTCGGCCACCTCTTCCGGCGACGGCCGCAGGATCGGCGCGGTTGCGATCCAGCCGACCACCGGCGTGATCAGGAAACCCGTCCCGCTCTCATAGGCGTCGGACAGGCCCAGCACCTCGACCTCGTCGGGCGGCAGGCCGATCTCCTCCCACGCCTCCCTCAGCGCCGCATCCACCGCGGTCTCGCCCGGATCGAGCCGTCCGCCCGGAAAGGCGATCTGACCGGTGTGGCTGGTCAGGGTGTCGGCCCGCCGGGTCAGCAGCACGGTCGCCCCCTCGTCCCTCGCCATCACGGAGACCAGCACGGCCGCCTGCCTCAGCGAGCGTTCGGGCCGCGCCGCATCGGGATTGAGATCGAAGTCCGAGCGGGCGGCGCCGGCGTCGGCCCGCCAGTCGGTTGCCGGGATAAGGCGCTCCGTCAGTCGGCGTCGCAGGGCGGACAGATCCACGCCTCAGGCCTCGCCCAGCACGAACGCCGTTCCGGCCGACCGTACAACAAGGAGCTCCGAGGCGGGCTCCGCCATCTCGACCAGCTCGTAGAAGACCGGCCTTGTGATCCGCGCCCACAGGTCGCTGCGCACCCGCACGGCCGGCTGCGGCTCGCCGGTGACAGAATTGGTCTCGACCACGATCGGATGGTCGGCGTCGGCCGCCACCTCGTCACCGACATCGGTGGTGAAGACCAGCGTCTGGCCCTGTCGTTCGACGGCTGTGGCGCGGAACGGCAGATCCTCGACCTGGATGCGCATCTTCTCGCCGGGCGTGACCAGGTGATAGCCGTCCGGGTCCTTGCGCAGGATGGTCGAAAACAGCCGCACCAGTTCGGTCCGGCCGATGGGTGAGCCTTCGTGCATCCACACGCCGTCGCGCCCGATCACGATATCGATGTCGCCGCAGTGGGTGGGATGCCACAGATGCACCGGCGCGGGTCCGCGACCAGGCGCCTGGCGCGCCGCCTGCGCCACGCCTTCCAAGCCTGTGGTGTTGTTCTCGTCGCCCTGATCCATCGCCGCTGAACCTAGGCCGGCAGGAGGCGATGCGGAAGGCGTCAGCCCGCGCGAACCGCGCCGGCCGCCGAGGCTTGCGTGACGGGCGCCCACAGCACGCGGCGGCGATCCACCGGTCCCGGCAGCGTCACGTCCGGCGCGGCGACAAAGCCGAACCGCTGAAAATAGGGCGGATCGCCGACCAGCAGCACGCCGCTGGCGTGCGTCGCTCGGGCATGATCCAGACAGGCCTGGACCAGAGCCGCGCCCTGCCCGTCGCCGCGTCGCCCCGCGTCCACCGCGATCGGCCCCAGAAACAGCGCCGGCGTCTCGCCCACCACGATGGGCCATAGCCGCACCGCGCCGGTGACCTCGCCCTGGGTTTCGACAACGAACCCTGCCGTCGGACGCGAGCCTTCGCGCAGACGTTCCGCCGTCTTGGCGTAGCGGCCAGGACCGAAGGCGGCCTCGACCAGGGCGTCCACCGCGTGTTTGTGGCGCGCAGCCTCGGGCTGGACGGGCGTATCGACAGGGAGGGCGGGGGCGGCTTGCAGCATGGGCGCGCGCACCTAGGCGCAACGGGCCGGCAGATCAACCGCCCTTGGAGAAGTCCGGCGCGCGTTTCTGGCTGAAGGCCATGAATGCCTCCATCGCCTCGGGGCTGCGCATCTGTTCGGAGAACTGCGCGCCTTCGCGTTGCATCAACGACCAGATGCCCTCCGCGTCGCGCATCAGGGCCTTGGTCTTGCGCAGGGAGTTGGGGGCACGAGCCGCCAGCTTGTTGGCCAGTTCCGCGGCTGTCGCTTCCACTTCGTCGGATCGGACCGCCCGATTGACCAAGCCCCAGGCCAAGGCCGTTCGACCATCCACCGCTTCGCCCAGCGCGAACAGCTCGAACGCCCGCTGGTGCCCGATCACGCCCGGCAGCAGCAGCGACGAGGCCGCCTCGGGCGTCAGGGCCAGGTTGACGAACGGCGCGGACATCAGGGCGTCCTCGGCCGCGACCACCAGGTCGCAATGCAGCAGCAGCGTCAGGCCGATGCCGACCGCCCTGCCCTTCACCGCCGCCACCGCCGGCTTGTCCAGATCGGCCATGGCCTTCAGGAAGCGGAACACCGGCATGTCGGAGGGCGCGGTTCCGCCCGCCCCCAGCGCCGCGAAATCGGCGATGTCGTTGCCTGCCGAAAAGCTGTCGCCCTCCGCGCGGAACAGCAGCACGCGCACGGCGTCGTCCGCAGCGGCGCCTTCGACCGCCTGCGCCAGCGCGGCGTACATGGCCTGGGTGATGGCGTTCTTCTTCTCGGGCCGGTTCAGCGTGATCGTCAGCACGCCCGCTTGAAGTGTCGTCAGAACCTGTTCGCTCACCGTCGTCTCCCGCCGCCGCCCGCCACGCGGGTTCACGATCGCAACGATCCATAGCGGTCGATTGTCGGGGCCGTCCACCGCGCGACGCCTTGACGCGGCCACACACGCGATCCAAGGCTCCGCATCCCCCGCTTCCAGGAGGCATCATGCCCAGCACGTTTCCGGCTCTGAGCGACGCCCTGAAGGGCGCTCTGGCCGCCATTCTCGTGGCCGCGCCGGCCCTGTTCGGCGCCGCCGTCCCCGCCGCCGCGCAAGATACCCAGTCGCAGATCCAGCGCAACAATCTCGGCCGTCAGCAGGACACGGAGCGCCAGGAGCGCGGAAACCGCCGCGATCGCCGCGCCGCGCCCGCCGCCGCGCCCACCCAGACGCCGGAAGAGGCCAGGGCGGGCGCTCAGGCCGCGCTGACGGCCGCCGGATCGTCCTGCCAGGTCACGGAGGCGACGCTGCGCGGGCAAACCGCCGACAAGACCAATGTGTACGAAGCCATCTGCGCTGCGGGTCCTGGTTTCATCGTCGTTACGTCCACGCCGCCGCAGGCGTCGGACTGCGTGCTGCTGGCCGCGTCGGCCGAGGCCGTCCGCGCCAAGGACCCGGCCGCCGACGTCGGCACCGTCTGCACCCTGCCGGCCAACCAGAATGCGCAAGCCGTGATTTTCGGCTACGCCAAGGAAGCCGGCGTCTCCTGTCAGGTCGATCAGGGCGTGCTGCGCGGCCAGTCTTCCGCCGGCAAGCCCATCTATGAGATCGGCTGTGTGGGTTCCGACGGCGCCTGGATCGAACAGACCGCCGACAACGGCTGGGACGTGACGCCCTGCCTGCAACTGGGCGCCAGCGGTCAGACCTGCAACTTCACCACGGCCGACGAGCAGAACGCGGACGTGAAGAAGCTGCTGGCCGGCACGCCCGGTGAAGCCTGCGACGTGCAGCAGATCCGCCTGATGGGTCAGAACGCGCGCGGGACCTTCATGGAGGCCAAGTGCGCGGCGGCGGACACCGGCTATGTGGTGCGCGTCAGCGAAGGCGTGGTTGGGGACGTCTATACCTGCGCCGAGGCCGCCCACATCGGCGGCGGTTGCACCCTGACCACGGCCGCCGCAGCCGCTCCGGCCACGACCGAAAACTAATCGTCTTACGGGGCTGCTGATGAAGACGCCGTCCGTTCGCGGGCGGCGTCTTTGTTTTTGGGGCGACGCAGCCTAGCCTGCTGCGCCATGCGCATCGCCACCTGGAACGTCAACTCGGTCAACGCCCGCCTGCCCACCATCCTTGCGTGGATGGAGGCCGCCCAGCCCGACGTCGCCTGCTTTCAGGAGATCAAGTGCGTGGACGAGAAGTTCCCGCGCGAGGCCTTCGAGAGCCTGGGCTACAATGTCGAGACCCACGGCCAGAAGAGCTACAACGGCGTTGCGCTGCTGTCGAAGCACCCGCTGTCGGACATCCGGCGCGGCCTGCCTGGCGACGAGGCGGACGAGCAGGCCCGCTACATCGAGGCGGTGGTCGAGGGGCCCCGTCCCGTGCGCGTCGCCTCCATCTATCTGCCGAACGGCAATCCGATCGGCACCGACAAGTTCCCCTACAAGCTGCGGTGGTTCGAGCGGCTGAACGCCCATGCGCGCAGCCTGCTCGCCTTTGAGGAGCCGCTGGCGCTGTGCGGCGACTACAACGTCATCCCCGAGCGGCACGACGTGCGAAACCCGGAAGCCTGGACCGGCGACGCCCTGTTTCAGCCGGAAAGCCGTCGCGCGTTTCGCGCGCTCAAGGCCATCGGTCTGGCCGACGCCAGCGTGCTGGGCAAGCAGCCGCCGGGCTCCTTCACCTTCTGGGACTATCAGGCCGGCGCCTGGCCGCGCGATCTCGGCATCCGCATCGACTTCGCCCTGCTGTCGCCCCAGGCGGCCGACCGCTTCCGTGCGATCGAGACGCATCGCGACGCACGGGACATGGAAAAGCCCAGCGATCACGTGCCGGTCGTTGTCGATCTGGACCTGGAGGCCTGATCCGTGGGCGAGGCGTTTCGGGTGGTCCTGCTGGTCGGGCTGGTCGCGGCGCTTCTGACCACCGGGGCGCTGGGCCTGTCCTGGTGGATGGAGCCGGACCGCCGCATCCGCCGCGCCTTGTCCAAGGCGCTGGGCGGCGTTCCCGAAGCGGAAGCCGTCTCGGTCGGCGAGGGCAAGGCCTGCGCCCTCAACTTCAGCGGCGGTCAACTGGTCGTGCTGTGGGGCCTGGGCGCTCACGGTCTCGCCTACGACTTCAACGAGGTCGAGGGCGGCGAGATCATCGTCGACGGCCATGTGGTGGCCCGCGTTCGCCGCGACGAGGCGCGCAAGTCACTGGATGTCATGGTCCCCGACGCAGAGCAGATCGTGCTGCGCCTGATGTTCGACGACGCGCGCCATCCCGAGTTCGAGCTGGCCCTGTGGGACGCCGCTGCGCCCGCACCCACCGGCTCGCCTGCCGAGGCGATGCGGCTGGGCCGGCGCTGGCTTTCGCATGTCGAGGCCCTGCTGAAGGACTGAGGGCCTCTTCCGCACCTCGACGCGGGACGCTACAAGCCCCACCTCTCCTGCAACCGACCACCGCCTTGCCAAAGGAGGCCGCCATGGCCCGCCTTTTCGACGCCTATGTCGTCGCCGACTGGACCGCCGCCGAGACCAAGAAGACCGGCGAGAACTCGCTGTGGATCGGCGTGGCCAAGCGCGACGTGCGCTTCCGTCTGTATTCGGAGACGCATAACGTCGCCACGCGCGCCGAGGGCGAAAAGCTGCTGTCTTCGATCCTGGCCGACCACAGGAAGCGCGGCGACCAGGTCCTGGTCGGATTCGACTTCAACCTGGGTTATCCGGCCGGTACGGCCGCGCGGCTGAAGCTGGACGGCGAACAGGCGCCCTGGCAGGCGATGTGGAAGTTCATCGCCGCCAATGTCGTCGACAAGGCGGACAACACCAACAACCGCTATCAGGTCGCGGCCAAGATGAACCGGCTGATGACCGACGAGGCCTGGCCGCTGTGGGGCGCGCCGGCCAAGCAGGCGCAGCGTTGGCTGACCACCACCAAGCCGCCGCAAGGCGCTGGCGACATTCCCGAGTTCCGCGCGACCGAGAACGCGGCGCGCAAGGGCAAGCTTCAGCCCAAGAGCGTGTGGCAGATGCACGGCGCGGGTGCGGTCGGCGGCCAGACCCTGGTGGGCGTGCCGGCCGTGCGTCGCCTGCTGGAGAGCCTTGGTCCCGCCGGCGCCGTGTGGCCGTTCGGGACAGGCTGGCGCGAGCTGACGCCCGCCGATGTCGAGCCGCTGTCGGTGCTGGCGGTCGAGGTCTGGCCGTCGATCTTCAACGCCAAGCCCAATCCGGGCGAGATCAAGGACCAGGCCCAGGTCCGCGTCGCCGCCGAAACCCTCGCCCAGATGGACGACCGGGGCGAGCTGGCCAAGGCCTTCGCCCCTCCGAAGGACGCCTCGCCCGAGCTGGTCGCCCAGGTCGAGGGCGAGGAAGGCTGGATTCTGGGCGTCTGAGGCGTATCAGCCGAGCACGTCGTTGTAGTCCGGGTGGCGCTTGTGCCAGGCGACCGCGTATCCGCAGCGGGGCTGGAGCTTCAGCCCCTCCCCCCGCGCATGCTCGGCGAGGCTCTGCATGAAGCGCCCGGCAGCGCCTGATCCGCGCAGCGCCGGATCGGCCTCGACATGCAGGATCACGCGCCGCTCGCCTTGCGACGCATAGTCGGCCCACACGGGCTTCTCCTCGCCGCCGGCGTCGAACCCCTGCTCGAACCGCTGTTCGGCGGCATTGTCTTTGAACGCGCTCATTGGCTGGTCTCCTTCGGCAGGATCAACCGTCGGCGCCCGGCCGTGTTCCGCTCAGATCGGCCGATCGCCCAGCAGCGCCAGCAGGCCCAGCACGCTCTTCACCGTGAACCAGATGCTGAGCAGGAACCACATCAGCAGGAACAGGAAGAAGAACGGAATGCCGATCAGGATCAGCGACGCCAGGCCGCTGATGGCCATTCCGATCCAGGCCACGATGGTCCACCAGAACACCGACCAGAACAGGCGGATCTGCGCTTCGATGTGCTGGCGTGCGACGCCGCTCGACGAGCCCCGCGCAACATAGGAAACGACCAGCCCCACCAGCACCAGCACGTTGGCGCTGGGGATCGACAGGATGAACAGCACCCAGGCGGCCATCGCCGCCAACTTGCCCTGCGAAGGTCCGGGGCCAGTCGCGTTGTGGTGCAGGTCTCTATCGCTCATGGTCTCGTTTCCCTCAGATCAGCCAGGTTCCGGGTCGATTGATCGGCTGCCCGGCCTTCAGCTTGAACACGCCAAAGGCTCCCCGCACCAGCACCCACACGGCCGCCAGAAACAGCACGATCACGCCCACATTGACGATGATCAGGACCACGCCCAACGCGGCCGCCGCCGCCGCGATCCACAGGGTGCGCCGCTGAAAGACGAAGTGGCCGGCCTCCAGCGCATTATCCGGCATGGACCGGTTCCTCACCGCCAGCAGCCCGATGACCGCCGAGACGCCGATCGTCGGCACGGCCAGCAGGATCAGGATGTAGACGGCGTACAGTTCCGGCGACACGCCCGCGGCGGTCGTCGCCCGCACGCCGAGATCACGCACGCTCGGCCTCGGGTGGCGACCTGCCGTCGGGACGAGCCCTGGAGCCTGCGTCCGCGCGTCCTCGCGCTGCTGTCCACGCAGCGAGGCGGCCGAGGCGAAGCCGATCTCGGCGTCGTGATCGTGATTGTCGCCGGGCTCGGCCATTCGAAGGAAGGTGCTTCTTTGCTGGCGCCGCTCACGGGCGGCGGAGGGTTCGGGGGACAATGGCGGCGCCGGCGGCGGCGCGCAACCGTCTCAGCGGGACAGCACCACCTCGCAGCCCGGCGAGGCGTGGCCGCCCAGAGCCCCCGGCTTGTCGATCCGCACCGTCGCGCGCCGCACCCGCTCGTCTTCCAGGCACGCGCTCGCCAGCCGGTCGGCAAAGGTCTCCACCAGGCCGACATGCCCATCGGCGGCGATGGCGCGGGCGGCCTGCGCCACGGTTTCGTAGTTGATGGTGTCGGACAGGCGCGTGATCGACTGCGGCTGCAGTTCCAGAGTGACCTCGATCACCAGCGTCTGCAATCTGCCATGCTCGTGATCATAGACGCCGATGCCCGCCTCGATCCGCAGGTCGCGCACGAAGACGCGCAGAGCTTCGCGCCGAAAGCCGTCGCTGGTCTGAGGGGACATGACGGCTACTCCAGGATGTCGGGCGTGCGCCAGGCCAGGTGCTGACCGCCATCGACGGCGATCATCTGGCCCGTCACCATCTCGGCCTGCGTCAGCCACAGCACGGCCTGAGCTACGGCTTCCGGGCTGCCGGGGCGCGCCAGGGGGATGGCTGCGGCTTCGGCTTCGAACTCGGCGGACGTCTGGTGGACGGAAGCCAGCGTCGGCCCCGGCCCTACGCCGTTCACCCGCACGCGCGGCGCCAGCGCCTGCGCCAGGGTGCGCGTCGCCCACCACAGGGCGTTCCGCGACAGGCTGTAGGAAAAGAAGCGCGGATCGGGCTTCAGCACCCGCTGGTCCAGCAGGTTGACCACGGACGCCCCGTCCTGCGCCTGTTCCGCGAACGCTTCGGCCAGCACGATCGGCGCGCGAACATTGGTCTCCATGTGCCGATCCCACAGCGCGCGGCTCAGGGCGCCGACGCGGTCGTCCTCGAACACGGAAGCGTTGTTGACCAGCACGCTCAGCGGACCCGCCTTGGCGACCGCTTCCGGGATCAGGGCGCGAACAGCCGCTTCATCCGACAGGTCCGCGCGCACCACCGCCGCGCGCCGACCGAGAGCTCTGACGTCGTCCGCCAGCGCTTCCGCCGCCTCGACCGACGCGTGGCAATGGATCGCGATGTCATGGCCGGCGCGCGCCAGCTCAAGGCAGATGGCCCGGCCGATTCGCTTGGCGCCGCCAGTGACCAGCGCCGCGCCCGGCCCGGCCTCAGTCAACCCGACCGAACTCGAAATAGTTGATGGCGGCGAGAACGGCGACGAAACCGAGAATGATCGCGAGGGCCAGCATGGCGTGCTCCTGTGAAGGCCTACGGCATAAGGTGCCGATCGTCCGCTCGCAAGCGGCGCGCGCCGTCGCCGTCTGCTAGGATCGGGCGATGAACCCCGCGATTCTGCCGATCCTCGTCGTTATTCTGGCCGGAGGCGCGACCGCGCTCCAGGCGCCGACCAATGCGCGGCTGGCGACGGCGGTCGGATCGCCGGTGAATGCGGCCTTTGTGTCTTTCGCCGTAGGCACGATCGCACTGGCGGTCGCCGCCGCCGTCCTGCACGCGCGGCCGGACGTGACGGCGACCAGGGCCCTGCCCGCCTATGCGTGGTTCGGCGGACTCTACGGCGCTTGCTTCGTGGTCGCAGCGGCCTGGGGCGTGCCCCGGCTGGGCGCCGCCATGACCATCACCCTGATGGTGGCGGGCCAGCTGGCGCTCAGCCTGCTTCTGGATCACTTCGGCGCCTTGGGCGTGCCGCGCCAGCCGCTGAACTTCGGCCGCATCGCCGGGGTCGCCCTTGTGTTCGCCGGCGTCCTTCTGGTCCGGCGCTCCTGATCCTATATCCCGCCCGATGACCGAGGAGACCCTGAGCGCGCCGTCCGGCAGCGACCTGAAGGCCGCCGCCCTGATCCGCGACGAGGCCAATCGCGCGCCGGACAAGCCGGGCGTCTATCGCATGTACGGCGAGGACGGCGCCTGCCTCTATGTCGGCAAGGCGCGCTCGCTGAAGAAGCGCATCCTGCAGTATGCGCAGGGCCGCTTTCACACCCAGCGCATCGGCCACATGGTGTCGCTGACACGCTCGATGGAGCTGGTTGTCACCGCCTCAGAGCGGGAAGCCCTGCTGCTCGAATCCAACTTCATCAAGAAGCTGAAGCCGCGCTTCAACGTGGTGCTACGCGACGACAAGTCGTTCGCGGAGCTGATGATCCGTCGCGACCACCGAGCGCCGCAGGTTCGCAAGCATCGCGGCGCGCACACCGTGCCCGGCGACTACTTCGGGCCCTTCGCCTCGACCTGGGCGGTGAACCGGACGCTGAACACCCTGCAGAAGGCGTTTCTGCTGCGCTCCTGCTCGGACAGCGTGTTCGAGACCCGCACCCGGCCCTGCATGCTGCACCAGATCAAGCGCTGTTCGGCGCCCTGCACCGGCCTGATTTCGCTGGAGGACTACAGCGCCCTGGTGACGGAGGCCGAGAGCTTCCTGCGCGGCAAGTCGCGCGCGGTGATCGGCCGCTTGTCACAGGACATGACCGCCGCCGCCGAGGACATGGATTTCGAACAGGCCGCGCGCATCCGCGACCGCATCCGCGCCTTGTCGGCCATCGCCATGGAGAACTCGGTCAGCGCCGAGGGCGTGGCCGAGGCCGATGTCTTCGCCCTGCACACCGATGGCGGCCAGGCCTGCGTGCAGGTGTTCTTCTATCGCGCGGGCCAGAACTGGGGCGGGCGCGCCTACTTCCCGCGCGTGGACCGGGCCGACACCGACCCGGAAATCCTCGCCGCCTTCCTGGGCCAGTTCTACGAAGACAAGCCGATCCCGCGCCTGATCCTGTCCAGCGTCCGTCCGCACGAGCTGGAGCTGCTGGAAGAGGCCTTTTCGATGAAGGGCGACCGCAAGGTCGAGATCGCGCGGCCCCTGCGCGGCGACAAGCTGTCGCTGGTGGATCACGCCCTGACCAACGCCCGCGAGGCGCTGGGTCGCCGGTTGGCCGAGAGCTCGGCCCAGGGCAAGATCCTGGACGAGGTGTGCGAGGCCTTCGGCCTGGAGGGCCGGCCCGAGCGGATCGAGATCTACGACAACGCCCATATCCAGGGGACCAACGCCGTAGGCGGGATGGTGGTCGCGGGGCCGGAGGGGTTCCGCAAGAACCAGTACCGCAAGTTCAACATCCGGGGCGAAGACCTCGCGCCCGGCGACGACTACGGCATGATGCGCGAAGTCATGCGCCGCCGCTTCTCGCGCCTGGTCAAGGACGAGGAGGCGGGCGAGGAGGTCGAACGGCCCGACCTGCTGCTGATCGACGGCGGCGCGGGCCAGCTGGCCGAGGTGCTCAAGGTCATGGCCGAATTGGGGGTTCACGACATCTCCGTGGTCGGCGTGGCCAAGGGACCGGACCGCGACGCGGGGCTGGAGAAGTTCTTCATGCCGGGCAAGCCGCCCTTCATGCTGCCGCTGAAGTCGCCGGCGCTCTACTACCTGCAGCGCCTGCGCGACGAGGCCCACCGCTTCGCCAACGGCGCCCACGCCAAGCGCCGTTCGATGGACATCAAGAAGAACCCGCTGGACGAGATCGAAGGCGTCGGCCCCGGCCGCAAGAAGGCCCTGCTGCACGCCTTCGGCTCGGCCAAGGGCGTCGGCCGCGCCTCCGTGGTCGATCTGGTCAAGGTGGCCGGCGTCAACCAGGCGCTGGCTGAGCGCATCCACGCCTTCTTCCACAAGGCCTGACGCGGCCTCGCCTCACCACTCCAGCAGGGTCAGACCGGGTATGTCGCGGAAATCGTCACCGTTCATGGTAACCAGCACCGCCTCGTCCACGATCGCTTGAGCGGCAATCATTCTGTCGAGCACCTTGCGACGGGAGAAGCCCGCCTCCCTCACAATCCGGCCGTATGCCGCAGCGTCTCGTCTGTCAAAGGGGCGAACCTCGACGGTCTGGAGCAGAGCCTCCAAGCGAAGACTTCTGAGATCAGCCTCCTTGCGCGACAAGCCGGCTTCAAGTTCGACCACTGTGACGATCGAGAAGGCGAGCGTGTCAGAAGTCGCCCTGATCAGCTCGCCGATCCTCTCGTCGCCATCTCGGAGATGGATGGCGACGTTCGTATCCAACATCAGCAAACGCTATAGCCCCTTGCGGATCGGAGCGATGAATGGCGGCCGCTTACCGACGCTGGAGGGTTTCGGAAGCGCATTCAGCTTGTCCATCATCTCTCTTACGGTTGGCCGCTTAAGGACCATGGTCACCACGTCGCCCCTACGTTCGATCTCGACCTCGACGCCGGGACCGAAGGAGATTTCCTTGGGCAGGCGTACGGCGTCGCTGTTCCCGCTGCGGAATGTTCGGCTCACGATCGGCATGACCACCTCCTTGTATATACGCGTATACACCATTTCTCCGACGCGCGCGAACGGCTAAGGCGGAATCATGACCGACGACATCGACGAACTGACAGCCGGCTATCGCCGCTTTCGCGCCGAGACTTGGCCGGAGGCGCGGGCTGAATACGGGGCCTTGGCTTCCGAGGGGCAGAAGCCGCACACCCTGATCGTCGCCTGCTCGGACAGCCGCGCCGATCCGGCGTTGATCTTTGACGCCGCGCCGGGCGAGCTGTTCGTGGTGCGCAACGTCGCCAATCTAGTGCCGCCCTATGAGCCGGACGGCCAGCTTCACGGCGTGTCGGCCGCCTTGGAGTTCGGCGTCAAGGTGCTGAAGGTCCGGCGCATCGTGGTCATGGGCCATGCCTCCTGCGGCGGCGTGGGCGCGATGCTGAAGGGTGCGCCCGAGGACTGCCCCGATTTCGTGGCGCCCTGGGTCGCCCAGGGCACGCCGGTGGTCCAGCACGTGGCGGAAACCGTCGAGCCCGATCAGGTCGTCCGCGCCGCCGAAGAAGCCATTGTTCGCCTGTCGATCCGGAACCTGCGCACCTTTCCCTGGATCGCCGAGCGGGAGGCGGCCGGCCAGCTGACGCTTAACGGATTGCATTTCGGCATCGCCGATGGCGTCCTGACCCGCCTGACCCAGGCGCCGCGTTTCGAGCCGCTGTCGACGGACTGAAGACGTGGACGTCTTCTTTATCAACCTGGATCGGGCCGCCGACCGTCGCGCCTTCATGGAGGCGCAAGGGAAGGCGCGGGGCGTTCGGCTTCAGCGGCTGCGCGCGACCGAACCCAAGGACTTGGCGCCGGGCGAATACGAGCGGTTCGCCGACGCCTGGGAGCGCAAGCTGACGCCCAACGAAATCGCCCTGCTGCGCTCGCATGCGGCGCTGTGGCGGATGGCGCTGGATCGTCCGGGAGGGCTGGTGGTGCTGGAGGACGACGCGGTGCTGTCGCCGCGGTTCGCCGGCGTCGTTCAGCGGCTTCCGCAAGGCTATGACCTGATCAATCTGGAAGATTTCGGCCGCGCCAAATTCTTCGCCCGCCGGCCGGGCGAGGTGCAAGCCGACTTCAGCATCACCCGCGTCATCCGCGACAAGACCGGCTCGGCCGCCTACCACGTTTCGCCCGCCGGAGCCGCCAAACTGCTCACGCTGATGGAGACCACCGCCGCGCCGTCCGACGCCTTTCTGTTCGCTGTCGCGCGGCTGAACATGGCGCAGGTAGAGCCGGCCCTGGCGCGTCAGGCCCACATCCTGACCGAGCGCGGCTTCGATCCCGGCATCACCATCGCCACCTCCATCTGCAAGGAGCGGATCGGCGCGCCAAAGGAGCGCAAGCGGCCGATCTTCAGAGTTCGCAGGGTGGCGACGCAGTTTCGTCTGGCGGGGCTGCATCTACGCCGCCTATTTGATGTGGTGCTGCGGCCAGTCGCCTTTGACGATGACGAGTTCCGCGCCATCCTGCCGATCCGGATCGATCAGGCCTGATCCCAGAGGCGGCGATAGACGGCGTTGAGCCCCTCGGCCTCCGCCTCAAGCGAGAAGTGAGCTTCCACCCGCCTGCGCGCCGCCTCGCCCGCCGCCGTCCTTCCCGCTTCGTCGTCGAGCCACCGCGCCACCGCCGCCGCCATGGCCTCCACGTCGCCCGGCGGGATCAGCGAACCGGTCTCGCCCTCGATCACCAGCTTTGGGAAGGCGCCGACGGTGGTGGCGACCACGGGCGCGCCGGACGCCATCGCCTCCAGCGGCGTCACGCCGAAGCCCTCCCAACGCTGGGGCGCGACGTAAAGAGATAGTGCGCGGTAGTAGGCCGGCGTCTCCAGCGGCCCCACCTCGCCGGGGAAGAGGATGCGGTCGCTAAGCCCCGCCGCCGCCACACGCGCCTTCAAGGCGTCCAGAAATCCCTGGTGCTCGCCCGTCGCGCGACCCAGCACCACGGCCTTGACGTCCGGACGATCAGGCAGGACCCGGATCATGGCGTCGATGAAGACGTCCGTGCCCTTCTGCCGTCGGATGCGCCCGAAGCAGCCGACCAGGCGACCGCTGGGCGGCAGATCGGCCGGACGCGCCTCGCCGTCGAAGGCTGGCCGGAACACCCCTGTGTCGATGCCGTGCATCACCACAGTTGACGATCTCTGCAGATAGGCGGCGGTGAATTCCGACACCGACACCACCGCATCCATCCGCCCGATCAGAAATCGGCTCCAGCCGGTGTGCTTCCTTTGCGAGGCGCTGGTGAAGACCAGCTTCATCGGAAATCGCAACAGGTCCCGCAGGACCACGCCCGCCAGCATCTCGACGTTGCGGCGCGCATGCCAGATGCGGAACGGCCGGTCCGCCGGACGCCTCGCCAGGCGCGGGAGGTCGCGAAAGCGTATCTGCGGGATTTCGCCCGGCACGACCGGCCCCAGCACGGCGAGCCGCAGCGACCGGGCCTGCACGGGCGCCACGCGGAACAGGGTCGTGGTCACGCCTGACAGCCGCCGCTTGAAGTTGGGCGCGATCACCTGCGGATCGGGAACAAGGGTCCTCATGTCCCATGCCTAGCGAAGATGCGGCAACGCTGCATAGGGAAGACTTGCGACGATCCGGCGGCTAGAAGCGTTGGCTTTACAGTTCATCGCTGTTTTCTCGAGGCCGACCGTGACCCCGACCCGCCCCAATCCGATCCCCAACATCCTGACCGCGATCCGGCTGGCGGCCGGGGTGGTGATGTTCACCATGCTGGCGGGGGCGGCGCCTGGCGCGCTGGATGCGATCCTGTCGCCGCAGGCGCAGCAGGACTTCGGCGTCTGGGCCTTTTGGATTTTCGTGATCGCGGCCTCGACAGACTGGGTCGACGGCTTTCTGGCGCGCCGCTGGAACGCGGTCAGCCGCTGGGGCGCGATCCTGGACCCCATCGCGGACAAGGTGCTGATCACCGGCGCCATCCTGGGCGTTCTGGCCTCGGGATCCCTGCCCGGCATCGCCCTGCCCTGCGGTCTGATCCTGTTCCGGGAGTTTGCGGTGTCGGCCCTGCGCGAGACCACGGCCGGCCGTGTTCAGTTGCCAGTCACCCTGTTGGCCAAGTGGAAGACCACGCTGCAGATGGTGGCCCTGGCCGCGCTTCAGCTGACGCTGCTGTGGCCGGCGTTCGGCTTGCAGCAGGCGGACGGATCGCCGCTGTCATGGCAGCCGGCGTTCGAGTCGTTCGCCGTCTTCCTGATCTGGTTCGCCGCCGTGATCACCGTCTGGACCGGCTGGCAGTACTTCCGCGAGGCGCGCCGCCAGATGGGCGGCGTCTAGGGTCGCAGCGTCAGGCCGGCCGGCGAGGCCTCGAAGCGCGACAGCCGTCCCAGATAGCTCATGCCCAGAAGCGAATGGGCCAGACCCTCTTCCACCACCAGGGCCTCGACCTTGCGCACCGTGGCGCCGGCGACGGACACCGACGCCAGCGTGACGGAAGCGGCCTTGGCTTCTCCCGACGCCGTCTGCACCGCGCGATCGAAGTCATCCGGCGTGACCTTCAGGCCCAAGCGCTGGGCGTCCTGACGCGTCAGAGCCACCACCGTGGCGCCGGTGTCGACCAGCACCCGCACCGCGCGGCCGTCGATCTCGGCCTCGGCCCAGTAGTGGCCGTCGGCGCCGCGCACCACCTGGGCCGCCTGTCCGCTGGCCGGCGGCGACATGGCGGGCGCCGTTGTCGCCACCGCGGCCTGCGCTTGGCCGCCCGAGGACAGGTGGTTCAAGCCATAGGCGGCGCCCAGCGACGCCAGCAGGGCCGCGCCGAGGACGAATGACGACTGAATGGCCTTGTCGAACATGAGAACCCACACAGGATGATCGCCGGTCGTGCGACCATCTCGGGTTCTAAGGGCTTACGGTTGGTGTGGGATGAAGCGACGTGCCTGACGAAAGGTTACGGCTCAGCCGGCGTCGGGAGAATGGCGAGCCCGGCGCGACGGCAGTTCGGCCATTACCCGGGCGCGGCCTTCCTCGCCGAGCGCCCGCCAGCCGCCGATCTCCTGCAGAGTGCGATAGCAGCCAAGGCACAGGCCGGACGCGCCATCGACGGTGCAGACCTGTACGCAGGGGCTGGCGATGGATCTGGGCGGACCGGGCGACCTGCTGCTCACCGCCAACGAGCCAATTTCATCCGTTTCTTGCATTTATGTCGCAAACCTGTCATATAGAAGCCGACGCGAAACGACTGAAGCGGGTGAGATCCCCCCACAAGCACGACGCGTCTCTTTTCATCGTTCTGCGAAAGGAGACGCCAAGATGAACGATAAGGAGCGCAACCTCCAGCACGCCATGATGTCCTTCGCCCTGTGGGGCGGGATGCTGGTGAACACGCGGCACATGCCGTCCAACGCGGGTCGGGTGGTCAGCCACCCCTCGAACTTCGTGCCCATCGAGATCAAGAAGCGCGGCTGAACGCGGCCTCTTGATCCGCAAACAAAGCCCCGGCCGTTGCGCCGGGGCTTTTTGCATCCGGGCCTTGCCTGACGCGACGGCGCGGGTGGATGACGGGGGTTGGTCTCAGGAGAAAACGCCCATGCCGCTGATCGCCGAGGAACGCCTGGACGGTGAGGACGGCCCGATCCTGCTCTGGACGCTGGACCGCGAAGCACGGTTGAACGCCCTGCCCGATCTCGGTGACGGCAAGGAGGTCGCGGCGGCGTGCGAGCGGGTCAACGCCGATCCTTCGGTACGCTGCGTGGTGCTGACCGGCGCTGGCCGCGCCTTTTCGGCCGGGGGCGACCTGACGGCCATGCGCGACCGGCGCGACCTGTTCGAGGGCAATGGCGTCCAAGTCCGGGAACGCTACCGCCGCGTCGTCCACCGCATCGTGCGGTCCCTCTATGGGCTGGAGGTTCCTTTGGTGGCGGCCGTGAATGGACCGGCCATGGGACTGGGCTGCGACATTGCGGGTCTGGCGGACATCCGCATCGCTTCGGAGCGCGCCATCTTCGGCGTGCCGTTCCTGAAGCTGGGCATTATTCCGGGCGACGGCGGCTCCTGGCTGTTGCCGCGCAACGTCGGCTATGCCCGCGCGGCCGAGATGCTGTTCACCGCCCGCTCCATCGACGCGGAAACCGCCGAACGGTGGGGCCTGGTCAACCGCGTCGTCGCGCACGAGCAGTTGATGGATGAGGCCACATCCGTCGCGCGCCAGATCGCGAGCCAGCCGCCGCAGGCGCTGCGCATGGCCAAGGCCCTGCTGCGGCAAGGCCGAGACGCCAACTTCGATCAGATGCTGGAGATGTCGGCGGCCCTGCAGGCGCTGGCTCACCTGACCGACGACCATGCCGAGGGCGTCGACGCCGTCCTGAACAAGCGGCCGGCGAACTTCACCGGCCGCTGAGCGGTCCTGTCGATTACGCCGCCGGCTTCATTGCGCGGTCGGGACCAATGCCCGCCGCGGCGGCGCGCGGCGCGCCGGCGGTCTCGCCCGGCTTCATGAACTTGACCAGCACTCGCTGACCGATCAGCAGCGGCGCGTCGCCGGCTGAGACCACGACCTCGACCACCCGCTCATCCGTGCGTTGCGAGGGATCGTCCGAAGCCAGCTTGCGGGCGCCGAACACGGCGGCGCGGCGCATCACCGATCCGATATAGACCTTGCTGGCGTCGCCCTCTGGCGAAATCTCGACCGCCTGACCGTCGCGCAGGTTGGGCAGGTCGCTTTCCACCACCTCGGCGCGGATGATGCGCGGCGCGTCCGGCTCCAGGTCGAACATGGTGGAGACGTTCAGGGTCGATGCGCCCGCGCCCGGATTGGCGTAGCGGCGAACGATGCGGCCGGACATCGGCGCGCGGATCACCGTCAGTTCCTGGTTGTAGCGAGCCTGGTCGTACTGGGCGCGCGCGGTCTGCACCGCCGCCTGCTGGGCTTGCATCTGGGCCTGGGCGGTGGAGATGGCGTCCTGCGCCTGGTCCATGCGCTGGGCGGCGACGAAGTTGGTGGCGACGAGACGGCCCAGCCGCTCATGCTCGCGCTGAGCCGTGCGGATGGCGACGCGGGTCTGGGCCATCTGGCTTTCGGCCTGCGACACGGCGGCGGCGGCGCTCTGGACGGCCAAGCGGGCTTCGTCGTCCTCCTGGCGGGCCAGGATCTGGCCGGCGGTGACGCGTTCGCCTTCCTGCACCAGCACCTCGCGCACCACGCCGCCGCGTCGCGCCGCGACCTGGATCAGGCCGCCCTCGATGTCCACGCGCCCGTTGGCGATGGCGGCATAGGGGCTCTCGACCTTGGTCTGGGCGGCCTTGTCCAGCTCGGCCTTCTTGGCCTTGCCGGCCGCCTGCAGGCTCATGAATCCCACGATCACGACGATGACCAGCAGGATGCCGATCCAGAAGCGCTTCTTCTTCAGCAGGGCAGGCATGGGCGTTCGGTCCTAAAAGTCGATCGTTTCAGTGGTGCGACGCCAGAACGGCGTCCGGATTGGGGATGCGGCGCTGGTCGTCCAGGATCTTGCCGTCCTCGATGTGGATGACCCGGTCGGCCCAGGCCTCCAGGCGGGGATCGTGGGTCACGCAGATGACGGCGGCGCCGTGCTCGGTCGCCGCGCGGCGCAGCAGGCGGATCACGACCTGGCCGTTCTCGCCGTCGAGCGCCGAGGTCGGCTCGTCCGCAAACAGGATCTTGGGGTCCTTGGCCAGGGCGCGGGCGATCGCCACGCGCTGCTTTTCACCGCCGGACAGGGCCGCCGGGCGTTGATGCAGGCGGTGACCGAGCCCGACTTCCTCCAGCGCGACGGTGGCGCGCTTCCTGGCCTGGCCGGACGTCAGCCCCTGAAACTTCAGCACCGTCTCCACCTGTTGCAAGGCGGTCAGCGAGGGGAACAGGTTGAAGCCCTGGAAGATGAAGCCGCAGTTATCCAGGCGGAACTTGTCGATCCTGCCCGAGGAGAATTTCCACAGGTCGTCGACATCCAGCACGTCCACCCGCCCCTCTTCCGGCTTCAACAGGCCCGACAGCGCCGCGATCAGCGTCGACTTGCCCGAACCGGACGGCCCCATGACCATGGTCAGATCGCCGTGCTTGGCGTCGAAATCGACGTCCTTCAGCACCTCGACCCAGGCCTTGCCGGACTTGAACCGCTTGACCAGACCCTTGGCTTCGATCGCGAAGTCGCCGTGCTTGCCGTGAACTTTCGTATGGATGTTCATCGCAGCAGATCCGCAGGCTGGCTCTTCTTCAGGATGCCGAGCGAAAGCAGGCCCGAGCCGACCGCGATCAGGATCAGGCCGCCGCCCACGATCAGCAGCAGCAGCAACGGCATGGCGATGACCACCGCTCCGGCGCGTGCCGCCAGCGACAGCAGCCAGGTCAGGGCGACAGCGGCGATCACGCCCACCACCCCGACCCAGAAGCTCAGCTCCACCACGATCCGGCGCAAGGATCCCATGCCGACGCCCAGTGCTCTGAGCGAGGCGAACTCCTTGATGTTGGCCATGATCGCGCCGCGCAGCGTCTGCCAGGTGATGGCCACGCCGATGATGACGCCAAGGACGGCGCAGCCGCCGATGATGATCATCAGGATGCCTTCCTCGAACATCGCGCCCTGATTGGCTTCGGCCAGCTGCGCGCGCGTCCAGGCTTTCCATTGCCCGTTTCCGGCTGCGTTCAGCTGCGTCGCGACCACGTCGGATTGAGCGGGATCACGCAGCTTGACCATCAGCGGCCCGACGCGCGGCCCCGTGTCGGCCTGTCCAAGCATCCGCAGGGTGTCGCGCGACATCACGATCGTCGGCTGCATCATGTTGGGATAGCCGCGCATGATGCCGACCACCGTCACCGTCTGACCGTTGAACAGGGCCTTGTCGCCAAGCTTGACGCCCAGCGGAACCAGAGCCGTCTCGTCGATCGCGACGGTGTAGGGTTGGCGCAACGCATCAACCAGTTCGTCCGAATAATCGACCGGGATGGTGACCGAGCCTGGCGCCGTGTCGATGATGTTCACCAGCACCTGCTTCTGGCGCGGCGCGCCTTGGCGGGCGCGTTCGGCCTGCGTCGCCGTGGGATCGACCTCGCGGATGTTCTGGAAATTGCCGCCCGTCATGTCGAGCGGCTTCACCTCGACCACTTCCGGGTGGTTGTAGGCCAGGGGGATGAAACGGCGCGGCACACCCGAAGGGCCGCTGAACAGCGCCTTGGCGCCCGGCTGCATGATGAAGATGTCGGCGCTGGATCGCTCGATGGCGGCCGTGAAGCTCTTGCCGATGCCGATGAAGACGCCGGTCATGGCCAGCACCAGCAGGCCCGACAGCGCAAGCGCCATCACCGCCGCCATGTAGCGGCGCCACTCGAACAGCAGCGTGGAAAGCGCAAGCGACATCAGCGTCATCGTCCCCCGATCACGGTTCTCATGTGCGGCCATCCTCGCCGGGGGCCAAGTTAAATCGGGGTAAGCTTGCGCGACCGAAGGGCCGATTGTGCACACGCCACAGCGGCGCTAAGGGCGAAGGGGCTTGGCGCGGCCGGCATGGCGGCGTTAGTTATGAAATAACAGCAGGGGCAATCCAGCTCCTCGCCGGGAGATCCGCACCAGATGTCGCTTCGCTCCATTCGCCTGTCCGCCTCGCTCGCAGCCCTGGGCGCCGCGACCGCCGTCCTGTCGCTTCCCGCCGCGCCCGCCCGCGCCGACGAGGGCATGTGGACGTTCGACAACTTCCCCGTCGCGACGGTGAACGAGAAGTACGGCACGAACATCGACCAGGCCTGGCTGGACCGCGTCCGCAACGCTGCGGTGCGCCTGCAGGGCTGCTCGGCCTCCATGGTCTCGAACGAAGGCCTGATCCTGACCAACCACCACTGCGTGGTGTCGTGCGTGCAGGACCTGTCCACGGCCGAGAACGACTACGTCAAGAACGGCTGGATGCCCGCCACGCGCGAGGAAGAAAAGAAGTGCCCCGGCCAGACGGCCGAAATCCTGACGGACATCGTCGATGTGACCGACCGCGTCACGGGCGCCGGCCAGGGCCTGGAAGGCGCCGCCTTTGTGCAGGCGCGCGCGGCCGAGATCGACCGCATCCAGAAGGAGACCTGCGGCGACGATCAGAAGCTGACCTGCCAGGTGATCAGCTTCTATCGCGGCGGCCAGTACAAGCTCTACAAGTTCCGCAAGTACGACGACGTGCGTCTGGTGTTCGCGCCCGAGTTCCAGGCGGCCTTCTTTGGCGGCGATCCCGACAACTTCAACTTCCCGCGCTACGCGCTCGATGCGGCCTTCCTGCGCGCCTATGAGGACGGCAAGCCCGTCTCCTCGCCCAACTTCCTGAAGTGGAACCCGAACGCGCCGAGCGAAGGCGACGTGACCTTTGTGGCGGGCAATCCCGGCACCACCCAGCGCCTGCTGACCGTGGCGCAGCTGGAGGCCCTGCGCGACCAGCAGCTGCCGCTCAGCCTTATCCAGACCTCCGAACTGCGCGGTCGCCTGCTCGAGTATTCGACCACGGGCGAGGAGGCCAAGCGCGTTTCGGTCGATCCGATCTTCGGCCTGGAGAACGGCTTCAAGGTTCAGTACGGCCAGCAGGGCGCCCTGACCGACCCCGCCTTCATGGCGACCAAGCGCCAGGAGGAGGCGGACCTGCGCCAGCGCGTCGCCGCCGACCCGGCCCTCGCCCAACGCATCGGCGACCCGTGGGCCGATCTGGAGCGCGTGTCCGCGGCCCAGCGCGACCTGTTCCTGCCCTATCGCCAGCTGGAAGGCGCGGCCGGTCAGCGTTCGTCGCTGTACAGCTACGCCAAGGCCATCGTGCGCGCCTCCAAGGAGCGCGCCAAGCCGGCGGCCGAGCGCCGCGCCGGCTATGGCGAGGCCGACATCGCCAATCTGGGTCGCCGCCTGGCCACCGAGACGCCGATCTCCAACGATCTGGAAAAGATCTATCTCGACTTCTGGCTGGCCAAGACGCGCGAGTACCTGACGGTCGACAACGCCGATGTGAAGGCGCTGCTGGGCAAGGAAAGCCCCGAGCAAATCGCCACGCGTCTGGTGGACGGCACCAGGCTGGGCGACCCCGCCTTCCGCGCCCAGGCCCTGGCCATGACGCCGGAGCAGCTGGCCGCGTCGGGCGATCCGATGATCGCCTTTGTGCTGGCCAACGACGACGCGGCCCAGGCCGTTCGCACCCAGTGGGAATCGGCCGTGTCCGGCCCCACCAGCCGCGCAGGCGAAAAGATCGCCCAGGCCCGCTTCGCCGCCTACGGCACCAACCTCTACCCGGACGCCACCTTCTCGCTGCGCCTGTCCTATGGGGCGGTGAAGGGCTGGACCCATCGCGGCGTGACGGTCGAGCCCTTCACCAAGATCGGCGGCCTCTATGAGCGCAACACCGGCGCCGAGCCGTTCAACGCGGCCGAGGACTGGCTGGCCGCCGAGGACCGGATCAACAAGGACACCGTCTACGACTTCGTTTCGACCAACGACATCATCGGCGGCAACTCGGGCTCGCCCGTGATCAACGCCAAGGGTGAAGTGATCGGCGCAGCCTTTGACGGCAACATCCACTCGCTGGGCGGCAGCTTCGGCTACGACGGCGAACTGAACCGCACGGTGACGGTCTCCACCGCCGCCGTCACCGAGGCCCTGCGCACCGTCTACAACCAGCCGCGCCTCCTGGAAGAACTGGGCGTGCGGTAAGACGACCTGCTCTCCTCCCCATCGTCCGCGATGGGGAGGGGGACCGCGAAGCGGTGGAGGGGTTCTTTCCGCCGCACGAACGATCGTGGTGTATCGAAGAACCCCTCCGTCACGGCGCAGACGCGCCGCGCCACCTCCCCGCTCTCTTCGCGAGCATGGAGGAGAAAAGGATTTCCCATGCGTCTCGCCCTCGCCGCTTCCGCCGCCGTTCTCGCCCTCGCCGCCGCCGCCTCGGCCAGCGCGGAAGAAGGCATGTGGACGTTCGACAACTTCCCCATCGCGCGCGCCAACCAGACGCTGGGGACAACCATCGACCAGGCCTGGCTCGACAAGGTGCGGATGTCGTCGGTGAAGTTCGGCGGCTGCTCGGCGGGCCTCGTGTCCGGCGAGGCGCTGGTGATGACCAACAACCACTGCGTGGCCACCTGCGTCGCCAACCTGTCCACGCCGCAGGTCAACTACGCCGAGACGGGCTTCACGCCCAGGACACGCGAAGAGGAGCGCCGCTGCCCCGGCGCCTCCGCCGAAATCCTGACCGACATTTCCGACGTGACCGAGCGGATGCAAAAGGCCGGCGAGGGTCTGTCCGGCCAGGCCTTCACCCAGGCGCGCGATGCGGAGGCCGGCCGGATCGAGAGCGAAGGCTGCGCGGGCGATGCGAAAGTCCGCTGCCAGGTGGTCAGCCTGTATCGCGGCGGCCAGTTCAAGCTCTACACCTTCCGGCGCTACACCGACGTGCGCCTAGCCTTTGCGCCCGAGGATCGCGCGGCGACCTTCGGCGGCGACCTGGACAACTTCTCCTTCCCGCGCTTCGCCATCGATGCGGCCTTTATCCGCCTGTACGAGGACGGCAAGCCGGTCGAGACGCCCGTCCACTTCACCTGGAACGCCGAGCGGCCGACCGAGGGCGAGCCGGTGTTCGTGTCCGGCAATCCCGGCGCGACCCAGCGCCTTCTGACCCAGGCGCAGCTGTCCACCGTGCGCGACGTGGTCCTGCCTATGGACCAGCTGATCGCCTCCGAACTGCGCGGCCGGCTGATCCGCTTCTCGGAAGAGAGCGAGCAGAACGCCTTTATCGCAATGGACCCGATCGTGGGCCTGGAGAACACCTACAAGCGCGGACGCGGACGCCAGGCCGCCCTGATCGACGCCGCCTTCACCGGCCGCCTGGCCGAGGCCGAAACCGATTTCCGTCAACGGGTCGCCGCCGACCCGGCACTGGCCTCGTCTGGCGATCCCTGGGCCGCGCTGGAGGCCGTGCAGCCGATCCAGCGCGAGCTCTATCCGGCCTACAGCCTGCTGGAAGGACGCGCGGGCGGCGGCTCGTCGCTGTACGGGGCCGCCGTGACCCTGGTGCGCGCCGCGCAGGAACGCGCCAAGCCCAGCGCCGAGCGCCTGGCCGAGTTCGCCGACAGCCGCCTGCCCGCGCTCGAGCAGCGCATTCTGGCCGAACGCCCCGTCTATCCGGCGCTGGAGCAGGTGCAGCTGGAATGGTGGCTGTCCAAGACGCGCGAATGGCTGACCGTCGATGATCCGCGCGTGCGCGGCCTTCTGGGCCAGGAGAGCCCCGAAGCGCTGTCGGCGCGGCTGGTCGAAGGCTCGACCCTCGGCGATCCGGCCGCGCGCCGCGCCCTGTGGGAGGGCGGCCTGCCCGCCATCCAGGCCTCGAGCGACCCGCTGATCCAGCATGTGCTGCGGACTGACGCCGCGGCCCGCACCGTTCGCGCCGAATGGGAGGAAAAGGTCCAGGCCCCGACCGACCGCGCCTCCGAACAGCTCGCCGCCGCCCGCTTCGCCGTCTATGGCGACAGCGTCTATCCGGACGCCACCGGCACCCTGCGCCTGACCTATGGCCGGATCGAAGGCTCGGACGTGCCCGGCCAGCGCTGGGGCGCCTTCACCACCTTCGACGGCCTGTGGGACCGCGCGACGGCCGCCGCGCCCTTCGACGTCGCGCCCAAACTCCTGGCGGCCAAGGACCGGATCGACGGCGACACGGTGCTGAACATGGCCCTGTCCACCGACACCATCGGCGGCTCGTCCGGCTCGCCGGCCATCAATGCGCGGGGCGAGATCGTCGGGGCCAACTTCGACTCGACCGTGCTGAGCCAGCGCAACGCCTATGGCTACGACCGGGCGGTGAACCGCAGCGTGATCGTGACCACGGGCGCGGTGACGACGGCGCTGCGCGACGTCTACGGCATGGATGGCCTGGTGCAGGAGCTGGGCGTCCGGCGTTGAGCCCCCTCGCCTTTCGCCCGGCCACGGCAGGCGACATCGCGCGCCTGCACCCGCTGAGCGAGCGGGCCTATCGCGGCGAGACGGCGCGCGCAGGCTGGACGCACGAGGCCGACCTCTTGGACGGTCAGCGCACCGACGCGGCCGAGCTGGCGGCCCTGATCGCCGATCCGGCGCGCGTGCTGCTGATGGCCGAAAAGGACGGCGACGTGATCGGCTGTGTCCAGGTCGTGGACTTGGGCGCCGGCCTCGCCTATCTCGGCATGCTGACGGTCGATCCCGACCGTCAGGCCGGCGGACTGGGTCGTCAGGTGCTGGCGGCGGCGGAAGACCTGGCCCGCGCCGCCTTGCGCGCTCGCCGCATCGAGATGACCGTCATCGCCCAGCGCCGCGAACTGATCGCCTGGTACGAGCGGCGCGGCTACCGCCTGACCGGAGAGAGCCGCCCCTTCCCGATGAACGATCCTCGCTTCGGCCTGCCGCTCGAGCCGCTGTCCTTTGTGGTGCTGGACAAGCGGCTCTAGCCAAACTGCTGTGGCTCGCCGGCGCTGTCCCGGGCGCCTGCGCCGAAGGCGCAGTGCTGGGGTGCGGCGCTGAACGCGGACGACTGCGGCCCTTCATGTAAGCCGCCGCGCGTCTTTTTCGCTGCGACAGCAGGCCGCACCCTTGCGAAACGGACATGGATGTCCACTTTGTTTTGCATGAGCCGCCCCGCCCGCAAGGATGTTGTCCAGAACCGCACCGCCCTGCTGCACGCGGCAAGGGATGTGCTGGCCGAACAGGGGCTGGAGGCGCCGCTGGACCTCATCGCGGAACGTGCAGGCGTAGGCCGCGCAACGCTCTATCGTCACTTCGCGGACCGGACCGAACTGGTGCTGGCCGTGCTGATCGACGGCGTCGAGGACCTGCATCGCCGTACAGTCGAGCAGGGCGATGCGCCGGAAGTCTTCTTCTGGTTCCTGGACGAGCTGGCCGCGCTGCTGATCCGGAACGCCGGCCTGTCCGGCGTGTTGCGAACGGTGCGGTCTCCTGACGCGCTGACGCCGCTTCGATCCAAGCTGGCGGAGGCAGGCGCAGCCCCTCTTGCACGCGCACAGGCCGCCGGGCTCGTGCGAAAGGATCTGGGTCCCATGGACGTGCGGCTGATCGCGACGCTTCTGGCCTCCGGCTTCCAGAACGCGGACGCCGCCGAGCGAGAGGCGGTTAGCCTGCGCACTCGCGCCATCATCCTAGACGGCCTCCGCGCGAGGCCCCAATGAAGCCGCGCCACGACCCGGCCTGGGAGGCCTACGCCGCCACCCTGCAGCCGCACGAGATGCCGATGTTCCCCGGATCGCCGGCGACGCCCGCGCATCCGACACGCCGGCGGCTGCAATACGCCCTGACCGGGCTGCTAGTCGCCATGACTGGCAGCTTCGGCAATGCGGCGGTGACCGCCAATCTGCAGAATCTTCAAGGCGCCCTCGGCATCACGCCGTTCGAGGCGGCCTGGCTGCCGGTCGTCTTTGTGATGACCAACGCCTGCATGAACCTGATCCTGGTCAAGTTCCGCATGCAGTACGGCCTGCGCCTGTTCACCCAGATCGCGCTGGCGCTGTTCGTGCTGGTGACCTTCGCCTCGCTGTTCGCGCACGATTACGGCTGGGCGCTGGCCAGCCGGGCAGCGGCGGGCATAGCGGCCGCGCCGCTGACCAGTCTGGGATTTCTTTATCTGATCCAGGCCTTTCCTCCGGCCCATCGGCTGAAGGGACTGATCCTCGGCATCGGCCTGGCGGGTTTCGCCGTGCCGCTGGCTCGCCTGACGGTTCCGCACCTGCTGCAGATCGGCGAATGGCGGGCGGTGTATCTGCTCGAGATGGGCCTGGCCCTGATGTGCTGGGCCGCGACGATCCTTCTGAAGCTCCCGCTGTCGCAGCGGTTCAGAGTGTTCGACCGGCTGGACTTCGTCACCTTCGCCCTGTTCGCGCCGGGCGTGGCGCTGCTGTGCGCGGTGCTGGGCCTCGGCCGCATCGTCTGGTGGACGCAGGCCGCCTGGATCGGCTGGGCGCTGGTCGGCGCCATTGTGCTGCTGACGCTGGCGGTGATCGTGGAGCACAACCGGCGTACGCCGCTGATCAACACCCGCTGGCTGGCGGGCGCAGACCTGTTGCGGTTGCTGGGCGCCGTTCTGCTGCTGCGCATCGTCCTGTCCGAACAAACGGCGGGCGCGGTGGGCTTTCTTCAGGTGGTGGGGCTCGGACCGGATCAGCTGCACGGCCTGTTTGTCGTTATCCTGATCTCGGTCGCAGCGGGCACCCTGGTCAGCGCCTTCACCCTGAACCTCAACAAGCTGAACAAGCCGATCGCCATCGCTCTCGCCCTGATCGCCGTCGGCGCCTTTATCGACAGCCATTCCACCGGGCTGACGCGGCCGGTGAACCTCTATTTCAGCCAGGCCCTGATCGGCTTCGCCTCGGCCATGTTCATCGGACCGGCGCTGATGATCGGCATCACCAAGGTGCTTCAGCAGGGCAAGCAGCACTTCATCAGCTTCATTGTCATGTTCTCGCTGCTTCAGAACGTGGGCGGGCTGGCCGGCTCGGCCCTGACCGGAACCGTTCAGGTCATGCGCGAGAAGTTTCACTCCAGCCAGTTGGCGGAAGGGATCACCCTGACGGATCCTCAGGTGGTGCAGCGCCTCCAGCAACTGTCGGCCGCCTATGGCCGCACCCTGACCGACCCCGCCCTGCGTCAGGCCGAGGGGGTGCAGCTGTTGAGCCAGCAGGTGGCGCAGCAGGCCAATGTCCTCGCCTACAACGACGTCTTCCTGATGATCTCGGCGCTGGCCGCCTTGGGATGCCTGTGGGTGACGATCAACCATCTGCGTCCGCGCTGGAAGGCGCGACGCGCCGCCCGCAACGACGAGGCCGCGCAAGCCGCGGCCGTCGCCGCCGCCGACTGAACGAGCCCGCCATGACCGACACCGCCCCTCCTGCTCCCGCTCCTGCCGCCACCACGCCGGAACCGAAAAAGCGCATCCTCTGGACCGCCATCATCGCCGGCGTGGCCGTCGTTGGCGTCCTGCTGGTGCTCTACGCCTGGAAGCTGCCGCCCTTCGCCAGCGGGGTGCAGACCACCGACAACGCCTATGTGCGCGGCCAGGTGACGCTGATCAGCCCGCAGGTCGCCGGCTATGCGACCGAGGTGGCGGTTCAGGATTATCAGGTCGTGCAGGCGGGTCAGGTGCTGGTCCAGATCGACGACCGCATCTATCGCCAGCGGCTGGAGCAGGCGCAGGCCTCGCTGCATTCGGCTCAAGCCGCGCTGTCCAACTCGGCGCAGAGCCAGGCCTCGGCGCGCGGCTCGGTGGCCCAGCAGCGCGCCTCCATCGCCGGGGCCGAGGCGACGCTGGCGAGAGCCCAGGCCGACGCCAACCGCGCCCGCACCCTGAAGGCCGGCGGCTGGGTCGCCCAGGCCAATGTCGACATCGCCGAGGCCGCCCTGCGCTCGGCCCAGGCCCAAGTCGCCCAAGCTCGCGCCGCCGAAAGCATCGCAGAGACCGGCGTCACCTCGGCCGTGGTAAGCCGCGAAAGCCTGGTCGCGGCGGTCGAGAACGCGCGCGCCGCCGTGCGCCTGGCCGAGATCGACCTGGCCAACACCCGCATCACCGCGCCCAGAGCCGGCCGGCTGGGCGAAATCGGCGTGCGCCAGGGCCAGTACGTCACCGCCGGGACCCAGCTGATGGGCCTGGTGCCCGACGCGGTCTGGGTGGTCGCCAACATGAAGGAGACCCAGATGCGCAACATCCGCGTCGGCCAGCCGGTCGAGCTCAGCATAGATGCGCTGGGTCGTCAGGCGCTGCGTGGTCGGGTCGAGCGCATCTCGCCGGCGACAGGGTCGGAGTTCAGCGTGATCCGGCCGGACAACGCCACCGGCAATTTCACCAAGGTGGCCCAGCGCATCCCGGTGCGCGTCCGGATCGAGCCGAACCAGCCGCTGGCCGAGCGCCTCAGCCCCGGCATGTCGGTGGTGGCGCGCATCGACACGGCGGCCGAACCGAACTGACGAGCGGCCGCACCAAAGGCGACCTGCGGGCTCTTGCAGCTTTTCAACCGTTGCGGATGTTGGTCGATGTCGATGAAGGTGAGGATCATGCAGCCAAATTCCGAAATCTACCCGGTTTCCAACGAAGCGGCGGCCCGCGCCCACATGGACGCCGCGGCCTATGAGGCGGCGCGGACGGCCGCCCGCAATGCGCCGGACGCTTTCTGGGCCGAGCAGGCGGCGCGGCTCGACTGGATCCAGTCTCCGACCGAGATCAAGGACGTGTCGTTCAACAAGGACGACTTCCGCATCCGCTGGTTCGCCGACGGGATGCTGAACGTCTCGGCCAACTGCATCGACCGGCATCTGCCGCACCGCGCGGACGAGACCGCCATCCTGTGGGAAGGGGACGATCCGGCGGACAGCCGCGCCATCACCTACGGCGAACTGCACGCCCAAGTGTGCCGCATGGCCAATGTGCTGAAACGCCACGGCGTCCGGAAAGGCGACCGCGTCACCCTCTATCTGCCGATGATCTCGGAGGCCGCCTACGCGATGCTGGCGTGCGCGCGGATCGGGGCGGTGCACTCGGTGGTGTTCGGCGGCTTTTCGCCCGACAGCCTGTGCGGCCGGATCGAGGATTGCGGCTCGACCCTGGTGATCACCGCCGACGAGGGCCTGCGCGGCGGCAAGTCTGTGCCGCTGAAGGCCAATGTCGACGCCGCTTTGGAGAAGGTGTCGGTCGACGCCGTGCTGGTTGTCCGCCGCACCGGCGCGGACGTGCCGATGCAGGCCGGACGCGATTTCGACTATGCGGCCGAAGCGGCCGAGGTGGAGGCCGACTGCCCGCCAGAGCCGATGAACGCCGAGGATCCGCTGTTCATTCTCTACACCTCCGGCTCGACCGGAAAGCCCAAGGGGGTGCTGCACACCACCGGCGGCTATCTGTTCTGGGCGGCGTGGACGCACGAGCTGGTGTTCGACTATCGCCCCGGCGAAGTCTTCTGGTGCACCGCCGACGTGGGCTGGGTGACGGGTCACTCGTACGTCGTCTACGGGCCGCTGGCGAACGGGGCGACCAGCCTGATGTTCGAGGGCGTGCCAAACTATCCGACCGTCAGCCGGTTCTGGGAGGTCATCGACAAGCACAAGGTCGATATCTTCTACACCGCGCCCACCGCCCTGCGGGCCCTGATGCGAGAGGGCGACGGGCCGGTGAAGGCCAGTTCGCGCGCCAGCTTGCGCCTGCTGGGCACGGTGGGAGAGCCGATCAACCCGGAGGCCTGGCGCTGGTACCACGAGGTGGTGGGCGAAGGCCGACTGCCCATCGTGGACACCTGGTGGCAGACCGAGACGGGCGGCATCCTGGTCTCGCCCCTGCCGGGCGCCACTGCCCTGAAGCCCGGATCGGCGACCAAGCCGCTGCCGGGGGTGGAGCTGCAGCTGGTCGATGGGGAAGGCGGCGTGCTGGACGGCGCTGCGTCCGGAAACCTCGTCATCACCGACAGCTGGCCGGGCCAGATGCGCACTGTGTACGGCGATCATCAGCGGTTCTTCGACACCTATTTCTCGACCTATCCGGGCAAGTATTTCACCGGCGACGGCTGCCGCCGGGACGAGGACGGCTATTACTGGATCACCGGCCGGGTGGACGATGTGATCAACGTCTCGGGCCACCGCATGGGCACCGCCGAGGTCGAGTCCGCCCTGGTGCTGCACGACGACGTAGCCGAGGCGGCGGTGGTCGGCTTTCCCCACGACATCAAGGGCCAGGGCATCTACGCCTACGTCACTCTGAACACCGGCGTCGAACCGACGGAGGATCTGCGGCGCGGACTGATCGCCCATGTCCGCAAGGAGATCGGCCCCATCGCCGCGCCGGACGTGATCCAGTGGGCGCCGGGCCTGCCCAAGACCCGCTCGGGCAAGATCATGCGCCGCATCCTGCGCAAGATCGCGGAGAACGACATCGGCGCGCTGGGCGACACCTCCACCCTGGCCGATCCGTCGGTGGTGGACGATCTGGTGAAGAACCGCGCGGGGTGACGGCCACGACTTCGGCCCCGCAGCGGCCGAGGCCGGTGCGAGGTTGGAGGGCGGGCGGAGCGCCGGGCCTTCGCCCGGAGTGTGGGTAGTGGTTACCGTTTCGACGAAAGCTGACGCCCCGCGCGGGTGGTTGGCTGCAAGCTCGGGGCGGAGGATGGTGGCGGTCTTATCGCCTAACCCCATAAGCCTGCGGCGGGCAGGCAGCCCTGCGAGGCTGTCCCCGGACCGGCCGAGTATCCCCCCGACCCTCCGACTTCGGGGCGATCCCCGACGCCGGCGGGGTCCGGCCGACAAGACCGAACCCCTCCCGCTCCATCCGCTCCCGCCGCTCGCAAGGTCGCAGGCCAGGCGAGCCCTCCAGTGCGACGAGACCGATGCAGGGTGGCACGAGTTTGAACCCAGGCGGGGAAGTCGGGGAGAGGAAGGCGTAGGCCATTGTTTCCGTGGCGTTCGTCACCGCTGATGCGCTGCCTGCGACTTTATTCCCGTCATCCTCGCCCTTGTGGCGAGGATCCAGACTCCCGGTGCGAACCGGCCGAGACCGGGAGTCTGGACCCTCGGGTGGAGACAAAGCTCGCGTGCGAGCGACGCGACGGCCCGAGGGTGACGGGGAGAGTGGGAGGTATGGGGAGCTTCTCCCTCCCCGTTCGGGGAGGGAGAAGGCTGGTCTCCTCTCCTCCCCATCGGCGATGGGGAGGTGGCGCGGCGCGCTTGCGCCGTGACGGAGGGGGTGGCGCGGCGGCAACAACCCCTCCACCGCTGCGCGGTCCCCCTCCCCATTGCATGGGGAGGAGAAAGACGCCCTACCCCTTCATCCGCCAGGTCGCGCCTTGTGGGCCGTCCATGACGACGACGTTCAGGGCGTTCAGGCGGTCGCGGATGCGGTCGGCTTCGGGCCAGTCCTTGGCGGCGCGGGCTGAGGCGCGTTGCTCCAGCAGCACCTCGACCTCGGCGCGCAGGTCATCGGAGACCTGGCCTTCCAACCAGGCGGCCGGATCGGACTGCAACACGCCCAGGATGGCGGCGCAGGCGATCAGCCGCCCCTTGGCCTCCGCCACCGACGCATGGTCGCCGGCCGTCATGCCGCGTTCGATCTCGCTGGACAGGGCGAACAGGCTGGCCATGGCGCCCGGCGTGTTCAGGTCGTCCTCGACGGATTTCAGGAAGTCGGCCGGCGGACCGACCTCCGCCGCCTGCACGTCCGCCGAACGGTGCAGCGCTCCATACAGCCGGTCCAGCGCCTTGCGGCTCTGGTCCAGCAGAGCCTGGTTCCAGTCCAGCGGCTGTCGATAGTGAGCGGACAGCAGCGCCCAGCGCACCACCTCGCCCGGCATCGCCTGCACCAGATCGTGTAGCAACAGGACGTTGCCGACCGACTTGGACATCTTCTCGGCGTCCACGGTCAGAAAGCCGTTGTGCATCCAGTAGCGGGCGTATTCGTCGTGCGCCTGGTCTTTCGTGGCGCAGCCGTGGGCGCAGACGCCTTGAGCGATCTCGTTCTCGTGGTGCGGGAACACCAGGTCGATGCCGCCGCCGTGAATGTCGATGGGCAGGCCCAGCGTCTGTTCGATCATGGCCGAGCATTCGATGTGCCAGCCGGGGCGACCCTCGCCCCAGGGGGAAGGCCACGACGGCTCGTCAGCCTTGGACGGCTTCCACAGCACGAAATCGTGCGGGTTCTTCTTGTAGGGCGCCACCTCGACGCGGGCGCCGGCGATCATGTCGTCCAGGTTCCGGCCCGACAGCGCGCCGTAGGACGGATAGGAGGAGACGTCGAACAGCACATGCCCCTCGGCCGCATAGGCGCAGCCGGCGTCGATGATGGCCCCGATCTGATCGACGATGGCGGGGATGTAGTCGGTCACATGAGGCGTGATGTCCGGCGGGGACACGTTCAGCCGCTTCATGTCCTCCAGATAGGCCGCCTCGTAGCGGGCCGTGACCTCGCCTATCGGGACGCCCTCGCGCGAGGCCTTTTGATTGATCTTGTCGTCCACGTCGGTGACGTTGCGGGCGTAGATCACCTGCGGATAGGTGCGGCGCAGCAGCCGCACCAGAACGTCGAACACGACCGGCGGCCGCGCATTGCCGATGTGGGCGTAGTCGTAGACCGTGGGGCCGCAGACATAGAGGGTCACCCGGCTCGGATCGCGCGGTTCGAAGGGGCGCTTTTCACGGCGCAGGGTGTCGTGGATGTGCAGCGGCATCGAGGAACGGCTTTGCGTTTTCTTGCGGGACGGAGGCTCTGTCCCATATAGCGGCCTGATAAACAGTCCCGTCGGATTGTGAAACCGCAAGCGGCGGGCGCTTTTTGGGCCCCGCGCGTCTGGATCGTCGCATGACCCCTGTTCCCGCCAAGCCCGTTCTGGTCAGCACCGACAGCCCGGTCCAGCGCCCCACCCGCGAGCAGGCGCTGGAGGCGGTGCGGACGCTGATCGCATGGGCCGGCGACGACCCCGCGCGCCCCGGCCTGATCGACACGCCCAAGCGGGTGGTCGACGCCTATGGCGAATGGTTCGACGGCTATGCGGCCGATGCGGGCAAGGAACTGAGCCGGACGTTCGAGGACGTGCAGGGCTATGACGACATGGTCATCCTGCGCGACATCGAGGTGGAAAGCCATTGCGAGCACCACCTCGCCCCGTTCCTGGGCAAGGCCTATGTCGCCTATCTGCCGGGCGAGAAGGTCGTGGGCATCTCCAAGCTGGCGCGGGTGGTGGAGATCTTCGCGCGGCGCCTGCAGAACCAGGAAACCCTGACCAACGACATCGTGGACGCCATCGAATCGCACCTGCAGCCGCGCGGCGTGGCGGTGCTGGTCGATGCGGCGCACCAGTGCATGACGACGCGCGGGGTGCATCACCGGCATGTCTCGACCCTGACGACGCGCTTCACCGGGGCGTTCAAGGCCGATCCGCAGCTGGCCGACCGGTTCCTGAAGCTGGCGCGCGGCTGAATCTCCGGCGCGGCGACGAGACCGCTTTACAAGCCGGTTAAGGGACGCCAAGACACGGTTCGAGGATTGTTTCAGCGCCAGCCGATCAGGCCGGCCACAGATTTCGGAGACGTCACGACATGGGCGCCAAACTTTCCGGGCCGGGCGGCCAGGGCGGCAAGACCATCCAGCAGAACGCGGACATCAACGTCACGCCGTTCGTCGACATCATGCTGGTGCTGCTGATCATCTTCATGGTCGCCGCGCCGCTGGCCACCGTGTCGATCCGCCTGGACCTGCCGCCGGCCGTGCCGCCGACGACCCCGACCGAGATGAAGGAACCGGTGTACATCACCATCCAGGAATCGGGTCAGATCTACATCGCCCAGGACGAGATCCAGCTCGCCAACCTGCCGCAAGCCGTCTGCGCGGCTCTGGGCGGCGGCGCCTGCCGCGAGGAGCGTGTGTTCGTGCGCGCTCAGCCGGAAGTGAAGTACGAGCAGTTCATGGAAGTGATGAACTCCATGCAGGCCAACGGCTTCTTCAAGGTCGGCCTGCTGAACGAAGACATCGAATAGGCTCTCGCCTCTTCTCCAAGGATCAGGGCCGCGTTCCTTTCGGGACGCGGCCTTTTTCTTTGCCCGCAGCCTTGCCGGAGAGGACGCATCCGGTTCTTGATGGCCCCTTGCCGCCTTGAGGAGCCCGCCATGCATCGCCGCACCTTTTTGTCCGCCCTGCCCTCCAGCGCCCTGGCGGCCGGTGCGCTGTCCACCGGGGCTGCGAAGGCTCAGACGGGACAACCGCCCGCGCCCGGCCGTCCGACCGAGGCCGCACCGGCTCCGGCCCGCCCCGATCCTTACGCCGGCATCGGCATCGGCGACCGGATAACCGGACCGAAGTTCGCCGGTCGCTCCACCGTCTGGGGTGCGAACGGCGCGGCGGCGACCGCGCACCCGACGGCGACGCTGATCGGAATCGACACCCTCCGGCGCGGAGGCTCGGCCATCGATGCGGCCATCGCCATCAATGCGGCCCTGGGCTTTCTGGAGCCCGTGGCCAACGGCATCGGCGGCGACGCCTTCTGCATGCTGTGGGACCCGAAGCTGCGAAAGGTCGTCGGCTTCAACGGTTCGGGGAACAGCCCGCGCGGTTTGAGCCTGGAGACCGCGCGGTCCAGGGCCATCGACGGCTATTTGCCGCGCTACGGCGCCGTCACCGTCAACGTGCCGGGCACGGTGGACGCCTGGTGGAGCGCGCACCAGCGCTACGGCAAGCTGCCGTGGAAGGAGGTGCTGCTGCCGGTGGCCGAGTTGTGCGAACAGGGCGCGCCCGTCCCGCAGGTCATCGCCTACTACCTCGAACGCAACATGGCCGCCTTTGACCGCGGCCGCATCCCGATCGAGGAGAACGACAACCGAAAGCGCGTCTATGCGCCCGGCGGGGCGACGCCCAAGGTCGGGCAGATGTTCGCCAACCCGTTCCTCGGCAAGACGCTGAGGATGATCGCCGAGGGCGGGCGCGACGCCTTCTACGAGGGGCCGCTGGCCGAGCAGATGGAGGGCTACTTCCGCCGCATCGGCGGCTGGCTGACCCGCGCCGACTTGGCCGCACACAGCACCGAATGGGTCGAGCCGATCCGCACCGACTATCGCGGGGTCGAGGTCTATGGGCTGGGACCGAACACGCAAGGGCTGTCGACCAACCAGATCCTGAACATCTGCGAGCAGTTCGACCTGAAGGGCATGGGGTTCCAGTCGGCGGCGTCGCTGCACGTCCAGGCCGAGGCCAAGCGGCTGGCGTTCGAGGACCGCGCCCGCTACTTCGCCGATCCGCGCTTTTCCGACATTCCGGTCGAGTGGCTGAACTCCAAGGCCTATGCGGCCGAGCGGGCGCGGCTGATCCGGCCCGACCGGATCATGGATCGCGTCATGCCCGGCGACGCCCCGCACCACGGGGACACCACCTATTTCAGCGTGGCCGACAAGGACGGGATGATGGTCAGCTGGATCCAGTCCAACTATCGCGGCATGGGCTCGGGCCTGGTTCCGGATGACGGCCAGGGCCAGCCGCTGGGCTTCATGTTCCAGGACAGGGGCGAGCTGTTCGCCCTGACCGACGGTCACCCGAACGTCTATGCGCCGGGCAAGCGGCCGTTCCAGACCATCATTCCCGGCTTCACGGTCAAGGATGGCGAGCCGTGGATGGCGTTCGGCGTCATGGGCGGCGGCATGCAGCCGCAGGGCCAGGCGCAAATCGTCATCAACATGGTGGATTACGGCCTCGATGCGCAGGAGGCCGGGGACGCCCCGCGCTGGCAGCACTACGGCTCGTCCGAACCAACCGGCCAGCCGCAGGAAGGCGCGGGCGTGCTGCACCTCGAGAGCGGCGTGCCGGAAGCGACCAAGGCGCAGCTGCGCGCCATGGGCTGGACGCTGGGACCGCCGGACGGCGGCTTCGGCGGCTACCAGAATGTCATGCGCCAGCAGAACCCGGACGGCCGCTGGACCTACGGCGCCGCCACCGAGATGCGCAAGGATGGGATCGCGCTGGCTTACTGAGTTGCGGGTTGAGGCGGGGAGTATTACCTTCTCGACCGAGAGGTAATACAATGCGCATCACGTCGAAAGGCCAGGTCACCATCCCCGCCGACATCCGCGCACAGGCGGGGCTGCTGCCGCATACCGAAGTGGACTTTCACTACGACGGCAACGTCGTGACCGTGGTGCGCAGCGGCGAACGGACTGGCGGTCGCGGCAGGCGGTTGACCGAGCACATGGCCGGTTTCGGTGACCGGCTCACGATGAGCGCCGACGAAGTCATGGCGCTGACGCGCGGCGAATGAGCGTTCTTGTCGACAGCAATGTCCTTATCGACCTGATCGACCGCACGTCGGACTGGCGGGTTTGGTCGATCGAACAGGTGGAACGACTCGTCGACGGAGGCGAAGTCCTGCTGATCGACCCGATCATCTATGCGGAAGTGTCGATCCCGTTCACCGATCCAGCCGACGTGGACGCCATGCTTGCGCTGTTGGAGCGCGAAGCCCTGCCGTTCGAGGCCGCGTTCGCGGCCGGCAAGGCGTTCCAGACCTATCGTCGCCGAGGCGGCGCCCGCAGCGCGCCCCTGCCCGACTTCTTCATCGGCGCGCACGCGCTGGTCCGCGGCCACCGGCTGCTGACGCGCGACGCAGCACGCTACAGGACCTATTTCCCCGAGGTGGAGCTGATCGCGCCGTGACACGGGACGATGTCCACGCCCTGCTGATGTCCTTTCCGGGCGCGGAGACGGCGGTCTCCTATGGTCATCCCTCGTACAAGGTGCGGGGCAAGTTCTTTACCTGGTTCTGGCCCGACGCGCCCGACTGCCTGGTGGTCCAGCTGGACAGCCTCGACCAGCGCGACATGCTGGCCGAGGCGGAGCCTGACACCTTTGTGGTCACCGATCACCACCGGCCGCATCCTATTCTGCTGGCGCGCATCGAAAGCGTCGATCCCGCCTGGCTGCGCTCGGCGCTGACCCGACGCTGGCGCAAGATCGCGCCTGCGTCGCTGCGGAAAGCGCATCCGGCCCTTACGCCGGAGGAACCGGACGCCTAACTGCACCCTTCCCCGACAAAGGAGCTTTCCATGGCCTATGGCGACCAGCCCACCCTCACCGCCGGCGACGTGCAGATTCCCCTGCTGGGCTTCGGCACCTGGCAGCTGGAGCCGGAGGACGCGCGCCGCATGGTCGCCGAGGCCCTGCGCATCGGCTATCGCCACATCGACACGGCGAAAATCTACAACAACGAGGAAGCCGTCGGCCAAGGCATCCGGGACTCGGGCGTCAACCGCGACGACATCTTCCTGACCACCAAGATCTGGGTCGAGGACTTCGCGAACGGCGATCTGCAGCGCGCGGCGCAAGGATCGGTGGAGCGGCTGGGCTTCACCCCCGACCTGCTGCTGCTGCACTGGCCCAAGGTGCAGCCGTCGTTCGAGGAGACGCTGGAGGCGTTGAACGACGCCCGCGCCCAGGGCCTGACACGCGACATCGGCCTGTCCAACTTTCCGTCAAAGGAGTTCCGTCAGGCGCAGGACCTGTCGGAGTCGAGACTGCTGACCAACCAGGTCGAGTATCACCCCTATCTGAAGCTGACGCCGCTGCTGGAGACGGCCAAGGCGCTGGGCTCGTCGATCACCGCCTGGTCGCCGCTGGCCCAGGGCAAGATCGCCGACGACGCCGCGATCAGCGAGATCGCCCGGGCGCACGGCAAGACCAACGGCCAGGTCACGCTGCGCTGGCTGATCCAGCAGAATGTCATCGCCATTCCCCGCACCACCAAGGAAGGCCGCGCGCGCGAGAATTTCGACATCTTCGATTTCGAGCTGTCGAACGAAGAGGTGGCGCGCATCCATGGCCTGGCGCGTCCCGATGGCCGTCTCGGCGACTGGATTGACCCGGCCTTCCAATGGGATGATGTTGCCGCATAAGGGGCCGTCGCCCGACAGAGCCCCAGCCAGGGAGTGCGGCCATGGGCTCTGTTCTGGGTTTTCCCGGCGTCGATCCGACGGATGCGGCGATCGGCGCGCGGTTGAAGCGATGGCGGGATCAGCGCGGCATGGCGCCCGAGGTCCTGGCGCGCGATCTCGGCGTCACGCCGGAGGCCCTGCGCCGGATGGAGGCGGGACGGGAGCATCTCAGCATGCTCCAGGTCGACGCCGCGACCCGCGCCCTGCATCTGCCGGTCTGGGCGCTGGTGTCGGATACGCGCGCCTACTGACGCGGCGGCGCGCCCGATGAGCGCGCGTATGTATCGCGGGCTGTTCGCCGTTGTCGCCTGGCTGGCGCTGGCCGTTCAGGTCGCGCTTGCCGTCGATGGCAAGGCCGGTTGGGATGTCGCGGCCGCCATCGTCCGGCTGTTCAGCTTCTTCACCATCCTGACCAATCTGCTGGTGGCGCTGGCCTTCACCGGGCCGCTGCTGAGAGACCACCGGCGGCTGGCGCGCTGGAGCGCCAGCGAAGGCGTGCGGGCCTCGGTGGCCATGTACATCACCGTGGTCGGCGTCATCTATCACCTGCTGCTGGCGCCCTACTGGAACCCGACGGGATGGTTGCTGGTGGTCAACGTCGTGCTGCACACCGTCACGCCCACAGCCTTTGTGCTCGACTGGCTGTTGTTCACGCCCAAGGGTCGGCTGAGGTGGATCGATGCGGCCAAGTGGCTGGGCTTTCCGCTGGTCTACGGCGTCTGGACGGTGGCGCACGGCCTCGTCTCCGGCTGGTGGCCCTATGGCTTCGTTGATCCGGACCGGATCGGATGGGGCGGACTGGGCGTCAGCCTGTTGGCCTTCGCCGCCTTCTTCTACGCCCTGGGCCTGCTGATCGTGGCCATGGACCGGGTTCTGTCTCGCCGCGCGAGGCGTGACAGCGCGCCGTCCGCCCTTTAGGCCAGCGACCGAGACCTGGAGCGACCGATGGCCTACCGATCCCTGCGCGAGTTCATGGCGAAACTGGAGGCGCAAGGGGAGCTGGTGCGGGTGTCCGAGCCCGTGTCCACCGTGCTTGAGATGACGGAAATCCAGACGCGGCTGCTGCGCAACGGCGGACCGGCCGTGCTGTTTGAAAAGCCGGTGATGCCGGACGGCTCGATCAGCCCGATCCCGTGCCTGGCCAATCTGTTCGGCACGGTGAAACGGGTCGCCATGGGCGTGACGCTGGAGGGCAAGGATCGCACCACCACCGGCGAACTTCGCGAGGTCGGCGAACTGCTGGCCTTTTTGCGCAATCCGACGCCGCCGCGCGGCTTCGCCGACGCCATGGAGATGCTGCCGCTGGCCAAGACGGTGATGTCGATGCGGCCCAAGACCGTGGGGCGTGCGCCGGTGCAGGAGGTGGTGCTGACCGGCGACCGGATCGATCTGACCGCCCTGCCGGTGCAGTCATGCTGGCCCGGAGAGCCCGCGCCGCTGATCACCTGGGGCTTGGTGGTGACCAAGGGGCCGAGCGAGGATCGTGAGGACGACTTCAACCTCGGCATCTATCGCATGCAGGTGCTGGGCAAGGATCGGGCGATAATGCGCTGGCTGGCCCATCGGGGCGGGGCCCAGCACTACGCCCGGCACAAAAAGGTCCGGCCGAAGGAGCCCCTGCCCTGCGCCGTCGTGCTTGGGGCCGATCCGGGCACGATCCTGGCGGCGGTGACGCCGGTGCCGGACACCCTGTCGGAATACCAGTTCGCCGGCCTGATGCGCGGCGCCAAGGCCGAACTGGCCCCGTGCAAGACCGTGCCGCTGATGGTGCCGGCGCAGGCCGAGATCGTGCTGGAGGGCCACGTCCTGCTGGACGCGTTCGAGGACGAAGGCCCCTACGGCGACCACACCGGCTATTACAACTCGGTCGAGAAGTTCCCGGTGTTCCAGGTCAGCGCCGTCACCATGCGCAAGGACCCGATCTATCTGACCACCTTCACCGGCCGTCCGCCGGATGAGCCCAGTGTGCTGGGCGAGGCGCTGAACGAGGTGTTCATTCCCCTGCTGCGCCAGCAGTTCCCCGAGATCACGGACTTCTGGCTACCGCCCGAGGGGTGCAGCTACCGCATCGCCGTGGTGTCGATGAAGAAGGCCTATCCCGGCCACGCCAAGCGAGTGATGCTGGGCGTGTGGAGCTACCTGCGCCAGTTCATGTACACCAAGTGGGTGATCGTCGTGGACCACGACATCGACGCCCGCGATTGGAAGGACGTGATGTGGGCCATCTCCACCAAGATGGACCCGGCGCGCGACATCACCGTGATCGAGTCGACGCCCATCGACTATCTGGATTTCGCCAGCCCGGAGAGCGGCCTGGGCTCCAAGATCGGCCTGGACGCCACCGACAAATGGCCGCCCGAGACCAAGCGGGAGTGGGGCGAGGAAATCCGCATGGACGAGGCGGTGGTTGAGCGGGTCAGCGAGATGTGGGGGCGGCTCGGCTTGCCGGGCGACAGCAAGCCGATCTGGAAGTAGCGCGAAGGTCGCGTTATAACTTTGTTGCAACGGAGACGGCGATGGCCAGCAAGGTCCGAAAGATCGGCAACTCGGCGGGCGTCATCCTGCCCAAATCCGCACTTGCGGCGCTTGGCGTGAGCGAGGGCGCGGCTGTGGAGTTCGTCTATGAGCCGGGCAAAGTCAGCATCACGCCCGCCCGGCGTGAGGTTCGTGAAGGCTGGGCCGACGATTTCGCGGCGCTCGCGGCCGAGGGACTGGCCGTTGAGGATCGGGAATGGCTGGAGGCGGATCTGACGCCCGATTCGCAAGACGAATGGGACGCATTTTCGGAAGAGGACATGGCGCGTATCGAAGCGCAACTTCGCGCCGATGGCGTGGTGAAAGCTTAGGTGGTCAGGCGCGGCGAAATCTGGTGGGTCCGCCTCGACCCGACCATAGGCCATGAGATCCGTAAGACCCGCCCCTGCCTGATCGTTTCGCCCGACCAGATGAACCGGAGCGGAACATCGATCATCGTGCCTCTAACCGGTGGCGGCCATCGGCGCTTCCGATTCCCCACATCCGTAGCCGAAAAGCCGGGAGCCGCCGCGGCGGATCAGGTTCGCACGATTGATCACGCTCGTCTGAGTCGGCGTATCGGCGATGCGGAGCCGAGCATTCTGGCCGGCGTCCTCGCCATTCTGCGCGAAATGTTCGAAGACTGACGCCATGCTCCGCCTCGTCTCACTTACAGCACTCACCGCCTTCGTAATCGCAACTCCGACAATGTCCCAAGACCTTGATCTCGCCTCGCCTGCCGTCCCCAACGCCGCGCCTTGGGACCGGCCGTTTCTGCCGCCGGCGCCAGCCTGGAGCGGCGGGTCGAGGGCGTTGCTGCGCGACGCCAATGACCCGTGGGCGACGGCGTTCGAGGCGGATGCGGCGCATGACTTCAGCCCCGACTACGCCGACACCCGCGCCTGGTTCGAGCGGCTGGACCAAGCCTCCGACCTGATCCGCCTCGAACCGTTCGGCGTCTCGCCGGAGGGGCGGCCCATCCATGCGGTGATCGCGTCAAAGGACGGGACGACCTTTGATCCGGCCAAGCCCGTGCTGATGGTCCAGGCCGGCATCCATCCGGGCGAGATCGACGGCAAGGACGCAGGCATGATGCTGCTGCGCGACATCGCCTTCTACGGCAAGGACGGGCTGCTGGACCGCGTCAACCTGATCCTGATCCCGATCCTGAGCGTGGACGGGCATGAGCGGGCGAGCCGCTACTCTCGCCCCAACCAGCGGGGGCCGCGCATCCAGGGCTGGCGCAACACCGCGACCAACCAGAACCTGAACCGCGACTATCTGAAGCTGGACCAGCCGGAGATGCGGGCTGTGCGCGGCCTGATCCTGAAGTACCGGCCCGATCTCTATGTCGACGTCCACGTCACCGACGGCATGGATTACCAATACGACGTCACCTACGGCTTCAATGGCGAGAACGGGACGTTCAGCCGCTCGCCCGCGAGCTCGCGCTGGCTGGACGCCGTGTTCAAGCCGGCGATGAACACGGCGCTGGAGCGGGAGGGCCACATCCCGGGCGAACTGGTGTTCGGCGTCGACGACAGCGATCCGAAGAAGGGGCTGTCGGATGGAGGTTTGGGCGAACGCTTCTCCAACGGCTGGGGGGCGGCGGCGCACGTGCCGACCATCCTGATCGAGAACCATAGCCTGAAGCCCCACGAGCAGCGGGTGCTGGGGACTTATGTGTTCATGGAAGAGGCCATTCGGCTGCTGGCCGAACGCGGCGGGGATCTGCGTGCGGCGACGCAGAGCGATCTGGCGCTGCGCCCCGCCGAAATCCTCGCGAACTTCGAGGCCGAAGACCGGCCGTCGTCCACGCGCGACTTCAAGGGCATTCTCTACGAAACCTATGACAGTCCGGCGTCGGGACGGCGCGAGATCCGCTGGCTGGGCCGGGCCGATCCCGAAACGTGGCGCATGCCCTTTTACGGCTCGCAGCCGACGCTGACGCTGAAGCGACCGACCGCCTATTGGGTCCCGTCGTATCGCACGGACATCATCGAGCGCCTGCGGGCGCACGGGATCGAGATGGAGACGCTGGCCGAGCCGCGCGTGCAGGCCGTGTCCATGCTGCGCCTGGTCGAGCCCAAGCTGGCGACGCGCCCGAACGAGGGTCATGTGCCGATCTCGGTCGAGACGGTGGAGGTCGAGCGGCGGGACTGGACCTGGCCGGTCGGCTCGGTGCGCGTCTCGACTGACCAGCCGCTCGGCGACATCGCCGTGCTGTTGCTGGAGCCGCAGTCGAGCGAGAGCTTCTTTGCCTGGGGCATGTTCCCCGAGGTGCTGAGCCGCGTCGAATACATCGAGGGATACGCCATCGCGCCCTTGGCCGAGCGGATGATGGCGGCCGATCCTGCGCTGAAGGCCGAGTTCGAGAAGACGCTGGCCGGCGATCCCGCCTTCGCCGCCAACGGCGATGCGCGGCTGCAGTGGTTCTACGAACGCACGCCCTTCTACGACGACCGCTACCTGCTCTATCCGGTGGCGCGCGAGGACTGAGGCCGTTGCGACGGACAGGCGCGTCCGCCATATCGGGGCATGACCGAAACGCTTGACGCCGTTCCCGCCGCCGCCTCCGAGGACCTGCTGAACGATGTGGTGCAGGCGGCGCTGAGGGCGGGCGCCGACGCCGCAGAAGCGGTGTCCGCCGACCGGCGCGCCCTGTCGATCGGCGTCCGCAACGGCAAGCTGGAGGACGTGGAACGCGAGGAGTCCCGCGACCTGGGCCTGCGCGTCTTTATCGGCAAGCGTCAGGCGACGGTGTCGGCCTCCGACCTTTCGGCCGCCACGCGGGCGCGCTTGGTGGAGCGGGCGGTGGCGATGGCGCAGCTGGCCCCCGAGGACCCATTCGCGGGCCTCGCGCCCGAAGAGCAGCTGGCGCGCGGCGCCTTGGCCGACCTGGACCTGTTCGACCCCACCGAACGCAGCGCCGCGGATCTGGAAGCGGTCTCCGTCGCGGCGGAAGCGGCGGCGCTCGGCGTGCCGGGCGTCGCGCGATCCGAGGGCGGGCACGCCTCCTGGTCGTCCAGCGACTGGCGTCTCGTCACCTCGCACGGCTTCGATGGGCGTTATCGCGGCACGGCCTTTTCGCTCGGCGTCGGCGTCATCGCCGAAAAGGACGGGGCCATGGAGCGCGGTGGCGAGAGCCGCACCACCCGCCACATGTCCGACCTGCCGGACGCCGAAAGCATCGGCCTGGAGGGCGGCCGGCGCGCCGTCGCCCGCACCGGGCCGCGCAAGATCGGCTCGACCACCGCGCCGGTGATCTTTGAGAACCGCGTCGCGACCCAGGTGCTTTCGCCGCTGGTCGGCGCCATCGCCGGGCCCTCGATCGCGCGCGGCACCTCGTTCCTGAAGGATCGGCTGGGCGAGCGGGTGCTGCCGCAGGGCGTGGACCTGATCGATGATCCGTTCCGCCTGCGCGGCCTCGGCTCCACCCCCTTCGACGACGAAGGCGTGCGGGTCGAGCGTCGGGCGCTGGTCGAAGACGGCGTTCTGACCACCTGGCTGCTGAACACGGCGTCCGCGGCGCAGCTGGGCCTGCGCTCCACCGGCCACGCCTCGCGCGGCCTCGCCGGTCCGTCCGGCGTGTCGACCCACAACCTGCACCTGGGCCCTGGCGAACGCGATCTGGACGCGCTGATGCGCGATGCGGGCGCGGGGCTTCTGATCACCTCGATGTTCGGACCGTCGCTGAACGGGAACACCGGCGACTGGTCCGCCGGGGTGTCCGGCTTCTGGTTCGAGAACGGCGCCGTCGCCTATCCGGTCTCGGAGGTCACGGTGGCCGGGCGGCTGACCGACCTCTACGCCCGAATGGAGCGCGGGTCGGACCTGCAGTTCCGCGGCGGGTTCAACAGCCCCAGCCTGCTGTTCGACGCCGTCGCCATCGCGGGTAAATGACGGACGCTCACGCTGACCTTGAGCTGATCCGGCAGGCGGCGCTGGATGCGGGCGCCCTGGCGGTGGCCGAGCGCGCGCGGGGGCTGAAGATCCACAACAAGGCCGGCGGGTCGCCGGTCACCAGCGGCGACCTGAAGGTGGACGCCATGCTGCGCGCGCGGCTGCTGGAGGCGCGACCCGACTACGGCTGGCTGTCGGAAGAGACGGCGGACTCGGCCGAGCGTCTGAACAAGCGGCGCATCTTCGTGGTCGATCCCGTGGACGGCACCGTGGCCTATATGAAAGGCAAGCCGTGGTGGTGCGTGCCCATCGCCGTGATCGAAGACGGCCAGCCGATCGCGGCGGTCATCCATGCGCCCGCGCTGAACGAGACGTTTGAGGCGACGCGGGGCGGCGGCGCGCGCCTGAACGACCAGCCGATCCGCGCGTCGCAGACGTGCATGCTCGAGGATGCGCGCGTTCTCGCCGACGCCCGCATCTTCCGCGACGCGCGCTGGGCCGAGCCGTGGCCCGAGATGCGCTACGAAAGCCGCAATGCCTTGGCCTATCGCATGGCGCTGGTGGCGGCGGGCGCGTTTGACGCCGCCCTGGCCTTAGCGCCGAAGTGGGACTGGGACGTCGCGGCGGGCGCCCTGATCGCGGAGGAGGCGGGGGCGGTCGTCAGCGATCATCGCGGCGCCGCCTGGCGCTTCAACCGGGCCGATCCGCGCCAGAACAGCCTGGTCTGCGCGGCGCCGGGCCTGCATGCGGAGATCATTCGACGGTGCGGGGACCTGAGCGGTCAGGCGTGAACCGAGGCGAATAGGCGCGCACGGCGTTGATCCTTTCGCCGTCTGGGCCTATGCCGCCCGCCAAAAGCCCCTCCCCTGCAAGGACGCCTCCGCATGACCGCCCAGAACACCGTTCCCGCCAAGGAGCTCTACATCGTCCTCGGCGGCGAGTTGCGCACCCTGAACGAGAACGTCTTCCGCGACCTGTCGCAGGTGGAATATGTCGGCGTCTACGGCAGCTATGACGAGGCCAAGAGCGTGTGGAAGGCCCGCGCCCAGGCGACGGTCGACAACGCCCACATGCGCTTCTTCATCCTGCCGGCGCACAAGCTGATCGATCCGCACGCGGAAGGCTGATCGGGAACCCGCCGGCCCCGGCGCGCGCTGGGTTCGGATCGACGCCCGCCGGAGACCCTCGCCCATGACCCTGTTCGGACAGCCTATCGACGGCGGCCAGATCATGAGCCTGGTCAGCCTGCTGCTGGTGCTGGTGCTGCTGGTCGCCTCGTTGCGAGGCCACTCCGCCTATGCGCGCTGGTTCAAGCAGTGGGACGGGCGCGCGAAGACACCTGCCGAACGCAAGCCCGCGCCGCCAGAGCCGCCGGTCGATCCGGCGGCGCGCAAGGGACCGTGGGGCTGATGCAGTCATCCTGCGCCGTTGTCGCCACGGGTTGACTTGGACGGCGGACCGTCCGACCGAAGGCCAATGAGTGCGGCTTCTCCTTCAACCCCTGCCGGAACGCCGGCGGACGCGCCCTTGTGGGCGCTGATCGCGCGCATCTGGCGCGAGTATCTGTCCGACAACAAGGCCGCCCTGCTGACCGGCATGGCGTGCGCGGCGGCGGCGGGGGGACTGTCGGCCGCGCTGCTGGGGTTGCTGGAGCCGGCGATCAACGGCCTGTTCGTGCCGGGCGGCGGGTCGGTGCGGCTGTTCAACCTGATCAGCCTGACCGAGAACCAGGCGCTGCTGTGGATCCCTATCGCCATTGTCGGCACGGCGATGCTGAGGACGCTGGCGACGTCGACCCAGGCGCGGCTGGTCAACCGGATCGGCCATGGCATCGTCGGCGACATTCAGGTGCGGCTGTTCGCGGCCATGATCCGGGCCGACTTGGCGCGCCTGCGCAGCCAGCATTCCGGCGCCTTTGTCTCCACCGTCCTTTACGACGCCAACCTGGTGCGAGAGGCGTTTACGACCGGCGTGGTCAGCTACACCCAGCACGGGCTGACGCTGATCGCCGTGCTGCTCTACATGGCGTGGATCGACTGGCGGCTGACGGCGGTGGTGCTGCTGGCCATTCCCGTCGTGTCGCTGGTGCTGCGGACCTTCGGCAAGCGCACCCGCAAGGCCGCCGCGGGCGCCATGGTCGAAAGCGAGGCCCTGTCCACCGCCCTGATGGAGAATCTGGACGGGGTCCGCCTGATCAAGATCGAGAACCGCGAGGCGGCCGAGGAGGCGCGCGTGGCCGAGGTCGTTCGCCGCCGCCAGCGCCACGTCATCAAGGGCGCCAACGCCCGCGCCCTGGCCGGCCCCGTCAGCGACATGGTGGCCTATTGCGTCGTCGCCGCCGTGATCACCTTCGCCGGCTGGCAGGCGCGCCAGGGCGTGATGAACGTGGGCGAGTTCGCCGCCTTCATCGGCCTGCTGCTCGCCGCCGGCCAGTCGCTGCGGCAGGTCACCAACCTGTCCACCATCATGAGCGAGGGCCTGACCGCAGCGCGTCGCCTGTTCGCCTCGCTCGATATCCAGCCCGAAATCCGCGAGGCGGCGGACGCCGCCCCCCTGCCCGCCGGGCCGACCACGGTGAGCTTTGACCGGGTCTCGTTCGCCTATGCCCCGTCAGGCGCGCCGACCCTGAGCGATGTGTCGATCCGCGTCGCGCCGGGCGAGACGGTGGCGCTGGTCGGGCCTTCCGGCGGGGGCAAGAGCACGGTCTTGTCGCTGTTGCCGCGCTTCTACGACGTGACGGACGGGGCGGTGACGGTGAACGGGCGCGACGTGCGCGCGCTGAAAACCGTGGACCTGCGCGACCGCATCGCCCTGGTGACGCAGGAGCCGTTCCTGTTCGACGACACCATCGCGGCCAATATCGGCTATGGACGCGACGGCGCCAGCCAGGACGAGATCGAGGCGGCGGCCCGCGCGGCGGCGGCGCACGACTTCATCACGGCCCTGCCCCAGGGCTATGAGACCCGCGCGGGCGAGGCCGGCGTGCGGCTGTCGGGCGGACAGCGCCAGCGCATCGCCATCGCGCGCGCCTTTCTGAAGGACGCGCCGATCCTGCTGCTGGACGAGGCGACCAGCGCGCTGGACACCGAAAGCGAGGCGCTGGTCCAGGCGGCGCTCGAGCGGCTGATGCAGGGGCGCGCCACCCTGATGATCGCCCACCGCCTGTCCACCGTGCGCAACGCCGACCGCATCTATGTGCTGGAGGCCGGCCGCGTGGTCGAGGAAGGGACGCACGACGCCCTGGTCCTGCGCGGCGGCCTTTATTCGCGCCTGGCGCGCCAGCAGTCGCTGGACGGCGAGCGGCCGACCGTGGCTGTGGTGGCCTGAGCCATGCGGCCGCTGCGCATACGCGCCGTCCAGGCGACGCTGTCCTTTGTGCTGGCCGCATGGATGCGGTTCTGCTTTCGCACCATCCGCTGGACCTACGAGAACCAGGACGTCGCCGAAGAGGTGTGGGCGCGGGACGGCGGCGTGCTCGCCGTGTTCTGGCATTCGCGCATCGGCCTGTCGCCCGCCTGCTGGCCGCTGGACCGAGCGACGCCGGCCAAGGCGCTGATCTCGCTCAGCCCCGACGGGCAGTTCATCGCCAAGGCCGTGGCGCGCCAGGGCTTTCCCGCCATCCATGGCTCAACCGGCCGCAAGGACGCGCCCGAACGCGCCAAGGGCGGCGCGCAGGCCTTCCGCGAGGCGCTGCGCCAGCTGAAGAACGGCGGCCTGGCCGTCACGCCGGACGGTCCGCGCGGTCCGGCCAACCAGATGGGAGAGGGCCTGCCGCTGATGGCGCGGATGTCCAAGGCGCCCGTGCTGTTCATCGGCATGAGCTGTTCGCCCGCGATTCGGCTGAACAGCTGGGACCGCGCGGTGCTGCCCCTGCCGTTCGGGCGCGGCGCCATCGTCTGGGACCGCGACCGCTTTCCCGGGAACGGCGACATGGAGGCGGTGGTCGCCGACTGGACCCGGCGCCTGAACGCGGTCGAGGCGCGGGCCGACGCCATCACCGGGCTGAAGCCATGACGCCGCTGCCGCTGATCGCCTATCGCTGGCTGACGCGGATGCTGGAGCCCTTGGCGCCGCGCCTGCTGGACGCGCGCGTGCGGCGGGGCAAGGAGGACCAGGCGCGGGTGGACGAGCGGCTGGGGATCGCCACGGTCGCGCGACCGAGCGGCGATCTGGTCTGGCTACACGGCGCCAGCGTCGGCGAGACCCTGTCGCTGCTGCCTCTGATCGAGCGGCTGTCGCGCGATCGGCCGGACCTGCGCCTGCTGGTCACGTCCGGCACCGTGACCTCGGCCGCCATCCTGCGCGAACGAATGCCGACAGCGGTCATCCACCAGTTCCCGCCGGTTGATGCGCCGGGCGCCGTGGACGCCTTCCTGGATCACTGGCGACCGTTGCTGGGCGTGTTCGTCGAAAGCGAGCTGTGGCCCAACCTGCTGCTGAGGGCGCGGGCGCGCGGCGTGCGGCTCGCGCTTGTGTCGGCGCGGATCACGCAGAAGACGGCGGACGGCTGGGCGCGCTTTCCGCGGTCGGCGGCCCATCTCCTGGGCGCGTTCGACGCCGTCCTGCCGCAGGACGAGGTCTCGGCCGAGCGCCTGCGGGGGCTCGGCGCCCATGTCGACGGCCTCGCCAATCTGAAGCTCGCCGGCGCGCCCCTGCCCCACGACGCCGCCGTCTTCAGCCGCCTCAGCGCCGCCATCGGCGACCGGCCGGTGGTGCTGGCCGCCAGCACCCATGAGGACGAGGAGGTCGCGATGGTCGAGGCCCTGAGCGCCCTGCCCGGCCAACCCTGCCTGATCGTCCTGCCGCGCCATCCCGAGCGCGGCGCCGACATCGTCGAGACCCTGCGAATGCGCGGTCACCAGGCGGGCCTGCGCTCGCGCGGCGAAGCTATCGAGGGCGCCGGCGTCTACATCGCCGATACGCTGAACGAGATGGGGCTGTTTCTTCGGCTGGCGGATGTGGTGGTGCTGGGCGGATCGTTCGGGCCGGTGCTGGGACGGCTGACGCTGGGCGGGCACAATCCTCTGGAGCCCGCGCGGCTGGGCAAGCCGGTGGTCACGGGGCCGGACGGAGCCAACTGGACGGCGGTGAATGCGGCCATGGTCGAGGCGGGCGGCCTGATCCAGATCGGCGGCTTCGACGACCTGCCCGGCGTCATCGCGCCGCTGCTCGCCAATCCGCCGGCGGCCAAGGCCATGGGCGAGCGCGCCCGGCGTGCGGCGGCCGATGCGGCGTCGGGGCTGGACCGGTTGTGGGCCGTGCTGCAGCCGCTGCTGCCGCCCCCGCCCGCGAGGGGCCGGCTGTGAAGCTGAAGACGCCCGAGTGGTGGTATCGCCGCGACCGCAGCCATGCGCCGGTGACGCGATTTTTGCTGAAGCCGCTGGGCTGGATCTGGGCGGCCGAGACGGCGCGGCGCATCCGGAACGCCGCGCCCATCGATCCCGGTTGCGCCGTGATCTCGGTCGGCAATCTGACGGTTGGCGGGTCGGGCAAGACCCCGATCGCGCGCGAGGTGCTGCGCCTGCTGCGCGAGCAGCGCGTCGAGGCGCAGGCGCTGTCGCGCGGCCATGGCGGTCGGCTGGCGGGGCCGGTGCGGGTCGATCTGCAACGCCATTCGGCCGCCGACGTCGGCGACGAGCCGCTGATGCTGGCGCAAGGATCGCCCGCCTGGATCGCGCGCGACCGGGCGGCCGGAGCGCGCGCGGCGGCGGACAGCGGGGCTGATGTCGTGGTCCTGGACGACGGCCACCAGAACCCGACGCTGAAGAAGACCGTCAGCCTCGTCGTCGTGGACGGCGAGACGCGGGGCGACGAATGGCCGTTCGGCGACGGCTCGGTGTTTCCGTCGGGGCCGATGCGAGAGCCGCTGGCGGCCGGCCTCGCCCGCGCGGACGCTGTGATCGTGATCGCGCCGACGGACGCAGACGAGGTCAGCGGCGAACTGCTGGCCGGCTTCGGCGATCTGCCCGTCTTCGTTGCGCAGCTGCGGGCCGTCGATCCGCCGCCTCCCGGTCCCTTGGTCGGCTTCGCGGGCATCGCCAAGCCCTGGAAGGTCGAGCGGGCGCTGAAGGCCGCCGGCGCCGACCTTGTGGACTTTGTCCCCTTTCCCGACCACGCGCCCTATCGAGGCGAGGACATCGCCTTTCTGCACGACCGCGCGGCTGCGTTCGACGCCGGCCTGATCACCACCGAAAAGGATTGGGTGCGGCTCGATGCCGATCAACGCCAGAGCGTCACCGCCTGGCCGGTCGTGGCGTGCTTCGAAAACGAGCCGGCGTTCATCCGCTTCCTGCTCGCCAACCTGGCTGCCGCACCGCTAAAAACCGCAAAAAGTTCCCCGCTCACGAAAGTTTTATCTGGTCAGCGCCCGGCGTCCGGGATGGCGAGCCCGCCGTATTCGCGCGTCGATGTCCACGCGCGGTGACCTACACCAAAGCCCGGCATTGCTGAGTTTCGGCGTGAGAGGTGTCAGTTCGCTGATCGGAAGCTTCAGCGCAGCATGACGCGCGATCGGCAAGATTGTGACGGTATTCAAGGCCTTGGCGCGCCGACTGGGACTATGGCTCAGGTTGCTCCGTGGGCGACTGTTTGAAACAACACGCCCAAGAACAACCGCAACGAGGGCGTCGCATGCGGCTATCGAGACGAGGGCTGATCCTGGGCGGATCGGCCATGCTGGCGGGCTGCGCCACCGGACAGGCCACCCCGCTGATCACCCAGGCCCAGGCGCCGGTCGCGCCGCCTGTCGTGGTTCCGCAGGCTCCCGCCTCCATCGTCGTCTCGCATACGCCCGCGCCGCCGCTCGACCCGCGTGGACAGGTCCGCAAGGAACTGATGGAGCGCGCGGTCGCCGCCCTGGACGTCCACCACAAGCGCATTCCCCTGCGCGACCGGATGTATCTGGTCGATTTCCAGAAATACTCGGGCGACGAGCGGCTGTACGAGGTCGACATGGTCGGCGGCCAGGTCACGGTGCTGCGCACCTGCCACGGGCGGGGATCGGACCCGGCGCACTCGGGCTACGCCCAGCGCTTCTCCAACACGCCGGACAGCAACATGTCCTCGGTCGGCGCCTTCGCCACCGCCGGCGCCAGTTGGGGTTCGCAACAGGGGCCGAACGTGCTGCTGGACGGCCTGGAGTATTCCAACGACCGCGCCCGCGAACGCGCCATCATCATCCACGGCGCCGACTACGCCGATCCCGGCTTCCTGGCCCGCGAAGGCAAGCTCGGCCGCTCCTACGGCTGCTTCTCCGTCGCCCACGCCGACCTGCCGGCCCTGCGCGAGCGCATGGGCGAAGGCCGATTGCTGTTCGCCTGGGCGTAGGCCGGAGACCGGCCGGGATTGATCTCCGCTGTTCCGGCGAAATGAACCCCGATTGTCAGCCTTGCGGCTCCATGCGACCCTGCCTCGGGTAGCAGGAGAACCGCATGCTTGGCTTCATGGCCGCTCTTGTTCTTGGCGCTTCGACGCAGGCGACGGAAACCCTGCCCCTCGGTGAGGTCAGGAACGCGGACCCCGTTGTACTGGCTCCACGCGTGCTTCCCCCGGACGTGGCCGGCCGGATCACCGACGGATATATCCGCAAGAAATGGAGCCCCGGCCAGAGATACTTCATCGGACTGTGGGAACGCCCTGTCGTACATGCTGCAGGATTGTGCCGGCGTACGGTTCACATCGGTGGTGCGAGCGCCCCCAAGGCTGACACCAACTACGCTCCCGATGACACCTTGCTGCAGCTGGAGACGTTCACCACCACCGCCCATTACGCGCCGACCTACCCTCAGCAAGCGACCGACGAGACCTGCCAGTCGGTCAAGGGATGGATCGGGTCGAGCCACGCCCAGACCGAAGCGACGTTGCTAATGCTCACGCGACTGACGGACGCGATGAAGCAGGCTGCGGGGCGCAGGCGGCTGGGTTTCGAGATCAGCTGCACTTCCGAGACACGCGGCGCCTGCTCCAATCATCGAAGAGCCTTGGCCAATCTGCCGTTGGATCAGCTGCTGGCGATCAATCTGCAGAACACAGTCTTCCGCAATGAGCCCGTGCGCAACGGCGTTCAGGTGCGCACCATGCAGCCCGTCATCGACAATCGCTGGCCGGAAGCGGAGATAAGCTTCGACTATTCCGCGCCGGATGGGCGGTCCTGGATCGTTCTGTTGAAGGGCATCGACAGATTGGAAGCGGTGGAGATGCGCCGCACCATGGTTACGCGACACTGATCATCAGGCAAGCGAGCGCCGTGGACAAGACAGGGAGCGCCGCCGCGTCGTTGGACTGACGCGTTACCGCTCCAGCGCGCGCCAGCCGATGTCGGTGCGGTGGAAGCCGCCGGGCCAGTCGATCTGGCGGATGGCGGCGTAGGCGCGCTGGCGAGCCTCGTCGATGTCCTGCCCTTCCGCGCAGACGTTGAGGACGCGGCCGCCGGCGGCGGCGAGCTGGCCGTCAGAGCGGCGGCGCGTGCCGGCGTGGAAGACTTGGACGTGCGGGCCGAAGTCCTGCTCGGCGCCCCGAATAATGGAGCCTTCCAGCGGGCTGTCGGGATAGCCCTTCGCGGCAAGGACAACGCAGATCACCGTCTGCGGCTTGAACTGGGGCGGCTTCAGGCCCGAGACATCGTCACGCGCGCAGGCCAGCAGATAGGGCACGATGTCGCCGGCCATGCGCATCATCAGCACCTGGCATTCCGGGTCGCCGAAGCGGGCGTTGAACTCGACCACCTTGGGGCCGTCCGCCGTGGCCATCAGGCCGGCGTAGAGCACGCCGCGATAGGGCGCGCCCTCGGCCGCCATGGCGCGCAGCGTCGGCTGAACGATCCGCTCGTCGGCCTGCTGCACCAGGTCGGGGGTGAAGACGGGCGCGGGCGAATAGGCGCCCATGCCGCCGGTGTTCGGCCCCAGGTCGCCGTCGAAGGCGCGCTTGTGGTCCTGGGCGCCGCCGAACAGCACCGCGCGCTGCCCGTCGCACAGGGCGAACAGCGAGCCCTCCTCGCCGTCCATGAACTCTTCGATCACGACGCGCGCGCCGGCCGCGCCGAAGCGACCGCCCAGCATGCGCTCGATCTCGGCCTCGGCGTCACGGCGATCGGGGCTGATGGCCACGCCCTTGCCGGCGGCGAGACCGTCCGCCTTGATGACATAGGGGGGCTGGAACCGGTCCAGCGCCGCCTTGGCGTCCGCCACGGTCTCATGCACGCCATAGCCGGCGGTCGGGATGCCGTGCCGTTGCAGCAGGTCCTTGGAGAAGGCCTTGGAGGTCTCCAGTTGCGCCGCCTTGGCCGTCGGGCCGAAACACGGAATACCCGCCGCCGCAAGCCGATCGGCGAGACCCGCCGCCAGCGCGACCTCCGGCCCCACCACGACCAGGTCCGCCCTGATCTCGCGCGCCAGGGCGGCAAGGCCTTCCGCATCGTCGGCCTTCAGCTCGGGCCGGACCTCGCACAGACGCGCGACGCCGGGATTGCCCGGCGCGGCCACAAGGCGCGTCAGCAGCGGCGACTGCGCCATCTTCCAGGCCAGGGCGTGTTCGCGTCCGCCCGATCCGACAAGCAGGATGTTCATGATCAGCGGCAATGACCGCCCGGTGAGGAGCGGTCAAGCGGCCGACAAGCTTACACCCGCCTTAACCCATCCTCAGCCCTGCGGCGTCCAGGCGGGGAGAGCCTGAAGCTGGGCGGCGGTCAGGGTGGTGGTCAGGTCCTTTTCGCTGTTCTGATCGACCGAACTGACTTGCGCGACGGGCACCACGACCTTGGGATCGCCGGGGCCTTCCAGCTCGACCACGATGCCGGTCAGGGCGCCGTTCGCGTCCAAAACCAGGGTCTCGACATCGCCGAGGTCGGTGTTGCCCTGGGCCGACAACAGGTCGGCGTCCTCCAGCTGCTGGCGGGTCATGCCGAAGGCGACGGCAGCCTGGGTCTGGGCGACCTGGGCCTGGGTCTCGGTGACCGGCTCGGGCGCGGCGCCGGCGGCCGGCGGCTGGACCACGTCGTCCTCGCGGTCGGAGCAGGCGGCGGCGCCCAGCACGGCCAGGGCGGCGACGGCGGTCAGGGTCAGTCGGTTCATGTCACATCCTTCAGCAAGAGGTCAGAACAGGGCCGACACGGCGTAGACGAGCAGCCCCAGCAGCACGATCGCGCCGATCACCAGCCACAGGCTGATCGCCGGCCCGCCGCTGCGGCGCGACAGCTCGCGCTCGCCCGGATCGGGATCTTCGGAATCGCCCCCGAGGGGTGTGTTCGGCGCCATGTGTGATCCAACGGCGCCGCTCGAGGTGCGTTCCCGCGCGCATCGACGCAGGCTATGATCGGACGATGAGCGACGACTATGTCTTCGAAAGCGCCGTGGAGGCGCCGCCCGCGCCCCGCGACAACAATCCGCCCCTGTCGATCTCGGAGCTCTCGTTCGCGCTGAAGCGGACGCTGGAGGATCGCTTCGGCCATGTGCGGCTGCGCGGAGAGATCTCCAAGGTTAATCGGCACGGCTCGGGTCACGTCTATCTGACTCTGAAGGACGACAAGGCCTGCATCGACGGCGTGGTGTGGAAGGGTCAGGCGCGCGGGCTGGGGGTCCAGCCGGAGACCGGGCTGGAGGTCATCGTCACCGGCAAGATCACCTCCTATCCGGCGCGGTCCTCTTACCAGATCGTGATCGAGACCATGGAGGCGGCGGGCGCCGGCGCCCTGCTGGCGCAGCTCGAGCGGCTCAAGGTCCGGCTGCGCGGCGAAGGGCTGTTCGATCCGGCGCTGAAAAAGCCCCTGCCCGCCTTCCCAGCGGTGATCGGCGTCATCACCAGCCCGACGGGCGCGGTGATCCGCGACATCCTGCACCGGATCGAGGAGCGCTGGCCGTGCCGCGTGATCGTCTGGCCGGTGGTGGTGCAGGGCGAAAGCGCCTGCGGTCAGGTGTCGGCGGCGATCCGAGGGTTCGAGACCCTGACGCCCGGCGGGCCGATCCCCCGCCCCGATCTGCTGATCGTGGCGCGCGGCGGCGGCTCGGTCGAGGACCTGTGGTGCTTCAACGACGAGGGGCTGGCCCGCACGGTCGCGGCGGCCACCATCCCGATCATCTCGGCGGTCGGGCACGAGACGGACACCACCCTGATCGACTTCGTGTCGGACCGGCGCGCGCCCACGCCGACCGGCGCGGCCGAGATGGCGACGCCGGTGCTCGCGGACCTGCGATACGCCGTCGGCGACATGGACCGGCGGCTGACGCAGGCGGGCGGGCGGCTGATCGAGGATCGCCGTACGCGTCTGCGCTCGGTGGCGCGAGGCTTGCCGGCTCGACCGGAGGACCTGCTGGCCTTGGCGCAACAGCGGCTGGACGGCGCCTCCAGCCGGCTGGAAGGCGCCTTGCTTCGCAATGTCGCGGTGCACGAACGGCGGGCGACGCTGATCGGCGGACGCTTGAACCCGGCCCTGCTGGAGCGCGCCATCGAACGACGCGGCGACCGTCTGACGAGCGCGGCGGGACGGTTGGCGTCGTCGCTGTCAGCGAACACCGCGGCGCACGAGCGGCGGCTGATCCGCGTCTCCGCCCGTCTGTCTCCCGAGCCGCTGCATCGGCGGCTGGACCAACGGGCCGCGCGCCTGGACGCCGTCGTCGCCCGGCTGACGCCCGTGCTGCCGCGCCGATTGGAGCGGGCGGAGGATCGCCTGGCCTCCCTGTCGCGGGCGCTGACCACCCTGGATCCGGGTCGTCCCAAGCCCGGCTTCGCCAAGGTGGAGGACGCCGACGGCCGCTGGCTGACCTCGGCCGCCGCCCTGGCGTCGGGCCAGTCGGTGCGCCTTGTGTTCGGCGACGGGTCGAGAGACGCCGTGGTCGAGGGCGAGCCTCGCCCCGCCCCGGCCCCCGCCGCGCCTCCCGCCCCGGCCAGGCCCGCGCCGCGCGCCAAGCCGCCGGCGCCCGGCCAGGGCAGCCTGTTCTGATCGCCTCATGCCGCCGCGGCCGCTTGGGGTTGGAGCTTGCCTCCGCTTCCTGCTAAGCGCGCCCATCCGCCGCCCCAAGGCCAAGCCGAGATCGCATGACCGTCCGCCGCACCGCCTATGTCGCCTTCGCGCTCGCTCTTGCGATCATCGTGCTGGACCAGCTGAGCAAGGCCTGGATCATCGGCGGCCTGTCGCTGCAGGAGGTCGGCCGCGTCCCCGTCCTGCCGCCGATCCTGAACTTCTCGTGGGTCGAGAACCGGGGCGTGTCGTTTGGCCTGTTCGGCGGCGGCGAAGCGCGCTGGGTGCTGAGCGTCTTCTCGATCGTCGTGTCCGGCGCGCTGGGCGTCTGGGCGCTGAAGGCGGACCGCAAGCTGCTGATCGCCGCGATCGGCCTGGTCATGGGCGGCGCGATCGGCAACGTCATCGACCGGATCCGCTTCGGCTATGTGGTCGATTTCGTCGATTTCTCGGGCACCGGCGTGTTTCCCTGGGTGTTCAACATCGCCGACAGCGCCATCACGATCGGCGTCGTCCTGCTGATCCTGGACAGCATCCTGTCCGAGCGGGCGGCCAAGGTTGGCGTGGCCCCCGAAAAGTCGTAATCACCCGCTCTTCACTACGCCCATCTTCGCGCCCCTCGCACGGCGCCTGCAAAGCCTGAGCTGACCCATGCGTATCCGAAGCGTCGCCGTCCTGACCCTCGCCGCCTCCACGCTTGCGTTGGGCGCCTGCGGGACCCTGCGTGATCGCGCCGGCCTCGGCCGCGTCACGCCCGACGAGTTCCTGACCGTTTCGACCGCGCCGCTCAGCGTGCCCCCGGAATACGGCCTGCGTCCGCCGTCGCCCGGCCAGCCGCGCCCGCAGGAGCTGGCCCCCGAGAGCGCCGCCCGTCAGATCCTGCTGGGCCAGCGCCAGGCCGTGACCCGCACGCCGGGCGAACAGGCCCTGGTGGCGCAAGCCGGTGGCGAGAACGCGGACCCGCTGGCGCGCTACGTCGTCGATGACGAGTTCGGCGACCTGGCGCACAAGGAAGAAAGCTTCGCCAACCGCATCCTGTTCTGGCGCAAGGACGATGCGGCGACGCAAGCGCCCACCGTCAGCCAGACCGCCGAGGGCGCGGTGACCATCGACCCGGCCAGCGAGGCGGCGCGCCTGCAGGCCCTGACCGGCGGTCAACAGGGCATCGCCATCACCCCGCGCCGCAGCGGCGGCTTCAAGCTGCCGGGCCTCTAAGAACGACGCCGTCGTCCTCCCTGCCCCACGATCGGAACCCTGCCTGATGCGTCGCGTCTCCCATCTCATGATCGCCGCGGCCCTGACGGCGGCGATGCTTCCCGCCGCGGCCGAGGCGCAGTCGTCCAACCGCCAGCAGCGTGAACAAAGCGCCGGCGCTCAGCAGGAGGAACGGAGCGGCCAGTCCCGCGCTCCGCGCATCGCGCCGCTCAGCCGTCGCGCCAACGCCGGCCCCTGCCCCTTCGTCAAGGTGCTGTACGACGCCGCCCGCTATGTGGAGCTGGAAGACAACCGCGCGGCCGTCAGCGCCGTGGGCTACACCGGCGAGATCGAGGGGCTGAACGCCGACTGCACCTATCGCGGCGAAGACCCGATCCGGCTGGACATGAACATCCTGTTCAACCTGGGCCGCGGCGCTCAGGCGACCGACGGGCAGAAGACCTATCGCTACTGGGTCGCGGTGACCGAGCGGAACAAGGCCGTGCTGGCCAAGGAATATTTCGACCTGCCCGTGAACTTCGACGGCCAGCGCACCGCCACGGTGACCGAAGAGCGCACCATCGTCATTCCGCGCGCGGAGGCCACCACCAGCGGCGGCAACTTCGAGGTCCTGGTCGGCTTCGAGATCACGCCGCAGATGGCCGAGTTCAACCGCTCGGGCAGCCGCTTCCGCGTCAACGCCGGCGCGCAGGCCCCGGCGGCCGAAGCCCCCGCCGCGACCCCGCCCGCGCAATAAGATGACCGACCTCAAGACGACCCTCAGCGAAGCGGTCGCCGCCGCCTTCGCCGCCGAAGGCGTGGATGCAGCGCGCGCCGCCGTGACCCCGTCCGACCGCCCGGACCTGGCCGACTTCCAGTCCAATGGCGCGCTGGCGGCCGCCAAGGCGCTCAAGGCCAATCCCCGCGACTTGGCCGCGCGCGTGGCCGAGCGGCTGAAGGACGATGCACGCCTGCTGTCGGTCGAGGTCGCCGGCCCCGGCTTCATCAACCTGAAGGTGGCGGACGACGCCCTATCCGCTCGGGCCCAAGAGATCGCGGCCGATGCGGATCATGCGGGCGCGGCCATCGTCGCTTCTCCGCGCCAGGTGGTGATCGACTACGGCGGTCCGAACGTCGCCAAGCCCATGCACGTCGGCCACCTGCGCAGCGCCATCATCGGCGAAAGCCTGAAGCGCATCTTCCGTTTCCGGGGCGACAAGGTGACGGGCGACGCCCATTTCGGCGACTGGGGCTTCCAGATGGGCCTGCTGATCGTCGCCTGCGGCGACGAGGGCCAGAATCTTCCAGGGGCCGACGCCTTCATGGCCGAAGGCGACGGTCCTTTCCCCGAGGACAGCCCCGTCACGCTGGCCGACCTGGACCGGCTGTATCCGCTGGCGGCCGGACGCGCCAAGGAAGACCCGGCGTTCCGCGACCGCGCGCGCAGGGCGACGGCCGAGCTTCAGTCCGGCCGCGCCGGCTATCGCGCCCTGTGGCGCCATTTCGTGATCGTCAGCCGCGAGGCGCTGGAACGGGAATACGCCGCCCTGTCGGTCGATTTCGATCTGTGGAACGGCGAAAGCGACGCCCATCCCCTGATGGACCAGATGATCGCGCACCTGCGCGACACGGGCCTGCTGGTCGAGGACGACGGCGCCCAGGTGGTCCACGTCGCCAAACCCGGCGAGACCCGCAAGAAGAAGCTGCCGGACGGCTCGGTGATCGAGGCGCCCAGCCCGCCGCCGCTCCTGGTCATCAGCTCGGAAGGCTCGGCCATGTACGGCACGACCGACCTGGCGACCATTCTGGACCGGAAGCAGGCCATCGGCCCCGACCTGGTCCTGTACGTCGTCGACGAGCGCCAGGCGGAGCATTTCCAGCAGGTGTTCCGCGCCGCCTATCTGGTCGGCTATGCCCCGGAAGGCTCGCTGGAGCACCTCGGCTTCGGCACCATGAACGGTGCGGACGGCAAGCCGTTCAAGACGCGCGCCGGCGGGGTGCTGAAGCTGCGCGACCTGATCGACATGGCGACCGACAAGGCGCGCGAGCGGCTGCAGGAAGCCAGGTTGGGCGACGACCTGCCGTCCGACGAGTTCGAAGCCATCGCCCACAAGGTCGCCATCGCGGCCCTGAAGTTCGCCGACCTGTCGAACGCGCGCACCACCAGCTACGTCTTCGACCTGGACCGCTTCACCAGTTTCGAGGGCAAGACGGGCCCGTATCTGCTGTACCAGGCGGTTCGGATCAAATCCCTGCTGCGCAAGGCCGAGGACCAGGGCGCGGCGCCCGGCCCGATCATGATCGCCGACCCAGCCGAGCGTGACCTCGCCCTGACGCTGGACGCCTTCTCGTCCGCCGTAGCCGACGCCTACGACAAGCGCATGCCTCACCTGCTGGCCGAGCACGCCTATCGCATCGCCCAGTCGTTCTCGAAGTTCTACGCCGCCTGCCCGGTCCTGGCCGCGCCGGACGAGGCGACGCGTGGATCGCGGCTGACGCTATCGGCCGCGGCGTTGCGCCAGCTGGAGACCGCGTTGGACCTTCTGGGCATCGAGACGCCGGAGCGGATGTAGCACCCGGCATCTTCGCGTGCTATATTTGATAGCACCAGGAGATCGAAGATGCCGGTTAGCCTCCATGTCCGTAATGTCGAGGATGACCTCGCCGTCGCCCTGAAGAAGCGTGCTCGCCAGAACAATCGCTCGGCCGAGGCGGAGCACCGTGAAATTCTTCGCAGCGCCTTGAAGCCTCGCTTGGACGCGGAGTGGGAACGCCGCGCCGCAGCCCTACGAGAGGCCACGAAGGGCAAGCTCACCACCCCTTCCGAGATTTTGATCCGCGAAGACAGAGATTTCCGTTGATCGTGGTGGATGCGAGCGTGGCGATCAAGGTCGCCTTGCATGAACCCGACAGTCCTATCGCCGTAGCGGCACTGCGCGCGCAGTCTTGGTCGGCGCCCGATCTGATCTTTCCCGAATGCGCCAACATCATCTGGAAGCGACGCCGGATGGGCGACATCACTCACGAGCAGGCGATCCAGGCCGTTGAGTTGATCGAGACGATGAACCTTTATGTCGAGCCTTGCCGAAGGCTGTTCAGTCGCGCAGTCCAGCTTTCGGTCGCTTTTGACCATCCAGCCTATGATTGCTTCTACGTAGCCCACGCCGAACAACTGGACGCCGCTCTCCTGACCGCGGATAGGAAGCTCATCGCCACGGTGCGAGCGTCGGATGCGACGGGCGTCAAAATCATGAGTCTGGGCGATTATGCTCAGGAGAACGACGTATGAGCATCGACATCGGGGCCGACATCGACGCCTTCATCGCCGGCCTGCCGAAGGCGGAGCTGCATCTGCACATCGAGGGTTCGCTGGAGCCCGAGCTGATGTTCGAGCTGGCGCGGCGCAACGGGGTGGAGATTCCGTTCGACAGCGTCGAGGCGGTGCGGGCGGCCTATGACTTCTCGAACCTGCAGGACTTCCTGGACATCTATTACGCCGGCGCGGCGGTGCTGCTGACGCGGCGCGACTTCGAGGACCTGGCCTTCGCCTATTTCCAGCGGGCGGCGGCGGACACTGTGCGGCACGCGGAAATCTTTTTCGATCCCCAGACCCATACGGACCGCGGCGTGGCGATGGCGGAGGTGATCGAGGGGCTGCTGGCGGGCATGGCGCGGGCGGAGGCGGAGCTGGGCGTCACCTCCCGGCTGATCCTGTGCTTCCTGCGCCACCTGGACGAGGCGGCGGCGTTTGCGACGCTGGAGGCGGCCGAGCCGTGGCTGGACCGGATCGCGGGCGTTGGGCTGGATTCGTCGGAGGTCGGCCATCCGCCGTCCAAGTTCCAGCGCGTGTTCGAGCGTGCGGGCACCCTGGGCCTGAAGCGCGTCGCCCATGCCGGCGAGGAAGGGCCGCCCGCCTATGTGCACGAGGCGCTGGACCTGTTGCACATCGACCGCATGGACCACGGCAACCGCTCCATGGAGGACGAGGCCCTAGTGCAGCGTCTGGCGGCCGAGCGCATGACGCTGACAGTGTGCCCGTTGTCGAACCTGAAGCTGTGCGTGGTCGATGACCTGAAGGACCACCCCGTGCCCGAGATGCTGAGGCAGGGGCTGCACGTCACCCTGAACTCGGACGACCCGGCCTATTTCGGCGGCTATGTGAACGACAACTACCGCGAACTGGCGCACGCGGTCGGGCTGACACGCCAGCAGCTGACGCAGATGGCGAAGAACAGCTTCGAGGGGTCGTTCCTGAGCGAAGCGGACAAGACGGCCAGGATCGCGGAGGTGGAAGCCTACGCTCGCGCGGCGGGCTGACGTTCCCCCGCCCTGCCACCGTCACCCTCGGGCTTGACCCGAGGGCCAGATTGTCCGCCGCGAGTGCGAACGGGCAGGCGCACAGTTCGCTGACCGTCCGATCCTCGGGTCAAGCCCAAGGATGACGCGGTCAGGGTCTCAAGCTTCCGCGAAGGCGTCGATCTCCTTGGCCGAGCCCAGCGCCACGGCGATGCGTTGATGCAGTTCGGTCGGCCGGACGTCCAGAATGGGCTGCTTGCCGTCGGTGGTCGCCTTGCCGCCCGCCTGTTCGATCAGCAGGGCCATCGGGTTGCCTTCGTACATCAGCCTCAGCTTGCCCGCGCGGTCCGGCTCGCGCGCGTCCCAGGGATAGAGGAAGACGCCGCCACGCATCAGGATGCGGTGCACGTCCGCCACCATGGCCGCGACCCAGCGCATGTTGAAGTCCTTGCCGCGCGGGCCGTCCTTGCCCTCCAGGCAGCCTTCGATGTAGCGGCGCACCGGCTCGGCCCAGTGCCGCTGGTTCGACATGTTGATGGCGAACTCCCGCGTGTCGGCCGGAATGGCGAGATCCTCGCCGGTGCGCAGCCACTGGCCGTCGACGTCCAGGGTGAAGGCGGCCACGCCCTGCCCCGTCGTCAGCACCAGCATGGACTGCGCGCCGTAGAGGGCGTAGCCGGCCGCGACCTGATTCCGGCCCGGCTGGAGAAAGGCGGCTTCATCGATCTGTCCGGACGACGCCGGCAACACCGAGAAGATGGTGCCCACCGGCGCGTTGATGTCGATGTTGGACGAGCCGTCCAGCGGATCGAACAGCACCAGATAGCCGTGGTCGCCGGTGCGGCCGGTCGGCTCGACCGTATCCAGCTCTTCAGAGGCGACGCCGAACACGGGGGCGCAGGCCGCCAGCGCCTCGCGCAGCATGTCGTTGGTGATGACGTCGAGCTTCTTCTGTTCCTCGTCCTGGACGTTCACCTGGCCCGAGGCGCCCAGCGCCCCGACCAGGGCCCCGCCCGCGACCGTGCGGCTGATCGCGGCGCAGGTTTCGCCCAGCACCGCCAGCACGGCCGGCAGGCCCTCCGGCGTATCCAGCGCGCCGATGTGGTCGTTCAGGCGGACGTGGGCGGTCATCGGCGGCGCTCCATGAGGCGGTGTGCGCCGTTCTTGGCGGGCGAGGCCGCCGGGGGCAAGCCCGGCGGCGGCGTGCAGTCAGATCGGCAGGATGGCCGTGCCGAAGGCGCGCTTCAGCTCGTGCGCGGCGAGGGTCTCGGCGGCGGCGGCGTCCGGCACCACCAGGCCCATGCCGAAGAACTCGTGCGTGGAGCCATGGAAGGTCTTTTGCCGCACCTCCACGCCGGCCTGCTCCAGACGCTCGGCCAGCAGTTCGCCGTCGGTCCGCAGCGGATCGATCTCGGCGCAGATCACGGTGGCGCCAGGCAGGCCGATCAGGTCCGCCTCCACCAGGTTGATCCGAGGGTCGGCGGTCTGGGACGGATCGTCAAAGGTATGCTTCACGAACCATTCCATCATCGGCTTGTTCAACGGCTTGGCCGTCGCGTTCTCGATATAGGACGGCGTCTGCATGTCGGCGCCGGCGATCGGATAGACCAGCACCATGTGGCAGGGCGCCTGCAGGCCCTGGTCGCGCGCGGCGATGGCGGTGGCGCAGGCCAGGTTGCCGCCGGCGCTTTCGCCCATGATGGCGATCCTGTCGGGGTCGCCCTTCAGCGAGGCGGCGTTGTCGACGATCCAGCGCCAGGCGGCCACGGCGTCGTCGTGGGCGGCCGGGAACTTGTGCTCAGGCGCCTGGCGATAGTGAACCGATACCACCACGCAATCGGCGAAGCGGGCGATGCTGCGCGGTCCGGAATCGTAGACGTCGAGGTCGGCGATCACGAAGCCGCCGCCATGGAAATACAGCACCACCGGCTTGATGTCGGCATCATCGCTCTTGGGTCGATAGACCCGCGCCTGCAGCGCCCCCTCGGCGCCAGGAATGGTGATGTCCTGGGTCAGGACGCCCAGCGTCGGATCTTCGCTCTCGCGGCTGGAGCCCAGCAGCGTCTTGACGGCGTCGGCGGGCGTGGGCTGCAGACGCGCCTCTTGCGGGCTCAGCGTCTCGATCGGCTCGGGATTCAGGCCGGCCAGCGCGTCCAGCACCTTTTGCATCGGCGCGTCTGGCTTGGCGGGATGGGTGCGCTGCTTGCCGGAGTCGCCGAAAATCTTGTCGATGATGGACATGGTTTCCTCGTCTATCGGATAGGGGGAGTGACAGCCGTGCCGAAAGCAATCCCCGGTGCGCGGCCTTGTTCCGCTCCGCTTGACTTCGAACAAGAGTCGGGCGCTAAGGTCGCGCGCTCTCGCGGGAGAGATCGGGCGGTTCGCCGACCCGACGCCGAAGGCGCAACCGCCCCGGAAACGCTCAGGCAAACGGACCGCGAAGCACACGGACGCTGGAAAGTCGCCCAGTTCGGGCGCGCCGACGGAGCAAGGCCGCACCAGCGGTCGGAATCTCTCAGGCTTCAGGACAGCGGGGGCGCGAGAACCGGCGGGCGACCGCCCCGAGACGCGACCGCGAAAGGCTCCACCCCATGGCTGAACAGGCCGCCGACGCCCTGAAGACCACGCCGCTGCATGCCGCGCACAAGGCGCTCGGCGCCCGCATGGCGGCCTTCAGCGGCTATGACATGCCCATCCAGTACGAGGGCGTGCTGGCCGAGCACCGCTGGACGCGCGAACACGCCGGCCTGTTCGACGTCTCGCACATGGGCCAGTGCCGCATCACCGGCAAGGACGCGTTTGAGCAGTTCGAGCGGTTCGTGCCAGGCGACTACCAGGCGCTGAAGACCGGCAAGCAGAAGTATTCGCTGCTGCTGAACCAGGACGGCGGCATCATGGACGACCTGATGGCCGGCCGCCCGGACCACGACGGCCTGTTCGTCGTGGTCAACGCCGGCAACAAGGAAGCCGACTTCGAATACCTGAAGAACAATCTGGAGGGCTCGGCCTTCCTGATGCGCCTCGACAACCGCGCGCTGCTGGCGATCCAGGGGCCGGAAGCCGCCGAGGTCATGGCCGCTCACGAGCCGGTGCTGGCCGAGATGGGCTTCATGGAATGCGCGCGGCTGATGCTGTTCGGCTGCGACTGCTTTGTGTCGCGCTCGGGCTACACCGGCGAGGACGGCTACGAAATCTCGGTTCCAGCCGAAGAGGCCGGGCGCATCTGGAATACGCTGCTGGAGGATGCGCGGGTCAAGCCGATCGGCCTGGGCGCGCGCGATTCGCTGCGGATGGAGGCCGGGCTGCCGCTGCACGGCCACGACATCGACGCCTTCACCAGCCCGGTCGAGGCGGCCCTGGGTTTCGCCCTGTCCAAGTCGCGGCGGGAGGCTGCAAACTTCAACGGCGCCGAACGCGTCGCCAGGGACATCGCCGATGGTCCCGCCCGCGTCCGCGTCGGCCTGCACGTCAAGGAAGGCGCCCCGGCGCGCGAAGGCGCCGAGGTCGCCGACGCGGATGGCCAGGTCATCGGCAAGGTCACCTCCGGCGGCCCCTCCCCCACCCTGGGCCGGAACATCGCCATGGCCTATGTCCCCGCCCGCCTGGCGGAGCTGGGCACGGAGCTGAAGGTCATCGTGCGCGGCAAGCCCGCAGCCGCCGAGGTCGTCGCCATGCCGTTCGTGGCCCAACGCTATTACCGGAAACCGAAGGCGTAACATTCATCCCGTCACCCTCGGGCTCGACCCGAGGGCCGGGCCTTCAACCGCTCGTGCGAAGACATCGGCGCACGAACCGCACAACATCCGATCCTCGGGTCAAGCCCGAGGTGACGGCAAAGGAGAGAAGCGCAATGAAGTTCACCAAGGAACACGAGTGGGTCCGCCTCGACGGCGAGGTCGCCACCGTCGGCATTTCCAAGCACGCCGCCGATGCTCTGGGCGACGTGGTGTTCGTCGAAGTGCCCGAGACCGGCAAGACCCTATCGGCGAAGGACAGCTTCGCCGTGGTCGAGAGCGTCAAGGCGGCGTCCGACGTCTACGCCCCCGTGTCCGGCGAAGTGGTCGAGGCCAACGACGCCCTCTCGACCGCGCCCGAGACCGTCAACGCCGATCCGGAAGGCGAAGGCTGGTTCGCCCGCATCAAGGTGTCGGACGCCTCGCAGCTGGACGCCCTGATGGATCAGGCGGCCTACGACGATTACCTGAAGACGCTCTGAGCGCCCCTCTCGTCCGCTCATCCCCGCGAAGGCGGGGACCCAGATCGTTCGCAAGAGCACTGGATGAGCGGCATCGTTATGTCGGCGACATCCGTCGCCCAAAGCACTAGGTCCCCGCCTTCGCGGGGATGAGCGGATCGAAACATGCGCTACCTCCCCCTGACGCCCGACGACCGTACGGCGATGCTGTCCGCCATCGGGGCCCAGTCGATCGACGACCTGTTCGTGGACGTGCCCGAGGCCGCGCGCCTGGACGGCCCCGTGGACCTGCCGCGCGTGCAGGGCGAGCTTGAGGTCGAGCGGGCGCTGTCGGCCATGGCGGGCAAGAACGCGACGGCGGGAACCACGCCCTTCTTCTGCGGCGGGGGCGCCTACAAGCACCATGTGCCGGCGACGGTGGATCACATCATCCAGCGATCGGAGTTCCTGACCAGCTACACCCCCTATCAGCCGGAAATCGCGCAAGGCACGCTGCAGTACCTGTACGAGTTCCAGACCCAGGTCGCGAACCTGACCGGCATGCCGGTGGCCAACGCCTCGCTGTATGACGGCTCGACCGCCATGGCCGAGGGCGTACTGATGGCGACGCGGGTGACGCGCCGCAACAAGGCGGTGATCTCGGGCGGGGTGCATCCGCACTACGTCAAGGCGACCGAGACGGTGGTGCATGCCGTGGGCGTAGAGACGCAGGCGCTCCAGCCCGCCATCGACGCCGAGGCCGCCGTGATCGAAGCCATCGGGCCGGACACCGCCTGCGTCGTCGTCCAGACCCCCAATGTCTTCGGCACGGCGACGGACGTGTCGAAGATCGCCGAAGCCGCCCACGCCGCCGGCGCCCTCTTGATCGTGGTGGTCACCGAGGCCGTGTCGATGGGCCTGCTGAAGTCACCGGGAGAGATGGGCGCCGACATTGTCGCGGCCGAGGGCCAGTCGATCGGCAACGCCCTGAACTTCGGCGGCCCCTATGTCGGCCTGTTCGCCACGCGCGAGAAGCTGATCCGCCAGATGCCCGGCCGCCTGACCGGCGAGACGGTGGACGCCGACGGCGAGCGGGGCTTTGTTCTGACCCTGTCGACGCGCGAGCAGCATATCCGCCGCGACAAGGCGACATCGAACATCTGCACCAACTCCGGCCTCTGCACCCTGGCCTTCACCATCCACATGAGCCTGTTGGGCGAGGCGGGCCTGCGTAGGCTGGCCCTGCTGAATCACGAAAAGGCGGTGGCGACGTGCGATGCGCTGGCGGCCGTTCCGGGCGTCGAGGTGCTGACCCCGCGCTTCTTCAACGAGTTCGCCGTCCGCCTGCCCAGGAACGCCGCCGAGGTGGTGGAGCAGCTGGCCGAGCACCGCATCTTGGCGGGCGTCCCCTACAGCCGCCTGAACCCTGAGGGGGGCATGGACGACGTGCTGCTGGTGGCCGCGACGGAGACGACGCTGGACGCCGACATCAAGATCCTGGCGAAGATGCTGGAGAAGGTGTTGGCGGAATGATTGATGATCTGACTGAAACGCGGGATCGAATCCACAAGCAGGCATCAGCGCACGCTGAGGCTTCCGTTTACTCGCTGAACAACACCTACCTGTCGCGATGGCAGAAGGCTCAGGTTGAAGCCGTCTGGCAGTTTCCAATCGGCATTTTTGCCTATCCGCTGGTAGTAACGGCCCTGGTGTTCGATCAAAATTTTTGGGTCGCTTACGGGGTCGCCACTGCGTTCTCTGCGATCGCTTGGCTGATCGCCAGTCGCGCGCCTGCGAAGCCTCTTGTTGCGGCCAGCTTTCTGTATGCTGGATGGATCGGCATGCTGATCCATATCGCGCTTGCTGTTTGGGCTTTCGTCGAAGGTCGCATTGCAGTCGCGATATTTACCGGGCTCGATGCCATCGGTCTTGCTAGCTTCTTGACCATCGGAATGTGGCTTTGGTCGGCAACAAGCCGTCACATGAACCCAAAGTATGCCATCGCCAAACGACTGTTCGGTATTGAATTCCCGTTCGAGAAAGACTTCGCTCGATGACCAGCACCATGAACACCGTCGGCCGCCCGACCACGCCGAATGTAGTCGATCACGACTACAAGCACCCGACCCTGACGGGCGGGCGCGGCCTGTTGCAGGACGAAAAGCTGATCTTCGAGGGCGAGGGCTGGGGCAAGACCGGCGTCGACCTGCCGGAGCCGAAGACCGATGCGTCCGACTTGGGCGATCTCGTCCGGCGCGACCCGATCGGCCTGCCGGGTCTCAGCGAGCCCGAGGCGATGCGCCACTATGTGCGCCTGAGCCAGAAGAACCACGCCATCGACCTGGCCATCTATCCGCTGGGCTCGTGCACGATGAAGCACAACCCGCGCCTGAACGAGAAGATGGCGCGCTTGCCCGGCTTCTCCGACATCCACCCGCTGCAGCCCCAGTCGACGGTGCAGGGCGCGCTGGAGTTGATGGACCAGCTGGCGCACTGGCTGAAGACCCTGACCGGCATGCCCGCGGTGGCCCTGTCGCCCAAGGCCGGCGCGCACGGCGAGCTGTGCGGCCTGATGGCCATTCGCGCCGCGCATGAGGCCAAGGGCGAGCACGCCCAGCGCCGCAAGGTGCTGGTGCCCACCTCTGCGCACGGGACCAACCCGGCGACGGCCGCCTTTGTCGGCTATTCGGTGGTGGAGGTCGCACAGACCGAGGACGGCCGCGTCGATGTGGCCGACCTTGCCTCCAAGCTGGGGCCGGACGTGGCCGCCATCATGGTGACCAACCCGAACACCTGCGGCCTGTTCGAGCGCGACATCCTGGAGATCAGCCGGCTGACGCACAAGGCCGGCGCCTACTTCTACTGCGACGGGGCCAACTTCAACGCCATCGTCGGCCGGGTGCGCCCTGGCGACCTGGGCGTCGACGCCATGCACATCAACCTGCACAAGACCTTCTCGACGCCGCACGGCGGCGGCGGTCCGGGCGCAGGGCCGGTGGTGCTGTCCGAGGCCCTGGCGCCGTTCGCGCCCGCGCCCTGGGTCGTGTCGGACGGCGAGGGCTACCAGCTGATCGAACGCGAGGAAGGCGACGCCGCGCAGGCGTTCGGCCGTCTGTGCGCCTTCCAGGGCCAGATGGGCATGTATGTGCGCGCCCTGTCCTACATGATGAGCCATGGCTCGGACGGCCTGCGCCAGGTCGCCGAGGACGCGGTGCTGAACGCCAACTACATCAAGGCCCGGCTGTCGGACCTGATGAGCGCCGCCTTCCCCGACGGGCCGTGCATGCACGAGGCCCTGTTCGACGACGAGTGGCTGAAGGGCACCGAGGTCACCACGCTCGATTTCGCCAAGGCGATGATCGACGAAGGCTTCCACCCCATGACCATGTATTTTCCGCTGGTCGTGCACGGCGCCATGCTGATCGAGCCGACGGAGACGGAATCCAAGGCGGAGCTGGACCGGTTCATCGACGCCATGCGCCTGCTGGCCCAGGCGGCCCTGGACACCAAGGACGGCCCCAGCGACGTGGAGCGGTTCAAGGGCGCGCCTTTCCACGCGCCCCTGCGTCGCCTCGACGAGACGCGTGCGGCCCGCTCGCCGCGCCTGCGGTGGACCGCGCCGGAGGGCTCCAACCAGGCCGCGTGAGCCCGGCTGTCGCGCCCGGGCCACAGCGCCCGGTCATTCGGTTGATCATGACCAAAGCTTCACGCCGCGGACATGGATCGGCCATCACGCGGGTGTGAACAGGCGGCTGTGGCGATCGCGTCACGGCCGCCTTTTCGTTGCAACGGCAAGGATCGGGTGGCCGGCGGGATCGTTTGGATCGTCTCCCCTCCCTGTTCTCCTCTGGCGTTCGCCGTGACCTTTGTGAGCCTGCCCTCTATCGCCTCCTCCGCCCCGCGCCCTCGTCTGAGGATCCTGAAGCGCTGGGCCTTAATGGCGGCCGGGTTGGTGGTGGTTCTGCTGGGGGTGCTGATCGCGCCCCTGCCGGGTCCAGGCGGCATTCCGGTGATCGCGCTGGGGCTGGTGCTGATTCTGCGCAGCTCCTTCTGGGCCAAGCGCCAGTTCATCCGCGCCCAGCATGCGCGGCCGCGCTGGGTGTATCCGTTTCGTCGATTGCTGCGAAAGAAGCCGGAGTTCGCCCCGGTCTTCTGGCAGTCCGCGCTGCGGACAGAGCGGATGATGCTGCGCCGCACACATCGCCGTTTGATCCGCACCCGCAAGGGTTTGCGTCGCTATGGCCGGAAGGTCTTCCGCTGATTTCGCGGTTGCGGCTTCGCAAGTGCTAACCACACAGTTGTGACCGCCGTTCGCCGGCGGCGAGCGTATCCTCCCTCTCGCGTTATCAGAGAACCACCTAAGGCGTTGGGAGGCGCTTCGGTCATGATGTCACGCGTAAAAAAGGGTCTTGTGGCGGGTGTGGCCGGGACAGTGGCGGTGTCCCTGCTGGAGTTGCCCAACATCTTCCTGAACTGGTTTGACCCAACGCCTGCGGTCATCGCCCATGTCATCGGCATGGACGGCAACATGGCGGTGGGTTGGGCCCTGCACCTGGCCATCGGCGTGCTGCTGCTCGGCCCCGCCTTCGGCTATCTCTGCCCGCGCTTGCCGACGGACACGCCCGAGACCAAGGGCATCGCCTTCGCGGTCGGCGCCTTTGTGCTGATGATGCTGGTTGTCTTCATGTTCGGCGATCAAAGCACCTTCACCAGCGGCACGGGCTTTGGCGCGGTGGCCTGGATGCTGATCACCAACGTCGTGTTCGGCATTGTCATGGGCAACGTCTATGGCCGCCTGATCCAGCGGGACCGCCAGCGTGCCCGCGCGATGAGCGGCATGGCGGCGGCGCACTAAGTCCAGCACACACCGTCGAGCACGAAAAAGGGCCCCGCGGTGATCCACGGGGCCCTTTCTTCGTCTGCGATAGGCGCACCTCAGTTCAGGCGGCCGCCGATCTGAGCAATGGCCTGGTCGACCAGCGGGTCCTTGGCCTGTCCGGCCAGACGCGCGGCGAGAACGGCCTCGGCCTGCCTGGCGGCCAGGTCAGCGGCGGCGGCCTTGACCTCCGCCGAGGCCTGCGCTTCCGCCTGGGCGATGCGCCGCTCGGCCATCTGCTGGCGGCGAACCAGGGTTTCCTCGAGTCGGACCTTGGTCTCGGCCTCCATGCGGCGGGCGTCGGCCTCGGCCTGAGCCATCATCTCGGCGGCCTGAGCCTCGGCTTCGGCCTTTTCCTGGCGGATCTGGGCCAGCAGGGCTTCGGCCTCGGCGCGCAGGCGGGCGGCCTCGTCCAGGTCGGACTGGATCTTCAGGGCCTTGGCGTCGAGGGCGCGCGCGGCCAGCTTGGGCACGCCGGCGGCGACCAGGATGCCGAGGAAGATCAGCAGACCAATGCCGACCCACAGTTCGGCGTTGGCCAGGTCATAGAGGTGAGCGTCGAAAAAGGCGGGCATCTCAGGCTCCCTTGGCCGTGGCCAGTTCGGCGTCGGTGGCGCCCTGACCCGTCAGGCGCTCGACCATGGCGCGGGCGGTGTCCGAGGCGATGGCGGCGACGTTCGCCATGGCGGCGTCGCGCGTCACCGCGATCTGGCCCTCAGCGTCGGCGATGCGGGCGTCGACGACGGCCTCCTCGGCGGCCTGGCGGGCGTTGGCCTCTTCGGTCACGCGGGCCTTGGCGGCGGCGGCGGTGGCGCGAGCATCGGCGCGAGCCTTGGCGACCTCGGCCTGGGCGGCGGCGGCTTGATCAGCGGCCTCGGCCTGGACCTGCCGCGCCGTGGCGACGGCGGTCGAGATGGTGTCGGCGCGCTCGTCCATCACGCGTCGCAGGCGTGGGGCGAAGACCTTGGACACCAGGAAAAGCAGGATGGCGAACAGGATCAGCAGATAGGCGATCTGTCCGGCCCAGTGCTCAAAGGCGAACTGGGGCAGGCCGCCCTCGCCGTGTCCGGCGACCTCGGCGGCGGTGTTGTTGGGCACGTGCCCGGTTTCGGCCGCGTGTTCGACGGCCTCTTCCACCGGCAGGACCGGGGGCGGGGATGAAGAGTGTGCGGCCATGGTCGTCCGTGGTGAAAGCGAAAGCGGCGGCGCAAGCCCCTCTCAGGGCGCGCCGCCGCGAAGATCAGCGTCTCGGGATCAGCCGAGCCAGATCAGGATGCCGAGCACGAAGGCCAGGATGCCCAGGGCTTCAGCCAGAGCCGCGCCCACGAACAGGTTGCCGACTTGCGAAGCGGCCGCCGACGGGTTGCGCAGGGCGCCGGCCAGGAATTGGCCGAAGATGTTGCCCACGCCGAGGGCCGAGCCGATCATGCCGAGGGTGGCGAGGCCGGCGCCGATGAACTTCGCGGCTTCAGGTTCCATGGTTTTCAATCCTAGTCAGGTGTTGGAAGTCGGGGTGAAGAACTGAACCCAGCCTTAGTGGGCGTGGTCCAGGTTGACCACATCATTGAGGTAGATGCAGGTCAGAACGGCAAAGACAAAGGCCTGGAGGAAGGCCACCAGGAACTCCAGCGCGGTCAGCGCGACCACCATGGCCAGCGACAGGCCGGCCACCGGCAGGGTGGCCAGACCGATGCCGCCATTGGCGAAGGCGTAGGCGCCGAGCGACACCACGAAGCCGGCGAAGATCTTCAGCGCGACGTGGCCGCCCAGCATGTTGCCGAACAGACGAAGCGCCAGCGTCACCGGACGCAGCAGGAACGACAGGAACTCGATCGCGCCGACGATCGGGCGCAGCACCAGCGGCGCGCTGGTCGGCCAGAACAGCTTGAAGAAGCCCAGGCCGTTGCGCGCAAAGCCGACGCCGATCACCAGCACGATGGTCAGGGCGGCGAAGGTCGCGGTGATGGCCAGCTGAGAGGTGGCGGTGAAGGTCAGCAGCAGACCCAGGATGTTCATGCCCAGGATCAGGGCGAACAGGGTGAAGACGAACGGGAAGTAGCGACGCCCCTCGTGGCCGATGATCGAGCCGGTCAGGTTGTCGATCATGCCGAACATCTGCTCGCCCGCCGTCTGCAGGCGCCCCGGCACCACCTTGGGCGACGAGGTCACTGCCGTCAGGAACAGCACAACCACGGCGAAGACGATGGTCATGGCGAGGTGCGAGTTGGTGATCGCCAGGTCCACCGGGCCGAGCACGGGCAGGACCACGTCGGGGAAGTCGACGATCTTCTGGATCTGAAACTGATGAATCGGATCGGCCATGGGCCTATCGGTCCTCGTCTTCCCCGGCTTCCTCGAACGGGATCGGCTTTGCCGTGACCCCCGCCGCCTTCGCCTGCGCCATCAGCCGGTTGGCCGTGCGGCGCGCCATGTAAATCGACAAGGCGAAGCCCAGAAGGACTCCGCCGATGATGCCCCACGGAGTGGTTCCAAGGAACCGGTCCGCGAGAAAGCCCAGCCCCAGGCCCACCAGCACCCCGCCGATCAGGTCGGCGATGATCTTGTAGGCCTCCCCGGTCACCTTGTGGGCGGCCAGATCCGCAGACTCCTGCGGCGCGGTGCGCGCCTCGAGCGAGGATGCGCTTTCGGTGAGGCGCTTGATGGCCTCTTCGCGCGATTCCTGCATCGGGGACATGCCTTTGAACGATCAGCGCCCGACAACCGCCGGGAACGGGTCTGAATTCGGCGCGGAACCTATCCGCGAGGGCGTAGAAGGTCAAGGCTGCGTGATCGGGCGCTAAGTTGTTGCGGCGGCTCGCCTATTTCTTGTGCGATCAAGCGCCGTGGCGAAGGGCCGCGCCTGCGTATCCCTGAGTCGATGCGGATCGGTGGCGGCCGGGCGCGCGAGCGACTAGGTTCGCGGTCATGAACCTCCACGTCCCGCCCCCATCGCCTCGCCGTCCGCTGCATGTGCGGCTGGCCACGCCGCGCGGCTTCTGCGCCGGGGTGGACCGGGCGATCCAGATCGTCGAGCGGGCGCTGGAGAAGTATGGCGCGCCCGTCTTCGTCCGGCACGAGATCGTCCACAACCGCCATGTGGTCGAGCGGCTGAAGGGCTTGGGCGCCGTTTTCGTCAAGGAACTGGACGAGTGCCCGGACGACCGCCCGGTGGTGTTCTCGGCGCACGGCGTGCCCAAGTCGGTGCCGGCGACCGCCCGCTCGCGCGAGATGCTGTTCCTGGACGCCACCTGCCCGCTGGTCTCCAAGGTCCATGTGGAGGCCGAGCGGCACCATGCGGCGGGGCGGCACATCCTGCTGATCGGCCATGCCGGCCATCCGGAAGTGGTCGGCACCATGGGCCAGCTGCCGCCCGGCGCCATCACCCTGGTCGAGACCGAAGAGGATGCGGAGACGGTTCAGCGGCCGGGCGACGCGCCTCTCGCCTACGCCACCCAGACCACGCTGTCGGTGGACGATACAGCCGGCATACTGGCGATCCTGAAGCGGCGTTTCCCCGAACTGCCGGACCCGCACAAGGAAGACATCTGCTACGCCACCACCAACCGGCAGGAGGCGGTGAAGCGGCTCGGCGCCGACTGCGACCTGGTGCTGGTGGTGGGGTCCAAGAACTCGTCCAACTCGGCGCGGCTGGTCGAGGTGGCGATGCGGGCGGGCGCGCGCGACGCCCGGCTGGTCGATGATGCGTCCCAGGTCGACTGGGCCTGGTTCGACGGTGTCGACACGCTGGGCGTCACCGCCGGCGCCTCAGCCCCCGAACCGCTGATCGAGGCGCTGATCGACGCCGTGCGCGACCGCTTCGACGCTACCGTGACCGAAGACGACGGCGCGCGCGAGACCGTGACCTTCAAGCTGCCGCGCGTTCTGACCGCCTAGCGGTCCTCGCCGACGAAGTCCTGGGCGAACTCGGGCGCGTCGTCGGGCTCCAGCGGGTCTTCGTCGGCGTCGCCCATGCGGCCGGGATCGGGCACGTCGAAGCCGGCCGGCATCGACAGGTCCAGAAGTCCGGCCGCCTTCATCTCCGCCAGGCCCGGCATGTCGGAGAGCGCAGCCAGGCCGAAATGCTCAAGGAAGCGGTCGGCGGTGGCGTAGGTCACGGGCCGGCCGGGGGTGCGCCTGCGGCCGCGCAGCCGCACGAACCCCATCTCCAGCAGCACGTCCAAGGTGCCGCGCGACAAGGACACGCCGCGCACGCTCTCGATCTCGGCGCGGGTGACGGGCTGGTGATAGGCGATGATCGCCAGCGTCTCCAGCGCCGCGCGCGAAAGGCGGCGCGGCTCCTCCCGCTGCTCCGTCATCAGGAAGCCGAGGTTCTCGGCCGTGCGGAACCGCCAGCGGCCGGCCACCTGATCCAGCTCGACGCCGCGCCCGGTGTAGCGTTTGCGCAGGGCGGCGATGGCGGCGTCCACGTCGGCGCCGTCCGGCAGGCGGGCGGCGAGTTCCGCCGTGCTGAGCGGCGCAGACGCAGCGAACAGCAGGGCCTCCACCCTGCGCTCGATTTCGTGGGCGGTCGTCACGGCGTCAGCTCCAGCGGCTGCCCCGCTTGCCGCCGCTTCAGCAACAAGTCGTCGAACGGCCGCGACTGGCGCACGTCCATGGCGCCCTCCTTGACCAGTTCCAGGCTGGCCGACAGGGTCGAGGCGACGTAGCTGGCCTGGGTGGGACCGTCCTCTTCGGTGCGCCTGGGCGCGACCCGATCCAGCGGCGTCCAGTCGGACAGGCGCGGCATGACCTCGCGCAGCCAGTCGCGCGCCGCCTCCAGCGCAAAGGCCTCGACCCTGGCGGTCGGGGCGTAGCGGCGCCGGGCCTGCTTCTCGCGCTGTGAGACATAGGCGGTCATCAGCTCATACAGGCTGGCCTCGATCCGGTCGGAGGGCGTGATGACGATCTGCTCCGGATCGCCGCGGGTAAAGACGTCCCGCTTCAGCTGCGGCCGCTCCACCAGGGCGTCGGCCCCGCGCCGGATCGCCTCCAGCTTTCTCAGCCGATAGGCGAGCGCGGCCGCCATTTCTTCGGCCGGCGGCTCCTCGGGCTTGCCGGGCTCGGTGCGGGGCAGCAGCAGGCGCGACTTCAGATAAGCGAGCCACGACGCCATCACGAGGTAGTCCGCGGCCAGGGCGAAGTTGCGCCGGCGCGCCTCATGAACGAACCGCAGATACTGTTCGGCCAGTTCGGTGATCGACAGCTTCAGCAGATCGACCCGCTGATGCCGCGCCAGCTCGAGCAGCACGTGCAGCGGTCCTTCATAGCCGTCGAGATCGACCACGAACGCCTCCTTCGGCGCGGCCTGTTCGGCGGCCGAGAAGTCGAGATCGGGCTGGAACGGCTGCATTCTTCTTTGGCCTACCGCGCGTCGCGCTGCTTGAGGCCGAAGGTGGCCTGCCTCGCGTCGTGCTGCTTGAGGCCGAGGGTGGCCTGCTTCGCGTCGCGCTGCTTGAGGCCGGTCTGGTCGGCGGTCACGCCGGGGCCTCCCCCACGTCCGGGCCGGATGCGGCCTCGGTCCGGCCGACCATGGCCTGGTGGAATCGGGCGTGGGCGGCGGAGGCGTCCAGCGGCTCGGGCGATCGAACGATGCGGGCCAGGGCGGCTTCGGCCCGCGCCCTCGCCCGGCCCTTCAGCTTGCCGACGGACGAGGCCACCGCCTGCATCTCGGCCATGTCGCCGTTGCAGTGCAGGACGATGTCGCACCCGGCCTTTAGCGCCGCATGCGCCCGCTCGTCCAGGCCGCCGGACAGGGCCTGCATCGACAGATCGTCCGACAGGATCAGGCCGGAAAAGCCCAGCCGCTCTCGCATCAGCCGTAGGGCCTTTCTGGACGTGGTGGCCGGGCGTTTCCTGTCGATGGCGGTGAAGACGACGTGCGCGGTCATGGCGACCGGCATGTCCGACAGCGCCCTGAACGGCGCGAAGTCCCAGGCGTCCAGCGTCTCCAGGTCGGCATGCACCACCGGCAGCGCCTTGTGGCTGTCGGCGAACGCGCGCCCATGGCCGGGCATGTGCTTGATCACCGGCAGGACGCCGCCGGCCAGCAGTCCCTCCGCCGCCGCGCGCGCGAGCTGCGCCACCATCGCAGGATCGGACGCATAGGCGCGGTCGCCGATGATGTCGTGGGCGCCGGGCACCGGAACATCGACGATCGGCGCGCAATCCACCGTGACGCCGACCTCGCGCAGGTCATGCGCCATCAGCCGGGCGCCCAGCCGCACCAGCGCGCGGGCCTTCAGCGGATCGTGGGCCGCCTGCAGATAGGCGGCGCCGGGCGGGTACTTCGGCCAGTGCGGCGGGCCCATGCGCTGGACCCGGCCGCCTTCCTGATCGATCAGGACGGGCGCGTCGCGGTCGCCGATCGCGGCGCGCAGGTCGTCGGTCAACGCCCGCACCTGTTCCGGCGTCTCGATGTTGCGCCGGAACAGGATAAAGCCCCACGGTCGCGCCTCGGCGAAAAAGGCGCGCTCGGCCTCCGTCAGCCGAGGCCCGGAACAGCCGTAGACGGCGGCGGTGGTCACCGGACGATGCAGTCGCGGCCCGCGGCCTTCAGCGCATTGCAGAGGGCGGTCGCCCGCTCTCGCGACAGGCCGGAGAAGGTCGTCCGATAGACGGTGGAGCCGTTGGAGGCCGTCACCTCCTGCACCCGCTTCTGCGCGCCGGACGCATAAGAACCGAAGCGTGCGGCCACGGCGGCGTATTCCCGGTCGGCGATGGCGGTCGAGGAGAAGGCGCCGATCTGCACGCCCGACGATCCGGTAGCGGCGGTCGCAGGCGCGGCCTTTTCGGCCGGAGCCGGCGCCGGACGCGGAGCGGTCTCAGCCGGGCGCGCGGGCGCGGGCCTCGCCGGCGCGGCGGCGGGCGGCAGGCCCTGGCCGGTGACCGGCGCCGGAGCAGGCGCGGTCGGGCGCGGCTGGGGCGTCTCGGGCGGAGCCGTGAAGGTCGGGGCCGCGTCGGTCGCTTCGGTCTCGTCGCGATAGACGCGCACGCCCTCGGCCGGATCGACCGGCTGGGCCTCGACCGGCGCAGGGGTGGTCATCTCTCCGACCGGCTGGCCCACGGCCGGCGGCGCGTCGGTCGAGGAGCGCAGGCCCGAGCGATAGAAGAAGATCACAGCCACGATCAGCAGCAGCAGCACCGCCGCGCTGACGATCAGGGTGACGGGCGGCGCCTTGCGCGCGCCGGTCGTATAGCCGCGCTCCTGACGCGGATCGAAGGCGTTGCGGCGAAACGGCAGGTCGTCATCGTCCGTCGGCGGCGTATAGGCGCCCCTTTCACGATCCTGGCCACGATCCTGGTTCCGGGAATTGTCGTCGAATGACATGGTCGCGCTCCGCCTCGATCCCCCGCGCGAATCGGCGCCAGGGGTCACACAGTTTAGCCCGCCATCCCCCGCTTACGAATCACAGATCCAGCGCGAGGTCGAGGCTGAACAGCTTCTTGTGGACCTCGATGGCGTAGCGGTCGGTCATGCCGGCGATGTAGTCGCAGATCGCGCGGGCGCGGGCGTCGCGGTCCTCGGTGCGCGCGGGGTCGCCCCACTCCGGCGGCATGACCTCCGGCTCCTCCATGAACAGCTGAAACAGCTGCGCCAGCATGCGCCGCGCCTGGCTGCGGGTCCGGTTGACGCGGTAATGGCGATACATCCGCTCGAACAGGAAGCGACGCAGCACGCCGAGCTCGGCCTTAAGCGCGGGCGAGAAGTCCACCAGCGTGCGCCCGGCCGTGCGCACATCTTCCACCGAGCCGATGCGGTCTTCCTCGATCCGCCGCGCCGTTTCGTTCAGCACGTCCTCGACCATGACGCCGATCATGCGCCGGACCGCCTCCAGCCGCAGCATCCGGTCGTCGACGCCCGGCCAGTCGCGCCGCACCTCGCTGAGGATCGGGCCGATGATTGGCACGCTCGCCAGCTCGCCCAGGGTGATCAGCCCCGCCTGAACCCCGTCGTCCACGTCGTGGTTGTTGTAGGCGATGTCGTCGGCGATGGCCGCGCACTGGGCTTCCAGCGAGGCGAAGCCGCCCAGCCGCAGGTCCCATCCCGCCGCCCCGCCTTCGACATAGGCGCGCACCGACGACCAGGCCGGCTCGTCCAGCCGCTGGGTGACCGGGCCGTTGTGCTTGATCACCCCCTCCACCGTCTCCCACGACAGGTTCAGGCCGACGAATTGCGGATAGCGGTGCTCGAGCTCGGTGACGACGCGAAAGCTCTGGACGTTGTGGTCGAAGCCGCCGTGGCCCACCATCTGCACCACCAGCTCGTCCTCACCGGCGTGGGCGAAAGGCGGATGGCCCAGGTCGTGCGCCAGGGCGATGGTCTCGGCCAGGTCGTGGTCGAGGCGCAGCGCGTGGGCCAGCGACCGCGCGATCTGCGCCACCTCCAGGCTGTGCGTCAGGCGGGTGCGGTAATGATCGCCCTCGTGCGCCACGAAGACCTGGGTCTTCTCCTTCAGCCGGCGAAAGGCCGTCGCATGGATGATACGGTCGCGGTCGCGCGCGAAGGCGGTGCGGGTGCGGCTGGGCGGTTCGGGGAAACGTCGCCCGCGCGAGGCGTCGGCGCGTTCGGCATAGGGGGCGAGAGGCGTCTGGCTCAAAGGGTCACGCACGCAATGTGATGGCCGCGGGCCTTGGCGCTCGCCCGCCTGCGCCTCATATAGACCGCCGTGAGCAGCGTCCAATCCACAGAACCGTCCACACCCGCCTTCGCCGTCTCCGCACGCGCGCCCGAAGGCATTCGCCTGGCGTCCAGCGCGGCCAGGCGGCTGGCCAAGCTGTCGCAGATCGAGGGCCGCGCCCTGATGCTGCGGGTGGCGGTGGACGGCGGCGGCTGCTCGGGCTTCCAGTACCGCTTTGAGCTGGTCGAGAGCGCCGAGGGCGACGATCTGCGCATTGAAGCCGACGGGCAGGCCGCCCTGGTCGATCCCGTCTCCGTGCCCTTCCTGAAGGGCTCGGAGATCGCCTTTGTCGACGAACTGGCCGGCGCCCAGTTCGTGGTGAACAACCCCAACGCAGCCTCCTCCTGCGGCTGCGGCGTAAGCTTCTCGATCTAGGCCGGCGCCTCCCAGGCTGCAGCGCTAGTCCCTCGGTCGAGCGACGCTTCCACCGGCGCCGCCAAGCCTTGTCTGCCTCGCCTCGTTGTGGTCCGCTCCTGCCGGCAACGGGAGGGTTTGCAATGCTGGGATCGATCATGGCGGCCGTCTTCATGGCGGGGCTCGCTGCCGAAGACATCGTCCTGCCCGCCCAGCCGGCGCCGTTGCACGGGACGCTGCTGACGCCGGACGGCGAAGCCTCGGCCGTGGCGGTGATCCTGCCGGGATCGGGGCCGACGGATCGGGACGGCGACAATCCGCTGGGCGTCCGGGCGGCGACCTATCGCCTGCTGGCCGAGGGCTTGGCGGCGGAGGGAATCGTCAGCCTGCGCATCGACAAGCGTGGGATCGGCGCCAGCGCCGGGGCGGCCAGGAGCGAAGCCGAGCTGCGCTTCAACGACTATGTCGCCGACGCCCGCGCCTGGACGAGCGAAGCCGTGCGGCGGACGGGCCGGCCCTGCGCCTGGCTGATCGGCCACAGCGAAGGCGCCTTGGTCGCGACGTTGGCGGCCGAGAACAATTCCGAGATTTGCGGCCTGGTGCTGCTGTCGGGAGCGGGACGCCCCGCGATGACCGTCATGCGCGAACAGTTCGGCGCGGCGCCCGAGCCGGTGCGCGGTCAGGCGCTGTCGATCCTGGATCGGCTGGAAAGGGGCGAGACGGTCACGGACGTGCCGCCTGCGCTGGCTTCCGCCTTTCGGCCCTCGGTGCAGCCTTATCTCGCCAGCTGGGCGGTGCTGGACCCCGCCGAGGCGCTAAGCCGCTACCGAGGTCCGGTCTTCATCGGCCAAGGCGAGACCGACCTGCAAACCCGGGAGACGGACGCCCAGGCGCTGAAGGCGGCTCGGCCCGACGCCACGCTGGTGATCTGGCCGGGCGTCAACCATGTGCTGAAGACCGCGCCGGCCGACCCTCAGGCCAATATGGCCGCCTATGTCGCGCCCGACCTCCCGCTTGGGCCGGGCGTGGCCGAAGACGTGGCGACCTTTATCCGCGAGCATACGCCCGCACGCTGAGCCTTCAGGCGTCCAGGGTCTCGGAAAAGCGCACCGGCCGGCCGTGCGCCTGGCCGATCAGTTCGCCGTCCTGCATCACCACCCGTCCGCGCACCACCGTCACCATCGGCCAGCCGGTGGCCTCGAAGCCGTCGAAGGGGGTCCAGCCGCAGCGGCTGGCCTGATCCTCGGCCTTGATGGTGCGGCGGGCATTGAGGTCCACGATCGTCAGGTCGGCGTCATAGCCTTCGGCCAGTCGCCCCTTGCCGGCGATGTTGAAGATGCGCTGCGCCCCGGCCGAGGTCAGGTCCACGAACCGCTCCAGGCTGAGCCGGCCGTTCGCCACATGGGTCAGCATGACCGGCACCAGCGTCTGCACCCCGGGCATGCCCGAGGGCGAGGCGGGATAGGGCCGGGCCTTTTCCTCCAGCGTATGCGGCGCATGGTCCGAGCCCAGCACGTCGGCAACGCCGCCTTGAATGGCATGCCACAGGCCCGCGACATGCTCGGCCGAGCGGATCGGCGGGTTCATCTGGGCCAGCCCCTTCAGCCGTTGATAGGCCTCGGGCGCGACCAGGGTCAGGTGCTGGGGCGTGACCTCCACCGTCGCCACGTCCTTGTGGTCGGCCAGAAAGGCGATCTCGTCGGCGGTGGTGACGTGCAGGATGTGGATGCGCCGCCCCACCTCGCGCGCCAGTCGTACCAGGCGGCGGGTGGACTGGATGGCGCTTTCGGCGTCGCGCACCTCAGGGTGGCTGGTCCAGTCGCCGGGGCGGGCCAGTTCGCGCCGCTCGGCCAGACGGTATTCGTCCTCGGAATGGAAGGTGGCGCGGCGTTGGGTGTGCTTCAGCACCTCGCGCACGCCGTCGTCGTCGGCGACCAGCAGGTCGCCGGTGGATGCGCCCATGAACACCTTGATGCCGCAGCAGCCAGGCAGCCGCTCAAGCTCGCCCAGAAAGGCCGCGTTCTCGTGCGTGCCGCCGACGTAAAAGGCGTGGTCGGTCCACATCCGATCTCGGGCGCGGGCCAGCTTGTCCGCCAGGGTGTCCGGATCGGTGGTGTTGGGATTGGTGTTCGGCATCTCGAACACCGCGACCACGCCGCCGAGCGCCGCGGCGCGCGATCCGGTTTCCAGATCTTCCTTCCACTCCAAACCCGGCTCGCGGAAGTGAACCTGGGTGTCGATCACGCCGGGCAGGACGGTCAGGCCGGCGGCGTCCAGCACCTCTCCGGCCGAGGCCTGGGACAGGTCGCCGATCGCGGCGATGCGTCCGTCGCGCACGCCCACGTCCGCCAAGCCGCGCCCCGCGTGGTTCACCACTTCGCCGCCACGAACGATCAGGTCGAATGTCTGGGTCATGCCGTGATCTGTAGCCGCACCCGCGCGTGGCGAGAAGACGCCCCAGAGCCAAAAGGGCTGTGCTAAAGGCCCGCGCCATGGAGCCCCGCCCGTGTCCCTGCCGCTGATCCCCGACCGCACCTGCGGCGGCTGCGTCGAGTGCTGCCGGGTCATTCCGCTGGACCTGCCGGATCTGGCCAAGCCGACGGGCGAGCTTTGCGCCTATTGCGTGCCGGACGCCGGATGCGCGGTGCATGCGATCCGGCCGCAGACCTGTCGCACCTGGTTCTGCCTGTGGCGGGCGGTGGAGCTGTCCGACGACTGGCGGCCCGACCGCAGCGGGATTGTCATACGCCCTGACGGGGTGGAGCACGGCGAAATCACCCTGTTCGTGGTGCGCCGCACGCCCTTCCTGTCGTCCGAAGAGGTGTTCGACACGGTCGCGGCCTGGATCGACAGCGGCATAGCGGTGGCGCTGAGCGTTCCGGGCCCGGTGGGGACCTATCCGGCGCGGGCCGTGGTCACGGACTATCTGCGACCGGCGGTCGAAGCGGGCGACGCTGAGCGGTTCAACCGGCTGGTGGCGCGTTCGCTGGACAAGCTGGCCGAGCATGACTGGCAGGCGGACGGGATCGAGGCGCGCTACCGCGTCACCTGACAGGGGCGTCGCCTGCGCCTATCTAGGCCGCATGACACGCACCGCCCGCTTGGACAGCCGCGCCCTTATTTCCGTCAAGGGAGAGGACGCCAAGCCCTTTCTGCACAACCTGCTGACCCAAGACGTCGAGACGCTGGCTGACGGCGAGCTTCGCTTCGGCGCGCTTTTGTCGCCGCCGGGCCGGCTGCTGTTCGACCTGTTCATCCTGGGCGAGGACGGCGGCGTCGTGCTGGATGTGGCGGCGAACCGGCGTGAGGCGCTGCTGATGCGGCTGTCCATGTACCGGCTGCGAGCCAAGGTGGAGATCGGCGCTGACGAACGCCGGGTGTTCGCCGCCTGGGACGGCGAGGCGGCCGGCTTCCTTGTCGATCCGCGCACGCCGGAACTGGGCGGCCGGGCCTACGGCGGAGAATTCGAGACGAACACGGGTGAAGACGAACATCAGGCCCATCGCCTGACCGTCGGCCTTCCCGATCCGGCGACGGACGCGCCGTCGGACAAGACCTATCCGATCGAAGCCAACTTCGACCTGCTGAACGGCATCGACTTCCACAAGGGGTGTTTCGTCGGCCAGGAGACGACCTCGCGCATGAAGCGGCGCGGTGCCATTCGAAACCGCATGCTGCCGATCGCCTTTGAGGGTCCCCCTCCTCCGTTCGGCGCCGAGGTGCTGAACGGAGAGCTGCGCGCCGGCGAGGTGCTGAGCGGGCGTGACGGCGCGACGATGGCGCTGCTGCGGCTGGACAGGCTGGAGGGTCAGCTGACTGTCGATGGACGGGCGGTCACCCCGCGCCGCCCGGCCTGGATGCCCGAGACCTGAGCTACTGCACCGACTGGCGCGGCTGCTGGCCGGCGTCGCCCGCATTGTAGGGCTGAGGACCGGCGGGCGCCGCCGCAGCCGGCCGAGGCGCGCTTTCCGTCCTGCGAGCCGCGGCCTGCGGACGCGGCGCTGGGCGCGGGGTCTGACGCGCGGCGGGACGTGGCGCAGCCGGTTTGGCCTCGGTCGAGGCGGGCTGGGCGGTCGGCGTCGCAGCCGGAGCCGCGACGGGCGCGGGCGCGGGCTCGGCGGCCTGGGCAGCGGCGGCGCGGGCGGCCATTTGCTGGGCCTGGAAGCGCGCGGCCAGCTTTTCCGTAAGCTCCTTGGCCTGGGCCGGCGACATCTGGGCCATGATGGCGGCCAGGGTGCGCGGACGCATGGCGGCGGCGACGGGCAGGCGCACCCGGTCATCCAGCGAGGCCAGCACGGGCGCCGCCTCCTTGGGCCGCATGGCGGAATAGACCTGCACCAGCCGGTCGATCTCGGCCTTTTCGCGCTCGTCCACCTGACCCAGCAGGCCCTTCATCTCGGCCTTCAGCGCCTCCAGCGCCTTGACCTTGGCGTCGATCTTCTGCTCGGCGGCGACCATCAGCGGCAGGGTGGTGGCGAAGTCCTGATCGCGCGCATCAAGCTCGGTGCGGCGCGCCGACAGCGACTGGATGATCTTCAGCTCGGCGGGCGAAATGCCGGCCTGCTGCGCCAACTGGTCCGGCGACAGGGCGCAGGCGGCCTGTGTCGGCTTGGGCGCGGCGGCGCCGGCGGGCGCGGCCTCCTCGGCCCAGGCCTTGGCGCCGCTGAACAGCTCGGGCGCCACGCCCACCGCGCGCACGGCGACCACCCCGCCGATGGCGATGGCGATCAGGGGCAGCAGGCGGGGAATGCGGGCCATGGCTTCGGTCTCGTGGCGCCCTCAAGCCGCTTCGTCGTCGCGCGGCGAAGCATTGGGCGGGAAAAATGGGTCAGGCGGCGAACAGGTCGTCGTCGAGGCTACGCCGGGCGGCGTTGAGGCTTTGTTTGGCAGATTGGTTAGCGGTCATCGCCTGCAGGATGGCGGCGACGTTGCCGGCGCCCGGCGTCTGCTCCGCATGCGACGTCGCGGCGCGGCGGCTGGTCGCGGGTCCGGCCAGACCCTGAATACGCTCGGCCAGGGCGGCCATGCGGCGCGCGCGGTCTTCGTCCTCGACAGGCGGCGCCGGGTGGGGCGCGGGCTCGGTGCGCGCGACCGGACGATCCTCCGCACGCGCGGCCTGAGCCGCCGGCGCGCGGGCGATCAGGGTCTCCAGCTGCGCCTTGACCTCGCGCGCCTTGATGATGCGGTCGTGCAGCAAGTCCGTTTCCTGGCCCGACGCCCGCAGCGTCGCCAGGGCTGCCTCGGCGCGGGTCGCGGCGGAGTTCAACTCGGTCACGGCGGACGCGAACGCCAGCTGCCCGGCCCGCAACGCCGTCAACTTGCGCTCCAGCTTGATCCCGTAGCCGACGGCCGCGACCAGCAGCAGCATCAGCACGCCGTCCATGATGATCCCGGTCATGCCCTGCTCCTCATGCTTTGCGCGGCCTCGACGCTGATCGGCGCCTCGACGCGGATTGCGATGTGCTGGCCCTTGCGGCCCATCCGACCGGTCGTCAGCGGGATGGAGCCGGCGCGGATCGACACCTCGCTGTCGGGGGTCGCGTTCAGCATCAGGGTGTCGCCCACCTTGAAGTCCAGCACCTTGCTGAGCGGCGCCTGCTGCTCGTCCAGCACCGCCCGGACCTCCGTCTCGGTGGTCCAAAGCTCGGTCGCCAGGTGGCCTTCCCAGATGTTGTCGCGGCCGAACTTCTCGCCCATGAACTGCTGCAGCAGCATCTTGCGGATCGGCTCCAGCGTCGCATAGGGCAGCAGCAGTTCGATGCGCCCGCCGCGGTCCTCCATGTCGATCCGCAGCTTGATCAGGATGGCGGCATTGGCCGGACGCGCGATGGCGGCGAAGCGCGGATTGGTCTCCAGCCGGTCCAGGTTGAAGTGGACGGGGGTCAGCGGCTCGAACGCCTGACGGGCGTCGTTCAGCACCACCTCGACCATCCGCTGCACCAGCACCCGCTCGATGGTGGTGTAGGGCCGCCCCTCGATACGCAGCGCCGCCGTGCCGCGACGGCCGCCCAGCAGCACGTCGACGATCGAATAGATCAGGTTGGAATCGACCGTCAGCAGGCCGTAGTTGTCCAACTCCTCCGCCCGGAACACCGCCAGGATCGCCGGCAGGGGGATCGAGTTCAGATAGTCGCCGAACCGGATCGAGGAGATGTTGTCCAGGCTGACTTCGACGTTGTCAGAGGTGAAGTTGCGCAAGGACGTCGTCATCAACCGCACCAGGCGGTCGAAGACGATTTCCAGCATCGGCAGGCGTTCATACGAGACCAGCGCCGAGTTGATGATGGCCCGGATGCCGGACCGGTTAGAGCCGTCGTCCCCGCCAAGATCGAAGCCCAGCAGGCTGTCGATCTCGTCCTGGTTCAGCACGCGCTCGCCCATCATGGTCGAGGCAGCGTCGCCGCCCATCGCCCCAAAGGCGTCCATGTCGGCCAGGGGGTCGGTCATCGGCTACTGAACCAGCATCTCTTCGATCAGAACGGCGTCGACCTTGCCCGGCTCGGCCAGCAGGTTGACCCGGCGCAGGATTTCGGCGCGCAGCTGGTACGATCCGGCCGATCCGGCTAGGTCCTCAGGCCGCAGTTCGCGCAGGAAGCCCTGGAACATGTCCTGCATGCGCGGGGTCTCTTCCTGAAGATGGGTCGCGACCTCGGCGTCCTTCATCTCCAGCGTCAGCGTCAGCTTCAGGTAGGTGGGCTTGCCGTCCGGCGACTGGATGTTCACCACCATGTTCGGCAGGGTGTAGAAGGTCACGCCGTCCGGGCCATCGGAGATCTTGCCGAGCGCCGGATCGGCCTCGCCTTCCTTGCCGCCGCCGTGGCCGCCCTTTTCTTCCTTCTTTTCCTTGCCGTGGCCCTTTTCGGCCTTCTCCTCGCCGTGCCCGTCTTTGGCCTCTTCGCCGTGCGCTTCGGCCGGCTTGGGCTTCATCAGGATCATGCCCGCCGCCCCGCCGCCGCCCAGCACGACAAGGGCCGCCGGGATGGCGATGAACAGCAGCGGCAGTTTCTTCTTCTTGGGCGCGCCTTCGCCGCCTTCGCCTTCCGCGACGGCGGGCAGGTTGGCGGCGTCGGATGCGCCGTCCTTCTTTTTCTTGCCCAGCTTCAACATGGCCGCACTCGCCCCGCAGGATGTCGCGGCAACACTGGCCCGGTTTGGTTAACGCGCCGTTTAGAAGCGGCAGGATTTGCCGGGCTGCAACCCATCGCTCCGCGACAAAAGCCCGCCACGGCTGGATTAACCCTGTTGGCACGGCGGTTGCGACAAGGCTGGGCGAAGGAGCCGCCCTTTTGGAAAACGCCGCCTACATCGGACTGTCCCGCCAGATGACGCTGCGCCGCGAGCTCGACATCGTGGCCAACAACATCGCCAATGCGGACACCACCGGCTTCAAGGTCGAACAGCTGATGCTGGGAACCGAAGTCGGCGAGCGCGCGCGCAACGACCAGGTGCGGCCGGGCGTCAGCTTCGTGCTGGACAAGGGCGTGGGGCGCGACTTCGGCCAGGGCGCGATGCAGCAGACCGGCCGACCGCTGGACTTCGCCATCGACGGCGAAGGCGCCTTCTTCACCGTCGGCGACGGCGCGAACGGCGAGGCCTATACCCGCGACGGCGCCTTCACCCTGGATCCCGAAGGCCGGCTGACCACCAAGGCGGGCGCCCCGGTGATGGGCGACGGCGGCGAGATCGTGCTGAACCCGGCGCTCGGTCCCGTGTCCGTCGGCTCGGACGGCACAATCACCCAGAACGGCCAGATCACCGGCCGCCTTTCCGTCGTCCGCTTCGAGGCGCTGGGCGTGCTCGAGAAGGGCGGCGACGGCCTGTATCGCAACACCTCCAACGCCCAGACGATGGACGCCCCGGACGCCCGCATCCAGCAGGGCATGCTGGAATCGGCCAACGTCAACGCGTTGATCGAAATCACCAATCTCGTCGAGATCAGCCGCGCCTACGAAAGCGTGACGCGGATGATCGAGAACGCCACCGACCTCAGCCGCCGCGCCGTCGAGCGCCTCGGCCGAGCCGCATAAGGACCCTGACAGATGCGCGCACTCAGAACCGCCGCCTCGGGCATGGCCGCCCAGCAGCTGAACGTGGAGGTCATCTCCAACAACATCGCCAACATGAATACGGTGGGCTTCAAGAAGCAGCGCGCCGAGTTCCAGGACCTGCTGTACCAGAACGTCGAACGCATGGGCGCGCAGTCGTCCAGCCAGGGCACGGTGGTGCCGACCGGCATCCAGATCGGCGCGGGCGTCAAGGCGGGCTCGGTCTATCGCATCACCGAACAGGGCACGCCGACCCAGACCGGCGGTCGCTACGACCTGGCCATCGACGGCAAGGGCTATTTTCAGGTCACCCTTCCTTCGGGCGAGACGGCCTACACCCGGGCCGGCAACTTCGCCGTCAACCAGGAAGGCCAGCTGGTCACCGAGGACGGCTATGCGATCGAGCCGGCGATCACCGTGCCGCAGGACATGGTGGACATCACCGTCTCCAAGTCCGGCCTGGTGCAGGTCACCACCGACGGCGCGACCGAGCCGACCACCGTGGGCCAGCTCGAGCTCGCCACCTTCTTCAACGAGGCGGGACTCGAGGCGGTTGGCGACAACCTGCTGCTGGAAACCGCTGCATCGGGTCCGGCCGCCGTCGGCACGCCCGGCGACGTCGGCTACGGCTCGCTGCTGCACGGCTACACCGAGGCTTCGAACGTCGACGCCGTATCGGAAATCAGCGCCCTGATCGTCGCCCAGCGCGCCTATGAGATGAACTCAAAGGTCATCTCCACCGCCGACGAGATGCTGTCCGTCGCCGCCCAGGTGAAGAACTAGGATCATGGCCAAGCTGCACACGCTCCTTGCGGCCGTCGCCGTGCTCGCCTGCGGTGCGCCGGCCCTGGCCGGCGAAGTCACCCTTCGCCCGAACCCCGTGGACGCCGACGGCCGGGTCACCCTGGGCGACATCTTTGACGGCGCGGGCGCCGCGGCGGACGTGGCGGTGGCCCAGCGCACCGGTCCGTCCGTGGTGCTGGAGGCCGGGCAGCTTCAGGCCCAGGCTCGCCAGGCGGGGCTCGACTGGTCCAACCCCCCAGGCCTGCGCCGCGTGGCCGTGCGCCGCGCCGCCGCCGTCCAGAGCGCCGTCCAGAACACCGCCGAGGCGTCCCAGCCCGCGCCGGTCGCTGCGTCGATCCAGCCCGGGCCGCGCGCTGTGGCGGGCCAGCCGGTGATCGCCCGCAACGACATGGTCCGCGTCACCTACGAGGTCGGCGGCGTGCGGCTCAGCGTCATGGGCAAGGCCCAGCGCAGCGCCCGCGTCGGCGAGCCCGTAGCCGTTCTGAACACTACCTCCAACCGCACCATCGACGCGGTCGCCACCGGGCCGGGCACGGCCATGGCCGCCGGCGCCGCCCAACAGTTCGCGTCCCGCTGAGGATTTCTCGCATGCGCAAAACCGCTTTTCTCGCCGCCCTGGTCGTCTCGGCCGCTCCGCTGGCCGCCTGCTCCACCGCCATCGAGGCGGTGAAGGGGCCGGAACTGGCGCCCATCGGCTATCCCGCCGCCCTGGTGCCCGTCAGCCAGGCCTATCTGCCCGCCAGCGCCGTGCGCTCGGAAGCCACGCCCGCCAGCGCCAACAGCCTGTGGCGCACCGGCGCCCGGTCCTTTTTCGGCGATCAGCGCGCGCGCCACATCGGCGACATCCTGACCGTGCGGATCGACATCGACGATCGCGCCCAGACGCAGAACTCGACCCAGCGCCAGCGGTCCAACGACGCCTCGGCCGGCGTGTCGAACTTCCTGGGCTTCGAATCCAACCTCGGCAAATTCTTCCCCGACACCTTTGATCCCAACCGCCTGGTCGGCATCGAGGGCGAACTGAACGCGTCGGGCTCCGGCTCGGTCAGCCGCTCGGAGAAGGTGTCGCTGACCATCGCGGCGGTGGTCACCGACGTGCTGTCCAACGGCAATCTGGTGATCCAGGGCCGCCAGGAGGTCCGCACCAACCGCGAGGTGCGCGAGCTGACGGTCGCCGGCATCGTGCGGCCAGAGGACATCTCCTCGGCCAACACCATCGCCCACACCCAGATCGCCGAGGCGCGCATCTCCTATGGCGGACGCGGCGACATCAGCCGGGTCCAGGCCTCTCCGGCCGCGCAAAGCCTGGTGGAGCGTTTCAGCCCGTTCTGACGGCGATGCCGAAGCGCCACACCGTTCACGGTCTTCAAGCGTTGCCGTGAACCCCCGACGCGAACCGGCGTTACACACCGGAACGCGAGCGCATCCCCATGTTCAAGGTCCTGATCCCCACCGTCGCCGCCCTCGGTCTGGTCGCCTTCACGGCCCAGACGCAGGAGGCGTCCGCCCCCGCCCAGCCCGGCATGGCCTGGCACCTGGTGCAGGAAGGCGACATGGCCAAGCTGGCCTACGGCATGGCCAATTCCGACCAGTTGGCGATGATGATCACCTGCTCGCCCGGCGATCGGACGGCGGTGGTCTACGGCGACGTGCAGCCGGTCGGCGCGCGCGTTGCGACCTCCGCGCCCACGCCGATGGACCCGATGAGCGGCGGCGATGCGGACGAAGCGCGTATCGCGGTCGACGACGCCAATCTTGCCGACCTGGCGCATCGCGGCGCCCTGCGCGTCAGCGGCGAAGGCGGCGAAACCGTGCTGACGGCCACCACGGCCGAGCGGCGCGGCGTGCGAGGCTTCCTGTCCTATTGCGGTTCGGCCCGCGCCTGATGGATGATCGCCGCGGGCGCGCTCGGGTCGCCTGACCGTGGATGCTCGCATGAAGCCGATCGTTTTTAGCTTCGCCGTCCTGCTGCTCGGCGTGGGCGCAACGCCCGTCTCTGCTGTCAGCCAGCGCCCTGCTGAAGATCGGTGGGTGTGGTCGCTGTATGAAAATGGCGGCTCGTTGGTGCTCGCCAACGAAGTTCCGGACACGGCGCGGCTTAAGGCGACGCTGGAATGCATGCTGGGACGAGGCACGGCCCTTCTATCGCTCTACGATCCCCAAGCGCAGCCCGGCTTCGCCCGCCTGACGGCCGGCGCGGCGACCGGCGCCGTCGAGGTGCGCGCCGCCCGAGGCGGCAAGATCGAGACCGTGCTGCGCCTCGATCATCCCGTGTTCACCACCTTTGTTGCGCAAGGCTCGCTGACGGTCACGGCGGGCGAACGCCAGATCGAGGTGAGCGCCGCGCCCGAGTTCCAGCCGCTGCTGCGCCAGTTCGCGGAACGCTGCGGAGGCGTTCGGCCATGAGGCGGACGCCTTCAATCGCCGTCGTGACGACGCTCGCCTTGCTGGCGCTCGGCGCATGCGCCACCCCGACCATGCGTGCGCCAGAGGCCGGCGCCCCCGCACCCACGCCCGGCCTGGACTGGTTCGACCATCGCGACGGCGGCGATCTGTCGCTGGCCTACGGACGCGAGACCAGCGACGATCTGCGTCTGCGGCTGGATTGCCGAGCCGGCTCGGGAACACTGATGCTGACCGCGCCGGCCCATGGCGCCGAGCCCTTTATTCATCTGGAATCCGGCGGGGACACCGAACGATTCACGGCGAAGGTCGAGCCATCGGGCCTCGGCGACGGCGACCTCGTGATCGCCTCGGACGTCAGCCAGCGACAGCCGGTGTTTCAGCGTTTCCGCTCGCTGGGCTGGATCGCCGCCTGGCATGGAGAAACGCGCGAGGTCTACGCGCCGCAACCCGGCTCCGCCGTGGCCGTTTCGCGTTTCATGGATGCGTGCGAGGCGGGCTGATCGTCCGCTCTTGACGAAGCCTCCTGGCTCGGCTGCTGTCGGCGACCGGAGGGGGATCATCATGAAGATTTCGCAACTGGCCGCGGCGGTCGTGTTCGCGGCGTCATGCGGCGTGGCGGCCGCGGATGCACAGGCCGTGTCCGCCGTCCGGCCGGCCCCAAATCCCGCCCTGGCCGCCATCATCCAGGACTATGAAGCCTATCTGAAGGCGGTCGATCCGGTCTCTGCGGGCCAGGAAGGCGACGTGGAGGCGCAAGGCCGCCTGCCGGACACCTCTCGCGCCTTCGAGCTTGCGCAGGTCCAGCCGATGCAGGCCTTCGTGACGCGGCTGGAGGCCGTTCGCCCGGAGGACCTCAACGATGCCGAGCGTATCGATCACGCCTTCCTGCTGAACACCCTTCGCCACGCCCTGGCCGGGACGCCCTTGGACGCCGGTCGTCTGTCCTTCGATTCCGAAGGCGGGCCGGGCGGCTGGGCGCTCTACATGGGCCAAGGCACGCGGCTGTCCTCCATCGCGGAAGCCCAAGCCTTTGTGCGTCGCATCGCGGCCTTTCCCACCCTCTATCGCAACGCCATCGACAACGCCCGACGCGGTCTGGAGACCGGACTGGTGCAGCCCGCCTCCGTGGTCGACAGCGCCATCGCCTTGGGCCGCAACGACGTCGCGATCGCTCCAGCCGACGAGCCGCTGCTGAAGCCCTTCGCGACCCTTCCCGCGACCATTTCGGCGGCCGATCAGGCGAGGCTGAGGCAGGAGGCGCAGGCCGCCGTCGAGAGCGTGGTGCAGGCGCGCAAGGACTGGCTGGCTTTCCTGACCGACGACTATCGGCCCGAGGCGCCCGAAACCCCCGGTCTTGCGCATCGCAAGGACGGGCGGGCGCTCTACGCCCATCTGGTGCGAGGTCACACCACGACCGACCTGACGCCCGACCAGATCCATGGGATCGGCCTGTCGGAGGTCGCGCGCATTCGCGCCCGAATGGAGACCGAAATGCGCGCGGCGGGCTGGACCGGCGATTTCGCCGGCTTTCTGGCCTTTATGCGCAGCGATCCGCGCTTCCGCGCCGAAAGCCGCGAGGACCTGTTGGAAAAGGCCTCCGAGATGGCCAAGCGCGCCGACGACGGTCTGCCGGCCCTGTTCGGAACGCTGCCGCGCCTGCCGTATGGCGTGCGCCCGGTGCCGCGCGAGATCGAGGACAACTACACCACCGGCCGCTACAATCCCGGCTCCATCGCCAATGGCGTGGCCGGCGGCTACATGGTCAATACCTCTCGCCTGGACCAGCGCCCGCTTTATGAACTGCCGGCGCTGACGCTGCATGAAGCCGTGCCGGGCCACCACATCCAGATCGCCTTGCAGCAGGAGGCGGAGGATCAGCCCTATTTCCGTCGGCAGGCCAACGTCAGCGCCTATACCGAAGGCTGGGGCCTGTATGCCGAGTTCCTGGGCGAGGAGATGGGCTTTTACCGCACGCCCTATGAACGCTTCGGCCGCCTGTCGTATGAGATGTGGCGCGCCTGCCGTCTGGTCGCCGACACCGGCCTGCACTGGATGGGCTGGAGCACCGAGCAGGCGCGCGCCTGTTTCCGCGACAACTCGGCCCTGGCCCCGCACAACATCGAGACCGAGCTTCAGCGTTACATCGGCTGGCCGGGACAGGCCACGGCCTACAAGATCGGCGAGATCCGGCTGCGCGACATCCGCGCCCGCGCCGAGCAGCAGTTGGGCGACCGTTTCGACGTCCGCGCCTTCCACGACGCCCTGCTGGTGGACGGCCCCCTGCCGCTGGACCTGCTCGACCGCCGCATGGACGCCTGGATCGCCGAGCAGCCCTGACGCCTCAATAGCCGATCAGGTTGGGCAGGGTCTGGTAGACGATGCCGATCAGGCCGATGGCGCCGCCCAGCACGCCCAGCTGCAGGCTGAACCGCTCGACCTCCGCCCCCGTCCCGCGACGCAGCGCCATCGCCGGCAGGGCGATGGCCGCACCGCACAAAAGCGCGCAGGCCACGCTGAACGCCACCCCGCCCATGCGCCAGGCGAAGTCGTCGGCCGTGGCGACCACGTCTGCGACGCTGGCGATCAGATAGACGCCGATGAAGTGCAGCGCCCATATGCTCAGGCCCGCCAGCATCAGCACCCACGTCCGGATGGTCATGCGCCCGCTCCGGGGAACAGCCAGACCAGCAGCGTCGCCGCTGCGCCCTGAACGGCCGAAAAGATCACAAACAGGGCGATCAGATCGATCGTCGCGGGGCGGCGCGACGACAGCCGCCCCATGATCCATCTCAGTCCCACGAACAGCCCCATCAGCAGGGCGATGCCCGCCGATTGCGCCTGCCAGGCGATCAGGAAGCCGACGGTCGCGCCCTGGCTGGTCTCGTCCGGTCGAAGGCCGATGGACCACCAGCTGTGGGCCTGCAGCGCGCAGGACGCCGCAAGCGCCACGGTCGCCAGGATCATCAGGGCCGCCGCCCCGCCCCTCGCATCGCGGCGCTCGACCCGCTGCAGACGCGCCGAGAACAAGGCGAACGCCGCCGAAACGGCCAGCAGTCCCAGCGCGCCGAACATCAGCATCAGTTCGGGCGGCGCGACCCACAGGTCCGGTCGCCGGCTCCACAGGAAAACATAGGAGAAGCCCGCCATGACCGCGACCATGCCCGACACGATCAGGGTGATGACCATGGCCCACCAGCCGTGGCTGGTCGGGCCGGCCGCATAGGACGGCAGGATGATCCCGCCGCCGACGTCGACGGCCTCAAGCTCGTTCGGCAGGTCCAGCGTCCACGCCCACTTCATGATGCAGTAGATCGCCAGCACGCCGCTGATCAGCGCGACCACATAGGCCTGCACCGTCAGAATCAGGAAGAAGCCGGCGGTGAACACCGCCCCGGTAAGGTACCAGGACGAAGGCCGCGGCATCTTCAGCACATATTGCGGCTCGGCGTTGATCGGGCTGGTGATAATGGTCTGGCGCTGGTTCAGCGGCGCGCCGGGCAGGAACCAGCGGCCCTCCTCGACCTGCTTGGCCAGTTCGGGCTGGTCCCACACCGGATACAGGCTCTTCACCACCGGAATGGAGCGCAGCGAATAGAGGCCGGCGGGCAGCCACTCCAGGCCCGGCCCGTTGTAGACGTTGCCGGCGTCCTTTCCGAACGGACGGAAGTTGCGGCACATGTCGATGACCCACAGGATCACCGCGATCGCCGTCAGGAACGACCCCACGGTGGAGATGAAGTTCAGCAGGTCCCAACCGCGCCCCGGCAAATAGGTGTAGACCCGCCTGGGCATGCCCATCAGTCCGGTCAGGTGCATGGGCAAAAAGGTGATGTGCATGCCGGCGAACATCAGCCAGAAGATCCACTTGCCCCACCGCTCGCTGAGCGGCCGGCTGGAGCTCATCGGGACCCAGTAGTAGATCGCCGCGAACAGCGGAAACACCATGCCGCCGATCAGCACATAGTGCAGGTGCGCCACGATGAAGTAGCTGTCATGCGCCTGCCAGTCGAACGGCACCATGGCGACCATCACCCCGGTCAGCCCGCCCATGACGAAGATGACCAGGCCTCCGACCGCGAACAGGCCAGGCGTGTTGAACCGCATCTTGCCCGCCGCCAGCGTGGCGATCCAGGCGAACACCTGCACCCCCGCCGGAATGCTGACGGCCATGGAGGCGGCGGAGAAATAGTTGATGCTGATCTGCGGCATGCCGGTCGCGAACATGTGGTGCGACCAGACGCCGAAGGAGATGAAGCCCGTCGCCAGCATGGCCAGCACCACCAGCCGATAGCCGACCAGCTTGGTCTGGGCCGCCGCCGGGATGATGGTCGACATGGCCCCCGCCGCCGGCAGGAAGATGATGTAGACCTCCGGGTGGCCGAAGAACCAGAACAGATGCTGCCACAGCATCGGATCGCCGCCCTTGATCGCGTCGAAGAAGGGCCAGCCGAGCGCCCGCTCCAGCTCCAGGAGCAGGGTCGACAGGATCACCGAGGGAAAGGCGATGATGATCATCACCGCAAAGATCAGCATGGCCCAGGCGAAGATCGGCAGCTTGTCCAGCGTCATGCCGGGCGCGCGCGTCTTCAGCACGCCCACGATGATCTCGATGGCGCCGGCGATGGCCGAGATTTCGATGAAGCCGATGCCGAGCAGCCAGAAGTCGGCGTTGATGCCCGGTGAATAGGTGGTGTTGGTCAGCGGCGGATACATGAACCAGCCGCCGTTCGGCGCCAGGCCCACGAAGATCGAGCAGAAGAACGCCAGCCCACCCACCAGATAGGCCCAGAAGGCATAGGCGCTGAGGCGCGGAAACGGCAGGTCGCGCGCGCCAAGCATCTGCGGCAACAGCAGCACGCCCAGCGCCTCGACCGCCGGCACTGCGAACAGGAACATCATCACCGTGCCGTGCATGGTGAAGATCTGGTTGTAGGTCTCCTGCGCCAGGAAGCCCGTCATCGGCAGGGCCAACTGGGTGCGCATCAGCACCGCCAGCACGCCCGCCAGGATAAAGAACAGCATGGCCGCGCCGACGTAGTAGACGCCGATGAAGTTGTTGTTCAGCGCGGTCAGCCATTCCCAGCCGGTGCGCGGCCCGCACCAGGTTTCCTCCAGCTGCTCCAGCTCGCCTTCGGGCCGGTCTTCGGGTGTCGGGAAACGGTCGTAGAGCTTGGGGTCCCAGCCGGTTTCCGAACTCATTTCAGGCTGTCCAGATAGGCCGCGACGTCACGCAGATCGGCGCCGGTCAACACCGGATAGGACGGCATGCGGTTGCCGGGCTTGATGCCCTGACTGTCCGAAATCCAGCCCGCCAGCGTGCCCTGGTTGTTCGGCAGGATGCCCGCGCCGATGCTCTGGCGCGCGCCGACGTGCGTCAGGTCAGGTCCGGCCAGGCCGTTGTATTCCGTGCCCCGAACCGTGTGGCAGGCGCCGCAGCCGTTGGCGTCGAACACCGCCTGTCCTCTGGCGAGTTGCGGCATGGCGGGCGCAACGGCCGGCCCCGCCTGCTTGGCGCGCCACTGCGCATAGGCCGCCGGTTCATGCGCCACCACGACAAAGCCCATCAGGGCGTGCGGACCGCCGCAGTACTCGGCGCATTGGCCGCCGAACACGCCCGCCTCATCGGCCTGCAGCCGCATGAAGTTGCGCCGGCCGGGGATCATGTCGGTCTTGCCGCCCAGACGCGGCACCCAGAAGCTGTGGATCACGTCGGCGCTTTCCAGCTCGAACACCACCGGCTGGCCGACCGGGATGTGCACCTCGTTGGCGTCCTGGATCACCTCGCGGCCCTGGTCGTCCAGATAGGCGACCCGCCACCACCACATCTCGCCGGTGACCCGCACGCGCATCTCGCCGGGCCGGGGCTCGGCCGTCACGCGCGCGGTGACGTTGAGCCCGTAGATCAGCAGGCCCGTGAGCACCACGACAGGAAACGCCAGGCCGCCGATCCAGACGATCCGTTCGCCGCCCACGCGCCTTCGCCACTCGCGCGGCCCGAACAGGGCGATGCCCAGCGCGATCAGCACGATCGTCAGCACCACCCCGCCCATGATGAACAGCACCCAGGACACGACCTCGATCGGCCCGGCGAACGGGCCGGCGGGGTCAAGCACGGGCGGGGGCCAGCCGGACAGGCCGGGTGCGGTCTCAGTCTTCATCGAGCGTGTACAGATAGGCCGCAACGTCGCGGGCTTGGTCTTGCGTCAAGGGCATCGGCGGCATTCCGGTCGAGGGATCGAGCGACGGCGCATTGATAATCCACTGCACCAATACGTCCGGCTGGTTCGGCAAGCGACCCGAGATCAGGGGCCGAGCGCCGAAACCGGTCAGCGACCCGCCGCTGCGACCTTCCGGCCACGAAATCCCCGGCACGACATGGCACGAGGCGCAGCCGACCCGCTCGGCGATGCGCAGGCCCTCGGCGGCGTCGGCGCCCACGATCTGGCGCGGGGCGTTGGCCTTGTCCGCACAGGCGCACAGCAAGGCGAGCGGAAGCGCCGCCAGCACTCCTCGCCTCACGTCCCGCACTCGACGACTGGATGGGCGCGTCGCATCTCTCCCCCAAGCTTGACCATCAAAGGCGTCGATTGGCCGGCGGTTCCGTCCTGCGGCGTGACGCCACGTCGATTTGCCGGATGGAACCTCTGCCGTAAGCCGGTGTTGGCCCCTCTGTGCGCCTGCTCCTGCCCCTGATCGCCGCCCCCCTAGTCCTGGCCGCCTGCGACACCACGCCGGGCGAGACGGACCGCGCCTTTTCGGCGACCGGAGAGGTCATCGCCCTCAGCGGGGGACCGGGCGGCGCCAATAACGCCTGTTTCACCTGTCACGGCATGCAGGGCCAGGGCGACGGCGTATCCGCCCCGCGGCTGGCGGGTCTCGACCAGGGCTATATGCAGAAGCAAATGGAGGACTACGCCTCAGGCCTGCGTCCGCATGACCAGATGACCTCCATCTCCAAGGCGCTGGATCAGCGCAGCCGCAAGGCGGTCGCCGCCTATTACGCCGCCATGCCGATCCCGGCGGAGGCCATGGCCGACACGGCCGGCCTGCCGCCGCCGATCTATCTGGCGGGCGATGCGTCGCGCGGGATCACGGCCTGCGCCTCGTGCCACGGCCTGAACGGCGAAGGCGGCGGCGCGGGCAACCCGCAGATCGCGGGACAGCCCGCGACCTATACGACCGAGCAGATCCAGCTGTGGCAAAAGGGAGACCGGCGCAACGACGCGCGCGGCGTCATGCAGGCGGCCGTGCAGCGGCTTTCGGACGCAGAAACAACCGCCATAGCCGTTTGGCTGTCGCGGAAACCCGCTTCTCCAGCGCGCGGTAGCGCCGCTGCCAGCGCGTCCGCCGGGGTCGAAGCTGCGGCACAACCGGCAGCATCGCGTGAAACACGTCGTCCCTATCGATCAGATGGTGCTTCAGGGCGGCGCCCGCGTGAATCGGGATCATCAGAAGCAAGGTGATCACCAGCCCCCAGTGCATCCACTCGCCCGCGGCCTCCACGGCCCATAGCTGGGTGTTCGACAGGTTCTGGAACGGCAGCAGCGGCCACGGGATGAACCCGCCGGCGGTCAGCTCCTGATCCCGCGCCGTCGCCGAAATCATGGCCCAGCCGCTCAGCGGCAGGCCGAACAGGCAGGTGTAGAAGACATAGTGGGTGATGTGGGCGGCCGTGCTCTCCCACCCCGGCTTGTCCGCGTCATTGATCAGGTTAGGCGCCATCAGCCGCCAGGACAAACGGCCGATCACCAGGATCAGCATCAGCACGCCGACCGCGAAATGCACGTCATAGGCCGCGACCATGCCGCCGCCCACGCCCTCGCGCACCCGCGCCATCCACAAGCCCCAGCCCAGCTGGAAGAAGACCATGGCGGCCATGACCCAGTGAAACCAAATGCCGATGGGGGAATAGCGCCCCTCGTCATGGTGGCCCGCCGCCCATTCCAGCAGCTGGCGAAAAAGCTTCTCGATCATGCGGCGGCGCCCTCGGCAGGCGGGCTCAACATGCGCCCGAGACGCCACAGCGCGGCGAACAGATAAAGCGCCGCCGCCGGCGCCCACATGATCAGGCCGGCGTTCTGCTGATCCTCCAGCGGCGTCAGGCCGTAGAGCATCGTCGTGCCGAAATGCGGCGCATAGATCGGCGTGCCCGCGAACGTCAGCAGCGCGCCCAGCAGCCCCATCAGCAGCATGGCCGCCAACAGCGCGATCACCGCCGCCGGCGCGCTCGCCGCCCGCGCAGCAGCCCAGAACCACACGCCGGAGCCCAGGATGCTGAGCTGCATCAGCCAGTAGACCGCATCGCTGGACAGGGCCCCGCCATAGGCCTGCGGCGCGTGCCAGGCCCAGAACACTGCGGCCTGCACCGCCGTCGCCCCCGCCAGCGACCCCGTCCTGGCCTTGGGCATGGCGAGCGCGATCAGCGGCGCCGCCACCGCGATCAGCAGCACATGGTGCACGGTCCGCGCCGAGAACAGCGCCGAACTGAGCGCACACAAGGGCGAGACGAAGCCGAGGACCAGAACCGCCAGCGCGAACACGGCCGCTCGCCGCTCGACCACACCCTGCCGCCACGTCCACAGCGCGACGAAGCCCGCCGCCAGCGCCGCGAGCAGCCACGGATCGAGGTTCCAGCTGCGAAGCAAGGCAGAAGGATCGGGCGCTTGGCCGCAGTAGGGCGTCCAGATGACGTCGGCGTTCATGCGATCCCCTGCCCCGCGCCCGAAACGGCGCCTTTCGTCGTCAACGCGCCAGAGCCGAAGCGGTTGACTGCAACCTTCGCCGTGCGGCTCAGGGTCGCGCGATCGATGTCACACCACCTGCCGCTTGGCCAGCTTCCGCGCCAGGGTCCGCCGGTGCATGCCCAGCCTCCGCGCGGTTTCCGAGATGTTGAAGCCGGTGTCGGCCAGGGTCTCGTGGATACGCTCCCACTCCAGCGTCTTGATCGAGGTGGGACGCGCGCCGACCGGCGTGTCGGTGGCGCCCTCGGATCGACCGAACGCCGCCTCGATGTCGTCGGTGGACGCCGGCTTTGCCAGATAGTGGGAGGCGCCCAGCTTGATCGCCTCCACGGCCGTGGCGATGCTGGCGAAACCGGTCAGGACGACGATCACCGTCGCCTCGTCATGCGCATGCAAAGTCTGGATGCACGACAGGCCCGAAGCCCCTCCGAGCTTCAGGTCCACCACCGCGTGGGTCGGCGTCGCGGTCTTCAGCACCTCCACCAAGGCGTCGTGGCTTTCGGCCGTCAGCACGCGATAGCCGCGCCGCTCCAGCGACCGTTTCAGGGTCTTGGCGAAGACGTCGTCGTCCTCGACCAGCACCAGCAGGCGCTCGCCCTCGCTCATCCCGACTTGCCCGGCAGGACCAGCGCCGCCAGCGGCAGACGCAGCGTCACGGCCGCGCCGCCTTCGGGACGATTGCGCGCGGAGGCCTCGCCCCCGAGCTTGCGCAGCACATTGACCAGGAGAAACAGGCCCAGACCCGCGCCGTGTCTCGCCTTGGTCGATTGATAGGGCTGGCCGAAGCGCGCCAGGATGTCAGGGCTGAAGCCCGAGCCGTCGTCGGTCACGGTGATGATCAGGACCTCCTCCGCGGTCTCGGCCAGGACGTCGATCCGTCTTGCGCCCGCTTCCACCGCATTGTCGAGCACATTGACCAGCACCTGCTGCAAGGCGGTGTCCGAGACGGCGGGCCGATCCTCGCCCAGCCGCTGCTGGTATCGAAGATCGACGCCCTGCGCCGGACGCCAGGCCGTAACGATGTCGCCGACCAGGGCGTGCAGGGTGGTGACCACCGGCGCCTCGCCCCTCGCCTCGCCGGCCGACAAGAGGATGCCGGTGACGATCTTCTTGCAGCGTTCGACCTCGGCCTGCATGCCCGCCAGGTCCTCGACCAGCTCGGGGTCCCGGTTGATGGTCGGCATGCGCCGCCAGTCCGACAGGATCACCGACAGCGAGGCCAGCGGCGTGCCCAGTTCGTGCGCGGCGCCGGACGCCAGAAGGCCCATGCGCACGATGTGATCTTCTTCCGCCGCGCGCTGGCGCATCTCGGCCAGATAGGCGTCACGGGCGCGCAGGTTTCCGCCGATGCGCGTCACGAACATCACCAGCAAGACCGCGATCAGGCCGAAGCAGACCAGCCCGCCCTTGATGTAGAGCTCGAAGTCGTGACCCTGCAGCCCGGGCGGCAGCAGCATCGGACGGTAGGCGACGCTGAGCATCAGGGCGCACAGACTAGTCACCGCCACCAGCGCCCAGGTCAGGATCGGCCCCAGCAGAACCGCGCCGAGAACCACCTGCAGCAGAAACAGCGACATGAACGGATTGGTCGCCCCGCCGCTGAGATAAAGCAGCCAGGTCAAGGCGGCGACGTCGGCCATCAAGGCGACGAACAGCTCGATGCCGGACACATTGGCGCTGATGCGGACGCGCGCCATGCTGAGCAGATTGACCGCGATCAGCGCCGCCGGCGCCGCCAGCATCGGCATCAGCGGCAGGCGCACCTCCAGCACCCATTCCACCGCATAGATGGCCAGCACCTGCCCTGCGACCGCCAGCCATCGCAGCTGGATCAACAGCTGCATGTTGCGACCGCCGGCGGCCGAGGCGGCGTCGGCGCTCAACGGCGGCCAGCGGCGCAGCGCACCCAAGGCGGCGGGCCGGGTCACGACGCCGGCGGCTCTCTGCGCCTACGCTCGCGCAGCACTAGAACCATGCCCCCAAGCGACAGCAGCGCCATGCCGAACCATGTCAGGGCGTAGACCAGATGGCTGTTCGGAAAACGGATCACCGTCAGTCCGCCTCGCGGCCAGGCGCTCGGGTCGGGTCCGGCCTCGGCGTCGATGAAATAGGGCGCGACGTCGCCGAGACCCCTCGCCTGCGCGATGGCCTCGACATCACGCGAGCGCCAGCGATCGTTCGCCGGATCATTGGCGCGCAGGAAGCCGCCCTTGGGCTCGGTGATCCGCAGCAGACCCGTGACCGTCTGCTCTCCACCGACCTGCCCGTCGGCGCGGCTGGCGGAGTCGCGACGCTCGGGCGAGACAAAGCCCCGGTTGATCAGGACGGTGAATCCCTGATCCGTTCGCAGCGGCGTCAGCACCCAGTAGCCGGCGCCCAGCGCCGTCGCGGCCTGGGTCAGGGTCTCGCGATCGTGCAGAAAGACGCCGCGCACCTGAACGCGTCGATACTGATCGTCTGCGGCCGAGACGGTGGGCCAGTCCGGCGGTGCGGGCGGCGCGACGGCGTGCGCATGCACCCGCGCATCGACCTGGGCGATCAGGTCCAGCTTCCAGACCCGGCGCTCCAGTTGCCAGACGCCAAGGGCGACAAAGCCCGCCGCAGCCAGCGCGAGCCACGCCAGCAGCACCATCGAACCGAGCGGCGAACGCGGATTTCGCCGCCCGGCCGTCGGCTCTGACGGGTCGGAGGGCTTCAGGGGGCCGCGCTCATCGCGGCCTCGACGTGGCCGGGCATCATGTTGGTGTCGAGGTGGTACATGACCCACAGGGTGCCCACGAGCGAGATCACCACGATGATCAGGGTGAAGATCACCGCCAGCATGACCCAGCCGCCCTCGGACTTGGAGTTCATGTGCAGGAAGAAGATCACGTGGACCACCATCTGCACCGCCGCCAGGGCGACGATGATCAAGCCTGTCGCCTGGAACGGCAGGGCGCCGGTCATCACCAGCCAGAACGGAATGGCCGTCAGCACCACCGAAAGGCCAAAGCCGATCAGATAGCCCTTCATCGATCCGTGGTTGTGGCCCTCGTGACCCAGGTGATCGGCGTCGTGCGAGGCGGCGCTGTGATCGTCCTTGCGGTCGTTGCCGGTGATCGGCGGATGCGCGCTCATCGCAGCATTCCCATCAGATAGACAAAGGTGAAGACGCCGATCCAGATCACGTCCAAGAAGTGCCAGAACAGCGACAGGCACATCAGGCGTCGCTGGTTGGCCTCGATCAGTCCCTTCATCGACACCTGCACCATCAGCACGATCAGCCAGATGATGCCAAAGGTGACGTGCAGGCCGTGGGTGCCGACCAGGATAAAGAAGGCCGACAGGAAGCCGGATCGCTGGGGCGTGGCGCCCTCATGGATCAGGTGGGCGAACTCGTACAGTTCGATGCCGAGGAAGGCGGCGCCGAACAGGCCGGTGATCGCCAGCCACATCAGCGTCTGGCCCTTGGCCTTGCGGTCCATGGCCAGCATGGCGAAGCCGTAGGTGATCGACGAGAACAGCAGCATGGCCGTGTTGATCGCCACCAGGTTCAGGTCGAACAGGTCCTGCGGCCCGGGACCCGCGGCGTAGTTGCCGCCGATCACGCCATAGACGGCGAACAGCATCGCAAAGATGAGGCAGTCGCTCATCAGATACATCCAGAAGCCCAGCATGGTGCTGGACCCCTCGGCGTGATGCGGCTCTTCCTTCAAATAGAAGACCGGCTCTTCGGCCTCGTCGGCGCCCATCGGGGCGTCGGCCGTTGCGACATTGGTGCTCATCGGTTCAGCCCTCCCTCAGCCCTGGGCCGCCAGGGCGCGGGCGCGCGCCTCGGTCTCGGTGACTTCCGACGCGGGGATGTGGAAGTCGCGGTTGTAGTTGAAGGTGTGGAAGATCGCGTAGCCGACGATGCCGACGAACGACAGCACGGCCAGCCACCACATGTACCAGATCAGTCCGACCGCGCAGGCCACCGCCATGATGGACAGGATCACGCCCGTGCCGGTGTTCTTGGGCATGTGGATGTCGCGGTAGCCGCCGTCCGGCGCCTTGTAGCCGCGGTTCTTCATGTCCCACCAGGCGTCGCCGTCGTGGATCACCGGCGTGAAGGCGAAGTTGTAGTCCGGCGGCGGCGAGGAGGTCGACCATTCCAGCGTGCGCCCGCCCCACGGATCGCCCGTGAAATCGCGCAGCTTTTCGCGGTTGATGATGCTGACGGCGAACTGGATCAGCATGGCCAGGATGCCCACGGCGATGATGGCGGCGCCGACGCCGGCGATCACAAACCAGATCTGCAGCGACGGATCGTCGAACACCCGCATCCGGCGCGTCACGCCCATCAGGCCCAAGACGTACAGCGGCGCGAACGCCACCCAGAAACCGACTACCCAGCACCAGAAGCTGACCAGCCCCCATTTGCGATCCAGCTTGAAGCCAAAGGCCTTGGGCCACCAGAAGTTGATGGCCGCGAAGATGCCGAACAGCACGCCGCCGATGATGACGTTGTGGAAGTGGGCGATCAGGAACAGCGAGTTGTGCAGCACGAAGTCGGCCGGCGGCACCGCCAGCAGCACGCCCGTCATGCCGCCGATCACGAACGTCAGCATGAAGGCGATCAGCCACATCATCGGCAGCTCGAACCGTATGCGCCCGCGATACATGGTGAACATCCAGTTGAAGATCTTCGCTCCCGTCGGGATCGAGATGATCATGGTGGTGATGCCAAAGAAGCTGTTCACCGACGCGCCCGAGCCCATGGTGAAGAAGTGGTGCAGCCACACCAGGTACGACAGCACCGTGATCACGACGGTGGCGTAGACCATGGAGGTATAGCCGAACAGCTTCTTGCCCGAGAAGGTCGAGGCGATTTCGGAGAAAACGCCGAACAGCGGCAGGATCAGGATGTAGACTTCGGGGTGACCCCATATCCAGATCAGGTTCACATACATCATCGGGTTGCCGCCGAGATCGTTCGTGAAGAAATTCGTGCCGATGTAGCGGTCGGCGCCCAACAGGGCCAGCACCGCCGTCAGCACCGGGAAGGCGGCCACGATCAGCACGTTGGCGCACAGCGAGGTCCAGGTGAAGATCGGCATCTTCATCAGGCCCATGCCCGGCGCGCGCATCTTGATGATGGTGGCGATCAGGTTGATGCCCGACAGGGTGGTGCCGACGCCCGCGACCTGCAGCGCCCAGATGTAATAGTCGACCCCGACGTCGGGGCTGTAGCCGATGCCCGACAGCGGCGGATAGGCCAGCCAGCCCGTGCGTGCGAACTCGCCCACAAACAGCGACATCATCACCAGGATCGCGCCGCCGGCCGTCATCCAGAAGCTGAAGTTGTTCAGGAACGGGAAGGACACGTCGCGCGCGCCGATCTGCAGCGGCACGATGTAGTTCATCAGGCCGGTGATCAGCGGCATGGCCACAAAGAAGATCATGATCACGCCGTGGGCGGTGAAGACCTGATCGTAGTGGTGCGCGTTGAGGTAGCCCTCGGACCCGCCGAAGGCCATGGCCTGCTGCAGGCGCATCATGATCGCGTCGGCGAAGCCGCGCAGGAACATGATGATCCCCAGGATCATGTACATGACGCCGATCTTCTTGTGATCGACGGTGGTGAACCACTCCTTCCAGAGATAGCCCCACAGCTTGAAGTAGGTGATGGCGCCGACCATGGCGACGCCGCCCAGGACCACCACGATAAAGGTCGCGGCGATGATCGGCTCATGGAACGGCAGCGACTCGAGGCTGAGCCGGCCGAAGATGAACTGCGCGAGAGTGTCAGCGGACATTGGAGACAGTCGGTCCGATCAGGATTGGCCCGCGCCCGCCGGAGCGGTCGCGCGGAACAGGGAAACGGAAGGCGGGGTCAGGCCCGCGCCGGTCAGAGGCGAAGTCTGGGCCAGGGTCAGTGCGCGGGACTGCACGCCGGCCTCGGCGTCCACGCCGTCGACCGGATCGCACAGCGAGGCCAGATAGCTGGGCTGGTCGCCGAACACCGCGCCGCGCCGGCCGTGCTTGTCGTAGGTCAGCGGCAGGGTCATGCGCGCGCTCTCGATGCCCAGGCCGCCCTTGTCGTCCAGCGCCATCATCTCGTGCATGCACATCTTGCCGGGCTCGACGCACATGTTGACCACGGCGTTGAACAGGCCGGGCTCGACCGAGCCGAACAGCATCACCGGCGCGTTTTCGCTGGGGCGCTCCAACTGCAGATAGCCGGCGCGGTCAAGCGAGCCGCCGCTGGCGCGCACGCGAGACACCCAGCTCTCGAAGCCGGCGGGCTCCAGACCGTGGAAGTCGAAGCGCATGCCCGAGAAGCCCGAGCCCGAGTAGTTGGCCGAAAAGCCCTTGTACTCGCCCGGACGATTGATCACCGCGTGCAGCGTCGTCTGCATGCCCGGCATGGCGTAGATCTGCCCCGCCAGCGCCGGCACGTAGAAGGAGTTCATCACCGTGGACGAGGTGATGCTGAACTGGATCGGACGATCCACCGGCGCCGCCAGTTCATTGACGGTGGCGATGCCGTACTCCGGGTAGATGAACAGCCACTTCCAATCCAGCGCCACCACGTTGACCTGCAGCGGGCGCAGCGTCTCGGGCGCGGCGCGGCCCGGCTCGATCCGATCAAGCGGGCGATACGGGTCCAAGAGGTGGGTGCCCGCCCAGGTGATGGCGCCCAGCGCGATGATGATCAAAAGCGGCGCGCCCCAGATCGCCACCTCCAGATGGGTCGAGTGGTCCCAGTCGGGACGGTAGTCCGCATCCTTGTTCGACTGGCGGTACTTCCAGGCGAAGAAGACCGTCAGCGCCATCACCGGAATGATGATCAGCAGCATCAGCAGCGTCGATACGACCAGAAGGTCGCGCTGCTGGGCGGCCACGTCGCCCGAGGGCGCGAGCACCACCGCATTGCACGCGGACAGCAGCGCGAACGCTGGCAGGAGGATCAGCGGCTTGAGGCGCCGCAGGGCGATTCCGAGGGAAGGTTTCGGCATGGTGGCGGCGCCATAATGGGTTCTTCGCGACCGCGACATTGGACAATCTGCCCTATCTCTTTTCTGGACGTTTGGCCGCATCAGGCGCTTTACATACACCACCCCGGCGCGCCCGTCCGCGCCGCATGACGAAAACGGAGCGGTCATCCCATGAGCGCCACAACGGGATCGGCGTCCTCGACGTCGCTCGATCGCGACGCCACGCAGATCAACGCCCGCCACGGCAAGGTGGACGCCGGCGAGATCGCCATCGGCGTCATCATCGGCCGGGCGTCGGAGTTCTTTGACTTCTTTGTCTACGCCATCGCCTCGGTGCTGGTGTTTCCGGCGCTGATCTTCCCGTTCGCGGGTCCGCTGCTGGGTACGCTTTATTCCTTCGCCATCTTCGCCCTGGCCTTTGTGGCCCGGCCGATCGGCACCATCATCTTTATCTGGATCGACGAAGCCTTCGGGCGCGGGGCCAAGCTGACCATCGCCCTGCTGCTGCTGGGCGTATCGACCGTGGCCGTCGCCTTTCTGCCCGGGTATGCGACGCTGGGCGGCTGGTCGATCATCCTTCTGGCCATCCTGCGCATCGGACAGGGGATCGCGCTGGGCGGCACCTGGGAAGGGCTGGCTTCGCTGCTGGCGCTGAACGCGCCGGAGAACCGCAAGGGCTGGTGGGCCATGATCGGCCAGATCGGCGCCCCTATCGGCCTGATCGTCGCCTCGGCCCTTTTCGCCTATTTCGTGTCCCTGCTGTCCCAGGCCGACTTCCTCGACTGGGGCTGGCGCTATCCGTTCTTTGTGGCGTTCGCCATCAACGTCGTGGCGCTGTTCGCCCGCCTGAGGATTTCGGCCACGCCGGCGTTTGTGGAATCGTTCGAAAGCCGCGAGCTGCAGCCGACGCCCGTTCTGCGCACCGTGCGGGCCGAGGGCCGCAACATCGTGATCGGCGCATTCGCGCCGCTGGCCAGCTTCGCCCTGTTCCACATGGTCACGGTGTTCCCGCTGTCCTATGTGCTGCTCTACACCGACGAGCCGCCCGCGCGCTTTCTGGTGATCGAGTTGATCGGCGCGGTGGTGTGCCTGTTCGCGGTGATGCTGTCGGGCGTGCTGGCCGACCGCTATGGCCGCCGCAACCTCCTGGCCATCACCGCCGGCGCCATCGCCGCCTTCAGCGGCTTTGCCCCCACCCTGCTGTCTCAGGGCGAAGTGGGCGGCGTGATCTTCATGATGGTCGGATTTGTGCTTCTGGGCCTGTCGTTCGGCCAGTCGTCGGGCGCGGTGGCGTCGAACTTCACCCAGACCTACCGCTACACCGCCTCGGCCTTCACCTCGGACCTGGCCTGGCTGTTCGGCGCCGGCTTCGCGCCCTTGGTGGCGCTGGCGCTGACGTCGCGGTTCGGCCTCCTGTCAGCCGGCGCCTATCTGCTGTCGGGCGCGGCCGGCACGCTGATCGCGCTGTGGATCAACAAGGAGATGGGCCGCACCCGCCGCGAGGCCGCGCGCGCCGCCCAGACCGAGGCTACCGCGGAATAGCCGCGGCTCCCGTTCTGAACGTCAAAGGCCGCCGCGGTCGTCGCGGCGGCCTTTTTCTTGGGCCTCAGTCGACGCCGATCTCCATCCACATCGACAGGGTCCGACCGGGTTCCAGAACGACCAGGCCGCTGTCGCTGCTGCGACGGGCGTGCACCGCATCCGGCCGGTGCGTCACCGGCTCGACGCAGCAGAACGGCCCCCCCTGCGGCGCATAGACCTGCACCCATCGCGCATTGGGCGAGGCGTCCAGCCGGATCACCCCTTCGTCGCTCGACAGCTCCGCCTCGCCGTTCCACCCGCCGTAGCAGTGATCCACAGCCGGCGCGTCTTCCATCCTCGGATTGGCCGACCAGTCGAACACGGCCGAGGGCGGTCCCACCCGCGCCGGAATGTCCTTGTCGTCCAGCAGCCAAACCGCATCGGTGTTCAGCCGCAGACGCGTCTGCTCGCCCTTCGGGAAATACGGATGAAGCCCCAGCCCCGCCGGCATCGACGCCTCATCCCGATTGCAGACGGACAGGTCGATCCGCAAACCCCGCTCGGACAGGGCGATGGTCTGCACCGCCTGATAGCGCCACGGCCAGGCGTCCGCTTCGTGGTCAAGCACCAGGGTGATCGCGTCTTCGCTCTGATCCTCGATCGACCATGCGCTCAGCCAGCCTTGGCCGTGCAAGGCGTTGGGCGCAAAGGCGTCCAGGACGGGCAAGGAGACGCGGCGTCCCTCGAACTCGAACTCGCCCCCGGCGATGCGGTTGGCGAACGGAACCAGCGGAAAGCACGCGGTCAGCAGCGGGTCGGTTGCGCCCTCCGCCGTCGGTCGCAGAATGGGGCGATCATGCCGGGTCAGACCGGTGATCGCGCCGCCAAGCTCGGGCCGCACGCCCGCGCGCCACTGTCCGGATCGAAGATGGATCATGGCGTCAGTATAGGCTTGGATCCGACAGGCCTCAACGCGAAGCGCGCCGCTCCCTAGCGCAGCCCGCCGCCCAGCGCGATATAGAGAGCCACGGCGTTTCGGAGCTCCTCCGCCCTCAGAGTGGCGATGGCCTGATCGGCGCTGAACAGTTCTCGGCGGGCCTCCAGCACATCCACCGCGGCGACTTCGCCGACATCGAACCTCAGCTGCGCCAGCTCCAGCCGCCGCCCCTGGGCGGCCCGGCTGGCCGCGAGCGCACGGCGCTGCTCGGCCAGGAAGCGCCTCGCCGCAAGAGCGTCCGAGACCTCGCGGAAGGCCGTTTGCACGGTTCGCTCGTACTCCGCCAGCGCCACGCGTCGCCCGGCGTCCTCCGCCGCGATCTGTGCGCGGCGACGACCTGCGTCGAACAGGGGCTGCGTCAGACTGGAGGAGACCGACCAGTAGTCCGACTCCGACGAGAACAGCCGGCTCAACTCCGGACTGGCGAAACCAAGGGCGGCCGTCAGGCTGATGGTGGGAAACAGCGCCGCGCGTGCGGCGGCGACATTGGCCTCGCTCGCGCGCAAGGTCTGCTCGGCCTCCAGGATGTCCGGCCTCGCCAAAAGAAGTTCGGAGGGCAGTCCGGCCGAAACCGTTTCGACAATGCGCTGATCGTCCAATGGCAAGCCCCCCGGCAAGTCGGGTGATGGCGGCGCGCCGACCAGCAGCTGCAGCAGGTTCGCCGCCGCGGCCGACTGGTTGTCGATGTCGGCGAGCTGCGACTGGGCGTCGGTCAGGAGCGCGATCTCCTGCTGCACCTCCAGGTCCGAACCCTCGCCCTCTTCAAACAGGCGTCGCGCGAGATACAGGGAGCGTTCACGGCTGGCGATGGCGTCCAGCGCGAGCCTCCGGCGCTCTTCCAGCTCGCGCCCCGTCAGGTAGGCGTCGGCCAGATCGGCCACGAGGCTCAGCTGAAAGGCGCGCTGGGCTTCGACCGTGGCGAGGTATTCGGCCAGGGCGGCGACTTCCAGGTTGCGGACCCGCCCCCAGAAATCGAGTTCGAAGGCGCTGAGGCCCAGACCCACGCGATACTGCTCGCCGCCGCCGGACTGTCCCGACTGGCCAGAGCCGCCCTGCGCGCCCTGGCCATTGCCGAAGGAGGCTGAGGCGTTGGCGTCGATGGTCGGCACGCGATCGGCGCGGGCGATGCGGCGCAGGGCCGCCGCCTCGTCGATGCGAGCGACGGCGGCGCGAAGATCGCGATTGTTCTCCAGCGCCTGTTCGATCAGGCCGAGCAGGCGCGGGTCGCCGAAGAAGTCGCGCCAGGCGATCTCGGTCGCTCGCGGCCCGTTGCCCGGCTCCGCGATCGGCGCATAGGCGACGGGTACGCCGGGTTTGACGGGCGAGGGCGTGGGAACCTGCGCGCAACCGGCGAGCACCGCGCCGCAGACCAGAAGATGAAGCGGCCTGATCATGACGGCTGTTCCTTCGCCTCTCCGCCGCCCTTGTCATCGCCGCCGCCCTCGCCTTCGCCGTCGGCCTCCGGCGTATCCGCCTCCTGCTGCTCCAGCTCGCGTCGCACGGCCTCGGGATCCGGCGTGAACCGACCCAGCAGCACATAGGCGACAGGCACCAGAAACAGCGTCAGCAGTGTGCCGACCAGCAGGCCGCCGGAGGTGACCACGCCCAGCATCTGGCGCGCCTCGGCGCCCGCGCCGCTTTCCAGCACAAGCGGAACAGCCCCAAGGATCGTCGCCACGCTGGTCATCAGGATCGGCCGCAGCCGCAACGCCGCCGCGCCGGTCGCGGCCTCCCGCACGCTCTTGCCCTCGGTGCGCAGCTGGTTGGCGAACTCGACCAGCAGGATGGCGTTCTTGGCGACCAGTCCCACCAGCAGGATCAGGGCGATCTGGGTGTAGATGTTCAGCGTCAGCCCGAACGCCCACATGGTCAGCACGCCGCCGGCCAGCGCCGTGGGCGCCGACAGCAGGATGATCAGCGGGTGCACGAAGCTTTCGAACTGACCGGCCAGGATCAGATAGACCAGCACCAGCACCAGGCCGAGGATCAGATAGATGGAGGCGCCCGTCTCCTGAAAATCCAGCGCCTCGCCGATGTAGCCGATCTGGGCCTCGGCCGGCAGCTCCTCTTCCGCGATGGTCTCCAGCTGCGACACGGCGTCGCCCAACGATGCGCCCGGTCCCAGGTTGCTCTCAAGCGAAATGGACGTCTGACGGTCGAGGCGGTTCAGCTCCCGTACCGCGCCGCGTTCCTGCAGGGTCACCACGGCGGACAGCGGCACGAGCCGGCCCACGCCACTTGGGTCGTTCGCGCCCGCCACTCCCGCCAAAGGCTGCGCCGCCACGCCGGAGACGCCGCTGGAGTCCGCGCCTTGGGCGCCGGCCGAACCAGCGGAAGACCCGGCCGATGACATGGCGCCGCCGGCGGTGGTGGACCTGACGTAGGTGTTCTCCAGATCGGACGGCAGGTCGCGGTCCGATCGTTGGGCCTGGACCACCACCTCGTATTCTTCGCCCCGCTCGATATAGCGGGTGACCTGAAGCGAGCCGAACATCACCTGCAGGGCGTCGCCGATGGAGGCGGAATCGACGCCCAGCGCCGCGGCCCGGCCCCGGTCGATGGTCACCGCCAGCTCGGGCCGCGTGTCCTTGTAGTCGAGGTCGGGGTTCTGCAACCCCGGCACGCTTTCGGCGCGGCCGAGCAGGGTCTCGGCCCAACCGCGCACCTCCTCGCGCTCCAGCCCGCTGAGCACGAACTGCAGCTGCGGCCCGCGCCTCTGCTGGCCCAGCGTCGGCGGCGAGGTGGCGAAGGCGCGCACCCCCGTGATCCGGCGCAGATCGCCCTGCAGCTGCTGCTCGAAATCCTCCTGGCTCAGGTCGCGCTCGCCCCAGTCGGACAGGCGCAGGATCAGATTGGCGATGTTGGTCTCGACCGAGCCGCCATAGCCGGGCGTGATGATGGCCAGCACCGAGGCGACGGGCCTCTTGCGCGCCTCTTCCTTGTTCTTTTCCTCGTCCTCGCCTTCGGCGCCTGCCGGCCGCGCCATGTATTTGGCCTGGATGATGCGCTCGATCTCGGCGACCTTGGCGGCGGTGTATTCGAAGCTTGCGCCCTCCGGCGCCTCCACCTGGATCCGCAGCGCCGCGCGGTCCTCGTTGGGCGCCACTTCGCGTGAGATGGTCATGAATGCGGTCACGCCGACGCCGATCAGCACGGCGGTGGCGATCAGCGGAACCACCGGTCGCTTGATCGCGCGCTCCAGGACGCGGCCATAACCGTCCGAGGTCTTCTTCAGCCCCTTTCCGGTCCAGCGGGCGATGCGGCCGGGCTTTTCTTCCTTCGCGAACAGCTTGGATGACAGCATTGGCGCCAGCGTCAGGGCGGCGGTGGTCGAAAAGGCCACAATGGCGGCCAGCACCACCGCGAACTCGCGGAACAGCCGCCCCACATTGCCCGAGATCAGTCCCAGCGGCAGGATCACGGCGACCAGCACCGCGGCGCTGGCGAAGGTGGCGAAGCCCACCTGGCGCGTGGCGCGCAGCGCGGCGATCGGCATCGGCTCGCCCTGCTGCTGACGCCGCCGCACATTCTCGACGATCACCACCGCGTCGTCGGTGGTCAGGCTGATCGCCAGGATGATGGCCAGGATCGTCAGGACGTTGATCGAATAGCCCAACGTCCAGGCGATCAGGAAGGCGGGGATGACCGAGGCCGGGATTGTCAGGGCCGGAATGATGGTGGCCTTCCACGACCCCAGGAACAGCCAGATCACCACCACCACCACCGCGATCACCTGGGCCAGGGTGGTCGCCACGTTGCGGAGCGTCGCCGAGATGAAGACGCTTTCGTCGTAGTCGATGGTCATCTGCACGCTGCGCGGAATCGCCTCGCGCACGGCGTCCAGCTCCTCGCGCACGCCGGCGGCGACCTCCAGGGTGTTGGCGTTCGACTGGCGCACCACGCCCAGGGCCACGGCTTCGGCCCCGTTGGAGCGAAGGCCCGTGCGGTACTCCTCGACGCCGACCTCCACGGTCGCGATGTCGCCGAGGGTGACGCGGTCGCCGCCGTCATCCCTCAGGACCAGCTGGCGAAACTCGTCGGCGTCGGCGAAGCGGGTCTCGGCGCGGATGGAGATGTCCTGCTGGCCCGTCTCGATGCGGCCGGCGGGCGTGGCGATGTTTTCGGCCTCCAGCCGCTGGATCACGTCGGTGGCCGTTACGTCGCGCGCCGCCATGGCCGCCCGATCCAGCCAGATGCGCATGGCGTAGGTCTTCTCGCCCCCGATCTGGACGCGGGCCACGCCCGGCACCACCCCGATGCGGTCGGTGATCAGCCGGTCGGCGATGTCCGTCAGCTCCGGCGGCTTCAGCTCGCTGGAGCGCAGGGTGATCCAGATCGTCGGCTGGTCGTCGGCGTTGGCCTTTTCGATGATCGGCTCTTCCACGTCGTCCGGCAGGTCGTTGCGCACCGCCGAGACCTTGTCGCGGATATCGGCGGCGGCGGCGTCGATGTCGGTGCCGGCCACGAAGTCGATGTTGATCGAGGAGGACTCATTGCGGCTCTGCGACTGGATCTGACGCACGCCCTCGATGCCGGACAGGTTGTCCTCGATGACTTGGGTGATCTCGCGCTCGACCACTTCGGAGGCCGCGCCGATGTATTGGGTGCGCACCGACACCGTGGGCGGGTCGATGCTGGGATACTCCCGGATCGGCAGGGCGAAGATGGCGAACAGGCCCAGGGCGACCAGAAGAAGGTTCATCGCCGCGGCGAGGATCGGCCGCTCCACCGACAGGTCGAACGGGCTGCGCTTGTCGCTCATCGACCCGCCTGCTGCGACCCGCCCGCTCCGACGGCTCGCTGGCAGCGTTCTTCGGCCTGCCGGTTCTGCTCCTGCTGGCGACGCTTTTCATCGCCGTCGCCCTTCTTTTTCTGGTCCGCGCCTTCGCCCTTCTTTTTCTGGTCCGCGCCTTCGCCCTGCTGCTCTTGGCCGCCGCCCGGCTGCTGTCCGCGCTCGACGATGGGCTGGCCCGTGGCCAGTTCCTGGAAGCCTTCCACCACCACGGCGTCGCCGGGCTTCAGCCCTTGCAGGATCTCGAGCCGGTCGGCCTCGCGCTGGCCGACCTGCACCTCCACCCGCTCGGCGCAGCCCTGCACGGCGCGATAGACGAACTGCACGTCGCCGCGCACCTGCACCGCCAGCGGCGGCACGGTCACGGGCTGCTCCACCGTCTCCGTGGTGATGCGCACGTCGGCGAGCATGCCGGCCCGCCACAGGCCTTCATCGTTGGGCAACCGCGCCTGCACCTCCAGCGTGCGCTGCGACGCGCCCAACCGGCTGTCGAAGCCGGTCACCTCGCCGCGAAACACGCGGTCGGGATAGGCCGGATTGCGCGCCTCGATCGCCGCGCCCACCCGAACCTGCGAGATCTGCCGCTCAGGCAGGGTGAAGCGCAGCTTGACCGCGCGCGTGTCGTCCAGCGACACCAGTTCGTCGCCCGGCTGCACCAGGGCGCCGGGGCTGACTTCGCGCAGGCCCACCGCGCCCGAGAACGGCGCCCGCACCACCGTGTCGTTCAGCAGGGTCCGCAAGGAGGCCGCGCGCTGGTCCGCCGCCTGGACCTGACGACGCAGGTCGTCGACCTGCCCGCGCGCCACCGCGCCCTCGTCGACCAGCCGCTGCAGTCGCGCCAGCCGCCCGCGCAGTTCGGCCGCATCGGCCTGGGCGGCGTTCAGGTCGGCGGCTTCCTGGTCGGATTCGAGGCGGAACAGCACCTGTCCCCGGCTTACCCGCTGACCGTCCGAAAAGCCCACGGAAACGATGCGCCCGGCGGCCTCGGCGGTGATCACCACCGACTCGGCCGCCTCGACATTGGCTACCGCCTCCACCGTCCGCGCCAGGGGATCGCCCCCGGCTCGGGCCAGCACCACGGTCGTCGGTCCGCCCTGCTCCGCGCCCTGCGCCTCCTCGCCGCCGCCGCGCAGGCGGACCAGCAACAGAACGGCGACGGCCAGCACAAGGAGCCCGCCGACGATCAGCGCCCACCGCCGCCAGGTCCTGCGCCTCATGCCGGAGCCAGGATCGCGCCAAGGATGATCATCAGCCCCTCCGTCATTCCGCCCGAAGCTTGACAACCTCCGTAGGCCGTTTCGGTTTCGGCGGAACGCGAGGTTTCTGTCGCCGACGCCTGCATTGTGACAGGCCTGGCCGGCGTGGCGTCCGCGTCGATGCGGCCGCGTCGCTAGACGATTCCGCCCCGGTCCATGCGCACCACGTCTTCCGCGATGGCGGCGATGTCGCGCGGATCGTGGGACACCAGAATGATGGGCGTCCCGCCGGCGTCCCTCAGCCTGGCGATATAGGGGATCAGGGCGTCGCGACGGCCCGTGTCCAGCCCCGAAAACGGTTCGTCCAGAAGAAGCAGTCGTGGATCGGAGCACAGGGCGCGGGCGATGGCGACGCGGCGCATCTCCCCGCCGGAAAGCGACGCTGGCCAGCGACGTTCGAAACCCTTCAGGTCCAGCATGTCCAGGATGGGGGCGACGGGGACGGGATCAGGAGCGAAGCGTCGGCCGAAGGCGATGTTGTCGCCCACCGTCATGTGCGGAAACAGCCGGCCGTCCTGGAAGACGTAGCCGATCCGGCGCTGGTGCGACGGCGGGTTCAGCCCGGTGTCCGTGTCTATGATCGCGGCGCTGTCCAACCTCAGGCGCAGCCGTTGCGGGGCCAGCAGCCCGGCCAGGGCATGCAGCAGCGTGGTCTTTCCCCCGCCCGACGGCCCGACCAGCGCCAGCACCTTGCGGTCGGTTTGGAAGGTCGCGTCGATGCGGAAGCCGCCCCGCTCGGCCACGACATGGCAGTCGATGCTCATGCCGCCTGACGCGCCCTGTGCAGGCGACGATTGCACGCCTCCGCCGCGAGAATGGCGGCCACGGCCACCGCCACCGAGATCACCGCCAGGCGCACCGCCGACGTCTCGCCTTCCGCGCGCTGCAGCGACGCATAGATGGCGACCGGCAGGGTCTGGGTTTCTCCCGGAATGGAGCCGGCGAAGGTGACGGTGGCGCCGAACTCTCCGAACGCGCGCGCAAAGCCCAAGAACGCTCCGGCCACGATGCCCGGCGCGGCCAGCGGCAGGGTGATGCGCAAGAAGACCTGCCAGGGCGCGGCGCCCAGCGTCGCCGCCGCCTGCTCCAGACCTCGATCCACGGCCTCGAACGACAGGCGGATCGGGCGCACCACCAGCGGGATGGCCATGACGGCGGCGGCCAGCGCCGCGCCCGTCCAGTGAAAGGCCAGGGTCACGCCAAAGGTCTCGCGCATCCAGGCGCCTGCCGGCCCCTGTGCGCCGAACACCAGCAGCAGCACCAGACCCGTCACCACCGGCGGCAGCACCAGCGGCAGGTTCACCAGCGCCTCGACCAGCCACCGGCCCGGAAAGCGCCCGCGCGCCAGCAGCCATGCCAGCCCGACGCCGAGCGGCGCGGTGACCAGCAGGGAGGCGGCGCCGACCCGCAGCGACAGCAACAGGGCCTCGACCTCGAACGGAGTCAGGGGACCGAACACCTTCAGTCGCCGTCCAGGTTCGCCAGTCGCCGCAGCGCCGGTTCGGCCGCCGCCTCCAGCACCGTCTCCAGCTGCTGGAACTCGCGAAGCACCGCCTCGCCCGACGAGGTCAGGCGCGCGCCGCCGCCGCCCACGCCCCCTTGGCTGGTTTCGATCAGCCGCTGTCCGACGGCGCGGCTCGCCTCGTCCAGCAACTGCCACGCGCGGCGATAGGAGACGCCCGCCTTTCGCGCGGCGGCGGACAGGGAGCCTTCGTCGCGCACCGCCTGCAGCAGTCGAACCTTGCCCGGCCCGATCGCGCCGTCCGCGCCGCGCAGGCGAAACCACAGCTCCAGCGGCTGGCCGCTCACCGGGGCGGACCAAAGCCCGCGGCGTCGAACACCGCGCGAGCCTGCGGCCCTTGCAGATAGCCCAGGAAGGCGTCGGCGCCCGGCTTGCCGTCCTTCACCAGGGCGGCGGGATAGACGATGCGCGGCTGCTGCTCCGCCGGCGGCGTCAACACCACCCGAACGCCCGGCGCGCCGATCGCGTCGCTTCGATAGACCACGCCCAGAGCCGCCTCGCCCCGCTCCACGAACGTCCGCGCCGCGCGGACGTCGGCGGCGGTGACGATGTGCGGCTGAAGCGTCTCCCAGCGGCCGACGCCCTGCAGCCAGGTGCGGGCGTAGGCGCCGGCCGGCACGCTTTCGGGATCGCCGATCACCAGCTTGCGGTCGCCGTTCATCACCCACGCCAGGGGATCAGCGATGTCCGGCGCATCGTCGCCCGCGACCACCACCAGGATGTTGCTCAACAGGTCCCGGCGCGTGCCGGGCCTCACGCGACCCGATTGCTCCAGCCTGTCCATCCAAGGTTCGTCGGCCAGGATGACCACGTCGGCGGGCGCGCCGGACTGGACCTGCCTCGCCACGGCGCCGCTTCCGGCGAAGGACAGGCGAACCGATTGACCGGTCTCGCGTTCGTAGCTCGCGGCCACGCTTTCCAGCGCGTCCGTCAGGGATGCGGCGGCGAACACGGTCAGCGGCTCGGCCGGCGTCTCCGCCCTGGGGGTGCAGCCGACCAGCAGGGCGGCGGCGAATAGGCCCAGCAGGGCGCGTCTCTGTGTTACGAAAGAAATGGCTGGGCTCCCCGAAACGGATCGCTATGTTCAATCCAGCATGACGGTGGTGATCTCTTCTGACAAGCCGCGCCCGCGCGGCCTGGGCGCCCAGGCTCTGATCGACCCTTTCGGGCGTGTGATCGACTATCTGCGGGTGTCGGTGACCGATCGCTGCGACCTGCGCTGCACCTATTGCATGCTGGAGAAGCAGACCTTCCTGCCGCGCGCCGAGCTCTTGACCATCGAGGAGCTGGATCGGCTGTGCTCGACCTTTATCGGCCTGGGCACGACGCGGCTGCGGCTCACGGGCGGCGAGCCCCTGGTGCGCAAGGGCTTCATGGACCTGGTCGCCGGCCTGTCGCGGCATCTGCGCGAGGGGCGGCTGAAGGAGCTGACCCTCACCACCAACGGCACGCAGCTGGCTCGCCATGCCGAGGCTCTGGCCCGCTACGGCGTGCGACGGGTCAATGTGTCGATCGATACGCTCGATCCCGACGCCTATCGCCGGATCACGCGCGGCGGCGACCTGGCCGGCGTGCTGCAGGGGCTGGAGGCGGCCAAGGCGGCGGGGCTCCAGGTCAAGATCAACGCCGTGGCGCTGAAGGACGACAACGCCGAACAGCTGGCCGACATGATCGCCTGGGCCCACGCCCGCGACATGGAGATGACGCTGATCGAAACCATGCCGCTGGGAGAGATCGAGGCCGACCGCACCGACCAGTTCCTGTCGCTGGCCCAGGTCCGCAGCCAGCTCGAGCAACGCTGGACCCTGACGCCGATGGTGCGGCGCACGGGCGGGCCGGCGCGCTATGTCCGCGTCGAGGAGACCGGCGGCGTGCTCGGCTTCATCACCCCGCTCAGCCACACCTTCTGCGAGGCCTGCAACCGGGTGCGGGTGACCTGCACGGGAACCCTGTTCCTGTGCCTGGGCCAGGAAGAGCAGACCGATCTGCGCTCGGTGCTGAGGTCCAGCGACGACGACGCCGTGCTGGAGGCCGCGATCCGCGAGGCGATCCGACGCAAGCCGCGCGGGCACGATTTCGAGATCTCCCGCCGCGGGGCCGCGCCCGCCGTGGCTCGGCCCATGTCGATGACGGGAGGCTGAGATGGCCAGGGTGACGCTGTTCGGCGCCTTTCAGGACATGGCCGGCTGGCGCACGCGCGAGGCGCCGGCCCAGACGCTGGGCGGATTGCGCGAGGCCTTGGCAGCCGAATATCCTCCGTTTGCCGAACGCCTGGCGCATCCCAGCACCATGGTGATCATGAACGGGGCCATTGCGCCACGCGGACAGCATGCCGACGACACCCCTTTGTCGCCCGACGACGAGGTCGGGTTCGGCCCGCCGGTCAGCGGGGGCTGAGCGCATGATCCGCCTTGCCGACCGGCCCATCTCGGCCGGCGACCTGCTGAGCGAGTTCTGCGCCGGCCGCACGGACGCCGGCGCCGTGGTCAGCTTCACCGGCCTGACGCGCATGCAGACCGCCGGCGCCACGGTGTCGCGCCTGACGCTGGACGCCTACCCCGGCTTCACCGAGGCGGTAATGGCCGGGATCGAAGCGGAGGCGCGCGCCCGCTTCGACATTCAGGACGTGCTGGCCGTACACCGCTGGGGCGCGCTGGAGGTCGGAGAGCCGATCATCTTCGTGGCCGTCGCCGCAGAACATCGCCGCGCCGCCTTTGAGGCCGCCGACTATCTGATGGACCAGTTCAAGACCCGCGCGCCCTTCTGGAAAAGGGAAGACGGCCCGGACGGCGCACGCTGGATCGAAGCCCGCCCGCAGGATTATGCAGACCTCGCCCGCTGGGCCGAGACGGAGACCGCCGAATGACCTACACGCTCGCCGCTGCCCCCCTGCCCTCGCCGGGCGGCCGGCTGATCGATGCGCCCATCAAGCCGGTGCGCATCGCGGTGCTGACCGTGTCGGACACCCGCGACCAGGACAGCGACACCTCCGGTCAGATCCTGGCTGACCGGGTGATCGAGGCGGGGCACGCCTGCGCCGCCCGCGCCATCGTCGCCGACGATGTCGAGGCCATCCGCGCCCAGGTTCGCGCCTGGACGTCCTCTGGCGAGATCGATGCGGTGATCACCACCGGCGGCACCGGCCTGACCGGGCGCGACGTGACGCCCGAGGCGCTGGAGCCGCTGTTCGACAAGCGCATCGACGGCTTCTCCGTCATCTTCCACACCGTCAGCTACCAGACGGTGGGCCTGTCGACGCTGCAGTCGCGCGCCACGGCGGGCCTGATGGACGGGGTGTTTGTCTTCTGCTTGCCGGGCTCCAACGGTGCGGTGCGCGACGGCTGGGACAAGGTGATCCGCTGGCAGCTCGACAGCCGCCACCGCCCCTGCAACATGGTCGAGCTGATGCCGCGCCTGAAGGAGCGGTGATGGGCGAACTGACCCACATCGACGCGGACGGCCGAGCCCGGATGGTGGACGTCTCCGACAAGGCGACCACGACGCGTGAGGCGCGGGCCGAAGGGCGACTGGTCATGCAGCCCGAGACGCTGGCGCTCGCCCTGTCCGGCGGCGGCAAGAAGGGCGACGTGCGCGCCACCGCCGAGATCGCCGGCGTGATGGCCGCCAAGCGAACCGCCGACCTGATCCCCATGTGCCACCCGCTGATGCTGAGTTCGGTCAAGGTGATGGTCGAGCCGTCCGAGAACGAAAGCGGCCTGACGGTCACGGCGACCGTGCGCACCACCGGTCAGACTGGGGTAGAGATGGAGGCCCTGACCGCCGCCAGCGTCGCCCTGCTAACGCTCTACGACATGCTGAAGGCGGTGGATCGCGGCATGTCCATCGAGGCGGTGCGGCTGCTCGCCAAGTCGGGCGGCGCCTCGGGCGACTGGGTGCGCGCGTGAAGCTGCCGACCGTAGAGGCAGCTCTCGCCCTGATGCTGGATGCGGTGCGGCCCCTTCCGCCCCAAGATACGCCGCTGGCTCAGGCCGACGGCCGCTGGCTGATCGAGGACGTGACCGCTACGCGGGATCAGCCGCCGTTCGACGCCTCGGCCATGGACGGCTGGGCGGTGCGGAGCGACGACGTCGCGTCTGGAGCGGTGCTGGACATCGTGGGCGAAAGCGCGGCGGGACATGGGCTGGACGCCGTGATCGCGTCCGGCCAGGCTGCCCGTATCTCGACCGGCGCCGCCTTGCCGCCCGGCGCCGATCGGGTGGTGATCCAGGAAGAGGCGGATCGACAAGGCGACTGGGTCGTGCTGCGCGCCTCGGCCGACGGTTCCCGCCATGTGCGCGCGCGTGGCTGCGACTTTCGCGAGGGCGAGGTGCTGCTGCGGGCCGGCTTGCGCCTGAACCCCTGGCGCATCGCCCTGGCGGCCTCGGCCGGGCGCGCGATCCTGCGCTGCGGGCCGGCGCCGCGCGTAGCTATCCTCTCGACCGGCGACGAACTGGTCGAGCCGGGCCAGTCGGCCGGCCCGCACCAAATCTACAACTCCGGCGCGCCGTCTCTGAGCGCCTTTGTGTCGCGACACGCGGGCGCCGCTCAGGTGCTGCCCTCGGCCGGCGACGACGTGGAGACCATAGCCCGGACGATCGCCGAGGCGCATTTCGACCTGCTGGTCACGGTGGGCGGCGCCTCGGTCGGCGATCACGACCTGGTCAAGCCGGCGGTGCGGGGCCTCGGGGGCATGCTTGCGGTCGAGGGCGTCGCCATGCGGCCGGGCAAGCCGGTCTGGTTCGCGCGCCTGCCGGACGGCCGCCCCGTGCTGGGCCTGCCGGGCAATCCGGCCTCGGCCCTGGTCGGGGCCGAGCTGTTCCTCGCGCCTCTGCTGGCGGCGCTGCAGGGCGGCCGGGCCGAGAACCGGTTCGAGACCGCCGTGCTGGGCGTCGGCCTGTCCGCCAACGGCCCGCGCGACCATTACGTCCGCGCGGAGGCGAGCCCCGGACCGGACGGCGCCCGGATCGTGCGCCCCTTCGCCGATCAGGACTCCTCGCTGGTCACCGTCATGGCCGCCGCCAACGCCCTGATCCGCAGGCGTCCGCACGCCCCGGCGGCGCAAGCGGGCGAGGTGGTGGAGGTGCTGGGTCCAACGCTGTAGGCCCAAACGTCACGGAAGGCGCGCCAGGTCTTCCGGCCGATCCACGTCGAAGACGACGCCGGGGTCATCGGTGAATACACTGGCCACGCGAGGCCCCAGCGCCGCCAGCAACGACTTCGCGCCCTGATCTTCCGTCAGTTCGCCCAAGGCGTCGAACACGTCTCGCGCAAAGGCGACCGGGTGCGCCGGGCCGTGCGGCGAGACCGTTCGCGCGGCGACATGCGGCCCGTCCAGGGCGTCCAGCAGTTGGTCCGCCAACCCCTCCGGAATGGCCGGCATGTCGCCGAGGAAGACCACCATCTTCTCCGCATCGGGCGGCAGGCTCCGCACGCCTGCGGCCAGCGAGGCGCCCAAACCCTGGGCCCAGTCCGACGCCGGCACGATCCGCAGGCGGGGGTCCCCTGCCGTATCCGCCGCAGCCGTCACCGCCGCCGCATCGGCGCCGACCACCAGCACGACCTCATCCACCCTTGCGGCGAGGGCGCTTCGCACGGCCGCCAGCACCAGCGGTTCGCCTCGCCAGTCGGCCAGCAGCTTGCCGCCGCCGAACCGGCGCCCTGCCCCGGCCGCCAGAACCACCGCATGACGGCCCGTTCTCATCGCAGGCTGGCGATGATTTCGGCCGTCACCGACGCAGCCACTTCGGCAGGCGACCGAGCGCCGATCGCGAGCCCGATGGGCGCCTTGAGGCCCATCAGCGCCGCATCGCCGACGCCGTCCGCGCGCAGCCGCTCCAGCCGTTCGGGCAGTCGCCGGCGGGCGCCCAGCACGCCGACATAGCCGGCGTCGGACAACAGCGCCGTCTTCAGCACCGCGTGATCCAGATCGCCCTCGTGCGTCGCCGTGGCCACGGCCGTCCAGGCGTCCGGCTTGAGGCGCGACAGCAGCCCCTCCGGCTCCTCCCGGCTGTAGGTCACATCGAGCGGCGGTGGAGCCTCGGGTCCCTTGGGTCGGCACAGCACCACCGCCCAACCCTGCGCCATCCCGGCCGCCGCGATCGCGAGCGCGAAGGCGTCGCTGCCGAACACGATCAGCCGTTTGGGCGGCGCATAGGGCCTGCCGCAGCTGTCCGGCCCGGCCTCGCCTTCATCGCCAAAGGTCCTTCGCTGCCCGTCCGAGACATAGACGCCCGCCCGCCGCTGAACCCACGCCTCGCGCAGCGCCGTCAAGGCGCCGTCGTCGGGCGCCAGCCGTTCGACGAGAAGCTCCAGCCGGCCGCCGCAGGGCAGTCGCGCATCCACGAACGGGCTGCCGCGGCCATAGACCAGACGACGGGGCTCTCCGCTGGCCAGGGTCTCGCGCGCATGCAGGGCCACGTCGGCCTCGATGCAGCCGCCCGAAAGAAAGCCGCCCATGTCGTCGGCGGTGACCACCATCTGGGCGCCCACGCCGCGAGGCCCGCCGCCCTCCGCCGCCACTATGGTGACCAGGGCAAAGGCCTCGCCGCGATCCGCCGCCGCGAACATGCGCGGGCGCATGTCGTCTTCCAGACCCGCCGGATACCAGTCGCTCATGTGGATCCAATCATCTTCAAACGGCGCCTTGATGGCTCGCTCCGAAGCTCGGCAAGGAACACGCCTGCATTCCGACCGTTGCCCTTACAGCCACCACCAACGGATTTCACAATGCTGACCGCGCACAAACTGCCCCTGCCCTACGATCCCGCCGACGAGGAGATCGAAAAGGACGAGGCCGAGACCAATCAGGAACTGATCGAGACCATGCGCGAGATCCAGCAAAAGGTGCTGGACGACAGCGGTCATGCCGAACGCAGCGTCCACGCCAAGAGCTACGGCATCATCGAGGGCGAGGTGAAGGTCTTTGACGATCTGGCGCCGATGTATGCGCAAGGCATCTTCCAGCCCGGCGCGACCTATCCCGTCGTCATGCGCATCTCGGCCATTCCCGGCGACATCCTGCCCGACGAGATCACCGCGCCGCGCGGTCTGTCTCTGAAGCTGTTCGGCGTCGAGGGCGCACGCCTTGAGGGGTCGGAAGGCGACACGACCCAGGACTTCGTGATGGTTAACGGCCATCACTTCCAGGTGCCCAGCGCAAAGGCCTTCCTGGCCAATCTGAAGATGCTGGAGAAGACCACCGATCGCGTCGAGGGCGTGAAAAAGGCGGCCTCGGTGGTGAACCGCGCGCTGGAGCAGGTGCTCGAGGCGTTCGGCGGCGAGAGTGCGAACCTGAAGGGTTTGGGCGGCGCCCCGATGACCCACCCGTTGGGCGACACCTTCTACAGCCAGGCCGCCTTCCGCTACGGCGACCATGTGGCCAGGTTCGCAGTGGCGCCGGTCGATCCGGCCCTGGTCGCGCTTCACGACAAGTCCGTGGACATCAAGGGCCGCGACGACGGCTATCGCGAGCTGGTGATGGAGCATATCGCCGCCCATGGCGGCGAGTGGGACATCCGCGTGCAGCTTCGCACCGATCGGGACATGCCGATCGAGGACGCCTCCAAGGAGTGGTCACAGGACGACAGCCCCTACGTTCCCGTCGCCCGCATCACCGTCAAGCCGCAGCCCGGCTGGTCGCAAGCCCGCTCCAAGACGGTGGACGACGGCTATTCCTTCAGCGTCTGGCACGGCGTCGAGGCGCACCGGCCGCTGGGTCGCGTCAATCGCGTGCGCAAGGACAACTACAAGGCCGCGGCCGAATTCCGTGGTCGCGCCAACGGCTGCCCGATGCACGAGCCCCGGTCTTGGCAGGGCCTGCCCGGCTGATCCGCGACTTGGCAGGCAGACAGGAAAGCCGCCGGATCGCTCCGGCGGCTTTCTTCATGTTCAGGCCGCTTCCGTTCGGCTCTGCATGGCCGAGCGGCTGAGGCGAACCGGCACCGCCTTGTAGGCCGGCGTGTGGGCCTTCTTGTCGTGGTGGGCGAGCGGCACCAGAGGATTGGCTTCCGGGAAATAGGCGCCGATGCACCCCTCAGGGATGTTGTAGGGCACGATGCGGAAGCCCTCGATCGTCCGCGTCACGCCGTCGTCGATGGCGGTGGTCAGGTCCACGAATTCGTCCTTGGCGAAGCCCAGTCGGGCCATATCCACCTCGTTCATGAACACCACCATGCGCGTGCCCTTCACGCCCCGAAAGCGGTCGTCGTAGCCGTAGACGGTGGTGTTGAACTGGTCGTTTGAGCGCAGCGTCATCAACTGCAGCACGTCGGCCTTGCCGAAGCTGTCGACGTCGCCGGCGAACATCTGGGTCGGCACGATGAAGTTGGCCTTGCCCGTGCGGGTGTTCCACTTGCGCTCGCGCGCCGCCAGCGGTCGCGCCACGCCGCCCGGATCGAACAGCCTCTCGCTGAAGTTCGGGAAGGTGGCGGGCCAGGTCTTCTCGATCGCCTGGCGCACCAGGCCATAGTCGCCGACCCACTCGTCCCAGGGAACGCGGGCGTTCGGCTCAAGCGTCGCCTTGGCGATGCCGGCCACGATGGCGGGTTCGGAGCGCAGATGGAGGCTGGCGGGTTTCACATGGCCGCGCGAGCCGTGATAGTGCGCCAGGCTGCTTTCCATCGACACGGCCTGACGCCCCGTGGCCTGCTCGTCGATCTCGATCCGACCCAGGCACGGCAGCACATAGGCCACCTGCCCGTGCACCACGTGACTGCGATTCAGCTTGGTGGCGATGGAGACCGTCAGGCGCAGCTTCTTCCAGGCCTCCTCCACCGCGCGCATCTCGGGCGCGGCGCGTATGAAGTTGCCGCCAAGCGCGACGAACGCCTTGACCTCGCCCGAGATCATCTTCTCGCAGGCCGTGACCGTGGTGGTTCCCTCATGGCGCGGGGGTTCGAAGCCGTACATGTCCTTCAGTACGTCGAGCGGCGCCAGTTCCGGCTTTTCGGTGATGCCCACCGTGCGCTGGCCCTGCACGTTGGAGTGGCCGCGCACCGGGCAGACGCCCGTGCCCGCCTTGCCGATGTTGCCGCGCAGCAGCAGCAGGTTAATCACCATCTGCACGTTTTGGACGCCCGCCACATGCTGTGTCAGGCCCATGCCGTAGATGCCCATGCAGCGATCGGCCTTGGCGTAGTCTTGCGCAACCCCTTCGAGCGCCTGCCGCGTCAGCCCCGACACCCGCTCGATCTCGCTCCAGTCCGCCGCGCGGCAATAGTCGGCGAAGGCCTCGAAGCCGTGCGTGTGTTCCTCGATGAAGTCGTGATCCAGCACCTTGCGGTTCTGCTTGTTCGCCGCCGCCGCCTTGATCGAGAAGCCGCTGTCGTCCTCGGTCTCTTCCAGAAGAGCGCCGCGGTCGGTGGCGTGCGCCTCGCCCTTGGCCGCCTCGGCGTCGTCCATGGCGATCAGCGCCTTGCACACGCCGGTCAGGGCCGCGATGTCGCCGCCGGCCCGCACCTGGTGGATCTGCGAGGCGATCTTGGTCTCGCCCAGCGTCAGCATCTGCTTGGGGCTCTGCGGATCGGTGAACCGTTCCAGGCCGCGCTCGCGCAAGGGGTTGAAGCCGATGATCCTGGCCCCGCGATCCACCGCATCCTTCAGCTGGTGCAGGATGCGCGGCGCCGAGGTGCCCGGATTGTGGGCGATGTAGAGCATCAGGTCGGTTTGCTCGAAGTCCTGAAGCGTGACGGTGCCGACCGACACGCCGATGCTCTCCGGCAAGGCCACCGAGGTAGATTCGTGGCACATGTTGGAGCTGTCGGGCAGGTTGTTGGTCCCATACATGCGCGCCATCAGCTGCCACATGTAGCTGGTCTCCAGCGACGCCCGGCCGCTGACGTAGAAGACCGTCTGGTTCGGATCGCCGCCCAGCGCCCGCAGTTCGCGCCCGATCTCCTCGAAGGCGCTTTCCCACGACACCTTTTCGTATTTGTCGGTCTCCGGATTCCACCGCATCGGATGGGTCAGCCGGCCCGCCTCTTCGAGGTTGTAGTCGAGCCAGCTCTCCAGCTCCGACAGGGTGTGCTTGTCGAAGAAGGCCTCGTCGGCGCGGTGCTTGGTCGTCTCCCACGCGGTCGCCTTGATGCCGTTCTCGCAGACCTCCAGCGGGTGCGGCTTGGCCGGTTTGCCCCAGGCGCAGGACACGCACATGAAGCCGTCCGCCTTGTTCTGGTGCAGCGTCGTCTCCGAGCCGCTGAGCGGCAGCTGCTCGCGCATCAGGATTTCGGCGACCGACTTGGCCGAGCCATAGCCGCCGGACGGGCCCTTGTACGGCTTGATGGTCGGGTTCTTGCTGGGTGCGGTCATCAGGGGCTCCTGCGAAGGTCTGGATAGAACAGGCTGGGCGGGTCGAGGATGCAAGCCTGTCGCCTGATTTCTTCGCCCTCGTCCGGTTGGATGTCGCGGCCTAGAGTGGCGCCATGACGCTTGCCGCCGCCGAAGAAGACGCCGAGGCCGCACCGGTGCTTGCCTGGAGCCGGAACGCGCCCCGACGTCGCTGGAGCCCCGCCGGATTCGAGAACGGCGAGCGACGGCTGGCCGAGGAAACCGCCGTGGCCATCGTGCACGACGCCTCGACCACCGCCGTGCTGATGGCGACGCCGCACGACATCGAGGATCTGGCGCTGGGCTTCAGCCTGACCGAAGGCGTCATCGACAGCCTGGATCAGGTGCGCGGGGTCGAGGTGGCGCAGTCGGACCTGGGGGTCGAGGCGCGTCTTTGGCTGACGCCGGATTGCGCCGGACGCCTGGCCGCACGGCGGCGGCGTATCGCCGGCCCGACGGGATGCGGTCTGTGCGGCATCGACAGCCTGGGCGAAGCGATCCGACCGCCTCCGCGCGTTACGCGGGACCTGAAAGTGACGCCCGATCAGTTGCTCGCGGCCATGGAGGATCTGTCGCAGGCGCAGGCGCTCGGCCGCGACACCCGCGCCGCCCATGCGGCCGGCTTCTGGACGGCGACGTCGGGCCTCGTCGCCGCGCGCGAGGATGTCGGCCGGCATAACGCCCTGGACAAGCTGGCCGGCGCGCTTGCCCGCATGGAGGCGGCGCGCGGCGGCGTCGTGCTGCTGACCAGCCGCGTCTCGGTCGAGATGGTGCAGAAGACGGCGGCCATAGGCGCGCCGGTGCTGTGCGCCGTGTCGGCCCCGACGGCGCTTGCCGTGCGCACGGCCGAGGCGGCGGGCGTGACCCTGGTGGCGGTGGCTCGCCATGACGGATTCGAGGTTTTCACGGGCGGCCAGAGGATCGCCTGGTGATCGTCGGACTGCTGCTTGCGGGCGGCCGATCCAGCCGCTTCGGCTCGGAAAAGGCGGTGTTCGATCTCGGCTCCGGCCTGATGATGGACGGGCCGCTCTCGGCCCTCGGCTCCGTCTGCGCCGCGACCGCCGTCTCGGCCCGACCGGGTTCGGGCGCACAGGCGCAGGCGGACATGCGAGGCCTCCCCTGTCTCCATGACCGGCCGGACGATCCGGAGGGGCCGCTCGCCGGCTTTCGCGTCGGACTGGAATGGGCGTCGGCCCAGGGCGCGGCCTGGCTGATGACCGCGCCCTGCGACAGCCCCCGGATCAGCGCGCGCGACACGCACGCCCTCCTCGAGGCGGTGCGAAGCGGAGCGGGCGCCGCCGTCGCCCTGTCGCCGCGCGGCCTTGAGCCGTTGCTGGCGATCTGGCCAGCGTCCCGGTCGCTCGACATCGTCGCCGCCGTGCTCGACGCGGGCCGCCATCCGCCCGTCCGCACGATGTTGGAGATGCTGGACGCGGTTCCGGTCACCGGCCATGACGGCCTGAACGTCAACAGGCGCGAAGATCTGCACGCCCGCTGATCCACACAGGTCCCTCGCCCTCCGCTCAGAACGTCAGGCCGACGCGCACGAACATCGACCGTCCGCTGAAGCCGAACGGCGAAATGGCGTTGTAGGGCTGCGTTCCTGCGTTGTCGGCGCCGTTCGACCCCGCCGCGACCGTGGCGACGGTTGAGGCGATGTTTTCGTCAGGATAGACGTCGAACAGGTTCTGCGCCCCCAGGCTGAGACGAACGGCGGGCGTGAGCTCCCAGCTGACTTCGAGGTCGGTCAGCCACTCGGCGCCGAACGTCTGGATCAGATCCGCATTGCCCGCCGCTCCGACCGGGACGCTTCGCACATCGTAGCCGGGCGTGAGCACGGCGATCTGCGCCGGTGTCCGGTTGGTCAACGCCACGGTGGACACCGCGCCGTAGCGCGTGTTGGTCAGCGAGATTCCCAGCGGGCCTCGAACGTAGTCGAGGTCCAGGGTGATCTTGTCGCCAGGCAGACTGTCCGAGAACCGCAGCTGCTGGGTCAGATCAAAGAGCGGCGTGGCGATGCCCAGCGCCGCGAGCGGTGCGGGCGTGCCGGCGATCCGGTCGAACTCGGTCTGGGTGTAGTTGCCCGCCAACGTGCCCGTCACGCGGCCTCCGTCGGCGAAGGCGCGCCTGTAGGCGATGACCAGATCCACGCCCTCCGTCGTCGTATCCACCGCATTGGTGATATAGGAGATGGCGCTGAAGTTGCCCTGTCCGTTCGCGGCCAGAAAGGCGGTCAGGCGCGGATCCTGGAAGGTCGAGGAAATCGCGATCCGGTCCTCGACCGCGATGCGATAGGCGTCGATCGTCGCCGTCAGCCCGCCACGATCGAACACCAAGCCGGCCGACAGATTGCGCGAGGTCTCCGGCTTGAGGTCGGTCGCGCCGACAAGGCGCGCGGCGGGACTATCGACGGCGGCGACACGAACGATCGCCTGTTGACCGTTCAGGATCAGGGTGTTCGAGGCGTTGTATCCCGACTGAGCCAGCGCGGGCGCCCGAAAGCCGGTGTTCCAGGAGGCGCGTCCAGCCAGCCCGCCAAACAGCTCCAGACGGCCCGCGATCTTGTAGTTGGTCGTGTCGCCGAAGTCGGAGTAGCGTTCGTGGCGAAGCGCGGCCTGGAGCAGCAGCCGGTCGCCGAACGCCTTCTGCACCTCACCGTAAAGTGCATGGCTGTGGCGATCGAGCGAGGCCGTGTCGTCTGGGCCGGCCGAGGGTCCCGGCTGGGCGCCGATCGGGGCTGGCCTTCCCGCGTTCGGTCCGTCGAGAATGGCGACGCCGCCACTTCGGAACCCGTCGAGGTCGCCGGACTGCAGGCCGTAGCTCTCCTGACGATATTCGACACCGAGCGCCAGTTCGACGGGCGCGCCCGAGCCGATGGCGATCTCTCTCGTCAGGTCGAGATTGGTCGTCCACTGGTCGAAGTCGGACGCAAGCCGATGGAACCGGGACGGCGACTCCGTTCCCAGGGAGACGTTGACGCTGTTGTCGTAATAAAGGTCCTGGGTGTTCCGCCCGAAGACGCTGGACAGGTCCCAGCCGAAGCCGATCAGGTCCTCGCCCCGGGCGCCGATGGCGACCGAGATGTTCTCCATTCGCGTGTCCAGCAGCGGCCGATATCCGTCGGGATAAACGGCGCGCAACGTCTCGTCCTGGCCGGCGCGGCGGAAGAAATACTCGATGTCGCCGTCCAGCCGATTGTAGCCCCCGAACGAATAAAGCTCCAGGCCGGGGGTCGGCAGCATGAGATTGTAGAAGACTTGGCGGTTGGTGTTCGGCTGGTCGCCAAAGCGGAACACGCGCCGATCAATCGTCGCCTCGCGCGGGTCCAGCCTGCCGTTCGAAGGGGTCAAACCGACGCCTGATCCATAGTTGCCCGAGATCGCGGTCGGCAAGCCGTTCGCGCCTGTCCCGAAATACTGCTGCCGGGTGTCCGGACGCGATCGATCCGTTCCCTCGTGCTCCTGCAGGGACGCGGTCAGGCGCAGCACGCCGCCATCGCCGATCTCGAAGCCCGACGACACGCTCGTTTCCCAAAAGGCGCCGTCGCCCTCGGAGGTGACGCCCGTTGTCGCCTGGGCCCGGCTTCCAACCGAGCCGTCCAGTATCAGGTTGATCACGCCCGAGATGGCGTCCGACCCGTACTGGGCGGAAGCGCCGTCGCGCAGCACCTCGGCGCGTGACAGCGCGAAAGAGGGAAGGGCGTTGAAATCGACCGAGATGTCGCCCCGCCCCACCCCGTTGCTGGCGTTGAGGTCCGCGGAAGTATGTCGCCGCTTGCCGTTGAGCAGCACAAGCACCTCGCCCGGTCCAAGGCCTCGCAGCGAGGGCGGCGTCAGATAATCGCCGACACCCGAACCCAGCGGCCGCGGGGTGTTGAAGCTCGGCACCTGCACCTTCATCATCTGAAGCAGGTCCACGCGACCGCTCTGTTGCAGGGCTTCGCGTGAGATCGCGTCGACGGGCGTGGTCGATTGCGTCGCGGTTCGGCCACCGAAGCGGCTGCCCGTCACCACGACCTCGTCCAGCGCGGCTTCGGCTTGATCACCGGCGACCGATGGCGCGACGTCCTGCGCGCTCGCGATACCCGTCATACAGGCAAGGGACGCCACGGAGGCGGGCAGCATCGTTCGAACAAGCATGAGGAAATCTCTTGATTACAGAGGGCTTACGCGGCGCAGACGCGAGACGGCCCAGAGCGTCAGAATGAGGGTCACGAGCGCGAGCCACAGCACGGGAAAGAGCGACAACGCGGGGGTCGGCGGCGGCGCAAATCTCGGCAGGGCGTCGAACGTCGCGGCGGCGACCGGCCTTCGCCCAAGCGCGGCGTCGGCCAAGGCAGCGGCCAAGGGCTCGATGTGCGCCCCCGCCGCGCGACGTTGCTCGGCGTAGAATCCGGCATCGGTCCGCGACACCCTGCTCAAGGCCTCCGCGCTCACGGCCGAGGGCGACAGCAGTTGGGTCCAACCCAGCAGTCGCCGCTGAGCGGAGGCCCGCGCCTCGTGACGCGCCACTGCGGGGGCCAGGGCGTCGGAGATCGCCCGGCGAACCTCGACGCCTTTAATCACCGTCGCTCGACGGCCCTGCAGGGTGGCGGAAGACAACTCGGGATGATCGTCGTCGTATTCGCGGCTCGCCCGCACTTCGGTCGAACGCGCGGCCGCGATCTGCTCAAAGCGCGACGGCAAGGGGTTGAGCAGGTCCGCGACGGCCGTGCTTGCGATCGGAACAACAAAGACGAGCACCGTCCAGAGCCCGATCAGCACAAGGGCCGCCGTCTCGGCCGCGCGCGCAAACGCGTTGACCAGCAGGATGACGGCCCACCAGAACAGCAGGCCAAGAAGAGCGATGCCCAACCAGACGGCTACCGGCATGGCTCGCTCGGCCATGTGCGGCCCGGCTAGCCATAGAACCCCTGCCGCAAACAGGATCGGCGCGAACACGATCGTCAAGCGATTAAGGCTGCGGATGGCCAGCAGCCCCAACGGCGAGCCGGCCTGAGCCAGCCAGAGACGGGCCAGACCGCTTTCGCGGTCGCTCGTGAACACGCCGTAGCCCAGCCCGATCAGCAGAAGCGGCGCGAGCACGGTGGCGACAAAGGCGAGATCGATCTCGCCGCGAAACGCGGCCTCCGCATTGCCCACCTGATAGCGGGTGAACAGCGCGTCCGGGCGGCTTGTCAGACGAACGTTCGCCCCTGTCGGCTCCAGCCTCGATCGTCCGGCGCTGAAATCCGGCAGAACCGGCCGGGCGAGATGAAGGGGAACGACCAGACGTGTCGGCAGGAGCACCGCCTCCGCGGCCGGACCGGCTTCGGCCTTCGCCCACGCGGCCCGCGCTTCAAGCCTCGCGACCCCCGCCTCCTCGACACCCAAGGCCCTGTCGCTCGCCAGGCCCAGCAGCCGGCCGTGACCCGCAAGCGCCGCGAAGGCGCAGACCAGCAGTCCCACCACAAGGATCGCCGTGGCTATCCGGTCCCGGCTGAGGGCGACTGCATCAAGTTGCAGCAGGCGCCTCACGACTTCACCTCGACGCTCAGCGTGCGTGCGCTCCAGCCGGCCAGGAGCATCGCTCCGATCAGCCAGGCGAACAGGATCACGGCGTCAAGCCAGACAGCGGACAAGGCATGGGCCACCGGCAGGGGCCGGACCTCGAAGCTGTCCAGGGATCGCCAAAGACGCTCATCCGCCTTGTAGGCGGGATTGCCGGCTCCGTTGATCATCAGGTCACGGTTCAGCGCATTGACGACCCGCCGCCGCTCCGCCTCCGCCTGTTGGGTGAACGCCCGCTGGTGAAGGTTGTCGGTTCCCGCCGCTGCAGTCGACAGGTTCTGCACGGCGATGATGGGCGAGATCAGCGCAAAGACGCGCATCACGGCGCGCTGGCGATCCTCGATCTGATGCAACACCGCCCACCGACGCTCGAACACACTGTTTCCAAACCGTTCGCTGGCGTCCAGGCTCGCGCCGCGGAAGCTGATCGGCAGAGCCTCGACGGTCTCCACGCCGTACTGCTCCAGCAGGCCGGTTCTAAGGGCGGCCGTCCGCGCCTCGGCGGACCCGCTGCCATCGAAGCCATTGCGAATCTCGTCCTGCACGCCGGCCCAGAAGCGTTCGCCCGAGGGCATGGGGGCGACGGCCTCTGCCGCGGTGGCGGCGACGCGCGGGATTAGTGGAACCGCCATGACCCAGACGCCGATCGCCAGCGCCAGGGCCGCCGCCGCGCTTTTCGCGCGAACGGACAGGGCGACGCCCCCCATGACGGTGATCACGAGCAGGACGGCATGGACCCCGCACCAGAGCATTGTCCGCAACGCGATGTCGGCGCTTAAAGCCATGGGCGCCCAGATTACCGCCCCCGCCGCCGCCAGCAGCAGCGGCGCCGCCACCAACGCCCCCGCCCCCAAGGCCGCGGTCACCTTGCCCTGGACGATGGCGCGCGGCGACGAGGCGGTGGCCAGCAGCAGGCGCAGCGTTCCGCGCTCGCGTTCGCGCGCCACGAGACCCGCCGTCAGGACCATCAGCAGCAGGGTGGCCAAGACCTGGATCACCCAGGCGGCGCTGAACTCGCCGAGGTCCAGCGCGACGGTCTGATCCTCGACCGCCCGCAAGGCGGCCGGGTTGCGGGCGTGCGCCTCCATCCAGACCGCCGATCCGGCATGCGGCCGCGTTCCTGGATCGAGCAGGTTCGCGGCGGTCAGCGGGCGGAACGTCCATTGCGAGAAGTGCGCGGCCGAGTGCGGATCACGCGGCCCCTGGCTCAGCCAGCTGTCGCTCTCCATGGCGATGGCGGCGGCTCGGTCGCGTTCGTACGCCCGAACCTGGACATAGGTGGTCAGCACCGCCGACAGGGCCAGAACAAGCGTCAGCGATGCGGCCAGCACCAGCCGCTTGTCCCGCCAGAGTTCGATGGCGTCCTTGCGCGTGACGACGCCGGCGACCGAAGGCCTCATGCGGCGCGCTCCGCCATATGGGTGAGATAGAGCTGCTCCAGTTCGGCGGCGGACAGGTCGCTGGTCGCGCGTCGATCGACCATGCGACCGTGCGCCATGATCCCGATCCAGTCGGCGACCTCCTTGGCCCGGAAGATGTCATGCGTGGAGATGAGAAGGCCCACGCCCTCCTTCGCGACGCGCTGAAGCACCCGCACGAGATCGTTGGCCGCCTTGGGATCGAGCCCGGATAGCGGTTCGTCCAGAAGGATCGCACGCGCGTTGCGCGCCACCGCGATCGCCAGCCCCAGTTTCTGACGCATGCCTTTGGAATAGGCGCCGGCTGAGCGGTCGAGCGCCGCGCGCGGGAAGTCGAGGGCGTCCAGCAGCGCGTCTCGGGCCGTCGTCGTCAGCTCCGGCGCGCCGGAAAGACGGTGAAAGAAGGTCAGGTTCTCCGCCCCGGTCAGCGAAGGATAGAGGCTGACGATCTCCGCCACATAACCCAGCGCGGCGCGGGCCGCCGCGCGGTCGTCTCCGACCGCTCGACCCAGCACAAGGGCCTGGCCTGCGCTCGGCTCAAGGAAGCCGAGGAAGAGGTTGATCGTGGTGGTCTTGCCCGCGCCGTTCGCACCGAGCAGGCAAACCACTTCGCCGGCGTGGACCTTCAGATCGAGCTCGTGGAGAGCCGATGTCGGACCAAACCTCTTGGTAAGGCCACGGGCCTCCAGAACGACGGCGGGTGCGCGGATGTCGGACATGGCTCATCAGGGTCAACAGCGAAGGTGACACTTGATAACGCCCTTGTTTGTTATTGTATACCGTTTCATTGTCGCGGCGCACCGGGCGGCTTAACCTTCCGGGAGGGCAGCGGGAGCGGATCACGGAAGACGGCCCCTCACCCGCTGAAGGGCCCGCCGCGAATTGTCGAAGGTCCGGAACGCGCTTGATGCAGTGGTCGCGTGTTCACCGTTGGTCGCGTGTTGGTCGTTTCGATCCCGAGCGGTGTTTGGGTGCGGGAGCAGGATTTGAGCAGAACCTCACACCAGTTTTGAGCTTCACTGTGTGACTTGAAGGGTCCGCTACGCGCTGCAAAGGCAAGTGCACGCTTAAGCTTCAAGACCATCGATGGCGACCGTAGTCCCGATCGTCGTCGCCGCCGAACAGTCGGCTATCCTCAAACTGCGCTTCTAGTGCTGTCGGTGACAGTCTAGCCATCCGGGCCGCTAGTGTCGCATCGGCCCATGCCAGGAAGGTCGCCACCCGCGGCTCAGTCGGCTCGGCTTGCTTCCCGCGGAGCGCCCCGATCAATCGCCGCAGCCTATCGACGCTTTCCATGTCCACGAGAATAGCATCGAGCGCCTTGGCGCGCCGTTCCCCGATATACGCCAGACGCGCCGTCTGTTCCCGGCTGTCCTGCTCGGTTTGCCAAGCCCGCTGCCGCGCATCCTGCTCAAGCCGCACCTGCGTTTTGGCGGCAGCCAGAACAGCCAGACCGACGGCTATGTCGCTCACCATCGCTTCCAGGGTCTGCGTTTTGCCGTCCCGAAAGACGCGGCGGATGGGCCAGTTCACGCTTCAACCGCTCCTGATCCGCTCCAAGCTTCTCGAGATCGTCGTTCAGGATCTCTCGAGCGAAGGGACCCGGCTTCAGGCGGTACTGCTCGCGGATGGACTCGATCTCCTCGTTGACCGCCGCCAACCGGTGCTGGGCAAGTGTCCGGCGCTCGTTGGCCGCGTCGGTGGCGGGACGCGGGCGCGTGAGTGCCCTGGCTTCCGCTGACGTCGACGTCCTCGACCACGCCGACGAGGCTCCAGCCGATCGCGGACACGATGGCCTTGCTCGCGCCGCACTGGGCGCCGGCTGAGATCTCGCGCTGGGGCCCCGCGGCGCTGCGGTCACAGATGGCGTAGGACTTCTTGATCATCTGGTTTCCTTCAAGAGGGCTACTGGCGCGGTCGCGGGCTGATCGAGGTGATGTGGAAGCGGTCGGGATCGCCTTCGTCAGGCTTGATCGTCACCTCGAACTCGTCGGCGGACGGATCCTACAGGCGCTGAAGGGCGTTGGCGGGAGCGCTGGTCGAGCGCTCCCGCTCGTGCGGCGGGTCATCGGTCTTCTCGGTCATGTGGACTCCTTGGTTGAAGGTCTGGCGATGTGGATCTGGGCAGGATGCTAGTTGGGCTGGCAGCAGACGCCGAAGGTCGTCACGTGCAGGTGACAGCCGGTCTGGTCGCAGACGATGTTGAGGAGGGTGTCGTCGCCACAGACCTCGGCCAAGCGCGCGTGCAAGGCGACCACCTCGGCGAGGTCGTGGCGCTGGCTGAAGTCGCTGATGATGGCGCCGACCAGGGGCGTCAGCGGGTTCTCGGATTCCTGGGGCGGATCGTGGTCGTTCATGGCAGGCCTTTCAGGACATGGGGGCTCATTCGGACGCATGGGTCCGTTGAAGCGAATGGGCTTGGGGGAGCGGGATCGCTGGAGATCAGCCGTCGGCGATCAGGCGACGGACCAGGCTGCGGATCAGAGGGTGAAGAGCGGGGTGGAGGCCTTCGGCGCCGTCACGCAGATTCTCCAGGGACTGGACAGCCGTTCCGCGCCAACGGCTGCGGCGTCCCGGAGGATAGGCGAGACAGATCGCCTGGCTATTCGTCGAGGTCGACAACGCAGTCGATCCGGTTGGTCGGGATCAGGATAGCACGCTCCATGACCTGATCGGGATCGTCGACCTCGAAGACGCCCATCAGGAAGCGGTCCCGGATCATGCCGCGCGCGATGTCTTCGAAATCATCGGCGAACACCTTCAGGCTGATGCGACGGCCGCCGGCGATGTGGACTTCGGCGCGGCGCGGCGGATCGCCTACGGTGCTGGCCGAGGGCGGAAAGTAGCGCATGGGCGGTCTTCCTTGATCAAATCGTGATCAATGGTACGCGGCACCACACTCTGGAGTCGATGCCTTGATCAAATCTCTCCTAACGGTACTCCGGCGAGCGCGTACCACGCCTGATAACCTTCGTTGGACGATCAACGGCGCTCTTCAGCGCCAGCAGGAGGTCTGCTCCAATCGTAAAGGTCCCCACGTTGGTGGCCGTCGGTGCATCCAGAAACCTGTCAGTCGGAGCGACGTAGAACTCGTGGAAGGCGTCATCTTCCACCGTGCGCGTCCAGGGCCTCCCCATATGGATCTCGGCGCCGAATCCTGCGTGGTAGAAGATGACCTGCACCGGGCGCACGATGCTCGGCGTCAAGGGCGCCATCGCCCTCTTCGCCTGCAAGGCCAATCGCTCCATGTCGAAGCCGCTGTGCCCATCGGCATCGGATCGGTCGCTGCGTCTGATATAGTCCGCCTCCCAGCGCGCGACCTCGTCGGCGTGCCGGATCATCGTCTCAAGGGCGACGCCGAACGTCATCTCGGGCTTCATGAACCCTAACTCGTCCGACAGGTCCTCGCGCTTCATCTCGTCGATGGCGTCCCAAGGACTGTGGACGAGAGAACGGAGATTGGAGACAGCCTGCTCCGCGCTTGCCGGGCTGGCGGCGCCTCCCACAGCCATCAGGAGCGTGGCGGCATCGGCATAGGTCATGTCCGCCGCGCCGGTGCCCGTCTTCTCCGACAGAATTAGCTTCGCCGTCCGAACCGTCTTGCCGAAATGCCAGATAAGGCTTCTGGGGCGATAGTCATGCTGGGCGATCGCTTCGACCAAGGCTGGCAGACGAGCCATAGGGATATCCTCTTCGTTCCGTAGCCCAGATACCTGCTACCGCTTCGTTCGGAAAGATTGTATCAACGCTGCATACGCATTGCGGCCTACACCCGGCGGTCCTCGGACCTGCAGAACGAAAGCTCGACGGTCGACCAATTGGCCGCGATCAAGCGCAAGTTCGTGGGTAGGACGGATGTCCCGATCATCCACTTCACCGACGAGGGCATCTCCGGCTCGGCCATCGCTAATCGCCCCGGCATCCGCGCCATGATGGCGGCGGCCGCGCGCGGGGAGATCGACCTCGTGGTGACCGAGGCCCTGGACCGCCTGTCGCGCGACCAGGAGGGCAGCGCCCATCTGTTCAAGCGGCTGACCTACTACGGCGTCGGCCTGGAGACGCTTTCGGAAGGTAAGATCTCGGAGTTGCACGTCGGGCTCTCCGGCACGATGAACCAGCTGTTCCTAGTCGAGCTCGGCCGCAAGACGCGGCGCGGCCTGATCGGCCGGGTGAAGGCCGGCTTCTCCGGCGGCGGCCTCTGCTACGGCTACCGGATCGCCGACAAGGGCGTGCTGGAGATCGACGGCCACCAAGCCGGCATCATCCGCAGAATCTAAAAGGCCTATTCCGAGGGCGTCTCCCCCCGCGCCATCGCACACCAGTTGAACGCCGAAGGCGAGCCCGGTCCGCGCGGCGGCGAATGGATGCCGTCGACCATCAACGGCGACCGCCGGACCCAAGACGGCATTCTCCATCAGGAACTCTATATCGGCGTGCGCGTGTTCAACCGCCGCCGCTATCGCAAGCACTCTGACACGGGCCGCCGCTCCTCGGTCCTGAACCCTCCCGAGGACTGGCTGCGCGAACCCGTGCCGGATCTGCGCATCATCGACGACGAGACTTGGCAGGCGGTGCAGGCGCGCAAGGCGGCCCCGGCCGACAAGCCGGCGGCCTATGCTCGCAAGCCCAAACGCCTGCTGTCCGGCCTGATGAAGTGCGCCCTGTGTGGATCGGGCATGACGTTGAACGGCGGCAAGTACGCCTGCAGCGCTGCGCGCGAGCGCGGGACGTGCAGGAACAACAAGATCATCGCCGCCCGCACGGTCGAGGACCGGGTGCTCGCCGGCGTGCGCCGACACCTGCTGTCGCCCGAAGCGATCGCCAGCGCCGTCCGGATATTCCATGAGGAGCAGTCCGCCCGCCACCTGGAGGCGCTCGCCGCGCGAGCCCCGGCCGAGCGCGAACTGTCCGAGATCGGCCGCAAGCTGGAGCGGGCGCAGATGATGTTCATGGAGGAGATGATCACCATGGACGAGCTGAAGGCCCGCACGGCGCCGTTGACGTCGCGCCGGACGGAGCTCGAGGCGCTGATCGCCACCTCCCCTTCCCCGGTCTTCGTGCAGCTTCACCCGGGCGCAGCCGAAGGCCATCGGCGTATGGCGGAGCACCTGCACCTGGCGATCGAGGGGGACGCCGGTGAGGACCTGCGGCGCGACTTGCGCAAGCTGATCGAGGTCGTGGAGTTCGTGCCGCTGGAAGCGGCCGGGCAGGTTCGAGCTGAACGTGCGCGGCCAACTGGTCGGTCTGCTGCGCCAGGATCCGAAGGCCCGGAACGGCAAAAACCCCGCCGTTTCGGGCGGGGTTTCTGAAGTGTCTCACGGGTGTGAGGTATTAGTGGGTGCGGGAGCAGGATTTGAACCTGCGACCTTCAGGTTATGAGCCTGACGAGCTACCGGGCTGCTCCATCCCGCGGCAAACGGTAGGCGTGAGGGAAGAACGGTTCGAGGGGCCTCGCCTCAAGTCGGCCGAAGGCCACAGGGCAAGTATCGTGCGCAATCGTTCTGTCCGCCGGGTAGACCCGGCGGCGACCTACTCTCCCGCGCCTTGAGACGAAGTACCATTGGCTCTGGAGGGCTTAACGACCGAGTTCGGAATGGGATCGGGTGGGGAACCTCCGACATAGCCACCGGGTCAACCAGGCGGACAGAAGGATTGCGAAGAAGACATTGTCTGAGATGATCTTGGTCTGTGATCATCATCGAATGAGTTTTGCTGAGAAACGATCAAACCGATCGGATTATTAGTACCAGTAAGCTTCACGCGTCGCCGCGCTTCCACACCTGGCCTATCAACGTGGTAGTCTTCCACGATCCTCAGCGAAGCCTTGTTTTGAGGTTAGTTTCCCGCTTAGATGCTTTCAGCGGTTATCTATTCCATACTTAGCTACCCTGCTGCACAGCTGGCGCCATGACAGGTCCACCAGAGGTATGTCCATCCCGGTCCTCTCGTACTAGGGACAGATCCTCTCAAGCTTCGAACACCCACGGCAGATAGGGACCAAACTGTCTCACGACGTTCTGAACCCAGCTCACGTACCACTTTAAATGGCGAACAGCCATACCCTTGGGACCTGCTCCAGCCCCAGGATGTGATGAGCCGACATCGAGGTGCCAAACTTTGCCGTCGATATGGACTCTTGGGCAAAATCAGCCTGTTATCCCTAGAGTACCTTTTATCCGTTGAGCGATGGCCCTTCCACGCGGGACCACCGGATCACTATGGCCGACTTTCGTCTCTGCTCGACTTGTCAGTCTCGCAGTCAGGCGAGCTTATGCCATTGCACTCGACGAGCGATTTCCGACCGCTCTGAGCTCACCATCGCGCGCCTCCGTTACACTTTGGGAGGCGACCGCCCCAGTCAAACTACCCACCACGCCATGTCCCGGGACCGGATAACGGCCCTCGGTTAGACGTCAACGACAGTAAGGGTGGTATTTCAAGGATGACTCCACCAGAGCTGGCGCCCCGGTTTCATAGTCTCCCACCTATCCTACACATACGGTCGCTAACGCCAAGGCGAAGCTATAGTAAAGGTTCATAGGGTCTTTCCGTCTGACCGCGGGAACCCCGCATCTTCACGGGGAATTCAATTTCACTGAGCCTATGCTGGAGACAGTGGGGAAGTCGTTACGCCATTCGTGCAGGTCGGAACTTACCCGACAAGGAATTTCGCTACCTTAGGACCGTTATAGTTACGGCCGCCGTTTACCTGGGCTTCAGTTCGACGCTTTCACATCTCCCTTTAACCTTCAGGCACCGGGCAGGCGTCAGACCCTATACGTCGCATTGCTGCTTCGCAGAGCCCTGTGTTTTTGCTAAACAGTCGCTACCCCCTGGCTTGTGCCACTCAGTCCTGCTTGCGCAGGGTGAGTCACGCTTATTCCGAAGTTACGCGTGCAATTTGCCGAGTTCCTTCAGCATAGTTCTCTCAAACGCCTTGGTATGCTCTACCTGACCACCTGTGTCGGTTTCGGGTACGGTCTCTGCTGGAGTTATTTCCTGGGACAACGCCCCCGCACACACAATCCAATAAGTGGGTACGAGTTAAGCCATCCGTCACTTCCAGCTGGTGCAGGAATATTTACCTGCTTCCCATCGACTACGCTTTTCAGCCTCGCCTTAGGGGCCGACTAACCCTGCGCAGATTAGCTTTACGCAGGAACCCTTGGTCTTTCGGCGAGAGTGTCTCTCACACTCTTATCGTTACTCATGTCAGCATTCTCACTTCCGATACCTCCAGCCAGGCTCACGCCTGACCTTCACCGGCTTACGGAACGCTCCGCTACCGCTTGCAGTAAACTGCAAACCCATATCTTCGGCGCACGGCTTGAGCCCCGTTACATTTTCCGCGCAGGATCGCTTGATCAGTGAGCTGTTACGCTTTCTTTAAAGGATGGCTGCTTCTAAGCCAACCTCCTGATTGTCAAAGCAATCCCACATCGTTTCCCACTTAGCCGTGACTTGGGGGCCTTAGATGATGGTTAGGGTTGTTTCCCTTTTCACGACGGACGTTAGCACCCGCCGTGTGTCTGCCCGATAGTTCTCTTGGGTATTCGGAGTTTGGTTAGTATTGGTACCGCTCGCGCAGCCCGCAACCATCCAGTGCTCTACCCCCCAAGGAATTCGTCGGACGCTCTACCTAAATAGATTTCGCGGAGAACCAGCTATGTCCAGGTTTGATTGGCCTTTCACCCCTATCCACAAGTCATCCCAGAATTTTTCAACATTCACGGGTTCGGTCCTCCAGTTGGTGTTACCCAACCTTCAACCTGCTCATGGATAGATCACCTGGTTTCGGGTCGTCATACGTCGAACTTAGCGCCCTATTCAGACTCGCTTTCGCTGCGCCTACACCTAACGGCTTAAGCTTGCTCGACACATGAAGTCGCTGACCCATTATACAAAAGGTACGCCGTCACCGCGCTTGGCGGCTCCGACTGCTTGTAGGCTTCCGATTTCAGGATCTGTTTCACTCCCCTTGTCGGGGTGCTTTTCACCTTTCCCTCACGGTACTTGTTCACTATCGGTCGTAGAGGAGTACTTAGGCTTGGAGGGTGGTCCCCCCATGTTCAGACAGGATTTCACGTGTCCCGCCCTACTCGAGTCTTCTGCTGTTTGACGGCTACGGGGCTGTCACCCGCTATGGCCGACCTTTCCAGGTCGTTCGCCTTTATGTCACAGAAGCACTGGCCTGGTCCCGGTTCGCTCGCCACTACTACGGGAGTCTCGGTTGATGTCCTTTCCTCCGGGTACTGAGATGTTTCAGTTCCCCGGGTTCGCTTAATGAAGCCTATGTATTCAGCTCATTATACCTTTCAACGATCCGCCAATCGCCGCCCCGACCAACCTACAAGAGATTGGGCCGGAACAGAGTTGGAAGACCGTAAAGGTGGGTTTCCCCATTCGGAAATAACCGGATCAAAGGGTGCTAGCGCCTCCCCGGTTCTTATCGCAGCTTGCCACGTCCTTCATCGCCTCTCTACGCCAAGGCATCCGTCAGAAGCCCTTCAACGTTTGATCGTTTCTCAGCAAAACTCATGCGTGGTTTATTCCACCCGACTGGAAAGAATGCCGGGCGACCACGCCTGATTTTGTCAGACAATGTCTTCTTCTCGAACAGTGACCTGAAAGCCTATGAGGGGCCGGTCGCGTTCTTCCTTCACGATTTCAATGCCAGTCGGCGAGCGCCGACGGGCAATTCTTGATGCGATCTGCGAGCTTGGACGCCGTGCGCCACCGCTTCCAAAGCAAGGGCCTCGGGTCTATTCCCTGGCCGCGGGCGCGGCCTGGTGGAGCCAGACGGAGTCGAACCGACGACATCCTGCTTGCAAAGCAGGCGCTCTACCAACTGAGCTATGGCCCCTTCTCAGGGTGTAGCCAGGAGAACTGTCATCGACCCAAGCTGCGCTCAAGCAGCGCAGGCCCGCGGCGTGCGCCTTAGCGCCACCAACATGCTGCTGGTAGGCCCGGGCAGACTCGAACTGCCGACCTTACGCTTATCAGGCGTACGCTCTAACCACCTGAGCTACGGGCCTAGGGCAGCGCGACAGCCGGGACATCCAGGCTCGCGATCGCGTCATCTTCGATCACAACCCGTATGGCTGCGTCGATGATGACGAAAGTGGAAAGAGAAACGGAGACGGCGGCGTTCCGCATGATGTGCTCGGCGCTGTGAAGCGCTTCGCTATGCGGAGCGTCAATAGAGCCTCGTGAGAGGCGCTGGAGACGCATCCTTAGAAAGGAGGTGATCCAGCCGCAGGTTCCCCTACGGCTACCTTGTTACGACTTCACCCCAGTCGCTGACCCTACCGTGGTCGCCTGCCTCCTTGCGGTCAGCGCAGCGCCTTCGGGTAGAACCAACTCCCATGGTGTGACGGGCGGTGTGTACAAGGCCCGGGAACGTATTCACCGCGGCATGCTGATCCGCGATTACTAGCGATTCCAACTTCATGCCCTCGAGTTGCAGAGGACAATCCGAACTGAGACGACTTTTAAGGATTAACCCTCTGTAGTCGCCATTGTAGCACGTGTGTAGCCCACCCTGTAAGGGCCATGAGGACTTGACGTCATCCCCACCTTCCTCCGGCTTAGCACCGGCAGTCCCATTAGAGTTCCCAACTGAATGATGGCAACTAATGGCGAGGGTTGCGCTCGTTGCGGGACTTAACCCAACATCTCACGACACGAGCTGACGACAGCCATGCAGCACCTGTGTCCCAGTCCCCGAAGGGAAAGCCAGATCTCTCTGGCGGTCCGGGCATGTCAAAAGGTGGTAAGGTTCTGCGCGTTGCTTCGAATTAAACCACATGCTCCACCGCTTGTGCGGGCCCCCGTCAATTCCTTTGAGTTTTAATCTTGCGACCGTACTCCCCAGGCGGATTGCTTAATGCGTTAGCTGCGTCACCGAAATGCATGCATCCCGACAACTAGCAATCATCGTTTACGGCGTGGACTACCAGGGTATCTAATCCTGTTTGCTCCCCACGCTTTCGAGCCTCAGCGTCAGTAATGAGCCAGTGTGTCGCCTTCGCCACTGGTGTTCTTCCGAATATCTACGAATTTCACCTCTACACTCGGAGTTCCACACACCTCTCTCATACTCAAGACACCCAGTATCAAAGGCAATTCCGAGGTTGAGCCCCGGGATTTCACCCCTGACTTAAATGTCCGCCTACGCTCCCTTTACGCCCAGTAATTCCGAGCAACGCTAGCCCCCTTCGTATTACCGCGGCTGCTGGCACGAAGTTAGCCGGGGCTTCTTCTCCGGGTACCGTCATTATCGTCCCCGGTGAAAGAATTTTACAATCCTAAGACCTTCATCATTCACGCGGCATGGCTGCGTCAGGCTTTCGCCCATTGCGCAAGATTCCCCACTGCTGCCTCCCGTAGGAGTTTGGGCCGTGTCTCAGTCCCAATGTGGCTGATCATCCTCTCAGACCAGCTACTGATCGTCGCCTTGGTGAGCCATTACCTCAACCAACTAGCTAATCAGACGCGGGCCGCTCTAAAGGCGATAAATCTTTCCCCCGAAGGGCACATTCGGTATTAGCACAAGTTTCCCTGAGTTATTCCGAACCTAAAGGCACGTTCCCACGTGTTACTCACCCGTCCGCCACTAACCCCGAAAGGTTCGTTCGACTTGCATGTGTTAGGCCTGCCGCCAGCGTTCGCTCTGAGCCAGGATCAAACTCTCAGGTTGAGTTGACTTCTGACCTAAGCTTAAGACCACCGAAATGGCCTTGGCATTAGTTCTACGTATTCTTGACGAGTTCCCACGTCATCGATCCAAAAGGACCGACGCATGGTATCTTCAAAAAGACCGCAGATGTCAGTGTCGATTGACGTTCATTCGAACGTCGCTAGAACACCGCCGCCTGCGTTTCTCTTTCCAGATCAACGATTTCAAAGACCCAGGAACCGGAAACCCGATCCCGCCGTTTATCGCCCGGCTGCGGCGGAGGCGGCGATTTAGTCGCCTCGGTGATCCGTGTCAAGCGGTTCTTTTTGCGAAGACCCTCTTTTCACTTCCCGCCCCGGCCGCCCTCGAAAGAACCACCCGGAACCGGCGGAGGCGGCGATCTACCGACCCTCCATCTCCCCGTCAAGCTGTTCTTTTTACAAAAGAACCTCTCGCCGAAGACCCGACCCGAAGACCGGAAGAGGCGGCGATCTAGCGACCCCCGAACCCCTCGTCAACCGGCTTTTTCAAACCGCCACGAACCCCAGGAACAACGCCCCCAAAGCCCGCAGAAAACCGCCCCGAAACCCAGCCAAAAGACCAAGCCCCAGACAAAACAACAACAGCGATTCCGTCGAAGCGCGGAACCTAGCTGGCGACTATCAAAAGATCAAGAGCGAACCGCTCGAAACCCTCGATGTCGCCGCCCGGTCCCGAGCGAGGCGGCTCTATACGGAGCCGCTTGGACCGCCACAACCTCTTTCTCGCAGAACAGTGACGTTTCTTTGGCGGCTGCGTGAAGGCGCTCAGCCCCTCTTCGCTAATCGCGCCAGAGGTCCGACCGCCAGGATGCCGGCAACAAAGCCCACGGCATGCGCCTCCCAGGCAATGCCGGCGCCCGCCGCGCCGGGTACATAGCCGATCAGGCCGACCACGGCGTTCACCGCCATCCACGCGATCGCCGCCTTGATCACACGGCCGTCGCTCAGCGCCAGCACCTGGCCGTGCCCGCCCATCAGCCGTGTGGCCGCCCCGATCAGGCCGAAGACCGCCCCGGACGCGCCGACCATGGGCTGGATCCCGCCCCAATGGATCAGCCCATACCCAAGCGCCGCCAGGACGCCGCATCCCACATAGAACAGCAGAAACAGCGTCGGGCCCCAACGCACGTCCAGCAGACGCGCGACCGGCGCGCCAAACGCCAGGGCCGCCACCGCATTCATGATGACGTGGGTCCAGCCGCCGTGCAGCAGCATGGAGGTCAGAAGCCCCCCATAGCGCCCCTGCTGCAGGTCGATCGGTGCGAACGCCATGGCGAGGCCGCCGTCCGGCAAGCCCAGTTGCACCATGAACAGCAGCGGCATGGACACTGCGATCAGCAGCGCCATGGGCGGGGCGTTGAACACGCGCTCGCGCGGCCGGTCTGGGTGATCGTTGGCGGACATGGGGTGCAGATGCGCGCGAACCGCCGTGATCTCAAGCGGTTCTTAATAACCCTAATGCAGGGTGGCGGCTGGATCGTGCGCGACGGTCTGGTTTTCGCGCGAGCAGGAAAGCTGTCGACATGACCATGCGCCGGGCCGCCTTGCCCCTTGCCACAGCCCTTCTGCTGTCCGCCTGCGCAAGCCCCGTGGCGGGTCCGTCCGGCCGCTACGCCACGCCTATCGGCAATGCGCCGGTGACATCCAATCCCACGCCCTACTCCACCGCCCTGTTCTGCCTGGCGGACTATGCCCGGCGCTATGACCTGCCGTCTCCGCGCATGGCGGTCGGTCGGATCAGCGACTACACCGGCACGGTGTCCTCGGACGGCGGGCGTCAGATCACCGGCGGCGCCTCCTTGATGGCGACCTCGGCCTTGGCCAAGGCCGGCGCCCGCATCGTCGAGCGGTACGACACCTCGGTGTCCGAGCTGGAGCTGCGCTACGCCAACACCAAGCTGATCGGCGACCTGGCGCCGGACGCCAAGAGCCCCGAAGACACCCAGTACCGCCGAATCCTGGCCGGTCAGGTGCCGGGCTCGGACTTCTACATCGTCGGCGGCATCACCGAGGTGAACTATAACATCCGCTCGGGCGGCTTCGACGTGGCCGGGGCCGAGGCCGACACCGAGACGCCGCTGTCGGGCGCGATCGGCTACCGCACCTTTGTGATGAACATCGCCATGGACCTGCGGCTGATCCAGACCACCACGCTGGAGGTGGTTGATGTGGTCTCCTATCAGAAGCAGATCATCGGTCGGGAAATCTCGGCCGGCGTGTTCGACTTCCTGAACGGCAACGTCTTCGACATCTCGGCCGGCTCCAGCGGGACGGAGCCGGTGCAACTGGCCGTGCGCGCCCTGGTCGAACGGGCCACCATCGAATTCATGGCCAACCTTTATGGCGCGCCGGGACCGGAGATCTGCCTGAACGCCGCCAATGATCCGTTGGGCGACAGCGCGGTCGGCCCGACCGGCGGCTTCTATCCGGCCTATCCGACCCAGGACACCAACAACGGCGCCACGCGCGCCGATCCGAACCGCTGGAACGATCGGCGCGACGGCGCGGTTCGCGCCAGCCGCTACTGAGGGCTGCGCCACAACGGCTGCTTGTTGAAGCGGCCGCCTTCGCCTAACGCTCCGTGACCGCCTTGGGGAGGCGGGTTTTCCGGAGTGTCCGATGCGTCCTGTCCGCCGCCTGCTTCTGCTCGCCGCCTCCAGCCTTGCGCTGACGGCGGCCCTGCCAACGCTATCGATGGCGCAAGCCGCGCCTGCGGCGGCCGAGGCGCCATCAGAGCCCTGGGCGCAGACCGCCAGCGACATCCCCGCCGATCCCGCCGTACGTTTCGGCCAGCTGCCGAACGGCATGCGCTACGCCCTGCTGAAGAACGCCACGCCCCCGGGTCAGGCCTCGTTTCGCCTTCGCATCGACGCCGGCTCGCTGATGGAGCGCGACGACCAGAAGGGTCTGGCGCACTTCATGGAGCACATGGCCTTCAACGGCACGACCAACATTCCGGAAACGGAGATGCTGCGCCGGCTGGAGCGGCTGGGGCTGGCCTTCGGCGCCGACACCAACGCCTTCACCAGCTTCGACCAGACCGCCTATGTGCTGGAACTGCCCAACACCCACGCCGAGACGGTCGACACCAGCCTGAACGTCCTGCGCGAGATGATGTCGGAGGCGCTGATGGCGTCGGACGCCATCGACGCCGAGCGCGGGGTCATCATGGGGGAGGAGCGCACGCGCGACACGCCGCAACTTCGCGTGCTGAAGACCCAGTTGGGTCTGTTGGCGCCCGGTCAGCGCCTGTCCGAGCGCCTGCCGATCGGCGACCTGGAGATCATCCGCACCGCGCCTCGCCAGCGGTTCGTTGACTTCTACAACGCCTACTACCGACCCTCGCGCGCGACCTTCATCGCTGTCGGCGACTTCGATGTCGACGCCATGGAGGCCAAGGTGCGCGGGGCGTTCGAGAGCTGGACGCCCAAGGCGGCGGACGGCGCAGAGCCCGATCTCGGCCAGGTCGCGCCGCGCGAGCCGGAGACCCGCATCCAGGTCGAGGCGGGGGTGCCCTCCTCCATTCAGCTGAACTGGATCACCGCGCCCGACACCGATCCCGACACGGTGGCCGAGCGCGCCGAGTCGATCCGGCGCGGCCTGGGTCTGGCGGTGCTGAACCGTCGTCTGGGCGAGATCGCACGCGCGGACAATCCACCGTTCCTCGGCGCAGGCGGCGCCTACCAGACCCTGTTCGACAGCCTGAGCCTGGGCGTTCTTTCGGTGGCCTTCAACCAGGGCGCCTGGAAACCGGCCCTTGAGCGCGTCGAGCAGGAAAGCCGCCGCCTGGCGCAGTATGGCGTCACCGATGTCGAGCTGCAGCGCGAGATCACCGAGGGCCGCACCGCGCTTCAGAATGCGGTGGCCACCGCCGCCACCCGCTCGACCCCTGCCTTGGCCGCGGGACTTCTGAATGCGGTCAACGAGGACGACGTCTTCTCGACGCCGGCCACCGCGCTCGCAATCTTCGACCAAACGGTCGAGGGCCTCACCGCCGACCAGGTCAACACGGCGGTTCGCGCCGTGTTCGAGGGCGGCGGACCGCTGGTCCTGTTCACCAGCCCCGTGCCGGTCGAGGGCGGAGAAGCCGCCGTCACAGCCGCGCTGGAAGCCTCGCGCGCCACGCCGGTCGAGGCGCCCGCCGCCCAGGCGCAGCTCGAATGGCCCTACTCCGACTTCGGAACGCCGGCCGCACCGGACAGCCGCACCGAGGTCGCGGACCTGGGGCTGACGCTGGTCACCTTCGCCAACGGGGTGAAGCTGACGATCAAGCCGACCGACTTCCGCGACGAGCAGATCCTGGTCACCGCCCGCACCGGCATTGGCGAACTGGCCCTGCCGACCGATCGCGCAACCTCCATGGCCTTTGCCTCGACGGTCATGGGGCCGGGCGGTCTGGGCAAGCTGACGGCGGACGAGCTGAACCGCGTGCTGGCCGGCCGCGTCTTCTCGGTCGGCGCCTCACAGGCCAGCGACGCCTATGTCTTCTCGGGCGCCACGCGGCCCGAGGACCTGCAGCTCGAGATGCAGGTGCTGACCGCCTATCTGACCGATCCGGGCCTGCGCGCCGCTCCGTTCGAGCAGGTCAAGGGCGTCTATCCGCAGATCCTGGACCAGCTGAGCGCCACGCCCGGCGGCGTGTTCCAGCGTGACGTGACGGGTCTGCTGGCCGGCGGCGACAAGCGCGAGACCTCTCCCACCGTGCAGGAGGTCGCCGCCATGACGATCGACGAAGTCCGCGCGGGCGTCCGCTCCGGGCTTGCTTCCGGCCCGATCGAGGTGGCGGTCGTGGGCGATGTCGATGTGGACGCGGTGATCGCCGCCGTCGGCTCGACGCTGGGGGCCCTGCCCGCGCGCGGCGAAGCGCCGGCTCCGCTGGCCGGCTCGGACCAGCGCCGCTTCCCCGCCCCGCCTGCCGCGCCGGTGCGCCTGACCCACACTGGGCCGGGCAATCAGGCGCTGGGCTTTGTCGCCTGGCCGACGCGTGACCAGATCGGCGACCGCACGGAGGCCCGCCAGCTGACGATCCTGGCCGATGTGCTGCAGCTGCGGCTGAACGACGAAATCCGCGAGAAGCGCGGCCTCGCCTATTCGCCCAATGCGGGCTCGACCGCCTCGGATGTCTTCCCCGGCTACGGCTATCTGTCGGTGACGGCCGAAACGCCGCCGGAGGAGTTGGCGACGCTGTTCCAGGCCGTGGACGCCATCGCCGCCGACCTGCGCGACAAGCCGGTGGACGAGGACGAGCTGAACCGCGCCCGCCTGCCTGCGGTGGAGCGCCTGCGCCGCAGCCAGGCCGACAACGGCTACTGGCTGGGCCAACTCAGCCAGGCCCAATCCGACCCGCAGGCGCTGGACCAGATCCGCAGCAATGTGGAGGACCTGCAGGCGGTCACTCCCCCTGACCTCCAGCGCTTGGCCCAGGCCTATCTGAAGCCGGATACAGCCTGGCGCGCCGAGATCGTCTCGTCGCAACCGGCGACCGCCGCGGCGCCTCAGCCCACTGCTCCCGCCGGCGGCTGAGCCTCTAGGCCCAGGCAAGAGAAAGGCCCCGGTCCTGCTGGACCGGGGCCTTTTTCGTGTCGCGCTGGTCAGCAGGACCGGATCAGAACACCCGGCCGCCGACGCCCCCGTCCAGGGTGATGGCGCTGGTGATCACCGCCGTGGTCTCCACCACTTCCTCGCGGTACTCGGTGTATTCCTCCTCGCGGAACATGGTCAGCACCTTCACGCCCGCGCCATAGCGGCGCAGCAGCGAACGCTCGTTGCAGTCGCGCTCCGCCCGCTCGGGCCGGCATTCCAGCTTGCCGCCGGCGCCGTACCACAACGCCTCGTGCTTGCGGCAGGTCAGGCTTTCGCCGCCGTCGAACCGTTCCTCGCCCTGCCAGTCGGCGAAGGTGGCCTGCAGCCAGGTGCCCGCCAGGCAGCGATACAGCTCGCCTTCATAGTCCTCGCCCACGTCGCGGCCGGGGCGCACCTGGGACGCCGGGTGCGGCACCGAACGGTCGTCGATGCAGACGGCGCGAATGATCACCTGCTTCATCTCGCGTCGCCAGGCGGTGAAGGGGGTGCGCACCACCTGCTGGATCGGCGCCTCCACGTTCAGACCCTGCACCGTGGTCGGATAGGGCTGGTCCACCGACACATAGGCTGATCCGCCTCCGCCTCGCCCGAAGCCCAGTCCGGCCGCGTTGGACGACGACCAGCTGCGCGCCGAGGCTCGGGCGCGCGACAGGGCGTTGGCCTGGGCGTTCGCCTCGGCGTTGACCTTCACATTGACGTTCACATTGACATTGTTGGTGTTGCAGCTGCCGTTCATGCAGTCCGCGATCGGCGGAGGCGGCGGCTGGCATCCTTGGTCGCAGGGCTCGGGTTCCGGCTCGGGCGGCGGCGGTTCCGGCTGGCAACCCTGGTCGCAGGGCGGCGGCTCGGGCGGGGGGCAGATCACCGGATCGCCGCACGATTGCGCGGCCGCCGCATCCGCCAGCGCCATGACGGCGAAGCCGGCGGCCAAGCCCAGCAGCCACCTGTTGATCCGCAACCGCATCGGCCGCCCTCCAGACATGCGGGCGCGCCCACGTTGCACGCCGCTCCATCCGGCACCTGACCGCAAAACCCTTGAGTTTCCGTGAAGCCGGCCACAGCGAGGGATGGCGCAGAGCCGCCCGCCTCTGCTAACACCCCGCCATGACCGTGCGCGCCCTCCGCCAGACGATTAGCCGCCCGGCGTAGCGCTTCCGGGCTCCTGGCCCCGCGCTCGCCGGGAGGATTGCAAAAAGCCGCCACGATCCAAACTCACGACGCCGAGACCGCCCCCATGGCCGATTCCGCCGACACCGCCCCCGCCGGCCGCGACTATCGCGACACCGTCTTTCTGCCCGACACGCCCTTTCCCATGCGCGGCGGCCTGCCCAGGAAGGAGCCGGAAATCCTGGCTCAGTGGGGCGACCTCTATGCGACGCTTCGCGCCGAGCGCCAGAAGCAGAACGCGCCGCTGTACGTCCTGCACGACGGCCCGCCCTACGCCAACGGCGACATCCACATCGGCCATGCGCTGAACAAGACGTTGAAGGACTTCGTGGTCCGCAGCCGCTTCCTGCTCGGCTACGACGTCGATTACGTCCCCGGCTGGGACTGCCACGGCCTGCCGATCGAGTGGAAGATCGAAGAGCAGTTTCGCTCAAAGGGCCGCCGCAAGGACGAGGTCTCCAAGGACGAGTTCCGCCGGGCCTGCCGCGACTACGCCGCTGGCTGGATCGACATCCAGCGCGAGCAGTTCAAGCGCCTGGGCATCACCGGCGACTGGACCAACCGCTACGCCACCATGGACTTCACGTCCGAGGCCGCCATCGTCGCAGAGTTCCACAAGTTCAAGAACTCCGGCCAGCTGTATCGCGGCTCCAAGCCGGTGATGTGGTCCCCGGTCGAGCGCACGGCCCTGGCCGACGCCGAGATCGAATATCACGACCACACCTCGCCCACGATCTGGGTCAAGTTCCCGGTCAAGACCTATGACGAGGACCGCTACAGCGTCTCGGACGACGATCGCGGCGACAACGTCTTCCGTCTGGCGCCCAACGACGCCTCGGTGGTGATCTGGACCACCACGCCCTGGACCATCCCGGCCAACCGCGCCATCTCCTATGGTCCGGACATCGCCTATGGCCTCTACGAGGTCGAGACGATGCAGGCCGACCTCGCCTTCGAGCCGTGGTCCAAGCCCGGCGATCGCCTGATCCTGGCCGACAAGCTGGCCGAGGACGTGAAAAAGGCCTCCATGGTCGCCGAATGGCGCCGCGTCTCCGACGTCGACTGCACCGGCATGATCTGCCGCCATCCGCTGTGGCAGCAGGACGAAGGCTTCGGCTACGAGGTGCCGCTACTGGCCGGCGATCACGTCACCGACGATGCGGGCACGGGCTTTGTCCACACCGCGCCCGGTCACGGCGCCGACGACTATGCGGTCTGGCTGGCCAACGGCTTCACCGAGGTGCCGGACACGGTCGATCCGGACGGCGCCTACTATCCGCACGTGCCCCTGTTCGCCGGCCTCAAGGTGCTGGAGACCGAGGGCAAGAAGACCGGCAAGTTCGGTTCCGCCAACGGCGCGGTGATGGACAAGCTGATCGAGGCCGGAAACCTCCTGGCGCGCGGCCGACTGGAGCATTCCTACCCGCACAGCTGGCGCTCCAAGGCGCCGGTGATCTTCCGCAATACGCCCCAATGGTTCATCCGCATGGACCAGCCGATCGAGGGCGGAAAGACGCTGCGCGACACCGCGCTTTCCTCCATCGACGCGACCGACTTCCATCCGGCGGCGGGCAAGAACCGCATCCTTTCAATGGTCGAGGGCCGTCCCGACTGGCTGATCAGTCGCCAGCGCGCCTGGGGCACGCCGCTGGCCATGTTCATCGACAAGGCGACGGGTCAGCCGTTGGTCGACGCCGATGTGGACGCCCGCATCACCCAGGCCGTGGCCGAGCATGGCGCCGACATCTGGTTCACCGCGCCAGACGGCGACTTCCTGGGCGACCTCGACCCAGACGCCTTCGAGAAGGTCACCGACATCCTGGACGTCTGGTTCGACAGCGGCTCGACCCACGCCTTCACCATCGACCCGCGCACGCCTGAGCACGGCTATGCCGGCGACCGCCCGTCGCACTGGCCCGCCGACCTCTATCTCGAAGGCTCCGACCAGCACCGCGGCTGGTTCCAGTCCTCGCTGCTGGAAGGCTCGGGCACGCGCGGCCGCGCGCCCTTCAAGGCGGTGCTGACCCACGGCTTCACCCTGGACGAGAACGGGGAGAAGATGTCCAAGTCCAAGGGCAACACCGTGGACCCCGCCAGCGTCATCAAGGAATCGGGCGCCGACATCCTGCGTCTGTGGGTCGCCTTGGTCGACTATTCGGACGATCAGCGCATCGGCAAGCAGATCCTGCAGACCACCGTCGACGCCTATCGCAAGCTGCGCAACACCGTGCGCTATCTGCTGGGGGCCCTGGCCGGCTTTGGCGAGGCCGAACGCCTTTCGGATTACGGCCAGATGCCGCCGTTGGAGAAGTTCATCCTGCACCGCCTGCATGAGCTGGATGGCCAGGTGCGCGAGGCCTACCGCACCTACCGCTTCCAGGACGTGGTGCGGCCGGTGCTGGACTTCTGCTCCAACGACCTGTCGGCGCTGTATTTCGACATCCGCAAGGACAGCCTCTACTGCGACCGTCCCGACGCGATCCGTCGTCGCGCCGCCCGCACGGTAATGGACGAAGTCTTCGCCCGCCTGACCGCCTGGCTTGCCCCGCTGGTTCCCTTCACCATGGAAGAGGCCTGGACCACGCGCTTCCCTGATCAAGGCTCGAACTGCGCGCGTATCCTGGCGGATGTTCCCGCCGAATGGCGCAACGACGCCGAAGCCGAGCGCTGGGCCGGCGTGCAGAGCGTGCTGGAGGTCGTCACCAACGGCCTGGAGGAAAGCCGGCGCGCCAAGACCATTGGCGGCGCGCTGGACGCCTGGCCCGAAGTTCGCCTGCCCTCGGACGCCGCCGCCCTGTTCGCCGACCTTGATGCGGCGGAGGTGTTCCGCACCAGCGGCGCCGATCTTGTTGTTGAGGACGGTGTGGCGATCTCGGCCATGATCAATACCGCCGACTATCCGAAGTGCGCCCGCTCCTGGCGCCGCGTCCCCGACGTCGGCTCCGATCCCGCCTACCCCGACCTCTCCGCGCGGGACGCCGACGCCGTGCGTTTCCTCGACGCGCAGAAGGCCGGCTGACAATCTCCCCTCCCCACATTGGGGAGGGGATCAGGTAAGGCGGAGAGGATTGTTCCGCTGTACAGACCCCTCCGTCCCGCCGCTTCGCGCCGCGCCACCTCCCCATCGCCGATGGGGAGGAGAGGTGACCAGTCTTCTCCCTCCCCGTCCGGGGAGAGTGGCTGAGCCGCAGGCGAAGCCGGATGGGGGGCGGCCGTGGGATCCGTCGAAGACTTGTCCGCCTTAAAGCCGGCGCGACCCTGCCGGGCCGCCCCCACCCGGTCACTGACGCGACCACCCTCCCCGAACGGGGTGCCTCCCCCTTCTTTCCGTCACCCTCGGGCTTGTCCCGAGGGTCCAGAGTCCCGGTGCTTACCGGCGAAGACCGGGGGTCTGGATCCTCGGGACAAGCCCGAGGATGACGGGAATAGAGGGCCAGACAGCGCATCAGCGGCGGCAAAAGACAGCCAGAACAACCATCTAGCCAAACCTCACCCCGACTTCCCCACCGCACCTCCATCCCGTGCCACCCTGCATCCGTCTCGTCGCACTGGAGGGCTCGTCTGGCCTGCGACCTTGCGAGCGGCGGGAGCGGATGGAGCGGGAGCGGCGGGGTCACACCCGTCGCGCCGGTCTCGGGCATGGCTCGGGGCCGAGAGGGTCGAGGGGGATACTCGGCCGGTCCGGGGACAGGGTCGCAGCCCTGCCCGCCCGCCGCAGGCTTATGGGGTTAGGCGATAAGACCGCCACCATCCTCCGCCCCGAGCTTGCAGGCACAAATCATCCGCGCGGGGCGTCAGCTTTCGTCGAAACGGTAACCACTACCCACACTCCGGGCGAAGGCCCGGCACCTCGCCCGCCCCTCCGACCGGATGCGAAACCGCATCCGGGGCTTTTGCGCGCACCCCCGCGACCCGTTGGCGGCTGACGCGTTTCCGCCTTGATTTTCGCCGGATGCGCCACCAACTGTAACGCTTCCCATCACTGAACCGAGCCCACCTTCCGAAGGAGCGCCGATGCCGCATGCCGACAGCCTGATTCTCACCCTGGTCGGAGGATTCGTCCTCGCCTTCGTGTTCGGCATGTTGGCCAATCGGCTGAAGCTGTCGCCGCTGGTCGGTTATCTGGTGGCGGGCATCGTAGTGGGGCCGTTCACGCCCGGCTATGTGGCGGACACCGAGCTCGCGCCGCAACTGGCCGAGATCGGCGTGATCCTGCTGATGTTCGGCGTGGGTCTGCACTTCTCGCCCAAGGACCTGATGCAGGTGCGAAAGGTCGCCATTCCGGGCGCTCTGGTCCAGATCGCGGCGGCAACGGCGCTGGGCTGGGCGCTGGGTCGCTTTGTACTGGGTTTGCCGGACGTCGAGGCCCTGCTGATGGGTTTCGCCCTGTCGGTCGCGTCCACCGTTGTGCTGATTCGCGCCCTTGAAGAGCGGCGTCAGTCCAAGGGCGACATCGGCAAGATCGCCGTGGGCTGGCTAATCGTCGAGGACCTGGTCATCGTCATCGCCCTGGTCATGCTGCCGCTGATCGTGGTTCCGGCCGGAACCGTGGTCGAGCCGGGCGCCCTGGCGATCAGCATCGGCTGGACCCTGGTCAAGGTGGCGGTCTTTGTCGCCCTTATGCTGGTGGTGGGCGGCAGGGTGCTGCCGTGGTTGCTGGTGCGGATCGCCCATACCAAATCGCGCGAACTGTTCACCCTGGGCGTGCTGGCCATCGCCCTGGGCATCGCCTTTATCGCCTATGAAGTGTTCGGCGCGTCATTTGCGCTGGGCGCCTTTGTCGCGGGCCTGGTGCTGAACGGCACGCCGCTGGGCCACAACGCCGCCGAACGATCGCTGCCGCTGCGCGATGCGTTCGCCGTGCTGTTCTTTGTTTCGGTCGGCATGCTGTTCGATCCCGGCATCCTGCTGCGTGAGCCGGGGGCGGTGCTGGGGGTCCTGCTGATCATCATCGTCGGCAAGTCGGCGGCTGCGCTGGCCATCACCACCGTCTTCAAGCTGGATCGCAAGACCAGCCTCACTGTCGCGGCCGCCCTGGCGCAGATCGGCGAGTTCTCCTTCATCCTGGCGGCGCTCGGGATGGCCCTGGGCGCCGTCAGCCGCGAGACCCACGACCTGATCCTGGCGGGCGCGCTTCTCTCGATCTCGATCAATCCCTTTGTGTTCAAGTTTATCGACCGGATGGGCGCGGCGCCCGATCGCGCCCGCATCGCGCGCGCCGAAGCCGCGGAGCGCACCGACCCGCCGGATCTTGCCGACGCCGACAAGATCAAGGACATCCCGCAGCCCAAGGCCGCCGCGTCGAATCCCCAATGATTCAACGCCAGGCGGAGGCGCGCTCATGGCTCGCTAACCATTGGCTCTCTACCCTTGGTCGATCACCTCAAGAACGCGCTTTCCATGTCCGCCTTCCAGTCGCTCAACGTCCTTCTGGTGGACGATAACCAGCACATGCGCGCCATCGCGTCCGCGGTGCTGCAGTCGGCGGGCATCCGCAATGTGCGCGAGGCGGCGGACGGCACCGCCGCCATGGCCTTGCTGCGCCAGTATCCGATCGACCTGGCGATCGTGGACTTCAACATGTTCCCGATGGACGGCTGCGCCTTTACGCGCCTGGTCCGCACCCGCCCGGACAGCCCCAACGTCTATCTGCCGATCATCATGATGACCGGCCATTCCGAGCGCAGCCGCGTCACCGACGCCCGCGACGCCGGCGTGACCGAGTTCGTGGTCAAGCCGATAACCGCCAAGGCCATCTTGGACCGAATCAACGCCGTGGTGTTCAAGCCCCGGCCGTTCGTGAAGACGGACGCCTATTTCGGGCCCTGCCGCCGGCGGCGAGACGAGTTCGGCTATGCCGGCCCGTTCCGCCGCGCCACCGACGTCAAGCGGGCCTGACTCACCAGGCGATGGTCAGGCCGCCGTCCACCACCAGCGTCTGACCGGTCGTATAGGCCGCCGCCTTGCTGCACAGAAACACGGCTGCGCCCGCGATCTCGTCCGGCTGGCCGATCCGCTTCAAGGGCGCGGGATCGGTGACCTGTTTCAAGAGTTCGGGATTCTCCCAGAGGTAGCGGGCGAAGTCGGTCTGGACGAGGCCCGGCGCGATGCAGTTCACCCGCACATTGGACGGCCCGAACTCCACCGCCAGATTGCGCACCAACTGCATGTCCGCCGCCTTGGACACATTGTACGCGCCGATCAGCGCATTGCCTCTCAGGCCGCCGATGGAGGAGATCACCAGGATCGCGCCGTCGCGCCGCTCCACCATGGCGGGCGCGACCATCTGCACCAGCCAGTGATTGGCCAGCACATTGTTGCGCAGTATCTTTTCGAACTGCTCGTCCGAGATGCCGGCCATCGGCCCCGCATACGGATTGCTGGCGGCGTTGCAGACCAGGATGTCGATCTGCCCGAAGGCCGCGATCGTCTCGTCGACCAGCCGCTGCAGGTCTTCCTTGGAGGCGATGTTCGCCGGAACCGCGATGGCGCGTCCATCGCCGTGCCGCGCATTGATCGCCTGGGCCACCTCTTCGCAAGGCGCGGCCTTGCGCGACGAGATCACGACCCGAGCGCCGTGTTCGGCCAGCCGCTCGGCGATGGCGCGCCCGATGCCCCGCGACGATCCCGTCACGATGGCGGTCTTGCCGGAAAGGTCGAACAGTTCCATGGGCTTTCCTCCTGCCTGGCCGCACGGTTGATTTCCGCGCTGTGCTCGGCTGGGTTCCCTGATACGCTGATCCTCGACCGATTCCATCCGGGAAGGCGGCCGAACCGAGACCGATGCGCAACGTCACCGCCGGCTTTCTGTACTTCGCCTACCTTTTCCTCGGCCTGACCGTGGGCGCCTTTCTGTGGCGGGCGGGGCTGGGGATCGGCGCAGGCGTCGCCGGCGCCTTCGGCGCGCTTGGCCTGCTCGGCGCCTTTCACGCGGTCGTCACCGGCGCCATCGAACGCCGCGCCCTGAAGAAGGAGATCGGCCAGGTCCGCGAGGCGCACCGCCTGCTGGCCGACGCGATGGAGTCCACGCAGGGCGCGCTGACCGAACTGGCCCAGGCCATCGAAAGCGGCGCCATCTCGCGCACCGAGGAGCTGACCTCGGAGGTGCGCATGCTGGAAACGCTGATCCAGCAGATGAGCGAGAGCATCGACGACCGTCTGGCCCAGACGCCGCCCGTCCCGCTTGACGCCTTCCAGGGCCGCCATCACCAGCAGTCGAACGTGCTGCTGAAGACCATCCACGACGCGCTCAGCGAGAACCGCGTCGATCTTTACCTGCAGCCGGTCGTCTCGCTGCCGCAGCGGCGGACCGTCTTCTACGAAAGCTTCACCCGTCTGCGTGACGCCTCCGACCGGGTGATGATGCCGGCGGAATATCTGGCCACCGCCGAGACGGAAGGGCTGGCGCCCGCCATCGACAACCTTTTGCTGTTCCGCTGCGCCCAGATCGTGCGCCGGCTGGCGCGCCAGGACCGCAAGGTCGGCGTCTTCTGCAACGTCGCCCTGACGTCGCTCGGCGACGAGACCTTCTTTCCGCAGTTCCTGGATTTCCTCAGCGAAAATCGCGACCTGAACCAGGCCCTGATCTTCGAGCTGGGGCAGGCGACCTTTGACGCACGCGGCGCCGTCGAGGCCCGCAACATGGCCAAACTGGCCGACCTCGGCTTCCGGTTCTCGCTGGACAAGGTACAGACGCTGGACCTCGACTTCGCCGACCTGCAGCGTTCGGACGTCAAGTTCGTCAAGGTCGCCGCCGATCTGCTGATCGAGCAACTGCTGGACCTGGACGGCGGCGCCCCCCTGCGCTCCATGCCCGACATCCAGGCGGCGGACTTCGCGGCGCTTACCCGCCGCTATGGCGTCGAGATCGTCGCCGAAAAGGTCGAAAGCGAGCGCCAGGTCGTCGACATCCTCGACCTCGAGATCGGCATGGGACAGGGCCACCTGTTCGGCGAGCCGCGCGCCATCAAGGAGCAGGTGCTGGCCGAGACCGATCCGCCCGCCGACTTCCTCCGCTCCACCCTGCGCAGCGCCGAGCAGCGCAGACGGTTCGGCTAGGTCGCTCTTCGACCTCGGGCGACAACCGGCCGCGCCGAGGTCGAAGGGCTTGCGCCTACGCCACCGTCACAGCACCCCGATCATGCTGGCGACCAGGGGGTGTCGCACGATGTCGCGTTCGGCCAGACGCACCACGGCGATGTCGTCCACCGCCTCCAGCCGCGCGGAGATGTCGGCCAGGCCCGAGACGCCGGGCAGAAGGTCCGACTGGTGCGGATCGCCCGTGACCACCATGGTCGAGTGCCAGCCCAGCCGCGTCAGCAGCATCTTCAGCTGGACGTAGGTGCAGTTCTGCGCCTCGTCGACGACGATAAAGGCGTTGTTCAGGGTGCGCCCGCGCATGTAGCCGATCGGCGCGATCTCGATCAGCCCCTCGGCCATCAGCGCCTTGACCCGCTTCATCGAGAGCCGATCCGACAGGGCGTCGTAGAGGGGGCGCAGATAGGGGGCCAGCTTGTCCTCCATGTCGCCGGGCAGAAAGCCGATCGATTCGCCGGCCTCGACCGCCGGGCGGCTGAGGACGATTCGGCCGACCTTGCCCGCCTCCAGCGCCTCAACCGCCTTGGCGACCGCCAGATAGGTCTTGCCGGTGCCCGCCGGCCCCAGCGCCATGACCAGATTGTGCGCGTCGATCGCCTCCATCAGCTCGGCCTGGCCGTCCGATTTGGGCTTCAGCGTCTTCAGATAGGCCTGGTCGCGGTCATCGTTCGACGGATAGGGCGACCAGCCCGGTCGGGCCTCCGGCCCGTGCAGCCGCCGAACCTTCGATTCCTCCATGAACTCACGCGAATCGAGCAGGCCGTGCTCGCGAGACTGACGCCGGGTTGCCGCACGCTTGGTCATGGACGCCTCCAGGGCATGAAAAAAGGCGGGCCCGAACGAGCGCCGCCTTGGATGGACGAGGGGAGGAAAGGCGTGGAAGCAGAGACGCCGCCCGGATCGCCGGGGACGAATCGGCCGGGGGCGAACCCCGGCGGCGAGCCGACCACGAACGGACCCAAATGCGTCACGCACACGCTCCGACTTCAGACCGGACCGGGCTTGATCCGGCTTCGGATCCAGGGCGACGCGAGGTCGCCTCGAATCACATCAACAGGATGATGCTAGCGTGGTTTGCAGACCCTTAAAGCGATATTCCGGTCACAAGCAGGAGACACCGCGATGACGATCTACGCCCTGGACGACCAGCAGCCGCGACTGCCGGCCAACGGCGAGGCCTGGATCGCTCCCACCGCCTCCGTGATCGGCAACGTCATCCTTGAATCGGGCGCCAGCGTCTGGTTCGGCGCCGTGCTGCGCGGCGACAACGAGCCGATCACCATCGGTCCCGACAGCAACGTCCAGGACGGCGCGGTGCTGCACACCGATCCGGGCTCGCCGCTGACGCTCGGGCGCGGCGTGACTGTCGGGCACAAGGCGATGATGCACGGCTGCATCGTCGACGATTACTCGCTGATCGGCATCGGCGCGGTGATCCTGAACGGCGTGCGTATCGGAAAGAACTGCATCATCGGCGCCAACGCCCTGATCACCGAGGGCAAGGTGATTCCGGACAACTCGCTGGTCATGGGCCAGCCCGGCAAGGTGGTGCGCCAGCGCGATCCCGATCAGATCGCCGTGCTGAAGATGTCGGCCGAGCACTATGTCGCCAACTGGAAACGCTACGCCGCTGGCCTTCGTCCTATCGCTTGAGGATGTCGCGGGCCCGGGCCGCGTCGAGGTCGATCTGCGCCTTCAGCGCCTCCAGCCCGTCGAACCGTTCCTCGCCGCGCAGAAAGGCGACGAACTCGGTCTCTACTGTCTGGCCATAGAGGTCTGCGTCGAAATCCAGCAACCAGACCTCCAGCAACGGCGTCTCCAGCGCGAACATCGGCCGCACGCCCAGGCTCGCGACGCCGTCGATGACCCGTCCGTCCGCCAGCCGCGTTCGCGTGGCGTAGACCCCGTAGGCCGGCCGCACATAGTCGCCCAGCGCTATGTTCAGCGTCGGCACGCCGATGGTGCGCCCGCGCTTGTCGCCGTGGATCACCTCGCCTTCGATGGCGAAGGGCCGCCCCAGGATCGCCGCCGCAGCGGCCATGTCGCCGGCCTTCAGCGCCGCGCGCACTGCGCTGGACGACAGCTTAAGCCCGTCCGCGCCGTCGCGGCGCCGAACGCTCGAGACGGAAAAGCCCATCGCATCGCCGTATCGCTTCAGCGCCTCGGGCGAGCCGGACCGGCCCTTGCCGAAGGTGAAGTCGAATCCGACGGCCGCATGGCGGACGCCCAAGCCCTCCGCCAGAACCTGACGCGCGAAGGCCTCGTCGCTCAGCCCGGCCATCTCGGCATCGAACGGCAGCAGATACAGCCGCTCCACACCCTGCGTGGCCAGCGCCCGCGCCATCTGGTCGATGCGCATCAGGCGAAATGGCTCGGCGTACGGCTGGAACCAGCGACGCGGATGCGGGTCGAAGCTGACGACGCCGAGCGGAGCACCAAGCCGTTCGGCCGCCGCCCTCGCCGCGGCGATCACCGCCTGGTGCCCCAGGTGCACGCCGTCGAAGGCGCCGATCGCCACGGCCGCTCCCTTCAGCGCCGAAGGCAGCCCGCGCCAGTCGCGGACGATCTGCATGGTCAGCGGGCGGACGGCTTGCGTCGGCGCGGCACGCGGACGACCGCGACGCCGTCCATGATAAGGGTCTCGCCGACGAAACCCTCGCAGCTCAGCTTCACCCGCGCGCTTTCCGCCTCGATCTCGATCACGGTGATGCGGATGCGCACCTCGTCGTCGATTCGCACCGGCTGGTGAAACGAAAGCGTCTGCGAAATGTAGATCGATCCCGCGCCCGGCAGGATGGTGCCCACCACCGCCGATCCAAACGAGGCGCTGAGCAGGCCGTGAGCGATCCGGCCGCGATAGGCGGTCTTGGAGGCGAAGCCTTCGTCCAGATGCACCGGATTGAAGTCGTCCGACGCCTCGGCGAACAGCCGGATGCGATCCTCGGTGGCGATGACGAGCTTCTCGGCGGCCATGCCGACGTGAAGTTCATCCAGGATATAGCCCCCGGACGGATGCTGCTGAACCAGATCGACCATCCGACAGGCCTTAGCGCCCGTGCGACAAAATGGCGAGCCTTTGCCGTTCGCGACTCACCACTTCAGGTCCAGCGTGGCGTAGCGGGCATAGGCGGTCTCGCCCTGCAGCAACTCGGCCGCCCTGGCCGCATCGAGCGCACCGTCGGCTCCGCGCGCCGCATCGCCATGGATGCCCTGCGCTACGAACAGGCAGTCGAGCCCCTGCGCATTGGCGCCCAGCACGTCCGTGACCACGCCGTCGCCGATGCACAGCACGCGCGAGCGATCGACCGGGCGCGCCAACAGGTCCTCGGCCTCTTTCAGAGCCAACTCATAGATCGGCCCGAACGGCTTGCCGGCCATGATCACGCGCCCGCCGAGGCTTTCATAGACGTCGGCCAGGGCGCCGCCGCAGTAGATGATCTGGTCGCCGCGCTGCACCACGCGGTCGGGATTGGCGCAGATCAGCTCCAGGTCCCGCGCGGCGCCCTCCGCCAGCCGCTCGCGATAATCCTCCGGCGTCTCGGTCGTGTCGTCCACCGGGCCGGTCACGGAGATGAAGGCCGCGTCCTCAACGCCTTGCGCCCGCAGCAGATCCAGCCCGGCGTAAAGCGGCGCGTCGCGTTCGGGCCCGACGATCCAGGCTGGACCGGGCGCGCGGCGTTCAAGCTCCATTCGCGTCGCGTCGCCCGAGGTGACAAAGGCGCGCCAGCTCTCTCGCGGCACGCCCAATGCATCCAGCTGCGCCACCACGTCCCTTGCCGGCCGCGGCGAGTTGGAGATCAGCACCACGTGCCCCGCCTCGCGGTTGAAGCGCGCCAGAGCCTCGCAGGCGTCCGGCCAGCTTTCGCGACCATTGTGGATCACGCCCCACACATCGCACAGCAGGATGTCGTAGTCGGCCGCGATCGCGCCGAGATGAGGCAGGGACGTGGGAAGGGTCATGGGCGTGACGTAGCGATTCACGCCCACAGGCGAAACCCCCTCCTCCCCATGGAATGGGGAGGAGGATCGGCGGCGAAGCCGACGAGGCGGAGGGGTGGGTGCGGCGGAAAGAACCCCTCCACCGCTGCGCGGTCCCCCTCCCCATGTGGGGAGGAGAAGATGATCCTACGCCCGAACCGCCCGCGACGCGTCGACGCCGAGGGCCTGGAGGGCGGCGGCGGCGATGTGGTCGGCGTTGAGGCCGGCCGCAGCGTACATGGCGGCGGGCAGGTCCTGATCCTGGAAGAGGTCCGGCAGGTGCAGGGTGCGAATCTTCAGCCCCGCGTCCAGCGCGCCCTGCTCGGCCAGGAACTGCAGCACGAAAGCGCCGAAGCCGCCCATGGCCCCCTCCTCCACCGTGATCAGGGCCTCGTGCTCGCGGGCCAGGCGCAGGATCAGCTCGCCGTCCAGAGGCTTGGCGAAGCGGGCGTCGGCGACGGTGGCCGAGACGCCGCGCGCCGACAGCAGGTCCGCGGCCTTTAGCGATTCCTGCAGGCGCGTGCCGAAGGACAGGATGGCGACCGAGGTCCCCTCGCGCACGATGCGTCCGCGCCCGACCTCGAGCGGGGCGGCCATGTCGGGGATCTCGACGCCGACGCCGTCGCCGCGCGGATAGCGGAAGGCGCTGGGCCGGTCGTCGATGGCGAGCGAGGTCGAGATCATGGCGGCGAGGTCCGCCTCGTCCGCGGCGGCCATCAGCACCATGCCCGGCAGCGCGCCCATGTAGCCGATGTCGAAGGAGCCGGCATGGGTCGCGCCGTCCGCCCCCACCAGACCCGCCCGGTCCATGGCGAAGCGCACCGGCAGCGACTGGATGGCCACATCGTGCACCACCTGGTCGTAGCCGCGCTGAAGAAAGGTCGAATAGATGGCGCACACCGGCTTCATGCCGTCGGCGGCGAGGCCGGCGGCGAAGGTGACGGCGTGCTGCTCGGCGATGCCGACGTCATAGGTGCGGTCGGGGAAGGCCTGGCCGAACAGGTCCAGCCCGGTGCCGGACGGCATGGCGGCGGTGATGGCCACCACCGACGGATCGGCCTTGGCGTGCTTGATCAGCTCGGTCCCGAAAACCTTGGTGTAGCTGGGGGCGTTGGAGACGGACTTGCTTTGCTTGCCCGAGACCACGTCGAACTTGACCACGGCGTGGAGCTTGTCGGCGCTGCTTTCGGCCGGGGCGTAGCCCTTGCCCTTTTGCGTCACGACGTGGACCAGCACCGGCCGGTCGTCGATGGCGGCGGCGTTGCGCAAGATCGGGACCAGATTTTCCATGTCGTGGCCGTCGATCGGCCCGATGTAGTAGAAGCCCAACTCCTCGAAGAAGGTGCCGCCGGTGACCATGCCGCGCGCATACTCCTCGGCCTTGCGGGCGACGTCGCGGAACGGGCGCGGCAGGTGGTCGGCCACCGATTTTCCGAAGCGGCGGACAGTCTGGTAGGTCCCGCCCGAAACCAGGCCCGCCAGATAGGCGCTCATGCCGCCAACCGGGGGCGCGATCGACATGTCGTTGTCGTTCAGGATGACGACCAGCTGCTTGGTCGTCTCGGCGGCGTTGTTCATGGCTTCATAGGCCATGCCGGCGGACATGGAGCCGTCGCCGATCACGGCCACGACCTTGTTGTCGTCGCCCTTCTGGTCACGAGCCGCACAGAAGCCGAGCGCCGCCGAGATGGAGGTCGAGGCGTGTGCGGCGCCGAAGGGGTCGTATTCGCTCTCGGCCCGCTTGGTGAAGCCGGACAGGCCGCCCGGCTGGCGCAGCGTGCGGATGCGGTCGCGCCGGCCGGTCAGGATCTTGTGCGGATAGCATTGGTGGCCGACATCCCAGATCAGGATGTCGCGCGGCGTCTCGAACACATGGTGCAGCGCGACCGACAGCTCGACCACGCCCAGGCCCGCGCCCAGGTGGCCGCCGGTGACAGACACGGCGTCGATGGTCTCGGTCCGCACCTCTTCGGCCAGCTGCTGCAGCTGCTTGACGGAAAAGTCGCGCGTGTCCGCCGGAACGCGGACGGTGTCGAGAAGCGGGGTGTCGGGCATCAGGCGCCTTGGTTCGGTCGTGTCGAGGCCGCCTTGGATGGCGGGCGTTTCCTTATCAGGACCTGCGTTTTAGCACGAAGTCCACGCTGGCCTTGAGGATTTCGGCGTCGCGGCCGAACGGATCGAGATGGGCGCGCGCCTGGTCGGCCAGGTGTGCGACCCTCTGACGCGCCGCATCAAGGCCCAGCAGGGTGACGAAGTTGGTCTTGCCGAGCGCCGCATCCTTGCCGCCGGCCGCCTTGCCCAACTCTTCGGTCGTGCCCTCGACATCCAGCAGATCGTCGACGATCTGATAGGCCAGGCCGATGTCGTGGGCGAAGCCCAGCAGGGCGTGACGATGGGCGTCGCCGGCGCGCGCTAGGATCAGCGGAATCTCGAAGGCGTAGGCGAACAGGGCGCCGGTCTTCAGCCGCTGCATGCGCGCCACGCCGCCCAGGTCATCGCGCACGCCCAGAAGGTCGATCATCTGCCCCCCGGCCATGCCGCGCGCGCCCGAAGCCAGCGACAGGCGCGCGGCCAGATCGCAGCGGATCTCGGCGTCCTCGTGCGTGTCCTCGTGCAGGATGATGTCAAAGGCGGCGGTCTGCAGGGCGTCGCCGGCCAGCACCGCCGTCGCCTCGTCATAGGCGCGGTGCAGCGTGGGTCGGCCCCGGCGCAGGTCGTCGTCGTCCATGCACGGCAGGTCGTCGTGCACCAGGCTGTAGGCGTGGACGCATTCCAGGGCGCAGGCGGCGCGCAGCACCGGCCGTTCCTCGATGTCGAACAGACGCGACGCCTCGATGGCGAAGAAGGGCCGCAGCCGCTTGCCGGGACCCAGCGCCGCATAGCGCATGGCCTCGGTCAGGCGCGATTCCGGGCCGTCCGCGCGCGGCAGAAGCTCGTCCAGCGCCACGGTGACCAGGTCAGCGACCTCCGACACGCGGTCCAGCACGGCCTGTTCGGGCGAGTTGGCGGCAAGCACGGCGACCATCAGAACAGCCTTCCGCCCAGCGGCGCGTCGCGGTCGACGCCGACCAGCACCACCTCGCCGTCAGCGTCCGGAAAGCCCAGCGTCAGCACCTCGCTCATGAACGGGCCGATCTGGCGCGGAGCGAAGTTGACCACCGCCGCCACCTTGCGGCCCACCAGTTGCTCGGGCGTGTAGTGGCGGGTGATCTGGGCCGAGGAGCGTCGCGTGCCGATCTCCGGACCGAAGTCGATGGTCAGCTTGTAGGCGGGCTTGCGTGCCTCTGGAAAGGCGTCGGCCGCCAGCACCTGGCCGATACGGATATCGACCTTCTGGAAGTCGTCAAACGCGATGCGGTCAGCGACCGGCGCCGCGCCCATCAGCCGAACTCCGCCGGTTGCACGCCTTTCGGCTGGCCGTCGGGACCGACCACGATCTTCTCGACGCGAAGCTGCGCCGCCTTCAGCCGGCTTTCGCAATGCGCCTTCAGCCGCGCCCCCTCTTCATACAGGGTGATGGATTCCTCCAGCGGCGCCTGGCCGGATTCGAGACGTGAGACGATGGTCTCAAGCCGCGCAAGGGCGTCCTCGAAACTCAGGTTGGAAGGCACGGAAGGGGCGGCGTCGCTCATGCCGCGACCCTAGTGGCGTGGCGGCGCAGGTTCAACGAGGATGTGTCGCCGCACCCAACGGCAACGTCTGTCGCGCCGGGGCGTTGGATGATGGCGTGAGCGGAGGCGAGCCGATGGCCCTGGAAGCGACCTGTCACTGCGGGGACACCCGAATCGTTCTGCCCGAGCATCCGACCCAGGCGGCGCGATGCAACTGCACATTCTGCCAGAGGACCGGCGCGGTCTGGGCCTACTATGACGTCGGCCAGATCGATGTGCGCGAGGACCGGAGCAGACAAGACTACGGCACCAACCCGCAGGTGGGACTGCACCACTTCTGCGGACGCTGCGGCATGCACACCTGGGGCGAGTCCGTCGACTGGAGCGGCGGCAAGGCCGCCCCGCAGGACGATGGCGGGGCGCCCCGCTACAGCAAGCACCAGGTCAACCTGAACCTCGTCGATGGACTGGACTGGTCCCGCATCGAGGTGGAGAAGATGAACGGCCGAACCGACTGGTAGGCGGTCTCAGCCCTTTTCGTAGCGGCGTTGAGACCAGTATTTGAAGCCCTGGTTATGCACCAGTCGCCAGCCGGCGGCCTTCAGGCAGCGGCCTACCATGTGGTTGAAATAGCCGTGGGCGAACACCAGCACGCTTTGACCGCCCTCGGCCCGGCGGATCAGCACCGCGGCGGCCTGACGTGCGCGCGCCTCGGCCTCCAGTCGGGTTTCTTGGCCGCCGTGGTGATTGAAGACGTGCCACCAGAAGCGCGACACGCCGCCCCAGTTGCGCGGCGACAGCCTGATCCAGTCCGGAAACGGCGGCGGCGGCAGCGGCGCCTCGATAAACAGGGCGTCGCTCATCACCTCGCGCCCGGCCGCAACGGCGCTGGCCGTCTCCTGCGCGCGCTGGCGGGTGGAGGCGTAGATGGCGCCGGCGCCCTCGGCGGCGGCCAGCAGGGCAGCGGGCGGCGTCTGGCCAGCGCGCAGACCCCCGACTTCGTAACGGCCCCACCATTCGCCGTACTCGCGCGCGCTGAGCCGGCACTTGCGCGACAGGGCGGGCTCGCCGTGCCGGGTCAGGATGATGGCGCCGGTGCGAGGCGCAGGCGGGTTCAGCACGGCCGGGAGCGCCGCTGGCGACGCGGGCGGCTCAGAGGACTGCAGGGACAGAACGGTGCTGGGCATGGCGAACGGACGAAACCTGAGGGCGTCAGGGCCTTGATCGTCCTTTAGTCCTCCCCCAACGCCTCTAAGTGGGCGACCGCCGAACGGCTCAACCCTTCAAGGTCGTAGCCGCCCTCGAGAGAGGAGACAACCATGCCGCCGCAGGCGCGTCGAGCCACTTCCAGCACCGCGCGCGTCGCCCAGGCGAAATCCTCCGGCTCCAGCGACTGATGCGCCAGGGGATCGCGGCGGTGCGCGTCGAAACCGGCCGAGATCAGGATCAGATCGGGGCGGAACGCCTCAAGTGGTCCCATCAGCCCGCCGGCAAAGGTCGCGCGCCATGATTCGCGCGCGGCGTGCGGCGGCACCGGCGCATTGACGATGTTGTCGACGCCGATCTCGTCGGGCGCGCCCGTGCCGGGATAGAGCGGCATCTGGTGAATGGAGGCCAGGAACAGGCTGTCGTCGGCCTCGAACGCCGCCTGGGTGCCGTTGCCGTGGTGCACGTCGAAATCGACCACGGCGACGCGGGCGAACCCCTCCGCCTGGGCGACGCGCGCGGCGACCGCGACCGAGGAAAACAGGCAAAAGCCCATCGCGCGGTCGGGCTCGGCATGGTGGCCGGGCGGGCGAACGGCGGCAAAGGCGCGCTTCATCTCGCCCCGCGCCACGGCCCGCACCGCATCGACGGCGGCGCCGGCGGCCAGCCGGCCCGCGCGCATGCTGCCCGGAGACAGCAGGGTGTCGGCGTCCAGCTGGTTCACGCCCTCAGCCGGCGACGCCTTCAGCAGGCGCGCGACATAGGCGGACGGATGCACCCGCTCCAGGTCCTCGACCGAAGCCTCGCCGGCGAATCGGCGATCCTTGCCGAGCCCTGCGTCGTCGACGGCGTCAAGGACGGCCTTCAGCCGGCCGGGCTTCTCGGGATGTCCCTCGCCGGTCAGGTGTTCCAGCATGTCGGGATGGGTGAACAGGGTCACGGGCATGACGACGACCATAGGGGCGGTGTGGCGGCTTGTCGCGCGCGGCGAGCGCCCCTAGAGCCGCAAGCATGACCGACGCCGCCATCCGCCCCGCCCGCCCCCAAGACGCCGAGGCGCTCGGCGTTCTCGGCCGCGAGACCTTTATCGACACCTTCGTGACGGGCTTCGGCATCCCCTACCCGGAGCCGGACCTGGGTGACTTCCTTCAGGCGAGCTTCAGTCCCCAGGTTGTCGCCACGAAGCTGGCCGAACCGGGCGCCGCCTGGTGGGTGGCCGAGCGCGACGGCGCGCTTCTGGCCTTCGCCAACGCCGGTCCGAACACCCTGCCCCACCCGGACGCCCGTCCCGCGCAGATGGAGCTTCGTCGCCTGTATGTCTCCAGGGCCGCGCAAGGCCTGGGGCTGGGCACGAAGCTGCTGACCCTGTCGCTCGACTGGATGGAGGCGCACACGGACGGCCCGCTGTGGATCGGCGTCTGGAGCGGCAATCTGAAAGCGCAAAGGCTCTACGCCGCCCATGGCTTTGAAAAGGTCGGCGAGTACCAGTATCCGGTCGGCCGCTGGCTGGACGACGAGTTCATCCTGCGGCGCGGATAGACTATGTTGCGCTCATGACCCGCGCCGAACTGCTGGAAAAGCTGCGCGAACTGAAGCCTTGGCTCGAGGAGCAGGGCATCGTCAACGTGCGCCTGTTCGGCAGCTACGCCCGCGACGAAGCCGGGCCGGACAGCGACGTGGACCTCATGGTGGAGATGACGAAGCCGCTGGGCTTTGACTTCTTCGGCATCGAGCGGCAGCTCGGCGACCGCCTTGGCCTGAAGGTCGAAATGGGCACGGAACGCTCCATGCACCGACTAGTGCAGCGCACCGCAGTACGTGACGCCATTGCCATCTAGGATGCTGGACAGGCTCCTTCTTGAGGAAATGATCGCCGCGATCGACGAAATCTCGGCGGAGATCGGCCATCTTCCCGCCGACGGCTGGCGGACGGAGAAGACAAAGGTGGCGGCCGTGTCCATGTATCTGGTTGTCGTTGGTGAAGGGGCGGCCAGATTGTCGCCGGGCATGCGCAGCCTTGCCCCCGACACGCCTTGGGAAGACATCGCCAATCTTCGTCATCGGCTGGCGCACGCCTATTTCCGCTCAGATCCGGAGATCGTCTGGGCGGCGGGACAGGTCCATGCGCCAGTGCTCAGGCAGACCGCCGCTCGGCTCCTTGGCGCCATCGATCAGGCCGACTGATGCTGCTCCCCTTCTTCTTCGCCCTGCGGGAGGCGCGGGTGCCGGTTTCAACCAAGGAGTGGCTGCATCTGATGCAGGCCATGGACCAGGACGTGGCCGGCCAGCGTGTGGAGGCCTTCTATCATCTGTCGCGGGCGGTGCTGGTCAAGGACGAGAAGCATTACGACCGGTTCGATCAGGTCTTCGGGCGGGTATTCGAGGGGATGGAGACGGTCGGGGGCGAGGACCTGACCACCGACCTGCCCGAGGATTGGCTGCGCCTGCTGACGCAGAAGCATCTGTCGGACGAGGACAAGGCGCTGATCGAGGCGCTGGGCGGCTTCGACAAGCTGATGGAGACGCTGAAGCAGCGGCTGGAGGAGCAGAAGGAGCGGCACGCCGGAGGCTCCAAATGGATCGGCACGGGCGGGACCAGCCCGTTTGGCCACGGCGGCTACAACCCCGAGGGCGTGCGCATCGGCGGGCCGGGCCGGCATGGACGCGCAGTCAAGGTCTGGGAGAAGCGCGAGTTCAGAAACCTCGACGACACGGTCGAACTGGGCACGCGCAACATCAAGGTCGCGCTGCGCCGCCTGCGCCGCTTCGCCCGCGAGGGCGCGGCCGAAGAATTGGACATGGACGGCACCATCGACGGCACGGCGCGCCAGGGCTGGCTGGACGTGCGGATGCGGCCAGAGCGGCGCAACACGGTTAAGGTGCTGCTGTTCCTGGACGTGGGCGGATCGATGGACGCCCACATACGGATGACAGAAGAGCTGTTCTCGGCCGCGCGCACCGAGTTCCGGAACCTGGAGTTCTTCTACTTCCACAACTGCCTGTACGAGGGCGTCTGGAAGAACAACCGCCGGCGACACGCAGAGCGCATTCCGACGTGGGATCTTCTGCACCGCTACAACGGCGACTGGCGCGCGATCTTCGTCGGCGACGCCACCATGAGCCCCTACGAAGTGTCGATGGCCGGAGGCTCGGTCGAGCACTGGAACGAGGAGGCCGGCGAGGTTTGGCTGCGCCGCGCGCGCCAGCAGTGGGGGCGATGCGCCTGGTTGAACCCGACGCCCGAGCGGCATTGGAGCTATGCCGCCTCCGTCGGGATGATCCGTCAGATCATGGACGACCGCATGTTCCCGCTGACGCTGGATGGGTTGGACCGAGCGATGCGGGCGCTGACGCGCTGAATGTGCTAGGGGTTTGGCGACACACAGTGCTGGGGAGCCTGTCATGATCGCCGCCGTCCTCGCCGTACTGCTTATGCAGCAGCCCGCCGCGTCTTCCGCCGGTCCGTTGCCGGAGTGGGCCAAAGCCGATCCCTTCGCGTTCGAGCGCGCGCGGTGCAGCGCCCTGGTCCGGGGAGAGACGCCGCTGAACGTGTGCCAGGCCCAGGTGCGGCGCCTGCTGGCCGACAGTCTGGGAGACGACCTTCCGTCGACAATGCGCGTCGCCGGGTCGGTGGACGACTGCCAGCGGCTGAGGGATGCGGCCGGCGGCTCGCCCTATGCGGTGCAATGCGGCGCGCGCCCCGCGACGCTCGCGACGTCGAACCTTCCGGTCGAACGCGAGTGCCGCAGCCGGCCGGATCGCAACGGCGGATTCACGAGCGAATGCCGCCCTATCGGTTCGACCGAGGAAGAGGGAGGGCTGAAGCTGCGCCTGTTCGGCGATCGAGACTGATCAGCATGCCAAAACGCCGCCCGATCGCTCGGACGGCGTTTGTTCAGCAGGCAAACCGGATCAGGTGCGATCGTCGCGCAGCGTGTCTTTGACGCCGCCAACCGCATTCTGGACCTTGCCGCCCATCTGGTCGGCCCGACCCTCGGCCTTCAGCTTCTCGTCGCCGGTGACCTTGCCGGCCGCTTCCTTGACCTTGCCGCCCATGTTCTTGGCGGCGCCTTCGATGCGATCGTGATCGGCCATGAGAAACTCCATTTCCTGGCGTCGCCAGAACAGCGCCGCCTTGTGAGCAGTAAAACGGCTCCGCTCTTCAAGAGTTCCCCGGACGCGCCTGCTGTGACCGAAGCCAGACCAGAACGGCCCAAGCGTGCGCCTCGTGACGAAGACTGGCGGCGGCCTCATTTGGATCGATCCAGACCAGCGTATGATCCGGCTCGGATTTGGCGGCGGGGTCTTCCTTGACGACCGACGCGGTCCAGAAGCCGGCCACATTGTTGACCGCCTCTCCCGTCGTCTTGACGAAATACTGCGACGCTTCCGCGATCCGCTCGGCCGGCGTGATCGTCAGGCCGGTTTCCTCGACGAACTCGCGCGCCAGCGCCTGCGGTTCGGTCTCGTCGCCGTCCAGCGCGCCGCCGGGCAGGTCGAAGTAGGGCCCCTCGCCGCGATCCACGCGCACGCAGGCCAGCTTGCCGTCGCACAACACGACACCAAACGCGGTGGGGCGCGCACGATAGTCGAGGTCGGGTTGTTTCTGGCCGAACTGGAGCATGCGCGCCTAACGCGCGAGCGCCCTAAAGGTCGAAGGCCAGGCGCGCACGCACGCCCTTGTGCGCCGGATCGAACTCCACCGCCGAGCGCAGGCCAGACGCCATGGCCGAGACGATCTTGGAGCCCAGCCCGGTCCCCTTGGGCGCGCCTTCGCCCAAACCGGGGCCGTCGTCCTCGACCGTCAGAATGGCGCGGCTGTCGCCATCGGGATGCAGATGGATGCGGATTTCGCCCATCTTGCCGGGCTCATAGGCGTATTTCACCGCATTGGTGACCAGTTCCGTGACCACCACGCCCAGCGACACGGCCTGGTCGGTGGTGACGTTCATCGGCCGCGCATCCAGCACAAGCCGCGGCGCCTCGCCGTCCCGTCCCAGTGACTTGGACAGTTCGTCCATCAGGCCGTCGAGATATTCGTCCATGGCGACCGTGGACATGTCGCCCGAGGCGTAGAGGCGGCGGTGGACGTGGGCCACCGCCTCGATCCGCGCCTGGGACTCGCGCAGCGCCGCGCGGGCGCCGTCGTCCGACAGGTGGCGCATCTGCAGCGACATAAACGACGACACCAGCTGCAGCGAGTTGCCGACGCGGTGATTGACCTCGCGCAGCATGGCCTCCGCGCGATCGCGGGCGCGGCGGATCTCTTCCTGGGCGGTTTCGTTCTCGCGCTGCAGCCGCCGACGCAGCAGGGCGTCCTCAAGCGCGGCGCGAAGCAAGGCGGTGAAATCCTCGGACACGTCCTTGATGACGTAGTCCGCGGCCCCGGCGCGCAGCGCGGCCACGGCGATGCGGCCTTCCTGCGCCCCGGTGACATAGACCACCGGCGGCGGCGCCGGCAGCGCCATGATGTCGGGCAGGACGTCCAGGCCGTCGCGCATCGGCATGTAGTGGTCCAGGGCGCAGATGTCGTATTCGCCTTCGGCCAACGCCTGAAGCCCCGCGTCGCCATCGGGCGCGCAGGTCACGGCGTAGCCGTGCCGTCCCAGCTCCTTTTCAACGAGACGCGACAGGCCGCGATCGTCGTCGATGTAGAGCAGGCGTATGGGCGAAGGGGCGTCCAAGGGCTGTTCGTTCGTCCCTATTCGATGACCGGCGCCTGCATCACCGACAGGAACAGGCCCAGCTGGCGAATGGCGTCGGCAAAGGACTCATAGTCCACTGGCTTGGTGATGTAGACGTTGCAGCCCAGGTCGTAGCAACGCTGGATCTCGACCTTGTCGTCGGTGGTGGTCAGCACCACCACCGGCGCGCGGCGCAGGCGCTCATCGCCCTTGACCCGTTCCAGAATGTCGGTGCCCGACATGTCCGGCAGGTTCAGGTCCAATAGGATCAGCAGCGGCCCGTTGGTCAGGATTTCCTGGCTGAACAGATAGTCCAGCGCGGCGCCGCCTTCGTCGAAGTGCGCGATCTCGTTGGAGATGTTGGCGCGGCGGATGTTCTTTTCGATCAGCTTGGCGTGGCCATGGTCGTCTTCGACCATGATGATCTTCACGGGTTGCGTCACAGGGCGGCTCCAGAATCCGGCAGGACGAGGCGTTTGGGGAATTTCAGCAGAAAAGTCGAGCCCTTGCCAAGCTCGGACTCCAGATCGATCTGTCCGCCCAGCCGTCGCACGCTGTTGCGCACAAAGGCCAGGCCGAGGCCCTCGCCCGTCCGATCCTGACGTCCGGCGCGGCGGAACAGCTCAAAGATGCGCTCATGATCACGCGGTGCGACGCCGCGTCCGTTGTCGGCGATCCGGTACACGATCCATCCGCCGGGGACGTCTTCGCCGCTGATCTCGATGCGGCCAGGCCGGCCGGCGTCCAGATACTTCACCGCATTGTCGATCAGGTTGCCGAAGATTTGCTCCATCGACAGCCGATCGCTGTCGATCGGGGGAAGCTCGCCCACCAGGATCTCGGCGTCGGCCGCCTCGGTCTGGTGGCGCACGCTGTCGGCGATGCCTTGAGCCATCACCGTCATGTCCAGCGTCTCGATGGCCAGGGTGCGGCGGCCTTCGCGCGACAGCTTCAGAATGGCGTTGATCAGCCGGTCCATCTTGGTGGTGGAGGCGCGGATAAAGCCGATGGCCTCGGGCACGTCCTCGCGCACCGCCTGCACCACCTCGGGATCGACGTCGCGCTCGGCCTCGGCGCGGGCGATGGCTTTGTCGATGGTGCGGCCGGCCTGCTCAAGCTCAGAGGTGTAGCCCATGACATTGACCAAGGGCGCGCGCAGATCGTGGCTGACGATATAGGCGAAGCGCTGGATTTCCTCGTTGGCGCGGGTCAGTTCGCCGGTGCGTTCCCGAACCTTGTCCTCGAGACTGGCGTTGGCGGCGTCCAGCGCCTCTCTCGCCGCCTGCATCTCCATCACATAGCGCCGCACCAGCCAGGCCGAGATGGCCCCCATGACCAGCACCAGCACTGCCGCAAGCGTGTTGATGACAATGGTGATCGCTCCGAGCCGCTCGGACGTCTCGACCCGATGCGCGATGCGCACGGACTTCAACTGATCAAAGGTGTCGATGTCGCTCCGGATCGAATCCATCAGCTGACGGCCCCGATCGCTGCGCACGATCTGGATCGCCGGACCGATGCGCCCCTGACGCGCGAGCGCGAGCGTGGAGTCCATCTCCGCCATCTTGGCGTTGACCGCGGTCTGAAGCCGCTCGATCGGCGCGCGAAGTTCAGCATCCGCATCGCCGCGGTGCAGGATCTCGAGCGCAGGCTCCAGCGTCTGGCGCGCGGCTTCATAGGGCTGCAGATATTGAGGCCGGCCCGTCAGCAGAAATCCGCGTTGCGCCGTTTCGGCGTCGATGACCGCGATCAGCACCGTCCGGGCGGCGCGGCGCATCTGCTGGGCGTCCTCGATCGAGTCGTTCACCTGCGCGGTGCGCCCGATCATCACAAAGGTGGCGACGTTGACCAGCAGCAGCAGCAGAAAGGCCCCGGCCAGGAGCGCACCGACCGATCGGCCCACGCTGGGCGTCCGCACGAAATCAGCGACGAGATGCAGGGCCTTGCGTGAGCGGGGGATCATGGAAGCTGCTTTAGCGGCCGCAAGCGTCGCCGCATAGCGTCATGCGTCAGACCTGCCCCAGGGTGCGCAGGCGCGCCTTGGGGTGGACCTCGTTCTGGCTCATCACCACGGTCTGACCACGGAAGCGTTCGATGATCGAGCGGACGTAGGGGCGGATCATCGGGCCGGTCAGCAGCACCGCATTCTCGCCTGACATGGCGATCCGTTCAAAGGTGTCGCGGGTCGAGCGGATGAAGTCCTGAAGCCGCGACGGGGCCATGGCCAGTTGCTTGTCCTCGCCCGGCCCCACCAGGGCTTCGGCGAAGGCGGCTTCCCAGTCGGGCGACAGGGTGACGATGGGCAGGGCGCCGTCATGACCCTGGTGCTGCCAGCACAGCTGGCGGGCGAGGCGTCCGCGCACATGCTCGACCAGGGTGGAGACGGAGGTGGTGTGCGGCGCGGCCTCGGCCAGGCCTTCCAGGATCGCCGGCAGGTCGCGGATCGACACGCGCTCGCGCAGCAGGCTTTGCAGCACGCGCTGCAGGGTGGTGACGGTGACCACCGAAGGGATCAACTCCTCGACCAGCTTCTTCTCTTCTGCGCCGACTTCCTTCAGCAGCTTCTGCACCTCGGCGTAGGAGAGCAGGTCGGCCATGTTCTCCTTCAGGATTTCGGTCAGGTGGGTGGTCAGCACCGTTGAGGGATCGACGATGGTGTAGCCGCGGAAGGTGGCCTCTTCGCGCAGGCCTTCCTCGATCCAGGTGGCGGGCAGACCAAAGGCCGGCTCCTTCATGTGCTCGCCCGGAAGTTCGACTTGGCGGCCGGCGGGATCCATGGCCATCAGGCAGCCGAGGCGCACTTCGCCCGCCCCGGACTCCATCTCCTTGATGCGGATGGCGTAGCCCTGGGTCGGCAGGCGCATGTTGTCGAGGATGCGCACCTGCGGCATCACGAAGCCGTACTCCTGCGCCAGCGAACGACGCAGGGCGCGGATCTGATCGGTCAGGCGGCGGCCTTCCAGGTCGTTGATCAGGGCCAGCAGCGAATAGCCGAGTTCGATCTTGACCTCGTCGATCGACAGGGCGGCCGAGATGGGCTCCTCCACATCCTCCTTGGGCTTGGCCTGGGCCGCGGCGATTTCGGCTTCGGTGGGCTGGGGCTTCAGCCGGGCCCGGCCGAGACGCCAGGCCATGAATCCGGAACCGAGCGCCAGCGCCGCGAACGGCAGGATGGGCATGCCCGGGATCAGACCGATCAGGCCGGCGGTGCCCGACACCACGCCCAGCGACACCGGGTTGGTGGCCAGTTGCGACACCAGCGCCTTGTCCGCCGTGCCCTCGACGCCCGCCTTGGACACCAGAAAGCCCGCGGCGATCGAGACGATGATGGCGGGGATTTGCGTGACCAGACCGTCGCCGATGGTCAGCTGGGTATAGGTGTTGGCGGCGTCGGCGATCGGCATGCCGTGCTGCAGCACCCCGATCAGCATCCCGCCGATCACATTGATGAAGGTGATGATCAGGCCTGCGACCGCATCGCCGCGCACGAATTTCGACGCGCCGTCCATGGCCCCGAAGAAGGTCGATTCCTGCTCCAGCTCCTTGCGTCGCAGCTTGGCCGTCGCCTCGTCGATGAGGCCGGCGGACAGGTCGGCGTCGATGGCCATCTGCTTGCCCGGCATGGAGTCCAGGGTGAAGCGGGCCGAAACCTCGGCGATCCGGGTCGAACCCTTGGTGATGACCACGAAGTTCACCACCAGCACGATGGCGAAGATGATCACCCCGATGATGAAGTTGCCGCCCATCATCAGCTCGCCGAAGGCGTTGATGACCTGACCGGCCGCGTCGTGACCTTCCTGACCGTGGGTCAGGATCAGCCGGGTGGACGCAAGGTTCAGCCCCAGCCGGTACAGCGTCGTGACCAGCAGCACGGTCGGGAAGATGGCGAAGTCCAGCGGCCGCTTCATCATCACGGCCGTCATCAGGATCAGCACGCTGGAGACGATGGAGATCGCCAGCAGCAGGTCCAGCAGCATCTTGGGGACCGGCACGATCAGCAGCATGATCACGCCGATCACGCCGACCGCCATCATCACCTCGCCGCGCATCAGCCAGCCGGTGACGTCCTGGCGCGTGGGGCGGGCATAGCCGTCCTTCATCAGGATCGGGGCGTCGGTCACGCGGCGGCGCCCTGTTCGACCGGGGCGTCGTCAGGCCCGGCATGGCCGAGCGCCGCCAGCGCGCGCCGCGTCGCCTCGGCGACCACCGCCTCGCGCTCTTCAGCCGCAAGGCTTTCGGGCGCGTCGTAGTAGACGGCGATCCGCACCGGCAGTTCGGTGGCCGCATAGGCGTAACCGACGTCATTGGTCTGGCCGGTCGGCCCCGTCCCCGTCTTGTGCGCCACGGTCCAGCCGTTCGGCACGCCGGCGCGAATGCGTCCGCGGCCTGTCGGACTGTCGATCAGCCAGTCCCAAAGCGGCCGGTGCGGCGACTGGAAGGTGAAGGGGCGGTAGGTTTCTTCCATCCAGTTCAGGTTCTGAACCGTCTGGTTCGCGGTCGTGGTGTCCTTGACGCCATCAGGGACGTTCAGTTCGGGCTCCAGCCGGTCGATGGAGGTGGTCTCGTCGCCCATGGCGCGATACCAGGCGCGCAGCACGTCCAGGCCGCCGATCTCGCGGACCAGAATGTTGGCGGCGGCGTTGTCCGACAGCTCGACCGTGGCCTGGGCCAGTTCGGAGATGGTCAGGGTCCGGCCGACCGCCCCCTCGGTCGTCGGCGAATGGGGCAGGATGTCCCCGGCCGTGACATCGACGGGGCGATCCAGGGTCTCCTGCTCGCGCGAGACCCGCTCCAGCACGCAGGCGGCCAGGAACAGCTTGAACGTCGAGCAATAGCTGAACCGCTCGTCGCCGCGCCAGGCGACCGCGCGCCGTTCCGACGCCGCCAGGCCGATGCGCCCGCCATGCATGCGCTCCAGATCCGACAGGTCGATCACGGCCGGCGGCTGGGGCGGCTGCACCGCCGATTCCCGCCGCTCGGGCGCGCGACGGCAGGCGCCCAGCCCCAGAAGGACGAGGCCGGTCAGCACGCCCCTGCGGTCGGCGCGGTTGGTCATTCGCCTTAAGCCGCGTAGCCGGCGGCGACGCCGGATTGAGGCGCGGGAATGGGCGTGCCCTCGTCGGCGTATTCGTTCAGCTTGTTGCGCAGCGTGCGGATGGAGATGCCCAGGATGTTGGCCGCATGGGTGCGGTTGCCCAGGCAGTGGCTGAGGGTGTCCAGGATCAGGGTCTTTTCCATCGCCGCCACCGTCTGGCCGACAAAGGAACGGGTGACGGCGTCGGCGGCCTGCGCCGCGCGTCCGGCGGGTCCGGCGTCATAGGTGGAGGCGACAGGCTGCGGCGCGGCCGCCGAGCCCGGGATCGTCTGCAACGGACGGCCGTCCGGCAGGCGGATGGCGTCGGCGTCGATCTCGGGCCCGACCGCCAGCAGCACTGCGCGGTGCATGGCGTTTTCCAGCTCGCGCACATTGCCCGGCCAGCGGTGGGCGACCACGGCGCGGCGGGCGTCTGTCGACAGGGGACGCGGCGCAACGCCATTGGCGGCGGCGTATTTCTTGACGAAATGATCGGCCAGCACAGAGATGTCGCCCGGCCTTTCGCGCAGGGACGGCAGGCGCAGGTTGACCACGTTCAGCCGGTACAGCAGGTCCTCGCGGAACACGCCCTCCGAAACGGCCCGGTTCAGGTCGCGGTTCGATGTGGCGATGATGCGGATGTTGACCGACACGGGCTTGGAGCCGCCCACGCGGTCGATCACCCGCTCCTGGATCGCGCGCAGCAGCTTGGCCTGGAGCCGGGCGTCCATCTCGGTGACTTCGTCCAGCAGCAGGGTGCCGCCGTCCGCTTCCTCGAACTTGCCGATGCGACGCGCCACGGCGCCGGTGAAGGCGCCCTTCTCATGTCCGAACAGTTCGGATTCCAGCAGGTTGTCGGGGATGGCGGCGCAGTTGACGCTGATGAACGGCTTTTCCGCCCGGCGCGAGTTCTGGTGCAGATAGCGGGCCATCACCTCCTTGCCGACGCCGCTTTCGCCGGTGATCAGGATGGAGGCTTCCGAGCGCGCGACCTGGTCGGCCAGGCCGATCACCGCCTTCATCGACGGATCGGCCGAGATCATCGGCTTTTCGTCGTCGGCCACCGCCGACAGCACCGCCGCGATCAGGTCGGCGTCCGGCGGCAGGGGGATGAACTCCTTGGCGCCGGCCTTGATGGCGGCGGCGGCCTCGCGGGCGTCGGCGTCGACGCCAAATGCCACCACCGGCACGGTGATCCGCTCATTCTCGTTGGCCGAGATCAGCGAGGCGATATCCAGGCGATAGTCGACCATCAGCAGGTCGGCCCCCTGCCCGCGCCGCAGTTGCTCGGTCGCCTGATCCGCGCGCTCGACATGGTTGACCTGGGCGCCGTGCGCCATGGCCATCTTCACCGCCGTCGCCAGCTGGCCCGAAAGCCTGCCCACCACCAGAAGCCGCATCGGTCTTCCTCCTTAAGCCTTACCGTCGGTCGCCGTCACTTTGCTGCGCAATGCCTGCGCGGCATCGCTTCAGGCGCCCGTTTCCTCGGTCTTGATGATTTCCGTCATGGTGACGCCCAGGCGGTCGTCGATCACGACGACCTCGCCGCGCGCGACCAGGCGGTTGTTGACGAAGATGTCGATGGCCTCGCCGACCTTGCGGTCCAGCTCCAGCACCGAACCCTTGTTGAGCTTCAGCAGCTGGGCGACCGACATGTGCGACTTGCCCAGCACCGCCGAGATATTGACCGGCACGTCGAACACGGGGGCCAGGTCGGCGGCCGTCTTGTCGCCGGGCGCGTCCGTCGTGGCCAGGGCGGTCGAGTCGCCGAATTCTTCCAGGGCGAAGGTGTCGGACATCAGTAGGCGCTCCGGGCGGAGGAAAGCGGTTCGGCGTGGCCGGCCTCGGCGGCCAGCGCCGCCGTCAGGGCTTCGGTCACGCGGGCAGCGGAGGCTGAGGGGTCATGCTCGGCGCGGCCATCCGCCCATTCCAGTTGAAACGCAGCGGCGGACAGGCCGGGCTCGTCACGGAAGGCGATGACGCCGGTGAAGCCTCCGGACGCGGCAGCGTCGGTGATGGTCTCGCGGGCGGCCTCGTCCAGGCCGGAGGCGCGGATCACCAGGCGCGGCGAGGCGTCGATCTCCTGCGCCAGCATCTCCAGCGCGGCCTTCAGCGGCGCCAGCGGATAGCGATCCAGCGCCGAGCCGGCGATGGCGCGCGCGGCGGCGAGCGCCAGGTCGGCGGACTGCTCGCGGTGCGCCTGGGCCGCCGACTGAAGCGCCGGCATGGCCTGCGCCACGCTCTGCGCCACCGCGTTCAGGGCCATGGCGCGCAGGTTCTCGACCTCGTCCAGCGCCTGATGACGCGCCTCCAGCCGGGCTTGCGCGACCAGGGCGTCGACCTCGGCGGGCAGATAGGTGCGCTTGGCTGGCTTCCAGGCGGACGGGGTGACGACCTCGCCGGAGGCGTCGAACTCGGTGTCGAAGATGAAGGGACGAGGGGTCATGTCAGTAGATCAGCTCGTCGTCCTGGCCCTGGCCGGCCAGCATGATGTCGCCGCGCGCGGCCAGGTCCTTGGCGACCTGCACCATGGCCATCTGGGCGTTGTCGACGTCCTTGAGGCGCACCGGCCCCATCGACTCCATGTCCTCGCGCATGATCTTGGAGGCGCGCTCGCTCATATTGGAGAAGAACATTTCGCGCAGCGATTCCGAGGCGCCCTTCAGCGCCAGGCCCAGCTGGTCCTTTTCAACCGCGCGCAGCAGCGTCTGGACACCGCCGGGGTCCAGCTTGGACAGGTCCTCGAACACGAACATCAAGGCGCGGATGCGCTCGGCGGCGTCGCGGTTGCGCTCTTCCAGCGCGCCGATGAAGCGCGCCTCGGTCTGACGGTCGAAGCTGTTGAAGATGTCGGCCATCATCTCGTGGCTGTCGCGCTTGGAGGTGCGGGCCAGGTTGGACATGAATTCGGTGCGAAGCGTCTGCTCGATCTTGTCGAGGATTTCGCGCTGCACCGGCTCCATGCGCAGCATCCGCTGGACGCATTCCAGCGCGAAGTCTTCGGGCAGGGCTGTCAGCACGCGCGCCGCGTGATCGGAGCGCACCTTGGACAACACCACCGCGACCGTCTGCGGATATTCGTTCTTCAGATAGTTGGCGAGAACGGCCTCGTTCACATTGCCGAGCTTGTCCCACATGGTGCGACCGGCGGGACCGCGAATCTCTTCCATCAGGCCGGCGACGCGGTCTTCCGGCAAGAAGGCGGCCAGCAGCCTTTGCGTCTGCTCATAGGAGCCCATCACCGCGCCCGAGCCAGCCAGGCCGGAGACGAACTCGATCATCAGCGCCTCGACGGCTTCCGCCGTGACGGTGCCGAGCGTGGCCATGGCCTGGGAGATTTCCTTGACCTCCTCGTCGTCCAGCCGCTCCCACAGCTGGGTGTGGTCCTCGCCCAGCGCCAGCAGGATCACGGCGGCCTTCTCCGGCCCCGTCAGCTTGTTGGCGTCCTCGACCGCCGCCTTCTTGGTGACGAGCTTGGCCATCAGCCTTCCGCCACCCAGGTGCGCAGGATGCCGGCGGCGTCATCGGGGTTCGACTGGACGAAGTCGGCGACCTTTTTGACCGAGGAGGCCTTCACCTGTCCCTCGATGCGGGCGATGTCGATGCGCTGCTCCATCTCGGAGGCCGGGCCGGGCAGCTGGACCAGTTGCGGCTGGCCGTCAGGGCCGATCACCGTGGTCTGGACCTGAGTGACCGGGACGCCCTTGGCCCCGACCAGGGCCGGGACGTTCGCGCCGCCCGAGGCCGTCTTCAGCAGCGGCCGCAACACAAAGAAGATCAGCAGGAGCCCGGTGACGAACAGCACCAGCAGCTCCACCGCCCGCATGATGTCGTCCTTGCCGAAGTCGAACATCTTGGAGGCGCCGGACAGGTCGCCCTCGATGCCGCTGTCGCGATTGAAGCGCACGTTGACGACCTCGATCTTGTCGCCGCGCGCTTCGTCGATGCCGACGGCGGCGGCGACCAGCGACTTGATCTGCGCGATCTCTTCGGGCGTGCGCGCGGCGTAGGTGGGCTCGCCCTTGCCGTCGGCGGCGGGCGTCCACTTGCCGTCCACGGCCACGGCCACGGCCAGCTTCTTGACCTCGCCCGGCTCGCGCGTCGTCGTGGTGGTGGTGTTGGATATCTCGTAGTTGGTGGTCTCGGTGTTTTCCGAGTTGGTGGAGCCGATCGGCGTCTGCGCCGGCGCCTCGCCGCCGGGGATGTTGTTGGTCGCGGTGACGCCGCCATCGGCCTGGCCGGTCGTGTCCTGGGACTGCGAGCCGTTGGCGGAGGTCGAGCGCACCACCTGACCGTCCGGGTCGAACTTCTGTTCCTGGGTAGTGGAGCGGCTGTGGTCGATATCGGCCGTGACCTGCACGCGGGCGGCGCCGACACCGACTACGCCTTCGACGATGTCCTTGATGCGGGCCTGCATCTGGGCCTCGGTGTTGCCCTTGGCCTCTTCGGCCGACTTGCCGCCGAAGCCCTGGTCCTCGCTGCCGGCGGCAAGCGTGCGATTGGTCTCGTCGGCCACGGTGACCCGATCGGGCTTCAGGTTCGGCACCGAGGAGGCCACCAGGTTTCGGATCGCCCGCACCTGATCGGCCGACAGGTCGCGCCCGCCCAGGCCCACCAGGACGGCGGCCGTCGGGTCGGCGGCGGCGGTGGAGAACATCTCGCGGCGCGGCATGGTGATGTGCACGCGGGCGGCGGTGATGCCGCGCATCGACATGATGGTGCGCGACAGCTCGCCCTGCAGCGCACGCTGCTCGTTCAGCTGCTGCTGGAACTCGGTCTGGCCTAGGATCGACTGGTTGTCGAAGATTTCGTAGCCGACCGAGCCGGAGGTCACGAGCCCCTTGCCGGCCAGCATCAGCCGCGCCTCGCCCACCTGGTCGCGGTTGACCATGATGGTGGAGCCGTCGCCCTTGGACGAATATTTGATGCCGGACTGATCCAGCGCCGAGGTGATCTCGCCGGCTTCCTTCAGGTCCAGGTTGGAATACAGCAGGGCGTCCGGCGCCTGGCCGACGCGCAGCATCACGGCGACCAGCACGGCCGCGACGCCGGCGGCCACGCCCAGCACCGCGGCCAGGCGGCCGATCCCGAACTTCTGCAACGCCGCCGTGAAGCCGCCCACGCCACCCTCAAAAGACTGGCGGGCCGTTCAAGCGCCCCGCTAGGCAGAAACTGCCGCCCGGGTGGTAAATGGCGCGTTAAGGCTGTTTACCTTTGTGGCGAGGCGGGGTCCTCAAGATGCGGCAATACGGGCGTCGCGCCGGACGGCAGGGACCCATCTGGCGCGCGCAGGAAGGCCAGCACGTCGCGATAGACGACCTCGGCCTGAAGGTCCCGGTTCAGCAGGTGCCATCCATCCGGATACCAGGCGGTGCGCAGGGTCGCCGACGCCGGCAATCGCTCCAGCGCCCGCTTCATCGGACCCGGCTTCACGATCTGGTCGTGTGCGCCGTACATCAGGATGGCCGGCGTGCGGATGTCGCCCAGCCGTCTGGAGGCGGTCTCCATCAGGCCGACCAGGCCATAGATGGCGTCAAAGCGCGTCGCCAGGATGCTGTCGGGATCGCGGCCGTTGCGGATCAGCTCCAGCTCATTGTCGGAGGCGCGGATGCGGCGCGCGATGAAGTCGGGCGCCTCGGCCGCATAGCCGCCGGCCATGCGCGCGGCGACCGACAGCGCCGCGCTGTTCAGCCAGCCTTGCGACGACCAGCCCCAGACGCCGGGCGCCAGCAGCACCACCCGGTCGGCGTCCGGCGGCCGGTCCGAGCCGAAGGCGGCGGTCGCCACCGATCCGCCCATGCTCTCGCCGACGACGGCGACGATAGCGCGAGGGTGCGCGGCGCGCGCGAGCGCCACGGCGGTGCGCAGGTCCTCGGTCATTCGCGCTTCGCCCGCCCAGCGGCCGCGTCCGGGCGCCTGGCCAAAGCCCCGCTGATCGTAGGCCCAGGTCTCGACGCCCTGTTCCGCCCACCACGGGCCGGCGAGGCGGAAGGAGGCGTCGTGATCGTTCATGCCGTGCAGCGCGACGATCACCGCCCACGGTTCGCCCTGCGCCAGCGACCAGCGCAGGAGCGGCAGGCGCGCGCCGTCGTCCATGAGGAGGAAGCGGTCGTCCACGCCTGCGCCCGCGAAGTCCTGCGGCGGCGTCAACGGCGGCTGCACATAGGGCGTCGCGCAGGCGGACAAAGTCAGACACAGGGCGGCGGCCGCAAGGATCGGCGCCTTCCTTTTCCGCTCGTCCCCGCGAAGGCGGGAACCCAACGCTTTGGGCGCAAGGCGGCTGCGGAACGATCCGTGCATCAAACCAGGGCTCCGTGTTCGGCCTCTGCTGGGTCCCCGTCTTCGCGGGGATGAGCGGGAAAAAGGATGCGAGCGATGCGCCCGCGGAGATAGGGCAGCACCTCGGCCTCGAACCAGGGATTGCGCTTCAGCCAGGCGGTGTTGCGCCACGACGGGTGCGGCAGCGGCAGGATGTCGGGACCGTAGTCGCGCCAGGCCCTGACCGTCTCCGTCATGTTCGCCTTCGCCCGCCCGCCCAGCGCCCAGGCCTGCGCATAGCCCCCGACCAGCAGAGTCAGCTCCATCTTGGGCAGGGCGTCCAGCAGACGGGGCCGCCATAGCGTGGCGCAGCGTGGCGGCGGCGGATGGTCGCCGCCCTTTGGGGCCGTGCCCGGATAGCAGAAGGCCTGGGCCGCCACCCCGATGCGCGGATCGCCATAGAAGGTCTCGTAGTCGACGCCCAACCAGTCGCGCAGACGGTCGCCGGACGGATCGGTGAAGGGCCGGCCGCTTTCATGCACCCGCCGCCCGGGCGCCTGGCCACAGATCAGCAGCCGTGTCTCGGGCGACACCATCACCACCGGACGCGGCGCGTGCGGCAGGAACCCGGCGCAGGCGCGGCAGGCGCGGATGTCCGACAGGACCGCCTGCAGATCAGACGAGGTCGGCATCGTCCGGTGCGGCGACCGGACGGCGCGCCTGCGCCTCGGCCGTTTCCTGCTCGGTCGGCAGGCGCAGGCGGATCACGCCCTTGAAGTTCTCGGGGTCCACCGCCTTGCCCTTCTTGGTGATGGTCAGCCGGCCCTGCCGCATCAGGCCCAGCGCGGTGGTGCGCACCTTTGGCATCATCCGCTGCCACTGCTCGGGCTGCAGGTCCTTGGCGACCTCGGAGGGGCAGATGCTCTTGCCCGGCTCGCGCGAGGACAGTTTTTCAAAGATTGCGGTTTCGATCGGGTCGCTCATTCGGCCTATATGCTGCACCGCGAGAGCAAGAAGAAGGCGCGACGGCTCATGGCCCGCAAAATCACCGTTCAGGAAGGCGAGTTCGCCGGCTGGCAGACCTACGACCTCCACGACACCTTCGACGTGGTGGTGGGGCCCTTCTACGGCCGGCCCGATCCGGACGGGCGGATGCGCTGCGCGTTTCGCGCCGAACAGAAGCACATGAACGCCGGCGGGCGCATGCACGGCGGCTGCCTGATGACCTTCGCCGACATCGCCTTGTTCCAGATCGCCTATCAGGAAATGGAAGGGGCCTCGGGGGTGACAGTCCAGCTGGACTCGACCTTTATCGACGGCGCCTACGTCGGCGAGTTGATCGAGGCGACCGGCGAGGTGACCAAGGCGGGCAAGAGCCTGATCTTCGCGCGCGGCCAGATCACCACTGGCGACCGAATGCTGATGAGTTTTTCCGGCGTGATCCGGAAGTTCACCCCGCGCGGCTAGGCGAAGGGCAGGAAGGCCAGCCGCTCCCAGGGCCCGCCGAGGTAGCGCCACAGCAGCAGGCCTTCAGCCCGAAACGACCAGGGGACGAACCGAGCGGCGAGTTGGTCGTGGAGAGCGCCGGCCTCTTTCGGATCGACCTTGTTCTGGACCGTGACATGGGCGCGAAAGCCCTGGCGGTCCTGCGGCGTCAGATGCTCGGCGAAGCGGTTCGCCAATCGGCCACGCAGCGCATCCAGCGGCGGCGCATGCAGGCTGTAGGCGACGCCGCGCCCCAGCTTGCGCAGGCCGGTGACACCGACGGAGAAGCGCACCTGAGCGCCCGCCTCAGCCTTCAGCGCGCCCAGCACCGGATCCAGCCGCTCGCCGGGCAGGTGGTGGAACAGGGTCAGGTGCGCCGGGATGTGGTTCAGGCGCTCTGGGAAGTGGGTGCGGCGAAGGGCGTCGAAGTGTTCGAACGCGGCGGGCTCGAAGGCCAGGGTAAGGATCAGCGGCGCCGCGCCCTGGCTCACGCGCCCGCCTGGGCCGCCGGCCGCGCGCGGCAGGCCTCGAGCCAGCGGGCGAGGTTCTCGAACTCGGCCGGCGGGCGGTAGCGCACCAGACGGGCGAAATCGAGCCCGACCACGGCCACGATGTCGGCAATGGTGAAGCGATCGGCGACCACGAACTCGCGCCCTTCCAGATGCCGGTCCAGCGTCTTCATGAAGCGTTCGGCCGACACGCGGTTGTAGTCGGCGACGTGCGGCGACTGCACCGCCTCCAGCGCCGCCAGCGCCGGGTGGCTGTGGCGCACGTTCAGCATCAGGGGATTGGCCAGGTAGAACTCGCAGCGGCGGGTCCACATCTCGATGATCGCCTGCTCGCGGGCGTCGCGGCCGAACAGGTTGGGCTCGGGGTGGATCGCCTCGATGTAGCGGCAGATGGCGACCGATTCCGAGATGCAGGTTCCGTCGTCCAGCTCCAGCGCCGGCAGGTGCGGCACCCCGACCTTGTCGCGATAGGCGGGCTGCCTGTGCTCGCCAGTCAGAATATCGACCTCGACCAGTTCGACGTCAGTGACGCCCTTCTCCGCCATGACCCAGCGGACGCGGCGCGGATTGGGCGCCCGGTTGGAAGTGTAGAGCTTCATCGACAGGTCTCCCTTGGGCGATCCGGACGCTACTGCCCGAACACGGCGGGCGGCAAGGCGCCGACCACCGCCGCCGTCATCAAGGTCGCCAGGAAGCCGGCGAACAGCGCCTTCCACACCAAACCCAGAACCTCTTCGCGGCGCTCGGGGATCAGAACGGACAGGCCGGTCACGGTGATGCCGACCGAGCCGATATTGGCGAAGCCGCACAGGGCGTAGGTCATCAGCATGCGCGTCCGCTCATTCATCGCCTCGGCCGGGACCTGGCCCAGGTTGATGAAGGCCACGAACTCGGTCAGCGTCAGCTTGACGCCCAAGAGCCAGCCGGCGACGCCCGCCTGTGGCCATTCCACCCCGATCAGCCAGGCGATCGGGGCGAAGACGAAGCCCAGGATGCGCTCGACCGTCAGCGCCTCGCCCCCGACCACGAAGCCGCCGAGCATGACGTTGACCAGGGCCACAAAGGCCACGAACACGATCAGCACCGCCGAGATGTTCAGCACCACCATCAGGCCATCTGCCGTGCCCTTGACGATGGCGTCGATGGCGCTGTCGTACTTCAGCGCCGAGTTGTAGTCGGCCACCGCCCCGCCCATGCCCGGCGTCTCCGGGATGATGATCCGGGCCAGCAGCACCCCCGCCGGGGCCGAGACGATGGAGGCCACCAGCACATGGCCGGCCGCGTTCGGCAGCACCGGCGCCAGGATCGAGGCGTAGGCCACCATGGTCGAGCCGGCCACCGTCGCCAGCCCCACCACCATCATCAGAAAGATCTCCGACCGCGTCAGCTTGTCGAGATAGGCGCGGATGACGATGGGGCTTTCGATCATCCCCAGGAAGATGTTGGCCGCGACCGCCAGCGCCGAGGCGCCGCCCAGGCCCATGGTCTTCTGGAACAGAAAGCCGAACGCCAGCGTCAGCCACTTCAGGATGCGCCAGTGCCACAACAGCGCCGACAGGGCCGAGATCACCAGGATAAGCGGCAGGACGTTGAAGGCGAAGGTGAACAGGGCGCCTTGGTTCTGCACCGGATAGGGCTGATCGCCGCCGGCCAGATAGCCGAACACGAACTGCGTCCCCTCCGCCGTCGCCCTGGCCAGACCGTCCACCGCGCCGGTCACCGCCGCCAGCACGCCCTGCGATCCGGGAATGGCGAACAAAGCCAGGATCAGCGCCGCCTGCACCCCGATCGCGCCCAGCGTCAGCCGCCAGGGAAACGCCTTGCGGTTCTCCGAAATCGCCCAGCAGACCGCGACAATGACGACCAGGCCGAGCAGGCTCTGGAGGTTCAGGAGGTTGAACATGAACGGCAATCCCTCGACCGGCGCTGAGGCGTCGCTTGAAGGGCAATGCAGCCCCCGTGGCAAGGGGTCGCAGAGACTCCGACCCTCGCCTTCCTGCGGCGAGGCTAGAGCCGTCGAGCGACATCCATGCTCTGGTGAAGGATGCGCATGACTTGGACCCGGCCGTCACCGAGGCGGAAGTAGATCATGTGCGATCCGACTGCTTGCTTCAGATAACCAGGCCGAACCTCCACAACCCGCCCTGTCCGTGTTCCATCCGCAAGCTCCAGGCAGACATCACGGAGCCCGTCGATGTAGCGGTCGGCCTGGTCCGCGCTCCAGTGTTCGGCCGTATAGTCCCAGATGGCGTCTAGGTCCGCGACGGCGGCCGGCGTGAAGGCGAGCGACTTCACTGTCAACGCGAGGCGCGCTTGCCGGCCTTGAAGGCGTCGAAGTCGAACGGTTGCGGCTCGCCTGAACGCTCTCCTTCAAGCAGCGCCGCTTGAAGCGCCTGGATCCTGGCCTCATGCTCCTCCAGAAGCCGAAGGCCCGCGCGCACCACATCGCTGGCGGAGCCGTAGCGGCCCGACTGAACCTGACCATCGATGAAGCCGGCGAAATGCTGGCCCAGAGACACGGATGTGTTTCGGCTCATGTGCGGCGCTCCTGATGGAGCCTCATGTACCAAGAACGGGTACATCGCGGAAGCCTCTGGCGACTGACCCTCCGTGCCGTCGGCTGCACCGTCGGTTCACCTCCCCACCGCTGAGCGATGGGGAGGAGAGATGATCCTACAGCTGGCGGCGGACCAGCTTGCCGTAGTGCTCCATCAGCTCCAGCGACAGGGCGCCGGGGGTGAAGGTGTAGTCGCCGACCTCACGCACCGGCGTGACCTCGACCGCCGTGCCGGTCAGGAAGCATTCGCTGAAGGTGGACAGTTCTTCCGGCAGGATGTCGCGCACCTGGACTTCGACGCCCTTCTCGGCGGCGATCTCCAGCACCGTCTGGCGGGTGATGCCGTCCAGGATGAAATCCACGCGCGGGGTGTGGATCACGCCGTCGCGCACGAAAAAGACGTTGGCGCCGGTGGCTTCGGCCACATAGCCGCGCCAGTCCAGCATCAGGGCGTCGGCGAAGCCGCGCTTCTCCGCCGCGTTCTTGGACATGGTGCAGATCATGTAGAGGCCCGCCGCCTTGGCGGTGGTCGGAGCCGTCGCCGGGTCGGGGCGGCGCCACTTGGCCCATTCCAGCCGGATACCCTGCGCCTTCACCGCCGGGTCGAAGTAGCTGGGCCAGTCCCACACGGCGATGGCCAGGTGCGGCTTGTTGTTCAGGGCCGAGACGCTGGTCTGTTCCGGTCCCAGATAGGCGACGGGGCGCACATAGCAGTCCGTCAGGCCCATCTTGGCGCAGGTCGCGTTGCAGGCAGCGTCGATTTCGGCCACGCTGTACGGAATATCGAAGTCGAGCAGGTTGGCGGACCGCTTCAGCCGCTCCGTATGGGGCGTCAGCTTGAAGATTTCGCCGCCGTACATACGCTCGCCCTCGAACACCGACGAGCCGTAGTGCAGGCCATGGGTCAGAATGTGCGTTTTCGCGTCCCGCCAGGGCACGAAATCGCCGTCGAACCAGATCCAGCCGTCACGGTCGTCGAAAGGAACGAAGGCCATTGAAGAACATCTCCCGGAAACCTTCAGGGGTTAGAGCCCCGGGCGCCGCCGAGGTCAACGCCTCATGTGAAGGACCCGCCCGATGAGCATGACCGATTCGCGCCCCTACGGCCGCTCGGGTCCGGTCGCCGGGCCGGGCGTGGGCCGTCACCTGCTGATCGTCGACGACGACGACCGCATCCGCGAACTGCTGAAGGAGTTCCTGGCGCGCGAGGGCTATCGCGTCACGGGCGCGGCGCACGCGGCGGCGGCGCGGCGGCTGATGGAGCTGATCGAGTTCGACCTGGTGGTGCTGGACATCATGATGCCGGGCGAGAGCGGCCTGGACCTGACCAGCTGGGTGCGGGGCAAGGCCGAGCTGTCGCGCACGCCCGTGCTGCTGCTGACCGCGCGTGGCGACGCCAACGACCGGATCGAAGGCCTGTCTCGGGGCGCCGACGACTATATGTCCAAGCCGTTCGAGCCGCGCGAGCTGGCCTTGCGGATCGACGCGATCCTGAGGCGCACCGGCGGCAAGCCGATCGGCCCCAAGGAGGTCAGGCTGGGCGCGGCCACCTTTGACATGGAGCGGCTGGAGCTGACGCGCGACGGCGCGCCGCAGCGGCTGACCGAGGCGGAGGCGCAACTGCTGAAGACCCTGGCCCTGCATGCGCACGCGCCGGTCGAGCGGATGAGCCTGTCGCCGGACACCGCCGACATCACCGGCCGGGCGGTGGACGTTCAGGTTACGCGCCTGCGCCGCAAGCTGGAGGCCGACCCGAAGAACCCGCGCTACCTCCAGACCGTGCGCGGGGTCGGCTACATGCTGGCGCCCGACTGAGATGCGGCTGCGCCGGCGGCTGAACCTGTGGCCGCGCTTTCTGAAGCGGCGGCTGCCGACCTCGCTGTGGGGTCGGTCGCTGCTGATCATCGTGTTGCCGGTGCTGGCGATGCAGATCGCGGTCACCTGGGTCTTCTTCGACGCCCATTGGCAGACGGTGACCGCGCGCCTGTCGGAAGGACTGGCCGGCGATATCGCCTGGGCGGTTCAGTCCTATGAGGACGATCCGACGCCGGCCAACATGGCGGTGATCGCCGACCGGGCCGAGCGCGCCATGCAGTTGTCGGTCGCCTACCAGGAAGACCGGACCCTGCCCACAGAGACGCGGCGCGGGGCCATCGGCGTGGTCGATCGGGTGATGGAGCGGGCGCTGCAAGGCCGGCTGGACCGCCCCTACTGGTTCGACACCACCCGCTACCCCGCCTACATCGACATCCAGGTGCAGGAGCCGGGCGGCGTCCTGCGTTTCATCGCGCCGCGAGAGCGGGCGGTGGCGACACAGGCGCACATCTTCGTGCTGTGGCTGACGGTGGCGACCATCCTGCTGATGGGGGTGGCGATCCTGTTCATCCGCAACCAGGTGCGCTCCATCGAGCGGCTTGCCGATGCGGCCGAGGCGTTCGGACGGGGCGAAAGCGTGCCGCGCTTCAAGCCGCACGGCGCGCGCGAGGTGCGTCAGGCGGCGACCGCATTCCTGGCGATGCGGGACCGCATCCAGCGCCACATCGACCAGCGCACGGCCATGCTGGCCTCGGTCAGCCACGACCTGCGCACGCCGCTGACGCGCCTGCGGCTGGAACTGGCGCTGGCTCCGCCCTTCAAGCGCCAGGACGCCATGCGCGGCGACCTGGACGAGATGGAGCACATGATCGACGAATACCTCGCCTTCGCGCGGGGAGAGGCGGGCGAGGACACACAGGCCGTCGCTCTGGCGGATCTGTTGAACGCCGTGGCCGACGATGCGCGTCGGGCGGGAGCCGAGGTGGAGGTGCAGGTTTCGCCGGGGCTGACCGCGCCGCTGCGCCCGCTGGCGTTCAAACGGGCGCTGACCAATCTGGCCGGCAATGCGGCGGCGCACGGCGAGCATGTGCGGCTGTCGGCGCGCCCTCTGCCTTCCGGCGGGCTCGAGATCGGGGTCGAGGACGATGGGCCGGGCATACCCGAGGCGATGTACGAGGACGCCTTTCGCCCCTTTTCGCGTCTGGACGACAGCCGCAACCAAAACCGCAAGGGCGTGGGCCTGGGCCTGGCCATCGCGCGCGACGTGGCGCGTGGTCATGGCGGAGAGATCACCCTGGGCCGCAGCGACCTGGGCGGGCTGAAGGCCGAGATCCGGCTGCCCGGCTGAGCGAGGACTGGCGAAGAGGCGGTCGAAGGCGCATCTCTTACGCAGACAGGGCTTTGTCGGAGATCCACCATGAGACCCCTCGCCTTTCTTGCGCCGGCCGCCGCCGTGATCGCGCTTGCTACCGTCGCCCACGCCCAGACCCAGGCCCAGACCCAGGCCCAGGCCCAGGCGCCGAACGTCACCACCACCCTTGGCCCCAGGTTGCAGGAACAGATCGAGGATCTGGGCCCGCGCGAGGTGCAGGATCAGGCGGATCGCCTGGCTGAAGAGGTGCGCGAGGCCTTGGCGCGCCGCAACGACCTGAACGCCGCCACGGTCAGCCTGGTGCTGACGGACCTGAAGCCGAACCGGCCCACGTTGCAGCAGCTGTCGGACAAGCCTGGGCTGGATCGCATCCGCAGCATCAGCGTCGGCGGCGCGGCCGTGGAGGGCGAGATCGTCACGGCAGATGGCCGCCGCCTGCCGTTCGCCTATGACCGCTTCAACACCAGCCTGGCCGAGGTCTACGGCTTCACCACCTGGTGGGAGGCCGATCGCGTGTTCGACCGGGTGGCGCGCAAGATCGCCGAGGGCGACCTCTAGCCCAAGCCTAGTTCTGGCCCATTTCACGGTTGCGACGGACGGCGGCGGCCACGACCTCTGTCATCAGGGCCTCGATGCGTCCGCCCTCGGCCATGACGTTCAGACCGGCGCGGGTTGATCCGCCGGGCGAGGCGATGCGGCCGATCAGCTCGGTCAGCGGCTCATCACCGGCGCTTTCGGCGGCCGCCACAAACGTCGCCCGGGCCAGGGTGCGGGCCGTATCCGCATCGAGCCCGGCCGCCTCGCCGCCTCGCGCCAGCGCCTCGGTCATGGCGTAGAAGTAGGCCGCGCCCGAGCCGGCGACGGCGGTCGCGGCGTCCATCGCGGCCTCGTCGGGCAGATCGACGGTGACGGCCATGGGTGCGAAAAGCGCGCGCCCCAGCGCCCGCGCCTCGGCGTCGGCGGCATAGACGGTCGCCACACCGCGCCCGCGCGCGACGCCCGTCGTCGGCATCACCCGCACGATGGGCCAGGGACCTACGCCTTCCGCCAGGGTCGGGGCCGTGACGCCGGCCATCACCGAAAGGATCACGGCCTGTTCGCCCAGATGCGGCAACAGCGGCGCAAGCGCCTCGCGCCACATCGCCGGCTTGACGGCGATCACGACGCAGCGCGCCTCGCGCAGCGTCTCCAGCGGCGGATTGATCGTCGCGCCCCCGTCCCGAGCCACTTCGGCCGCGGGCTTCTCTGACGGCGTCAGCACGACGATGTCCGTGGGCGCCACGGCGTTCGTCAGCAGCCAGCCTTCCAGAATGGCCGAACCCAGCCGACCGCAGCCCAGCAGGACCACCGGGCCGTCCGACATCAGGCGGTGCCCACCGTCTCGAACAGGCAGGCGTCGATCGCCTCCTGCGGCTTCCTTGAGCCCCGGATCATGAAGTCGAAGGCGGGATAGTAGCGGTCCGCCGCCTCCATCGCCGCGTCGATCATCGACGCCGCCTGCGCCAGCGTCGGGCGCTCGCCGTGAGGCACCGACAGGGAGTGGCGGAAGACGATCTCGCCGTCCTCGGCCCAGACCTCGAAATGGCCCATCCAGGTGCGCTGATTGATCATGCCGACCAGTTCATAGGCGGCGGTGCGGCGGCTCTTGGTCGCACGCAGGTCCAGCGCGCAGCACAGCTGCAGGCAGTCGCCCTCCGGCCGCCAGGCGAACCACAGCTCATAGTCCTTCCAGTCGCCGGCCATGGCGAAGGCGAGGTCGCCCTCGTCGGTGCGATCGAACGGCAGGTTCTCGGCCGTCAGCACATATTCGACCACGTCCAGCGGATCGAAGGGAACATCGACCTCTTGCGGCCCGGCGACATCCATGAGGCGAACTCGTCCTTTGGAACGGCGAAGTGATTGGTGAATCACCTCTTAACCGGACGCTAGACGTGTTCGGGGTCGCGGCTCAACCGGCTGCGTCGATAGGGGGAGTTCCGTCTGTGGAGTTTCCCGCCTCGGGCTTGTCGGCCAGCTTGGCGGCGAAGGCGGCGCGCAGCACCACCATTTCGGCGCGCAGTGCGGCGACCTCGCCCTTCAGCGCGTCCAGCTCGTCGCGGCGCACCAGGTCCATGTCGGCGGCGAGGCGGTCGGTCTGGGCGCGCCAGGCGGACTTGGCTTCCTCGCCCGCAGCCTGGGCCAGGCCCATGGCGCCGGTGGTCAGCTTGGCGAACTCGTCCAGAATGGGGTTGCGGGTCTGCATCGGCGTGCTCCGCCCGGCGCGCCGGGCTGGTTGAAGGGTCTGAAGCGGATATAGGCCCTGCTTCGGCCACGGCGAAGGGCCAGGCTCTGGCAAAAGCGTCGCAGCCGCCGCAACAAACCGGCGACGACGATGGCGACGCTTGCTAAACCACGCCGCACCGAAGCGCTCGAGGACCGCCCTTGCCTTTTCCCGAATTCGATCCGGTTCTGATCAGCATCGGCCCCTTTCCGATCCGCTGGTACGCCCTGGCCTATGTGGCGGGCATCGTGCTGGGATGGTGGTACGCCTCGCGCCTGATCAAGGCCGAGCGGTTGTGGACGCCGGCGCGGCCGCCGCTGACCTCGGCGCAGCTGGACGACCTGGTGCTGTGGATCGTGCTGGGCATCATCCTGGGCGGGCGGCTGGGATACGCGCTGTTCTACGATCCGGCCATGTACGGCCAGCTGTTCACCGGCCAGAGCTGGGCCGAGCGGCTGGAGTTGTTCCAGCTGTGGACCGGCGGCATGAGCTTCCACGGCGGCTTCCTGGGCGTCTGCCTGGCCATCGTGCTGTTCGCGCGCGGGCAAAAGGTCGACATGCTGCGGCTGGGCGACATGGTCGCGCCGGTGGTGCCGATCGGCCTGTTCTTTGGCCGCATCGCCAACTTCATCAACGGCGAGCTGTGGGGTCGCGAGACGACGGTTCCCTGGGCGGTCCGCTTCTGCAACGACAGCATCCAGCGGATGTACGGCTTCTGTCCGGCGGGCGATGCGCCACGCCATCCCAGCCAGCTGTACGAGGCGGGGCTCGAGGGCCTGCTGCTGCTGGGCCTGCTGTCGCTGGGCATCTGGAAGATCGGCCTGCTGAAGAAGCCCGGCTACATCACCGGCCTGTTTCTGCTGTTCTACGGCCTGTCGCGGGCGGCGCTGGAGAATGTGCGCCAGCCGGACGTCGGCATGCCCGAGTTCCCGCTGGGGCTGACCATGGGGATGATGCTGTCGATCCCGATGATCCTGGTCGGCGGCTGGCTGGTGTGGCGGGCGTGGAGCCGTCCGCCCGTCCAGGGATGACGCGCGACAGCCTGAAAGCCCGGCTGGCGCGCGAGATCGCCCTGTCCGGGCCGATCACGGTCGCCGACTACGTCACCCGCTGCCTGCACGACCCGGCCGGCGGCTACTATGCGGCGCACCCGGCGCTGGGCGCGGGCGGGGACTTCATCACCGCACCCCTGGTCAGCCAGATGTTTGGCGAACTGATCGGCCTTTGGGCCGCCGAGACCTGGAACCGGCTGGGCGCGCCCGAGCGGGTGCGGCTGGTCGAGGTGGGTCCCGGCGACGGCACGCTGATCGGCGACGCCCTGCGTGCCGCGCGGCTGGCGCCCGGCTTCCTGGAAGCCTGCGACCTCGTCCTGATCGAGCCCAGCGGCCCCTTGCGGGCGCAGCAGGCGCGAGCCCTGGCGGGCGCCGACCTGCAGCCTCGCTGGGTGCGCGGCCTGGACGCCGTCGAGACCGACGCGCCCGTGATCCTGATCGCCAATGAGGTGCTGGACTGCATGCCGGCGCGCCAGTTCGTCCGCACCGAAGGCGGCTGGGCCGAGCGGCGCGTGGGCGTCACCGACGACGGCGGCCTGGTGTTCGGGCTGACCGGCGTGACTGCCGGCTTCGCCAGGCCGGACTTCGACATGGCGCCGGGCGAAGTGCTGGAGATCTCGGATCAGCAGGCGGCCTTTGGGCGCGACCTGGGGGCCCTGATGAGGCAGGCGTCCGGGGCGGCCTTGCTGATCGACTATGGCCGGGCAAGGCCGGAGGCCGGCGACACCCTGCAGGCGCTGCGGCGCCACCACAAGGTTGACCCACTGGAGGTGCCCGGTGAGGCGGACCTGACGCAATGGGCCGATTTCCCGCAGGTGCTGGAGGCGGCGGTCCGCGCCGGGGCCGACGTGACCGGCTGCCTCGGGCAGGGCGAGTTCCTGCGCCGGCTCGGGATCGATGCCCGCGCTGACGCCTTGAAGACGGGACGGCCGGACGCCGCGCCCGTGATCGACCGCCAGCTGAACCGCCTGACCGCCGAGGACCAGATGGGAACCCTGTTCAAGGCCGCCGCGATCTTTTCGCCCCGTTCTCTGGTCGTGCCCGGATGGGACTCATGAGCGCGCCGGAGCCGATCACCCATCCGCTGCTGGACGGCGTGCGCCACGGCTTCTTCACCCGCGCGGGCGGCGCGTCGCAGGGACTTTACGCCGGGCTGAACACGGGTGTCGGCTCGCATGACGACCCTGCCGCTGTGGCCGAGAACCGCCGCCGGATCGCCGTGGCGCTGGGCGGATCGGCCGCCGATCTCGCCAACTGCTACCAGATCCACTCGGCGGTGACGCGTGTGGCCGAGGGACCGTGGAACGGCGAACGGCCCGAAGGCGATGCGGTGGTGACGGCGACGCCCGGCGTGATCTGCGCGGTCCTGACGGCCGACTGCGCCCCGGTGTTGCTGGCTGATCGCGAGGCGGGCGTCGTCGGCGCCGCCCACGCCGGCTGGAAAGGCGCGCTCGGCGGCGTGATCCATTCGGCGGTTGCAGCCATGGAAGCGCTGGGCGCGCGAGCCGACCGCGTCACGGCCGTCGTCGGTCCTTGCATCGCTCAGAACAGCTATGAGGTCGGGGCCGACTTCCAGGACCGCTTCGCCCACCACGATCCCGGAAGCGAGCGCTTCTTTCGCCCCGGCTCTGCGCCCGACAAGCGCCGGTTCGACCTGCCGGCGTTCGTGCTGTGGCGGCTGGAGCAGGCAGGCGTGAGTCAGACCGCCTGGACCGGCGACGACACCTGCGTGGACGAGAACCGCTTCTTCTCCAACCGCCGCGCGCACCTGCGGGGCGAGCCGGACTTCGGCAGGTTGATGAGCGCGATCAGGCTGTAGACAGGCAGGCTCAGCCCGCGCGCGCCAGCTCCGGCACCCGCACCGTCTCGCGCCAGGCGTGCGGCTGGGCCAGCAGGGCGCGCACCAGCTTGTTGTTCACCGCGTGGCCGGCCTTGTAGCCGTCGTAGCGGCCGAGCAGCGGCGCGCCCAGCACATAGAGGTCGCCGATCGCGTCCAGCGCCTTGTGCCGCACGAACTCGCGCTCCATCCGCAGGCCGCCGGGGTTCAGGATCTGGTCGCCGTCGATCACGACCGCATTCTCCAGCGAACCGCCGCGCGCCAGGCCGGCCTGGCGCAGCGCCTCGACCTCATGGGCGAAGCCAAAGGTGCGGGCCGACATGATGTCGGTGCGGAAGGTCGCCTCGTCCACCACGAAGTCGATCACCTGATTGCCGATGACCGGCGTGGGGAAGTCGATCTCGAACCGCATCTCATAGCGGTCGCAGGGCGTCAGGGCCGCATGCTTGTCGCCCTCGGTCACATGCACCGGCTCGAGGATCTCGATAAAGCGCACCGGCGTCGGCTGGCGGCGGAAGCCCGCCCGGTCCAGCAACTGCACGAATCCCAGGGCCGAGCCGTCCAGGATCGGCAGCTCGGGCCCGTCCACCTCGACCACCACATTGGCGATGCCAAGCGCCGCAAAGGCCGCCATCAGGTGCTCGATGGTCGACAGGCGAACGCCCGCCGCATTCTCGATCATGGTGTTCAGCCGGGCATCGACCACAGCCTCGCCCGACACCCGGATGCGGTTGTCGCGGTCGGTCACGTCCGTGCGCACAAAGACGATGCCCGCGCCCGCCGGCGCCGGGCGCACGACCAGCCGCACCCGGCGGCCAGTATGCACGCCCACGCCGGCGCAGATGGCCGGCGCCAGAACGGTGCGTTGGTGAGGGTCGTGGCTGACCGACAAGGCTGAACTCGCTTCTTCGCATGGGCGCCGATTGAACCGCTCGCGGTTCGCGCCTCATGAGTCCTCTAGGGCGAGCGCGGCAATGCCGAAAGCAAAGTCCGGTTTCCGATTGTTTCGTAACGGCACAGCGACGGAAACGTAAAACGCCCCGGAGCGAACTCCGGGGCGTTTCAGGTCAGGCCTGGCCTCGATCAGTTGGCGAGGCGGCGTAGAAAGGAAGGGATTTCGAGATCGTCATCGCCGGAAGAGGCCTGCGGCTCGGCGACGGGAGCCGCCTGGGTCGATTGGCGCATCTGCGGCTGCGGACGCGGGCTGTAGGCGGCTTGCGGCTGCGGACGCTTGCCCCGGCCGAACAGGCTCCAGCCGCTGCGGCGGTGATCCCGGTCGTAGTCGTCGTCTTCCGCCACCGGCTCAGGGCGAGCGACGGGGGCTTCGCGGCGCGGCTCGGCGCGGACCTGCTGCGTCGGCTGGGCGCTCGGCGCGGGCGTCCGGTGGGTTTCATACTCCTCGACCCAAGGATCGACGATCGGATCGAGGCTGCGCATTTCCGGCGCGGCGTGGATCACCGGCTCGGGCCGGGCTTCGATGCGAGGCTCGAGGCGCGCCTCGACCTGGCGGGAAGGCTCGGGCGCGCGGGCCGCGGGCGCGGACTGGAAGGTCGGCTGAACCGGCGCCGGCTCGATGCGCGGCTCGGGCGCACGCGGGGCCTCTGTGCGGACCGGTTCGCGATACGGCGCGCGGCTGGGCTCGGGCGCGCGGGCGGATGCGCCGTACAGGCCGCCGGCCGAGCGACGGGCGTCATGGTTGGCCAGCGGCGAAGCAACCTCAGGCGCCGAGCGGCCCGCCACGCTGGCCCCCTGGCCGCCGCCGGGTCCGCCCTGGGCGCGGGCCAGCGATTCCTCGTCCATGCCGGTGGCCACGACGGAGACGCGGATCTTGCCGTCCAGCGCCGGATCGAAGGCCGCGCCGAAGATGATGTTGGCGTCGCCATCCACCTCGGCCGAGATGGCGTTGGCGGCTTCGTCGACTTCCAGCAGGGTCATGTCCAGGCCGCCGGTGATGTTCACCAGCACCGCCTTGGCGCCCTTCAGCGAGGTCTCGTCCAGCAGCGGGTTGGCGATCGCGTTCTGGGCCGCCAGCAGGGCGCGGTCGTCGCCCGTGGCCTCGCCCGTGCCCATCATCGCCTTGCCCATCTCGGACATGACGGCGCGCACGTCGGCGAAGTCGAGGTTGATCAGGCCCGGCAGGATCATCAGGTCGGTGATCGAGCGCACGCCCGAATGCAGTACCTGGTCGGCCATGCCGAAGGCGTCGGCGAAGGTGGTGCGCTCGTTGGCGACGCGGAACAGGTTCTGGTTCGGAATGACGATCAGGGTGTCGACGTAGCGTTGCAGCTCGGCGATGCCCGAGTCCGCCAGGCGCATGCGGTGACGCCCTTCGAAGGTGAAGGGCTTGGTCACCACGCCCACGGTCAGGATGCCGCGATCGCGCGCGCATTTGGCGATGATGGGGGCCGCGCCCGTGCCGGTGCCGCCGCCCATGCCGGCGGTGATGAACACCATGTGCGCGCCTTCCAGGTGCGCGTGGATCTCGTCGGCGCTTTCCTCGGCGGCGTTCATGCCGACCTCGGGGTGTGCGCCGGCGCCCAACCCTTGCGTGATCGTCTCACCCAGCTGGATACGGCGGTCGGTCTTGGCGAAGCTGAGGTGCTGGGCGTCGGTGTTGGCGACGACGAACTCGACGCCCTCAAGCCCGGCGTCGATCATGTTGTTCACGGCGTTGCCGCCCGCCCCGCCCACGCCGAACACGACGATGCGCGGCTTCAATTCCGTGTTCTGCGGCTTAACCAACGAGAGCGACATGACTTTACCGACCTTCCGACCTGCCCTGTGACGCCGATGCGAGCCCGCCGATTCGCATCGTTACGCGTCCGTTAATGAATCAACGCGCGGGGTAAAGGAAGGGTTAACTGCAGCAAGCTGCGACGCGCTGAATTCAGAGCCGGTCTGGACGCACGCGCCAAAGCAAAAAGGGGCGGCCTTTGAGGCCGCCCCTTCTCGCGAGATTGACCGCTAGGATCAGTAACGCAGCGTGATGCTGCCGAAGTAGCGACGACCGAACAGGTCGAACTGGTCGGCAAGGCCGGACTGGATGTTCGGCTCCTCGTCGAACGCGTTCAGCACGCCGCCGCGGAACGTGGCCTTGTCGGTCAGGTCGTAGGCGAAGGTGAAGTCGTTCTGGTAGAAGTTGCCGGTACGCAGCAGATCCAGATCTTCACGGGTGTCGAAGTTGGCGAGCACCTGATCAATGCGCGTCAGGGTCTGCGACCCTTGAACATCCAAGCGCCACGTCACCGAAAGCGGCCCCTTGCTCCACGTCGTATTGGTGCGGAAGCGGAAGCGAGGATTGTTGGCCGTCGTGTCGATCCGGGTCGGGAAGTTCGGATCGGTCGGGCTGGTGAAGTTGGTGCGCTCGATCAGCCAGCTGCCGGTGAGGCCCAGATCGATGCGACCATAATCGTCGCCGACCAGGTCCGACGTCTCGAAGCCGAAGCGGGCTTGATAGTCGATCCCGCGCACCTTCAGCGCCGCGAAGTTGAACGGTCCTTCAACAAAGTCGCTGATTTCGTACTCCTGCGGATCGCCCGCGGGACGACGCGTGAACGCATCGCACGCCGTCTGATTCAGCTGCTCCTCATCGGTGCAGAGATTCAGCAAGGTCTGCGCAGACAGGGTTGCGATCGCGTTCGTGATCTCGATGTCGTAGTAGTCCGCCACGAACGAGAAGCCCGGAGCAAACCGCGGCGTGAACACGAGACCCACGCTGTAGCTTTCCGACTCTTCCGATTCAAGGTTCGGGTTCGACCCGCTCTTGCCTTCATTGGAAGAGGTTGGATTTGGATCGACGTACGTCGTGGGAATGCCCAGAAGCGCGCAGTTCGTAATGCGGTTTTGCCGAATGCGAGCATCTGCCGTCCCGTTGATGACAGCCGAAGAGCAGTTGTCGGTCAGGTTGGGGAAGGTGTCGAAAGGCGGCGAGAACAGTTCCCCCAGCGTGGGCGCGCGGACGGAAACCCCGTAGGTGCTGCGGAACGCGATGTCCTGAACCGGACGCCAGAACAGATCGGCGCTGTAGGTTTCGGTGTGGCCCGTCGTCGAATACTGAGACGTGCGGTAACCGCCGCCGATTTCCAGCTTCTCGGCCAGGAAGACGTCCGAAAGCAGCGGGATGCGAAGCTCCGCAAACGCTTCCGCAACGTCGTATCCGACTTCCGGCAAATCGTCGCCGGTGTTGCCGAAAATCACTCGCCCGTTAAACGGCGTCAGATCGGTGCTCGTGCGTTCGTCGCGGTATTCCCCGCCAATAGCGACGCCGATCGGACCTGCGCCCCAGAAGTCCCACAGGTTGCCCGAGATGACGCCGCGGACGTCATGCTGCGTATTGTTGTCGATGGTGGTCAGCTGGGTCAGGATGTAGTCCCGCGCAACGGTCATCCCACCTTCGCCGAAGATGTTCGACGGCACGCAACCGGCGATGGTCGGATCGGTGGCCGCCAGAACGCGCCCATCGTCTTGCGAGTTGATCGTGACGCCGCGGGCGGCCAGCAGCTGCACGCGGCAGACGATGGATCCTGCGCCCCGCCCGGTTTCATTCAGGGTGTCGCGAACAGCATCGACCGAATACAGGTAGCGTTCGACGTCGATCGTCTCGGTTTCGACGTTCACCGAGTCGAGCGACCCGTAAGTGTAGCCGATGTCCCAGGAGATGTCCTTGACGAAGGCGAGCTGATCCAGATCGCCACGGAAGCCGCCGACGAAGCGGGTCAGTTCGCGATCCGTGGTCTGAGGCCGGAACCCGAGATCATAGCTGAAGGTGCGGAACTGAGCGCGAGCGTCAGCGACGGTGGCGGTCTGAACGCCCGCAGCATTATACACCGCGCGAGTATTCGCGAGAATGGCCGCGCGAACGGTCGGATCGAGATAGGCGTTGTCCAGCCCAATTTCACCCGAGGTCAGGCCAAAAAGGGTCGCGTTCTGCCTCGGGCCAAAAGCGCGGATCCCCAGGTCGATGAAATGCGGCTGGAAGACATCGACGTTCCGCTCATCGACGTACTTCAGCTCCGCATAAGCCTGCACATTCTCGAGTACGTCGAAGTTGGCGCCAACCTGGAACCGCTTGTTCTCCTGCCGAGGCAGACGGTTGGTCTCAACTTCAACCAGGGAGTCGCCGCTGCCGCCGATGGTGGTCGTGCGGTTCACCGCACCTGTTGTCTGACCAAACCCGAAATCAGCCAGATAGGCTTGGCCGCCGGGGCGGAACTGATAGGATTTTCCGGGGGTGGTGGCGAAGCAGATGCTGGGCGAGAAGGCGTTGGGCTGCTGCGTCGCCGAGCAGTTGCCGAAGGGAATGTCCGGATCGGTCGTTGGGCTCGGCCGCACGCCATTCGCCAGAGAAAGGATGCCGCCACGAGGGCGGTTCAGCGAACGTAGATTGCCAACGGCAATGACGTCAAAAACGCCATCGTTCGGTGCGGCGGCCGGGTCAACGTCGGCCGTGGCCAACCGAGTTTCCGTGTTGATCCAGTCGATGTCGAGTTGGCTGTCAACGAGGACATCAGACGTGTTGTACTGAGCAAACCCGTAGATGTTCAGCCTGTCATCGAACAGGTTCGTTCCGGCGATGATGGAGTAGCTCTCGTTCAGGGCGCTTTCGCCCTGCGTCAACTGGGTTACGCCAGCTTCGAACTCGATGCCCTCGAAGTCATCGCGCATGATGAAGTTGACCACGCCGGCCACGGCGTCGGCGCCGTAGGTGGCGGACGCCCCTCCCGTGATGATCTCGACGCGCTCGATCAGCGGGCTGGGGATAGTGTCGACGTCCACGGCGTTGCCGCCGGCGATCCCGGCCACGTGCCGGCGGCCATCGACCAGCACCAGCGTCCTGTTGGAGCCGAGATTGCGCAGGTTCAGCAGCGAAAGGCCGCCGATGCCGATGAAGCCGCCCGTGGTGTCTTCCGGCGTCTGGCTGCTTTGCAGAGCGGGAATGTCAGCAAGGAAATCGACGACGTTGTTTTCGCCCGACTGAAGGATTTCCTCGCGCGACGCCACCGTCAGCGGCGTCGGGGTCGTGGTGGGATCTCTGCGGATCAGAGACCCGGTGACGACGATTTCGTCCAACTGGGCTTCATCCTGCGCCGGCAGAGGCGGAACAGGGACAGCCGGCTGCGCGGTTTGCGCGAGCACCGGTGCAGCAAGAGCCAAGGCCCCGGCCAGAATGGTCGATCCAAACAAATAATGTCGCTTCAGCATCAATGCTTCCTCGTCGCGGTTCGCCTCCCCAACGGGCTGGCCGCCTTCGGTTGCACCATCAACAAGGATCGGCGCTCCATCAACCGCGATCCGCGAACAATGGCGCGATCATGTCGAGAGAGCGACATTTTCGCTACAGCTTCAGTCAAGCCGTTGTTGCGCTAAAGATTCTCCCGTAGCCAGCCCGCCACACGGCCGACAACATTGCCCCTGTAAACCCGGGGCGCGTCGGCTGCGGTGATCTGACGCGCCATCAGCTTGCGGGCGGAGACGGCTTCGCGGGGGCCGTAGGCGGCGCGGAGGAGGACGCCGGCAGAGGCGCAGAAGGCGGGGCCGGACGCGGCGTCGGCCAAATGTGGCGCCCGTTGGGGCTTTCCGAGGCGGACCGGGCGGTCAAACACCCGCACGGCCAGTTCGCGCACGCCGTTCAGCTGGCTGGCGCCGCCGGTGAGCACCAGGCCGGCGCCGGGCTCAAGCCCCACGCCTGCGTTGCGCAGCCGGTCGCGCAGCAGCTCAAGCGTTTCCTCGACGCGAGGGGCGATCACGGTTTTCAGCATAGCGCGGGGCACGATCACGGGACCGGCGGAGGCGTCCTCGCCGCGCGGCGGGGCTTCCAGCATCTCGCGGTCCTCGTTGGCGCTGGCCATGGCCGAACCGTGCAGGGTCTTGAGCCGCTCGGCGCCCGCCTTTGAGGTCGATAGGCCCCGCGCGATGTCGGAGGTGACGTGGTCGCCGCCGACGTTCAGGCTTTCGATGTGCAGCAAGGAGCGGCCGCCCCAGACGGCGGCGCTGGTCGAGCCTCCGCCCATGTCGATGCAGACGGCGCCGAGGTCCATCTCGTCCTCTTCCAGCGCGGCGAGCGAGGAGACGACGGGGGCGGCGGCCACGCCCTGAAGGTCCAGGTGCGCCAGCTCGAGGCAGTGGCTGAGGGTCGTGAACACGTTCTCGGCCATGGACACGACCAGCAGGTCGAGGCCCAGCGATCCGCCGCGCATCGAGCGCGGGTCGTGCACGCCGCGCGCGCCGTCCACCGACCAGGCGATGGGCAGGACGTGGATCGGCCGGCGATTAGGCAGGCGGATCTGGGCCAGGGCCATGCCGATGGCGCGCGCGAGATCGGCGTCGCCCACCGGATTGGCGCCCAGCGACACGCGGGCCTGCACCCGGTGGCTGGCCATCTGGCCGATGGCGGTGGTGACGATGACGCCGGACACGGGGCTGGAGGCGGCCCGCTCGGCGCGCTCGACGGCGTGACCGATGGCCTGGGCGGCCTCGTCCATGTTGATGATGGCGCCGCCCTTGACGCCGCGCGACTGGACGTGGCTGGCGCCGGCGACGCGGATCGTGCGGTCGGCGTGGCGCACGCCCTCGGGCTTCATGATGAAGCAGGACACCTTGGACTGGCCGATGTCGAGCGCGGCCACCACCGGCGCGCGGCCCGTGCGCGGGTCCCCGCCCCTGCCGTGATCGTTGGCTGCGCCGCCGCGTTCCTTGCCGCCCATGACGTTCTTGTCCTTCTTCTTGTCAGGCGTCGCCGGAGGGCCGCACCGCGACCTCTTCGGGGGTTCTGAGATCGACGCGGGCGAAGCCCAGGTCGAGCAGGCGTTCGCGCTGGTCCAGCGCATCGAGGCGGATCAGGGCCGCCTCCTGGTCCACGGCCGGAAGCTGGATCAGGCTGCCGTCCTTGAGCCGCAGATCCCAGCGGCGCTCGTCCACGCGCACCAGGGCGTCGACGCGGCCCATCAGGCGGGGGCGCTGGGCCAGCAGCGGCAGCACCTCGGCCGCGGCCTGATCGGCTCCCTTGCCCACCACCAGCGGTAGGCCGGGATACCGGCCGGCCTCGGCGCCGGGGATGACCTGGCCCTGGCCGTCGATGACCTGGGCGCGCCCGGCGGATTGCCACACGGCCAGTCGGTCGTGCTCGACCACCTCGACGATCAGGGTGTCGGGCAACAAGCGCACCACGCGCGCCTCCTTGACCCAACCGACGGCCTGGACACGCTCGCGCACCGCATCGAGATCGAGACCGACCAAGGGTTGGCCGGCGCTGAGGCCCAGCGCCTGGCGGATCGCCGGTTCGGCCTCGCCCGAGGCGCCGGCGATGTGCACGCGCTTCAGCGAAAAACCCATGCCGATGGTGACCGCATCCACCCCGTGCGAGATCGAGGCGCCGATGCGCTCGGCCCGCGCCCCCGTCGCCAGCACGACGGCCAGCGCCAGGACCCCGGCGGAAATGCAGACAACGACGGCGCGGGGGGACAGGTCCAGGCGACCGATTGCCGCCATCTGGCCGGGGATGGCCCCGGCGCTGCGTGAAGAGCCGCCGCGCGCCTGCCCCCTCCCCCCGGAAGAGGCGCCGCGCGGCGATCCTTGAACACCTTGTCGCCGACCGCCGCGAACTACCGCGGGCATGAGGCGTCCTCCACCATCCAACGCACCAGATCTTCGTAACTCATGCCTGCATGAGCGGCCTGCTCGGGCACGAGCGAGGTCGAGGTCATGCCGGGCTGGGTATTGACCTCCAGAAGAACGAGATCGTCGTTAACATCGTCATAACGGAAGTCGGATCGCGACACGCCGCGGCAAGCCATGGCTGTGTGGGCAAGCTCGGCTTCGCGCAGCGCGGCCTCGAAAACGTGCGCCGGCAGCACGGCCGGCAGAACGTGCACCGAGCCGCCCGGCGTGTACTTGGCCTCATAGTCGTAGAAGCCCTTGGTCGGGGTGATGTCGGTGACGGTCAGGGCGCGAGGGCCGGCGGCCTCGCCCAGCACGGCGACGCACAGTTCCTTGCCGGCGATATAGGGCTCGACCACCACCTGCTCGCCATAGGTCCAGCTGTCGGCGCCCACGGCCGCGACAGGGGCGTCATCGGCGCCGCGGACCAGATAGACGCCCACGGAGGAGCCCTCGGCATTCGGCTTGACCACATAGGGCGGGTCGATGACGTGGCGGCGAGACACCTCCAGCCGGTCAAACAGGCCGCCGCCCGGCACCCGCACGCCGGCCCCGCGCAGCACCGCCTTGGACTTTTCCTTGTCCATGGCCAGCGCCGAGGCCAGCACGCCCGAGTGGCTGTAGGGGATGCGCAGCGTCTCCAGGACGCCCTGAACGCAGCCGTCCTCGCCCCAGGCGCCGTGCAGGCAGTTCAGCACCACGTCCGGCCGGATCAGACCACCCAGAACATTGGCGAGGTCCCGCCCCGCATCGACGCGTGACACGCGCGCGCCCTGCGCCTCCAGCGCCCGCGCGCAACCCTCGCCCGAGTTCAGCGACACCTCGCGCTCGGCCGAAAGCCCGCCCATCAGGACGGCGACATGCAGGTCGGAAAGAGGACGGTTCATGCGCGGCTCCGGGAAGCCTCCCTGAATGCCGCCGACGCGGTTAACAGCGCGTCAACCAAAGGGGCCGGACTGGCCCGTAGAAGCCTGGCTGTCCATGTTCACGCTGTCGGAGCAAAAGCCTCAAAACCAGCGTTCCCATCATTGGCGCAGCAGGATGGTGCGTCATCCGCCTAGTAGGATTTGATCTTCCGGGAGGCGCCGCATGCAGCGGGTCAGAACGTCGGCGGGTTCGATCGCCGTCGAGATTTCAGGTCAAGGACATCCGCTGCTTCTGCTTCATGGCTTTCCGCAGACGGGCCTGATGTGGCGAGACATTGCGCCCGACCTGTCACGCGACCACACCGTCGTTGTCGCTGACCTGCCCGGCTACGGTGAAAGCGATCCTCCAAAGGAGGACGCCGGTAAGCGGATGTCCAAGCGCAGCATGGGATCGATGCTGGTCGATCTGATGGCGGCACTGGGTCACGAGCGGTTCGCGGTCGCGGGCCATGATAGAGGCGGTCGCGTCGCATATAGAATAGCGATGGATCACCCTCACAATGTCACTCACCTGGTGGTGATGGATGTCATTCCGACTTCGGAGGTTTGGGGGCGAGCGGACGCGCGAATGGCTTTGGCGTTTTGGCCGTACTCGTTTCTCGCTCAGCCCGCGCCTCTGCCGGAAACCCTTCTGCTTGCCGCGGCGGAGGCCGTCGTGGATGACGCGCTGACGAACTGGGGCACGCCGCCCGAAAGCTTTTCGCCCGAAGTGCGTGATGCCTATGTTGCAGCGTTGCGGGATCCTTCAACGGCAGCGGCGATCTGCGATGAATATCGCGCGGCTTCAACCATCGATCGCGAGCATGACCAAAGCGATCGTCAAAACGGCAAGCTCATAGAATGTCCCACGCTGGTTCTTTGGGACGCAGAGGGAGGTCTGGGGCAGTGGTATGAGGACGCGGGCGGGCCGCTCGGCATCTGGCGGCGCTGGGCTGTTCATGTGACTGGCGAACCCATGGAAGGCGGCCACTTTTTTCCAGAGCATGTTCCCGCACGAACCACCCGAGCCATGGCCAAGTTTCTGTCGGTCGGGAATGACCGCTTACGCTGGCCGTGACGCTTGAGCCTGGTTGCGTTCTAACCCGTCAGGCGGATCGTCCAATCCGCCTGATCTCCCAATCCAGCTGCACACCGGTCTTCTTCAGCACGTCCGCGCGGACGGCTTCGCCGAGACCTTCGATGTCGGCGGCGGTGGCGTCGCCGGGGTTGATCATGAAGTTGGAGTGCAGTTCGCTGAACTTGGCGCCGCCGCCGGTCTCGGCGTGCAGCCGGCCGCGCCAGCCGGCGTCGTCCACCAGCTTCCATGAGGAATGGCCCGGCGGGTTCTTGAAGGTCGAGCCGCCGGTTTTTTCGCGGATCGGCTGGGTGGTCTCGCGGCGGGCGGTGATCTCGTCGATGCGCGCCTGGACGGCGGCGGGCTCGTCGGGGGTTCCCTGATAGATCGCCTCGATCCAGATGATGTCGGCCGGCGCCTGCGAGTGACGATAGGCATATCCGAAGTCGGCCAGCGCATAGTCGACCCGCGCGCCCCCGCGGGTCAGGCCCCAGGCGGAGACCAGCACGTCCCTGGTCTCGGCGCCGTAGCAGCCGGCGTTCATGGTCAGGGCGCCCCCGACGGTTCCGGGGATGCCGGCATAGAACTCAAGGCCCGCGACGCCCGCCTTGGCCGAGGCGCGCGCGACCATGGCGTCCAGCGCGCCCGCGCCCGCTGTGATCGTGTCGCCGTCAGCCGAGACGCCGGCGAACGGCCGCCCCGCCAACCGGATCACCACGCCCTCGACCCCGCCGTCGCGCACGATGACGTTGGAGCCGACGCCCAGCACCGTCACAGGAACGGCCGGGTCCAGGGCCTTCAGAAAATCGGCGAGATCGTCCGCATCGGCCGGGATGAACAGCACCTCGGCCGCCCCGCCCACCCGGAACCAGGTAAAGGGCGCCAGGGGCTCATTGCGCAGCAGCTTGCCGCGGACGGACGGCAGGTCGATCACGACAGCGCCTCCAGCTGCGCCGGCAGGGCGTAGGCCCAGGCGGTGACGTCGCCCGCGCCCAGCAGCACCACCAGATCGCCGGGCTTGGCCTCCTCGCGGATGAGGCGCGGCAGGACGGCGGCGTTCTCCAGCGCCTGAACATGGCGGTGGCCGTAGCGGCGGACGCCATCGACCAGGGCGTGCTTGTCCACGCCGGGAATCGGGGCCTCGCCCGCCGGATAGACGTCGGCCACGATCACGCTGTCGGCGTCGGAGACGCTGGTGGAAAACTCCTCCATCAGGTCGCGCAGGCGGGTGAAGCGGTGCGGCTGGACCACCGCGATGACGCGGCCTTCCGTGACCTGGCGAGCGGCCTTGAGCACGGCGGCGATCTCGACCGGATGGTGGCCGTAGTCGTCGACGATGCGCACCCCGTTCACCACGCCGGTGGTGGTGAAGCGCCGCTTGACCCCGCCGAAGGAGGCCAGGCCCGCCTTGATCGCCTCGTCCGCCACATCCAGCTCGCGCGCCACTGCGATGGCCGCCAGCGCATTGGAGACATTGTGCCACCCGGCCATGGGCAGGTGCAGGCCCTCGATACGGGTGGTCTCGCCGTTTTCGATAACCACGTCGAAGCGGCAGCCGTCGGCCCTCATGTCGCAGTTCTCGGCCCGCACCATGGCCTGGGGATTGAGGCCGTAGGTGACCAGACGCCGATTATCGACGCCGGCGACGAGCTTCTGCACCTCCGGATGATCCAGGCAGACGGCGGCGAAGCCGTAGAAGGGAATGTTCTCGACGAAGTCCACGAACGCCTGCCGCACCCGGTCGAAGTCGCCGTAGTGGTCGAGGTGCTCGGGATCGATGTTGGTGACGATCGCGACCGTCGATTTCAGCCGCAGGAAGCTGCCGTCCGACTCGTCGGCCTCGACCACGATCCAGTCGCCGTCGCCGACCTTGGCGTTGGTGCCATAGGCGTTGATGATGCCGCCGTTGACCACCGTAGGGTCCAGCCCGCCCGCATCCAGCAGCGCCGCCACCATCGAGGTGGTCGTGGTCTTGCCGTGCGTGCCGCCGACCGCGATCGAGAACTGCAGGCGCATCAGCTCGGCCAGCATCTCGGCGCGGCGGACCAGGGGAATGCGGCGCGCGCGTGCGGCCTTCATCTCCGGATTGTCGGCCTTGACGGCGGTCGAATAGACCACCGCCGAAACCTCGTCGCCCAGGTGGGCGGCGTCGTGGCCGATGAAGATGCGGGCGCCGAGACGCTCAAGCCGCTCGGTGTTGGCGCTGGCCTTGGCGTCCGAGCCCTGAACCGAATAGCCGATCTTGAGCATGATCTCGGCGATGCCGCTCATGCCGATGCCGCCGATGCCGATGAAGTGGACGGGACCGAGGTCGAACGGAATGGGGCGAAGGCGCGCGATCATCGCCGCGCCTTAGCAAGGCTTCACCGCGATTGCACGATCTCAGATGCGGCGGCCGACAGGCGCGTCGAACGCGGCGAAACCGCCGGGGGCTGACGTGGCCGGCTGCGTCACTCGAGCAGCGAAGCGGGCGACCGCCTCCACATAGGCCTCGTTCCGTTCGACCGGGCCCATGTGGCCGGCCTCGGGGACGCGGACCAGTTCCGCATGCGGAATGGCCTTGGCGATGAACTCGCCCGCGTGATCCTTGGTCACCAGATCGCGGCCGCCGACCAGCACCAGCGTCGGGACGGGGATGGCCGGAAGGCTGTCGGTCACCGACCAGCGGATCATGGCCAGGTTGCCGTGGGCCTGGACCGCCGGCGAGGTCCGCACCGGCAGGCGCGAGGTCAGCTCCAGCTGCGCGCGCGTCGGCCAGGCGCCGAAGCCGGCGATCCGCATCGCCATGTGGGTCGAGCCGCTGAGATAGCTCTGCCAGTTCATCAGCCAGACCAGCGGCGACAGCAGGATGTCCAGCCGCATCATCAGCACGATCAGCGGCCGCAACGCGGTCACCAGGCCGCTCAGGATCATGGTGCGCAAGGGGTTATGGTGGGTGGTGTTCTCCAGCACCACGCCGGCCACCCGCCCGTTCAGGATCTCGGGATGGCGGGCGCAGAAGGTCTGGGTCGTCATGCCGCCGATGCTGTGACCGACCACGACGATCGGGCGATCCTCGGGCAGTCTGTCGATCACCGCCTTCAGGTCGTCCGCGAAGCCCTCGATCGACCATCCCTTCGTCGGCCGCGTCGAGAGACCCGATCCCGGCAAATCCCAGGCGGCGATGCCGAACCGGTCAGACAGGGAGGCGCGCGCGTCGGCCCAGATCCGCGAGGACATGCCCCAGCCGTGGGTCAGCAGCAGGATCGGGCCATCCGTCCGACCCTCGATCTCCAGCCGCAGGCGTGATCCATCCGCGCCATCGACCATGACGCCGTCGCGCCGCTTGTCCGACGCCATGCCGCCGCCGCGACCCAGGAGCAGCAGGATCAGGAAACGACCCAGGAAGGAAAAGGCCAGAAGGCCGAGCCCCCAGTAGAGCCGATCGTTCGACGGATCGCCGAACCCCAGCGCCTCGAAGTCCCGCTCGCGGTCCCACCAGCTCCAGATCAGCCAGCCGGACAGGCCAAGGACAGCCAGCGAAACCAGGGCGAACAGGCGCTGGAAAAGAGCAAAGAGGATCATCGAGGCGCCTGACAAGAAGGTTGCAAGGCTAACCGCTGCCTCTCGCCGCCGTTCCGCACCGCCGGAAATAACCCCGCCTTAACCGTAAGGATTCACCATCCCGGCATCTGAGTTGCGGGGCCGCTTTCCATGTCCGAGTTGAAGACCGACGTCATCCATCGCGGCGACTGCATCGAGGTGCTGCGCAGCCTGCCCGACGCCTCGGTCGACATGGTGTTCGCCGATCCGCCCTATAATCTGCAGCTGGGCGGCGACCTGCTTCGTCCCGACAACTCCAAGGTCGACGCGGTCGACGACGACTGGGACAAGTTCGGCAGCTTCGCCGAATATGACGCCTTCACCCGCGCCTGGCTGGCCGAGTGCCGGCGGGTGCTGAAGCCGGACGGCTCGATCTGGGTGATCGGCAGCTACCACAATGTGTTCCGCCTGGGTTGTGCGATCCAGGACTTGGGCTTCTGGGTGCTGAACGACGTCGTCTGGCGCAAGTCCAACCCGATGCCGAACTTCAAGGGCACGCGGTTCACCAATGCGCACGAGACCCTGATCTGGGCCGCCCGGAGCCGGGACCAGAAGCGATATACCTTCAACTACGATGCGTTGAAGGCCTTCAACGAGGACGTGCAGATGCGCTCGGACTGGACGTTCGCGCTCTGCACCGGCGAGGAGCGGATCAAGGACGCCGAAGGCCGGAAGGCGCATCCCACGCAGAAGCCCGAGGCGCTGCTGCACCGCGTGCTGCTGAGCTCGACCCGCCCCGGCGACGTCGTGCTGGACCCCTTCTTCGGCACGGGCACGACGGGCGCGGCGGCCAAGCGGCTGGGCCGGCGCTACATCGGTATCGAGCGGGACCAGACCTATGCCCAGGTCGCCGAGACCCGCATCGCCTCGGTCATTCCCGCGAACGCCGAGGACCTGCTGGTCATGGGCTCCAAGCGCAACGAGCCCAAGGTGCCGTTCGGCGCCCTGGTTGAGGCCGGCCTGCTGCAGCCCGGCGACCGGCTTTACTGCCCCAAGGGCCAGCGCGAGGCGCGGGTGCGCGCCGACGGCTCGCTGATCTCGGGCGACCTGACCGGCTCGATCCACAAGCTGGGCGCGCTGCTGGAAAACGCGCCGGCCTGCAACGGCTGGACCTACTGGCGCTTCAAATCGGACCAGGGCTTCAAGTCCATCGACGCCCTGCGCGCCGAGGTGCGGGCGGGAATGCAATAGGTTTACCCAACGGCAACTTCCGGCCGACGGAGGGCGGAACCTTGCCGGCCTGAAGACATTCATGCTCACGGCCGCGCTTGAGCGGGTCGGAGCACACACGTCATGAAGATCGCGCAGGTCACCCCGCTTTACGAGGCCGTGCCTCCGAAGCTGTATGGCGGCACCGAGCGTGTGGTCGCACACCTGACGGACGCCTTGGTCGATCTGGGTCATGACGTCACCCTGTTCGCGAGCGCCGACGCAGAAACCAAGGCCCGTCTCGTGCCCGTGCGCGACCAGGCGATCCGTCTGGATCCCGCGCCGCTGAAGTCCGATCTGGCCGCCCACATGACCATGCTGGCCGAGGTGCTGGACCGCGCCGACGACTTCGACGTGATCCACTTCCACACCGACATGATCCACTTTCCGTTCTTTCGGAAGTGCGCGGACAAGACCCTGACCACCCTGCACGGGCGACTGGACCTGAAGGACCTGCCGGAGGTCTATCGTCGCTGGAGCGAGTTCGGCCTGGTGTCGATCTCCGACGATCAGCGCAAGCCTCTGGCCTTCGCCAACTGGACGGCGACGGTGCACCACGGCATGCCGGGCGATCAGTACAGCTTCCACGCCCGGTCCGACGGCTACCTGGCCTTTCTGGGCCGCATCTCGCCGGAGAAGCGCCCGGACCGCGCCATCGAGATCGCCACCAAACTGGGCAAGCGGCTGAAGATGGCGGCCAAGATCGACGCCGCCGACAAGCGCTACTGGGAAGAAAGCATCCGCCCGCTGGTCGAGGGCAATCCGTTGATCGAGTTCATCGGCGAGATCGGCGACCACCAGAAGTCGGATTTCCTGGGCGGGGCGGAGGCGCTGTTGTTCCCGATCGACTGGCCCGAGCCCTTCGGCCTGGTGATGATCGAGGCCATGGCGTGCGGCACGCCGGTGATCGCCTTCCGTTGCGGCTCCACGCCCGAGATCATCGAGGACGGCGCCACCGGCTTCCTGGTCGACACCATGGAGCAGGCGATCGCCGCCGCCGGCCGCGCGCATCTGCTGGACCGCGAGGCGATCCGCGCCCGTTTCGACCTGCGCTTCTCCTCCGTCGCCATGGCCCGCCGCTATGTCGGGGTGTACGGCGACCTGCTGGCGGCGAGTCGCCCGAACCTGAACCTCGGCGTCAACGACGATGGCGCCGTGCTGCGCCGCATCGGCGAGGAACGATCGTTCGCCGTCTCGGCCTGATCGGCGCCTTCGTATTTTGCAGGCGGCGTGGTGAACCCGCGCCGCCTGTTTTCCTTAGATTCACAAGAGAATCCGGAAAGCGGCCAGCCAGCGCCGCATTCCGGTGAGACGTTCCGACGACGGCCTCGAACTTCAAGGAGACCTCATGGACGACGCCTATTCGACCCAGATGGCCGCCGCCGAGTCGGCCGAAAGCTCAGGCCTGGCCGAACTGATGGCGCTGAAGGAAGGCGACGCCTTTCTTGTCGCCGATCACTGGGGCGACCTGAAGGGCGGGGCCGACGGCCTGTTCGCCGGCGACACGCGAGTGCTGTCGCGCTGGATCATGACGGTGGGCCTGGCGCGCCCGTCCAAGCTGAGCTCGGGCGTGTCGCAGGACAACGTCTTCTTCTCCTGCCACACCACCAACCGCCCCTTGCCGCCGATGGGCGGACGCTCGGCGCCGGCGGGCGTGCTGCACATCGAGCGCCGCCGCTTTCTGTGGAACCGGCGCATGTTCGAGCGGGTGCGCATGGTCAACCATGGCGTCGAGGATGTGCTGCTGCCGCTGGCCTTCGACTTCGCCGCCGACTTCGCCGACATCTTTCAGGTGCGCGGCACACCTCGCGCCAAGCGGGGAACGGTCGAGACGCCGACCACCGACGGTCGCCGCGTCGGCTTCCGCTACCAGGGCCTGGACGCGGTCGAACGTCGCAGCTGCCTGGCCTTTTCGGAACCGCCGGCTCGCCTGACAGGATCGCGGGCCGAGTTCATGTTCAGCCTGCCCAAGGGCAAGGACCTGGACCTCTTTATCGAATGCGGGATCGACGTCTGCGACACGCCCGATCGTGACCGCTGGCGGCGCTTCTCGGTCGAGGCCAAGCTGGCCATGCGCGCCAAGCGGCGTCGCGGCGCCTCCGTTCGCGGCCCGCGCAGCCCCCGCTTCAACGACTGGCTGGACCAGTCCCGCGCCGACATCGCCCTGCTGACCACGGACCTGCCGACCGGACCCTATCCCTACGCCGGCACGCCCTGGTTCTCGACGCCGTTCGGGCGCGACGGCATCATCACCGCCTGGCAGATGCTGTGGCTCGACCCGTCGTTGGCCGAGGGCGTGCTTACCTATCTCGCCATGCGCCAGGCGACTGAGACCAGCGCCTTTCAGGACAGCCAGCCCGGCAAGATCATGCACGAGACGCGCGGCGGCGAGATGAGCGCGCTGGGCGAGGTGCCGTTCGGCCTTTATTACGGGGGCGTCGACACCACCTGCCTGTTCATCGCCTTGGCCGGCGCCTATGTCCGCCGCACCGGCGACTACGCCCTGATCCGCCGGCTTTGGCCGAACCTGATCGCCGCCGCCGACTGGATGCGCGACTACGGCGACAGCAACGACGACGGCCTGATCGACTATCAGCGCGGCGCCGAGACGGGTCTGTCGAACCAGGGCTGGAAGGATTCCGAGGACTCCATCAGCCACGCCGACGGGCGCTTTCCCAAGGGACCGATCGCGCTGCTGGAGGTGCAGGGCTACGCCTACGCCGCCTGGAAGGCGATGGGAGAGTTCGGCGATCACCTGGGCGATCCGCGCGCCGCTGAATGGCGTGAGCGGGCCGAGACGATGCGGACTCTGGTCGAAGAGCGCTTCTGGATGGAGGACGAGGGGTTCTACGCCATCGCGCTCGACGGAGATGGCGAGCCGTGCCGCTCGATCGGCTCCAACGCCGGGCACCTGCTGTTCACCGGCCTGCCGCTGGCGACGCGGGCGCACCGGGTGACGCGCCGGCTGCTGTCGGCCGAATTCCGAACCGGTTGGGGCGTGCGAACCCTGGCGCATGGGCAGGCGCGCTTCAATCCGATGAGCTATCATAACGGGTCGGTATGGCCCCACGACACGGCGCTGGCCGCCGCCGGCATGGCCCAGTACGGAGAGCGCGACGCGGTGGCCTTGCTGCTGGGCGAAATCTACGCCGCCGCCGCCCATTTCCACCTGCGCCTGCCTGAGCTGTTCTGCGGCTTCACCCGCCAGCCGGGCGAGCCGCCCATCGCCTATCCGGTCGCCTGCCTGCCGCAGGCCTGGGCCGCCGGGTCGGTGTTCCTGATGCTGCAGGCGTGTCTGGGCGTGTATGTGGACGCGATCGAGGGCGTGGTCACGGTGGATCGCCCGGTGCTGCCGGCCGGCATCGACCGGCTGACGGTGTCGAACCTTCAGGTCGGCGCTGCGATGGTCGATCTGGCGTTCCAGCGCGTCGACGGACACACGGTGGTGATGCCGAGGAACCGGCGGGGCGACGTCTCGGTGCGCTCGCTGCGTTAGGCGAGCGCCCGGTCCAGCGCCTTCTTGAACACGGTGGGAAGGGCCGCGCGCGCCTCGGACGCCGGGCGCCAGTCGAATTCGCCCGCGCCGGTCGCCTCCACCACCCGCAGCGTCAGGGCGAAGTGGGTGAAGACGTGCTCCACCGCCCCCGCCTCGCGCCAGTCGGCCGCGACCGGCGGATCGAAGGCGGGGGCGGCGGTTCTCCACTCCGAGGTCGGCAAGCCGGCCATGCCGCCCAGCAACCCCTTGTCCGGCCGCCGCACCACAGCGACCCGACCGCCCGCGTCGCGCAGCACATAGGCGATCCCTTGCCTGTGCGGCCGCTCGGCCTTCTTCGCCTTCAGCGGAAACCGCTCAGGCGCGCCAGACCGATAGCCCACGCAGGCGAAGGCGACCGGACACAGCAGGCACAGCGGCGCCTTGGGCCGGCAGACGGTCGCGCCCAGGTCCATCAGTCCTTGCGCCCAATCTCCCGGCCGCGCGTCCGTGACCAGGGTTCCCGCCAGTTGCCGCAACTCCGGCCGGGCGGCGGGCAGCGGCGTCTCCACCGCGAAAAGGCGCGACACCACCCGCTCCACATTGCCGTCGACCACATTGGCCGGCTGGTCGAAGGCGATGGCCGCCACCGCCGCCGCCGTATAGGCGCCCACGCCCGGCAGGCTCAGCAGCCCCGTCTCGGTGTCGGGGAAGACGCCGCCGTGCTCGTTCGCCACCGCCCGCGCGCAGGCCAGCAGGTTGCGGGCGCGGGCGTAGTAGCCGAGCCCCGCCCAGGCGGCCATGACGTCGGCGTCCTCGGCGGCGGCGAGGTCGTTCACCGTCGGCCAACGCTCGGTGAAGCGCAGGAAGTAGGGTGCGGCGTGCGCAACCGTGGTCTGCTGCAGCATCACCTCCGACAGCCAGACGCGGTAAGGACCGGTGCGCTCGGCCGAACCCGGGGGTGCACGCCACGGCAGCACGCGCGCGCCCGCGTCGTACCAGTCGAGCAGGGCCTGTCGGAGAGCGGAGACGTCGGGCATCTGGCGAGCTATATAGGGCCATGCGCCGCCCCCTGCCCACCGACGCCGAGGTCCGCGAAATCCTGTCGCGCCGCAGGACGCGCCCGGCCCCGCGTCCCGCGCCCCGCGCCGGCCGCGCCTTGCAGCCGCTGATCAAGAAGCTGGACGAGACCTTTGGACGCGGCGCCTCGGCGCTCGAGCCGCGCTGGGTCGAGATCGTGGGCGAGCGGCTGGCCCGCGTCTGCCGCCCGCAGAAGCTGACCAAGGGGCGCGGCGGCCAGCCCGGCGTTCTGGAGTTGCGCGTCGTCGGCGCCGCCGCACTTCTGGTGCAGCACCAGTCGGCCGAAATCCTGTCGCGCGTGAACCTGTTTCTGGGTCCCGGCTCGGTGGACCGCCTGAGGATCGCGCAAGGACCGGTCAAGCCCCTGCCCGCCCCTGCCGCCAAGCCTAGCCGCGCGGCGCGGCCGCCCCTGCCCGCTTCGTCTGAGGCCGAACTGGCGGCGTCCGTCGCAAGCGTGCCCGGCGCGCTGAAGGCCGCCCTGCAAGCCCTCGGGCGCTCCGCCCTCGCGCGCGACGCCGAGGAGCGTGGATCGTAGACGAACCTCGGCACAAGTTCTGCGGGATGGCGAAACTACGCGGGATTGTGTAGCCTGCGCACAAGATCGAGAGCGCCGATCCGGCAATCGACCTTGGCCACTTGCAAGAATGCGTTCGCAGCAGATCCATCGGACAGGTCACGCCATGCAGAACTACAGATGGGGCCTTTACAACGACCCTGCGGATCGACGGCTCATTGTTCCGAAGATGAATCCTGCATTGGGCTGGACCGTCAATGTCGCCCATCCATCAGCACGCCTCGCCTTGGTGCTGATGGCCGTGATCATCGTGGCGGCCGTGGCGGCTTCAGCCCTGCTGGGGTGACTGTTGACAAACCTTCGCCGCACCTGTTCTCGATGATGGATCGAGGCGCCGCTCGGGATGCGCCGCTCGCCAATCCAAGGAAGCCCCATGCGCGCTGAACGTCCGTCCCGCTTCGCCCAGATGAGCCGCCGCGCGGCGATCACCGGAGCGGCGCTCGCCGCCATGGCCCTGTCGGCCTGCGGCGGGAACAAGGGCGGATCGGCCGAGGGCGACATGGCGCTGGGCGCGCCTGACGGCACCAAGGTCACGGTGGTCGAATACGCCTCGGTCACCTGCGGCCACTGCGCCCTGTGGCAGCAGAACACCTGGCCGGCGTTCAAGGCCAAATATGTCGACACCAACAAGGTCCGCTACGTCTTCCGCGAACTGCCGACCCCGCCGGTGGACGTGGCGACGGCCGGCTTCCTGGTCGCGCGCTGCGCCGGCGACGACAAGTATTTCCAGGTCGTGCACCAGCTGCTGGCCACCCAGCAGGAAATGGTCACCGGCTCGCCGCGCGATTGGCTGCTGCGCACCGCCCAGGCCGCCGGCATGAACGAGCAGCAGTTCGCCGACTGCGTCTCCGACCGCGACGCCGTGGCCGCGTTGGAACAACGCATCCAGCAGGCCCAGGCGCAGGGCGTCACCGGCACCCCGGCCTTCTTCGTCAACGAGCAGGAAGTCATCACCCCGGGCAGCAGCGAAGGCCCGAGCCTTGCCGACCTGTCCACCGCCATCGACGCCGAGCTGGCCAAGTGAGCCTGATCCGCCGTCATCTGCTCGCGTTGGCCATGCTGGCGACGACCGCAGCGGCGGGTTCGGCGCTGGCCGCCGACGTGCCGGCGGTGACGGCGGCGGATCGCGTGCTGGGCCGAGCCGATGCGCCGGTGACGGTGGTCGAATACGCCTCCTTCACCTGCTCGCATTGCGCCACCTTCCACAATGATGTGCTGCCGGCGTTCAAGGCGCGCTTCATCGACAGCGGTCAGGTGCGGCTGGTGTATCGCAACCTGCCGACGGCGCCGGCCAATGTCGCGGCGGCGGCGGCGGCCGTCGCCCTGTGCGCGGCGCCCGAACGCTATTTCGACGTGGCGGGCGCCTTCATGAAGGGTCAGGCGGCGCTTTCGACCACCGGGGCCAAGCCCTGGTTCGACGCCGGCATCGCCGCCAGCGGACGCACGCGCGAGCAGATCGAGACCTGCCTGGAAGAGCCCGCGACACGCCAGACGCTGGAGGCGCAGATCGAGGGCGCCACGGCGGCCGGGGTCGAGGGCACCCCCACCCTGTTCGTCAACGGCAAGCGGGTCGCCGAACCCACGCTTTCCGCCCTGACGGCTGCGGTCGAGCCGCTGCTGAAGCGGTGATCCGCTGATCCGATGCAGTTCCAGCGGCTGCGGATCGTCGGCTTCAAGTCTTTCGTCGACGCCGCCGAGGTGCAGATCGAGCCGGGGCTGACGGGGGTCGTGGGCCCCAACGGCTGCGGCAAGTCCAACGTCCTGGAAAGCCTTCGCTGGGTGATGGGCGCCAACTCGGCCAAGGCCATGCGCGGCCAGGGCATGGACGACGTGATCTTCGCCGGGGCCGCGGGCCGGCCGCCGCGCAACCACGCCGAAGTCCAGCTGACCATCGACAATGCGGAAGGCCGCGCGCCCCAGCCCTTTACCGACGCGCCGGTGCTGGAGGTGTCGCGCCGCATTGATCGCGGCCAGGGCTCGACCTATCGCATCAACGGCAAGGCTGTTCGGGCGCGCGACGTGCAGCTCTTGTTCGCCGACGCCTCGACCGGCGCCAATTCTCCCGCCCTGGTGCGCCAGGGCCAGATCAGCGAACTGATCGCCGCCAAACCGCAGAACCGGCGCCGCATCCTGGAAGAGGCGGGCGGCGTCGCCGGCCTGCACACCCGTCGGCACGAGGCCGAGCTTCGGCTGCGCGCCGCCGAGGCCAATCTCGAGCGACTGGAGGACATCGGCAGAGAGCTGGAGACGGCGCTTAACCGGTTGAAGCGCGAGGCGCGCCAGGCGGAGAAGTACAAAAAGGTGTCGGCCGACATCCGCGCCCTGCAATCGGCCCTGCTGTTCGTGCGCTGGAACGATGCGCGGCTGGCCGCCGAGGTCGCGGCCGGCGATCTGCGCGAGGCCGATCGCGCCGCCGCGGAGACGACGCAGGCCGCCGCCCGCGCCTCGACCGAAGCCCTCCAGGCTCAGGAGGCGGTCAGGCCGGCGCGGGAAGAAGACGCCGTGGCCGCCGCCCTGCTGCACCGCGCGACGCTGGAGCGGGACCGGCTGGACATGGCCGAACAGGCCGCGCGCGCAGAGGTCGAACGGCTGCGTGGCGACGTTTCTCGGCTGGCCGCCGACCAGGCGCGCGAGGAAGCCGGTGCGGCCGATGCGGGACGCGAGCTGTCGCGCCTCGACGCCGAGCTCGAACGGCTGCGCGGCGAGATCGCCGCCGCCCCCGCGCGCGGTCCCGAACTCGACCAGGCCGTGGACGCCGCCGAGGCCGCGCGGCAGGCGGCGGACGCCGAGGTCGAGCGACTGGCCGCCCTGTCCGCCGCCACCGAAGCCCGCCTGAACGCTGAGGCCGCGCGCCGCCGGGAGGCCGAGACCCGCCTGTCGCGCCTGGAGGCGCAGCATGAGACCGCACGGCGCGAGCGTGACGCGGTCGGCCCGCTGAAAACGCCCGAGATCGAACAGGCTCAAGACGCGCTTGCGGCGGCGCAAGCGGCGCTGGCCTCCGCGCGGGCCGAGGTCGAGGCGGCGGAAGCCGAACGCGCCGAGCGCGCCCGCGCCGAGGGAGACGCCCGCTCCACGACGCGCGCGGCCGAGGACCGGCTGGGTCGGCTGCAGACTGAGGCGCGGGGACTGGCGCAACTGCTGACCACCACCCGTCGGGACCATCCTCCGGCGCTGGATCAGGTGTCGGCGCAGCGCGGCTATGAGGCGGCGCTGGCGGCGGCGCTTGGCGACGATCTGGACGCCGCGCTCGATCCACGCGCGCCCGCGCACTGGTTCGGCGCGGCGACGCCGACGATGGACTGGCCGCAAGAGATTGAGCCGCTGGCGGTGCGGGTTTCGGCGCCGGACGCCTTGGCCGCCCGCCTGGCCCTGTGCGGGGTCGCCCCGCGCGATCGCGTCGCGGCTCTGGCCAAGACCCTGCCGCCGGGCGCGCGCCTGGTGACGCAGGAGGGCGACCTCTATCGCTGGGACGGGTTTGTCAGCCGGGCCGACGCGCCCCGCCCCGCCGCCGTGCGCCTGGCGCAACGCACCCGGCTGGCGGAGTTGGAAGACGCTATCGACACGGCCCGCCCCGAACTGATGCACACGCAGGCGGTGCTGAAGGCGGCGGACGATGGGCTGCGGGCGGCGGACGAACGGGTCCGGACTGCGCGTCTCCAGCCCTTCGCCGCCGACAAGACGGTCACGGCGGCGCGCGATCAGTTGGAAGCACTCAATCGGGACCAGGCCAGGCGCGAGGCGCGGGCGGCTGCGCTGGATGAGACGTTGGCGCGGCTTGGCGACGACCGCGACGAGGCGCGCCTGGCGGTCGCTGCGCTCGCATCGCCCGACGCCGCCTCAAGCGAGGGACTGGCGGCGCTGAAGGTCGATCTCTCGGCCGCGCGGCTCGCCGCCGAGGCCGCGCGTGGAACGGCGGCCCGCGCCCGCAGCGACCGCGACGCCGAGGCGCGCGAGCGCACCGCCCGCGAACAACGTCTGGGGGCCCTGACCCGCGCCCGCGAAGGCTGGGTCTCTCGCGCGTCCAGCGCCACCAAGCGACTGGCCGAACTGGCAGCCGACGCCGAAGGCGCGCAAGTCCGCCTGAAGGCCGCCGAACAGACGCCGCAGAACTTCGCCGATCAGCGCGCGCGGCTGATGGACGCCCTGATCGCGGCCGAGACGCGGCGCAAGGCGGCAGGCGACGCCCTGGCGGTGGCGGAAGCCGCAGCGACGGAGGCGGATCGCGCCGGCCGCGCCGCCGACGCCGACGCCTCAAAGGCCCGGGAAGCGCGCGCGGGTCTGGCCGCCCGCGCCGAAGCCGCTGCCGAACGGCTGACCGAAGCGGAGGCCAATCTGCGCGAAGGGGCCGGCCTGTCGCCGCAGGACCTGGAGCACAAGCTGACGGCCGACGCCGTGGCCCGCCCCCCCGACGCGGCCGGGGCCGAGGCGTTGCTGATCGGGCTGGAGCGCGAGCGTGAGCAGCTGGGCGCCGTCAACCTGCGCGCCGAGGACGAGGCGGCGGAATACGCCGAGCGGCTGAACAGCATGCGCTCGGAACGCAGCGACCTGACCCAGGCCATCGCCCGCCTGCGCGACGGCATCGACGAGCTGAACGCAGAAGGCCGCGAGCGGCTGGTCGCCGCATTCGACGTCATCAACGACAACTTCAAGGCCTTGTTCGCTGCCCTGTTCGGCGGCGGCGAGGCCGAGCTGAAGCTGGTCGAAAGCGACGATCCGCTGGAGGCGGGCCTCGAAATCTACGCCTGCCCGCCCGGCAAGCGGCTGTCGGTGATGAGCCTGATGAGCGGCGGCGAGCAGGCGCTGACGGCCGCGGCGCTGATCTTCGGCGTCTTTCTGGCCAATCCCGCCCCGGTGTGCGTGCTGGACGAGGTGGATGCGCCGCTGGACGACGCCAACGTTGATCGCTTCTGCCGCATGCTGGACGAGATGCGGAAGCGCACGGACACCCGCTTCATCGTCATCACCCACAATCCGGTGACCATGAGCCGCATGGACCGCCTTTACGGCGTCACCATGCCGGAGCGCGGCATGAGCCAGCTGGTCAGCGTCGACCTGACCCAGGCCGAGAGGATGGTCGCATGATCGCGCTGATGCTCGCCCTGAGCGACCCGCAATTGGTGGAAACCGGCGTCGGCCGCTTCGCCCACTACGCCGACGTCGCGTCGATCCGCCGAGAGGGCGACATGGCCTGGATGCGCGAGCTGCAGGTGGCGGAAGAGGGCTTCCGCGTCGGGTCCGTTGTCTACGTCGGCGGCTGGTCCCGCTGGGCGTTCGATTGTCGCCTCGTGACGGCTGATCGCCTGGACTTCGCTTCGCTGCGGGCAGACGGCGTAGAAGGCCCCGCGACGGCGGACAACGCCCCGCCCTATGCCGCCGCGCCGGGCGGCGACGCGGCCGAACTGCTGGCGGTCGCGTGCGGCGCCACGCCGCCGTCGCAGATGCTTACGCTCGAAGGAGCGGTCCGCCGAGGCCAGGAGGCGCTGCGGGACTAGGCGGGCTGAGGCGGCGCCGGCGGTTCCTGTCCCTGCGGCCACTCCAGCCGGTCCCTCGGCAGGGCTTCACGGCATTCGTCGCGCATGAAGGCCATCAGCTTTTCGCGGATTTCGCAGCGCAGGTCGAAGGCGATCGGCGCCGAGCGGGCGCTGGCCAGGCAGCGCACCTGAAGCACCCGCTCGGTGATGTCGGTCACCTGCATCACCTGGACGTCGCCGTCCCAATGCCTTGACGCCTTGACGATGCCTTCAAAGGCCTCGCGCAGCCGGTCGATCGGCGCCTCGTAGTCGACGTAGAAGAAGGCCGTGCCGATCAGGCGGGCGTTCTCGCGCGTCCAGTTCTGAAACGGCGTGGTGATGAAGTAGCTGAGCGGCAGCACCATGCGCCGCCAGTCCCACAGCTTGACCACCACATAGGTCGCGGTGATCTCCTCGACATTGCCCCACTCGTTTTCGACGATCACGGCGTCGTCGATGCGGATCGGCTGGGTCAGGGCGATCTGGATGCCGGCGACCATGTTGGTCAGGATCGGCTGCAGGGCCAGGCCGGCGATGATGCCGACCACGCCGGCCGACGCCAGCAGGCTGACGCCCCACTGGCGAAAGCCCGAGATGGTCATCAGGGCCAGGCCGATGGTGACGATCACCAGAAGCACCCGCGCCACCCGCTGCAGGATGCGGGCTTGGGTCAGGTGCTTGCGGGCAAGCAGGTTGTCTTCGGTCGAAAGATTGTACTTCTTCAGGTGGACCACGGTCCACATGTCCAAGACGCCCGACACCAGCCAGCCGCCGGCGAGGATGAAGACGAACAGCAGCACAGAGCGCACAAGCGCCGACGGCTCCGGGTCCATCGGCGAGACGCTGACGCCGATGCCGATGGCGACGATCACCAGCAGCACGCGGATCTTGGCCCGGGCGCGCTCCACCACGCCGCGCCAGAAGACGTCGCGGTTCTTCACCACGCGCCTCAGGACGGCGAAGGCGATGCGGTGCGCCAGCAGTCCGCCGCCGACGAAGATCGCCAGCACGATCAGCACCACCGCCCATTCCGGCAGCCAGTCGAACCGGCGCCACAGGCGCAGAGTCTCTCGGGTCAGGTCAGTGATCCAGGGAGGCATGGGGCATAGGACGCCTCGCGGACCGAACGGTTCCCGCCACGCTTCACTGCTTGCTCTCGCTCCCCATCGCAGATGGAGGAGGCGATCAGCCCGCTACGCGCTCGGTTAGGTCGGCTAGGCGCGCGGCCGCGTCGGGGATGGCGACGGAACGGGCGCCCGCCGACATGGTCGCCAGCCGCGCAGGATCAGACAGTATCTGCTGCAGGGTCACGGCCAGCCGCTCCACCGTCAGCATGTCCTCGATCAGCACCTCGGCGGCGCCGGCGTCGACCAGGGCCTTGGCGTTCAGACGCTGGTGGTCGTCGGTGGCGATTTTCAGCGGGATCAGCACGGACGGCAGGGCGCACACCGCCAGTTCCGCGCAGGTCGAGGCGCCCGAACGGCCGATCACCAGATGCGAAGCCGACAGCCGGCTGGCCATGTCGCGGAAGAAGGGCGCGACTTCCGCCTCGATCCCGGCCTCCAGATAGGTCTGGCGCGCCTCGTCCATGCTCTCGGGCCGGGCCTGCTGATGCACGATCAGGCGACGGCGCAGGGCGTCCGGCAGCGCGGCCAGAGCCTTGGGCGTGGTTTCGGCCAAGAGGCGCGCGCCCTGGCTGCCGCCCGTGACCAGCACCCGGATCGGACCGTCCTCGGCGGGCGGCGCATAGGCGCCGTCGAACACCGCGCGGATGTCGGCGCGCACCGGGCTGCCGACCACATGCGCCCGCCCCTGCACCCTGGCCGGCGCATGCTCCAGCGTCGGAAAGGACGAGGCGACCTCTTTCACATAGGGGGCCAGGATGCGGTTGGTGCGACCCAGCACCGCGTTCTGCTCATGGATCAGAGTGGGGCGGCCCTGCGTGATCGCCGCCACCAGCGCCGGCGCCGACGGATAGCCGCCGAAGCCCACCACCACGTCCGCGCCCAACCGGTCGAACGCGGCGCGCGCCTGCATCACGCCGCGGAAGATGGCCGATCCGGCCTTGATCATGCCGAGCGGCCCCGAGGCCGTGGCCGCGTCCAGCGACAGCCGCTCCTCGGCCGGAAAACCGTGGGCGTAGACCTCGCCGCGGTGATCGCTGGCCAGCACCACGCGCCAGCCGCGCCCGATCAGTTCGCGCGCCAGCGCCTCGGCCGGAAACATATGGCCGCCGGTGCCTCCGGCGGCGACAACGCAGAGCTTGGACATGGATTCTCCGTCGATACGGCTTCGCTTACGATGCTCGCCCGGGCCTTTCCAGCCCTATGCTCCGAGTGGCGATGCTCCCCACCCGTCATCCTAGGCCTTGTGCCTAGGATCCAGAGACTCGAACGGCGCCGTTCTCCCGCTGACTTCTGACACCGGGAGTCTGGATCCTAGGCACAAGGCCTAGGATGACGGACTGAAAGGTCCGGCTCAGAGCAAGCGCCGCCGTGTCCCAAGGGTCGCGCCGGGCTCATAGGCGCCGGGCCGGCGCCGCGTCAGCGCCAGCGCCAGCCCCATGGTCAGCCCCATGGCCAGCATCGACGATCCGCCATAGCTGATGAACGGCAGGGTCATGCCCTTGGTCGGAATCAGGTTCAGGTTCACCGCGATGTTGATGCAGGCCTGCAGCCCGATCAGCATGAACAGCCCGGCCGCCGCCGTCTGCTCGAACGGGTCGTTCAGCTTCATGGCCTTCTTCATCCCGCGCAGGACGATAAAGGCGTAGAGGCCGATCATCAGCAGGCTCAAAATCAGGCCGAACTCCTCGGCGCCGACCGAATAGATGAAGTCGGTGTGCAGGTCGGGCACGCGCCGCTTCATCACCCCTTCGCCCACGCCGCGCCCGATCAGGCCGCCCGCGCGAATGGCCTGCGAGGCGCTGTCGATCTGGTGGGTGTCGGTGGTCTCGGGCGAAAAGAAGCGGCTGAGGCGATCGCGCATGTGACCGAACACGAAATACAGCGACACCAGCCCCGCCATGCCCAGGCTGGCCAGCACCGCCATCCACTTGAACGGCACCCCGGCCATGAAGAAGACGGCCATGAAGGTGGTGGTGATCAACAGGGTCTGGCCGATGTCCGGCTGGATCAGCAGCAGGCACACGGTCAGGGCGTAGAACCCAAATGCAATGGTGACGCCCGGCACCCCCTGCCCCTTTTGCGCCTCGGCGAACATCCAGGCGGCGAAGACGATCAGGCCGGGCTTGGCGAACTCGCTGGGCTGCAGGCTGAACGGCCCCAGGTTCACCCAGCGCGCGGCGCCCTTCACCGTGTCGCCGATGAACGGCAGGGCGGCCATCACCATAATGGCGCCCAGCAGGGCCAGGATCGCAATGCGCCGCACGCCCTTGGGCGACAGCAGCGAGGAGCCCAGCATCAGGGTCAGGCCCAGACCGGAGAACACCATCATTCGCCAGGAATAATGGAACGGGTCCGAGATCGACTCGTCGGCCAGGATGGCGGCGGGGCTGGAGGCGAAGCTCAGCGCCACGCCCAGCGCCATCAGGCCGAGCGCTGCGCCCAGCAGGCCGCGATCCACGGTCCAGAACCATTTGGCCAGCGCGCTCTGGTCGTTGCGCGAAAAGGCGGGGGCGTAGGAACTGCTCATGCCGAGGGCTCCGGTGCGGCGCCGAGGTTCAGGACGGCGGCTCTGAACGCCTCGCCTCTGGCCTCGAAGTCGGGATACTGGTCGAAAGAGGCGCAGGCCGGCGAAAGAAGCACCACCTGCGGACCGCCCACTGCGCCGGCATTGGCGGCGGCGGCCTGAACGGCGGCCTCCATCGTGCGGACGACGACGTGCGGCGCAGCGTCGAGCGTTGCGGCGAAATCATCCGCCGCCTCGCCGATCAGATAGGCGCGGGCGATGCGGGGAAACAGGTCGCGCAGAGCCTCGATCCCGCCCTCCTTCGCCCGACCGCCGGCGATCCAGAAGACGCGCTCATAGCTGGCCAGCGCCTGACGCGCGGCGTCGGCGTTGGTGGCCTTGGAATCGTTGATGAAGCTGAGCTCGCCGAGGCGCCCCACCGTCTCCATCCGATGGGCGAGGCCGGGGAAGGTCAGCAGCCCCTCCACCGCCTGTTCGTGCGACACGCCAACCGCCCGCGCCGCCGCATAGGCGAAGGCGGCGTTCTGGGCGTTGTGTCGTCCGGGGAGAGAGCGTGCGGCGGACAGGTCTATGCCTTGATCTTGGATTCGGATCACCCCCGGAACGGCTTCAATTCCGCTCATCCCCGCGAAAGCGGGGACCCAGTTCTTTGGGCGCTCCGATGATTGAGATGCGGCACGACGCTGATCCGCGACATCGTGTCCTGACGAAAGCACTGGGTCCCCGCCTTCGCGGGGAAGAGCGGAAGAGGAAATTGCGATTACCCGTTGGGAGAGTGTATCCGCGATCTCCCGCCCCCACTGCTCATCCACGCCGACCAGCGCCAGCCGAGCATGGGTGAAGATGCGGCGCTTGGCGGCGACATAGCCTTCCATGTCGCCGTGGCGGTCCAGGTGGTCGGGCGAGATGTTGGTCAGGATCGCCACGTCGGGCGCGAAGCTGTCGGTCAGGTCCAACTGGTAAGAGGACGCTTCGATGACATAGACAGCGTCAGCCGTTGGCTCCGGCAGGGCCAGGACGCCGATACCGATGTTGCCGCCGACATGCACCGTCAGGCCCGCCGACTTCAGCACCCAGCCGATCAGGGCGGTGGTGGTGGACTTGCCGTTGGTGCCGGTGATGGCGACGACCCTGGGACGCTCGGACTGGGGCAAGGCGGCGACCGCGCGGGCGAACAGTTCAAGATCGCCGATCACCGGCACGCCGGCCGCTCTCGCCTTGTCCACCGTCCAGTGCGGACGCGGATGGGTGAGCGGCGCGCCCGGCGACAGCACAAGGGCGGCGAAACCTGACCAGTCGGCGGTCGTCAGATCCTCGACCACAAAGCCTTCCGCCTGGGCCTGCATCCGCCCGGACACGCTGTCGTCCCACAGCACCGGCTGCGCGCCCCCGGCCGCAAGCGCGCGGGCGGCCGTGATCCCCGACCGCCCCAGGCCGAACACCGCGACCCGCCGGCTTTCGTATCCGGGAACGGGGATCACGCGGGCGTCTTTCCGTCATCCTCGGGCTCGACCCGAGGATCGAAGGGTCCGCCGCTGGTGCGCAGGTACAGGCGCACAGCCCGATCCGCGCCCGATCCTCGGGTCGAGCCCGAGGATGACGATGAAAGAAGCGTCATCACCGCAGCTTCAGCGTCGAGAGGCCGACAAGCGCCAGGGCGCCAGCGATGATCCAGAAGCGGATCACCACCGTCGATTCCGGCCAGCCCATCTTCTCGAAGTGGTGGTGCACGGGCGCCATCAGGAAGATGCGCTTCTTGGTCAGCTTGTAGTAGCCGACCTGAATCATGACGGAGGCGGCCTCCACCACGAACAGGCCGCCGACGATGCCCAAGACCAGCTCGTGCTTGGTGGTCACGGCGATGGCGCCGAGCGCGCCGCCGAGCGCCAGCGAGCCGGTGTCGCCCATGAATATCTTGGCCGGCGGGGCGTTGTACCAGAGAAAGCCCGCGCCCCCGCCGATGATGGCGGCGCAGAAGATCGACAGCTCGCCCGCGCCCGGCACGTGGTGGATCTGCAGATATTCGGAAAACACGAAGTTGCCGGCGAGATAGGAGATGACGCCGAACGCCCCGGCCGCCATCATCACCGGCACCGTCGCCAGCCCGTCCAGCCCGTCCGTCAGGTTCACCGCATTGGAGAAGCCCACGATCGTGAAGGCGGCGAACGCCACATAGAACCAGCCGACGTTCAGCAGCACCGCCTTGAAGAACGGGAAGGCGATGGAGGTCTCCAACCCCGGCGAGGTCGGCGAATAGGTCATCCACGCCACCGTCATCACCCCGGCGACCACGGAGACCAGCGTCTGGGCCAGCAGCTTCTGCTTGGAGGTCAGGCCGGCCGAGGTCTGCTTGGTCACCTTGGCGTAGTCGTCGATGAAGCCCAGCACGCCAAACGCCGCCGTGACGAAGGACACGATCCAGAGATAGGGATTGGTCAGGTCGCCCCACAGCAGCACGCCCGCGCCGATGCCGGCCAGGATCATCAGCCCGCCCATGGTGGGGGTGCCGACCTTGGACAGGTGCGAGACCGGCCCATCCTCGCGGATCGGCTGGCCGCGGCCCTGCTTGGCGCGGATCCAGTTGATGAAGCGGCTGCCCATGGCCACGGCGACGATGGCGGCGGTCGCCAGCGCCAACGCCGTCCGCACCGTCTGGTACTGAACCAGGTTCAGCAGCGGATACTGATCCGCCACGTCGGCGTAGTAGAGGTAGAGCAGGTAGAACATACGGTTTTCCTCTACCGCGTCAGGCGAGAGACAGGTCGGCGAGCGCGCGCGCGACCAGGGCGGCCCTTGAGCCGTTCGAACCCTTGACCATGACCACGTCGCCGGGGCCGGCCAAAAGCGCCGCTTCCGCCGCCAGCTCGGCCGCCGTCTCGCGCCAGACGCCCCGCCGCGATGTCGGCAGGGCGTCATAGAGCCAGCGCATCTGCGGCCCGGCCGCATGGACCATGTCCAGGCCCGCCGCGTCGATCGCCTCGGCCAGGCCTTCGTGCAGACTGCGGCTCTGGTCGCCGAGCTCCAGCATGTCGGTCAGCACCACGACGCGCCGCCCCTCCGCCGGTCGCGCGCCCAGCGTGCGAAAGCCCGCCGCCATCGACAGCGGATTGGCGTTGTAGCTTTCGTCGATCAGGATGAAGGCGCCGCCCGGCGCCTCGATCATCCGCACCTGGCCCCGCCCCGCCAGCGGCTGGAACCCGGCCAGCGCCTCAAGCGCCGTATCGAGCGGCACGTCCAGCGCCTCCAGCATCAGGATCACCGCCAGGCTGTTCAGGCCCCAATGGTGGCCGCTCTGGGCCAGTCGATAGTCGATGCGCCGGCCGTGCAGCTCGGCCGTGACGGCGGCGCCTTCGGCATCGGCTCGGAAGTCCAGCAGGCGCGCGTCATGGGCGCCGTGCGCGCCAAAGGTCGCTAGGCGCGCTCCGACCGCGCGCGCGTGCTCCGCCAGCACCGAGGCCTGCGCCACATCGCCGTTGGCCACGGCCACGCCGCCCTCGACCAGTCCGTCGAAGATGGCCGCCTTTTCGCGCGCGACCCCGGCCTCCCCATCCGCGAACGCTTCGATATGGACGGGGCCGACGGTGGTCACGCAGGCGGCGTGAGGCCGGACCATGCGCGACAGCGGCGCGATCTCGCCGGGCGCGTTCATGCCGATCTCGAACACCGCGCGCTCGGTCTCGCGCGGCATGCGGGCGAGCGTCAGGGGCACGCCGATGTGGTTGTTGTAGCTCTTGATCGATCCGTGCGCCGGACCGGCCAGGTCCAGGCCGGCGCGGATCGCCTGGGTGACGCTGGTCTTGCCGACGCTGCCGGTCACGGCGCCGCGCTTCACGCCCGGGCTGCGGTCCCGCGCGGCTGCCCCCAACGCCTCCAGCGCCGACAACGTGTCGGCGACCTGCACGAACGGTCCGCCCTCCACCGGCCGCTCGACCAGGGTCAAGGCCGCACCGGACTGGAAGGCGGCGCCCGCGAACTCATGCCCGTCGCGCGCGCCCTTCAGCGCCAGAAACAGGTCGCCGGGCGCGATCTCACGGCTGTTGTAGGTCACACCCGTCACGGCGGCGTCCGGGCCGGACAGGACGCCGCCCGTGGCGGCGGCGATCTCGGCGGCCGTCCACAGCGGGCGCGAAGCGGGATCAGGCATGGACGGAAAGGGCCTCGGCAGCAACGGTGGCGTCGTCGAACGGATGGGTCACGCCGCCGACGATCTGACCCTGTTCATGCCCTTTTCCGGCGATCACCACCACATCGCCGTCGCGCATCATCTCGATGGCGTAGCCGATGGCGCTGCGACGATCGCCGATCTCGACCGCGTCCGGACAACCGCGCCGGATCTCGGCCCGGATCGCCGCCGGGTTTTCTCCACGCGGATTGTCGTCGGTGACGATGGCGTAGTCGGCCAGACGCCCCGCCACTTCGCCCATCAGCGGCCGCTTGCCCCGGTCGCGGTCGCCGCCTGCGCCGAACACCACGATCAGCCGCCCCTTGGCGTGCGGACGCAGCGCCTGCAGCACCGTCTCCAACCCGTCCGGCGTGTGGGCGTAGTCGACATAGACCTCGCCGCCGCGCTCGCCGGCGTCGATCCGCTGCAGCCGACCGCGCGCGCCCTGAAGCTGTTCAAGCGCGCCGATCACCGCATCCGGCCGCTCGCCCGCCGCGATACACAGGCCCGCCGCCACCAGGGCGTTCGAAGCCTGAAAGGCGCCGGCAAGCGGCAGCAGTATCTCGCGCGCGTCGCCGCGCACGTCCAGCGTCAGCCGCTGGCCCTCGGCCGTCGCACGTCTGGCCAGCAGCGTCAGGTCGCGCCCGCGCTCGCCCACGCCCATCACCCCCAGCCCCGCCATGATCGAGGCGGATGCGAAGGCGCCGTAGGCCTCCGAATCGGCGTTCAGCACCGCTGTGCGGCCGCGCGGCAGCAGGGTCTCGAACAGCCGCATCTTGGCCGTGCGATAGCTATCCATGTCGCCGTGGTAGTCGAGGTGGTCCTGCGTCAGGTTGGTGAAGGCCGCCGCCTTCAGCGCCACGCCGTCCAGCCGCCGCTGGTCGATGCCGTGGGAGGAGGCCTCCAGGCAGACGTGCGTCACCTCCTTGGCGGCCAGCTCGGCCATCAGGCGCGCGGCGTCGGCGGCGTCCGGACTGGTCAGGCCGGGATCGGTCAGGGCGTAGGTCTTTTGACCCTTCTGCCCCACCACGCCCAGCGTGCCCATGCTGGCCGACTTGTAGCCGAGGCTGGCCCAGATCTGGCGGCTGAAGGCAGCGACCGAGGTCTTGCCGTTGGTGCCGGTCACGGCCACGCAGGTCCTGGGCTGGGCGCCATAGAAGCTGCGCGCGGCGATGGCGTAGGCGCGGCGCACGTCGCCCGAGGTGACCAGCACCGGCGCGGCCTCGACCGGCGTGTCGACCGGCGCCAGCACCGCCGCCGCGCCCTGCGCCAGCGCCTGCGGGATAAAGGCGCGGCCGTCGGAGGCCGTGCCCGGCAGGGCCACGAACAAGGCGCCGGGGCCGACCTTGCGGCTGTCGGCGGTCACGCCGGTGATCACCGGATCGGCCGCGACGTCGCGGCGCAGGAGGTCGGACAGTCGAAGCGCGCTCAACGACCGTCTCCCTCGATGTCCTGAAAGGCCGGGACTTTCTCGCCAGTCGCGGTGCGATAGCGATCGGCCCGGCGCTCGACGCCCAGGAAGCCGGCGACGCGATCGGCGATGCGGCCGACGGCGGGCGCCGCGACATAGCCGCCGGTCTTTGGATACTGCGACGGCTCGTCCATCAGGATCAGGATGGAATAGCGTTTGGCGTTGACCGGGCCATCCGCCGGGAACACCGCGGCGAACGAGCCCACGGCGTGCGAGGGATCATAGCGGCCGTTCACCAGCTTGTTGGCCGATCCGGTCTTGCCGCCGACCCGCAGGCCGGGCGCATCCGCCAGCCCGCCCGAACCGCGCACCACATTGCGGCGCAAGAGGTCCAGCATCGTCAGCGAGGTCTGTTCCGACACCGCCTGGCGCGGCCGGGCGCCCGGCGCGCCGCCCTTTCTGAGGCTCAGCGGAATGTAGCGGCCGCCGTTGGTCAGGGCGCCCATGGCCGCCGACACCTGGGCTGGGGTCGCCATGATGCCGTAGCCGAACGACAGGGAGGCGAGCGTGGAGTTGTCCCACTTGCGCGGCACGACCGGCCGGGCGGATTCCTTCAGCTCGATCGGCGCGGCCGCCAGCAGACCCAGATTGGTGAAGTAGGTCCGCATCACGTCCGGACCCATCTCCACCGCCAGCTGCGAGGTGCCGATGTTGGACGAGTGGAGATAGACCTCCTCCAGCGTCATGACCCGGTTCTGGGCGTGGAAGTCCTTGATCTTGCGGGTGCCGATCTGGAACGCCTGGGAGGCGTCGAACAGGGTGTTCATGTCGGCCCGGCCGGTGTCGATGCCGGCGGCGACGGTGAAGCTCTTGAACACCGACCCCATCTCGTAGTGGCCGGACACCGCCCGGTTCAGCGTCGCGCCCTGCGGCGCACGCGCGCGTTCGGCCGGATTGAACGTCGGCCACGACGCCATGCCCAACACTTCGCCGGTCTGGACATCGGCGATGATGCCGACCGCGCCCTTGGAGCCGGTCTCGGTCGCGGCGCGCGCCAGTTCGTTTTCCAGCACGCCCTGCACGCGCAGGTCGATCGACAGCGGGAAGCTTTCGCCGCGCTGGCCGGCAGCGCGCACCTCTTCGTTGAAGGCCAGCTCGGCGCCCGCGACGCCCTGCCCCCCGGTGTCGGCGTCGCCGATCAGGTGAACCGCCGAGGTCCCCAGCGGATAGACGCGGCGGTCCTCAGGCTCGAACGACACGCCGCCCAACGCCAGCGCGTGCACCGCCTCGCGCTCCGACGGCGTCAGCCCCGTCAGCACGATCAGCCGACGGTCGCCGTCCAGAACCTTGTTCAACCGCTTGGCCGGCAGGCGCGGAATGGCGCGACGAAGCTGAGTAAACGCCAGCCGCTTGTCCCAGATCTCGGCCGGGTCGATGTACAGGCCGTAGTGGGTGATGTTGGTGGCCAGAAGCTCGCCGTTGCGGTCGGTCAGGTCGCCGCGCACCAGGGCGTGCGGATTGGCCGCCGCCCACAGCCGCCCCTTGTCGGCCAGAAGCGCCGCGTGCGCGGCGCCCAGCGCCAGCGCGCCGAACACCACCGAAAAGACGATCAGCACCAGAAAGATGCGGACGCGCGTGTCCTCTTCCGGTCGCGCATCGGCCTTGGCCCTCTCGAACCCGTGCTCGAGCCGCCACATGACCTCGGACAGCCAGCGCCAGAACGGCGACAGCCGATCCGAGACGCTGGGCCCCGGTGCGGGGCGATAGCCGCGGTGGTCCTGGACGGTCATTGCGCCTCCTCGGCCGGCGGGGCGGCGACGGGCGCGGCGTCCTGAGCGGGCGCGGGCGGTGGCGACGGAGGCGCCACGGCCTTGTCGGAAAGATCAGCCTGCGGCGCCTTCAGCGCCGGCAGCGCCGTCTCGTCGGCCTGACGATGCACATCGACCGGGGCCATGCCGATCTGCCGCGACAGGCTTTCCAGCCGCGCCGGCTGCTCGAGCCGCGCGGCCTCGGCGCGCAGCAGGCGCACGCGCTGGCCGTTCTCGGCGATGTCCTGCTCCAGCTGGGCGATGCGGCTGCTTTCACGCGCCGCGCCCGCCTTGGCCGCATAGACCGAGACGATCATCACGGCGACCAGAACGGCGCCGATCAGCTCGACCCAGCGCACGCCGCGCACCTTCATCTCGAACAGGCGGACCAGCGTCTCGCGGCCGGACAGCAGCAGGGCGCTCATGCGGCGGCCTTTCCGTTGAAGCGACCCCAGGCGGGCGCGTCGGTGCGCACCGCGGCGCGCAGCTTGGCCGACCGCGCACGGGGGTTGGACAGCCGCTCGACCTCGCCCGCCTCTCTCGCGCCCTTGAAGGCGAGGTCGAAGGACGGCCGGCGCGGGTCGACCGAGACGGGTGCATGGCGCGATCCGGCCGGCGCATTGCCGGTGCGCTCGGTCAGGAAGGCCTTGACGATGCGGTCCTCCAGCGAATGGAAGGTCACCACCGCCAGCCGCCCGCCCGGCGAGAGCACGGCCTCAGCCGCCTCCAGCCCGCGCGTCAGCTCGCCCAACTCGTCGTTGACGGCGATACGCAGCGCCTGGAACACGCGCGTCGCCGGATGGATCGGCGCGCCGCGACGGCCGCCCAGCGCCTTTTCCACCACCTCGGCCAGATCCAGCGTGCGGGTGAAGGGCTGTTCGGTACGGCGGCGCAGAATGGCGGTAGCGATGCGTCCGGACTGACGCTCCTCGCCGTACAGCTTGAAGATGTGGGCCAGAGGACCGTGGTCCCAGGTGTTGACGATGTCGGCGGCGGTTTCGCCCCCATGATCGGCATTGGCGGACATGCGCATGTCCAGCGGACCGTCGCGCATGAAGGAAAAGCCGCGCTCGGCCTGATCCAGCTGCATTGAGGAGACGCCGATGTCGAAGACGGCCCCGTCCAGACGGTCCGCGCCCGCTTCCTCGAACGCCTCGGCCAGACCGGAGAACGGCGTGCGCACCAGCTGGAAGCGGCCGGAAAAGTCGTTGGCGACGGCCTCGGCGTGCGGCTGAACCGTGGGGTCGCGGTCCAGCGCGATCACCTGCGCGCCCGTCTTCAGGATCGCGCGGGTGTAGCCGCCAGCGCCGAAGGTGGCGTCGATCATCACCTCGCCCGCCTGGGGCCGCAGGGCCTCCAGCACCTCGGCCAGCAGGACAGGGGCGTGCGGAGCCGCATCGGTCATGCGCCGCCTCCCGCCGCCAGCTTCATCTGCGCCTGCAGCTTCAGGGCGCCGACCTGGGCCAACCCGGCCTTCGCCAGGGCACGCTGCTCGGCGCGGCGCGCCTGCCACTTGTCCTTGCTCCAGATCTGGAAGCGATCGTCCAGGCCCACGATCATCACGCTGTCGCCCCCATCAGCGCCCAGCCCGGCCTCCTCGCACAGCGCCTCGGGCAGGGTGATGCGGCCGCCGGAGTCGAAGTTCAGACGCGTCTGCTCACCCATCACCTGCCATTCCAGCGCCGACCGCTCGGCCGAGCCGAACGGCAGGGCGCGGATCATCTCGGCATAGACGGCGAACAGCCGGTCGCCGCCGGCCTCCAGGCAGTCCGCCTCGATCGACGGGAAGATGAAGATGGCGCTCTCGGCCCCATTGTCGGCGGTGCGATAGTCCTGAGGGATCAGGAGGCGGCGCTTGCCGTCCAGCTGCTTCTCGTAGGTCGAGAGAAACACGCCCTGCCCATCGGATCTCTCGACCCGTCCCTGAAACCGAAAAATGCAGGCGCCCGAGACGCGCGCCTCTCACCCCAACTCACAGCGGATGGGATATCATGGGACGGAATGGGCCTCAATGGGATTGGTAGCCTTGCTTTAACCATGAACGGCAGTGTTGCGCCCGATCCACGCCGACTAGATCGGAACATACACAGAACATGACAAGTATTCACAGTCTGTGGAACAGCTTAGTGAAGGCCCATCGCGCAAGGGTTAACGGCGCCTCGGCCTGTGGACAGCCGCCGGCCGTGGGTGAGCTGCACGCCCATCCCATTCACCGAGAGGAAAAAAGTGGAAAAGCCAGACGGCCTGTAAGCCGGGTTCTGTTCCGCCTCGAAAGGCGGCGACGATCATTCCTCTGGACCGCCCATTGCTGAGCGGTTCTCGCGACCTACCCGGACGTCTGGGGCGGTGAACCCTTGCGGGGCGAACCCCGCGCGACGTCCCTATTTGGTCTTGCTCCAGGCGGGGCTTGCCATGCCGTCGACGTTGCCGCCGACGCGGTGGGCTCTTACCCCACCCTTTCACCCTTACCGGCCTCGCAAGGCCGGAGGTTTGCTTTCTGTGGCGCTATCCCTCGGGTCGCCCCGGGCGGAAGTTATCCGCCGCCTCTTCACCGTGGAGCCCGGACTTTCCTCGACGGACGCGGGGCCCGCCGCGACCGCCCGGCCGTCTGGCGGGGCAGTAGATGCGCTGCCCGGCGGATGCGGTCAACCGTTCTTGCTTCTGTCCGGCGCGGCTAAAGCATGCCGGTGACGGTCTCGACCTGCGACAGCTGCAGCAGGCCGACCAGCCGCGCCCGCGTCTCGCCGTCGGCTGTGCCATCGACGCGCGACGGTCGCCAGTGGCGCTGAAAGGCGCGCACGGTGGTTTCCGTTTCCGCGTCGTAATCGCCGCCGGGCGCCAAGCCATAGCCCAGCCGATGCAGGCCCGAGCGCAGCACAACCACGCCCAGCCCCTGGTCGCCGTGCTGCAGCAAGCCGGTCAATGCGGCGATCCGCTCCGGCGCCGGTTCGAACCACAGGCCATGGCTGGCCTGCGCCAGCGTCTTCCACGGGAAACGCTCGCCGGGATCCTGCTTGCGATCGGGGGCGAGATCGGAGTGGGCGATGATGCGCGCGTCCGGGATCGTCCATCGGCCGCGGATGTCGTCCAGCAGCGCGATCACCGCCTCGACCTGCACGGCCGGGAACTCGCGATAGCCGAACTCATGTCCCGGATTGACGATCTCGATACCGATCGAGGCGGCGTTCAGGTCCGTTTCGCCCTGCCAGGTGCCGCGTCCTGCGTGCCAGGCCCGGCGCGCCTCTGGAACCAGGCGAAAGACGCGCCCGTCCTCCTCGACCATGTAGTGGGCCGAGACACGAGCGTCCGTATCGCGCAGCCGCGCAAGCGCCGCCTCGCCCGTCTCCATGCCGGTGTAGTGAAGGACGATGGCGTCCGGCGGCGCGCGCCGGGTGTCGAAGTTCGGTGACGGCGCCTCGATCAGGTCAAGCGCCACGGATCAACGTCCGCGCGGCTCCCAGCCGTAGGCGACCCAGGTGCCGTCAACCTTGCGCGCCTCGATCACGCCCTCGGGGGCGGCGCGGACGGGCGCCAGATTGCGGCGCGCGCGCATCACGAAACCCGCCAGGAACACCACCATGCCCGCGAACAGGGCGATCACCGCCACGGCCGCGGCGGTGAACACAGCCAGCACCGCGCCGAGGGCCATGGCGGCCACGGCGGCCAGGGTGCTGACCAGCCAGATCACCGGCGCGAACAAACCGTCGGAACGACGACGGCGCACGCGGCCGGACAGGGCGATGGGGTCGGGCTGGAGCATGGCGATCCTTTCAGGCGCTCCAAGGAACGCCGAAAAGCCAATGTCGGTCCATCGCACGCAGCCGTCAATGCGTCGCCCGGTCACGGCGCCGTCATACAGGCGTCGGTCAAGGCAGCGGCTGCTCCGCCAGCACCGAGGCGCCCTGGCCTCGCATCCGCTCGCCCTCGACGCGGCGCATCACAGCCTGCGCCTGCGGATCGGCCATGACGCCGCCCAGCATGACCAGGGCTCGCGCCGCCTCGCTTTGCACGCCAAAAGCCTCCGACAGCGCCTCCCACGGCGACTTCTGCTCGGGGAAGCGCTTGAACCGCACCGATTGGTCGGCCGGAATGCGGGCCAGTGCCTTGGCCTTGGCCACAGCTTCGGTCACCCCACCCAGCTGGTCCACCAGGCCCAGCGGCAAAGCCTGCGCGCCCGTCCAGACCCGGCCGCGCGCGATCTCGCGCACCCGCTCGGCCGGCAACTTGCGGCCGGTCGAGACGCGGGCGATGAAGTCCTCATAGGTCCGGTCCATGCCGGCGGCGAAGGCCGCACGCTGGGACGGACTGAACGGCTGGCTGGTGGAAAAGGCGCTGGCGTAGTCGCCGCCCACGCCGATCTGGCGCGTATCGACGCCGAAGCGCGCCAGCGCGTCGGCCAGCACGAACTTGCCGCCGAACACGCCGATCGAGCCGGTCAGGGTCGAAGGCTGGGCCACGATCCAGTCGGCCTCCGAACTGATCCAGTAGCCGCCGGACGCGGCATAGGCGCCCATGGACACCACCACCGGCTTGCCCGCCGCGCGCGCGGCGCGCACCGCCGCCAGGATCTGCTCGGACGCTTCCGGCGAGCCGCCGGGCGAGGAGACGCGGAAGACGATGGCCTTTACGTCCTTGTCCTCGATGGCGTCATAGATGGCCTCGGCCGTATCGTCCGACTGGATGGACGAGCCGCCGCCGAAGCTTCCGCCGCCGCCGCGTCCGGTGACGATGGCGCCCTCGCCGCCGACGATGGCGACGGCGCTGCGGCCCGAGCCTTCGCGCTCTCCGACGTTGGAGGCGTAGTCGCCGAACTCCACGATCTCGCCGCGCGAGCCGGCCCGGCGCTTGGCCTCGGCCTCCGCTTCCTCGACCTGACCGACACGGTCGATCAGGCGGGCGGTCAGGGCGGCCTGCGCCGAGTACGGCCCGGCCTCGATCACGCCGCGCAGAGCCTGAGGCGTCATGCCCCGTCCGCGCGCCGCACCGCTGACGGCGCTGTCGTAGATGGCGGTCATCCAGGCGGTCATCGCCTCGCGGTGCGCGGGCGTGAAATCGCTCTGGGTGAACTGGTTGACGGCGTTCTTGTATTCGTAGCGTTGCTCGAACTCGGCATCGACGCCGTACTTTTCAAATGCGCGACCCAGGAACATCTCGTCGGTCGAGAAGCCCGCCGCGCCGAATGTCGCGGTGTTCTGCATCCACAACTGGTCGGCCGCCGCGCCGACCATATAGCTGGAAACGGCCGTGCCGACCGGCATCCAGCCCTGGCTGTGTGCGATCACCGGCTTGCCCGCTGCGCGGAAGCGGCGGATCGCCTGGCTGAGCTCGTCCGCCGTCGCCGGCGTCATGCCCATCTCGGGCAGGCGGATCAGCAGCGCCTTGACGTTGCGGTCCTCCCCGGCCTGGGCCAGCACGTCCACCACGCGCGTCACCGAAAGCCCCGCCCCGCTGAAGGCAGCGAACGGATTGGACGACGGCTGGTCGCTGAGACCCTCGCGCAGATCCAGCTCCAGCACCGTCTGGGCCGGCGTCGTCGGCTTGGACGAGGTCGTCAACGCCGCCGTCAGCAGCACCACCGGCACCACCACCAGGAACAGGATCAGCCCGGTGAAGACGCCGAGAACCGTCAGGAAGAACTGTTTCATGGCCCGACCATAGAGCCGCAGAGGCGCCCGTCAAATGAAGGCGATGTCACACACGGGCCTGAGATTGCCGCCCTTTCGCGTAATCCCTATATGCGGCGCCTGCGAGCGGGGGCCCATCGCCCCGCGTCATGCCCGGGAAGACGACCGCCATGCTGGTCACCCTGATGAAGTCCAAGCTGCACCGCGCCACGGTGACCCAGGCCGACCTGGACTATGAAGGCTCCATCGCCATCGACATGGACCTGCTGGACGCCGCCGGCATCTATCCGCACGAGCAGGTGGACGTGTTGAACATCACCAACGGTGCGCGCTTCACCACCTACGCCATCGAGGCCCCGCGCGGCTCGCGCGTGATCGGTGTCAACGGCGCGGCCGCCCGCCTGGTGCAGAAGAACGACAAGGTGATCGTCGTCACCTACGGCCAGCTTCCCCAGGAAGAAGCCCGCCAGTGGTCGCCCAACGTCGTGCTGCTGGACGACCGCAACGAGGTCAAGCCGGCGGCTTAAATCTTCTTCTTCCCGCCGCGTAGCGGCGGGAAGAAGAATGCGATGATCACCGCGCCAGGTCGTAGACGCCGGTGACGTCGATCCGGACCGTCAGTTCACCGGCGGCGACGGGCGTCGAAGCCATGTCGGCCATGGCGGCGCGAGCGTACATCACCGGCGGGCGCGGGGGCTGGGGCGAATAGCCGCCGCCTTCGGTCAGGCTGCGGATCGATCCCAGCGGCTGGTTCAGAGCCTGGGCGTAAAGCGCGGCCTTGGCCTGCAAGGCGCGCACCGCCAGTTGGCGCGCCTCGTTCTCGGCCGTCGTCGGGTCCTTCAGGCCGAAGCCGATGCCGTCGATCTGGTTGACGCCGGCGGCCACGACCGCATCGGCGGTGCTTCCGACCTTGGTGAGATCGTTGATGGTCACCGTGACCCGGTTGATCGCCTGATAGCCCCGCAGGCGAGGCGGCTGGTTTTCTTGGTAATCGTACTGCGCCTGCAGGTTCAGGCCCGAGGTCTGGACGTCGCGCTCGGCGATCCCGGCGCGGCGCAGCGCAGCGATGACGCGTGTCATCTGCTCGGCGTTCTGCTGCATGGCGGCCTGGGCGGTCGGGGCCTCGGTCTGCACGCCGAAGGTGATGGTCGCCATGTCCGGCGCGGTCTTGACCTCCCCATAGGCCGACAGGTTCAGCGACGGCCGCTCCGTCACCGCCTGGATGGTCAGGGGCGCGCCGCCGATCGGCTGGGACTGGGCCTGCGCTGTGGCGGCGATGGCGGTGGCGGCCAACAGGGCGCCGCCCAAGGCCAGGGCGCGGGTGGTGCGGGTCATGCGTTGTTCTCCTTCGGATCGCAGCGGCGAAGGCCGCGCGTCTTCCATGCGCGACCTTTGCCATTGTTCATCTGAATGAACGCAGACGGCCCGCTGTCAGGTTCCGTTCATCGCGGCTGTATTGGGCCGCATCGCTTGGCCACACAGCTTGGCAAGCCGCGCCCTCGCCTGCTAGGCGTTCGGCCCCGCGAACGGCGGCGGGCGCGTAGCTCAATGGTTAGAGCCGACCGCTCATAACGGTCTGGTTGGGGGTTCAAGTCCCTCCGCGCCTACCACCCTCTGTCGGGACCACGTAATAGTGGCTCAAAACCACTTAAGGATGGCTCAGCGTCTCAATCCGTCTAGCCGTCGGTTGGCTAGTTTTGTCCACCATGACTCTCAGCGGTCTTTCGAAAGATTGGCTTCACGCCGGCCGCGTCTGAATCCTTCCCGCTGCGACACTTTCGCGCCGTACCGGGCTGCCGGTCGCCTGGACGAAGTCTACTTCGCTCCGAGCTTGGCGGAATGACGGGTGACCGCTGTCGCAGTAGGCTGGCTGCATGATCCTCTTTTTGGCCGGCATCCTCGATCAGTTGGACTTAGCGCTTGAGCACGTCGCCAAGGGTGACGTCCATAATGCGCGGTTCGGCCTGATGCTGACCGATAACGCTCTCGAACTGGTGATGCACCAGATCGCCAAGGACAAGCGATCCGAGGCGGCAAGCTGGCGCTATCGCGAGAAGCCATACGAACATGAGGTGAAGCTAAAGCGGGCCTTCCTTGGTTCGTTCGACAACAAGATCGACTTCGCCAAGGTCGATGCTGGTATGTCAGCGGACCAAGGCCGAACTTTCAAAATCCTGCATCGCTATCGAAACGAGGTGCACCACGCAGGTCTTGCACACGAGACGATTTTGATGCCTCTCTCGCGCTTCTACCTCGCCTCGGCATGCGATTTCATCGGCACATATCGGGCACGTGGCCTCGGTTGGGCGTCGAACAATGTGATGCCTGAGCGCGCCGCCAAATATTTCACCGGCGGAAAGGGCTTCCCAGCAAAGGAAGACGACTTAAAGACAGGCTGCGCCACCATGCGGGGCGCTTCCGGCCACGATGACGACGCTCTAATCGAGGCTTTGGCTGACGACTATGAACGCATCGTCGAAGGAACTGACAACGACTGGTGTCCAATGTCCTGACGTCCCTTGGCGAAGGAAAGGCCGTCGAGGACGAGGCTCGCGCTGCCGCCTTACCGCCTCCTCCACTCAAGATAACCGCCTCCCCTCGCTATGCGCCTGCATCGCTAGCGAAGGGGCAAAAAGAGGCCTACGATCTGAACGATGACATTCCGTTCTAGTCAGATGAGTACTTAGCAGTTCCTCGATTTTGGGTAGGAGTAATGATCCAACAGCGTCACCGGACGGTACGGCTGCGAGTGACGGGGGATAAATGGGTGACATTCGAGATCAACTGAATGAACGTCTTAGGACGCTGCGAATGACAGCGGACCATGACCGGCAGGAAGTGGCTAATCCCAACAATCATCCGGCTGTCCGGGAAGCTGCTCTAGGCAAATTAAATGAGCTCTTCCATATCGAGAGCACCTTGGCGACCTATCAGTTGGCTGATGCTCAGCGCGAACTTGTGGCGGCACAGACAGCAGCAACGAGAGCTCAGGAGGCTGCGACAGACGAACTCAGGATCGCAAATGCGGCGGCGGATGACGCGAAAACCAAAGGCGAAGAAGTTCAGTTTTGGAGCCGGCGATTCCTGACCAACCTCTTGGTCGCCAACGCGGCGGGTTTTGTCGCCGTGCTGACGTTCATGGTCAAGACAGACAGCCCCGTGATCCGGCAGGAAGACGTTCTGAATGCATTAGCCTGTTTTGGCTCTGGCGCTGTGCTTGGCGGCTGCGTGCCGCTGTTCCGCATCATTGAAGTACGTTTTGGATCGGGCTTTCACAAAGTTGGGCCTGATGCCCAACCGCGTAAAAGTCCTTGGGGCAGGTTCTACAGCGACAACGGCTTGAACTTCGTAGCGGCGGTTGGCGGCAGCATTCTGCTAGCTATGGGCATCATGGTCGTTATCGGCTGTGCTCGCGGCTATTACGCCGCCAAATCGGCAGAAATGCCGCGCGAGCGCGAGGTCGTTGTTAGGGTGGTGCAGGTTCCGACGTCGCAACCGACGTGACAAACATAGCGGACGACAGTGTGCGGAGTCATGGTCCGGCTCAAGCGGGAGACGAGCATTGCTCATAATCGACCACTTGAACGTCGGCTTCCCGGAACCGCTTAAATGACGCCAGGGTGCCGGTTGCGACACGACAACGGCCTCCAACTGTTCCAACGCCGGCAGCCGACCAACCGGGCAAAGCGTCTGTACGCACCCTATCGATGTCACGGTAGAATTATCTGGTCGTCGACCAAAGTTGGTCCGACATCGTAGGTTCGCGTCTGCCCCGTTCGAAGGCGCTGTTCTGAGCATCAGGCGTCAGCCATCGCCGACTTACTACCTAGAACATCCGTTTACGTATTGTAGTGACGGCTCGGCGGCGCGTCCCCCACCCTAATAATACAGAACATATATGTTATTGCATATATCGGGTCCCGACATTCAACCCGACCCAAAACGGTAGAATTTATTCTGTGACTCCACTCGCGAGTCTTGCGAAAATCCTTCTGTAGCAATCTCGGCCCTTGGTCGAAGCGCTGACACTTTCAGACCGGGAAACCGGCCGCAGAGTAGAAGGACCGCACCCAATGCGACCGCCCTAAACACCTGCATTTTCAAAGTTGTACGCCAGATACAACTCGAGCCCCAGGCTATGCCAAGGGCTCGGTCGGGAAGCCTTCCGGCTCCAATCGTTGTCGCGACGATGGACGGATGTTCTCCCTGATCGAGCAGTAAGTCAACACGCTTCTATAGAGAAGCGTGACGACCTCGGCTGGCCGGATCCAAATCCACTCGTCGATCAAGGAAATTCGGATGGGCAATGTCCGTCGTCGATCCCTGCTGCCCGCAAATCAGCCCCCCCACAATAGATGTCGCCGTTCGCTCCGTAGCCCTGAAGGACGTGGAGCCTTTATCCTGGGAAAGCCTCTCGGCGTCAGCGACCCTGGTCGCCACGCCATGTGGAACCCCCATTCGCACCATCGTTACGGGGCGAAGATTCATTACGACCGGCGTCTACGCCAGCCGCAAGGCGGGCCGGCCGCAGCCCTACGAGAGCATGAACGAACGCGCGTTCTTCATGCATTGTGAGGTCGATACCGAGGTGCTCGATTATCGGGCACAGCCATTTCGGCTGGAGTTCGCGCAAGAGGGACGCAGGCGCACTTACATCGTCGACTGCGTACGGCTTATGGCCGACGGCAGCATTGAGGTGGTCGAGGTTAAATCCGACCCTCGTGCGCTTCATGATCATGACTACGCAGAGAAGCTCCACGCGATTCGGACGATCTGCGAGCAGGTCGGATGGCGCTTTCGCCTTGTATTCAAAATGGCGCTGCTGGAACCGGCGGCGGTCCATCAGAACGTGCTGGACGTCCAGTCTTGGCGAATGACCGAATACACGAGCGCGGATGTGTTTCGGATCGTGGAGGCGTTCCGACGAACAGGTCGCGCCGTTCTCGGAGACCTGGTCGAGCATTTCGCCTCACGGGCGCTCGCGTTTGCCAAACTGAAGGCCATGATGGTCGGGCGGATCGTGCGCATCGACCTGACGCAACCGATTGGGAATGCCACTCCAGTCGCTCTCGTCTCCGACTCAAGGGAGGCCTGGAAATGAGCCTCATGCGACTAGGCATAGGCGACGTCTGGGAGATCGACGGCGAGCGCCACTACCTCGATCGTATCCTTGAAGGCGGTTTTCTCGTCCTACGAGCCTTCGAAACTGGTCAGCCGTATCAGCGTCTGTTGGACACAGGCGAAGTCACCTCGCCCACAAGACAGTGGCTCGAAGATGAGTTCGCTGCCGGAACTGCGAAGAAGATCGACGTCGTTCCAGCCTCCAAGGCGCAGTTCGCACGCGAGGCGGATGTTGAACTCATCATTGAGACGGATCCAAGAGCGATTGTCAGGCAGATCGTTCTGAAATCCTTGGACCGGATGGGAGACTTTTCTCGAAGTGACGACAGCCTCCTAAGGGCGCTGGCCATCATCTGGGAAAGCAAGCCGCGACAACTGCTGCACCATCGCCCGCCGTCTCCATCAACAGTTCGCCGCTGGCTGAGACAGCGCGGCGCCGCCAATAATCGCCCACTTCGGGCAATGGTGTCCGCGTCAGGAAGGGTCTCACGGCGGAACCGGCTACCAGCCTCGGTCCGCCGGCGAATGCACGAGGCTGCTGCCGCGTACTGGTCAAATCTGAGGTTGAGCGTGGGTGACGCCTACGACGACCTGGTGGACCGCCTTCGACGGATCAATGGTGAAATCGAAAATCGGGCTGGCGTAAGCGTCCCTGTGCCGTCGAGGGAGACATTTCGAAAGCACCTTCGCAGCCTGGAGTGCTTCGAGACCGTCGCCGCACGCTACGGTGTGAAGGAGGCCAACAAGCGCTTCAAAGCCACCGGCAAAGGCCTGACGGCGCACAGACCGCTGCTCCTTGCCACCATCGATCACACGCCTGCGGACGTCCATATCGTGATGGAGGCCGACGAATGGCGCTACGTCGGACGACCCTTCCTGACGCTCATCGTGGACGTTCACTCGCGATGCATCCTCGGGTGGGTTTTGAGCTTCGAGCCACCTTCGCTGTACTCGGTGATCGAATGCATCAGGCGGGCTAATCGGCCGAAACCCCGGATGCGCGATCTGTTCCCAGACTGCCCAGAGCTCGCTGACATCTACGGCAAGTGCGACGAAGTTGTCGTCGACAACGGCCTGGAGTTCATCGGCCCGTCTTTCGAAAGCGGGATGACGGATCTCGGCGTCAGCATCCGTTGGGCGCCGATCAAAAGCCCGACCTACAAAGCGCTCGTGGAGCGCTTCTTCCTCACCTTGAACCTTATGCTTCACAATAAGCTGCCAGGGGGCACCTTCCCCCTGCAGAAGCTCAGGGAATGGGATCTAGACCCTCAGAAATTTGCGGTGCTGACACTTGAGCAGGCTGAGGGGCTCCTGGACCTCGCGATAGGGACTTACCATCAGTCTCTGCATCGATCCCTGAAGGATACGCCGGTCCGCACCTGGCTGCGGGGCGTGAACGCCGACACCGGGATAAATATCCTCGGGGACGACAGCCAACTCGACAAGCTTCTCGGCGCCCGAGAAGAACGGCTGGTCACCCGAAGCGGCGTAGAGCTTTTCAATCTGCGCTATCACGACCCGGCCATCACAGGCCCCCTCCTGGAGGATCTCGCGCGTCGAGAGGCCGTACGTGGCCGCCGGGAGGGTTCCGCCTCTGCCAAGGTGGCGGTGAAATACAATCCCGCGAACCTCGGCAAGATCCACGTCTGGAACGGTCCGCGCGGCGTTTACGTCACGCTGCCCTGCACTGATCGGGAGTACGCGGAAGGTCTATCCAAGTGGCAGCACGATCGGCTCCAGGAATGGCAACGCGAAAGCAATGCCCGGACTGAAGATGACCGCCGCGCCTTAAGGCTAAGGCTGCGATCTGCGATCGGTGCGCTGGAGGACCCGAAGATCCTTCGACGCCAGAAGCGAGCGCAGGCCCGATTGCTGGCTTCTCCCAAGATTGAGGCCCTGGGCGGCGGTGGGCTTCGCATCGCTCATGCGGAGCCGCGGCCTGACGGCATGGCTCCAGTCATCCCGACGGTCGCGCTAGCGGCTGAGCGGACGGACGACAGCGCGAAGCCTGTCCGCCCTCAGCGCGGCGGGAGACGAAAGATCCCCCGTCCGCCAACGATTCCAACGCCTAACGAGCAACCCGAATGGAACGTCGCCGATCTGGCCGACCAGTCTGAATGGAAGGACGTCCTGTGACCAGCTATCCCATCACAATCGAAATGAATGCTGAAGTTGCTAGGAAAATTTCTGCCTTCAAGGAGATATTCATCCCGTATCCGAAGCAGATGGAGCTCCATGTTGAGCTTGACTTTCTTCGGAAGCTTGGTCGCCAAACAACCGGGCAGCCTCAGATGGGACTACGTGTGCTGGCGCCCTCAGGATCGGGCAAGAGTACCGCCGCGCTGGCTTACATTGCGGCCGTCGAACGCGCCCGCCCCAGAACTGATACTTTTATTCCCATCGTGAAAATTGATTTGGAGCGAGGTTCCACACCTAAAAAATTCATGATGTCCGTCCTCATCGCTTACGGTGATCTGCATGCGGGCCACGGGAATGAACTCACCTTGAAGCGCCGCGTCTTCGCCTGCGTCGAGAGGTTCCAGACCGAGATGCTCATCGTCGATGAGTGTCAGCACCTGAACTATCGCAACGGCTTGAAGAATGATGTGACCGACACACTCAAGGGATTGCTGGACGCGGGCCTTCTGCCGATGGCCTTCCTCGGGACTGACGAAGCCATGCCGATGTTCGTCAGGAACCTACAGCTGAACGGACGCCTGCTGCCGCCATGCGACCTTCATCCGTTGAGCGTGCGCAGACCAGAAGATCGGCAGCTATTCGCGACTTTCGTCGTCAAGCTGGAAAAGGCCATTGTTGAGAGGGGCATTCTCCCGCAGCTGTCGACCTTGGCTGCAGACAATATACTTCCTGGTCTGTTCGAAGTTTCGGACGGTGTCATCGGCCGCGTCTGCCGCCTTTTTGAAGCCGCTCTGGTCCACGCTCTCAGGCGAGGAGCACACAAGCTGGAACGCGTCGATATCTCCTGGGCCACCGAGCGCTGGGGGATGGAGCAGGCGTTCATCGACCGCAATCCATTCGCGGGGAAAGCTTATGGCTGACGGGGCCTATTCGACGAATAGGGCTCCAGAGGCGCCGATTCCAAAGTTGCTGTTCCCGGTTGAGCCACAGCGGCACGAAACCTTGCTGGGATTTGTTGTCCGTTGCGTCGAACGGAATCGTTTGGGAACGCCCATCAGCTTTATGCGGGCCGTCGGTCTCGAGCTGAAGGCGAAGGGGGACTTTCTAGCTCGCCTCCAGCCCGAGCTGCCTAGGCTGGCGGAGGCTTTCAGTACCTCGCTCGACGCGCTTGAAAGCCTCTGGGGCGCCACGCCCCCCACCGAGGACCGAAAGCGCCGCCTAGGCGGCGTCTGGCTGCGCCCGTCGCTCATAGAACAGGCCGTGCGACGGGTGCCGCCTGGCCTTGAGGCGGGCGCCGCCGATGACGCGAAATGGATGATCAGGCCTATCGAATTTTGCTCCACGCGCTGGGAAGTCCTGATCGACCGCTGTCCCAACAGGTGGTGCGGCAAGGTCCTGACCTGGCCCAGGGCGGAAAGCCTGCACGTCTGTCGGCACTGCGGTACGCCAATCGCCGCCGCTCCTCGGCGCACCCTGCCTCGCCAAGATCGCCCTTGGCTGCAGTGGATGATGGCTCTGTTCAGTGACGACGAGGCGGCACGCCAGGCCACCGTGCGCCGCGTTCCCCCATCCTTCAGGGTCGAGACCGCCACAGAGATATTCGAACTCCTTCTGGCGTTTCGACACGCGTTCAGGGTCTCAGGCGCCGAGCCAGCAGAGGAGCTCGCTGATGACCCGGACGACGATGGCGAACAGGGGGATTGGCGCCACTGGGTTGCAGCCGTCCGTTTCATGCTGGAGTACCCGCGTTCCCATTGGGATATTCTGCAAAAGCGGGCCTCGCGAGAGCGCGACGCGTTCCACGTGGCGTTTAAACGCATCGCTCACAACTCCAATGTGCCGATCGTGCGTTCGGAACTGCTTCGCATCAACCTGGAGGCAGGCCATCTTCCCACGCGCTCCTCGTCCTGCGGATGGCGACCGGCTCCCGAGATTAGCTCGAACGCGGCTGCAAAGAAGCTGGGCGTGACGCCGGGCGCCCTGAAGCAGTTGGTCGAAGCGAAAATGCTGACGCCGCTGCGAACCCGAGGCGTCAAAGACAGGATCAATCTCTATGCAGAGGCCGATATCGATGCGTTGAAGGCTGCCCGCAACGAGGGGATATCATGCAACTGGTTCAGGGCAGTCTGCGCGCTGCCTGAGGTCGCGATCGAGCAGCTTGTCGCACTTAGCCATCTCGACTTCTGTCGGAACCCAGTCGCGTCGCTCCTTTATGGAGAAAGCCGGCTGAGGGCCGACACGGCTGAACCGGTATTGGAACGGATCATGGCCGTCGGCCGCCCCCGGAACAGCGACGGCTGGATCTCCTTGACCGATGCCTTCATGGGCGTCGGGGGGCGAGAGAAGCCTTGGGGACCGGTTCTGGCGGCTTGGCTCATGGGAGACCTTCCTGGAGGCCTTGCCAATAAATACGCATTCGCACCTCCCGTGCTCTCGATATCAGCCGCTGTGGCGCGCAGCCTTGTCATGGGCGGTCCTTCGACCACTCCGTGGTTCAGCTTCGAGCTGGAGCATTACGGCGATCTGCGGCGGGACTGGTTCTCGCCCGGCGAGACGGTTGCGTATTTGAACTGCTCTGCCGTTGAGATCAGCTATCTGGTCGAAAGAGGTCATCTGAGCCCTCTCGCCGGCCAAGGCCGGACCCGTTTCGGGCGCAGCGAAGTCGAAGAATTCGCTCGCGCGTGGATGAACACCAGGGAAGTGGCGGCGCGCTTAGGCGTGTCTCCTCGACATGTTTGGCGAGAACTGGAGCCGTACTGCATCCGGCGGTCGTTGGGTCGCGGGTTTCACAAGCGGGACGAGCTGGAGCCGATAGTGGAGCTTGAAGCCAGAGCTCGCAGGCATGACGCCATGCGACCGCATTCCTCGCTTTCAACCCTCGTTGCTTGAGGCGCCATTGGCCATGGATCGGAATGCTGCCCATGCAGGTATGCCTGAGCTCAGTGCAGGAGGGACCTCGAGCGCGGCGTTCTTCGAGAGGCAACTCGTTGGCCTCTGGATGGCGCAGGCATGAACAACGAAAGCAAACGCCGACGACGACAGCGTCAAATCTTGCATTGGGCGCAGGGTGGTCGTTGCGCTGGATGCGGCCGACCCATGGGGCTGAAGCGTGGACTACCGAGGGATCGGCCTGACTATCCCACCTACGATCACATAGTGCCCCGAAGTCGGGGTGGAGGTCATGGCCTGGTGAACGGCCTTCTTAAGCACTTCGCCTGCAACATGCGGAGAGGATCAGACCCACCTACTGGGTGTGATCGGATATGGCATGCGTTGGTGCTGGAGCGTCTTTATTCGCCGGCAGCGACTGAACGGTGGCGCCTGGAGATGGATAGACCCCAGACCTTTGTGATTGGACGCCGAGAAGAGGATTGAGAGAGGCGATTACGCCTGCCCGGCATTTTGGGAAGCCGATAATTTTCTTTGACTCAATGTGACGGTTGCCGAAGACCGCTTTCGAGCGAGGCGTCGATCAACGGCGGAACGCGCAAGACTGACTTATCAGAGACGTTTGGAAGGGCTGTTTTGCGGGATGGCCTCATCCCAGCAGCTGCATGGCGCAATCCGCCACGCTGCTACGCAGATCCCTCTTTATCAACGGAACTCAACGGGAACTTCCAAAGGGGTCCCCTTAGCGCTACCGTATCCGCAGTATCCGGTGACGGGCCATCAGGGTTGTGTCAGCTACGCGAAGAGATGCGATGACGCAGGCCACATTGTTCGACCAGCTGGTAACGTTGCATATCCCGTTACTCAGCTACAGCCCCATCGCATCCGGCGCAGGCACGGTGATGCCGCGCGCAGACGAAACCGTTAAATCGGAGCCACATGGCTACATTCCCACCATGCTGAGGGCCTGGTTAGAAACAGATGCGGCTATCAAGCACACCAGCCGCGCGGTCAGCGAAAGGCTTCAGAACGCTTGGACGATCTGGGTCATCGAGCGCCTGCGACGCGTGTAGAGCCGGAGCTATGAATCGATGAGCGACGCGAGGGACGGGACGGGCGCGGCTTCTCCCTTTGGGCCGCGCTGCGCTGACCTCAGGGCGGCGTACGTCTGGACCCTCGCCTCTATAGAGGGGCAGCACGATGACGGGGGCAGAGCCGATGCCGCGTAAGCTCAGACTTCAGCGGCCGGACCGCGCCCATCTCGCAGATTTCGTGGCGGGTCTCCCCCAGCCCGCCAGCCGGCTCGGCCTGACCCATGTGACGACCGGCTATCTGATGCGTGAAATCCTGGACGCCTCCAAGATCTGGTCACCCATGGACTGTCCTGTCCTGGGGGAGCCCCTGGTCTACGCATTCTACGGTCGAGCCGCGTTTCGCAGCGGCCGCGCCGACGTTCCCTCGGATCTGGCGTTCCAGTTTCCCGCCGTGCTCATTCTGGATCCGGACCAGACGCCCGCGCCGAAACATGTGTTCGGATTCGACAGCGGCGCTTTCATGGACGGACGGATGGACGACTATCTCGATCCGCATATGCCGCTCTTCGATTTTCACCTGAAGCCGGACGTCGCCTCGGCCGCTGCGCTGGCCGCCTATTTCTTCGAGACGAGCGAGAAATTCTGGAAGAATCAGCCGAACGTCAACCTCGAGGCCCCGCCGAGCAACTTCGAGCTCGACAGCTATATGCGCATGGTGCGCGCCGGTCCGAGCTCCAACCGGCTAGATGATCGCGTAAGCACGCCGGAACTAATCTTTGACCAGGCGATCGATCTCGTTCCGGCCGTGCGCGCCGCCGTCCTGCCGGATGTTCTGGCCGGAGACCCACAAATAGGGGGGCGGCTGGCCGCGTCGGGTATTCTCGTGCGTGAGTACGAGTGGCAAAGCCTTAGCCGACCAGCGGAATATCATATGGATATCCGCAAACTCATCCGAGGCATCTACGACACCCTGGGCTGGAGCGGCTGAATCTATGGAACAGGCGCTCGTCACCGAGGTGATGCTTTTGGCCGACGTGCGGCCAAGCTTCGCCATTCCCATTCTCCAGTCTGCTCCACGAGCGAACACCCGCTATATTCAAAGCGTCGATTATCTCGGACGATTGGCGGCGCTCGATCCCTGCGAGCCCCCGAGCGAGCGTCTGCGCAGCGTCGAAGGCCCGCATGTCGAGGCGGCCGTGGGCGGCGAGCAAATCCATGCGATCGTCACACCGGACGACCGGATTGTGGTCGGGGACAGGGCGGTTGTCGCCACAGAAATCGCCGGATGGGTAGAGGAGGTGAAGCACCCGCTGACCCGTCTGGCCCTGTCGGACTTCGCGGGTCTGGATAAGGTCGCCCGCGAGGCGGCAGGAGCGGCTTATGCCCGCCTCCGTCGTCGCGAGAGTCAGGGTGCGGCGACCCGTTGGTACCTGGATGCTGTCCTAGCGCCCCGGGTGACGCGCGCCGTCTTGCGTAATGCCGGTCCCCTGGCGAATCCGAGCGCGGTCGAACGATTGCTTAGCCACATTAGGTTGACGGCCGAACGTGGTTCGCTCCATGTCGAGCTCCCGGCCGAGTTGACGGCGGATCACGGCCTGAGCTTCGATCCGGCCGCGTCACGCTATCGTGGGCTCCTGTCGCTGGGGGCGCCACTTCAGCTCGATCACCTGGTGTTCGAGACCATCTCGGTTGGTCGGGGCGCTGCTACACGTCGGCGTGCCATCACCGGCGAAATCGACGTGGAGGGCTGCGCTCTTGTTGTGGTCGGCAACGTCCGTCTTCACGGGCGCCTGATGCACGCTGCGTCCAAGACGGACAGGGGCGCGGATCGTGGTGAGCCTATCGGTTCCGACGAATACACTGTGGGCGTAAGATCTGATGGGGTCTTGGTGGGCCACGTGGGCCGCAGCCGGGATCTGGCCATGGGCTTGGAGGCCCTGCTGTCGGGGCGGACGGCCATGGGCGCCATTCTCTTGGTCGTGGACGCGGCGGGAGACGCCGGCGCCCGTGCGGACGATGTCGCCGAAATCAGGATGGCTCTCGAGGCTTGGCGACGACGCGCCGGGGCGCTCACGGGTACGCCGGTTGATGTCGCCTTGCTCCACCCGGAAATCCGACGAACCCAACGAAAACAAGATCTCGCGCTCGCCGAGACGCTTCCTGTCCGTGCGGTCCTGAGCCTTGCGAATGCCTGGACACCACTGTGGTGGGGAGCGGTGGGACGCCTGGACGCGCTCGCCCAATGTATCGACGGATGGGTCGGGGCGCAGAATCAGGGACTGCTCGATCGACTGGGAATTCGCCCTGGACCGACGGGCGTCCCCATACTGACCGCCATTCGCCTGTCGGGGCGGAGTGACCGCGCAATCGAACGCGTCGGAACGGCGCTTGCCAATCCGCTTTGGCCAGACGTCGGAGCCGGAGAGCTTGTCGTGGGCATTCCGGCCGAGGCTCTGCCGAAAGGCCTTTCGCAAATGGGAGAGCATTGGGGTCGATCGGCGACGGGGCCGCTCCGGTACAAGAAGATCAGGGGGATGGAGCGTACTTATGCCGACCGGGTGCTGGCCGATGCACTGGTCGCAGTCTCGATCATCTATCCAGATGATGACGTCAACGAACCGCTCGAGTTCGAAAGTTATGTCGCAGATCGCCTGCGTGAACTGGGATGGCGGGTCAATGCGCCGTTCCGTTCCTTACGGGCAGACTACGCCATCAAACGCAACGGTCTGCCCGAAGTGACGGTCGAGGTGAAGCTGCGCGCCGCAGAGGCGAAAGGCAGGCCTGTGCGTGGACGCAGCGAGGCCTGGCGCGCCGTCATCGTCGGCGAGAGCGGCTCAGGCCTGTTCCCGGATCGCCCGGTGCAGGCGATCAGCTTCGAAAATCTGAGCCATCTTGAGCGACTGGTCGGGGAAGAGTTGCGCCAAAAGGGGATGTGGATCGACGCCAGTGACTTGCAGGGCGGATTGATTGCCGCAGGCGAGGCCTTCTCCGGCGCCCGGCTGGCCGGCGAATGGATGCTGACGGCGCAGGACGCCCAGGCCTGGCGGATCGAGGGCGAAGACCCGGGACTCTTCCTTCCGGTGCTCTCCGGTCGAGATATTGTGCGGTTTCCCGAGGGACGTTGTCTCATCGATGTACAACAGGCGCCCTATATAGTGTCGCGCGGTCTGGAAGAGCTGATCCAGACCCGTCGCGCGGATCAAGCGGGACCTCCTCGCCGGTTCGTGCTGCCGTCGCGCATCCGTCATCTTCACGAGCGGCCGAGCTATTTGCTGACGGCAGCAGATTCGCGTCACCGTATCTTCCTGCGCGCGCGCGGGCGCATTGTCCCCACGGCCGGCGTCTTGATCATCCCTGACACCTGGCCCTGGCTCCTGGGCCTGCTATCGTCGTCGGTTCATCGACAATGGAGCGAGGCGGTCGGGCTGCAGCGATCAGGCGCCGTGCGCTACACCGTCCGAACCATCACCGCATTTCCGATGCCGCCGCACCTGCGCGATGGAGCGAACACCGCCATGGCAGCAGAATTGGGCTTTCTTGGTGAAGAACTGACCCGCCGCCGCGCAGCCTGGCAGTACGAGGATCTTCGCGACAACGACCAGGGGATTCTAACCCCGGAGTTGCTGAACGCCCTGGCGTGGCGGCTCCCCAAAGATGTTCGTGAAGATCTGGCGCGCGGCCGCTCGTTGGCTCGTCTTTATGACGCGGCACCGGACTGGCTTCTCGATCTTCAGGCGCGGATCGATGCCATCACTTTCGAGGCCTACGGCCTGCCCTATGACGCTGACCGCCAAACTGTGATCGAAAGGCTCCTCGATGTCGTCAATGGCGACTACAGCTACAGTCCGATTATGGCGTGATCTTTGGGGTGACGTGCACCCCATTGCCCCCCTCGATCATTATGAGGGTCCAGGGGTGTGTGATCCGCTCCCATTCCCTGGAGCACCCGGAGCTGGAGTTTGCGGGGAGCGGATCACGCATGATCTCCAGAGCCAATGAGTCGCTCTACTGACCCGACTCAAACCTCGGCGCTATATTGTCCCGATGTTTGAAGTCACGCCTGACGATATCGCCAAGCTAGATGACTCCGCGCTGAGCGCTCTGGTCACTAGGCTCTGCGAGATGGAGTTGATCAAGCGAGGTCTTCCGACCTCCAGCCTTATAACGGGCGGGTCTCAAGACGCCCCTGATGGAGGCGTTGACCTCATGGTCGAAGCCCCGGATCAGATCGCCGACTCTGGCTATATTCCACGCGGCCGGACCATCTTTCAGATTAAGGCCACGCCAATGCCTCCGAGAGCATTGGCCAAAGAGATGCGGCCAAAAGGCGAGTTGCGTCCAGCGATCGGCAACGTGCTTTCCGCCGGTGGAGCATACGTTATTGCCTGCTCAAAAACGTCGCCAGCGGGGGTGGGACTGGAGCGCGTGCGATCGCTTATGCGGGACGCGGCAGGCCCGGTAATCACCGATCAAGCCGTGGTTGATTTCCTCGGTCCTGACAGGCTTGCTCTTTGGTGTCGAATGCACCCGGCCGTCATGTCTTGGGCGCGACTTCAGGCGGGGCGGCCGCTCGAAGGCTGGCTGCCTTTCGAGAACTGGTCAAAGCCTAGTGAAGGCACAGGTCCCGAGTTCATTTTGGATGAAGACGCTCGTCTAATCGACGAGAGTAGCCCGCAGGACGGCGCGTTATCCATCCGAGATGGATTGGATCGAATGCGTGCCATGGCGATGACTTCGTCATCTCCGATCCGCCTGATTGGTTTGTCGGGTGTTGGCAAAACTCGACTGGTTCAAGCGTTGTTTGATCCACGTGTCGGGACGAACCCACTCCCGGAGCAGCAAGCGCTGTATTGTGACTTCGGCCAACCAGTCAGCCCCTCTCCAAATGAGGTCGCGCGGCAGCTCGTGGCCCGAGGCGACAAAGTGGTTCTGATCGTCGACAACTGCTCACCCGAGGTCCATCGTGCCTTGGCTGGGATCACTGCCTCGTCGAAAGTCAGCCTCATTTCCGTCGAGTACGACGTGCGCGACGACGACATGGAAGGGACGGAGGTATTTCGCTTAGAGTCAGCGTCGGACGAGGTGACAGTCAGGCTGATTGAGCGGAGGTTTCCGCACATCAATCTGTCCGACCGTGAAAGAATCGCCGCGATTGCCGGGGGCAACGCCAGGATCGCGATGGCTTTGGCGCACACCGTCAGACAAGGAGAAAGCCTTGGTCGGTTGCGAGATGATGGGCTTTTTGACCGGCTATTCGAACAAAGGAAGCAGCCTGATCCCACGCTTCTGGCCACTGCCGAAGTTGCCGCGCTGGTCTATTCGTTTGATGCCGAAAACCATGCGGCGGACAGCGAAATGGCCGCGCTGGCAAGTCTGGCGGAGCAGTCCACTGTCTCGTTCAAAAGTGGAGTAGTCGAACTTGCTCGGCGGGATCTGGTTCAGCAGCGCTCTCAGTGGCGTGCGATCCTCCCCCACGCGGTCGCCAATCGTCTTGCCGCGCGTGCCTTAGAGCGCCTCGACGTAACACGGGTAACCAGGACCTTGGAGGCGAATGGCGAAAGGCTGCTGCGATCATTTAGCCGACGGCTAGCGTTCCTTCATGACATCGCGGCTGCGCAACGTTTGGCCGACGCCTGGTTCTCGGACGAAGGGCGGCTGGGCCGCGTCGAAACTCTTGGCGAATTCGACTTCTCCTTATTCAAGAACCTCGCTCCTTTAGCACCGGAGGCGGCGCTCGATGCGATCGTTCGAGGTGCCGAACGCGATCCGGCGTGGTCAGGTTTCCGCTCCGGTTGGGGAAGCGGCCGTGATCGATATGAACTGTGCCGGCTCCTGCGCGCCTTGGCATTTGAGACGCACATGTTCGAACCGGCGGTCAGCTGCCTTGCGAATATAATCCTACGCGAGACCGAGAACGAACGACAGCCCAGCCGACCTATCCTTGAAGGCCTGTTCAAACTCTATCTTTCCGGAACATTGGCGCCGCCGGACCAGCGGCTGTCGTTTGTCCGATCACTGGTGGAAACCAACGAAGTTGAGCGTGCGAAGCTTGGGTTGGATCTTCTCGACGCGATGTTGGAATCGCATTGGTTCGGCGCGACGGACTCTTTCGACTTTGGAGCTCGACCTCGCACGTTTGGTTGGCAGCCGAAGACCGCGGCTGAGATCCAAGCGTGGTTCAAGCCTGCCCTCGCGTTTCTGCGGGAACAGATCCTAGCCGGAGACCTTCGCGCTGAGCCGGCTAAGAAAATCTTGGCTGATCGCTTCCGCCAGCTGTGGTGGAATACGGGACTACAGACCGAACTTTCGGAGTCTATGGGCTTGGCTGCAGCGGACGGGTTCTGGTCGGAGGGCTGGATCGCGACACGGACCACCCTCAAATACGCCGAAGCAGGAGCCGACACTTCTAACCTCCAATCGCTTGAGGAACGCCTGCGACCGTCGAACTTGCTGGAGAAGGCTAGAGCCTACGGTTTCTCTAAGGGCTACGGATACCTTGACGTCGACGAGTTTGACGATGGTAGCCAAGATGACGAAAGGCCCACAAGCCGATGGGACCGGGTCGAGGCGTATACAAAGGAGATTGCAAGGGCCGTCGCCACGGATGACGACGTTCGCGCCGAGCTCTTACCGGATCTGGTCAGATCAGGCGTCCAGCGGCACTGGTCCTTTGGAGAGGGACTGGCATGGGGCACGAGCGCTCCAGAGGTGATCTGGGACGAATTGGTCCAATCAATTCGCGCCGCGCCACTTGAAGATGCAGAGCCGGCGATCTTGCGGTCTTTTTTGCGGGCTTGGTCGATGCGCGATGAAGACGCAGTCGAAACCCGCCTCGACGTTGTCTTACGCGACCCCCTTCTGGGACGCTGGTTCCCGTTTCTCCAGACGGCCATTCACCCCTTGAATGAGGCAGCGAAAGCTCGAATTCAGCTTAGCTTTAACTTAGGTCTGACCTCGGGCTGGTCGTACCAATCGCTCGCCTATGGGCGGGTTCCCGACGAGTTCACCCCAGCAGAGTTTGCTGCACTGATCGCCGGCATCGCGGAGTTGCCAGATGGTCATGGATGCGCACTCCACGTATTTCACATGCGGTTGTTCTCCGATCGCGACGAGAAGAGGATCGATCCGGCAATTCAAATAGCCGGCCGCAATCTGTTGCTCCGATATCCGTTCGGCACAAAGCGTCACCAAGAAGACTCGCGGTTAGCGGAAATTGTCGACGCGTGTTTGCAGGGATCTGAGAACGCTACGACTGCAACGCGACTTCTCCGCCGGCTCAAGGTGGCGGTCAGTCGTTATGACGCATACGGCCACGAGTTCGATGACTTCGTTGAATCGATCTTTCGAGCCCAACCTCAGGCTGCCTTGGACTTCTTCTTGGATCGCCAGTTCCGTCCTCACCAAGGTCGCTACGCAAGATCGCTGCTATATCAGTTTGATTTCAGGACACGCCCAATCACAGCCGTTTCCGAACTGGATTTGCTGACTTGGGCAGCTCGTGACCCTGGCGAAAGACATCGGCGCGTCGCCGCAAACATTCCACTTTTCGTTGGAAAAGAACCCGACCCAAGGGAGGACGCGGATCGGCTCTGGCCGACCGCCCTGGCGCTTCTGGATGCGGCACCGAACACGGAAGAAGTCCTCGCCGAGTTGGAAGAGCACATCAGACCGACGTCTTGGTCTGGCTCGTTGGCCGACATACTAGATCGTCGTCGATCAGGGCTGAAGAAGTTGGATAACCACGCGAATCCGACCGTCAGGGCTTGGTCTCAACGGTGGCAGTCGATATTAGCCAAACGAGCAATCCAAGAACGGAAACAAGAGACGCATCGTCAGCAATCCTTTGAATGACCGGACAGATCGCATCGTATTTGCCCGTTGGGCGATTGCCGGCACGCTGTCAGGTTGGGTGCGCGGGGTTGACTCCCTACTCGCTTGCCCAATCCTGCCACTGAGGCACCGTTAGGTTGTCCGCCAAATGGTGCCTGGAAAATGTGCCTAGATTTTCAAAAGGGGGGTGAGCCACTCTCAAGTGGTCCCGACACCCTCGCCTCACGTCTCGGAAGGCGCATCCATGAGGCCGGACCTGACCAAGCGACTGCTGCTGGGCGTGGCGATCCTGGGCATCGTGCTGGCGGTGCTCGGATCGGTGGTGATCGTGCTGCGCGCCTTCCAGGCCGGCCTGTAGAGAGCGTTTTCCATGAGCTATGTCGCCCGCGACGACCGCCCCGCCGACAAGGCCGACCGCTATGCCGAGGTCGAGGCCGAGATCCTGGCCGTGCTGGAGGGCGAGCCGAACCTGACCGCGCGCATGGCCACCGTCGCCTCCATGCTGGCCGACGCCTTTGACCACTTCTTCTGGACCGGCTTCTACGTCGTGGCGCCCGACAAGGCCGAAGAGCTGGTGGTCGGTCCGTATCAGGGCACGCTGGGCTGCCTGCGCATTCCGTTCGGACGCGGCGTCTGCGGCGCCGCGGCGCGCACGCGTCAGACCCAGCGGGTCGAGGACGTTCACGCCTTTCCCGGCCACATCGCCTGCGACAGCCGCTCTGAAAGCGAGATCGTGGTTCCGGTGCTGGACGCCACCGGCGCGCTGATCGCGGTGTTGGACGTGGATGCGACCACACGGGCCGCCTTCGACGCCGTGGACCAGGCGGCGCTGGAGCGGCTGATGGCCAGGGTCTTCGCCGGCGGCTGACGCCGGGCGAGCGGGAGGAACGAGGATGAGCGAACGGGTCGTTGCGGTCACCGGCGGGCACGGCGTGCTGGGGCGGGCGGTCGTGGAGGCGGCGCTCGAGCGCGGCTGGCGCGTCGCCGTGATTGACCACGCCATGGGCCATGCGGCGGCGGACGGGGCGCTGGAGATCGGCGGGGTCGATCTGACCGATCCGGTTCAGGCGGACAGCGCCGTCGCTCGCGTGGTCGAGCGGTTCGGCCGGCTGGACGTCCTGCTCAACATCGCCGGCGGCTTTGTCTGGCAGACGGCGGACGATGCGGCGCCGGCCTGGGACCGAATGTTCGCCCTGAACCTGTCCACCGCGCTTCACGCCACCCGCGCCGCCCTGCCGCACCTGAAGGTGGCGGATGACGGCCGCATCGTCAACGTCGGCTCGGCCGCCGCGCTGAAGGCCGGCGCGGGCATGGGCGCCTATGGCGCCTCCAAGGCGGCGGTGCACGCCCTGACGCAGAGCCTGGCCGAAGAGTTGAAGGCGACCTCCGTCAACGTCAACGCCGTCCTGCCCTCCATCATCGATACGCCCGCCAACCGGGCCGACATGCCGGACGCCGATCCGGCCCAGTGGGTGGCGCCGGCGGACTTGGCGGCCGTGATCCTGTTCCTGGCCTCGCCCGAGAGCCGCGCGATGACCGGCGCCCTGGTCCCGGTGACGGGCCGCGTCTGATGCGGACCCGCAGCGTCCTGTTCCTGCCAGCGTCCAACGCCCGCGCGGTGGAGAAGGCGCGGACCCTGCCCTGCGATGTCGCGATCCTCGACCTGGAGGACGCCGTCGCGCCCGAGGCCAAGGTCGAGGCGCGCCGCGCCGCCGTCGAGGCGATCCGCTCGGGCGGTTACGCCTCCCGCCTCGGAGTGCGCATCAACGGGCTGGACACGGAATGGGGCGCCGACGATCTTCGCGCGGTGTCGGAGGCGGGCGCGTCGCTGGTCGTCGCGCCCAAGGTCGAGAGCGCCGCCACGATCCACCACCTGTCCTATGGCCTCCACGACGACGCCGCCCTTTGGGCCGTGATCGAGACGCCGGTCGCTGTGCTGAGGCTGGACGCCATCGCCGGCGCGGGCGCGGCGCTCCGGGGGCTGATGTTCGGCGTCAACGACCTCTCCAAGGCGCTCGGCTGCGGCGACAGCCTCGATCGCGAGCCGGTCAAGCCGTGGCTGGCCACAACCGTCGCCGCCGCCCGCACCCATGGCCTGTTGGCCATCGACGGCGTGTTCAACCGCATCGACGACACGCAAGGCTTTGACGCCGAAGCCGCACAGGGCCGGCTTTACGGCTTCGACGGCAAGAGCCTCATCCATCCCTCCCAGATCGATCCCGCCAACCGCGCCTTCTCGCCCAGCGAGGCCGAACTCGCCCTCGCCCGCGCGATCGTCGCCGCCTTTTCCGCGCCCGAAGCCGACGGTCGCGGCGCCCTCCAGATCGACGGCCGCATGGTCGAACGCCTGCATCTGGACCTGGCGCGCGCCACCTTGGCCAAGGCGCCCTGACGGCGCACGCCCCCGGGAAAGCGAGGGGGATCGCGGGTGATCACATCCCTTTGGACGGATCGTCGCTCGGCGTGTTCGGGTCCAGGCGCTGGTTGGACTTGCGGTTTCGGAACTTGGAAAAGGCCAGCGCCAGCCCCAGCAGGATGGGGCCGCCGATCACGACAAAGGCCCAGGGTGCGGCTTCCGCCATCGCATCGCTCCTTACATAACGTCACTGGAACAACGACGGGATGCGGGGTTTGATCCGAAGCCTTCCGCCGCACCGCGAGATCCGACCATGAGCCCTGCCGCCGACGACCTGCTGCGCGAAGAGGTCCGCCTGCTCGGCGGACTGCTGGGCGAGGTGATCCGCGACGAAGGCGGCGACGAACTGTTCGAACAGGTGGAGGCGGTGCGCCAGGCCTCCGTCGCCTACCACCGCGACCCGAACTCGCACCCGGCCGGACGACTGCAGAAGCTGCTGACCGCCATGACGGTGGACCAGGCGGCGGGCCTGGCGCACGGCTTCGCCCTGTTCTCGCTGCTGGCCAACATCGCCGAGGACCGCGCCACCCGGCGGCGCGCGAAAGGTCAGGCCGAGGCCGGGGCCCGCCCCGACACGCCCGAAGGCGCGCTGGCCCGTCTGACCGAACAGGGCGTGGACCGGGCGGCGGTCCGCGCGCTTCTGGAGGACGGCCTGGTCTCGCCCGTCCTGACCGCCCACCCGTCGGAGGTGCGCCGCAAGAGCGTGATCGACCGCATCGCGGCCATCAGCGGCATTCTGGACGCCTGCGACCAGGCCGGCCTCGCCTGCGCGCCCGATCAACTGACCGCCCGGCTGCGTCGCCAGATCACCATCCTGTGGGCGACGCGACTGGTCCGCACCCAGGGGCTGGTGGTGCAGGACGAGATCGACACGGTCGTCTCCTTCCTGGATCGCATCTTCCTGCACGTCGCGCCGCAACAGCTGGGCGCCTGGCGTCGGCTGCTGGATGCACCGGACCTCCAGCCCTTCATGCGCGTCGGCACCTGGGTCGGCGGCGACCGGGACGGCAACCCCAACGTCGACGGCGCGGTGCTGACCGCCGCCTTCCGCAGCCAGAGCCGGGCGGTGCTGGGCTTCTACATGGACGAGGTCCACGCCCTGGGCTCGGAACTCAGCCTCGCCGCCGAACTGACGGAAGTGACGCCCGAGCTCCAGGCCCTGGCGGATGCGGCGCGCGATCCCTCTCCCCATCGCTCGGACGAGCCGTACCGACGCGCGCTGACGGGCGTCTACGCCCGCCTCGCCGCCACGCACGAAGCCCTGGCCGGCGCGCCGCCGCTCCGCCGTGCGGCGGTTCAGGCGGACCGCTATTCCGGCCCCGACGCGTTCGAGGCCGACCTGCGCGTGCTGCACGACAGCCTGGCCGCCCGGCATGGCGCCGTGTTCGAGGACGACCGCCTGACCGACCTGATCACGGCGGTTCAGATCTTCGGTTTCCACATGGCGACGCTGGATTTGCGCCAGAACGCCGACGTGCACGAACGCGTGGTCGCCGACCTGCTGCGGGTCGCCGGCGTCTGCCCTGACTATCTCGCGCTGGATGAAGACGGTCGCATGCAGGTTCTGGCGCGCGAGCTGACCTCGGCCCGTCCGCTGTTCAGCCCCTATGCCGAATATGACGAGGAGACGCTGAAGGAGCGCGCCATCCTGCAGGCCGCGGCCCAGGCCCTGTCGGACTTCGGCCCGCAGGCGATCCGCACCCACATCGTCTCAAAGACCGACGCCGCCTCCGACCTGCTGGAGGTCTATCTGCTGCTGAAGGAGGTCGGCCTCTACCGGCCCGAGGACCCCGCCGCCTGCCCGATCCAGGCCGCGCCCCTGTTCGAGACGATCGAGGACCTTCGCGCCGCCAAGCCGACGCTGGAGCGCCTGCTGCGTGAACCGTCGGCCATGGCCGTCGCCCGCGCGCGCGGGGTGCAGGAGGTGATGATCGGCTATTCCGATTCGAACAAGGACGGCTCCTACCTGACCTCGGGCTGGGAGTTGCACGAGGCGTCACGCGCCCTGGTCGACGTGACCCAGGCCGCCGGCCTCAAGCTGCAGCTGTTTCACGGCCGGGGCGGCACCGTCGGGCGCGGAGGCGGCTCGGCCTTCGCCGGCGTCCTGGCCCAGCCGGAAGGCACGGTCCAGGGCCGCATCCGCACCACTGAACAGGGAGAGGTCATCGCCAACAAATACGGCGAGCCCGAGATCGCGCTGCGCAACCTCGACGCCCTGACCTGCGGCGCCGTTCTGGCGTCGCTGGGCCAGGGCCGCGACCAGGCCTTCACCGCCGAGCACGGCCGCCTGCTGTCGGCGCTGTCCCAAGCCTCGATGAACGCCTATCGCCGGCTGGTCTATGAGACCGACGGCTTCAACGACTACTACCGGGCCGCCACGCCAATCGCCGAGATCGCCGACCTGAAGATCGGCTCGCGCCCGTCCTCGCGCTCGGCGTCTCCAAAGATCGAGGATCTGCGCGCCATTCCTTGGGTGTTCAGCTGGTCGCAGTCGCGCGTCATGCTGCCCGGCTGGTTCGGCTTCGGCTCGGCGGTGGAGGGCCGCGACATGGCCGAGCTGAAGGCCATGGCCGAAGCCTGGCCCTTCTTCCGCACCCTGGTCCAGAACATGGAGATGGTGATGGCCAAGGCGGACATGACCATCGCCCGACGCTACGCCTCGCTTGTGCCCGATCCGTCGCTCGCCGCCCGCATCTACGGCGAGATCAGAAGCGAATGGGACCGCACCCACGCCGCCGTGCTGGCCATCACCGGCCATGACAAACTGCTGGGCGGCCAGCCCGAGCTCGACCGGCTGATCCGCCTGCGCATGCCCTATGTGGAGCCGCTGAACCACGTCCAGATCGAGCTGATCCGCAGGCGGCGCAACGGCGACGACGATCCGCGCGTGCGCGAAGGCATCCTCCTGGCGATCAACGGCGTGGCTGCGGGGCTCAGGAACAGCGGCTGAGCCGCCCCCCTCGTACCGTCATCCTCGGGCTCGACCCGAGGATCGGACGCGGATCGGACTTTGCATCGCCTTCAGCGGACTGCTGCGGAACGCCCGGCCCTCGGGTCAGGCCCGAGGGTGACGCCGCCTCTATCGACTGGCCTTATAGCCACTTCGACCGCTTGAAGCTGATGAACAGGCCTGTGCAGACGACGCCGATCATGCCCAGGACGATGAAGTAGCCGTAGCGCCAGTGAAGCTCGGGCATGTTGTCGAAGTTCATGCCGTAGATGCCGGCGATGGCCGTGGGGGCGGCCAGGATGGCGGCCCAGGCGGCGAGCTTTCGCGTGATCACGCCCTGCCGCTGCTGCTCCAGCAGGTTGGCCACCTCCAGCACCGAACCCAGGGCTTCGCCCAGCCCCTCGGCCCGGTGGTTGACCCGCCGCGCATGGTCGGCGAGGTCGCGGAAGTAGGGCCGGACCTCCGGATCGATACACGGCAGATCCAGCGTCTCCAGCTTTGAGCCCACATCCTCCATCGGCCCCAGGATGCGACGGAACTTCAGCAGCTGCCGTCGCAGCCGGAACAGTCGCTTGATCTGCAGCCGCGACAGAAAGGCGTCCAGCGCCTCGCGCTCCATCTCCAGCGCCCGGTCCTCGGCCTGGTCGATGATCGGCAGATAGCCGTCGACCACGAAGTCCAGCACCGCGTGAAGCACGAAGTCCGGGCCGTGCTTCAACTGGCGCGGCGAGGCCTCCAGCTGTCGCCTGAGCGGCGCATGCGACTTGGCCGAGCCGTGCCGGACGGTGATGATGTGGTTGGGCCCGACAAAGACGTGGGTCTCGCCATAGATGATGCGGTCGTCGGACAGTTCGGCCGTGCGCGCCGCGATGAACAGCTCGCCGTCATAGGCCTCGACCTTGGGCATCTGGTGCGCCGACAGGGCGTCTTCGACCGCCAGCGGATGCAGGCGAAACCGCTCGACCAGGGCGGCCATCTCGGCCTCGTCAGGCTCGTACAGCCCGACCCAGACGAACTCGCCCGGCTGAAGCTGCAGCCCCTCGCCCGTCAGCGGCGCCTCGCGCACCCGCGCGCCGTCGCGGTAGACATAGGAAGCGACAACGGTCATGTGCGAACTCCCTCCTCACTCTCCTCCCCGTCGCGCAGCGATGGGGAGGTGGCGCGGCGCGTGAGCGCCGTGACGGAGGGGTTCTGACGTCGGCGCCATCACCCCTCCGTCTCGCCGGCTTCGCCGTCGATCCACCTCCCCATTCGCGAAGCGAACAGGGAGGAGAAGCCAAACCGCCTTACGACGTCGGGAAGCCCCGCACCTTCAGCAGCGCCGCCACGTCGGGATCGCGGCCGCGGAACTCGCGGTACGCCTCGGCGCGGTCGGTGGTGTTGCCCGGCGCCAGCATGATGGCCTTGAAGCGCTGCGCGATCTGCGGATCGAACACGTCGCCGGACTCTTCAAAGAAGGCCCAGGTGTCGGCGTCCATCGTCTCCGACCACAGGTAGGAGTAGTAGCCGGCCGAATAGGCGTCCGACGTGAACAGGTGATTGAACTGCGGCAGGCGGTGCCGCATCACGATCTCACGGGGCATGCCGATGCGCGCCAGCGAAGCCTTCTCGAAGGCGTCGATGTCGGTCGGCGGCACAGCTTGCGTGTGCAGGTCCATGTCCACGATGGCCGAGGACAGGTAGCTGACCGTCGCATAGCCCTGGTTGAAGGTCGCCGCCGCCTCGATCTTGTCGACCAGCGCCTGCGGCATCGACTGGCCCGTCTCCACGTTCTTCAGATAGCCGTCCAGGATCGGGCGCGTCAGCACCCAGTGCTCGTGCACCTGCGACGGATATTCGACGAAGTCGCGCGGCGTGCCGCCCAGCGCCGGATAGACCACGTTGGACGAATAGGCGTGCAGGGTGTGGCCGAACTCGTGGAACAGGGTCTCGGCGTCGTCCAGCGAGATCAGGATCGGCTCGCCGTCGGGCGCCTTGACGAAGTTGTTGTTGTTGGAGCCCAGCGTGTTTTCCGGCCCGTCATAGATCGAGTGCGACCGATAGGTCGTCATCCAGGCCCCAGACCGCTTGCCCGGCCGGGCGTAGTCGTCGGTGTAGTACAGGCCGATCGGCCGGCCGGCGTCCCTGACTTCGTACACCGTCACGTCCGGGTGGAAGACCGGAACAGACCCCTGCGGCAACTTGGCGAAGGTGAAGCCGTACAGGCGCTCGGCCATGTAGAAGGAGCCGGCGCGCACGTTGTTCAGCTCGAAGTACGGACGCAGCTCGTTCTGATCCAGGTCGTACTTCGCCTTGCGGACCTTCTCGGCGTAATAGAGGTAGTCCCACGGCTCGATGTCATGGCCGGCGATGCCGCGCATGTCGGCGACTTCTTCCGCCACCCGCGCCTTGGCCGGCGCCCAGACCCGCTGCATCAGATCCTCGGCCGCGGCCGGGGTCTTGGCCATGGTGTCCTGCATCCGCCATTCGGCGTGGTTGCGGAAACCCAGCAGCTTCGCCCGCTGGTCGCGCAGCTTCACGATCTCGGCGATGGTCGCGTTGGTGTCGTTCGCATCGCCGTTGTCGCCACGATTGACGAACTTGTTCCACACCTGCTCGCGCAAGGACCGGTCGTCAGCAAAGGTCAGGAACGGATCGACGCTGGAGCGGGTGTTCAGGATCGCCCAGCCCTGCAGGTTCCGGGTCCGCGCCGCCGCCGCCGCCGCCGTCTTGTTGGACGCCGGCAGGCCGCGCACGCCGGCCTCGTTCGGGATCAGCGTCCAGCTGTTCTCGTCGGCCACGACCTTCTGGCCGAAGCGGGTAAAGGCGTTCGACAGGGCGGTGTTGATGCGGCCCAACTCGGCCTTGCCGGCCGCGTCCAGCGCCGCGCCGTTGCGGACGTAGGCGTCGCGCGACCGCGTGGCGATGCGCGTCTGCTGCGGGTTCAGCCCGGCGCCCCGCGCGCCGTCCGCCACCGCCTTGATGCGGGCGAACAGGGCTTCGTTGAAGGTAATCTCGTCCGACGCCGCCGACAGCAGCGGCGAGACCTCGCTGTCCAGCGCCTCCCACTCTTCGCCGCCGATGTTGGAGGTCATGACGCCGAACACGCTCATCACCCGGTCCAGCGGCTCGCCCGCCATCTGCATGGCGACGGAGGTGTTGGCGAAGGTCGGGGCGTCGGGATTGTTGGCGATGGCCGCGATCTCCGCGCGCTGCAGCTCGATCCCTTCCAGGATCGCCTCGCGCACCTTGGCCGGCGTCGCCTTGTCGAAGGGCGGCGTGCCGCCATGGGCGCCGGTCCATGCCTGCAGCAGCTCGGCGCGCGGCGTCTGGCGCGGCAGCACGGCGCGCGCGATCGCGGCTTCCTCCGAAAGCGTGGCGGCCGATGGCGCATCGCCCGCGGCCGACGAGCCGGCGTCCATGCCGTTCGCGCTGGCGCAGCCGGTCAGCACCAGAAAGCCCGCGCCGCCGAGAAGAAGCTGTCGTCTTTGCATCGATATTTCCTTGCTGGGATCATCTGGCGCGGACCCTAGACCCATCACCAGCCTCAGTCACAGGGGCGGGTGCGGAATTTATCGTCGCGGTCCGGTCGCCGCCGCGATAAACCGCTGCCTCATGGCTATAGGCGTTTTCGACTCCGGCGTGGGCGGCCTGACCGTCCATCGCGAACTGACCCGTCGCTTTCCGGAGCGCGACTTCATCTATCTGGCCGACCAGGCCAACGCCCCCTATGGCGGGCGCGGCGGCGAGGAGATCGTGGAGCTGACCCGCGCCGGATGCGAGCGGCTGTTCGAGGCCGGCGCCTCGGTGGTGGTCCTGGCCTGCAACACCGCATCGGCCATCGCGCTGCGCCGGCTGCAGCAGACCTGGATCCCATCGCTGCGCGAACGGCTGGGTCGGCCGGTCAACGTCCTGGGCATCATCGTGCCGACGATCGAGGCCGCCACCGGCCTGCCGTGGACCTATGAGGCCGAAGCCGTGCCCGAGGGCGACAAGGTCGCCGCCATCGACATCACCGGCGTCTTCTGCACCGCCGCCACCGCGCTGAGCCGCGTCTACGAGATCGAAATCGACAAGCGCCGCCACGACCTGGCGGTGTTCGCCGAGCCCTGCCCCGGCCTGGCCGGCCTGATCGAGCTGGGCGCCCCGGTCGAGGAGCTGAGCGTGGTGGTGTCCGACCACGTCGACGCCCTGCGCCGCAAGATCGGCCGCCATCCGGACAAGGCGGTGCTGGGCTGCACCCACTACGAGATCGTGGCCGAGTTGTTCGCCTCGGCCCTGCCCGCCGGAACCGAGCTGATCCACCAGCCCACCGCCGTCGCCGACGCCCTGGACCGCTACTTCGCGGCCCATCCGGAATATGCGCTGGGCGAAACCGGCCGCCGCGACTTCATCACCACCGGCCAGGCCGGCGCCCAGTCCGCGCTTGTGGCCCAGTTCTGGGGCGAGCCCCTGACCTTCGAACAAGCCTGACAGCCACCCGCTCCTCCCCCTCTGGGGGAGGAGCGGGTGGCGCGAATAGCGCCGCGACGGAGGGGGCTGTGGGACGTTCCCCCCTCCACCCCGCCCTTCGGGCGCGGTCCCCCTCCCCCAGATGGGGAGGAGCGGCAGGATCAGTCCGGCACGTTGGCTTCAAGCTCATCCAGCCACACCCGCGCCGTGCCGTCGGAGGGCGCGCGCCAATCGCCGCGCGGCGACAGCGAGCCGCCCGTCACTACCTTCGGCCCGTTGGGCAAGGCCGACCGCTTGAACTGCGCCGTCTGGAAGAACCTGATCAGGAACTTGCGCATCCAGTCCTTGATGATCGGCAGCTCGAAGGTGATCCGCTCGTCGTCGGGCGTGCCCGCCGGCCATTCGCCCCGGCCGGCGTCCTTCCACGCCTGGTGCGCCAGATAGGCCACCTTGGACGGCGCCATGCCGAAGCGGGTGACGTAGAACAGAAAGAAGTCGTTCAGCGCATAGGGTCCGACCGCGCTCTCGGTCGACTGAATCTTGCCGTCCTCGCCGGCCGGCACCAGCTCGGGCGAAATCTCGGTGTCCAGGATGCCGTACAGCGTCGGGCTGGCGTCCGATCCCACCAGTTGCTTGTCCGCCACCCAGCGGATCAGGTGGCGGATCAGCGTCTTGGCCACCCCGCCGTTGACGTTGTAATGGCTCATGTGGTCGCCGACGCCATAGGTGGCCCACCCCAGCGCCAGTTCCGACAGATCGCCGGTGCCCAGCACGAACGCCTTGTTCTGGTTGGCCAGCCGGAACAGGTAGTCGGTCCTGAGGCCCGCCTGCACATTCTCGAAGGTGATGTCGTAGACGGGCTCTCCGCGTCCGAAGGCGTGGCCGATCTCCTCCAGCATGGCGCGCGCCGCCGGCTTGATGTCGATCTCGGCGCCGGTGATCTCCAGCGCGTTCATCAGCGCCCAGGCGTTCGACTTGGTGCCTTCCGAAGTCGCGAAACCGGGCATGGTGAAGCCCAGGATGTTGGCGCGCGGCAGCTCCAGCCGGTCGAAGGCCCGGCAGGCGACCAGCAGCGCCTGCGTCGAATCCAGCCCGCCAGAGACACCGATCACGATGCGCTGGCCGTTGGTGGCGCGCAGCCGCCGCATCAGCCCCTGCACCTGGATGTTGAACGCCTCGTAGCAGTCCTGGTCCAGCCGCTCGGCCCGGTCCGGCACGAAGGGAAAGCGATCGACGCCGCGCATCAGCTCGCCGCCCGGCCCCTCGCCCGCCTCGAACGGCACGAACTCGTAAGCGTGCGGCGCGACCTCGGCCCGCGCGCAGTCCGCGAAGGTGCCGGTGCGAAGCCGTTCAAGCCCGATCCGATCCACGTCCACGTCGGCGATCGTCAGGTGGCTTTCAAGTGAGAACCGCTCGCCCTCCGCCAGCTTCGATCCCAGTTCGTACACCGTCGCCTGCCCGTCCCAGGCTAGGTCCGTGGTGCTCTCGCCCCAGCCGGAGGCGGTGAACACATAGGCCGCCATCGCCCGCGCCGACTGGCTGGCGCATAAGAGGGCGCGGTCGTCCGCCTTGCCGATCACGATGTTGGAGGCCGACAGGTTCAGCAGGATGCGCGCCCCCGCCATGGCCTGGCGCGTCGAGGGCGGCAGCGGCGCCCAATAGTCCTCGCAGATCTCCACCCCGAAGGTGAAGCCCGGCCGGTTGTCGGCCTGGAACAGCAGGTCCGTGCCGAACCGCACCGCTTCGCCCGCGATCCGCACCTCCCGCTCGTCCGGCTGCAGTTCGATGGCCGGCGAGAACCAGCGCTTCTCATAATATTCGCGGTAGTTCGGCAGATAGGTCTTGGGCACGACGCCCAGCACCGTCCCGTTCGCCAGCACCACGGCGCAGTTGTACAGCCGATCCGCGCTCCGGATCGGCGCGCCCACCACTGCGACGATCCCGAACTTCACCGTCAGTTCGGCCAGTGCCGCGACCTGCCGCTCCACCTCGTCCAGCAGCGCGCCTTGCAACAGCAGGTCGTCGATGGCGTAGGCCGACAGCGACAGTTCGGGGAACACGATCAGGTCGCAGCCCTGCTCGCCCGCCTGCCGGATCAGTGCGGCGTGCTCCTCCGCATTGGCCTTCGGGTCGGCGATGTGGCTGACGGGCGTGGCGGCGGCGACGCGCACGAAGCCGTGGGTCGCGGGCGAGTGGAAGGGGTGGGGCTTGTGCATCAGGATTTCCGCTCATCCCGGCGAACGCCGGGACCCAGTGAGTAACGCCGCACGGACTTGGACGATCATCCAGTGCATACAGACCCGAACGGCTCCGCCAAAGGTGTGGGTCCCGGCTTTCGCCGGGATGAACGGAATCTCACACGAAACGTGACCTCGCCCGGGGATGACGCTAAGGCCATTCGCATGACCGATACGGGTAAAAAAGGCTGGTTCCAGCGGCTCAGCCAGGGCCTGTCGCGCTCGTCGAAGCAGATGACCGATCAGGTCGTCTCCGCCTTTGTCAAGGAGCCCCTGTCCGAGGCCTCGCTCGACCAGCTGGAGGAGCACCTCCTGGAAAGCGACCTGGGACCCGCCGCCTCGGCCCGGATCGTGGAGCGGTTCCGCACGCTTCGCTTCGGCAAGGACGCGCCCGAGCGCGAGGTCAAGGAAGCGCTGGCCGAGGCCGTGGCCGCCGAACTCCTGCCGCGCCAGGCGACGTTCGACCCGCTGTCCGGGCCCAAGCCCTATGTGGTGCTGTTCGTCGGCGTGAACGGCTCGGGCAAGACCACGACGCTGGGCAAGATCGCGGCCGACCTGACGGGCAAGGGCGCCAGGGTGATGATCGTCGCCGGCGACACCTTCCGCGCCGCCGCCCGCGAACAGCTCAAGGTCTGGGCCGAACGCGCGGGCGCGGCTTTCGAGAGCCGCCGGGACGGCGCCGACGCCGCCGGCCTCGCCTTTGACGCCTACACCAAGGCGCGCGCGGAAGGCTTCGACGTGGTGCTGATCGACACCGCCGGCCGGCTGCAGAACAAGTCCGCCCTGATGGACGAACTGCTCAAGATCGTGCGGGTGCTGAAAAAGATCGACGCGGACGCCCCGCACGAGACGCTGCTGGTGCTGGACGCCACCGTCGGCCGCAACGCCCTGGCGCAGGAGCAGATATTCGGCCGCACCGCCTTTGTGTCGGGCATCGTCATGACCAAGCTGGACGGCACCGCACGCGGCGGCGTGCTGGTGCCCGTGGCCCAGGCGTCGGACGCGCCGCTGAAGCTGATCGGCGTGGGCGAAGGGATCGAGGACCTTCAGCCCTTCGACGCCCGCGCCTTTTCCCGCTCCCTTGTCGGACTGGACGACTGATGACCCAATCCGCGACCGACAGGAACCGCCAGTCCATCCGCCAGGCCGTCGACTTCGGCGCCCTGGTCGCCTTCATGATCGGCTATGCGGTCAACCGCTTCGTACGCGGGCTGGAGGGTCAGGAAGCGCTGGTCCAGGCGACCTGGGTGCTGGTCGGCGCCTCCGCCCTGGCCCTGGCCATCGGCTGGATGGTGGAGCGCCGGCTGGCCCCGCTGCCGCTGCTGACCGGCGGCTTCGCGCTGGTGTTCGGCGTCCTGACCCTGGTGTTCCACGATCCGACGCTGTTGAAGATCAAGCTGACCATCCAGAACGCGGCCCTGGCGGTCGTGCTGCTGGGCTCACTGCCGCTGCGCCGCTATCCGTTTCGCTATCTGCTGGGCGAGGCGTTTCAGCTGACCGAACGGGGCTGGCGCGGCCTGACCCTGCGTTATGGCCTGTATTTCGCCGCCGTCGCCATCGTGAACGAGGTCGTCTGGCGCACCCAGAGCGACGACGCCTGGGTCAGTTTCCGGGGCGTGCTGTGGATCGCCTCGGCGGTGTTCGGCGTCTGGCAGGTCTTCTTCATCATGAAGCACATGGTGAAGGACGACGAAGCCGCCCCCGTCTCGCCCGACACCGGGCTGTAAGGCTCCGCACGGACGAACTGTCGCCAAACCGACGCACGATCCGCGTCAAACCGTAAAGCGCCGCTGTTACCTGTGCCGCAAGGCGGAGGTCGGATCATGGTCAAGGCGGGCAAGGCGGCGAAAAAGATCGGGCCGCTGGCGAATTCGCCCAGCCACCTGATGCACCGCGCCCTTCAGCTGGCGCTCGACATCTATGCCGAGGAGGCGGGTCCCGACGGCCTGACCCAGCGTCAGTTCGCGGTGCTGGAGGCCGCCTCGCTCAAGGCCGGCCTGACCCAGACCGAGCTGGTGCGCCTGACCGGCATCGACCGCTCGACCCTGGCCGATCTGGTGGCGCGCATGACCGCCAAGGGCTTGCTGGAGCGCGAACGCTCGACGCTGGACGCCCGCGCCAAGGCCGTGCGCCTGTCCGATGCCGGCCTTGCCCGGCTGGAGGCCGCCCGCCCGCGCGTCGAGGCCGCCGACCGCCGCATCATGGGCCTGTTGCCCAAGGGCCACCGCGACGGCTTCCTGAAGCAACTGACCGAACTCGCCGCCGCCGCCGACGACGCCCCCACCCTCGCCAAGGCTCAGGCCAAGGCCGCCAAGAAGGCCCAGAAGCTGGCGGACAAGGAGGCCAAGAAGGCGGAAAAGGCTGCTCGCAAGGAAGCCAAGGTCGAAGACGAAACGGTTGAGGACGCGTCGCCCGAGACGGTCTGATCCTCGCGCCTCTGCTCCCGCGCCTTTCGAGCCGGCAACCCATCCCCCGTCATCCTCGCCTTGTGGCGAGGATGACGAATGACGGGGCTCTGCCGAGACGCCCCTTAGACCCGCGCTTCCTCCGCGAACGCCATCACGTCGCGGATCAACGCCGGGATCGCCGTGTCGATGATCCTCTGGCCCTTCTCCGGACTGGCCTGCGCCGGGTCCGAGCCGATGCGGCCATCGGGAAAGCGTGCGCGGTAATCCAGCGCGTCGCGGATCGGTCCGTTCGGCGCGATGCGCGGCTGATAATCGGCCGTCTTGATCCGGTCGGGATAGGCGGCCTGCGTCACCGCGATCTCGGACGGCGTGGCGTGGGCGCCGTGGCCGGTCGGGAACAGGCTGTTGCACAGGCCCAGCACGCCCGGCAGGTCCCACCAGTTGCGCAGCTTCAGAGAAAACTCCGGCTGTTCCCCGCCAAAGCTCCAGTCCGCATAGATTTCGCTGAACGTCGCCTCGATGGTGGCGACATTGCCGCCGTGTCCGTTCAGGAAATAGATGCGCTCGAACCCGTGCCGGCTCAGCGACGAGACCCAGTCGATGATCGCGGCCATGAAGGTCGATGGCCTCAGCGAAATGGTGCCGGCGAAGGCCAGGTGATGCTGGGCCATGCCGATGTTGAAGGTGGGCGCCACCACCAGCCGCTCGTCGCCCTTTTCCGCCGCGTGGGCGATGATCTCGGGACACAGCCAGTCGGTGCCCAGCAGGCCGGTCGGCCCATGCTGCTCGTTCGATCCGATCGGCACGATCGCGGTCCTGGACAGCACCCCGCCGTCGCTCAGTCGCGCATCGATCTCGGGCCAGGACGACAGGTGCATCAGCATGGGCGAACTCCTTTGAAGGAACGCCCGCGATCTAGGCCGACCGCTCGCCTGCGTCCACCGGCGCGAATGCGCGGACGAAGCGCGCCGCCGCCTCGCGCGCGCGGACCTTACGCTGCTCAGGCCCGATCTGGGGGATGTCCAGCACGGCGCGCAGGTGGCCGTGACCCAGCACCATGCCGGTGAACATCTCGGCCGCCTCGTCCGGATCGGGGGTGTCCAGCCGCCCCGCCCGCGTCTGGTCCGCCAGCCACGCCGACAGCCGCTTCAGGCTTTCGCCGGGTCCCGCCTGATAGACGATGCGCGAGATCTCGGGCGCATCCGCCGAAACCAGGCAGACGCCGCGCAGCGACGCCGTCTTTTCGGGCGCGCAGACCCGCTCCAGCAGCGACAGGGCCAGCGCCTCCAGCACCGCCTCCGGCTCGCCGCCGCCTTTCAGCGGCGCGGTGACCGCGGCCGAGCGCTGCTCGGCCAGCGCCTGGGCGATTTCGGACTTGGAGGCGAAGCGGTTGTACAGCGTCTGCTTGGACACCCCCGCGCGCCGGGCGATCTCGTCCATGGAGGCGGCCAGCCCCCGCTCGGCGAACAGGGCGCCCGCGGCCTCCAGGATCGCCTCGGTCTTGGCCTCGTCCACCTGGCCGGGATGGCGGGGCATCAGTGGGCGTCCGACGGCGGCGCGCCGGCTTGCGCCCGCACCGGCTGGGCGAAAAGGGTGACGAACCCCGCCACCGCGCAGGCCACGGCCAACAGCGCAAAGGCGTCGCCGAACGCCAGCGTCGTCGCCTGCCGCTGCAGGATGCCCCACATGGCCTTCAACGCCGAGGCCTGCGGATCGACCGAGTCGGCGAACCGCTGGGTCAGCCCGGCGATCATGCCCTGCACGCCCTGGCTGCCCTGCGGGATGGCCTGCGTCAGCTCTCCCATGTGCACCGCGGTCTGGGTGGTGATGGAGGTGTTCAGGATCGCCAGGCCAAAGGCCCCGCCCACGTTGCGGCTGAGGTTCACCAGGCCCGATGCGTTCTTGACCATGTGCGGCGGCAGGGTCGCCATGGTCACTTGCTGAGAGGCGATCATGGCCAGCATGACACCCACGCCCCTCAGCGCCTGCACGCCCGCGAACTGCCAGAAGCCCCACTCGGTCGTCACAGCATGCGCATCCCACATGCCCCAGGCGCACAGCATGAAGCCGCCGAACATCAGGAGCCGCGCATCCACCTTGCGCACCAGCCGTCCGGCGAACGGCCCAGTGGCGAACATGGCCAGGCCAGACACCACCATGGTGGTCCCGACCTCCGCGGCCGAATACTCGCGCACTCGCCCCAGGAACAGCGGCAACAGGAACGTCCCGCCGAACAGCGCCGCGCCCACGATAAAGGTCATGATGACGCCGACCACGAAGTTGCGGTTGCCGAACGCCCTCAGCTCCACGATCGGATTGCGATAGGTCAGCGATCGCCAGACAAAGGCTGGGAACGCCAGCGCCGCGATAACGGCCAGCAGCAGGATCTCGTCGTCCTGGAACCAGTCGTTTTTGGCCCCCTCCTCCAGCACGAACTGCAGGCTCATCAGAAAGGCGGCCATCAGGAACAGGCCCCACCAGTCAAACCCCTTGGCCAGGCTCGGATCGCCCTTGTCGAAGTTGGCGTAGCGCCCGACCAGGAACAGCACGACCATGCCGGGGATGACATTGATGAAGAACAGCCAGCGCCAGCTCAGCCACTCGGTCAGATGCCCGCCCAGCGTTGGCCCGACGGTCGGCGCCAGCGTCACGATCAGGCCCATGACAACGCTGGCGGTGACCCGCTTGTCCGGCGGAAAGGCGGTAAAGGCGACGGCGAACACGGTGGGGATCATGGCCCCGCCGACAAAGCCTTGCAGCGCGCGAAACAGGATCATGCTCTCGATCGAGGACGACAGACCCGTCGCCACGCTCATGATCAGAAAGCCGATGCAGGAGGCCAGAAACAGCTTCTGCGTGCCCCACAGCCGCGACAGGTATCCCGACAGCGGGATCATCACGACTTCCGGGATCAGATAGGCGGTCTGGATCCAGCTGATCTCGTCGGCGGAGGCGCCCACCCCCGCCTGGATCTGCGGCAGCGAGGCGGCCACGATCTGGATGTCCAGAATGGCCATGAACTGGCCGATCACCATGCCGGCGAAGCCGAGCAGCAGCACGCTCCAGTTGATGTCCGGCTGTGCAGGCGCGCCCTCCGCCGAACGGACGCCTGCCGGAACGGCCGGGCTGGCGGCGCTCACCGCGCGGCGGCGCCGTTCGCCGCCATCTGCGCCCCACCGGCTTCGGCGAAGCTCTGGCCGCCCTGGCTCTTCAGGTCGACCTTGACCTCGACCGACAGCCCTGGCCGCAGCGACAGGCCCTGGTTGCGGTCCACCACGATGCGGACGGGGACCCGCTGGGTGATCTTGGTGAAGTTGCCGGTGGCGTTCTCGATCGGGATCAGGGCGAACTCGGAACCCGTCGCGGGCGCGAAGCTGTCGATCCGGCCATGCAGGGCGCGGCCCTTGAAGGCGTCGGCCTCGATCTCGACCGTCTGGCCGAGCCGCAGCCGGTCCAGCTGCGTTTCCTTGAAGTTGGCGACCACATAGGTGTCGCCCAGCGGCACCAGCGACAACAGCTGCGCGCCCGGCCCCACATACTGCCCGGCCCGGACGCTGCGGGCGCCGACGACCCCGGCGGCGGGCGCGCGGATCACCGTGCGGTCCAAAGCCACGCGGGCCAGTTCGACCTCGGCGCGCGCCTGCTGCACGGCGGCGACGCTGCGTTGGCGGGTCGAGCCCAGCACGCCCGAGCTGCGCTGCTCGGCGGTCAGGGCGGCCTGCGCCTGGGCCACGGTGGCGTTGGCGCTGCGGGCGTTGGCCTGTTGCGTCTGGATGCGCTGCTGCGAGACCCAGCCGGCCTCCGCCAGCTGGCCATAGCGGTTCAGTTCGGCCTGGGCGAGGCCCGCCTGGGCGCGCGCCTGTTCGACAGCAGCGGCGCGGGCGGCGATGGTGGCCTGCTCCTGCTCGGCCTGGGCGTCGACATTGCCGACCGCGGCTTGCGCCGCCTGCAGATTGGCCTCGGCCTGCGCCAGCTCGGCCCTCTGGTCGCTGTCGTCCAGCCGCACCAGCACCTGGCCCGCCTCGACCCGCTGGTTGTCGCCGACCAGCACCTCGACCACGCGTCCGGAAATCTGCGGGCTGACCAGGGTGGTGTCGGCCTCGACAAAGGCGTTGTCGGTGGCCTCCCACCGCTGACCGTTGATCCACCACACGGCGCCGCCCCCAACCACGATCAGGGCCGCGACCCCGGCGGCGATCAGCGGCAGGCGTTTCTTGAGTTGAGGCGACATCGATCCGTCCGGTGCGACACTTTGAAGCGCCGCATAAATGGACACCGCCGTCCAGAAATCAATGTGTTTCGTGCGCGGCGTGAACACGACCGGTTTCCGCGTGTTTTCACTGCCTCATGACCGACGCCTCCGCCTCCCCGCCCCTGCCCAGCCAAGTCGATGTCGCTGTGATCGGCGCGGGCGCAGCCGGCGTCGCCGCCGCCCGCCGCCTGGCCCGCCCCGGGCTGTCGCTGCTGGTGCTGGAGGCGCGCGAGCGGGTGGGCGGACGGGCGCACACGGTTCAGACCCGCGACCCGCAGGGCGCTACGCACGGCCTCGATCTCGGCTGCGGCTGGCTGCATTCGGCCGAAGACAATGCGCTGGCCGCTCGCGTCGAGGCCGAAGGCCTGACGCTCGACAAGACCCCGCCGCCTTGGGAAAGCCAGGCCTTCAACCACGAGATGACCCCGGCCGAACAGGCCGAGTTCGGCCAGGCCTTTTCCGACTTCGAGGACCGGGTGGCCAAGGCGGCGCAGGAGGGGCAGGACCCGCCCGCCTCCGCCTTGTTCGATCCCGACTGCCGCTGGAACGCGCGCATGGACGCGATCTCGGGCGCCCTGAACGGCGCGCGCTTCGCCGAGGTTTCGACGATCGACTATGACGCCTATCGAGACACGGGCGTGAACTGGCGGGTCAAGGAAGGCTATGGCCGGCTGATCGCAGGGCTGGCGCGCGGGATCGACCCCTCCTCGCTGGTGCTGAACTGCCCGGTGCGCTGCATCGACCGCTCGGGCGCGCTGCTGAGGCTCGAGACCGCGCGTGGCCCGCTCCACGCCCGCGCGGTGGTGCTGACCACGCCCACCAGCCTGATTGCGTCGGAGGCGATCCGCATCGAGCCGCCGGTCGCCTCATTGCTCGAGGCCGCATCGGGCGTGCCGCTGGGCCTGGCGTCCAAGCTGCACATGATCGTGGACGGCGCCGAGGACTTTCCGCCCGATAGCCAGCTGTGGGGCCGCCGCGACACGGCCCAGACCGGCGGCTACCATCTGCGCCCCTTCGGCCGCCCGATGATCGAGGGCTATTTCGGCGCCGACCTCGCCTGGGGTCTGGAGGCGCAAGGGCCGGCCGCCTTCTTCGACTTCGCCGTGGACGAACTGGTTTCGCTGCTGGGTTCGGACATGCGAAAGCGGCTTCAGCCCGTCTCGGCCTCGATGTGGGGCGCCGATCCCTGGTCGCGCGGCGCCTATTCCCACGCCCTGCCCGGCCGCGCCGGCGATCGCGCCAAACTGTCGGCGCCGATCGAAAATCGCATCTTCATCGCCGGCGAGGCCACCGCGCTGGACTTCTACGGCACAGCCCACGGCGCCTGGACCGAAGGCGAACGCGCGGCCGATCAGGTCCTGGCCGCGCTTGGCCTTGACCCGGTCCGCGCCCCCGGCGACAGCGAGGCATGAAGGCCAAGACCGTCCGACCCAAGAAGGCCGCGCCCAAACGTCCCGCCGTCATGACCGGCGCGGCCATCCCCATCCTGGCCTGGCCGCCGGACGAGGACAGGGTGGAGGCGATCTTCACCCGCCTGTCCGGCGTCATGCCCGACCCCAAGACCGAGCTGAACTTCGCCAATCCCTTCACCTTGGTCGTGGCCGTCGCCCTGTCGGCCCAGGCCACCGACGTGTCTGTCAACAAGGCGACCGAGCGGCTGTTCGCCGTCGCCGACACGCCGGAAAAGATGCTGGCGCTGGGCGAAGAAGGCCTGATCCCCTTTATCGCCTCCATCGGCCTCTATCGCGGCAAGGCGCGCAACGTCATCGCGCTGAGCCGCATCGTGCAGGAGCAGCACGGCGGCGTCACGCCCCTGACGCGTGAGGCGCTGCAGGCCCTGCCCGGCGTCGGCCGCAAGACCGCCAGCGTGGTCCTGAACGAACTGGGGATCGAGCCTGCGATCGCCGTCGACACCCATGTGTTCCGGGTCTCGCATCGGCTGGGCCTGGCCAACGCCTCCACGCCCGACAAGGTCGAGGCGCAGTTGCACCGCATCGTGCCCGAGGACTGGCTGCCCAAGGCGCACCACTGGCTGATCCTGCACGGCCGCTACACCTGCACGGCCCGGAAGCCGGCCTGCTCGGCCTGCGTCATCGCCGACCTGTGCCCGTCGCGCGCGGGCCTCGCCGCCCTGGGCGAAGCCCGCTGATGCGGTTGGGAGAGGCCCGCTGACGCCCTACCGCTGCGGCAGGGCGTAGGCGATGACGTAGTCGCCTTTGGGCGTCTCCATGAAGTGGTGCCCGCCCGCCATGATGACGAGGTACTGGCGCCCGTTCTGCTCATAGATCATCGGATTGGCCTGGCCGCCGGCCGGCAGCACGTCGGACCACACCGTCTTGCCCGTCTCGATGTCGATGGCGCGGATCAGGTCGTCAGTGGCCGCGGCGATAAAGATCAGCCCGCCCGCCGTCACCACCGAGCCGCCGTTGTTGGGCGTGCCGATCTCCAGCGGCAGGTGCGAGGGGATTTTCCACGGCCCGTTCTTGCGCGCCGTGCCGAACGGCCGGTCCCACAGGGTGCGGCCCGTGCGCATGTCGATGGCGGTGATCCCGCCATAGGGCGGCTCCTTGCACAGCAGGCCCGTCCACTTCACGCGCCAGCCGGCGTTGACGTCGATGGCGTAGGGCACGCCGATCTGCGGGTCGCCCGCGCCCTCGCCCTTGGACAGGTTGCCGCCCCGCTCCTTGGCTTCGCGCTGCTGCTGCTGATAGCGCGGGTCGTCGCGCGGGAACCAGCCAAGCGCGTTCGCCTCGTCGCGCGGCACCAGTCGGTTGTAGTTGGGCATGTCGTTGTAGTTGGCCACGATCACGCCGCGCCGCGGATCGACCGACACCCCGCCCCAGTCCGAGCCGCCGTTGTAGCCCGGGTAGGTGATGTAGTGGTTGGTCGACGGCGGGGTGTAATAGCCTTGGTAGTCCGCCTTCTTGAAGTTGATGCGGCACATCATCTGGTCAATCGGCGACATGCCCCACATGTCCCGCTCGGTCAGGTTCGGCTTTCGCAGCGTGGCGAACAGCGAGAACGGCTGGGTGCGCGCGCGCTGACCCGGTTCGACGCCGCCGCTGACCGGAACCTGGCGTTCCTCGATCCCGTGCAGCAGCTGACCGGTGGCGCGGTTCAGCACATACATGTCGCCTTGCTTGGACGGCAGCAGCACCGCCGGAACCACGCCGCCCGCCGTCGGGAAGTCGATCAGCGTGCCCTGCGAGCCCAGGTCATAGTCCCAGACGTCGTTGTGCACCGTCTGGAAACGCCAGCGCGGCCTGCCCGTCTGCACGTCCAGCGCCACCAGCGCGGTCGAGTACTGCTTCTCCAGCGGCCGGCGCAGGCTCGAATAGTAGTCCGCCGCCGAATTGCCCATCGGCAGATAGACCAGGCCCAGCCGCTCGTCGCCGGTCGCCGTGGTCCACATGTTGGGCGTGCCCGGAGTATAGGTCTGGCCCTGCGGCGGCAGGGTGGTGATGTCCGGCCGCATCATGTCCCAGGCGAAGCGCAGCGCGCCCGTCTCGACGTCGAAGCCCTGGATCACACCCGAGGCGTTCCACCGTTTCTGGCCGTCCAGCACCTGATGGCCGGTGACGATGACGCCGCGCACGATCACCGGCGGCGAGGTGATCGACACCATGCCGGGGAAGGGATCGCCCATGCCGACCTTGATGCTGACGGCGCCGTTCTGGCCGAACGCCGGGCAGGGCCGACCGGTGCGGGCGTCGACCGCGATCAGGCGTCCGTCCAGCGTGCCCTCGACGATCCGGGTCGCGCACGGCTCGGCCGGGTTGGCGTTCGCCCGCGCATGATAGGTCACGCCCCGGCAAGCCGCGGTGTAGGGGATCTGATCGTCCGCCACCTGCGGATCATAGGTCCAGCGCTGCTGGCCCGTGGCGGCGTCCAGCGCGAACAGCTTGTTGCGGGCCGAGCAGAGATAAACGGTGTCGCCGATCTTCAGCGGCGTGGTTTCGGCGCCCCAGCGTTCCTCGGGCAGGTCGCCGGTGCGGAAGGTCCAGGCCCGCTCCAGCCCGCCCACGTTGTCGCGATTGATCTGCGTCAACGGCGTATAGCGTTGCGAACTGTCGGTGCCGCCCCACGCCGGCCAGTCGGCGCCCGTGCGCATCATCGCCGGGTCGTCATAGCTCAGCTGCGCACCCGGCACGGGACTGTCGATGTGCGCGCGATTGGCCTGGGCCACCACGACGCCTAACACCACCGTCGCCGCGACCAGCGCCAGCGCGCTCACGCCCGCCAGCCGGCGTCCGCCGCGCCCCTTCAGCGCCGGCAGGGCGGCTATGACCAGGAACATCAGCACCAGCGGCCCGATCAGGCGAGGAACCAGAGCCCAGCCGTCCAGGCCCTTTTCCCACAGCGCCCAGATCAGGGTGCCGACAAAGGTCGCCGCATACAGCCAGGCCCCGCGCACGTCGCGCAGCACGATCATCACGCCAGACACCACCAGCGCGATCCCGGCGATCAGATAGTACCAGGAGCCGCCCAGCGCCGCGAGCTGCACCCCGCCGATCGTCAGCACCACGCCGATCAGCAGAAGAACGACGCCCAGAACGACCGTCAGCCATCCTCCCGCGCTGCGGGGTTGGTTCCAACGCGGCATGAAGGTCTCCTGAGACGGTACGGCGAAGCCTCGAAAACGCCTCGGAAGCGGTGCGGTTCCTTGATGTCGCACCCCGGAACCTTTTGGGATGTTCTGCAAGAGCGCTGCTAGGCGACAGGAACTAATCAGCCTCAAGCTCTCTGACGCAACGATTTGCCGCCGCTTGCCGACCAGTACAGGCGTAGAAGAAAGATATTGCCTGCCGGGCAGCGCTTTGTTCATTATGCAGCTGTGACCCACAAGACCATCAAGCCGGGCGGGACCTTTGTCCTTGAGCCTCGTCGCCTGTCCAAGGCCTCGGCGGAGCTGCGCGCGCGCGGCTTCGGCGAAATCACCCTGCCGCCCTCGACCGAAAAGGCTGAGGCGCAGGCCGCGCGCTGCACCGACTGCGGCGTGCCCTTCTGTCAGAACGCCTGCCCGCTGCACAACAACATCCCCGACTGGCTGCGGCTGTCGGCCGAGCACGAGGCGCGCGAGGCCTGGCGTGTGGCGTCCCTGACCTCGACCATGCCCGAAATCTGCGGCCGCATCTGCCCGCAGGACCGTCTGTGCGAGGGCGCCTGCACCCTGAACCAGTCGGGTTGGGAAGCCGTCACCATCGGTTCGGTCGAGGCCTGGCTGGGCGATCAGGCCTTCGACAACGGCTGGGTCGAGCCGATCCGGCCGAGCATCGAGCGCCCTGATACCGTCGGCATCGTTGGCGCGGGACCCGCCGGCCTCGCCGCCGCTGATCGCCTGCGCAGCCAGGGCTATCAGGTCACGATTTACGACCGCCACGACCGCGCGGGCGGCCTGCTGACCTACGGCATTCCCGGTTTCAAGCTGGAAAAGCGGGTGGTGCAGCGGCGCGTGGACCGGCTGATCGACGGCGGCGTGCACTTCGTACTGGATTGCGAGGTCGGCCGCGACGTTTCCCTGACCCAGCTGCGCCAGAAACACGACGCGGTGCTGCTGGCCATGGGCGTCTATCAGCCGCGCATCCTGTCGGCGCCGGGCCGTGGCCCGGGCTCGACCGTCGCCGCCCTTTCCTATCTGACGCATCAGAACCGCCGCGACCTGGGCGACGCCGAAGTGGACGGCTGGCACGAGGCGCGGGGCAAGCGCGTGGTGGTCATCGGCGGCGGCGACACGGCCATGGACTGCGTCCGCACCGCCGTGCGCCAGGGGGCGGCCTCGGTCACCTGCCTGTATCGCCGCGACCGCGACAACATGCCCGGCTCGGCTCGCGAGGTGGTCAACGCCGAAGAGGAAGGCGTCCGCTTCGAGTGGCTGGCCGCGCCCAAGGCCCTGCTGTCGCACGCGGATCAGGTGGTGGGCGTGCGCGCCGCGCGCATGGCTCTGGCCGAACCGCGTCCGGGCGAGCGCGCCGACATCGTGCCCGTCCCCAATTCCGACTTCGACATCCCCGCCGACATCGTCATCGAGGCGCTGGGCTTTTCGCCCGAGCCCTTCGCCGCGCACGAGCCCGACCTGCGCCTGCGCGAAGACGGCACGATCCGCGTCGGCTCGGTCAGCTTCGCCACCAGCCTGCCGGGCGTTTATGCGGCGGGCGATGCGGTGCGCGGCGCCTCCCTGGTGGTCTGGGCCGTGCGCGAGGGCCAGGACGCCGCCGCCGAGATCGACCGCTACCTGATGTCCCGCACCGAGGAGGTCGCGGCGTGATATTCCCGTTCCCGCTCATCCCCGCGAAGGCGGAGACCCAGATCTTTGGGCGCTTCGCCGGCGCTGCTGGGTCGCCCATGTCGATCCCGGCTCCACATCTCCTGGCGCAGCACTGGGTCCCCGCCCTCGCGGGGATGAGCGGAGGATTGGGCCGATGACTTGGCTGGCCCGGTACCAAGCCGATCGGCAAAGGCTGATCGATGCCCACGCCTATGATCCCTCATCCGAGCGCGACGCCTGCGGCGTGGGCCTGGTCTGCTCGATCGACGGCTCGCCGCGCCGAGACGTGGTCGAATACGCCATCCGCAGCCTCAAGGCCGTGGCGCACCGCGGCGCGGTGGACGCCGACGGCAAGTCGGGCGACGGCGCCGGCATCATGGCCGAGCTGCCGCAGGGCTTCTTCGCCGACCAGGTCGCCTCCATCGGCCAGACCCTGCGTCCCGGCCCCGTCTGCGTTGGCCAGATCTTTCTGCCGCGCACCGATCTGGGCGCCCAGGACCGCGCCCGCGCCATTATCGAGACCGAGGCCCTGCGGGCCGGCTTCTGGATCTACGGCTGGCGTCAGACGCCGATGGACCTGTCGGTGGTCGGCGCCAAGGCCGGCGCCACCCGCCCCGAGATCGAGCAGATCATGCTGGCTCCGCCGCTGGACGACGCCGGCGCGCCGCTGGCCGGCGAGGCGCTGGAGCGCGAACTGTTCCTGTGCCGCCGCCGCATCGAAAAGGCGGTTCAATCCGAGGGCGTGGCGGGCGTCTATGTCTGCACCCTGTCGGCGCGCCAGATCGCCTACAAGGGCATGGTGCGGGCCGAGCTGCTGGGCGAGCTGTATCCGGACCTCGAGGATCCGCGGTTCGTCTCGGCCTACGCCGTCTTCCACCAGCGCTATTCGACCAACACCTTTCCCGAGTGGCGCCTGGCCCAGCCGTTCCGGATGCTGGCCCACAACGGCGAGATCAACACGCTGAAGGGCAACCTCACCTGGATGCGGTCGCACGAGATCCGCATGGCCGCCTCTGCCTTCGGAGCTCGCGACGGCGAGGTCAAGCCGGTGGTCCAGCCGGGCGGCTCTGACTCGGCCTCGCTGGACAATGTGTTCGAGGTGCTGGTCCGCGCCGGGCGCCCCGCGCCCATGGCCAAGGCCCTGCTCATCCCCGAGGCCTGGGGCAAGGACGACGGCGTCATGCCCGAGCCGCACCGCGCCTTTTACGCCTACTGCAATGCGGTGATGGAGCCGTGGGACGGCCCGGCCGCCATCTGCGCCGCCGACGGCCGCTGGATCGTGGCGGGTAAGGACCGGAACGGCCTGCGTCCCCTGCGCGTCGTGGAAACCGTGGACGGCCTCCTGATGGCCGGCTCCGAGGCCGGGCTGGTTCCGATCCCGGAAAGCCGCGTCAAGCGCCGCCTGCACATCGGCCCCGGCAAGCTGATCGCCGTCGATCTGAAGCACGGCCGCCTCTACGACGAGCACGAGGCCGTGGACGCGCTGGCGGCCGCCCACCCCTACGGCGACTGGCTGGGCAACATGGTCGATCTGGAACCGCTGATCGGTCCCGGCCCCGAGCCGCGCGCCGCGTCCGGCGAGGCCCTGGTGCGCCGCCAGATCGCCGCCGGCTTCAGCCGCGAGGACCTCGACCTACTGCTCGATCCCCTGGTCCGCGACGGCAAGGAGGCGGTGGGCTCCATGGGCGACGACGCCCCGCCCGCCGTGCTGTCGGCCCAGCCCCGCCCGCTTGCCCACTATTTCCGCCAGAACTTCAGCCAGGTCACCAACCCGCCGATCGACCCGTTGCGCGAAGCGGGGGCGATGAGCCTGAAGACGCGCTTCAAGAACCTCGGCAACATCCTGGCCGAGGAAGAGGCCCAGACCGACGTCTTCGTCCTGGACAGTCCGGTCCTGACCACCGGCATGTACGAGCGGATGCTGAACGTGGTGGGCGCCGGCTCCACCGCCGTGATCGACTGCGCCTATCCGCTGCCGACCGAGGGCGCCCGGCCCGGCTCGGGCCTCAGGCACGCGCTGGACCGCATCATGGACGAGGCCGAGGCCTCAGCCCGCGGCGGCTCCGGCCTGATCGTGCTGACGGACGAGCGCGCGGACGCCGCTCGCCTCGCCGCGCCGATGATCCTGGCCGCCGCCGGGGTGCACAAGCGGCTGACGGACGCCGGACTTCGCACCTACTGCTCCATCGTGGTCCGCACGGCCGAGACGCTGGACCCGCACGCCTTCGCCGTCCTGATCGGCGCCGGCGCCACCGCCGTCAACGCCTGGCTGGCGCAGGACCTGTTCCAGGAGCGTCTGGACCGGGGCCTTTATCCTGGCATGAGCCTGCGCGACGCCTGCCTGAACTACAAGCAGGGCATCGAGGCCGGGCTGATGAAGACCCTGGCGCGCAAGGGCGTCAGCGTCATCTCCGCCTATCGCGGCGGCTGCGAATTCGAGGTGCTGGGCCTCAGCCGCGCCCTGACCGCCGAGTTCTTTCCCGGCGCCCCGTCGCGCATCTCCGGCATTGGCCTGTCCGGGCTGGAACAGGCGGCGATCAAGCGGCACGCCCTGGCGTGGGGCGAGGCGCGCCCCGTCCCCTCCATGGGCGGCTTTTTCCGCATCCGCGCGGGCGGCGAGGCCCACGCCCATGAGGCCCGCACCATTCACCTGCTGCAGGACGCCTGCAACCGCGGCGACTACCGCCGCTTCCGCCAGTATTCCGAGGCCGTCCGTCAGCAGCCGGACCTGTCCTTGCGCGACCTGCTGGACTTCCGCGACGGCCTGCAGCCCGTTGCGCTGGAAGAGGTCGAAAGCGTTTCGGACATCCGCCGCCGCTTCCTGACCCAGGCCATGTCGCTGGGGGCCCTCAGCCCCGAGGCGCACGAGACGCTGAACGTCGCCATGAACCGCATCGGCGCGCGCTCCGTCTCGGGCGAGGGCGGCGAGGACCCGGAGCGCTACCTGCCCCGCCCCAACGGCGACGACGCCAACTCGGCGGTCAAGCAGGTGGCGTCCGGCCGTTTCGGCGTCACCGCCGAATATCTGAACCAGTGCCGCGAGATCGAGATCAAGGTCGCGCAAGGCGCCAAGCCCGGCGAGGGCGGACAGCTGCCCGGCTTCAAGGTCACCGAATTCATCGGCCGCCTGCGCCACGCCGTGCCCGGCACCACGCTGATCAGCCCGCCGCCGCACCACGACATCTATTCGATCGAGGACCTGGCCCAGCTGATCTACGACCTCAAGGCGATCAATCCCGACGCCAAGGTGACGGTGAAGCTGGTTTCCGCCTCCGGCATCGGCGCCATCGCGTCGGGCGTCGCCAAGGCCAAGGCCGACGCCATCCTGATCGCCGGCCACAACGGCGGCACGGGCGCATCCCCCCAGACCTCGATCAAGCACGCCGGCCTGCCGTGGGAGATCGGCCTGGCCGAGGCGCATCAGGTGCTGACGCTGAACAACCTGCGCGATTCAGTGTCGCTGCGCGCCGACGGCGGCCTGCGCACCGGCCGCGACGTGGTGATCGCGGCCTTGCTGGGCGCCGAGGAGTACGGCCTGGGCACCACCGCCCTGATCGCCATGGGCTGTTTGATGGTGCGCCAGTGCCATTCCAACACCTGCCCCGTCGGCGTCTGCTCCCAGGACGAGCGGCTGCGCGAGAAGTTCACCGGCACGCCGGACAAGGTCGTCAACCTGGTCACCTTCATCGCCGAGGAGGTGCGCGAGATCCTGGCCTCCTTGGGCGCGCGCAGCCTGGACGAGATCATCGGCCGCACCGACCTCTTGCGCCAGGTCCGGCGCGGCGGCTCGCACCTGGACGACCTCGACCTCAATCCCCTGCTGGTCCAGGTCGAGGCGGGCTCGGCCGGCCGCCTGGCCGACAAGGGCCGGCGTCCGGTGCCCGAGAGCCTGGACGCGCGGGTTCTGCGCGACGCCGTCCGCTTCCTGGATCGCGGCCAGACGCTGGAGCTGTCCTACGCCCTGAACAACACCCAGCGCACGGTGGGCGCCTCTGTCTCCTCCGCCATCGTGCGCCGCTTCGGCGCGCAGGGGCCGGCCGGGCGGCTGCGCCTCCAGCTGGACGGCATCGCCGGCCAGAGCTTCGGCGCATTCGCCGCGCGGGGCCTGGAGCTGCATCTGACGGGCGAGGCCAACGACTATGTGGGCAAGGGCCTGTCCGGCGCCGACATCTCCATCCGCACGCCAGACTGGCGCGAGGGCCAGCTGATCTGCGGCAACACCACCCTGTATGGCGCGACCTCCGGCCGGCTGTTCGTGGCCGGCATGGCGGGCGAGCGTTTCGCCGTCCGCAACTCGGGCGCCGAAGCGGTGGTCGAGGGCCTGGGCGCGCACGGCTGCGAATACATGACCGGCGGGCGGGTCGCGGTGCTGGGTCCGGTCGGCTGGAACCTCGCGGCGGGCATGAGCGGCGGCGAACTGTTCGTGCTGGATGCGGACGGTCGCACGCGCCTGGCCCTGAACGGCGACCTGGCGGGGCTCGCCGACATGGACGAGGAGGCATCGCTGCGGCTGCGCGACCTGATCGAGGCCCACGGAGCGGCCACCGCCTCGCCGCTGGCGCGACGGCTCCTGGGTGACTGGGCGAACACAGTGCGGCGGTTCGTGCGCATCCTTCCGCACACGGCGATTGTCAGACCGTCGGAACGCCTTAAGACTTCCGCGTGAAGCTTCACCGTCCCGCCTCCTCCCCGAGCCCGACGCCCATGACCAAAGCCATCTCCGCCGCCCTTGTCGTCACGGGCGCGTCGCTGCTCGCTGCGCCTGCGCTGGCCTCGCCTGCGCTTCTGGCGCACCAGGCGCCGCTGGCGATCGACAACGCCGCCACCGGCTGGATCCTGACATCCACGGCTCTGGTGCTGCTGATGACCCTGCCGGGCCTCGCCCTGTTCTACGGCGGCATGGTCAGGAAAAAGAACATCATCAGCGTCCTGGCCCAGTCCGCCGCCGCCTTCGCGGTGGTCAGCGTCCTGTGGTTCCTTCTCGGCTATTCGCTGTCGTTCGGTCAGGGGTCTGAAGCGACGAACGGGCTGATCGGCGGCGTGCAGGCCGCCTTTCTGAACGGCGTCACGGCCGAGACGGCGCACAGCCTTCTGCCCGGCCTGCCGGAACTGCTGTTCGTGGCCTTTCAGATGACCTTCGCCATCATCACCCCGGCCCTGATCGCCGGCGCCTTCGCCGAGCGGATGAAGTTCTCGGCGTCCGTGCTGTTCTTTGGCTTGTGGCACCTGATCGTCTATGCGCCGATCTGCCACCAGGTGTGGGGCGGCGGCTATCTGGGCGGCCTGGGCGTGCTGGACTTCGCTGGCGGGGCGGTGGTTCACGTCAATGCCGGCGTCGCGGGGCTGGTCTGCGCCCTGGTGCTGGGGCCGCGCCATGGCTTTGGCCGCGACAACATGGCGCCGTCCAACCTGGCCTACAGCGCCATCGGCACGGGCCTGCTGCTGGTCGGCTGGCTGGGCTTCAACGCCGGTTCGGCCGGCGCGGCAGATGCGCTCGCCGCCACCGCCGCCTTCAACACCATCCTCGCCGCCGCCGCCGCCGCCATCGGCTGGACGGCCGTGGAGTGGATCGAGCGTAAGCGCCCGACCCTGCTGGGCCTCCTGTCCGGCATCGTCGGCGGCCTGGTCGCCATCACGCCGGCGGCCGGCTTCGTCGACCCCAAGGGCGCCTTCTGGATCGGGCTGATCGCCGGCCCGGCCTGCTATGCCGGCGCCGTCTGGCTGAAGCACGCGCTGAAATACGACGATAGCCTGGACGCATTCGGCGTGCACGGAATCGGCGGCATCGTCGGCGCCCTCCTGACCGGCGTCTTCGCCACGGCCGCCGTCAATCCGCTGGCCGACGCCGCCACCGTCTGGAAGCAGGCCGTGGGCCTCGCCGGCGCCATGGCCTGGAGCGCGGTCGGCACCTTTATCGTCCTGATGATCTGCAAGTTCACCACCGGCCTGCGCGTGTCCAAGGACGAAGAGGTCGAAGGCCTCGACTACACCCAGCACGGCGAGACCCTGCACTAGGGACTTTCGCGCTCGCTCGTCCGTCATCCTCGGGCGACGACCGGGGGCGACGTCGGTTGATCCTTGCGGCGTCCATCCCCATCTTCATCCCGTCCGGACGCCCTGCCGAATGCGGGGGGCGACTGCCGGCAGGTCGCTTGTTCGAGGACCCGAGATGACGACGCGCACCCTTCTGTTCGACAGCCCGTTCTTGCTGGGCTTTGATCACACCCGCGCCCTGATCGACCGCGCCGCCAAGGCCGCGGCCGAAAGCTATCCCCCCTACAACGTCGAACAGACCTCCGGGAACGCCGTCCGCATCACCCTGGCGGTGGCCGGCTTCACGCCGGACGAGCTGGCCGTCACCGTCGAGGGCCGCCAGCTGACGGTCGCCGGCAAGCGCGACGAGGCGAACCGGGGCGAGCAGGCCTTTCTGCACCGGGGCATCGCCGCGCGTGGCTTCGTGCGCAGCTTCGTCCTGGCCGACGGGCTGGAAATCGCGGGGGCCAAGCTGGAGCACGGCCTGCTGCACGTCGATCTGATCCGCCCGGAAACGGAACGCGCCGTGCGGCGCATCCCCATTTCCGTTGGCTGATCCACAACTTGGCGAACCGCTCGGCCATCCGGGCGTTGCCTTATTGCAAGGAGGCGGTCCTATGACGCCGATGATGATGACCAAGGAAGACTTCAAGGGACTGGGCGCCCCCGACCTCGTCTATGTGCGCCCGGTCAAGGCGTCGGACCTGATGGCGGACGCCGCCGAGATGCAGGATCTGGAGATCGATCCGGAGCAGTCGCTGTATGCGGTGCACAGCGCCGACGGCGAGCGCCTGGCCGTGATGGTCGATCGCGACACCGCCTTCGCCGCCGCCGTGGCGCACGAACTGGCGCCGGTCTCCGTTCACTGAGACAAGAGGATCAGGCGGCGGCCACGGCCGCCGTATCCTTGACGAACAACGCCCTGACTGCATCCACGGTCCGCGCCTGGCGCAGGCGTTCGCGCAGTTCGGACGACCGCAGCGCGCGCGACACCGCCGCCAGCGCCCGCAGGTGCTCGGTGCCGTCCGACGGCGGCGCAAACAGGGCGAACAGAACGTCCACCGGCCGGTCGTCCACGGAATCATAGGCCACCGGCTGGTCCAGCCGCACCAGCACGCCCGCGACCCGGTCCAGCCCCGTGAGGCGCGCATGCGGCACGGCCACGCCGCAACCCAGGCCGGTGGAGCCCAGTTGCTCGCGCTCCATCAGCGCCTCGAACACCTCGGCCTCGGTCAGGCCCAGGGCCTGCGCCGCCGCGCCCGCCACCAGATGCAGGGCCTGGCGTTTGGACGACGCGCCGGCGCGCAGCTTCACGCCTTCGGACGCGAGCAGATCGCTGATGTCCATCTTCTGAAGTCCCCGACTCACAAGCAGCGGCGTTCGGGTCGCCTGTCGACGACCCGAGCCGCGCCTTAAAGCTCTATTGTGACGAACCGTTCCCGTTGGCGTGACCGTTCGTGACGGTTCGCTCGGGATCGATCCAGCCGACGTTCCCGTCGGGGCGGCGATACACCACCGACAGCCCGCCGTGCGCGGCGTTGCGGAACAGCACCACCGGATAACCGGTCATGTCCAGCTCGGCCACCGCGCGACCCACGGTGATGGTGCGGATTTCCGACTGCGTTTCGGCGATCACCATGCCGACGGGGGGCGGGCCGTCCGGCTCGTTCGCATCGCCGAAGTCCTCATCCTCGACGGTGTCCGGATCGCGCAACACGATGGAGCGAGCCACTTCGCGCGCCGCATCCTCGGTCTTTTCGGGCGACAGGCCCTTGGGCCCAATGTGGTGGTCCTTCAGCCGGCGCTTGTAGCGGCGCACCCGCTTTTCCAGCTTGTCCAGGCTTTCGGTGAAGGCCGAGTGGGCGTCGGCGCCCAGGCCGGTCGTCACCAGCGTCTGGCCGGACGCCAGCCTGACCCAGCAGTCGACCTTGAAGCCGTGACCGTCCTTGGCGACGATCACCTCGGCGTCCTGGCCGCCTCGGGCGAAGTATTTGCCGACGCCCTCTTCGAGTTCCTGGGAGATGCGCGAGCCTAACGCTTCGCCGACATCCACTTGCTTTCCACTGACTTGGACTTGCATGCACACAGAACGCGACGGCCCGGCTTTGGTGTCAACCGGATCACCGTTTTGTGGTCAGCCTCAGCCGGTCTTGAGCATGCGCCGGCGTTGCACCGACGACGGAATCCGCAACGCTTCCCGGTACTTGGCGACGGTTCGCCGCGCGATATCGACCCCCGCTTCTTTCAGCACTTCGACGATGCGATCGTCGGACAGGACGTCGCCGCCCTCCCCCTCGCCGTCGATCATGGTCTTGATCCGATGACGGACGGCTTCGGCCGAGTGGCTGGCGGCCCCGTCGGTGGCGGATATGGCGGCCGTGAAGAAGAACTTCAGTTCGAACACCCCGCGCGGCGTGGAGACGTATTTGTTGGAAGTGACGCGGCTGACGGTGGATTCGTGCATGCCGATGGCGTCGGCCACCGTCTTCAGGTTCAGCGGCCGCAGGAACTCGACGCCGAACGCCAGAAAGGCGTCCTGCTGACGCACGATCTCTGACGAGACCTTCAGGATGGTCTTGGCGCGCTGATCCAGCGACTTCACCAGCCAGTTCGCCTGCACCGCGCAGTCGGCGACAAAGGTCTTTTCGGTGTCGGAGCGCGCGCCCGCCGCCACCACGCCGTGATAGCGCTTGTCGACCAGCAGGCGCGGCAGGGTGTCGCTGTTCAGCTCCACCTTCCAGCCGCCGGCCGGATCGGGCCGCACATGGACATCAGGAACCACCGTCTGGGCCGGTTCGCCGCCGAACCCGGCGCCGGGTCGCGGCGTCAGGGCCTTCAGCTCCCAGATCATGTCCTGCAGGTCGTCGCCGTCCACGCCGCAGACGCGCCGCAGCCCGGGCAGGTCCCGCCGCGCCAGCATCTCCAGATTGTCCAGCAGCGCCGCCATGGCCGGATCAAAGCGGTTGCGCTCGATCAGCTGCAGTTTCAGGCACTCGGGCACGGACCGCGCCATCACGCCCGTCGGCTCGAAACCGTGGCACGTCGCCAGCACCGCCTCGATCCGCTGGAGATCGCAGCCCAGCCGGTCGGCGAACTCCGCAAGCTCGCCCCGCAGATAGCCGCCCTCGTCGGTGGCGTCGATCAGGGTCAGGGCGATGCCGTGGTCGGCCGGCGACAGCCCGGCGGTCGCCGCCTGCGCCCGCAGATGCTCCCACAGCGACAGCGCGCGCGTGTCCGGCCGCTCGCTGTCATCCCCCTCGGGCAAGCCGCCGCCCGATCCCACGCGCGACCAGTCGGACAGGCCCGGCTGCGCGGAATCGGCCGCATCGGTCATGCGGTCGCCGCCGCGCTCGCCCGGCGCCGCGTCGCCGTAGAGGTCGTCGGACGAGGCGTCGACCGCCCCCAGGGCCTCTCGCCCCTCGTCGGTGTTGAAGCTCAGTTCCCCGTCGGCTGCCGGCGCCTCGACGGCGGTTTCGGCCGGCGCGTCCGCCTCTTCGCGCTGCAGCAGCGGATTGCGCTCCAGCTCGGTCTCGACGAACTCCTCCAGCTCGAGGTTCGACAGTTGCAGCAGCTTGATCGCCTGCTGCAGCTGGGGCGTGATGACCAGCCCCTGCCCCTGCCTGACCTCCAGCCTCTGCCCGATCACCGCGCCTGGTCCCCGCCGGGCGCGACATGGCCCGGAACTTGCTAGGACGGCACAATGTCGCCGGACCAGTTAACGCGAGGCGAACGCCGCCGCCCGCCTCGCGTCCTCGCGGATCAGTCGGCCAGGTCGGCCGGGACCTTTCCGCCATTGTCGCGCAGCCGCTTCAGCACCTGCTTGTGCAGCCAGATGTTCATCGCCGCCGAATCCGACTTGTCGCCGGTGTAGCCCAGCTCGTCGGCCAGCTCCTTGCGCTCGGACAGCGAGCTTTCCATGCCGACCAGCTTCATCAGGTCGACGATGGAGCTGCGCCAGTTCAGCTTCTGGTCCCGCTCGGCGTTCAGCCCGTCCAGCACCTCTTCGATATCCACGACCTGTGCGGAAGGCGCGGGCTGAGCCGCCGGAGCTGGCGCGGGCTGGGCTTGCGGATGCGGCTGCGTGGGGGCCTGAGCCTGGGGTTGCGGCTGCACCTGCGGCTGGATGCGCGGCTGGGCGCCTTCGGGCGCGGCCTTGGGCTTGCTGTGGCCGCCCGGACCGGACTTCGCCCGATCCCAGATGCCGCCGAGGATTTTTCCAAAGATGCTCATGTGCGCCTTCCCTTGCTTTGAGGCCAAGGGAGCGGTCGCCGCGCGCGTCGGTTCCCGCCGTGGGGCGCGCGCGATCCGAGACTTGAAGGGAGGGTGGAGACCGACACGACCCGAAGGGGAATTCGTTGTGGCTGCTGCCTTCCGGCCCTGACCAGATTGGCGAAGCCTTCGCCCGCACCGATCTCCGTGGCGGCATATGGCAGGCGGCGCGCGCGCTTTCAACCCTTCTCCCCGCCCCTTCTCCCCGACCGTGCAGGCGCGCTAAGTGGCGCCATGACGCCGATCAACACCTTTGCCGGTTCGCCGCTCGACCGCGCCGGCGACCTTCGCCAGGACCCCGCTTGGCTGGCCGAGCAGGAGGCGAACCCTCAGGCGCGCGCCCTGGTGCTGTGGGAGGGCCGGCCGCTGCTGAGCGACGACGGCGCCCTTGTCTGGCTGTCGCTGGCCCATGCGCGCGACATCGCTCCGGACCGCGACCTGTTCCTGGGTCTGGACGGCGAGGCGCCCGTCTTCGCGGTCGAGATCGAGGGCTCGGCCGATCCGGCCCAAGGGCCGCTGAAGGGCATGGGCGTCTTTTCCGATCTGCGCTCCGCCGCCGCCATCCTGCCGGACGGCGAGGCGGCCATGGCGGGCGCGGCCAAGAGCCTGTTCGACTGGCGCCGGCGTCACGGCTTCTGCGCCGCCTGCGGAACCGAGAGCCGCACCGCGGCCGGCGGCTGGAAGCGCAAATGCCCCGCCTGCGGAACCGAGCATTTCCCCCGCGTCGATCCCGTGGTCATCATGCTGCCGGTCTTCAACGGCGGCCCTGAGCCCCTGTGCCTGCTCGGCCGGCAGGCGTCCTGGCCCCAGGGCCGCATGTCCGCCCTGGCCGGCTTCCTGGAGCCCGGCGAAAGCATCGAAGAGGCCTGCGCGCGCGAGGTGGCCGAGGAAGCGGGCCTGCGCGTCACCCGCGCCCGCTACCACTCCAGCCAGCCCTGGCCCTTTCCGTCCCAGCTGATGATCGGCCTGATCGCCGAGGTCGACAGCGAGGAGGCCCGCCCGGACCAGACCGAACTCGAGGCCGTCGCCTGGCTGACGCGCGCGGACGCCCGCGCCCTGCTGTCCGGCGCCCACCCCGTCCTCGCCGCCCCGCCCCCCACCGCCATCGCCCACCAGCTGATCCGCGCCTGGGTCGACGGATTTCCCGCGTAGGCGAGCGGCGCTCCCTGCGAAACGCAAGGCCGAGATCGGAAAGGAAGAGGGCGGCGAAGGCTAAGTCTTCAGCCTGTAGCCCACCCCCGGCTCTGTCTCGATCAGCTGCGGATGGGCAGGGTTGGCTTCCAGCTTCTGCCGAAGCTGGCCGATGAGCACCCTCAGATACTGGGTGTCGTCCTTGTGGGCGGCGCCCCAGACGGCCGTCAGGAGGGCCGCGTGGCCGATCACTTTGCCGGCGTCCCGCGCGAGGTGGGCCAGAACTTCGTATTCCTTTGGCGTCAGCCGCACGGCGACGCCGGCGCGTTCGACCCGTCGGTGTTCGAGGTCGATCGACACATCGCCGATCTTGATCGGACCCGACGTTGTGGGACGGGCCGAGGTTTGACGGAGGGTGGCGCGGACGCGCGCCAGCAGCTCGCCGACGCCAAACGGCTTCTCGACGTAGTCGTTGGCTCCCAGATCCAGTGCCGCAATCTTCTCGGCCTCCCGGTCGCGGGCCGACAACACGATGACCGGCCCCTTGTAGAACTCTCGCGCGCGAGCCAGCACATCCTTGCCGTCCATGTCCGGCAGGCCGAGGTCAAGCACCACCGCGTCGGGGGACCATAGGGCGATCCCGCGCAAACCCTCCTGCCCGCTGTCGGCGCGCTTCGTGTCATAGCCAGCGGCGTCCAGCGCCGGCGACAGGAAGCGGTGTATCTGCGGCTCGTCGTCGATGACGAGGACTTGGGGGCGGAGCGCGGCCATCCGGAAGGCTAGAGCAGATCGGGGTGGGTGACGATAGACTTGGGCAGGCTGATCAGGATGCGCGTGCCCCGGTCGCCCAGGATCGGGCTGGCGGCGGCGATTCGGCCGCTCATGGCCTCGACGAACCCCTTGGCGATGGCGAGGCCCAGACCTGCGCCGTGGGAGCGGTCCGGCTGCTCCTCCATGCGGCGGAACTTGTCAAAGACCAGCGACAGCTCGGAGGTGGGGATGCCCTTGCCCTCGTCCTCGATGCTGATGACCACCGAGCCGCGGTCCTCATAGGCGGCCAGTTCGATAGCGGAGCCGTCGGGGCTGTAGGCGATGGCGTTCTCCAGGATGTTGACCAGGGCCTGCTCCAGAAGGCCCTGGTCCAGACTGACCACGCTGAGTTGGGCGGGGAAGTCGCGGGTCAGACGGCGCGATCCAAGCCGGCGCGAGACGCGCTCGACCGCCGCGTTCAAAACATCGCGAACATCGGTCCAGTCGGATTTGATGTTGAGCGCGCCGCCTTCAAGCCGGGTCATGTCCAGCAGGTCGCCGACGTATCGGCTGAGGCGTTCGGCCTCCTGGCGGATGCTGAGCAGCAGGTCCTTGCGCACCTCGGGTTTCAGAGTCGGGCCATAGTCGATCAGGGTGGTGGCGGCGCCGAGAACGGTGGACAACGGAGTGCGCAGGTCGTGGCTGACCGAGTTCATCAGGGCGCCGCGAAAACGGTCGGTGCGGCGCAGGGTTTCCGTCTCGACCGCATCGCCAGCCAGCTGCGCCCGTTCCAGCGCCACTGCGCCCTGTTCAAGCAACGCGAGGGCCAGACGCTCTTCGTCTGAACCGGGCGCGAGGGAGTCCGCTCCGATCCCCGCGACGCCGGACCGGGAGCGAACGCCTTGAAGGGGGCGGAAGGTCCAACTCGCCTGGGGCAACGTGCCCGTGCCGTATCCGGCGGGCTCGCCACGCTCCCAGGCCCAGCGCGCGGCGGCCATGGCGGCGGACCCCAGCGGTTCCAAGGTCGGAGACCCGGCGACAGGGGCGATGTCGCCGTCGTGAGGCAGCAGCACCACGGCCTTGGCCCCGGCGGCGGCGGCGGTCTGCTCGGCCAGAACCGTCGCGGTGGCCAGCTTGCCCTCGGCGGCGGACAAGGCCCGGCTGGCGGCGAGCAAGGCCGAGACGGCCGAAGCCCGCCGCTGGGCGTTCCGGGCCTGATCGCGCACGCGCCCGGCGAGCCCCCCGGTGACAAGGGCGACCGCCCAGAACACGACCAGGGTGAGCAGGTCGGTCGGCGAACCGATGACGAAGCTGTAGCGCGGTTCCAGGAACAGGAAGTTGTAGGTCAGGAAGGCGATCGTGGCGGCGGCCAGCGCCGGCCGAAGTCCATGCGCCACACCCGCCGCCAGCACGGCGGAAAGATAGACGATGCCGAGATCGACGCGCTCGGAGGCCCGGTCCAAACCGAGAGTCACGGCGGTCGCGACCGCGACGAACACGGCTCCGACCGCATAGCCGCGCCAGTGACGGGACTGAGGCACCGCCAAGTCTTTCAACGCGCGTCCAGCCGGCGCGCCCCCCGGCTCGGTGACGACATGGAGCGCCACACCCTTGGCCGAGCGCAGCAGTTCGGCGGCCAGCGAGCGACCGAGAAGTTCGCTGATGCGGCTGTCTCGACCCTTGCCGATGACGATCTGGGTGACATTGTTGCGGTGGGCGTAATCCATCACCGCCTTGACCACGTCGTCCCCTGTCAGGACGACCGTCCGCCCGCCCAACTGCTCGGCCAGGATGAAGGCTTCGCTGAGCCGGGCGGTCCTCTCCGGCCCGGAGACGGAACGGCTGGGTCGTTCGACGTGGGCGATGGTCCAGGGCGCGTCCATCATCATGTCGGACAGGCGACGGCCCGCGCGCACAAGAGACGCGGCCATGGCGTCGCCCCCGACCAGGACCAGGATGCGCTCGCCCGCCGCCCAAGGACCCTCGACTCCGCGTTCGCGCAGCGTCGCCAGAAGCTGGTCATCCACGGTCTGGGCCGCACGGCGCAGCGCCAGTTCGCGCAGGGCCGTCAGGTTCTCGACCTTGAAGAAATTCTCCGAGGCCAGCCGCGCCGTTTCGGGCACATAGACCTTGCCCTCGGCCATCCGCTGGCGCAGTTCGTCGGGCGTGATGTCCACCACCTCGATGGCGTCTGCGCGGCTCAGCGCGCTGTCGGGCACCGTCTCGCGCTGGCGCACGCCGGTAATGCGCAACACCACCTCGACCAGGCTTTCCAGATGCTGGACGTTCAGCGTGGTCCAGACGTCGATGCCGGCGGACAGGATCTCCTCCACGTCCTGCCAGCGTTTGGGATGTCGCGAACCAGCCGCGTTGGAGTGGGCGTATTCATCGACCAGCAAGAGGTCGGGCTTGCGCGCCAGGGCCGCGTCGATGTCGAACTCCATCAGGACGCGGCCCCTGTAGTCGATCGGGCTGCGCGGCATCACCTCCATCCCGCGCAGCAGGCTTTCGGTCTCGCGTCGGCCGTGGGTCTCGACTACCCCGACGACCACGTCGCCGCCCTCGGCCCTTCGGCGGCGGGCGGCGCGCAGCATTTCATAGGTCTTGCCGACCCCCGGCGACATGCCGAGGAAAACCTTCAATCGACCGCGCTTGGCTCGCTTGGCGGCGACCTTCGCGGGATCCGGCGGGGACGGCGTATCAGGCAAGTCAGGGCGCGACGGGAAAGCGGGCGTCCAGCGCCCGGTTGGTCAACAGCACATTGACGCGCGGCTGGCCGATGAAACCGAGGAATGCGCCCTCGGTGTTCTGGTCGATCACCTGCTGCACCACGCCTGCTTCCACGCCTCTCGCCTGCGCCACGCGCGCTGCTTGCAGGCGAGCGTAGGCCGGAGAAATGTGTGGGTCGAGGCCCGAGGCGGAAGTGGTTACGGCGTCTGCGGGAACCACCGTCGCGCCAGTCTCGGCGCGGAGGGCGTCGGCGTCTGCGCGCACCCGTTCGGCCAAGTCCGTGTTGAGCGGACCCAGGTTGGATCCCGACGAGGCCGAAGCGTCGTAGCCGTCCCCGGCCGCTGAGGGGCGCGGATGCAGATACCGCGCCTCTGCGAAGGGCTGGCCGATCAGGGCCGAGCCGCGCACCGTGCCGTCCGCGTCGCGGATCAGGCTGCCGTCGGCCTGGGCCGGGAACGCGACCTGGGCGATGCCCGTAACCGCCAGCGGATAGGCCAGGCCCAGCAGCAGGGTGAACAGGGCGATCATGACGATCGCGGGGCGGAACGACTGGAGCATCAGAAGACGGCCTTGATGGAGGCGACGACGCGGCTGTCATAGACCGCGCCGAACGCGTGTTCGTCCGTGTCGTAGTAGCGGCCATCCAGGACCAGGGTGTCGGTCAGCTGATAGGCCACGCCCAGGTTCCAAGTCGTATAGTCGAAGTCGGACGACACGAACTGACGGCCCAGGGCGCCCGAGACGGTCCACTTGTCCGCCGGGCTGAAGGCCGCGTTGGCCTCGACATAGGTGGCTTCGTCTTCCGACGCGCCGAAGAAGTCGGGCGAATAGAAGATCGCGCCGCCGACGGTGGCGGAGCCGACCGCCCGGGAGACGGCCAGCTTGGCCTCGACATAGTCGTAGTCCGCGCCGTTCGGCTGGTTGGTGTAGATGTAGCCGACGCCGCCCACGTCCACGGCCCAGCCGGAGATTTCGGCGCGATAACCGCCGTAGACGTCGATCTCGGCGTTGGTGTCGGGGTCGCCGGCGTAGGAGACGTTGGAAGCCCAGGCCCCGGCGTAGAAGCTGCCCGACGTCAGGTCGAAGCCGGCGGAGATCGCCGGGTCTTCCTCGGTCTGGCTGACGCCGCGGAAGACGTAGTCCGAGCCGACGGCGACGTTGAAGGCCACGTCGGGGCCCTTGGCTTCTTGGGCCTCGCCTCTGGAGGCCAGGCCCCAGACGATCAGGCCGATCAAACAGGCGCCGGCGAACCAGGCGTCGTTCGGGCCGGAGGCCTTGAAGCGGGATTTGCGGGTCATGGAACGAGACTTTCTTTGCGCGGGAGGGCTCAGGCCAGGCCGAGCGTGGTGATGAGGAGGTCGATCAGCTTGATGCCGACGAAGGGGGCGATCAGGCCGCCGAGGCCGTAGATGAGCAGGTTGCGGCTCAGCAGTTTTCCGGCCCCGATGGCGCGGTATTTCACGCCCCGCAGCGCCAGCGGGATCAGCGCCACGATGACCAGGGCGTTGAAGATCACCGCCGACAGGATCGCGCTCTCGGGGCTGCCCAGCCGCATGATGTTCAGGGCCCCCAGCGACGGCAGGGCGACCACGAACATCGCCGGGATGATGGCGAAATACTTGGCCACGTCGTTGGCGATCGAGAAGGTGGTCAGGGCCCCGCGCGTGATCAGCAGCTGTTTGCCCACCTCGACGATCTCGATGACCTTGGTGGGGTCGCTGTCGAGATCGACCATGTTGCCGGCCTCGCGGGCGGCCTGGGCGCCGGTCTGCATGGCCACGCCGACATCGGCCTGGGCCAGGGCCGGGGCGTCGTTGGCGCCGTCGCCGCACATGGCGACCAGACGGCCCTTGGCCTGTTCGGCCTTGATCAGCCGCATCTTGTCCTCGGGCGTGGCCTCCGCCAGGAAGTCGTCGACCCCGGCCTCCGAGGCGATCGCCGCCGCCGTCACCGGGTTGTCGCCGGTGATCATGACGGTGCGCAGGCCCATGCGGCGCAGGTCGGCGAACCGTTCCTTGACGCCCGGCTTGACCACGTCCTTCAGGTGGATGACGCCGACCAGAGCGCCGTTCTCGGTCACGGCCAGGGGCGTGCCGCCCGAGCGGGCGATCCGGTCCACGGCCTGACGGAACTCGGCCGGGCCCTGGCCTTCGGCCAGACCCAGGTCCTTGAGCACCGCATCGACCGCGCCCTTGCGCCAGACCTGGACGCCCCCTTCTGCGCTTGGGGCCTCGACGCCCGACTGGCGGGTGACGGCGGTGAACGGGATGGCCTTGGCCCCGGCGGGCAGTTCGGCGGCGATGCCGGCGTTCCTGCCCAGTTCGATGATCGAGCGGCCTTCCGGCGTCTCGTCGGCCAGGGAGGCCATGACGGCGGCGCGCAGGGCGCCCTCGGGACGGACGCCGGGGGCGGGGATGACCTCGGTGGCCATGCGGTTGCCGAAGGTGATGGTGCCGGTCTTGTCGAGCAACAGGGTGTCGACGTCGCCTGCCGCCTCCACCGCGCGGCCCGAAGTGGCCAGGACGTTGACCTTCAGCAACCGGTCCATGCCGGCGATGCCGACGGCGGACAACAGGCCCCCGATGGTCGTGGGAATCAGGGTGATGAACAGGGCGCCCAGCACGATGGGGTCCAGGTCCACGCCGGAATAGGTCCCCAAGCCCAGCAGGGTCACGACCGCGATCAGGAACACCAGGGTCAGGCCGGCCAGCAGCACGGCCAGGGCCAGTTCGTTCGGCGTCTTCCTGCGGTCCGCGCCCTCGACCATGGCGATCATCCGGTCCAGGAAGGTCGAGCCGGGGGCCGCGGTGATGCGCACCTTCAGCCAATCGGAGACTACCGTGGTGCCGCCGGTGACGGCCGAACGATCGCCGCCGCTTTCGCGGATCACGGGGGCGGATTCGCCGGTGATCGCCGCCTCGTTGACCGAGGCCACGCCCTCGACGATCTCGCCGTCCGAGGCGATCACGTCGCCGGCCTCGACCAGGATGATCGACCCGACCTGCAGTTCATGCGCTGGGGTCGGAACCACCGCGCCAGTCTTGGGATCCACGATCAGCTTGGCCTTGGTCGTCACGCGGGTGGCGCGCAAGGAGTCCGCCGCCGCCTTGCCGCGCCCTTCGGCGACGCTTTCGGCGACGTTTGCGAACAGCACGGTGGCCCACAGCCACAGCGCCAATTGCAGGGCGAAGCCGAACCCTTCGCCCGAGGCCGCGGCGGCGACGGCCGAGACCGTGGCCAGCAGGGCGACGATCCAGGTGGTGAAGATCACCGGGTTCTTGAGCAGTTTGACGGGGTTCAGCTTGACGAAGGCGTCGCCGAAGGCCCTGCCAAGCATGGCGCCGTTCAGTCCCCCACCGATGGGGGAACGCGGCGCGTTCAGGGACATGTCAGTCATGTCAGGGGTCCGATTCCGATCAGAAGCGGGCCGCGACCTGGAGCATGTCGAAATGCTCCACGATCGGGCCGAGGGACAGGGCGGGGAAGAACTGCAGGCCGCCCAGGATCAGGATCACCCCGATCAGCAGGCCGACGAACAGCGGGCCATGGGTGGGCAGGGTCCCGGCCGATGGGGCCAGCTTGGGCTTGGCGACCAGAGAGCCGGCGATGGCCAGCACCGCCACGGCCGGAATGAACCGTCCGGCCAGCATGCCGATGCCCAACGTCGTGTTCCACCACGGGGCGTTGGCGGTCAGGCCGGCGAAGGCCGAGCCATTGTTCGCCGCCGCCGAGGTGTAGGCGTAGAGCATCTCGGACAGCCCATGCGGCCCGTCGTTGAGCAGCCCTTCCATTGCGGTCGGGAACACCGCCGCCACCGAAGTGAAGCCCAGGATGGCCAGGGGCAGGATCAGCACCGCGATCATGGCGAACTGGATTTCGCGCGCTTCGATCTTCTTGCCCAGATACTCGGGTGTGCGCCCGACCATCAGACCGGCGACGAACACAGCCAGCACGGCCATTACAACCATGATGGCGATTCCCGAGCCGATCCCCCCGGGCAGGATCTCGCCCAGTTGCATCAGGAACATTTGGAGCGCGCCGCCCAGCGGCATGTAGCTGGCGTGCATGGAGTTGACCGAACCATTGGAGGCGCCGGTGGTCTGGACCGCCCAGGCGACAGAGGCCGGCACGCCGAATCGGACCTCCTTGCCCTCCAGGTTGGCGGATGCATCAACACCCGCCGCGACCAGCGCAGGGGCCGGTTGGGTCTCGATCGCATACATGGCGGCGGCCGACAGGCCGAGCAGCACCACGGCGGCGAGGGCGAGAGCGCGAACGTCCTTCCTGGCCAGGACGCTGCGACCGAAAGCGAAGAAGGCGGCCCAGCCGAGCACATTGATCGAGATGGCGGTGATCAGATTGGTCAGCGGCGTCGGGTTTTCGAACGGGTGCGCCGAGTTGACGTTGAAGACGCCGCCGCCGTTAATGCCCAGTTGCTTGATCGCCAGTTGGCTGGCGGTGGGGAACAGGGACAAGGTCTGCGAACCGCCCTCAAGACCGGTCGCCGTGGCGGATGCGGCCAAGGTCTGGGTCACGCCCAGACCGACCAGCAGCAGCGCCAGGACAATCGACAGGGGCAACAGCACCCATAAGGTCGTGCGGGTCATGTCGGCCCAGAAGTTGCCGACCCCCTCGCCACGATCGGCGACGAACGCCCGCGCCAGAGCGGCGGCGATGGCTGCGCCGGTCGCGGCGGACAGGAAGTTCTGCGTCGTCAGCCCAACCATCTGGGTCAGCGTCGACATGGTCGTCTCGCCGCCATAGGACTGCCAATTGGTATTGGTGACGAAGCTGACGGCGGTGTTGAAGGCCAGATGCGGCGACACGCCCTCGAATCCCTGCGGGTTCATCGGCAGCAGGCCCTGCATCCGCAGCAGCGCATAGAGAAACAGGAAGCCGACGGCGTTGAACGCCAACAAGGCGCCGACGTAGCCGAGCCAACCCTGGCTGCGCGCCGGATTGACGCCCGAGGCGCGGTAGAACAAGCCCTCGACCGGCTTCAACACCGGATCGAGCCAGGTCCGCTCGCCGTTCCAGACGCGCGACATATAGGCGCCGATCGGCCAGCCGATCAGGGCGGCGAGACCGATGGTCAGGGCGATCTCCGCCCATCCTTGAATGTTCATGGCGGCGGCTCCCTAGAACCGCTCGGGGCGCAGCAGCGCCGCGACCATGTAGACGGCGACGACGACCGCGCCGACACACCAGAGTATGGCGACCAGCATCGTCACACCCGCTTCAGCGCAGCGGCGAGAACGGCGAAGGCGACAAACGCCCCGCCGCCCAACGCCAGAAAAATCAGATCGGCCATGCCGACGCCTCCAGCTCGGATTGAGCCGGGACAAGGCCCGCGATCGGCGTAAGGGCTCCATTCAGGTTCCGCCCGGCCGCATAAGGAAATCGTAAAGGCGCGGGAACAGCCTTATGCGCGCCTTAGGTCTCCGCCGCCGTTCGGAATGGCCCGCTTACGCCCGCCGGGTGTCCACTCCGCGGCTCTGAAGCGGAGGTCGCAATGACCCGGAACCACCTGTTGAAACTTTCTCTCCAGCGCCGGACGCCTACCGTCTGGCGCATGACCCTCGACCTGATCGGTCAGGCCTTTGGCGCGCCCTTGCCGGAAGATCGGGATCGCGGCCGATGATGCCCGGCTATGTCGGCGACCGGCCGGCGTTCGCGCCGCGACCGGGATACCGCCACTATGAGGTCGAGTCGAGGAACGGCGGCTGGTGTGTTGTGATGAACGGCTGCCGGACCCGGCCCCTGCCCTGCCGCAGGGCCGCCATGCGGCTGGCGCGAACGCTCCAGGCCCAGGCCGACTGCCTGAACCACAAGCCGGAAGCGCGCCAATGACGGCGGCGGTCGCTCCAGAACCCTCTCCCGTGCCCATCCTGATTTCTCACGACCGCGGCCTGTGGCGGTTCCGGTCGCTCGACGGCTGCCTTTGCGGCAGCTTTCTCGACCGACACGCCGCTCTTCGCGCCGCACGGAACGAGGCAGACGGGCATTCCGGCTATGTCATTCTGGCCCCAGGACCGAGCCGTTGACCCGTCGTCCCGGAACTCGTCCCAGCCTAGAGGAGGTTTGCAGCGGCGACCGCGAAAGTCGCCGGCGCCTCTCCGACACTGGGCAAGATCGTGTTCCGCCCGCCATGCTCGATCTGGCAGGCCGGCGTACGCGTGCGTCCGCTTGCGACTTTCGTCGCTTGGCCTCCCGTGTCCTTTTAGGCCAGAAAGGGCGGGGACGCGGCTGGGAAGCGTCGGGAGGAAACCATGGGCAAGCTGACAACGCCGCTGATCTTTGGCGCCATCGCCATCCTCGGGGCGGTCGCCTTGGCCGTTATCGCCCTGCACCAGGGTGAGAGCATCAGCGCGGTGTGGATCGTCACCGCAGCCGTCTGCACCTACGCCATCGCCTATCGCTTCTACGCCCGCTACCTGGCCGGCAAGGTCATGGGGCTGAACGGCGCCCGGCCCACGCCCGCCGTCCGCCACAATGACGGCCTCGACTATGTGCCGACGCCCAGGAACGTCCTGTTCGGCCACCATTTCGCGGCCATCGCCGGCGCGGGGCCGCTGGTGGGGCCGGTGCTGGCGGCGCAGATGGGCTATCTGCCCGGCGTCCTGTGGATCCTCATCGGCGCGGTCCTCGCCGGCGCGGTTCAGGACATGATGGTGCTGTTCATGTCCACGCGCCGCGACGGCCGTTCGCTCGGCGACATGATCCGCACCGAAATGGGCAATGTGCCCGGCATCATCGCCCAGGTGGGCGTCCTGATGATCATGGTGATCATCCTGGCCGTGCTGGCGCTGGTCGTGGTCAAGGCCTTGGCCGAGAGCCCGTGGGGAACCTTCACCGTCGCCGCCACCATTCCCATCGCCATCTTCATGGGCCTGTATTCGCGCTTTATGCGGCCCGGCCGGGTCGGCGAAGTGTCGATCATTGGCGTGTTTCTGCTGATCGCCGCCATCGTCGGCGGCGGCCATATCGCGGCCGATCCGTTCTGGGGGCCGGCGTTCACGCTGACCGGCACGACGCTGGCGCTGTTGATGATGGCCTATGGCTTCATCGCCTCGGTGATCCCGGTGTGGCTGCTGCTGGCGCCGCGCGACTACCTGTCCACCTTTCTGAAGATCGGGGCCATCGTGGCCCTGGCCATCGGCATCGTGATCGTACGCCCGCACGTGCAGATGCCGGCCCTGACCGATTTCATCGACGGCACCGGTCCGGTGTTCGCCGGCGCCCTGTTCCCCTTCCTGTTCATCACCATCGCCTGCGGAGCCGTCTCCGGCTTCCACGCCCTGATCTCGTCCGGCACCACGCCCAAGCTGCTGGAAAGCGAGACGCAGATCCCGCTGATCGGCTACGGCGCCATGCTGTGCGAAAGCTTTGTGGCCATCATGGCCCTGATCGCCGCCTGCGTGCTGGACCCGGCCGTCTATTTCGCCATGAACAGCCCGGCCGCCCTGATCGGCACGGACGCCGCCTCCGCCGCCGCCGCCGTGGCGCAATGGGGCTTCCACATCACGCCGATGGAGCTGGAGCAACTGGCTCGCGATGTCGGCGAGCACACGGTTCTGTCGCGCGCCGGCGGCGCGCCGACCCTTGCGGTCGGCATGGCCCACATCCTGTCCAACGTCATCGGCGGCCAGGCCATGATGGCCTTCTGGTACCATTTCGCCATCCTGTTCGAGGCCCTGTTCATCCTGACCACGGTGGACGCCGGCACCCGCGTCTGCCGCTTCATGATCCAGGACCTGATCGGCGTCGCCGTGCCCAGGATGCGCGAGACCCGCTCCTGGGTCGGCAACATCGTGGCGACGGCCCTGACCGTCGGCCTGTGGGGCTATTTCCTCTACACCGGCGTGGTGGATCCGCTGGGCGGCATCAACAGCCTTTGGCCGCTGTTCGGCATCGCCAACCAGATGCTGGCGGCCGTGGCCCTGATCCTGGGCACGGTGGTCCTGTTCAAGATGAAGCGGGAGCGGTTCGCCTTCGCCACCGCGATCCCGGCGGTCTGGCTTCTGATCTGCACCCTGACCGCCGGCTTCCAGAAGCTGTTCCACCCGGACGTGCGCATCGGCTTCCTCAGCCACGCGCGGCAGTACCAGGCGGCGCTTGCCAACGGCGAGCTGCTGGGACCGGCCAAGACCATGGGCGACATGCACCGCATCATCGTCAACGACTACGTCAACTCGGCCCTGACCGCCGGCTTCCTGTTCGTGGTCATCACCATGGTGGTCTATGGCGTCCAGGCCTGCCTGAAGGCGCGTCGCATCAACCATCCGACGGTGCGCGAGACCCCGGCCGAGCACGAGCTGACGCCCGCCGACGAGGCCATGGACGTGGCCCGTGCCTGAGCCCAAGGCCGATGGAAGGGCCGCCCTCGATCTCGCCTGCCTGTGCCGCGATACCGCTGTGCGCTGGGGCCGCGACGCCCGTCGCACCGCCAGCCTGATGATCGGCCAGCCCGACTATCAGGCCTATGTCGAGCACGCGCAGGCGCGCCACCCGGACCAGCCGCCCCTGGACAAGACGGCCTTCTTCCGCCTTCACGAGCAGCGCCGTTTCGGAGGATCGGGCGGCTTCCGCTGCTGCTGAGCGGTCTCAGTCCGGCAGTCGCTGACCGGCCCAGTCGAAAACACCGCCGCTGTCGGCGGGCGTCAGCCGATCCATGACCTCCACCAGGCGATCCACGGCGTAGGCGGGCGCAAACAGCCTGTCGGGCGCCAAACCCTTCTGAAACGGGAGGCTCAGCGGCGTATTTACCGTTCCGGGATGCAGGCCGGTCACCACGGCGTTTGGATGGGTGCGGCCCAGCTCGATCGCAAGGTTGCGCAGGATCATGTTCAGCGCCGCCTTCGACGCCCGATAGGCGTGCCACCCGCCCAGCCGATTGTCGCCGATCGAGCCGACACGCGCCGACAGAACGGCGAAAACAGCCGGCCGATCTCGCGGCATCAGCGGCGCTAGATGCTTGGCGGCCATCGCCGGTCCGACCGCGTTGACCTGAAAGTCGCGCATCAGATGCTCCGGCTCCATCTGCCGGAAGCCGCGCTCCGGCTGGAACGGGGCATGCAGCACCCCGGTCGCCACGACGATCCGGGCGGGCGCGGGTCCGTCGGCGATACGCCGGGCCGCCTCGGCCAGGCTCGCTTGGTCGGTGACGTCCGCTTTCAGCCCCCTGGCGCCGCTCATGGCTTCGCCGCCGCGCGAAAGCGCCCAGACGGCGGAATGCAGGCCGTCGCCGACAAACCGATCAACAAAGGCGCGCCCCAGACCGCCGGATGCGCCCACGACTACGACCGCGTCGGCCATGCTGCTTCTCCTCAACCCCGGGGCGCCATTCCGGCGTGCGACCGCCTTGCATAGCGTGCGCCCCCACGGCACATGCACCGCTCTTGTAACCGGACCACTGCGGATGAGCATCACCACCGTCGGCTTGGACGCCGACGACACCCTTTGGCACAACGAGACGATCTTCCGCCTGACCCATGCCCGCTTCGTCGAGCTTCTGGCGGATCACGGCGATGAGGACGTGATCGAGGCGCGCCTGGCGGGTGTCGAGCAGCGCAACCTGCGGCTCTACGGCTACGGGGTGAAGGGCTTCACCCTGTCGATGATCGAGACGGCGATGGAGCTGACGGACGGAAACCTGCCCGCCTCCGTCACCCGCGAGATCCTGGCCGCCGGCCGCGAAATGCTGGCCCATCCGGTCGAGACCCTGCCGGGCGTCGATGAGGCCCTGGCCGCGCTGTCGGAACGCTATCGGCTCCTGCTGATCACCAAGGGCGATCTCTTGGACCAGGAGCGCAAACTGGCCGCCTCCGGCCTCGGCGACCTGTTCGCCGCCGTGGAGATCGTGTCGGAAAAGACCGCCGACACTTACGCTCGCATCTTCACCCGCCACGGCACCGGCGCCGAAGACGCCGCCATGGCCGGCAACTCCATGAAGTCCGACGTCCTGCCGGCGCTGCAAGCCGGCGCCTACGCCGCCCACATCCCTTACGCCGTCACCTGGGCGCATGAGGTGGCGGATGCGCCGGAGGGGCATGATCGCTACGGCGCCCTGGACAGCATCGCCGACCTGCCCGGCTGGCTCGAGGAACGCACGAACGGAGCAGGTTATCAGCCGTAACTGTGTCAATCCGGACACATAGTTGCTATACCAACGATATACTCAGGGATTGACCGCCTCTTGCTTGACGCACGGCTGTCACAAAGTGCTTTTGCGGCCCCATCGCGGCGACCTTTGACGCTTTTCCCCCAAGCGCCTGCCGCGTCTTTGACACCAAGGAGCCACATGCGTCAGCATCTACTCGCGACCACCGTGCTCGCCGGCATTCTCGCCGCCGGCTCGGCCGTCGCCCAAACCGCGCCTGCTTCCCCCGAGCAGCAACCGCCTCTCGCCACCGCCCCGACCGGCGATCCTGAGATCACCCAGGAACAACAGCTGGACGAAATCGTCGTCACCGGCTCGCGCATCCGCCGCGACCCGACCAATGCCCCCACCCCGCTGATCCAGGTCGGTCGCGAGGCGCTGCTGAACACCGGCCAGACCACCGTCATCGACTATCTGGCGACCCTGCCGGCCCTGTCGAACTCGGTTGTGCCCTCCGACACCACCGGCACGGGACTCGGCGACGGCGGCCTGTCGCTGCCGAACCTGCGCTCGCTGGGTTCCAACCGCACCCTGACCCTGGTCGATGGCCGCCGCCATGTCGGCTCGTCGGGCGGCTCGCTGGCGGTCGACGTCGACACCATCCCCCGCCTGCTGATCGAGAACATCGAGATCATCACCGGCGGCGCGGCTTCGGTCTACGGCGCCGACGCCGTGTCGGGCGTGCTGAACTTCGTGCTGCGCAAGGATTTCGAGGGCCTCGAGATCGACGCCAATCTTGGCATGATCAATCAGGACGGCCAGCTCAACAAGCGCATATCGGGACTGGCCGGCAAGAACTTCCTGGACGGTCGCCTGAACGTCTATGTGCACGGCGAGTACGAGGAAGTGGATGAAGTCACCTCCAACGACATCGACTGGATCGACGACGCTTACTTCCTGGGGGTTGTAGATTCTGACCGCACCGCCGTCCCTTACGACGGCCAAGTCGATCGCCTGCTCTACAAGAACGTCCTTAGAATGGACATTCCGCGTTGGGGTCAGACCACCCTCGGCAATGTGCAGCAGCCGACAGACCTGACCAGTCCGAACGTCGCGTACGAAGACTGCTTCTCGGGCGGCGCCGGTTGGAGCTATTCGCCCAACTGCTACGGCGTCACCCCCGGCAAGACCTTCTGGTACGACGGCGCCACGGCGCGGCCGGCCAACTTCGGTCAGCGGATCGGCAACGTCGGCATCAATCGCCCCTACAACATTGGCGGCGACGGCGAGAACATCGCCGACTTCAGCACCGGCTCGCGCGTGCCGCGCTCAGAATCGGCGCGGTTCCAGGCCGGCTCGACGTTCCAGTTGACCGACAACATCGAGCTGTACGGCGAGGCCAAATACATCACCGAGGACACCTTCGACCGCGGCCAACCGACCTTCTACGACATCGATCTGGTCGAATCGTACGGCGCGGGTTCGGTCAATCCAATCTACAGCACCAACAACTTCGATCTGCGTTGGTCGGACAACGCCTTCCTGCCGCAGAACGTCAAGGACGCCATCCGCACCAACACGGTGACGCCCTTCACCACGCCGACCCTGACCTCGCCCGGCCAGCCGCTGGCGCCGGTCGCGGCGCAGTTCGCCCGTCACTCGCTGTTCGGGCCTGACCGCTATCAGGACAACACCCGCGAACTGCAGCGCTATGTCTTCGGCGCGCGCGGCGACTGGGATCAGATCGCCTTTGTCCGCGACCTATCGTGGGACCTGGGCTACACCTATGGCAAGGTCGAGGTCGAAAACCGGGAACACGGCACCGACACCCAACGCTTCGCCTTGGCGGCGGACGCGGTGGTGGACACCGCCGGCATCGTCAACGGCCAAGCGGGTCAGATCGTCTGCCGCGTGCAGTTGCTCGACGCCCAAGGCGCTGATTTGGACGACTATCAGCGGGGCGGCGACCTTCGCGACAGCGAATATGGTCGCAACTCCATTGACCAATGCGCGCCGCTGAATGTGTTCGGCAAGGGCAACCAGAGCGCCGAGGCCATCGAATACATCCTGGCCGACATCGGCGTCACCGAGCAGAACGAGCAGCAACAGGTGCTTGGCTCAATCTCGGGCAACCTGTGGGACTTCTGGGGCGCCGGTTCGATCGGCGTGGCGATTGGCGGCGAATACCGCCGCGAGGAAACCTCGGCTACCGGACGTGATCGCGACACCGCGGGCCGCCTGCTGTTCCTGAACACGGGTCCCGACTTCCTGGAAGCGTCCTACGAGAGCAAGGAAGTCTTCGCCGAACTGTCGATCCCGCTGTTCCGCGACTCCATGCTGGGTGAATACGCCGAGCTGAGCGGCTCCTATCGCTACGCCGACTATTCCACCGTGGGCGCTCAGGACGTCTATGGCGTCAACCTGATCTATCGTCCGATCCCGGACATCGCCTTCAAGACCAGCTTCAACACCTCGATCCGGGTGCCTGACCTGGGCGAGAACTTCTCGCCGTTCAGCCAGACGTTCCTGAACGACTTCACCGACCCCTGCACCACGCAGGCCATCATCGCCGTCAACGACGCGGACCAGAAGGCGAACCGGATCCAGAACTGCTCGGCCCTGGCGGCGCAGCAAGGCCTGGACTTCGACTTCGCCGGCGCCACGCCGGAGACGACCGACGACTTCCGCCCGACCTACACCTCGGGCGTGTCGGGCGTGCTGGGCGGCAACCCCGCCCTGCAGCCGGAAGAATCGGACAGCTTCACCTTCTCGACGGTGCTGAAGCCGCGCTTCATCCCGAACTTCTCGCTGGTCCTCGACTACTACGAGATCAAGATCGACAATGTCATCTCGGCCATCTCGGCGGCGACGGCGGCGGCGAACTGCGTCAACGGGCCGTCGCTGAACGACGCGGCGTGCGCCACCATCTTCCGCAACAACCCGGACATTCCGTTCGGCATCGGCGCGCCGCAAGGCGATCCGGTCGGCGGCTTCATCCAGGGCTCGATCAACTACGCCAAGCTGGAAACGCGCGGTCTCGACTTCACGGCCAATTATCGCTTCGACTTCGATGAGATGCTGGGTCGCAATTGGGGTCGCCTCGACTATTCGATCGCCGGCCTGTACCTGATCGAGCAACAGGAGTTCTTCAACGCCGAAGACCCGTCGGATTTCGATGAACTGGTCAGCACGCCCTTCTATCCCAAGGTGCGCTTCACCTCCTCGCTGACCTACACGCCCAACGAGATCTGGAGCGTCAACTGGACGGCGGACTGGCAGACGTCTCAGGACATCATCGAGTCTCGCGACTTCATCAACAATGCCGACCAGCGGTATTACTATCAGACGCGCACGGGCAACTTCGCCCGTCACGACCTGACGGTGCGCTGGAACGTGCGTGAGGACCTGTCGGTGCGCGCGGGCGTGGTCAACGTCTTTGACGCCGAGCAGAAGGACTATCTGGGCACGACCCTGTATTCCAACTTCGACCCCTACGGCCGCCGCTTCTTTGTCGGCCTGAACTTCCGCCCGTTCTAGGATCAGTCGGAAGCCACGAACTGGAGGGCGGTCCGCACGGGCCGCCCTTTTTCGTGGGCGATGCGATCTCGCTTGCTTGCCAGCGCCGCCCCCCCTCTCTAAACGGGCCGCTTAACCGACAACCGGATCGATCCGCCGCGAGCGCGTCTCGCGACGGCTTGGCGCGTGCATGGAGATGAGGACGGCTGTGGACGCTTCCGACGTCAGCCACGACGAGCGCGACGCCATGGTGCGCGCGGCCTTGGCGGCCCAGGGCGACAGCGGCGTCACGCCGCGCCACACCCTGTTCTACTTCCACGGCGACGGCGAGCACGGCGACCTGAACGAGGTGGCGCGCCGGGCCGGCTTTCTGACGCGGGGCGCCGACGACTACACGGTGCTGGAGACCACCACGGCGGTGGACGAGGCGTCGTTTTCCGCCACCTCGGCGATGATGCAATCCTGGGCCGCGGCCTTCCAGCTGGACTACGACGGCTGGGAATGCGCGGTCGTGACGAACTAGAACAACAAGAGGCCTGATCCATGCCCAAGCGCACAGACATCCGCTCGATCCTGATCATCGGCGCCGGCCCCATCGTGATCGGCCAGGCGTGCGAGTTCGACTATTCGGGCGTGCAGGCCTGCAAGGCGCTGAAGGCCGAGGGCTACCGCGTCATCCTGGTCAACTCGAACCCGGCGACCATCATGACCGACCCGGAGGTGGCCGACGCCACCTACATCGAGCCGATCACGCCCGAGATCGTCGAAAAGATCATCGCCCGCGAAAAGCCGGACGCCCTGCTTCCCACCATGGGCGGCCAGACGGCGCTGAACACGGCGCTGGCGTTGGACGCGTCGGGCGCGCTGGCCCGCCACGGCGTGGAGATGATCGGGGCGCGCGCCGAGGTCATCGACAAGGCCGAGGATCGCCAGAAGTTCCGCGACGCCATGGACAAGCTGGGGCTGGAGAGCCCCCGCTCCCACGCGGCGCACACCATGGACGAGGCGCTGGACGGGCTGGAGTTCGTCGGCCTGCCCGCCATCATCCGCCCCTCCTTCACCCTGGCCGGCACCGGCGGCGGCATCGCCTACAACCGCGAGGAGTTCGAGGAGATCGTCGCCCGCGGCCTGGACCTGTCGCCGACCACCGAGGTGCTGATCGAGGAGAGCGTGCTCGGCTGGAAGGAGTTCGAGATGGAGGTCGTCCGCGACAAGGCGGACAACTGCATCATCATCTGCTCGATCGAGAACATCGATCCGATGGGCGTCCATACGGGCGACTCGATCACCGTGGCCCCTGCCCTGACCCTGACCGACAAGGAATATCAGGCGATGCGGACCGGCTCGATCAACGTGCTGCGCGAGATCGGGGTCGAGACCGGCGGCTCGAACGTCCAGTGGGCGATCAATCCGGCGGACGGCCGCATGGTGGTGATCGAGATGAACCCGCGCGTGTCGCGCTCGTCGGCGCTGGCGTCCAAGGCCACCGGCTTCCCCATCGCCAAGGTCGCCGCGCGCCTGGCGGTCGGCTACACCCTGGACGAGCTGCAGAACGACATCACCCAGGTCACGCCGGCCAGCTTCGAGCCGTCGATCGACTATGTGGTCACCAAGATCCCGCGCTTCGCCTTCGAGAAGTATCCGGGCGCCGAGGCGTCGCTGACCACCTCCATGAAGTCGGTCGGCGAGGTCATGGCCATCGGCCGCACCTTCCAGGAGTCGATGCAAAAGGCGCTGCGGGGGCTGGAGACCGGCCTATCCGGTTTCGACGAGATCGAGATCGACGGCGTGGGCGGCGACGGCGAGGACGCCTCGATCCGCGCCGCCGTGGTGCGGGCGCTGGGCCAGCCGACGCCCGACCGCATACGCGTCATCGCCCAGGCCTTCCGCCACGGCCTGTCGGTCGAGGAGGTGCACGCCGCCTGTTCCTACGAGCCCTGGTTCCTGCGCCAGATCGCCGAGATCGTCCGCACGGAGGGGCTGGTCCGCGTCAAGGGGCTGCCGGGGCAGGCCCCCTCCGTCACGGCGCAGGGGCGCCGCGCCACCTCCCCATCCGCTGGCGCGGACAGGGAGGAGAACGGGGCGGAAGCCTCTCCTCCCCACGCCAGTGGGGAGGGGGACCGCGAAGCGGTGGAGGGGTTCGCCCGCGAGTTCCGCCGCCTCAAGGCCATGGGCTTCTCAGACGCACGCCTCGCCCATCTGACCGGCCAGAGCGAGAAACAGGTCCGCGACGCTCGCCGCGCGCTGGAGGTGCGCCCGGTGTTCAAACGCATCGACACCTGCGCGGCCGAGTTCGCCTCGGCCACCGCCTACATGTACTCGACCTATGAGACCGGCGCGCTGGGCCAGGTCCCGGAGAACGAGGCCGAGCCGTCGGACCGGAAGAAGGCCATCATTCTGGGCGGCGGACCGAACCGCATCGGCCAGGGCATCGAGTTCGACTACTGCTGCTGCCACGCGGCGTTCGCGTTCGACGACATCGGCGTTGAAAGCATCATGGTCAACTGCAACCCGGAAACGGTATCGACCGACTACGACACCTCGGACCGGCTGTATTTCGAGCCGCTGACGGCCGAGGACGTGCTGGAGCTGATCGAGGTCGAGCGGTCCCGGGGCGAGCTGATTGGGGTGGTGGTCCAGTTCGGCGGCCAGACGCCGCTGAAGCTGGCGCACGCCCTGCGCGACGACGGCGTTCCGGTCCTGGGCACTTCGGTAGACTCCATCGACCTGGCCGAGGACCGCGAGCGGTTCCAGCAGATGCTGGAGGCCATTGGCCTGCGCCAGCCGCCGAACGCCCTGGCCCGCAGCGCCGAGGAGGCCGCGCGCAAGGCCGAAGAGGTCGGCTATCCCGTCGTGCTGCGCCCCTCCTACGTCCTGGGCGGGCGCGGCATGATGATCGTCCACGATCGCGAGCAGCTGGACCGCTACGTCGGCGAAGCCATGCGCGTGTCCGGCGACGACCCCGTGCTGATCGACCACTACCTGAACCGCGCCACCGAGGTGGACGTGGACGCCCTGTGTGACGACGAGACGGTGTTCGTGGCCGGCGTGCTGGAGCATATCGAGGAAGCCGGCGTCCACTCGGGCGACAGCGCCTGCTCCATGCCGCCCTATTCGCTGTCGGCCGCGACGGTCGCCGAACTGAAGCGCCAGACCGAGGCCATGGCTCGCGCGCTCAAGGTGCGCGGCCTGATGAACGTCCAGTTCGCCATCGAGGAGCCGCACGGGCCCGAGCCCCGCATCTTCGTGCTGGAGGTGAACCCGCGCGCCAGCCGCACCGCGCCGTTCGTGGCCAAGACCATCGGCCAGCCGATCGCCGCCATCGCCGCCAAGGTCATGGCCGGGGTGCCGCTGAAATCCTTTGGCCTGGCGGACAAGCCTTATGACCACATCGCGGTCAAGGAAGCGGTGTTCCCCTTCGCCCGCTTCGCCGGCGTCGATACGGTTCTGGGTCCAGAGATGCGCTCGACCGGCGAGGTCATGGGCCTGGACTGGAAGCGAGAGGGCGAGGCCGACATGGCGCCCGCGTTCGCCCGCGCCTTCGCCAAATCCCAGATCGGCGGCGGCGTGACCCTGCCGACGTCGGGCCGCGCCTTCATTTCGGTCAAGGACGAGGACAAGCCCTTCATCCTGGAAGCCGCGCGGACCCTGCTGGCCGAAGGCTTCTCGCTGATCGCCACGGCCGGCACCCACGCCTATCTGGTCGAGCAGGGGCTTGAGATCGGTCTGGTCAAGAAGGTCTTGGAGGGCCGTCCCCACATCGTGGACGCGATGAAGAACGGCGAGGTCCAGCTGGTCTTCAACACCACCTCGGGCAAGCAGTCGCTGCAGGACAGCTTCTCCCTGCGTCGCACGGCCCTGATGATGAAGATCCCCTACTACACCACCACCGCCGGCGCCCTGGCCGCTTCCCAGGCGATCGGCGCCATCAAGGCCGGCGACCTCGACGTTCGCCCCATTCAGGCCTACGCCTGATGGCCGGGGGGAGCCGCCGCATCGTCCTGGCGACCGGCGGCTCCCTTGGCGATCTTCATCCGGTGATCGCGCTGGGCAAGGCGCTGGCGATGCGCGGCTTCCAGGCCGAGATCGCCACCGCGCGCGATTACCGCGCCAAAGTGGGGGCCGAAGGCCTCGTGTTCCACGAGGTCGGCCCGGACCTCGCACAGCTGGAAGCCGACCTCGGCTTCGACATCGCGCAGCTGACCGACCGAATCGCCCGCTCGGATCGCTTCCTGTTCGAGAAGGTGATGCTGCCCTACGCCGCCAGCAGCACGCGCCAGATGATCGCCGCCAGCGAAGGCGCGGACCTCATCGTGGGCCTGTCCTTCGCCGTCGGCGCCGCCATCGCAGCCGAGAGTCTGGGCCTGCCGCATGTCGCGGTGTCGCTGCAGCCCACGACGGTCTTCTCGGCCTACGATCCGCCATTCCTGCCGCGCGTCCCCTGGTTGAAGCCGGCGGGCGGCGGTTTTCAGCTCTGGCTGAACCGGACGACCTTGGCCATCGGGCGGCGGACCACCGCGTCCTGGACCCGCAGGATCAACCGCATCCGGCGCGACCTCGGCGTGGGTCCGGCGCCTGGCGACATCTTCTTCGACGCCCTGGCGGGCTCCGACCTGGCGCTTGGGCTGTACTCTCCGGTCCTTGGCGAGCGGCAGCCGGACGCGCGTCCAGCCTTCCACGTGGTCGGCTACGCCCCCTACGACAGCGAAGCGGGCGGCCCTCCGGTCTTGCCCGAGGCCCTGCGCCGGTTCCTCGACGGGGGGGAAGCGCCGATTGCCTTCACCCTGGGCAGCGCGGTGGTGAACATCCCCGGCGACTTCTACCGACAGAGCCTGAAAGCCGCCCGTGCGCTGGGCCGCCGGTCGGTGCTTCTGGTCGGACCTGGCGGAGACTTTGGCGTGGCGGACGGGCCCGACGCGATCGCCGTTCCTTATGCGCCCTATTCCCTGCTGTTTCCGCGCGCGGCGGCGGTGGTGCACCAGGGCGGCGTCGGCACGACCCAGCAGGCCCTGCGCGCCGGCCGGCCGCAGTTGGTCGTGCCGCACCTGGGCGACCAGCACGACAACGCCGCGCGGGTCCAGCGCCTGGGCTGCGGCCTGACGCTGGACCGCGGGCGCTATGCTGCACAGGCCGAAGGCGCGCTGTCTCGACTGCTGAGCGAGCCGACCTTCGGCCTGCGCGCCGACGTGCTGGGCGCCCGCACGCGCGACGAGGACGGCGCCTCGGTCGCCGCCGAATTGATCGCCGGATTGATCGCCTAGATCGCCGCGCCGGGATCGGGTTCGGGCGCTTCGTCGCGGCCCTGGACGATGCGGGTGGCGGCGAGGTCGGCGGTGACGTTGCCGACGGTGCGCAGGATGTCGGGCACCACCTCCACCGCCAGCAGCAGCGGCAGCACGCCCAGCGGGCAGCCCATGGCCAGGCAGATCGGCCCCACGGCGGCGAAGAAGCTGACCTGCCCCGGCAGGCCCACGCTGGCGATCGACACGGCGAAGGCGGTCAGTCCGCCGGCGATCAGGGCCGGCAGGCCCAGCTCGACCCCGTTCAGCTGAGCGACATAGAGGCAGACGGCGAGGTTCGCGACCGGACTGGTCAGGCGGAACACCGCCACCGCCAGCGGCAGCACCAGCCCCGCCGTGGACGCCTTGATCCCCAGCGCGGTCCGCGCCCGATCCACCATGGCCGGCAGGCTGGCCAAGGACGACTGGGTCGAGAAGGCCACCACCTGCGCCGGCGCGATGGCCTGGGCGAAGCGGCCCAGGCTGATGCGGCCGAACACCACGGCGACCGCATAGGTCAGCAGGATCAGGCCGATCTGGCTGAGACACACGATGGCGATGTAGTGGCCGAGCGTGCCCGCCACCCCAAGCCCCGCGCGCAGCCCGACGCCGAGCGCCAAGGCGAACACGCCGATCGGCGCGGCCAGCAGCACCCAGTGGACGATCACCACCATGGCCTCCGCCACGGCCTCGAAGAAGGTCGACAGCGAGCGCCGCAGTTCCGCACGCAGCCGCGTGGCCGCGAAGCCGAAGACGATCGCGAACACCACCACCGCCAGCACGCCGTCGGACGCCGCCGCCTGGATCAGGTTGGCGGGCGCCAGGCTGTCCAGGAACGCCTTGAAGCCGTCGGTCTTGGCCGCCGCCCCCACCTCGGCCGCCGCCTCGACGGGGATGCCGGCCAGCAGCGCCCGCCCGGACTCCGGATCGATCGGCCACAGCGCCAGCAGGCCCAGCCCCGCCAAGATGCCGTAGATCACCGCCCCGGTCAGCATGACGCCGAACACCACGAGCGCCCGCACCGCCAGACGCCCCGTCGCGGCGGCATCCGCGATGGACACGATGCCGGTGACCAGTAGGCCGAACACCAGCGGAATGACGGTGATCCGAAGCGCGTTCAGCCACACCTGTCCCAGCTGCTCGACCACGCCGACAGCGCCCAGGGCGACGGGCGAACCCGATCCTTGCGCCAGCGCGCCGACCACAAGACCCGCGACCAGCCCCACCACGACGCGGAAGCTCAGCGAGGAGAGAAAGACGGACAGGCGTCGAGAAGAGGTCATGGGTATCCTGGTGGCGGCGACGGCGCAGTCGCGTCATGCCGTCGCGGGGAGGCGGCGGGCTTGAACGGATCATGCGGGCGATGCGTTCATCCGGCAACATAGAAGGAAATCGATCATGGCCCTGTCCCGCATCGCCACCGCCGCTGCCGGCCTGCTGCTTTCGCGCGGCGGCCGCCGTTTCGCCGGTCGTCACGCCGGCAAGCTGGCGCTCGCCACCCTGGCCTATGAGGCCTGGCGCACCCATCAGGCCAAGAAGACCGGCGGCGCATACGGCCAGTCGGCCCCGAAAGGCGGCGCGCGTCCGCGCTGGAGCGGCCGCCGCCCCCTGTAAGGCTCGACAGCCTGACGGCCGTCCGTCCATAGTCGCGCATGATCACCGTCCACCACCTGAACGACAGTCGCTCGCAGCGCGTGCTGTGGCTGCTCGAGGAACTCGGCCTGCCCTACGAGGTGCGGCGCTACCAGCGTGATCCCAGAACGCGACTGGCGCCGGCCGAACTGCGCGCCATTCATCCCCTGGGCAAGTCGCCGGTGATCGAGGACGGCGACATCCGCGTGGCCGAGACCGGGGCCATCGTCGACTATGTCCTCGACACATACGGCGCGGGTCGCCTGCGTGCGCCGGCGGGCACGGAAGACGGGCGTCGCTTCACCTATTGGCTGCACTATGCCGAAGGCTCGGCCATGCCGCCGCTGTTGCTCAAGCTGGTGTTCGGCCTGCTGCCCGCGCGATCCCCGGCCTTGTTGAAGCCGCTGGTCCGTCAGATCGCCGCCAAGGCGCAGAGCGGCTTCATCGATCCGCAACTGAAGACCCACGTCGCCTTCTGGGAGGCCGAACTGGGACGCTCGGCCTGGTTCGCCGGCGACGACTTCAGCGCCGCCGACATCATGATGAGCTTCCCGGTCGAGGCCGGCGCCGATCGCGCCTTTGACCGCGCCGACCATCCACGCCTGGACGCCTTCCTGGACGCCATCCACGCACGACCGGCCTACCAGCGGGCGCTGGAGCGCGGCGGACCCTACACCTACGCGTGAATATGGGCGGGCGGCGGCAACCGGCGCGCGTCTTGCACGTTTCGATGCCATGCGTCTTCAAACCATCCAGATCGTCGCGGGCCTGCTGGCCGCCGTCGCCTTTGTTCTCGCCTTCATGGCCGCCGGCGCCGTGATCGCCTCCAGCCTGTTCTTGCTGCTGGGCATGGCGGCGCTGGCCTGGCTGGCGTGGAGCCTGATCAAGCGCGTGGGACGCCATCACCGCGAGCCCAGGCCCACCAGCCGGGCCTGAACGGCGCGTCCGCGCCGGACCCTTGAGTTTCCGAACACGGCGCCCTAGCTTATTCGCCCGGCCGCGACCGCCCCGCGGCCTTTTCCGTGCCGACCTCCAAACTTTCCAGTCTCCGGGCGACAACAAGAAAAATCACGACACAATGGAAAAAGTGCCGATGACGGCCGAGGGCTATCGCGTCCTCGACGATCAACTGAAGCAATTGAAGTCGGTCGAACGGCCGAGCGTCATCGCCGCCATCTCCGAGGCGCGCGAGCACGGCGACCTGTCCGAAAACGCCGAATATCACGCGGCGAAGGAGCGTCAGGGCTGGATCGAGGGCCAGATCGCCGAGATCGAGGACAAGATCAGCCGCGCCCAGGTGATCGACGTGTCGCGCCTGTCGGGCGATCAGGTCAAGTTCGGCGCCACCGTCACCGTGGTCGACGAGGACACCGAGGAAGAGAGCCGCTACCAGATCGTCGGCGAGCACGAGGCCGATGTGAAGCAGGGCAAGATCTCCATCGCCTCGCCCATCGCCCGCGCCATGATCTCCAAGGAAGTCGGCGACGTGGTCGAGGTGAACACCCCCGGCGGCGTCAAGGCCTATGAGATCCTGAAGGTCGAGTGGAAGTAGGCTGAGGCCGGCGCGGCGGCGTCAGTCGCCGCCGCCTCCATCGCCGCCGCCGTCCGACCCGTCGGCGTGATCGGCGCGCCCGTCATGGATGATCGGCGCGCCGGCGTCGCCACTGTCGTCGGTCTTGCGCCTGGGCCTCGCCGACATCGCCACGCCCATCCCGGCGCCGATGGCCACGCCCAGGCTCAGCCACAGCCCCATGTCTTCGGTGGCCGCACCGATCGCCGCGCCGATCGACACCCCGAGGGCGACCCCGATCGGCAGCATCTCCGTGCCCTTGCGCGTCTTCATGCCGACCTCCGCGATGAAGCCGCAGACTAGCATCGCGTCCGGCGGAATCAGCGACTAAATAGCGGCCATGACCCAAGTCGCTCCCCGCACCGTTCGCGTCGCCATTATCGGATCCGGCCCCGCAGGCTGGACCGCCGCCATCTACGCCGCCCGCGCCTCGCTCAACCCCGTGGTGATCGCCGGCATTCAGCCGGGCGGTCAGCTGACCATCACCACCGACGTCGAGAACTATCCGGGCTTCGCCGAAACCATCCAGGGTCCCTGGCTGATAGAGCAGATGCAGGCCCAGGCCCTGCATGTCGGGACCGAGGTCATTCACGACATCGTCACCTCGGCGGACCTGTCGCAGCGGCCCTTCCGCCTGACGCTGGACAGTGGCGAGCAGATCATGGCCGAGACCGTGATCATCTCGACCGGCGCCCAGGCCAAGTGGCTGGGGCTGGACTCGGAGGCGGCCTACCAGGGCTTCGGCGTCTCGGCCTGCGCCACCTGCGACGGCTTCTTCTATCGCGGCAAGGACGTGGTCGTGGTCGGCGGCGGCAACACGGCCGTGGAAGAGGCGCTGTTCCTGACCAACTTCGCCTCCAGGGTGACGGTGGTCCACCGCCGCGACGAGTTCCGGGCCGAGAAGATCCTTCAGGACCGCCTGTTCGCCCACCCCAAGGTCGAGGTGATCTGGAACCATGCGGTGGAGGAGATCCTGGGTGTCGTCGACGGCGTCGCCCGCAACGTCACGGGCGTGCGGCTGAAGAACACCGGCGACGGCTCGTCCCGCGAGATCAAGGCCGACGGCGTCTTCATCGCCATCGGCCACGCGCCGTCGTCGGAGCTGTTCAAGGGTCAGCTGGAGACCAACGCCGGCGGCTATCTGCGGGTCACGCCCGGCACGGCCTCGACCGCCATCGAAGGCGTCTGGGCGGCGGGCGACGTCACCGACGACGTCTATCGCCAGGCCGTCACCGCCGCCGGCATGGGCTGCATGGCGGCGCTCGAGGCCAGCCGCTTCCTAGCCGAACAGGACCACAAGGCCGCCGGTCACCCGATCCCGCACAAGGAAGCCGAGAAGATCGGCGTCTGGTGACGCGTCCCCCCTCTCCGTCAGGGAGGGGAGGTCTTGGTCAGCCTTAGGCGCTGGCCTCGGTCAATTCGGCCAGATCGTCGTCTGACAGGACCAGCGTCGCGGCCTTCAGCGTGTCCGCCAACTGCTCGACCGAGGTGGCGCTGACGATCGGCGCCGTCACGCCGGGGCGGCTCAGCAGCCAGGCCAGCGAGACCTGCGCCGGCGTCGCCTCGTTGCGCTGGGCCACCGCGTCGAGCACGGCCAGGATGCGCACGCCCCGCTCGTCGAACTTGTCCTTGAGCATGCCCTCGCGCGCCGTGCCCGCCACCTGCTCGGCGGTCTTGTACTTGCCGGTCAGGAAGCCGGCCTCCAGGCTGAAATAGGTGATGACGCCCAGGCCACGCTCGACGGCGAGGTCCTGCAGCGCGCCTTCGAACGTGTCGCGGCTGTAGAGATTGTAGTGCGGCTGCAGGCTGGCGTAGGCCGCGAGACCCTCGCGCGCCGAGATGTCCAGCGCCTCGGTCGTCTGGACCGCATCATGGTTGGATAGGCCGATCGCCCGCACCTTGCCGGCCTGCACCAGGCGGTCGAAGGCGCGCAGCGTCTCTTCCTGCGGCGTGCGCGGATCGGGCCAGTGCGCCTGATACAGGTCGATCACATCCGTCCGGAGCCGGCGCAGGGAGTCCTCGACCGCGCGCTCGATCCAGCCGGGGGACAGGTCGTTGTGGCCCTGACCCATGTCGGAGCCGACCTTGGTGAATATCTTGACCGCGTCGCGTCGCCCGCGCGCGGCCAGCCATTCGCCGATGATGGTCTCGCTCTCGCCGCCCTCGTGGCCGGGGACCCAGCGGGAGTAGGAATCGGCGGTGTCGATGGCGTCGAAGCCCGCATCGACAAAGGCGTCCAGCAGCTGGAACGAGCGTTCGCGGTCGGCCGTCCAGCCGAACACATTGCCGCCGAACACCAGCGGCGCGATCTTGAGGCCGCTGTCGCCGAGGCTTCGTTTCTGGAGGGGGCTCATGGCAAGTCTCCGTTTCGGGGAGCCTTGCACATAGGCGGCGACCCGCCGGTCACAACCGGCAGGGCGGATCAACCGAAGAGCTGCAGGCCGATCGGCGTCTCGACCGACTTTTGCCCGACGCGACGACGCAGCGCGTAATCCACCGCGGTCTGCACCGCCTGCTCGTCCGTCGGCTTGGACAGCACGCCGATGGTGCCCGCCACGCCGTTCCTGACCATACCCGGATTGGCCGTCATGAACAGGACGGTGACCCCCTGTTCCTGGCCGAGTTCACGGCCCAGGTCGATGCCGGTCGGCCCATCGGACAGGTGAATGTCGACCAGCGCCAGATCGACTTCGCTTTCGCACACGAGGTCGCGCGCAGCCTTGGCGGTCGCGGCGACGCCGACAACCTCATGGCCGAAATCCTCCAGCACGAAGCGAAGTTCCATGGCGACCAGCACTTCGTCTTCGATAATCAGAATACGCGCAGGCATAAGCAGTCGGATCCGGTGATCGCTCGAAACGCGACACTGCCGCGGGAGTTCCAAGAAACAGTCAATGGTCCCGAGCGCCGGCCGCGCGCCGTCTGGCAAGCGCTGTCGCCGGCAGGTCCACAACGATGCAGAGGCCTTCCGGCCGCCACTCGCGGCTGAGCTTGCCGCCGAGCTGCGCCTCGACCGAGAGGTTGGTGAGGGACGAGCCGAAGCCGACGCGTTCGGGCGGCCCGGCTACCCGGGGGCCGCCGGTCTCCACCCACTTCAATACGAAGCGTTCGCCGAGATGGGCGGTGGTCAGATCCACACGCCCGTCGCCATTGGCCAAGGCGCCGTACTTGGCCGCATTGGTCGCCAGTTCGTGGAACAGCAGCGCCACCGATGTGGCCGCCTGATCGTCGAACACCGCGTCGTCGCCGGCGATCTTTACCCGAGAGGCGCCGTCGTCGTCGCCGTAAGGCTGGAACAGCGCGTTCAGAAAGGCGTGCAGGGTGGTGGCCGCAACGGCCGGGCGCGAGGCCTCGGTATGCGGCCGGACAAACTCATGCGCGCGCGCCAGGGCCGAGATGCGGGTCCTCAGCGAAGCGGCGAACGGCTTGGCCTCTGGATGCTGGCGCGCCGACAGGGCGACCAGGGCGCTGACGACCGCAAAGACGTTCTTGATCCGGTGGCTCAGCTCCTGGCTGACCAGCTCGCGGCCATGCTCCAGTTGCTTCAGCTCATGGATGTCGGTGCAGGTGCCGAACCAGCGCGTGATCTCACCCTCGTCGTTGCGCAGGCTCAAGGCCCGACCGAGCACCCAGCGATAGATCCCGGAGTTGTGCCTCAGCCGATATTCGATGTCGTAGGGCTCGCCCGTTTCAAGGCTGTGACGCCAGCGGGTCCAGGCGCGTTCACGGTCCTCGGGATGGAACAGGCCGTTCCATTCGTCGCCATCGCTCGATCCGGCCGGCACGCCCGTGAACTCGTACCAGCGGGCGTTGTAGAAATCATGATAGCCGTCGGGCCGGGTCGACCAGACCATCTGCGGCATGGCGTCCGTCAGGACCCGGAAGCGAGCCTCGCTTTCGCTCAGCGCCGAGGCGATCTCGGCCAGGCGCTGATCCTTGCGACGACGGTCGGTCACATCGACGGAAACACCGGGGAAGCGCACGACCTTTCCGGTGGCGTCACGATAGGCGCGACCCCGCGCCACGACCCAGCGCACCTCGCCCTGAGCGTCGATCAGTCGATACTCGCTGACGAACGGCTCGTCCGAAGCCATGGCGGCCTCGATGTCGCCCGTCAGCCGATCGCGATCGTCGGGGTGGACGTGACGCGTGAAGCGATCGATCGGCACGCCGGCCTCGGCTTCGTCCAGACCGACCCCATACTGCTGGGCAAAGCCGGCGTCGGCCACGACGCGGTCCTCGACCACGTCCCAGTCCCAGGCCCCGACATAGTCGGCCGCGTCCAGAACCCGGCGACTGGCGTCCTCGGCCACCTGCTTCTGCCGAAGGGCGCGGCGCAGGCGGAGCTGAACCATGACCTGCGACGCCAGCGTCCGCAGCGTCTGCTCCTGAAGCTCGGAGAGTCCGTCCGGGCGAGGGCGGGTGTCCAGCACGCACAAGGTGCCGATCGGCAGGTCCGCCTCGTCCTTCAGCAGCACCCCGGCGTAGAAGCGAAGTCCGGCCTCGCCCGTGACCAGCGGGTTGCCCTCGAACCGCGGATCGAGAGTGGCGTCGCGCACCACCATGCTGTCCTGCTGCAGCAGCGCCTGGGCGCAGAAGGAGCTGTCCAGCGGCGTCTCGCGCACGCCCAGACCGACCTCCGCCTTGAACCACTGGCGCTCGGTGTCGATCAGGTTCACGACCGCGATCGGCGCCTCGCAGATGCGCGCGACCAGCGCCACTATGTCGTCGAAGGCCGGCTCTCGTTCGGTGTCCAGGATGTCGAACGATCGCAGTGCGGCGACGCGCTCGGCCTCGTCCCACCCAGGACCGTCTTGCTGCAGGTGGGTCACGCCCGAAAGTCCTCTATCCATCGGCCGGCGCCGCTCGGCTTCAATGCGTCCAGACGCATGGACGTTGCAAGCCCAACCATCGGCGTGGCGTCAACCTGTCGGACGGCCGACCTCCTCCACCTCCATCGTCGCCACGCCCGGCGGAGGCGGCGCGGCCGGCGTGGGCGCCGGCGCGGCCGTTGCGGCTTCCAGCGCCTGCAGCCGGGCGTTGATGGCCTTGACCTCGTCCTGGGTCGGCAGGCGACGACCGCCCAGGCTGGCGACGCCGACCACCCGGGTCTGGCCGTCCACCTCGACCGTCTTCAGGGCCTCGGCGGCCTCGGGCGGCAGGCCGCCGGTGGCCTCGCCCGCCTCGGGACCTGCTGCGATCAGGCGCGGACGCGAAAAGCGCGCTTCGTCGATCAGCGGCTCATGGCCCTTGTAGACGGTGCGGAAGGCGGCGGTTTCGCCATAGACGCCCTTCCAGCGATAGAAGATGTGCGCGCCGATCTGGGTGATCTTGGCCACCGTCGGCGCCCACCATGGATGCACATAGTCGGCGTGGTAATGGGTGGCGGTGCCGACCTGCGTCGCCACATGGCCGGCCAGCGCGCGCTCGGCTACGATCCGCGCACGATCCCACGCCCAGGCTGCCGGCGTCTGGGCCAGGGACCCGTCGCAGGTGAAGCTGAACTGGCAGCCGGTGACGCGCTCGGCGCCTTCGAACACCACCCCGCAGACGGTGTTGGCGTAGTTGGGGTCGCGCACGCGGTTCAGAATGACCTGGGCCACCGCCTCCTGGCCGTTCGTGGGCTCCAGCGCCGCTTCGAAATAGACCGCCTGGGTCAGGCAACGCAGCGCGCGCCGGCGATCCTCCGCCGTGGCGGCGTTGAAGATAAAGGGCTTGGCCGGTCGCAGGGCGCCGATGCTCGGCGTCGCCGCGTTCAGCCGCTGGGCCTCCAGCCCGCTGCGGCCGAGATCGAGCCCCGGCCGCCCGGCCAGGCTCAGGCTCTCCCAGCCCGGCGTCAGTCCCAGCAGAGTGGGATGCAGCATCGAGGGATCATGACGTGCGGCCAGCGACAGCTGCGCCGGGTCCATGCGCGACGTCAGCGCCGCCAGCCCCTTCGGCCCCAGGTCTCCGCCCGTCAGCCGCGACACCCGCTCGGCGGTGCGATCCGCGTCAGGTCGCGGGCTCGATCCGGCAGACATGGCGACGCCGAGGACGGCCGCCACCGCCGGCGCGGCCGCGCCCGCCCGCCTCAACAGGCCCTTGATCCGGTTCTGATCCACGCGCGCCGTTTTCCCGGTCCGCCTCAGCGGCCGCCCAGGGTCGAGCGCAGCATCCAGGCGAACTTCTCGTGCGCGCCCAGGCGCTGGGTCAGCAGGTCAACCGTGACGTCGTCGCCGTCCTCGTCCGCCACCTCGATCCCGGAGCGCATGGTGGCGATCAGGGTCTCGTGGTCGCGCATCAGCTCGTTCAGCATCTCGGGAGCACTCTTTTCCGGGTCGCCGTCCTTGATCGAGGTCAGGTTGGCGAAGGCGGCATAGCCTTGCGGAGCCAGCACGCCGAGCGCGCGGATGCGTTCGGCCACGTCGTCCAGCGCCTCCCACATGTCGCGGTACTGCTGTTCCAGCAGGTTGTGCAGGGCGAAGAACTCAGGCCCGCGCACGTTCCAGTGATAGCCGTGGGTCTTCAGGTAAACGGCGTAGCTGTCGGCCAGAACCTTGGTCAGCTCGGAGGCGACGGCGCTGCGCTCGGACGCCGATAGGCCCGTGTCGATGGTGGCTGTCATGGGTGACTCCCCTTGTTCGGTGATCGACGCCCTGTCTCGGCGGGACGCCGCGTCGGCGAGCCGCAGCAACGCGCAAGCCGGCATGATGTTGCACCGATATGGCGATCATGGCGCGACTTCACGAGTCTTGCATCCCCTCGCATGCCGGCGCCGGCGCAAAGAAAAGGCGCGCCGCAATCCATCGCGGCGCGCCCCAAGCAACAAACCGGCCTGATTTCAGCGTTGACGCGCTTTGCGCGCCGCATAGCGGGCGTCCCGCGCGGCCTTTTGCTCTTCCTTGGTCAGTTGCTTGCGTTCCTTGCGGGCGGCGCGCTTTTCGGCGTCGACGGCTTCCTGGGCCAAACGGTCGGCCTCCAGGCGGGCGGCTTCCTTTTCCGCCTTCTCGCGGCGCAGCTCGGCCTTGGCCAGCTCGTGCTGCTGACGCAGAGCCTCCTTTTCGGCGGCGCGCTTGGCGGCCAGCTTGTCGAACTCGGGATCCGGGGCCGCCGCCTTGGGCTTGAACTTCGCCAGCAGCGCCTTCTTAGCGTCCTGCTGGGCGGTGATGCGGTCGGAGAAGCCTGTTTTCAGATCTTTCATGCGGAGAGGTCGGGTGTCCTGCGATGTCGGCCGCCGAGGCGGTCAGAAGGGGTCATGCGGCGTGCAGCGGACCGGAAGCGGGCCGCACAAAGCGGAAACGCCGGCTGAAATCAAGGTTTGGCCGACGGATCGGCCCGGCGACGAAAGCCCCCGGGACGGTTTTTCCGCGTCTGGTGCAGATAGGACGCGATGAGGCGAAAACAAGCGGCCTGGCGTGTTCAGCGCGGCTTGCCGGCCTGCCCGGCGGCCGTGCCGGCCGCTCCGCCGACCGCCGCCCCGACCGGACCGCCCACCAGGGCGCCGGCCACCGCACCGGTGGCCGCCTTCTGCTCAACAGTGGCGCCGCAGCCGGCAAGCCCCGCCGCGCCCATGACGGCCAGTGAAAGAAACACGATGCGGACCATGGCCGACGCCCTCTGCTGCATATTCAGCGGCCACAACGGCGCAGCCTGCGACCGGTTCCGAATCGTCCCGTCATGTAGACCGTCTTGGCCCACACCTTGCCCGAGACCTGCCAAGCCGCCGATGAGCAGACGATGCCATCGCCAATGTTTCGCTTCAAGCACAGGGCGGCGTGCGCCACAGTAATGGACAGGTCGTCTTTACTGACTTCATGACGCAAGCGCCCCATCGGCGGCGACAGCTCGGAAATACCTAACCCCTTCCGTCCGTTAACCAGCGACTTGCCATCGAACCACAATGACGCCACAAAGGGCTGTCTAAAGGCCCGCCGCGACGCGCCGGGCTTGTAAGCCGTGCGTCGGTTGCGGATCGGAGAAGCGGCGTCGCGCCGACCGATCGCGCAAGACTACCCGTGGGCAGCGTTTCCCGCCCTCCTGATCAGGACTGAGCCTTTGTCGCATCCTTCGCAGCCCTCTGCGTCGCCTTCCGCCGACCGCAAGCTCCGCATCCGTCCGGTTGCGGCCGCCGCGGTGTTCGGAGGGGTGGCTGGGCTCGCGATCGGTTGCGCCTATCTGGGCGGTGTGACGGCGCGGGCCACCGAGGTGCGCGCCCAGGCCGAGCGTCTGCAGGGCGCGGCCAACGAAGGATTCACCGAAGAAGCGCTGTCCGCCGCGGCCGGCGGTCTGGACGCCAGCGCCCTGGCCATCGCGCGCCGCCACGATCCCTACACTGTCGCCGGCGCCGCCCAGCGCGATCGTCAGGCGGAACTGCTGTCGGCGCGCCTGGAACAGCTGCGCCCCGCCGCCGATCCGATGCTGCGCCGCGCCAGCCTGAGCACGCCGTCTGCGTCCTCGCTGCGGCTGGACCACGCGCTGGACGCCTCGCGTGACCTCGATTGCCTGACACAGGCCGTCTACTACGAGGCGCGCGGCGAAGGTCGCGACGGCATGAAGGCCGTGGCTCAGGTGGTGCTGAACCGCGTTCGCCACCCGGCCTTCCCGAAAACCGTCTGCGGCGTGGTGTTCCAGGGTGCGGCCCGGTCCAGCGGCTGCCAGTTCAGCTTCACCTGCTCGGGCGTCATGCGCGGGCGCGTCAATCGCGCCGCCTGGAACCGCTCGCGCGATGTCGCCACCAAGGCCCTGTCGGGTCAGGTCTTCGCCAGCGTCGGCTCGGCCACCCACTTCCACACCACGGGCGTGGCGCCGGGTTGGCGCAACTCTCTGGTTCAGGTCAGCCAGGTCGGCCAGCACCTGTTCTACCGCTTCGGCTCGCGCGGCGGCTCATCGCCCGCCTTCACCTACGCCGCCCGTCCGTCGCAGCCCGAGCGTCCTCGCCTGATCCAGGCTGGGATCGACCCGGTCGAGACCGCCCGCCGCGCCGGCCAAGCTGTGGCCTATTCGCTGGCGCTGGCTCAGGACAGCGTAAAGACCGAGGCTCCGGCCGCGCCGGCGGTTGTCGCCTCGACGCCGGTGACCATCGCGCCGGCCGCCGCGCCGCAAACCGCAAAACCCGCTGAGCGTCCGACCGAAACGACGGCGACCAAGCCCGAGGTCGCGGTCGCCGCGGCTTCGGCCTAAAACCGCCTCTCCGCGTCAGGCGTCGCGGTCGCCCTTTGAAGAGCGATGCGCATCGTCGTGGCTGTGCTTCAGGTCGCGCTCGCCGCCGCCTCCGGACACCTTGCTGTTCCTGCCGTTGGTCGGGCCGCCTTCGCGCGGATCCTCGAACTCGGGCGGCTCGGTCTTGGCGTTCTGATGGCTGGAGCCGGGTCCGCCCCAGCGCTTTTCATCGACCGGTTCGGGATTGTGCTGGTTGTTCGACATGATCAGCGATCTCCGGACTTGTGCTGCGGCGTGAGGTTCTGGTTGGCGTTGCCGAACCGCCCCTGCTCGTCGAGGTTCGCATCGGCGTCGCCCGGCTGTCCGGACTGAAGCCCGGTCGCGCGATCGCGCGCATCGCCCTTGGCCGCCGGATTGTCGTCCGAGCCGCCGCCGGGGCTGATCTGTTCCTCTGGAACGTGAGGCGTCTTGCTCATCGCTGGCTCTCCTTGTCCGTGCACGACAAGAAAACCCGCCGGACTCAGCCCTGTTCCAAACCGCCCCGCTTCACAGGGCGTCCAGGCCGATGTCCAGCACCGGCGCGGAATGGGTCAGGGCTCCCACGGAGATGACGTCCACGCCCGTCTCGGCGATGTCCCGCACCGTGGTCAGATCGACGCCGCCGGAGGCCTCCAGCACCACACTCCCCGCCGTTCGCCGCACGGCCTCGCGCAGATCGCCCAGCGTGAAGTTGTCCAGCATGATCACGTCCGGCCCGACGCCCTCGGCGATCAGCGCCAGCGCCTCATCCAGCTGATCCAGCCCGTCGACCTCGACCTCGACCTTCATCAGGTGCGGCGCAAAGGCGCGGGCGCGCCGGACCGCCTCGCCCACTCCGCCGCAGACCGAGACGTGGTTGTCCTTGATCAGGATCGCGTCATCCAGACCGAAGCGGTGGTTGATCCCGCCGCCGCAAGCCACCGCATGCTTCTCCAGCGCGCGCAGGCCGGGCGTGGTCTTGCGGGTGTCGGCGATACGCGCACCTGTGCCCCGCACAGCCTCAACATACGCCCGCGTCAGGGTCGCCACGCCGCTGAGCCGCCCCAGCAGATTCAGCGCCGTGCGCTCGGCCGACAGAAAGGCGCGCGCGTCCGCCTCGACCTCGGCCAGCACCGCGCCGGGCTCGAACGCGTCGCCGTCACACAGGCGCAGGTCGATGGACGCGGCCGGATCCATCGCCCGCACCGCCAGCCGCACGCAATCGATCCCGGCCAGCACCCCCGCCTTGCGGGCGGCGAACGCCGCTCGCATTCGCGCCCCCTCCGGGATGCAGGCCATGGCGGTCATGTCGCCGGCCCGGCCGAGGTCCTCGGCCAGAGCCATGCGCACCACCGGCTCGATCATCAGGTCGGGCAGCGTCCTCATTCCGCGGCCTCCAGAACCCGCGCGGCGTGCGGAGCCTCCATCCGGCTGTGTCGCGCCTCGACATCCGTGTCCGGGAAATCGGCGCGATAGTGCCCGCCGCGGCTCTCCTCCCTGGCCAGCGCCGCCTGGGCGATCAACCGGGCGGCGGTCAGGACCGGCGCTCCCGGCGCGCGGGGCTCGATCTGGGCGATCAGCGACAGCAGCCGCTCCAGCCCTGCCCGCGTGCGCTCCACCCCCGCATGCAGCGTCATCGCCTCGCGCAGGGCCTGAAGGTCGGCCGAATCCAGCTCCGACCCGATCCGCGCCGGCAGCGGCGGCTCGCCGCCGGTCTCGCGCGCCGCCGCCACGCCTGCCCTGCGCCCAAACGCCGCCGCTTCCAGCAGAGAGTTGGACGCCAGCCGATTGGCGCCGTGCACGCCCGTCGCCGCGCACTCGCCGACCGCGAATAGGCCCGGTGCGGCCGTGCGGCCCTCGGCATCGGCCGCGATCCCGCCCATGTGATAATGGCAGGCGGCCATCACCGGGATCGGGCTGACGCGCGGATCGAGACCGTGGCGCATGCAGGCGGCGAACACGGCCGGAAAGGCCTGCGGAAACTCGCGGCCCACGGCTCGTCTCGCATCCAGGAAGGCGCCGCGCCCCTCGATCCGCGCCCGGTGCACCGCCCGCGCCACCACGTCGCGCGGCTGCAGATCGGCGTCCTCGGCCTCGCCCAGCAGGAAGCGCCCCTCCCCATCCACCAACCGCGCGCCCTCGCCGCGCAGAGCCTCGGTCGCCAGCGGCGCGGGATCGAGACCCACGTCCATGGCGGTGGGATGAAACTGAACGAATTCGGGATCGAGGATGTCCGCGCCCGCCTCATAGGCCAGCGCCATGCCTTCGCCCTTCAACGCGGCGGGCGTGGTCGTGGCGGAGAACAGACCGCCCGCGCCGCCGGTCGCCAGCACCACGGCGCGCGCGACCACCTCGACCCGCCGTCCGTCGCGCGCGACTGCTGCGCCGACGACCCGGCCGGAGGCGTCCTTGAGCAGGGCCTTCAGCGATCCGTCTTCCCACACCTCGATCAGCGGCTGGGCGCGCACGGCGGCGGCGACCGCCGACAGGATCGCCCGCCCCGCGCCGTCGCCGCCGACTCGCGCCACCCGGGCGACCGAGTGGGCCGCTTCCAGGCTGACGGCGAAGCCGCCGCGCCCATCGCGGTCGAACGGCGCGCCCAGCGACGCCAGCCACTGCACGGTGGCGCGCCCGGCCTGCGTCAGTTGCAGGGCGGCGCCTGCGTCCACCAGGCCCGCGCCCGCCGCCGCCGTGTCCGCCGCATGCAGTTCGGCGCTGTCCTGCGCCGTCAGGGCCGCGGCGATGCCCCCTTGCGCCCAGGCCGAGGAACAGCCGCTCAGCAGCGGCTCGGGCGTGACAACCAGCACGGATGCGCCCGCCCGCGCCGCCTCCAGCGCGGCGGACAGGCCGGCCAGCCCGCCGCCCACGATCAGGGGGCCGTCATGCCGGATGCGGTTCATGCTCAGCGCACTCCCAGATAGCTGAGGCCAAGCCGGATCGCCTCGCCCGCATCGCCTTCAGTCATGGGCAGCAGGGCGCCCACGGCCGCGCCGGCGCACAGGGCGGCGGTCGCCAGATACAGGGCGAGGCTGCGTCCCGCCTCCGGCCAGCTCAGCGTCCCCCAGGCCGGCCGCCACACGCCGCGCTTCAAATGGCTGAACACCGCCAGGCCGAGAAAGGCCGCCAGGATGAAGCGACCGGTCGTCAGCCCCCACCAGACCACGGCGATCCCGATCACTAGCAGCACCAGCTGTTCGAGCCGAGGGTGCACCCGCGTCAGCACCGGCCCCAGCGCCTTGGACCCGTCCAGCGGCGGCGCGGGCACCAGGTTCACCAGGTTCAGCATGGCGATGAAAAAGGCGCCCATCAGCCACTCGCCTTGCCCCGTCGCCATCCACACGCCCACGAACGGGATCATGGCCAGCAGGCCGAACGCCGGCCCGGCCAGCGACACCAGCACGCCATGCCATTCGCTTTCCGGCTCGCGTCGCGCCTTGGCCAGGCCGCCCAGGAAGGGAATGATATAGATGCGCGCCGGACCCATGCCGAGGCCGTTCATCACCAGGGCGTGCCCGGCCTCGTGCACGAACAGGCCGATCAGCACCGCGCCGGCCACGATGACGCTGCCGGTCACCCACCACAGGAAGGCCGCCATCAAGCCTGTCGACAGCAGGGCCCAGACCAGGCTCTGGTCCTTGTCCTCCGGCGTTGCCGCGACAGCGGTCGGCGCGGGATCCGCAGAACGAGGCTCGGGCCGAGGGTCCCAGGGACCCGGTTGGCGGATGGGGGTGTCGGTGTCGCTCATGGCGTTCCAATTGGGCGCGGCGGCCGGCCGATACGAAGCGGCCGAACGCCGCGTCTCAGATCAGCTCCACCGCGACGTGGTGGCGCGCGCGCACCAGATCGTAGCGGGCCGGGATGGTCGGCGGCGGCAGGTCGATCATCCGCTGCACCGCCAGTCGTCCGCGCTCGGCCACGTCCTCCGGCACCGTCACCTCGAATTGCATGTGACGCAGGCAGTCGCGGATGTTGAGCAGGGTGATCCGCTTCATGTGCGGGCACATGTTGCACGGGCCGATGAACTGGGTGCCCGGCGCATCGGCCGCGACGTTTGACGCCATCGAGCATTCGGTGATCATCACCACCTGCCGGGGCCGGCGCTGCTCCACATAGTCGCTCATCGCCGCGGTCGATCCGGCGAAGTCGGCGGCCGACAGCACCTCTTCCGGGCACTCGGGGTGCGCCAGGATCTCGGCCTCGGGCCAGGCGGCGCGCATCTCGGCGATGTCGGCGGCGGTGAAGCGTTCGTGCACCTCGCAGCGGCCCTTCCAGGCGATGATGCCCACGCTCGTCTGCGCCGCCACGTTGCGGGCCAAAAACTCGTCGGGGATCAGGATGACGCGGTCGACGCCCCACTCCTTCGCCGCCCACTCCACCACCTGCACCGCGTTGGCCGAGGTGCAGCAGATGTCCGTTTCGGCCTTCACGTCGGCGGTGGTGTTGACATAGGTCACGACCGGCAGGCCCGGATAGCGCGCCTTGATCAGCCGCACGTCCGCCCCCGTCACCGATGTCGCCAGCGAGCAGCCCGCCAGCGGATCGGGGATCAGCACCGTCTTGTCCGGGTTCAGGATCTTGGAAGTCTCCGCCATGAAGTGCACGCCCGCCTGCACGATCACCCGCGCATCGGACCGCGCCGCCTCCTTGGCCAGGCCCAGGCTGTCGCCGACATAGTCGCCCACGCCATGGAAGATGTCCGGCGTCATGTAGTTGTGCGCCAGGATCACGGCGTTGCGCTCGCGCTTCAGCGCATTGATCTCGCTGATCAGGGCGGCCTGCGCCGGCCACTCCAGCGGGGTGACATGGTCCTTCACCTTGGCCCAAACGCCGGCGGTTTCCCGCTCCAGCGCCTTTGTCATCCCGAACGCTCCGTCCGCCATCGCTTGCTCCAGACCTTATGCTCACATTCAGCATAAGCAGGCGCAATGTAGGCCGATCACGGAGCGACGCAAGCGGTTCCACGCTCACGACCGCTGCGGACGGAAGAGACGCGAGCTTCACAATCTTGCAATCTTTGGTTGTTTATCTTGATCAATGTAATCGGGGGATTGCATCATGTTCAACATCATCGACTGCGTCTGGAACCAGCACGATCTGCGTCTGGTCGCGCTTGCCGCCGCCATCTGGCTGGTCGGCGGTCTCGCCTTTTTTCTGCTGCTGAGCCGGGCGGGCGACAGCGGCCCGGCTCGCCGCGATCAGTGGGTCGCCGTGGCGGCCACCGCCGGCGGCGTCGGAGTGTGGAGCACCCACTTCGTGGCCATGCTCGCCTATGACGGCGGCATGCCGATGAGCTTTGGCCCGTCCCTGACCGTCCTGTCTGTGGCGGTGGCGGTCGGCATGTTCTGGATCGCGCTGCGGGTGTTCATGGCGCAGCCCTCGCCGGCGGGGCGTCTCGGGGCCGGCGTGCTGTTCAGCCTGGGCGTCGCGGCGATGCATTTCACCGGCATGGCGGCGGTCCAGGCGTCCGCCCGCCTGCACTACGACCTTGAACAGATCGCCGTAGCGGCCCTGCTGGGCGCCGCGCTGATCAGCGCCGCCTTTCATGTGTTCGCGCAGTTGCGCGGCCCGGCGCGCATCGGCGTCCCTGCGTTGCTCAGCCTGCTGGGCATCTGCGTGATGCACTTCATCGGCATGTCGGCCACGACCCTGATCCCCGACCCCACGGTGGCGGGGCCGCAGGGCGGGGTCAGCCGGGTGTGGCTGATCGGGGCCATTGTGGTCGCCGCGACCCTTTTGATCCTGCTGACGGCGGCGGCGGCCTTTATCGACCGGTGCCTGACCGACCTGCGCGGTCTGACCGAAGCCTCGCTGGAGGGGCTGATGATCGTGCGCGACGGCCGCATCCTGGAAGTCAACGCCCGCTTTGCCGCCCTTAGCGGACGCAAGCCGGCGATGCTGCTGGGCCAACCGGCCGACGCGGTGCTGACCGTCTCATCCGCCGATGGCGTGTCCTCGATCGGCGCCGCCCCAATCGAGGCCGCCCTGCCCCGACCCGACGCCGAGCCCAGGATCGTCGAGGTTTGCGCCCACACCGTCGAATATCGAGGCCGCGAGTGCCAGGTGCTGGCCGTGCGCGACCTGACCGAGAAAAAGGAAGCCCAGCGCCAGATCGAACATCTGGCGCGTCACGACGCCCTGACCGACCTGCCCAACCGCGCCCTGCTGGAGGAAAGGCTGGAGCACGCCGTCGCCTGGTCGCGCCGCACGCGCGATCCGGTGGCCGTGCTGGCGCTGGACCTCGACCGGTTCAAGGCCGTCAACGACATCTTCGGCCATGCCGAGGGCGACCGCGTCCTGTGCCGGGTGGCCGAAATCCTGCGATCGTGCACCCGCACCGTAGACACCGTCGCCCGCATCGGCGGCGACGAGTTCGTGATCGTCCAGGTCGGCGCGGCCCAGCCGGAAGGGGCCAAGATTCTGGCGGACCGCATCCTCTCTACCTTTGCCGCAGAGATGGACGTGACGCGCGATCCGATGGCGGTGGGCGTCTCCATCGGCGTGGCGGTCTATCCGGACGACGCGGGCGATCCCGACACCCTGCGCCACGGCGCGGACGTGGCCCTTTATCGCGCCAAGCAGGCCGGGCGCGGGGCGGCGCGCTTTTTTGACCAGCAGATGGACGCCGAGGTCCGCAACCGCCGCAACCTCGAACACGACCTGCGTCACGCCATTCTGCGCCGCCAGCTGCACGTCGCCTATCAGCCGCTGGTCTCGACCACGGGCGGGACAGTCGCAGGCTACGAGGCCCTGCTGCGCTGGAAGCATCCGGTAATGGGCGAGATCAGCCCGGAGGTCTTCATTCCGATCGCCGAGGACACCGGCTCCATCGTGGCCCTGGGCGAATGGGTGCTGCGCGAGGCCTGCCGCACGGCCGCGACCTGGCCGATCGACTACGCCGTATCGGTCAATGTCTCGACGGTGCAGTTCCAGGTGGCGACCCTGCCTGACCTGGTGGCGACGGTCCTGGCCGAGACCGACCTGCACCCATCGCGGCTGGAGCTTGAGATCACCGAGTCGGTGCTGATGAAGGACCGCGCCGCCGCGCTCCACACGCTGAACCGGCTAAAGGCCTTGGGCGTGCGCATCGTCATGGACGACTTCGGCACAGGCTATTCGTCGCTCAGCAACCTGCAGAGCTTTCCGTTCGACAAGATCAAGATCGACCGCAGCTTCATCGGCGCCATCGAGGACGACGAAGCCGCCCGCTCGATCATCCGCGCCATCGTCGGTCTGGGCCGCAGCCTGAACCTGCCGGTCGTGGCCGAGGGCGTGGAGACCGAGGCCCAGCGCCGCATGGTCTCCGACGAGGGCTGCCCTCAGGCGCAGGGCTTCCTGTTCGGCCGCCCCGGCTCCGCCCCGGTGTTCCCGGAGCGAAGCGAGGCCCAGGCCGCTTGAGTCAGGCGCGGCTTAGTTCTTGCCCGAGCCGGGCTCCGCCATGCCGCGGTGCATTTCGGCCAGGGCGGTCTGGGGCGTGACCGCCGCCATGGCCGCCTGGATCTTGTTCTTCAGGCCCGCCACCACGTCGCCGTCGCCGCGCTTCATGGCTTCGTAGCCGGTCTTGGCGACATCGGCCGGATCGGACTTGTCCTTGCTCTGGCCCACCGAGGTGTCGAGCATGTCGGCGCGTTCGAAGAACTCTGTGTCCACCGGACCCGGCATCAGCACGGTGACCGACACGTCCGTCTCCTTCAGCTCGTTGCGCAGGGCAAAGGAGAAGCTGTCCACAAAGGCCTTGGTGCCATTGTAGACCGCCTGGAACGAGCCCGGCATCAGGCCCGCGATGGAGCCGGTCAGCAGGATCTTGCCGCGCCCGCGCGTCCGCATCTCGGCGCCGACCTTGTAGAGCAGGCGGATGGTGCCGGTGATGTTGGTGTTCACGACATGCATGATGTCGTTCCAGTCCTGGTCCAGGAAGGCGTGACCCAGGCCATGCCCGGCGTTGGCGGCCAGGGCGTCGATCGGGCGGCCGGCGGCGGCGGCGTAAAGCTCATCCACGGCCTCGACCTTGGACAGGTCCAGCTGCAGGGCGGTGACTTGGACGCCGAGGGCCTCCAGCGACTGCTTGGCCTCGACGATGGCGGGCTGGTCGGCGGCGATCAGCAGGTCATAGCCGTCCTGGGCGAACAGCTTGGCGAGTTCATAGCCGATGCCGGACGAGGCGCCGGTGACAAGGGCGAGGGGGCGGGCGGTTTCGGCGGACGTGACGGCCATGGCGGGGGCTCCGGGCGAGTTTGGGTCGCCTTCTCAAGCCCCGACATGACGGTCGGTTCCGCTTGAACCCACGACAAGGCGGCAGGGAACGATCCGGACTCCGAAGGCTTGTTTTGAGCCTCAGGAGGACCTCATGGCCAACGACCCCATTTCGACGGACGCCGACGTGGCGTCCACCAACTTCATCGACAAGGACCAGCACGAGGGCGAGCACAGCGCCTCCTCGATCCAGGCGGTGATGATCAACAAGCCGCGTGAGGAGCTTTACGCCTTCTGGCGCGATTTCGGGAACCTGCCCGCCTTCATGCCGAACGTGAAATCGGTGCAGCAGACGGACGCCAAGCACACCCGCTGGATCATCGACGGCCCCGGCGGCAAGGATGTCGAACTCGACAGCGAGATCGTCGAGGACATTCCCGGCGAGAAGATCGCCTGGCGCGGGACCGAGGGTTCCGACCTCGACCACGAAGGCTGGGTGTCGTTCAAGGACAATCCCCAAGGTCGCGGCGTCGAGGTCCGGGTCTTCATCAGCTACGACCCGCCGGCCGGCAGGCTCGGCAAGATCGTGGCCAAGGTCATGCAGCGCGAGCCGCGCGTCCAGGCCCGCCGCGAACTGCGCCGCTTCAAGCAGCTGATGGAAACCGGCGAGGTCTCGACCTCGCAAGCCCCCGCCGCCGCGCCGCGCGGCTGATCCCACCCCTTCAAGAAAGAACAATCGCATGCGCGCACTCACCTGGCACGGCAAGCACGACGTCCGCGTGGACACGGTTCCGGATCCCGAGATCGTCAATCCGCGTGACGCCATCATCAAGATCACAGCCACCGCCATCTGCGGCTCGGACCTGCACATCTACGACAGCCAGATTCCGTCCATGGTCAAGGGCGACATCCTGGGCCATGAGTTCATGGGCGAGGTGGTCGAGGTCGGTCGCGGCAACACCAGCCTGAAGGTCGGGCAAAAGGTGGTGGTGCCCTTCGTCATCGCCTGCGGCTCCTGCTTCTTCTGCGGCAAGGAGCAGTATTCGGCCTGCGACAACTCCAATCCGGCCGACAAGTCCGACATCTCCGAGACCGCCTACGGCTATCCGGTGGCCGGCCTGTTCGGCTATTCGCACATGACGGGCGGCTATGCGGGCGGCCAGGCCCAGTACGCCCGCGTGCCCTATTCCGACATCGGCCCCATCGTCATCCCGGAAGGCATTCCGGACGAAAAGGTGCTGTTCCTGTCCGACATCTTCCCGACCGGCTGGATGGCGGCCGAGAACGCCCAGATCGAGCCCGGCGACACAGTGGCCGTCTGGGGCTGCGGACCCGTCGGTCAGTTCGTGATCAAGAGCGCGATCCACATGGGCGCCGCCCGCGTCATCGCCATCGACCACCAGCCGGCGCGTCTGGCGCTGGCCAAGGCCAACGGCGCCGAGGTCCTCAACTACCACGAGGTCAAGGTCCGCGAGGCGCTGAAGGAGATGACCGCCGGCATCGGCCCCGACGCCTGCATCGACGCGGTCGGCATGGAGGCGCACGGCTTTGCGCCCGACAACATCATCGACGCGGTCAAGCAGGAGACCAAGCTCGGCACCGATCGCCAGCACGTCTTCCGCGAGGCCATCATGGCCTGTCGCAAGGGCGGTCGCGTCTCGGTGCCCGGCGTCTATGGCGGCATCGGCGACAAGTTCCCCCTCGGCGCTTTCATGGAAAAGGGCCTGACCATCAAGACCGGTCAGACCCACGTCCAGAAGTACCTGCCGCACCTGCTCGAGCTGATCATGGACGGCAAGATCGAGACCACCGACATCATCAGCCACCGCCTGCCGCTGGAAGAGGCCCCCACCGGCTACAAGAACTTCCACGGCAATCCCAACGAATGGCGCAAGGTCATCCTGTCGCCGCACTAAGGCATGGCTTCGGCCTGCAAGAACAGGCGGCGAGGGCTGAGGCCCTCGCCCCTTTCTATGGGCGCGTCCTGGCCGCGCGTTCATGCTCCAACAGCCAGCGCTTGCGCTCCACCCCGCCGGCGTAGCCGGTCAGGGCGCCGCCCGCGCCGATCACCCGGTGGCACGGCGTGACGATCCCGACCGGATTAGCCCCGTTGGCCAGCCCCACGGCCCGCACCGCCGTCGGCTGGCCGATGGCCGCGGCCAGCTGGCCGTAGCTGCGCGTCTCTCCGGCCGGAATCTCCCGCAGGGCCGCCCAGACACGGCGCTGGAAGTCGGTGCCGCCGGTCACAACGGTCAGGCCGTCGAACGCCCGGAGGTCGCCGGCGAACCAGGCCTCCAGCGCCGCGCGCACCGGCTCCGGCGTCTCGCCCTCGACCAGCTCCACCTCGCCATAGTGTCGGATCAGCAGCCGTCGCAGCCGGTCCTCGTAGTCGTGGAAGTCGAGCGCCCGCAGCCTTCCATCCGCATCCGTCGCCGTCAGTACCTGCCCGATCGGACTGTCCAGCCGACCCAGGGTCAGCCGCATCGGTTCGCCTTTCATCTCGCCTCTCCCATCTCCGTCGCCGCCCGCCAGTAGAGGGCGCCGTACGCCCGCCATGGCCGCCAGACTTCCGCCCGCGCCAGCAAGGCCGGATCGTCCGTGCACAGCCTGTCACTCGCCAACCCTTCGTGCAGAATCCAGTCGCCGGGCGGACGCAGCCCCGGCCGCTGTGTCATCGCCTTCGCGAGCACCGGATCGACCGACAGGTCGCGCGCGATCGCCTCCGGATCAGCGGCCAGGTCGAACACGCGCCGCACCCGCGCCAGCACCCCCGGCAGCGCCTTCAGCGACGACAGCTCGACCGAAACGACCAGCCGGTCCCCATCGCCGTCCCGCACGGCGACCTCGCCCTCCGCGCCGTCGATCTCGACGCCGAGCCTGCGCGTCCACACCCCGCCCTGCACCGTCTCGTCCTCGTTGTCCCGCCGCGCCAGCGCCGTCATCATCGCCGCGACATCATAGGGCGCGCGGTAGCCGAGGCTCAGCGTCAGTCCGCCGGACGGCGTCCGCTCGCCACGTCGCCGCAGCGCCGAGGGCGGCCGACCGTACAGGGTCTTAAAGGCCTCGTTGAAGCGCCGCACGCTGCCGAACCCCGACGCCAGCGCCACGTCGGCCATCGACAGGTCGGTGTCGTGGATCAGCGTCTTGGCCAGCAGCACCCGGCGCGTCTGGGCCACGCTGACCGGGGCCGCGCCCAGATGCTGACGAAACAGCCGGCGCAGGTGCCGACCGCCGACACCCAGCCGGGCCGCCAGCCCCTCGGCGTCGCCGTCGTCCAGCGCCCCCGCCTCGATCAGGGCCATGGCTCGGCTGACGGTGCTGGCCGATCCGCGCCACGCCGCCATGTCGGGCGCCGTCTCGGGCCGGCAACGCAGGCAGGCCCTGAGCCCCGCCGCCTCCGCCGACGCGGCGCTGAGGTGGAACACCACGTTCTCGCGCCGGGGCGTCCTGGCCGGGCACACCGGCCGGCAATAGATCCCGGTCGAGACCACGCCGGTGAAGAAGCGGCCGTCGAAGCGGGCGTCCCGCGCCGTCAGCGCCCTCCAGCAGGTTTCGTCGTCCAGGGTCATGCGCCACAGGATGACCTTGCCCACGTCGTCTGTCTCGCGGTTTTCGGACGTGGATCAGCAGCCCTGGCGCGCGTCCCGGCCGGTGAACAGCCGGGTCGCGGCTCTGACGATGCGCCAGTACTCTCCGACGAAGCTGCCGGCCACGGTCATCATGATGATCGCCGCGATGACGCCCTGACCGGTCGAGAAGGCGTCCGTCACCCGCGTCACGAACGCCGGGATCGTGTCGACCCGGATCAGCGGCGACAGCGGCGACGCCAGCCACACCCAGCCGGCGAAGACCAGGCCCGCCGTGGCGAACACGATGTCCCCGATCGCCGTCAGCCGCACCGGCGACCCCGTCGCCGCCCGCAAGAGATCAAAGGCGATCCGCGCCGCCATATAGGCCAGCACCGGCCAGTAGGACAGGGCGACTAGGTCGCCGATCAGCCGGCCGAAATCGACGCCGTCCATGACCCCGCCGCCCAGCGCCTCCGGCCGGATCGAGGCGCCCAGCAGGCCCGTCCACCACAGCAGCGCCACGCTCCACCCCACCGCGCTGGCCACCGCTCTCGCGGTCGGCGACATGGCCGCCGGCCGGGTCGCGACGGGCGTCGTCGCGCCATTGCGCCCCCGCTCGCAGGCCTTGGCCAGTTGCTCGCTCCAGGCGTCACCGCTCAGCCCGCCCAGTTCGAACAGGCCCAGGTCCTGCACCCGCCAGTGGGTCAGAAAGCGCGGCTTGTTCGCCTGCCGCTCGATGATGAAGCCGGCGATGGTCAGAAAGCCCACGATCATCACCGCGCCTTCCAGCAGTCCATGCAGCCCTTGGGTGATCGCCTGACCGACGGTCACGTCGCCGACGATGCTGCGCACCACCACGCCGACCAGGGTGATCGCCGCCAGCACCGCCAGCCCCGCCTTCACCCCGAACAGCCACCAGGGATAGAGTTCGGCTCCCACCAGCCCCTGCGCTTCGCCATAGCGACCGGCGACCGCCAGGGGATGGCCGAAGTCGCGCAGCACCGCCTCCTCCTCGGCCTCGTTCAGCGGCCGGCCCAGCTCGGCTTCCCGCGCCTCCATCCGCGTCATCAGCAGGTCGCGCAGCTCGGCTGTGATGTCCTCGCGCTTGGCCGTGGGCAGCTGCGCCGCCACGGCCCTCAGATAGCGTTCGGTCAGGTTCAGTGCGTTCATGATCGGTCCCTCCTCCGGCCCGGATATTCAAAGGATGCGCGTCAGGGAGGCGCTGATGCGCCGCCACTCGTCCGCCAGTCTGGTCAGCATCGCCTCGCCCTGCGGCGACAGCCGGTAGAAGCGCTTCTTCCGCTTCTCCTCCTCGCGCCATTCGCTGAGCAGCAGCCCCTGCCCCTCCAGCCGGCGCAGCAGCGGATAAAGGGTGCTTTCCTCCATCTCGATGCCGTCCTCGGCCAGGGCGACGCGCAGCGAATAGCCATATTGCTCGCTTCTGAGCCTCGCCAGCACGGCCAAGATCAGCGACCCCCGCCGCAGCTCCAGCCGCAAGCTCTCAAACAGATCCGCCTCGCCCATCGAAGCCGCTCCTGATGCGTCACATAGTGTGCGGCACACAGTATGCCGTGTTTTACCCGCCTTAACCATCACTCTTTCATGGAAGGTCAGCAGATCGCATATCCAGCGGGGGCGGGCTTGGACGTCGAAGCGTTTATCAGGCGCTGGAGCATGGCGCGCGGCGGTGCCGAGCGCGCCAACTATCAGATGTTTCTGACCGAGCTGTGCGAAGCCCTAGGCCTTCCAAGGCCCGACCCGGCCAGCGACGACACCCATTCCAACGATTACGTATTCGAGCGCGCGGTAAAGCGGCGCGAATCCGAAGGCTTAGCGTCCACCCTGCGTATCGACCTGTACAAGCGCGGGTCATTCATACTGGAGGCCAAGCAGTCGCGCCTTGCTTACCGAGGCGAGGCGCAAGCCTCTCTGTTTGAAGCAGACGAAGCCGAATCAACCGCCGCATCGCAAGGCAAATGGGACGTGCTGATGCGCAACGCCCGCCGCCAAGCGGAGGACTATGCCTTTCGCCTGCCCGCCGATCATCCCGCACCGCCGTTCATCATCGTCTGCGACGTGGGCTATGTCTTCGAAGTCTACTCCGACTTCTCGGGTAGCGGCCGTGCTTACTCCCACTTCCCAGACCGCAAGGGCTTTCGCATTCAGCTGGAAGATTTGCGCGATCCCGCCGTGGTCGCACGACTGAGGGCGATCTGGACCGATCCGCAGTCGCTCGATGCTACCCGCGAGTCGGCTCGCGTCACACGTCAGATTGCCGAGCGGCTGGCAGCTGTCTCACGTCGGCTCGAACGCAAGCACCCGGCGGAAGAGGTCGCACATTTCCTAATGCGCTGCATCTTCACCATGTTCGCCGAGGACGTGGACCTGCTGCCGAAGGGCAAGTTCACCGCCCTACTAGAGGAATGCCTCGACGGTCCTGACAGCTTTGCACCTCTGCTGCGTGACCTTTGGAAAAGGATGGACGATCCGATCTATGACAACCGCTTCTTCTCGGGCTTCAAGACCTACCTGAAACATTTCAACGGCAACCTCTTCAAGGACGCGCAGGCCTTCCCGATGGCGCGGGAGGAGATCGGCGAGCTTCTCGCCGCTTCGAAGCACGACTGGCGCTACGTAGAGCCCGCCATCTTCGGCACCCTGGTCGAACAGGCGTTGGAGCCGTCGGAACGGCGCAAGCTCGGCGCTCACTATACGCCTCGCTCCTACGTTGAACGCCTAGTCGAGGTGACCGTGATGGAGCCCCTGCGCGCCGACTGGAACGCCGCTCTGGTTAAGGCTGGTGACGCCCGCGAGCGTAAGGAACCGAAGGAGGCGGTGGCCGCCGTCCGCGCCTTCCATCACCAACTCTGCATCACCCGCGTGCTGGACCCCGCCTGCGGCACCGGCAACTTTCTTTATGTGTCGCTGGAACTGATGAAGCGATTGGAGGGCGAGGTGCTGGAGGCATTGGCCGAACTCGGCGAGACCGAGGGCATCGGCTTCGAGACCGTCGATCCGCACCAGTTCCTCGGCATTGAGCTGAACGTCCGCGCCGCGGCCATCGCCGAACTGGTGCTGTGGATCGGCTATCTGCAGCAGCACTACCGCAACCGCTCCGAACACCCGGCCGAGCCGATCCTCAAGGCCTTCGGCAACATCCAGCAGAAGGACGCCATCCTGACTTGGGAGGGCTATCCCGAGCTGCAGTTCGAGATGAAGGACGGAGCGGCGGTCCAAATTTTTCCAAATGCACGACGGCCGGATTGGCCGGAAGCGGAGTTCATCGTGGGAAACCCGCCCTTTGTGTCCAACAGAGATATGAGAGGCTTGCTAACCGATGCCTATGTAGACCAACTAAAGCCCATCTATCCTGAATTCAGCCAAGCAGCCGATTTGGTGATGTTTTTTTGGATTACAGCCGCATCCTACTCGGATAGTGTACGCCGTATTGGCTTTGTTTCGACATCCCGGATTCGATTGAAACAGAACAATGCAGTATTGCGAAATGCGCTTTCCAACACTTGGTTCGTTCGATTTGCGGTCCCTGACCACGATTGGCCGGCAGACAAGGATGGAGCTAAGGTCCGAGTCGCATTTGCAGCGGTCGATCGATCTCGAGGACCTTCGGCGCTGGTATTTGCGCCGGACCACAATGCCGTCGGTGGCCGCACTTTCGGAGGTGCCGAATACACGACCCATGTCGTAGACTATATCTCGCCGCAGTTGTCCGCCGGTCACGACCCCAGCCAAATGGCTGCACTACTCAGCAACGAAGGCATGTGTCATGCTGGGGTGAAGCCGTACTCGCGGGAGCTTCATATTGATGGGGCAGTGCGCGAACACCTTCTTCCGAATTTAGACGATCAGGCGCGCTATGCGCCGAAGATCATGAACGGCCACGACGTTGGTCAATCTTGGCGCGGCCTTTATGTCATTGATGTTAACGAATTAACAGAGCGCGATCTTCGGACTGATCTACCGACACTGTTCGGCTACATTCTTGAGAAAGTGAAACCTAGGCGCGCTCTCGAGCGAAACCCTCGCCTGCGCTCCGAGTTCTGGAAATTCGAGGCAAACCGTGCGGCAATGAGGGCAGGGATCGCCGACCTCGAGCACTATGTGGTGACGCTGGAGAACTCCCCACAACGCTATTTTACAACCTTGTCAAAGGGTATTCTCCCGGACCAAAAGCTACGCGTCTTCGTCAGTTCAGACATGGCGTTGCTGGCTGTCCTGTCATCGCAGTTCCACGAACTCTTCTCCGTCGAATTTGGGGGCAGAGCCGGCAAAGCGAATACGCCGGTTTATAACACGGATTGCTTCGCCAAATTTCCCTTTCCCATCCTTTCCGGCACCATCCGGGAGACCCTCCGCGACCTTGGTCAGGAGCTCGACGCCACGCGCAAGACCGTACAGGCCGAGCATCCTGACCTGACCTTGACCGGTCTCTACAACGTGCTGGAGAAGGTCCGCGCCGTGAGGCCGCTCGATTCAAAGGACGAGGACGTCAAGGATCGCGGCCGGGTCTTGATCCTCAAGAACCTGCACGACCAGATCGATCAGGCTACCGCCGACGCCTACGGCTGGCCGCACAACCTGACTAACGAACAAATCCTGGAAAAGCTCGTCGGCCTGAATACCGAGCGCGCGGCCGAAGAGGCCGCCGGCCATGTCCGCTGGCTGCGCCCCGACTATCAGATTCCCCGCTTCGCCCGGGGAGCCGCTGCCAAGACAGGTGACCTGGCCTTGCCGCAGAACGTAGTTGCCATCGACAATCGCTTGCCGCTCTTCCCGAAGGACAAGGCGGAGCAACCATTGGCCATCCGAGCGGTTCTGGAAGGCGCGGGCCGTCCTTTGGACACACCCTCCGTCTCGCGGTCATTCAGAAGCGGCGGCAAGCGTATCGAACCGCGTGTTGCGCAGGCCATAGGCACTCTTGTCCGCTATGGCTGGATCACGGCTCTCCCAAACGGCACCTACGCCGCCCGCGCCGCCTAGACCCGTTTCACGAACACAGCCCCGGCCGGCCCGCCTCCAGGTGCAGGTGGTCGTGGTGGACGGCGTTGTAGTCGGGGCTCAGGGTGGTGCCGAAGATGCGGCAGGCGTCGTCGCGGATGCGGCGCAGGAAACGGGCCTCGGCGTCGTCTCCGCTCCAGTCCGCCGCCACCGTGATCCGCCGTCCGTCCCTCAACCGCACTCCGGCGAAGTCCAGGGCGGCGGCGCGGCCATGGGCGCTGGGTCGGGTGCTGCCGCGCCCGTTGTTCACAGGCCGGCAGGCGTAGACGCCGAAATGGTCGATCTGCACCACATCCGAGCCCAGGATCTCGCGCGCCGCCGGCTCCAGCGACTGCCGGCGCCAGACGCTGAGCGCCAGCGCCGTTTCGCACGTCATGGTCACGTCGCCCGGCGCCATGCGCGCCACGGTGCCGAGGTCCGCGCCCAGCACGCCCGCGTTGGTCAGGCCGCAGGTTTCGGTGTCCACCCGGTCCGGAACGGGGCTGAAGCGCACCCGCGCCGCCGTCAGCTCGGCCGCGCACGGCTGCAGGTCCGAGGCCGCCCGCGACACGGCCCCGCGCGTGCCGCCGTCGATCGCCCGGTCGATCAGGCCGCCGACCAGCGGCGCCTCCACCCGCGTCGGCCGAACGGCGCCGGCCCGCTCCGCTGGCGGCGTCCGCACGCAGCCCGCCAGGGCGACAACCACGGCCAGGAACACACACGCTCGCCTGCTCATCCGCATATCCGCTCCGACCCGCAACCCTTGTCCCGCCCGCCGCGCTATGGCGGGACGGCCGGCCGCATACTAGATTTCGTTCATGAACCGTTCCTCGACACCCAAAGGGTCTCCGATCCAGACGGCCAAGCCGGTGCATACGCCCAATCGGGGCCTGAAAGAGGCCGCGGCCGTCTTTCACCAGGATGTCGGCAAGATGCCGATGTTCGCCCCCGTCACCGGCCCGCGCCTGACGCCGGAGGAGGCCCCGGCCGCGCCCGGCGACTGGACCCCGCACCGCCCCGACCGCCCTCAAAAGGAACGGGGCGGCAAGAAGCGCCAGAAATTCCGGCTGGAGACCGCCTACACCCCCGCCGGCGACCAGCCCGCCGCCATCGCCGAATTGGTGGCCCAGGCCGGGCAGGGCGACCGCGACCAGGTGCTGCTGGGCGTCACCGGCTCGGGCAAGACCTTCACCATGGCCAAGGTGATCGAACAGACCCAGCGCCCCGCCCTGATCCTGGCCCCCAACAAGACCCTGGCCGCCCAGCTCTATTCCGAGTTCAAGGCCTTCTTCCCCGACAACGCGGTCGAATACTTCGTCTCATATTATGACTACTACCAACCCGAAGCCTATGTGCCGCGAACGGACACCTACATCGAGAAGGACTCGAGTATAAATGAACAGATAGATCGGATGCGACATTCCGCAACCCGGTCCATACTCGAAAGAGACGACGTGATCGTGGTGGCGTCGGTCAGCTGCATCTACGGCATCGGCTCGGTGGAGACCTATACGGCCATGACCTTCACGCTGAAGGTCGGGGACCAGATCGACGAGGGCAAGCTGCGCGCCGACCTGATCGCGCTGCAGTACAAGCGCAACGACGCGGCGTTCGAGCGCGGCATGTTCCGAAAGCGCGGCGACACGCTGGAGGTCTTCCCCGTCCACCTGGAGGACCGGGCCTGGCGCATCAGCCTGTTCGGCGACGAGATCGAGGCGATCGTCGAGTTCGACCCCCTGACCGGCAAGAAGACCGCCGATCTGGACGAGGTCACCGTCTACGCCGCCAGCCACTATGTCACGCCGCGGCCGACGCTGAACCAGGCCACACATGGCATCAAGGCCGAGCTGAAGGAGACGCTCGACTGGATGGTCGAGAACGGCAAGCTGCTGGAGGCCCAGCGGCTGGAGCAGCGCGTCCGCTTCGACTTGGAGATGATCGAGGCCACCGGTTCCTGCGCCGGGATCGAGAACTATTCCCGCTGGCTGACCGGCCGCGCGCCCGGCGAGCCGCCGCCCACCTTTTTCGAATATATTCCCGACAATGCCCTGCTGTTCGTGGACGAGAGCCACGTCACCGTGGGCCAGATCAACGGCATGTTCCGGGGCGACTACCGCCGCAAATCGACGCTGGCGGAATACGGCTTCCGCCTGCCCTCCTGCATCGACAACCGCCCGCTGAAGTTCGAGGAATGGGACGCCATGCGGCCCCAGACCGTGCACGTCTCCGCCACCCCTGGCCCGTGGGAGATGGAGCGCACCGGCGGCGTCTTCGTCGAACAGGTGATCCGCCCCACCGGCCTGATCGACCCTCCCGTCGAGATCCGCCCCGTCTCCGGCCAGACCCGCAACCAGGTCGACGACGTCATCGACGAGGTCAAGGCCGTGTCACGCCAGGGCTATCGCTCCCTGGTCACCACCCTGACCAAGAAGATGGCCGAGGACCTGACCGAATACATGCACGAACAGGGCGTGCGCGTCCGCTACATGCACTCGGACGTGGACACGCTGGAGCGGATCGAGATCATCCGCGACCTGCGCCTGGGGACCTTCGACTGCCTGATCGGCATCAACCTGCTGCGCGAGGGGCTGGACATCCCCGAATGCGGCCTGGTCGCCATCCTGGACGCGGACAAGGAGGGCTTCCTGCGCTCCGAGACCTCGCTGATCCAGACCATCGGCCGCGCCGCCCGCAACGTCGACGGCCGCGTCATCCTCTACGCCGACCGCATGACCGGCTCGATGGAGCGCGCCATCAGCGAGACCAACCGGAGGCGCGAGCGGCAGGAGGCCTACAACACCGAACACGGCATCACCCCCGCCAGCGTCAAGCGCGACATCAAGGAGATCCTGGACAGCCCCTACGAAAAGGACCGCGTCCTGATCCCCGCCGGCGTCAAGGAAGACGCCAAGCCCTTTGTCGGCTCCAACTTCCAGGCCGCCCTCAAGGACCTGGAAGGCCGCATGCGCGAAGCCGCCTCCAACCTCGAGTTCGAGGAAGCCGCCCGCCTCCGCGACGAGATCAAGCGCATGAAGCTGATGGACCTGGAGTTCGCCAACGACGCCCTCACCGGCGCCGGCGAGGAGGTCGACCGCTCAGCCCCGAAGAAGTGGCGCGCCGAAGCGGCGGCGGAGAAGGCGCAGGCGTTCCGGAAGGGGCGGTAGAGGTTGAGTGGTGCCAGCAGCACATCCTAGGCCTGCTTAGATAGTCGGACATTCGATGCGGACTGGGAGGCATGCCTGACCAAATCCCTGTAGACGCGCCGAAAGTCCTTGTGCGGGCCTTCCGGCAACCTATCATTGTCACGATTGGGGGCGATTTATGAGCATTGAAATAGCTGCGGCACAGCCGCGGCCTAAGCCACAGACCGTCGAAACGAACAAGCTGCGGGCAAACCCCCATAACCCTCGGGTGCTCTTCGACGAGGATCCGATGGAAACGCTCAAGGAGTCGATTGCGAAGGTCGGCATCCTCGTGCCTCTCACTGTCTATCGGGCAGAAGGCTCCCAGAACTTCACCATCCTCGACGGCCAACGGCGCTGGACCTGCGCGACCGCCTTGGGGATGCCGGAGGTGCCAATTAACGAGGTACCGGAGCCGTCGCTCACCGAAAACATCGTCACGATGTTCCAAATCCATAAGCTCCGGAAAGACTGGGAGCTTATGCCGACAGCGCTGAAGCTCGGCGTCCTCATGGACCACCTTGATGAGCGCCGAGACAACGTCTTAGCTTCGCTAACGGGCCTCGACACTGCTGTCGTGGGGCGATGCAAGAAGCTCCTAACTTTTGAAGCCAAATATCACGACATGATGCTGCATCCCGACCCTAGGAAGCGGCTTCAGGCTGACCTGTTTATTGAGATGTATCCGATCGTAACCGACCGATCGGTAATCAAAGCAGGTTGGTTCAATCGAGTCGACATGATTGAAGCTTTTATCCGGAAGCACATGGAAAAGCTGTCGGGCTTCAAGGCCGTGACTGATTTTCGCAAGATCAAGGCATACCTCACGGCGGCTCGGAAGTCTGGTCGCGAGGACGAGACGGTCGGTCGGCTTCATGACCTCGTTTATCGAGATGACGTCCTGATCTCCGACCTCGAGGTGGACGCCGCCCGTATCCACAGCACAGCGGATGGGTTGGTACGTTCGATCGTGAGGCTGCGAAACGATCTGATGGCGCTGGATGTCGAAGAATTCGCCGCAGAGAAGGATCTCTGGGAAGAGATCGAACAATTTGTCATGGCACTTCGCGAAAAGCTGCTCGATGCGGAGCGCCGGCCGATATGAGTGAGATGAATATCGAGCCCGCGGTGCCGCTGCCGGCATCGGAAGAACAGTTTGCGGCTTGGGAGGCCCGGTTTCGTCCATATCGCCGACATCCCTCACGCGATTGCTTGATCGCTTGGTTAAAGCAGTTTGACGAAAAGCATCAGACTATCGCGCATCGCGTCTTGGACAGTGTGATCCTCCTCAGCGAAGACGACATCCTTCAAGGCTACAAAGGGACGTTGGAGAGCTTGCCGGGCTGGAGCAAGAAATCAGATGAACGCGTGGGCCGTTGGTTCTTTGTGGGAATGGGGGACGCTGGCGAAAGCGGCCAAGCCATGCTGCGACTCTTCAGAGAGGCCAATGGGCTTGCCGCAGACCGCTGGCAAAACCTTTGCGTGATGCCTCGGGAGCTCCCAAGTCTCGCGCTAAAGGCCATTGATAGTGTTGTCTTCGTCGACGACTTCGCCGGAAGCGGCCAGCAGATGGTGAACTATTGGCCGATCATCGAAGAGCTCGTCGCTTCGGAAGCTCGTTGCTACCTAGCCCTGTCGGCGACCACGTCGCGTGCGGAGGCGGAAATCCGCGCCAAGACGGAGTTTGACGTTCGAGCACCAGTGATCCTCCAAGAGAAAGACAATCTATTTTCTGAGGCATGTGACACGTTCACGGATGAAGAAAAACTTGTGCTTGAAGGGTACGGCAAACGGGCTTCGAAATCCCATCCGCGCGGCTTTGGCGATTGCGGCCTCGCGATCGTTCTCAGCCACAAGACACCCAACAACTCGGTTCCTATTCTGCACGCGAACCATGCCAACTGGATCAGTCCGTTCCCACGCCAACTGATACCAGTGGCTGCCTGAGCTCAAAATGAAACGAACATCGCCTCAGTAACCCTGCCCCGCTTTGCCGCGTTTGAAGCAAGTGTGGATGGCCGCTCAAGTTGAATGAGCCTGAATTCATCATACAGCGCTATGACATCGGCGTGATCGGCATTGGAAACGATCACGTGCACGCCGCGATTCGCGAGCCGCCGAGCGGTCGCGGCAAGGCGCTCCTGATCCGCCCAACTGAATAGCCGCTCGTTGTAATCACGGAAGCCATTCAGATTGTGCTTCGTGACATAGGGCGGATCGAGGAACACGAGATCACCCGAACGAGGGCTCCGCAGGGTCTGGGCGAAATCGCAACGGGTCAGGGTGATGTTAGGGCGCTTCAGAATGTCCGCGCAGAGTTTGAGGTTCGCCTCGTCAAAAATGAAGTCCGACTGAGGAGCGCCATAAGGGACATTGAACTCGCCGCGGCTGTTCACCCGGTAGAGCCCGTTCCAGCAGGTTTTATTTAGGTAGAGGAACTCTGCTGCACGTGCCGGGTAATCGAGAGTTCTGGTGGCTCGTATATCATAGAAGATCGTTTTGTCGGGTTTCAGAGGGCGGAGGTAGTCGGACAGGTAGTCCACGTTGTCTCGAACTGCCTTCCAAACGCCCACCACCTCCTCGCTGAAGTCAGATAGAGAAGCACGTTCCGGTTGCAACGCGAGAAACAAGGCACCGGACCCAAGGAAAGGCTCGTAGTAGCGGCCGTACGTCGAGGGAATAAAAGGTAGGATTTGACCGAGGAGGCGCTGCTTGGATCCTGCCCAACGGAGAAATGGACGCGGATCGACGGGCGCGGGGTCCTTATCTGTCGCTTGGGTGACGGCCTGCTTGTGCATATCTCGGACTAGCGAATTCAGGACTCGGGGGGAAGTGTACCGAGTGAAGGCAAACAGAACGCGCGCGGCTGGCTGCTCGCCGTGATGAAGGCGGTGGAGGCGGTGGGTCGGCCGGAGTTCACCCTGGCCGATGTCTATGCTCATGAAGCCGCGCTGGCGGCTCTCTATCCCGGCAACAACCACGTCCGGCCCAAGATCAGGCAGCAGCTTCAGGTTCTGCGGGATCGCGGATGGCTCGCGTTCAACGGGCGGGGCGTCTACCGGCGGACGGCCTGAGCGTCGCCGCGCCCTTCCGACCAAGCCCTCCGTCCGCCCCTGACGCAGCGGTGGTCTAAGGGTCCTCCTCCATACGGGAGGACGATGATGGCGAAGGCGAAGGCGGCCCGGTGGCGGGGGCTGGATCGGGTGGAGCGTGTCGAGCAGCGGATGCTGGGCGTGCTGAAGGTGCTCGATGTGGTGAAGACGATCGAGGCCCTGCCGGACGGCCCGGAGAAGCGGCGGCGCATGGCTCTGGTCGACCGCATGGTCGCCGACATCAAGCGGATCCCGCTGTGAGCCGGCATGGCGCGCCCAAGATCCGAGGCCCCGAGACCTGGTCCGAGATCCGGCGGGCGTGGGAGCGGGGCGAGACGGCGGCGTCGCTGGCGCTGCGCTATGACGTGGGGCTGGCCAACCTGTGGCGGCGGCGCGCGGCGGAGGGGTGGCGCAGGCTGCGCGCCGAGGACCCGGCCCCTGAGCCGCTGGAGGGCTGGGCCCGCTTCTCGGTCAACGAGCGCGAGGCGTTCGAGCGGCGGCTGCAGGACGCGCGCGACCTGGCGCTGTGCCTGGAAAAGGCCATGCGGGACGAGCGGCTTTCCGAGGCGCCGCTGTGGCACATCTCATGGCTCTATCGCTGGCGCGCCGACAACCTCCCGCCCGAAGCCGCCGCGCGGGACCGGGCGCGGGCGCGCGAGATGGACCAGCCCTGGGCCGAGAGCTTCTGGGACGCCGACGGGCGGCTGAAGCCCCTGCCCTGGCTGGACGCGGAGATGGCGCGGCTGCACCGCGAGGACTGGCGCGAGGCGCTGGGCCTGCCGCATGGGGTCGAGCCGCACCTGCCCTGATGCGCCCCCCCCGCCTCGGCCGGCGTGCGATTCACTCTCACAGGAACCGGCGCGCGCCTCGCCCCTTCCGCTCCGTAGACTATCCCAACCGTTTTTCGGAGCCCGCCCCATGTCCATCATCGACAAGGCCATCGCCGCCGTCACCCCCGCCCCGTCGGAAGAGCAGCGCGCCGAGGCCACCGCCAAGGCCCGCCAGATGGCCGCCCCCGGCGACTGGCTGTCCATGGCGCTGGACCACCACGACCAGATCCGCTCAGGCTTCGAGCGCGGCTCGGCCGCCCGCACCCCCGCCGAGCGGATCGCCGCCTGCAAGGACCTGGCGCTGGTGCTGAACGGCCATTCGCTGGCCGAGGAGCTGGTGCTCTATCCGGCCATGGCCCAGTCGGGGCACAAGGCGCAGGCGGGCATCGCCTATACCGAGCAGGACACGGCCAAGATGCAGATGGCCGAGCTGGAGAACATCGACCCCGCCGACGAGGCTTGGGCCGACAAGTTCGGCCACATCAAGGGGGCCGTCCTGACTCACGTCTATGAGGAAGAACACGGCTGGTTCATCCACCTCAAGAAGCACGGCGAGCACCAGGACCGCCTGGCCGCGCGCTACAAGGAAGAGTTCGACCGCTACGTCTCCTGACGCCTATTCGTCCCAGCGGGGGCGCGGGTGGCCCTCGGGCGGCTCAGGGATCGGTTCGTGCCCCAGCCCCCGCAGCTGCCGCTCCAGCGCCGCCGCCCGCCAGCGGGCCCTGAACCACTTGCGGTTATGCATGTCGGTGATCTCACCTTCGGCGCGGTGCTGGGCGTTGCGACACTCCCAGTACCGCTGCTTGATCTCGTGGTCGGGATCGCGCCCGGGCTCCGAGCCGATCAGGCTGAAGCGCTCGCTCACCTCCTCGTCCAGCAGCACCGCGAGCCTCAGATCCAGCGGCATGGTGTCCACCGTCATGCCGCCTCGCCGGGGATCGCCCCGCTCGGCCAGCTTGGCGTAGGTTTCGGCCAGCGCCGCCAGCGCCTTGGCCTCGGCCCACAGCCGCCCGTGCATGGCCCGCCCGGACGCCAGCGTCGCCGTCCGCGCCAGCTCGCCCGCATCGCCCGCCTGTTCGTTCCCCACCGGCGCCGGCGCAAACAGCCCGGCCAGCGCGCGCGAGCCCACGGGGTTCAGCGCCCGCGCCGCGCCCTGCTCCTCCTCCACCATCCGCGCATGGGCCCGCGCCCGCGCATCGCCCATGGACTTCTTGGTGAAGCCGTCGCGGCAGGCGTAGCGATAGACCGAGGACGGCGCCACCTTCCACTTGGCCCCCAGCTCCTTGGCCGTCGCCCCGTTCTTGTACTCCTCGGCGATGATCGCCCAGGTCTCCGCCGTCAGGCGATAGTGGGTGGCGGGAGCTTCGGCATAGGCGCGGGTCATGGCGGGAGGTTAGCCGAAAGGTCAGCTATGGCGGGAAAGTCGGCCTGCAAGCCGCTGGAACGCCCGCCAGGCCGCGAAGCCGAATGCGACATAGATCGGTCTGAGCCACCTATGCGCAAGCGGAAGTAGACGTTCCCAGACAGCGACGTTGTAGGCGTGAGCGACCTTCACTCAGGCTCACTGCTCAGGCAACCAACCTTGGATCGCCGTTATTACTTACCAGATGAAGCCACCACCTGGTCAGTAGCCGTCGCCTATGAAACCGAAAGATGCTCGGACTTCCGAGGCCATGTCTCGCGTCAAGCAGGCGCGGACCGCACCCGAGGATAAGGTGGCTGAAGCCTTACGCAGCCTCGAGGTCGCTTACCGCCGGAACGTCAAGAACCTCCCCGGGCGGCCGGATTTCGCAAATCGAGCGCGGGGTTGGGCGATCCAAGTTCACGGCTGTTTTTGGCATCAACATACTTGCAGGCGAGGTACGACGCCGATCCATAATCGAGAGCTATGGCAGGCAAAGTTCGCTCGTAACCGCGAACGAGATGCGGAGGTCGAGGCCGCGCTGGTGAAAGCTGGGCTCCGCGTGGTCACTCTTTGGGAATGCGAGACTAAAGACGCGACTCAGCTCAAGGAGCTGATACAAGAGCGCCTGAGGCTACCTCGCGGCAGAATGTAATCATAGGTTGCATTCTGTTGACAAGCCCGCTTGTTCGCGTTTTGTTGCATGACGCTCACTGTTGGAAAAGCCATGTCCCTCCGGTTGATCGATCTTTTCAGCGGTGCTGGTGGCATGAGCCTCGGCTTCTGCGACAAGCGTTTCTGCGGCGGCTTTGAGCCCGTCCTGGCGATCGACAACGATCCTGCGGCTGTGAAGACGCATGAGCTGAACTTCAGCGGCCGCGCTGTTCAGGCGAACATCGAGCACTGGCTGTTGCACAACGAGGTGCCTCAGGCGGACGTTGTGATTGGTGGGCCTCCTTGCCAAGGTTTCAGCCTCCTTAATCGTAAGCGTGATGGCGATGCACGCCGGGCGCTTTGGGAGCCCTTTATCGAAATTGCGGAGAAGTCCGGCGCACGGGCTTTTGTGATGGAGAACGTCGCCGAGCTTTACCGCTCCCCAGAGCGCAACCTCATCGAGAAGAAGGCGCGGCAGCACGGCTTTTACACCGAAGCTGCCATTGTTAACGCTGCTGATTATGGCGCACCTCAAACGCGTAAGCGCACAATCATCTTGGGTTGGCGCGAAGCATTCAATCTACCGAACTTCCCACCGCTGCCCTCGCACGCTGATCCGAAAGTCAGCCGCAACTTGCCCAGGTGGCGCACTGTGCGAGACGTAATTTCAGATCTGCCTGAAGAAACAGTCGGCACCGAGATAGGCTCGCACCGCATCCTCGGCCTTCATTTCGGTCGAACGCCCACACAGAAGAGTCTAGATCGGTATGCTGCGGTTCCACCAGGAGGTAACCGCTTTGACCTTCTCGCGAACCGCCCCGACATCACTCCAGATTGCTGGGTAAGAAAGACTAGTGGCGGGACTGATCTATTTGGACGTCTTTGGTGGGACAGACCCTCGGTGACCATCCGAACAGAGTTCTACAAGCCAGAGAAGGGCCGGTATCTTCACCCAGAGGCTAATCGGCCCATCAGTCACAGAGAAGCCGCGCGCCTGATGGGATTCCCAGATGATTTTAGATTTTACGGAACCAAAGTTGAGGTGGCCAGGCAGATTGGTAATGCCGTTCCTCCGCATCTAGCAGGCGCCTTGGCTCGAGTTGTGCAAAGCATACTGCTACCTCGGACGATTGCCGCCTAAACTGCCAAGTCGAAGGGGAGGTCTGATATGTCTCGCAAGCGACGACCGTCAGACATCATACGGAAGAGGTCCTGGGCCTCTTCGCTCCCCCGTTCTGAAGTGGCGGCACCCAACTCAGGTAAGCCGATATGATAGACACAATCGATGTCGCCAGTTCCTAATGCCAGAGAAGCAATGCGACTCATCAACGGTTCCGCAGTTACCACGGCGATGTGAGGAAGCTTACCTTTCCGATTGCGGATCAGATTGAGCGCTTCACTGCGAGCGTTTTGAGCCCGATCTGAACGGATCGTCCACTTACATGAGACGCTGGCATGTAGGATTGGGTCACCGCCGTTCCGCTGGCGTAAAGGCGTGTGACGCGCGAATTCATCTTCAACGATGCTCTCGGAGGCGTTTAACATCTCGTCGGAGACCGGGTTTCGATAGATGACGACGTCAGGGCGTATGATATAGTCGCGCCCCATCGCCACTCTGAGATCAGCATCGTTCTGAACAGCTCTCTCGACGGCCGTTAGATGAGCATACTGATCGTAGGTCGAGATCAATCCACCGGATGCTATCTCGAAATCACCACACCTGACCATGGACAGACGTGGGAATATCTCGGCTAAGAATGTTCTCACAAAATCTTCAAATCCACGCCCTGCGGTTTGACCTGCAAGGCGCGCACCAAGTGCTTCGTTGCCTATCTTGGTGAGAAACAACCGGGAAATATCACGACTAGACGCCGACGCGGAATCGGCAATGCTAGCCACTCCTTTTTCATTGGTCGTCAACAATCCTGCTTGGATCATACCAGCATGGAAGCGACGACGGGCAGCTACGACGAGGGATTCGGTCATCTCATCTGCCATGCTCAATCCTCGTCCATCTTCAACGCCGCGATGAAGGCTTCCTGCGGGATTTCGACCTTGCCGAACTGGCGCATGCGCTTCTTGCCGGCCTTTTGCTTTTCCAGCAGCTTCTTCTTGCGGGTGGCGTCGCCGCCGTAGCATTTGGAGGTCACGTCCTTTCGCAGGGCGCGGACGGTTTCGCGGGCGATGATCTTGCCGCCGATGGCGGCCTGGATCGGGATTTGGAACAGGTGGGGCGGGATCAGCTCCTTCATCTTCTCCACCATGCCGCGGCCGCGCGTTTCGGCGCGCTGGCGGTGGACCAGCATGGACAGGGCGTCGACCGGCTCGGCGTTGACCAGGATCGACATCTTGACCAGGTCGCCCTGCTTGTAGTCCGTCAACTCATAGTCGAAGCTGGCGTAGCCCTTCGAGATCGACTTCAGCCGGTCATAGAAGTCGAACACCACCTCGTTCAGCGGCAGCTCATAGACCACCATGGCGCGGCTGCCGACGTAGGACAGCTCCTTTTGCTCGCCCCGGCGGTCCTGGCACAGCTTGATCACCCCGCCCAGGTATTCGTCGGGCGTCAGGATGGTGGCCTTGATCCAGGGTTCGGCGATGCTTTCGATCTGCATCACGTCGGGCAGGTCGGCGGGGTTGTGCAGGTCGATCTCGGTCCCGTCGCGCTGGATGATCTTGTAGACCACGCTGGGGGCGGTCGCGATCAGGTCCAGGTTGAACTCGCGGCTCAGGCGCTCCTGGATGATCTCCAGGTGCAGCAATCCCAAGAAGCCGCAGCGGAAGCCGAAGCCCAGCGCGGCCGAGCTCTCCATCTCGAAGGTGAAGGAGGCGTCGTTCAGGCGCAGGCGGCCGATGGCGGCGCGCAGGTCCTCGAAGTCGGCGGCGTCCACGGGGAACAGGCCGCAGAACACCACCGACTGCACCTCCTTGAAGCCCTTCAGCGGCTCGGCCGTCGGTTTCTTCTCGTCGGTGATGGTGTCGCCAACGGCGGCGTGGGCCACTTCCTTGATCTGGGCGGTGATGAAGCCAACCTCGCCGGGGCCGAGCGCCTCGACCGGGGTGTTCTTGGGCAGAAACACGCCGACGCGGTCCACCAGGTGGGTCGAGCCGGACTGCATCATCTTGACCCGCATGCCGGTCTTCAAGACGCCGTCGAACACCCGCACCAGCAGCACCACGCCCAGGTAGGGATCGTACCAGGCGTCGACCAGCATGGCCTTCAGCGGCGCATTGACGTCGCCCTTGGGCGCGGGCAGGCGGGTGACGATGGCCTCCAGCACGTCCTCGATGCCCAGGCCCGACTTGGCGCTGGCCAGCACGGCGTCGGAGGCGTCGATGCCGATCACGTCCTCGATCTGGGCGCGCACGCGGTCGGGCTCGGCGGCGGGCAGGTCCACCTTGTTCAGGACCGGCACGATCTCGTGGTTGTTCTCGATGGCCTGATAGACGTTGGCCAGCGTCTGGGCCTCGACGCCCTGCGACGCGTCCACCACCAGAAGCGAGCCCTCGCACGCCGCCAGCGAGCGGCTGACCTCATAGGCGAAGTCCACGTGCCCCGGCGTGTCCATCAGGTTCAGGACGTAGTCCAGCCCGTCCTGCGCCTTGTAGTGCAGCCTGACCGTCTGCGCCTTGATGGTGATCCCGCGCTCCTGCTCGATCTCCATGTTGTCCAGCACCTGGCTGGTCATCTCCCGCGCCGTCAGCCCGCCCGTCGTCTGGATCAGCCGATCCGACAGGGTCGACTTGCCGTGGTCGATGTGGGCCACCACACTGAAGTTTCGGATGCGCTCGACGGGGGTGCTGCTCATCCGCGCGCCGGTAGCATGGGCGGGCGGTTCGCACAAAGCGCGGCGTCAGAAGCGCATTAAGGTGTGGTAATGCGACGCTTGCACGTTTGAGGGCGGTTGCGCGAACGGCTATGGCTGTGCTCGAGGCCCTGCTCACCAGATCCGAGGAACAACACTGTGGCGACCATGACCCGATCGGCCCTGGCCTTCACGACCGCGATCAGCGTGCTGATGCTGGCCGCCTGCGGCGGCGGCGAGGACAAGGCGGGCCAGGAAAAGGCGGGCGCCGCCGGGGGCGCGTCTCGCCAAACGGTGACCACGGCGGTGGTCGGCCAGAGCAATCTGCCTCGCACCGTGACCGCCTCCGGCAGCGTTTCGGCCTGGGAAGAGGTGCCCGTCGGCGCCGAGACCGGCGGCCTGACCGCGACGGCCGTCTATGTCGACGAGGGCGCCTATGTCCGCCAGGGCCAGCCCCTGGTTCAGATGAATGATGCGCTGCTGCGCGCCCAGCTTCGCCAGCAGCAGGCGGCGGTGCAGACGGCCGAGGCCAACGCCGCCCGCGACGACGCCGCCCTGTCCCGCGCCCAGGAACTGCGCGAGCGCGGCTTCCTGGCCCAGGCCGCTCTGGACACGGCGCTGGCCGATCAGAGAGCCTCGCGCGCAGGCGTCGCCTCGGCGCGCGCCGCCCTGTCGGAGACCCAGACCCGCCTGTCGCAGGCCACCATCCGCGCGCCTGTCTCGGGCCTGATCGTCAGCCGCAGCGTCACGCGCGGCCAGATCATCGCGGCGGGGACCGAGCTGTTCCGGATGGTTCGCGACGGCCGGCTGGAGCTGGACGCCCAGGTGCCCGAGACCGAACTGCCGCTGGTCCGCGCGGGCCAGTCGGCGAGCATCACCTCCAGCGAGGCCGGCCAGACCACCGGAACCGTTCGGGTCGTCACGCCCGAAGTGAACGCCGAGACCCGCCTGGGCATCGCCCGCGTTTCGCTGCAGCCCGGCAGCGCCCTGCGTCCGGGCATGTTCGCGCGCGCCGAAATCGCGGTGGGCGCCCGGCCGGCCACCACCGTGCCGACCGGCTCGGTGCTTTATCGCAACAATCGCGCCGGCGTGTTTCTGCTGAACGGCGACAGCACGGTGCGCTTCCAGCCGATCACGGTGCTGTCGCGCACCGACGCCCAGACGGCGATCGAAGGCGTGGCCGCCGGCGCCCGTGTGGTGGTCGAGGGGGCCGGCTTCCTGAACGACGGGGACCGGGTCGCCGTGCCGCAGCAACCGGCTCAGCCGGCACAGCCCGCCCAGGCCGTCCAACCGGCGACGAAGTAAGGCGCGGCCATGAACCAGATCTCGTCCTGGGCGATCAAGAACCCGATCCCGATCATTCTGCTGTTTGTTCTGCTGACCCTGGCCGGGATCGTCGGCTTCACCGGGATGCGGATCAACAACAACCCCGACATCGACTTTCCGCTGGTCGCCGTCACCGCCGCGCGACCCGGCGCGGCGCCGGCCGAGATGGAGGTCCAGGTCACGCGCCTGATCGAGGACTCCATCGCCGGCCTGTCGGGCGTGCGCCACATCTACTCCAACGTCAGCGACGGCGTGTCCTCGACCAGCATCGAGTTCGAGCTGGGCACCGACACCGAGCGCGCGACCAACGACGTGCGCAACGCCATGAGCGGCGTGCGCGCCTCCCTGCCCCAGGACATGCAGGAGCCGTCGGTCCAGCGCATCGACATCACCGGCGACGCCCTGATCACCTATGTGGTGCGCTCGCCCACGATGACGCCGGAAGAGATCAGCTGGTTCATCGACAACGAGATGAGCCGCGCCCTTCTGGCCATGGGCGGGGTCGGCGAGGTCAATCGCTCGGGCGGGGTCGATCGCGAAATCCGCGTCGAGCTCGATCCCCAGCGCCTGTCGGCCTTTGGCGTGACGGCCGCCCAGGTCAGCCAGGCCCTGACCAGCGTCAACAACAACCTGCCGGGCGGGCGCGTCACCGTGGCCGGCTCCGAGCGCGCCGTGCGCACCCTGGGCGCGGCCGGAACCGTCGAGCAGCTGCGCGAGACCCTGGTGCCGCTTGGCGACGGCCGCAACGTCCGGCTGGGCGATCTGGGCGTCGTGCAGGACAAATGGAGCGAGCCGCGCCGCCTGGCCCGCTACAACGGCCAGGAGGCGGTGACCTTCAACTTCCTGCGCTCGCGCGAGGCCAGCGAGGTCACCGTGGCCGAACGGGTGCGCGAAGAGGTCGCCCGCATCGACGAGGCCCACCCCGAGCTGACCATCGAACAGGTCACCTCCTCCGTGCAGTATATCGAGGAAAGCTATCTCGCCTCGTTGGAAGCCCTGGCCCTCGGCGCGATCCTGGCGGTCATCGTCGTCTTCATCTTCCTGCGTGACTGGCGCGCGACGGTGATTGCGGCGACGGCCATGCCGATGTCGCTGATCCCGACCTTCGCCGTGTTGGGGCCGATGGATCAGTCGCTGAATGTCGTGACGCTGCTGGCCCTGTCCCTGACCATCGGCATCCTGGTGGACGACGCGATCGTGGAGATCGAGAACATCGTCCGGCACATGCGCGACGGCAAGCCGCCCTATGACGCCGCCGTCGAGGCCGCCGACGAGATCGGCCTGGCGGTGGTGGCGACCACCGCGACCATTATCGCCGTGTTCGCGCCGGTCGGCTTCATGCCGGGCATCATCGGCCAGTTCTTCAAGGCCTTCGCCCTGGCCGCCTGCATCTCGGTGTTCTTCTCGCTGGTGGTGGCGCGGACCCTGACGCCGCTGATGGCGGCCTATATGCTCAAGCACAGCCAGCACGAGGACAAGGATCCCTTCTGGATGGGCGGCTATCTGCGCGCCCTGCGCTGGTCGCTGGGCAACCGTTGGAAAGTGTTCGCCTTTGGCGTGCTGTTCCTGGTCGGATCGATCTTCCTGTCGGTCGCCGCGAAGATGTCGTTCGAGTTCATGTCGCCCGGCGACGAGGCTCGCGCCGCCTTTCAGATCGAGACGCCCCCCGGCTCGACCCTGCGCCAGACCGACGACATCGTTCAGCAGGTCACGCGCCGTCTGGAGGCGCGACCCGAGGTCACGTCGGTCTACGCCGCTGTGGGCGGCCAGGACGTGAACCAGGCCAATGTCTATGCCGACATGGTGCCCAAGGAGGACCGCGAGCTGAGCCAGCAGGCCTTTGCCCGCGCCATGGTCGATGAGCTGAAGCAGATCCCCGGCGCCCGCATCCGGGCCGGCATCGCCCAGCAGGGCGGAGGACCCGGCGACGGCACCAGCTACACCTTCTCGATCCTGGGCGACGATCCGGCCACGCTGGAGGCTGCGGCCCGCAGGGTCGAGGCCGAGATGCGCGGCGTCCCCGGCCTGGCCAATGTGGTCAACACCGCCGCCATCGCCCGGCCTGAAATCCTGGTCCGGCCGCGTCCCGACGAAGCCGCGCTGGCCGGCGTTTCGGCCGGCGCCATCTCGCAGGCGGTGCGGGTCGCGACCATCGGCGACGTCGATCAGAACCTGCCCAAATACAACCTCGGCGACCGGCAGATCCCGATCCGGCTGCAGCTGACCGAGGAGGCCCGCGAGGACCTGACGGTGCTGGAGACCCTGCGCGTGCCGACCAGCAGCGGCGCGGCCGTTCCGCTCAGCGCCGTGGCGGACATCACCTTCGGGGCCGGACCGGCGACCGTCAGCCGCCAGGACCGTTCGCGCATCGCCTCCATCACCGCCGAGCTGGACGGGATCACCACCGGCGCGGCCGGCCAGGCGGTGCAGCGTCTTCCGTCCGTCCAGAACCTGCCGGCGGGCGTGCGCCAGACCCCGGCCGGCGACGCCGAGTTCATCCAGGAGATGATCACCGGCTTCGCCATCGCCTTCGCCTCGGGCATCCTGCTGATGTACGCGGTGCTGACGCTGCTGTTCAAAAGCTTCGCCTATCCGATCACCATCATGGCCGCCCTGCCCCTGGCCATCGGCGGCGCCTTTATCGCCCTGGTGATCGCCGGCGGCAGCTTCTCCATGTCGGCGCTGATCGGCGTACTGATGCTGATGGGAATCGCGGCCAAGAACTCCATCCTGCTGGTCGATTACGTGATCATCGCCGAGAAGGAAGGCATGCCCCGGTTCGACGCCATCATGGACGCGGCGCACAAGCGCGCCCGCCCCATCCTGATGACGACCTTCGCCATGGGCGCCGGCATGGTGCCGATCGCCATGGGCGTGGGCGCCGACGTCGAGTTCCGCTCGCCCATGGCCATTGCGGTGCTGGGCGGCCTGATCTCCTCGACCTTTCTGTCGCTGCTCTACATTCCGGCGATCTTCACCATCGTCGACGACTTCTCCCACTGGGTCCGGCGTCGCCTGGGCAAGCGGTTCGAGAACCAGCGCCGCGTGGCTCACGCTCCGGCGGAGTAGAGGTCCAGGCGTTCATCAACGAAAAAGCCCGGCTGGATCGCTCCAGCCGGGCTTCTTTTTTGCGTTCGCGGGATGGATCAGTAGCGGACCCGCAGCGTCACCCCATAGGTGCGCGGCTGGCCCAGATAGGCGTTGTAGGTGGCCGTGTCCGTGGCCGGATTGTAGAAGGTGCCGTCCGCCTGCGGCGTGGTGGTGTTGGTGAAGGCGGTGCCCTGCAGCGGCGCGGCGAAGCCCACCTGGGTGTAGTCCTCCTCCAGCAGGTTCTGCGCCCACACCTCCAGCGTCCAGTGCTCGTTCTCCGAACCCAGCATCAGCCGGCCGTTCACGACGGTGAAGTCGTCCTGGAACTTGTAGGGCAACAGGTCGGAGCCGGTGTTGTACTCGGTCGAGTATTTGGCCGACAGGTTGAAGCCGCCGCGCAGGCCGCGTCCGAAGCTGCGGTTGAAGTCCAGCGCGCCCGTCACCGACCATTCCGGTGCGAACGAGGCGCGCGCGCCGGGCAGCAGCGACAGCTGCGGGAAGCGGCCGGGGCTGGACAGGTCGCCCGCGCCGAACTCGCCGTACTTGGCGTCGGTGTAGGTCGCGCCGCCCTGGAAGGTCAGGCCCTCGATCGGCGCCAGCCAGATCAGGTCCATGTCCACGCCCTTGGACTCCAGCTCCGGGATCGACTCGACCACGAATGCGGTGCCCAGGAAGGTGTTCAGCTGGAAGTTCTCGAACCGCTGATCGAAGTAGGTGGCGTTGAACAGGACGCTGCGATTGAACAGCGTGGTCTTCAGGCCCAGCTCGTAGCTGTCGACGGTTTCGGCGGCGAAGAACAGGGAGGCGTCCGGCGTCACCCCCGTCTGCACCCGGTCCATGTTGTAGCCCGCGCCCTTGTAGCCGCGCGCGTACGAGCCATACAGCAGCCAGCCCTCCATCGGCTTCCACGCCGCCTTGATCGTGCCGGAGATGTTGGTGTCGTCGAACTCTTCGGAGATCCGTCGACCGTCATACAGCGGATTGGACCAGGGCAGGCAGATCAGGCCGAGGGCGGCGGCGGGGATGGCGATGGCGCCCGGCTGGCGGTTGGCGGCCGTCTGGCTGGCCAGGGCGCCGCCGCATTGCAGGCCATTGGTTCCCAGATTGTCCTGTAGCCCAAGCAGGCGCTTCTTGTCGTAGGTGGCGCGCAGGCCCGCCGTGATCTCGAACTGATCTGTGACGCGATAGGTGTTGTTGGTGAACACGGCGATCGATTCCGACCGCTGGCTGTAGTGATCCTGATAGGCCTTGCCGGGGGTGAAGACCGCGCCGAACTGCGTCGGGATGGCCGTGGGGCTCAGCACGCACACCGGCTGGCCCGCCACTGGCCCCGCCGTGCCGATCAGCAAGCCGCGAGGGTTGGTGAAGCAGCCCAGGCGATCCGGGCGCGGGCCGCCCGCAGCCGCCGGCACGCTGGCGGTCAGCAGGAACGAGGCGAAGGCGTTGTAGTCGGCGCCGAACACATAGCTGTCGTCGCGGTAGATGTTCTCGATGGTGCCAAAGCCGCCCACCAGCCAGTCGAACCGGTCCGACGTGCCGGCCAAGCGCATCTCGTGGGTCAGGTTGGTGACGCCGTAGCCGTTGGAGCCGTCATTGTCGCGGTGCAGGATGTCGGCGCCGGTGTAGTCGAGGTCCATGCCCTGCTGGAACGACCAGTCGCGGAACGAGCTGATCGAGGTCAGGGTCACGTCCGGACCGAAGTCGATGTTGGCCTCGGCCGACACGCCGAAGTCCTCGATCTCCTGCGGCGTTTCGCGGTTCGAATAGGCCGTGCGGCTATAGGGCAGCACGCCAAAGGTCGCGTTCGGCGGGCGCTGGCCCTCGCCGTTCGCCAGGGCGTTGATGAAGGGGTAGCTCTGCCCCGTGCGCACCTGCACCGCCGCGCAACAGAACTCCTCGCGCTTGGTGTAGTCGGCGATCAGCCGGACGGAGGCGCTGTCGTTGGGCAGGATCAGCAGCTGGCCCCGCGTGGTCCAGTAGTCCTGCGTCTGGTCCTCGGTCAGGGTGCGCGGGCCGTCGCCCAGGTCCACGTCATAGAAGCCTTCGCGCTCGCGCTTGGCCACGAACAGGCGGCCGGCGATCTGGTCGGTCAGCGGGCCGGTGACGGACGCCGATCCCCCAATCGCGCCATAGTTGCCTCCGGTCAGCTCGGCCTCGAAGCCGGGCTCGAACGAGGGCTGTTCGGTGATGATGTTGATCACGCCGGCCGAGGTGTTCTTGCCGAACAGCGTGCCTTGCGGGCCCTTCAGCACCTCGATGCGGTTCAGTTCGCCCAGATCGCCGAAGCCGACCGAGTTGCGCGAGCGATAGACCCCGTCGATGACCACGCCGACCGAGCTTTCGAGGCCGGGGTTGTCGCCCACGGTGCCCGCGCCCCGGATGCGCACGGTGGTGGACGCCTCGGACTGGGTCGAGGTCACCGTCAGGCCGGGCGTCAGGATCTGCAGGTCCTTGATGTCCTGCACGCCCGCGCCTTCCAGCAGCGCCTCCGACAGGGTGGTGACCACGATCGGCACCTCCTGCAGGCTTTGCTCGCGCTTCTGGGCGGTGACGATGATGTCGTCGACCGAGGCGGGCGCATCCTGATCCTGCGCGTGGGCGGCGCCCGCAAGGCCGAGGCCCAGGGTCGCGGCGCCGATCACGGCGGCGGACACGGAGTTGCAAAGAGAGTGGCGGCGCATGGGCGTCCTTCCCGGCTAGCTGGCCGGCCGCCGTCACCGGCGACGCAGCGTTTCCTGTTCCCGATCGACCCGCCTCTACGTGGAGGCGGATTCAGTACGGCGAGGCTACCCACGGATTCCCGCGAACGACAAGCGAGCGTCGTTCTCTGCGACCATTTTTCGCCACGATCCGCCTTTGTGTGACAAGGAAGCGACAGAAGAGCCTGACGTTAGGTCAATCTTTGCGCGTTGAGGCGCGCGCCTCCGCCGGAGCGGGGTCTTCGGCAGGCCGGGCGACACGGCGTCGCGCACCGAGACCAAGAACCAGCGCGGCGGCCAGCGCGGACAAGACCGAGCCGCCGATCACGCCCAGCTTGACCTCGATCTGCTCGGGCGAATCCACCGCGCCCGGGAAGGCCAGCACCCCGATGAACAGGCTCATGGTGAAGCCGACGCCGCACAGCAGCGCCACGCCGTAAACCTGAATCCAACTGGCCCCGCTGGGACGCGCGCCGATCCTCAGCGCCGAGGCCAGCCACGCCGCCCCGAACACCCCGACCTGCTTGCCCAGGAACAGCCCCAGGGCGACGGCGACCACCAGCGGCGCGAAGGCCTGTTCGAACGACAGGCCGGCGAACGACACCCCCGCCTTGGCGAAGGCGAACAGCGGCAGCACCAGAAAGGCGTTCCACGGGTGCAGGTCGTGCATCGCCTCCTTCAGCGGGCTCTGCCCGTCTTCGGCGCGCGGCTGGATCGGCACGATGGCGGCGAAGGCGACGGCCGTCAGCGAGGTCGAAAGACCGGACAGCACGGTTAGATACCAGACCAGCGCAAACCCCAGCACCCAGAAGGGGGCGGCGATCCGCATCCGCCGCGCGGCGACCGCTCCGACCGCCAACGCCCCGACCGCCCAGATCAATGGGGTCCAGTTCGTTCCTTCGCTGAACAGAAGGGCGATCAGGGCGATGGCGCCGAGATCGTCGACAATGGCCAGGGTCAGCAGGAACACCCTCAGAGACGAAGGCAGTCCCCGCCCGACGACGCCGAACACGGCCAGGGCAAAGGCGATGTCGGTGGCCAAGGGGATCGGCCATCCCCCGTGCGGGGCGCCGATCAGCGCGCTCAGCAGGAGATAGACGGCCGCCGGTCCGATCATGCCGCCCAGCGCCGCCAGCACCGGCGTGGCCAGCTTTCTGGGATCGCTCAGTTCGCCGCGCAGGATCTCGTATTTGATCTCCAGCCCGACCACGAGAAAGAAGACCGCCATCAGGCCTTCCTTGATCCAGTCGGAGATCGTCTCTTCCAGCCGGATCGGCCCGATCTGCAGCGCGTGCACGCTTTTCAGCCAGGCGAAGTAGTCGGCGGCCCACGGCGAGTTGGCGACGGCGAGCGCCGCCACGGCGGCCAGGCCCAGCGCCGCGCCCGAGGCGGCTTCGGTCTTTAGGAAATCAAGCGTCAGTGTTCGAGCCACGGCGGCCTCCGGATCAGGGAAAGCGTTTCGTGGCGTCAGGTTATCGACGGACGCCGGACCGGGTTCGCCGCGATTGCTCGCGACGCCGGCCTGGCCGGTCGAACCGGCCTGATCTCTGTGATGGAGAATACGGATCGAGGCCTCGGGGTTCAACCGCTCCGGTTGCGCATGGCCCGCATCGTCCGCATCTGCCGCCCATGCCCGTATCCTCCGCCTACCGCCCCGAACCGCGCTTCTTTGACCTGGGGGATGAATACGGCGACGCCGTGCGCGCGGCCGACTTCCCGCAGGCGACCCTGCGCTTTCGCAACGACCGCGCCGCGGGCGAGGTCGGGCTTGAGACGCTGAGCGACGCGGAATGGATCGACCACCTCGGCCGCTTCCAGCTTCTGCCCGGCCAGCCCGGCCCCATCGCCATGCGCTATCACGGGCACCAGTTCCGCTCGTACAATCCCGATCTCGGCGACGGACGCGGCTTTCTGGCGGCGCAGATGCGCGACGCCTCGGGCCGCTTGCTGGACCTTGGAACCAAGGGCTCGGGCCGCACGCCCTGGTCGCGTGGGGCCGACGGTCGGCTGACGCTGAAGGGCGGGGTTCGCGAGGTGCTGGCCGCGTCGATGCTGGAGGCGCAGGGCGTTCCGACCAGTCGCGCCTTTTCCCTGATCGAGACGGGCGAGGCGCTGGAGCGCGGCGACGAGCCGTCCCCCACCCGCTCGGCCGTGCTTGTTCGCCTGTCGCACAGCCACATCCGCTTCGGCACGTTTCAGCGCGCCGCCTATTTCGGTCGGCGCGATCAGATCGAGACCCTGGTCGAGCACATCCGCACCCTTTATCACCCGCACGTTCCGGCCGGCGACGCCCCGGCCCTGCTGACGGCGATCGTCGAGGCCTCGGCCCGGCTCACCGCCCGCTGGATCGCCACGGGCTTTGTTCACGGGGTCCTGAACACCGACAATCTGAACGTCACGGGCGAGAGCTTCGACTACGGTCCGTGGCGCTTTCTGCCGTTTTACGAGCCCGGCTTCACCGCGGCCTATTTCGACCAGACCGGCCTTTACGCCTTTGCCCGTCAGCCGGAGGCGGTGTTCTGGAACCTGACGCAGCTGGCCGGCTGTCTGAAGCTGGTCGCCGATGTCGAGCCGCTGACCGAGGCGCTGAACGGCTTTGGCGCGGCCTACATCCGCGAACTGCGCACGGCCTTTCTGATGCGGCTGGGGGTGAAGAGCCTGGGCGAGGCGGCGGACCAGCGGCTCTTGGACGCGACCCTGGCCCTGCTGCGCGAAGGCGGTGAAGCCCTGCGGTGGGAGCCGCTGTTCTTTGACTGGTTCGCCGGCTTCTCCTCCTCGGCACGGGCGCTCGCAGGGCCGCGCAAGGCGCTCTATCAGGGCGAGGCCATCGACGCCTTCCGCTTCGCCCTGTTCGAGCACGAGCCGGATGCGCCTGAGCGGCTCGAGCATCCCGTCTTCGCCCGGCCCGAGCCCGAAGAGATGCTGATCGACGAGGTCGAGGCGATCTGGACCGCCATCGAGGCCTCCGACGACTGGGCGCCCTTCCACGACAAGCTCCGGCGGATCGAAGAGGCGCGGCTGGCCTACAGCGTCGCCCCAGCCCGATAGGAGTCTTACGAAAGCTTCATCTCGATTATCGATATTTCATTTGTTCGACAGTCGATATGGCCATATCGATATTCGCAACACAGCCGCAGCGGGCGGCGGATGCGAGGAGGGATATCGGATGAAGCTGATCGGGAAACGCTCGGTCTCCAGCGTGCTGCGCTGGTTTCTGGGGCTGGCGAATGTCTTTGTGGCTCTGGCGACGGTGATTGTGGGGCTTGTGCTAGTCGCCTCGGTCGTGATCCCGGACTTCGGAGCCGGATTGATCGACGGGCTGAGGGACGAAGCGCCGTCCGGAGAGCGCCCGGTCGTCTTCGCCGAACATCTGACGCTGCTGGGTGGTTTCTTCGCCTGCGGCTTCACCTGGTGGATCATCAATCGCCTGCGCCGGGTCCTGCTGTCGGTAAACCGGGGCGATGCGTTCGAGCACGCCAACGTCAACCGGCTTCGCGCCGTGGGCGTCGGCCTGATCGGCATCCAGCTGACCGCCCTGCTGCTGGCGATGGTGGCGCCGGGCGCCATTGGCCAGTCGGTCGGAGACTACGATTTCAGCCTGGGCTCGTGGCTGGGCATCCTGGTGGTCTTCATCCTGGCCGAGGTGTTCCGGCAGGGCGCGGACATGCGCGACGAACAGCTGACGTTGGTCTGAGGAGCAAGCGCCATGATCATGATCCAGCTTGACCGCCTGCTGCTCGAGCGCCGCATGTCCCTGACCGACCTGTCCGACCGCGTCGGCGTGACCCTGCCGAACCTGTCGATCCTGAAGACCGGAAAGGCCCGGGCGGTGCGCTTTTCGACCCTGGACGCCCTGTGCCGAGAGCTGGACTGCCAGCCCGGCGAGCTGATCGTCCAGGTTCCCGGTCCGCAGCCCAGGGATGCAGAAGAGAGCCTCTCCCTGAGCCGCTGAAACACTTTGTCATCGATTGATGACCTTCAGCATGTCAACGCTCGATGACAAATCACAAAACCTTTGCTATACCACCCTTGCGAAGCGGCGATGTCGATCCGATATCGCCGCTGTTGCAGATCACCTCTTTCGCGGCCCAGGCGGTCGCCGGACGTCCTCCCATGACCACCACGACCTTCTCCCCCGCTCGCGCCCGGCTCGACGCTAATGTGCGAAATCTCGCGCTCTGGACCTTTCAGGGTTGGCTGGCGATGTTCTTTATCGCCGCCGGTTGGGCCAAAGTGTCCGAGCCGATGACCAATCTGGTGACGCTGATGGGCTGGCCCGCCTTCGCGCCCGAGAACCTGGTGCGCGGGCTGGGCGTGGCGGAGATGGTTCTGGCGCTGGGCGTGCTGACACCGCTCATCTCCTGGCGGCTGTTCCGGCCGGCCCTGCTGACCTCCGCCTTCGGCCTGATGGTGCTGGAAGCCGCCATGCTTGGCGTTCACGCGTTCGGACGCGACATCGGCCTGTCGGTCGTGAACCTGCTGCTGCTCGCCATCACAATCCCCGTGCTGCTGGGCCGTCGCCGGGGCTGAGCCGCGCCGAGCGGCAGCGATCGGAGCAGGTCTTCACCTGCTCCCAGTCTCGCGCCCACTTCTTGCGCCAGGTGAACGGGCGGCCGCAGACCTCGCAGGGCTTGGTCGGCAGGTCGCCCTTTTTCACGCCCGCAATACCTCTGTGGGCGCCGTTGACGTGCTTGACGGCCATGGCTCGTGAAAAACCTTCCCTTTACGTGCGCGTCAAGTTATTGAGGCGGTCATGGCGACCGCCGACGATCATCGCACCTATTCGATCCGCCAGCTGTGCCGCGAGTTCGACGCGACCGCGCGCGCCCTGCGGTTCTATGAGGACAAAGGGCTTCTGACCCCCGCCCGCAAGGGCCAGACCCGCGTCTACAACGCGCGCGACCGCGCGCGGCTGAAGCTGATCCTGAGGGGGCGCCGCATCGGCTTCACCTTGCAGGAGATCCAGGAGATGCTGGATCTGTATGACCGCAAGGACCACAACACCCATCAGATGGCGATCGCCCTGCGCCGCCACCGCGCCCAGATCGAGACGCTGAAGCAGCAGCTCGAGGACATCGAGGGCGCCATCCAGACCGCCGAGGACGCCTGCGCCTGGATGGAGTCCAAGCTGGGCGAGCACCGTCCGGACCTGCTGCCGGGCGCCGAGGATTACGAGCAGGTGCTGCGCGCCCGGCTCAACCACGACTACCACCCCTTCAAAGCGAGAGCGTAACCGATGGCCTACACGGCGCCCGTCCGCGACTTCACCTTCATCCTCAACGAAGTGCTGGAGATCGACCGCCACGCCAACCAGCCGGGCTTCGAGGACGTCTCCTCCGACCTGGTCGGCCAGATCCTGGAAGAAGGCGCCAAGTTCGCCGAGGAAGTCATCGCCCCGATCAACCGGGTCGGCGATCAGGAAGGCTGCAAGCTGTCCGACGGCGGCGTGGTCACCGGCCCGACCGGCTGGAAGGAAGCCTATCAGCAGATGGTGGAGGCCGGCTGGCCCGCGCTGTCGGCCCACACCGAGTTCGGAGGCCAGGGCATGCCGGCGGTGATCGGCATGGCGTTCGGCCAGATGACAGCCGCGGCCTCGGCCGCCTTTTCGATGTATCCGGGCCTGACGGCGGGCGCCTATGCGGGCATCCACGCCAACGGCTCTGACGAACTGAAGGCAAAATACCTGCCCAAGATGGCCACCGGCGAGTGGGGCGGGACCATGAACCTGACCGAGCCCCAGTGCGGCACCGACCTGGGCATGGTGCGCACCAAGGCGGTTCCGAACGGCGACGGCTCCTATTCGATCACCGGCCAGAAGATCTGGATCTCGGCGGGCGAGCACGACTTCACCGACAACATCATCCACACGGTGCTGGCCCGCGTCGAGGGCGCGCCGGCCGGCATCAAGGGCCTGTCGCTGTTCGTGGTGCCCAAGGTGCTGGTCAACGAGGACGGCTCGCTCGGCGAGCGCAACGGCGTGGTCTGCGCCGGCCTCGAGCACAAGATGGGCATCCACGGCAACGCCACCTGCGTCATGGCCTATGACAACGCCACCGGCTGGCTGGTCGGCGAAGAAGGCCGGGGCATGAACAACATGTTCGTGGTCATGAACGAGGCGCGCCTGGGCACCGGCCTGCAGGGGCTGGCCATCGGCACCGCCGCCTATCAGGCCGCCGTCGAGTTCGCCAAGGACCGCATCCAGGGCCGCAGCCTGACGGGACCGAAGAACCCCGACCAGGCCGCCGATGCGATCATCGTCCACCCGGACGTCCGCCGCATGCTGCTGGAGGGCAAGGCGTTCGTGGAAGGCGGCCAGGCGCTGGTGCTGTGGACCGCGCTTCAGGCCGACCTGCAGGGCTCGGCGGACGAAGCGACCGCCACCAGGGCCAAGGATTACATGGGTCTGATCACCCCGGTGGTGAAGGCGTACCTGACCGACAAGGGCTTCCATGTCGCGTCCCTGGCCATGCAGGTGCACGGCGGCTCGGGCTACACCGAGCACTTCCCGGCCTCGCAGTACCTGCGCGACGCCCGCATCACCATGATCTACGAAGGCACCAACGGCATCCAGGCGCTGGACCTGGTGGGCAGGAAGCTGCCGGCCCAGGGCGGCCGGGCCATCATGACCTGGTTCTCCGACATCGACGCCTTTGTGGCCGAGAACGGCGCGGACGGTCCGATCAAGCCCTTCGTCGACGGCCTGGCCGACGCCAAGAAGAAGCTGCAGGAGGCCACCATGTGGCTGATGCAGAACGGCATGGCCAATCCGGACAACGCGGGCGCGGCCTCGACCGACTACCTCAACATCTTCGGCGTCACGGCCCTGGCCTATATGTGGGCGCAGATGGCTAAGGCGGCGCAAGCCCAGGTTGATGCGGGCGCGACCGATCCCTTCTACGCCAACAAGCTGATGACCGGCCGCTACTTCGTCGAGCGCATCCTGCCCGACGCCGGCGCGCACCTGAAGAAGCTGAAGACCGGCGCCGACGTCCTGATGCAGATGCCGGCCGAGGCGTTCTAGAGCTCAACTCTCCTCCCCATCGCTGCGCGATGGGGAGGTGGATCGGCGGCTCAGCCGCCGAGACGGAGGGGCGAACCTCCTCCCAAGCTCAAGAGAGAGGCGGCCCCAACCCCTCCACCACTTCGTGGTCCCCCTCCCCATCGCGGGCGATGGGGAGGAGAAAGCAGATGAACGTCCTCAACAGCCCCGATCCCGACTTCATGCAGGACGAGGAGATCACCCTCTTCTCCGACAGCGTCGGCCGCTGGATCGACGAGCACGCGCCGCTGGAGAAGGTGCAGCAGTGGATCGCCGACTCTTCCGTGCCCCGTAGCCTGTGGAACGCGGCGGGCGAGGCGGGTCTGCTGGGCGTCTCCATCCCCGAGGCGGACGGCGGCATGGGCGGCGACTATCGCCACGAGGTGGTGCTGATGCGCCAGCTGGGCTGGAAGGGCGCGGACCATTTCGGCCTGTCGCTGCACAACGCCATCGTCGCCCCCTACATCTGGCACTACGGCACCGAGGAGCAGAAGCAGCGCTGGCTGCCGCGCCTGGCCTCGGGCGAACTGGTCGGCGCCATCGCCATGACGGAGCCGGGCGCCGGCTCGGACCTGCAGGGGGTCAAGACCACGGCCGTCAAAGGCGGCAACGGCTATGTGGTGAACGGCTCCAAGACCTTCATCACCAACGGCCAGTTGGCCAACTTCATCATCGTGGTGGCCAAGACCGACCCGGCCGAAGGCGCGCGCGGCACCTCCCTGATCGTGGTCGAGACGGATGGTGCGGAGGGCTTCGAGCGCGGCCGCAACCTGCACAAGATCGGCATGGAGGCCAACGACACCTCCGAGCTGTTCTTCAACGACGTCCAGGTCCCGGCCGACAACATCATCGGCGGGGTCGAAGGCCAGGGCTTTGTCCAGCTTATGCAGCAGCTGCCGCAGGAACGGCTGAACATCGCGGTCCAGGGCGTCGCCGCCGCCGAGCGGGGTCTCGAGCACACCCTGGCCTACGTCAAGGAACGCCGGGCCTTCGGCAAGCGCGTGCTCGATTTCCAGAACACCCAGTTCAAGCTGGCCGAGGTCAAGACCAAGCTGACGGTGGCCAAGGTCTTCGTCGATCACTGCATCGGTCTGCACCTGAAGGGTCAGCTGGACGCCGCCACCGCCTCCATGGCCAAATACTGGGTCACCGACATCCAGGGCGAGACGCTGGACGAGATGCTGCAGCTGCACGGCGGCTACGGCTACATGACCGAATACCCGATCGCCCAGCTCTACAAGGACGCCCGCGTCCAACGCATCTACGGCGGCACCAACGAGATCATGAAGCTGTTGATCGCGCGGACGTTGTAGCGTCGCGTCGCAGGATCACAGGTGGTCGCATGCGGTCTCGCATCGAAGTCACCTCACGTTTACAATCGCTCTATGGCTACAGTGAAGAAGGGCATGCTGACGCCTCCCACCGAATGGTGGAAGCATCTCCGTTGGGCGAAACGTGCCTTCTGGAAAGGCGAGCGTCAGGCTTCCAAGAAGGCTGCTGCCAAGAGCGCCCAAGAGCGGTAAGCGGGATCGCATGATCCGCCTCCACGTCACATCCGATCTGTCCCCCGGCGCGGCCGTCGCGCCGACGCTCGACCAGTCCCGCTATCTGACTCAGGTGATGCGGCTGAAGGCGGGCGACGATCTGCTCGTCTTCAACGGTCGTGACGGCGAATGGCGCGCCTCGGTGGCCGAGGTGCTGAAGAAGGGCGTGATCCTGCGGGCGGAGGAGCGGGTGCGGCCGCAAACCCATGGCCCCGACCTCGAGCTGATCGTGGCGGTGGTGAAGAAGGCCCGCGTCGAGACCATCGTCGAGAAAGCAGCCGAGCTGGGGGCGCGACGGGTTCGGCTGGCGATCACCGCCCGCACCAACACCGACCGCATCCGCCTGGATCGGCTGGACGCCATTGCCGAGGAGGCGGCCGAGCAGACCGGGCGCCTGGACGTGCCCCCCGTCGACGATCCGCAAAAGCTCGACGGCATTCTGGACGGTTGGGATCCCGCCCGTCGTCTGATGTTCTGTGACGAGACCGGCGGCAGCCCGGCGATCACCGCACTCACTCCTCCCCCTTTGGGGGAGGGGGACCCTGCGCAGCCGGGTGGAGGGGGTCAGCCGCAGCCACCGACGCTTGCAGGCTCCCCCTCCACCGCTTCGCGGTCCCCCTCCCCCAGGGGGGGAGGATCTTCAGGCCCCTGGGCCATTCTGATCGGTCCCGAAGGCGGCTTTTCGCCGGAGGAGCGCGAGCGGCTGCGAGCCTTGCCGTTCACCACCGCCGTGTCTCTGGGGCCGCGCATCCTGCGGGCCGACACCGCCGCCATCGCCGCCATGACCCTGTGGCAGGCGGCGGCCGGCGACTGGGACCGGTGACAATTCCTGCGCGGGATAGAACTGCGCCCTTGAGCGTTGCGGTTCGGTCGCCCATCTAGCCGCGACACCTGAGGGGCTTCGCACACCACATGGCCGACCACGCGCCGCTGACCAAGGCCGATCTGATCGGCGCCATGTCCAAGGGCATGAAGCCGCGCGACCAGTGGCGCATCGGGGCCGAGCACGAGAAGTTCGGCTTCGACAAACAGACCCTGCGCCGCCCCGCCTATGAAGGTGAAAGCGGCATCAAGGCCATGCTGAACGGCCTGACCCGCTTTGGCTGGACCCCGGTCGAGGAGGGCGGTCACGTCATCGGGCTGGAGCGTCGCAATGGCGAGGGCTTCGCCGCCTCCGTCAGCCTCGAGCCCGGCGGACAGTTCGAACTGTCCGGCGCGCCGTTGCTCACCATCCACGACATCTGCTCGGAGACCGGCCAGCATCTGGAAGAGGTTAAGACCGTCGCCGACGAGATCGATCTGGGCTTCCTCGGCGCGGGCTTCGATCCGCTGTGGAGCCGCGCCGACGTGCCGGTCATGCCCAAGGGGCGCTACGACATCATGCGCGCCTACATGCCAAAGGTCGGCACGCTGGGTCTCGACATGATGCTGCGCACCTGCACCATCCAGGCCAATCTCGACTTCGATACGGAAGCCGACATGGTGATGAAGTTCCGCACCTCGCTGGCGCTTCAGCCCATCGCCACCGCCCTGTTCGCCTGCTCGCCCTTCACCGAAGGCAAGCCGAACGGCTTTCTGTCGGCCCGCGCCAACGTCTGGACCGACACGGACGCGGACCGCACCGGCATGCTGGACTTCGTCTTCCAGGACGGCTTCGGCTTCGAGCGCTATGCGGACTATGCGCTCGACACGCCGATGTATTTCGCCAAGCGCGAGGGCCGCTACGTCGACGCCTCGGGCCAGTCGTTCCGCGACTTCCTGGATGGCCGTCTGCCGGCGCTGCCGGGCGATCGGCCGACGATGAAGGACTGGAACGACCACCTGACCACCCTTTTCCCCGAGGTGCGGCTGAAGGCCTATCTGGAGATGCGCGGCGCGGACGGCGGCCCCTGGAGCCGCATCTGCGCCCTGCCCGCCCTGTGGACCGGCGTCCTCTATGACGCCCCCTCGCTCGCCGCCGCCTGGGACTTGGTCAAGGACTGGGAGGTCGAGGACCACGAACGCCTGCGCCGCGACGTGACCCGCCTGGGGCTGAAGGCCGAGGTCGCGGGCCGCTCGGTCCGAGGCATTGCGGTGGACATGGTGGCCATCGCCCGCCAGGGCCTGAAGAACCGCGCCCGCTTCTCCGGCGGCATGGTGGACGAGCGCGGCTACCTGTCCGAACTGGAAGACATCGCCGACAGCGGCGTCACTCCGGCCGAACGCCTGCTCGACCTCTACCATGGCGAATGGCGGGGCGACGTGCGCCGCATCTACACCGACTTCGCCTACTGAGGCGCCGCTCGGGCGGAACCGGCGCTCGCGTCCGGCGGTTCACCAGCCGCCATCCCGCGCCGGAGAGACCTGCCATGCCCAACGTCCGCGACGACGCCGATCCCTTGCTGGGTCTCGCCGCCGGCCTCGCCGGAGGCCTGGTCGCCGCCCTGGTGATGACCGAGTTCCAGTCCCTCTTGTCCAAGGGCGGGATCACCTCGGGCGTGAAGGGCGCGCCCTCGACCGAGAAGGCGGCCGACCGCCTGTCGCGCGCCGTCACCGGCCATGGCGTGCCGCGCCGCAGGAAACCCGCGGCGGGCGAGGCTGTCCACTACGCCGTGGGCGCCGCGGTCGGCGGCCTCTACGGCATGACTGCAGAGATCGAGCCCCGCGTGACCCTGGGCCGCGGCGCGGCTTTCGGTGTCGCCTCCGCCACAGTGGTGGACGAGGGGCTGGTCCCCGCCACCGGCCTGGGCGATCCGTTCTGGAAGGCGCCCTTGCGGTCGCACCCCTACTCCTACGCCTCGCACCTGGTGTTCGGCGCGACCACCGAGGCGGCGCGCGCCCTGATCCGCCGCTTCCTCGACAAGGTGAAAGCCGGCGTCGCGGCCGTCCGGCGCAAGGCCGAGCCGCGCCCGCCGCTGGAGACGCAAGGACCGCAAGGCTGGCGCGCTCTAGGTCTGGCGTTTCTGCTGGGCGCATCCGGCGGCAACCGCACCAGCGCGCCGCTGCTGGCCGTCACCTGGGCGGCGCGCCTGGGCTGGATCGACCTGAAGGACACCCGCTTCTCCGGCCTGGCCTCCACCAAGGCCGCCGCCATCGTCACGCCCCTGGCGCTGTATGAATTCGCCGGCGACAAGATGCCCGACGCCCCGCACCGCACGATGCCGATCGCGGTGGCCGTGCGGGCGGCGAGCGGCGCCGCCTCGGGCTGCGCCCTGACCGGCGGGCGCTCTCCGGCCGCCGCCCTGGCCGGGGCTGTCGGCTCGCTTGCCGCCACCTATCTCGGCCACACCGTCCGCCTGCGCCTGTCCCGCGCCGCCGGCCGTGACCTCCCCGTCGCCCTGGCCGAAGACATCCTGACCTTCGGCGGCGCCTTCCTGGTCTGCCTGGCCTCGCTTGCGCCGCCCAAACCATCGGATGATCGCTCGCCATCATAAAGCATCCGGATCGTCCCCACGTCTCGCCCATCGCTCGAGCTGCTGAATCCTGCGATATCCCGCACGCACTATGGGAGAACCACGCATGACAGGCGCGATCAGGGTGGGCGTGGGCGGCTGGACCTATGAGCCGTGGCGCGGGGTCTTCTATCCGGAAGGGCTGGCGCAGAAGCGGGAGCTGGAGTTCGCCTCGCGGGCGCTCTCCTCCATCGAGATCAACGGCACCTACTATTCGACCTTCAAGCCGGACAGCTGGAGGAAGTGGCGCGACGAGACGCCGGACGGTTTCGTCTTCTCGGTCAAGGCCAGCCGCTACTGCACTAACCGCAAGGTGCTGTCGGAAGGCGGCGAAAGCTTCAACCGCTTCCTGTCGCAGGGACTGACCGAGCTCGGCGACAAGCTCGGGCCGATCAACTGGCAGTTCATGGGAACCAAGAAGTTCGACCCCGAGGATTTCGAGGGCTTTCTGAAGCTGTTGCCGCCGGAAAAGGACGGCCTGCGCCTGCGCCATGCGCTGGAGGTGCGCAACCCGACCTTCGCCACCGAGCAGTTCCACGACCTGGCGCGCAAATACGGTGCGGCCATCGTCTACGCCGTCGATGACGAGGAGCCGACCTGGCCCTGCATCGACGAGGAAACATCTGACTTTAGATATGCCCGGCTGATGTCCAGCCGAGAGGACGAAGCGAACGGCATGACGGCGGCCGAGCTGGACGCCATCGCCGCCCGGGCGCGGGGTTGGGCGAAACGCGGCGACGTCTTCGCCTACTTCATCTCGGGGGCCAAGGTGCGCAATCCGGCGGCGGCCCAGGCGCTGATCGAAAACTTGGCCTGAGTGCGGGTGCGGCCGGTTGCGCCGGGGTGCGGCTGGCCACCTGAGCCTTCCTTTTACGCCACGAAAGACTCGCCCATGCCGATCGCCACACGCGCCTTCGCCGCCGTCGCCGCCGACAAGCCGCTGGAGCCCTTCAGCTTCACGCGCCGCGATCCCCTGCCCGACGACGTGGTGATCGACATCCAGTACTGCGGCGTCTGCCATTCGGACCTGCACATGGCGCGCAGCGAGACCGGACCGGCCCACTATCCGCTGGCGCCGGGCCATGAGATCGCCGGCGTGGTCGCGGCGGTGGGCGCCGACGTCACCCGCTTCAAGGTTGGCGACCGCGTGGGCGTCGGCTGCATGGTCGACAGCTGCCGCGAGTGTTCCTCGTGCCAGGCGGGGGAAGAGCAGTACTGCATCCCCGGCTTCACCGGCACCTACGGCGCCAAGGACAGGTTCGCCGAGCAGTCGGGCCAGCCGATCACCCAGGGCGGCTATTCCGACCACATCACGGTGGACCAGCATTTCGTGCTGTCGATCCCCGACGCCCTGCCGCTGGACGCCGCCGCGCCCCTGCTGTGCGCCGGCATTACCACCTGGTCGCCGCTGAAGGAATGGAACGTCGGCCCTGGCTCCAGGGTGGCGGTGATCGGGCTGGGCGGCCTGGGTCACATGGCGGTCAAGCTGGCGCACGCCCTGGGCGCCGAGGTCACCGTCCTGTCGACCTCCGATCGCAAAAAGGCCGACGCCGAGCGGATGGGCGCCAAACACTTCCTGATCAACAAGGACAAGGCGGCGATGAAGGCCGCGGCCGAAAGCTTCGACCTGATCATCAACACCGTCTCGGCCACCCACGAGATCGCCGACCACGTGCAGCTGCTGGCCCGCGACGGCACCATGGTCATGCTGGGCCTGACCACCGAGGGCCTGCCGGTCTACGCCCTGCCCCTGCTGTGGCGCCGGCGTCGGGTGGCCGGCTCGCTGATCGGCGGCATCCGCGAGACGCAGGAGATGCTGGACTTCTGCGCCGAGCACGGCATCGCCTGCGACATCGAGACCATCGCCCCGGACCAGATCAATGAGGCCTACGAGCGGATGGAGCGGTCGGACGTGCGCTATCGCTTCGTGATCGACATGGCGAAACTGCCCCAGGCGGCCTGAACCCCTCCGTCTCGCCGGCTTCGCCGTTGATCCACCTCCCCATCTTCGACAGGGAGGAGAGGGCGATCTCTCCTCCCTGTCGCGCAGTGATGGGGAGGGCGCGAGGCGGCAGCCTCGTGACGGAGGGGCTCTCCATCGTGCTCACCGTTACGGGCAGCCGGAATCAAGAACCGCCTTTGCCCAAAATCCGCCGCCGCCCTCTTTCATCTGTGCATCCATGAACTTGTGGGTCCCCCGCCGCAGAACGCGCCGGTCGCGTCGCGTCGCGATGGCGTTCGCCATCGTGGCGGGCGTGTGCGCGCTCGGGATCCTGCTGTCGCCGCTGGCGGCGGAGGCGCAAGGGCGGCGCGGCGCGCCTGCCACGGGACGCTATGTCGCGGGATCGGGCCAGAGCTTTACCCTCGACACTTCGGGCTCGCGCCCCCTGCTCAGGTTCGAACGCTCGACCGAGATCTGGGTGCTGCGCCCGACGCCCGCGCCGCGCGGCGACATCCTGTACCGCAACGACAACGGCGATCAGATCCTGCGGGTCACGCCCGACGGCGGCATGACGCTTTACACCACCACGGCGCCGCAGGGGTCGCCCGTGTCGCGCGCGGGCGAGGCGGCGTCGCTGCTGGCGCCGTCGATGACGGCGGTGCAGATGTGGAACTACATCGTGCGGCAAAGCGGCCGGGCCTCCTCGGCGCTGGGGCGGTTGATCCAGGTGGATGTGGACATCCAGCCGGGCTCCGAGGCGGTCGCCGCCGACGCGCTGTCGACCGCCGTGGACGCCATTGTACGCATGGCGCGGTCGTCGAACCTGCGGGCGGAGACCAACAAGGTGCGGCGCATCGTGGTCACCGACCAGGGCGGCGCCTCGCAGGCCACCCTGTCGCGCGGCACCCTTCGCATCGCCGTCAATCCGCGCGCGGGCGTGGCCGGCCGGCCCTCCTCGGCGCGCATCGTGCGCCTGGTCGCCGACGAAGCCCTGACCCGCTGACCCCTGGCCTGCTGACTAAGGGCCGCTAGGCGGCGTCCTTGGCCGCCCGGCGCGCGGCGAACTCTGACGCATCGGCCGCCGTCAGGAACGGGTTGAAGCGCTTTTCCACGCCGATGGTGGTGGGCACGGTCGGTTCGCCCCGCTCCCGCATCGCGAAGATGGCTTTGGCATGCGCCCGCATCTCCGCACGGTCGTCCAGCGTCAGGGCGAAGCGGGCGTTGGAGGCGGTGTATTCATGCCCGCACCATACGCGCGTCTCCTCCGGCCAGGCCGCCAGCGCCTGAAGCGAGTTCCACATCTGCTCGGGCGTGCCCTCGAACAGCCGCCCGCAGCCCAGCGCGAACAGCACGTCGCCGGTAAAGGCCTCGCCCGCCCCGGCCGCGCGATAGACCACATGGCCGGTCGTATGGCCGGGGGCCTCGCTTGTCTCGAACCGCGTCTCGCCGAGGTCCACCGCATCGCCGTCCCGCACGATCCGGTCCAGGGCCGTGACGCGCGCCGCCTCTTCAGGCCCCACGACCTCGCAGCCCGTCGCCGCCTTCAGCCTCGCCGCGCCTTCGGTGTGATCCGGATGCCAGTGGGTGATCAGCAGCAGGTCCAGCCGCCCCCAGCCCAGCGCCGCCAGTTCATCCAGCACCCGGTCCGCATCGGGCGCATCCACCGCCGCCACCCGACCGCTGGCGCGGTCCCGCACCAGATAGCCGTAGTTGTCGGCACGACAGGGAAAGGCGTGAACGTCCAGCGTCATGCCGCCATCCTAGCAGCAGGCGCATCCTCGGGCCTATAGTGGGCGCATGCGGCGCGGCGTCGACGAGCTCAGGACCTTTTACGGCGAACCCACGGGGGCGCTGGTCCGCCGCCTGCTCGCCCGCAGGCTGGAGGACGCCTGGGGCGAGGCCGACGACTGCGACGTTCTGGGCGTCGGCTACGCCACGCCGTGGCTGGACGCCTTTGTCGGCGCGCGGCGGGTGGTCGCGGCCATGCCGGGCGGCCAGGGTGTCGAGCACTGGCCGACGGTGGGCAAGAACCGGACCCTGCTGGTGGATGACCGTCGCCTGCCCTTCGCCGCCGGCGCCTTTGATCGCGTGCTGCTGGTCCATGCGCTGGAGGAAGCCGACGATCCCGCCGTTCTGCTGACCGAGGCGGTGCGGGCGCTGGCGCCGGCCGGGCGCATCATCCTGGCGGCGGCGGCGCGCGGAGGCCTGTGGGCGCGGGCCGAGAGCACGCCTTTCGGGCACGGTCGCCCCTTCACCCGCCGCCAGCTGGAAGGCTTGGTGCGCGACGCGGGGCTCGAGCCCTCGGCCTGGTCCCAAACCCTGTATTGTCCGCCATGGAGCCCGCTGCTGGGGCTGGCCGACGGCTTTGAACAGGTCGGCCGGCGGATCGCGCCGGGCGCGGCGGGCCTGATCCTGCTGGAAGCGACGCGCCAGGCCTATGCCCGTATCCGGCCCAGCGGCTCGACCCAGCGCGTGCTGGCGCCCGCTCGCGCCCTACAGCCTCAGCCCACCGCGCGGAACGGTCCGCTGGCGCGCCGCCGCGAACGCCCGTAAAGCTCCGGCTCATGCACCGACTGATCCTGATGCGGCACGCCGAGGCCGAGACCGCCGCGCCGTCCGGCGGCGACGAGGCCCGGCCCCTGTCCGCGGCCGGCCGGGCCGAGGCCGCCGCCATGGCGCGCACCCTGGCCGAGCGTAACCTGCGTCCCGACCTCGCCCTGGTGTCCAGCGCCGCCCGCACCCGGGACACCTGGGAACGGCTGCACGAAGACCTCGGCGACGTGGAGGTGCGTCACGAGCCCGGCCTCTACAATGCGTCGGTCGGCGCGCTGCGTCGCTTCGTGGAGGCGGCCGAGGCCGAGGCCGGCTGTCTTCTGGTCCTGGCCCACAATCCCGGCGTCCATCTGCTGGCGGTGCAGTATCTGGAAGAGGCCGCGGCCTCGCCCGCGGTGCTGGAGCGGCTGTCCGGAGGCTTTCCGCCCGCCGCCTGCGCTGTCTTCGCCGTGGATGCGGCGGGCCGTCCCACCTTCGAGGGCTTTCTGACGCCGCGCGAAGCCGGAGTTGCAGGATGACGGACGCTGTCGCCTACAAGATCGTCGACGCCGAGGCCTGGGTGCAGGCGCGGGACGCCGGTGAATATGAAGGCTCCGCCGTCGATCACGCCGATGGCTACATCCACATGTCGACCGAGGCGCAGCTGACCGAGACCGCACGCAAACACTATGCGGGCCAGTCTTCCCTGCGCCTGCTGACGGTCGATCTGACGGTGGTCGAGGGCGGGCTGAAGTGGGAGCCGTCGCGCGGCGGCGCCCTGTTCCCGCACCTCTATGGTCCCTTGCCCGTCTCGGCCGTGACCCGCATCCGGGCCATGGCCGTGTCGGACGACGGCGAGGTGACGCTCGGGGCGGACCTGGCGTGAGCCTGGTCGAGACCCTGTCCGACTGGGGCGCCGCCGCCCTGCGCAGGCTTGAGCCGGAACAGGCGCACGAACTGGCGATCAAGGGCCTGGCGCGCCTGCCGCTGCCTCCCGCCGCGCCCGACGATCCGGTCCTGCGCACCCGGCTGGCGGGGCTCGACCTGGCCAATCCGATCGGCCTCGCCGCCGGCCTCGACAAGAACGCGGAAGCCTTGCGCGGCCTGTCGCGGCTCGGCTTCGGCTTTGTCGAATGCGGATCGGTCACCCCGCGCCCGCAGGCCGGCAACCCCCGGCCGCGACTGTTCCGCCTGGCTGAGGATCAGGCGATCATCAACCGGATGGGTTTCAACAACGCCGGGCTCGACGTCTTCGCCGACCATCTGAGACGCGCGCCCGCCCGCGCGATCGTCGGCGCCAATCTGGGGGCCAACAAGGACACCGAGGACAAGGCGGCCGACTATGTCGAGGGGCTGCGGCGGCTGGAGGGCCTCGCCGGCTACTTCACCATCAACATCTCCTCGCCCAACACGCCCGGCCTGCGCGCGCTGCAAGGCCGTCAGGCGCTGGACGACCTGCTGGGCCGGATCGATCAGGCCCGACCGCCGCTTGGCGCCCCCGCGCGCCGCCCGGTGTTCCTGAAGATCGCGCCCGACCTGTCGGCCGCCGAGATCGCCGAGATCGTCGAAGCCGCCGTCGACCACCACATCGACGCCCTGATCGTCTCCAACACCACGCTGGAGCGGCCCGCCAGCCTCGCCTCGGCCCAGGCCGGCGAGAGCGGCGGCCTGTCGGGCGCGCCGTTGAGGCCGTTCGCGGAGCAGGCCCTGCGCGCGGCCGCCGAGGCGGCGCACGGTCGCCTGCCGCTGATCGCCGTCGGCGGCATAGCGTCCGGCGAAGACGCCTATCGCCGCATCCGCCTGGGCGCATCGGCGGTGCAGGTCTATTCCGCCCTGATCTATGGCGGACCGGGCCTGGTCGGCCGCATCAAGCGCGACCTGGCCGCGCGGCTCCGCGCCGACGGCTTTTCCACGGTCTCGGAGGCGGTCGGCGCCCCGCGTTGACGGAGCATTAGGGCTGACAGAGGCAGTTTGCGTCCATGCGTCGGCGAATCCACTCGCCCGCATCGGGAACAGGCATGAGCAAGCTCGTCGGGCACGACATCGCCAGCGGATGGATCATCGCCGTCCGGCAGCGCCGCCGCGCCGTTCTGCAACGGGTGGCGGTGGGTCTGGCCAGCGGCCTGGCCGCGACGCCCCTGGTCGGCGCGCCGCTCGCCGCCGCCTGGACGCTGGCCTACATGGCCGTTCAGGCGCTGGAGATGTGGGTCTTCGCCCCCATCAACACCAGCCGCCGGGCGGACGTCGGCCGCGAGCGCAAGCTCCTGGGCTGCTTTGTCCTGTCGCTGAACACCGGCCTCTACGGCGCCTTGTCGCTGCCGCTGTGGTGGGAAGGCGGGCCGATGGGCGGCATCGCGGTGGCCATCATGCTTCCGGCCGCAATGATCTACTCCACGCTGAACGCGCCGCGATCCCCGCTGGTGCTGGCCTGCACCGTAGGCCCGCACGTCTTCTACATGGCGCTGGCGCCGCTGTTCATGATGAGTTTCGGCGCCTCGGACGCGGCCGTCACCACGGTCAGCGCGGCGGTGGTCATCTTCGTGGTCTACTGCATCAACGCCTGGCGTCGCCTGGCCGAGCGCACGGTGCAGGAAGGCCGCGAGCGTCGCGCCACTCAGCGCCGCCACCGAGAGATTGAGCAGGCGCTGGCCAGCCAGCGCGCCTTTCTGGCCGCCGTCGGACATGACCTGCGCACGCCCATCGGCGCCATCCTGACAGGCGCCGCCGAAATGCGCGACAGCGGCGACAGCCAGGTGCGCGTCAACGCCGAGCTGATCGCCGACGCCGGCCTGATGATGAAGGCCCTGCTGGACGATCTGCTGGACCATTCCAAGCTGGGCGCCGGCCGCATGTCGGTGGAGGCCGCCGACTTCGACCTGCGCGCCATGCTGGCGCAAACGCTGCGCCTGTGGAAGGGCGCGGCCTTGGCCAAGGGTCTGAACCTGCGGATCGAGGGGGCTCACGGCATCCCCGCGGCGGTTCGCGGCGACTGCATGCGGCTGCGCCAGGTTCTGAACAACCTGCTGTCCAACGCCATGAAGTTCACCGACGCCGGCGCGGTGACCCTGCGGCTCAAGGCCTGGCCGGAAGAGCCCGGCGGCTGGTCGCTGCTGATGGAGGTGGCCGACACCGGCGCGGGCATGACGCGCGAGCAGATGGCGCGCCTGTTCACCCCGTTCGACCAGACCGCAGACGGCGTCTCGGCCCAGCACGGCGGATCGGGGCTCGGCCTTTCGATCAGCCGCGATCTGATCGAGTTGATGGGCGGTCGCCTGACGGTGCGCAGTCAGTCGGGCCAGGGCTCGATCTTCACCATCGCCCTGTTCCTGCCGGAGGGCGAGCGCCAGACCGTCGCCGAGATCACGCCGCTGGACGAAAGCCGCGCCGCCGTCGCCCGGGTGCTCGCCGATCGCCCTCGTCCCTCCCCGGCGCCTCGCCCAGCGCCGGTCGTACAGGCCGCGCCCGCCGTACAGGCCGCGCCGGTGGTGCAGGCCGCGCCGCCCGCGCCCCTGTCGGCCGCCGAGGCGCTGCTGGCCCAACTGACGGCCGCGCCCGCTCCGGCGCCTGCGCCTGAACCCGATCCGGAGGCTGAAGCCGAGGAACGACCGCTGCGGGTGCTGGTGGTCGACGATCACGATATCAATCGCCGGGCCGTGCAGCTGATCCTTCAGCCGCTGGGCTGCGACATCGCCGCCGCCGCAGACGGGATGGCGGCTTTGAAACGCTGCGAAGACAGCCTCTTCGACGTCATCTTCATGGACGTGCGCATGCCCGAACTCGACGGGCGCGAGACCACCCGGCGCCTGCGCGCTGGCGGCGGCCCCAATGCGGCGACGCCTGTGGTGGCGGTCACCGCCGACACCTCGCCCGAGGACGTCGCCGCCTGCCAGGCGGCGGGCATGGCCTATTTCGTGTCCAAGCCGCTGACGCCGCCGGCCTTGCTGGGCGCGCTGCAGCACGTGCTGAGCGACGCGGAGGGCGAGGTCGAAGTCGCGGCCTGACCCTTCACCGCCTCGACCAGATCCTGGGCGAAGCGCGGCGCGCGCATGTCGCACTCCCACACCGTGACCACGCGCCAGCCGTCCGCCTGCAGCGCCTCGGTGCTGCGCTCGTCCCGCGCCCGGTTGCGGCCGATCTTGGCCGCCCAGTAGTCGGCGTTGGCCTTGGGCTGTCTTGATCCGCGCGGGCAGTCGTGCCCGTGCCAGAAGCATCCGTGCACGAAGACCGCGACCTTGCGGCCCTTCATCACCAGGTCCGGCCTGCCCGGCAGACCGCCGCCGCCCAGCCGATAGCCGATGCCGACCGCGCGCAGGATACGGCGCACCAGAAGCTCGGGCTTGGTGTCGCGGCTTCGGACGCGCCGCATCACGGCGCTGCGCTGTTCGGGAGAGAAGACGTCCGTGGTCAGGCGGACGCCTTCCTCCTTGTCAGGCGTTCCGGCGATCAGAGCTGCGCCAGGAGGTGCTCGGCCGACGAGACGCGGAATTCGCCGCCCTGTTCGATGTTCAGCTGGGTCACCACGCCGTCGGTGACCAGCATGGAATAGCGTTGCGACCTCTGGCCCATGCCGAAGCCTTGCGCGTCCAGCACCAGGCCCAGCTCGCGCGTCAGGTCGCCGTTGCCGTCGGCCAGCATCAGGATCTGGTCGGTCTTGACGCCCTGGCTCTCGGCCCAGGCTGCCATGACAAAGGCGTCGTTGACCGAGATGCAGGCGACCGCATCCACGCCCTTGCCCTTGATGGCGTCCAGATTGTCGGTGAAGCCCGGCAGGTGGCGCGCCGAGCAGGTCGGGGTAAAGGCGCCCGGCACCGCGAACAGGGCCACGGTCTTGCCGTCGAAGATCTCGGCCGTGGTGATCGGCTTGGGGCCGTCCGCCGTAGGCGTGGACAGGGTCGCGCTCGGAATCCGGTCGCCGATCTGGATGGTCATGGGAGGGGTCCTTTGAGAACGCACGGGCGCGTCCGATGGACAGATAAAGGCTTGTTCACGGCCCGCAAGCCGGCCGCTTGCGCAGCCGCTCCGGCATGCCGATTATAGGGAGCGATGAACCTCACACAGTCCCTTACCGGCCATCTGCTCGTCGCCATGCCGGGCATCGACGATCCGCGCTTCGAGCACGCCGTGATCCTGATCTGCGCCCACGGGCCGGACCACGCCATGGGCCTGCGCCTGGACCGTCCCGCGCCGGGCGTCGACCTGAAGACGGTGCTGGACAAGCTGGATGCGCCTGCGCCGGAGGACAGCCACGGCCGCCCCGTGCTGATGGGCGGACCGGTCGAGCGCGAACGCGGTTTCGTGCTGCACACCGACGACTGGATGACCGGCGACGACAGCCTGCCCTTCGGCGAGGGGCTGGCCATGACCGGCACGCGCGAGGCCCTGGCCGCCATGACCGACAAGATGTCCGGTCCCCGCCGCTCGGCCCTGCTGCTCGGCTACGCCGGCTGGGGCGAGGGCCAGCTGGAAGACGAACTGGCCGGCAACGTCTGGCTGACGGCGGAGGCCGACCTCGACCTGATCTTCGACGGCGACCACGAAACCAAATGGACCCGCGCCCTGGCTCAGCTCGGCGTCAACGCCGCCATGCTGTCGGCGCACGGCGGCACGGCCTGACGCGGATCAGGTAATCTGGTCGGGGTGCGTCTGAGTGCCGGCCGGTTCGACGTTCAGCGGGCCTTCGGCGTCCTCGTCGACCTCGATCTTCAGGATGCTTTCGCCCGGCTGCATCTGGGTCATGGCCGCATCGCCCGCCTGAATGTCGGTCTTTGACGGCACAAGAAGCTCGCGGGTCGAGCCGCCTTCTTCGCCGACGGTCACGCGATAGGTCTTCATCCAGGCGTCTCCTGCTGATCTCAGGATGGGTCAACGGGCGCCGGCGCGCGCCGTTCCGGGAACCCGCCTGCGCACCCATCCGCTGTGTCCCCGCAGAGGAGACACCCATGGACGACAAGAACCAGACCAAGGGCCGCGACGAGAACGGCGCCATTCCGCTGGGCAGGCCCGACGCCTCCACCTCGGACAAGGCGGTCAAGGACAATGCGGCGGTGGAACAGCGGTCGGCCGGTCCGGACGGCCCGGACGCCACCGAGGTCGGCGACACCTTCAAACAGCAGCCGTAGCCGGCGTCAGGCGGAACGCTGCTTCAGCGGCGCGGCGCCGTCCGCCAGCGACTCGGCCAGATAGACCTCGGCCTCCTGCGCCGGCAGCGCGGGCGCATAGCCGAAGCCCTGACCATAGTGGCATTGCGCCTCCAGCAGCAGGCGCGCCAGCTCGGCGTTCTCGACGCCCTCGGCCACGACCTCCAGCGACAGGTCACGTCCCAGATTGACCACCGACTTGACGATCTTGGCCGAGCCCTCGTCCTTGTTCATGGTCAGCACGAAATACCGGTCGATCTTCAGCGTGTCGAACGGCAGGCGCGCCAGATAGCTCAGCGACGAGAAGCCGGTGCCGAAGTCGTCCAGCGCCAGCGACGCCCCGACCGCCTTCAGGCGCGTCAGCACCTCGGCCGCCTTGGCCGTATCGCGCATGATGTCGCCTTCGGTGACCTCGAGCTTCAGCGCGCCGCGCGGCAGGCCCGTGTCGGCGATGATGCGCTGCACGTCCTCCACCAGGTGCGGCCGCTCGATCTCTCCAACCGACAAGTTGACGCTGCAGAACAGTTCGCCGGCCGACGGATGCCTGCGCAGCCATTCCGCCAGCTGACGCGACGATTCCGTCATCATCAGCAGACCGAGCTCGTTCATCATGCCCAGGTCGTCGGTCAGGCCCAGGAACTCGTCGGGCGGCACCAGCCCCCGGCGTGGGTGACGCCAGCGCGCCAGCGCCTCGAAGCCCGCGACGGCGCCGGTGTTCAGGTTCACGATCGGCTGGAAGAAGGGCACGATCTCGCCGCGCAGGAAGGCGTTGCGCAGATCCGCTTCCAGCGCCAGCCGGCTGAGCGAGTCGCTTTCCAGCGCCCGACCATAGGCCGCCGACCCGCCCCGCCCGGCGCTCTTGGCCGATTCCACCGCCAGTTCGACCCGGCGCAGCAGCTCGGCCGCATCCGGCGCATCCGGCCCGCCCTCGACCTGCAGGGCGCCGATCGACACCGTCGGATAGATGTCGAAGCCCGCGACCCGCAGCGGCTGCTCCAGCGCCTCGCGCATGCGCAGCGACACCGACCCGCCGCCCTTCTTGGCCAGCACCGCGAACTCGTCCTCGCCGATCCGCGCCTGCGCCGCTTCGGCCGTGAAGGCGGCCGCCAGCCGCGAGCCCAGCGCCGACAGCACCAGGTCCGCCCGTTCGTGCCCCAGCGCCTCGTTCAGCCGACGCATCCGGTCGACGTCGCCGACCACCAGCTCATAGTCGCCGGGCTGGACCAGCATCTCGCCCACGCGCTGCAGAAAGGTGCGGCGGTCCAGCAGGCCGGTCAGCGTGTCGCGGTCCGAGCCCGCGAACTTGGTTTCCAGCGCCACGACACCCGCCGCGCGCAGCCCGTCCTCCAGCCACACGCCGCGCCACAGGCAGGTCTCGGCGCCGCGCATGCGCAGGCGCACGGCGACCTCGGTCCCCTCCTCCTGGGGCTTCAGCATCCGCTCGGCCAGGCTGCGGTCCTGCGGCAGGGCCAAAGCGACAAAGCCCGCCGCCGAGCAATCTGGCGCCAGCGGCCCCAGGCCCAGCGATCGGGTCGCGCCGGTGAAACGCAACTGGTCCTCGCCGGGCGTCCACACCCACAGCGCCGTATCGGCCGCGGCCAGCGCCTCGATGGAGGTCGTGGCGTCCCAGGCCAGCGATCGGGCTCGCGCGTTCAAGGCCTGTCGCCCCTCCTGACGGCCGGTCAGCCGCCGTGATCCACTTCGTCCTCGAGCAGGCCGAACAGCAGATGATCTGCCCATTCGCCGTTAATTTTAAGATAAGCCCTCGCCTGCCCCTCGTGACGAAAGCCCGACTTTTCCAGCACCCGGCGCGAGGCGAGGTTGGTCGGCAGGCAGGCCGCCTCCAGCCGGTGCAGCCGCAGGCGCGCGAAGGCATGGCGCGCCATGGCGCTGACCGCCGCCGTCGCATGGCCGCGCCCGGCGAAGGGCTGGCCGATCCAGTAGCCGAGCGTGCCGGTCTCGGCCACGCCCCGGCGCACATTGGACAGGGTCACCGCGCCGAACAGTTCGTGCCCCGCGGCGTCGAACACGAACATCGGCAGGGCGGTCCCCAGCTCCGTCTCGCGCTGATAGATCGACAGCCTGCGCTTGAACGCGGCCTTGGACAGGTCGTCCTCGGGCCAGCGCGGCTCCCATGGCTGCAGATAGCGGCGGCTGTCGTGGCGCAGCGCCGACCACGCCTCATAGTCGGCCGGACGCGGGCTGCGCAGGCGCACGCCATTGCCCCGCACCCAGGCGTTTGCGCCGTCGCTCATCCAGTCCAGAAGCGCCATGGAGACGGACTGTAGCGGCTCGGCACGCCAGTCTCCAAGTCCCCCGCTGACGACGGGCCTCAGTCGAACAGCGCCCGCGAAAAAGCCTCGCCCGCGGCGGCGCCCGACTTCGGCCCCAGCACCGCCGTCGCCGCCCGCCCGCCTTCCAGCAGCCGCGCCCCGACCGCCCGCAGGTCCTCGCCCGTGACCGCCTCCATCTGCGCGACGGAAACGTCCGTCGGTATCGGCGCGCCGAAGATCAGCGTCTGGGCCGCCGCGCGACCGGCCCGGCTCATCGGATTCTCGTCGGCCATCCATAGGCCGCCCTTCAGCACCGCTTTGGCGCGCGACAGTTCGGCGTCCGTGGGGCCCTGCTCGACCAGCCCGCGCACCTCCGCGGCGGCCACTTCGGCCAGCGCTGTCGCCCGATCCGCCGCCGCGCCCGCATAGATCCCAAGGACGCCCGTGTCCTCATAGGCCTCTTGATAGGCGTCGATGGCGTAGGCCAGCCCCCGCTCCTCGCGCGCGCTCTGGAACAGGCGCGAGGCCATGCCGCCGCCCAGGATTTCTCCGAACAGCCGCATCGTCGGCAGCGCCGGGTCGACGGCGGCGAGGGCCGGGAGCTGGAACACCAGGTTCGACTGCTCGATCCGCCGGCTCAGCCGATCATGGCCGCCGGTAAAGCGCGCGGCCTCCGGCGTTGTGCGGTCGCCCGCGCGCGGCTCAGCCCCGAACCAGCGCTCGGCCAGCGCCAGCAGCTCGGCCTCGTCCACCGCGCCGGACGCCGTCACCACCATCCGCTCGGGCGCATACAGCGCGCGCCGCCAGCCCTCGATTCCCTCACGGTCCACCGGCCGCAGGCTGTCGTTCGAACCCAGGATCGGCCGACCCAGCGGCTGGCCGGCAAAGGCCTGGGTCTGGGCCATTTCGAACACATGGTCGTCGGGCGTGTCGAAGGCCTCGGCGATCTCCTGGGCCACCACGTCCTTTTCGCGCTCGATCTCTTCGGCGTCGAGCGTCGGCCGGAACAGGAGGTCCGACAGGACCTGCATCGACAGGCCGAGCGAGCCCTCGAGCCCCCGCACCTCGAAGCTGGTGCGTTCATAGCCGGTGGCGGCGTTGATCGAACCGCCTTCCGCCTCGATCCGCTCCACGATCTCGCGCGCGGCCATGTCGCCGGCGCCCTTGAACACCAGGTGCTCCAGCAGATGCGACCAGCCGGACCGCGCCTCGTTCTCCCACCGCGCGCCGCCCTTCACGGCCACGACGACCGCCAGGGTCTTGAGGCCCGGCATGGGATCGCACACGACGCGCACGCCGTTGGACAGGGTGTGAAGACGATGGGTCAGGGGAGCTCTTTCTTCAGGCGCCGACGCAGCAGCGCTGCATAAAAGCCGACCAGCGCGATCGCCAGCCCGAACCACGTCAGGGCGTACCCCAGGTGGTTGTTCGAGAACGCCGGCGGCGGCGCGGAGGGGCGCAGGGCCGGCGTCTCGGGATTGGCCGTGCTGACGGCGAACACCACCTCGGGACGCAGCGAACCTTCGACGCCCAGCGCCCGCGCCATGGCCGCGCCGTCCCGCGTGTAGAAGCGCCCGTTCGCCGGCTGTGGCGCCATGGGGCTGGGGTTCGGCGGCGTGCGCAGTTCGCCCACGATCACGCCCGGTAGGGTGGAGGGCAGCACGCGCGGTCGGTCCGTCACGCCGTCGGCGACGAAGCCCCGGTCCACCAGCAGCGTGAAGTCTTCACCCGCCGGCCGGCAGGCCGACACCAGCCGAACGCCCGCCTCGCCATCCAGAATGCTTTGCAGCTCGACGAAAGGCGCGGTGGCGAGGCCAGGACAGGCGACGATCACGCGCCGGAACTCGGGGGCGCCGCCCGCCAGCACCTCTCCCAGCGGCGCGGGCGCACGCCCCTGCGCCGCAGCCGCCGCGTCGATCAGCCCTTCCTTCCAGCGCAGCCGCTCGACCTGCCACATGCCCAGCGCGACCAGCACGCCGACCAGCGGCAGCACCAGCGCCGTCAGCAGCCACGAAAACCGCCTCAAGACGCCGCTCCTCCCCCTCTGAGGGAGGAGCGCGAGACCCGCCCTTCGATCAACCGAAGACGACGTAGACGAAGGCGAACAGGAACAGCCAGACCACGTCCACGAAATGCCAGTACCAGGCCGCCGCCTCGAAGCCGAAATGCTTCTCGGGCGTCAGATGGCCCTTGATCAGGCGCAGCAGGCAGACGGCCAGGAAGATCGTTCCCACCAGAACGTGGAAGCCGTGAAAGCCCGTGGCCAGGAAGAACACCGAACCATACAGGCCCGAGTTCAGCGCCTCTTCGTTGAAGAACAGGTTCTCGTGGATGATGTGGTTGTATTCATAGGCCTGCACGAAGGTGAACAGCACGCCCAGCACGACGGTGATGATCAGCGCCAGCCTGGCTCCGGCCCGGTCGCCCACCTGCACCGCATGGTGCGCCCAGGTGACGGTGCAGCCGGACAGCAGCAGGGTCACGGTGTTCAGAAGCGGCAGCTGCCACGGGCTCAGCACCTCGACGCCCTGCGGCGGCCAGGTGGACCAGGCGGCGGCCGTGTCGGCCCAGGCTCCGACCTCCGGCGTCAGCGCCCGGCTCTCGTGGAACAGGGCCATGTCGAAGAACATCCAGAAGAAGGCGACAAAGAACATCACCTCCGAGGCGATGAACAGGATCATGCCGTAGCGCAGGCCCAGCGACACCACCGGCGTGTGGTCGCCGACGCGGCCTTCCTTGATCACGTCCGACCACCAGCCGGCCATGCAGATCAGCACCCCCGCGAGCCCCGCAAAGAACAGCGCCGGCTTGCCGTCGCTCAGCAGTTGCCCGGCGACGTCGTTGCCGGCCGGAACCAGGCCCTTCATCCAGACCACCGCGCCCAGAAACATCACAAAGGCGGCGAACGACGACACGAACGGCCAGATGCTTGGGTCCACCAGGTGATAGTCGTGGTGCGGCTTGGCGTGTGCGTCGGCCATGCGGATCCCTCTCCCCTCTCAGGCGGCGAGGCCGCCCTTTCTTTTCAGCTATAACCGCGGCTTTTCACCCGCGCCAGAGGTTGGCGCATCAGCCCGCCTGCGCCGCACCCTGTGTCGGATAGAAGGTGTAGGACAGGGTGATCTCGCGCACGCCCTGCGCCTCACGGTCCGTGGCGATCTCGGGGGCGATGAAATACTGAACCGGGAACTGACGCGTCTCGCCCGGCGCGATGGTCTGGCCGTCGAAGCAGAAGCACTGCAGCTTCTGAAAATAGGGGCCCGCCCGCTCGGGCACGACATTGTAGGCGGCGGTTGCGTAGATCGGCTGGTCCGAGGTGTTGGTCACGTCGAAATAGGCCATGCCGGTGGCGCCGATCCGCACCCGCTGGCTGACCTGCTCGGCGCGGAACCGCATGGGCAGGTCGCGCACATTGGTGTCGAACCGGATCAGCACCGTCTCGTCCAGCACGACGTCCGAGGCCTTGTCCGCCCGCATGGTCGTGCCGTCAAAGCCGGTCACCTGGCAGAACAGCCGGTACAGCGGCACGGCCGCAAAGGCTGCGCCCGTCATGCCCATCACCGCCAGCACGCAGGCCAGCGCGATCAGGTTCTTGCGGTTCACCGCTGAGTCTCCGGGCGGGCCGCGACGGACTGGGGCGGCGCGCCGCTGGGGGGAGAAAAGCTCGTGCCCGCCGCCTCCTGCGCGCGCATGCGCTCGGCCGTGGCGGCGGCGTCGTCCTGGTTCTGGTGCAGGCGCAGCACGGTGGTGGTGAACACCAGCACGATAAAGGCGACCAGCCCCAGCGCGATCCACAGGTTGCGGCGCTTGCGGGCCGCCAGTTCCTCGGGGCTCAGCGTGATCATGGCGTTCAGCCTCCCACCCCCGGCAGCGCCTCGACCAGAAGCGCCGCGAACAGGGCCATCAGATAAAGGATCGAAAAGGCGAACAGGTCGCGCGCCGGCTTGGCCTGCGCCCGCACGTCGTACAGCGCCGCCTCGCGCCCCACCGCTTCGGCCTTGTCCGGCTCGTCGCCGGCCCGCGAGCGGAACAGCCGCAGCGCCAGCAGCAGAAACGCCAGGCCGCCTAGAACCGCCACGGCCAGATAGATCGCGCCGCCCGGACCCACGATCCCGGGCGCGATGGCCACGGGCACGAACAGCAGCGAATAGACCAGGATCTGCAGCCGGGTCGATCGCGCGCCCCTGGCCACCGGCATCATGGGAATGCCGGCCTTGGCGTAGTCTCCGGCCGAATACAGCGCCAGCGCCCAGCTGTGCGGCGGCGTCCAAAGGAAGATGATCAAAAACAGCAGCCACGCCTGCCAGGGGGCCGTACCCGTCGCCGCCGCCCAGCCGATCACCGGCGGAAAGGCCCCCGCCGCCCCGCCGATGACGATATTCTGCGGCGTCCTGCGCTTCAGCAGCAGGGTGTAGAAGCCGGCGTAATAGACCACGGTCATCGCCAGCAGTCCCGCCGCCAGCCAGTTGGCGGTCATGCCCAGCAGCATCACGGAAAACACCGACAGGATGACGCCGAACGCCATGGCGTCATGGCCCCTTACCCGCCCGGCCGCCACGGGCCGCCCGCGCGTTCGCCGCATCAGGGCGTCGGTCTCGCCCTCCAGCGCCATGTTCAGGGCGCCCGCGGCCCCCGCCCCGCAGGCGATGCACAGGATGGCGATCGCGGCCGCCAGCGGATGCAGCGCCCCGCCGCCATGCGTCTGGGCCACGATCAGGCCCGTCGCGGCGGTGAACACCACCAGCGACATGACGCGCGGCTTCAGCAGCTGAAAGAAGTCCTCCGGCTGCGCGGTCGAGATCGCGCTCGCCCGTCCGTCCTGTCTCGCCTCGCTGTGCGCCATGCGCGCTGTCTACTCCGAACCCGAGGTCCTGTCGCCGGGACCATCTGTCCGATGACGGCGAAAGCGAAAGGCCCGGACGATCTATCCGGGCCTTTGCCGTGTATTGTTCCGGCCCTAGTGCCGCTCGGCCTTGACCACGGGCAGTTCGTTGAACTGGTGCTGCGGTGGGGGCGAGGACAGGGTCCACTCCAGGGTGGTCGCGCCTTCGCCCCACGGATTGGCCACGCCCTTGCGGCGACGCACGGCGGCCTCCAGCAGCATCAGCAGGAAGACGCCGACGCCGATGATGGTGACCACATAGCCCCACGACGACACCTGGTTCCACAGGGTGTAGGCCTCGGGATAGTCGATGTAGCGGCGCGGCATGCCCTGCAGCCCCAGGAAGTGCTGCGGGAAGAACACCAGGTTCACCCCGACGAACATGATCCAGAAGTGCGCGGCGCCCAGGAACTCGTTGTACTTCACCCCGAACATCTTCTCGAACCAGTAGTAGAAGCCCGCGAAGATCGAGAAGATCGCGCCCAGCGACAGCACATAGTGGAAGTGGGCGACCACGTAATAGGTGTCGTGCAGGCTGTAATCGATGCCGGCGTTCGACAGCACCACGCCGGTCACGCCGCCGACGGTGAACAGGAAGATAAAGCCGATCGCCCACAGCATCGGCGTCTTGAAGCTGATCGACCCGCCCCACATGGTGGCGATCCAGGAGAAGATCTTCACTCCGGTCGGCACGGCGATGATCATGGTCGCGGCCACGAAATAGGCGCGCAGGTTGATGCTCATGCCGACCGTGTACATGTGGTGCGCCCACACGATGAAGCCGATGAAGCCGATCGCCACCATCGCATAGGCCATGGCCAGGTAGCCGAAGATCGGCTTGCGGCTGAAGGTCGAGACGATGTGGCTGACGATGCCGAAGCCCGGCAGGATCATGATGTAGACTTCGGGGTGGCCGAAGAACCAGAACAGGTGCTGGTACATGACCGGATCGCCGCCGCCGGCCGGATTGAAGAAGCTGGTGCCGAAGTTGCGGTCCGTCAGCAGCATGGTGATGGCGCCCGCCAGAACCGGCAGCGACAGCAACAACAGAAAGGCCGTGATCAGCACGCCCCAGGCGAACAGCGGCATGCGGTGCAGCGTCATGCCCGGCGCGCGCATGTTGAAGATGGTGGTGATGAAGTTGATCGCGCCCAGGATGGAGCTGGCGCCCGCCACGTGCAGGGCGAAGATGGCCAGGTCGAACGACGGCCCGGTGTGGCCGGTGGTCGACAGGGGCGGATAGGCCGTCCAGCCGCCGCCGAAGCCGCGACCCGGCCCGCCGTCCACGAACAGGCTCAGGCACAGCAGCAGGAAGGCGAAGAACAGCAGCCAGAACGAGATGTTGTTCAGGCGCGGAAACGCCATGTCCGGCGCCCCGATCATGATCGGGGTGAAGTAGTTGGCGAAGCCGCCCATGGTCGCGGGCATGACCACAAAGAACACCATGATCAGGGCGTGCGCCGTGACGGTGACGTTGTAGCCGTGCTTGGACGCCTCCACGAGGCCGAGGTTCTGGATGATCGAGCCTTCGCGGAACAGCTGAATGCCCGGCTCGGCCAGCTCCCAGCGGATCAGGCCGGACAGGGCGCCGCCCAGAAGCCCCGCGAAGATCGCAAAGCCCAGGTAGAGCAGGCCGATGTCCTTGTGGTTCGTGGACATGAACCAGCGGGTAAAGAAGCCCATCTTGTGGCCGTGGTCGGCCGGATGGTGCTGGTCTGCGTGAACGTCGCGCGGATGAAGGGTCGCGTCAGCCATGGATCTCTGCTCGCCTCTTACTGGGCGGCCGGCGCGGCGGCGGCCGGCGCGGCGGGCTGGGCCGGCGCGGTCGCCGGCTCGGTCGGGTTCTGGGGAATGGCGGCGGTGGCGCCGACGGGCTGGGTCTGGGCGGCGGGCGCCTGTCCCTGCGTCGGGCCGGTCGAGGCCTGGCCGACCACGGGCGAGCCCGTTGTGCCGGCCGCGTTCTGCGCCGCCGTGCCGCCGGCGGGCGCCGCGCCCGGAGGGGTCATGGAGCCGCCCTTGGAGGCGACCCAGCGCTCGAACTCGGCCTGGGTCACCACATTGATCTGGATCGGCATAAAGGCGTGATCGACGCCGCAAAGTTCCGAGCACTGGCCATAGAAGACGCCGGTGCGCTCGGCGCGGAACCAGGTCTCGTTGACCCGGCCGGGCACCGCGTCCGTCTTCAGACCAAAGGCTGGCAGGGCGACGGCGTGGATCACGTCGGCGGCGGTGACCAGCAGGCGCACGGTCTGGCCGACCGGCACCACCATCGGCTCGTCGGCGGCCAGGCGATACGGCACGCCCCGCGACCGCGCCTCGGCTTCGGGCAGCATGTTGGAGACGTATTCCGGCACCGCCTGGTCCGGATATTCATAGGCCCAGTTCCACTGGTTGCCGGTCACCTTCACCGTCAGGTCGGGCTCGGGCATGTCGTGGTAGGCGAACAGCAGCCGGAACGAGAACAGGGCGATGCCGACCAGGATCACGACCGGCGCCACCGTCCAGATGATCTCGACGGTGGTGTTGTGGCTCCAGCGCGCCGGCGTCGGATTGGCCCGCTTGTTGTAGCGCACCACGATCCAGATCAGCAGGCCCAGGACCAGCAGGGTGATCACCGTGATGATCGGCATCAGCACGATGTTGTGGAAGAAGATGGCGTCGTGCTTCAGCGGCGCGGCCGCCGGCTGCAGATCGATGCCGCCCGGCGTCGGCTGACCCATCAGGTCCTGCGCGGCGGCAAGACCCGCCGTCATCGCCGTCAGCGCGAAAACTCCCGCGCCCCAGGCTGCCCTGCGGGCTGTGCTGCCCATCCCCATGCGAGCCGTCCCTCGTGTAAGTCGTTCTGCCGCAAGCCTTTGCGAACAAATCGCAACTGCTCCGCACGGCGTTTTCGCCGCACGCTCCCTATGGTCCGTCCGTATCGGATCATGTCTGGCTTGCCAAGCGATCAGCGACGCCGCGTCCGCTCGCAAACCACTGGGATTAAATCGATGTCATGTTTCGACAGCTACCTTGCGCCGCATGATACCTGTCGGTAGTCTCCCTCCATCACAGGAGAAACCGAGGTGCCTGAAACCATCGAGATACAGCTGAAGAAGGGCGTGCTGGGCCTTTGCGTCCTGGCCCTTCTGCACCGGGCGGACAGCTACGCCTATGAGATCGCCAGCCGCCTGTCCGACGCCATCGGCATGGGCGAGGGGACCATCTATCCGCTGATGCGCCGCATGCAGTCGGACGGCTTGGTCGAGACCTATCTGGTCGAATCCTCGGCCGGACCGTCGCGCAAATACTATCGCCTGACGCCCGCCGGTCGCTCGGCCTTCGAGGCTCAGTCCGCGGAATGGTCCGCCTTCGCCCGCTCGGTCGACGCCGTCGTCGCCGACACGGCCATCCAATCCACCCCTGAACCCACGGGAGCCGCCCAATGACGCGCGCCGACTTCCTTCGTCGCCTGAAGGCCGGCCTGGTCGGCCTGCCGACCTCCACCGCCTCCGACATCCTCAACGACTACGAGGCCCATTTCGACGACGGCCTGGCCGCCGGCCGCACCGAGGCCCAGGTCTCGGCCGCCCTTGGCGACCCTGACCGCCTGGCCCGCGAACTGAAGGCCGAGGCGGGCATCCAGCGCTGGCGTCAGGAAAAGAACCCGTCGGCCGCCGCCTCCGCCGTCTTCGCGGTGCTGGGCCTGGGCGCGCTGGACATCCTGATCCTGCTGCCGATCTTCATGGGCGTGGTCGGGGCCTTGTTCGGCTTCTACATCGCCGCCATCGGCCTGTTCTTCGGCGGCGGCGCGATCATGGTGGCCGGTCCCTTCGCGGGCTTTCCCGGCGGACCGCTGGCCGCGATCCTGATGGGTCTCGCCTTCATGGCCGGCGGCGTCTTCATCGCCGCCCTGACCACCGTCTTCACCATCTGGCTGGTCAATGGAACCGTGTGGTTCGCCCGCCTGCACTATCGCCTGCTCAAGCCCGCGCTTGAGCCCCAGTCCACGACCTACGCCCAGGAGGCCGCCCAATGATCCGGACCCTGTTCATCATCGCCGGCGCCGCGCTGGTGCTGTGCATCGTCACCGCCGGCGGCGCGGTCGCCATCGGCGGCCAGGACCTTCAGCGCCACGGCTGGGCCTGGACCTTCCGTGACGAGGACGGCGACGCCGTTCGCTTCGAGCGGGTCGACGGGGCCGACGAGCCCGACGTCAGCCGCACCCTCGCCTGGACGGGCGGCCAGCGGCTGGTCAACACCACGCCCTTCGACGTCGAATACCGTCAGGGGCCGACCCCCTCCGTCGTGGTCACCGGTCCCCAGGCCTGGAACGACCGCGTCCAGCTGGCCGACGGCGTGCTGCGCCTGGCCGACGGGCCGGTAAACGAGGAGGCGGTGATCCGCTGGAGCGGCCACAACATCACCGGTCGCTCGTTCGACGAGGCCGTCCGCATCGTGGTCACCGCCCCGAACATCGCCGCCTTCGAGGTGCAGGGCTCGGGCGACCTGGACATCCAGGGCTATGACCAGCCCGCGCTCAGCGTCGCGGTCTCCGGCTCGGCCGACGTCATGGCGCAGGGCCGCACCGAGGCTCTGGACGTCGCCATCAACGGCTCGGGCGACGCCGCCCTGACCGACCTGACGACCCAGACCGCTCGTGTGGTCGTCTCCGGCTCCGGCGACGTGGGCGTCTCGCCTCGCGGCGAGGCCAATGTGACCATCAACGGCTCGGGTGACGTAAGCCTGGGCACCCGCCCCACGCGTCTGATCTCCGAGTTGAACGGCTCGGGCGAGATCATCCAGGACTGACGGCCGCCGCTTCGGCCGGCTGCACGCCTCTCCGCCTCGCGCGGGGAGGCGTTCTGCTATCCGGCGGGCGCCAGCCAGGGCGAGACCTTTTCGACCAGGGCCCGCGTCGGGCGGCGCGGCCGTCCGTCCAGATGGATGCACACCGCCGTCACCTCGGCCCGGCACAGCACCTCGCCGCCCCGCTCGACGCTCTGGCGGATCAACAGGCGCGGCCCCTTCACCGCCTCATAAAGGGTGCGAACCACAAGCGCGTCGTCGATCCGCGCGGGCTTCAGAAAGCTCAGCGTCATCTCCGACACCACAAAGGCCAGCGGCTCTGATCCCTCCAGCAGTTCGGCGTGGCCGATGCCCATGGCGCGCAGGCAGTCCGAGCGTCCCCGCTCGAAATAGCGCACATAGTTCGCGTGATAGACCAGGCCGGTGAAGTCGGTGTCTTCGTAATACACCCGCACCGGCAACAGGTGCGCGCGCCCGTCAAAACGTCCGGCGGTCGGCTGATCGATCATGCGCCCTCGAACGGCATCGTCCGCCTCATGAACTGATCGAAAAGAGGGACCGTAAAAGCGGTGTCGCCGTGGGCGGGGCTGAAAATCATGCCTTTTGTGATCAGGCTGGCCCGCGTGGGACCCGTGCTGGTAATCTTGACGCCCAGCTTGGCCGCGATGTCGCCTGACCGATGCGGTCCTTCTCCCAACGCCGCCATCGCGCTGAGATAGCGTTTCTCGGAAGGATTCAGGCGGTCAAACCGCACCCGAAAGAAACTACGATCAAGTCGCTCCAGGGCCGTGGGCGTGGCGCGCTCCACATCGGCCTTGTCGATCGGACTCGCGTCCGTCGCCAGCCACGCATGGTAGCCCCACTCCTGCAAGAAGTATGGATAGCCCTCGGTAATGTCAAAGATGGCGCGAACCGCGTCCGGCGTGATGCTTGCACCTTCGTCCTCTACGGGCGAAACCAGAGCGCGCGAAGCGTCCTCGAAGTTCAGCGGGCCGGCCGGCGGGAAATCGAACAATCGTTCTGCGTACGACTTGGATCGACCCGTCAGCCCGACCAGTTGGGGCAGGCCGGCGCCGATCAGCACCACAGGCAACTGCTTCTGCGAGGCCTTGTGAAAGGCCATGATCAGCGCGCTCATCTCGAGTTCGCTGAGATACTGAAGCTCATCCAGAATGATCGCTACCGCCGTTTGTCGTTCGCGGGCCGCCTCGCCGACCGCGATCAGAAGATCAGGCAGATCGGCCTCCAAGTCGCCGCTGTCGGCGACACCCGGCTCCGCTTCTCCGTCGAGGCTGATCTCGAAATCGTTGTACTTGACTCTGATCGCGGCCGCGAAACCCCGCAGCGCGCGAAAGGCTCGCTTAGCGGCGGCGCTGACCTGTTCCCCCCGATCCAGCTTCAGGATCAGGCTCCGCAATGCGGGCGCGAGCAGGGCTGGCAAACTTTTGTGCTCAGGCGCTTCTATCAATTCCGCCAGATACCCTTGCTCTTCGGCCAAGGCCTGGATGCGGTTCAGGACAACCGTCTTGCCGACGCCCCTCAACCCCACGATCATCAAACTCTTGGTCGGGCGCCCACGCTTGATGCGGCCAAGAGTGACGGCGGCCTGATCCAGGATCGCCTGGCGTCCTGCCAATTCCGGCGGGGGCGACCCCGCACCCGGGACGAAAGGGTTCTGAATGGGGTCCATATGAAGACCTTATACGATTATAGTCTCTTGGCGCTATAAATCTGAAATCTTTGTAGACCTCAATTGAACAGGCCGCTTTGCGCCGGCGGCTGCGGCGGCGCGGTCAGGCCCAGGTGCTCATAGGCGCGCGCGCAGGCCATTCGCCCGCGCGGCGTGCGCTGGATAAAACCCTGCTGCAGCAGATAGGGCTCGATCACGTCCTCCACCGCGTCGCGCGCCTCGGCGATGGCGGCGGCCAGGGTGTCCATGCCGACCGGCCCGCCGCCATAGTTCTCGATCAGGGCCTTGAGAAAGCGCCGGTCCAGCGAATCCAGCCCCGCCTCGTCGACCTCCAGCCGCGCCAAGGATCGCGCCGCCACCAGCCGGTCGATGACCTCGGCCCCCTCGGCCGTGGCGAAGTCCCGCACGCGCCTGAGCAGGCGCCCTGCAATGCGCGGCGTGCCCCGCGCCCGCGAGGCGATCTCGCGCGCGCCGCCCTCGTCGATCGGCGCGCCCATCTTGCGCGCCGCGCCCCGGATCACCGCCGTCAGTTCGTCCGGCGTATAGAACTCCAGCCTCAGCGGAATGCCGAACCGATCCCGCAGCGGCGTGGCCAGCAGACCCGCCCGCGTCGTCGCCCCCACCAGGGTGAAGGGCGCCAGATCGATCCGCACCGTGCGCGCCGACGGCCCCTCGCCGATGATCAGGTCCAGCACATGGTCCTCCATGGCCGGATACAGGATCTCCTCCACCTGCGGCGCGAGGCGGTGGATCTCGTCGATGAACAGGACGTCGCGCGGCTCCAGATTGGTCAGGATCGCCGCCAGGTCTCCTGCCTTGGCCAGGATCGGCCCCGACGTCGCGCGGAACCCCACCCCCAGTTCGCGCGACACGATCTGCGCCAGCGTGGTCTTGCCCAGGCCCGGCGGGCCGAACAGCAGCACATGGTCCAGCGCCTCGCCCCGCGCCCGCGCCGCATCGATGAAGACCTTCAGATTGCCCTTGGCCGCGGACTGACCGACAAACTCCGACAGCGTTTGCGGCCGCAGCGCGCGGTCGTACTGTTCGCCGCCCGACGCTTCCGGAGAGATCACGCGGTTCACCGTCCCAGCTCCTGCAGGGCCGCCCGGATCACGGCCGACAGTTCGGCCTCGTCACCCAGCCGGATCAGCGCCTGATCCACCGCCCGGCGTGCGTTCACCTCGGCGATGCCCAGGCCGAGCAGCGCCGACACGGCTTCGCCGGCCAGGCTCGGCGGTGGTGGCGCGATCTCGACATGCACGCCGGCGGCGACGGGCGCGAACACCCCGTCCGTCAGCGTCTTGCCCTTCAGCTCGGTAACGATGCGCAAGGCGAGCTTGGAGCCCACCCCGTTCGCCCGCGCCACCGCCGCCTTGTCCTCGCGGGCCACCGCCGAGGCCAGCTCGCCCGGCGGCAGCACGTCCAGCACCGCCAGCGCCGCCTTGGGCCCCACGCCCTGAATGGCCAGCAGCGTCGTGAACGCCCGCCGCTCGTCGCGGGAGAGGAACCCATAGAGGCGCGGTCCCTGGTCCTCGCTCCATTGGCTATGGATGTAGAGGATCGCCTCGTCCCCCGGCGCCGGCAATCGCCCCAGCGTCCGCGCCCCGCACGACGCCACATAGCCGACGCCCGCGCAGTCGATGACGCAGTCCGCCTCGCCGACCTCCGCCAGCACGCCTCGCAACCTGCCGATCACGCGGCGCCCCGGTGCATGGCCTCGATCAACGAGCGCTTGCGCAGCTGCGCATGGGTGATCGCCACCGCCAGCGCGTCGGCCGCATCCGCCTTCACCTCGCCGCAGGTCGGCAGCAGCCGCTTGACCATGAAGGCGATCTGGCTCTTGTCCGCATGGCCCGCGCCGACCACCGCCTTCTTGATCAGGGTGGCCGAATATTCGGCGACCGGCAGTCCGGCCCGGGCCGGCGCCAGCATCACCGCCGCCCGCGCATGCCCCAGCTTCAGCGTCGAGGACGGATTGACGTTGACGAACACCTCCTCGATCGCCGCCTCTTCGCAGCCGTGATCGGCGCAGATCGCGCCGACATGCTCCAGCAGGTGCAGCAGCCGCTCGGGGAAGGGCGCGGCCTCGGGCGGCGCCACGACGCCATGAGAAATCCAGCGCAAGCGCGAACCGTCGCTTTCGATCACGCCCCAGCCGGTGCGGCGCAGGCCGGGGTCCAGCCCCAGGATTCGGATCGGGTTGTTCGCCATCCGTTCCCTTCTGCCCGAAAGACGGTTAGCGAGCAATGAAGGGCCTCAGTCGTCTCGCGGATCGAAGCGATAGGCGGTGACCGCCTCCATTCGGCACAAGGCTTCCGCGAGCGTCTTGAGTTGATCCTCCGTCCCGGCCTTCAGCTTCCAGCTGCGCCGGATCAGCCGACCCTGCTCGACCAGCTCGAATCGATCATGCCGCGTCTCCGGATCGACGCTGTGGAACAGGCGCTCTATCTCCGGCTCCGGAGAGGGGTCCTCGCGTCGCCAGCAGACCTCGGCGTCCACCAGCGCCTTGGCCGGCATCATCCTGGACACCAGCCGCAGGCCGGTCAGGATGCCGACCGTGACCAGCGTTCCGGCCGCGCCGAGGCCGAACAGGCCCGCTCCGAACAGCACGCCCAACGCCGACGCCATCCAGAGAGACGCGGCCGTAGTCAGCCCGTGCACCGAAAAGCCGGTGCGAAAGATCACGCCGGCGCACAGAAAGCCGATCCCCGTCAGCACCCCATGCGCCATCCGCGTCGGGTCGGTGACGATGTTCTCGTCCGGCAGCGCCTCGAACGCCCAGTCGCCCTGCGACATCGCCGCCAGCATCAGCAGGCACGACGCCAGCGAGACCAGCAGATGCGTCCGCAGGCCCGCCGCCCGCCCGCGCCACTCCCGCTCAAGCCCGATCAGCCCTCCGGCCAGCACCGCCCCGATCACGGGCGGGGCATAGTCGGCGAAACGGGCGAACTCGATCATCCGCAGCGAACGGATGCTCCGTGCACGGCGTTCCGGAGGTGCGCGGATCGGACGCTATTCGAACGGTTCTCGGCTGCCGTGCCAGATACGGACGATCTCCAGGTCCTCGGAGCGCAGCCTGTAGATCACGATGTACGGCGTGCGATGCACCACCAGTTCGCGCGTGCCTGGATCCTTGCCCGGCCGACCCTTGCGTGGGAAGTCGCCGAGACTTTCGACAGCATCCACGATACGCATTTCGACCGCATCAGCCGTGTTGCGCCGGTCAGCCGCGATAAAGGTCCACGCATCTACGAGGTCGGCTTCGGCCTCGGGTGACCAGATGACCTTCACAGACGGGCGCGCTTGGCCTGACGAGCGCGGAGCCGGGCGACGACGTCTTCGTGCGGCACGCCCCTTCCCGCATCAAGCGAGGCCAGCCCCGCTTCTACCGCGGCATGAAAGGCCGCATCATCCGCCGCCAGTTGGGACACGGCCTGTGTCACGATCTCGTCCACCGGAACACGCCTGGCGTCCGCCAGGGCGTCCAACTTGGCCTTTACGGCGTCGTCCAGGGCGATCGTCACATGCACCGTCATGCGGCGAGCCTAGCACGACCCTCGAACGTCCGAAATCACCCCGCGTACTTGGCGGCGTCCTCGTCGGAGATGTCCTCGTTGGAATAGACGTTCTGCACGTCGTCCTCGGCGTCCAGCGCGTCCAGCAGCTTGAACAGCGTGCCGACCGCCTCGCCGGTGACCGGAACGTCGGACTGGGGCTTCCACACGATGGCGGTGGACTTGGGATCGCCCAGCACCTTGGACATGGCGTCGGCGACCTCGTTCAGGTCCTCGAACGCGGTCCAGATGGTGTGGCCGGGCGCGTCCTCGTAGATGTCGGGCTTGACCAGGTCGCTTTCGACGTCGGAGGCGCCGGCCTCGATCGCGGCCTCCATCACCGCGTCCTCGGATCCAGCCTCGGCCGGGTAGACGATCTTGCCGACCTTGTCCCACATGAAGGCGACCGAGTTCATCTCGCCCAGCGCCCCGCCGTTCTTGGAAAAGGCCGAACGGATGTTGGAGCCGGCGCGGTTGCGGTTGTCGGTCAGGGCCTCGACGATGATGCCCACCCCGCCAGGGCCGCGCCCCTCGTAGCGGACCTCCTCCATCGTATCGACGTCGCCGCCGGCGGCCTTGTTGATGGCGCGCTGGATCACGTCCTTGGGCAGGCTTTCGGCCTTGGCGTTGTTGACGGCCAGGCGCAGGCGCGGGTTCAGCGCCGGGTCGGGCATGCCTGACTTGGCCGCCACCGTGATGTCGCGCGACAGCTTGGAGAACAGCTTGGAACGCTGCGCATCGGCGCGTCCCTTGCGGTGCATGATGTTCTTGAACTTCGAATGGCCGGCCATGGGATCGTCTTGGAAGTCTGTGAGGAGACGTGGAATCTTGAGTTCGGCGTCCTAGCCGACCCGCGCCATCCTGTCACGATGGCGGCGCTCGAGGGAACCTTGGCCTTGGCTCGAGGATTGTCGGCAGGCGCGCGGTAGGGGCGCGCATCTTTTCAGAAAGGCGTCTCCATGGACCGCGAAATCCCCGTCAACGTCGTCGAGGACTACGAGGACGACGCCTATGACGACGCCGACATCGTCGAATGGTACGAGGCGCGCCCGGTGACCGTGCCCACCGCCGTCGCCGCCGGCTCGGTCATCGCCGCCTTTGCCCTCGGCGCCCTGACCGCCGCGGGCGTGCTTCTGCTGCTTCAGCGCCTGGACGACTGACGCCGAAGAATAAAGGAAGAGGCGGAGCCGAGGCCCCGCCCCTCCATCCTCACTGCGCGGGCGGCGCAGCCGGCGCGGTCTTGACGTACTGGTCCAGCCAGCGGGTCATCTCCCACAGGGTGTGGCCGACCGACTCGCGGGCGCGGTATCCGTGCGCCTCCAGCGGCAGGGTGACATAGCGCGCCGTCGCGCCCAGCCCCTTCAGCGCCGCATAGAACCGCTCGGTCTGCACCGGGAAGGTGCCCGAGTTGTCGTCCGCCTCGCCGTGGATCAGCAGGATCGGCTCGTTCACCCGGTCCGCATAGGTGAAGGGCGCCATCTTCGTATAGACCTCCGTCGCCTCCCAGTAGTTGCGCTGCTCGGCCTGGAAGCCGAACGGCGTCAGGGTGCGGTTGTAGGCGCCCGAGCGTGCGATCCCGGTGCGGAACAGGTCGGTGTGCGCCAGGAGGTTGGCGGTCATGAAGGCGCCGTAGCTGTGCCCGCCGATGGCGATGCGGCCGCGCTCGGCCACGCCCATCTCCACCACCGCATCCACCGCCGCCTGCGCATCCGCCGTCAGTTGCTCGACATAGGTGTCGTTGGGCTCGGCGCCCTCGCGGCCGATGATCGGCATCGAAGGATTGTCCAGGATGGCGTAGCCCTGGGTCAGCAGGAACACGTGGCTGGACCCGCCCGGCCGCACGAACCGGTTCTGCACGTCCACGGTCTGGCCGGCCACCGTCGGATCGGTGAACTCGGCCGGATAGGCCCACATCAGCAGCGGCAGCGGCCCGTCGCGATCCTTGTCATAGCCGGCCGGCAGATACAGCGTGCCCGACAGCTGCACCCCATCCGCCCGCTTGTAGGTGATCAGCCGGCGCGTCGCCTCGGCCAGCTGTGGGGCGGGGTCGGGGAAGTTGGTGATCGGCGTAGTCTGACCGCTCGACAGGTCGCGGATGCGCAGGTTCGGCGGATCCAGACGCGTCTCGCGCTGGGTCACCACGCGCCGGCCGTCGTTGTCCAGAAAGCCGATCACCGCCTCATAGTCGGTGTCCGCCGAGGTCCACAGCCGCTCGCTTTGGCCCGTCGCCACGTCCATGGCGGCCAGGAACGGGAACTCGCCCTGCGGCGTCGCGCCCGGTCCGCTCATCAGGATGCGGCCCTGCCCGTCGAAACGGATCACCGACCGCCCCGCCGCGTTCGGCTGCAGCACCGGCTGGCCCGGATTGTCGTAGCGCGCCTGATAGTTGCGCTCCAGCAGCACCCGACCCTCGCCCGGGTTCGACGGATCGACCACGAAGCGGGTCTCGTGGCGGGTGTTGAACCAGCGGCTATTGACGATGGCCAGGTCGTCGCGGCCCCACTGTATGCCGCCAAAGCGTTCCTTCAGGTCGATCAGCTTGACCGGCTCGCCCGTGAACGGCGCCGCCTGCATCAGCACGCGGTCGCGGAACTCCGCCTCGCGCCGGATGTCGCCGCCGTCCAGCGCCTCGACCCACACCAGGGTCGCCGGCGCATCGGCGCGCCACTGCACCGAGCGCGGGCCGGGCGCCACCGCGTCGAATGCCGTCGGCACGTCGTCACGCAGCGGCAGGTCGGCCACCTGGCGCACCACCTGCCCGTTCAGGTCCGTGACCACGATCTCGGTCGGGAAAAGACCCGCCGGCACCTGATAGCTGTAGGGCCGCTTGGCGATCTCGTGCAGCACATAGCGCCCGTCCGGCGACACCGCCGAGTCCAGATACACCGCCGGCTCGCCGACCGTCCGCGCCGGTCCGTTCAGCGAAACCAGCGTCAGCTGCGAGGTGAAATAGTGGTCGAACAGCGCCTCGTCCGCCGGCGTCTGCAACAGGTCCTGATAGGTCCGCGCGGGCGCCACGCGGCCTGCGGTCTCCTCGACGTTCGGTCCTGTCGGCGTTGCGTTCGCCACCGGCGCCGGTCCGCGGCCCGCCGGAACCGCCTCGACCAGCAGCGCCTGGCTGTCCGGCGTCCACTCATAACCGGCGCCCGCGGCCATATTGACGCGGGCTCCGTCCAGCTTTCGGGCCCGCGCAGAGGCCACGTCCACCACCCAAAGATCCAGCCCGTCGGGCGCGTCCATCACCAGGGCCAGCGACTTGCCGTCCGGCGAGAAGCGCGCGGCGGTAAAGCGCGCGCCTTGCGGCAGGGTCACCACGCGGGGCTGCCCTCCATCCACCGCCTGCAAGCTCAGGCCCGTCAGCCACGACACGCGGCTCTCGGCCGGGCCGTTGTTGCGCGGATTGATCCGCTCGCCCGCCAGCCTCAGCATCGGCTCGGCCAGCGCCGAGATCGCCGGCAGGTTCGACCGGTCCATCAGCACCAGCGTGGCGCGATCCGGCGACAGCATCGACGACGGCGTCGGCCTGGCGTCCAGGATGTCCGCGATCGGCTGCGGCGGCTGCTGATAGGTCAACGCCCCGGCCTGCGGCGTCGCTGCTGTTTGCGCTGTTTGCGCCAGCGCCGTCGTAGCCAGCAACACCGCCGCCAGCGGCAAGCCCGCCCCCATCACCCGCTTCATCATCGTGAACGCCCCCGTTTCATGGAAGTGTTACGACATACACGTCCAACGGCGGGCGCCAAGCCGTGATCGCCCGCCCTGCGCCCCGGCGGAACGCCGCCCGACCTGACGGATTGATCCTTGAGTCCACCGCAAGGAGAGCCCCATGACCGACGTCAATCCCGCCGATCCGAACGCCGCGCTCGAGACCGACAGCGACGACGACATCGACGTCCAGCCGAACCCCGCCTCGGCCCCCTCCCCCGCCCAGACCCCCGAAGGCCCCGCCAGCGGCGGCCAAGGCTCCGCCGGCGCCGGCGGCCCCGGCGGCTTCGGCACGGGCAGTTGATCCTGATCGACGCGGCGGCTTTCGGGTCGCCTCGTCACCCCGCCAGCAGCACCTCCACCTCTGCGCGTTCCGGCAGAGAGGGCTGGGCGCCCGCCCGGGTGGCGGCGACCGCGCCGGCGGCGCAGGCGAAGCGCAGCGCTTGGACCGGCTCCATGCCTTCAAGCAGGGCGACGGTGATTGCGCCGACAAAGGCGTCGCCCGCGCCGGTGGCGTCCATCGCCTCGACAACGGGGGCCGCAGCCCAGGCCATCTCGACGCCGCGCTGGTACATGGCCGCGCCGCGCGCGCCCTTGGTCACCACGACCCGGCCGCCGCCGCGATGCAGGCCCTCGCCATAGAAGGCGGCCTCCGTTTCGTTGACCACGATCAGGTCCGCGCGCCGCAGCAGCCGTTCCGACACGGGCGCGGCGGGCGCGAGGTTGGCGCACACAAAGCCGGTCGCTCGGCCCACCGCCGCCTCCACCGTCTCGATCGGCAGCTCCAGTTGCACGATCAGCGGCCCTTCGATCCGCTGCGGCAGCTGTTCGGGCGTGACCCAATGGTTGGCGCCGGCCGCGACCACGATCTGGTTCTCGCCCTGGGGATCGACCGCGATCAGGGCGACGCCGGTCGGGGCCGCGATGTCCGTCTCCACCCCCGACAGATCGACGCCGATCGCATCCATCAGCCCCAGCGCCTCGCCCGCCATGGCGTCATCGCCGACCCGCCCGATCAGGCAGACCTCGGCCCCCAGCTTCTCCGCCGCCAACGCCTGATTGGCGCCCTTGCCGCCGGGATGCCGCTGCAGCGTCGCCCCAGTCACCGTCTCGCCGGCCCCCGGCAGGTGCGAGGCCCGCGCCACCAGATCGAGATTGATCGAGCCGACGACGGTGATCCTCACTGCGCCGCCTCCGAAGGCTTCAGCGCATCGGCGATCAGATCGAACACCCCGTCCGCATCGACACCGACGGCCCAGCGATGCCGCGCCGTGAGGGGATCGACCCGGAACTCCACCGCCGTATGGCCCCGCGTCAGCTCCGATCCGGTCTCCACCTCGATGCGGCAGGGGCGCAGCTCAAACAGGTCCGGCCGCAGCAGCCAGGCGACCGTGCAGGGGTCGTGCAGCGGCGCCGCCTCCCAACCCACCACCGTCCGCTCCACCGCTTGCGAGAAGCGCAGCATGGCGGCGGCCGTGCGCGCCGGCTCGGTGCGGATCGTCTCGAGGGCCCGGATGCGCGCCTCGGTCGCCCGCACCTGATGCGTCGCGTCCAGCCCCAGGCAGACCACCGCGCAGCCCGATCCGAACACCACCGCCGCCGCGTCGGGATCGGCCCAGATGTTGAACTCGGCCGAGGGGGTGATGTTGCCGCCTTCGCTGCGCGCGCCCCCCATCACCACCACTGTCCCCAGCCGTTCGGCCAGGCGCCGCTCGCGCTTCATGGCCAGCGCCAGATTGGTCATCGGCCCCATCACGGCGACCGATACCGAGCCTGCCGGCCGCTTCATCACCAGGTCGACAATGGCGTTGGCCGCCGGGCCGTCGCCGATGATGCCATGCGGCTCGAACGGCTGGAGGTCGCCCAGCCCCTCCGGCCCATGGAACTCGCCCGCATGCGCCGGCGGACGCTTCAGCGGCCGTTCCGCCCCGCCATAGACCGGCACGTCCTCGCGCCCGGCGATCTGACGGATCATGCGCGCGTTGCGCTGGGTCCTGTGGCCGGGGACGTTGCCGGCGACGGTGGTGATGGCCAGCAACTCCAGTTCGGTCGAGGCGAAGGCCAGCAGCAGGGCCACGGCGTCGTCCACGCCGGGGTCGCAATCGATGATCAGGGGCAAGCGAGACACACCCCTGACTAGTCGCGCCGCCCCCACGGCCGCAAGCGCGATCAGCCCACGGACGACGCTGCGCCCTCCAGGCACGCCTCCACGCACGCCCTCGCCAGCACCTCGGCCGAGTCCGTCAGCGGCAGGTCGACGTCGCCGGCCGCCAGCAGCAGCGGAACCTCCGTGCACCCGGCGATCAGAGCCTCCGCCCCGGCCGCCGCAAGCGCCCGCGCCAGCCGCCGCATCTCGGCCCGCGCCTCCGGACCCCGATCGCCGCGCTTGACCCCATAGACCGCCGCCATGAAGGCCGCCCGATCCTCGCCCGCCAGCAGCACGGCCTCCGCGCCCCGTTCGGCCAGCGCCGCCTGATACAACGCCTCTCCGCCGGGCGTGGCCAGCACGCCGATCCGCCGGGCGCCGCCCCCGATCGTCGCATCGACCGCCGCATCGGCCGTCGCCGCGATCATGTCGATGAACGGCAGTCCTGCGGCGCGGATGCCCGCGCCTTGCGCGTGGGCGGTATTGCACGGCATGGCCAGCACCTGGGCCCCCGCCGTCTTCAGACCGCTCGCCATCTCGCCCAGCACGGCCTCGGCCTCGCCCGGCCGGGTGTTGCGGTCCGGAACCTGGGGGTTCAGGTCCATCACCACGCGAATGTGGTCCGCATCGCCCCCCGCCGGCGTCAGCGCCTGCACGCGCTGGAGAAACGCCACCGTCGCCGCCGGCCCCATGCCGCCGATCACCCCCAGAACCCTGCTCATCGCGCGCCTCCTCAGCCCTTCAGGTAGAACAGTTCTTCCACCGTGGTCTCAAGCGCCCGCGCCAGATCCAGCGCCACGATGGTGGACGGGACGAAGACGCCGTTCTCGACGGTGTTGATGGTCTTGCGCGACACGCCGGCCTTTTCCGCCAGACCGGCCTGGGTCAGGGCGGCGGCCGTGCGCACCTCTTTCAGGCGCGAGCCCAGACGGGGATCACCCATTTCGCTCGGCCTCCCGGTCCAGCCAGGCGAACCGCAGCCCGGCCGTCGCGCCCCCGATCGCCAGCACATAGGGCAGGGCCGCAACGCCCACGGCGGGCCGCCACATGCCCAGCACCATGGCGACCGTGACCCCCGCCATCAGCACGGCGAACGCCAGCATCATCGCCTGCGCCCGCATGGCCTGGGTCAGCTCGTCGTCCAGAAAACGCCGGTGCTGGCGCGTGTTCCAGTCCCAGCCCATGACGATGGCGGGCACCAGCCAGCCATAGATCACCGGCAGCGAGACCTGCAGATAGGCGCCCAGATCGCCCTGGCCCGCCAGCACCGCCTGCATGCCCCGATGGGACTGCATCATGAAGGCCAGCATCACAAAGGGAAAGATCACCAACTGCTGGGTCCGGGCGCGCTGAAGCCGGTCGCGCCGCGTCTCCTGTCCGTCCGTCGGCGGCACCAGCGGCCGCCCCGGCCGCGCGCACCAGGCGAGCGCCGCCCCGCCCAACAGCGCGACCAGACCCAGACCCACCGCCGCCCCCGCCGCCGTGGCGACATCGCCCTCTCCGCCCGTCCTCAGCCCCACGACCGCCCCGCCCACGACCGCCGCGCCGCTGACGGCGACGAGGCCCAGCCCCCACCGGAACCGCGTCCCGCGCTCCCTCGCCAACCCCTCGACCGTCCTGTTGTCATCCGTCATCAACCGTCCTCCCATGCCGTAACCTACGGGTTACATATCACCTATGGGTGACACGACGTCAAGCGGAGAAGTTTGTCTGTTTCAGCGCATCAGGCGGCCGTGATGATCGAACTGCGTCAGGCTATCGTTGCTCGAACCCGACGTCGCTGATGTCAGCCATGGGTGGGAAGCGGACCTAGGCTGCGAGTTCGTCTGCTAGTGTCCGGACAAGATCAGCAGCACCCATAGGTCGCGATAATGGCGCGCCCTGTCCTGCCCATTGCGCGCCGAAGCCGCTTTCGCCCGTCGCCTTGGCGGCTGTGTTGACGGCCTTTCCAGCGTCGTAGGCGACCGGGTAGTCGGGCGGCATCCGGGTGGCGCGCCCGGCCCAGGTGGTGAAACGGTTCCGCAGACAGCGGGCGGGCCGGCCGGATATCGCATCCGTCATCACGGTGTTGAACGCTGCGTCGCTATTGAGGGCCGCACGATACGCTTCATCCGCCGCGCTCTCCGGGCAGGCGATGAAGGCGGTTCCAAGCTGGGCTGCGACAGCTCCAAGGGTCAAAACCGCACTGACGCCTTGACCATCCATGATCCCGCCGGCGGCGACGACAGGCAGTCCGGCCTGCGCCACAAGAAGCCGCGTCAGGGCTACGGTTCCAAGTTGAGCATCGTCGCCGGCGGGGTCGAAAATCCCCCTGTGCCCTCCGGCTTCGAAGCCCTGAGCCACGACGGCGTCCATTCCGGCCCTCCTCGCCGCCGAGGCTTCATCAAGACTGGTAGCGGTGGCGATCAGGACGCACCCTGCCTGTCGCAGGGCCGTCACCCTCGCCTGGTCCGGCAAGCCGAAGTGAAAGCTGATAACTGGAGGCGCCCGCTTGATCAGCAGGCGCAGCATCTCATCATCGTCGGCGAAACTCTGATAGATCGTCGCGAGGGAGGATGGGGGTTGGGCGCCAAACTCCCGGAACACCGGTTCTAGGGCGCTTAGCCAAGACGCCTCGCGCTCGGCATCGCGGATCGGCGCACTGTGGACGAAGACATTGACGTTGAACGCCGCGTCGGTGAGCCGTCTGACGTCATCGATCATCCGAGCCGCGCCGGAGGCGTTTGTCGCGCCGACGCCGATCGAGCCTAGCGCCCCCGCATTGGAGACAGCGGCCGCCAGCTGGGGTGTGGACACTCCAGCCATGGGAGCCTGAACGATGGGCAGGCGAAGCGCGAGCTTATCGAGCAAGGTCATGCGTCGGATTTGGCAGCCAGCCTCTATGTCCGCAATGGGTCGAAAGCCGACGGGGGGCGTCACGCCCTCGAGCGGACCTTGTGCCCCCTCTTCCTACAACCCCGCCCCGATCTCGCTCTCGTATCCGAACAGCCCCTGCGCGCCGCCGGTGTGCAGGAAGACCACGGTCTCGCCCGCGAACCGCCCCTGCTTCGACAGGGCGATCAGGCCCTTCATCGCCTTGCCGGAATAGACGGGGTCCAGCACGACGCCATCGGTGCGGGCGGCCAGGGTCAGGGCGTCGATCACGCCCTGGTCGACCCGGCCGTAGCCCTCGCCCACATAGTCGCAATCGGCGACCACCGCCTCGCGCGCGACCTGTCCCGGCCGGCCCAAGAGGGCGGCGGTCTCTTCGGCCAGCTTGAAGACGTTGGCTTCCTGCTTCTCCTTTGGCGCGCGCACGCCGATGCCCAGCACAGGAATGTCGGCGCCGATCACCTGGAGGCCCGCCACCAGCCCGGCATGGGTGCCAGCGCTGCCGGTCGCGGTGACGATGCGGTCGATGCGCAGGTCCAGATCGTCCGCCTGCACCACCAGCTCGCGCGCGCAGTCGGCGTATCCAAGGGCGCCGATCGCATTGGAGCCGCCGCCCGGAATGACATAGGGACGCGCGCCCCGCGCCCTCGCCTCGGCCGCCGTTGTCTCCAGCTCCGCGACCATGTCGGTCCCGCCCGGCACGGTGCGCAGCTTGGCGCCGAACAGCTTGTCCAGCAGCACATTGCCGTTGCCGACATAGTCCGGCGCCTTTGAGCCGGTCCGCTCTTCCAGGATGATCTCGCAGGCCAGGCCGTGCGCGGCGGCGGCGGCCGCGGTCTGGCGCACATGGTTCGACTGCACCGCCCCTTGCGTCATCAGCGTATCGGCGTCCTCGGCCAAGGCCGCGCCCAAGAGGAACTCAAGCTTGCGCGTCTTGTTGCCCCCGCCGGCCAGGCCGGTGCAGTCGTCGCGCTTGATCCACAGATCGACGCCCAGCGCCTCCCCAAGGCGCGGCAGCGGCTCCAGCGGCGTCGGCAGGTGCGCCAGGCGGATGCGGGGAAAGCGGGCGAGATGCATGGAATGACGCTCCGTTCGGGGATCGCCCCTTCCTACCCCGCGCGGCGCCATGCAGCCAATCGCCTGATCAAAGCGTTGCCGTTCCATGAGCAGCCTGGTGATCGATGCAGGGCGAGAGCGCCGCTACCTCCGCGATCTCGGACGCGCGTTCGGCGGGGCCCTGCTGTTCAACATCCCGCTCCTGATGACCATGGAGATGTGGCAGGCCGGGATCTACATGGACCGGCTGCGGCTGCTGGCCTTTTTCGCCGCCGCCCTGCCGGTGCTGTACGGCCTGTCCTACTACGCCGGATTTTCAAAGGGGCGGGGGCTCAGGAACGACGTGCTGGACGCGCTGGTCGCGCTGGCGGTGGGCTTTGCGGTCGCCTCGTGCCTGCTTCTGCTGTTCGGGGTGCTGGAGGTGAACGCATCCCCGCTCGACAATGTCGGCATGGTGGCGCTGCAGGCCGTACCAGGCGCCATCGGGGCGCTGGTCGCGCGCCGGCAGATGAACGGCGGCGACGATAAGGAGGACGAGGGGCGGGTCTCCTACTGGGGCGAGCTGTTCCTGATGGGCGCCGGCGCCCTGTTCTTCGCCATGAACGTCGCCCCGACCGAAGAGATGATCCTGATCGCCTACAAGTGCACGCCGTGGCACGAACTGGGGCTGATCGTCGTCTCGGTGCTGCTGCTGCACGTCATTGTCTATTCGGCGGGCTTTGCGGGACAGGAGGATCAGGGCCGGCCGGTGACGGCCTTTTTCCGCTTCACCCTGCCGGGCTATGCGATCGCGATCGGGGTCAGCCTGTTCGTGCTGTGGGTGTTCGGCCGCTCGGACGGGCATGCGGCGGCGCGGGCCATGGCGACGGCCATCGTGCTGGGCTTTCCGGCCTCGATCGGGGCCGCCGCCGCCCGGCTTCTGGTCTAGGAGGACGCCCATGGCCCGCAAGCCCGTTCCCGACCCCTCGCCGCTGACCCAGTGGATTGTCGCGGGCATCGGCCTGGTCGTCACCCTGGGCGCCATCGGCCTGATGGTGTTCGAGCTGTTCCAGCAGCAGCGCCCGCCGACGATGATCCCGCGCATCGTCGAGGTCGAGGCCACCCCCACCGGCTATGTCGCCGAGGTCGAGGTGCGCAACGACGGCTCCGACACCGCCGCCGCCGTCGAGCTGGAGGGCGTGCAGGGTCAGGCGACCGCATCCGCCACCCTGGACTATGTCCCCGGCCGAGGCTCGGCCACGGCCTTTCTGCGCTTCCCCGCCGACCCCCGCGCCCGGCCGCCGGCCCTGTCGATCAAGGGCTGGTCGGCGCCCTGACCCTGCGATATGGTCTCCCTGTTCTCCGGGGGGCGGCATGTGAGCCGCTGAGATTGGCGTAGTCGCCTGACCCGTCGAACCTGATCCGGGTCATGCCGGCGAAGGGATGAGACACGCGGACCCCACGCCCGGGGTCCCGCTCGCCGTCGTCGGCGGACCTCTTTGAAACAGAGGCCGCCATGAACATCCACGTCCCCGCCGCTCCCGAAGAGCCCCAGTCTGATCTCGCCCTCGCCGACGCTCGCCGCGCGGTGGAGGCCGAGACCGGCCGCATCCCCACCGGCCCCCGCGCCGGCGGAAACAAGGTCTATGTGGCGGGCCACCTGTTCCCCGACCTGCGCGTTCCCTTCCGCGAGGTGCATGTCCACCCGAGCGCCAACGAGCCGCCGGTGACGATGTATGACGCCTCCGGCCCCTACACCGACCCCCACGCTAACATCGACATCAAGACGGGCCTGCCCCCCGTTCGCGGCCGCTGGCAGCAGGAGCGCGGCGACATCGCCCCGGTCGCCCACCCGCGCGAGGTCAAGCCCGAGGACAACGGCCACGCCTCGGGCCGTCACCTCGCGCCCCGCTTCGACACCTCGCGCCACCGCGTGTTCAAGGGCGTCCCCGGCCGCCCGGTGACCCAGTTCGAATACGCCCGCGCCGGGATCATCACGCCCGAGATGGAGTTCGTCGCCATCCGCGAAAACATGAGGCGCGCCGCGCCGGGCATGGGGGATGGGGCGTGGGGTGTGGGCGATGCCCGGCGCGTCACCCTCGCCGACGGCTCGACCGTCTCCCTCCCCAACACCCCACACCCCACACCCCACACCCTCCCGCGCGACGGCGAGAGCTTCGGCGCCGCCATCCCCGACTACGTCACCCCCGAATTCGTCCGCGATGAAATCGCCCGCGGCCGCGCCATCATCCCCGCCAACATCAACCACCCCGAGGTCGAGCCGATGATCATCGGCCGCAACTTCCTGGTGAAGATCAACGCCAACATCGGCAACTCGGCGGTCCTGTCGACGGTGGACGACGAGGTGGACAAGCTGGTCTGGGCCACCCGCTGGGGCGCCGACAACGTCATGGACCTGTCGACGGGTCGGAACATCCACAACATCCGCGACTGGATCGTGCGCAACTCGCCCGTCCCCATCGGCACGGTGCCCATCTATCAGGCGCTGGAAAAGGTCGGCGGCGTGGCCGAGGACCTGACGTGGGAGGTGTTCGCCGACACCCTGGTCGAACAGGCCGAGCAGGGCGTGGACTATTTCACCATCCACGCCGGCGTGCGCCTGCCGTTCGTGCCTCTGACGGCCAATCGCGTCACCGGCATCGTGTCGCGCGGCGGATCGATCATGGCCAAGTGGTGCCTGGCCCACCACCGCGAGAGCTTCCTGTACGAGCATTTCGCCGACATCTGCGACATCATGCGCGCCTATGATGTGTCGTTCTCACTGGGCGACGGCCTGCGCCCCGGCTCCATCGCCGACGCCAATGACGAGGCCCAGTTCGCCGAGCTGCGCACCTTGGGCGAGCTGACCAAGATCGCCTGGGACAAGGGCTGCCAGGTGATGATCGAGGGCCCCGGCCACGTGCCGATGCACAAGATCAAGCAGAACATGGACGAGCAGCTGAAGCACTGCCACGAGGCGCCCTTCTATACGCTTGGCCCGCTGACCACCGACATCGCGCCGGGCTACGACCACATCACCTCCGCGATCGGCGCGGCCATGATCGGCTGGTTCGGCACGGCCATGCTCTGCTACGTCACGCCCAAGGAGCATCTGGGCCTGCCCGACCGCCAGGACGTCAAGGACGGCGTCATCACCTACAAGATCGCCGCCCACGCCGCCGACCTGGCCAAGGGCCACCCCGCCGCCCGCCTGCACGATGACGCCCTCAGCCGCGCCCGGTTCGAATTCCGCTGGGAGGATCAGTTCAACCTGGGTCTGGACCCCGAGACCGCGCGCAAGTTCCACGACGCCACCCTGCCCAAGGAGGCCCACAAGACCGCCCACTTCTGCTCCATGTGCGGCCCGAAATTCTGCTCCATGAAGATCAGCCAGGACATCCGCGACGCCGCGCGCGGCCAGAACGACGCGGGCGCCAGCCTGATCGATGCGGAAGCGGGCATGCGCGAAATGTCGGAGAAGTTCCGCGCCGGGGGAGGCGTGGTGGAGGTGAAGGTTGCTAATCCCGAGCTACGAACTGACTGAGGTGCACGGCACCTCCGAAGTTGGTCACGTTCCACTTCGCATCACTAATCCGTTTTCTGAGGCGAATAACTCCGACTTCTCGGGGCAAGGACTGAGCTCTTATGCCACTAGATTCTAATGACTTCTCGACGTAGGAACTCACGCCCCGATACTTTCGGAATGGAGACTGTGTCGTGATGTAGGCGTGGGAGGTGAGAGCCTGAATCCGATCTGCATCAGCCTTTTTCGGCACTCCTCTTCCTCGATTGTAGGGTGCCAAGATGCAAACGGGTTCTTCGTTCAGCATTTCCGACCAGACACTGTCATGATGTGCATTCTCTGATCCGTGATGGGGGATTTTAAAGACAGACGCTCGAGGATCAGAGTTCAAACGAGCAGTTAGCACGGCCTGCCACCCTCGCTCCGGGCGTCCACCGACCTCTAGGTCTGCCCCAAGCAAGACGTTCTCATCGCCCATGGAGAGGATGCAAGCAGTAGATATGTCGTTGGGGTTCTTCGGCATTAGGCGACCAACTAGCGGGCTTCCGATGTGAGGTGCCGAAATGGCTGCTAAAAAATCCTCGACGTCAGCGGCGCTTGGCGAGACGGCCGTCAGACAGATTTGATGACCGAAGGACGAGCGCTCGCGGAAGATTTGCATGGATGCCTGAGCTCGTATCGGTGCCGGGCGTGCTTGAGATTTACGAACTGCAGCTAGGTCGCTCATCTCAGTCAGGCCTGAGGAGAGCTGCCCCATATCCTTTCCTACCGCTATGCTGGCGAACGCGCGAAATTCTTGGGTTGTCATTGCAAGCGGCAAGACGAGATCTGCGTTGGTGGCAACGCTATAAACTTGAGCCAAGCCGGCGACGTGATCGTCGTGCCAGTGGGTAGCCATCACGACCCGTATTGCCTCCGGCCCTACGCCCATTTGCGTCAGGTAAGCTAAGGGGGCAGCGTCACGGTTCTCGTATTTAAGGCTATCAATTACAATCCAAGTGCCATCTAGGGCGTGGATTACGACAGACTCTCCGTGGCCGCGACCTAGTAGGGCAACCTCGATTTCATCTGCATCAGGTGGCGTATTGATCTTAGTCAGCGAACAGATCCGCAAGCGCGCTAGCACGTCCGGGGTTCGTGCGAAGCCGTGCAGCCCGACGGAAGTACACCTTCGAACCCTGCATCACCTGTTTCCGACGCACCAACTTACCTGTCGAAAAACGAAACACTGAACCTACATCAACATACCGAGCCGAGTCCCCATCTACAAACTCCATCGGTATCTCGACTACCTCTTCGTTCTGGGGATCAGATCTCCCCACAGGATACATGATGCCTCGAAGCTTATCTTCATAAACAGCAATGACGTAGCCGTCCCACTCCTGGCTACTAATAAACTGCTCTTGGGCGTCCTTAATCTGAAGCGGCTCAGGTAAGTCTATCCCAGGATCACTGCTAGTCTCTGTGTTCACGATTTCCGCGACCGCACGGCCAGACCTAGCTAGAGCGTCCTCGTGCCGGAATTTGAACAGGTTAGCTTGGCGGTCAACAGCCGATTTCAGCTCGAACGGCCTACTCACGTCTGTTCGCTCGATGTCGGCATTGAGCCGCAATGCGGTTGCGCTCATTTGGTCAGCCCCTCGGCGAAATTCATAAGGCCAGATATAATCGCCTTCGACTCGGCAATGGAAGCGTCGAACCGCCCACCCAGCCAATCCATTGCTACCACCGCGTCAGGCTCCTCGATCTCGAAGTGATCGTTAACCATGACGTGAACACCAACTTTGAATCAAGTAGGTCGGTGCGCAGCGAAGGCTCTACATGCACACGGCGGTGACCAATCAGGCGATCTCCGGGACGAGATTCTTCCATTATTAGAGTTCGCAGGCCGCCCCGGCGTTCCGGATCATCTGTTTCTAGCTGAAGACCCCACTCGCCCCACGGCTCCAAGGGTGCCAATGCTCGGCCTAACGTATGACGTTGGTTAGCGTTCTCGAGAGCGAAGTGGACCGAGTAATTTATGCCTACCTGCGCGATCGGCGTGTGCGAGAGGAGGTTTGCAAAAACCCCCAGAACGAGATCAAGCGCCTGAACGAAAGGTTCATCCCTAGTAAGAATCTGAAACCGCTGAGGCTCCACACGGAGCGTCATGCTCTTGATGCGAAATTCAGTTAGCTCATTATGAACCAAAGATAGTTGAACTTCTTCGAAGTCTTGACCCGAGATCAAATCGTTCTTTAGTAACCATGCCGGTTGAAATATAGCAGGATTGAAACTCCCGAGTAATACTATGCCGGACTCTTGAACTATTGGAGGATAGCGCACGGTGATGCTCCGTCGAGCGGCAGGGTTGCGCTTCGCAGAAGCGCGTGTTTGCTCTTTGCAACAATCAAGCCGCTCATGCAAAGCGCAACCGAGATGGAGCCTTAGAAGATGGCCCGAGCCCTATGCAGCCTCTCGGTAGGCATGGCCGCGCATCTCTCCTATTCACCGCCCACTAACCCCCGCCGCATCAAACCCTTGCACCTTTCCCGCCGCGACTTGCCAGCCGCAGCTGAAATCCGCGCCATCATGCCCCCGGTCCCGTCGCATGGGAGGGCTCGTCTTGGCCTGCGACCTTGCGAGCGGCGGGAGCGGAGGAAACGGGAGGCCGTGGGGGTGAAACCTCGCGGCGCCGGCGTCGGGGATCGCCCCGGCGTTGGAGGATCGAGGGGGATACTCGGTCGCACCGGGGACGGGATCGCCAGGCCCGCCCGCCCGTCGCAGGCTTATGGGGTTAGGCGATAAGACCGCCACCATCCCACGCCCCGAGCTTGCAGCCACAATCCTTCGTGCGGGGCGTCAGCTTTCGTCGAAACGGTAAACCAACTCACACAGACCGGGCGAAGGCCCGGCGCCCCGCCCGCCCTCCCGCCGTTCAACCGCGCGCCCCCAACGCACGCGGCGCCCGCGCCTGCCCGCCCCTCGCCGGAGAGCCCCCATGGCCAAGCCGAAACCCGCCCGTCCGCGTCCGCCCGCGCCCGAACCCCATATCGACTCGCGCACCGGCCTGCCGATGACGCACGAGCGCGAGGAGGAGATGCGGCGCGAACTGTCAGAGCGTTACGACCAGCTTGAGATCTTCCTGGCGCAAAAGAGGGCCGACGCGGAGGAGCGCGCCCGCATCCGCCGGATGCAGGAGGCGGCCGCGCCCGACTGATCAACCGCGCGCAGGCGGCAAAGCTGTGCCAAAAGGCGGGACGGACACGGTTTCGAAGCGCCCGCCATGCACATCCTGATCGCCCATGAATCGCCGATCCCCGTCACCGCCTATGGCGGCACCGAGCGGGTGATCTGGGACCTGGCGTGCGGGCTTGTGGCGCGCGGCCACCGGGTGACCTTTCTGGTCCCCGACGGCTCCGCCTGCCCCTTCGCCGCCGTGCAGCCGATCCGCCCGGGCGTGCCCTGGCGCGAGCAGGTGGGCCGTGACATCGACATCGCCCACTTCCAGTTCAAGCCGGACGAGGAGCTGGACGTCCCCCTGATCGTCACCGAGCACGGCAACTGCCAGCCGCCCTCGCCCTTTCCGCTGAACACGGTCTTCGTCTCGGCCGACCACGCGCGCCGCCACGGCGCCGAATGCTTCGTCCACAACGGCCTGGACTGGACCTCCTACGCCCCCGTCGACTGGGACCGGCCGCGCGCCGGCTATCACTTCCTCGGCAAGGGCGAGTGGCGGCTGAAGAACCTGCGCGGCGCGATCCGCGTGGCCGAGCGTGCGGGCGAGCGCATCGAGGTCCTGGGCGGCGTCCGCTTCAACGTTCGGCGGGGCCTGCGCTTCACCCTGTACCCCCGCGCGCGCTTTCACGGCATGGTCGGCGGCCAGAGGAAGTTCGACGTGCTGAACGGCTCGCGCGGCCTGATCTTCCCCGTGCGCTGGAACGAGCCGTTCGGCATGGCGGTGATCGAGAGCCTGTATTTCGGCTGCCCCGTCTTCGCCACGCCCTACGGCGCCCTGCCCGAGATCGTGGAGCCCGAGCACGGCGTCCTCTCCGCCGACGCCCGCCTCCTGGCCGATGCGGTACGCGCCAACCGTTTCGACCCCCGCGCCTGCCACGCCCGCGCCGTGGACGTCTTCAACGCCGACCGCATGACGGACAGCTATCTCCAGCTCTACGACCGCGTGCTCTCGGGCGAGAGCCTGAACCCGCGCCCGCCGATGCTCCTCGACCTCGACCGCAACCTGCCCTGGGCTAGTTGAGCGGGTTCAGGTCGCGCGGCGGCCGGATCCTGCGCCAGCGCGCCTCCACGAACGCAAAGGCTCCGAACGCCATCAGCCCCACCGCCGTCAGCCCCAGCATCCAAGACCCGCCCGGCTGGCTCTCCAGCGCATCCAGCGCGCCGGAGAAGTCCGTCACCTCCCGCGCCCTGGCGTGCAACCCGGCCAGGATCACGAACACCGCCAGCGGCAGATAGGCGAACCCCCGCGCCGCATAGCCCGCCCTCGCCAGCGGCGTGACCCGCCGGCACACCTGCGGTGAACAGCTCAACTCCTCCGCGAAATCCTCGCGGAAGGCCCTGACGATATTGCCGATCCCGACGCCGAGGATGACCACGCCCACGCCGATCAGCAGCAGCTCGCCGAACGGCAGCGCCAGCACCTCGGCCGCCTTCTGCTGGTTCTCGGCCACGTCGGCCGAGCCCCGTTCGCCAGTCCCAGACTCGTCCAGATACTCGAACACCGTGGAGGCCAGCAGGCCATAGAACAGCGCGCTCAGGCCCTGCCCCACCCGCGTCGCCCAGCCCTTCAGGTCCGAGCCCTCGTTGTCCGCATCGAACACCGCCTGCACGATCCGCCACAGCACGAACGCCCACAGGCCGTAGCCCAGCAGCATCAGCCACACCCGCCCGAACGGCTGCTCGGCGAGCCACCCCGCCGCGCCGGACGAGCCGACCGCTCCACCGATCCGATCCGTCGCCGCCAGCAGCGTCAGCGCCCCCGCCGACAGATAAACAAAGCCTCGCGCCCCGTATCCGACCCGCGCCAGCGCCGTCAGGGCGAGCTGGTGCGGCCTCGCTCCGCCGTTTCGCGCGGATCGCAGCCGTTCGGCAATGGCGGACATGGGCGCTCCCCTCGATGCAGCCGACTGCAACGCTTGCACAGGCGAAACGCTCCGGCGATCACGCCATCCCTGTCAAAGACTTGGACATTTTCGCGTATCGCGCGTATTCATGAAGATGAACGCGGGGTTCCGTCATGCGTGTCTACGAGTTCATCTTCTTCGACGCGGAGGGGCGTCGACCGGTCATGGACATCTCCGAATGTCCGGACGACCGTCAGGCGGCGCAGGTCGCCTTTGCGCAGCTCGACGACCATGCCTCATGCCGTGGCGTTGAAATCTATGAAGGCCAGCGACTGGTCGGCCGGGTCGAGCGGCCCGACGATCGCAAGCGCCCGCCCGCGACCGCCTGGCCCGACTCCGTCCGACCTCAGATTTCCTGATTATAGGCGCCGATCTCGGGATAGGCGGCCAGTCGCGGCTTGACCTCCTTGCGGAACAGGTCGCGCATGTCGTCTTCCGACCGCATGCTCTCGACCACCACCACCAGCTCCGGCTTGTTGGACGAGGCCCGGACCAGCACCCATGAGCCGTCCTCCAGGTGCACGCGCACGCCGTTGACGGTGATGGCCTCGACGATCTTGCGGCCCAGGATCTCGCCGCCCTGATCGGCCAGGTCCGAATACTCCTTCACGATGCGCTCCAGCACCTCGTACTTGGTCTCGTCGTCGCAGTGCGGGCTCATGGTCAGCGAGGTCCAGGCGTCCGGCAGGGCGGCCTTCAGCTCGCTGAGCTTCTTGTCGGGATTGCGGTCCAGCATGGCCAGCACGGCCGAGGCCGCGACCAGGCCGTCATCGTAGCCATGACCCAGCGGCCCGGCCATGAAGAAGTGGCCCGACTTCTCGAACCCGGCCAGGGCGCCGATCTCGGCGGTCTTGCGCTTGATGTAGCTGTGGCCCGTTTTCCAGTAGACGGTGTTGGCGCCATTGGCCTTCAGCACCTCGTCGGTCTTGTACAGGCCCGTCGATTTCACATCGACGACGAAGGTCGAGTTGGGATGAATCTTGGACAGGTCGCGCGCCAGCATCAGGCCGATCTTGTCGGCGAAGATCTCCTCGCCCGTATCGTCCACCACGCCGCAGCGATCGCCGTCGCCGTCGAAGCCGAGCGCCAGGTCCGCGCCCGTCTCCCTGACCTTTTCCGCCATCTGCATCAGCATGGCGTGGTCTTCGGGGTTCGGATTGTATTTGGGGAAGGTGAAGTCGAGGTCGGTGTCCATCTCGATCACCTCCACACCCATGCGGCGCAGGGCCTCGGGCGCAAAGGCGCCGGCGGTGCCGTTGCCGCAGGCGGCCACGACCTTGAGCGGGCGGCTGACCTTCACCTTGGACGCGACGTCGGCGATGTACTTCTCGCGGAAGTCCTCGACCCGCACCAGCTTGCCGCCCTCGCGCTCGACGCCCTCGCCGTTCAGCACGATCTCCTTCAGCCGGCCGATCTCCTCGGGGCCAAAGGTCAGCGGCGGATTGGCGCCCATCTTGACCCCGGTCCAGCCGTTCTCGTTGTGGCTGGCGGTGACCATGGCGACGCAGGGCGCTTTCAGCTCGAACTGGCCGAAATAGGCCATGGGCGACAGGGCCAGACCCACGTCCAGCACCTCCATGCCGCCCTGCATCAGGCCGATGATCAGCGCCTGCTTGACCGACAGGCTGTAGCCGCGGAAGTCGTGGCCGGTGACGATGCGGGGCTCGACCCCGATCTCGTGCACATAGGTGGCCAGGCCAAGACCCAGCGCCTGGATGCCTAGGAGATTGATCTCCTTTTCCAGGATCCAGCGCGCGTCGTATTCGCGGAACCCCGTGGGCTTGACCAGGGCTTCGGTCTCATAGGCGGCCGTGTTCGGCTTCAGATCCTGGCGGGGCTTCAACATGGCGGTCCTTGCAGGCAAGACGGATAAGGGCATCAGGGCCAGACGATGGCCAACACGACCAGCAGCACCGCCGCCGACACCATGAGCGGGAAGAACAGCCGGTCCGACATAAGCTTGGCTATAGCGAGCCCCCGATGAAGCCTCAACAACGCGGAAGCGTGGCGATGGATGCGGCGGCTGCGCGCTTCGCGGCGAAAACTTGACCGTCCATCCTTGCGGGCCTACCCCAAACGACCCGTTCGCCGTCACGGAACCGCCATGTCCCGCCTGATCCTTCTTCGCCACGGCCAGAGCCAGTGGAACCTCGAGAACCGCTTCACCGGCTGGGTCGACGTGGATCTGACCGCCGAGGGCGAGGCTCAGGCGAAGCGCGGTGGCGAGCTGATCGCCGAAGCCGGCTTCAAGCCCGCGGTGATGTTCACCTCGGTTCTGACGCGGGCGCAGCGGACCGGACAGATCGCGCTTGAGGCGGCGAACCTGTTGGACACGCCGGCGATCGCCGACTGGCGGCTGAACGAGCGTCACTACGGCGACCTCACCGGCCTCAACAAGGCCGAGACGGCGGAAAAGCACGGCGAGGAGCAGGTCAAGATCTGGCGGCGCAGCTATGACACGCCGCCGCCTCCGCTCGCGCCCGGCGGCGAGTACGATTTCGCGGCCGATCCCCGCTACGCCGGCCAGACCATTCCGGACACCGAGAGCCTGAAGACCACTCTGGACCGGGTCCAGCCCTACTGGGACGCCGAGATCGCGCCGCGCCTGAACGCCGGCGAGGACGTGCTGATCGCCGCCCACGGCAACTCGCTGAGGGCCATCGTCAAGCTGCTGTTCGCCGTTCCGGACGACCGGATCGTGGGCGTGGAGATCCCGACCGGCAATCCGCTGGAGATCGACCTCGACGCCGACCTGAAACCCACCGCCGTCCGCTACCTCGACCAGGGCCGGGCCGAAGCCCTGCCGCCTCTGCAATGAACGCCTTGGACGACGATCGCGCCTTTATGGCCCGGGCCATAGAGCTGGCGACCGCCCGCATGGGCGAGACCTGGCCCAATCCGGCAGTGGGCTGCGTGATCGTCAAGGACGGCCGCGTGCTGGCCGAGGCCGCGACCGCGCCGGGCGGCCGCCCGCATGCGGAAGAACAGGCCGTGCCCGCCGCTGGGCCCGAGGTTCAGGGCGCCACCGCCTATGTGACGCTTGAGCCCTGCGGCGCGCGCTCGTCCGGCCGCAAGTCGTGCGCCCACTTCCTGGCCGAGGCCGGCGTCTCGCGCGTGGTCATCGCCTGCCTGGACCCGTCGCCTTTCGCCTCGGGACGCGGCACCGAGCGCTTGCGCGCCAAGGGGCTGCAGGTCGAGACCGGCCTGATGTGCGAAGACGGCGAGACCCTGTGCGAGGGTTTCCTGCACCGTCTGGAGACCGGTCGCCCGATGGTGCGGATCAGCCGGGACGGCGCCGGTTTCGATGGACGCTTCGCCACGTCGCCCAAGGCCGACCTCGTCACCGAACTGAAGCGGCTGGGCGAGGCGGGCTACACCCGGCTGTGGACCTCGCCGGGCGAACTGGCGGACGCCTTGCGCGAACAAGGGCTGCTGACGGAATCTTAAATGAGGGCCTCTAGCCTCGTCTCATGGCCGAGGCTCTCGACACCACCCAGCGCCGTCGCCTGACGCAGGCGGAAGTTGATCTGATCTGCGCCCGGCACGACCGCCTGTTCGCCGCCCGTCCTGGCGGCGCCCGCGCCGTTTTCTCCTGGATGGACCTGACGGGCCTCAGCCTGAAGGGCCGCAATCTCGCCGACGCGGACTTCTCGGCCGCCTGCCTGGTCGGTTGCGACCTTTCGGGGGCAAAGCTCGACAACGCCAACTTCTTCGGCGCGGACATGCAGGATGCGATCCTGGCCGACGCCAACTTGCGGCGCGCCGATCTGCGCGGGGCCTGCCTGCGCGGGGCCGATCTGTCCGGCGCTGACCTGTTCGAGGCGGATCTGCGCGAAGGCACCATCGCCGCCGCCGACGCCCGGCTGGGCTTTCGCGTCATCGAGCCGCGCCAGCGCAAGGATACCGAGGCCATGGGCGCGTGCCTGGCCGGGGCCAATCTGCAACGCTCCAAGATGGCCGGCGTCATCGCCGTCAAGGCCGACTTCTCCGGCGCGGTGATGAAGGACTGCAAGCTGGTCCGCGCCAATCTGAAGCAGGCCAGCTTCCGCGGCGCCGACCTCGCCGGCGCCGATCTGTCGGGGGCGGACCTGTCGGGCGCCGATCTGCGCGACGCGGTGCTGGTGGGCGTGAAGTCGGCCATGTGGCGCACCGACGGGGCGGACATGGAAGGGGCGCTGACCGACACCCGCTCGGCCGCCCAGCCCCTGACCCGCATGCCCGCCGCCGAGATGCTGCGCGATCACGCCCGCTGGTGCGAGACCGGCGGCGTCGAGGGCCAGCCCTCGGTCTTCGACGGCGTCGACCTGCGGCCGCTGAAGTCGATCGTCGGCCTGAACCTGACCGCCCTGTCGGCCAAGGGCGCGGTCTTCTACGGCCTGGACATGGAGGGGGTGCAGCTTCAGGGCGCGCACCTGGAAGGCGCCGACCTGCGCTCGGCCCGGCTGCGTCGCGCCGACCTGCGCGGCGCCCGGCTCAAGGACGCCCGGCTGAACGGCGCCGACCTGCGCGAGGCGCAGCTGGGTCCGTTGATGCTGACCGCCGACCGCCTGCTGCCCGCCGATCTGACGGGCGCCAATCTTCGCGGCGCCGACCTGTCGGGCGCCGACCTGCGGCGAGCGGTCATGACCGGCTGCGACCTCGCCCGCGCCCTTTTCCACGGCGCCCAGACGCGTCAGGCCGACCTTGCGGGGGCCAATCTGACGGGCGTGCGCGGCCTGATCGTCGATCAGGCCGCCTGAGCCGCGATCAGGCCAGCGCCCTCAGCCGATCGACAAGATCAGTCTTTTCCCAGCTGAAGCCGCCGTCGGCCTCCGGCTCGCGGCCGAAGTGGCCGTAGGCGGTGGTGCGGGCGTAGATCGGCTTGTTGAGGCTCAAGTGCTCGCGGATCGCGCGCGGCGTGGCCCCGCCGATCATGGCCGGCAGTTCGCGCTCCAGCACCCTTTCGTCGATCTTGCCCGTGCCGTGCAGATCGACGTGGACCGACTGCGGCTGGGCCACGCCGATGGCGTAGCTCAGCTGGATGGTGCAGCGATCCGCCAAGCCCGCGGCCACCACGTTCTTGGCCAGGTAGCGCGCGGCATAGGCGGCCGAGCGGTCCACCTTGGTCGGGTCCTTGCCCGAGAAGGCGCCGCCGCCGTGCGGGGCCGCACCGCCGTAGGTGTCCACGATGATCTTGCGGCCGGTCAGGCCGGTGTCGCCGTCCGGTCCGCCGATCTCGAAGATGCCGGTCGGATTGATGTGCCAGACGGTGTTCTCGTCGGTGAAGCCTTCGGGCAGCACTTCAAGGATGTAGGGCTTGACCACCGCGGCCACATCGCTGGCCTTGCCCGCCGCATGCTGCGTCGACAGCACGATCGAGGTCGCGCGCACCGGCTTGCCGTTTTCGTACTGGATGGTCACCTGGCTCTTGGCGTCCGGCTCCAGGATGGCGCCGCCCGCGTGGCGCACCTCGGCCAGCCGCTTCAGGATGTTGTGGCTATAGGCCAGGGTCGCCGGCATCAGCTCGGGCGTCTCGTTCGACGCATAGCCGAACATGATGCCCTGGTCGCCCGCGCCCTCGTCCTTTTCGTTGGTCGAGTCGACGCCCACGGCGATGTCGGCCGACTGGGCGTGCAGATAGCAGGCGTACTCTGCCGTTTCCCAGTGGAAGCCGTCCTGCTCGTAGCCGATGTCCTTCACCGCCGCCCGTACCAGCGGCTCCAGGCTGTCGATGATGCTCTGAGTGAAAGCCTCGTTCTGTTCCTTGGTGTTGCCGGGCTGGGTGGCGCGCACCTCGCCGGCCAGCACGATGCGCTGGGTGGTAACCAGCGTCTCGCACGCCACGCGCGCTTCGGGGTCCTGTGCCAGGAAGGCGTCGACAACGGTGTCCGAGATGCGATCCGCGACCTTGTCGGGATGGCCTTCGGAAACGCTTTCGGAAGTGAAGTAAAAGGACGAACGAGCGGCCAAGGAAGGCTCCTGTCAGCGATCAGGCGGAAAGACATATAAAGATATGCTTATATCTTCAAGTCGCAGACGCAGGATCGCGGCGCCCGAGCGTTCGCCACGCGCGCCGACGCACGCCCCGCCGGCGAATCATGTCTTCAGGAAAAAGGTGGTGCCGCTTGCGTGACTCGAACACGCGACCCCCTCATTACGAATGAGGTGCTCTACCGGCTGAGCTAAAGCGGCCCGGTGCGGCGGGTCGGGACCCGCGCGAGAGGGGCTCTTTATACGGGCGGGAGCGGCTTGCCAAGGGTCGCCAGCAAGGCGGCGAGCAGGGCCGTCTCGTCGGGGCGGTCGGCGATGGCGCAGGAGAGGAGGTCGGCGAGCGGGCGGGCGGCGGCTGGGGAGATGGCGACGGCGAACGGCCTTTCAGGCATAGCCTCGATCAGCGGGCGCAGGACGCAGCCCGCGCGGGGCGAATGGATCAGCACGGCGTCGCATGAGGGCGGCGCGACGGACGTTTCGATCGTGCGATAGACGACCAGGCGACGGACCGGGGTTGAGCCTCCGACGTAGGCCCCGAGGTCGCCGGCCGGCTGCTCGGCGCCGGGGGCCAGCACCATGCCCGGCAGTTCGGCCGCGGCGATCAGCCGGCCGAGCGCCTCCACGTCGCCGGAAGCCGAGCAGACGTCTGCGAACCCGACCTGCCGCGCCGCCTCGGCGGTGGCGTCGCCGACGCAGAAGGCGGGCCGGTCCCGACGGTTGCTGAGGGCCGCAAAGGCCGAGACGCCGTTGATGCTGGTGAAGGCGAGGGCGGCGACGCCGTCGAGGTCGATCGGCACCCCGTTGATCCGCTCGATCTTCAGCACCGGCGCGACGATCGGCTGGCAGCCGAGCTCCCGCAGCCGGGCGGCCGTTCGGCCTGCGCCCGGCTCGGCGCGCGTGACCCAGACGCGGGGCGCCTCCGGGCTCATCCGTCCAGGGTGGAAGGATCGACCTGCTGGTCGCCGGCCATGGCCTTGACCTCGGCGCCCAGCTGTTCGCCCAGGCGGCAGGCGGCCTGTTCCGCATCCTCGGCCGAGACGTCGAACAGTTCGCCCGAGCGGCGCCAGCGGGCCGAGCCGTCGGGGCTCAGCATCTCGACCGTCAGCCGCATGTGCCCCTCGCCCAGGGTTCCGTGAGCGCCGATGGCGGTGCGGCACGAGCCCTCGAGCGTGCGCATGGCGCCGCGTTCGGCGGCGACCGTCAGGGCGGTGGGGGCGTGGTTCAGCGCGGCGGCCCAGGCGCTGTTTCGATCCTCGGCGCGGGTCTGCAGCGCCAGCGCCCCCTGCCCTGGCGCCGGCAGGAAGCGGTCCAGCGACAGCGGCTCTCGGATCGCGGCCGAGAAGCCCAGCCGGTTCAGCCCCGAACAGGCCAGAAAGATGGCGTCGAAGTCCCCCTCGGCCTCGCGCCGCAGGCGGGTATCGACATTGCCGCGCAGCATCTCGATCTTGAGGTCCGGTCGCTGCGCCAGCGCCTGGGCCTGGCGTCTGAGGCTGGCGGTGCCGACGCGGGCGCCGGCCGGCAGATCGTCGAACGTCTCGAAGCGGGTGCTGACAAAGGCGTCGCGGGCGTCCTCGCGTTCTGGCACGGCGGCGACGCACAGGCCCTCCGGCTGGTCGGCCGGAACGTCCTTCATCGAATGCACGGCCAGGTCAACGCGGCCGTCCAGCAGCGCCTCCTCGATCTCCTTGGTGAACAGCGCCTTGCCGCCGATCTCCAGCAGGCGGCGATCCTGCACCCGGTCGCCGGTGGTGACGATCTCGACCAGCGGCACGGCCGTCTCGACTTCATCGTCCGGCACGCCCAGAGCCCGAGCGATCGCGCGCTGCATCATGCCGGACTGGGCCAGCGCCAGCCGGGATCGCCGGGTGCCGATGCGGAGGGGGAAGGTCATAGGACGTTGCGCGCGAGCAGGCGGGCCGCTACCTCGACCCCATGGAGTTGCACGCGGACTATAGCAGCGACGCGCGGGCGGCAACGGCGCAGACCGTCCGCCCCCTGACCGTGCTGGGGCTGGAGACCAGCTGCGACGAGACCGCAGCCTCCGTCGTGCGCCTGACGCGCAGTGACAAGGGCGGGCGAGCCGAGGTGCTGTCGTCCGTGGTGCACAGCCAGATCGACGACCATGCGGCCTACGGCGGTGTGGTGCCCGAGATCGCGGCCCGCAGCCACGTCGAGATGATCGCCGGCGTCACCCGCCGGGCGATGGATCAGGCGGGCCTGGGATACGAGGGGCTGGACGGCGTGGCCGCGACCGCGGGGCCGGGGCTGGTCGGCGGGGTCATGGTGGGGCTGGGGTTCGGCAAGGCCGTCAGCCTGGCGCGCGGCCTGCCGCTGATCGCGGTCAACCACCTGGAGGGCCATGCGGTGTCGGCGCGGCTGGGGGCGGAGATCGCCTATCCCTTCCTGCTGCTGCTGGTCTCGGGCGGGCACTGCCAGCTCCTGGAGGTGCGCGGGATCGGCGAGGTCTCGCGGCTGGGCGCCACCATCGACGATGCGGCGGGCGAGGCGTTCGACAAGATCGCCAAGGCGCTGGGTCTCGGCTATCCGGGCGGGCCGGCGCTGGAGCGGCTGGCGGCGTCGGGAGATCCGGCGCGCTACGAACTGCCGCGCGCCCTGCTCGGCCGCAAGGATTGCGACTTCTCTTTCTCCGGGCTGAAGACCGCCGCCTTCCGCATCGCCCAGACCTGCGAAACGGACCGCGACAAGGCCGATCTCGCCGCTGCCGTCCAGGCCGCCATCGCCCGGCAGCTGGCGGAGCGGTCCGAGCGGGCGATGCAGGCCTATGCGGAACGGTTTGAGGTCCTCAAGCAGCCGAGCGCCGCGCGCGAGGCGTTAGGAAGCGGAAAGCTGTTTGTGGTGGCGGGCGGTGTGGCGGCGAACAGGACGATCCGCGCGACGCTGGAAGGCGTGGCGGCGCGGCTTGGCTTCGACTTCCTGGCGCCGCCCATGGCCTACTGCACCGACAACGCCGCCATGATCGCGCTGGCGGGGGCCGAGCGGCTGGCGCTGGGGCTGACGTCGGACATCGATGCGCCGGCGCGTCCGCGATGGCCGCTGGACGAGGCGCGCGCCCTGTCCGATCCTTCGCACCGGCCCGGCCGCAAGGGCGCCAAGGCGTGACCCGGCCAGCATCAGGAGACGGCATGAGCTTTCGCACGGTCGGAGTGATCGGCGCCGGCGCCTGGGGAACCGCCCTGGCCCAGGTCTGCGTGCGCGCGGGCCTCGACACCCTGCTGCAGGCGCGCGAGCCGGCCCTGGTCGAGGCGATGCGCGAGACGCGGCTGAACGAACCCTATCTGCCCGGCGTGTCGCTGGCTCCCGAGATGCGCTTCACCGCCGACATGGCGGATCTGTCGGACTGCGACCTGATCCTGGCCGTGCCCCCGGCGCAGCACATGCGCGCCACTCTTACCGCCTTCGCTCCCGCCCACCGCGCGGGCGTGCCTGTTGTCCTCTGTTCCAAGGGGGTGGAGCGCGGCTCGCTGAAGCTGATGACCGAGGTGCTGGCCGAGACCCTGCCGGATGCGCCCGCCGCCGTTCTGTCGGGTCCCAGCTTCGCGGGCGAGGTGTCGCGCGGCCTGCCGACGGCCGTGACCCTGGCCTGCGCCGACGCGGAGCTGGGCGAGGCCCTGCTGAACACCCTGTCGGCGCCGGGTTTCCGGCCCTATCTGGCCACCGACATCGTCGGCGCCGAGGCCGGCGGGGCCCTGAAGAACGTGCTCGCCATCGCCTGCGGCGTGGTGGAGGGCCGACAGCTGGGCCGCAGCGCCCACGCCGCCCTGATCACGCGGGGCTTTGCGGAGATGACCCGCCTGTGCGTGGCGCTGGGCGGAGAGGCCGAGACGGTGAACGGCCTGTGCGGTTTGGGCGACCTGGTGCTGACCTGCTCCAGCCCGCAGTCGCGCAACATGAGCCTCGGCCTGGCGCTGGGTCAGGGCCAAACGGTACAGCAGGCGCTGGCCGGCAAGCGCACTGTGGCGGAAGGCTATGAGAGCGCGCCGGCGGTGCGGGAACTCGTCGGCCGTCTCGACATCGACATGCCGATCGCCACGACCACCGCCGCCCTTCTGGCCGGCGAAACCACCGTGGATGCGGCGATCGAAGCCCTGCTGTCCCGCCCCCTCAAGGCCGAGCGCGCGTGAGCGAAGCGGTCCCCGCCGAACGCGCTCGGGTCTGGAAAACGCCGCCGGGCGTCGCCCTGTGCGCCGAGAGCGACATCGCCGACCCCGGCTCGCGCGGCTTCGTGCTGCAGATCGGCGAGGCCTATTTCCACGGCTTCGTGGTGCACAAGGACGGACAGGTCGCCGGCTGGGTCGATCGCTGCCCGCACGCAGGCTTCCCTCTGGCGGTTGAGCTGGACCGCTATCTGACGCCCGACGGGTCGCTGATCCTGTGCGGGTGGCACGGGGCGGTGTTCGATCCCCTCTCCGGCGCCTGCACCGGCGGACCGTGCGCCGGCGGGCGGCTGACACCCTGGCCGGTGCAGGCTTCGGGCGGGGTGATCCGCACCGCCTGAACGGCCGGATCAGTCCAGCGGCTGAGGCCGCGTGACCACCGGCGCGTTCGGGTCGCTGCTTTGCGGCCGCGCGGCGGTCGGAGCCGGAGTGGGCGCGGGCGTGACCGTCACCACGGGCGGCGGCGGAACCGGATCGATGATCGGCGGCGTGACGATCCCCTCCGGCGCCGGCTGAATGACGCGCGGCGTCGTGCCGGAGGCCGCCGGGGGCGAGGGCCGAGGCGTAGGGACGGCCGCAGGCGCGGGCGTCGGCGAGCGCACATCGGCCGCAGGCGGGTTCGCGGAAGCGGTCGCAGGGCGAGGCGTCGCCGCCGGCGCGTTGGACGGGTTCTGCGCGACGGCCGGCGCCTCATCCGCAGCTACGGGCTCGGGCGGCAAGGTCGGCGTCACGGCAGGCGAAGACGTGACAGGCGGCGCGATGCTGGAGGCCACGGGCTCGGGCGCGCCTGTCCGCGTCGCCAGCCAAACGCCGCCGCCGATGACCAGGAGGGCCGCGACAGCCGCGCCCGCATACAGCGGCAGGCGCGAGGCGTTGGTCGGCTTGCGCGCCGACACGGGGGTGACAGCAGGCGCGATCGTCTCTGACAACGGCCTTGCGGGTGAAGCCGCGCCCGCCTGAGCCCTGGAAGCCGCGCCGGAAGGTTCGGACCGGGCTGCGCCGGTCGCGGCCGGGACCGCCGGTCCCGCAGACGGCGCGGTGATCGGGGCGCGCGGCAAGGGCTGCACGGGCGTGTTGGCCGCCGGCGTCAGGGCCGGCTTGGCCGTGGCCAAGGGCGTGGACGCCGACGCGGGGGCGCCCGGCAGGGGCCGCACCTGCAGATCGGGTGCGGCGGCGCCCTGAGAGGGCGGTGCGGGCGGAGCCGCGACGGGCGGCAGGCTTGTCGGCGCTTGCGGGCGCTTCTGCGGAACCAGTGAGCCGCCGAACACGCCAGCCGATGGCCGAGGCGAAGGCGCGCCTGTCGGCGGCGCCGGCCGCGGCTGGGTCTGCGCTTGAGCCTGGCTCGGCTCGGGCGGCTTCGGCGGCGTCAGCGGCTTGAAGCCGGCGGGCGGGCCCGGCTGGCGCGCGGGCTGAGGCAGGGGTCCGGCATGAAAGGTCGCCTGAGGCATGCGTCCCCACTGCACCGACTTGCGGGCAAAGGGTTCGGGCTCGGACGACGGGGGACGCTTGTCTTCGGACATGGAGCTTCAACTCGCGCGCGATCTGGCCGGTTTCGTGGCGGGGCTCACGCCTTGAGGCGATAGCCCGTCTTGAACATCCACATCACCACCGCCAGGCAGACGGCGAAGAAGCCCAGCGTCGCCAGAAGGCTGACGCCGATCGACACGTCGCCCTGCCCGTAGAAGGTCCAGCGGAAGCCGGAGATCAGATACACGACCGGGTTGAACAAGGTGATCGCCCGCCACGCCGGCGGCAGCATGTCGATCGAGTAGAAGGCCCCGCCCAGGAACGTAAGCGGCGTCACGATCAGCATGGGAATGAAGTTCAGCTGCTCGAACCCATTGGCCCACACGCCGATGATAAAGCCGAACAGGCTGAAGGTCAGCGACACCAGGATCAGGAAGCCCAGCATCCACACCGGGTGCAGCACCTGCAGCGGCACGAAGAACCCAGCTGTGGCCAGGATGACCAACCCCAGGATCGCCGACTTGGTCGCCGCCGCGCCCACATAGGCCATGACGATCTCCAGCGACGACACCGGCGCCGACAGGATCTCGTAGATGGTCCCCGTGAACTTGGGGAAATAGATGCCGAACGAGGCATTGAAGATCGACTGGGTGAACAGGCTCAGCATGATCAGGCCGGGCACGATGAAGGCGCCGTAGGCGATGCCGTCCACCTCCTGCATCCGCCCGCCGATCGCCGAGCCGAACACCACGAAATACAGCGCCGTGGTGATCACCGGCGTCGCCACGCTCTGCCACAGGGTCCGCAGCGCCCGCGCCATCTCGAAGCGATAGATCGCCCAGACGCCTCTTCCATTGAAGCCGATCACGCCGCCGCCTCCGTCTTGTCGCCATGCACAAGGCTGACGAAGATGTCCTCCAGCGAGCTCTGCCGGGTGTTCAGGTCCTTGAAGGCAATGCCGAGACCTTCCAGCCGACGGATCAGGGCCGGCACGCCCGTGTCCTCGGCCTGGGCGTCAAAGGCGTACTCCAGCTCCTGTCCTTCGTTGCGCAGGTTCAGGTCCCATTGCGCCAGTTCGGGCGGCACGGCGTCCAGCGGCTCGACCAGGTTCAGCGTCAGGGTCTTCTTGCCCAGCTTCTTCATCAGGGTGATCTTGTCCTCCACCAGGATCAGCTCGCCCTTCAGGATCACGCCCACCCGGTCGGCCATCTCCTCGGCCTCTTCGATGTAGTGGGTGGTCAGGATCACGGTGACGCCGCGTTCGCGCAGGCGCCGGACCATGGCCCACATGTCGCGTCGCAGCTCCACGTCCACGCCCGCCGTCGGTTCGTCCAGGAACAGGATGTCCGGCTCGTGGCTCAGCGCCTTGGCGATCATCACCCGCCGCTTCATGCCGCCCGACAGGGTCATGATCTTGCTGTCGCGCTTGTCCCACAGCGACAGGTCCTTCAGCACGCCCTCGATGAAGGCCGGGTTCGCCGGCTTGCCGAACAGGCCCCGGCTGAAGGTGACGGTGGCCAGCACCGTCTCAAAAGCGTCCGTGGTCAGTTCCTGCGGCACCAGGCCGATCCTGGTCCGTGCCTGGCGGAAGTCCTTGCGGATGTCGTGACCGTCGGCGACCACGCGGCCCGTGCTGGCCGTGACGATGCCGCAAACAATGGAGATCAGCGTGGTCTTGCCCGCCCCGTTCGGCCCCAGCAGCGCGAAGATTTCGCCCTTCTCGATGGTCAGGTCCACGCGCTTCAGCGCCTGCAGGCCCGACGCATAGGTCTTGGTCAGACCCTCGATCTCGATCGCCGGCATCGTCGCCCCCTAAGCGACACTTCGCCGCGCGCCTGAATATGGCTGCTGCACGGCCAAGCTCAAGGGGAGGAAGGCGTCAGTCTCGCCAATCGAACGCCAGGGTCTCGCGATGGCCGAACCGCTGCAGATGCTCGGCCACCACCTGGCGGAATCGAGCCATGTCGGCGTCCTCGGCGCCGTCCAGATCGACGCGCAGACTGTTGTCCAACGCGGTCATGCGGCAGACGCCCATCGGCAGGTCGATGCGGCCCGCCTCGGGCGTGAACTCCACGGGGAATTTGTGCGCCCAGTGCTTGGCCAGCTGCTGGAGATAACGGCTGGCGTGGGCGGTCGGAACTTCGGCATGGCTGTGCAAGATGGTCATGCCGACAAGTTGGGGCGTTTGCGACCCGCTCGCAAGAGGAACAGGATGGAGCGGATCGCCTTGATCCCTCAGGCCTTGCCCGCTCACAGGATCGCCATGTTCGCCGCCCGCCTCGCCGCCGTCGCTTCGCTGATTGTGCTGGGCGCCTGTGCGGGGCCGTCGCGCCTGCCTGTGACCGCCGGCTTCGGGTCCGATCCGCAGTTGCCGCCGCCGCAACAGGCGCTGATCCCGACGATCAAGATCGCGCCGGCGGTCGGATGGCCCTCCGGCGGCGCTCCGGCAGCGGCCGAGGGCTTGCGCGTCCAAGCCTTCGCGCAGGGGCTGGATCATCCCCGCTGGCTTTATCGGCTGCCGAACGGCGACGTGCTGGTCGCCGAGACCAACAAGCCCGCGCCGCCGCAGACCGTTCGGCGGGGCCTGCGCGAATGGATCATGGACAAGGTCATGGATCGCGCCGGCGCGGGCGTGCCCAGCCCCGACCGCATCACCCTGCTGCGCGACGCCGACGGCGACGGTCTGGCCGAACTGAAGACGCCCTTCCTGACCGGCCTGCACTCGCCGTTCGGCATGGCGCTGGTGGGCGATCGTCTTTATGTGGCCAACGCCGATGCGCTGGTCGTGGTCCCCTACAGTACAGGGCAGACCCGCATCGACGTCGTCCCGACCAAGGTCGCGGACCTGCCGGCCGGGCGCAACCATCACTGGACCAAGAGCCTTGTGGCCAGCCCGGGCGGCTCGCGCCTCTATGTCGGGGTCGGATCGAACTCCAACATCGGCGAATACGGCCTGGAGGAAGAGGTCGATCGCGCCGCCATCCTGGAGATCGACCCGGAGACGGGCGCGCGTCGGGTCTACGCCTCGGGCCTTCGCAATCCGGTCGGCATGGACTGGAGCCCGCAGGACGGTCGGTTGTGGGTCGCCGTCAACGAGCGCGACGAGATCGGCCACGACCTTGTCCCCGACTATATGACGGCGGTGCAGCCCGGCGGCTTCTATGGCTGGCCCTGGAGCTACTGGGGCCAGATCGTCGATCGGCGCCCGCCCGCTGATCCGGCCATGGTCGCGCGAGCCCTCCGCCCGGATTATGCGCTCGGCGCCCACACCGCCTCCCTGGGCCTCACGTTCAGCCAGGGATCGCTGCTGCCCGCGACCCTGCGCGACGGCGTCTTCATCGGCCAGCACGGATCGTGGAACCGCTCGCCGCGCACGGGCTACAAGGTGATCTTCGTGCCCTTCTCCGGCGGCCGGCCGGCAGGTCCGCCGCGCGACATCCTGACCGGCTTTCTGAACGCGGAAGGCAAGGCCATGGGGCGGCCGGTGGGCGTGGCCTTCGATGCGGCTGGCGCGCTGCTGGTGGCGGACGATGTCGGAAACACGATCTGGCGCGTCGCTCCGTCGCGCTGATCCGCCGGGGAAATCCTGCGTCCGCCCTTGCCTGACGCAGGGTCATCCGGCGCAATAGCGCCACGGCCGATCACAATCCACGCCGTATGAGCCCATCGGATTCGCCTCGCGGTTGACCCGGTGCGGAGGCTTGTTCATTCAGAACCGAACAGCGGCGCGTCCGGCGCTCGCACGGGGAGACGAGGCGGCATGGGACTGGTGGCCAACATCCGGCGCGACATCCGGTTTGCGAGCGGACTCGGCCGGCTCCTGAAGCGCATCAAGCCCATCGAGCTCGACAGCCCCGTGCTGCTGCCCGACGACTTCGAGGAAGCGGTCGACAAGTTCGCCGACAATGTCGCCATCGAGGACGAGCACCGCTCGCTGACGTATCGCGACCTGGACGGCATGGCGAACCGCTACGGCCACTGGGCCAAGGGTCGCGGCCTGCGGCGCGGCGACTGCATCGCCCTGATGATGACCAACCGCGTCGAATACATCGCCGCCTGGATGGGCTTCTCCAAGGTCGGCATCGCCACCGCCCTGATCAACACCAATCTGACCGGCCAGGCGCTGGGCCATTGCCTGACCATCTCCGGCGCCTTCCAGGTGGTCGCCGACGAGGACTGCTGGCGCGCGGTCGAGGACGCCCGGCCGTTCGTCAATCGCAACCTGATGCTGTGGGTGCTGGGCCTGAAGGAAGCCGACGAGGCGTCCGAGCGGCGCGGCCTCGACAAGGCCGTGCGGGGCGGCTCTTCCGTGCGTCCGGCCAAGAGCGGGCGCGACGGCATGACCAATCGCGACACCGCCCTGTTCATCTACACCTCGGGCACCACCGGCCTGCCCAAGGCCGCCCGCATCCCGCACTCGCGCGCCCGCACCTATATGCGCGCCTTCGCCGGCTGCACCGGCTCGACCGAGACCGACCGCATCTTCAACTGCCTCCCGCTGTACCATTCCACCGGCGGCTTGGTGGGAATCGGTCCGGCCCTGCTGAACGGCGGCCGCGTGGTGCTGCGCAAGAAGTTCTCTGCTTCCAGCTTCTGGCCGGACGTGAAGAGCTCGGGCGCCACCATGTTCGTCTACATCGGCGAACTGTGCCGCTACCTGGTCAACTGCCCGCCCAACGAGGCCGAGCGCGATCACAAGCTGAAGCTGGTGTTCGGCAACGGCCTGCGCGCCGACGTCTGGCCCGAGTTCCAGAAGCGGTTCGCCATTCCCCGGGTGCTGGAATTCTACGGCTCGACCGAGGGCAATGTCTCCTTGTTCAACTTCGACGGCAAGCAGGGCGCCATCGGCCGCGTGCCCAAGCTGCTGAAGAGCCAGATCAACATCCGCCTGGTCGAATTCGATCTGGACACCGAACAGCCGGTGCGCGGCTCCGACGGCCTGTGCCGGCCTGCGCCGCTTGGAACCGTCGGCGAGGCCATCGGCCTGATCGGCCAGGACGTGCGTCACGACTTTTCCGGCTATGCCGACAAGGCGGCCTCGGAAAAGAAGATCCTGACCGACGTGTTCAAGAAGGGCGATCGCTGGTTCCGCACCGGCGACCTGATGCGCCAGGACGCGGAAGGCTATTTCTACTTCGTCGACCGCATCGGCGACACCTTCCGCTGGAAGGGCGAGAACGTCTCCACCATCGAGGTCGAACAACGGCTGGCGGAAGCGCCCGGCGTGTCCGAGGCCATCGTCTATGGCGTGCCCGTGGTCGGCTATGAGGGCAAGGCCGGCATGGCGGCGCTGGTGATGGACGACAAGTTCGATCCGGCCGCCTTCTCGGCCTATGTCGACGCCCAGTTGCCTCACTATGCCCGACCGGCCTTTGTGCGCCTGATCAAGAACGCCGACACCACCGGCACCTTCAAGTATCGCCGCGTGGACCTGGTGGCCGATGGCTTCCAGCCCGGCAAGGTCGAGCAGCTCTATGTCCGCCACGCCGAAAAGGGCTACGCCAAGCTGACACAGGCCGCGCACAAGGCGATCCTGACGGGCGAAACGCGCCTCTAGGCCCCGAGCGGCAAGACGCTCTTAAGCATTAACGGCGATATTCGACGCCTCTCCAACGCGTCGAAGCTCATCCGTCATGTTCCAGATCATCGGCATCGTCATGCTGTTCGGCATGGTGTTCGGCAGCTATCTGCTGGCCGGCGGCAAGATGGCGGTGATCCTGCACTCCCTGCCGTTCGAGCTGATGGGCATCCTGGGCTCGGGCATTTCCGCCTTTCTGATCGCCAACAGCATGGACGTGATCAAGGCGACGCTGGGGGGCTTCGGCAAGATCTTTGGCGGCAACAAGTGGAAGAAGCAGGACTACAAGGACCTGTTGTCGCTGCTGTTCCAGCTGACCAAGACCATGAAGTCAAAGGGCGTGGTGGCGCTGGAAAGCCATATCGAAAAGCCCAAGGAATCCGCAATCTTCCAGAAATATCCAAAGGTGCTGAAGGACCATTTCGCCGTGGACTTCATCTGCGACACGCTTCGCATGATGACCATGAACCTCGAAGACCCGCACCAAGTCGAGGACGCCATGGAAAAGCAGCTGGAGAAGCACCACCACGAGGCCCAGGCCGGCGCTCACGCGCTGCAGAACATGGCCGACGCCCTGCCGGCGCTGGGCATCGTCATCGCCGTGCTGGGCGTCATCAAGACCATGGGCTCGATCACCGAGCCGCCGGAGGTTCTGGGCGGCATGATCGGCGGCGCCCTGGTCGGCACCTTCCTGGGCGTGTTCCTGGCCTATGGCATGATCGGCCCGTTCGCCACGCGCTTGAAGGACATCGTCGAACAGGACGGCGCCTACTACAAGATCATCCAGTCGGTGCTGGTCGCGCACCTGCACGGCAATGCGGCGCAAATCTCGGTCGAGATCGGCCGGGGCGACATCCCTTCGACGGCTCAGCCCTCGTTCGCCGAGATGGAAGAGGCGTTGAACGCGGCGCCCACTGACGCCTGATCCCGTAGGCGGCGGTCATGTGACGCAGGGCGTCGCAGGGGAACAGCCGGCCCGCTGGGGGATTGTGCAGAGGTCACGCGGCCGTGATCGCCGACTTGTTCCGGCGCGAGCGGCGGCGCTAGTCTGCTCTTGGGACTTCGCGTCCCGGTCACAATCACTGGAGGAAACCATGCGCTTCACCGTTCTCGCCGTCGCATCCGCCGCCGCCCTGGCGCTCGCCGCCTGCGGCAACAACAATGAGTCCGCCGCCAACGAGCAGGCCGAAACCGCCGCTGCGGCCGCCGACACCGCCGCCGACGCCGCCGCGACCGCCGATCAGGCCGCCGCCGACGCCGCCGCTGCCGCAGGCGAAGCCGCCTCGGCCGCCGGCGCCGCCCCCGCCAACGGCGCCATGACCGGCTCCACCACCATGAACAACGGCGCGATGAGCAACGGTTCGACCATGGCGCCGACCACGACCGCCCCGGCCGGCTCCGCGACCACGGCTCCGGCGACCGGCACGACCACCACCCCGCCGGCCCAGTAAGCCGCGCGATCAGCAATCAGGGGGTCGCGGGTTCCGCGGCCCCCTTTTTCATGACCGGCTCCCACCGACGGGTCCGGGCTGGTAAGCCGGACCCATGACATCTGACGACCTGTCGCCTCGCCTCCAGTGGACAGAGGCCGACGAGCCCCGCTCCGGCCGCTTCGGCGACGTCTACTTCTCCAAGGACGACGGTCTGGCGGAAAGCCGGTCCGTGTTTCTCTCCGGCTGCGGATTGCCCGACGCCTGGGCCGATCGGCGCCTGTTCATCGTGGCCGAGCTGGGCTTCGGCTCCGGCCTGAACATCGCGGCCTTGCTGTGTCTTTGGCGAGAGCATCGGCCGGAAGGGGCCCGTTTGCATGTCTTCTCGGTCGAAGGCTTCCCGTTGACCCGGGACGAGGCTGCGCGCGCCCTGTCGGCCTTTCCGGATGTGGCGGAGGCGGCCGAGGCCCTGCTCGCCGCCTGGCCGCAGGCGACACCGGGCTTTCACCGCATCGACCTGCCCGGCTTCGCCGCTGTCCTGGACCTGGCGGTGGGCGAGGTGGAATGGGCGCTGGACGCCTGGAGCGGCCGAGCCGACGCCTGGTTCCTGGACGGCTTCTCGCCCGCCCTCAACCCCGACATGTGGTCGCCCGAGGTGCTGCGCCTCGTGCGCGAACGATCCGCTCCCGGCGCAAGCCTGGCCACCTTCACCGTCGCGGGCGCCGTGCGGCGCGGCCTCGCCGAGCAGGGCTTCGCCGTCGAGAAGCGGCCGGGTCACGGCCGCAAGCGAGAGCGGCTCGAAGCCCGCCTCGTCGGCGCGCCGTCCGAAGACTCATCCACTCCGCCCCGCGTCGCGGTGATCGGCGGCGGGATCGCCGGCGGGGCCATGATCAGGGCCTTGCGCGCCGTGGGCGTGCAGCCGCTGCTGATCGAGGCGGAGCGTCCGGGCGCCGGAGGCTCTGGGTTTTCCGCCGCGCTGGTCACGCCTCGCCTGGATGCGGGCGACGCGGTGATCGCCGGTCTGCACGCCCAGGCGCTGGAACGGGCGCGTCACCTCTACGATCAGGTCGAGGGCGCGGTTCTGGCCGAGGGCGTCCTGCAGCTGGAGCAGGCGCCGCGCGACGCCGCCCGTTTTGCCCGCATCGCCGACCAGGCCATCTGGCGGCCGGGCGCCATGACCGTGTTCGACGCCGAACAGGCGGGCGCCGTCGCCGGCGAGCCTGTCTCCACCGGCGGGCTGATGATGGCGGACGCCCTTGTGCTGCACCCCGAGGCGGTGCTCGACGCCTGGCTGGAGGACACGACGATCATCCCTGCCCGCGTCCACCGGCTGGCGCACCAAGACGGCCTGTGGCGCCTGATCGACGCAGACGACCGCGAGATCGCCACGGCCGAGGCGGTGGTCCTCTGCGGCGGCTGGGGATCGTCCGAGCTGATGGCCGACCTCGGCCTGCCGGTGATGGCGCCGGTGCGCGGTCAGGCCGACTGGATCGAGGGCGAAGGCCGAGCCCCGCTCGCCTGGGGGGGCTATCTTGCGCCCACACGCCAGGGCCTGCTGTTTGGCGCCACCCATGATCGCGAGGACACGGACACGACCCCGCGCGACACCGACAGCCGCCGCAATCTGCAAACCCTCGCCGCCCGCCTGCCGGTTCTGGCCGAGCGTGTCGCTCAGGCCGGGCCGCGCCACAGCCGCGCCGCCATACGCGCCACCACGCCCGACCGCCTGCCGCTATGCGGAGAGGTCCCAGGCCATCCCGGCCTTTATCTGCTGACCGGCCTGGGCTCGCGCGGCTTCTGTGTCGCGCCCCTGCTGGCAGAGCATGTGGCGGCCGAGATCGCGGGGGCGCCGTCACCGCTTCCAGCCACCTATGCCGCGCGCGTGTCGCCCGCGCGCTTCATGGGCAAAACGGAACCGTTTCAACAAGCGATGGATTGAAGCGGAGGCGTGACATCGAGGAGGACGACCATGCGTGCGATCACCCTGCTGCCCCTTGGTCTCGCGCTCGGCCTCGTCGCCGGCTGCGCGCAAACGCCCGCCGCTTCGGAAGGCGGGATGCAGACCGCCTCTCGGCAATGCTTCTACAGCGATCAGGTGCGCAACTTCCGCACCTCGAACGACAACATCCTGTACGTCCGCGACACCCGCAACGCCGTCTACCAGCTGGATTCCACGGCGGGCTGCTGGGACATTGGTTCGCAGTATGCGCTGACGATCACGCCCTATCTGGGCAGCGGAACGACACGACTGTGCGTCGGCGACGATGCGCGGATCGGCCTGGCCAGCTCGGGCTTCGGGCCCCGCACCTGCCGCGCCCGCGTCAGCCGCATGCTGTCCGAGGAACAGGTCGCGGCCCTGCCGAGCCGCGACCGCCCCTGATCTTCCTCAGACGTCCACCGCCGCGTCCAGGGCGTTTTCCTGGATAAAGTCGCGGCGCGGCTCGACCACGTCGCCCATCAGCTTGGCGAACAGGTCGTTGGCGTCTTCCTCATGGTCCACCGACACCTGCAGCAGGGTGCGGGCGTTGGCGTCCAGAGTGGTCTCCCACAGCTGCTCTGGGTTCATCTCGCCCAGACCCTTGTAACGCTGGATCGACAGCCCCTTCTTGCCCGCGTCCAGCACGGCGTTCAGCAGGTCCAGCGGCCCCCGGATCGTGGTCGACTTGTCCTTGCGGCGATAAACGGCCGGCGCCTCGAACACGCCGTCGAACGCCTGCGCCCGTTCGGCCAGACGACGCGCGTCCAGCGAACGCAGCAGCGTCTCTTCCAGCACGATGGTCTCCGACACCGCGCGCCGGGTGCGGGTGAACACCACCGCCCCCTGCTCGCCCGCCGCGCCCGACCAGTCGCCGTCGCCTTCTTCGGCATAGAGGTTCAGCCGCTTGGCCGCTGCTGCGGGGTCGCCGACCTCTTCGCCGAACAGACCGGCCAGCGCCGCCTGTTCGATGGCGAAGGCGGGCGCGCGCTGGCTCAGGCGATCGACGCCGGCGCGGAAGGCCTTGGCCTCGCGCACCAGCGACTGCAGATCCATGCCGGTGCGACGCTCGCCGGTCTGCAGGTCCAGTTCGGCCTCCGACGAGCCTTCCTCAATCAGATAGGCGTCCATGTCCGCCTGGTCCTTGAGGTAGCGGCTCTGCTTGCCCTTGGAGACCTTATAGAGCGGCGGCTGGGCGATATAGACGTGCCCGCGCTCGATCAGCTCGGGCATCTGGCGGTAGAAGAAGGTCAGCAGCAGCGTCCGGATGTGGGCGCCATCGACGTCGGCGTCGGCCATCAGGATGATCTTGTGATAGCGCAGCTTGTCCGCGTTGAAGTCGTCGCGCCCGATACCGGTGCCCAGCGCCAGGATCAGCGTCCCGATCAGGTCTGACGACAGCATCCGGTCGAACCGCGCCCGCTCGACGTTCAGGATCTTGCCTCGCAGCGGCAGCACCGCCTGGTTTTCACGATTGCGCGCCTGCTTGGCCGAGCCGCCGGCGCTGTCGCCCTCGACGATGAACAGTTCGGACTTGGCCGGATCACGCTCCTGACAGTCGGCCAGCTTGCCGGGCAGCGAGCTGATCTCCAGCGCCGACTTGCGCCGCGTCAGGTCGCGCGCCTTGCGCGCCGCCTCGCGGGCCGACGCAGCCTCGATGATCTTGGCGACGATCATCTTGGCCTCGACCGGATGCTCCTCGAACCAGGTCGACAACCCTTCGGTGCACAGGCTCTCCACCGCCGGCCGCACCTCGGACGAGACCAGCTTGTCCTTGGTCTGCGAGCTGAACTTGGGATCCGGCACCTTGACCGACAGCACGCAGGTCAGGCCCTCGCGCGCGTCCTCGCCGGAGACCGAGACCTTCTCCTTCTTGCCGGCGCCCGAGCTCTCGATATAGCCGCCCATGACGCGCGTCAGGCTGGCGCGGAAGGCCGACAGGTGGGTGCCCCCATCCCGCTGCGGGATGTTGTTGGTGAAGCACAGCATGGTCTCGTGGTAGCTGTCGTTCCACCACAGGGCGAGATCGAGCTCGATTCCTTCCTTTCGGCCGCGAATGACGATCACGTCCTTGAGGATCGGCGCCTTGGACTTGTCGAGGTGGCGCACAAAGGCCTCCACGCCGCCCTCGTAGTGCAGCAGGATGTCGATCGGCTCGGCGTGACGCAGGTCGCGCAGCTTGATCACAACGCCCGAGTTCAGGAACGCCAGCTCCCGCAGGCGGTGCTCCAGCGTCTTCAGGTCGAAATCGATGTGGCTGAAGGTCGTGATCGAGGGATAGAACGTCACCTCGGTGCCGGTCAGCGGCTTGCCGGTGTCCTCGCGGATCGGCGCCTCGCCGGTGATCTCCAGAGACTTGGCCGTGTCGCCGCGCTCGAAGCGCATTTCGTGGCGCTTGCCGTTTCGATAGATCTTCAGCTGCAGCCAGTCGGACAGGGCGTTGACCACCGACACGCCCACGCCGTGCAGACCGCCGGAGACCTTGTAGGAGTTCTGGTCGAACTTACCGCCGGCGTGCAGCTGGGTCATGATGACCTCGGCGGCCGAGACGCCTTCGCCCTCGTGGATGTCGGTCGGGATGCCGCGCCCGTTGTCGGTCACGGTAACCGAGCCGTCGGCGTTCAGGATCACCTGCACCAGATCGGCGTGACCCGCCAGCGCCTCGTCGATGGCGTTATCCACCACCTCATAGACCATGTGGTGCAGGCCCGAGCCGTCGTCGGTGTCGCCGATGTACATGCCCGGGCGCTTGCGCACCGCATCCAGGCCTTTGAGAACCTTGATGGAATCGGCGCCGTATTCGGGCTGTTCGACGGGTTGATCGGTCATGGAGTCAGCGGCTCTGGAGTTCCGGAGGGAACAGGGAGGCGAGCGCGCGAACGGCGCTCGAATCGAGGCCGGCGGCAGACCGGCGTCTCGCCTGCAACATATAGGAAAATCCGCACAAAAAGCGAGGCTTTCCGCCAGGATCAGCCCTTGGACAGCGCCCCGTCGCGAACCCGAACGAACTGCGCCCGGCCATCCAGTCCGGCGAACAGCGCGCGTTCGGTGCCGGTCATGAAGGCCTGGAGGTTCAGCGCCTCGATCTCGTCGAACAGGGCCGCGCGCCGACGCTCGTCCAGATGCGCCGGCGCCTCGTCCAGCAGCAGGATCGGCTGAGCGCCCGAAGCGCTCTCCGCCAGGCGCGCGATCTGGGCCAGCACCAGGTTCAGGACCAGCGCCTTTTGCTCGCCCGAGGAGCCTTCCGCCGCCGGCCGCCGCGTCTCGCGATGAGTGGCGGTCAGGTCGGTCCGGTGCGGCCCGAACAGCGAGCGACCGGCCGCGCCGTCACGGACACGGGCGCGCGCCATGCCGGCCCGAATGGCGGCGACGATCTCGTCCTCCTCCGCGCCCGCCTCGGCCATGGCCTCCGCGTCGCCGGACAGGCCGAGGTCCGCCTGCGGAAACGGACGGTCCGCGCGTGCGTCAATGGCGGCCTGCAAGGCGTGCAGCGCCGCGACGCGCGCCAATGCCGCCCGCGCGCCCGCCTCGCCCATGCGCGCCTCCAGCGCATCCAGCCAGACGGGATCGGCCTCGCGTCCCTCCGCCGCCTCGTTCAGCAGGCGCTGACGATCGCGCTGCGCCTTTTCGTAGGCCGAGATGCTGGCGGCGTGATCGGGATCGGCGGCGAACACCAACCGGTCGAAGAACTTAAGCCGCTCGGCGCGGGCGTCCGAGAACAGCCGGTCCTGCTCGGGCGTCGCCCAGACCGGCCGCAGATATTCCAAAAGCCGGCCGGGCTGGGCCGTGTCGCCGTTGATCCGGACGATCCGCCGCGCCGACGGCCCCGCCGCCTGCACCCCTGTGCCCAGCCGCACGCCGTCGTCCAGATCGACCGTCACCGCCCAGGCGCGCCCGCCGGCCTCGCCCGGCTCTCGCCGGCCCATTTCCGCCGCCGTCGCCCCCCGCAGTCCCTTGCCGGGCGTCAGCAGGCTGACAGCCTCCAAAAGGTTCGTCTTCCCCGCCCCGTTCGGCCCATGCAGCACCACCGCGCCGGAGGTCAGCTCCAGCCGCGCGCTCTTGTAGGAGCGGAAGTCGGTGAGGGCGAGGGAGCTAATCACAAGTGGCGAGTGGCGAGTGGCGAGTGGCGTGTCAATGCAAGCCGCCTTTGGCTCGCCACTCGCCGCTAATCACTCGCCGCGGATCACACCCGGAGCGGCATCAGCACATACTGCACGCCCGGGTCGCCCGGATCGAGCACCAGGGTGGGGCTGGCCGGGTCGGCGAATTTGAAGGCGGCGTTTTCGCCGGTGATCTGGCCGGCGACGTCCAGCAGGTAGCGGGCGTTGAAGCCGATCTCGAACGGCTCGTCGGAATAGCCGATCTCGACCTCTTCCTCGGCCTGGCCGGCCTCCATGTTGCGCACGGTCAGCTTGACCCGGTCGTTGTCGAAGGCGAGCTTCACCGAGCGGCTCTTTTCGGCCGAGATGGTGGCGACGCGGTCCACCGCCTTGGCGAACAAGGCGTTGTCGATGTCGGCCTGCTTGTCGTTGCCGCGCGGAATGACGCGCAGATAGTCCGGGAAGGCGCCGTCGATGACCTTGGAGGTCAGGCTGGCTTCGCCCAGCTGGAAGCGGATCTTCTGGGGCGAGACCTGCACCTGCACGGGCGTATTGGTGTCGTCCAGCAGGCGACGCACCTGATCCACGGTCTTGCGCGGCACGATCACCCCGGGGCCGCCGGCCGCCCCTTCCGGCGCCGGCGTCTCGGCCAGGGCCAGGCGGTGGCCGTCGGTCGCCACCGCGCGCAGCAAGGGGACCCCGTTCTCCGCCACCGTGTGCAGATAAAGGCCGTTCAGATAGTAGCGCGTCTCCTCCGTCGACACGGCGAAGCGCGTCTTGTCGATCAGCCGCGCCAGGTCCTCACGCGCCAATGAATAGGTCGCGCCCGACGCATCGTTCGACATCACCGGAAAGTCGCCCGCCGGCAGCACCGGCAGGTTGAAGCGCGAGCGCCCGGCCGAGACCACCAGGCGCGGATCGTCGCCGGAATAGGTCAGCGACACCTCGGCGCCTTCGGGCAGCTTGCGCACGATCTCGTACAGGGTGTGGGCGGGGGCGGTGATCTGACCCTCGACGTTCACCACCGCCTCGGCGTCGTCCACCATCTCCATGTCCAGGTCGGTGGCGGCGAAGGCCAGCCGGTCGCGGCCGGCGCTCAGCAGCACATTGGACAGGATCGGAATGGTGTTGCGGCGTTCGACCACGCTCTGCACATGGCCCAGGGCCTTCAGAAGCGCGGATCGTTCAATGGTCAGCTGCATAATCAGTTCGCCCGGCGGCGGCGCGCCCCCTGGCGCCGCTAAGAAGTGGGTGCGGACACTAGCCGATCAGGCGGCCGGCGCAAACGCCCGCGCGCCGTCCGATCGGCCGTCATCGGCTCAACCGCGCAGCTTGCGCGTCAAGGCCTCGACGTCGCGCGCGATCTGGTCGTCGGAGCCCAGCATCTCCTCGATCTTGCGCACGCCGTGCAGCACCGTGGTGTGGTCGCGTCCGCCAAAGCGTCGGCCGATGTCAGGATAGGAACGAGTGGTGTGCTGCTTGCACAGATACATGGCGATCTGGCGCGGCCGGGCGACCGAGCGGGTGCGGCGCTCGCTGAGCAGGTCCGCCTGCTTCAGGCCGAAATGGTCGGCCACCGTCTTCTGGATCTCGTCCACGGTGATGCGACGCTCGGGCCCGCCGCGCAGCGCCGCGCCCAGGAAACCTTGCGCCTCCTCGACGGTCAGCGACGACAGCCGTGATCCGGCGGCGGCGGCCAGGGTGTTCACCGCGCCTTCCAGCTCGCGCATCGAGCCGGGCGTGCGTTCGACCAACTGCTCCAGCACCTCGATCCGCGCCTCGCCGTAGACCACGCCCAAGGCTTCCAGCGCCTTGAGGCGATTGCGCGCCACCGCCACCTTCAGCTCCCGGTCGCCCGCCTCGACGGGGCAGGTCAGGCCGGCGGCCAGGTGGCTGCGCAGGCGCGGCTCGACGTCGGTCAGGGCCATGGGCGCGCGGTCGGCCGACAGCACGATGCGCTTGCCGTCCTCGATCAGCGCGGTCAGCGTCGACAGCAGTTCTTCCTGGGTGCTCGCCTTGCCGCCCACGAACTGCACGTCGTCCAGCAGCAGCATGTCGGCCGAGCGCAGGCTTTCCTTGAAGGCGGCGGTCTGGCGATCCTGCATCGCCTTGACAAAGGTCGACAGGAACCGCTCGGCCGTCAGATAGACCACCTTGGCCTGGGGTCGCAGGCGCTGGGCCTCCCAGGCGATGGCGTTCAGCAGGTGCGTCTTGCCGTAGCCATATGGGCCGCAAAAGAAGACCGGATTGAAGTGGCCGTCGGCCCAAGTCGCCACCTGACGAGCGATCGCCAGGGCAAAGGCGTTGCCCTGGCCTTCCACAAAGCTGTCGAACGTCAGCCGCTCCTGCAGGCCCGCCGCCCGCACGGCGCGTGCACCGTCGGCGACCGGCGCCACCGTCGGCTGAGCCAGATTGGGTTGCGCCAGGGCCGCCAGCCGCGTGGTCACATCCACCACATTGCCGCCGGCCGACTGACCCAGGGCAGGGGCCGGGGAGCCGACCTCGGCGCGGCAGCGCACGTCCAGCCGGCGATGCTGCCCGTCCAGCCCCAGCCACAGCTCGTTCATGCGGCGCAGCGCGTTCTTGCGCACCCAGTCGCGCGCATAGGCGGTGGGCGTCACCAGGATCAGCTGACCGGCGTCATCGACGCGCACGGCCGAGGGCGCGATGTAGGAGCTGAACGGGCCATCCCCGATCTCGGCGCGCAGGCGCAGCGACGCCTCGCTCCAGATCCGATCCACGTCCGATCCGCCCGTCGCCCGGTCCATCGCCGCCCCGCCCCCGATCATCCCGTACACCCAGCCTTGCAAACCAAACCAAATCACCGCCCTTCTAGGGATGCGTCCGGGACGACGTCTCCTGCCCCGAAAAGCGATGCTTTCCGGCGGGGGCCGAACTCTTGGACAGACATCTCCCGCCGCCGCGAAACCGAGGTCTCGCGCCGTCTTCATCCGTGTCGGGATGGAAGTGCGATAGAGGCCAAAACTTACGCCGAGGCCGGGTCCGGTCAACGCAGATTCTCTGCGCGACTCGCAGTTAAATTGTTTGACTCCGCTAACCCCCGTTCCGGCTTGGAATTTTCACCGAAGGCGCCCGAAGCGAGCTTTGCCGTTTTCGGCTCGGGACGTACGGGGCCTTTCGGCTGCCGGTCCCCAGACCAAGTCAAATAGTTGTTTTTACTTGGTTTTATTGAACATTAGGCCCTTGCCCCGAGTCAGATACGTACAGCGTCGTCAAGGCTTCGGTCCAAAATAACGTTGCGCTTCAAAACTCCGCACGGGCTTGAACAGCCGGTTCGCGCTTTTGCGTTGAGCCCCCCGCCCGCATGCTGTAAGCGCCATCTCGGGATCGGCGCCCGCGCCCCAAGCACCCGTAGCTCAGCTGGATAGAGCGTTGCCCTCCGAAGGCAAAGGTCACACGTTCGAATCGTGTCGGGTGCGCCACTTCCTCGTTGTCGTCGCTTCGCGCGTCACAGGCGTCGGCATGGGATCAGCGTTTCACTTCCTCCTGGACCCGATCGAGCCGCAGCGGGCTTGAGAATGCGCGCGCGTTTGCGGCGACATAATCGGCAAAGGCCTCGGGGGTCTTCAGGACCTCGCCTTCGCTCCAGCCCGCGACGAGCATGTAGCGGTAGCGTCGGTCCTCCCGGGCAGGCACGCGAAAGACGTGATTGCCGCCGCGTTCGGCGATGAACTGGTAGGCGGCGGCGTCCTCCGTCGGCACGATCAGCGCGGTACCCGCATAAAGGATCGGCGCCTGCTGCTGCAGCCCCTCCACGTCGTCGGGGTTGCGAAGCGCCTCGGGAGCGGCGGTCACGATCCAGTTGGCCTCGCGTCGCTCAAACGTCTGGCCGGGCCGGCGGCGAACGCCCACGGCGAAGTCGGCGCCTTGAGGCCCAGGGAGCCACGTCGGGAACCGAACCTCGGCGGTTGTATAATTCTGGCCGGCGTAGGCGGTGTAGATTTGCTCCGCTTCGTAGCGGCCTTGTCCGGTGTTCCAGTTCAGGCTCCGGATGCGCACCATGCTCCGCAGCGGGCCGTTGACCAGAACGTCGAAGCTGTAGCGCGTGTCCGACTGCTGGCCGGCGTTGAACCGGTTGGCCAGGTCCGATGAGGGCGTGAAGCGCGGCCGCGCCAGCGCCTCGCCTTCGAACACGCCGATCCCGCCGCCGCCGAAGCTGTCGTCCACCGACATGATGTCTGCGCCGTAGTCCGCGTTCTCGGCGCCCACTCCGTAGCCGTCCAGATTGCCCATGTAGAGGCGGTGAGCCATCAGCACCGGCCGCCGCTTGGCGTAGATGTCGATGTCGGTCGGAAACCAGAGCTTCCACCCGACATGCTCGCTTTCCCAGAAGGGCACGGTGTGACGCATGTAGCTGCCGACCGCGGCGTGCGTGCGGTGCGGGTTCCAACCGCGTTGCTGAAAGCCGCGATAGAGGTGAAAGGCCTTGCGTTCTCCGGCCTTGAGATCCGCGACAAAGAACAGCTCGTCCCAGACGCCGTCGCGGTCCAGGTCATCGAACTGATAGTCGAGGGCGCGCCCGTTGCTTTCGCCGCGCCGCTCATGCGGACCCTGTCGGGCCAGCAGTTCGCGCGAGGGCTCGGGGCGCGGTTCGCCCGCGGGATCGACCAGGGTGACCGTCAGTTCCTGGATGTCCGCCAGCATCGGCAGCTGGTCGCGGCGAACAACAACGGGCGCGTCCTTGCGATCTTCGGCGAGATCGTTGGCGATCACGAGGGTGACGCGTTCGACCGGTGCGAAATCCCCCTGCTCATACCAGGTCGATGGCGAAGCGACGGTTGGCGTCGCCGGCATCGAAATCATGTATGCGGCCGCGACCAGGCTCCACATGATTTATCTGCTCCAAACCGCCGCGACTCGGAAACGCCCGTCGTTTCCGAGCCGCAGTCCGGCGTGATGTTCGCCGATCCGAAAAAATGGGGGCGCCTTGATCCGGCGTCCCCGAGAACGGCAGCGGTCCGGGAAGGAAGGGGCTGCCGATGGACGATCAGAAGGTGAACCGGGCCCCAACAAAGTACTGGCGGCCGGTGCTGGCGTAGTTGGCGACCACCGGATCGTCCTGATACGACCAACGCTCGTCCTTCTGGTCGGTCAGGTTCAGCGCCTCGGCGGTCAGCGTGATGGCGTCCGACAACTTGTAGGTGAAGGAGGCGTCGACGTTCAGCGTCTCGGCCGAACCGGCGAAGTCGTTGATCAGCGGCGAATCGCACTGGCCGGGGTCGCAACCGCCCGAGGCCAGAGGATAGGTCGTCTGGTATTCGGCGCGATAGGCCGTGGAGACGCGGGCGCTCCAGCGCGGGACCTCATAGAAGAGGGTCGCATTGAAGGCGTCCGGCGACGCGCCCAGGAACGGCGCCGTGCCGGTCAGGTTGCGCGCCGGGTCCAGAATGTACTCCAGCTCGGACTCGATGTGAGTGTAGTTGGCCTGCACCCCGAAGTTCTGCAGCAGGCCCGGCAGGAAGGTGAAGTTCTGCTGGTAGGCGATCTCGACGCCCGACAGGGTTCCGCCCGGCGCATCGTTGAACTGGCGCACCTGGAACGGCAGGTCCTGGTCGATGTAGGCGCGGCGGCTATCGGAGGCTACGTCCGTCAGGCCGTCGAACGCGAGACGGAGATTGGCGATCTGCTCGGCGTCAAAGATTTCGCTGAGTCGGCCTTCGCGCAGGACCACCTGCGGGAAGCTCTCGATCTCCTTGTGGAAGTAGGCGAACGACAGAATGGCGTCGCGGGCGAAATACCATTCGGCGTTGAAGTCGAAGTTGGTGGCGCGGAACGGCTTCAGCTTGGTGTTGCCCAGGGTGATGGCGGCATTGGATCCGTCGAACTGGGCCGGATCCGCACCGATGCCGACCGGCACGTTGAAGGCGGTGATCCCGGGCTGCAGCGCCGTCATCTGCGGGCGCGCCATGACCTTGGCCGTGGCGAAGCGCAGGATCAGCTTGTCGTTCAGCTCCCACACCAGGTTCAGCGACGGCAGGGTGTCGTTGTACTCGTTGTCGTTCTGGACAGGACGGCCGCTGGGCGAGCGGCCACGAGAATCGACCTTGGTCTCGGCCCGGCGAAGGCCGGCGTTGCCGCGCAGATCGCCGATGAACAGCGGCACGCGGAAGTCCAGCTGGCCATAGTAGGACAGGCTGTCCTCATCGACGGAGAAGGTGTTCACGCCGCCGTTGCGCAGGTCCGAAAGGCGCCAGTCGCCGAAGTCGTTGATGCAGTCGCAGTCAAAGCCGAAGCGGGTCTGAAAGGCCTGCAGGTTCGGCGTGAAGAAGGAGGTCGGGGTGCCGCCCGGCACGTCCAGCCCCTCGCCCCAGGTGGTCAGTTGGCCCATGTCGGCCACGGTGGTCGCGTCCACCAGGCCCGTGCGCACCCCTTCCAGCAGGCTGGGGTTCATGGTGTCGCCGATCAGGCGCTCGAAGCGGGTGTAATAGAAGTCGAACTTGCGCTGGGCGATGCCGAAGCTGAACGTGAGGTCCTCGTCGAGGTCCCACTCGAAGTCGATCTTGGCGGTCTTGTAGCCGTTCTCGGTGATGGTGCGGAAGTGGCGCAGCGCCGAGTAACCCTTGACGAAATCCCAGCTGTCGGGGTCGGCCACGTCGAAGCCGAAGTTCATGATCGGCATGTCGCCGCCTTCGCGGTCGTCGAAGACGAAGTAATCGTCGCCGGCGACACCCTGGCCCGAGTCCAGGCGGATGAAGTCGGCCAGAAGGCCGGTGTTGGTGTTGGAGGATTCCGAGTCGCCCACCAGCAGCGACATGCGGAAGGTGTCGCTCCAGTCATGCTCGATGTTGATCGAGTTCTGGCGGAACTCGGTGGTGTAGCCGCCCTGGTCCACCGCCGAGCGCATGTCGACATTGCCGAGCACCAGATAGTTGGCGTTGGCGCCCGTCTCGCTCAGCCCCGCATCGATCAGCCTGACCGACGGACGGCCGATAAACGCGCCCCGCAGCGCCAGCGCCTGGGGATGGAAGATGTAGCCGACCGAACCGGGTTGGTTATAGTAGTCGTACACCTCCAGGTTGTTGGGATTGAAGCTGCCGGTGCCGGCCGCGAGGTTCTGGTTGGTGGCGCCCGGCGCGGTCCTGAAGATGGGGGTGTTTCCGTACAGCGACTGGCCGCAGTCGATCGCGTCACGGAACTCGGTCGCCGCCTGGGTGGCGCAGTTGGCGTAGGAGCCGCGACGGTTGGCGTAGCTGTTGTTGCTGGCGCTGGTGGTCGGAAAGGTTTGATAGCTGAACGAGGTCAGCGTGCGGTTGCCGTTGGTGTTGTTGCGGTTCAGCCCCACCGCGCCGATCTGGTAGTTGGTCGAGACCTGCGTCTGTTCTGAATACAGGTTGTCGAAGTTGATCACCGTGCGGGCGGTCGGCCGCCACTGGCCCGACAGGGTGACGCCCAGCCGTTCCTGCTCGACCTCGCGGTGGTTCAGCGTCGCCAGCGACGGAATGTGCACCAGGGAGCCCCGCGTGGAGCCGCCGTTCAGCAGGGCGTAGGCCTCGGGGTCCGAGCCGATCAGGTAGCTCCGGGCTTCCGGATTGGAGACGCGCGGCAGGGCGCTGAGGGGTGTGCCGATCGGCAGGGCGAACCCCTGGTGATCGCCAGCCGCGTTCGCACCGACGTTGTTGAAGGTGGCGCCGCGGTACACGTATTCGTTCGAGCCGGTCGAACGCGAGTAGCTGTCGATGTTCTGCTCACGCTCGTTGTAGGCCACCGAGCCCAGAAGACCGAACTCGCCGATCCGGCTGCTCCAACGCTCCGAGGCCAGCAGCGCCAGGCGCGGATTGTGGGTGCCGCCGTTCTCGTAATAGGCGTCCTGCAGCGTCAGGGCCACGCGACCTTCGTTGAAGTCGAAGGGTCGGCCCGAGATCAGGTCCACAGTCGCGCCCAGCGACCCTTCGTCGGTCTTGGCGTCGGCGGATTTCTGCACCTTCAGCGAGTTGAACAGCTCGGATGCGAAGGTGTTGAACTGGAAGCCCCGGTCGCGACGCAGCGCGCCGTCGGCGTTGTTGGCGCCCGAGGTCGACAGGGTCTCCAGGCCGTTCAGGCGCACCCGGGTGAAATCGCCGCCCAGACCGCGCACCGAGATGGAGTTGCCTTCGCCGTTCTCGCGGTCGATCGAGACGCCCGGAATGCGCTGCAGCGATTCCGCCAGGTTCGCGTCCGGGAAGTCGGCGATGTCTTCGGCGTTGATGACGTCCACAATGGTATTCGACCGGCGCTTCTCGTTCAGCGCGCTGGCCAGCGAGGCGCGGATGCCGGTGACGACGATCTCGTCGACCTCCTGCGTCGGCTCTGCGTCCTGCGCCGCCGCGGGCAGCGCCAACAATAAGGCCGCGCCCAGCGCCATGGAGGACGCGGTCGCGCGCAAGGCTTCGCTCTTGGATAGTCTCATGGTTCCCTCCGTCGTCGGCGCCTCGCCTCTTGAGGGCGTGATCGTCCGACGTTCCCCGCCGGTTCATGCCAGCCAAAGAAAAGTATGATGATAGGACCGCAGCAACAAGCGTTTTTTGTTACCGGTGTCATTCCCTTTCTGCATGGGCTTTTGACGGGTTTGATCCGGGTGAGGGCTCCGCGTACAGGCCTTGCGGGTCGGCCGTCCGAACACGACCGACCCCTGTTTCCGCGCCCTACAGCGCCTTGAAGGTGAAGTTCCTGAACCGCGCCTCTCCGTCTCCGGCGGCGTAGAGCCCAGGCCGCAGCATCATGAAGCCGCCGCGGACGTTGTGGTTGTAGCCTGACACCTCCATCTGCCGGTCGAAGCGTCTCCAGTTCACGCCGTCCGGCGAGGTGTCGAAGTAGACGTTCTGATAGGCGTTGGTCAGACGCATGAACATGCGCCGGCCATGTGGATTGGCGGGACGACCGCGCTCGATGCCGTACTGGTGGGTGACGTAGCGGGTCGCGTCAAAGCCCAGGCCCGCATAGAGGGCACGATCGTAGAACAGGATCAGGCCGGCGGTGACGCCCGGATCGATCTCGATCTCGCACTGGATCTGATAGGCTTGGTCGCCCTGGACAAAGGTCAGCGGCGAGCAATCGACCGGCGCCTTGCCCTTGGCGCGCATGTGCAGCACGCCGTTGTCGCGGCGCAGGCGCGACTTTTCATCGGCCTCCGGTGCGTAGAAGCTCCACTGGATGCCGAACTTGTCGGTCGAGAAGTCGTCGGACAACGCCATGCCGGGCTGCACCGCCTCGCCGCCCTGGGGCTTGGCGATCGGCTGGGCCAGGTCGCCGCCTTTGGCGCGGAACCAGCCGTCCTCGGTCCATTCGATGGGGTCCAGCAGGGTCTGGCGGCCCAGGGTCCAGTAGGCGTTCTCATAGCCGTGGTAGACCATCCACCAAGAGACGTCCGGTCCCTCGACCAGCGTGGCATGGCCCCGCGACCACCACTTCTCGGCGCCCGACGTGGTGCGCACGATCGGGTTGTTGGGGCAGTCTTCCCATGGGCCGTGGATGGACTTGGAACGGGCGGCGATCACCATGTGGCCGGTCGGCGGGCCGGCCGTGCCGCCCACGGCGGTGATCATGTAGAAGTAGTCGCCGTGGCGCATCACCTTGGGTCCTTCGGGCGCGAAGCCCTCGACGATCCAGCCCTCCGGATAGCGCCAAGGATCGTAGACGTGCTCGACCGGGCCGTCGGTCGCCAGCCCGTCATCCGTCAGCCGCACCCGGTCGCCGCCGCTGAGGAACAGGTAGCGCTTGCCGTCCTCGCCGACGATGTGGCCCGGATCGATGTGGGCCGGCAGCTTCAGGTCCACCGGTTCGCTCCAGGGCCCCTCGATCTTGTCGGCCCAGATCACGTAGCTGGAGCGGTACTCGGGGAAGCGGGCGGGAATGTAGACGTAGAAGCGGTTCCCGTGCTTGCACAACTCAGGCGCCCAGACCGAGCCGATGTTGGTGGTCAGGGCCGCGGTGACCGGACGCCAGTTCACCAGGTCGCGCGAGTGCCAGATGTGGATGCCGGGGACGGACTCGAACGACGAAAACGTCATGTAGTAGTCGTCGTCGTCCTTCAGGATCGAAGGGTCAGGATGGTCGCCGGCCATGATCGGGTTCAGGAAGGTCCCGTCGCCCAGGTCGGGAATGCGCTGGTTCTCGAGCCCCCGACGCCACTTCAAGTGCGCCCACTCGCGACCCAGCGGCGCGGCTTCCTCGTTGGTCTGGGCCAGCGCCGACCGGACGGGCAGGGCGGAGGCGGCCACGCCGCCCAGCAGGCCGGCCATGGCGGCGCGACGATCGATTGATCTCATCGGAGGTTCCTTTTGTCTGAGGCCGGGCGAGCCGGGCAGGTCACGGCTGGCGGATGAAGGGGTCGATCAACTGGATCGTGCCGTCGGGATTGTGCGTGAGGTCCACCACCTTAGCGCTGCGCAAGTGGGTGCGGCTGCTCGCCTGGGTGTCGTGGTAGAACAGCCGCCAGCGCCCCTCGACCTCGACGATCGAGTGGTGGGTCGTCCAGCCCTGCACCGGCAGCAGGACGTGGCCCCGATAGGTGAACGGGCCGGTCGGCGACGTCGCGGTCGCATAGGCGATGTAATGGGTCTCGCCCGTCGAATAGCTGAGATAATAGAGGCCGTTGCGCTTGTGCATCCAGGCCGCCTCGAAGAAGCGCCGATCCAGGTCGCCGCCGACCAGAGGCTTGCCGGCTTCATCGACGATCACGGCGTCGCGCGCCGGTTCGGCGAGGGTCAGCATGTCCGCGCTCAGCCGCGCCACCTTTGGGCTCAAGGCCGGCGCATCCGGCTGTTTCAGGTCGGTGTCGCCCGCCTGTGGCTCATATTGTCCGCTGGCCCATCTCTGAAGCTGACCGCCGTGAATGCCGCCGAAGTACAGATAGGCCTGGTCGTCGTCGTCGATGAACACGGACGGATCAATGCTGTAGGCGCCCGGAATCGGCTCAGGTTCGGGCTTGAACGGGCCTTCCGCCCGGTCGCCCGTGGCCACGCCCAGCCGGAACACGCCGGCGGCGTCCTTGGCCGGGAAATAGAAGAAGTAGCGCCCATGCCTGCGCGCCACGTCCGGCGCCCACAGCTGACGGTTCGCCCACGGTACGTCCGCCAGGGCGAAGGCCGCGGGATGTACCACGACAGGCCCGCCGATGCTCGCCATCGACAGGACGCGATAGTCGTTCATCACGAAGCCCTTGCCGGGCTGATCGTCGGCCTGCGGGCCCTCCACGTCGTGCGAGCCATAGACATAGACGCGCCCATCGAACACGTGCGCTGACGGATCGGCGAAATAGATCTCGGTGGTCAGGGGTTGGGCGCGATAGGCCAGGCCGTCGGGCGAGCGGGCGGCAAGCGGCGCCTGCGCCACAGCGGCGCCGGAAAGAAGCGACACGAGCGCCAGTCCATGGAAACATCTCATGCGGCCGTCTCCGTCTCGGCCAGGTGCGCGATGAGGCGGCTCATATTGTTGATGTAGGTTCCGGTGGAGATGCCCATCGGACCCGTCGGCTCGACAAAGGGCGATGTGTCCCAGTCGTCGCCGACCTGGCCTCTGTCCACAAAGCCGGGCGGGGGCTCTGGCGGCCCATCTCCGCGATAGGGGTGGCTGGTGGTGCGCAGTTCCAGCGGCCAGTACCCTTCGGCGTTCAGGCCGTCGATTAGGGCCGCGACTTCGCTCGCGCGATCACGCGCCTCGGTGACATTGAGGTCCGATCCGCCGACCGCGCGGGTCACCACATAGCGCGGCAACAGGGAGGGTCCGCGCCCCAACAGCACAGACCGGGACGTCGCCGCCTCGGGCGAAGCGGCGATCAGCCGGTCGTGACGAGCCTGAAGCGCATCGGCGTCGATATGCTTTTCGCCCACCTGATCCACAGCGTCGAAGTCGGCGTAGTATTCGCCGTTCTGAGCGTTCGATCCGCGGCGGTGCACGGCGATGACGCGATTGGAGCCGGGCTCGATGTAGCGGAAGTGGTTGCGCCCGTCGCGCCAGGCCGCGGGCGGCGCCTCCACCTGCCTGAGCCAGGCGATCGCCTCGGGCACGCGCCCCAGATATCTGCGCTCTCCGGTCAGCTCATAGAAGTCCATCAGCTTGGCGAGCGCGGCGGCGGTGGTGTGGGGCGACACGGCGGGCGGTTCGTAGGTTCTGCCCTGCGCCGGCTTAAGGTCCGGCGTGTACTGAAGCGCCCAGCCGGGCGTGGGCGCGGGCTGCTGAAGGGCGATGTAGCTGTCCATCGCGCGCTGTATCGCCGGCCGCACGCGTTCCTCGCCCAGCTGCTGCAGCGCCAGCAGCAGGAAGTCGATGTTCTCCTCGGCCACCTCGTCGTTCAGGGTGATGTGGCCGGTGTAGTCGGGGTGGCCATGATTGCGGAACTCGGCCGCGCGCGGGAAGCGCTGAGGCCAACCGCCGCTCGGCAGCTGGCTGTCGAGAACAAAGCCGATTGCCTTGTCCACCGACGCCCGAAAGCGCGGCTCGCCCTTTTCCAGATGGAGCCGCAGCAGGAAGCGCGCGCACTCCACCGTGGCATGATCGTCGAAGGTGGCGTTGCCGTAATAGTGCTGGAATTCCTCGAGCCGCCAGCCGTTTCGGCCGATGGTCTCGTACCAGCGTTTCAGCGACGCCTCGCCAGCGAAGTCGATGATGTAGTTCCAGCCGCCGCTGGAATGCTGGCCCCACACCAGAGCGTCGCCCGCCTTGATCGCGGCGTCGTAGTACAGTTCGTCGCCCGTCGCGTAGTAGGCGTCGAGGAACACCTGTCCCATCTCGGGCGTGCCCGGCGCCTGGGTCCAGATCATGCTCGGAAAGGCCTCCATCTCGCCCCAGCGCCGCGAGAAGTCGGCAAGGTAGGACCAGACGTAGCCGCCATGGGTGGACACCCGATCCGTCATGAAGCGGGTGGCTCGGACCATGGTTTCCATGACCCGTCCGCGACCCGGCGAAGCTTGCTCCCGGACCGTGAGCTCACCCGCCAGCGGCAGCGCGGCGGCGGAAAGCAGGCAGGTTCGCCGGCTGAGCCTGACGTCCATGGGTTCCCTCCGATCGGTCGATCTTCTGTCGATCCTTGGTCCAGCTCCGCCGGACATTTGTCGTGGTATAATAATATTTTTGCGGGGTGGCTAGAGTTTTGCGGCGATGGGATCGGGTGTCTCACTCCTGCTCATGTCGGCGGTAACGACGGCTGGCGACGATGGCGGCGAATGTTGGGATATCCTGCACATCGTGCGCTCCGGCGGACACACGCATGATTGTGTCGATGGCTCAGGTGATGGGCTGGATCAGCGTTGGCAGCGTCTGCCTGCTTGTGGGGGGAACGCCGCTCTACATCGCTGTCCCGGAAATCCGCGCCCGCCCGCCAGAACCCAAGCCGGGCCGCTCGGCGGCGATCCCTTCCGATGCGGCGAACAGCGCAGCCTAAGGCCTTGCCCGTTATGGGCGCGCCGCGGATCATAAATCACGCGGCGGTGGAACGTGTCTGACGCATCGGCGGTTGTATCGCTGTTGTCTCAAGGCCGTTTATCGATGCTCGTCTCCGCTCTCGCGTTTGTTCTAATCACCTCCCATCCCGCCGTGGCGCAACCCGCCAAGCCGTTGGTCAAGGCCGCGCAGACCGAGGGCAAGGCGAACGCGGCCACCGCGCCCTTGTCCAATGTCGCCGTGCGGCTGGGTTGCACCGCCTATCCCGACGGTCGTGTCGGCGAGTGCGAGGTGCTGCACGAAACCCGGCCTGGGCTCGGCTTCGGCGAAGCGGCGCTTGCGTTGATGAACGGCGCCACGCTGGAGCACGACGCCGGAGCTTCAGGCGACCGGCCGCACCGCTTCGAGCGCACCATCCAGTTCACGCCCTGAAGCCCGCCGCGCTGGACCTGCATCACCGATATTGATGCAGACACTGTTGCGGATTGTCCTGACACCCTATCTTGGCTCTCGAACCGCGGGCTTGCGGCCCGCCAGCATGAGAGACAGGGACGATGATCGAACGCAGGGCTTTTGACCAACTCGGCGGCGCGGACCATGGCTGGCTGAAGGCCAGGCACCACTTCTCCTTCGCCAACTACTATGACCCTGCCCGCATGAGCTGGGGCGCGCTGCGTGTCTGGAACGACGACGAGATCGCCGCCGGAACGGGCTTTCCACCGCACCCGCACGCCGACATGGAAATCATCACCTATGTCCGCGACGGCGCCATCACGCACCAGGACAGCCTGGGCAACCAGGGCCGGACCGAAGCCGGCGACGTCCAGGTGATGAGCGCGGGCACGGGCGTTAGGCATTCCGAATGGAACGCCGAGGACGTCACCACCCGCATCTTCCAGATCTGGATCGAGCCCACGCGGCGCGGCGAAAAGGCCAGTTGGGGCGCCAAGCCCTTTCCCAAGGGCGAGCGCGCCGGGCAGTTCGTGATCCTGGCCTCGGGCTTCGACGACGACGCCGACGCCTTGCCGATCCGCACCGACGCTCGCGTGGCCGGCGCGACCCTGAAGGCCGGCGAGAGCGCGACCTATCCGCTGGGCGCCGCCCGACGCGGCTATCTGGTGCCCGCCCGTGGCGAGGTCGAGATCAACGGCGTGCGGCTGAACGCCCGCGACGGCGCCGCCATCGCCCAGGAAGACGCCGTCACCGTCACCGCCCTGTCCGACGCCGAGGTGGTGCTGGTCGACGCCGCCTGAGGCTTGGCGAAGCGGCCGGCTTCTCGACGGAGCCGGCCGTCCTAGACCGCCGGCGCCGGCTGTACGATGCCGCGGCAGGATCCAAAGCCGATGGAGACGCGGCCCGGCGCCTGCGCGCGGGCGGACAGGGCGATTTCGTCGCCGTCCTGCAGGAATGTACGCTCGCCGCCGGGGATGCGGATCGGATCGGCGCCGCCGCGCGTGATCTCGATCAGGCTGCCGAAGCCGTCCCGCTCGGGCGCGGAGATGGTGCCGGTGCCGAGCAGGTCGCCGGGGTTCAGATTGCAGCCGTTGGAGGCGTGGTGCGTCACGATCTGGCCGACCGTCCAGTACATGTTGGCGGCCGGACCGTGGCTGAGGCGCACCGGCGCCTGTCCCCCTTCGCGCATCTGCGCGCTGGACAGATGCACCTCCAGTTCGATGGACAGGGCGCCGCTCGCCTGGTCGTCCTCGTCCCAGAGGTAGGGCAGCGGCTGGGGGTCGCCCTCCGGTCGCGGGTCTTGCGCCACAAAGAAGGGCGCCATCGCCTCGATCGTCACCACCCAGGGCGAGACCGTGCTGAGAAAGTTCTTGGCCAGGAACGGGCCCAGCGGCTGATACTCCCACGCCTGCAGATCACGCGCGGACCAGTCGTTCAACAGGCAGAAGCCGGCGATGTGATCCATCGCCCGCTCGATGGGGATCGGCTGGCCCAGATCGTTTCCGGGGCCGATCCACACGCCCAGCTCCAGCTCATAGTCGAGCCGCTTGGCCGGTCCGAAGCTCGGCGCCTCCGCATCCGGCGCCTTGGTCTGGCCGTTGGGCCGGATCACCGGCGCGCCCGACGCCCGCACGGATGAGGCCCGCCCATGGTAGCCGATCGGCACATGCTTGTAGTTCGGCAGCAACGGATTGTCGGGCCGGAACAGCTTGCCGACATTCTCCGCGTGCCGGATGCCGACATAGAAGTCGGTGTAGTCGCCGATCGCGGCTGGCAGGTGCAGGGTGCAGTCGGCCGTGTCATGCAGCAGCGGCTCGACCTGCGACCTGTGCGTATCGTCGCTCAGCAGCTTCGACAGCTGGCGGCGCAGATGAAGCCGTTCCGCCGCGCCAAGGCCCATCGTCCGGTTCAGCGTCGCATCGCCCAGCACCGCCGACGCCGCGCCCTCGATCAGGCCGGCGACCGTCGCTGCGCGCAGGTCCAGGATGCGGTCGCCGATGGCCGCGCCGATGCGCCGCTCATCGGTGTCCACAGGCGAGAACACGCCCAGCGGCAGGTTCTGGATCGGGAAGTCCGGGTGGCCGTTCGCGCTCTCGACCCAGCTGAGGCGGGCGGGATCGTGCGTCTCGTCGACGGTGGGGCGCGTCATCGCGTGGGCTGTCCCTTTTCGAAGTTCGACCAGACGTCGTCATAGTCGAGCTGCATGGTGGGCGTCTCCATGGCCCAGTCGGTCGGCCGGATCACCATGCGGCTTTCGAACATGAAGGCCATGGTGTCGGCGATCCTGTGCGGCTTGAGCTCGGCCCTGATCGCCTTGTCGTAACTGGCCTGATCCGGACCATGGCCGCTCATCTGGTTGTGCAGCGAGGCCCCGCCGGGCGCGAATCCGCCGCCCTCCTTGGCGTCATAGGCGCCGTGGATCAGGCCCATGAACTCGCTCATCACGTTGCGGTGGAACCAGGGCGGACGGAAGGTGTCCTCGGCCACCATCCAGCGCGGCGGGAAGATCACGAAGTCGCAGTTGGCTGTGCCCGGCGTATCGCTGGGGGACGTCAGGACGGTGAAGATCGAAGGATCCGGATGGTCGAACGACACGGTGTTGATCGTGTTGAACCGCCGCAGATCATAGCGATAGGGCGCCAGATTGCCGTGCCAGGCGACCACATCGAACGGTGAATGATCCAGGGTGGTCGCCCACAGCCCGCCCTGGAACTTCTGCACCACCTCGACCGGCCGATCCACATCCTCATAGGCGGCGACCGGCGTCTCGAAATCGCGCGGATTGGCCAGGCCGTTGGAGCCGATCGGACCCAGGTCCGGCAGACGGAACAGGGCGCCGTAGTTCTCGCACACATAGCCACGCGCCTCCCCGCTCAACAGCTCGACCCGGAACCGCACCCCACGCGGGATCACCGCGATCGTCTGCGGCTCGACCTCGATCCCGCCGAACTCGGTGACCAGCCTCAGCGTCCCGTTCTGCGGCGCGATCAGCATTTCGCCGTCGGCGTTGAAGAAGACGCGATCGGTCATGGAGCGGTTGCAGGCGTAGAGATGCACCGCAATGCCGCTGCCCGCGCCCACGTCGCCATTGCCCCCATAGGTGACCAGGCCGTCGATGAAGTCGGTCGGCCCATCCGGCATCGGCAGCGGGTCCCAGCGCATGCGGTTGGGCGACGGCGGACGCTGGAAGGGCGCGGTCTGCAGCCGACTATTGCGCTCAAGCGGCCGGAATGGCGGATGGTTGGCGGTGGGCCTCAAGCGGTACAGCCAAGACCGCCGGTTCTCGGCGCGCGGCGCGGTAAAGGCGGTTCCCGACAGCTGCTCGGCATAGAGGCCAAAGGGCGTGCGCTGCGGCGAGTTGCGGCCCAACGGCAGGGCGCCCGCCACCGCCTCCGACGCGAAATGATTGCCAAAGCCCGGCATGTAGGCTGCGGCCGGTTCGCCTTCGGTCATGGCCGTCTCTCCCGTTAGTATCATTTGCAACCAGACTGAGGATCGTCGACGGTGGTGTCAACGACAACGACGCGGGCGCTGCGATCTCCCCCATGACATCCGATCTGCGCCTGGACGATTTCCTGCCTTACCGCCTGTCGGTCGCGGCCAACCTCGTCAGCGAGGCGGTGGCGGGCGTCTACCGCGACCTGTTCGATCTGCGCATCCCGGAGTGGCGGTTGATCGCGGCCTCGGCCGAGACCGGTCCTGCAACCCCGCAGGCGCTGGGCCAGCGCACCCGCATGGACAAGGTCACCGTCAGCCGAGCCGCCGCCGCCCTAACCGCGCGCGGTCTGTTCCGGCGCGCCCCCAATCCCGACGATCGCCGCTCCCATCTGCTGGTCCTGACATCAGAAGGATCGACCCTCTACGCCGCCATTGCACCCAAGGCGCGTGAGATCGAGGCGCGGCTGTTCGGCGACTTCACGGACGAGGAGCGCAGTCTGCTGCACGCCCTGCTGATCCGCACGGAAGAGGCTGCACTAACGATTTCTTGCTAAATGTTAAGCCCACGACAGAACCATTTCCATCGCTTATCGATTAGGATGGAGCACGCCTGATCACGGGCGCCGGGAGTTCGCCATGTCGGAATCCGCCATCGAACACGTGCTGGGCTGGATCAGTATCGCCAGCATCAGCCTGCTTTTTCTAGGTGTGGCGCTCTATATTGCCATCACCACCGTGCGTGATCGTTCCAAATAGGGTCGGGCGCTTCGCCCGCCGGACCCATTGCGGAGACTGACGGCTGGCCACCGCGTGCGTCAGGCGCCGGTTCCAGGCGTCCCTCTCGACCCTCTATAGACTAGGGCCGGGCCCCATAAACAGGACTCCCGGCGATCGCGGGTTGTGGCTCTCTTCCGTGGAAACAGGAGGACGGACATGGCTTCGGAGTTCTGGCTGACGAATGCGCAGTTCGAGCGGCTTCGGCCGTTGCCGCCGAACACGCCGCGCGGCGCGCCACGGGTGGATGATCGGCGGGTGATCTCGGGCATAGTCCATGTGCTGATCAGCGGGGGACGCTATAGTTATGCATCGCGACGCCTGCTGTTGGATCGTGGAACCCGCCGCGTCATCCCAAACAGCCCTTGTCGCAAGAACCTCCGCCTTCGGCCCGCAAGCCGGTAAGCGCCGAAATCGCGTCGAACGCGCCTTCTGCCGCATCAAGGACTTTCGACGCGTCGATACCCGATACGACAAACTGGCATGCACCTACGCCGCCGCAGTCGCTCTCGCCGCCATCACCTCTTGGTGGTTGTGAGTCCAGGGCCTAAACGATCAGCGGGCGACGGCCTGCTGCGTCTGCTCGGCCTGTCCCTGGTGACGACCCTCGGCGAACTCCTCTATCATCTTGCGATTGAAAGCGGGAATGTCGTCTGGGCAACGGCTGGTGACCAGACCCTTGTCGACCACCACCTCTTCGTTGACGACATTGGCGCCGGCGTTCTTCAGGTCGGTGCGGATGCTCTCGAAGCCGGTCAGGGTGCGCCCCTCGACCACGCCCGCCTCGATCAGCAGCCAGGGCGCATGGCAGATGGCGGCCACCGGCTTGCCGGCCTCGAAGAAGGCGCGCACGAAGGCCACCGCATCCTTGTCGGCGCGCAGCTGGTCCGGATTGGCGACGCCGCCCGGCAGCAGCAGCCCGGTGTAGGACGAGGCGTCCGCATCGGCCACCGCCTTGTCGGCCGTCACCTTGTCGCCGGGCGTCAGATGATCGAAGCCTTGGAACTCGCCGGCCTTCAAGGAGAGAATCTCGACGGTCGCGCCGGCTTCCTTCAGCGCCTTGACCGGCTCGGTCAGCTCCACCAGCTCCACGCCGTCGGTGGCGAGGACGGCGACGGTCTTGCCCGAAAGGGTCTGGGCCATAGTCATTCTCCGTGTTGGGTTGGGAAGGAGGCAGGACAACCCGTGCGCGGACGACAGGTTGCGGCTCCGCTTGGCCTGACGCCACGCCTTCCCATCTGTCTGGCATGTTCACGCGCATCGCCCTTGCCGGCCTGATCGCCGCCGTCGCCTCGCCCGCCCTGGCCCAGACCTGGACGCCCTATGTGTCGCCGTATGGTGGTTATCCGGGAGGCGCGCCGGCCGCCATCGCCGACCAGCATCGCTACGAGACCGAGCGGCTGCGCAGCCAGGCCGAGACGCGCGACCTGTTCGCCCGTCAGCAGCAGCTGGAAACGCAGCTCCGTCGCCAGCGTATCGAGGGCGCCCGCCCCCTGCCCCTGCCGAACGAGCCCGCCTATCGGCCGCTGCGCTCGCCCGAATCGGAACGGACGTTCAGGGAATCCGCAACCGAGCGACGCCAGACGCTGGGCGCCGGCGTGGGACAGATCGACGCCTGGCTGGATCGACGCGCCGAATAGAGCCCGCACGCATCCCTTCGTCGCCGGCCCGCGTTACCGCCGGGCTTGAGCTTGGGAGATGATCGATGCGTTGGCAGGGCGGACGGACGGGCGGCGGGATTGAAGACCGTCGCGGCATGGGCGGCGGCGCCATCGCCGGCGGCGGCATCGGCGTCACCGTGATCGCCCTGATCGGCTATTTCGTCTTCGGCATCGACCCCAACACCACACAGCAGGTCGCCAGCCAGTTCGGCGGCGCCGGCGCCGCCCAGCAGCAGGGCGCGGTCGGCACGCCCCAGGATCAGGCCGGTCGCTTCGTCGATGTGATCGGCGCCAACGTCAACGACGTCTGGACCGCGAAGATTCAGGGCTATCAGCCGCCTAAGACGGTCATCTACGAACAGGGCACGCCGACCGGTTGCGGTTTCGGCCAGTCGGCCATGGGACCCTTCTACTGCCCGACCGACCAGACGGTTTACCTGGACCTAGGCTTCTGGCGCGAGATGGAGACGCAGCTGGGCGCATCCGGCGCCGACTTCGCCCGCGCCTATGTCATCGCCCACGAGTTCGGCCACCACGTCCAGACCCTGACCGGCGCCTCGCAGCAGGTGCGTCAGGCGCAACAGCGCGCGGCGGGCGAGGCCCAGGCCAACCGCTATTCCGTCGCGCTGGAGCTTCAGGCCGACTGCTACGCCGGCGTCTGGGCCGCCAATGCGGCGGCCGTGTCGAACGGGCAGGTGGCGCTGGAAGCCGGCGACCTTCAGGAAGGCATGCGCACCGCCCAGGCCATCGGCGACGACACGCTGCAACGCCGCGGCGGCGGCCGCGTCTCGCCCGAAAGCTTCACCCACGGTTCGTCCGCCCAGCGCGTCGAATGGCTGCAACGCGGCTACCAGTCCGGCGACCCCGCCGCCTGCGACACCTTCCAGGGGCTCTAGCGGCGGCGCGGCGCTCCGACGGTGATGTCCAGCGCCTCCGACGCCAGCAGCCGCGCCCGCCCGAGGTCCATCACCACCTGGCGACCGGCGAAGGCCTCCATGCCCAGCAGGGCGCGAGGAAAGCCGGGCACGGCCACGTCGGCGAAGATGGCGACCTCGGCGTCCTCAACCAGGGTGTCGCCGAAGGTGACGGTGCGGGCGCGCACGATGTCCGCCCGCGTCGAGCCGCCCAGCACGATGCTGGCGCCCTGACGGCTCTCGCGGCCGTCCAAGAGGCCCGCCCCTTCCGCCGCCTCGCGGCTGACGGCCAGCAGCGCCGAGGCGCCGGTGTCGACCACCGCCTGGATTTCCGCGCCCTCGACGGTCACGGCGGCCGAAAGACCCCGGTCGGCGCGGCGCACCTCGATAGATGTCAGGCCCGCCGGCGCCTGGTGATCCTCCTGGCGGCTGAGGCGCAGGCGCCGTCCGACGGTGTCGAGGTCCAGCACCAGTTCGCGTAACACGTCCTGACCCAGGATCAGCGGCGTGCCCAGTCCGCGCTCCGACGCCAGCGGCCCCAGCTGCAGGATCGCGGCGCGCAACCCGTTCAGCCGCAGTTCGCCCACCGCCACATCGACGGTCGCGCCGCGCCCCAGCTGAGGATTGCCCCCGACGCCATAAGCGATCAGCGGCATCGAAAAGGTCTCGGCCACGCCCAGTCCGGCGAACAGGGCCGCGTCGATGACCGAGAACTGCGCCCCGCTGTCGACCAGGGCCGCCACGCGCCGCCCGGCCACCTCGACCTCGACCGTGGGCGTCGGCGCGCGTCGCCGCGCATAGGGCAGCCAGCCGCTGGACCCGCCCTCGGCGTAGCCGATCTGGGGTCCGCGCCAGATCACATTGTCGCGCAGCCACCAGGCCCCGCCGAGGCCGACCCCGAGCAGGCCCAGGCGGACCAGAATGTCGCGTCTTCTCATGCAACAGGACATGGACCTTGCGGTCCCTGCGCGCCAGCGACGCCGATGTCGCAACATTCCACTCAGACGCGCCGGTTTGCGGATGACGGGGCGCCTGTGGGCCGATACCGTTCGACCTGATGACCGTCTCCAGCGCCCACTATCTCTCCACGCGCGGCCAGGCGCCGCGCGCCGACTTTGCGGAGGCCCTGCTGCGCGGCATGGCGCTGGACGGCGGCCTCTACATGCCGGAAGCCTGGCCGACCCTGTCGGCGCAGGCGACGCGCGAAGGCCGCAGCTACAAGGCGATCGGTATGGACGTCCTGCCGGCCTTTATCGGCGACGCCCTGCCTGCCGGCGCGCTGGCGCGGGCGCTGGACACGCTGGTCGCGGGCTTCGACCATCCGGCGGTGACGCCGCTGGTGCAGCTGGAGGACGGGCTGTTCCTGCTGGAGCTGTTCCACGGCCCCACCGCCGCCTTCAAGGACTTGGCCATGCAGCTGGTGGCGTCCTTGGCGGACGAGGCGCTGCAGGCGTCCGGCGAGCGGCTGACCCTGCTGACCGCCACCTCGGGCGACACCGGGGCCGCCGCCGTGCGGGCGTTCGCGGGCAAGGACCGCATCCGCCTGGTGGTGCTGCACCCGCTCGACCGCGTCTCGGCCGTGCAGCGCCGCCAGATGACGACAGTGCAGGCCGACAATGTCCTGAACCTGGCGGTGCGCGGCGATTTTGACGATTGCCAACAGCTGGTGAAGGGGCTGCTCGCCGAGGAGGCCCTGCGCGAACACGGTCGCCTGTCCTCGGTCAATTCGATCAACTGGGCGCGGCTGGCGGGACAGATCCCCTACTATGTCTCGGCGGCGGCGCAGCTGGGCGAGCCCGCGACCTTCGTCGTGCCGACCGGCAACTTCGGCGACGCCTTCGCCGGCGTGGCGACCCGGCACATGGGGCTGGAGACGCACGGCTTTATCGCCGCGGTGAACCAGAACGACGCCCTGGCCCGGGCCATCAACAACGGCGTCTATTCGCGCCGCCCGGCGGTGGAGAGCGGCAGCGTCTCCATGGACGTTCAGGCGCCGTCCAACTTCGAGCGGCTGGTGTTCGAGGCGTCGGGCAGGGATGCGGAGCGCACCCGCGGCGTCTTCGAAACCTTCGCCCGCGACGGCGCTGTCGCCTTCGAGCCGGATCTTCTGGCCTCCCTGCGCGCCGAGGTTTCCGCCGTCTCTATCGACGAGACCGAAACCCGCGCCGAGATCGCCCATGCGCACCAGCGGTGGGGACAGGTCGTCTGCCCCCACACCGCCGTGGCCCTGGCCGCCGCGCGTCGCCATGACCGTGCAAGCGGGCCGGTGATCGCCCTGTCCACCGCCCACGCCTCCAAGTTCGGCGGCTTCGTCTCGCAGATGCTGGGCTTCGAGCCTGAGCCCGCGCCGGTGATCCAGGCTTTGGGCGATCGGCCCGAGCGGCTGACGATCATCGACAAGGCGCCGGACGCGGCGCTTTCGGCCGTCCGCGCCTTCACCGCCTGAACCCTGGGCTGCGTTCGAGCGTTGCCGTTTCCACTAGTTGGTGGAGGCATGCATGCGGCTGCTCGACCTGCTCGCTGATCATCGGCGCCCATGAGCAACGGAGCCTCAGCCTGGCAGTTTCTGCTGGTCGCGGGCGTACCGGCGCTCGCTTCGGTGATCGGCGGCCTTATCGCGCTGAAGCTGAAGACCAGTTCGCTGCTGCTGTCGCTGGCGGTGGGTCTCGCGGGCGGGGTCCTCCTGGGCACGTTCGCCTTTGAAATGTTGCCGGAGGCGCTCGAAATCGTGGGCGTGGCCGGAACCGTGCTCGCCTTCATCGGCGGCTTCGCCTGCGTCTATCTGTTCGACCTGTGGGTCAACCGCTGGCGCACGGCTGGGGACAAGGCGGACCAGAAGCGGCGCGTCGATCGCTTCCACGGCCGCAAGCCGCCGCGCGGCTCTTCCATCTCCGTGCTGGCGGGCGGCACCAGCGGCGAGGAGCTGATCGAGGGGCTCAGCATCGGCGTGGGCCTGGCCATCAACCCGGCGACCGGCCTGATGGTGGCGCTCGCGGTCACCATCGACAATCTGGCCGAGGCGCTCAGCATCGGCGAACTGGCGAGAGCCGACGGAGCCCAAGAACAGGACAAACGCGGCGTCGGAAAACAGGTGCTGGGCTGGACCGGCCTGATCGGCGCAGCCCTGTTCGTCTCGGCAGCGGCCGGCTTCTTTTTGCTGCGCGCCCTGCCCGAGCCGGTGCTTGCGGCGCTGCTGGCGGCGGGCGCCGGCGGCATGTTCTATCTGACGGTGACCCAGCTCGCGCCCGAGGCCCAGTCGCACCAGTACCAGCAGTCGTCGGCGATCGCGATCGCCGCAGGCTTTCTGATCGCCATGGCGCTGGCGAACCTGGGCGGCTAGGCGGCGGCCTCCAGCGTTCGCCATCCATCGAGCCGGCGCAGGAACACCGCGGGATCCTTGGGCGTCACCAGCTTGGTCGGATCATGGAAGATGCGGTCGTGCAGCCGCGTCAGGGTGAACCGCAGCGCCGCCGCCTCGCCGAGGCGCGGCAGAGCCTCCGCCTCCGCCCGCGTCAACGGCCGCACGCTCTCATAGCCGCGCCGAAAGGCCGCGATCGCGTGCGGCTGGACCTCCCCTTCCGCATCAAAGCCCCAGGCCGAAAGGGCGATGGCCAGGTCGTAGGCGAAGGCGTCGGTGCAGCCGTAGTAGAAGTCGATCACGGCGGACACCCGATCGTCTTCGAATAGCACATTGTCCGGAAAGAAGTCGGCGTGGATCGGTCCGCTGGGCAGGTGGCGGGGCAACTCGCCCAAGCGATCCAGCGCCGCGTTGACCCGGTCCAGCAGCCTTCGATCCTCTCCGAACGCCTTTGTCGCACACCGGTCGGCCAGCGCCCGCCAGGCGGCCGGTCCGAGTGGGTTGGCCCGCTGCTCAGGGAAGTCGGCGCCCAGCCGATGCAGTCGCGCCAAGGTCGCGCCCGCCGTCGCCTGCGCCTGAAGGTCAGGCGCGCGCAGCCAGTCGCCCGGCTTCCATTCGACCATGGCCGCATCACGGCCGTTCAAGCGACCCAGCCAGCGCCCCGCCCGATCCGCCATCAGCGTCGCGGCCGGAAAGCCCCGCACCGCCAGATGCGCCGTCAGCCCCAGGCAGAAGGGCAGCACGTCTGCGTCTGTGCGTTCTTCGAACAGGGTCAGCACGAAACGCCCGTGCTCGGTCTCCACCCGGTAGTTGGTGTTCTGGATGCCCTCGGCGATGGGCTCTAGCGCACACAGATCGCCGAGATCGTAGCCGCCCAGAAAGGCGCGCGCGTCCGCTTCGGTCACCGGCGTGAAGACGGCCATGTCGCGCTCCTCTGCTGAAGGCGGCGCCGGTCAGTTCAGACCGGCGTCCGCGCGACGAATTCGCACGATTTCGGCCAGGTCCGCCATCAAGCTTTCCGTCGTGGCCCAGCGTCCAGCCCCTCGTCCCCGGCAGCGCCAGACCCGGCCGTCCACGCCATGCACCTTGAGCGCATTGCCCTCGCCCTTCAGCGACTGGAACAGGGCGTCGTCGGTATCTGTCCGTAGGCGCACGGAGGCGTCCAGCCGATCGCCGTCCCGACGACAGGCGCCGATCTGGCGCAGGGCCGCGTTCGGCCTGGTCTCAGCCGACAGGGCGTCGCGCGGCACCGCATCGGCCTCGGGCGACTGTCCAAACGCTTCATAGGCCAGGAGGCGCACCTTGGCCGCCGCATCCAGTCCCTCCAGATCGGACGAAGGATCCTCTTCGGCGAACCCGGCCGCGCGGGCGTCGGCGAGCGCCTCGGCGAAGGCTGCCCCCTCCCCCAGCCGCTCCAGCATGAAGTTGACGGTGCCGTTCAGCACGGCCTCGAAGCTTTCGATCTCGCCGGCCGCGCGGGCGGCGCGCACCGTCTCGATCATCGGCGATCCGCCGCCGACCGACGCCGACCAGAAGACGCGGCGGCCGTGCGCATCAGCCAGCGCCTGCAGCCCCGCCGGATCGCGACTGACCGCCTGCTTGTTGGCGCTGGCCACGTCGCAGCCGTCTTCCAGCGCGGCGCGGATCACCGCATGGCCCGCCTCGCCTTCCGACAGCGCCTCCAGCAGGATGTCCGGCGCGCGCGACAGCAGCTCGGCGGCGCTGGAGGTGAACAGTTCGGGCGGACAAGGCACGTCGCGCGGCTTCTTGGGATCGCGCACCAGCACGCCGACGACCTGGTAGCGCGGATCGCCCAGCAGCCGGTTCAGCACGCCGCCGCCCACCACGCCGCAGCCAGCGACCGCCACCTTCAGGGGCTGGAGCGCGGGGGCGGGCCCGGGCGGAGCCGAACGTTCGCCGATCACCGTGCCGTCCGCGCGGTCCAGCGCCGCCACCTCGATCTCGACCCCGCGCGCCTCACCCAGGTCGATGGCGTCACGCTGGACCAGCGATCCGCCGAGCCGCCGCGCCACGTCCCACGACGCCCGGCGATAGCGCAGAGCCGGCGCCGCGTGGTCGTTGGGGTCATGGTCGTAGAGGCCGTCGACGTCCTTCACCAGCCGTGCGCGATCCAGACCCAGCTCGGCCGCCAGGAACACCGCCGTCAAGTCCGACCCGCCACGTCCCAGAAGGGCGATCCGGCCGTCGGGCTGCACCGCGCCGAAGCCTGGTACGATCACCGCCTCGTGCCGATCCAGCGCCTGTTTCAGGTGATCGGGGCGCAGGCCGCAGGGCCGCGCATGCTCCGGCTCGCCTTCGGCCACGATCCCGAGTTCCCGCACCGACAGGGCGCAGGCGTCCAGTCCCACCCGGTCGCAGGCGATGGCCACCAGCGCCGCCGCCTTTTCCTCACCCAGCGCCACATAGCCGGGCAGCAGCGCATTGGAATGCGGCAGGCCCAGGCCTCGCGCTTCGGCCAGCAGGGCGTCGGTGTGCCCGGCGAAGGCGGACACCACCGCCACCACCTTCCGACCCGCCCGGACGTGGCCGTAGATGGCCGAGGCGACGCGCGGCGCGTCCTGCGGCCCGCGCAGGATCGAGCTTCCAAACTTCAGCACCACCACCTGTGCGCCCTCGGGCGCAGGCTGGGGTTCGAGAGCATCGGAGACGAGCGCAAGGTTGGCTGAGGCGGACATGGAAGCGGCTTTCGGGATGAGGTCTGAAGAGGTTTGATCAAGAAAAAACCCGCCGGGCGAAGGCGCCGGGCGGGTGGGGTTTTGCGACTTGCCGATCCTGGCGCGCTAACCGTCTCCCGCCCGCGAGGGCATGGTGGTGGCGCCGCCGATAGTCATGCCGAAGCCGGTCGCAGCGAGCGCAGCGGCGGTCCGTTCAGCAGTGAACATGGAACGGAAAGACACGGGGAGGCTCCGGCAAGCAGTTGGCCTAAGCATGTTCGGCGACCCGTATCGCCGTCAAGTGCCGGCGCATGTTTTTTTCGTGACAGCGCCATAAAGCTAGATCGTGCGCCGCCATTGCATTCATCACAGCCGGCCAGCGGCAAAACTTTTCTCTTGACCGGCGCTCGACTTGCCCACACCGTAAGCTCACTCATCAAGACCGGCTGAGGGATTAGGCCCTTTGACGCCGGGGCAACCATCGGGTTCCGCCCGAAACGGTGCCAACTCCTGCGGGGTCCTTTGCCGGGCCGCGAGAGATGAGTGGAGCATCGACGAGGCGACGCTCCACGATCTGTCACCGCACCGAGCCTTGCTGAGCGAGACTGGTGCGAGACGACGATGACCCTGACGGAAACCCTGCTGGAAGAACCCCGCTGTCGCCCTGCTCGGCGACCGACCCCGGCGCGCGTGTCGATCTCGGGTCGCGCCGCCCGCGACATCATCACCCCCATTCCCGAAGGCTTCCGGCTGCAGTCCGGAGAGCGGCTGGGTCAGAGCCGCATCGTCGGTCGGCTGCACGGCCGGGCCGGCGCGCCGCTGGTCATCGTGGCCGGCGGCATCTCGGCCGGCCGCTTCGTGCACCGCACCGAGACCAACGGCCTCGGCTGGTGGTCGGGCGCCGTGTCGGTGCGCGGCGCGATCGACCTCGACCGCTTCCAGGTGCTGTCGATCGATTTCGCGCCGGAGCCCGAGGCGGGATCAGAGCCCGTCACCATCACCACCCACGACCAGGCGCGCCTCCTGGCCCTCGTTCTGGACCAGACCGGCGTCGAGACCGCAGCCGCCTTTGTGGGCTGCTCCTACGGCGGCATGGTCGCCCTGGCCTTCGCCGAGCTGTTCCCCCGCCGGGTCGAGCAGTTGGTCGTGGTTTCGGCCGCTCACCGCGCCCACCCCCAGGCGACCGCCTGGCGCGGCATCCAGCGGCGCATCCTGCAGTTTGCCGTCGCGGCCGGTCGTCCGGAGGAAGGCGTCGCCCTGGCCCGTCAGTTGGCCATGACCACCTATCGCACGGCCGAGGAGTTCGACGGCCGGTTCGATGGCCTGGCTCCCGCCCAGGCGGGCGGCGCCTATCCCGTCTGCGACTATCTGACGGCGCGGGGCGAGGCCTATCGCACCCACACCACGCCCGCGCGCTGGCTGTCGATGTCCGACTCGCTGGATCGCCACCAGATCACGCCCGAGGCCATCGCGACGCCGGTGACCCTGGTCGGTTTCACCTCCGACCGGCTGGTGCCGATCGACGACATGCGCGAGCTGGCCGCGCGCCTGCCGACCCTGTGGCGCTTCGTCGAGGCTCCCTCGCTCTATGGCCACGACGCCTTTCTCAAGGAGGACGCCCTGGTCGGCGACATCCTCCGCACCGCCCTCAAGGACATCGCCGCATGACCCACCGCCCCGCCAACCCGCACACCATCGCCGCCCGCACGGGCGTGGACACGGACACGGCGCACGGCTCGGTGATGCCGCCGCTGTATCTGTCGTCGAACTACTCCTTCGCGGGCTTCAACCAGAAGCGGAAGTACGACTACAGCCGCTCCGGCAACCCCACGCGGGACGTGCTGGCCGAAACCCTGGCCGAGCTGGAAGGCGGCGCGGGCGCCGTCATCACCGCCACCGGCATGGCGGCGGTCGACCTGCCGCTGTCGATCCTGGAGCCCGGCGACCTGCTGATCGCGCCGCACGATTGCTACGGCGGCACCTGTCGCCTGCTGAACGCCCGCGCGCGCAAGGGTCATTTCGAGTTGAAGCTGGTGGATCAGGGCGACCCGGAGGCGCTGGAACAGGCGCTGGCGCTCAAGCCCAAGCTGGTGCTGGTCGAGACGCCGTCCAACCCGCTGCTGCGTGTCGTCGACATCGCCGACATCTGCACCCGCGCCCATGCGGCCGGGGCCAAGGTGGTGTGCGACAACACCTTCCTGTCGCCGGCGCTGCAGCAGCCGATCAAACTGGGCGCCGACTTCGTGGTCCACTCGACCACCAAATACATCAACGGCCACTCGGACGTGGTGGGCGGCGCCGTGGTCTCGGCCGACGCGGCGGATCACGAGCAGTTGGCGTGGTGGGCCAACTGCACGGGGGTCACCGGCTCGCCCTTCGACGCCTATCTGACCCTGCGCGGCGTGCGCACCCTGTTCGCCCGCATCGAGCGGCAGCAGGCCACCGCCGGCCGCGTGGCCGAGGTTCTAGCGGCCCACCCGGCGGTCAAGGTCGTCCACTATCCCGGACTGAAGTCGCATCCGAACCACGCACTGGTGGCTCGTCAGCAGTCGGGCCCCGGCGCCATGCTGTCGTTCGAACTGCATGGCGGCGCCGAGGCCGTGCGCGATCTGGTCGATGCGCTGGACATCTTCACCTTGGCCGAGTCTCTGGGCGGCGTCGAAAGCCTGATCGCCCACCCGGCCACCATGACCCACGCCGCCATGACGCCGGAGCAGCGCGCCACGGCCGGAATCGGCGACGGCCTGGTGCGCCTGTCCGTCGGGCTGGAGCATGTCGAGGACCTGCTGGCGGACCTCGCGCCGGCGCTGGATCAGCTCACGTCCCGCGTGCGCGAAGCGGCCTGATCGCCAGGTTCCTACTGCCACGCTTGGTTGCCGGCGTTAACTTGTGGTTAACCACTAAGGCGGAAGTCGGCGCGGAAGCACCTGATTTCCCGCACATTCTTCAGGACTGATGGGAACTATCCACAAGGGTTGTGGTTAACCATACGTTGTTCGCGGCGCAGAAGCGCTCTTTCGCACCGTTCCGAGTCCTGAAGAATGTTCATCGCCATCACACGTCCGGCGGTTGAGCCCCGTGGCCCCGACGCCGTCGCCGTCCCCGGTTCGCCCGCCATCGCCGAAATGTCGCCCCGCGCCCTGCACGCCAAGCTGCTGTCCAACGCCGCCGCGCGCCGCCTGCGCGGGCTGGAACGCAAACAGGCCCAGCGTTTCGACGACGCCGACTACTGGCTGCACGCCGCGCCCGTCGCGGTGAAGAAGGCCAGCGCCCTGCGCGAGGACAAAAGCTTCCTCAGCCTGCCCTGACGCCGGCCGGCATTTCAGCCCATCAGTTCGGCGAAACGGTCGAACAGATAGAGACTGTCCGTCGGCCCGGGCGACGCCTCGGGGTGGTGCTGCACACTGAAGATCGGCTTGTCCTTGACCGCCAGGCCGCAGTTGGTGCCGTCGAACAGCGACACATGCGTTTCCGTCACCGCGTCCGGCAGGCTGTCGCGATCCACGGTGAAGCCGTGGTTCATGGACACGATCTCGACCTTGCCGGTGGTCAGATCCTTGACCGGGTGGTTGGCGCCGTGGTGCCCCTGATCCATCTTCACGGTCGTGGCGCCCAGCGCCAGCGCCAGCATCTGGTGGCCTAGGCAGATCCCCATCAGCGGCTTGCCGCTTTCGACCAGCTTCTTGATCTCGGGCACGGCATAGGCGCCGGTCGCCGCCGGATCGCCCGGACCGTTCGACAGCACCACCCCGTCCGGATTGCGCGCCAGCACCTCCTCCGCCGTGGTGTCGGCCGGCACCACCGTCACCTTGACCCCGGTCGAGGCGAGCGCCCGCAGAATGTTGCGCTTCACGCCATAGTCGATGACCACCACCGACTTGCGCCCTTCCGTCTTCGGATGCCCTTCCGGCCAGGCCCAGAGCCCCTCGTCCCATTCGAACGACTGCAGCGTGGAGGCGGGCTTTGCGAGATCGAGCCCCACCAAGCCCGTCCATTCGCGCGCCTGCTGGACCAAGGCGTCCAGGTCGAAGCGGCCTTTGGGATCGTGGGCGATCACCGCATGCGGCGCGCCCTTGTCGCGGATGGCCTTGGTCAGGGCGCGGGTGTCGACCCCCGCCAGACCAACCACGCCGCGCCGCTTCATCCAGACATCCAGCGAGCCTTCCGAGCGCCAGTTGGCCGGATCGGTCGGCAGGTCGCGGAAGATCGCCCCCCGCGCCGAGGTGTCCGAGCCGCCGCCCATCTGCTCGACGTCCTCCACATTCACTCCGACGTTGCCGACGTGCGGAAAGGTGAAGGCCAGGATCTGGCTCATGTAGGATGGGTCGGTCAGGATTTCCTGATAGCCGGTCATGGCGGTGTTGAAGACCACCTCGCCCAGCGCCGAGCCCACAGCGCCCACCCCCACGCCTTGCAGGATCGTGCCGTCGGCGAGCGCCAGAACGCCGGTCGCGCCGGGAAGAAGCTTCGTCGTCATGGCGCGGTCCTTAGCGGCTGATATGGGCGGGCAAACGGCGGCGTCGTTAAAGAACGCCGCCGTTCAGGTCAACGCGTCCGGCGCGTTCAGCGGCCGTCGCTGACGCTGGGCGGCCCGACGAGGCGGAAGGTCGCGGTGGACCCGCCCTGCGCATGCGGCGCGAGCCAGACATCGAACAGGCCCGGCTCCACGCGATAGCGTTCGTCCGCCCCGATGAAGCCGAGCTGCGACGGGTGAAGGGTGAAGGCGACGCGCTTGCTCTCTCCCGGCCGCAGCGACACGCGCTTGAAGTCCTTCAGCAACCGGCCCGGCTGGGTCAGGCTGGCGACCCGGTCGTGGATATACAGCTGCACCAGTTCCTCGGCCGTGCGGGCGCCGGTATTGGTGACGGTGATCGCCACCTCCAGATGCCCAGCCCACGGCAGTTCGGCAGAGGCCATCTCGACCTCGCCATAGGTCGCCTGGCCATAGGTCAGCCCGTAGCCGAAGGCGTACAGCGCCGTATTCGGCGTTTCGCGGTAGCGGGATACATACTCCTGCGTCTCCAGCGCAGGATCGGCGGGGCGACCCGTGGTCTTGCGGTCGTAGGAATAGGGCTGCTGGCCAGAGCGATGCGGGAAGCTGACCGGAAGGCGCCCCGTCGGGCCATGGTCGCCGAACAGGACGTCGGCCACGGCATGGCCCATCTGCTCGCCCAGGAACCAGCTGACCACCAGCGCAGGCGCGTTCCGCACCGCGCCCGACAAGGCCAGCGCTCGGCCGTTTCTCAGCAGCACCACGACCGGCTTGCCGGTGGCGGCGATCGCCTCGGCCAGCGCCTGCTGGGGGGCCGGAACGACTATCTCGGTGCGCGACTGCGCCTCGCCCGACATGCGCGCGCTCTCGCCGATGGCCAGCACCACGATGTCCGCGCCTTGGGCGGCTGCGACCGCCGCCTCGATCCCGCCGGCCAGCGGCGTCTCGACGTCCGATCCCCGCGCGATCGTCAGCAGCGCCGGATCGGCCATGGCGGCTCTGAAACCGGTTTCAAGCGACACCCGACGCTCGGGCGCCCCCCAGATCGTCCAGGGCCCCCAGACGTTGTCCACGTCGTCCGCGAACGGTCCGATCAGGGCGATGCGCTGGCCGCTCTTTTTCAGCGGCAGCAGGTCGCCGTCGTTCTTCAGCAGCACGATCGACTTGCGCCCGGCTTCGCGCGACAGGGCGATATGCTCGCGCGAGCCGACCACGGCCTTTTCGCGCCGCTCATCCGTGCCACGGTAGGGATCGTCGAACAGACCCAGCGCCGCCTTGACGGTCAGCACGCGCCGCACCGCCTCGTCCAGCCGCGCCATCGACACCTCACCGGACTGCACCAGGCCGGGCAGATGCTCCATGTACAGGCCGGACACCATGCTGACGTCGACGCCGGCCTGGAACGCCAGGCGTGCGGCGTCGCGGCCGTCTTCGGCGAAGCCGTGGGCGATCAGTTCTTGCTCGGACGTATAGTCCGACACCACAAAGCCCTCGAAGCCCCATTCGCCGCGCAGAATGTCGGTCAGCAGCCGGCGATTGCCCGAGGCGGGGATGCCGTTCACGTCGTTGAAGGCGCTCATGATCGACAGCGAGCCCGCATCCACCGACGCTTTGAAAGGCGGCAGGAAGACGCCGCGCAGCGTCTGCTCGCTCATGTCGGTGGTGTTGTAGTCGACACCGCCGATGGCCGCCGAATAGCCGGCCATGTGCTTGGCCGTGGCCAGCACAGCGTCGCGGTCGTCGAGTCCCTTGTCGCCCTGAAAGCCGCGCACCCGCGCAGTGGCCAGCAGGTTGTTCAGCAGCACGTCCTCGCCGCCGCCCTCGACGTTGCGGCCCCAGCGCTGATCGCGCGCCACATCGACCATCGGCGCATAGGTCTGGTGCACGGCAGAGGCCGCGGTCTCCACCGCCGCAGCCCGCGCGGTGCGATAGGCCAGTTCGACGTCGAACGCCGCCGCCTCGGCCAGCGGCACTGGGAAGATCGTCGACAGGCCATGGACCACGTCGGCGGCGAACAGCAGCGGAATCTTCAGCCGGCTTTCCTCGACCGCCACGCGCTGAATCTCGCGGCCCGCCTTGGCGCCGATGCCGTTGAACAGCGAACCGACCTTGCCCTCGCGGATCAGGGTGGTGACCCGCGCCGGATCGCCCGTTCCATCCAGCGGATTGACCGCCATCGGCAGCCAGCGGAACGGATCGGCCAGCAGGTTCAGCTGCCCGGCCTTTTCCTCGATCGTCATCGCGGCGATCAACGCCTCGATCCGCTCGCGATGACGCATTATCGTTCTCCCGGTCTCGGCGCGCGCCTCGGCTCGCACGGGAACTGCGATTACGCTCGCACCCAACGCCGTCAAGAGGCCGATCCCCGAGAGAACGCGGCGACGGTCGGTCATGGCGGCATGGCGCTTAGTGGAAATCATGGATCTCGCGGCCTTGTCGAAGAAGCGTCGTCGGGTAGCGGCCCGGCGCGCCCTCGTCCAGCCGACATGAGAGCGCAGCGGCGCAAACAGGTTCGCGCCCGTATAGCCCTCAAAGCCGACATCAAAAAGGGCGTTGCCGGAAGGCACACGGGACGGTCGGCTTGACACCTCGGCTCGCTGCGGACACTTCCCGTCGATGATCACCCGCAAAATCGACGCCGTCTCCCTGACGCCCGAGCTGGAAAGGCTGATCTCCGATCAGGCTGAAGCCGGCCTGTATGGCCCGGCACGCCAGGCGATCGAGGCCGCGGTCTCCCTGCTGGCCGCCCAGCAGGGCGGGGCGTCGCGCGCGCCCGAGATGTGGCCGATCGACGGCGGCGCTTGCGGCGCCCTGATCCGTGCGCATGACTGGTGCGCCACGTCGCTTGGCCGCATCTCCACCTGGTCGCCGCAACTGCGCACCACTGTCAACAATGTGGTCAACTCGCCCGTCGCCAAGGTGCTGATGTGGGGGCCCGACCACATCATGCTGTACAACGACGCCTATAGCGTCATCGCCGGCGCCAACCATCCGGAGGCGCTGGGCGGCACGGTCCCGGGCATCTGGCCCGAGATCTGGGACTGGAACCGGCGCATCCTGGAAGCCGGCTTCCGGGGCGAGACCCTGGCCTATCGCGATCAGCCCATGACGCTGATGCGCAGCGGACAGGCCGAAGAGGTGACGTTCGACCTGTTCTACACCCCGGTGCATGACGCCGATGGCGCGGTGGGCGGCGTCTTGTGCACCGTGCTGGAGAACACCGACCGCGCCGAGGCGCAGCGACGCCTGGCCCGCAGCGAGGCCGAGCTTCGGATCATCACCGACGCCCTGCCCGTCCTGATCTCCTATGTCGACCGGGGGCACGTCTATCGCTTCGTCAACAGCTTCTATGAAGACTGGTTCGGCGTGTCGCGCGATCATGTGATCGGACAGCACGTCCGCGACATCGTGGGCGACGACACCTACCGTGCGCGCCTGCCGCTGATGGAACGCGCGCTCGCCGGCGAGGAGATCGTCGTCGACGCCACCATGCCGCACCCGAAAAGGGGCGAGCGGGCCTGCGAAGTCCGCTACATCCCCCGCATCGAGGCGGATGGCCATGTGGAAGGCTTCCACGTCCTGGTCTTCGACGTCGAGGATCGAGCGCGACGCGAAGAAGCCCTGGCCCGCCAGGTCGCGCACCGGGAACGCGCCGAAGCGCAACTGCGCCATCTCAACGAAAACCTCGAAGCGCGTGTGATCGCGGAAATCGCCGAGCGTCGTCAGGTCGAGGCCAGCCTCGCCCAGGCGCAGAAGATGGAGACCATCGGCAAGCTGACCGGCGGCGTCGCCCACGACTTCAACAACCTGCTGCAGGTCGTGTCGGGCAACCTCCAGCTTCTGGCCAAGGACGTGGCCGGCAACGAACGCGCCGAGCGCAAGATCACCAACGCCATGGCCGGCGTATCGCGTGGGGCCAAGCTGGCGTCGCAGCTGCTGGCCTTTGGCCGGCGCCAGGCGCTGGAGCCCAAGGTGGTCAACGTCACCCGCTTCGTGCGCGGCATGGACGACATGCTGCGCCGCGCCCTGGGCGAGGAGATCGAGATCGAGACCGTGGTCGGCGGCGGCCTGTGGAACACCTTCGCCGATCCGGCCCAGGTCGAGAACGCCCTGCTGAACCTCGCCATCAACGCGCGCGACGCCATGGACGGTCGCGGCAAGCTGACGATCGAGCTGGGCAACACCCTGCTGGACGACGATTACGCACGCACCCACGCCGAGGTGACCCCCGGTCAGTATGTGATGCTGGCGGTCACCGACACCGGATCGGGCATGTCGCCGGACATCATCGACAAGGTCTTTGAGCCCTTCTTCTCCACCAAGGGCGAGGGCAAGGGATCGGGTCTGGGCCTGTCGATGGTCTATGGCTTTGCCAAGCAGTCGGGCGGCCATGTGAAGATCTATTCGGAAGTCGGCGAAGGCACGACCATCAAGCTCTATCTGCCGCGCGCCATGGCGGCCGAGGACATCGAAATCTCGACAGAGGAAGGTCCGGTCACGGGCGGCGCCGAGACCGTGCTGGTGGTCGAGGACGACGCCGAGGTCCGCGCCACGGTGGTCGAGATCCTGTCGGACCTCGGCTATCGCGTACTCAAGGCCGTGGACGCCGACAGCGCCCTGAGCGTGGTCGAAAGCGGCATCCCCATCGACATCCTGTTCACCGACGTGGTGATGCCGGGCAAGCTGAAGAGCCCCGAACTGGCGCGGCGCGCCCGCGGACGCCTGCCCAACCTCGCCGTCCTGTTCACCTCCGGCTACACCGAGAACGCCATTGTCCACGGCGGTCGGCTGGATGCGGGCGTCGACCTGCTGTCCAAGCCCTATACGCGCGAGGCCTTGGCGCGGAAGTTGCGCCAAGTGGTGACCGCCCAGAAGACCGGCGTCCAGAACAGCGAGGCGACGGATGGCAAGCCCACGGATCGTGGAGCGACCGAAGCGCCCTTCGTGCTGCTGGTCGAGGACGACGCCCTGATCCGCATCAACACCAGCGAGATGCTTCAGAGCCAGGGCCTGACCGTGGTCGAGGCCGGAAGCGCCGAGGAGGCGCTGGCCGCCCTGGCCACCGCGCGCATCGACGTGCTGGTCACCGACGTCAACCTGCCGGGGCTCTCGGGGCCGGACCTGGCGCGGCGCGCCCGCGCGGTCGCGCCGCACGTCGGCGTGGTCTTCGCCACCGGGGATCGCCATGTCGAGGACAGCGTCGAAGGCGCCGTGCTGCTGAACAAGCCCTATGACGACGAGGCGCTGGCCGATGCTGTCCGAACCGCCGCGTCGGCGCGCGCGGCTTCGGGCTCAGGCGCCCATATTGAAGAAGCGGGATCGGCCGACGCGCGACCAACCGCGAAGGCCTAGCGAAGACAATCGATGATCTCGGCGCTGCCGGCCTCCACCACATGCAGGTTCAGGCCGTTCACCGGAACCGGGCTCTCACGCCAGCCGGGACGAAGCCGGGCGCCGGTCACCGTCGCAGCGTCAGCTAAAGCTCGCCACGCCGGCGATGATCAGGGCCAGCACGATCAAGCCCGCCAGGCCGTACCAGACCTTCGGCGTCAACCGCAGGCCCGGTCCATCAGTGTCCGGCGTGGCGTTCATCGGCGTCGACGGTGCGGCAGGCGCGTCGGACGGCGGAATGGCCGGCGCGCCCCCGGCCTCAGCGTCGGTGCCCAGAGGCGACAGGCCGGCGTCAAAGACGGGCGTCGCTCCGTTCGGGCGGTCGCGCCATTGTTTGTCCTTGGTCTGCAGCGGATTGGTCATGGGAGGCTAACCAGCCCGCCTGTTCGAGGTTCCGCCCCTGTTTCAGCCCTTTGGAGGCCGCGAGCCCGCTTCATGTCGCCCGCCTTCGGGCCGGCGCGCCGACAGGTCGAAGCTGTCGCCGCTGGACAGCACATGCATGCGCACGTCGAACAGGGACAGGGCCTGCTCCGGCTTGGCCTCGGCGATGTTGACGTGGCTGACGCCGCCGCCGTCCACCACATAGGCCGCGCCGCTGCCGACGACGTCGAAGCGATCGCCCTCGACCACCAGGGCGGTGTTTTCGTCGACGCCCACGCCCAGCAGGCGAGGATTGTGGGCGACGGCGCCCAGCAGACGCCCGAAACGTCCGCGCTCGGCGAAGTGCTGGTCGATGATGACGCCGCCGAGCAGCCCCAGCCCCGGCGCCATGTGCAGTTCGCCGATGCGGTAGGAGCCCTTGCTCGGGCCCTTGACCAGCATGGTCTCGCTCATGGCCGAGGCCCCGGCCGATGTTCCGGCGATCACGCCGCCGGCCGCATGCAGGGCCTGGATGCGCGTCTCGACCGCCGTCCGCCCGATCAGGCTGGACAGCCGCAACTGATCGCCGCCCGTGAAGAACAGCCCGGCGGCGCCGTCCAGCAGGGCGACGGCCGAGGCGATCTCTTCCTGCGAGCGATCGGCGACATACAACTCGACCAGGTCCGTCAAGCCGATGGCGCCGAAGGCCGAGACATAGCTCTCGAAATAGCCCTCGCGGGTGTGAGAGGCGACCGTGGCGATCACCAGCCGTCCGCCGTTCAGGCGCTCGGCGACGGCCTTCAGGATGACGCGCTGGTCCTCCTTGTCCTCGTGCCCGCCGATGATGATCAGGGGTCCTGCGGCGTCAGCCATGGGGCGGCTCCATTATCATGGCCGGCGGATCGCCGGCGTCGTTGGCCGCGCCTGGCCGGAAATCCAGCACCTGGCGCCAGACGGAGTCGATCTGAGTGGGGGTCAGCACCACCACGTCGCCCGGTCGCGCCATGGCGAGGCAGTGATCGACGGCGGCGGCCTCGAAGCGCACGCCCTCGATGCGATCGGCGGAGCCTCCCGCCGAAAGCGCGCCCTGCGTCATCAGACGGATCACCTCGCCGGCCGGTCGGCCGCGATTGTCGGGGGTTTCACGAAACACGATGCGGTCGAAGTCTGCGGCGGCGATGGCCCCCATCTCGACGATCTCGGCGTCGCGCCGGTCGCCGGGTATGCTCAGCATGGCGATGCGCCGACCGCCCGGCGGCGTGATGGCGCGCGCGGTGCGGGCCAGCGCCCGCAGACCGTCCGGATTGTGAGCGTAGTCGAGCACCACCCGGAAGCCGTGGGCGTCATGGATGTTCAGCCGACCGGGATTCTGCTCGAACGTCGAGGCGAAGCTCGCCAGCGCGAACCTGATCGTCTCGGGCGCGACGCCGATCGCATGGGTCATCAGGACTGCGGCCATGGCGTTGGCGACGTTGAACCGGGCCGCGCCGCCCAGCGTCGCCGGTATGTCCGCCGCATCGCACAGCCGGGTCGTTTCGCCGCCGTCATGCAGCAGCAGCGCACCCGTCGCCGCGTCATGGACGCAGGCGAGGCCGCCCTCCTCGACGTGGCTGCGCAAGAAGCCGGGGCTCTCGCGGCCGCCCATCATCGAGAACCAGGCGATCCGGCCTTTCGTCAACCGCGCCATGCGGCGTGTCAGAGGGTCGTCGGCGTTCAAAACGCACACGCCGCGCCGGCTGACGGTGCGGGCGACGATGGCCTTGACCCTGGCCAGGTCCTGCAGCGTGTCGATGCCGCCCAGGCCCAGGTGATCGGCCTGAACGTTCAGCACCGCCCCCACGTCGCAGCGATCAAAGGCCAGCCCTTCTCTGAGCACGCCGCCCCGCGCGCACTCCAGCACCGCCGCCTCGACGGTGGGGTCCCGCAGGACCATGCGCGCGCTCTTGGGCCCGCTGGCGTCGCCGGCGTGGATCCGCTCGTCGCCGATATAGACGCCGCTGGTGTTGGTCAGGCCGACAACACGGCCGTCCGCCTTCAGGATGTGGGCGACCATGCGCCCGGTGGTCGATTTGCCGTTGGTGCCGGTGATGGCCAAGACGGGGATGCGGGCGCGCGACCCGGCTGGATAGAGGCTGCGGATGATGGGCTCGGCCACGTCCCGCGCCTGTCCGGCGGACGGCTCCAGATGCATGCGCAGGCCCGGCGCCGCATTGACCTCGACGATGCCACCGCCCGTCTCGCGGATCGAGCGGGTGATGTCCGGCGCCAGGAGGTCCACGCCCGCCACGTCCAGCCCCAGCGTCAGGGCCGCGCGCCGGGCGATGGAGGCGTTGTCAGGGTGAATGTCGTCGGTGCGGTCCACCGCCGTGCCGCCGGTCGACAGATTGGCCGCGCCGCGCAGGGGCACGAACAGACCGGCCTCCGGCACGCTGTTCGGCGTCAGCCCTTGCTGGGCGAGGATCGCCAGCGCGCCTTCGTCCAGCCGGATGCGCGTCAGCACCTTCTCGTGCCCCTCGCCCCGGCGCGGATCGAGGTTCACCTGATCCACCAGTTCCGCCACCGTGCGCCGGCCATCGCCCGCGACATGCGCCGGCACGCGCTCGGCCACGGCCACGACCTTGCCGGCGACCACCAGGACGCGGTGATCTCGACCCGGCAGATGTTCCTCGACGATGACGCGCGCGCTGTGCTGGACGGCGAGATCGAAAGCGGCGCGCACGCCCGCCTCGTCCGTCAACTCCGTCGTGACGCCCCGCCCGTGATTCCCGTCCAGCGGCTTGAGCACCACCGGCAGGGTCAGACCGCCCGCCGCCCGCCACGCCTCGTCGGCCGATCGCACCACCACGCCGCGCGCGACGGGACATCCGATCGCCTGCAGCATGGCCTTGGCCCGCGACTTGTCGCCAGCCAGTTCAGTGGCGATCAGGCCGGTGCGGTCGGTGACGCTGGCGCGAATGCGACGCTGGTTGGCGCCCCAGCCCAGTTGCAGCAGGCTTTGCTCGTTCAGGCGCGTGACCGGTATCCGCCGCCTCCGAGCCGCCGCGACCAGGGCCGCGGTGCTCGGTCCAAAGGACCCGCGACGCACAGCCTGACGAAGCGGTCCCCCAGCCGCCTCGGCCGTCCGCACGCCTTCCACGACGCCGTCGGATACGAGCCTTCCCAGCCCGCGTGCTCCGCGCAGGTCGACGGGCAGCAGCGCATCAACGATCTGGATCGCCAGTCGCCCCGCAAGCAGTCCTGCGATCTCGTCCTCATAGGCATAGAGGATGTCGTAGACGCCGGGCCGTCCGCGGACCGATCGCGTCTTGCCGCGCGTCACCGAGGCGCCTGCGCGGGTCTGAAGCTCCAGCGCCACATGTTCGATGACGTGCCCCAGCCAGGTGCCCGCCTCAAGCCGCCGCTGGAAGCCGCCCGGCTCTCCGTAGCAGCACCCGTGCTGCTCCAGTCCCGGCAGTTGCGCCGCCAGCGCCGCGTTGAAGCCTGGGATGCGATCGCTTGGCCAATCTTCCAGCGCGCCGAGGTCCAGCCGGATGCGGATCATCGGCAATCGGCCGTACAGGTGCGGGCCGCGATAGATGGCGCGCTCCACGACCGAGAGCGAGCCTCCAGGCATGTCCTGGGTCATGCGGCGAGACGGTCCTGAGGCTGATCGGCCGCGGTCATGCCAAAGCACAGCGCGCGCACGACAAGCGCCGCCGCCGCCGCCCGTGTCGCGGTCCGACCTTCCGCGCACACCGCGCCGTCGCTGGCCCGCACGATGCGCCACAGCCAGCCGGAGCCGGCTGCGGGGCGCAGGGTCCACGCATATCCTGGATGAGACACATCGCCCTCCGGCCGCCGGCCGTCCACATTCGGGATGGTGGAAACCCGCCAGGATCGCGGCGGTTCCTGCGCCTTCGAGAGCCCTGATCGGAACCGCCGATGAGGCCGCGGATTGATGCCGCTCACCGTCTTGCCGCTGCAAAGGATTCGCCCATGACCGAAGAGGCGCTTGTCTCCCTGCTGCGAGAGCTGAAGGCGGAGGATTACCGCTTCATCATGCCGACGCCATCGACCCACGGGCGGGTGCGCAGGCGTCGGGATGCGGTCGATGCGGACGTGCTGCGCGACGTCTTCGGCTGGAGCCGTCCGTTTCGGGCCGAGCAGATGCCCGAGCCGCTGCTGCACCTGATGAAGCAGGCGGACGTGCTTCGCGCCGCCGAGAATGACCGCCTGTGCGCCACGATCCGCGTGAGCAGCGTCGATGAGCGTCTCCATGCCCATTCCGCGCCCACGAACGACGAGGACGCGGTGTTTCTGGGGCCGGACAGCTATCGCTATGTCCGCCTGCTGCACCAGGAACTCGGCAGGCGGCCCGCGATCCGCAGCGGCCTGGACGTCGGTGCGGGCGCGGGCGTGGGCGCCCTGACCCTTGCGGCGTCCGCGCCGGACGCCCGCGTGCAGGGCTCGGACATCAATCCCAAGGCGCTGCGCTGCCTGCGAGCCAACGCCCTGGCGGCGGGCTTGGACGTCGAGGCGGTGGAAGGCAGCGGCGTGGCGGGAACAGGCGCCTTCGACCTGATCTGCAGCAATCCTCCCTTCATCGCCGACGACACCGGTCGCACCTATCGTGACGGCGGCGAGGACTTGGGGGCGGCGCTGGCGCTGGACTGGGCGCGCCAGGCCCTGCCGCGCCTGACGGACGGCGGCCGGTTTATCCTCTATACCGGCAGCGCCATCGTGAGCGGCGAGGATCGGGTGCGCGACGCCCTGCAGGCGCTGGCGAACGACGCCGACATGACGCTGGCCTATGAAGAGATCGATCCGGACATCTTCGGCGGCACGCTCAGCCAGCCTGCCTATTCCGAGGTGGAGCGCATCGCCGCCGTCGGCGCGGTCATCACCGCCGGCTGACCCTGATCCGGTTCAGGGTCGCGGATCGGTGGGCGAGTTGTTCACCGAGGCGCCGTCGCCGCGCACGCCCGACTCTCCGCGAGACGCATCGCCCGTCGCGTCTGCTCCGGTAGTGTTCGGCTGAGCCGGCGTGACCGGAAGCGGTTCGGGAACGGTCGCCGGTTGCACCACGGCGCTTTCGCTGTCGCTGGTCGCCTGCGGATTGCGCCACAGCGCCTCGGCCGCGATCAGCCAGGCCACCAGGGCGCCCAGCACCACCACGGCAAGCCACACCCACGGCCCGCGACCCCTTCGCCTCTGTTCCATGATCCGGTCCTCCCTGGTCTTGCAGGTAAGCGTCATTCGAGCGGCGTCGTTCCGGGAGAAGTGCGTTTGCGCGTCGTCCGCAAGATCGCATGCAGCGACAGCCGAAAGCTCTGCCTTGCGAAGCAGCAAAAGACGCGCACCGCATTATCCTTCGTTAGGTTGAGTGTTCAGGCGACCAACATCTTCCTCGGCTTCGTCGTTTTTTGAAGCGCCGCCTTACGGAACAGCCCTGTCGCCCGCCTGTTGCCCTTGCTCGACCCAATGCACTCACGAATCAACAGGACTAGGACATGTATTATACAGACAAGCTTCTTCAATATCCCGTCCGCGTCGAGAAGCCGGATCCCGTGTTCGCGCGCGCGCTGCAGCAGGCGATCGGCGGCGTCGAAGGCGAGATCCGCGTCTGTCTTCAGTATTTCTTCCAGGCGTGGGGCGCGCGCGGTCCGGCCAAGTACCGCGACATGCTGCTGACCACCGCGACGGAGGAAATCTCGCACATCGAGATGCTGGCCACCGCCGTCGCCCTGAACCTGGAAGGCGCGCCGCTGTCGATCCAGGAGGACATCTCCAATGACACCGCCGGCGGATCGGTGCTGAACGGCATGGACATGCGCCATGTGCTGTCGGCCGGCCTCGCCGCCCTGCCCTCGGACGCCAACGGCGTGCCGTTCGACACCAGCCACGTCTACGCCAGCGGCAACCTGGCCGCCGACATGATCGCCAACGTCACGGCCGAGTCGACAGGCCGGGTGCTGGCCACGCGCCTGTACAACATGACCGACGATCCGGGCATGAAGGACATGCTGTCCTATCTGATTGCGCGCGATACCATGCACCAGCAGCAGTGGCTGGCGGCGATCGAGGACATGGGCGGGCTGGCGGCCAACCTGCCGATCCCCAACAGCTTCCCGCAGGAACAGGAGAACCAGGAGTTCAGCCGCGTGTTCCTGGGCTTCAACAAGGACGGTTCGCCCCCGCCGCAAGGCCGCTGGACACAGGGCCCGTCGATGGACGGCCAAGGCGAGTTCACCTCGCGCGCGATGGAGCCGCTGGGCCAGGAGCCCAAGCTCGCCCCGCCGCGCCCGGACGCCGGCGCCCAGACCCAGCAGATGGCCGAAGGCTCGACCACCCCCGGTTCGGTCAAGCCGCGCAAGGCCAAGGACGGCGGCGGCCTGATGGACACCGTCAAGCACGCGCTGGATTGATCGTGATGGCGGGCGCGGCTTCGGTCGCGCTCGCCTCTCTTTCCCGGCGAAAGGAGACCGCCATGAACGACAAGGAAGATTGGGACAAGACGGGTTCCGAACTGAGCGCGCCGGACGCCGAGCCCGACCGCCATCTGCCGCCCGGCGTCGCCCGGGGCCATCAGCCCGGCGACAGCCCAGAGCAGGACCAGCTGACCGACGGCGGCATCGGTCCCGGCGCCGAGGGTCCCGGACCCGATCCCAACACGCGTCGTCTGCAGGAAGGCCGCAGCTTCGCGCGCGTCTCCCAGGACCCTGTCGGCTACGAGCCGATCCCCAAGGCGCCGGGCGAGACCTGAAATCGTGGTGCGGGCGGCCGGGCTCGAACCGGCAAGGGCTTGCGCCCGACGGATTTTAAGTCCGTTGCGTCTACCTGTTTCGCCACGCCCGCGAACCGACGCTCCAGCCTATAAAGGAAGCCGGAGCGCCTCGCCAACGCGGGTTTAGGGGGTTGTCGCCGCCGTCCGCATGGTCCGGAAATCGACGTCGGAGTCGGCGATCAGCCAGATCAGCCCGGCCCAGGCCGCGACGTTCTGGGTCAGTTGCGCCGGATCGATCTTGTCCAGGGTGTCGTCGGCCGTGTGGTGCAGGTCGAAGTAGCGCGTGCCGTCCTGGGCCAGGGTGAACACCGGCACGCCGACCTCCGCCAGCGGACCGATGTCGACGCCGCCGTGCAACTCGGGCTCGGCCGACGCCAGAACGCCGATCGGACCCAGCACGCGAGAGGCCGCACGCTGGAACTCGGTGCCCGCTCCGCCCGGCGGCAGGCGCAGGGCATAGACGCGGTCGGCGCCGAAGTCGCTTTCGCCCGCCACGATGTGGGTCGAGACCGCCTCGCCGATCCCGCGCACATAGGCGCCGCCGCCGTTGCCGGTGTTGGTGGGCTGGGACACCTCTTCGGAGCCGTACAGGACCACGCGAACGGTGCGGGCGGGTCGCCGGCCGGACTCCATGATCGCCTTGGCCGCCGCGATCGTGATGCCGCCGCCGGCCGCATCGTCGATGGCGCCGGTCCCCAGGTCCCAGCTGTCCATGTGCGAGCCCAGCACAATCACCTCATCAGGGCGCGAGCGGCCCGGCAGGTCGGCGATCACGTTCTGCGATGTCGTCTCATAGGTGCGGGCGGTGGAGGACAGGCGCAGGCGCACCGTCTCGCCGCCTTCGACCATGCGGCTGATCTGATCGGCGTCCGGGGCGCTGAGCGCAAAGGCCGGCAGGGTCGGGCGGCCTTCGACATAGCGGGTCGTGCCCGTGTGCGGCATGCGGTGCTCGTCGGTGCCGGCCGAGCGCATCACAAAGGCGGCGGCGCCCTTCTTCATCGCCTCGACGGGTCCGTTGCTGCGGATGCGCGACAGCACGCCGTAGCCCGATCCGTCCTGCATCCGCACCATCCGGCCGGCGTCGACATAGGCGATCCGTCCGGACAGCGAGCCGTCGGGCGCCGCCATCAGCGCCTCAAGGCTGTCGAACCGCACGACGTCGGCTTCGACGCCGCCGGCCGGCGTGGCGGGCGAATGGCCCAGCGCCGCCGCCACGATCCGCTGCGGTCGAGGGCCGACGATGGCCGCGCTCTCCTCGCCGCGATCCCAGCCGACCAGGGGGAAGCTCTCGACGCGGACGTTCCGGAAGCCCAGGTCCTTCAGATAGTCGGCGGCCCAGGCGGCGGCCTCCTGCTCGGAACCCGATCCGGCCGGACGCGGGCCAAAGCGGGTCGTCAGCCGGGTGACGTAGTCCATCGCCACATTGTCCTTCAGCGCCGCGTCGCGGATCGTCGCGGCGCGCTGGATCGTCTGCGCGTCCTGGGCGACGACGGGCGAGGCGGCGAGGCCGAGCGCAAGCGCGCTGGCGGCCGGGAGCAGGCCCAAGGATAGGCGAAGCGACATGGACGGGAACTCCGGATTCGGGAAGCCGAACCGTAGCCCCGCCCGAAAGGCCGGGTAAAGGCCTTTAGCCGTTGCGGAAATACGGCTCGACCGGGCCCTGCAGCTTGACCGTCAGGGCCTTGCCGCGCCGGTCCACGCCCTTGCCGACCGCCAGGCGCACCCAGCCCTCGGACACGCAGTATTCCTCGACATTGGTCTTGTCCTCGCCCTTGAAGCGGACGCCGACGTCGCGTTGCAGCACCTCCGCGTCATGAAAGGGGCTGTCGGGATCGACGGACAGACGGTCGGGCAGGATGTCGGACATGAGGAGAGCCTCGGAAAGGGCGGATCGGCGGGCTGAATAGCGGTGGCGGGACGCCCTGCCAACCGGACAACCGCGTTCAGGCCTCGGCGGCCTGGCGCAGACCTTCGGCGATCGCCTCGTGCACCCGGCGCAGGGCGTTGCGATGCTTGTCGTGGAACATCTCGCCCCGGAGCCCCGAGAAGATCAGGCCCGAGGCGACGATGCAGCTGCCCTTTTCCAGCTCCTCGATCTCGAAATACCGCACGGTGTTGAACAGGAAGCCGCGCTTCTCCGCCCACACGAGCTGCGCGCGCGGCTGCCATTCGCCGACCCGCGCCTGCACGCGGCGATCCGCCGTGCCCGGCAGATGTTCGGTCATGTTCAGGACGCCGCCAAAGGCGATGGTCCCGCTCACGTCCGTCTCATGCGGGTTCCAGCGATCCCAGGACGGCAGGTCGGAGATCAGTTCCCAGATCCGGTCGGACGTGGCCTGCACGCCGACGCGCTTTTCGATGCGAGTGTCCATGGGCGTGATTTCGCACGCCTTTCCGGCAAGGGAAAGGCGTCAGCCGCCCTCCACCAGCGTCAGCGTCGGCTTGACCCGACGCGGATCGGACAGACCCAGCCGCGCCTTCACTTCCAGGAGGTCCGCGCCGCCGGGCACCACCAGCAACGCTTCCGGCTGGGCGGTGTTCACCGCCACCACCGCACCCTTGGGACACAGGCCGAAGCAGTCGGCGCCGACGACGGCCAGTTCGTGCTTGCGGCCCTTCTTGCCCTTGGGCAGCTGCAGATAGCGACGCAGCGCCTTTTTCAGCGTCAGATCTCCGTCCGGGCCAAAGCCGCCGTCCAGCTTCTTGGAGCATTTCCGGCAGACCAGAACGACCTGCCGCCACTCCGTCGATGCGCTCTTGATCGCCATGGACCGAACATCGGGTGCGCCGGGCGCGCCGACAAGCGAAGCTTTCGTGTCTCAGTTCCCGGCGCCGCCCAGCCGCGCCGGCGCCGTCCCGATCACCCGGCGGTAGATGTCCGTCAGCGCCAGAAGTTCGGCGGTCGGCACGCGCTCGTCGATCTGGTGCATGGTCTGGCCGACAAGGCCCAGCTCCAGCACCGGGCACAGCTGGCGGATGAAGCGCGCATCGGAGGTGCCGCCGGTGGTGGAGGCCTCGGGGCGACGACCGACCACCGCCTCGACCGCATCCTGCACCGCCGCGACGAACGGGCCGGCCTGGGTCAGAAAGGCCTCGCCCGAGCACTGGTGCTCAAGGCTGATCGACAGGCCCGAGGCCGCCTCCGCCTGCCGCGCCATGTCGTCCAGCCACTGCATCAGGCCATCGCCCGTATGCGTCGGATTGAAGCGGATGTTCAGCCGCGCGCGCGCCTCGGCCGGAATGACGTTCGTGGCGGTATTGCCGATGTCGATCGTGGTGATCTCCAGGTTCGACGGCTGAAAGGCCTCATAGCCGCGATCCAGAACGTGCGCGTCCAGCGACGCCAGCAGCCGCGCCAGGACCGGCGCCGGATTGGCCGCGCGATCCGGATAGGCGACATGCCCCTGCCGACCCCGCACGGTGATCCAGGTGTTCAGCGATCCGCGCCGCCCGACCTTGATCATGTCGCCAAGCAGGTGGGCCGACGAGGGCTCTCCGACCACGCAGGCGTCGATGCGTTCGCCCTCGGCGAGCAGCGCCTCCACCACCCGCTTGGTGCCGTTCAGCGCCGGCCCTTCCTCGTCGCCGGTGATCAGCAGGGACAGCGAACCTTCCGGCTCGCCTTCGGTCAGCACGCGCGACACGGCCGCGACCCAGGCGGCGATCCCCCCTTCATGTCCACCGCGCCCCGGCCGAACAGCACGCCGTCGCGCACCTCTCCGTCGAAGGGGCCGGCGCTCCAATGCGCCTCGGCGCCCACCGGCACCACGTCGGTGTGACCTGCAAAGCAGAGGTTCGGCCCGGCCGTTCCCCGGCGTGCATAGAGGTTCTCGATGTCCTCGAACCGCATCCGGCGGCAGACGAAGCCGAGTTGCGTCAGCACGTCTTGCAGCACGTCCATGGCGCCCGCGTCCGCCGGCGTGACCGAAGGCCTGCGGATGAGGTCGCGGCACAGTTCGACGGGATTGATCACGGGAATTGATGCGCGGCTCATGCCCTGATGCTTTAGGGGGATCGCACCGCCGCGAGAAGGGTTCGCCTTTCCGCCGCCAGGAGCTTGCAAGAAGACCCGTGACCGACGCCGCCTCCCCTCCCGCCTCGCCTGAGGGTCCCTCCAGCCCGTGGGGCATTCGCGATTTCCGCCTGCTGTGGCTCGGCCGCTTGATGGCGGTGCTGGGCATCCAGATCCAGTCCTCGGCCCTGTTGTGGCAGGTCTATGAGATCGCCCGGCGCGATCATCCGATCGAACAGGCCAGCCTGTATCTGGGGCTGGTGGGCCTGTGTCAGTTCCTGCCGCTGCTGGCCTTTACGCTTCCGGCCGGCGCGATGGCGGACCGGCGCGATCGCAAGCGCACGGTCGCCCTGTCGATCATCGTCGAGGCGGCCTGCGCCGGCGCATTCCTGCTGATGGCGCTGCACGGCTCGCCGCCCCTGTGGGGCCTCTTGGCGGTCGCCGCCCTGTTCGGCGCGGCCCGGGCGTTTCTGGCGCCGGCCAGCCAGGCCTTTCTGCCGATGGTGGTGGGCCGAAAGGCGCTGCCGCCCGCCATCGCCGCCCAGTCCATCGCCTTTCAGACCGGCGCCATCGCCGGACCCGCGCTGGGCGGAGTGATCGTCGGGGTCAATGTGCCGCTGGCCTATGCCGTGTCGATGGGGCTGTTTCTGCTGGGCGTCGCCGCGTTTCTGCTGATCCGCACCAGCGGCAAGCCGGTGGTCCAGCCGAACGCCCTGTCGCCGGTCGCCGCGGTCCGCGAAGGCCTGGCCTATGTCTGGAAGACCAAGATCGTGCTGGGCGCGATCTCGCTGGACCTGGTGGTGGTGCTGCTGGCCGGCGTCGCCCTGCTGACGCCGATCTTCGCCCGGGACATCCTGCATGTGGGGCCGCAAGGGTTCGGCCTGCTGCGCGCGGCGTTCGGCGTCGGCGCCCTGCTGATGGCGGTCTATCTCAGCCGCCAGCCCATCGTGCGGCATGGCGGGCGCTGGATGTTCGCCGCCGTCGCCCTGTTCGGCCTGTGCACCCTGACCTTTGGCTTGTCCAAGAGCGTGTGTCTCTCCGGCCTGGTTCTGTTCATCGGGGGCGCGGCCGACATGGTCAGCGTCAACATCCGCCAGACCCTGATCCAGCTGGCCACGCCCGACCACATGCGCGGTCGGGTCAGCTCGGTGTCCATGCTGTTCATCGGCGCCTCCAATGAGTTGGGCGAGGCCTATTCCGGCGTCGCGGTGCGCTTCCTGGGACCCATCGGCGCCGCGGCCTTCGGGGGGATCGGCGCCCTGGCCGCGACCGGCATCTGGGCCAGGCTCTTTCCCAGTCTGCGCAAGGCTGACAAGCTGACCTGACGACGGCTCAGGTCAGCAGGGCTTTCAGCACCCCGTCCAGCACCGGCCGGCCCTGCTCCGTGGCGACCAGCCGCGCGCCCTCGACCCGCAGAAAGCGGTCGGCGATCAGGCTCGCCATCGGCCCTTCGCCGATTCGGAGACCCAGCGGCCCAAGCGCCGACAACGCCACGCCCTCGATGGTCCGCAGACCCAGCAGCGCCCGCTCTTCCGCCTCCCCCGCCGCGTCCATCGCCTCGCGCTCGGCCCAAGGCTCGCCCGCCCCGACGCCGGTCACGTAGTGGCCGATCCGGCGATGCGCGACGGTGGCGGTGCGTGCGCCCCCAAGCGTCAGCCGCCCGTGGGCGCCGGGTCCCAGGCCCAGGTAGTCGCCGCCGCGCCAGACATGCAGATTGTGCGCCGATCGCGCCGCCAGTCCCCGCGCATGGTTGGACACCTCATAGGCCTCGAACCCCGCCGCGCTCAGCACCTCCTGCGTGGTCTCGTAGAGCGCCGCCGCCTGGTCCTCGTCCGGCGGGATCAGGGCGCCGCGTCGCAGGGCGCGGCCGAACGCCGTCTCCGGCTCCACCGTCAGCTGGTATGGCGACACATGCTCGAAGCCGAGGTCCAGCGCCTGGGTCAGTTCGGCCGTCCATGCCGTGACCGTCTGATCCGGCCGCGCATAGATCAGGTCGATCGACAGGCGCGGAAAGGCCCGGCGCGCCGTCTCCACCGCCCGGATCGCCTCGCCCGCCGAGTGGTTGCGCCCCAGGAACCGGAGCGAGGCGTCGTCCAGCGCCTGCACCCCCATCGACAACCGGTTCACCCCCGCCGCCGCCAGTTCGGCGAAGCGGCCAGCCTCCGCATCCGTCGGATTGGCCTCAAGCGTGATCTCGATAGGACGGGCGGGGGCGAACAGCCGCTGCGCCTCCTCCACGATCTTCGCCACGGCGTCCGGCGCCATCAGCGACGGCGTGCCTCCGCCAAAGAAGATCGAGGCGAGCCGGCGGGACCCCAGCATGGCCGCCTGGGTCCGCAGGTCCCGGAGGATCGCCTCCACCAACGCCGCCTGCTCTTCCGCTCGCCCGCGGTCCCGCACCACGTTGAAGTCGCAGTAGGGGCAGATGCGCGCGCAATAAGGCCAGTGGACATAGACGGCGACGTCCGTCCCTGGATCAGGCGGACTTACCGACGGGTCAGTCAATCAGGGCCGCCTTCAGCTTTTCAAAGGCGCGGGCGCGGTGGCTCATGGCGTCCTTGGCGTGCGGCTCCATCTCGCCGAATGTCTGGTCGAACCCGTCCGGGCGGAAGATCGGATCGTAGCCGAAGCCGCGTTCGCCACGCGGCGGAAAGGCGAGTTCGCCATGCACCTCGCCCTCGACCACCACGCACGGCCCGTCCGGCCAGGCCACCGCCAGGGCCGAGGTGAACCAGGCGCGGCGATCGGTTGCGCCGGCCTCCTCCAGCCGCTCCTCGACCTTGCGCATGGCCAGGGCGAAATCCTTTTTCGGCCCAGCCCAGCGAGCCGAGAATATGCCCGGCGCGCCGTCCAGCGCCGCAACCGAAAGTCCCGAATCGTCGGCCAGCGAAACCTCGCCCGACAGACGCGCGGCGTGACGCGCCTTCAGCATGGCGTTGCCGGAAAAGGTGCTCTCCGTCTCCTCCGGCTCGGGCAGGTTCAGCTGTCCGGCCGTGACGATCTCGTAATCTCCGCCCAGCAACGCCGCGATCTCCGGAACCTTGCCGGGATTGTGGGTCGCCGCGACGATCCGCATGCCCTTGACCAGCTTCAACATTTCCGACGGGCCTCTCGCATTGCCAAAACGTAATACCGATAAACGATATGTAACGTGAAAAACGTCCCGGGCGGGACTACTCATTATCTCAAGGACGGCGACTGAGCCGCCCCCGCTTCAGGCCAGAGCCTGAAACAGATTTGCGACAAACCTCAACTCACGGGCACGAACCGCCCAAACACGGAAAGAGACCCGCCATGCATACGATGAACGCCTCGCTGCTGATGGACAAGTTCGGCGCCGCCTTCCTGAACACCGTCCTGCTCGCCGCCCTGCCCACCGCCCTGGTCGCGGTGATCGCTCAGGCCCTCTGATCGGTCGCCTTCGCCCTTCCGATCAACGAGAGCTTTGACGATCTTGCACAAGACAGCGATGAATGGCGCCGCGACGGGGTTCGCCGGACCCCGCGCGGCGTTCTCGCCCCGTCTTCCGGCCTGAAGAGGCCTGCCTTATTCCATGCGCCCGCCCAAGTCGTTTCGGATCAGACCGGTCGAGGCGCTCGCCCCAAGGCGCAGGGACCATGGGTGGATGCGAAACGTGCGGACCATGGGTCCCGGTTCGTTGTCCAGCTTCCTCAAGGTCGTGCTGGACGTGGCCTGGGTGCTTCTGGGCCTGATCACCGGCGCGCTTCTGATCCTCTTGGTCGTGGCGGTCTTTATTCCCATGACCAACCTCAACATCACCGTGTCCAGCGACGGCGACGGCAGGCAGTTGCCGCTGACCCGTCCGCTTCTGGTCTTCGGGGTCGGCGCCCTGACCGCCTATTTCGGCGGCTTCATGCTGATCCTGCAGGGCTTGCGCAAGATCTTCCGCACCCTGACCGCCGGCGATCCGTTTCATCCCAACAATGTGCGCCGCCTGCGCCAGATCGGCCTGACCCTGGCCCTGGTCACCGGCGGCGTGTGGGTGGCGCAAGGCTTCGTCGCCGCCCGGCTCGCCCCCGGCATCATGGACCCGCAAGGGTTCGGAGAGCTGCTGACGCCGATCTTTTCGGTGCTGATCGTTTTCGTGCTGGCCGAGGTCTTTCGCGAAGGCGCCCGGCTGCGGCGCGAATCCGAACTGACGATCTGAGCGGACTGGTGTAGGCGACAAGACGACCATGGCCATCCGCGTGACCCTTGATCGCGTTCTTCTGGAACGCCGCATGTCCCTGACCGAACTGGCGGACCGCGTCGGCGTGACCGTCGCCAATCTGTCGATCCTGAAGACGGGCAAGGCGCGGGCGGTGCGCTTCTCGACCCTGGACGCCCTGTGCCGGGAACTGGACTGCCAGCCGGGCGACCTGCTGGCGCATGAGCCGGGGCCGCCCGCCTTCGACGACGACCCGGAATGAGCCGCCGCCGCGGCTCCGAGCGTGACGCGAATGGCCTGACGTCCGAGGACCGCCGCATCTGGGCGCGCGTCTCCGGCACGGTGGTCCCGCCTAAGGTCCGCAAGGCCCAACGCGTGCCGGTCGCCGGACCCGACGTCGCAACGCCTGCCGAGCCCGCGCCACCGAAGCGGCCTCCATCCGCCGCCACAGCGCCTTCACCGACGCCGCTGGAGACCGCTCCGTCGCGTCCGTCCAAATCTCGCCCCGCCCCCGAAACGCTGGAGCCGCGCCGCCAGCGCCGGCTGGTGCGCGAGCGCGATCCGATCGAGGCGCGCATCGACCTGCACGGCTTCGGCCGCTTCGAGGCCGAGGACCAGTTGCGGGCCTTTCTGCTGGGCAGTCAGGCGCGGGGCCTGCGCGCCGTGCTGGTCATCACCGGCCAGGGGCGCCGGGGCGGCGGCGTGATCCGCGCCTCGTTCGAGGAATGGCTGCACGCGGCGGCGCTGCGCGGCGTGGTGTCCGGCTTCTCGTCCGCCGGACGCCGCCATGGCGGCGAAGGCGCCTTCTACGTCACCCTGAAGCGGCGCGGTTAGCCGACAGCCAGTCCGCGTTCCGCCGCTAGATTCTCCAGCGGCGTCATCGGACGCGGACCCCAGTGGGCGATCACTTCCGACGCCGCCAGCGATCCCAGTGCGCCCGCCTGATCCAGCGGCAGGCCGCGCGCCAGGCCCAGCAGCACCCCGGCCGCGTACTGGTCGCCGGCGCCGGTGGTGTCCACCACCTTGTCGACCGGGAAGGCGGCGACCGCCACGCGTTCTTCGCCGCGCAGGATCACCGAGCCGGACGCGCCGCGCGTGATCGCGGCGGTCTCGACGATGGCGGAGAGCTTCTGCGCCGCCGCGTCGAAATCTTCCGTCTCGAACAGCGCCGCCAGCTCGCCTTCGTTGGCCAGGACGATGTCGGCCGACGCCTCGATAAAGGCCAGCAACTCGGCCCGCCAGCGCGCGACCACAAAGGTGTCGGACAGGGTGATCGCCACCTTGCGGCCCGCCGCGTGCGCGATCTCGGCCGCGCGCTCGAACGCCGCGCGCGCGTGCGGCGGATCGAACAGATAGCCTTCCAGATAGACAATGGCGCTGTCGCCGATCACGGCGGCGTCGATGTCGTCGGCGAACAGCTGGTTCGCGGCGCCCAGGAAGGTGGCCATGGTCCGCTGGCCGTCCGGCGTGACGTTGATCAGGCAGCGTCCGGTGCCGAAGCCGCGCTCGGCGCCGTCCTCCAGCGCGGGTGTGTCGAAGTGGACGCCGACGGCGCGGATGTCGTGGCTGAACACCTCGCCCAGCGTGTCCGCGGCCACCTTGCCGACATAGGCCGCCCGCCCGCCGAACGATCCGACGCCGGCCACCGTATTTCCGGCCGATCCGCCGGACGCCTCGACCCCGGCCGCCATGGCGTCATACAGCGCCGCGCTCTGGTCGGCGTCCACCAGTTGCATCGAGCCGGGCGCCAGGCCCTGCGCCGTCAGAAAGGCGTCATCGCACGGGCTCAGCACGTCCACGATGGCGTTGCCGACGGCGCAGACGTCGAAGCGGGCGGAGGAAGCGAGCTGGGTCATGCGCCGCCCATAACGGGACAAGCGGTCTTGCGCCAGCACGACTAGAGGGTTCGAACGGCCGGATTTCCGAAACAAGGCGCGGCTCTGGAATGGCGGAACTTTGAGCCGCTTGCGGATACCCCGCCGTCGTGACGATCATGACGAGGGCGACAACCAGGCTGGAGAGCTTCATCGCCCTCTCCACGCCAGATCGACAGCCATCGACAAGGCAGGAGACGGGCGTGGTGGATGCGACAGGGATTGAACCTGTGACCCCCTCGGTGTGAACGCCACCGAAGCCGTTTCAGACGGTCTCACGCGGGTGCAACCCACGGAAGACAAACAGTTTCCGGTTTTGCCTCAGTTTCACGGTTGTTCCCCCAGTTCGGTTTTCGCCGCCCCAGTGACGCCCCACTACAGGCACATCGTAGGGGTCAGTCGTCGACCGCAGAGCGAACTCCCATGCCAACCAATCAGATCAGCACGGACCGCCAAATCGCCGCCTTGAAGCCGCGCGACAAGCTGTACGAGGTCGGGATCCAGAGCAGCCGAGGCCTCTGTCTGCGCGTTTTCCCAACCGGCACGAAAAACTTCGAATTCCGCTATACGGCCAACAACGGCTTGCGTCGACGCCACCCGCTGGGAGCCTACCCCGACATCGGCCTTTCTTTGGCAAGAGCCAAGGCGGCGGCGCTGCGGGTCAGCGTTGTCGATGGCGACGATCCTGCCGCCCGACGCGCCGAAGCGCGGGAAAAGGCCAGGACAGGAGAAACCCTGTCAGAGCTTGCTGACGCCTATTGGAGAGCCGCAGCGCGAGGACTTCATGGCGGGAGACGGCGCCCCAAACGCGAGGTGACGATCCAGAAGGAGAAGGGTTTCTGGAAAAACCATCTTGAGCGAGCCATGGGATCACGCCGTTTTGCCGAGATCAAGCGCGCCGATGTCCGCATCTTCATGCGGGATCTCGCCCTTGACAGCGGACTGAGTCCAAGCAGCGTTGCTGGTGTCGGCTCGCTTCTTCAATCCATTCTCGGCTTCGCGGTGCACGAGGAGCGGCTTGAGGCCAATCCGGCTGTGGGCCTGGCTCAGCCCCTGGCCTTGACGTCCCGCGACCGCATGTTCAACGACGAAGGTCTGGCGATCCTCCAGCGCGCGGCGAAGAACGCTTCACCCTTGAGGTTCGACGGGCATAACAAGGCCGACAAACATGCGCGGCTGGAGCCGGAGATGGGGTTGGCTCTTCAGCTCCTGATGTTGACCCTGACGCGACGGTCGGAGGCGGCAGGCGCGCGATGGGCCGAGATCGATCTCAATGCAGGCCTTTGGACCATCCCATCGGAACGCGCCAAGGCGCGACATCTTCACGTCGTTCCCCTCTCTCCCTCCTCGCTGGCCGTTCTGCTAGCGGCCCGCGACCTCCACCCCAAATCGCCGTTCGTGTTCCCTTCCCAACAGGTCAAAGGCGCCCACCTCGACCCGCATGCCGTGACGCGCGCGGTGGCTAGGATTTGCAAGCGGCACCAGATCGCCGCCGGCTCACCGCACGACATCCGCAGGTCCGGCGCAACAACCCTGGTTGGCCGGTACGGCGTCAGCCGGCTCGTCGTGGGCTTCCTGCTGGGTCACACCGCTCGCGAAGGCGCTGCCGTCACAAGCGTATATGATCGCCACAGCTACATTCCGGAGAAGCGGGCGGCGCTGGTCCAATGGGCCAATCACTTGTCATCGCTTGAGAGCTGAAGGCTCTTCGGACCGGGTACAGCTCGCATCGGTGCTGCGCACAGCCCGCGCGCGCTGTCGGCATCGAAAAGAGGCGGCGGGATCGCGCGCAACCGGCCGCATGGTCGTCAGCTTGTGCGCCACAAGATCTGCAACCTTCGGCCTGAGATCGCCCAAATGGCGCATGCGTCGTGGGGCATCAGCCCACTCGCGAAGCATCGCAACAAGATCAGAACAGCATACGATTCTGGTAGAGCTCGAACCTGAATCTGGACGCCCCAACCCGCAATGAAGTTGCGGGCATGAAGCGGCAGATCTGCGGTCTGAATATATACTTGCCCATTGTGAAAGATATTTGCATCAATCCACAGCATAGGACCGGCGTTTCTGCCCTGTCTGGTCCGCCCATAGACATCGGAGGGCGAGATGCATTCGGTTCAGCCGCGCGATCCCTATGGGGCCGCTCTCGGCGCAGTGAGGCGACTCGCCGAGGCCGGGCGGTTCGTGCCCGGAGAGCCCATCGTCGTGACGGACTTAGCCGCAGAAGTCGGTTTCAGCCCAACGCCCGTCCGGGAAGCCTTGGCATGTTTGGCGGGACAAGGGCTGATCGAGCGTCGCCGCGGACGCGGCTACTTCTACCCGGCGCTCACCGCCTCCGAAGTCATTGACCTGTTCGAACTCCAGCTAGCCTATCTGCACGCCGCCTTGACGCTCCACCCACGAGGTCTTGCACCCCTGCGGAAGGCGGTCATGTCAGTGGACCCGTTGAACGGCGTTCAAACGCTGTTCGACGCCATCATCACTCAGTCCGCGAACGCAGCCCTTGCGCTAGCCCATCAGCGCCTGGTGGATCGCCTTGGCGCCGTTCTCAAGGCCGAGAAGGGTAACGACTACGGTGATGGCGCGACTGTGCAGGCTATGGTCAGGGTCATAAACAAAGGCGACATACCTGCACTGCTTGATCTTCTCGAGGACCATCATGAGCGGCGTTGCGCGCGCGCCTCGATGCTGCTGATTCAGACCGCCTGACCAGTCTTCAAGCGAGGGCGAGTTTGGGCACTCATCCTGCGCCTGCGTGCACCAGTGCAGCCAGAGCACCGGACGCCGCAATTCGGCGATCATGATACCGGGCCACAAGATCTAAAAAAGCCGGATCGGTTTCCTCCGCGTAGACCTTGTAGAGGGCGGTCGCCTCGGCGGACAGGTCGTCGAAAAGGTGGGCTTCAAGCCTTCGCACCAGATCAAGCTGACCATCGACCTTTTGGTAAGCGCTCCAGAGCACCTGATTACCCGCGCTGCAGACGATGGAAGAGAAAAGTCGGGTCGCCGCTGCGGTGGGGTCCTCGGCTTCGAAGCGCGGCGGAGGGGGCCGGAGCGAGCCCAGTGCTCGGCCGTTGAGTTCGATTGCGATCCGCACGTATTGGGCGTGCATGGCGTAGCGGTCGCGCGCCGCTGGGGCGTCAAGCCTCGCCGTGACATAGCCACCCAACGTCGCTCTCTCCACCAGCCCCTCGCCGCTCAGGCGCGCAAGCGCCTCGCGCACCGGCGTGGTGGAAAGGTGCAGCCGCTCTGCCTCGTCTTGGACGATGACGGGCGATCCGCCCGGCAGGGCTCCCGAATAGATTCGCTCACGCAACGACGACAGCGCCTGGGTGAACGGGTCGCGGTTTCGCGCCATTGTTCAGTTCCGATCCACCCGAGGCCCCGGCCGGCTCCCGATCGCTCTCTATGGTTCTCGAGAAGAGCCACCCCGTCTGCGAAAAATTTCGTCGGAAGCGCCGCAGAAGGGCGGCATGCGGCCCGCTGATTTCTTGCGGGCGGATGGTCCGCGCCGGATTCATTCACAAAAGTTGCACACGTCAGCATTGATCCAGCACAATCTAGGCAGCACCTTTGGGGGAGAGGGGTCGATCGTCTATGCCTTCCGAACCGCCGGAGAAAATGAGCGACGCCCGGTCGATCGGCCTGGCGGCGAGAGCGGTGCGTCGAGGGCGGAACATGACGGCGCAGCAGGTAGCGACGTCGATGAACCTTCCCCTACGAACCTACGAGTACTTCGAAGCCGGCTCCGGCCGAGTGAACCTGGACTACGTCCACCGCTTCGCCGCCGCCACCAACTGCGATCCTTATTCCATGCTGCTCGGGCCTGCCTTGGGATCCATCGAGTTCGCTCGTCGCACCGCCGATAACAAGCTCATGCTGATCTTCCTGATCGCCCTGGGCGAGTTCGAGCGGACCATGGAGGAGCGATTGTCGACCGTTGACCCCCGCGCGTTGATCGAGGCCTTCACCGAGACATTTCGAAAGTTGGAGACGGAGAACCGACTGCGGAGCCAGGAAACCGCCACTTGGCTGGATGCAGGCCGAGATCGAATTGCGGGCAAGTCGCCGACCACTTCGAGCTAACCCGCCAGGGTTGAATACACAACAAATATAGATTGCAGCAAACGCGCCTCCGTCGCTCCATTAGGCGTCGCATCCCGCGACAGATCATGGAGGTAGAAATGACTCGCATCCGTATCCGGACCCTCACCATTGGCGCCGTCTCCACACTGACGCGCGGCGGGTTCGAGAACCTGGTTACTGAGGCCGACAAGCGCCCCTACATCCAGATGGCCTGAGCGTGCGGGCGGACGCCTTGCGGCGTCCGCCCGACGTTTACTGAGATGAGCCTGTTTATTGCCGATGGCGTGTTCATGACAGCGTGCGACGCCGATGTGGTCGTGCTGGACACCCGGTCCGACACCTACAGCTGCCTTCCCGAAGCCGCCGGAGTGCTGGACCTGACCCTCAACTCCGTAGAGGGACGGCCCGAGCTGCTTGAGGATCTCGCGGCAGCCGGTCTCCTAACCTCTATGGTCCAACCGTCGAGACAGCCGCTTCCCGCCCCACCGGCGCAAGCCCTTGCGTTCGACGCGGCTCGGCCGGGCCTTCGGGACGAGATCGCCGTGGTTCAAGGCATGATGGGAGCTTGGCGTCATGGACCCGGACGGCGTTCGCTTAGCGACCTTCTCGCGCCTCAGCCTTCTCCTGCCCCAAAAGCCGCGGACCCCGCGAGCGTAGCGCGTCTGACGTCTGCGTTTGTGCGGCGATTGCCCTGGGATCCCGCGCAGGGGTCTTGCCTCTACAGGGCATGGCTGCTGCGGCGTATTCTCCAGTCCCGCGGGGAGGAAGCGGCATGGGTCTTCGGCGTCAGGACCTGGCCATTCGGCGCGCACTGCTGGCTGCAGATCGGCGAATTCGCGCTTGACGATGATCCAGATCGGATCGCGCAGTACACGCCGATCATGGCCGTCTGAAATGGGCGATACTGTCGCCCTGTCGTGGCGCGACGCCGCTGAACCGGCGGCGAAACGGATCATCGCCGCCGCGAGCGCCGCAGGCGTTCAAAGCTTGTCCCAATCGCCCCGAGGATGGATCGGCGTCATCGGCCCTCGCCCACCCCGCCTTCACGATTTCCACGGTGGCTTGATTGCGCTGGGCGATGTCTTCGCGACGCCTGCTCAGGCGCATTTGAACAGTGGCGGACGGCTGGGTCGACTTCGGAACCTGACAATCTGTCGGTGGGGTCGGTATGTCGCCCTCGACCGTGACAGCGACGGGACCTTGCGAGCGGCGCTGCGGGATCCTTCGGGCGCATTTGAACTCGCCGCCTGGCAGGTCCCTGGCGTGTGCGTCGTCAGCACATCGACCCCGGATTGGCTGATGGACGTCGCCTGCCCCGATATCGAAATTGATTGGAAAGGCGTGCCAAGCCTGCTTGCCGACCCGAATGTAGGTCTGACCCAGCCTCCCCTCCGGAATATCTCCATCCTTGATGCTGGAGAGATGATCGATCTCGACACCGGCCGGCGGGAACAAGTCTGGCGCCCGGGCGGAAGCCCACCGGACCTGTGGGATCCCGATGTCGCGCGCGAGGGGCTGAGGGAACGGGTCGAAGGCTGCGTTACGGCCTTGGCGGGCGAAGTCGGCCGGCTGGGGGCGGAGATTTCGGGGGGATTGGACTCCGCCATTGTCGCGACCGCGCTCGGCGCCCGCCGGGACCGCTCAGCGCTTTGGCTCAACGTTCGATCGGAACGACCGGAGACCGACGAACGGCCCTATGCCGCGGCGGTAGCGGAACGTCTCGGGGTCCGGCTGACCTATGTTCAAAGAGTGGAGCAGGCGCTGGAGGCGGAGGTGCTGGCGCGCACCGCAGGCGGCCTGCGTCCTGGGTACAACGGGGCCGATCCCGTGTTCGACGCGCTCATCGCGGACGGCTGCCGACAGGCGCAGCTGGACGCCCTGTCCACTGGCAAGGGCGGGGACGCCCTCTTCTACCAAGGCGCATCGGTCGCCGTCTTTGGAGATCTCTGGCGGGAACGTGGTGTACGCGCGGTCTTTTCTCCGCAGCTCGCCGACGTGGCCCGGTGGACCCGCCGTTCAGCCTGGAGTGTGCTTCGGGAGGCCTGGAGACAGAAGCCCGCATACAACGCCTCGGCGGCGAACCCGCTTCTCGCCGACGCGCATGCCGATCATCGTGGGACCCGGCATCCCTGGGCTGTCGATGGCGATGGTTTGGGTCCCGGCAAGCAGCTCCAGCTCCAAGCGCTGATTTCCAACCTCGCCTATGTGACCGCCTGCCGGCGCACAGATGTGGTGGACCTGATCCATCCTCTGATGGCTCAGCCTCTGGTCGAGTGGATAATGCGCATCCCGACGCCCGTGCTGACCGGCGGATCGACCGACCGGCGCCTCGCGCGCGCCGCCTTTGCGGACAGCCTGCCGGCTGAAGTGACCTGGCGACGATCAAAGGGCGACTACACGGCCACGTTCGAGCGTGAAGCCGCGGCCAGCCTCCCATTCCTGCGAGAGCATCTTCTCGATGGCCTTCTGGTCGGCAAAGGCGTCATTGATCGTCGACGCGCCGAAGCCCTGCTCGACCGCGATCACCTGATGTGGGCGGGAGGCGGCGTTCAGCTGACCTCGGCCGCCGTGGTGGAAAGCTGGCTTCGGCGATGGCTGGCCCGCGAAGGTCATGAGGCGGACCGGCGGAAGGCGGGGCTGTCTCCGCCAGCCAGCGCAGGATCTGCCGATACATCTCGCGGAGATTGGCCGGGCTCTCCACCGTATGGCCCTCCCCCCACCAGGTGATCAGGCGGACATCCTTGTTCTGGCGCCAGAGCGCCGCATACATCGACTCCGACTGTCCCAGCCCCGTGTCGCGTTCTCCCTTCATGATCAGGATCGGAGTCTCTATGCGGTCGGCCTGGAGCAGCGGGGAGTTGCGGGCATAGCGGTCGGGGTCCGCCCAGGGCGGCGCCCCCATGCCGCCCTGACTCATCTCGACCCATCCCTGGTCGGGCCGCATCGACGTCCCCCATCGTGGATCGGCCCGGTTCCAGGGCGCGAACTCACCCCATTTCTGGAACAGGTTCGCTACCGAGGCCTGAACAATGATCGAGCGAAAACGGCGCGTCTGGGTCGCAACCGCCAGTCCGCCGTATCCGCCAAAGCTGTGGCCCCAATAAACAAGCCGGTCGCCGTCGAGTTCGGGATGCTCGCGCAGCGCCTGGTCGACGACCGCAAGCAGTTGATCCGCCAGACCAGCCGCCGGTTCGGCGGGATAAAAGGGGCGTGGCAGGCTTGGCCGGAGGACTGCATATCCAGCAGCTGTGAGCTGCTGAAAGTTCAGCTCCGTCACGAATTCCGCCGGGTCGCGCTGCGGCGTCTCCAGGCGGCCAGGGTAGGCGAGGACCACCAAGGGCGTCCGACCAGCCACAGGGGTGGTCGGCATATATAGCCAGCTCGTCAGCGCCTGGCCATCCGGACCCGTGTGAGGCACGGCCAGGGGCTTGGCGAAATCGACTTCCGACAGATAGGCGTTGAGGGTGGCCAGAACGCGCGGCTCGGCGTCAGCGCGCCGAAGCACCAGGGTCCGCATTCCGTTGCGCGTCGTCTCCTCGACTACCGTCCGGCCCCTGCCGACGCGCGCTGTGACCAGGAGCCCTGCATCCGCGACAGCCGACGCGGGCGGCCGATCCTCGATCGATCGCAGCCAACCGTTTCGATCGACAGCAAACACCTCATTGAACCGGCCGGGCGTGTTGTAGCGCAAGCGCGGAATGGTCAGGGCGCTGAACGGCGCGAACGGCGTCAGCCCGCTCGGCGGGGTCAGGCGGCTGAGAGCGCCGTCCGGTCCCATCCGCCAAGCGGCGCCGTCGGCGACCGCGAGCAGATCACGGCCGTCGATCCCTTCGATGCGGGCGGGTGAAGTTGAGAGGTCTGCCGAGAGGTTTACCGCACGATCCGGCTCCAGACGGAACCAGTCGAACCGCTCTGCCGATCCGCGTCTGGCGCGAAGCACCGCCCGGTCACCCTGCCACAGCGCGCGCACCGCCGTGAAACTGGCGACCTGAGTCGCGGAAACGTCCGGTTCGAGGCCGAAGCGTCCAAAGATCTCCACCCCGCCATCTGCCCGAAGCGCCGCGAGTTCGCCGGATGCGGGACCTTCCACACCCGGCAGCCACACCAGGACCCGGGTGCTGTCCGGCGACCAGCTCATCAGATGGGGCGCCGCCGAGCAGGTGGCGCAAGGACGGCTGATCTCACCTGTCCGCAGGTCGATGATCTGAAGGTGACGCCGCTCCGGCTTGTCCACCGGCCACAAGGGCCGATCCGGATCAACCGGCGGCTCGGCGCCCTGCGTCAAGGCGGCAAGGCGCCGCCCGTCCGGAGACAACTCAAGATCGACGAACCGGCCGGTCGAAAGACGCCGCTTGCGCCCCGTCGACACCTCCAGGTGGACGATGTCCACATCCGGCGACAGAGGAGTGGAATCAGCAAAGCGCCCCGCGCCCATCAACGTCGCGCTCGGACGCTCGCCGGAAACCTGAGCCGCCCACCGTTCCCGGGTCAGCCGCAGGGCGCCCGCATCCCAGCCGATGACGTATGGAAGGGCGTCATCCTTGCGGTCAATCAGGACCAGTTCGTCGTCGGATCGCCATTGCGCCACCCGTCCCACGCCGGGCGCGTCGGGCCGCACATCCAGCCAGCGGACCGTGCGCGTCGCCATCTCGACCACTCCCGCCCGCCACTGACCGCCCCGCAGGCGGTAGATCAGCAAACGCCGCCCGGACGGCGACCAGTCGCCGATCACATGGCCGACCCCTTCAGACGGGATCAGGAGCTGCGCCGGCCGGTTCGCGGCGGCATCCGCCACCCATAGGCGGTTCGTCGCCGCTCGCGAGAAGGCGCCGTAATCGAAGCGCGGCGTCTCCGAATAGGGCGCCTGCCGCTCGAACACGACCCACCGCTCGCCAGGATCGATCGTCGCCGCACCGAACGCCGCCTGGTTCAGGAGGTCGTCGATTGAGTAAGAACGACCGCCGGCTTCGGCCTGGACAAGGCCGCCCCACAACAGGCAGGCCGCCAGCGTCAAGGCGCTGGCGAGCCGCCAAACGATGCAGTGCATGGCCCGTCACCAGCGACGGGTCAGCTGCAGCGAGACCACCCGGCCGAGCGCATCGGCCTGACCCGCGTCATAGCCGTCGCCGGATGCAGAGTCATAGAACGGCGGCGCTTCGTCCAGGATGTTCCTGACGTTGAGGGCGATTTCGACACCCGACGCTCCAAACGCTCGATCCGGCGCCCAGCGCAGCTGCGCGTCGGCCGTCAGCCATCGATCAATGCGGGGACCGAGTGGATCGCTGTAGGCGTCGACATAGTTGAGCCCAGCTCGCGCGGACCAGCTGTTTCGCGTCCATGTCGCGCCGGCCCTGAGGCGCAGGTCAACCGGATAGCCCGCCACATCCAGCAGCTCGTCCCGCGTCGCCAGAGGCGTGAGCTTGCGGCTGTACTCCAGAAGCCAGGAGGCGGAGAGATCGACATCGACACGGTCCGCGCCGATCGCGAAGCCCCTGCCGAGGCCAAGATCGACGCCCTTCACACGAAGGTCTCCGGTGTTCAGCCAGCGCGCGTCGAAGATCGCAGAGTAGGCGCTGGCGGGATAAAGGCCCGGCGGGACAAACCGGGGATCGGTGATCAGGGCGTCAATCACGGCCAAGTCCGCCGGGATCGAGGGATCCACACGTCGGACAAAGGCCGCGAGGTTGGGATCAGCCAGGGCGTTGTCGATGTTTTCCGCGACAGGGCGGCCGATCCGGTCCTCGAACCGGATGTCGAAATAGGAGGCGTTGATCCGCCAACCCTGCGGCTGATGGTATTCGAAACCAACGGTCAGGGTCTCGGCCGTTTCCGGGTCGAGATCGGTATTGCCCCCGAGCTGGATCACGGCCAGCTTTTCGACGCCGTTCTCCGTGGTCGAGGTCGCGCCGATCACGACCGCCTCATTGAGTTCGTTGAGCGAGGGCGCCCGAAAGGACGTGCCCCAGCTCGCTCGCAGGTTCAGCGCCTCGGCCGGGGACCAGATGACGCCGACCTTGGGATTGGTCGAGCTTCCAAAGTCTTCGTAATGTTCCGTTCGCGCGGCGACCGACACCTCAAGCCGCTGAAGTCCCGGACGAGCGTTACGCTCGCTGATCAGGGGAATGCGGGCTTCCGCGAAGACCGCGGCGATATCCCGAACCTGAGGCGTGATGAAGCTGGTGGAGGGCGCAAGGCCTGAGGTGAAGGTCTCGTTGGAGCGCTCGAACGCCTCCCGGCGAACCTGAGCGCCGATCGCCAGCTTCAGGTCGCCGGCCGGCAGGGACAGAAGCGTCCCATCCGCCAAGGCATTGGCGGTGGAGACCCGGCCACGGTTTTGCGCCCGACTGAAACCTGTGAAGATGAAGTCGGTGACGATCGGCGCATTGGCGCCTCCGCTGCCGAATGGGTTGAAGTAGCCGTCGCGGGCGGCGATGTAGGCGGTGCCGGGATTGTCTGCGGTGAGGCCCAACGCCTCGTAGAGGCGGCTATAGTGAAGCCGCGGCGTGGTGACGTGGCTTTTCTCCTCGGCCCAGGCCGCATAGGCGGCCAGGTTCCAGTCTTTCGGCAGCGCGACGTCAAAGCCGGCGGTCACGCCGATGCTTCTGGACTCGCCCTCGACATAGGCGGGATCAAGGTCGTTGATGAAGCTGTAGGCCAGCTGATGCACGGTCGCTCCGGTAGGCGACACGAAGTGCGGATTGGCGCGCGTGACCGTCAGGATCTCCGAAGGCGCCAGGTTGGCGAAGGCGAACTCCCGATCGCTGAACCGCAGATCCGCCGAAAGGGACAACCGCTCCCCGATATCCTGCCGAACTCGTCCGTAAACAGCATGTCGTTCCTGGGAGGGGATGATATCCGCGCCTTCACGGCGGTTGGACAGGTTGGCCGCGCCGGCGACGAAATCCGCGGCCGTGCGAGCCACGCTGCCCACAGTCGGTCGGATCGCGTGGGTCGCCACATAGCCGGCCTGCACGGGGTCGAACACCACCAGGTTGCCTGGCGAGGAGAAGATGGCGCGGCGATCGGTTCCGCCAAAGGGCCTCAGGTCGCCTGTGGCGGTAAACGCCCGGTCAGACCCCGACAGGGCTGACTGGTCCCGATACTCGTATGACAACAGGGCGGCGCCGCTGCTCCAGCGTCGGCCGACGACATGAGATGCCATAACCTCTTCGGCGCCGCCTTGGGCGGCGGAGATGCGCGCCCGGCTTTCCTGTCCCTCGAAAGCCCGCCTGAGGACGATGTTGACCACGCCGCCCACCGCGTCCGAACCGTAGAGCGCCGATGCGCCGTCGAGCAGGACATCGACTCGTTCTACGGCCGCATTGGGAATGGCCGAGACATCGGTGAATTCGCCTCGGCTGCCGGTTCCGGCCAGGCGACGACCATCGACAAGCACCAGCGTGGAATCGGGCCCCAGCCCGCGCAGGTCGACGCCCGTCGAGAGGGTGCTGTTGGACCCTCCGACGTCGGACGCGGTCAGGAAGGTGGTGGGCGTGGCCGACCCTCCGAAGTTCTGGGGCAAAGCCTGCAGCGCCTCGGCGATGGACCCATGACCCGCCTGGTCGATGGCGGAGGCCGTGAGCGTAACCACCGGCGACGCCGTCTCCGCAGGGCCTCGGATCAAGGTGCCGGTGACGACGATCTCGTCGATTTCCGTCGCCTCGCCAGCGGCTAAGCGTTCGCTTTGACCGCGCCGCAGCACAATCACGCCCGGCCGGCTGCGTGACCAGGCAACGCCGGTGCCGGCCAACAGCCGCTCCAGCGCCGCCTCCGGCGCATGCCGGCCGACAACGCCTCCGGTCCGCAGGCCCGCCGCCAGGTCCGTCGGATAGAGCAGTTGCACGTCCGCCTGCCTGGCATAGGCCATAAGAGCGCTGTCCAGCGGTCCGCCCGCGATGTTGAAGTCGCGCGCGGCGGCCTGGGCGCACGCGGTTGTCGCGAACGCCGCCGACACGATCGGTACGAGCGCGACGCCGGCCAAGAGGCTGCGGGTGCGGATGGTCATCGGTTCAGTCCCCTCCGACGCAAGGTCGCGTCGAACAGGAGACGCAGCGCAGTCACCTCATCTGAGTGCGGCGATGGAATTATTTATCCGCCTGCGGAGGGTGCGCCGAGACGGACCCCGCCGTCCGCCTCGGGGTGGACGCTGAGGCCGAAAAGGTCGGATACGGCTGAAACAAAGGCGTCGCGATCGCCCGAGGCGAACACGCCGTTCACCGGCACCTCGGCCGCGGCCTCTGCGGCCAGGACGATCTTGTCCGGCAGGTAGCGGTTGACCTCCGCCACAGCATCGCGCAGCGGCGCGTTGCGGAACACGAGGCGACCTTCGGACCAGCTGGTCTCCACCTCCGGATCGACCCTGCGCGGCGCCGGATTGGTTCGCGATGTGCGGACCTGCTGTCCGGCGGTCAGGCGCCAGCGCCTCGCCTCGGCCGACGCGCCCTCGCTCACCGCGACCGCGCCTTCGACCAGCGTAACGCGGACTCCCACGGCCTCGCGCCGTACGTCGAACACCGTGCCCAGGGCCGTGACTTCCGTCTCGCCCGCAGCCACCCTGAACGGCCTGGCCGCATCGGAGGCGACGGTGAACAGAGCCTGGCCTTGTTCAAGGATCACGCGGCGCTCTGCTGATCGATATCTGATCCTCAGACGGGTGTTCGTATCGAGCTGGATCCGGGTGCCGTCGCCGAGTCTGACGAGACGCTGGCCCCCCACTTCGGTTGAGTAGAGGTTTCGGGTCGGCAGCCACAGAAACAGCGCAACGGCGGCGACGAGCACCGAAATCCCGACTGCTACGGCCGGAAGACCTCGCCGGATCCAGAAGCGTCCGGTACGGGGCCGCGAGGTCCGGAGCGTCTCCTGCGTCAGCGCTCGGATGTCGGCGTCGGCGCGCAAGGAACCTGTGGTGCGCCACAGGGTCTCGACTCGCCGATAGGCGTCGGCGTTGGCAGGCGTCTCCCGCCAAGTCTTGAACGCTTGGAGCGTGGCGGCGGACACGGGACGTTCGCCGAGACGGACATGCCACTCGGCCGCTTCACGGTCCGCAACGCCCGTCTCGCTTTGCGGGTCGCTCATGGCGCTCCCCATCCGGCTACAGCCGCAACTGGGCTGCGCAGTATTCAAGCGCCTTTTGCATCCGCCACTGCACCGTGGTCACCGGGATGTTCAGGCGTTCGCCTATCTCCTGATACTCCAGATGCGCGAAACGGCTCAAGACGAAGACGTCGCGTAGGCGAGGCGGCATGTTGAGGATGATCTGCTTCAGCAGGACGGCGTCCGCCTGAGAAGCCAGGTCCACGGCGGGCTCCGGCTGGACGTGATCGCTCAGCGACAGCGGACGTGGGCCGCGCCGGCGCGCGCGGTCGATCGCCAGATTGTCGACGATGCGCATCAGAAGCGCTTTGGGATGTTCGATCAAGCCGTGGCGGCTGTAAGGTGCGGCCCGGATCCAGGCCTCCTGTACGAGATCGTCGGCGTCTTCGCCGAACCGTCGACGCAGACGCGCGGTCAGCCAGCCGGAATAGGCGCGATAAAGATCATGAAGGCCGCTGTCGGCCTCCCTGTCCCTCAACCCTCCAGTTCGATCCGACACGGGCTCGCCTCCAGATGGCGAGGCGAGCCCGGCCGAAGCACCGGGTGTTGAGATCATGCTTGAGCATGCGCCAACGCCTTTAGCCCGGAGGCCTGGACATACGCGCCGGCCACGCCGCTGCCGCGGAACGAGGATGTTCTGATCGTCTCAAGCGAGGTTCTCACGCCTCGGTGACGCCCGGAGGCGACGCACTCCAAGCTTGAATCAAGGTAGAGACGTTTGCAAGCGCCCGAAGCGATCGGCTGGACGACCAGGATCATCAGGAACAAGCGCGGGCTCCACCCGCATGCTAAAGCGCGCCGGGCGTTGAGAACATGTGAGATACGCATGCGCCCACGCCTTTAGCCGAAGCCTGGACATACGCGGGGGCCGCACCGGGCGGGTGAGCTTAGCCTCCCCGTCAGGGTTCTGGTAGACCAATGCCGAGCCAGCCGGCCGATACGCCTGGACCTGGCAAGCAGCGCTCGGCGCTACTGGTTCTACCCTCGGTCTCGCCTGACATGCGACCGTCCAGGTCTACCGCACCCGCTTGAAACGCACCCGATCCTTGCCTGCGACAGGGAAGGCCTCGAATCCGGCGGCGCGCCATGCCTCGCGCTGGACGTGAGACGTATTGGGGTCCGTGACGTTCGCCCACCATTGGGAGCGACTGGCGCTGTTCGGAAGCATCGCCCCGAGTTTCCGTTCGATCTCGGCGAAGGTCAGCTCGATCTCATCAGCCTTCTGACGTTTCAGGTGCTCTCGCAACGGATCGTATTTGCCCATTTGTCTAGAACATCCGATAGCGGCGCAGTGGCGAAGCAGTCGGGGCGGTTAGCACGCCCGACACCGATCTAAAACCGGCCGCTGTACGCCGAACAAGGAAGCGCGTCTTGGACTGCGCGAGGGGTCGTTCGGGGTGGGGGATCATAGCGCTGCGCCGTCTTGCCATATGTGGACCGCACGCACTCCCGTTCGGCCCGACCGGCAGAAGCCGCGGGCGTTGGCCAGACGCAGGGCTGCCTTCAGAGCTTTGGCGGACCTTGCAGGCCGTCATAATCATAAGCAGCCAGCAGAGCGCCGCCCCTGGCCGGTCGATCCAAGCCGCTCACGCTTCTGAGCCACTCTCGTCAGCGGGATCCGGATCCGACTCGTTAGGGATCGTCTTCAACAGTAAGCAGAACTGCGAGGGGCGTGTGTGAGCTATCCTCTCGCTCTCCCTCAGTCGGCTCATGCCGCCTATAAGCGCGTCGGGCGTGATGGGCTTTGCGATGTGCATGTCGGCGCCGGCGGCCAGCGCCTCAGCCTTGTGGTGATCCATGGCGTTGGCGCTGAGCATCACGAGAGGTGTTCGCGCCCTGCCGGTAGATTGTTCCTCAAGACGGATCGCGCGCGTCGCCGCAAGGCCATCCATCTCCGGCATCTGCATGTCCATCAAGACAAGGTCGAACATGCCATTCCGCCAGGCGTCCACGCCCAAACGGCCGTTCTCGGCGATCTCGACGTCTATGCCCTGCGCTTCCAGGATGTAGCGGACGACGAGCTGGTTGGCTGGGTGATCTTCCACAAGGAGCACGCGGGAAATCTCTTGGCCTGTCTCGTCATGACCTTCGAGGGTTGCCGTGCCGGAGGGCGCGACCGGGAGGCGAGCGACAACCGTGAAAGTGCTGCCTTGACTGGGGACCGACCGGGCCGAGATGGACCCGCCCATCAGTTCGACGAGGCCCTTGGCCATCGGGAGGCCCACACCCAAGCCGCCGAAGCGACGCGTGATGCTGGTGTCAGCCTGGGCGAACCGCTCGAACAGCCTTTCCGCCTGCGACGGCTCGAACCCTATGCCCGTGTCGGAGACCTGGACCTTCAGGATTTCGGAAGCCGGGTCATAGCTGGCCGAGACCGCGACCTCGCCGTACGAGGTGAACTTGACCGCATTGTCCAGCAGGTTGCCGATCACCTGCTTTAGACGAACGGCGTCGGCGTGAACGCTGACGTCGACGCCATCCAGTGCAATGCTGAAGCTCAGGCCGTTCGCATCCGCCCTCAGCCGCGCGGCTTCGACGACGCTCTCGAGCGCCGCTTGCAAGTCCACGATGGACGGCTCGATCGTCAGGGCGCCCGCTTCCACCCTGGAAACCTCCAGGATGTCCGATATCAGCCGCTCAAGCGTTTGGGAGGACGACTGGATCACCCCCACCATCTGCCGCTGCCGCTCGTTCAGGCTGGTCGAGGCGAGCGCGCCGGCCATGCCCAGCATGCCGTTCAACGGCGTACGGATCTCGTGGCTGACGTTGGCCAGAAAGTCGGCCTTGACGCTCTCGGCCTCGGCCGCGGCTTGGCGAGCCTTGGGCACCTCGTCTTCGTAGGCGCGCTTGGCGACGGCCCGGCTGATCGACACGACGATCCGGTCCGCACCGCCATCCGGAGGTGCGGTCCGCGCAGCGTTCATCAATGTGGGGATACGCAGCCCGGAAGGCGTGATCAGGTCAATCGCGAGTTCCTCGACTCGCCCGGCGATGGCCATCTCCATCTGAAGCCGGCTTTCCATAAAGATCCGGCCCGCCAGACTGGTGAGTTGCGTCAGCCGACGACCATCGGTCAACTCCATCAGACCATAGCCGGACAAATCCTCCACATAGGGGTTGGCCCACAGGATGCGGAGCTCAAGATCCAGCACGATCAGGCCCGCAGGCATGACCTGCAGCAGGTCGGCATGACCCAGGCCGGCGATCTCAGGCGGCGGTGCGGACAAGCGTTCGTCCCGCATCAAAGGCCAGAATGGCGGCGGTCACGTCCGACGGTCGCGTCAGATGGGGACAGTGACCGGTCGCCTGCAGCGTCAGCCTTTCGCTGCCAGAGATGGCTCGGTGCAGATGGTCGCCCACCGCGCTCGGAGCCAAGGCGTCGTCCGAACAGTCTATGATCAGGGTCGGAGCGGCCAGCGCGGCGTAGTCTGCGCGATTGTCCGCTTCGAACGTCAGGCGCGCGAACTGCTTGGCCGTCGCGGGATCCACGCGGCACACGCTGCCGCGCCACTCCTCCTGTTCGGCGACGGCGTCAACGCCCATGACCGTCGGCGCCATCAGGGCGGACCAATCCAGGTGGTTCTTGTCCATCAGGTCCAGCAACTCGGCGATATCGGCAGATGAAAAGCCGCCCGTGTAGCCGTCGGTATTGCTGAAGCGAGGCGAAGGGCACACCAGCACCAGCGACCGGATCAGGTCCGGCCGAAGATTGGCCGCCAGGACGCCAATCGTCGCGCCGACGGAATGCCCGACGTAGGTGATAGGATCATTCGACAATTCCTCGCAAATCTCGAGGACATCGGCGGCGTAACCTTCCAACGAGCCGTACCGGACAGCATCGTACGCGCTCCAGTCGGAGTCGCCGGCGCCGACATGGTCGAACAGAACCACCCGGAACTGTTCACTCATCTCATCGACAACGCGACGCCACATGGTCTGATCGCAACCGAAGCCATGCCCGAAGATAAGGGTACGAGAACCGCACCCTTTCACCCGCACATTGTTCCGTTTCGCCGCGCTCATATTGCCGCCCCCAAAACACCTGCCCAATGTACCGGCACTCCCTTAAAATATGGTGCGCCTGAATGCGCAGGCAGGATGACGGTAGAGCGAAAGCTTCCGCGCTCCGTCAGATCTGCCCCACAAGCCCCTGACCATCTGAGTCGCTGCCCGCGACGCCGAGACTGCCTCCGCGACCGACGATCAGAACTCCTGCCAATCCACAGACCTCGCCACGCCAAGACCGCCTCCAATCGCCAGCAGCCGTGGCTTCGAGCGGGCTCTTTTCTGTAGGGTGTCTTGGACATGAGCTCGCGCGTCTAAGAGCGCGACTCCCTGCTCGGGAGCAAAGGATGAAAGCCGGAACCGCCTAACTTGGTCAGCGAGTTGGTTCGCCTCGTGATTCATGGATAAGGCGGCGGCGGTAGACTCCTCGACCATGGCGGCGTTCTGCTGGGTAACCTGATCCATCTGGTTCACGGCGCTGTTCACTTCCGCCAGGGCGGTGGCCTGTTCGGTTGTGGAACCGCGGATTTCGCCCATCATGGATCCGACCTCGTCGATCCGGGCTGCGATTCCGGCGAGCGCCTCTCCCGACTGACGCACCAGCGACACGCCTTCACTGACCTGCATGGCGCTGTTTGAGATCAGCACCTTGATCTCCTTGGCCGACTCCGCCGAGCGTTGCGCCAGGCTCCTGACCTCGGAGGCGACAACGGCGAAGCCTCGGCCCGCATCGCCCGCACGGGCGGCTTCCACGCCCGCATTCAACGCCAGAAGGCTGGTCTGGAAAGCAATCTCGTCAATCACCCCGATGATCTGGTTGATCTGCCCGGACGAGCGCTCGATCTCACCCATGGCGGCAACCGCGCAACCGACGATCACCCCGCCGGCGTCCGCGTCTCTACGCGTTGCCCCGACCACGCCATCCGCGTTCTGGGCGTTCTCAGCCGTCTTGCGCACCGTGGCGGTGATCTCGTCGAGCGCCGCAGCGGTCTCCTCCAGGCTCGCGGCCTGCCTCTCAGTCCGATGTGACAAGGCCTCGGCGGCGCTGCTGATCTCGCTGGCTCCCGCCTGCATTCCTTGAGCGCCGGCGGCGATCCGGCTCATGGCCTGATCAAGCGTATCCAAGGCCCCGTTGAAGTTGGCGCGCAGGTCTTCGTACTCGCCTGCGAACGGCTCTTCGATCCGGAAGCTGAGATCGCCGGCCGCGATGGCCTCCAGCGCCCGGCTGACGCCGGCGACGACGGAAGCCTGGACCTCGGCGGCCGCCTTGTCGTCCCGCACGCGCTGCTCGCGCTCTTCCTCCCTCGCCGTGACGTCGGTTGCGAACTTCACGACCTTGTAGGCTTTGCCGGCCTCGTCGAAAATCGGGTTGTATGAGGCTTCAATGACGACCCGGCGCCCGTTCTTGCCGTAGCGGGTAAAGGTCTCGGCGATGAACTCGCCGTCGTTGAGGCGGGCCCAGAAGTTGGCATAGCCGTCGGTTGCGGCTTCCGCTGGATCCATGAACAGCCGATGGTGCTGACCTTCCACCTCGTCGAGAGCGTATCCCACCACGCTGAGAAAGTTGTTGTTGGCAGTACGGATCGTGCCGTCCAGCTCAAACTCGATCACAGCCTGCGATCTGTGAACGGCCGCCACAATAGCGCGCTGCTCGGCCGCGTCCCGGCGATCTCGAAGCGCCTGCGTCTTGGCTCGCTTTGACATGAACATCGGTTTCTCCGCTGGCGGCTCGAGTGGTGCTCCCCTTTTGCCGTCGATGGATTAACAGCGATCATATCAAACATGATTTATTTGCACTCGACTTGATCATCAGTGATTAGGGTTTGCCCGTCAGGGTTGAGGCGCTAACATCAGGACCACCAACCCGGACGCTGAACATGGACGCCTACGGCCAACTTCACGTCGACCAGCAACTGTGTCTGGCGCTGCAGACGACCAGCAGCCTGGTGACCCGGCTCTACCGCCGGCAGCTTGAGCCCCTGGGCCTGACGCACCCGCAGTATCTTGTGCTGATCGCGCTCTGGGAAGCGAGTGAGCCCGTCACCATGGGACAGCTCGGAGGAAAGGTCGCCATGGAGACCGGATCGCTTACCCCGCTGGTGAAGCGAATGGAGGCTTCAGGTCTGGTCACGCGCAGGCGCGACCAGCAGGACGAGCGCCGCGTTTGGGTCGAGGCCACGCCCGCGGGATGGGCTCTACGTGACGAGATCGTCGCCGTTCGCCAGAAGGTGGTTCAGCAACTGCCGCTAGATGCTGAACAGATCGCGAGCCTTCGGTCGCTGCTTCAGGACCTTAATGCGGCTTTGGAGCCAGCGAGGCTTCAGAGTGAACCCAATCAGGGTCCAGAAATAGAGGCTTAAGGTCCCGTCGTCCTTGATTGTGATCTACGATCTTAAGATTGGAGCTGCACAATCGGAGGATAAGCTGGATCTATCCTCTCGTCTTGGAGTGTATACAGCACCAGCATGAAACCAGCCTGCTGGTCTTGGCGGCCGTGGTATGATCGTTGGCGTCCATGTCGCCTTCGCGGTAGCGGCGCATTCGACTCGATCACCCGGATTGCCGCAAATTCGTTGGGGCTTGGCGAGCGTTGTTGCGGCCGGTTAACCGCATGGGCTACCCACTTCATCATCCTGTTGGTGTCCCACCCGGGACTTCCCGCAGCCTTCGAGCGGTGCTTACCGTGGTGTCGCTCCTTAGCGCCAAAGTCGGCATTGGAATGGGAACCGCGCCTGCGCTTACCTTTCGAAGCCGACCTATCTGCTTCCTGGCTGGTGCTCGGATGCTGCGTCATCAGCCTGCATCAGCTGAGGCCGCCCCTGTAGATCCGGAACGATTTGCATCTAGGGCTCATCTGCGCATCGATCATTGTAGGTCTCTTGCGGTTAAGTGAGGCCGTGATTGACCTCGTTCGGGTCAAAAGCGTTGCAGACGCATAGGCGCTGGCGTGCAACTCAACCTTTACTGACCGAACATCGCATCAAGAACCGGGTCGATTCCGCGACGGACTGCGTAGGCGCGGATCATAGACCCACTTACGAACCTTTGTGGCGGCAAGACCGGCGCAGAGAGGGTGACGAGGGTTGATCAGCACGTTGGCTTCATCCGGCACGATCACGGAAGGAACCAGGAGAAGAGGAGAGCGTAGCGACCGCAGCCACCCCGTGCCGAAATCCAGACTGACCTTGCCTGGCAGCTCGGCGTCCCAGCCAACTCCCAAGCCCGCGGCGTCAACGATTTCCTTGGCGTTCCAGCAATCAGCGGGAACATCGATCTTCACCAGATAGCGGTTCAGCGGCAGGCCGCCGGCGTTGAGGTGAACGATGGTCTCGAGACAGGCGAGGGACTGCGTCGGCGATGTGTAGACCACCGGCACATCCTTGACGTTCCAGCGACCGCCAGTGATCTCGGCGCCCTTGCCGGACAAGTCATCCGCTTGATAGGCCGGCGCATCCATGGCGATGCGCCAAAGGGCCTGGCTCAAGCGTAGGCTCCGCTTTGCATGCGGGCCAGCGTGTCCGACACCATGGCCTGCCCTTCCATGGTGTCCATGAGATCCATCGGCCGAAGCCCCCCAAGCGCGCCGGCGGGCGCGGTAAGCCAGCGCGCTGTCCAATCCCGGACGTCAAAACCGTCAGCGTCCCCGGACTCGGCGACCATGACTTCAACCTGACCGATCAACCGAGCCAGCCCCAAGACCCGCTCGCTCTCGTCGACAGGCAGCCGCTCCGCCGTCTTCGCTCTGCGGTTCAGAGTCGATACGGACAGGTGAAGAGCCTCGTGCAAAGCCCCGGAGGGGATCGCCAATGCTGACAGGAGGGACTTGGCGTCGCGGGCGGAAACGCCGCGTTTAGCGAGCCTGATGCGGTCCAAAGGCGTTGAGCGATAGATGAGGCCGTAGTCTGCGTTGAGGGCTGTAAGCGAATCGGCCGCCTGCACGCGCATATTCTCATGCGGTTCCCGTGCAGACCCTTTTGTCCGCGTCCCCTGCGCAAGCTCGCCAACCGCGATGGAGCTCGCGGGAGGCTTTAAAGCCCGCGCGCGGCGTGACGGCGTCTTGGGGGAAGCTTCGGCTCTGACGCTCATTCTAGCTCCTTTGAGCAGAAGTATAGCCCATTTGAGCACGAACGCCAGCGGGCCTAACCCTCCTCGCCTTTGCCGGGCGGACATTGGCGCCACCCGGCAAAGGCCGCTCCCGGCCTCTCTACTGTAAATCTTGGAATCTGTTGGCCCAAGAATCGCGCATACAGGGATACCGGAACAACAAGCCACTCCACTGAACCCACTCCAGCATGGCCTTCGATGGCTCCTGCCGCCTAGTCGGCAAACGCCCGTCCTGCTTGTGGACGCTAGAAGTCAAAGCCCAGCTGCCCTTCCACGAGGATTGAGCGCTTCCGACGGCCCGGCCGGACAGAACAGGGAACATGACTTAGGGCGCAGACCTGACCCTGCGCGAGCGGGGCCGAGACCGCCGGGACCGTTCGCGAGGCCGCGTCCCGCCGGCTCGGCGACACGGGAGGCGCACAGGGTGAGATCGGCGTCGACCGCGGCGCCGCGGGGATCAACGCGCCGCGGCTCTGGTTCCAGGCGACTATGTCGCGTTCGCGCCAGGCGACCCGCCCAGGTGAAATGGGGACCGGGTGCGGGAAATCGCCGGACTGCCGCATCCGCCACGCCGTCGTCCGGCCGAGCCCCGTCAGATGGCGCACCTGTCGCCACCCTAGAAAACGCTCGATTGGCTCTTCATAATCCATGACGCACGTCCGGCATCCACGTCGCCTGGACCCCGGCGACGCCAGCCGCCGCGGGTCGGTCGAAGGCGGCCGTGACGGAAGGCCACCCGGTCCGCGCCCGATGCGCCTTGTGCCGTGGGCGGCATGACGGCGTGCCAGGCCGCAAGCGCCGCGGTCCAGCCGGCTCATGCGCCATGAGGAGCCTCCCGGCGTCGCGCTTCGCGCCTGAGGCGCTGCCGTTCGCTCGAAGACGAAGCGGGGGCTGTGATCTGCGACGCGGCCCAGGCGTTGAGCAGCTCCAGCGGATAGAACGGCTTGTTCCGGATGTGACGGCAGGGCGGACCGCCGGAGCCTGTTGAATAGGCCCGCGCCAAGGTGTTCGGCTTCATGCGGATGCCCTTGCCTTGCAGATAGGCCGAAGCCTCCGCGCGCGTCAGCAGGGTCTGGAGCTCAGCCGACGTTCCACGGGCGCCCTCGGTGATGGAGACGTCGGCGCTCACAGACCGGCCTCCGGCGACGCGCATTGGCGCGACGACCTGACGCCACGTCCGGCGGTCAGGGCGAGATAGCAGTTGATCACCGCCGCGACGTAGCTCCGGGTTTCAGGGATGTCGGGAATGCGGCCAAGCCGGGCCACCCGGCCGGGACCCGCATTATAGGCCGCCAGGGCGAGCCGAAGGTCGCCAAAGCGCCGGATTTGACGCGCCAGGTAGTCGGCGCCGCCTCGCAGGTTGTCCATGGCGTCGAACCGATCGACGACGCCGAGATCGGCGGCCGTTCCAGGCATCAGCTGGGTCAGGCCGCAGGCCCCGGCCGGTGAACAGGCCCTGACCTGGTAGGCGCTTTCAACCACCACCAGCGCATGCAGCAGCTTGCGGTCCAGGCCGTGGCGCTCCGCCGCCTCTGCGACGGCCGCTTCCAACGGCTGAGCTGGCGCGGTCAGTCGCACACGGTCGATCCTGGATAGCCGATCGTCGAGAGCGATCGGATCGCCTGACGCCTGTACGGCGAACAGGCCGCCGCCGGCGCGGCTCCAGTCGACGGGGGACTGGGCCCGAGCCGATCCGGCGACCAGGGCAACTGCAGCAGTCAAGGCCATAAGCAACTTCACCATCTCAAGGTCTCCCGATAGACGCCACGGATCTGGTCGGTCGTGATCGGCCCGAAGTACCGGCTATCGAGGCTGGTCGGCGTGTCGCCAAGAAGCAGGCGCTCGTTGGCGGCCAGTCGGCGGCAGCCTCGCCACACCGGCAGCCGCTCGCTCCCGCGGTTGCGCGAAAGGATCGCGACCGTGCGGCCCGGCGCGATCAGCCACCGGCCGTCCGAGCAAACGGCGTCCCCGCCTGTCGCCGCCACCCGCTTGATCAGGAGCACGGCCGAAGGCATGCCCCGACGGGCCATGTAGGGGCGCACGGATAGAGGCTGCGGAACGGCGACCACCGCGCCCCGGTCCGGACGCGCGGCGGGCCGGAGCACATAAAGCCCCCTGGGCAGGCTTGGACTCTCATTGATCAGGGCCAGCGCCGAGCGATGGTCAGCGACCGCGCCCACGCCCACGCCCACGCCCACGCCCACGCCCACGCCCGAAAGCGCTGCGGGAAGCGCCGCGACGACGGCAAGACGACGGAAGCGGGTCATGGTCGGTAAGGCTCCAGGATCAGATCGCGGGTGATCATCACGCGGACCGGCGCACCCGCGCGGACACGGATCGAGGGTCGGACGCCGAGCTCCCGGTCGATCAGCCGGCCGCCGACCTCGGCCGCCTCAATGGAGGCCGCGTCTCCAGCACTGGCCACAACCGAGCGATCGTCCGAGCCGGCCCGGGCCAACTCGCCCAGGGTGGTGATCGCGCCGGCGAACAGCGAAGCGACTCCCAGCGGCCAGAGGCGGCGATCAACCTGGCCGCGGACGCCCACCGCGCCTTGGGCGTCCACGCCGGGCTCTTCGGCCAGGATCAGGCTCTTGCCATTGGGCAGGATCAACCGGTTCCAGACCAGATAGGCGCGACGATCGCCGTGAACGCCTTCCCCAAGATGACGCCCGATCAACCGGGTCCCTTGCGGGATAACTAGGTGGCGGCCCGTAACGGAATCAAAGACGTTCTGGGTGACGGTCGCCACCACAGGGCCTGGTCGGGCGGTGTCGAGCGCCGTCAACAGCACGCCGGGGATCATCGCGCCCGCCTTCAACTCATAAGGCGAGATCGGCGCCAGCAGCTGGTGCGGACTGTAGATTGCCTCATGATCCCGCCCTGACGCGGTCGGTGTGGCCTCGGCGCCTTCGGCTGCCCGCGGGGCTGCGACCGGGGTGACGGCTGCGTTCGGGAAGAACAGGCTTGATTCCGCCGCCTGATCGACCGGCCGGCGTTCACGCTGCCGCGCATAGGACGGTGAGGGCGCGGGCGTCTGCGCTTCAGGAACGCCGGCTATCTCTTCCAAGGCGCCGCCCCGCGGCTCAGGCAAGGTCGACGAGACGACGGGCAGCCGATCATAGCTCGCCGGCTGCCCGGTGACGATGTCCGAAGGCCGGACGCTTGCCCTCGCCTCCCCGAGCTGCTCCGATGTGGCGGCGTCGACGGCCCGAGCCTTGAGTTCAGGCTGAACAATAAAGGCCCACGCCAGAGATCCCGACACCAGCAGGGCGGCCAGGACTACGCCGGCCTGGACCACGGGCTTGCGGATCCGGACCGCACCGGGTCGCGGCGCACGGCCCATCAGCGGCGGCGCAGGCGTCTTGGACGGGGGCGGAGGCGTGATCGGGCCGGGCTCGGAGCCCGCGGCCCCGCCGGCGCCGCTCGGGGTCTGGCCGGTCTGGAGCTCGATCATCGGGCGGCTCCCTCATGTCTGCGGATTCGAACCACGATCGGGCGGCGATCGCCCAGGCGCAGCTCGGCCTCATCGAACACACGATCCACGATCATGAGTCCGTCGGCCTGACGGTAGTTGACGAGCTGGAGCTCGCCGCCGGCTTTGACGAACAGCGCCGGCGCTTCATCCACGCCCGCCTCCGGCGACAGCGCGATAAAGGTCCGGGCGCCATCGTTGAACACCGCCGTGGGCATCCATCGCGGCGCCCGGCCGCCGGTGTCGATGCGGTATCGGGCGTCGAGGGAGGGCTGCGCCGCAGCCGACGCGACATTGGGGGGAGGCGGCTCCAGCGCCGCGTCCGGCGGGGCGACATCGATCGGGCTGTCGGCGTGATCCCAGGCGATGGCGGCGTTGAAGCTGTCGGCGCCTCCGCTGCGAAGCGCCAGATAATAGACCCTGCGGCTCGTGGTCAGGACCAGATTGGTCTCCAGGCCGGATCGCAGCGGCTTGATCAGGACAAGGGTGCGCGCCTGGGCGCCCTCGCCCGAGCGACTTTCGCCAATCTGCCAGCGGACCGTGTCTCCAGCCGCCTTGGCCGTGATCGTTTCGCCGGGGGCGAGGGTCAGGGCGGTGACGCGGAGCGGAGCGGTCCAGACTTCATAGACCCGCCCTTCTCTCCAGGGAAACACCTGAACGCCTTCAACGAAGCCGACGCCGCTGGAGGCGGCGCGCGCCGCCCGGTTGGCCGCGGCGATCGCCGGCCGCCCGCGAGGCGGCCTGGGCGGATCGGTCATCTGACCGGTCGCCCTGCCGGTCAGCCCGCCCACCGGTTCGGGAGCCGTGGCGGCGTCGCGGGCGATCTCTTCCAGATACGGTCGGGCGGCCGGAGCCGGATCGGCGAGCGCTGCGTCCGGCGCGGCGGACAGGACCAGCTCGACGGCGGGTATGTCAGGACCCAACGGAACCGGAGCGATCTCCGTCTGGGATGTGAGCGCGGCGGACCGCACCCTGGCGCAGCCGCCAGCCGAGAACGCGAGGCTGAGGCCGAGGCTGAGCGCGATGGGGTTCAGGAGGCGTCGGGGGTCCATGAGACATCCTCAATTCGAAGACCAAGGGGATTGCGCATCAGCTCCGCCTCGGTGCGCGGCGGCTGGTGAGTGACCGTGATCAGGCCGCGCCAGCGTTCCGACCCAGCCTGCTGGCCGTTGACGAAGCGCGTCTCGCGCCACTGCAGGTCAAACGTCCGGTCGCTTCGGCGCACGACGTTGAGGACCTCCACATTGACGGCCTCTCGACCAGCGTCGGAGAAGGGGTCGTTTGTCTGGGCCCAGTTGTTGAGAAATCCCGAGGCCTTCGGGGTGAGAAGGTCATACGCCCGCAGCCAGTTCTGGCGGATGACAATGGGATCGATCGACTTCGACCGAACGTCTCGGATCCATTAGGCCAGGGCATAGCCGGTCTGGGCCTCCGTCGGATGGTAGCGGCCATCGAGCGCGGTGATCTTCTGGGTCTGCCCCCAGTCCGACACCTCGACCACAAAGGGCCGCACCACCGCCCGGTCGGCCTGAACCCACCAGCCTGCGCCCAAAAACGCCGCGAGGCCCAGGTTGGCGACGGCGAGGCGGCGCCAGTTCCGGGCGTGGGCGACCGAAAGCCCCATGCGGTCGTCCCAGACCTGTCCCGCCCGCTGATAGGGCGTGCTCTCGGGGGCGGCGCTCAAGGCCCGTTTCGGCCTGAAGAACGGATGCATGCTCAATCCTCGGAGGTGACGGTGGGTTTAAGGGCGCCGCTGCTCTCGCCGGCTGGCATCAGGCCGCGACCGGCATTGGCGACAAAAAAGGCCTGCAGGGCTGCGGACCGGCCGGAGGGCCGAGCGCCGCGCAACCGGGGAACCGCGTCACCGGGCAGCGGCGGCCAGCCGCCATCCGGAGCGTTTCGGTCACCGCCCTGAGGTTGGAATCCGGCGGCGCGCGTCCGGGGCTCGGACGACAGGGGTGCCGACGGTTCCGGCGGCGGCGCTTCGGCTTTCGCCGACGGGCTCTTACTCGGCCCGAGGGGTCCGATCGGCGGCTCTCCGCGCGGCGGCGACGGGCTGGCTGACCGTTCACGCGCACTCCCGCCCGCCGCTGTCGGCGGCGGAGCCGACGGCGCGGCGCGTCCGCCGGGGCCTCCTGGGGGCGGCGATCCGCCGGGCGCCGACCGGGACGCCGATGCGGCGCCCGCTGCGGAGCGGACCGACCCGCTGACGGCGGCGGCGCGACCGGCGGCGGCGCCTGCGCCCGCCACGCCTGCGCCCACAAGCGCTCCACCGCCGGCCACGGCGAGCGCGCCCGTCAGGGCGGCGCCCGCGCCCAGGGCCGGTCCGCCTGTAACCAGGGCGGCGGCCAGGTTGGGAATGAAGACCGCCAGCATCGCCAGCAGCAGCGAGGCCACCAGGATGGTCAGGGCCTCGTAGATGTCCGGATTGGACGAGGGCTGGAGTTGATCAAAGATCGTGCGCGCGCCGGAGACGACGATGGCGAGGGCGAGCACCTTCAATCCGGACGAGACGACATATCCAAGGGGCCGTTCGGCCAGAAAGGCGGTCTTGTTCCAGATGCCGAAGGGCAGGAGCACGAAGCCGCCCAGGGTGACGATCTTGAACTCCAGCAGCGAGACAATGATCTGCAGGGCCAGGAGCGCGAAGGCCAGCATGATGCCGATCATGGCCAGGCCCAGGATCAGGGCGTCGGCCATGTTGCCCATGACATCGAGCGGGTTCTCGACCGCCGCAGGCGTCTCGCCGAGCGCCTTGACGATCTCCCAGCCCTGCTGAAGGATCGCCCCAGGATTCAGGAACTCCTGCCGGGTCAGCGATCCGCCACCGGCCGTCAGGCCCAGTTCAAGGAAGCCGGCGTAGATCGTTTCCGAAAGCGCCTGCCAGTCGTTGATGATCCAGGCGAAGGCGCCGATCAGCAGCACCTTGCCGAAGCCGGCGGCGAGCACTTCACGATGCGGAGACAGAGCCCACTGGATGCCGGTAAGGGCGACCACAAGCGCGATCAGCAGGCCGAACACGCCGTTGACCGAGCCGGACAGGGCGTCGAAGCCGGCTGTGACCGTGTTCGAGAACACCACCATCAGTTCGTTGGGGGTCTCCATGCCGGGGCCGGCCATGGCGCGTCTCCTCAGCGTCGCGCGCGCGGCAGAGGATCGAACACAGGCGAGGCCGGCGTTCTTGCCTCCCGTCCCCACAAGCGCCCGCGCGCCTCCAGCCCGGCCTCGTTCTCGGCGGCGTGCCGGGCTGTCGCTTCGGCCATAAGCCGCGACTGCGCCAGCATCAGGGTCCGCAGGCTCGCCAGGTCCTCGGCCAGCACCGACAGCATCTGCGTCGACGACTGGATCGCGGCCGTCTGGCCCTGCGCCCCCTCGCTCGCCGCCAAGGCTCCGCGGTGCCGCCCGTCGCGACCCTGGCTGAGCCGCTCCAGTTCGGCGGCGGTGCGGGCGACGTCCTGGGCCGTACGGCGGGCGGTGGCGGTCCGGCCCCCGCCCAGCGCCGTCAGATCGGAGAGCGAAAGATCGTCCGGATACAGATCGGCGAACTGGCGCTGGACGCCTTCAAGCGTCGACGCCGTACCGCGAACGGTGTGGGCCAGTTCGCCGATCTCGCGCAGGGTCTGGGAGGACTGAGCCAGGTGGCTGTAGGGCGAGGTGGCCAGCGTGCGCGCCTCGTTGGCCAGGGACCGCGCCTCATTGGCCAGGCTTTCCAGCTGACGTGCGGCCTGCAGGCTGGTCTGCACATGGGCGCGCGGATCGTAGACGATCTGCTGAGCCACGGCGCCTCCGCAGAGCCCGAGCGCCGTAGCGAGCACCAGGCCCGCGGCGGCTAGGGGCGCGCGCCGCCTAGTCCGCCGCGGCATGGGCGGAAGCGGGGTCAACGGCGGGCGGATCGAAGCTGTCGAAGACACGATCAACATGGTGGACTCCCTTGGCCTTGAGGAATTCTCGGGCGAAGCGGTCCGGCCGGACGTCGGCCGGGTCGAGCGCGGCGCAAACGCGGCTGATCAGCGCCTGATCGTCGGGCGAAGAGGCGCCGCAGAGCGCGAGCCCGGCCCCCGTGAGCTTGAGGTCGAAGAGACGCCGGCCGTCGGGCTGCCGCAGGTAGTAGGTGCGCTTGGGCGTCGCCCAGGCGATCAGTTCAAGCTGACGACGATTGAGGCCGAACATCCGGTAGAGGTCCGCCGAGGCGGGCTCGAGGGCGCGGGGGTTCGGCAGAAAGATTTGTGTCGGGCAGCTCTCGATCAGGGCCGAAGCGATCGATGAGCGGACAATGTCGTCCAGCGACTGGGTGGCGAACACCACCGCCACCGCCCTCTTGCGGAGCGTCTTCAGCCATTCCCGAATACGAGCCGCAAAGGCCGTCTCGCCCAGGAAGAGCCAGGCCTCGTCCAGGATCAGCAGCGTCGGACGCCCGTCAAAGCCCCGTTCGATCTCATGGAAGAGCGCGCCGAGCACCGGGGCGACCGCGGACGGCGTGGCCATCAGGCCCTCCAGTTCGAAGCACTCGAAGGCGCTGGGGACCTCGTCCTCCGTCGCCACGCCATCGACCAGAGCGCCGTGCGGCCCTTTGAGGGTCAGCGGCTCCAGGGCGGCAGCGACCGCCTTGTTCTGGACCAGGGCCGAGAAGACCGTCAGGGTCCGCTGGCTGACAGGAGCCTGAGCCAGGGCGCCCAACGCCGCCCAGAGCTCCTCGCGGATTTGCGGCGTTGGCTCCAGACCCGCCAGGCGGATCGCATCGGCCAGCCATTCGGCGGCCCAGGCCCGCTCCGCATCGTCCTCGATCCGCGCCAGCGGCTGAAGGGCGAGGTCGCCGCCCGGCTGCAGCGGGCGCCACCGGCCGCCCGCTGCAAGCGCGGCGGCCCGCGCGCTTCGGCCCTTGTCAAAGGCCACGACCCGCGCCCCCGGATATCGAAACCACTGCAGCGCCAGAAAGGCGAGAAGCGCGCTTTTCCCCGAACCGGTCGGGCCAACCACCATGGCATGGCCCACGTCGCCGACGTGCAGGGCCAGCCGGAAGGGGGTCGAGCCGCTGGTGCGCGCCACCAGCAGGGGCGCGGATTCCAGCCTGGGATCCGCCGTTGGACCGGCCCAGGCCGCCGACACCGGCAGGAGGTCGGCCAGGTTGAGCGTCGAAACCAGAGGGCGGCGCACATCGGCGTAGGGTTCGCCCGGGAGGGAACCTAGCCACGCCTCGACGGCGTTCAGGTCCTCGATGCGCGCCACAAAGCCTTGGGCGTTGAGCGCGGTCTCCACCGCGCGCGCCTGCTCTGCGACCCGGCCCGGATCACGGGCCATCAGCGTGACCGTGGTTGTCAGATATCCAAAGGCGCAGGCGTCCGACCCAAGGGCTTCCAGAGCGCCGTCGCACTCTTCTGTCTTTGCCGCCGCATCGGTGTCGAGAAGGGGAACCTCTTCCTTGGTGATGGCTTCGCGCAGCAGAACGCCGACCCCCTTGCGCTTGGCGAACCAGCGCTTGCGCAGCTTGATCAGCTCGGTCTCGGCGTCGGCCTTGTCCAGGCCGATCCAGCGCGCACTCCACCGATAGGCGAACGGCAGGGCGCCCAGGGCGTCCAGAAGACCCGGCCGGGTGCTGGACGGGAGCCCGCGCACCGAGACGACCTTGAGCGTTTGTCCGTCCAGCGTGGGAGAAACCCCGCCCAGCAACGGCGCATCCGCCAGCCAGGCGTCAAGGAACATGGGCGTGGCTGGACGCGCCAGCTCAACGTCTCGGGGCGAGACGCAGTCGTGCAGCCAGGTCAGAAGGTCGCTGTCGTCAAGGAGCGCGACCTCGGGGAGGGCGTCGGCGAGCAGATCGATGATCAGCGCGGTTTCGCGCTCAAAGGCGTCCAGGGCGGTGCGCCAGTCCCGATCCGCCGGGGCCGCGCCGTCGAACAGCAGGCGCTCGATGCGGCGCGTCTCATCGGCTGGCGGCAGCCAGGTCAGTGCGGCGCGGTAGTCGGTCTCATACGCGGGCTCGCTGGTCTCGAACAGCGACCGGCGCTCGGCGTCCACCAGCCAGGCGGCGGCGACGTCGAAGTCGCTTCGTGGATAAGCCTGGGCAGGGCGACGCCGTGCGTCGACATGCAGGCACCATCCGCTGCCCAGCCGCTTCAGGGCGTTGTTCAGGCGGGCTCGGACCGACATGAGCTCCAGGTCCGACGCGGATTCCAGGTCGGGACCGCGGAACCGCAGGCCTCGCGTGAAGGAGCCGTCCTTGTTCAGGACCACGCCAGGCGCCACCAGGGCCGCCCAGGGGAGATGGTCGGCCAGGAGCGCGGGCCTGCGGCGATGCTCATCAAGAAAGCGCATGCTCAGACCTCAAGCATCGAGGTGGCCCGGAAGGGCCAGATGGCGCCGCAACACCTCAAAGAACCGCGTGTCCGTGCGAGCGGCGTAGAGGCCGATCGCATGGGCGACCGCCCACCACAGAAGGCCCAGCCACCAGATCCGAAGCGCCAGGCCGAGCACCACGGCGACGGTGCCCATCAGGATGGCGTAGTCGCGCGGCATGCCGGCCAAGGTCATCGGTTCGGTCAGCGCCGCAGCGATGGGGAGCTCCCAGCCCGCGGGACGGACATCGGTCAGGGGCTCCGCCATCACGCGATCTCCGCCCCGCCGGCGAAGCCGAAGAACTGCAGAAAAAACGTCGAGGCGGCAAAGGCGATTGAAAGGCCGAACAGTATGCCCAGGCCCCGCCGCATCGAGGATCCATTCTCGCTCATCGCCACGCCGGCGCCGAAGAGCACAACCGCCACGACGGCCGCTGCCTGGACTACCGGTCCGGTGATCGACTCCACGATCTGCTGGAGCGGCCCCTCCCAGGGCATGCCGGTTCCGCCCGCCAGAGCCGGCGCGGCGAAGGCCAGGCCGCAAATCACCGTCGCAGCCGACAGGCCGCGTTGAAGAAGGCGTTGCATTATCTGTATTCCTGAAGTCGAAGCGCAAGACAAGCGCCAACAGCCATCAGACAACTCAAGTATTCCTAGAGCGTCAACCGGATCGGTGAATATATTCGCTGAGCTGTTTGCTCTTCCCCTGTTCGCCACACACGTGGTGCGATCAGGCCGCCGGATCAGAGGTCATCGCCGACCTTCCGAATGGGGCTTAAGGCGGCGTCGGTACTGGTAAATTTTACGCCTCGCTACGGGATTGCCCGCACTGAGACATCGTCAATGGACGCTCAGCTGCCGTCGAGACCATCCCAGCCGAGACGAAACTCGCGACGTGCGCCCCGCCCCTGTCGTGAGCGAAAATAGGGGAATACACATTTCGTCATGCCTGGATGGCCGGGAAAGACGCCTTGATCGGCTGCGTTCCGAGCTGTTCAGGGGCAGAGGTCACACTGTAATCGCTGGCAGACGATCAAGCGCTCTTTCCTAAACTGAGGCGACGCGCGGCCGCTATCCGTGGCCAGCACATCCCAGGTTGGGCACCCGTGGCGGATGTTTCCAGCGTCTCAGCGGTTGAGGATTGTCGGCACGGGCATGGTGATCATCAGCCTAAGCATGGCTGAGACGAAACCGCCGTTCGGACTCTCTGTATTGACGCATGTACCTTTGACGTCGAAGGCCCACGCGCAAGCGCGCGGTGTAGGCCTCACATAGCCTCTCTGAGAGCGCGTCCATCAACTTGAGCATCAGCCCCAAGCGCATCCCGGCCGGGGCAGTTCCGCCGCTAACCACCTTCCCGACTCAAGGCCCGCCGAGGAGCGCGGCTTTTTTACTCGGCTGTTCCTGCGCAGGAACGTTCGCGTCACCTTCGGTGCGGTCCCGGAACAGCGCCGCGCGGACCAGCAGGATCAGCGTCACGGGCGTGGTCACGGTTAGGAACAGGCCGATCAAGATCTCGCGCGGCATCAACCGCCGCTCGGTCAGGGTGAAATAGACAACGGAGGCGATCAGCACGAGCGCCATGCCAAGCGTGGCGCCGAGGGTTGGCGCGTGCACACGCTCGTAGAACGTCCTGAGCTGGAACAGCCCGATCGTTCCGATCAGCGACAGTCCGGAGCCCGCAACCGCCAGGGCGACCACCGTGAAGGCCGCCCACAGCGGCAGGTCCGCGTCCGTCATTCGATCACCTCGCCGCGCATCATGAATTTGGACAAGGCAACGGTCGCGGCGAAGCCCAACATGCCGATGATCAAGGCCGCTTCGAAATACAGGGGGCTGCTGGTCCGTACCCCGAAAACGACGATCAGCAGCATGCCGTTCAGGTAGAGCGTGTCCATGCCCAGCACCCGATCCTGCGCGCGGGGGCCCCGCACGATCCGCCAGGCGGCCATGCCCATGGCGCAGACCAGCAGCAGCTGCGCAAGGCCCAGCCCCCAGAAGAGAACCGACGCGCTCATTCGAAAACCTCGATCAACCGCCGCTCATATCTGTCCTTGATCAGTCGCACCCAGGTCTCCTCGTCGACCAGATCGAGCACGTGAAGCAGCAAGCGACCGGACGCGGCCTCGTATTCGACCCACAGGGTGCCCGGCGTGCTGGTCAGGATGATCGCCAGAACCGCCAATCCATAGCGGTCACGAAGGTCCAGCGGCACATGGATAAAGCCCGAAACCCGCTTCTTCCGCCGTCCCATCAGGATGATCTGCGCGACCGCGGCATTGGATCTCAGGACATCCACACTCACAAAGGCGGCCAGCGTCAGGATCGTCAACGGCCGACGCACCCTCACCGGCTCGGCGCCCAAGAGCCGCATCGCCTGCGGCGCAAGAATCGCGGCCAGGGCGGCGAGCACCAGCGACGGCGGCGCGACCGAGGCGCTCAGCAAAATCGAGGCCACAAACAGGCTCAGCGACAGCAGGGGGTGGGGCAGGATCGCCCTCACCGGCCGCCTCCCCCCAGCACCGCCTGCACATAGGCTTGCGGACGCCACAGCCAATCCGCCGTCTGCTCGGCGTAAATGAGGGCGGGTCCGCCTGCGATCGCCAGCACCACGCAGGCGCCGAGCAGGCCGGCCAGCGCCGTGAACTCCGCTGCGCCCACCACCAGCGGCGGGGCCTCCGCCTCACGCGTCCAGAGGGCGGCCACGCCTGAACGGGTCAGGCCGATCAGGGCGCCCAGGCTGGACAACGACAGGATCGCTATCACCAACCATCCCGCCAGGCTGCCCGCTCGCGCCAGAGCGTCGATCATGGCCAGCTTGCCAATGAAGCCTGACAGAGGCGGCAGGCCTGCAATCATCAGCACGCAAACCAGATAGGCGCCGGCGACCCCGGCGACCGCCGCCGGGATGATCAAGCCTGGTTCGTTGCGTTCCTGATCAGCGAACGGGTCCCGGTATTCGTCATCAAACACCGCGCGGTGCGCGCCGACGTCCGGCTCGGCGCCGCGCTGGAGAATTTCGGCCAGCAGGAACAGGGCGGCGCAGGCCAGGGTCGAGCCGACCAGATAGAAGAGTGCGCCGCTCAGCGCCGCCGCGCCTCCGACGCCGACGATCGCAAGAACAGTGCCGGACGACACGATCACCGCATGACCGGCGGCGCGGGCCAGGTCGCGCGATGCGAGCAGACCCGCTGTTCCGAACGCCACCGTGGCCAGTCCACCCGCCAGCAGCCAGCCTTGGCCGAACCCCGCGGACGCGCCGGCCGCAGGGCCGAACAGCAGAAGGCTCAGGCGGATGACCACATAGACGCCGACCTTGGACAGGATCGCAAACACCGCCGCCGCCGGCGCGCTGGCTGCGGCGTAGGTCGGCGTGAGCCAAAAGCCCGTCGGCCACATGGCGCACTTGATCAGAAAGGCCGTTCCCAGCACCGCCGCGCCGACATGGAAAAGCCCTCGGTCGGTTTCGGTGATGGTGGGGATGCGCACGGCCAGGTCGGCCATGTTCAGCGTGCCCGTCACGCCGTAAATCAGGCTGACGCCGATCAGGAACAGCAAGGATGCTGTCAGATTGACGGCGATATAGGCAAGACTGGCGCGAATGCGCGCCTGTCCCGAGCCGTGCAGGACCAGGCCGTAAGACGCCGCCAGCATGATCTCGAAGAAGACAAACAGGTTGAACAGATCGCCCGTCAGGACAGCGCCGTTTACCCCCATGATCAGAAGCAGGAACAGGGAATGGAAACGCGGTCCCGCCCGATCCCACCGCGCCATGGCGAAGATCAGCGCACAGGCCCCCAGCACGCCCGCCAGCGCGATCATCAGCGTCGACAGCCGATCCGCAACCAGCACGATCCCGTAAGGCGCCGCCCAGGCGCCCAGCCGATAGATCCGTGTGACGTCTGCGCTTCCGCCGGCGCCGGTCGCGCTTTCGTGCAGCAGGATCAGCGCCATGACCACCACCGTCGCCATGGCCGCAAGGCTTAACCCGGTCTTCAGCCTGCGTCGCCGCTCGGCAAACAGGAGCATCGCCGCAGCCACCGCTAGCGGCAGTACGATCGGCCCGATGATGAGATGGTCGTGCCAGCCAATCATGCGTCCGGCTCCCGCCCATCTACATGGTCGCTCCCCGTCGCGCCGCGGGCCGCCAACAGCACGACCAGGAACAGGGCTGTCAGGGCGAAGCTGATCACGATAGCCGTCAGCACCAGCGCCTGAGGCGTGGGGTCCGCATACAGCGCCGGGTCGGCGGCGCCTTCCCGAGACACGGGCGGCGTGCCCGACTTCAGCCGCCCCATGGCGAAGATGAAGATGTTCACCGCATAGGACAGCAGCGACAGGCCGATAATGACCTGAAACGTGCGCGGACGCAGCAACAGCCAGACGCCGGAGGCAGCCAGCACGCCGATGGCGATGGCGAGCACCAGCTCCATCATGACTTTTCGCCTTCCCTGGTTGTTTCGCGTGGCTTGCGCAACGATTGGTGCGCCAGCGCGATCAGCGCCAGGACGGTCGCGCCCACCACCAGAACCACCACGCCAAGGTCGAACGCCACTGCGCTGGCCACGGGCACGCGCCCCAGCAGCGGCAAATCGGCATATTGGAACCATGAGGTCAGGAACGGGTAGCCGAACAGCCAGGAGCCTGCTCCGCTCACGACCGCGATCAGCAGGCCCAACCCGACCCACGCCACCGGCCGGATCGCCAGCCTCGCCTCAACCCGACGGGCGCCGGACGCCATGTACTGGAGCACAAAGGCGATCGCAATCGCAACGCCCGCCGCAAAACCGCCGCCGGGCAGGTCGTGACCGCGCAGGAACAGGTGAGCGGCGAACAGGAGGATGAAGGGAAACATCCACTGCATGACCACGCGCGGGACCAGCAGCGTGTCCTTCAGGGTGTCTCCCTCGCTGCGATCATCCCTGCGCCTGTCCGACGCGTCCTGCACCCGCTTCTGGCCAGGATCGGCGAGGGTGTCGCTTGCCGGCCTGAAGCGGCGCAACAGGGCGAACACCGTCAAGCCGACAATGCCCAGGACGGCGATCTCGCCGAAGGTGTCAAAGGCGCGGAAGTCGACCAGGATGACGTTGACGATGTTGCGCCCGCCTGCCTCGGCATAGGCGTTCTCGACAAAGAACCGGGACAGTCCCTCGACGGCCGGCCTCGTCATCACGGCATAGGCGACGATCGCGAGCGCCAGCCCCGCCGCCACCGCGATCCCCAGATCAACGCGCCGCCTGCGGCGCGAGCGTCGTTCCAACGCCGGCGGCAGGCGGATGGCCTCCACACGCTTGGGCAGCCAGCGCAAACCCAGCAGCAGCAGCACGGTGGTGACCACCTCCACCAGCAGCTGCGTCATGGCGAGGTCCGGCGCCGAGAGCCACAGGAACGACAAGCAGCTGGCGATCCCGGCGCCCCCCATCAGCACGACCGCGGCTAGTCGGTGATACTTGGCCTGCCAGGCCGCGCCCACGGCGCACGCGCCGCCGATGAACCACAAGATGGCGAAGCTGGTCTCCATCAGTCCAGGAGGCGAGATGGGCGCGATCGGCCCCATCCCGCCGGCGACCAGCGCCAAGCCGCCAGCCGTCAGCGCCACCAGCACGATGGCGCGAAGCTGCGGCTGCATCTGCGTTGCGCCCGCCAACCGCACAAGGCCCCGCGCGCCGCGAACCAGGCCCGACATGGCCCTTTCAAACAGCCATCCGCCGTTCAGCCGCCGCCAGTTCCAAGGTCCGCCGTGCGAATTGGCGTTAATGCGTGCGCCGAAAGCGACATAGAGCGCGACCCCGCCCAGCAGCGCGATCACGCTGAGCAGCAGCGGCAGGTTGAAGCCATGCCACAGCGCCAAGCTGTAATAAGGCAGGTCGAAGCCCAGGACGGACACCGCCGCGCTCTTCAGGAACGGCCCGACCGTCACCGCCGGAAAGACGCCCACCACCAGGCACAGCGCGACCAGCACCTCGACGGGACGCCGCATCCAGGCGGGTGGTTCGTGAGGGGTGCGATCCAGCTTGGTCGGGGCCGGCCCGAAGAAGGTGTTGTGGATGAAGCGCAGCGAGTAGAGGACGCTGAAGGCGCTGGCGAGCGTCGCCAACACTGGAAGAGCGAAGCTGAACACGTCCGCGTTTGCGCCCGCGACCGCCTCGGCCAGGAACATTTCCTTGGACAGAAAGCCGTTCAGCAGCGGCACGCCGGCCATGGCCGCCGCCGCCACCATGGCCAGCGTCGCGGTAAAGGGCATGAAGCGGAACAGGCCGCTGAGGCGTCGCATGTCGCGCGACCCCGCCTCGTGGTCGATGATGCCGGCCGCCATGAACAGAGACGCCTTGAAGGTGGCGTGGTTGACGGTGTGGAAGATGGCCGCGATCGCTCCCAACGGCGTGCCCAAGCCCAGCAGCAGCACGATCAAACCGAGGTGGCTGATGGTGGAATAGGCAAGCAGGCCCTTGAGATCGTGCTGGAAGATCGCGCACCATGCGCCCAGCAGCAGCGTGGCGAGCCCTGCGCCGCCGACAATCAGATACCAGGCTTCACTTCCCGCCATGACCGGCCAGAAGCGGATTAGCAAAAACACTCCCGCCTTTACCATTGTTGCGGAATGCAGATAGGCGCTGACCGGCGTCGGAGCGGCCATGGCGCGGGGCAGCCAGAAGTGAAACGGGAACTGCGCGCTCTTGGTCATGGCGCCCAGCAGCAGCAGCAGCAGAGCCGGCAGGTACAGCGGACTGGCCTGGATCGCCTCGCGCGAGGCCAGCACGACATCCAGGTCGTAGCTGCCGACAATCCGGCCGATGATGATCATGCCGACCAGCAGCGCCAACCCGCCCGCGGCCGTCATCGTCAGCGCCATGCGCGCGCCTTCCCGCGCCGCGGGGTTCTGGTGCCAGTAGCCGATCAGCAGAAAGGAAAAGAGGCTGGTCAGCTCCCAGAACACCACCAGCTGGATCAGGTTGCCCGACAGCACAACCCCCTGCATCGCCCCCATGAAGGCGAGCAGGAAGGAGAAAAAGCGCGGCACTGGGTCCTTGGGCGACATGTAGTAGCGCGCGTACAGCACCACCAAGGCGCCGATGCCCAGGATTAGGGCGCTGAACAACCAGGACAAACCGTCCAACCGCAGCACGATGTTGACGCCCAGCGACGGCAGCCAGGCGACCTCGTGCCTGAGCGTCTCTCCATCCTGGAACAGCGGCCAAAGCGCCGTCAGACAAGCGAGGCTGAGCAGGGCCACGACCCAGGACAGGATCGCCGCCGCCGTTCGCGCATGACGCGGCAGACACGCCGCAGCGACGGCGCCGCAGAACGGAAGACCAAGAACAACAATCAGCAGCAGACTGATGGACATGGAGACGCCTCGTCTCCTTCTGGAAAACAGCTAGGGAAGGCCAACGCGCTCTCAACCGCGTGGTTCAGCAATGCTTAGCCCTATCACCAGCGTCCGGCCCTGCGTAACCTGCCTGTCAGCGCGGTCTAAGATGTCGCGGCACACCGGCCCCACGCCTAAGTTCATAGCTTACGAGATAGACGGACGCGCGCCCGAAGCTGAATAAGGCGAGGCTCTTGATGAGTCGCATGGGGTCGCCGCCGGATAAACCGACGGCGATCCACGGACCGGTCTGGTGAGGGAATCTTTGATTTCCACGGCCGGCTCGGTGACCTGGCGCGAAGCCCAAGGCACCGGAGAGATGCTGGAACGGTCGGCGCAGAAGCGCTTGGATGGGGTTCCAGAAAGGTGACGCGCTGCCCGTTCCCGACGAGGACGGCGCGGCTATAAGTTGACACCTTCAAGAAGAGCTGTCGGGATTAGCGCCACCCTCGCGCCGTATGTCGAAGAAGATTCGGCGGCGTTGATCACCGAAACGCCTGTTCGCTGATCGCCGCTGCAGGCCCGCCATGCCCCAGTCGCGCACATCAAGGCCCGCGCGATATCCGGACGTTTCAACTTCATCTTCCGAGATGGTCGCAGGGTGTTCGAGGTTGGTGCGGATGCACCTACAGGTCCTCATCTCCGCCATCCGCCAGGTCGGACGCGTCGTACAGGTAGTCGAGCAGTTCGCCCCGCTTGCGGTCGAGGGCGGCGCAAAGGCGCGCAAGGGTGCGGAAGCGGATGCCCTTCACCTTGCCGGAGCGGAACAGCAACAGCTGGGTTTCGCTGAGCCCGACCTGTAGTGCCAGGTCGCGCGCTTTGAGGCCCTTGGCGACGATCAATCCGTCGAGGGTGACGCGAACCGGCATCAGATCATATCGCCCTGTGCGGCCTACATGGCGCCGGCCTGCTCTATACCCGCCCGAAGAGAAACAGCGCACCTCCGATCATGCCGAGCGTTATGCCCGCAACATCGAAGTGAAGATGACCGCCGCGCGTGTGCTCAAGCAGGCGCAGCAGGTTGGTGGCGACGAAGACGCTGAAGACACCGCCGGCGCCCAAGGACAGGCCGACCTGCCTAAGCGCAACCGCCACTGTGGGTGCGAAGAGGCGGCCGCGCGACAGATGCTCAACGGTTCCGTTCCATCCTCACCAACGTCGCCGCAAGACCATGCGTTAATCTCCACTGCCGAGCCAGCGATCACGGTCCTGCAAGCCTTGATCGCCCTGACCTTTGTTCGAACCCGCCATGGCTTGACCGCTTTCGCCCTTTTATTCGCCGCCGCCTTCATGCGGGTCGTCGCTCAGGGCCTCAGCTTCATCCTGCCGAACGACGAGGCGCGCGTCAGCACGTGGCTGGGGATTGGCTTTTGGACCCTGCCCATCCTCGTCTCTCTCGCTCTGATCGCCTGCACGATCTGGGCCTCGCAGAGGCTGGGACTGACTTGGCGCTTCAACGCCATGGCCTATCTGGTCGCGAGCCTTGCTGTCAGCGCCATCGTAGGCGCTGACATGGGGATCGGACACTGAGGTCGCGGCCTCAATCCGCGCCGTGGTGCGAACAAAGGCCCTTGGCGCTTGACGTCCCCCCGGGCGCGTTATCGAGGTTGGCGGCAGATTAACCATCAGGGCTGCACTATCGCCTCTGACGTGTCCGCGTCGGGGGCTGACCTATGCGTTCGAACATCCGGGGCTGGCTGTGCTCCGCCTCGTTGGTGGTGCTCGCCGCAGGCCTTTCTGAACCGGTCGCGGCGCAGACCGCTTTCGACGTTGCAGGCGCCCCTCTGAGCTTTGCCGGCAGCGGGACCGGCACGGGCACCGGCGTGGGCTCGTCCCGGGACTACGCCAACGTCATCAACATCGGCGGCGTCCAGATCGACGCCCGCGTCACGCTGACGAACCTCGACCGAGCGACGCTGACGACCTTTGACTCAACAAGCCAGCCCTACGCCCAGTCCTCGTTTCTCCAGCCCAATCTGCAGCTCTCCGCCGCTGGCGGCAGCGCGACCTTCCGCATCGACTTCCTTTCGAACGGACAACCCGTCGAGCTGCAGAACTTCTACACCAACACCTACGATCTGGACGGGTCGGGCGGCAGCGCTGGCGGACGCCAGTATACCGACTTCAATGGGTTCGCCAGCTTCTCGCTGGCCACGGGCACCCAAGTCGTCCGACAGAGCGTAGGTGGAGGCACCCGCTTTATCACCACCATCGGCAGCAACCAGAACTTCGTTGAGGGTAGCGACGACTTCAATAGGATACGCGCCCGGGTCTTCTATACCAGCGCCTCCAGCGTCACCGTTTCGCTCGGCGACACGGGCGCGAGCGGCGCCGCCTACTTCGGCCTCGATTTCAGCATCGGCTACAACTTCAACAATGTGGTGGCCGACACCACGGCTCCGGTCGTGGCTGCCGGCCAGACCTTTTCCTATGTCGAAGATCGACCCGCCAACGCGGCGATCGGGACAGTAGCCGCCTCCGACGCCATCGGGGTCACCGCCTATCGGTTCGCCCCCACCGGAACCCAGACCAGCAGCGACGGCTACTACGCCATCAACTCCGCCGGCCAGGTACGGCTGACCCCGGCGGGCGCGTCGGCTGGCGTTCCTCAGAACGATTACGACACAGCGCCAAACAGCTTCACCTATGCGGTTCAGGCCGGCGACGCAGCGGGCAACTGGTCGAGCGCTATCGATCTCACCTTCAACGTCACGGCCGCTGCGCCGATCATCACAGGGCCCAGCGCCGGCGCCGGCGCGGCGTCGTCCTCGGTGTCGGTCAACGAGAACCAGACAACGGCGGCGGCCTTTGGCGCCAACCGATCCGTGACCTGGTCGATCACCGGCGGCGCTGACGCCGCCAAATTCGCAATCAACAGCACGGGCGGTGCGCTGACCTTTGTCGCAGCGCCAGACTTTGAAGACCCCTCCGACGCCAACACCGACAACATCTATGCTCTGGTGGTTACAGCGACCGATGCGGGCGGGCTCACCGCAAGTCAGACGGTAGCCGTCACAGTCCTCGACGTCATGGACGCCGCACCCGTCATCACCGGCCCCAGCGGCGACGCAGGGGCAGCTGCCGCGGCGACCTCGGTGGACGAAAACCAGACGGCGGTCGCCACGCTGAACGCGGATCAGACGGTCACCTGGTCGATCACCGGAGGGGCGGACGCGAGCCGCTTCGCGATCGATCCCGCAACCGGCGTCGTCACCTTTGTCGCCGCACCCGACTACGAAGCTCCCACAGATGCGAATGTGGACAACGCCTACGTGCTGGCCGTCACCGCGACCGGCGCCGGCGGGCTGACCGCGACCCAGACGGTGACCGTCACGGTTCGCGATCTGCTCGACACCGCGCCCATCATCACCGGCCCCAGCGGCGGTGCGGGGGCAGCTGCCGCGGCGACCTTGGTCGACGAAAACCAGACGGCGGTCGCCGCGCTGAGCGCGGATCAGACGGTCACCTGGTCGATCACCGGAGGAGCGGACGCGAGCCGCTTCGCCATCGATGCCGCAACCGGCGTCATCACCTTTGTTGCGGCGCCTGACTACGAAGCGCCGACAGACGCGAATGTGGACAACGCCTATGTGCTGGCCGTCACCGCGACCGGAACCGGCGGATTGACCACAAGCCAGACGCTGACCGTCACGGTTCGCGATCTCCTCGACACCGCACCTGTCATCACCGGCCCCAGCGGCGGCGCGGGCGCCGCGAGCTCAGCGACGTCGGTCAACGAAAACCAGACGGCGGTCGCCACGCTGGGCGCGGATCAGACGGTCACCTGGTCGATCGCCGGCGGCGACGATGATAGCCGGTTCGCCATCGACCCCGCGACGGGAGCCATCACCTTTGTGTCCGCCCCTGATTACGAGGCCCCAACGGACACGGGCGCAAACAACAGCTATCTGCTCGTCGTCACCGCAACAGGAGCAGGCGGACGGACCGGGAGCCAGACGCTGACCGTCTCGGTGGTGGACGTTCTGGACGGCTCTCCCGTCATCACCGGTCCAGGCGGGGGCGCCGGAGCGTCGACGTCGGCCGTGTCGGTCAACGAGAACCAGACGGCGGCGGCGACCCTCAGCGTCGATCGACCGGTCACCTGGTCCATCACCGGAGGCGCTGATGCGGGCAAGTTCACGGTCAACGGCGCGACCGGCGCTCTGACCTTTGTCTCGGCTCCAGACTATGAAGCGCCAACTGATGCAGACGCTGATAATGCCTACGTCGTGATCGTCTCCGCAACGGGCGCGAACGGGGCGACGGCGGCTCAGACCCTGACCGTCACGATTCTCGATCTTCTCGACACCGCACCCGTTCTCACCGGCCCCAGCGGCGGCGCGGGCGCGACGAGCTCGGCCACATCGGTCAACGAGAACCAGGCGACGGTCGCCACGCTGACAGCGGATCAAGCCGTCGCCTGGTCGATCACCGGCGGCGTCGACGCGGCGCGATTTGCGATCGACGCCGCGACAGGCTCCATCACCTTTATCGCGGCAGCCGACTATGAGGCGCCCGCTGATGCTGACGGCGACAACATCTACCGGCTCGCCGTCACCGGCACTGGGGTCGGGGGTTTGACGTCCACCCAGACCGTGACCATCACAGTGCTGGACGTGCTGGAGGGCTCGCCCATTATCACCGGTCCTGGCGGGAGCACGGGAGCGGCGACTTCGGCGGTGTCCGTGAACGAGAACCAGTCGGCCACCACGACCTTCAGCGCCAATCGACCGGTGACCTGGTCGATCTCCGGCGGCGCCGACGCCGGCAAGTTCACCATCGACGCCACCGGCGCGCTGACCTTTGTCTCGGCGCCCGACTACGAAGCGCCGGCAGATGCAAACTCCGACAACGCCTATGTCGTGATCGTCTCCGCGACCGACACCAACGGGGCGACGGCTGCTCAAACCGCCACCGTCACGGTGCTGGACGTGCTGGAGGGCTCGCCCATCATCACCGGCCCAGGGGGGAGCGCCGGCGCGTCGGCGTCGGTGGTGTCCGTGAACGAGAACCAGTCGGCCACCACGACCTTCAGCGCCAATCGACCGGTGACCTGGTCGATCTCCGGCGGCGCCGACGCCGGCAAGTTCACCATCGACGCCACCGGCGCGCTGACCTTTGTCTCGGCGCCCGACTACGAAGCGCCGGCAGATGCAAACTCCGACAACGCCTATGTCGTGACCGTCTCCGCGACCGACACCAACGGGGCGACGGCTGCTCAAACCGCGACCGTCACGGTGCTGGACGTGCTGGAGGGCTCGCCCATCATCACCGGCCCAGGGGGGAGCGCCGGCGCGTCGGCGTCGGTGGTGTCCGTTGATGAGAACCAGACAGCGGCAGCGACCTTCAACGCCAATCGACCGGTGACCTGGTCGATCTCCGGTGGCGCTGACGCCGGCAAGTTCACGATTGACGGGGCGACCGGCGTGCTGAGTTTTGTCTCGACGCCAGACTTTGAAGCACCAGCCGATGCTGACGGCGACAATGCCTACCTCGTGCGTGTGACCGCGACCGACGCCAATGGGACGGCGGCCACGCAAGCGCTCACCGTCACAGTCCTGAACATCATAGACACCGCACCGGTCATAAGCGGCCCCAGCGGCGGCGCAGGCGCGGCCAACGCGGCGACGTCCGTTGATGAGAACCAGACGGCGGTGACCACGCTAAGCGCGGATACGGCTGTGACCTGGTCGATCACCGGGGGCGTCGACGCCAGTGCGTTCGCGATCGATCCGGCGACGGGTGTGATCAGCTTCATGGCGCCGCCGGACTTCGAAGGGCCGACGGACGCTGACGCTGACAACGACTATCTGCTGAACGCCACAGCGACTGGAGCCGGTGGCCAGACGTCGGCTCAGATCGTCACCGTCACCGTTCAGGACGTGCTGGAAGGACTGCCCGTCATCACGGCGCCCGGAGCGGCTCCGGGGGCCTCAGTCGCGTCCCTCTCGATCAAAGAGGGCGTAACGCCGGTGACGACTCTCGGCGCCAGCCGGGCGGTCACATGGTCGATCTCCGGCGGCCCCGACGCCGGACGTTTCGCCATCGAAGCCGCCACGGGCGGGCTGACGTTTGTATCCGCACCGGACTTCGAGGCGCCTGCCGACGACGACGTCGACAACGTCTACGTCGTCGTCGCCAGCGCGACCGACGCCGGAGGCGTCGCCGCCCTGACCCTGAACGTCACGGTTTTGGACGTGATCGACACCCCTCCGGTCATCACCGCTCCCGACGGCGCAGCTGCTCCGTCAAACACCGCAATCCGGGTCGATGAGACCGCGACCACGGTTGCTGCCTTCAACGCCAACCGGCGCGTGACCTGGTCGATCAGCGGCGGTCCGGACGCCGCCAGGTTCCTGATCGACGCTTCGACCGGCGCCTTAGCGTTCGTCGCTGTCCCCGACTTCGAAGCTCCGCAGGACGCCGACGCAGACAACGTCTACCTGATCACCGTCACAGCAACGGACGATGCCGGCCTGAGCACGAGCCAGGCTGTCACCGTCACGGTCGCGGACCTGAACGACAACCCGCCGGAAATCACCACGTCCGAGGGACCGCTCTTGGAAGGCGCGGTGCTCAGCGTGGAAGACGGATCGCTCCGGGTCGTCCTTCTGGGCGCCGACGCATCGGTGCGGTGGTCCATCGCCGGAGGCGCGGACGCTGCGCGCTTCACCATCGACCCGGGCACAGGCGAGTTGAAGTTCATCGCTGCGCCCGACTTCGACGCTCCGGCGGACGCCGACGGCGACAATGACTACACCCTGGTCATCCTGGCTACAGGCGCATCAAGCGGCGTCGCTCGGCGCGGGGTCATCGTTCGCGTCCAGGCCGTGGACATCACCGGACCGGTGATCACGGGACCCGACGGAGCCCTGGGCGCCGCGACATCGGAGATATCGATCCGGGAAGGCACTCAGTCGCTCGGGCGCTTCCTTTCCAACGAGCCCGCCCGTTGGTCGTTAGACGGCGAGGCGGACGCCGCGCTGTTCGCCATGGATCCGACCACAGGCGCGCTCAGCTTCATCGCCGCGCCCGATTACGAGAACCCGGGCGATCTCGATCGCGACAACACCTATCGCCTGGTTGTTCGGGCGACCGATGCGCTCGGCAACGCCAGCCAGCAGACGGTCGCCGTGCGCGTCACCGACGTTGACGAAGTCAGCGCGCGGTTCGCCGCCTTCAGCGGGCAGTTGCGCGGCGAAATCCGCAGCTACGCCTTCCGCAGTCTTGGCGACATGCTGGCGTTCAACGAAGGTCTGGTGCGGCAAGGCTCGGAATGTCACAGCACACCCGAGGCCGGCACGCTCGGTCGCGGGATGCGTGCCGATCAGACCCACCAGGAGACGTGGCTCGACTGGAACCGGACGCGCTGCGACCAAACGTACCGTCTGTTCACCAACGCCGCCGTTTCGGTGAGCCACACAGATGGCGGCTGGAGCCGCCGAGGGTTGGGTTCGGTTCGCGTCGAACGCGCTCTCAAGCCGAACGTCACGGTTGGCGTGGGTCTTCTGGGCAGCTTCGCGAGCGATGAACTTCCCGGCTTCATCGACAGTGAAATCTCCGACCACTCGCTGCAGGCGAACGGCTATGTGGGAGTGCGCCTCGCAGAGAACCTGAGAGCCGGCGCCTTCGCCGGGATCGGGCGGGGTTGGTACGACCTGCAGATGACCGAGGCCGGACTTGCGGTGTCGGGCGAGACGCGCGCGGACCGACGCCTTTACGGCGCGATGCTGAGCGGCGATGTTCACCTTGCCGGCGTCAAGCTGACCACCGACGCCATCCTCTCGCGCGCCAAGGAAGACCTCGGCGTCATGGATGTGGTCGCGTCCGCCGACGGTGAGGCGCGCGACATCGAGTTCGCCCTTGGGGATGTCGATATGACCCGGCTGAGCATCCCCGTCACGAGCGAGTTCGCGCTGCCGCATCGTGAGGGGTCGGACTGGCGGACGCTGTTCAGCCTGAGCCCGGGCCTGCTCTGCGAAGACACCTCCGCCGACGGGTCCGTGCTGGTCTGCGGTTATCAGTTCGGAGGCAGGCTGAACGCCGAAGGCCGCCGAGGCGGGCTGCACTTCGACTACCGCTGGGAGTCCGTGAACGATAGGAACCGCAGCATCTTCGGCCTTGGCTACGGGGCTCGCTTCGGACCTGACAGCACCGCAGAGTGGGGTCTGGATCTCACCAGCGGGATTGCCGAGGACCAGGTCGATCACAGGGCGATGTTCAACCTCCGCCTCAGCCGCTAGACGCGATCAAGCCGCTGCGGCGCCGACTCTGATGCAGTGAGGGTGCGATTGCACGCTCGTCTCAACCGGAGCGCGGCTTGCAAACCGCTCCGAACCGAACATCGGTTCACGCCCTGTCGCGAGACGCATCGACCTAAGTAAAGCTGGCCCCATGGAGACGCCGGAAGACCTCAGGCTCCATCGGGAACATGGAGAACGGAGCCCAGCGGTTCCTCACCATCGCCGTCTACATCCCCTTCCACACAGAACGAGACCTCACGCGCCGACCACCCTCCGCCTCTACCGGAGGCGGCGCAGGCTGCTTGGGCGGCCGCTGCCGGATGGGCTGATGCGGGGGCAGGTTGTGACCTGAGGGCGCCATCGCGACAGGCCTCTGCAGCCTGGGGATCGTCGAGCCTCCGCGGGGTAAGAGCCGGAGGGCGACGCGGCGTTAACTCGTACCTGCTAAGCCTTCGCGACGACCCCACCGCAAAGAGCGTCTATGCCGCGTCGGCGACTGTCATTGCTGCGCCAGGTGCAAGGCGCATGTTCACGAGCCCTTGGCGCAGCGGGAGAGCCTGCGCGCCCGGCCGCGCTCGTCGTCGGCCGCAGATTGCTGCAAGACCGTCGTGGCAACATCGCGCTGAAGTTCGCGCTGGTGGCCCCCGTCGTGGTTCTGCTGACGGTTGGATCGATTGAGTTGGCGAGCGTGCGCGCGGATCAGCAGCGGCTGCAAGGCGTGGCTGACAGCGCGGCTCTGGCGGGCGCCAACGAGCTTCACCTGGGGGTGGCGTCCAGCGCCCCGATCGAACGGGCCCGCGCCTTTGTCGCCGCGCAACTCGCTTCGCTCCCGCGGCCGCCCAAAGCAACGGTGGGAGTCGCGGTGGTCGAACGGGGCTCCGGCGGACGCGGGTTGCGGGTCGAGATCGCCGCCAAGCGAATGTCCTTCTTCGGCAACATGCTTCCACCGGGAGGATGGGACATCGGGGTCCAGGCCACCGCCAGCTCCATGGGCATGGCGCCGCTCTGCGTACTGGGTCACGGCCAGGGCGTAGGCGACGCCCTGAAGATGGAGGGCTCCGCGCAGCTGAAGTCGCCCGCCTGCATGGTGCAGTCGAATGACCGCATCAAGGTGGCCGCCTCCAGCCGCATCTTCGCGGCGATCACGCAGTCCGTCGGACGCGCCACGGGTCAGATCCAGCCCGCCGCGCAGACTGGCGCGCCTCCGATCGCCGACCCGTACCTGGACATGAAGATCACCGTGCCGGGCGCCTGCACCAGTTCCAAGGTCGTGAAGGTCGACAAGAGCCGGTCCCTTGCTCCGGGCATTCACTGCGACGACTACGTCGTCTCCGGCAAGAACGTGGTGCTGACGCTGCAGGCGGGCGACCACTATTTCGTCAACAGCCGCCTTGAGATGAAGTCGGACTCCACGCTAGCGGGACAGGATGTCGCGTTGGTGTTTGATCGTTCCAGCTTCGACTTTCTGGACAAGTCGCAGGTCACCCTCGGCGGCCGTCGCTCCGGGTCTCTGGCGGGCTTTGTCATCGTCGGACTTCGACCGAAGACGGCCTGGTGCAAGCCCAAGCCTGGGGCGGAAGACGATGATGACGACGAAGACGACGATGATGAGGACGACGACGACGATGATGATGGGCCGCCCAAGCCGTCGCGGCCAAAGGACTGTCGCCTCGGCAGCGAGTTCAAGATGGCCAGCGACAACGTCAAGGCGCTGAACGGCGTGATCTACATGCCGTCTTCAAAGTTGATCGTGGAAGGCAAGAACCAGGTTGCCGGGACATCGGACTGGACCGTGATGATCACCGAACAGCTGGAAATCCGCGGCTCCCCGATCCTGGTCATCAATGCGGACTACAGCGGCTCGCTGGTGCCGGTTCCCGACGGCGTCGGATGGCGCTCGAGCGCGGTTCGTCTGGTGGGATGATCCCGCCCTTGGGAGTGCTGTCGGTGATCTAGTCTAAACGCCACGTCGGGATTTTACTTCATCGCACTTCATCGATGACGGTTACCGCCGCAATTGCATCCCCTCTCGCCCTCAGCCTAGCTGAGCCCGAACTTCCGCCGCTTTGAGGATCATCCTTATCATCTATCGCCTCCACGTCCGCCGCGGTCTGTCCAACACGGTCGAACTCTTGCCGGGCGTAGATGATCGGGATGCCATCGAACTTGCGCGCCTGTACGTCCTGTCCGATCCGTCCATCAGCCACGCCGCACTCCACGGCGTCGATGGAAACCACCTGGCTGACCCTTTTGACGATTGATCGGTGGATATGCGGGGGTTTGCGGAACTTCGGGCAAGCGCGCGGCGCCCGACAAACCGCGGTTCAGGCGCTGACCATGGCGCGCCGGACGAGACGTCGCGATCACCAGCGCGCTGGACGCTTGAACGCCCTGATCGACCCCTGATCCAACCCCTCCCCCAATCGGAGACGCGACCCAAGGGTTGAGGAAGACATTACGGAGCACCTTCCATCAGGCGCAGAGGCTGGCCCGCTCACAGACCAACCTTCCGACATTTGCCTCGGACTTCGCTGAAGCATGTAGGTCAGGCTTCATGGTTTCAGCATCTCCAAGCTGGTAGCGAAGAGCCCCTCCCCGTGCATAGCCCGGGAGGGCCTCCGCCATTGAGGCTCCGACTGCGCTGGCGCTGCAAGGCGCCAGTACCCGACATCGGCTTTGGCCCTGAGAGGCCCCAGTTACCTCTGGTGCGCGTGAGTGTTCTCTGGGCGGTCGGGAACCCTATGGCAGCCGGTCGACAACGGAAGCTCTCCCCGCCCGCTTCGCAGGCGCCGTGATGGAGTCCGGGATGCGTCGTTCAGCGTTGGACGGCAGAGATCCTGCGACTCGCCTGCCGAGCTTCACCGTGCGATATTTGGCTTGGAAGGTCGAACGGCAGGCAGGGTGTCAGACCTGTCAGCATGATCCGAGGCAGACTCCATGGACTACAGCCTGCACCTGTACGCCGGCTCGGTTTTATCGGTCGAGATGATCGACGCCGGTTGTGATGAGGACGCTTGCGAACTTGGACGGATGCGGATGCTTCTGACCACGGCTTACAAGCGCGTTGACGTTCGTAAAACCGGCGACCTTCTAGCCAGCTTCACCCGCGACAGTGACGCTTGAGACTGGATATGGGTCTCGACCATTAAACGGCCCGCTTCAGCGGTTCCGGCTTCTTTCCATCGGGCAGTTTTTTCCGGAGATGGCTATGTACAACATGATCGTCGAAGGGCTTGGAAATAAAGGTCGCGCAATCCGGCATCTCGCCTGCTTCCGGTTTCCGACGCCCGCTGGCCACGACAATCTCAAGCTCCGGCCATTTCTCAGCCGCGTACCGCGCAAGGGCGAAGCCGTCGGTTGAACCTGGCATTTCGACGTCCGAAAACAGCAGGATCACATTAGCCCCGAACTCTTCCAAGACGAGCTTCGCCTCGTCACCATCCCCGGCTTCGTAGGTGCGAAAGCCCGCGTCTTGGAGTATCTGCGCGGCATCGATGCGGATGATCGCATCGTCATCAACGACAAGAGCGTACGGGTTCGTCGACAGGACCATGCTGCTCACTCTTGGATGATGGTCATAGCCAAGAGGTCGAAGGCCGTCGCGGTTCCAAAGAAACCATCTAGTCAGCGCAAGGGGGCTTTCTGAGCAGTTACCGCTGGGTCCCGGTTTTGAGCAGCGCGACTTCGTCGCGGATCTCGAGCGTGGCGGCCGCCAGCCACGAGGCGAGATCCGACCATCTTTGGACCAGGCTGTGCGCGGCCTCGACGTAAGTCGCATCGACGTTGGCTCTGACCACAAGCCGCTCCATTTCAGCGGAAAGCTCTTTGAGGGCTTGGGCGCGGCCAGCCAGCACCGCAGCGCGGTAGGCCGTTGAGTCGGTATCCATAGCGGTGGCGCCGGCGACAAGGGGCCATGTCGACGCCTTCAGATCCGGAACAGCGTTAGGCCTCTCTCGAGCGCAGGACAAGCGCGGTGCCACAGAGGACCTATACACAAGCCACCCGTCTCCCTCTATGCAGGATGATCTAGGTCTGTGAGGTCCGGTTCGACCTTGCGCGGACGCGCATGGACAGGCTGCCTTGCTCCTCGTCGAAAGCCTCGTTCACGGGCTGATTGCGCGGCGGGTGATCACTAACGCCGATGCTGTCGAGATCGTGGATGTCGCAGCGGAAGTGACAGCCGACCTCGGAATGGACCAGGGCGACCTGCCTGCGAAGCGGCGACGATCGATGGATCTTCTGGATGCTGTGGGCGCGAGGCTACGTATGGACATCCCGCAAGGGTGACATCCGATTAGCGGCCAGGCGGAAAGCGGCCGACCCTGACCTGATCCTAAGCCTGATGGATGTGCGAGCCCGCCTGCACGCGACTCCTGGGCCAAACATGCCTGCTGAACCGCCTAAGCCTTCGTCGGTCGGCCCCCCCTGAAAGCCCCCCGGTCAACCCGGTCGATCTGCTCAGACCTCTTGAGGGTCTCGTTCAACCGCCTTCGAGATCGCCTGCCAACATGCTCCAGACTCGACGACTGCGGGCTAGGCACGGTCTTGAGCGCGGTTCGCACGTTGGATGGTTGCGCGTGTTTCGCCTCGGGGCCTGCTGGCGGGCGGTTACGGCTGTCCTTCGTCAGGCGCCGGCTACAGCGGCGTCAGGAGCCGCTTCGACCGATCCGGCAGAGGCTGTGGTGGCGCGAATGCGATTGCGGCTCATACCCCGGCCATGACGGCGTGAGGTCGCCGCCACACAACTGGTGAGCGCGAGCGGCTCGCGGGCTCAGACCCGGGCACTAGCAACGGACATTCACCGTCCGTTCAATGCGGACATTCAGCCTGCCGGGCCGATGTCCGTTGCGATGGGACTGTGAGCGTCTTCGCCCCCTGCGCTGACGCCATCTGAACGGCTAGGGGCAGCGCGTCCGAGCTCAACGCGGCGATGTCCGGCCTGACTCCGACCCCTTCCCACCCATGGGCGGCTTTGGGATGACGCCGCCTGAGATGATCGGGATCGGGCAGGTCATGACCTGCGGGCTTTAAGCTGACGGCGCTGCGCATGGTTCAGCAAGCGAGGACCCAGTCATCTGCAGATCGGTCGTCGCAGGGTTTGGCTGTTGATGCTGTTCGGAGCCGCCGCGGTGCTGGCCATCTTGATCCTGCTGCTGACCCTGAATCAGGCCGCCAGCGCCGGCGACTGACCTTGGCGGGCTCTGCCCTCCACCACAGCCTGCCTCGCGCACGGCCCATTCCGGAGGGTCATTAGGTAGGTGGCGGCCCGCTTTGAGCTTACCGGAACAACGCGGGCCGCCGAGGGGAGAGAGCTGTCACACCATCCGACCGCTGACACTCTCGCACAAGCGAAGGCCGATCGCACCCTCAACATGGAGCCCATATTGTCCCAAGGTGAAGATTGCACCAGACCGGCCGAGCGAGCATCGCTGCGCGGGTTTTAGATAGAGGCCGGGCCATGCCTGACGGGAGGAGGACGCTTGTCGCATCCTGCCTGACGCAGGCGGGCGACAAGGACCAAGCGAGCGACTGGACGACGTGGCGGCCGCCCGCTCGATGCGAAAGCTACGGGCCGCCGGCAAGAACTGAATGCTGTGACGGATATGCGGGGGCGGTTCTGGTCAGAGGCTCGACGGCTATTCGCATCTTTGATGAGGTGACGGCCCGGCTGAATCAAGCTTGGGGCGGACAAGCCCGGGCGCGTCGCCGGTGATGATGCAGATCCATCGGCGAGCGGCGAGCGGCGAGCTGAGCACGGCCTGACTGGAGCGTGAAGACTAGAACAACGCAGCGAGACAGCCGGCCAAGCCAACAATCCCGGCGAAGCTCCACAGCCGCAAAGCGCTCTCGCCTCGATGGCGGCGACGGCGACGGGAAACGGCAGTCGGCATAACGCCCTCCTGAGCAGCCCCCCCCCCCCGGCTGAGCGCATGACGCGCCCGACGTGGTTACCCCGACGTTAACGGATGAGTCGCGGCCTTTCGCGCCTTCAGGTTCAGCGAGAGCTCCACGCATTCACGTTCTGCCTCTGCCGATGGTGATGAATTCGAACCCGGAGCTGAGCCCTATCGCCATGGTGTCGATGATGGCGCCGAGGACGATCCCGCCAGCAACCGCGAGCGGGCACGGGATGATCCTGCGGGTCCTGTCGACCCTGTCCGAGACCTGTCCGTTCGGCCAATAAGTTCCGAGCCAACCCTGACACGAAACGTGCGGACGCCTAACGCCCCACGTTTCGCTTCATCCAAGCCATGTAGAGCCGGAACAGCCAACTTCCTTCGCTCACGGGCTTGGACTGGCGCGCAGACAAACGCCGGCGCCGTCTCTTCGACAACAGTCTCAACATAGCCTTCCCGCCCGTCCGACGTGAGTCGCAGGTGCTCGTGAGCACTGTGCGCTCACAACCCATCACCAGACAGTCGGGAGATCAACCACGATCTATGTCCTGGGCGTACCGTCGCGCGCCAATCTCAAAGCTATGAAGCCGTCCTGATCGGTGAAAACCTTCAGGCGGGTCAATCAGGCGACCGAGCCGTCGCGAACGAGACGAACTCAGCGTGAGCATGTCGCTGCTTCGCTGGGAGCGGTCATACAGACCACGCTGTAAATACAACGCTCCACGCGCGAGCCGGAGGTCTGCGTCTGTGCGCGGCGCCTACTTCGCAGACCAAACTGTTGCGGATGTTGGACTTTCGAGCTGTTGCGGCCTTCGAACGTGGTCAACCTCAATCCGAGCCGGGTCCGCGTTATCCGAAGATCGCGAATCTCCTGTCTCCGATGTGATCACTGCTCAAGGGTCGGTTGCCTCATTTGGAACCGACGCCCCAGAGAACATCCGCCCTCTCAGTTGACGCTGGCGTGCCAGGGCTCGCAGGCCACAGAAGCGATCCTGCGGGAAAGGCGAAGGCGCCACTGCAAGGCCCGCTCGGAGCATAGCCGCTCGCGTAGCGATTACGCGCTTCGTCGACATACCCGGCGTCGGAACAATCAGCTGCGATACGGTGTCTCTTGGGCCCGCAGCCACGGTGCTTTTCTGGCTGTGAGCCCTGAGTCCTGAGCCTAGCGATTCGTTGTTCTCGTAGGACGCGGTTCGACACACACGTCCCATCATCAGAATTCCTCCCAGCCGTCCTCGAGCTTGTGGGAAACGACCTGGAGCTGCGGCTTCAGAGCGGTGACGCCGCGGTTGATGGTCTTCATCGCCCGCGCCATGCGGCCTTCAGGCCTGGACGCGGCCGGACGAACCGGGGCGGCCGAGGCGCGCATTGGTGCGGCCGCAGCATGGGTCTGGCCGATGCGGAAGCGGGCGACCGAGGCCTGCAGCGCGTCGGCTTCCTGGGCGAGCGAGTGGCTGGCGGCGGTGGACTGTTCGACCATGGCGGCGTTCTGCTGGGTCACCTGGTCCATCTGGTTGACGGCGGTGTTGACCTGCTGGAGGCCCGTCGCCTGCTCGCTGGCCGAGGCGGCGATCTCGGACACCAGGCTGTCGATCTCGGCCACGCGATCCACGATGCGCTGCAGCGACTGACCGGTCTGACCGACCAGCTTGACGCCCTGATCGACCTGGCCGGTCGAGGCCGAAATCAGAGTTTTGATCTCCTTGGCCGCTTCCGCCGAACGCTGGGCCAGGGCCCGGACCTCGGAGGCGACAACCGCAAAGCCGCGCCCGGCGTCGCCGGCCCGAGCGGCCTCCACCCCGGCGTTCAACGCCAGCAGGTTGGTCTGGAAGGCGATCTCGTCGATCACGCCGATGATCTGGCTGATCTGGGCCGAGGAGCTCTCGATCGCGGTCATGGCGGCGACGGCGTCGCGCACCACATTGCCGCTGGTCTCCGCGTCGCCGCGTGCGGCCTGGACGACGTTGGAGGCCTGCTTGGCGCCCGAGGCCGTCTTGTTCACCGTGGCGGTGATCTGGTCCAGGGCGGCGGCGGTTTCCTCGAGGCTGGCGGCCTGCTGCTCGGTGCGGCGCGACAGGTCGTCGGAGGCCTGGCTGATCTCGCCGGCGCCCGAGCGGATGCCCGCCACGTTCTGCACCACCACGGCGACCGCCTGCTGCAGCTGGGCGATGGCCGAGTTGAAGTCGGCCTTCAGCTGTTCGGCGCGGGGCGCGACCTCCACCGTCATGCGGTGCGTCAGGTCGCCCTCGGCCATGGCCGACAGGCCGGAGGCCAGGGCGCCCAGGGCGACGCGGTCCTCCTCGGCGATCCGGGCCTTTTCGGCCTCGTTGGCGGCCCGCTCCTGCTCGGACAGCGAACGCTGCGACAGAGCCTCGGCCTCGACGCGCTTCTTTTCGATGGCGGCGTCGCGGAAGGCCAGAACGGCCTGTCCCATCAGGCCGAACTCGTCCTTGCGACCGGCCAGCGGCACTTGGATGGAGGTATCCCCATCCTTCAGCTTCTTCATGTCGCCAATGGTCGTCAGGATGGGGCGGGCGATGCCGCGCGTCAGCGCCAGACCGGCGAACAGCGCGATCAGGCACGCCAAGGGGAGGCCAATAGCCAGACTGGTCAAGGCCGCTTGAACGGCTTCATTCGACTTCTCACGGACAATTCCGAGATGTTCTGAGGCCTTGCTCTTGATCACGTCCACGGCTTCTTCGACCGGCACGATGAAGCGGTCGGCCGGGCCGTCAGGCGCGACCATGGCGCGGGCCTGTTCACGCGTGGCGGCGTCACGAGATAGCTGAACCACCGGGTTGCGAACGTTGACCCACCAAGCGTCGGCCGCAGCCTCGGCAGCATCAGCGGCGGCGATCACGTCCGCCGAGCCTTTCTCGCGCACCTCGGCCAACGCCTTCTTGAACTCGGCGCGATGGCCGTCAAGCCGCTCTAAGTAATAAGGATCCTGCGACAGCAGAAAGCCGCGTATAGAGTTTTCCTGCTTCGCCAGCCTTAACTCCGCAATGTCGGCGGCGGCGGAGATCGCATTGGCGGTGGTGCGGGTCTTAGTGGCGCTTCCCACTGTGAACAGGCTCATGCCGATTACGGCGCCCATGATAGCCATGGCGCCAAGCACCACGGCGAAGGCGACAAACAACTTCCGCCCAACGGGCAGGTTGGTCAAGTTATTCACGAACGAGTTCCCCTTACTCCGCCTTCTGCAGGCGCTACATGTTGACGCCAAGCTTCAGTGGCTGCCGGTCCGGCTACGATCGCGTGGCTGTGACAGCCAAAGGAACGCAGATCTGGCGAGCCGCCACTCCCCCTGAAGCTCTGGAGACAAGGCCCGCTAGGGCTTCACGTCCTTCAACGAACGGATGTACACGTACTTAGCTAACGGACATTTACCGCGGAGGATTTGACCGGGCCATTGCGAGTCCGAGCACTCAGGAGTCCAACTGAGTGCTCACCGGCTGCGCTTCCTCGCTGACCCCGCGGTGGCATCTGGACAGCCGATGGGACGTCGATCACATCTGCGCATGACATACGGGCTCTTGAGGCTCGTTTAGGGCGCGCGCTGAAATTTGAGCAGCATATCGATGTGACGTTTTCTTTCCTCCCGTCTCGAACTTTTCATTTGTCCGCTTTCGGCGTGTGCAAGATCGGGAGGGCAAGGCGAGCGCGATCTTGGACGCCGATGCGTCCTCGTCTAGCTTCGGTCGTTTGCGATCCGGAGGTCCCATGACCGCAGACGCCGCGCCTTCTTCCGACTTTGTGGCGCTCACCGCGCACATCGTCAGCGCCTTCGTGGCGAACAACTCGGTGGCCGTCGGCGACCTACCGGACCTGATCGTTTCGACCTATGCGGCTTTCTCCGGCCTTGGCGCCGAGGCCGGAACGGCCAAGCAAGACGTGGGCCCCGCCCCGGCCGTCTCGCTGCGCAAGTCGTTGGCCAGTCGCGAGCACATCATCTCGCTGATCGACGGCAAGCCCTACAAGTCCCTCAAGCGGCATCTCTCCGCCCACGGCCTGACGCTCAAAGCGTACCGCGAACGCTACGGGCTTCCCGCCAGCTATCCTATGGTCGCCCCGGCTTTTTCGGAGCGTCGCCGCGAGGTCGCCAAGCAGCTCGGTCTCGGCCGCAAGCCCCGCGCCGCCGCCGCGCTCGCCGAGGCTCCGCGCAAGCCGCGCACCAAGGCGGCCAAGCCGGAGCCATCAGCATGACTGCCTGGTGTTTCCCGACATCCGGCCCCCTCGCGGGCGCGGCCATGGCTCTCGCTGCGTGCGTCGATCAGCCAGCCAGACCGGCGGACGCCGGCACGCTCCTGCCGGTTCCGCTGCCGACCCCGGCCGTGACGATGGCGGCGGATCCGCCGCCGCCCTTCACCTATTGGGCGCCCGAAGGCGCGACAATCCGAACCCATCCGCGCGAACCGACCATCTGGATCGCAGAAACGCCGGATGGGGACCGCAAATTCTACTTCGGCGATCAATGCCTGGCTTCGGAGCGCCAGGGTTGGATCGGGCAGCCGGTGGACGCCCTGCCCGAACCGGCCGAGGGTTCGGTCTGGCGCATCGGCTGCTCCACCTGCGAGCAGACTTCCGACCTCAGGCGCGACCGGCTGAACATCTCCTTCGACGAGACCTCGCGCCTGATCGTCGACGTGAGCTGCGGCTAACCGGTGAGGTTCTAGATCATGCGGACAAAACTTCCGGCATCCTGCATCGTCGTGGGCGCCGCGACCGCGCTCGGCGCCTGCACCGCGCCCGAAACAGCCGCGACCGCACCGATGCGAGAGCCGGCCCCAGCGACGGCGGCCATTGCGGCTCGCACCCCATCGGCAGATCAGTGCCGTGCGTCGGAACGCCAGGTCTGGGTCGGGCAGTCGGTTCACAGCCTGCCCGAGCAGCCCGAAAGCGAGACCTGGCGCGTCGTCTGCACGACCTGCGACAGGACCGACGACTACCGGCCCGAGCGCCTGAACGTCGAGTTCGATGACGCCACCCGCCGGATCGTCAAGGTGAGCTGCGGCTAGCAATCCCTCAATGGCGGGGCTTCAGCCTAGCGCGCAAGCGCGAGCCAGTCGTTCACTGCTGAACGGCCATCATCCTTCCGATGCCGCGGAAAAGGTCACAGCTTCGATCTTGTTGCCTTCGGGATCCAGGATGAAGGCGCCGTAAGAGTTCGGATCATACTTCGGCCGGAGGCCCAGGACGCCAACATCCGTTCCGCAATGCTCGAGCGCGGTCCGATAGAAGCGGTCTACCATCTCCCGGTCGGCCGCCTCGAAGGCGATGTCGGCGACAACGATCGGCCCCAGAGACTGGGCATGGCTAGAAGAATACCCAGACGGTAAGGAGGTCGAGCGGAACGACTTTTACCTTCGCGCCTCTATCCAGCTCGCTGCGGGATCGTCAGCATTGAGCTGTGCTGGAGTTGGATGGATGCTCCGCCTTGAGGATCGGCCGCCAGCTTCAAAAGCACGATTTCACAGGTATGACTACGCTTGCGTGGAGACCGCTCGGCGTCCAGGTGAGCTTAAGGACGCCGCCGAGTTGCCGTTCGATGATGCTTGCAACCATCCGCAGACCGAAGCTCGGCTGAACCGCTCGCTTGAAGGCCACGCCGGTTTCAAGCCAACTTAGATGGGCGCATTCACCATCGTCCGTTGCAAAACACGTAATCTCCAGCATGCCTCCGGGAAAGGACAGGGCGCCGTGCCGCGCAGCGTTGCTAGCGAGTTCATGAACAACGAGGCTGACGGCCTGAACGATCTCTGCAGGTAGGGGAGTTGCATCACCCGACACTTTGATGCGGTCCTGCGGAAGCAGTGCAAGTTCGGCGTCGATGACAGCCGTCAAGGGCATCGGAGACCAGCCTCCACGCGCGAGCAGGTGATGCGCCCGAGCCAGAGCGCCGACACGCCCTTGCACCGCGAGCGCATATTGCTCCGGGTTTGAGGCGTCGCTTTGCCGCATGAAGCTGTCAACAATCATCAGGGCATTGAGGGCGCGGTGATCCACTTCACGGAGCAGCGCCTTCTCAACCTGGGCGAGATCTTGGGCACGACGCTGCGCGGTCATGTCCATCTGCGATCCCAAATAGTACAGCACATCGCCGTCTTCAGCGAGCACGGGGCTGATGGACAGTCGATTCCAGAATGATGTCCCATCTTTCCGGTAGTTCAGAATGTCGGTTGTGACATGCCCATTGTACGCCAGACATTTCGCGAGCAGCTGTACGTGCGCCGGATCAGTTTCCGGCCCCTGCATGAATCGACCATTCCGCCCGAGCACTTCGTCAGCAGAATAGCCGGTCAAGTCCAAAAACGCCTGATTGGCCCAGACGATCGGATTGTCCGGCAGCCGCGGATCGCTGACGGTCATCGGCATACGCGTACGCTCGACCGCTATCACCGCCAAGTCACTGCGGTCGAAAAGCGCTGCGCTCGTGGCTGCGGCGGGTTCGTCTTTACGAATACAATTCTGATGCATCGAGGCGCGGCTACAGCAACACAGATTTTCTCCAACGGTGGATCGTCCGAAGGGTTCACCTTGGCGTCGCCTTTACGGCGACGTGCTTGCCCATTTTCCATGTCGCGGTAGAGGCGGCTTCTCGATCTATCGAAGCTAAGATTCGGGGGGTCTATTCTGGCAATGACGCCGTTGAGCCTATAGCAGAGCTTGTAGTCGAAGAGGCTCGCCTGCACGAAAGCGTCAGAGCGCGTTTGAAAAGCGCCACGTCACGCTTCCGACGCGGGACTCTGGATGAGGCGCGGCCGAGTTGACGCTTTCGTGCCGAGGGCTTTCGTCAAAGGACTTCGGCCGGGCGTTCACGCCGACCGATCAGGCAACGAACGCGCCGCCGCCTTGGCGTCTTTTCAATGAACAGCCAACCCGCTCTCATAACCGCCAACCCGCTCTCAGCGGTGTGATCGAGGGGGAGGAACCCTGGACGGCGGGACGTGGTTTCAGCCGTGCTGTTGGCTGACCAAAGGAGGAGAAGGCGGGGAAAATCGGCGCAGCGGAACGTGCGTTTCAGCTCGCGCAAACAGGGGCGTACTCGGTTTCAGCCGATGTTCGACAAGCGCTGCTGAAAGAGGGCTATCCGGCGTCGGACGTCGCCGCACTTTCAAGGCCGAACATGCGCCGAGACCTCATCACGGCCTGTCGCTCAGCGGGGGCTGACGGCGCTTCTCGCCTCATAAGAGCCGAGCGTGTTGACCTTAACGCTTAGCAGCGGGGCTCGGCTGGAGCAGGGCGAACCTTCAGCAGCGGGTGAGCTCAGGCGCGTCCCGCTCATTGTTGATCTTAGCTGAAGGTCTGTACGTATGGCCAAGCGCTTGAGCGCATGGTCGTCAACAACCGGGGTCGGCCGACGTTATCCAACCCGTTCGCGGGAGATCGCGGGTCTGCAACTGAGATGGGACAGGTCCGCTTAGTTGGCATGTCCTTGGTCATGTCAGCGGAAGACGCGGTTCTTGATGAGTTCTGGCGCGTGCGCTTCGGCGAGCCCATTCCGATCTTGGGAGCGACTGAAATCGCAGTGCGTATTCTTCAACTCAATGAGCAAGAGCTGCAAGCCTTGCGCTCGACTCGGCAAACAGCCGACTCGTGCGTGTCCGTTGGAGCGCGCGGGGCCAAGCCCTTGCCGTGACCGGGGGGATCTTGCGAGGTCGGGCTGGAGGCGCCGCCCAGGCTGAGGCAAAGCTCAGATCTTGGGGGCTAAGCCCGGTCGGTGTTGGCCTGTATTGATGCCGCATGCTCGGGTGGAGAGCGTCCGCGCAAACCAATCTCGCTAAACGTCGTCGAAGTAGGGGCCGATATCGCAGGCCGTCCCGAAGAGAATAGCGAGGTCTTGGCCTAGCCCTGTCACGCCATCCGGATCGCTGTGATCCGACACCCGCAGCGTCTTGTAGGGCACGCCGCGACAGGGAGTGCGGACGCGCACCGATAGGCTGGAGCCCCCTCCGCCCTTCGCCGGCAGCAGCCGCAACACCTCGAACCCGAGCACGTCCCTTGCTGGCAGCACGAACAGCTGGTGGGAGCATAGGATCAGGGCTTCCCGACCGGGTGGGCAGCTGATTCGGTTCCGGACTTGAGGCAGATAGCCGGCCGGATCACGGGCGTATTCAACTTCCGTCTCTCCGGGGGCTGTGTTCGCCAAGCCGCCGGGATTGGGCGACAGGAAAGGACGCGTTTCGGCGATGGGGCGGGCGTCAGCCACCCATCGCTCTTCCTCGACGCTCAGCGGCAGGCGAAATCCCGTCAGCAGGGAGACGCGGCAGGCCGTGATCAGCTTCGGCTCGCGCGCATGGGCGTCGTTCTGCAGGTTCGGAGATTGCCAGGCATGGGGCCAGGACTGGAGCTCGAGAGAGGCGGTTCCAGCCTGCCAGCGGCCGTAGAGGGTGTTGTACTGCTTGCCGACTGGCGCGGGGCCAAGGCGGGCGGCGAAATAATCTGCGATGCGGTCGATGTTGGCTCCGGCATCGTCGGTGTACCAGGCCAAGCCGGAAAACCTGACAATGGGCGCGTCGGGCGCGTAGCGCTCAAAGAGGCTGGCGGTCCAAGGCTGCAGAAAGCCGGACGGCCGGACGGCGTCGGGAAAGAAGAGGGCGTTCCGTCGGTAGAATGGATCGAGCGACGCTATGACCCTGGCTTCGACCTGCTGGCGCGTCTCCTTCCACGGCAGACCCAACTGATTCAGAAGCTGGTGCAGCGGATTAGAGCCGTCCAGCGCCTTATCGAGCTGGGCAGGCGGCGGCCCCGGTGAATATGTCGGCGAAGGCGGGATCGCAGCGGTCGCGCGGCGCAAGCGTTTGAAGAAATCCAAAACCCGCCGTCCGATGCAAGAGCGAAGGGGCTCGCGATGCCAGAGCTTGAGACCCTTGGTCAATCTCGGTGGTCTGGTTTGACCCTTCGCCGCGTCAGGGCGCTGGGTCATACGCCTCCGAATATCGAGGGGCTCCACATCAGCTCCTAGGGTGCAGCTGTTCAAGAACAACGTGCGCCTAGGTTGCGGTACGAGCTTCAAGCGGGGTGTCTCAGCCACTCGTGTTGCAAAGCTTTCGGAACCGACCTCCGCCGGCGTCGGTCGGATCATCACAAGCGGCCGGTTTTCCGGCATCCTGAAGCCGAGGAACGCTGCGGCCGGAGAGGCGAACCGCGGGGCTGGGAGGGATCTTCCGCATGTCACAAAGGCGACCGGGTCAAGATTCTCTACCTCTGGCCGAGGCGGGCGAATTCGCTTCAAGCTGGATGTCGCCGAGGCTGCGACCGTCGCGGTGAATCAGCGTCGCATGAGTGATGGAGCTGTCGGCCAGCACATAGATGCGCGCGAGCGCCAGAGCGTCGGCGTCATCGATGCCGGCTAAACGTTCTTCGGTCCTGAAGCCGTCGCGGATGAGGTGGAGTCGATAATCGGTCATGCAAAACGACTAGGCAGCCCAACCTGAACTGTTGCTGACAGCGGCCGCGCGTCCGCCTCGAGGGAGCACGTCAGGAACTGTGGCGGTTTCGACGCGACTTCCATCGTGAGCATGGCTCGACCTAGCCGCGCCCAGCGACGCACCGGCTGCGCTGGGAGCTCCGGCCACGAAAGTCATCCCGCACCCGGATGCGCCCCTGATGCACTGAAGCCATGTGCTCGACAGGGCGAGTTGAACGCGCGAGGGGTGCTCCGCCCCTGCCCATTGTCTTGGAGGACCCGCATGACCGACCGCATCGGTTGCGCCACGCTTCGCGCCCGCGTCACGGACGCTGACGCCGCCGCCGGCCTGATCCGACCTGGCGAGACGATCGCGGCCAGCGGCTTTACCGGCTCGGGCTATCCCAAGGCCGTGCCGCAGGCGCTGGCTCAACGCATGGCGGCGGAAGGCGCCGCCGGACGCCCCTTCCGCGTCAATCTCTGGACGGGCGCCTCCACTGGGCCCGAGCTGGACGGGGCGCTGGCCGCAGTCGACGGCGTTGCCCAGCGCCTGCCCTACAGTTCCGATCCCGTCGCGCGAGAGAAGATTAACCGAGGCGAAATCGACTACCTCGACATGCATCTCAGCCAGGTGGCTCCCATGGCCTGGGAAGGCGTGTTGGGGACGCTCGACACGGCCATCATCGAGGTCATTGGGGTGCGCGCCGACGGATCGCTCATCCCCTCGTCGTCGGTCGGCAACAACAAGACCTGGCTGGACCGTGCCAAGCGGGTGATCCTGGAGGTCAACCGCTGGCAGAACCCGGCGCTGGAGGGGATGCACGACATCTATTACGGGACGCGCCTGCCGCCAGAGCGCGTGCCCATCCCGTTGGTGCGGCCAGACGATCGCATCGGCTCGGCCTACTTCGCCTGCGATCCCGACAAGGTGATCGCCGTGGTCGAAACCGATGCCCCCGACCGGAACCTGCCGTTCGCGGCGCCGGACGATACGGCCCGGGCCATCGCCGGGCACATTATCGAGTTCCTGGCGCACGAGGTGTCGCGCGGCCGCCTGCCGCCGGAACTGCTGCCGATCCAATCCGGCGTAGGCAACATCGCCAATGCGGTTCTGTCCGGCCTGATCGACGCCCCGTTCGAGCCGATGACAGCCTACACCGAGGTGATCCAGGACGGCATGATCGACCTGCTGGATGCGGGCAAGCTGCGGATGGCCTCGGCCACCGCCTTTTCGCTCAGCCCCCAAGCTGCGACGCGGCTGAACGCCGATATGAGCGCTTACCGAAACCGCATGATCCTGCGCCCGCAGGAGATGAGCAATCACCCGGAGATTGTTCGCCGCCTCGGCTGCATTGCGATGAACGGGCTGATTGAGGCTGACATCTACGGCAATGTAAACTCCACCCTTGTCATGGGCTCGCGCATCCAAAACGGCATCGGCGGCTCGGGCGACTTTGCGCGCAACGCCTATGTCTCCATCTTCATGACGCCGTCGACGGCCAAGGGCGGCAAGATTTCCGCCATCGTGCCGCAGGTCTCTCACGTCGACCACATCATGCAGGACGTGCAGGTGATCGTGACCGAACAGGGCTTGGCGGACCTGAGAGGTCTCTCGCCTCGGCAACGGGCGAAGCTGGTGATCGAGCGCTGCGCGCATCCCGACTACCGCTCGCTGCTTCGCGACTACGCGGTCCGGGCTCACGGCGGATCATACGGCCTGCACGCCCCATCCCTGCCCGGCGAAGCGCTCTCATGGCACCGACGCTTCATGGAGACGGGAACGATGCTGCCTGCTTGATCAGGGTCAATGCGGAGCCAACCAGGAACGTCCATCGTCGCCTGATGCAAGGAGACCGCGATGAACGATCACGACAGCGAGCAGATAATTACCCGCGCCGGCGTGCGGCTGCATGTCAGGCGGACCCGCGATGAGGACGAGCCCGCTCTGGCCGCCTTCTTCGCTTCAGTTACGCCGGAAGACCTGCGATTCCGCTTTCTCGCGACCCTGCGCGAGGTCGGCCACGACCGTCTGGTGGCGATGATCCGCGCCAACGACGCCCGCAACGAGAGCCTGATCGCCTTTGTCGATGACGGCTCCGTGGCGGCGACTGCGATCCTGGCCAGCGATGGGGCAGGCAAGCGTGCCGAGGCCGCAGTCGTGCTGCGGGGGGATTTGAAAGGACAGGGCGTTGGCTGGTCACTGCTCGATCACTTGGTCAGCCGCGCTCGGGCGCGCGGCTACGCCGTCATCGAGTTCATCGAGGGCCACGCGAACCGCAGCGCCCTTGAGATCGAGCGCGAGATGGGCTTCGAGGAAGAGGTTGTCGACGGCGATCCGTCGCTTGTGCAGGTCAGCAGATTCTTGCGCTGACCGCCTCGCCACCGCGCGGGCGGAGCTCGAAACCGCCTTCTTCAGGCATGCGCGACGATGGCCGGATGTGGATGTTGAACGGCGGAGCCGTTCGGATTTGGGGTCGTCTGAGGCCAGCAGAGTGGACGACCCTCCGCTCCTGCGGAGGGTCGTCCCCCTGTCACCAGCGGATGCGGACGCCTAGGCGCGCGCGCCAGCCCTTCATGTCGCCGAATGCGGCTTCGCCCTGGATGAAGGCCTCCAACCCGTTCCAGGAGGCGTCGGCGCCGGCGGTGACAAGGCCGTAGGTGGCCTCGTCCTGGTCGGCCAACGGCAGATCGGAGCCTCCGCTGGAGAACAGGCCTCTGCCCCCCCCACTCCTGCACCGCATGAGCGCTCACATAGGGTCGGAGGTCGCCGCTGTTCGAGCCTAGCCGAAGACCGAGCCGGCCTTCTCCGGCGTCCACATCGTCCAAAGTTATTGCGGCGCCGAGAGCATCGAAGTCGTCAAGGCGGGTGTGAACATAGGCGAGCTGAGCCTGGGGTTCGACATAGATGCGTTGGTCCCCGAGCCGCCGGGCCACCTGGGTTTGAACGCCGGTGCTAAGCCCGTCGAAGGTTTCAAGGAACGGCGCCGTTGGGTTGGTCAGGCGCAGTTCGAGCGCGTCCGCCTTCGCCAAGACTTCCGCGCGCAGCCCGTTGCCGCTCCATCCGGCGTAGGCGCCGAGGTTGGCCGCCTGCACGTCCACCGACGTGCGGCTGGTTTGGAATAGGTACTCGGATCGGCTGACGCCGCTGGTGAGGCCCCAGTAGCTTCCTCCACGCAGCCAATCGACGCCGGTCTGGAAACCAGTGCGATCGGCATCGAACGCCAGATCGCGCGTCTGCTCGCCGTCGAACCCTGTGACCGTTTCGCCGCCTTCGCCCCACCTCAAGCTCGAGCCGAAGGCCTGGCCTCAAATTTCGCCGGACACGCGACGCCTGCGGTCGCCCGCCTCGGCGTCGGCGATCTGCCTTGCGCGATAGGACCAGGCGTCCGCCCCGGCCTGCCACGACTGCTGGTCGAAGCGGGCGATCTTGGCCAGTTCGAAGACCGCGGGCGACGCGAGCAGCCGGACTTCGTCGTCCTCGACGAAGAGGCTGTAGTCGATGAAGCCGGAATAATCGGCGTCGTCGGCCAGCGCGAAGGCCCCGGCCGCTCCTCCGGCCGCGCGGACAATTACCACGCCGGCCGGATCCGGCGATTTTAACGGGAGGCTTCACGTGTCTAAACGCGTCAAAGGTATCCTCGCAGCCGCTGCCCTGGTCTCGGCGGCTGGCGCCACTGCGGTCGTCGCTCAGTCGTATGAGTATCCGCTTATGGCCTACAGCTACGTCTACTACGCCGACGCCGCCAAAGACGCAGGTGCTCGGCGAAACAGCCGACCGCGGCTGCGGCGGTTTCGGCAACAACGTCTACGTGCTGCGCGCCTACAGCCCTTCCGCCTACTACAACGCCACGCCAATCTACCGGTGTGGTGGTCAAGGTCCGGAGCTTCCCACCGACTGGTGAGCCTCGCTGATCAACAAGCGGCTCTGCCCAGGTCGTGGGACAGAGCCTCGGCTCAGGGTTAGTTGACCTGTGCGTCCAGCATACGAGTGAGGTGCTCGGCTTCAGCGGGGCTGAGGAGACGATCGCAGAAGGCGTCGTCGATCGTGAGGTAAGCCGATAACTCCGCGCCATTGGCCTGACCACCGGGGTGGATGTCGAACAAAGCGGCGGAAAGGATCGCGAGCTCAAGCGAGACGGCGCGCGTCACCACAACGCCGAGGAAGCGCTCCGCAGGCGCCGCGTCGGGATCCGAAAAGTGGATCCAGAACCTCGGTGGCTGCAAGGCCAGCAGCATACGGTCTGTGCTGAGGATGGTGGTGATCTGCACTGCGAGATCATGACAGAGCGCCTGGCCCTTCAGCGGCGCCATCAACTCGGCGACGCGGCGGCGCATCGGCTCTTCGACTTGAGCAGAGACATCCACCCCGCCCCTGTCCACCAGGCGCTGGATGATCCCGTCGATGGATTGCGGCACGGCCTCACCCCTGCTGCTGAAAGTCCCGATGATAGACGGCGCGACTTACCGCTTCCTTGCCGGGCTTGAAAGCGCCCTCGAGGAGGCCTTAGTTCGGCGTCACAGGCTCGATCTGGCGCAGAAGGTGCTGGCGATCTAAGGGCTTGGAGACGAAGGTTGTCCGTGTCGGAAGGGCGCTCTGATCCGGCGCCTGGCGCGTCGACATCACAAACAAGGTCGTAGGCGGATGCCGCGTTCGAACCATGTGCGCGAGCTCCAGGCCGGTCATTTCGCCATGCAGTTCCATGTCCGTTAGCACCACACGAACGCCGACATCGTGGGCGAGGATGTTGATCGCCTGATCGGCTGTGTCGGCTTCAAGGACGCGAAACCCTTCCTCCCGGAAGAAGTCCATCAGCTCCATGCGGATGATGTACTGATCCTCGACGATCAGGATCGAGCGATCTCCATAAGGCTGCGACTGTCCCATCACGAGCCCACCCTGACGACCGACGCCGTCGGTGAAGTGATCTCGAACACTAGGCCGTCTGATCGGTAATCCACGACCACTGCACCTCCGAAGTGCCGCTTCAAAGACTCCTCGATCAGCTTGGTTCCAAAGCCGTTTTGGGTCGGTTTGACGACTTCGGGCCCGCCATGCTCCCTCCACTGCAGCTGGAAGTGCGGTTCCCCTTCTGCGGAAGGCTCGACCTTCCACGATAGGTCGATCAGGCCCGTCGCATTGGACAGGGCGCCGTACTTCACCGCGTTCGTAGCCAACTCGTGCAGCACCAGTGCGAGCGGCATCACGACGTGCTGAACCAACAGGGCGGGGTCCCCCTGAATCCGTACACGGCCTTCCTCCGCCACATGCTCAAGGACTCCTCGACAAAGCGCTTCGAGGTCAGCCGCCTCCCACGAGGATCGGGTCAGCACGTCCGAGGCCTTGCCGAGCGCTCTGAGACGCTGCTCGAGGACAATCCGCGCGGCCTTATCGACGTCCGAGCCGCGGAGCGTCTGGCTCACGATCGACTGGACCACAGCGAGCTGGTTCTTCAGGCGATGGGAGAGTTCGTCGTTGAGCAGACGCTGCTGGCGCTGCGCCTCCGCCAGCTGCCCAGCTTCCGCTAACAGCGCCGCTTGCTTGGCCTCTTCGGCGCGCTTGAGCTCCGCCTCCCTCGCCTCCCGATCAAGATCGATGAGGTCGCGTCGGTCGGCGACCGCATGAAGATTCCTGATGATCCGCCGCAGGGTGTAGGCCACGCCGATCAGCATGAGCATGACCAAGCTGTAGAGGATCGTCGCCGTCCATCGTTCAGCATCGATGCGGCCCTGCTCCATCTGATAGGAGACGAGCGTCGCGGCCACGGACAGGAAGGCGCCAAACAGCCCCGGCGCCGCGCCCAGCATCAGGGTCACACCCAGCACGGCTGGGATGTAGAACAGGAACGGCAGAAAGAGCGCGCCGAGCGCAGCCCGCGCGACGGCGACCATCAGAATGATCAGCGCCGCCGACAGCAATCGGCGCGGCATGGACATCCGGAGCTTCAGCGACCAGACAAGAGCCTGCTCGAGAGCCGAGGACGTGACGAGGAACGGCATAGGGTTGCGGAGATGAAGGGCGCCCTTCCACGGGCCAGCCGCAGGTATCAGATCGTGGACGCTAAGCCCATGGGGACCGATCGCGTATTCCAGATCGAAGCTGCTGTGGTCTCCGGCTCATCAGCCGACGCTGTCCTCGCCGCCTCGCATGCCCGGACGAGGCGGCCGGGGAGAGCGTCGGCCGGCTGCGAGGCTCGGGTACCGATGATCGAGCCAGGCTCCTGGCCTTCTGCCTAGAAGCGGCGGCCAATCCCCACCGACACCACCCACGGGTCGAGGTGCACATCGGAGCGCAGCGCTCCGTCGTTGACGTTCGCATCGGTATTGAACCAGACGCGCTTGACGTCGACGTTGACGCTCCACGGGCCTTTCAGGCCGATGTCCGCGCCCGCCTGCAGCGCGTAGCCGAAGCCGTCATCCAGATCGACATCGAAGCCATTCTTGTTGTCCCCGCTGTGAAAGACCATGGCGTTCACCCCCGCGCCGACATAGGGGCTGATCGTTCCTTGCGTCAGCGGACGATACTGCAGCGTCACGACCGGCGGCAGCACCCAGGTCTTGTGGACCGCCACGTCTGTGTCGCCGCCCTGCGCGCGGATCTCGTGCCGCGTCGTACCCAGGATCGCCTCGACCGCCAGGTGGTCTGTCAGGAAGTAGGTGAAGCCCAGGGTCGGCATGATGCTATCGCTGACGTCCACATGCAGGCCGCTGTCGGCCCCGGCGGCGGTGACGATGGCGTCATCGGCGGTGGGCGCCACGTCGGTCACCCGCCCGATCACGTTCCAGTCGCCGGCGCGCGGCAGGGTCCAGTCGGCTTGCGTCTGCGCCATGGCCGGCGCGGCCAGTCCGGCCGCGGCGACGGCCAGGAGCAGGGTCTTGATGGTCATCTCAGTATATCCTGACGCCCGGCGCCGCGAATGCGGCCATGAAGTTCAGGCGTCGAAAGAGGTGATGCGCAGGATCAGGAAGCTTCGCCTTGATCCAGCGCAAACCGTTGTCTCAAACCACGCGGGCGTGACGCTTGGCCGTCGGCTGCACCAGCGGGTCGAAGGCGGCGCAGACCGCCCGAACGAACGGCCGCCCCGCCTCGGTGACGCGCACAGCGCCGCCATCGATGCGGACCAGACCGTCCGCGACGAAAACGTCCAGCGCCTCACGCACGCGGCTGGCCGCGCACAGGCCTTGGCCATGCCGTGCGGCGACCGCCGTCACATCCACGGCGAAGTCGCACATCAGCCGCTCGATCAGTTCGGCAATGAAAGCGTCGCGCGGCGTGATCTCCACCCCGCGCGCGACTGACAGCCGCCCCTTGCCCACCGCCGCGCGCCAGTCGCGCTCGACCGTCAGGTTCTGGGCGTAGCCCTGCGGCGACCGGCTGATGGCCGAGGCGCCCAGGCCGATCAGCAGCGGCGCCGCATCGTCGGTGTAGCCCTGGAAGTTGCGCTTCAGCCGGCCGCTCCGCGCCGCGAGCGCCAGGCTGTCGGTGCGCAGGGCGAAATGGTCGATGCCGATCGCCTGCCAGCCGTGGGCGATCAGGAAGCGGCGCGCGGCTTCGCTCTGGGCGAAGCGCAGGTCGGGGCCGGGCAGGTCCTCGTCATGGATCAGCTTCTGGTGCGGCTTCATCCACGGCACATGGGCGTAGCCGAACAGGGCGATGCGCTCCGGCCGCAAGGTCGCGACCTGCTCCAGCGTCGCCAGCACCTCCTCCACGCCTTGCAGAGGCAGGCCGTACATGAGGTCGAGGTTCAGCGAGGTGACGCCGCAGGCCCGAAGCATGGTCGCTGAATTCGCGATGCTGTCGAAGCTCTCGGGCCGGTTCACCGCCGCCTGCACCACCGGCGACAGGTCCTGCACACCCAGGCTGGCGCGCGTCAGGCCGAGCGCGCCGGCCGCCGCGATCCAATTGTCGGTCAGCACTTCCGGATCCAGTTCGGCGGCGAACTCGTGGAGGCCCGACAGGTCGAAGACGTCCGACAGCCCCGCCATCAGTCGGCTCAGGTCGCCGGGCGAAAGCATGTTGGGCGTGCCGCCGCCCAGGTGCAGCCGCTCGATCCTGATCCGGCGTCCCGCCGCCTCGGCGGCCAGCGCCGCCTCCTTCAGCACCAGCTCCACATAGGCGGAGATCGCTTCCGCCCGGTTCATCGCCCGGGTGTTGCAGCCGCAGTACCAGCACAGCCGCTTGCAGAAGGGAATGTGGACATAGAGCGAGGCGGGCTGATCCGGCGCAGACCGGAGCCAGCCGACCCAGTTCGCGGCCCCGACGGCGGGCGTGAACTGCGCCGCCGTCGGATAGGAGGTGTAGCGCGGCGCGCGGGCGTCGTAGCGGGCGATCAGCTCGCCTGTCGACGGCGCCGCGCCGGGGTCACAGCGGGACATCGGTCTGTGCATCCTGATCCGGGATCGACAGGCCGGGATCGCCTTCGTCGAACAGGTGGAACTCGTGCCAGACGCCGTTCAGGACGCCGAAGCCGACGGCGAGGCCAAGCCCCAGAACCCAAGTAAAATACCACATGGCTTTGCGCCTTCCTGATCAGTAGAGGTCGGGGTTGGTGCGCAGCGCGGCGGTGGTCGAGCGACCCCACAGCACCCTGTAGACCCACGAGGTGTAGAGAAGAATCAGCGGCAGGAAGATGATCGTCACCACCAGCATGATGAACAGGGTCACATGGCTGGAGGAGGCGTTCCATGCCGTGAGGCTGGACTGCGGATCGATCGAACTGGGCAGGATGAACGGGAACATCGACAGGCCCGCCGTCGAGATGATGCCCAGCGTGCCCACGGACGATCCGCCGAACGCCAGCGGCTCGGAGCGACGCCACAGGCCGATCAGCGCCGCCGCCGTACCAAGGAAGCCCAGCACCGGTGCGATCGCCATCCACGGATAGCGTCCGTAGTTGTCCAGCCAGGCGCCAGGCGCAGCCTGGACCGCCGTGCGCAGCGGATTGGACCATCCGTTCGGATCGACCTCGCCGACGATTCGGAAGCCCAGCGGCCCGAAGGCGACATACAGGCCTCCGGCGGCGAACAGCACCAGGCTGAGGATCGCCGCGATCGTGCCGAAGCGACGGGCGCGGTCGCCAATCACGCCGCGCTCGGCCTTGAGGCCTAGCCAGGCCGCGCCGTGCAGCACCAGCATCGAGACCGACAGCAGGCCGCAGATCAGGCTGAAGGGCGTGAACAGACCCAGCAGATGACCTTCGTAGAAGGACCGCAGGTTGCTGTCCAACCGGAAGGGCGCGCCCAAGAGCACATTGCCCACCGCCACGCCGAACACCAGGGCCGGCACGAAGCCGCCGATAAACAGGGCCCAGTCCCAGGCCGTGCGCCATTTCCCGTGCGGCCGCTTGGATCGGTATTTGAAGGCGACGGGACGCAGGATCAGCGCCGACAGCACCAGGAACATGGCCAGGTAGAAGCCCGAGAAGCTGACGGCGTAGACAAAGGGCCAGGCGGCGAAGATCGCGCCGCCGCCGAGGATGAACCAAACCTGGTTGCCTTCCCAGGTTGCGCCGATGGTGTTGATCACGGCGCGGCGTTCTTCATCGGTCCGAGCCACAAAGGGCAGCAGGGCGCCGACGCCGAGATCAAAGCCGTCGGTCAGGGCGAAGCCGATCAGAAGCACGCCCAGCAATCCCCACCAGATCAGGCGAAGGGTGGCGTAGTCGAGAGGAAGTTCCATTGGAGGATGTCCTAGGGGATGTCGGTCAGGCGGTGGCCGGAACGGGCACGCCGTCCTGGGTTCCGGTCAGGTCGGGGCCGCCCGCCGGCGCGGGGCGATCCAGTTCCTGCTGCTCGTGGAACGGGCCCTTCTTGATCGCGTGCAGGATCAGGCCGACCTCGACCACGGCCAGGGCGCCGTAGAAGACGGTGAAGCCGATGATGGTGGTCCACAGCTGCGGGACCGTCAGGCTGGACGCGCCCATGAAGGTCGGCAGCACGCCTTCCACCGCCCAGGGCTGGCGGCCGTATTCGGCCACCACCCAGCCCAGCTCGGCCGCGATCCACGGCAGCGGGATCGCCAGGACGCACAGCCGCAGGAACCAGCGCGTCTCGTGCCTGCGCAGCGTGCACAGCACAAAGGCTGTGGCGAACAGGGCGATCATGGCGAAGCCGATAAAGGCCATGAAGCGGAACGACCAGAACATCACCGGGACGTTCGGCACGGTGTTCCAGGCGGCGACCACGACCTGGTCCGGGGTCGCCTGTCGCGGATCGGCGACATAGCGGGTCAGCATCAGACCGTAGCCAAGGTCGCGCCGGTGTTCCTCGAACTGGGCGCGGGCGGCGACGTTGTTCGGATCGGCCTTGATCGTCTCCAGGGCGTCGTAAGCGATCACGCCGCTTTCGATGCGGGTCTGCGCCAGCGCCACCAGCTGCACGATGCCGTCCACGCTGCCGTCCAGACTGCGGGTCGAGATCAGGCCCAGGACCCACGGCACCTGCACTTCAAAGCGGGTTTCGCGCGTTTTCATGTCCGGCATGCCGAACAGGGACAGGCTGGCCGGGGCCGGCTGGGTGTTCCACATGGCCTCGATGGCGGCCAGCTTCATCTTCTGGTTGTCGGTCAGCGCATAGCCGCTCTCGTCGCCCAGAACGACCACCGACAGAGAGGCCAGCAGGCCAAAGGCCGCCGCCACCGTCATGGACCGCTTAGCGAAGCCCTTGTGCCGGCCTTTCAGCAAATAAAAGGCCGAGATCCCCAATACGAACACCGCCGCGATCACGTAGCCGGCCGAGACCGTGTGGACGAACTTGGCCTGGGCCACCGGGTTGAACAGCACGGCCATGAAGTCCACGACCTCCATCCGCATCGTCTCGGGATTGAAGGCCGAGCCCACGGGATTCTGCATCCAGCCGTTGGCGATCAGAATCCACAGGGCTGACAGGTTGGTGCCCAGCGCCACCATGAAGGTCACGAACAGATGGACGTGCCGGCTCAGCTTGTCCCAGCCGAAGAACATCAGCCCCACGAACGTCGCCTCCAGGAAGAAGGCCATCAGGCCCTCAATGGCGAGCGGGGCGCCGAAGATGTCGCCGACGTAATGCGAGAAGTAGCTCCAGTTCATGCCGAACTGGAACTCCATGGTCAGGCCGGTGGCGACCCCCAGCACGAAGTTGATGCCGAACAGGACGCCCCAGAAACGGGTGATGGTTCGCCAGATCGGCCGGCGGGTCATCACATAGATGCTCTCCATGATGACCAGCATGAAGGACAGGCCGAGCGTCAGCGGCACGAACAGGAAATGGTAAAGGGCTGTCAGCGCGAACTGCAGCCTTGATAGGTCGACGACCGCAAGGTCGATCATGGCGAGGCTCCATGGCGCCGGCCCCCACGACCTGCGCCCTATGAGAGACGCCCTAAGGCCCGCGACCGCATCGCGCCTTGATCGAGATCAAAGAGAAGCGCGCGTGGATCGGCGTATCGGGCGTCCATGACCGCACAGCCCCTCGTCTCTTCCCTCTCGCCGCGTCCGTGGTTGTCCCACGTCGCCCGGCCGCATCGTCGTCTCGCCGGCATGGCCGCCCTGGCGACGATCGCCGACGTGGCGCTGGCCGTGGGCTTTGCAGCCGGCCTGGCGCTGGCGGTGCATCATCTGCCGCAATCCCTGAACGCCGCCGCTCCGTGGATCGCCCTGGCCATGGTCGCCCTGCCGGCGCGTGGCCTGCTCGGCCAGGGCGCGCTGGCGCTGTCGGCCCGGCTGGCGCGACGGGTAAAGGCAGACGTCCGGACCGGCGCCCTGAAGGCCCTGTTCGCCTCGCATGGATCGGCCGACAGGCGGCTGACGGCGGCCGTGGAGGGCGTGGAGGCGCTGGATGGCTACTACGCCCGCTTCGCGCCTGCGCGCACGGCCGCGGCCCTGTCGCCGCTGCTGCTGATTGCAACCGCTGCGCTGGCCAGCCCGATGTCGGCCGCCATCCTGCTTTTCACCCTTCTTCCCTTTGTCGCCGGGATGGCGCTGGCCGGCACGGCCGCCGCCGCCGAAAGTCGTCGGCAGTTCGACGCCTTGGAACGCCTCAGCGGCCTGTTCCTGGACCGCGTGCGGGCGCTTCCCGCCCTGCTGGCCTTTGACGCCGAGGCGCGCGCGGCGGCGGAGATCGAGCATGCCGCGACCAGTCTGGCGGCGCGCACCTCCAGGGTGCTGCGGGTCGCCTTTTTGTCGTCCGGGGTGCTTGAGTTCTTTTCGGCTCTCTCGGTGGCGCTTGTGGCCGTCTACTGCGGCTTCAACCTCCTGCGGCTTCTGCCCTTCCCGGCGCCGGAGACCCTGGACCTGCCCCGCGCCCTTTTCGTGCTGGCGCTGGCCCCCGAGGTCTATGCGCCCATGCGCCGGCTGGCCGCCGCCTACCACGACCGTCAGGCGGCCGAGGCGGCCGTGTCCGCGCTTCAGACGCCCCCCGTCCGCGATCCGACGCCGACGCCCCTTGGCCGCCACGCGGGGTCGATCGCCTTCCGATCCGTCGCCATCGGCTATGGCCTAGCGCCCGTGATCCAGGATTTCGACCTCGACATCCGCCCCGGGCAGATCGTCGCCCTGACCGGAGCGAGCGGGTCGGGCAAGAGCAGCCTGCTGCACTTGCTGCTGGGACTGGTCCCCCTCGCCGACGGCGAGGTGGAGGTCGGCGGCGTGCGCATGCCGCCCGAGGGCTTCGCCGGACAGATTGCCTGGGCCAGCCAGAACCCGGTCGTGCTGCCCGGCACGCTGTTCGACAACATCGTTCTGGCCCACCCGCGGGCCAGCCGGCGCGACGTCATGCGCGCCGCGGGCCTGGCCGGCTTGCACGGCGATCTCGAGCGCCCCTTGGACGAGCGCGGCGGCGGCCTGTCCGGCGGCGAACGCCGTCGGCTGGGTCTGGCGCGCGCCCTGCTGAAGCCGGCGCCGCTGCTGCTGCTGGACGAACCCACCGCCAACCTCGATCCCGAATCCGAGGCCCGGATCATCGCCGTGATCCGCCGGGCCGCTGAGGGCCGCACGACCCTAGTCGCCACCCATTCCCCGGCCGTCACGGCCCTGGCCGATCGCGTGGTGCGGCTGTGAACGCCTCTGGAAGACCGTCCCCCGTCCGGCGCCTGCTGGTCGCCGAGTTCCGGCTGCAGCGCCCCCGGCTGGCCGCCGCCGCAGTCACCGGCGGTCTCGTCTCAATGGCCTCCGTGGCGCTGCTGGGCCTGTCCGGCTGGTTCATCACCGCCGCAGCGCTGGCGGGCCTGGCGGGCAGCGCCGTCGCCCAAGCCTTCAACTACCTTCTGCCCAGTGCCTTTATCCGGTTGCTGGCGATCGTCCGAACGGCCGCGCGCTATGGCGAGCGGCTGACGGGGCATGAAGCGGGGCTTCAAGGGTTGGCGGCGCTGCGCCCTCGGCTGTTCGCCGCCTTGGCCTCGAGCCGGCCCGACCGGGCGCTGGCCCTGGCGTCCGGCGAGGCCTCGGCGCGGATGGTCCAGGACGTGGACAACCTGCTGACGTTGTTTATCCGTCGCTCGGCCCCTTGGAGCGCGGGCGCGGGCGTAGCGGCCGCCGCCGCCATGGCGCTGCTGGCCGGCCCCCCCGCCGCCTTCGTGACCCTGGCGGCGATGGGCCTGAGCGCGTTCGGAGCGATCGTGATTGCGCGGCGTTGGGTTGAGCCTGTCGCCGCGGCGGTCCCATCGACCATGGGAGCGCTGAAGACCCGCCTGTCGGCGCTGTCCGCCGCCGCGCCCGAACTGCGCGCCTATGGCCTGGACGGCTGGGCTCTGGCGGAAGGGCAGGCCGCCGGGCGGGATCTGGACGCCGCCAATCAGAAGACCGCCACGGTCGCGGGGTGGCTGATGGTCTGGCAATCCGCGATCACTGCGGCGGGCCTCGCTGTGGTATTGCTGTCCGCCCGCGACGCATCCCAGCCGCTGGCGGCGCTGGCGGCTCTGGCCCTGGTCATGGGAATGGAGTCCGCCTCCGGCCTCGTCGCCGCCCTGCGTCAGGCTGGCGCGGCCGAGGCGACATTGGACCGTCTGGACGCCCTGTTCGACGCCGGTCCCGACGCCCCCGCCTGGGACCTGACCTCCGACACCCTCTCCATCGACGGCCTCGTCTCCGTCTCGCCGTCCGCACGACTGGCGCTCACAGGTCCGTCAGGCGTCGGCAAGACCACGCTGCTGGAGCAGATCATCGGCCTGCGTTCGGCCACGGCGGGAGTCACGCTCGGCGGGGTGCCTGTCAGCGACCTTGCGCCGAAGCAGCGCCGCGCTCTGTTCGCCTACGCCGCCCAGGACATACGGCTCATCGACGGCTCCGTTCGGGACAACCTGCGGCTTGCGGACCCCGACGCCACCGACGAAGCGCTCTGGGCGGTGCTGGAGGACGCGGCGCTGTCCGTACGCTTCAAGAGTTCCCCGCTCGGCCTGAACACGCCGGTCAAAGCCGGCGGTCAGGCGCTGTCAGGCGGCGAGCGGCGGCGGCTCGGCCTTGCACGGGCCTATCTGCGGCCGGCGCCTTGGCTGGTGCTGGACGAGCCCACCGAAGGGCTCGACTTCGCCACGGAGGCGCAGGTGCTATGGCGGCTTCAGCAGAGACTGGCCCGCACCGGTCAAGGCCTCCTGCTGGTCAGCCACCGCCCTTCGCCCGCCGCCCTTTGCGAACAGGTCGTCTGGATCGAAGGGGGGGACGGGAATCGTCGAGTGCGGCTGGCGCCGGGACGCCACGCGCTTCAGCCCTCGCCGCTGGCGATGGCCTGAAGCTGGTCGGGCCGCAGAACCTGCAGTTCGTGCAAGGACACCAGGCGCACCACGCCGGACGCCTTCAGCCGGCTCAGCACGCGGCTGACCGTCTCAATGGTCAGGCCCAGATAATCTGCGATCTCGGCCCGCGTCATGGGCAAGCGGACGTGGTTCTCGGGGGCGGAGCGGCTGGGATCGTGCGACGGCAGGTCGAGCAGGAACGAGGCCACCCGTTCCTGCGCCGTTTTGCGGCCGAGCAGCAGCATCTGGTTCTGCGCCGCCGCCAGTTCATGCGAGGTGCGGGTCAGCAGCGTTCGCTCCAGCGCGGGCGTGTCGCGCACCAGCGCCTGATACTCGGCTCGGCGGAACCGGCAAAGTCGCGAGGCCTCCATCGCCTCGGCCGTAAAGCCAAAGGTCTCGCCGCCCGCTAGGCCGAGAAAGTCGCCGGCGAAAAGGAATCCGGTGATCTGGCGCCTGCCGTCAGGCAGCAGCTTGTAGACCCTGAGTGAGCCCGCCGTGACGTTGAACAGGTGGCGAGCCGGTTCGCCCTCCAGAGCCAGCACCTCGCCGGCTGCAAGCGCCACCGTGTCAGCCAGCGCATTCAAGCGCTCAAGGGCGGCGCCGGCTACGTCGCTGCACACGCTGTATGCTCTCGCACCGCAGCGCAGGCAGCTGTCAGCGGCGGAACGGCTCACGCAACCCTCAGACCCATTTAACCCTGAGACCATGGCGGCTCGATACAACGCAAGTTGACGCAATCAAAGGGGAACCATCCTGAGGTCGTGAGTTCGATGATGGAACAGCTGCGGAACGCCGGAGTTTTCGCGGCCTGACGGACTTCGAGAGATCGGAAGGGCCTAGGTGTGTCGAGTGCAGAGTGTTGTACCATGGTGGTCGCAGCTAAATTCGAACAACAGGCGCTATTCCCCTACTAGCGATTAAACGGAGAGCGAAGCCACCTCGTTGCCTTGCCAGGGCCGGGAAGCACCAAGAGCGGCCATGCAGACCAAGCCGCAGATTCCGCACTCAGCGCGTGAGCAATATGTCCGTTGCTGCAAGCAATGACTACTTCGCCTTACCACCCTTAGGCGACGTTGGCCGGACCCGCTTTGGAGCCCGGCTCGACTTCAGAGATCGATCTGCTCCGACATTTCCAAGACGTCGTCCACCTCGATGCCGAGGTATCGCACTGTGCTCTCCAGCTTTCGGTGACCGAGCAGCAGCTGACATGCGCGCAGGTCGCCGGTCTTCTTGTATATCAGCGAGACCTTCGTCCGCCTGAGGCTGTGCGTGCCGTAGCACTGCGGCTCGAGTTCAATCATGCACATCCAGCGGTCGACCAGTCGGGCGTACCGTCCAGTCCCGATGTGCTGAACGGGCCGGCTGCGGCTCGGGAACAGCCAGCCGTCGTGACGTCGTCCACGGACCTGCAGCCAAGTGGCGACGGCGTCACGCGCAGGCTCTGTGATCTCGAACGGCACTGGCCTGCCGGTCTTCTGCCGAACCTCGATCGATCGTTGGCGGAGTACGCCGCCTGGAGCCAAGTCGCTGACCCGAAGCCGCACGAGGTCACAAGCTCGCAGCTTGGAATCGAGAGCGCAGTTGAACATCGCCAGGTCGCGAACGCGCCTTGCGGCCTTCAACTGTTGTCGGATAACCCAGATGTGCTTGGGCTTGAGCGGCGCCTTTGGGCCGATCAAACGTCCGGCGTTCCAAGGGCGCTTGGGTTGGATGAACAGGTCAGACTGGCGCATCGCCAACCTCCTTCGAGGATGCCGCCTCCCTGCGCGCCCAAGATGCCCCAGACGCGGCTGCTGCGCGCCGGCCGCGGACACTGGTTGGTTGCCGGTAAACGGACATTCTTCGAGCCGGGCGGCAGCACTGCTTTCGACCCGGACGGCGCCGCGTCTTGCACCACCCGCCAACGTGCTTCATCTCACTGACAGGCCCTCCAGCGAGATCTTGTGATAAGTAACTGCCGAAGTTCCGCTGTCGCGCACGGGATCGCGGCGGGCGCGGTCGCCGTAGCGGCATACATCATGGCCGCCTTGTGCGTAGGCTGGCCAGTTTCGATCCTGCTCGAGCCCATGGGCTACGACCGGCCCCGCTTCGCAGCCGAAGCCGCGATTTCCACCTGCCTTGGCACGATCGCCAGTTGGCGACTGACCAACGCCCTGTTCCCCAGCCGACCGGGCAAGTGGATCTTCGCGGCGTTCGCGGGAGTGGTTGCGCTCGTCTCGCTCGCGGGCGGAAACAATTCAGCGAACTGGCTTCATACGGGTCAGGCGCTGCTCCTCGTCGGGCTAGCCTACGCTTTGTTCTGGCCGCATCGAAGGCCTGCTCGCTGACGGCAAACGTCTGCTCATCGTGCAGGCGTTCAGCTGCCTGGCTCAGATCGAGACTAACACGAGTCCGGAACATCCGTCTCGGCGTTGAATGCCGAAACGATGCGGACGAAACATCCGGGCGCCGCGAAGGTCAGCATGTGAGCCCCGGACACGACGGTGGCGAATGTCACCTCGCCGACCTCGGACAATTTCGCGGCATGGGCGACGGCGCGCTCGTAGGGCGTGTTGGGGTCAAGCGTGCCATGGATCGCCAGGGTGCCTGGCATTGAGACCGGGCTCCGGCCGGACCGGGCATCCCGGTCGTACAGCGGCGCGGACGGAGCGACGAGCAATCCGGGCAACGGACTGGTGAACACGGCGTCGCGGGCTTCGGCCTCAACCACTTCAGCCGTCAGATCACGACAGCCGTTGTTCTCGGCGTTGAGGCGCCCGCACCTTCCAATAAGCTGCGCAGAACAACAGGGCTGGAGACAGCCGATCGGACAAAGCCCCTCCAGCTTCCGAGCGTCTTCGCCGATGGCCTTTGGCCTTGAACCACGATAAGATCTGACCGTTTGCAGAACGTCGAGGCTTGCCCCCACCCTAGTGACGTCAAAAGGACCTTGCCTTGCTCGACCTCAACTCAGCGACCGCCTCCGAACTCGACGGGGTTGAAGCACTCTCGGAACACGGCTTCGAGATCGTGCGCTATCGCGAAGAGCGCGGCCGGTTCGACGAGGTGCGCCAGCTGGAGGAGGCGCCTGGCTTGGCCGGCAAGTGGTCAGGCGCCGAGCACAGCGTGCAAGTCGGCGCATAGTCTGGCCCCTACCCTTCCTCGTCCGGATCGACCGCCAGGTCGGCCGTGGCGTACAGGTAGTCGAGCAGGTCTCCGGGTTTGCAATCCAGGGCCGCGCAAAGGCGAGCAAGCGTGCGGAAGCGGATGCCCTTGACCTTGCCGGACCGGAACAGAGACAGCTGCGTCTCGCTCAGTCCGACCTGCTGCGCCAGATCGCGCGCCTTGAGCCCCTTTGCGACGATTAACGCATCCAGCGTGACCTGCACCGGCATCAGATCATCTCGTCCAGTTCGGCCTGCACGGCGCCCGCCTGGTCCAGCACACGCCCGAAGAGGAACAGCGCGCCGCCGATCATGCCGAGCGTCATCCCTGCCACATCAAAATGCAGATAGCCGCCGCGTGACTGTTCTATGATCCGGAGCAAGTTCGTGGCGACAAAGACGCTGAACACGCCGCCTAGCCCCAATGACAGTCCGACGCGCCTGAGGGCGTTAGCCACCGTTGGCGCGAACAGTTGGCCTTGGGACAGATTACCCATGGCCTGACCGATGGACCAGACGCCGTAGAGGTAGAAGAGCGGCGAAATCGCGTGAACGACCCCACCCCAGACCCTTCTGTCGTCATCCGGCGATCGGCCGATCCCGCTGACGAGCGGGACTACGATCGTCGTCGCCACAACCACCAGCCCGACCGTCACGGTCATCAAGACGGCCAGCCATCGAAAGCGGCCGCACATACGCCGGAAGCGGGAAAGGTCCGAAGGTGTCATGGCGGCTCCTGAAGCTGTCCAAACTTTAATCTTGACTTAAAGTCGCGAGCTTCGCAACTTTAGCTTGGACTTAAAGAGATGGCGAGGGGCGGCATGGCGGATCTGGCGATCGAGACACTGCGGTTGACAAGACGGTTCGGCGATCGATCGGTGGTTGACGCCGTGTCGCTGTCTGCGCCCCGGGGGTCCATCTACGGGTTTCTGGGCCGCAACGGCGCGGGCAAGACGACCACGATCCGGATGCTGCTGGGCCTGCTGAAGCCCACCTCCGGCGCCGCCGTCATCGGCGGCGTGGATGTCGGAGCCGACCGGATCGCAGCCGCCCGCAAGGTAGGGTCGTTGCTGGAGGCGCACGGCTTCTACGCCAATCTGACCGGACGCGAGAACCTGTCGCTGACCTGCACCCTGCGAGGGTTCGCTAGGAGCGAGATCGACCGGGTCCTCGATGTCGTCGAGATGCGCCGCGACGCTAACCGTCGCGTCTCGGATTACTCGCTCGGCATGCGCCAGAGGATCGGACTGGCGCGGGCGCTTCTGGGGGCGCCCGCCGTTCTGATCCTCGACGAGCCGACCAACGGCCTCGACCCTGAAGGCATCGCCGACATGCGTCGGCTCCTGCGAGGCCTGCCCGACGCCGCCGGAGCCACCGTTCTCGTATCCAGCCACCTTCTCAGCGAGATCGAACAGGTCGCCACCCACGTCGGGATTCTGAGCCAGGGCCGGCTGGTGCTTGAAGACGCGCTCACACGACTAAAGGCCGAGCAGGCGCCGGAACTGGAGCTCCGCATCGATGATCCGCAACGCGCCGCCGGGGTGCTGCGGGATCGTGACCTCTCGGTGTCGATGCGTGATGCGGCCCTAACTGTTCGCCTGCGCCCCGGGCACGATCACGACGCCGCCTGCGCGGCCCTCAACGTCGCCCTGGTCGAGGCCGGCGTCGGCGTCTTCTCCCTGGGCGCCAGACCTCCCTCGCTCGAGGGCATCTATGAGTGCGTATCCAGATCAAACGAGACGGCCATGCCCCCGCAGAATGAGGCCGCCCGATGATCCGAATTCTGATCGTAGAGGCCCGCAAGCTCAACCGGTCGCTGGTGCTGCTCCTGGCGGCGGCGGCGCCCACGCTGGTGGCCGTCTTCGCCTTCTTCAACATGCTGCGTTTCGAAGAGGCCCAGCCCTGGGCGATGTGGCTGCAAGGCGCGGCCGCCATCTGGGCCTTCTTCATGTTGCCGATGAGCGTGACGGCGCTCACCGCCCTGGTCGCGCACATGGAGCACGGACCGCGCGCCTGGGATCAGCTGCGAGCCCTGCCAATCGCCCGGTGGAGGATCTACGCCGCCAAGGCAATTTGCGTCCTCGTCCTGATCGCCGGCATGAGCCTGGCCAACCTGGTGCTGACGATAGGGGCGATCCATCTCGCGACGGCGGTGAAGCCTGAGCTCGCCCCAACCGGTACGCTGGACCTGGCCGAAAACCTGATCACGACGGGCAAGGTTGCGGCCGCAGCGTTGCTGCTCACCGCGATCCAGTTCTGGACAGCCATGCGCTGGAGCAGCTTCGTTCCCGCCCTGGCGCTCGGCATCGGCGGGACCTTCTTTGCGGTCGTCGCCACCGCCGCGAAACAAGGCGTCTTCTTTCCCTGGCAGATGCCCATCAACATGCTGGCGACGGACGCCTGGCGTGTTCAGACGGCCCTTGTGCTGGGCGCTGGCCTCGGCCTGTGCGTCTTCGTCGCCGCCATCATCCATCTGGCTGGACGAGAGCCGGCCTGATCGCTTTCGACTCTCTTATTTCCGAACCAGAGGAGGACAGAAGATGCCGCAACCCTTCCGTACCGGTCTCAGACCGCTTGCGCCCGCCCCGATATGCCTGGCGGCCGGCATCCTCATCGGCATCCTGGCCGACGATCTCGGCCTGTGGATCTGTGTCGGCGTCGCCGTTGGGGCCGTTCTGACAGGGCGCCTTGCGTCGGAGACTGGCCGATGATCCACCAATCCACGCTCTCTGCCGACGTTGCGCCATCCGGTCCGAGGCCCAGGTTCACCGCGCGATACGCCGTCCTTCTGGCGACGGTGCTGCTCGCCACCTTCGTGGTTCATGAGGCGGCGCACTGGGCCATGGGCACCCTGCTCGGCCATCAGATGTCCTACGGCCTGAACGGCTCCGTCCCCTCGGCGGCGACACCGCCGCAAGATCACGCTCTGATCTCGACTGCGGGTCCCGCGGTGACCGTGCTGCAGGCGCTCATCGCCCTGGCCTTTGTTCGAGCAAAGCGGAGTGTGAACGCCTATGCCGTGCTGTATGCGGCCGCCTTTATGCGCGTGGTGGCGCAGGGTCTCAGCTTCATCCTGCCGAACGATGAGGCGCGCGTGAGCGCCTGGCTAGGGATCGGCTTTTGGACCCTGCCGATTCTCTTGGCCCTCGCCCTCGTCGCCTGCACGATCTGGGCCTCCAGGCGCCTGCGTCTGTCGTGGCGGTTCAACGCCATGGCCTACCTGGTCTCCAGCCTGGCGGTGAGCGCGATCGTAGGCGCAGACATGGTGATCGGGCACTAAGGCCGGCGGCGACAGGCCAGCGTGAGAGCGCGCATCCATCCGCACTAGTGAACCGTGCGTGGGCGCGACCGCGTGTCCCACTTATCGCCCACGCGATGCTCGCCCATCTCACGGTCATGAAGTCAGTGATGCTCGCCCTCGCCGCCTCCGCCCTGCTGCTGGGCGCGTGCGACCCGATCGACACCTCCGCCCTTCGGGAGGTGGAGGAGACGGTGGCTAGCACGAGGCGGACGGTCGAGCTGGCGAACCAACATGGCGCCCAGATCCAGCAGGCGGTCCAGGATCCCGCTGGTGCGCTTCGCTCCATCGCTGGCGCCCAGCTGGCGCGGACGCCGACCGACCAGCCCGGCGTGTTCGTGCTGACCGATCTCGCGACCGGGTGTCAGTTCCTGGCGACCTACGCCGACGACGGGCGGACGGTCAGCTCTATCGCCCCACGAACGCAGGTAGGCGCGGCGGTGCAGCGGTGCGTGGGTGTGGCGGATGGCGCGACCGAGGACGGCTGACCCGGTCGCGAGCTTTGCCGCGTGCTGAAGAACTGCCGACCAGACGGACGAGGAAGGTCGCTTCGAAAGGTCCACACGCGCCAGACGTGGAGTCGAGACCTTGGCCCTGGAGGCGGCGCGCTCCTCGGTTGCGACACCCTGCCCTGACCGCCCCCATCAACGGCCCGCAGTAGCCGCGGCTTGGGCCGCCTCGCCAGACGAGGAGCGCTTGCTCCACAGGTCTATATCCGCTTCGCGACCAATCAGAGCCAGTCCCGAGGCTATGGACTCGAACTCGCCTCCGGTCTCGACCCGGGCAGGATCGAAACGCCGATGAAAGATCTCGCGGACCGCGGGGACAAAGGAGGTGCCGCCCGTCAGGAAAACGCGGTCGATCTGGCTGGGCTCCAAGCCTGACCGTCGGATCGCCTCGTCCACGGCGGTCTGGATGGCGGCGAGCTCCGGAGCGATCCAGGCCTCGAATTCGGACCGCTTGACCGACCGCTCGATACGGACCGAGCCCGCGACAAAGGAGAAGCTCGCAACCTCGTCGCGCGACAGATCGAACTTCAGTCGGGAGACCGCCTGGTAGAGGGCATGGCCATGATTGTCGTCGAGAACCTCGATCAGCCGCTCGATCTTGTCCGGCTCCAGCGCGCTCCGGGAAAGCGCCCACTGTACGATGCGGCTCTTCGCCCTGAGCGGACATCTGCCCAGGGTCGCAGACTGGTCTTTCGTGCTAGCCTCGCTGCAGCACCTGGCGACGATTGAGAAGAAGTACGGCCGACCGATCTCTCATTGGCAATAGATCATCCGCGCCGAATACAATGCCAAGCACATGGAACTAGTGACACTTCTCAAGAACGACCAAGACCTAGGCCATGGTCACCGCTAGCGCCTTGGTGGCGCACACTACGGCGAGTGACGGCCTGAAGTAGCAGCCGTCGGCTCTGGTGAGGAAGGACGCATAAGCGCCAGAGAGGTCATTGCCACACCCTCCAAGGAGTGGACGCTAGATCGTTTTCTCCCGCGTAGAGAGACACCGCCTACTCTGAGTTCAGGTCGGACTACACACCGCGTCGCGCTATCTGGTTTCGATCCAGCCCGCTTGGCGCAGGCGGGCCACACTCGCTCGAGACACCGGCGCTTCCAAACCGCCTCTGAGTCGAAGGCGAAGGTTGCGCCCATCCTTGATCACTCCGGTCACGGCGTCACGCGCGACCCACCATGATCGATGCACCTGAAGGCCATCGATGTCGCCCAGTTCGGCAAGGGCCTGGCTCAGCGACATCAGCACCAGCACCGAGCCCCCGCCCGTGTGCAGGCGGACGTAATGATCCTCCATCGACAGACACAGAAGGTCGCTGCCGAGGCGCAGGGGCAGATGTCGCAGGATGCGCGGATCACCGGACCCTGATTTGTCGAGTCGTGGCTCAGGCCGCTCGGTGCTGCGAGCGACGACAGCGTGCAGCGTCAAGTAGACCAGGCACATCAGCAGTGTCTGACCATACCAGTCCGCCACGCTCACACGATCGCCGATCCCCGCCCAGAAGGCCACCGCGACCAGGCGGGTGAACGCGGCTAAGGGCAAGGCGATCGCCAGAACCACGGCCGGCGCCCAAGCCCAGATCGGAACGCCGGCCTTTCGGGCGCGCGGCGTCACGATCCGGATCGTCAGGCCCACAGCCAGGCCGCAGGACAGGAAGACGATCACCCAGTAGGCGACCCTGATGATAAGGACGTCATTGAGGAAACTGCCGAACGGGCCGATCGCGCCGAGCAGGGCGCCGGTCGCCAGACAGGCTGCCAGTTCGATCGCCCATTGTCTTGCCTTGGCTGACGCGTCGGTCATCGAATCCCCTTTTGACCTGACGATACAGCTCCAGCGGTCGCCCTAACCAGTGGCCGGGCTGCGAACCCGTTCGCCCAGTCACGAAGGCGCCCTGGCGGAAGCCCCGTTGATCGCGGATTGGGCCGTATCCCCGATCACTGGTCTACGCCCATGTCTCTTCTTCGCGCCTTTATCGCTCCAATCGCCGCCCTGACCCTAGCCGCTGCCTCAGGTTCGCCCGACACCGTCCTTGCGCAGGAGGCGGACCAGATCTTCCGTTTCGCCGAACCGGCAGGCGGAGAGATCGAAGTCGCCGTCTGGCTGCCGGACGGCACAGAGTTCGCGGGACCGAGGCCGCTGATCGTGATCTCTCACGGCAACGGCGGCCATTCCCAAGGACACCACGACACCGCAAAGGCGCTGGCGGCGGCCGGCTTTGTGGTCGCCGCCCTGACCCACCCCGGCGATAATTGGCGCGATGACAGCCGTCAGACCCAGCTGACGGATCGGGCGGGCCACATCAGCCTGCTGATCGACCACATGACCAAACATTGGTCGGGACCCATGGGCGTCGATTCAGCACGCATCGGCGCATTCGGGTATTCGGCGGGCGGCTTCACGGTCACCGCGCTTGTCGGTGGCGTCAGCGATCTCGCCTTGGTCCGTCGCCACTGCGAACAGGAGCCGGAAGTTTTCGCCTGTCAGCTGATCAGGCGATCGCCCATCGATCCGACGACCTGGAAGGCCGTCGGTCATGATCCTCGCATCAGGGCGGCCGTCATTGCCGCGCCGGGCCTTGGCCTTGCCTTCACTGACGAGAGCCTCGCCAGAGTGACTATTCCGGTGCAGCTGTGGCAGGCCGACGGCGACATGGTGCTGCCGGCGCCCTTCAACGTCGAACCGATCCGCGACCGCCTAGGCCGAGCGGCGGAATATCATCGGGTCGCCGGCGCCGGACATTTTGACTTCCTGCCGCCCTGCTCCGAGGCGCTTAGGGTGGCGATCCCAGTTCTTTGTGAATCCCATCCCAGCTTCGATCGGACCGCGTTTCACCTGGAGTTCAATCAAGAGGTGGTGCGGTTCTTCCGCGACGCTGTCTGACGCTGGAGGAGTCAGGGAAGCGCCAGGGACGGACCTTGGAGCCTGTGCCGAAAGCAGCCGCTGCGCTGTTCGGGCCTCATGAACCCAAGCATTCGCCAAACCGTTCGGATGAGGTCAATTGCCTCGTCGAAATCTGGAGTTGCGCGATGGAAGCCACCCACGACTTCCTGACGACTGCGGACCGACCCGTGGGTTCATGTCAAGGGGCGGTGCTCATCTGGAAGCGCTTTTCATAGACCCTGACGACCACGGGAAAGGCGTCGGGAATGCGTTGCTTCAAAGCGCGATTAGCGAACACCAAGTAAGCACGACAGACGTGAACGAAGCGAATTTTCAGGCTCTCCGATTTTACACACTGATGGGTTTCCAGGTTGTCGGGCGGTCCGACCTCAACGGCCAAGATCGAGCGTATCCTCTTCTGCACCTCCGCCGCTGAGACCGTAGAGCGTCAGAACCGGACACCTCGCCACAGACAAGCTTCCGACATTCACGGTAAGCGTCTTCGATGGCCTACCGAATCGCGCTTTTCGACTTCGATGGAGTTCTCGCTGACAGCGCAGCCTGGTTCGCCGATCAGCTTCCTGAACTCGCTCGGCGACACAGGTTTCGCGCTCCAGACGCCGCCGAGATTGAGCGGCTTCGCAAACTTCCGACTCGAGAGGTCGTAAAGGCTCTGGGCGTGTCGCCACTCCGCCTGCCCGGGATCGCGGCGGGTCTGCGCAACCGCATGGCTTCGGACGCAGACCAGATCCAGCTCTTCGACGGCGTGCGCCCGATGCTGCAGCGATTGCAAGATCGGGGCACTCGCATAGCCATCGTCAGCTCAAACGGTGAGCCCAACGTTCGAGCGGTTTTAGGAGCGAGCGCATCGCTCGTGTCAGCATTCAGCTGCGGCGCCTCCCTTTTCGGCAAAGGCCACCGCTTCACTTCACTTCTCAGGAAACTGGAAATCGAGCCGGCCCGAGCGTGCGCCGTCGGCGATGAAGTCAGGGACATCGATGCGGCGCACAGGGCCGGGATTGCATCGGTGGCTGTGTCCTGGGGCTACGGCGCCGCGGAAACCCTGTCTGGCGCCCTGCCGGATTCTGTCGCTACAACGCCCGCCGAAGTCGGCGACCTTCTTCTCGCTTAGGGGCTCTGCGCCAGGATCAGACACTGGTGAACCGCCGACCGGTTCACATTGCGGCCTAGATTCCCCACGCAACTAAAGCGCGATGGCAGGCCTAGGCGTCGGAGCTTTGGAGGACGCTCTAACCGGCGGTCGCGTTCGTGACGCGCGGCCCGCGCGGGTTGCGACCAAACCCTTCCTCACAGGTGGCGCGACCAAACGCTTCGGACACCATCATCTGCCGGTCCGCGACCAACCCGGCCAGGCCGCCGCTGTCGCGAACAACGGTTGAGACCGGAAATCGCCCAACAACAGCGTTGTTGCGATTTGGATCGACGAACTCGACGGTGCCGGACAGTCGATGTTCGCCGCCGCCGTTGAGAAGCCTGGCCAGGCGACCGTCACGGTCAAGATGATCAAGATGGATGCGAACATCAACGGGCGCAGTTCCCCACATGCAGCGCTGCAACTCATCGCCCACCTCGTCGACGAAAGTGTCTTCGAAGTCGTCTTCAGCACGTAGCCAGTCGCTCGACATGTAGATGTTTCTGACTTGGGCCGTCTCTTGCAAGCCGGGCAGGACCGCCATTGGCGGTCCACCGGCCACAACGGGGGCGCAAGCGGCGGCGACGAGCGTGGCGGTCATCGTGATCAGGGCAGTCGACAGGGCGCGCATCGCAATCTCCTTCAGACCGCACCTAATCGATCAGAGTTCTCCCACCAGTGAATTCCTCGTAATCCCGCCTCACGCGTTGAAGCACGTTTCGCGGTGGCTCGCGGCCGTGACGCTATGAAGGACGCGCCGCTTGGCGCCCCTGCAGCCGGCGCCGATGAGATGCTCGACGGCAGGAAGGGATGAGGAAGCCGGCAAGACGCCCCGGGAATTAAACCGCTCGGCGCGCGCGCGTGCGTCATCACCCTTCTACTAGGCGCCGGCTTGCTCGACGCCCCTGATTGATTTGGCTCCCTGCTGAGAGCCCAGCAATCGCAGTCAGACCGCTGCTACGCCCCAGGAGCGGAAACTGGCCTCCTAGCGAGAAGCGAGCATTCGTCCGGTGTCATGGCGACGCCAAGGAGCAGGTCCTCGTGCTCTGCCGGATCGTACATTGCGGAGGGCGTATCTGATCGAGCCCGGGAGCAGCCGCCGGGCTGAGCTCATGGAGACTGTCTGAGATCGCTACAGCGGGACGCCAGTTGCGCTACACGCGGATCGCGGCCTAGCTAGCGGTGTGATCCTTGCCGTTGCAGCTCGCGCAAGGATGGCCGACCACGTCCGCGATAGGCGCTCATGACTGACCCATCAACCTCGCAGCATCTCTCCTTCTCGATCGACCGCAGCCTGCTCAAGGGAGCCGCGATCGCACTGTCGGCCGGCGGGATGCTCGCCTTCACTGGTGCTTTCGGCATGACGGGTGCAGGGTTTGGTCAGCGTCTGATCTACTGGCTGCCGCTGATGCTCGCCGGTGCGGTCTGGGGTCACGTCTGCTCGCGGCAGCTGGAGCGCTGGATTGATCTTGACCGTCAGCCTTGGCTCGCCGCATTCGCCCTGACCCTCGCCATCGGCTTGCCCCTGACTGTGGTTGTTTGGGCCTACACCGTCTTCTGGTTCGAGCAGGGCAGGCATCCGGCGATCGCTCGCCTAGTGCATTTCATTTCACCAGTTCTGGTGGTGACAGCCGTCGTGAGCGTCCTCAACGTCTTCCTTCAGCGGCAGCCGGTCCAGACCCACGCCGCCCCAGCCGGCGCCTCCAATGCTCGGTTCCCCGATCGTCTGCCCCCTAAGCTGAAAGGCGCCGCCATCCACGCCGTCGAGAGCGAAGATCATTATCTACGCATCCACACAGATCGCGGATCCGACCTCATTCTGATGCGCCTGTCTGACGCCCTGGCCGAGCTCGAGGGTCTCGAAGGCGCCCAGACCCATCGCGGCTGGTGGGTCGCCCGCGGCGCCGTCCGCGATGTCAAACGCGGTGACGGCCGCGCAACCCTGACCCTTGCGGGCGGCGTTGAGGCTCCGGTCAGCCGCAGGTACGCGCGCGCGCTCAGGGACGCTGGCTGGTACTGAGGATTACACCGCCCAAGCCCCATGGAAACCCGCCGGAAGAGCGATGTCGGCCCGCCAGCTGACCACAGGTCCATCCGCAACCCTCCCGGCCTCGAACACGTGCAGTTCGGTCGCGCCCTCCGCCAGATTAATCGACGGCGCGACCAGCCAGGCGTCCAGTTCTCCCGATCGGCCGGGCTTCGGGACCCAGACGGCCTCTTCCATGATCTGGCTCTCGCCGAACGAGAAGCCGTCGGAGCGACCGGTCTTCCAGTCCTGAACCGCCAAACCGGTGGGCAACGGCCGCCCGCCGGTCTCACCCGCCACATGGGAGGTGAAGCGGCGCGTTAGACCGGCGACGCGCGGGTTGGCCTTCGGAAACTCCGCCGTCACACCTGAGGACACCATCTCCGCCCGTCCGTCCGCGTGCAGGGTCACCAAGGACAACGCCGCCGGCTCTGCCGGAACCGTCCCATGCTGCTGAACAAGAACGCGAGCCCCGTCCAAGGCGAACCGCACGTCCTTGCCCGCCGCGACATCGAACCGGATCGTTCCATCCGCATCTTCCCAGGCGTCGCCCAGATGGAAGTAGCTGAAGGCCGGCAGGTCGTAGATCCGCGTCCGGCTCAGGTCCGCCTTGTCGATCGCCATCACCTGCGTGCCCATCTCGGGCTTCCAGGCGAAGCGGTTCATGAACGGCATCGTGTCGCGCTCGAACACCCAGGGCTGCAGCACGATCACCAGATGTCGCGACGACGCCGTGAAGTCGTGCATGTAGCTGGCGCGCGGCAGGCGTATGACCTCGGCCGAGCGCAATCCGCCGTTGGCGTTCAGTCGCCACACCACCATACGGTCTCCGGCCAGACCGATGTTCCAGATCGTGCCGTCCGGATCAAAGCGGGGGTGGGCCTGAAACGGCATGCCTTTTAGATCGTCCCGCAGTGTGACGATGTTTCGTGTGCTCAGGTCCCCCGCGCCCATCGCCAGGGGCGAACCGCCTTCCCACAAGGCCCAGACCGTTTCCCCCAGCGGCAGGACCGCGGTGTTGGCCGCGTTCGCATCGTCCGGCGAGGCGATTTCCGCCCGGCTGTCTCCCACCGTGCCGAACCCAGGCGTCACCACTGCGCCCAACTCGCTCTCGTGACGTCGTTTGGCCGTGTCCGCGAAACGAGCCTCGATCGTCGCCTGCCCGTCCCTCAAGCGGAAGGCCCGCATCAGGCCGTCGCCATCGAACCAGTGCGTCGCGCTTCCGCCCGGCCGTCGAAACTTGCCTGGTCCGTTGCGGAACAGCACGCCCTCCAGCGCCGCCGGTGCGCGGCCATGGACACGACGCATCGCTTGGCGCGTGACATCCGCCTCGAGATCGGCCGTCGCCGGGGCCCAGTCGGCGAGACCGTGGCGGTCCGCGACCTGCATCGCCGCCATGGCGCGCACGGTCTCAGGGGTAATCACGGCAGCCGACAAAGCGGCGGCGCTGGTTAGGAAACTGCGGCGTGAAGCAAGCATACGGCGTTTCTTCTGCGATGTGACATCAGTGAATGCGGACGGTCTGGACGGTGTCGCCCGCCAGATCGAAGCTGGCGCGCTCCCAGCTGGCCGGCCCCATGTTGCCCACCGCGTTGTTCGAGAAGGCGAAGGGTTCGACGGGCATGCCAAACGGATTGGTGTCCATCCGCCCATTGCCGTTGACATCGTGGAAAGCCTTGAAAGCGTAGCGACCGGTCGGCAGACCCTCGAACGCCGCGTCGCTCTCGCCCGCTGCCACGTCGAGCTTGGCGTTGGCGACCGGCGCACCGTTGCTGAACGCATTCTCGTTGTCGAACAGGGCGATCATAACCGACCCAGTCGACGCCCCTGTCTCAAACGTGATCTTCAGGTGCGAGGCGGCGGCCTCTTGAGCCAGAACGGGCATGGTGACCAGGGTTAGTGCGGCGGCGATGGAAGCGATGCGGATCATCTTGGCGTCCTCGGGAGGGAGAAGCCCGACGGTCAGGCTCCGATCACCTGACGATGTCGGCCGCTTCTTCGTCTCGCCACATCGACTGCGTTGCCGCCCTTGTTTGGTTCGCCAGTAACCGTGACCACCGTTCGCGAAGCGTGAATGGACACTCACCTCAGCGGCAGTGGAGGTGGCGCGGTTGTTCGCGACGAATTCCCGCTTTCCGACTACACTTTCAATGCGGATGGAGGTGGTGGAACGGCGCTGACAGCAATCGAGTTTGCGTCGCCTACGCGTCAACAGCGAACACTGGTTGTTTGCCGGTAAACGGATATTCGGCGCATCGAACTCGGTGCAGCTCGGACCCGTTTGTGGATGGTCAGGCAAACGGTCAGTGTGCCTGCCTGTCGCGTTTGTCAGGTCCTTGCCTCGCCTTCTGAGTTGGCGTTCCTCGCCTGCTGGCGCGGCCTTACCTCACGACGCAACTGCGCCCCTAACGCTCCCCGAGACAGCGGCAACAACCGATCACCCCCCGAAAGGTATTTCACTCAGTCAGTACATGGTTCCGGTTCTGAGCATGATCCGGTAGGGTAGCCAACTTTTCCACTGGCACGGCTCGTCGCCGCAATCCCATCCAAAGCGAGTCCGAGATTAGATGACTGGCACGGCCGCAGCACTTGCTCCTGTCTCGGCCGCCTTCCTCGGCGCAAGTACGGATTGCGGGGATCTGATCGCATCCAGAGATTGGTCCGCAACCGCGCTCGGACCGATCGCTCACTGGCCGCAGTGTCTGAAGACGGCGACTGCTCTCCTGCTCCGTTCCCCCGTACCGATCGTCATGCTTTGGAGCGAGAAGGGAGTGATGCTCTACAACGACGCCTACTCTCATTTCGCTGGTGGACGCCATCCGGACCTACTCGGCAGCGAGGTGCGACAGGGTTGGCCCGAGATTGCAGACTTCAACGACAACGTCATGGCAGTCGGCCTGGCTGGCGGCGCGCTCCACTACCGCGACCAAGAACTCACGCTGCTCCGGCACGGCCGGCCTGAGCAGGTCTGGTTGGACCTGGATTATTCGCCCGTTCTCGATGAGGCCGGCAATCCGGCAGGCGTCATATGCATTCTGGGCGAGACGACCCAGCGCGTGGAGGCCGAGCGCCACGCCGCGTTCCTGTATGCGCTATCGGACGAGCTGCGTGCGCTCGACGACCCGTCCGCCCTATTGATGCTCGCCGCCAAGGCCCTGGGTTCAGAATTGGGAGCGAGCCGCGTCTTCTACGCGACCATCTCAACGGCAGGCTGGATGACCGTGGAGCAGGATCACGCCGATGGCGTGGCTTCCATCGTGGGCGTACACTCCCTGGAGTCCTTCGGGCCAGACCTGCTCCGGGCCTACCGCGCGGGTGCGCCGGTCGTGGTCCGCGACGTCCAGTCTGACGAGCGGCTTAGCGGGGGCGCCCGGACAGGCCTGCAGGCGCGCGAGGTCTGCGCATTCATCGACGTCGTTCTGTTCCAGGAGGAGCAGTGGGTGGGCCTGTTGGCCGTGCAGAGCTGCACGCCGCGTGATTGGACACCCGCGGAGGAAACACTCGCCCAAGCCGTTGGAGAACGCCTGAAGGCCGCGATCGAGAGGGCGCGAGCTGAGCGAACACTGCGGGAGCTGAAAGACACCCTCGAAAAGCGGGTGGCCGAGGCGACGTCCGAACTGCTCCTGCACCAGAACATCGTGCAGTCGAACCCTGGGCCCATCGTGGCTTTCGATCACGACCTGCGGATCACTGCCTTCAACCCGCCCCATGCGCAGAAGTTCTTCGAGACGCAGGGCGCGCCGTCTTACATCGGTCAGCGCTTTCCGGATTACTTCATTCCGGAAGAGCAACCGCAGATCACGGAACTGATGCAGCGAGCGCTCGCGGGTGAGACCTTCACAACGCGCGTTCAGTTCGGCGATCCCGCGCGCACAAAGCTGCATTGGGACCTCACGCACGGCCCCGTGCGTGATGCAGATGGGGTAATCGTCGGCGGATTTCACCACGCGATCGAGGTCACCGCGCATGTCGAAGCGGAGCGGCTGCTGGCGGAATCGCAAGAGGCGCTGCGCCATTCGCAGAAGATGGAGGCGATGGGTCAGCTAACCGGCGGCGTGGCTCACGACTTCAACAACCTGCTCACGCCGATTGTCGGATCGCTGGACATGCTGCAGCGGAAGGGCGTCGGCGGCGATCGCGAGCAGCGGCTGATCGAAGGGGCCCTCCAGTCCGCTGATCGCGCTAAAACCCTGGTGCAACGCCTTCTGGCTTTCGCGCGTCGCCAACCGCTGCAGGCCCAGGCCGTGGATGTCGCGGCGCTCTTGGCCGGCATGGAAGATCTCGTCGCCAGCACGTCAGGTCCCACCATTCAGCTGGAGTTCGACCTGGACGCCGACCTGCCGCGTGCCTTCGCTGACGCCAACCAGGTCGAGATGGCGATCCTGAACCTGGCCGTGAACGCGCGCGACGCCATGCCGGATGGCGGGCGCCTCACAATCTCGGCGGCTGCGGAACGGATAGGCGAGGAGCAACCCGGTCCGCTGGCTCCGGGCCGCTACGTGCGTCTCTCCGTCGCCGACACGGGCGTAGGCATGGATGATGAAACGCTGAAGCGTGCTGTTGAGCCGTTCTTCAGCACCAAGGGGATCGGCAAGGGCACTGGGCTGGGCCTCTCCATGGTGCATGGCCTGGCGGCGCAGCTCGGCGGGGCGCTTGTCGTATTGAGCACTCCCGGGCTCGGCACGAAGGTCGAGCTGTGGCTGCCCACAACGGAGACTGTCGCTGATGCGCTTGAATCGGCCGAGCCCTTCCAAGGGCCGGCGCGATCAGGCACGGCGCTCGTGGTTGACGACGAGGACCTCGTGCGCAGCTCTACAGCCGACATGCTTGCGGACCTTGGCTATGCTGTGGTCGAGGCCCACAACGCCGAGGAAGCGTGGCGTCTGTTGGAAGGTGGTCTCATGCCCGACCTGCTCGTCACGGACCACCTGATGCCGGGCCTGAGCGGCGCGGATCTCGTGCGCCAAGTCGTGGCGACCCGCCCGCTCCAAGCCTTGATAATATCCGGCTACGCTGAAGTGGACGGCATTGCGCCCGACCTGCCGCGCCTCTTGAAGCCCTTTCGGCAAATAGAACTCGCGCAGGCAATTGCCGCGCTGACCTTGATTCCGAGCGGCCTGAGCGTCGCCACCGAGGCCCTCAAACGAGTCCGAGAGACATCGGGAAGCGCTAGCGACTAGAGGTCAGCTTCGCGCCAGGATCGGTCATTCACTGAGTGCCGGAAACACAACAGTCAGCGTGCTGCTCGAAAGTCAGCTTTCCGGACGCTAGCATAAGACGGTTCCCGACCCTTAGCCGACGTCTGCGAGAGACCATCGGCGGCTGCGTTGCACAACACACGCTATGATCTACAACAGAGCGTACCATCGCCGTTGATGGGGAAGCGCCCTCGAAGGAACATTCGTGTCCAGTGCTAACCCAAGGGCCTTAGATTTCCTGACTGGTGGCGGCGAAGTGGGCTCCCTGTTGCGCGCCCACGACTGGTCGGGCTCTCCACTTGGTCGGCCTGAGACGTGGCCGCAGGCCCTGCGTTCCGCGCTGTCGACGTGCCTCAACTCCAAAGCGGTTACCGCGATTTACTGGGGTCCGCAGTTCCGGCTCCTTTACAACGACGCCTACCGGCCCTTCCTCGACGCGCGTCACCCGTGGGCTCTAGGGCGAACAATGGCTGAGATCTGGCCGACGATGTGGCAGGCGCTTACGGCGTCGGCACAGCAGGTGCTTGATACTGGCGAAGGCGTGGTCGCCGAAAACGAGCGCCTCATGATGGAGCGCGGCTCCGGTCTCGTAGAGAGCTTCTGGTACTATAGCTTCGCGCCGATCCGGGGCGAGACTGGTCAAGTCGAGGGCATCTTCCTCACTGCGCTCGACACCACAGATAGGACGGCTGCCGAACACCGACTGTCAGACGAGCGCGAGCTGCTGATGAGCCTCGTCGAAACGACCGACGTGATGATCATGGCGGCGTCTCTCGATTACGCCATCCTCGCTCTCAACAAGGCTAACGCCGACGAGTTCGAGCGGATCTACGGCGTGCGGCCTAAGGTCGGCGACAACATGTTGGAGCTGCTCGCTAACCAGCCCGAACATCAGGCGCAGGTGCGCGCGGGCTGGGGTCGTGGACTGGCAGGCGAGGAGGTCACGTTTATTGAAGACTATGGCGATCTTGGCCGCACCCGCCCGTACTACGAAGTGAAGTTCCGTCCCTTGAGGAACGCGAGTGGGGATTTGACGGGTACCTACCAATTCGTGACAGACGTAACGCAGCGGCTGCGGGAACAGGCGCAGCTCGCCGAGGCTCAGGAAGCGCTCCGCCAAAGCCAAAAGATGGAGGCGATGGGCAGCCTCACGGGCGGGGTCGCGCATGACTTCAACAACCTACTCACGCCAATTATTGGCTCGCTGGATATGCTCGTGCGTCGCGAGGTCGGCAGCGAACGCGAGCGGCGCTTGATCGATGGCGCGCTGCAATCGGCCGAGCGAGCAAAGACGTTGGTCCAGCGACTGCTTGCGTTTGCTCGCCGCCAGCCCTTGCAGCCGACCGCCGTCGATGTCGCAGCTCTGATCGACGGAATGGCTGGTCTGATTGGATCAACCCTTGGGCCAAGCATTCAAATCCGGCTTGACGTCGGTGCGGACCTGCCGCCAGCCAAGGCCGACCGCAACCAGCTCGAGATGGCGCTCTTGAACCTGGCTGTGAATGCGCGCGACGCCATGCCGGAAGGGGGCGTTCTTACTGTTTCGGCGCGATGCGAGACCATTCGCCGTGGACACAGGACCAATCTGCCGCCGGGTCGGTACGTCCGCGTTTCCGTCATAGACACCGGCGCTGGCATGGACGAGGCGACTCTCCAGCGGGCCATTGAGCCCTTCTTCTCGACCAAGGGCATCGGCAAGGGCACCGGCCTGGGTCTCTCAATGGTGCACGGCCTCGCAGCTCAGCTCGGTGGCGGAATGCTAATCGAGAGCGCACCCGGAGACGGCGCTAGGGTCGAGCTCTTCCTACCCATCAGTGATGCTGTCGTCCTCCACAATGAGGAGCCCGCCGCAACGGCGCCGGTAGATCGGGTCGCGCGCGGCACGGCGCTCCTAGTGGACGATGAAGATCTGGTGCGCATGAGCACCGCGGACATGTTGATTGACCTCGGATTCGAGGTGGTAGAAGCGGCTTCGGCTGAGCAGGCGCTGCACTTGATGTCGACCGGCATGGCTCCTGACGTATTGATCACCGACCACCTGATGCCAGGCATGAACGGTACGGACCTTGCACAGGAGGCGCGCCGCCTCAGACCTGCCCTGCGAGTGTTGATCATATCCGGCTATGCCGAGGCCGAAGGTCTGGCTGCAGACCTGCCGCGGCTCACGAAGCCTTTCCGGAACTCAGAACTCGCCACCAGCCTATTGAGCCTCGTGGCGACGTCCTAGTACGGCTTCGGTGAGGGTAGCCTCGCTTGAGCGCAGCGCCACGCTGACGTCGGGTTCCCACCCTTAGCCGCAGTTCGCCTCACGACCCGTTGCAGACATTCCCCTGAGATCCACCCGGCACAGGTCCCTTAGCGGCGACGCAGGCGCTGGTCATATGGCGCAGTCTCAAGGACGTAAGGGCGCCACCCATCCAGCTGTCAGATTGTTAACTTGCTCGAAGCTGAGCCGGGTGGCTCAGAATAGACCATGCGCATCCCGACTATCCTCCTCTCACTCGCTTTAGCTGTGGCTCCCGCCTGTGCTTGGGCGGTCGATTCCATTCACGTCGAAGCACGACTCCATGACACGACAGCCGCCTTTGCGCGTAACCGAAGCTTCAACGGCGTCGTCCTCGTCGCGAATGCACAGGGAGTGGTCCTGAACGAAGCCTATGGCGAGTCGTCACTGGAGCTTGATACCCCGCTCCAGCGACAGGACGTCTTCCGGGTAGGATCTCTGACCAAGCCTCTGACTGCCGTCCTGGTCCTGTCGCTCGTGAAGGACGGCCTGCTCAGTCTGGACGGAACTCTGGGCGAATATCTGCCGGACCTCTACGCTGGGACGCCCGCGGCATCCGTAACCGTCCAGCAGCTACTTTCACACACGTCCGGCATCAAAGATTTGCCAGCCAACTACAATGATCCCTTCTGGCGCGTGTCTGCGCGACAGAGTTTCACGCCGGATGTCTTCGCCAAGACCTGGATTCCTCCCGAGATCATCGACCCTCTAGGGAAGTGGCGCTACAACAACAACGGCTTCTACCTTCTCGGGTTAATCGTCGAGAAGGTCACGCGGCAGCCGTACACTGAAGCGCTGACGCAGCGGGTGCTGATCCCAGCGGGCATGACGCACAGCGGCGTCTTCGACGGATCGACCGTGGTGCCTCGGCTCGTCAATGGCTACACGCGATCAGACGCAGGCGGAATGATCCGCCCGATAATCGTTGATCCTACAGTAAGCTACGCCGCCGCGGCGGCCTACTCTAACGCGGACGATTTGCTCGCCTTCAGCCGCGCACTCAACGGAGACCAGTTGCTGCCCCAAACCCTTAGGTCGCAAATGTTCACCGATCGCGGCAACGGCTACGGACTGGGCTGGGGCATTGAAGAATGGTCCGCCTCAGGCGGCGCGAAGATGAGCGTGCAAACCCACACCGGCAGCATCCCGGGTTACCAGACAATCTTTGTTCGTGCCGATGATGGGACCGTCGTCGTTGTCATGAGCAACTTTTGGCAGGGCATCACCTCACTCGAGCTCGCGCGAGCCCTATTCTCGGTCGTCCATGGCGAGCAAACGATTGTCCCAAAGCGTCTTTTGGCTGACCTGATTACGCCTCTCGCGGCACGCAATGACCTGACTGGCATGCAGGCGGCCTATGAAATATCGGTCGCCGCCGGCCCCGATGCCTACGATCTCAGTGAGAGTGCGCTGAACAGTTTAGGCTACAGCTTGCTGAGGAAAGGGTTCAGGGATCCTGCAGTCCTAGTCTTCGAATGGAATGCCACATCCCATCCGCAGTCGTCGAACGTTCATGACAGCCTTGGCGAAGCCTATCTCGCCGTCGGACGACAGCAGGACGCCAAGCACAGTTATGAAGCAGCGCTTCGACTGGACCCCGACAGCCAGAGCGCGAGAACCGCGCTTGCGTCAATCGGAACCACGAACATCAAGTAAACCCCAAAGCTAATGTCCGCTTTCCACCCATAGCGGACATTGCCAGAGGTCGCCCCAGCGGCCAGTTTGCTGCATCTGCACATTTGTCATCAGGACCCGGCAACGGGTGGCTACCCTGGGCGCCGATCCCTCGGGAAACAGGAACGAGGCACCGCCGCGCGCGAGCCGTTCCAACCGACAGACTGGATCCCGTGTCCCTCATCGCTTCCGCGCGCCAGCAGTGGCTCGCTAACCCACGCCGTGACCTGCTGGCCGCCACCGTCGTCGCCTTGGTCTTGATCCCGGAGGCCATCGCCTATTCCAACATCGCCGGGGTCGATCCAGCGGTCGGCCTCTACGCCAGCTTCATCATTGCGATGACCATAGCCTTTGTCGGCGGCCGCCCCGCGATGATCTCGGCCGCCAGCGGGGCGACGGCGTTGCTGATGGTCCGGCGGAACACCTGCGGGACATGTCAGCCGAGCGCGCGCATCTGCTCTAGCCGCTTGGCGGCGGTAAGCTCCAGGGAGACGGAGCCGAACCTCAAGCACTTTGACCAGACCACTTCCGAGATTGTGGATGTTGTGGATGACGGCGGAACCGGCTCAGCAGGCCGGGCGCTTGGCGCTGATGCGCAAGTGGATCGACGCGCTCTCAGAGCGACTTTGCGACGCCTACACCGCGCGCCTGCGGGAAGGCCTACGGCGGCAGCGGTACAGCCGCGAAGGTCGGTTGACAGAACAACGCTCGCGTTTAACCTACCGGTAACCACGCCGGGGGCGTCATGCGCTCGGCCGGGGGGCTGTTCAGGAGGGCGTTATGCCGACTGCCATTGCCCGCCGCCTTCGCCGCCATAAGGGCGAGCGTGCGTTACGGGTGTGGGGCCTTGCCGGGCTTGTAGGTCTCGCAGGCTGGGTTGCGGCGCTGTTCTGATCAGGCAGCTACCTGCCCGAAGAGACTCGTCTAGCTATCTACAAGGGGGAGGCGACATGATCGGTGCGGCGGCAGCGACAGCGATCCTGCTGGCGTCGTCGGGCTTGTATGGGCCTTCCGACGATTTCGACCCTAAATCACCGCATTGGACGACGTCGAGGGCAGGTTGCCGTTCGCCGTTCTGGAAGTCTGGCGGCCTTCAAGGATGCGCTCCGAAACCTTGGGCTTGTACACCGGCCCGCTCCGTCAGATGACCGTCAGGCGGACCACTGCAGCTGGCGGCCGAAGCAACACGATCTCATGGGTGTCCACTGCATCCTGCCCAGGCGCTGTGAGCATCCTCCACGAACTCGAAGACCTGCCGGTACCCATGAGCGACGTGCCGCACTACGGGCGATCCATCGACAATTCGGAAGACGTCGTACTCGATGGAGCGCGCTTCAAGCTCTGGGCGCAGAGACCGGTATGGACCCGCAGCACCGTCTATGGCGTGGAGGTCGAGAGCAACCTCGGAACGCCTCTTGCCCAGTGGGCTGAGCGGCTGGAACGGGCGTTGGAGCCGTGCTGGACCGAATCTGAACCAAGGCCTTTGAGCCGGTAGCATTGTAGCTGTCTACACGGAGAGGGAAGGGTCATGTCGCCGCAGAAGACCGTCTTTGAGACGTTCAGCGCCATGGCTCGACAGAAGCGACGGCGCCTTCGCAGGATGAAGCGTGAGGGCATGCCTGACGGGCTGCTGTGGGAATATGCGCGGCGAACTCAATCAGCCCGGCGGATGGCGAGGAGCGCACGTGCGGAGCTGTGGCGCTTCCGTCTAACGCAGCTACGGTCGCTATTCAGCCGCCGCACTCTCGATTGAACGCATGAACTACGCGCGACTGGCTTAGGGGGAAACTCATGTGGATACGGGTCGGGATATGGTCAGCAATCATCGCCGGTGTCGGTCTGCTTGGTGCAGCGGCCTGGGTGCTGCTGCAGCCCGCTGTAGCCGATGACAATCTCCAGCTTCGAGACGTGCTCGCTTCTGAACAGTCAGGGCGATGGGCGGTACTGGGCGTTCTCGGTGCGCTGCTCGGGAACGTCCTCCTCTTCCTCAACCTTCGGATCGCGGCCCAGGCCACAGACGCGGCGAGAGTCGCTGCCGATGCGGCCTTGGAGGCGGTCAATCACGCGCGAGAGACGTCAGCTCTAGAACTGCGGCCATACGTGGAGAACACCCATGTGCATTTCACACGCTGGGTCGTCGACGGCAGGATTGACAATGTCACACTACGTTTGACTTGGCGTAACGTGGGAAAGACGCCAGCTAAGAACTTTAGAACATTCATCGGCTGGGCGGCCAAGCCGCAGGATTTCGATTGGTCCACCTTCGACTTCCCTGAGCGGGCGAACTGGACCGTAGTCGGCGGACAGATCGGGCCGGAGTATGAAGTCTTCAGCAACACCCACTTCAACATTCCCGTGGAGGAGTTTCGTCGCGTAAACGCGGGCGAAAGTAGCCTGATCTTCTGGGCGTCCATGGAGTACGATGGTGTGGATCCCACAGTCAGGCACCGGACAGAGACGTCAGGCCGTCTCTTCGCAGAGGGCGACCCAGATGTTGAAGGCACACCGTACAACAGCCGATTCCTCGGACTCCACCATGGTTTCGATGCCGATTGCATGTACAGGCCAAGCAGTCCGCCGGGATCTCGCAGCCCGTTGCGTTCAGCTCCTCTCCAATCGGCAGTGGACCCGATATCCTAAGACTGGATAGCTTCCGGCATCAGGAAAGTCGCTGACTGCTGCCTGGCTCACGTCCAGACGAGAGACCCTCAGAAGGCCCGGCGAATGAGCGCCGCCACCACCACGATCATCCTCCTCATGCAGCAGCAGGAGGAGGTGAAGAAGCACCTCAGGGAGGCTGGGGCGCCGCTGTCCAAGAGGCTGGCCAGCTACGCCGTGAGGGAGCTGTCAAAGCGCAAGGCAATTGTTGAGGCTCAGCCGGGGCTCTGGTACCTGGACGAGGCACGCAACCGAGCGTCCCAGAAGGCGCAGTTCAAAGCCGGCGCCGCAGTGATTGTCGGGCTGGTGGTCGTCATCGCGGCGGTGATCGCCGTGGCGGTGGCGGTGGGGATGAACCTATAGCTTCCCTTAGATAGTGAGGGTGGGCCCCGGCCGTGAGACCGGGGCTGGAACTTCAAGCGGCGGTGTCCGGCTTTAGGTTCTCATTTGCCGGAGGAGGCGTCCGGCCCCTCCGATCATTGCGATCCATCTCCATGCCACGTCGTAGATTACGAACGGATCGCCGCGTTGCGATACGGCAGGCCTCGCCACCATCTGCACCTTCCTCGTCGATGCGTTCGCGCGCCAAGGTCTCACCCGAGGCCACGAAAGCCAGCTCATCCGCTGAGAGATTGTCCCGCAGACTGGCGCTCTTTGAGAGGCCCTTGCTGCTTTTCAGAGCAGCGGCGCGCTTGTCGAACAGGCCTAGGTAGAGCGTATCTGGGCAAGCGGCATAATCTCGCCCGTCCATCACCCCATGTGCCTGAAGGCAGTGAGCGTACTTCCCGCGCTGTACGCGGTTGAGAGCCCGAAAGCCCACCCACTCGTTGGCTTCCGGTGAGGCTCTTTCGAGTACATCGTCCGCCAATGTCGCGTCTACGGCGAGGTAACGGAGGAAGAAGACTTCTTTGACCTCGATCGCTAGCTCGGGGCTCAGATGATGCTCGCCCTCGCCGCCTCCGCCCTGCTGCTCGGCGCATGCGACCCGATCGACACCTCCGCCCTTCGGGAGGTGGAGGAGACGGTGGCCAGCACGAGGCGGACGGTCGAGCTGGCGAACCAACATGGCGCCCAGATCCAGCAGGCGGTCCAGGATCCCGCTGGTGCGCTTCGCTCCATCGCTGGCGCCCAGCTGGCGCGGACGCCGACCGACCAGCCCGGCGTGTTCGTGCTGACCGATCTCGCGACCGGGTGTCAGTTCCTGGCGACCTACGCCGACGACGGGCGGACGGTCAGCTCTATCGCCCCACGAACGCAGGTAGGCGCGAACGGCGCGGCGGTGCAGCGGTGCGTGGGTGTGGCGGATGGCGCGACCGAGGACGGCTGACCCGGTCGCGAGCTTTGCCGCGTGCTGAAGAACTGCCGACCAGACGGACGAGGAAGGTCGCTTCGAAAGGTCCACACGCGCCAGACGTGGAGTCGAGACCTTGGCCCTGGAGGCGGCGCGCTCCTCGGTTGCGACACCCTGCCCTGACCGCCCCCATCAACGGCCCGCAGTAGCCGCGGCTTGGGCCGCCTCGCCAGACGAGGAGCGCTTGCTCCACAGGTCTATATCCGCTTCGCGACCAATCAGAGCCAGTCCCGAGGCTATGGACTCGAACTCGCCTCCGGTCTCGACCCGGGCAGGATCGAAACGCCGATGAAAGATCTCGCGGACCGCGGGGACAAAGGAGGTGCCGCCCGTCAGGAAAACGCGGTCGATCTGGCTGGGCTCCAAGCCTGACCGTCGGATCGCCTCGTCCACGGCGGTCTGGATGGCGGCGAGCTCCGGAGCGATCCAGGCCTCGAATTCGGACCGCTTGACCGACCGCTCGATACGGACCGAGCCCGCGACAAAGGAGAAGCTCGCAACCTCGTCGCGCGACAGATCGAACTTCAGTCGGGAGACCGCCTGGTAGAGGGCATGGCCATGATTGTCGTCGAGAACCTCGATCAGCCGCTCGATCTTGTCCGGCTCCAGCGCACTCCGGGCGAGCGCCCGGATGTCGCGCATGTCGCGGGAATTCCGCAGCAGGGCGAGTTGATCCCACCGGGCGAAGGCGGCGTAGTAGCGTTGAGGTATGGGCAGGACCCTGTCGAAGCTGCGATGGTCGCCGCCCTTGCCCAACTGCGGCGAGACCACCTGGTCGATGATCCGGTAGTCGAACGCGTCTCCCGCCACGCCGACCCCGGAACGGGCCAGCGGCGTCGATTTCAATCCTTCGGAAGACGGCTCGAACCGAACCACGGAGAAGTCGCTCGTGCCCCCGCCGAAGTCGGCCACCAACACCGTCGCGGCTGTCTTCAGGGTTCGAGCGAAGAAGAAGGCCGCGCCAACCGGCTCATAGGCATAGCGGATGTCGTTGAAGCCCAGCCGGCGGAAGGCGGCCTCATAACGGCTAAGCGCCAGGTCAGGATCAGGGGAACCGCCGGCGAAGGTTACCGGACGGCCAACAATGACGCGCGGCGGCAGAGCGTCCATCGCTGCCCCGGCATGATGGCGGAGCCTGAGGAGGAAGGCCGAGAGCAGATCCTCGAACTTGTAGCGCCTGTTGTCGATCACCGTTTCCGTAAAGGCGGCGCTGGCGGCGAAGGTCTTGAAGGACTGGATGAAGCGGGTCTCCAGCGGATCCTCGGCATAGGCCTCGATAGCCCATGGACCGGCTTGCACCACACGCTCGGGTGTCCGGCCGTCCTCACCTGGATGGAGCTGGAAACTCAGAGCGGAGCGGAAGGCGGCGAGCTCCCCTTCGGGCGCGGCGAGGCGCAGCACCTCGACTTCGCCGTCTGGTCCGGTCACGGCGATCACGGTGTTCGTGGTGCCGAAGTCGATGCCGATCGTGGTCGCGGAGGATGAGGAGGTCATGACCAGGATGCGCGTCGCATATGGCGAGGCTCTTGCCCAGAAGTACGACGAGCGCCTCCCGAATGTGCGAGGCGATGTGGCGGACATCCGGACTGCGCCTGTTGAAGGGCGGCGACACGTCGGCGGTTAATGAAGGCGCGGTAAGGCTTCCAGCGAAACGGCTTTTCCGCCGGCGCGCCTGATGCCAGCCGGACCTGTCTCAACTCACGACGGCGCGCTCGGCAGGATGTCATCACGGGCTTTGCGCCAGGAGTAGTCATTGCCGTTTGGTCTGGAACATGGACACTCGTCCGTGTCAGCAATGTAGCCAGCTTCGCGACAGGAAAGTGCGATACGCTGGATGTGTGAACGACGGCGCGCGCCTCTTGTTGGTTGAAGACGATCCCGCACTTGGGCGAGCGCTGGTCTTCGCGCTTGAGCAGGACCGGTGGCCGGTGGATCATGTGACCTCGCTTGCAGATGCTTTCGAGGCTGTTCTTCAGCGTTCCTACCGGCTCATCCTTCTGGATCGCGGTCTGCCCGACGGCGACGGCATAGCCCTGGTGGCGGCCGCCCGGTCCCGAACGCCTCGCCCCTCCATCATCTTTGTGACCGCTCGCGATGACGTGGCTGACCGGATCGAAGGCTTGGATGCCGGCGCAGACGACTACCTGGTCAAGCCCTTCTCTGTGGCCGAGCTGCATGCCCGCGTACGCGCCGCATGCCGCCGGCCCGTCGATCGCGGGGACCAAACGACTGTCAAAGCCGGCCATCTCACCTTCGACACGATAAGCCGCGATGTGCGCGTGTCAGGCAGACCACTGCCCCTGCCGCGGCGGGAGTTGGCCCTGCTGGCCGTCCTGATCTGCAAGGCCGGCCGAGTCGTGCAAAGGGACCACTTGGAGGCCGAGGTCTACGGCTGGGACGACGAGGTCTCGGGCAACGCGCTCGAGACCCAGATCTCCCGTCTACGTCGAAGGCTCGAGGTGGAGGGCGCTGGAGTTGACCTGCGGACCATACGGGGCGTGGGCTACATGCTACGCGCATGATGAAGTGGCCACGATCACTGGCCTTGCGTGCAGTCGCCGCTCTGCTCGCCGTCCTTGTCCTCACAATCGCGATCGCGACCGGTATCAGCGTTTCGGAGGGGCGGACCACGCGTCTGGCGGGGGCAAACCTGGCGCTCGAGTTCGCCCGTGAAGAGCTCACGTTCGAGGGCGGCAGATGGGTCATTCCGGCCGAGGGGGCCTTCGCATCGCTTGCCGCGCGAAATCCTGCGCTATGGCTGGTCGGCGGTGACGGGCAGCGCTTCCTCGTGCTGGGCGACCCGCCGCCGCCGATCCGGCGACTGTTTGGCTTGCCGACGGATCCCACAGAGGGCAGCGGCGCATCCTTCGGCGCACTCCTGCCTGAGGTTGCGATAGAGCGGCGCGACATCGATGGCCGTTCGATCCTCTTGGCCGTTGGCGGGGTGGATCCGGAGACCGTCACCTCAGCCGACGCCCTCCGCAGTTTTTCGCTGGCGCCTCTTGTCGCGGTCATTCTCGGCCTCGGCGTGCTCAGCGCGATCGCGCTGCTGGGGGCGATCCCCCTGTTGTCGCGCGCTGTTCGTCCGATCGTTGATGAGGCGGCCTCCATCCAACCCGACGATGTCGGCCGCCGACTGGACGAGAGCCGGGCGCCGCCCGAGCTTCTGCCGCTCGCTCGCGCCTTCAACGGCGCGCTTGAGCGTCTTGAGGTCGAACTTGGCCGGGGAAGGCGGCTGATCTCCAACGTGGCGCATGAACTGCGAACGCCGCTGGCCGTCTTGTCTCTCCGCATCGACACTCTGTCCGGTCCGGACCATGAACGTGAAGCTCTCCGAACAGCCGTCCTGCGGGTCTCCCGCCTCGCCGAGCAGATGCTGGATCTGGAGCGGTTCTCGGTTCCAAATAGACCCCGGGCCGCGCTCAACCTGACCGCGCTGGCGAAGGAGGTCGTCTCATCCCTGGCGCCCATGGCCATCAGCGCCGGCTACGAGCTGGCGCTCGAAGCGCCGCAGAACCCTGTTATCGTCTCCGGCGATCCCGAAGCGGTCATTCGGGCTATCACCAACCTGATCAGCAACGCCGTTCAGCACGGCGGCGACAACGGTCTGATCACCGTCGTCCTAAGCGACGGGCAGCTTCAGGTGATCGATGAAGGGCCGGGCGTGCCCGAACTCCTGCAGCCGCGCCTGTTCGAGGCGTTTGCCCAGGGCGACGGCGCGACCGGCGGATCGGGGCTCGGCCTTCATCTGACGCGCGAGGTCATGCGGGGATTGGGAGGAGAGGTGTCCTGGCGTCGTGATGGCGCAAGGACGATCTTCAGCCTGCAATTTCCAGAGCCGGGCGCCCGCACCGGCTGAATAGCCCGCGCCCAAGCTGTCCGCTGGCTGTCGCGCTTCGAACCTGCACGACAGGTCGCCGTCAGCCGCGAGGGCTAACCGTAGGTCTCGCCGACCTACGGCAGAACCTGATGTTCTGGACACGGAAACTCTGATGCAGCTGAGAACCTTCTGTTTCGCCGTTGTGAGCCTAGCGGCTCTCGGCGTCGCCGTTGGCGCGCCCACGGCCTCTTTCGCGCAGGCCGCAGGCTCGACAGAGGCTGGATATCGATCTCAGACCCCGTTTGAGCAGGTGCGCAGGGTCATCCAACAGACGATGCAAGAGGCCAACGTGCCTTCGATCGCCGTGGCTGTCGTTCAGAATGGGGAGATCGTGTGGGAGGAAGCCTTCGGCTACGGCGATCGAGAGCGACAGGTCCCCGCCACCGCCCACACGCCCTACTCGCTCGCTTCCATGACCAAGCCGATCACAGCCACCGCGGTCATGCAGCTTCACGAAGCCGGTCGGCTCAACATCGACGCTCCGATCGAGCGCTACCTCGGCGGCGCCAGGCTCGCCCACAATGGGTTTGACGCCGACCAGGTGACGGCCCGCCGCATCATGTCCCACTCGGCCGGGCTGCCCCAATACGGCAACTTCTATCTCGATGGTTCGGAGCCGGCCGGGTCAGAGGCAACCCTCTCCAAGTTCGGGATGGTCGTCTTTCCACCGAATACCCGCTTTGAATACTCCAACATCGGCATGAAGATCCTGGACGCCGCAATCGCTCAGACCTCCAGCCTGTCCTTTGGCGAATATCTGCGGCGCGAAGTGTTTGACCCACTCGGCATGAGCCACAGCGCGGTGGGCCTGCCCGGGGACGTCGACGCGGCCGTTCGCTACGACAATGACCGCAACCCCATGCGGTTCTACAGGACGGATCATCCCGGCTCCGGCGACGTATGGGCCAGCGCCCACGACATGGCGCGCTTCCTCGCCTTCCACATGGGCACGCCCCTGCCCGATCAGAAGCCGATCCTTAGCTCGGCGACACGGCTGGAGATGCAGCGCCCGGCGAGCGCCTATCCGATGCCGACGCCCCCGGGCGCGCCGCGCAGGGACATTGGCGCGAACTGGATTGTATCAACGAGTAACGGTCACCCCCAGATCTGGCATTCCGGGGGCCAGCCTGGCGTCAGCAGCGTCATGGCCTTCTTCCCTGAGCAGAAGCTCGCCTTCGTGCTTCTCGCGAACGCTTCCGCGCCGCTCGGCAAGATCGGGCAGGCGATCCGCGAGGTCGTTGCGCCGGAGCTGGTGGAGCTGGCCTCCGAGCCCGCCTCGCCCGCTCCCCAGCCCATCCCCTTCCGCGGCCGATGGGTTGGCGCTGTAACGAACTACGCCGGCGAGCAGCCGATTACCCTGAGCTTTCAGGAGAGCGGCGAGGTCACCGTGCAAATGGGGGATCGGGCGGAAACGCGCCTGGCTCAGGCCGCCTTTGAGGACGGGGCCCTCACCGGCCGCCTTGAGAGCTCCAGCAACATCCCGGAGGCTGCGCGGGCCTCGCATGCACTGGCGCTGAAGGTCGTGCCGCAAGACGGCGGGCTGGTGGGCCAGCTGGTGGCGCAGGGCATGGATGGAAGCGCCGTTTTCATGCTGCCCAGCTTTGTTCGCTTGCGGCCTGTCGGAGCGGGGAGCTGAGTCGCGACCCAACGGAACAACGGCTCTGGTGGCGAGCAAACCCTGTCCGGCCGGTGTGCGGGCTCCGCTGCGTTGGCTTGAGCATTGATGCTGCGTCAATCTTCCGAACATTGCGAAAGCTTCATCCGGCGTTCGGTTGACGGGCGCTGCATTTGTAGCGCAGGCTGCAAATGTAGCTTGAGGAGAACGAGCATGCTGCAGACGCTGGCCCCACGGGAACGACAGATCGTTGATGTGCTGTACAGGCGCGGCGAGGCGACCGTGGCGGAGGTGCGCGAAGCCCTGCCTGACGTCCTGACCGCGTCAGCTGTGCGCGCCATGCTCGCCAGGTTGGAGGCCAAGCGGCTGGTTGCGCGGCGCGATACGCCGCGCGGCATCGTCTATGCGCCGCAAGTGCCGCAGGCCGAGGCGACGAGGTCGGCGCTGATCCAGCTGGTCGGGACCTTCTTCAACGGTTCCGCGGCGGGCGCCGCCAGCGCCCTGCTGGGCATGAGCGGCCCGCTACCTGATGAGGAACTGGACGAGCTTGAACGACTGATCGCCGAAGCCCGGAAAGAGGGCCGGTCATGATCGCTGTCTCGCCGGAACTCCTGATTGAGGTCGCCGTGAAGGGCGCCGCCGCGACGGTCATTGCGCTGGGTCTGGTAGCGGCGTCGAAGCGGCTGCCGGCGTCGCAACGCGCGCTGATCGCGCATCTTGGCCTGCTGGTGGCCGCCGCCATGCCGCTACTGGTTCTGTTCGGCCCACAGGTCGAGGTCGCGGGCGTTTGGACCCGGGACGCCTTTGCTGCAGCGCCATCGATCATCGTCGGGGAGCCGGCGTCCGTGGGGATCGTGCAGACGGCGACGACCGTGGCGCCGGTCGTTGACGCTGGCCGCCTGCTGCTTCTCGCGTGGTTCGCCGGCGCCGCCTTCCTGGTCAGCGGACTGGGCGTGGGCCTTGTTCGCCTGTTCCGTTTACAGCGCGAGGCCGCGGTGCTCACCGATCGCGACTGGCTGGAAGCTCTGGCTCTGGCTCAACATCGTATGGGCGTGAAGCAGGGAACGGCCCTGCTGCGCAGCGAGCAGCTCGGTTCGCCGGTCAGTTGGGGCCTGTTGCGTCCCACCATTGTGCTAAGCGCCGGCGCCCTGCGCACGCCCGATCGGGCTGAGGCGATCCTGGCCCACGAGCTTGCGCACGTGGTTCGGATGGACTGGGTGAACCTGCTGATCGCCCGCATTGCAGCAGCCGTCTTCTGGTTTAATCCGCTCGTCTGGATTCTGGCTCGGCAGGCGCATGAGTTGCGGGAGGAGGCTGCCGACGACGTGGTCCTGCGTGGGGATGTGGATGGTCCGGACTATGCCGGCATGTTGGTCGATTTCGCCCGCGGGGAACGGGGCGAAGCCTTGGCCGCTCACGGCGTGGCGCCCGGCAGGGGATCACTGAAGCGTCGCCTGAGCCGCGTACTGGACCGGGGCGCTCGACGCGACCCAGCGCGACCTGTCCAGGTCGCCGCAGGCCTGCTGGCCGCCGTCGCCTTGGCGCTACCGCTTGCGGCATTCACGCCTATGCAGATGCGGACACTCGCGCCTGGGGCTGCCGGATCGCCACGATCGATCGTGATGGCGGCGCCCAATCCCGCTTCGCCTACGGTCGGTCCGCAACACCAACCGAGCCCGGCCGGAGAAAAGGTCCTCGACGCGGATGTGCAGGCAGACGCAGCTGCGCAGGGCGTCGCCCCGGAAATTAAGCCTTCATTGCAGGCGGCGCCGCAGGCACAGGCCACGGCGAGCGCGGCCCGGCTGTCGCCGGAGGCGCTGGCCTCGATGCGCCTGCACGGCGTGACCCCGGAGTGGATCGAAGCGTTGGCGCGGGAGCTGCCTTGGGTGCGCGGCCTGTCGGCCGGCCAGTTGACCACCCTGGCCATCCACGACGTCACTCCGGAGTGGGTGCGGGGCATGCGGATCGCGGGTTACGAACGCCTGTCCTATAGCCAGGCGACGTCCATGGCGGTGCATGGCGTCGACGGCGCCTGGGTGCGCGATCTGGCCTCCGCCGGGTTGACTGACCTCTCGATCGACGAGGTGGTGGGCCTGAGGATTGCTGGAGTCGACGCACGCTACGTCCGCCAGATGGAGGCGGAGGGGATCACGGACGCGGACGCCTTGCGCCGCTCCGCCCTGATGGGTGAGCGCCCTCGTCCTCCGCGAAGTTCGCCTGGAATCCTCCAGCCGTCCGCGGGCACGCCCCCAACGCCGCCGGTGCTGCCGCCTCCCCCGCCATCCAGCCGCTGAACTGAACGCCTGAAGCCTGCGCGCCGAACCGCCCCCCACGGGAGCGATCGACCTCGCGCGCCCGGAAACAAGAGGAAGACGCCATGATCCGCACCGCCTTGATCGCCGTTCTGTCCGCCGTGGGGGTCAGCGCGACCCAGCAGCAGGACGCGCAACCGCTCCGATCCCCAACCCCGCACCTGGGCTTTCGCGCTCCGCGGATCGGCGGCCCGGAGCTGAGCCTGATCCGGTTCTCTCTGGAGGCGCGCGCGGATGGCGCAGCCCAGCTTGGTCTGACGTTTGATGGGGACGCCCAGGAACGACGCGGGACCATGAGCGGCCCGCGGGACTGGTCCGACCTGCATGGCGTCAGCCGCGAGGCTCTGACCATGACGGAGGGCCCGGTCGCCTTTACGCTGTACGCCGCCGCCGGCGACCTGGCCTGTTCTGGCGTCGCCTCCGCAGGAATGGCGGCGGGGCATTGCAACTTCGACCCCGACGAGGCCTTCGCCGCGACGCTGGAGGCGCGGCTGGGCGCCCGGCCCGGGACGGGCCAGCTGTTCCATCTCGCCTTGACCGACTTTGATCCCGTTCTGCTCGACGCCCTGGAGGGCGAAGGTTATGCGCGCCCCGACCTCGACCAGGTGGTTGCGGCGGCCATTCACGGTGTGGACGCCGTTTATGTGCGCGACGTGGCGCGCTCTGGCTACCGGCTCGGCGCGCTGGACGCTTTGGTCGCCTTCCGCATCCACGGCGTGACGCCTGAGTATGTGGCGGACATGGAGGCGCTGGGAGCGGCGTTCCGTGGTCTACCCGCCGAGGACCTCATGGCGCTGTCGATCCATGGGGTGGGGCCGGAATATGTGCGCGCCATGTCCGGCCTGAACCTCGGCGGCTCGCCGAAAGAGATGGTCGCACTGAAGATCCACGGCGTCACCGCGGAGGGAGTGCGCGCCCTCGCCGAAGCTGGCTATGGTGACCTGACCGCTGAACAGCAGCTCGCCTTCGCCATCCACGACGTCACGCCCGGCTTCATCCACGAGATGGCCGGCGTAGGATACGCAGAGCTCTCGGCGGACCAGCTGGTCTCGCTGCGCATCCACGGCGTGACGCCCGATTATGCGAGGCGCATGGAGCGCCATGGGGCGCCCAGACGCACCGTGGCCGACGCCGACTAAGTCAAGAAAGCAACCCACAAACCTGAGGAAAGCCCATGTACGCTGGACCCCTGCCAGCGGCTCGCGCACGCACGCGCCTGCTCGCCGCCGCCGGCGCGATCGCCCTGATCGTCGCCACCGCAACCCCGGCCCTGTCCCAGGATGCGCCCGCTGCGGCCGGCGAGCGCGTTCTTGTAGCGGCGGATTTCGCCCGCTTCGCTCCGGGCACGGCCTACGACATGCTGGTTCAGGTTCCCGGCTTCGCCATTCGGCAAGCGTCCGTTGAGAGGGGGCTGGGCGAAGCGACGGGAAACGTCCTGCTGAACGGCCAGCGCATCTCCAACAAGTCGGACGATGTCGTGGCCCAGCTGCGACGCATCCCGGCCGGCAATGTGGTGCGGATTGAAATCCGGGACGGCTCGGGCCTGGGCATTCCCGGCCTCAGCGGCCAGGTCGCCAACGTCGTGACGCGCGCCGCGTCCCTGAGCGGTCAATGGTCATGGCGCCCGGAAGCCCGCGCGCGCTTCACCGATCCCATCCTGACCCGTTTCGATGTCTCAGTGAGCGGCGAACGGGGGCCGGTTGAATACACGGTGGCGCTGGAGAACCAAGTCAGCCACAGCGGCGCGGGTGGCGACACCCTGATCTACGACCGGTTCGGAAGCCTGACGGAGACGCGGCTCGACTACTGGACCGGCAAGGTTCATCAGCCTCGGCTCAGTGGGCGCTTCGTCATCGACGGCCCGGGCGACGCGGTGGGCAATCTTAACGCCGCGGTCCGCGGCCTGGACTACCGCTTCGAAGAAGATGGAGCGCGCGTCGCCTCGAACCTGCCGAACCGCGAGCGCGCCGTTCGAGACGAACAGGACGGTTACGACCGGGAGATCGGCGCAGACTGGGCGTTCGGTTGGGGCGTCGGTCGGCTGAAGCTGATCGGGCTCGAGCGGTATGAAACCTACGACTACCAGAGCAAGGTCATGATCGACTGGGCCGATGGCCGGCCGCGCACGGGCGACCGGCTGACGCAGTCGAGCGAGGAGGGTGAACGGATCGTCCGGGCCGAATACGGCTGGAAGCCCGGTGAGGCGGATGCGGAAGTCTCTGTCGAGGCGGCGTTCAACAGCTTGGACAGCACAACCCGTCTGTTCAGCCTGCAGCCGGACGGAAGCGAGGAGGAACTGGCCTTCGCCAACGGAGCCGCGCGGGTGGAGGAGAGCCGGTACCAGGCCATGGGAACCTACGGCCGGCCCCTGTCTCCGACCTTGTCGTTCCAGGTCAGCGCGGGGGCGGAATATTCAAGATTGGTGCAGGTTGGCGCAAGCGGGCTGGAGCGCGACTTCTTCCGGCCGAAGGGTCAGGCGAACGCGGTGTGGCAGGCGTCGCCCAACGACCGCGTCACCGTGCGCCTTCAGCGGCGTGTCGGACAGCTGAACTTCGGCGATTTCCTGGCTTCCGCCGACCTGAACAGCGAGACCAGCTACTCAGGCAATCCCAACCTGGTGCCGCCGCAGAGCTGGGAACTGGAAGGCGAGTGGGTGCGAAACGCCGGGCGGTGGGGGAGTTCCACCCTTCGGCTTTACGGGGCGATGATCGAGGACATCGTGGACATCGTGCCGATCGGGGCGACTGGGGAATCGATCGGCAATCTGGACGAAGCGTTGCGCTACGGCGTGGAGTGGCGCGCGACCGCCAATCTGGACCCCATGGGCTGGCGCGGCGTGCGGGTGAACACCCGATTGATCCTGCAAAGGTCACGGGTGGAGGATCCACTGACCCTGGAGGACCGCGAGATTAGCGGAAGCCTGAAGCGTCAGTTCAGCATCGACCTTCGCCATGACGTGCCGAGCACGGACTTGGCCTGGGGTTTCGGCCTGAGTCACCAGAAGAACGCCCAGACCTATCGTCTGACCGAACTGTCGCGACAATGGGAAATCCCGATCTTTGGCAGCCTCTTTGTGGAGCATAAGGACGTCATGGGCCTGACCGTGCGGGTCTCCGCCGCCAACATCTTCTCGGGCGAAAGCTACTTCACTCGCACTGCCTACGCGGGGCGTCGCCTCGATCCGATCTCCTATGTCGAGATCCGTGATCGTACGATCGGACCGATCTTCAACTTGGAGGTCCGCGGCAGATTCTGACCCCCTTAGGCGAGATGGCAGTCCAGGAAGGAGCCGGACTGCGCCATGAGCGGTCATGCAGACCAAGCCGCAATCGCGACATTCAGCGCGTGAGCAAGATGTTCGCTTGGAGTGCCTACTTCGCCTCTCGACCCTTAGGCGACGTTGGCCGGGTCCGCTTCAGAGCCCGGCCCCACGTCAAAGATCGATCTGCTCCGACATCTCTAGGGCGTCGTCCACCTCGATGCCGAGGTACCGCACGGTGCTCTCCAGCTTCCGGTGGCCTAGCAGCAGCTGACACGCCCGCAGATTGCCGGTCTTCTTGTACAATAGGGAGACCTTCGTCCGCCTGAGGCTATGCGTGCCGTAACCCTGCGGCTTGAGCTCGATCATGCAGATCCATCGGTCGACCAGCCGAGCATACTGCCTTGTCCCGATGTGCTGACCAGGCCGGCTGCGGCTTGGGAACAGCCAGTCATCGTCTCGGCGGCCGCGGATCTGCAGCCAAGAGGCAATGGCGTCACGCGCGGGCTCGGTTATCTCGAACGGCACAGGCCTGCCAGTCTTCTGCTGGATTACGATCGATCGCTGGCGGAGCACGCCGCCTGGAGCCACGTCGCTGACCCGCAAGCGCACGAGGTCACAAGCTCGCAGCTTAGAATCGAGAGCGCAGTTGAACATCGCGAGGTCGCGAACGCGTCTTGCGACCTTCAGTTGTTGCCGAATAGCCCAAATGTGCTTGGGCTTGAGCGGCGCTTTCGGGCCGATCAAACGTCCGGCGTTCCAAGGCCGCTTAGGTTGTATGAACAGGTCAGACTGGCGCATGGCCAACCTCCAACGAAGATGCGCCTCCCTGCCCCGCCCATCATGCCTCGAACTCGGCTGCTGCGCGCCAGGAGCAGACCTTGGCAGGTTCTGCGGCATCAGACATCGACCGAGCGCGAGCCCCCGCTGTGAGAGCGTACTCACTGAGGTGATTCTAGGTGCAACTGATGACACCGCTCGCGGCTTCAACCCGAGGAAACGTCATGCCGACCCTCCCTCGACAGACTTCGCCATCGCCATGACGCTTCACCAAGAGCGAATAGGCCAGGGTCCGCCCCTGCTGCTGATTCATGGCCTCGGTGGAAGCGTGCGGTCATGGGATACGATTTTAGAGCCGCTAAGCCGCTCGCGGGAGTTGATCGTGATCGACATGCCCGGTCATGGCCGGTCGCCGCCGGTTCCGGGACGCCAGACCATCTCCGCCTATGCGGACGCTCTAACCCAGTTCATCGAAGCAGAGCATCTGGGCGCGATTGACCTGGTCGGAAGCTCCGTGGGCGCCCGTCTTGTGTTGGAACTCTCCCGACGCGGCGTAGGTCGCCACTGTGTCGCGCTTGATCCGGGCGGCTTCTGGCGAGGCTGGGAGACGAAGTTCTTCCAGAGCACAATCGCGGCGTCCATCCGGCTGGTCCGCGGTCTCCAGCCGGTGATGCCATTCCTGTCTCGCCATGCTGCGACCCGAACGCTGCTACTGGCGCAGTTGTCCGCTAGACCTTGGGCGCTCGCGCCGGACACCGTGCTCACAGAGATGCGAACCTTCGCCGCCACGACTGTTTTCGACGAGATGGTGCATGAACTAGCTACCGGCCCTCTGCAGGAAGGGGCTGTGCACACACCTGGCAGAGTGATGATCGGTTGGGGCCGGAAGGATCGGCTTCTCTTCCCGCGCCAGGCCGGGCGCGCCCAAGCCGCTTTCCCGAATGCTGAGCTGCGCTGGTTCGACAGAAGCGGCCACTTCCCTCATTGGGACCAACCCCGGGAAGCCGTGCAGGCCATCCTTGAGACGACGAGCTGACAGTGCCTGTCGACCCTCATTCGTCACAGGCCTCCGGCTCTGCGCAAAGAGATGAAAGACCGTATCCACGGCGGTCTGCTTATTGATGTCGTCGCACCTCTGCCATCGGACGACACGACCGTTTCGCGCCAGCAGCGGACATCGGTGCTGGCGCGGCGAACGGACGTTCGTGCTAGGCTTGCCGTTGCACCGACAAGCGAACCATCGGGGAGATTTTGGGTGAACGACGCCTTGAAGGGACCGGCCTCGTACTTCCCCTCTATCGAGAAGAAGTATGGCCAGCCCATCTCTTACTGGCAGCAAATTGTTCGGGCTGGTTACCCTGCCAGGCACATGGAGCTAGTCACGTTGCTCAAAAATGAGCATGGCTTAGGTCACGGCCACGCCAACGCCGTGGTGGCGCACACTTTGGCGAGCGACGGACTGAAGTAGCAGCAGTCGGCGACGGGGGCGGTGCCGACTACGGCCTCACGTCAAAGAAGCGCCAGGAGCGGCCATGTGGACAGCGCCCCGAACGCGACATTCCGCGCGTGAGCCGAAGGTGCAGTTTGGGCCCGGTGCTAACGGCGCGAATTGAGCCTCAGCGGAAATCCGGGGCCATTCGAACTGCAAATACAAGATCAAGGCTTTCTACCTTGGATGGTCGTTAGCTCTTGGCTGTCTCGCGGGCGTCGACCACATTGACGGCCGTCTCGTCAGTGTCTTTTAGTTGCAGCACCAGAACGCATTGAGCGCCATCCGGCGCGTAGCTGACCTCGGCGCGGCCGCCACTTTCGCTAAGGAATGTGCGCCGGATCATCTTGGAGCCAAAGCCTTCTCGCTTCGGCGGGTGCACCGGGGGACCGCCAGCTTCTCGCCAAAGCAGGGTCAGGAACCGCTCTCCCTTCCCATTGTGAGCCAGATTCCAAGTTACCGACACACGGCCGTTCTGGCCCTGCAGAGCACCGTATTTCACAGCGTTGGTCGCAAGCTCGTGACATGCCATCGAGATTGCAACCGCCTGGGACGGATGAAGGGGTACAAGGGGCCCGTCCATGTCGACGCGTTCGGACGCCTGTGGGTAGGGAGCGAAAACCTCAGCGAGCAAGGGGCGGAGCTCCGCACCCGCCTAGTTGCTGTCCACGAGCACATCATGGGTGCGCGAAAGTGCAATAATCCGATGGGTCAGATCCCGTCGAACGTCAGCCTCGATTCCTGCGAGCCGGAGGGTCTGTTCCGCAACAGACTGCACAGTAGCAAGTGTGTTCTTGACCCTGTGGTTTAAATCGTTCAGCAGCAGCAGCCGCTGTTCTTCGGCTTTCTGCGCGCCCGTTTCATCCCTGAAAATCTTGATCAACAGGTTGCGACCGGAAACGCACACCGTTGTACCATTTGCCCAGAACCGGCTACCATCGGCCTTCAGATGCCAGCGGCTATCCTCAGCCCGACCCTGCTCGATGACAGTCTTCAGCTCTGCTTGAGGAACACCGGCGGCGGGGTCAGCCTCGACGAAGAGCTGCGAGAAGTTGGTCCCGAGGACGCTCTCGCGATCTTTCCCGACGATAGTCGCCGCGCCGAGGCTCCACGCCGTGATCGTCCCGTCGTGGAGCATGGCCAGAACGCCATGACTTCGGACATTCTCAACAACAATCCTCGCCAGTTCGGCATTGCTCAGATCGATATCGCCCACTCGTTGAGCCTCCGTGCGCTTACCTGTTCGAGCCGCCGTCACATACGCGGCAGGATGGATCCCGTTCAACTCGCGGGGCGCATAAGGGTTAACGGGATTTCTGAGGCGTCTGTGCGGTTTCAGACGGATTGGACGCCCAGCGGCGGACAATGAATCTGCTCACCCCCCCTAAGGTGACGTTGAGCAGGTCCGCTGAACCCCCTGGCCTAACTAGAAGACACTTTTGGTGAACCCAAGCGGCCTTGGCGCTGCAGCGACAACTCGGCGGACCCGGGATGAAGGCATCATTGACGATACGGTATAACGTACTCTAATCGCCTCTCCATTCATGGGGAGAGCAGATGTCCATCCAAACCCTCAGCGCGCACAGCCTAGTCGCGGCTGCCGCGGGGCTCGCGCTGTGTTCCACCCCCAGCCATGCAGAAGAGCTGACCTCGCCTGTCGTACAGGATCGTGTGAGCACCGTCAGCGATGTGGTCGTGACCGGCCGCGTGAGCGAGCAGGTCCTCCCTGTGGCGCTGCCGGTGCAAGTGCTGGCCGGTGAGGAGCTGGTGCATCGCCGTCAGAGCACTTTGGGTGAAACGTTAGCTGGGCTGCCTGGCGTTCACATGGACAGCTTCGGCGGAGGAGCTTCGCGTCCAGTGATCCGCGGTCAAACCCTGCCTCGGATCGCCATCCTTTCGGACGGAGCCGAGGTGTTCGACGCTTCTTCGGTGTCGCCGGACCATGCGGTCGCGACCGATCCGCTGCTGCTGGACGAGATCCAGGTCCTGCGGGGTCCGGCGGCTACGATCTACGGCGGCAATGCCGTTTACGGGGCCGTCAATCTGATCGACAGCAAGGTTCCCAAAGGCCTGCCGCAGGGCGGGCTGACCGGGGCTACCGAAGCTCGCTACGGTCTCGGCGATGAAGAGAAGACCATTGTAGGCCGCGTGACGGCGGGCATAGGCGCCTTCGCCCTCCATGTGGAAGGCTCCCGTCGAGACAGCAACGACTATCATGTTCACAGCGCCTACGGCTCGGACGAACTGAGGGACTCTTTCGCCAGCGGCTCAAGCTACAGCGTCGGCGGATCTTGGATCACGAACAAAGGGTATGTCGGCGCGGCCTATACTCGCATGGACAGCGAGTATGGACTGCCCGGCCACAGCCACCTCAACGGGGTGTGTCATACCCACGGCCTCGACCTGCATTGCGAGGCCCACGGCGGCTTCGATGATCCGTTCGGCTCTCCCGACAGCCACACAGCCTATATCAAGCTGCGCAGCGACCGCACCGACTTGAGGGCGGACCTCAACGACCTGGCGCCTGGCTTGTCGCAAGCCAAGCTGCGGCTCTCCTACACCGACTATCTCCATGACGAGGTCGACGGCGACCTCGTGTTCACCGAGTACAAGAACCGGGTGTGGGACGGCCGTCTGGAGCTGACCCACGCTTCCGTCCTGGGCTTTGTTGGAACGCTGGGCGTCCAGTACACCGACGCCACCTTCAGCGGGATCAATGTCGACGACCTGCACGTCCCCTTCCCAGAAGGCGCCTATGGCCTGGACGGAATGCCTGATTACGTCACCAGGAATGCAGGCGTCTTCCTGCACGAGCGCAGGGCGTTCGGCCCCGTCGAGATCGACCTTGCCGTTCGGAAGGACTGGCGCGAGATCGAGGTGACGGTCCCAACGTTCCGTGAGACCATGTCCCAGGAGCTACGGGATCTCTTCGCAGAGTGGTACGGGCCAGATTGGCGCCAGATCATCGAAGCGGATGAAGTCGATAGCTTCAGAACGAGGAACCCAGGGGCGGAACATGATCCGTTCTCCGCATCGGCAGCCGCCACGTGGACTGTCGGCCAAGGCTACTCGGCAGCACTGTCGCTCAACCACTCCGAACGCGCCCCGAACGTCCGCGAGCTCTACTCCCGCGGCAACAACCTTGCGACGAACAGCTACGAGTTGGGCTTGGCTGTCGGCAATCCCATCCTCGACGAGGAAGGCATCGCTGCCGAGGACGTCTTGGAAACCACGCGCGCGATCAACTTGACGTTCCGCAAAGCGGGCGGGCCGCTCGAGTTCGAGATCGGCCTCTTCCATCAGGATGTGGACGACTACGTGTTCGCTCGTCTGATCGAGACCGAGACGGAGACCGGCGTACCGCACAACTTCCTGATCTACACTGCTGCGGACGTCCGTTTCGCAGGCATCGACGGTCAGGTCAGCTACCAGTCCTCGCCTGAAGGCCGGGTCACGATCTTCGGCGACTACGTGGACGCCGATCTCAAGAGCGAGAACGACGAACTGCCGCGGATCTCACCAGGGCGTCTGGGCGCGCGCTACGACTGGGCGTCGGGACCGGTTTCATGGGATGTCGAATACTATCGCACCTTTGAACAGGACCGTTTCGCCTCGTACGAAACGCGCACGCCCGGCTACGACATGCTGAACGCGACCATCGCCTACAGCATGGACCTGGGGCGCGGACGATCGGTGCAGATCTACGCTCGCGGGTCCAACCTGACCAACGACCTGGCGTTCAGCCACACCTCGTTCGTCAAGGAGCAGTCACCGCTACGGGGACGCAACATCGTGTTCGGTGTTCGGCATGCCTTTTGATTTGAGGTGGATCACGGAGCCCACGACATGACCCGCACCAGCCCCATCCACATCGAGGACCTTCGCCTTGCCTACGGATCGCACTGTGTCCTGAACGGCTTGAGCTTGGATGTTCCGGCCGGAAGCATCACGGCGCTGCTAGGCGGCAACGGTGCGGGCAAGTCGACGACGCTCTCGACATTGCTAGGGTTCGTGAAGCCGCAGGGTGGCCTGGTTCGGATCGACGGCGTCGATCCGGCCGCTGATCCCGACGCGGCCCGGCGTAAGCTCGCCTATCTTCCGGAGAACGTCGCGCTGTACGAACATCTCTCCGCGCTGGAGAACGCCGAGTATCTGCTGGCGCTGTCGGGCGAACGGCGCGACGCCGCCACAGTGCGCGACGCCTTCAGCGCTGCCGGCCTTCAGGAGCGCGCCTGGACTCAGCGGCTGGGCGGGTTCTCCAAGGGCATGCGTCAGAAGGTGGCCATCGCCGTCGCCCTGCTGCGCCAGACCCCCGTGCTGCTGCTGGATGAGCCGACGTCGGGTCTGGACCCCAGCGCCACCGCCGACTTCAACCGGCTGACCAGCGCCGTTCGCGATCGGGGCGCGGCCATTCTAATGGTGACGCATGATCTGCTGAGCGCCGCCGACATCGCGGATCGCATCGCCTTTTTGGAGGGCGGCCGGATCACGCATTCCGAAGACGCTTCCGGGCCTGACCGGTTCGACGTCCGATCGCTGCACCAGCGCTTCGCCGCTCATCCTGGGGAAGTGGCGGCATGAGCGTGATCCGACTGATCGCTGCGGACGAACTGCGGCTGATGGCCCGGGATCGTGTAGCCGTGATCGCCTTCGTCCTGCTGATCCTGCTCACCCTGGCCGCTGTTGTGAGCTCATGGGCGCATCAGCGCGGCATCGCCGAGTTGCGCGCCCGCCATCAGGCCCAGGCTGAACAGGCGTTCGATGCCCAGCCGAACCGGCACCCGCACCGAGTGGTGCACTACGGCGCCTTTATCTATCGGCCGCTCGGGCCGCTGGCGGCCTTCGATCCGGGCGTCGACGCCTTCACCGGCAACAGCATGTTCCTGGAAGGCCATCGCCAGAATACGGCGAACTTCGGTGACGTGCGGCAAAGCTCGATGCTTGTCCGCTTCGGCCAGCTTACGCCCGCGTTCGTGCTTCAGGCCGTGGCGCCGCTGCTTCTGATCTTCCTTGGCTATGGGCTTCTGGCTCGCGAAACCGAGCGCGGCACCTTGCGACTGCTACTGCTTCAGGGCGCCAGCCGGCGGCAGATTGTCTTGGGCAAGCTGCTGGCGCTAGGGGTGGTGGCGCTCTTGGTGGGTCTGCCCGCCATGATCGGCTTTGTTCTGATCGCCGGCCAGCCGGGTGCGCCGGCCCTGCCTATGGGCGTGATTGCGCTTGGCTACGCGGCTTATCTGGCGCTGTGGGCGGTGATCATCACCCTGGTCTCGGCCTGGACCCGGCGCAGCCGCGACTCGCTCCTGTCGCTGCTCGCAGTCTGGGCTGTCGTGGTGGTGCTGATTCCCCGCGTCGCGCCCGACATCGCTAACGCCGCCGTGCCTTTGCAGAACCGCTTCCAGACCGACGTCGCCATCGCCCGCGACCTGCGCCAAACCGGCGACAGCCACAATCCGGACGACCCCTACTTCAACGCCTTCAAGCGATCGGTGCTGGACCGCTATGGCGTCAGCCGCGTCGAGGACCTGCCGATCAACTACAAGGGCCTTCTGGCGCTGGAGGGCGAGCGGATGACTTCGGCCCTGTTCGACCGCTACGCCGACGCCAGCAACGGCGCCCAGGCGCGCCAGAACGCCCTGGTCCAAGTCGCCGGTGTCCTCAGCCCCGCCATTGCTTTGCGTGACTTGTCGATGGCCGCCGCTGGTACTGACTTCAATGGCCACCGCCGGTTCCTAGAGCAGGCGGAGGCCTACCGCTTCGCCCTGGTGCAGCGGCTGAATCAGCTGCAGGCGGAGGCCGTCACCTATGCCGACGACATCGCGACCGACGCCGGGGCGGATGGACGAAAGCGCATTGGATCGGACACATGGCGGACGGTGCCGGACTTCGCCTACCGGGGCCCCAGCGGGTCCGAGCTGGCCGCCGCCGCCACGCCCGGCCTTCTAATTGTTCTGGCGTGGCTTGCGCTGGCCAGCCTGCTGCTCGCCGCCGCCACGCGCCGCCTGGGAGGCCGCTGATGTCCCTGTGGAGCCACGAAGTCCGACTGCTGACGCGTTCGCGCCTGTCGGTGATCGCGCTAGCTCTACTGGCGGCCCTGACCCTGGCCGCCGTGGTGTCGGGCATGGTCGAGATTTCGCGGCAGAAGGCCGCGATTGCAGCCATCCCCGCGGCACAGGCGCAGGACATCGGCGCCATCGCCGATTGGGTATCCGAGTCCGAAGACGCGGGCAGCGCCGCCTATTACAGCTTCTTCCCGACCTGGGACGCGCCCTCCTCCCTGGCCTTCGCCGCCATCGGCATGCGCGACGTGTCGCCCTACATCCTGCGTGTCCGGGCGCTGGGCCTGGAGGCGCAGCTCTACGACGGTGACGTCTATAATCCAGAGCTGGCGCTGCCCGGCCGTTTCGACTTCGCCTTTGTGCTGGTCTTCCTGGCCCCGCTTTTCGTGATCGCCCTGTTCCACGACCTGACCTCGTCAGAGCGTGAGGCGGGCCGGCTGCGTACGCTGGACGCCCTTCCGCTGGGTGGCCGCCGTTTATGGCTGCGGCGGGTGGCGCTCAGGCTTTCGCTGTTGTGGCTGGCTCTGGCTGCGCCCTTCGTGCTCGGCGCAATGCTGTCGGGCGCGACCGTTCTGGGCGGTCTTGCAGTGCTGGGCCTGATCGCCGCCTATCTGCTGTTCTGGACGGCGGTCACCCTAGTGGTCGGTCGGCTGCGGTGGAGCTCGGTCGCCAACGCCGCCACCCTGGCCGCCGTCTGGCTGGTGCACGTGCTGGTTCTACCGACCCTGGCTAATGTCGCCATCAATCGCGCCGTTCCGGTGAACCAGGGCGCCGAGATCACGCTGGCCCAGCGCGAGACGGTGAATCGCGCCTGGGACATTCCGCGCGAGGAGACGATGCGGCGCTTCTACGCCGACCATCCCGAGTGGTCGGACTCCGCACCGGTCACCCACGTCTTCCACTACAAATGGTACCTCGCCTTTCACCAGAACGGAGACGCCAGCGTGGCCGATCAGGTCGCCGCCTACCGCTCGGGCTTGGAGCGCCGCGACGCAGCCGCGCGCAGCCTCGGCTGGGTGCTGCCGTCCGTGGGGGTTCAGGCCGTGCTCACCCGGCTGGCCGACACCGACTTGCAAGCCCAGCTCACCTATCAGGACCGCATTCGCGCCTTCCACGCACGGCTCAGGACCTTCTTCTACGGCTACCTGTTCAGGGATCGTCCTTTCACCAAGGCTGACTTCGACCAGGTTCCAGCCTTTGGCGGCTAGCGCCCACCCTTTCGCCACTTCCGCCCCGAGCTGTTACCGCGTCCGCTTAGTTCAACGGCAATAAGACTGGGCTTCCTGAGAGTCGCTGAGGCCAACAGCGTCGCTTACAGGCACTTACCGCCACCGCAGATCTGACGGCCCGTGAAAGCCTGCGCCAAACGATGAGCAGCCTTGGCTATTTCTCAGCACCTTCAGAGGTCACCGTTTTTGGCGTAGCCAACCCAGCCACGGAAGGTGAACGCCGCGTAGAACAGCTGCGGATCGCTGAAGCCCGCGGATCGAAGCAGATCAACTTCCACGTCGGGCGACAGGATCGGGAGGGCCTCGCCTAGCGCCAGCGCCCGCGCCTTGTCCATCGGAGCTCCGTTATCGGCAGCATACGCCGCGAACCGTTCGAGCCAGGTCATGCGTTCCGGGCCGTTAGGGATGCTGTGGTGCGCGATCACCAGGGGCGCACCAGGTTTCAGCCGGCGTTGGATGTCCCGGAGGGTCGCAAGGCGGTTTTCCGCGGGGACGAAGTGCATGGTCAGCAGGCAGCAGGCGCCGTCAAACGGACCTGCTGGCGCGGAAGAGACATAGCCCTCGTGTAGAACCGCTCGGTCCGCGTACCGACCGAGCGTACGTTCCGCCAGCTTCAGCATTTCGGCGGAAGGATCCACTCCAACATAGCGCCACTGTGGCTGGGCATCGGCAAAGGCCTTCATCTCCAGACCGCCGCCAGCCCCGACGACTAGAATACGGCCGTCGACCGGCGCTGCCTCAGCCAACAGCAGGCGCGTCATGCGCTGCAGGTCGTGAAAGCCAGGCACCAGCCTAGGCGGCCCGTCAGCATACAGCGCGACGGCTTGTGGATCGTCGAAGCCGCTCATGGCCGATCTCGCGAGCCTGTCGCTTCCTCCATGACCAGGGCGCGATGAGCGGCGACGCCCGCCATCACCCCGGCTGCGGAGGCCAGGGTCGCATTGTACATCGCGCTCGCGGCGTCTCCGGCTGCAAAGACGCCGGCCACGCTGGTCTGCTGCAGCTGATCAACCTGGATGTACGAGCCGGTCGGTCCCTCGGTGAAGGCGCATCCGAGTTGCTCCGCCAAGCTGCTGGACACGCGGGTCTTCGGTGCGGTGAACACCACTTCGGCGGGCACCTCGCGTCCATCCGCCAGCCGAAGCGCCCGGATGGCTGTGCCCTCCCCCAGAAGCTCGACCACGGGCGTGCGTTCGATCTCCACGCCTCGAGTCGTCAGCAGAGCCGCCTCCTCTTTGGACGGCTCAAACATGCCCTGCGAGAAGTAGGTTGTGGGTCCCCAGTCCGGCAGGATCACTGCCTGATGGGCTGTACCCGGTGCATTGGCGATCACGGCCATGCGGCGGTCACGCACCTCATAGCCATGGCAGTAGGGGCAGTGCAGAACGCTGACACCCCAGCGGGGCATCATCGTCTCGAGCGGCAGTTCGTCGACGACTCCGGTGGCGAGGATCAGCTTACGCGCGCCCACCTCTGCTCCGTCCGACAACCTCAAGGCTATGCCGGCGTCATCCCCGGAGACGTCCGATGCGTGAGCATGGACGAAGTCGACCGACGGGTACCTCGAAAGCTGGGTGAGTCCCTGACGCATGATCTCCGCCGGCTGAACGCCGTCCTGACCAAGGAAGCCGTGCGATGTCTTAGCGAAGCGGTTGCGAGGGCTGCCGGCGTCCACGAGCAACAATCGACGGCGTGCACGGGCCAACTGCATCGCAGCCGACAGCCCAGCGAAGCTCCCGCCCACAACTACGACGTCATACCTGTCCATACCCACCCTCTCGCAACTTGTTGAGTTACCCTAGGCGAGCATTGACGATCACGCAACACGCTTTGTTGCGTCACTTGCTTGAGCTATGATGACGAATGCCCACAGACACTCGCCTGTCCCGTATGCTGCACGTGCTGATCCACATGGATCATCTCGCTGAGCCCGTGACATCCGACACCATCAGCCGAATGCTGGACACCAACCCTGTGGTGGTGCGCAGAACCATGGGCAGCCTCAAGGCCGCAGGCTATCTGACCTCAGTCAAGGGTCACGGCGGAGGATGGACGTTGGCCCGATCCCTTGACGAGTTGACGCTGCGCGACATCCACCAGGCCCTCGGCAGCCCCAAGGTGTTCGCCATCGGTCTGGCTGACGACAATCCCCAGTGCCCGGTGGAGCGGGCCGTCAACGCCTCGATAGAGGAGGCTATGGCCGAAGCGGAGCGTCGGCTGCTGGAAAGGTTCGGCGAAGTGACCATTGGCTCGCTGTCGAGAGATGTCGCAGCATCGCGAGAAGACCTCTCGCATCCGATCGCATCAAGCTGAGCAAGCCAGATGAAGGCTGCGCGCCAAGATGGCGCCTGGAGGCGCTGTCGATGCATCGAGAGCCATGCACCAAGAGCCTGACCCTCTCCCGCCACGAACGTTCCACCCGCTTTTCAACACGAGCGGCAAATCATCAGGGCTAACCCTTGACCAGGGCGATATAAGATAACATAGCGACGCCTTCTTTTCGGGGTCGTCGTTCTTATGCATTCTCATTCGCGCGTGGTTCCGCTTGCCGCTCTTCTGGCCGGCATGGCTACGGCGGCTTCTGCTTCGGCAGAGCCATCCGAGCCGCAGCAGCTGGAAGAAATCGTGGTCACGGCCACGGCCACTCAGCGCACGGTTTCGGATGCGCCCGCAAGCGTAACGGTGGTGGGTCGCGACGAGATCGAACGTCGTCCAATCCAGGATCTGACTGACGTTCTGAGGGATGTGCCGGGCGTTACGGTCAACGGCGCAGGCCTGACGCGGCGCGGCGTGTCGATCCGCGGGATGCCTAGCGAACATACATTGTTCCTGCTGGACGGGCGCCGGGTGAATGCGGCGGCGAACGCGATCCAGCACGCCGATTTCGACCTCGGCTGGACCCCGGCGGCAGCGATCGAGCGGGTGGAGGTGGTGCGCGGGCCTATGTCTTCGCTGTACGGCTCCGAGGCGCTGGGCGGCGTCGTCAATGTGATCACCCGGGGCGCCACCGACGAATGGCGCGGCAGCCTGACCACCATGGGCGGCTTGCGAGAGGACGGACGCGGCGGCGAGACCTACCAGATTGGCGCCTATGCCGGCGGCCCCCTGGTTCAAAACACGCTCGGCCTCAGCCTCTATGCGGAAACCAAGGGCAGGAACGAGACGCCGACAGACGGGGATTCGCGCCTTTCCGACCTCGAGGACCGCAGCACCCTGACCGGATCGGCCACTCTGAGCTGGACGCCTGACGCTGCGCAACGGATTGACCTGACCGTTCTTGGTGGACGGGATGATCGCTATCGGAACGCCCTATCCACGGGCGCGCGTCCGACCTACTACCGGACGTCTGACGCCGTGGATCGGCGCCAGTACGCCCTGTCGCATACGGGTCAGTGGAGCTGGGGCGAAACGGCAATCCGCGCCTACCGGTCAGAACTGGGCCGAGAGAACTTCGCCACGGGCGGACAAACCGCCACGCGCCCGGTCGGTCTTGGCGAAGACATCGTGGACGGGCGCGCAACCTTTGACCTTGCCTCGGCTCATCGCGTCAGCCTGGGCGGCGAATGGCGAAACGAGCAGCTGGAGGACGCCGCGGCGTCCCTGTCGGGCCAACTGGAGGGCGAACGCTACGCCCTGTTCATCCAGGACGAATGGACGCTATCTTCGACGCTCTCGCTGACCGGCGGCGCCCGCTTCGACCATCACGACGAATACGGATGGCAGACCAGCCCGCGCCTCTATGCCGTCTGGACGCCAACCGAGAACCTGATCCTCAAGGCTGGAGGCGGCCGCGGCTTCAAGTCGCCCAGCCTGAAGCAGTTGTCTCCCGAGTTCGTTACGGTAGCGGCGGCGGGGCGGTTCACCGTCTACGGCAACCCGGACCTGCAGCCGGAGATCGGGACCTCGTACGAAGTTTCCGCCGAGTATCGACGTAACGGCTGGATGGCCCGCGCCGGCGTGTTCGACAATGACATCGAGGATTTGATCGAGACCCGCTGCACCGCCTTCTGCGGCGTGCGTGGTCGCGAGGTGCGGCTGTACCAGAACATCGCCGAGGCCCGCATCCAAGGCGTTGAACTGGCCGCCGAAGCGCCGCTCGGATCGGCCTTTACGCTGAAGGCCGACTACACCTATCTCGACAGCGAGAACCGCGAGACCGGCACGCCGCTAAGCGAACGCCCCGAGCACAGCGGCCACGCGACCCTGCGGTGGGAGCCGAATGACGCAGTGTTCGTCCAGGGGCGCGGCGAGTACGTCGGCGAGCAGTGGATGCTGTCCAACTCGGTGCAGTATCCTGTCCCCGATTACACCCTCGTGTCCCTGGAAGGCGGCTACCGCTTGTCGCCCGAGCTGTGGCTGAAGGCGGGCGTGCAGAACCTGGGCGATGTGCAGCTGGCTGACGAGTCGACCTACTTCTCCTTCGCCGAGCCGGGCCGCTTCTTCTATGTCGGCTTTACCGCGAACTTCTGAGCCCTTGCCCAGGCTCCTTTTCCTCCTGCTTGTTCTGGCCCTGCTGGCGTTCGCCGGCGGGGCCTTCGCGCAGACGGAACGGCCGCTCCGCGTTCAGGTGATCGGCAGCGATTTCGTCCTGCCTTCCAAGTTCAAACGCATCGCAGAGATCGCCTCCAAGCAGGGCGTGGAGGTGCGCGGCGACACCCTCGCTTCCCTTCCGGAAGCACCAGACTGGACGGCGACGCATCTCATCATCCTGGACACCCCTCGCCCCAGCGACGTCGCGGCGGTCGAGGGACGTGTCGCCGACGCCTTGGCGACAGCGGGCGTGCCGTGGGTCCGCGTCGGCGGCGGCGTGCCTGCCTCTGGCGGACTGGACGCCAGCGCCGCTCGCCGCATCGCCGGCTATTACGCGGCGGGCGGGCGCGCGAACTTCAGCGCCCTATTTCAGCACCTGAACCTCTGGCGCTCCGGCGGCGACGCAGCTGCGGCGCCCGCGCCTGTTCCGCTCGGGGATGCGGGCTACTACCATCCGGAGGCTAGAGGCGACGCGCCGCAAGCCTTCACGGAATGGCTAGACGCCCGAGCGCGCCGCCCCCGCATCGGCCTGATCATCGCCCGCTCCAACGTAGCGGACGGCGACACGGCCGTGATCGACGCCCTGATCGCCGCCCTCGACCGACGCGGCGTCGACGGCGTCGCCCTCTGGTTCGACGGCCGCAGCGAAACCGGCCTCTACGACGCGGCGGCGGCCATCGATGCGAAGGCCCTGATCAACACGCAACACCTGGTCGCGGGGCAGACGATCGCGGCCCAGCTCGCCCGGCTCGACATCCCCGCGCTGATGACCTTTTCCTACCGTGACGGCGATGAGGCGGCCTGGCGTGCAGCCGACACAGGCCTGCCCTCCCGCACGGCCGCCGCCCTGCTGTCCCCGCCGGAGAGCTGGGGCATGATCGATCCGATGGTCATCTCGGCCGTGTCGGACGGCGAAATGCTGCCCATCTCCGACCAGGTGGACGCCGTCGCCGCCAAGGCCGCGCGGCTGATCAGGCTCCGTCAGAAATCAAACGCCGAAAAGCGCCTGGCTCTGATGTTCTGGAACCATCCAGGCGGCGATACGAACATCTCGGCTTCCAACCTCAACGTGCCGCGCAGCCTGGAGGCGCTGACCGCCGATCTGGCGGGCGCCGGCTATGCCGTGCCCACGACGGCGGAGGCCCGGTTCATCACAGCGGGCCAGGCCATGCTGGGCGCCTTCTACCGCCACGAGACCCTGGACAGCCTTCTGGAGAAGGATCTCGCCGTCACCCTGCCGTTGGAGACCTATCGCCGCTGGCTGGCCGGGACGCCAAGCACCAGACGCGACGACATCCTGGCTCGCTGGGATGATCCTGCCAGCCACTGGTCGGTGCGTCAGGTCGACGGCAAGGCGGTCTTCGTCATTCCGGCGATGAAGGTCGGGAACCTGACCGTCATGCCTCAGCCGCCGCGCGCCGCGCGCGTAGGCGAGGCCTATCACGACACCGCCGTGCCCCCCGACCACCTGTACCTGGCCGCCTACCTCTGGGCGCGCGAGGCGGGCCGCGTCGACGTCCTGATCCACCTGGGCACGCACGGCACGCAGGAGTTCCTGCCGGGCAAGGACCGCGGCCTCGGCATGGATGACGATCCTTTTCTGGCGCTGGGAGACCTCCCTGTCGTCTATCCGTACATCCAGGACAACATCGGCGAAGCCATGCAGGCTAAACGGCGGGGACGCGCCGTCACAGTCAGCCACCAGACGCCGGCCTTTGCTCCCGCAGGACTGCAGGACGAACTTCGCGACATCCACGCCCTGATCCACGAGTATCAGCAACTAGACGAAGGCCCGGTGCGGCAGGCGACGCAGGCCCGCATTCTCGACCAGGCCGCGCGGGATCATCTGGACGCCGACATAGGCTGGACCCGCGCGACGGCAGAAGCGGACTTCCCGTCATTCTTTCTCGGCCTGCACGACCACCTGCACGCCATCGCCGGCGCCGCCATGCCGCTCGGGCTGCACAGCCTGGGCCGCCCGGCCGAGGCCGAGCACCGGCTGATGACGGTGATGCAGCAGCTGGGCGACCCCTTCTACTCCGCCATGGAGCTCGAGCCGGCGGAAGTCTTCGCGGGCGATGTCGCCGACATCCAGGCGGGTCCGGCCTATCGCCTGCTTCACCGTCACCTGCGCGACGGCGCGCCCTTGACCGAAATTACTGATCCAGAGCTGCGCCGCCAGGTCGAGCGGGCGCAGGCGCTTGATCAGCGGCTCGCACAGCCTGGCGAGACAGAGGCGATGCTCGCGGCCCTGTCCGGCCGGTTCGTCTTGCCCGGCGAGGGCGGCGATCCCGTCCGCAATCCCGACGCCGTGGGCGGGCGCAACCTTTACGCCTTCTCACCAGACAAGTTCCCCAGCGAGGCCGCCTATGCAGCAGGCGGCGAAGCGCTGGACAGCCTGCGACAGGCCTACGCGACCGAACATGACGGCAGCCCCCTGGCCAAGCTCGCGGTAACCCTCTGGTCCTCCGAAACCTTGCGCACCCTTGGCCTTCCTGAAGCACAGGTGCTTCAGGCCCTCGGCCTCCGTCCGACCTGGGACGCCGGCGGACGCGTGACCAACCTGGAGATCATCCCCGCCGAGGCCTTGGGGCGTCCTCGCATCGATGTCGTGGTTCACGCCACGGGCGTCTACCGCGACCAGTTCGACGGCTTCATGAGGCTGCTCGCCGATGCGATCGAGCGTTTGTCGGCGCTGGACGAGCCGAACAACGCCATCGCTAGCAACAGCAGACGCGCCGCCGAACGTCTTCAGGCGCAGGGCCTGTCCGCCGAAGAGGCCACGGCGCTCGGCCGCGCGCGCATCTTCAGCAATGCGCCCGGCGACTATGGCAGCGGGGTCCCCGACGCGGTCGCGCAGGACGGCGATGGACAGGCGGCTCAGGCCGCGGACCAGTTCATTGATCAGGTCGGCTATGTCTATGGCGCAGGCCGCTGGGGAACGAAGGCCGAAGCCGCCGACGTCTTCTCGTCGCAACTCGAAGGCGTGGAGGCGGCGGTGATGTCCCGCTCCAGCAACCTGCACGGCGTGCTCTCGACCGACCATCCTTTCGAATACCTGGGCGGTCTGTCGCTGGCGGCGGGGAAGGTGAACGGTCAGCCGCCATCGCTTTACATCACCGACGCGCGGGCGGGCTCGCCCAAAGCGGTGGCCGCGCGCGATTTCCTCGCCGCCGAGATGCGCACCCGCTACACCAACCGTCAGTGGATCGCGGCCATGCAGGCCGAGGGCTATGCCGGCGCGCTGTCGATTGTCGAGGCGGCGCAGAACCTGCTGGGGTGGCAGACGGCCAACGCCTCCATGGTCCGCGCCGACCAGTGGCAGGCGATGCACGACACCTATGTGCGGGATGCGCGGGGCATGAACATGCGCCAGTGGTTCCAGTCCAACAATCCGGCTGCCGAGCGCCAGCTGCTTCAGACATTGCAACGCGCAATCGATCATGGCCTCTGGGCGGCCAACGAGACCACCCGCCGCGAGATCCAGCAGGGCCTCTCGGATCTGTCGTCCAGGATGCCCACGACATCGACGGCTCCGGCAGCCTTGAGCAGCGGCTTTGGCCTCGCCTCACCTCCGACCTCGGGGCAATCAGTGCCGCCGTCCCAGGCCGCCGCGCCGCAGCCGCCCTCCTCGCAGCCAGCCCCGCCGATGGTCCGGGGACGCCTGCTCGAGAAGCTGTCGCCGCCCGCGCCGCCCGCACCTTCATCATCAACCGGGATCGGCATCGCCCTGCTCCTGGCGTGCTTGCTCGCCGGCGGAGCCAGCCGCCTTCTTCCCACCCGTAGAAAGTCCGCCCATGCCCGCGCTTGAAGCCGGCCTTTATCAGGTCGCCAGCCTCTTTCTCATCCCAGCGCTGATCCTGATCCTGGCGGCGCTGGCCTTCGCCCTCTTCTCGCTAGGCGCCTTTGTCGTGGAAGCAGCCCAGCGCCAACGGAAAGGCTGGCGCTCGCCGCTCGCGGTTCATCAGCAGCGCACCAATGCGCCCAGCGACGACCTTGAGCTCTGGATCCTGAAGAAGCTGGAGGGGCTGCGCATCGTTTCGCGAAGCGCGCCCATGCTGGGGCTAGTCGCCACCATGATCCCGATGGGGCCTGCCCTCCTCTCCCTGGGACGCGGCGACGCGTCGGGTGTGGGCGAGAACATGGTGGTGGCTTTTTCAGGGGTGACGCTGGCCCTGATCGCCGCCAGCATTGCCCATTATCTGCTCACCGTCCGTCGTCGCTGGCTGCTGCAGGACCTGCGCGCCATAGAACGCGCGCAGGAAGCCGGCTGATGCGATTCCTGGAAGAGGATGACGATGATCCCATCGCTTCGGTCGTCAATCTGATCGACGTCTTTGTCGTGATCATCGCCGTGCTGCTGGTGGTGCTGGTGCAGAACCCGTTGAACCCTTTCACGAGCCGTGACGTCGTCGTGGTTGAGAACCCCGGCCGAGCCGACATGCGCATTACGGTGAAGGATGGAGAAGAGCTCACCCGCTATCAGTCGAACGGGCAGATCGGCGAGGGCCAAGGCGTTAAGGCTGGCAGTGCTTACAAGATGCCCGACGGCGGCATGATCTATGTGCCCGAAGGAAGCTGACTTCAGCTCAAAAGGTCCGGAGCCGAACCCCGCTCAGCAACTTCTCCGATGCGCCAGTTGCAGACATTGGGATCGGTGCCGGAAGCGGAAGTTCGACCGCCGTCGCCGATCAGACTCCGTGCCGCGCCAGATGTGGTGTTGAGCCGGTCTAAAACCGCCTATTCTGAAGTGCCCGGCTTTGGGCTGCATCCGCCGGGAGAGCGTCTTGGATCCCCTCATTCCCTTCGAGTTCGAACCGGGAGCCTCTGACTACTACGACGCCCACCTGATATGGCAGGACGAGGCCGTGGGCCGCTCGGCGAGTTGGCCTTTGATCGGGGCCAAGCTCATGCTGCCCAGCGCGCCCGAAAGCATGACGCTCGACGAACTTGAGGCTGTGAACCCCAACTTCAAAGCTCACGGCTTCCATGGCTTCAGCCTGGGCGGCTACCACGATTTCATCATGGCTCTTGGGACCGACGCGCGCGGTGGCTTCAAGTTCGGTAGCATCGAGTGCACCTTCGGCCAGGCCACCCCGCTAGCAGCCCTTGCCTTCGAGGGTCACCACCGCAGCAAGTGGTTCGGGACTTGGGAGGAGATCACCAGCCTGCGGATCTACGCGGTCGGCCCTGAGGAACTGGAGCAGGTGTTTATCTCGGCCTGCGCGGCCTTCGAGCGGAAGTTCGGAAGCCTGGCGGCGTTCTTCCCGATCGACGAAAGCATGCTCTTCTGGGACGAGTTCGACGACGAGGCGCCTGAGCCTGAACTCGAGGTGGCACCCCCTATCGTCACCAACCTCGACCCCATGCGGTTCTACTATAACGGGCTCTCACAGGCCGATGATGCCGCCGCCTGCGTGTCCTACTACCGCGTGCTCGAGCACTTCTCATTTCTCGGACACGCTGCCGAGATGAGAAAGCTGCGCCACGACGGAAATGTGAGCGATGCAGACTTTTCGAAGCGCGTGCTCGAACTCGTCAGTAAGGACGAGAAGGGACCGATCTTCAAGTTGATCACTTCGTTGACGGACAGCAAGATGATCGCCTCAGCCCAGGCCGACGGACTGGTGGGCAACGCGGCTCCCAACACCTTCGCCGAGGCGCTCTACGCTTTCCGCAACTCCATCGTGCACGGCAAGTTCAGCTACGGGTATGCTCTACAGTCGAGCTCGGTTATCGGGGAGGACGCCACCGTTCCGAAATGGAAGACGATCCTGCGCACCCTCGCCGAAGCCGCATTAGACAAGCACGGTGCGCGAAAGGTCTAGTGCTGCCGCGGCGTTTGTTCGGGCTGCAGAGCTAGCCCCAAGGCCGATCAGGGAGTGGCAGCTTGCTGCGGCTCGGACACAGCGCTGAGAGGCACCCGCGTAGATTGAACTCTGTGCCGCGCTAACTTGTCGTCGCAGGTAGATCAGCTTAGCGTTGAGGCAGCCGCGACGGGAAGGGACAGCCCGTGCAGTCTGGGGGGGTGACAATTTGGGGGCTGCCATCTCGGAGCAGGCCTTTTCGCAAGGCGCCGCCGGCGATCAGCAGATCGCGCACCGACGCGATGCGGTGCGATTACTCTTCATCCTGGATCGCGCGGGTAAACCTGCGTCGCGTGGCGCGCCCGATGGCTGCGTCAAAGTCATCGATGCCGAGATGCGCATTCAGGCCATCGATTTCTGGCTGCGCAATCCGGACTATCTCGCCCACGAGCTTCTCGATCAGTACGAGGCTGGGCGTAAAGCTGATGGGTCGTTGCTCAAGGCCGCTGTCGAGGTCATGTCTGGCGATGAACCTGATCTCCGGCGCATGAGCATGCTGCGCTACCTGTTTGGCGCTTATGAAGCGCTCGACGACGCGATGGCCACGCTTAGCCTGCACGGGCTGGCCATTCTGAAGCGGAAGTACAAGGCTGATGGTTCCGCCATCGCCCAGAGCAGCTTCTTCCTGACAGAGGAAGGCGCGGCCAAGGCCCTCCAGCTTTCCGCCGTCGCGCCTTTGAAGTGGTACGCGGACCGCGCCAGCCTCGTGGCGAAGGTTGCTGGCGATCGCCTCGGGTCGACGCTGAAGAAGCGTCAGTACGAAATCGCCCAATATCACAGCGCTCGTCACGGGCGCGTCATCCAGCCGATCAAGGACCAAGTGACCGCTCGCTTGGCCGAAATGCAGTCTAAGTAATGAACGCTCCCGCCCCGGCCCCAACTGAACCGCTCGCCTTTGTCGACGCCGTGGCGCGGCGATCAAAGGTTGATGTGGGCGAGGTCACCGCGATCCTCACCCGACACGGCGTCGTGGCGACGCCCTCTCCGCCGCCGGCTCGACATCTGCGGGTGAAGGCCATCGCCTTCGACGGCACTAAATCGATCCAGGGCGCGACAAAGGATTTCAAGTTCGAGTGGGACGTCGATGACGGCGGCCTCTACGGGATCGTGTCGGCTGACAACTTCGCCGGCAAGACCACTCTCATCCAGGTGGTTTTGTGGGCCCTTCGGGGGACACCAAAGAAGCTGGCCGATACCTCCAAGGCATGGATCCGCAATGTCGACGTCTCCTTCCTAGCTGATCGCCGAACGATTCGGGTCGTGTTCGCGTGCGATGAAGCCGGTGTTCGTGGTCAGGTGTGCGTCGGTGCCGGCGAGGAGCAGCAGGCGCACGGGTTCGACGATGAGGAACAATTCAAGCGCGTGATGCAGGAGGTCATGCTCGAAGCGCTAGGGCTGGAGCCGATCCCGACCTCCCGTCAGCTGCGAGACGGACGGACCATCCCCTACGAGGACGGCTGGGCGGCCTATACCGGCGCCTTCCTGGCGGACGCCGACAGCGACGCCATTATTGGTGAGCACGTTGGAGGCACTGACCTGACGCAGCGCTTGCTGCAGGTCTTCATTGGCCTGCCTTGGGCCAGAACGCTCTTCCAAGCGCGGGCTCGGCTAAACGTGCTGACCTCCGACGCCCAGCAGCGCAAGCGCAAGCTCTCCGTCCTGGGCGGCAAGTCGCTCACCGAAGTCGAGGACGAGCTCCAGAAGGTCCAGCAGGAGATCGCCGACGAAGGGTTACGCGACGCCGCGATCGCCCAATTGCTGGAGGCTCAAAGAATCTATGACGATCTCGCCGTCCGGGTTCGGGCGGGGCGCGATGAAGCGAACGCGGCCAACGACGCGGCCCAGGAAGCACAGGGCTGGCGTATCAACGCCGAACGCGCGCTGCTTGCCCTGGAGGAAGAGAATGCGGCCGCCGCGTTCTTTGGCCGCCTGTCTCCCAAATGCTGCCCGCGTTGCGCGGCATCGATCCCCAAGAGCCGGGTTGAGCAGGAGAGCCGCGATCGTTCCTGCTCGGTGTGCAAAGAGGTAGCGCCCGAGCCTGACGCCAACGCGGTGGACGCCGAGGTGCGCTTGGCCAAGCAACGGGTCGCCGACGTCAAAGCGCTCGAGGCCGATGCCAAGCGATTTGCCACGAAGCTGGCGGCGACACAGCACACGCTTCGGGCTCAGTTTCTGGAAGCGGGCAAAGTCCTTCAGGCGCTGTCGGTTCGTGGCACCGCAGCGGATTTGCGAAACCTCGAATTCCGACGCGAGCGCCTGGAAGGAATGCTGGAGGTCGCGCGCGCTGTGCTGAACGCGGACCTGTCGGATACTGACGAGCTTGCGGTTCTGACCGGTGCAAAGGAAGAAGCCGAGCAACGGATCGCCGCAACCGCAGCCGCTGTCCTAGCGCGCGCGAACGCCGAAGTGACGCGCATCGTCCAGCGGCTAGGGATGACCGACGTGGAGTCGGTCAGCATCAAGCGCAACGCCAATGTCGCGCTTCGCAAGGGCGGGGCCGACGCGACCTTCGGCGGCCTCAGCCCCGGCGAGCAATTGCGGCTGCGTATCGCCACGGTGGTCGCCCTCGTCCGAAGCGCCGCCGAGCACCAAACCGGCCGACATCCCGGCCTTCTGCTGATCGACTCCCCCAAGCGCGAAGAAGTTGCGGACAGCAATCTGGCCGACATGCTCGAAGAGCTCAAAGCCCTCGCCAAGGAGACGCCAGGACTGCAGATGTTCGTGGCCCTGAGCGACAAGGCCAGCGTCTTTGGCGACCTGAGCCCCAGCCGGGTGCTGGTCGCTGGACCAGGTGAAAAGCTGTGGTAGGCCAGATCGACCAAACGTCTGCGGCCCTTCAATCCAGGCTGAACCTCTGGTGACCTCCCTGGAGGTCAAACTGATGGCGCTTCTCGAGGTCGGCGCGCCTTTGGGCTTGGCCGACGTTGGCGGTGAAGGCGTGATCCACGCCGAAGTCGAGCCAGGCGCTTCGGCCTTCTTCGCGGACGTGGCCGTGTTGCTGCTGGACGCCTGGGACAGCCTCGACGATCGCAAGGCGGCCGAGGCGTTCATCGTGACCGGCCTGAGGGTCAATCGGGATCGGGCGGGTCACACCCGGGTCCTGACGCGGTTGGTCGAGCAGCCGATCGGCGACCTTCGGCCCTATGTCGCCGCCCTGGACGCGCGGGCGCGCGATAGCGCGACACACGACATCCTGCGGGTAGACGCCGCAGCCTGGCTGCTGCGCCTAGCGCTTGTCGATGCCCGTTGGAAGCACATGGCGCTCGCCGCCCTGACGGTGCTGGAAGATGTGGACGACGTTCACGCCGAACCGATGGTGTCGAGGCTGGCTGCCGCCGCGTATGAGACGTTTCGAGAGCCTGAGGCGCTGAGCATCCTCGATCGGCAGATTGACCGATCACCGCTGGCGGTGCAGGCCAAGACCGAGCGTGGGATCATCGCGCTAGCCGAAGCTCTGGATCAGAACGGACCCGAGAGGATCGGGGAATGCCTTGTAGAGGCTGAGCGCTTGCTGCGTACTGCCGTAGCGGCCGACGAGTCGAGGCGGGACTCTAGGATCTATCTCATCGTCGCCCAGGCGCTTGGCCCTCTTGCCGAGGGACGCGCGCCGACGGTCTCGCTGGTTGATGAACTGAAGCAAGAGGCCGTCGTCCGGGCGCTTTGGGATCGTACCGCGCCTGGATACGAGTGGCTGCTGCCCAGCCCGGCGGCCGACCTTGATTGGGTGCCGGTCGTCGACGACCTCCAGGCCTTGGCCACGGACTTAGTCCAGCCAAGCTGGTTCGACGCGGCGAGAACGATGGACAACGTCCTACGCGCCTACTTGCATAACCGGTCTATCCGGAACGACTTCGGCAGTACAGCCAGGCTCATCCAGCCTGCTGTGGAGGCCGCTTTCGTCCGCGAGCGTGGCCTCCTCGCGCACCTGGATCAGTGGATCGTCCACCGGGGCGGTGAAGCGATGGACGTCAGTGACGCCACGCAGCTACGCGCCAACATACGAGCCCAGATCGAGGGCGCTCCGCCGGGAAAACCGAGGAGAGCGGTCTCGGGTCGAACGCCGTTCTCCACACCCTCTCGACCAATGTAAGCGCATCCAGTCTCAGGTTCGTCCAGGAAGCGATCGACGGCTATTGGATCAAGCACGAGCTTGGTCTCGTTGAGGATCGTGTCTACCGCTCGCTGAAAGCGCAGCTGGTCGGCAAGCGCAACTATGAGGGGATTGTGCAGGCGAAATTCGATCGCCTGCTGCTGAGCTTGGTGCGCTTCGTCAAGTTGCGCATCGATGGCGACGGCGCCCGGTTTCCCTACCTGCGCAGGGTTGTGGAGGGCAGTCCGCCGGGCGAGGTCGAGCTCCAACACGATCTTTGGGAGTTTCTAACAACGAGCGAATATCCGGAGGCTGAACGCAAGCAGGTCAGCGCGGGACGGGTGGACATTTGGATCCCTCAAGGCCCGTTCCGGTTCGTCATCGAGGTCAAGCGCCTGTTGGGCCAATGGGTGGAGCCTACCCTTCAGCCCTTGCTCCGGCAAACCACGGCCTACCAGCAGACCGACGTCCGGCTTGGGGTGCTGGCGATATTGGACCTCAGTGACAGGCCTTCGGGCATCCCGCATTTTGATCAGTGCTTCGAGGTTCGCGATCGCTCTGGCCATGGAGGCGACGTGCGCACAGCCTTGATCCTTCGCGTCCCGGGCAATCGGCGCACGCCTTCGGATCACGCCGTTCCCGGTGGCGGATCCTGAACTGAAACAGCGCTCGCGATGCGCCGTGAGCGAGAGGCGAGCCTACGCGACACCATTGCGCCCGCGCGGCAGTCGGTTGTGTGCTCCAGTAGAATTCAGACCGGAAACTTTCGCTGAGCGTGAACATGGGAACGTCGATCGAGCTAACCATTGCGGGGGTCAGCCTCTCCTATTCCACGAACCACATGGGCTTGGATTTCGGGTTCTTGTTCCAAGAGGATGACCTAGCGCGGCGTAAGCTGGATGGCATCAACTACGACTATTACCAGCAACACCCTGAGCTAGAGGGCGAGCTCGCCGAGCATGAGGCGGTCTTTGCGCGCCCGCTGTCGCGCGTCCTGCCGAGGCTCGCCCTCTTGGGCTCCACGATCGAGGGCGCTCGCGCCGAGTACGACGCTGTGATCGCCGATGCGCGCGAGATGGCCTCCTATGACGAGTCTTTGGGACCCAAGCCCCCGCTCCTCTCATTCGAGGAATACTGCACCTTAGCCAACCGCTACCCGCTAAAGAGTCTGAAAGGCGGCGCCACTTTCGACAACGACGAGGCGGCGATGGGATGCCTCAAGGATGACCCGGATTTCGCCCGCCTTCCCTGGCACGAAAACAGCGACAGCTTTTGGTCGGAGGTCAGCTACTTCGGCGCGCGAATTGCCTTCTTGAGCGCCGAGTCGATGTTGCTGGTCTTTGGACTCAGTGGCGAAAACTCGGACGCGGAAGTGGCCTGGGAATTTGGCCCTCTGGTGACATCGGGCTGGGAGCAGCGAGACGCCTTCCAGCCCGGTGCCAGACGAAAGCAGAAAGTTCTGATCGCTACGGAGGGTGCCTCCGACGCGCGTATCCTCAAAAGAGCGCTTGCCATCCTGCGCCCGGACGTCATGGACTTCTTCAATTTCGTCGATGTCGACGAGCGCCACCATTTCTGGGGCACGGGCAACCTCGTGAAATTCGCGGAAGGCCTCCTGCGGACCGACATCCAGAACAAAGTCCTTTTCGTCTTCGACAACGACGCCGAGGGCGTCGATGCCTACAGAAAGCTCGAAGCGCTCAACCTACCGGCCAATATGCGTTCAATGCTGCTGCCCGATCTGGAGGCCTTTCGGAACTTCCCGGCGCGCGGGCCCGAAGGGGTCAGTCTTTCCGATATCAACGGGCGCGCGGCCGCGATCGAATGCTACCTTGATCTAAAGCTAGCCACCTACCCGCCAGCGCAGGTTCTCTGGAGCAACTACAAGAAGGACATCGAGGCCTGGCACGGCGCGTTGGAATTCAAGGAATCCTACCAGCGTCATTTCTACGATCAGACGGAAGACGTCCTTCGGCTCGGAGACGCCTATGACACTTCGAAGCTGATCGCGCTGCTCGACGTGCTCATCAGCCAAGCCGGAAGGGTCAGCGCTGTCGTGTAACCGCGCGTTGAGCGGCTTCAACTGGAGCCCTTGTCGCAGCGGTGCCGAAAGCGCCGGCGCGCGGCACCGCCCTGCCCCCAAGACAATGGCATTCCGGGCCGAGAATACGATGGCAGCGGCTGAAAGCATTAGTCGATCTTCCAATAAGCTCGCCCAGCGGCGCGTTGTGCTGAGAAAAGACCTTCTCAAGTTCCGCTATGAGTCAGCTGGCGACATTCGCATCGGCGGTGAGCAATAGCTGCACCTGACTCTTCGCTGACATTGGAAAGGTCTGCAATCGAGCGGGCACCCTGCCGATGCGCGAGAGGACGCATTTGGCGGATAACGTCCCGATTCCTTTATCAACGGCCGCGGGCTGGGTGGGCCTGTCATCCTGCTGGGAATCCGCAACCTTCGAGCAACCGTCGACGCCGGCGATGGCGACGATCTTGCGCTGAGGATGATCGCTGAAGCCATCAGGACCCGGCATCCAATCCAAGGCAGGGTGAGTAATCCGGTCAACACTGCGGGGGATTTGAACTGGATGGACGTGGGTCAGACGGCCGCCTTCCTTTCAGGCCTCGCCGAGCTTGAACAGATCGCCGATCGCGCATGGCCACCCCGTCGGAAATTGCCGAGACGTTAGGCAAGTATCGCTGCTATCCCTAGTTGATCGTTCTGCATCGCACCTGCGCGTCAGCATGGACGGACAAGTCAATCAGCCGGTTCAACGGCTGAGAGTAGATGGGGCGGCGAAGCGATATGGCGACCGAAGCAGAAGCACTTGCAGGGATACTGGCGTGGTCGACTGACTCGCCCGCATGGCAGCGCGATGCGCTCCGGCGGCTGGCCACACAACAGAGTATCGAGCCCGTCGAAATCGACGAACTCGCCGCGATCTGTAAGGGCGTGCAACCCGGCGTCCCTTTAGAGGCCGGACACTTTCGCGATGTGAAACAGGATCAGGGAGACGTCTATCTCCGGGGCATCAGTGCCGTTAGTCATGTCAGCGCGCTGGCGACCGGGCAGCGGCTTTCGATCCGTAAGGATGGCCTGACGGTCGTCTACGGCGACAATGGCTCCGGAAAATCTGGCTACGCGCGCATCCTGAAAAAGGCATGCCGCGCACGAAACGTTGAGAAGGTCGAGGAAGTCATCCCCGACATCTACGAACAGAACCCAGGCATCCCAAGCGCCACCATCGAGTACGCTATCGGCGGTCAAAACCGCTCCTGTGCTTGGCAGCTAGGTACCCCTGCCGACGCAGCTTTGTCTGACGTCAGCGTGTTCGATTCCCGCACCGCCAATGTCCACGTCGATGATACCAACGACGTCGCTTACACTCCGATGCCCCTCAAAATGCTCGCTCAGCTGGCGGGGCTCTGTAAGCCAGTCAAAGACAAACTGGTGGCTGATGTCACCCGGCTTAAGGAGCAGACGCCTGTCGGGCTGACGAACCCGACCTGTTCTCCAGAGACGACCGTCGGTAAGCTGGTCGCTGCACTGTCCGGGACCACTGCCCCCGACCGGATCGAAACCCTCTCGACCTTATCCCAGGAGGAGCGGGACCGTCACGCACAGCTCACCGCCGACTTGGCCGATGACCCCCAGCGCGTGGCGCGCCAACTCGGTGCACTGAAGACCAAAGTCGAAGGACATATCCAACAACTCGACCGCTTGTTCGCCAGTGTGACGGACCAAGAGGTGGCACGCATTGACCAGCTGGTTCGCGATGCGGAAACGGCGCGGCAAGCGGCAAATGCGGCGTCAGCGGCACTCTTCCGCGATGAGCCAATTCCCCAGATCGGGACTGAGGCCTGGCATTTGTTGTGGGACAGCGCGCGCGCCTTTTCGGAGCAGGATGCTTACCCTGAACGCATCTTCCCTGTAACGGAGAACGGCGTCTGCGTGCTGTGTCAGCAAGACCTCTCTCACGCCGCCAGCCACCGCTTAAAGCGGTTCGATGAGTTCGTTCGAGACAATAGCCAGCTCCGGGCAGAGCAAGCCCGCCAACGTCTGACTGCTGCGATGGAGAAGTTCCAAGGCGCTGGCCTGTCGATCCGTGAGATCAGGAACATAACGGCCACGATCCGGGATGAATTGAAGCAAGCTGGATTGGCCTCCGAGGTGAAGAAGGCGACCGTTCAGGCGGCTTGGCGACATCGGCAGATACTTGGGCACCTGCAACATGGGGCAGCCGTCACGGCGGCTTCGAACACCTATAACCGACAGGGCATCACCGACTGCTTGGCCGTGTTGGACGGGCGGGTTGCGGGGCTTCTGGCAGACGCTGGGTCGGCGGAAAGATTGGCTTTGCTCAGCGAGAAGGCGGAGTTAGCCGACCGACAGTGGCTGGCTGGCGTAAAGGCTGATGTGCTCGCCGAAATCGAACGAAGAAAACAGATCGCCGCATTGGAGACGGCTCAGAAGCAAACCTCCACTGCCCGCATCACCACCAAGAGCACAGAGGTTGCTGGCGCCTTGGTGACAGATGCGCTCCGCGCTCAGTTCACCATCGAAGTAGGGAGTTTCAAGATCACCGACCTTGCGTTGGAGCTGCGCCAGCAGAACAGCCGGGAAGGCATGCCCCGTTTCAAGGTCGCTTTGATCCGGAAGCCCGATGCGAAAGTGGCACAAGTGCTAAGCGAGGGCGAACACCGGTGCACAGCGCTGGCAGCTTTTTTGGCTGAACTCTCGACCACCGAAAGCAAATCCGGAATCGTTTTCGACGATCCGGTCTCCTCACTCGACCACATCCACCGGGAGGCTGTCGCACAGCGCCTAGTCGCCGAAGCCGCGAACCGCCAAGTTGTGGTCTTTACCCACGATTTGGCTTTCCTATTCGAGTTGGAGCAGGCAGCCCGCGACGCCAGTTTCAACGGTATGACGGTGAATTCGGTCGCCAGAGGACGGGACAAAGCGGGCTTCACTCACCCGAACCCACCGTTCAAAGCCCGGAAGGTCGAACAGATCGTCGCATCGCTTTCCAGTCAGCTCGCGAACGAGCGACGTCATCACGACGAAGGGAACGAGGACGAGTGGCGGAAGACGCTGAAGTCCATTCTGGGCACCCTTCGGGATAGCTGGGAAATCGCGGTCGAACAGGCCGTATCCAGCGTCATCCGCCGGCTGTCGAACAAGGTGGACACCAAGAACCTCGTGAAGCTGACCGTGATCACGGCTGCAGACTGTGAAGCCATGCGCGACGGCTATGGTCGTTGCTCAGAAATGCTCCATAGCGAAGCCGCTGATCGAAACCGCCCATTGCCGCGA